>JAPTYK010000001.1:4800000-7722340 GCA_026913215.1 Streptomyces diastatochromogenes | reverse complement strand
CCCCGCGCCGGGGTTAGAGCGGGCCTCGCGCAAGCGCGAGGCGAATTCCCGCAAGCGGGGAAATTGAATTCCGCAAGCGGAATTCTGAGGGAGGGTCAATCCGCGCAAGCGCGATCAGGGCATCCGCGCAAGCGCGGATGCGGGTGTCCGCTTGCGCTCCCACCCACCCGGCTACGCCGGGCAGCGAGGGTGGGGGGTGCATCGCGCCGTGGCCTGTGTAGGGTCTGGGATTCTGCTCCACCACCCCTAGGCCGTCGACGCGTCGAGGCCATCCTCTGGAACCCTGGGGGAAAGGGCGGTGATGATGCATCAGCGTTCTGTCTGTGTAGGGCCTGGGAAACCCTCCCGGCACCACTCCGATGCGCCTTCCGGTGAGGAATGCCTGAGAGTGTATCAGGATCAGGGTGCAATCGTGTCGGGAAGCACGTCTTACGTGATGCATCACGGGTGTCTCCCTGTGTAGGGGTTGGGATGCTTGCCCGCCCCCTCTCCTCCTGTAGGTCGGACACGGAGCCAGGGCCGGGAACGACGCGGAACGCGGCGCCACGGGGCCGGGACCACCACCAGGACCACCCCGGGGAGCTGTCCCGGCTGTCCTGTGACATTCGATCTTGACCGATTGGCAGGTGATCTTGCCCAGGTGACTGCGGTGCGATCAGCGTCCGTACAGGGAGATCACGGTCTTGCCGAAGGACGCGGGCTGAAAGCGAAAACCGGGGGCGACACGGTGGGCGTCCCAGCGGATCACCGCGATGGGCGGGAGAACCATCGGTATGGCGTGCTTGCCGTCGGAGGAAAGCGACAGTCCCAAGGAGACGTAGTCGTGGGGCGGCTCGTCGAGGATCCATGGCGATCCGTGGGTTTCGCGTTTGCGTGGGCTCAGCGAAGCGACGTACAACCAGGTGCCACCGGCGTCGCTGACACCGAGCCTCAAGATGAGGTGGGCTCCCGGGTCCGAACTATCGTGCCGCTCTATGTCATCCGGGGGGTCGCCGACGACAACGGAGAAGAACAGCGACTCCGCCTCCATCAGGTCGATGGGCTCCGAGTAGCCGGTCCCGGTGAGCGTGACGCCGTCCTGGTCGTCGCGATTGTTCGTCCAGATCAGTCGCACGGGTTGAGCCATGGTCCCCCCAGATAAGGGCCGGAGCCGTCCGAGCGTGCCGCCCCAGGCTAAAGCCCATCGTGCCCCGGGCCCGACAACCAAGGGAAGCCCGCCGCGAGCCGCTGACACCGCGAGGCGCCGCACGACCTCATGCAGCAGTGGGGCAGACGGTCAAACTCACCTGTCAATCGGTCACGGTCGCTTGTCACAGATCACCGGCCGGGGGCCGGCCCCGTGGTGAGCGGGCTCCCTCTCACCTCTCAGCCGACCCACCTGGGAAAACGGCCTGAGAGCCTCTCAGGCACGGCCTCACCACGGGCTGTGGTGAGGCCCGCTCACCACGGCTGGTGGGCCCCGCCGGTCCACCTGGGCACCCCTACACCGTCGCCCGTTCCGCGGTGCCCTGTGCGCCGTTCTCCGCCTCGAACGCGTCTGCCCGCGCCCCGAGGACGCGGGCGGGCGATGGGGCGGGAGACAGCCGTACAGGCGGTCACGACACGGCGCTCACGCAAGGGGGAAGGGGCCGCCCGACGGGGCGGGCCTGGGGGTGCTGTGGTTACGGGTTACCGGTTACAGGCTCGGAGCCGCCCGGACACCGTCCTAAGCGGCGTGAACTGGCATCCTCGGCGGCCTGTAACCGGTAACCGCTCGGCGAGGCGGCGCAGGGCTGGGTCTGCGCCGTGCCCGGCCGCTATGGGAGTGGGGCGGTGCCGGGTCGAGTCGGGCCGCCGCCGAGGGCGCGGCGGGTGGGTGTGGCGGGGGTTGGTGCCGGGCGAGGACTCCTCGGTCGCGCAGCTCGTCGAGGTCGGGCAGGTGGATGCCGGGAGGTCGGCGAGCAGGTCGGCTTGGGCGGCTTGGATGGGTGGGGTCTGGGGGCCGGGGCCGAGGGTGCGTCGTGCGGTCACACGGCGCATCGTACGGCCGCGCGGTCGGCGGGTGGCCAGCGCGAGGGCGAGGGCCGCAGTGGGGCCTTCAAACCGTTCCTCGCCGGGGGCGGACGAAGCCGGGCCCATGCGGGCCGTCCCTGAGAGCTGGCCCGTGCTTCGTCCTGCGTGGAGAGGGAGAGGAAGGCCTCTCTTGGGCTCCAGAAGAGGTGTCGGCGTGGGGATTTAGTGACCCGCTGGCCCTGACCGGTGCGGGTGCGGGGAGCGGCCAGAGGGGCCCGCAACCGGTGGCGCAACCCGTGGAGCAGCCGGCGAGGCGACCGGTGGAGCAGCCTGTGGAGCGACCGGTGAGGCGACTGCGGGCTGAGCCTGGCTGCCTCAGCCGCCGGCCCCTGGTGCCTCTTCGCGCGTGCTGGTGCTTGGCCAACCAGCCCTGTAGGGAAGTAGTCGGCGTGCGTGGCGGCTCGGAATTCACGCTGTGGACTGCGGTTTTGTACCTGTCGACTCGTGCCTGCGGTGGCACCCAGGGCGTGACCCAGGATGTGACTCAGGGTGCGACCTGGCCGCGTCGGCCAGGTCGTGCTCCTGCTCCTGGTGCTCGGGCACGAACCGGTGCGGGAGTCACCCATGTCTAGGACGGTCTCCTTTGGCCCCGCCGTAACGGCTTCGTCTGGCCCCGGGTAGGAACGGTTTGAACTGGCCCCACCTGGCTTCCACGAGGCCCTGTCGACGTCATTGTCGGTGGCGGCACCTACCTTTTTGCTCATGACTGATCAGCAGTGGGCGGGCATCCGTCAACGGGTCGAGGCTCTGAAGGCATCCCCGGCGAGCAACGAAGTGTTCGGGGCCCGGGGGCACCGATGGGTTCTGGAGCAGCCGCTCGGCCATGACGAGCTCGCAGAGCTCGAGGCGCAGATGAAGGTGACGCTGCCGGAGGAATTCCGGACCTTCCTCCTGTGTGTCGGCGCGGGTGGTGCTGGTCCCGCCCATGGCATGTTCCCGGTTCGGCGAGTGCAGGGCCGCTGGCGGTGGGAGGGCGACGGCGCGGACATGGCAGACCTGTCCCGGCTTGCCGAGCCGTTTCCCGAGCAGGGCCCGAATCCCGAGCTCGTCGAAGCGCTCCTTGCTGAACGCCCCGAGGAAGAGGACTTCGACGAGATCGAGGAGTTCGACGACGCCATTGAGGCATGGGACGAACGGTGGGACGCCGTCATGTTCGCCCCCCGAGCGCACCGTCGGTGCGATCGTGCTCTGCCACCTGGGGTGCGCCCAGCGGGAGTGGCTGATCATCAGCGGCAGCCACCGCGGCACGATCTGGTCAGACTGCCGGGTGGACGACGCCGACCTCGCACCGCTCCTCGGCCGCGACGGAAAGCCGGTGACCTTCGCACAGTGGTATCTCGACTGGCTGAGCCAGGCTGAGCGCACGGTGCTGGGAGCAATCTGAGCACCCGGAGTGGACCCACCGCGCACGGGCATCGCCTCCACCCCAGGACACCCGCGAAACGTCACCCGATCGAAGGGTGGGGCCACTCCAAACCGTTCCTCTCCGGCGCCGCCCTGGCCCATCACCCACACGGCCCGAAAGTGGGGCCAGCCGAAACCGTTCCAGTGGGGCCAAGACACACCGTCGAAAACACCACCCTTTCACCTGGGGAAACGGCCTGAGAAGCTCTCAGGCCCGGCCTCACCACAGAGGGCTGTGGTGAGGTCCGCTCACCGCGGCGGGTGGGCCCCGCCGGTCCACCTGGGCACCCCTACGCCGCCGCCCGTTCCGTGATGCCCTGTGCGCCGTTCTCCGCCTCGAACGCGTCTGCTCGGCCGGTCCTTGCGGCTGCGGGTCTTCACCGGGTCTGGGGGCCGTGACCGGGGCGGGGGGCGGGGTGGCGGGGTCGCTGCCCCGCCCCGAGAGGGCCAGGGGTCAGGAGGCCGGCCAGATGGTCCCTGTGCTGAGGAGTTGCGGCGCGGAGGCCGTGTAGGCCCTGATTCCCTGGCGGAGGGCCGTCTTCGCGGACAGCGAGGACGTGGTGGCGCGGAGATCGGCCGCCTTGTCGGGCTTGATGCTCGGGTCGTCACTGGCCGCCGTCACTCCATAGCCTGTCAGAGTCCTCTCGTACGCGGGGCCGGTCTTGTCGACCACGTATGCCGTCGTCTGGTCGAGCGCGGCCAGTACCGTCGCGCGGCTGCTGTGCAGCTCCTCCTCGCTGAGCCCCGCGGCGGGGATCTGCGCGGGCAGCGAGCCCGAGGCGAGCTGACCGTTGTCGGTGTACAGGGCGCAGGTGGTGTAGGTGGGGGTGATCAGGGCGATCGCCGCTCCCGGACCGGTCCAGATGGGAAGGCTGGCTCCGATGGCCGTGACCTTGCTTTCGGGCTCGATCACCACCTTCGTGTTGGTGCCCCATGCCTTCTGGATCCAGGTCTTCGACAGGTTCCGGTCGAACTTGCAGGACATGTCCGGCAGGACCAGGAGGACCCTTTCGACCGTCAGGTTCTCCTTGCCGGTCAGTTCGGCGGCGGCCTGGAAGGTCTGCTCCAGCGCTTGCTGATCGGTGATGGTGTTTCACCTTGAGGGGGCGTTGTACCGGTTCCGGGGCGGCGGTTCCCACGAGCAGCGCTCCATCCCGTTCACCTGGGGAAACGGCCTGAGCGCCTCTCGGGCCCGGCCTCACCACAGAGGCTGTGGTGAGGCCCGCTCACCCCAGCAGGCGGGCCGCGCCGGTCCACCCGAGCATCCCCGCGTCGTCGCCCGTTCCGTGATGCCCTGTGTGCCGTTCTCCGCCTCGAACGCGTCCTCTCGCTCCCTGAGGAGGCGCGGGCGGGGAGTTGGGGCGGGAGATGGCCGTGCGGGCGGTCGCGACACGGTGCTCGCGCAAGGGTGAAGGGGTCGCCCGGCAAAGCGGCCTGGAGGTGCTGTGGTTACGGGTTACCGGTTACCAGTTACAGGATCGGAGCCGCCCGGATACCGCCTTGCGGCGTGCCCGGCGGCTACGGGAGTGGTGTGGTGCCGGGGTCGGTGGGGCCTCCGCCGAGGCGTCGTCGGGCGGGCCGGGGCTCTGTGGGGGGGGCGTGGGGCGGGAGTCTGGCGTCTTCCAGGGCCTGCCAGGCCAGTTCGAGGGCGAGGCGCTGCTGGGGGTCCATGGTCACGGCTTCCCGGTGGGAGATGCCGAAGAAGTCGGGGTCGAAGCGGTCGATGTGGTCGAGGAATCCGGTGCGGGCCGGTCCGCGGCCGTTCGGTCGGTCGGTGAGGGCGTCGTGGCCGTCGTGGAGCAGTGGCCAGAAGGCGTCGGGGTCGTCTGCCTGCGGGAAGCGGCAGCCGATGCCGACGACCGCGACGGCGTGTGGGGGGAGGTGGTGGCTGTCCCGGTGGGTGTCGTTCCTCGTCGTTCCCCCTCGCACTCCCCATATGATCAGACAGCGAATGGCCATAAGATGCCTTACGGTTGTCGTCAACAGCACCGCTCCGCGCGCCGGCCTGCGGCCAGGGAATCGGGGTGCTTGCATATGTAAGGTCTCTTATATAGAGTCAATCACGGATTACCGTCAGCAAGTGGAGGGTTGAAAGTTCCATGACACTGCCTGCCAAGCAGCTCGGCACGACCTCGATGACCATCAGCCGCACCGGCTTCGGGGCCTGGGCCATCGGTGGCGGGGGCTGGCACTACGCCTGGGGTTCCCAGGACGACGCCGCCTCGGTCGCCGCCATCCGGCACGCCGTCGAGGCCGGCGTCAACTGGATCGACACCGCCGCCGTCTACGGACTGGGGCACTCCGAGGAGGTCATCGCCAAGGCCCTCGCCGACTTCCCCGAGGCCGACCGCCCGTACGTGTTCACCAAGTGCGGCCTGGTCTGGGACGACAACGACCCGGCCGCCGCGCCGCGCAACTCGATGCGGCCCGACAGCGTCCGCCGCGAGGTGGAGGGCTCCCTGCGCCGCCTCGGCGTCGAGAGCATCGACCTGTACCAGGTGCACTGGCCGGACACCGGCGGCGAGGCCCTCGACTACAACGACCCGCAGCAGGCCCAGGCGGCGGCGCGGGGCGCCACGCCGCTGGAGGAGTACTGGCAGGTCATGGCCGACCTGAAGACCGAGGGCAAGGTCCGCGCCATCGGCCTGTCGAACCACTCCCCCGAGCAGGTCGCCGCCGCCGAGCGGATCGCCCACGTGGACGTCGTCCAGCCGCCCTTCTCGGCGATCAGCCGCGGCTACGCCGACCTGATCGCGCAGGCGCAGGCGGCGGGCACCGGCGTCATCGTGTACTCGCCGCAGCAGTCGGGCCTGCTGACCGGGGCGTTCTCCAAGGCGCGCGCGGCCGCGCTGCCGGACGACGACTGGCGCAAGACCCACCCCGACTTCACCACCGGCCTGGACGCCAACCTCGCCCTCGCCGCCGCGCTGGTCCCGGTGGCCGAGCGGCACGGCGTCTCCCCGGTGCCGTCGCCGTCGCCTGGGCGCTGGCCTGGCCCGGCATCAGCGGCGCGATCGTCGGCGCCCGCAGCCCCGAGCAGGTGGACGGCTGGATCGCCGCCTCGACGCTGGAGCTGACCCCGGCCGACTTCGCCGAGATCGCCCGCGCGATCGAGACCACCGGCGCCGGCGAGGGCCCGGTCTCCGCCGCCTGACCCCCAGCGTGGGGCCGCCCGTTCCCCTCGGGCGGCCCCGCATCCTTCCCGCCACGGCCGGGCCCCGAGGGATCGTCCTCCTCGGGGTCCGGCCGTGGTGCTGCGCGCCGGGGCCGTACGGTCCCGGGCCGCCGGCCGCGGCGGGCCTTCTTCACGCGCCGGCGGCCGGGAGGTAGGCGAACAGCAGCCGGCCGTCCTCGCCCGCGGCGCGAGCACTTCCAGGTGGTGGCCGGCCGGGCCGCGGTCGGGACGCCCGGCGCGCACGGCGCCGGCGGTGCCCCCGGCGTGCCGGGGCCGGGCCAGCGCCGGGCGAAGTCGGCGCTGCGGGCGGACAGTTCGCGCGCGAGACCGGCCAGGAGCGGGTCGCCGGGGCAGCGTGCGGCGTGGTCGCGCAAGGCGTCCACCACCGCCCGCGCGGTGTCCTCGCCGCGCAGGGCCGGCGGCCGGGCCGGGAGGGGCAGGAAGGCGAGCCGGGCGAGGTTGCGGTCGGCGGCGGGCAGGGCGGCGAAGTCCGCCAGGGCCTCGCGCGCGCACGGGTTCCAGGCCAGGACGTCCGTACGGCCGCCGAGCAGGACGGCGGGCGCGTGGCGCAGCGCGGCCAGCAGGCGCAGCGCTCCGGGTCCGGGCGGCGGCTCGCCGGGGTGTCCCTGCGGGGCTCCGGGGCGGGCGAGGGCCCGCAGCCGGGCGCTCTGCTCCTCGTCGAGGCCGAGGGCGGCGGCCATCTTCGCGCAGACGGCTTCGGAGACGGTGCGCACGCGCCCCTGCTCCAGGCGGGCGTAGTAGTCGACGCTGATCCCCGCCAGGAGTGCGAGCTCCTCGCGGCGCAGGCCCGGCACCCGGCGGCGTGTCACCCCGGGGCAGGCCCAGGCCCGCCGGACCGGTCGCCGCCCGCCGGCCGCGGAGGAACTCCCCCAGCTCCGACATGATGATCAACCCCCTTACAGATGTAAGACGTCGAATGAATGTCAGTAGACTACACACAGGGAGCCGCATCCCGCGGCGACGGAGAGGAACGACCATGCGCACCACCACACTTGGACGCACCGGCATCACGGTCAGCCGTGTCGCCCTCGGCACGATGATGCTCGGCGCCTGGGGCAACCGGGACCACCAGGAGGCCGAGCGCCTGATCCACACCGCCCTGGACGCCGGGGTCACCCTCATCGACACGGCGGACATGTACTCCGCCGGCGAGTCGGAGGAGATCGTCGGCAGGGCGCTGAAGGGCCGGCGGGACGAGGTGGTCCTGGCGACCAAGGTCCACTTCCCGATGGGAGAGGGCGGGCTGCGGCAGGGCAATTCGCGCCGCTGGATCCGGCAGGCCGTCGAGGACAGCCTGCGCCGCCTGGACACCGACCGCATCGACCTCTACCAGGTCCACCGGCCCGACCCGGCGACCGACATCGACGAGACGCTGTCGGTCCTCTCCGACCTGGTCCGCGAGGGCAAGGTCATGGCCGTCGGAAGCTCCGACTTCCCCGCCGAGCAGATGGTGGAGGCCCGCTGGACGGCCGAGCGCCGCGGCCACGTGCCCTTCCACACCGAGCAGCCGCCCTACTCGGTCTTCATGCGGGGCGTGGAGCGCTCCGTGCTGCCCACCGCGCAGAAGTACGGCGTGGGGGTGCTCACCTGGAGCCCGCTCGCCAGCGGCTGGCTGACCGGCCGCTACCGCCGCGGCACGCCGCTGGAGCTCAACGCCTTCCGGCGCGAGCTGATCTCGCACAAGTTCGACCAGAGCCTGCCGGGCAACGCGCGCAAGTACGAGATCGTCGAGGAGCTGATCGGGCTCGCCGCGCAGGCGGGCCTGTCCCTCACCCACCTGGCGCTCGCCTTCGTCCTCAGCCACCGGGCCGTCGACAGCGCCATCATCGGCCCGCGCACCGTCGAGCAGCTCGACGACCTGCTGGCCGCCGCCGACGTCGAACTCGACGACGCGGTCCTGGACCGGATCGACGAACTCGTCCCGCCCGGCACCGATCTCAACCCGTCGGACGCCGACTACACTCCGCCTCACCTGGCGGACGCCGCACTGCGACGCCGCTGATCAGCGCGGTGCGCGCGCGGCCGGCACGACGGCCGACATCTGAAACAAGACTGTTCTCAGATGCCGTGCACCAATAAGAGATATGCGGGTAACCTTCGAGTCATGGCGTCATCGGCAATGGAAGAACGCATCGGGGACCGCATCAAGCGGGTGGAGCAGGAGCTCACCGCCGCCAAGCACGCGGCGCTCCGGCCGTTCAAGATCAACGTCCCGCAGTACAACGTGCTCCTGGCCCTGCAGCAGCAGCCGGGACTGTCGGGAGCGGCCCTCGCGCGCCGCGGCATGGTCACACCGCAGACGATGTCGTCCGTCCTCTCCACCCTGGAGGGCCGGGGCCTGGTCGAGCGCCGGCCCCATCCGATCCACCTGAACATCCTGGAGGCCCACCTCACCCGGACCGGCGGCACGCTGGTCCGCCGGGCCGACGAGGCGGTCAAGGAGGTCGAGGCCCTGCTGACCGGCTGCTTCGGGCCGCGCGAGGCCGAGGAGTTCCTGGCCCGGCTCGACGCGTGCTCGGCGGCGCTGGCCGGCTTCAGGCCCGCCGCCGCCAAGAAGTAGCCGGAAGGCTCCGCCCCGGATCCGGGACGGGAGCCGAACCCGCTTGTCATGTAAGACCTCTTATATGAGACTGGGATCGAATAGGCATCAGGTGTGCCAACCTTCGATCCAAGGAACCCTCATGTCCGCGAGCACCGCGAACCCCGCGATCTGGACCCGGCCTTCGCCCTGCACCGCGGCGGCAAACTCGCCGTCACCCCCACCGTCCGCGTCGACGACTCCGAGCAGCTCTCCCTCGCCTACACGCCCGGCGTCGCCCGCGTGTGCACCGCCATCGCCGAAGACCCCGACCTGGTCCACGACTACACCTGGGCCGCGCGCACCGTCGCCGTCGTCACCGACGGCACCGCCGTCCTGGGCCTCGGCGACATCGGCCCCGGGCCGCCCTGCCGGTCATGGAGGGCAAGGCCCTGCTGTTCAAGCAGTTCGCCGGCGTCGACGCGGTGCCCGTCTGCCTGGCCACCACGGACGTCGACGAACTGGTCGAGACGGTGATCCGGCTCGCCCCCGGCTTCGGGGGCATCAACCTGGAGGACATATCCGCGCCCCGCTGCTTCGAGATCGAGGACCGGCTGCGCGCGGCCCTGGACATCCCCGTCTTCCACGACGACCAGCACGGCACCGCCGTCGTCGCCCTCGCCGCCCTGCGCAACGCCGCCCGCCTGACCGGGCGGGACCTCGGCGAGCTGCGCGCCGTGGTCGCCGGAGCCGGCGCCTCGGGCATCGCCGTCAGCCGCATCCTCAAGGAGGCGGGCATCGGCGACATCTCCGTCGCGGACAGCAAGGGCATCGTCCACGCCGGACGCGAGGACCTCAACCCGGCCAAGGCGGCGCTCGCCGGGTGGAGCAACGCGGCCGGGTACACCGGATCCGTCGAGGAGGCGCTGCGCGGCGCCGACGTGTTCATCGGCCTGTCCGGCGCCACGGTCACCGAGAGCGCCGTCGCGGGCATGGCCGGGGAGTCGATCGTCTTCGCCCTGTCCAACCCCACGCCCGAGGTGGACCCGGCCGTCGCCCGCCGCCACGCGCGCGTGGTGGCCACCGGCCGCAGCGACCACCCCAACCAGATCAACAACGTGCTCGCCTTCCCCGGCATCTTCCGGGGCGCCTTCGACGCCCGCGCCACCGCGATCACCGAGGGCATGAAGCTCGCCGCCGCCGAGGCCATCGCCGGGGCCGTCGGCGACGACCTGCGGGCCGACTTCGTCGTGCCGAGCCCCTTCGACCCGCGGGTGGCGCCCGCCGTCGCCTCCGCCGTCGCCGAGGCGGCCCGCCGCGACGGCGTGGCCCGCGCCTGACGCCGTACAGGGCGGACCCCGCCGGCCCCGCCCCGCCCGCCCTGCCCCTTCTCCCCTGTTCTCCAGCCCTCTTCCTGCGAAGCGAGGACCCCATGTACACCGTCGCCGTCTCCTTCGACGTGCCCGCCGAACGGCGCCAGGACTTCATCGACGCCGCGCTGGAGGACGGGCGCCAGTCGCTCGCCCACGAGCCCGGCACCCGCGCCTTCGACCTGGTCGCCGACGCGGCCGACCCCCACCGCTTCTACCTGTACGAGGCGTACGACGACGAGGCCGCGTTCGACGCCCACTGCCAGGGGCCGTACTTCGCCCGCTTCTTCGAGACGGTCGGCGCCTGGGCCGAGGGCCCGACCTGGCTGCTGCGCGGCACGAGCGTGCCGGCGCCGGCTTCGGCCTGACGCACGGAACCGGCCGGTGCCCCGAGGGCACCGGCCGTCCGGCAGACTCGCACGGCGGGGCGGGCCCACGGGCCCGCCCGCTTGCGCGTCTCAGCCCAGTGCCAGCTCCACCAGCAGGAATCCGTCGACGGACACCGCCACCGCCACGACCGTCCAGGCCGCCGCGGTCGTGGCCCAGTGGTTGACGGCGCCGCCCATCAGCGAGCGGCGTGCCGTCAGGCGGATGAGCGGGATCAGCGCGAAGGGCACGCCGAGGGAGAGCCCCACCTGGGAGAGGACCAGCAGGCGGGTGGTGTCGAGGTCGGCGGCCAGCAGCAGGACGGCCGGGGCCAGGGCGGCGAGGCGGCGCGCCCCGGCGGGGACGCGGCGGCGGATCAGGTCGCGCATGGCGACGTCGCCCGCGTGGGTGCCGACGGCGGTCGAGGCCAGACCGGAGAACAGCAGGGCCAGGGCCAGGGCGAGGGCCGGGAGGGCGCCGAGCACCGTACCGACGGTGGCGTGCACGCCCTCCAGGGTGAACGGGCCCGCGCCGGGGGCAGGGCCGCCGCCGTCAGGAGCAGGGCGGCGTTGATCGAGCCGCCAGCAGCATCGCCCCACCACTCCCTGCGGGTGGCCGACAGGATCTCACCGGTGCCGCCGACCAGGAGCGGGCCGCCGGCGCGCAGGTGCCGGCGGCTGTCCCGGCTGAGCGCGGAGTGGACGTAGACGGCGTGCGGCATCACGGTGGCGCCGAAGATGCCCGAGGCGAGGAAGACGGCCTGGCTGTCGGGCAGCAGCGGGCGCATGCCCGACAGGACGCCGCCGGCCGTGGGGCCGGCGAAGAGGGCGCAGGCGATGAAGCCGCAGGCGATCAGGGCCAGGGCCGCGGTGATCGCCGCCGCGAAGGCGTTCTCGCCCCGGGTGGCGCGCAGGTGGAGCAGGGCCGTGGAGGCCGCGGCGACGGTGACCGCGCCCGCCCACGGCGGAAGGCCGAAGAGCAGCTTCAGGGCGGCCGCGCCGCCGACCACCTCGGCGATGTCGGTGGCGACGGCGACGAGTTCGGCCTGGGCCCAGTAGGCGATGCGGGCGCGGCGGCCGAGGGCCGAGGCCACGGACTCGGTGAGCGAGCGGCCGGTGCAGGAGCCGAGTTTCGCCGAGAGGTACTGGATGAGACCCGCCGCCGCCGTGGAGCCGACCACCACCCACAGCAGGCCGTAGCCGTAGGCGGACCCGGCGCTGAAGTTGGTGGCGACGTTGCCGGGGTCGACATAGGCCACGGCGGTGACCAGGGCCGGGGCGAGGCCGAGCGAGGCCCGGGCGGCGGCCCGGCCCGGCCGCGTCCGCGGGCGGGTCAGCACTTCGGTCACGGGAACTCCTCCAGAGCACATCGAAGCCTTACGAACATCAGATCTCTTATGATTACATGAGATCGTACTGCCGGGGCCAGCCCGGCGCAGCCCGCCCCGCCGTTGAGGAGAGAGCACCGTGTGCGGAACCTGGGTCATGAAGTCCGTGTTCGGAGAGGCCTATACGGCCGAGGACGACCACATCCACGCCCACCGGGCCGGCCGCCCGAGGAGAGCGTCAAGTCCGCCGCCGAGGTGCGCCGCGCCGCGTCCGGCCCCAGCCGCCGCGGCATGCTGGGCATGGCCGGCGCGCTGAGCGCCACCGTGGCGGGCCTGGGAATGATCGACGCCAAGCCCGCGAGCGCCAGCTCCACCGGGATCAGCACCAGCCGCCTGCTGGGCGGCAACCACCGCATCGTCGACATGAGCCACGCCTGGGGCGAGGACTTCCCCGTCTTCCGGCCGTTCGTCGAGCCGGCCAGGTTCAACCAGGTCGCCTCGGTGGACAAGGAGGGGTACAACACCTTCATCATCACCATGGACGAGCACAGCGGCACCCACATGGACGGCCCCAAGCACTTCGACAACGGCCAGCTGGCCACCGACGAGATCCCGGCCGAGAACCTCATCGCCCCGCTCGTCGTCGTCCGCATCGCCGACCGCGCGCAGAAGGACCTCGACGCGCTGCTCACCTACGACGACCTGCGCAAGTGGGAGAGCCGCCACGGCCGCATCCCGGACGGCGCCGTGGTCGCCATGGACTGCGGCTGGTCCGGCCGCATCAACGACCCGGCCCGCATCTTCAACCGCGACGCCGCCGACAAGCCGCACTTCCCCGGCATCGGCTGGGACGCGGCGGAGTTCCTGGAGTCGCGCCGCAACATCGTCGGCGTGGCCACCGACAGCCCCAGCCTGGACTCCGGCGCCAACAACTACATCGACCCCCGGGCCCACAAGATCCTGCTCACCACCGGCCACTACGGCATCGAGTGGGCGGCCAACGTGGACCAGCTGCCCGAGTCCGGGGCGGTGGCGGTCATCGGCCTGATGAAGCACAAGGGCGGATTCGCCGGCCCGGTGCGGATGTTCGGCCTGTACTGAACGACGGAAACGGCGATGGGCCGGCGGGGATCACTCCCCGCCGCCCATCGGCCTTCCCGGCGCGGCGGCGTCAGCGGTCAGGACGCGCTCCGGCGGCGCCCACCGCGGCAACCGGGGCAGCCGTGGTGTCCGTGGTGCTCGGAGCGTCGCGGTGGTGGTCTCCCCAGTCCGAGATGACCGTGATGAGCAGCCGGCGGCGCAGCTGGCCGAGGGCCGCGCGGGCAGGCACGCGGCGGGTGCCGCGTGCCTGCCGTGGCTCATCGCCTACCGCCCGGCTCCGCCGCCTGCCCCAGGGGCGGGCGGCCGGCGGCCGGTGCGGGCCGCGTCTCGCCCAGCAGCCGCTGGGCGAGGGTCTGTTCGACGGCGCGGCGCAGGCGTTCGCGCCGGCGGCGGGCGACGTACTGCTCCACCAGCCGCAGGAGTTCGGGATCGTGCGCCAGGGAGGGCGCCGCCTCGGTGAGGGGTGCGGACATGGCTCAGCCCACCGCCGAGAGTTCCTGCTCGCGGGGCCGGGCGAAGGCGGTGGGCGCCCACTGGGTGAGCACCGCGCCGACGGTCATCCCCCCGCCGAAGCCGGCCATGAGCACGGTCTCCCCGTCGGCGAACTCGCCCTGGCGGTGCGCCAGGTCGAGGGTGACGGGCACCGAGGCGGAGCCGGTGTTGCCGTAGCGTTCCAGCGCGAGGTGCATGGTCGCCCGGGGCAGCCCGATCTCCGGCCACACCTCGCCCAGCATCACCCCGTTGGCCTGGTGCGGGACGAAGTGGCGCACCTGCTCGCGGTCCACCCCGGCCCGGTCGAGGAGCTCGTGCAGGGCGCCGGGCAGGTTGTCCTGCACGAAGGAGCGCACGCCGCGGCCGTCCATCTTGAAGAAGTGGGCGCCCTCCTGGAGGGTGCGGTCGTTGGCCGGCAGCCGGCTGCCGCCCGCCGGGACGCTGATCAGGCGGTACTGGTCGCCCCGGGTGAGCAGGCTGGTCTCCCGGATGCCGCAGGACTCGGCCACCGTGCCGAGCAGGACGGCACCGGCGCCGTCGCCGAAGAGGATGGCGGTCTTGCGGTCGGAGTAGTCCAGGATGCGCGAGTAGATGTCCGCGCCGATGACCAGGGCGTAGCGGCCCTCCTCCGCGGCCCTCAGCAGGCGTTCGGCCACGGTCGTGGCGTAGACGAAGCCGCTGCACACCGCGTTGATGTCGAAGGCCGCCGCGTTCACGGCGCCGATGAGGTGCTGGACGATGCTCGCGGTGGCGGGCTGCGGGTGGTCGGGCGTGGAGGTGGCCAGGACGATGTACGCCACGTCCTCGGGGCGTACCTTCGCCTGCTCCAGTGCGGCGAGGGCGGCGCGGGCGGCGAGGTCCGAGGTGGCGTCGCGGTCGTCGGCCCTGCGTCGCTCGCGTATGCCCGTCTTGCTGACGATCCATTCGTCGCTCACCCCGCCCCGCGTGCGATCTCCTCGTTGCTGACCACGGTCTCGGGCAGATACGAGCCGGTGGCCACGATGCCGATGCGAGTCAAGAAGCCCTCCCTGTTCCGGGGCGGACCGCGGGATGCGGCCCGCCGGTGACGCCGGTGTCCTGGCTGGGGACCCGGCGGTTGTCATCGCCGTACGAGACCGGCGGTCAGCCGGGCCCATCCGGGCGTGGTGGTGGCGTGGGCCGCCAGTTCCGGGTCGTCGCCGACGGCGACCGGGTGGCCGACGGCCCGCAGCATCGACAGGTCGCTGCCGTGGTCGCCGTAGGCCCAGCTGGCCGCGAGGTCGATGCCGGCGACCGGTGCGGCCAGGCGGACGGCGCGTCCCTTGGTGGCGCCGATCATCGGGACGAGCACCTCGCCGGTGAGGTCGCCGTGGCGGACCACCGGGCGGGTGGCGAGCACCGCCTCGGCGCCGATGTCGGCGGCGATCGGGTCGAGCGGGGCGAAGAAGGAGCCCGAGACCAGGATCAGCGGCCGGCCCGCCTTGCGGTGGGCGAGGAGGGCTTCCTCGACGTCCGGGAGGTAGAGGCCCTGCTCCTGGCTCTCCCACTCGGCGGCGAACCAGCGCCGGCCGGCGGCCGCCAGGCGGCTCGCGCTCTCGCCGCGCAGCAGCCGGTAGAAGCTCCGGTTGATCTCGTCGCGGGGGGCGCCCCGCAGTGCCGCCCCGCGCAGCTCGCCCATCAGCCGTTCGTAGGTGGCCGGGGGTTCGCCGCGCAGGCGCAGGTAGAACTCGAGGAAGCGGAACATGCTCTTGACGCGGATCAGTGTCTCGTCCACGTCGGAGAACGCCGCGCCGCGTGCCGTGCTGGTCATCGTCGCTCCTGGGGTCGGCGTCGCGCGGGTCATGCCGGTATGCGGGTGAGCGTGAAGTCGAAGGAGCACAGCTCCTCGCCCTTCTGGGTCGCCTGGACCCGCACCTTCAGATCCTCGGAGCGCTGCTCGTCCTCGTCGGGGCCGGTGAGGACGCCGCCGAGGGTGTAGGCGACGGGTGCCTCGGCGGTGCGGGGCGGGCCGCCGAGCTCGCCGACGACGGCGCTCAGGACGGTGTCGTCCTCCAGTTCGCCGAAGCGGGTGAAGCGCACGTCGAGCGAGGTCAGGAACGTCTTGGAGGTGGACAGGCCGCGGATGTCGAGCGCGGCGAAGAGGGCGAGCTGGCGCGCGCCCTCGGCGATGACCATGCCGGGCAGGTGGTCCTGCGGGTGGTCGAAGAGGCTGGCGTGCCGGGCGGGGATCCGCAGCAGCGCCTGGGCGCTGTCGCCGACGACGACGCCGTCGAGCAGGACGACGTTGTCGGGGTTGGCCCGGCCCACCAGGTGCGGGGCGACGGGCGCTCCGGGGGTGCCGGCCGGGTAGGCGGCCGAGGAGGGCAGTGCCATTCCGTCGCGGTTGTTGAGCCGCAGCGTCAGGTAGCCGCCGGGGTCCTTGAACCGCAGGCCGACGGAGGCGGTGCCGAACACGGCGCCGTTGCCGGACAGGGTGATCTCGTAGTCGAGTCCGGTGACCCGGCCCGCGCGTTCCCTGCGGCTGCTGATGTGCACCCGCATGGCGAGCCGGAAGGGCGAGGAGCCCACGAACACGGCCTGCGGTTCGTCGATGCGCAGGGTCAGGTGGGTGAGGATGAACTTGTTGTCGGCCGGGACGCCGAAGAACCGGTGGGCGCCGGCGAGGGCGGCCTGCCGGCACGTCTCCAGGATGAGCAGCGGGTCGTGGTGGGCCGGGCGGAGCAGGTGGTCGCCGTAGTAGGCGTGCGAGCGGGGCAGCTGTCCCGCCGCGGCGTAGTTCTCGTCGTCGAGGGGCTGCAGGTCGGTCAGGAAGACCTCGCCGAGGGCGTCGCGGTGCACGAGGAGCCGGTCGACGGTGCGGGTGTAGTCCAGTTCCAAAAGCGCCTGGGGGGCCGCTTCGGGTGCTGTGGTCATGAGTGGGCCTGGCTTTCTGTTCGCGGTGAGGGATCCTGTTCGCTGGGATGGCGCGGACCGCCGCGGGTGCGGCACGACGGGCGGAGGGACGACACGAGCGGTCGTCCCTCCGTGGCTGTGCCGCCGTCGCCCGCGCGGCGGGCCGGACGGGGCGATCAGGCCGGGTGGGGGCGATCAGGCCGGGTGGGGGCGATCAGGCCGGGTAGACGTCGCCCGGCTCCTTGCGGTCGGCGCCGACGGTGCCGATGTGCCAGTAGGGGTACGGGGCCTGGGTCTCGCTGACCTTGTCGAGGCGGGCGAGCTCGTCCTCGCTGAGCGTCCACTCCATCGCCTGGAGGTTGTCGGCGAGCTGGTGCGGCTTGGTGGCGCCGACGACGGCCGAGGTGATGCCGGGCTTGGCGAGCACCCAGTTGAGGGCGACCTGGGCGACGGTGGCGCCACGCTCGTCGGCTATCTGCGCCATGGTGTCGACGATGTCGTACGCCTGGTCCTCGTCGGTCAGCGGCGCGGACTCGGCCGGGGTGCGCTGGGAGAGGCGGCTGCCCTCGGGGCGGCCCTCGCCGCGCCGGTACTTGCCGGTGAGGAAGCCGCCGGCCAGCGGCGACCAGGCCGTGATGCCGACCTTCTGGTCGATGGCGAGGGCACGATCTCGTGCTCCAGGTCGCGGGCGGCGAGGTTGTAGTAGCCCTGGTAGCAGACGAAGCGGCTGAGGTTGCGGCGGTCGGAGACCGACAGGGCCTTCATCAGCTGCCAGCCGGCGAAGTTGGAGACGCCGATGTAGCGGATCTTGCCCGAGCGGACCAGGTCGTCCAGGACGCGCAGGGTCTCGTCGAGCGAGGTGCGCGGGTCGAAGCCGTGGATGTGGTAGAGGTCGATGTAGTCGGTGTTGAGGCGGCGCAGGCTGTTCTCGACGGCGGCGTAGAGGTGGTGGCGGGTGGCGCCGATGTCGTTGGGGTCGTCCGTGATGCGCCAGCGGCCCTTGGTGCCGATGATGACGCGGTCGCGGACCTTGCCGAGGGTGCGGCCGAAGAACTCCTCGCCCATGCCGTTCTTGTAGACGTCGGCGGTGTCGAAGAAGTTGATGCCGGCGTCGAGGGCCTGGTCCATCATCTGCGTGACGTTGCCGTCCTCGACGGTGCCGAACTCCGACCAGTTGCGGTCGGCGGCGCCCAGGAAGCTGGCTCCGCCGCCGAAGGTCATGGCGCCGAAGCACAGTTCGGAGACGGACAGGCCGGTGTCGCCGAGGTAGCGGTATCGCATGTTCTCCTGCTTTCGGTTGGGGTGGGGCGTTGTCGCTGGATGTACGTGTGGGGGGTGCCCCGGGGCGCGGGGGGATGCCCCGGGGCGTGTACGTGGGGGGGTGCCCCGGAGAGGGGGGCGAGGGGGTGTCCCGGAAGGGGGGAGGGGGGAGGGAGCGCCCGGGACGGGGGACGCCGGGCACTCCCGGTCGGTGGGGGGCGCCTCAGCCGGCGTCCTTGAGCTCCTTGTCCTTGACGACGAGGAAGGTGACGAGCGCTCCGGCGCCGGCGAGGACCGCGAGGGCGACGAAGGCGACGTGCATGCCGGAGGTGAGGCTGTGGGCGACCGCGTCCAGTGCCTCGGGGCGGCGGGCGGGGCGACGGCGGCGAGCGCGGCGTCCAGGCGGCCCTGGGTCGCCTCTCCGGCCAGCCGGGGCGCCTGCTGGGCGAACTGCGGTGAGGTGCTCAGGAGTTCGGAGCGGGCGTAGGAGGCGAGGAAGCCGCCGGCCGCGGCGACGGCGACGGTCTCGCCGGCGATGCGCATGGTGTTGAAGATGCCGGAGGCCATGCCGGCGCGTTCCACGGGGACGACGCTGACGGCGGCGTTGTCCATGGCGCCGAAGGCGGAGCCGACGCCGAGTCCGAAGACGAGGAGCGGGCCGACGAGTTCGCCCCAGGGCTGGCCCGGTTCCAGGACGACCAGCCACACCGAGCCGATGGCGATGAGCAGGGAGCTGAGGGTCAGCAGCACGCGGGGGGAGATGCGGTCCCCGACGAGGCGGCCGATCAGCAGGGGCAGGACGAAGATCGGCAGCATCAGCGGCAGGAGGAGCACGCCGGACTGGGTGGCGGTGTAGCCGCCGACGCCCGTGAAGTACGGGGGCAGGAAGTTCAGCAGCACCACGAAGCCGAAGGTGATGGTGAACGGCTGGCAGACCACGACGACGAAGGTGGGGTTGCGGAAGAGGGAGAGGTCGAACATGGGGCGTGCCACGCGCTGTTCGATCACCACGAAGGCGGCCATGAAGGCGGCGAAGCCGGCGAGGGACGCGAGGGTGGCGGGGTGGCCCCAGCCGCGTTCGCCGGCCTCGACGAAGCCGAGGGCGAGCAGGAAGAGGCTGGCGCTGAAGGCCGTCAGGCCCGCCCAGTCGACCCGGGTGGCGTGGGGGTCCTTCGACTCGCGGATGCGGGGCATGAGCAGCAGCGCCGCGGCGCCGACCACGAGGTTGACCCAGAACACGCCGCGCCAGCCGGCGAGGCCGACGAGCGCGCCGCCGAGGACGGGGCCGAGGGCGAGGCCGGCGCCGAAGGAGGTGCCGAGGACGCCGAACGCCTGGATGCGGCGGCGGCCGGTGAAGGAGGCGGCGAGGATGGCGGCGCCGCTGGTGAGCACGCCGGCGGCGCCGATGCCCTGCAGGCCGCGGGCGATGTCCAGGACCAGGATGTCCGTGGACAGGGCGGCGACCAGGGACATCGCCATGAAGACGACGGTGCCGACGGCGAGGACGCGGCGGCGGCCGAACTGGTCGGCGAGGGTGCCGGCGGCCAGCATGCAGGCCGCGAAGGTGACGCCGTAGGCGTTTTGCACCCACTGTCCGCCGGCGACGTCGGAGGCGAGGTCGACGGTGAGGTCGGGCATCGCCACCGCGGGGGCGGTGATGGCCAGCGGGAGAAGGACGCTGGCCAGCGCGACGGCGATCATCACGAGGACCGATCCCTCTCCCTCCCGCCGCTCCGGCACCGGCGTGAGCCGGGTGTCGGTCTGGATGGTCATGAATCCTCTTTCCTTCCGGTCGCCGCGACTTGACGGCCACATATAAGATTACGGAGAACTGTAAGAGATCTGATGACTATCGTCAACGAGAGGCAGGACAGAGCTATGCCGAACACGTCCGAGGAGGCGCGGAAGACCCCGGCGCCCGAGCCCTACGACGTCCTCGTCGTGGGGGCGGGGCCGACCGGCATGGTCGTGGCGTGCGAACTGCTGCGCCGCGGCGTGCGCGTACGCATCGTCGACCGGGCCCCCGAGCCCTCTCCCTTCCCCAAGGCCCTGCTGGTGTGGCCGCGCAGCATCGACCTCTTCGAGGACCTGGGCGTGCTCGGCGAACTGCGCGGGGCCGGGATCCAGATCAACGCCTTCAGCTACTTCTCCGAGCGCCGGCGCCTGGCCAGCTTCGCCTTCCCCCAGGACCTCAGCCCCGTCTGCCTGCCGCAGAACGAGACCGAGCGGATCCTGCGCGCCCGCCTCGCCGCCCTGGGCGGCAAGGTGGAGCGGGGGTGCGGCTGCTGACCCTGGAGGGCGTCGACTTCTCCGGGCGCATCGACGGCGCCGCCGACGTCACGGCCGTGCTGGAACACGCCGACGGCCGCGTGGAGCGCACCCGGGCCCCCTTCGTCGTCGGCACCGACGGGGCGGGCAGCGCGGTGCGCGCCCAGCTCGGCGGCGGGTTCACCGGCAGCACCTACGAGAGCGCCTTCGCCCTCGTCGACGCCCGGATCAAGGGCTACCTCCCGCCCGACCAGGCCCTCTACTACCAGTCGGCCGCCGGCGCGCTGGTCGTCGTCGCCCTCCCGGACGGCGTCTTCCGGTTCTTCTGCAGCCTGCCCGCGGGCGAGAAGGTCACCGTCGAGCGGATGCAGGCGATCGTGGACGAGCGCGGCCCCGGCGGGGTGCGGCTGACCGACCCGGTGTGGGTCTCCGACTTCCGCATCCACGCCCGCCACGCCAGCGAGTTCCAGCTCGGGCGGGTCTTCATCGCCGGTGACGCCGCCCACGTCCACAGCCCCGCCGGCGGGCAGGGCCTCAACACCGGCATGCAGGACGCCCACAACCTCGCCTGGAAGCTGGCGGCGGTGCTCCACGGCGAGGCTCCCTCCGACCTGCTGCGCACCTACGGGCCCGAACGGGCCGCCGTGGCCCGCCGGGTGGTGCGCGACACCGACATCCAGACCCGCGGGTGGATGGTGCGCAGGCCCGCGGCGATCACCGCCCGCGACGCGGCCTTCCGGGTGGCCGACCGCAGCGGGCTCTTCCGGCTCTACGCGCCGGTGATGGCCGGCCGGCGCCTGTCCTACCCCGCCCTGCGCGAGACGCAGCTGCCGTCCGGGCGCCCCTCGTGCCGGCTGCGCGCGAAGCTGCCCGGCGGCCTGACCGTCGGCGCGGTCTTCCCCGCGAGCTGGCAATCCCGCACGCGATCGCGGGCCCGGGCGAGCGGCCGGCCGGCTGGACCCTCGTGGTGACCTGCGCCGGCGACGGCGCGGCCTGGCGCGCCGAGACCCGCGCGATCACGGCCGCCCGGCCCTCGATACGCACGGTCGACCTGGCGGCCGGCTCGGCGCGCCGGACCACGGGCTGCCGGCACCAGGGCTACTACCTCGTGCGGCCCGACGGGCACATCGCCGCCCACGGGCACGGCGGCGACCTGGACCGGCTCCACGCCGAACTGGTCCACTGGCTGGGGCCGGTGAGGAACCCGGCGTCCTGACGGGGCGGACAACGCCATGGGGGTGCGGCGCGGCCGCACCCCATGGGCATCGTGGGTCAGGCCGCGGCGTGCCGCGCGGGGCGAGCACCCCAACGACAGCTCGCCGGTGGTCATCAGGTCGAGGAGCTGGGCGAGTTCCCGGTCCTCCGGCGTGGCGGTGCGGAAGACGAAGTGCCGCAGGCCGGCCTGCTCGGGGCCGCCGAAGAAGCGGAAGAAGCCGATGTCCACGTTGCGGGCGGCGAAACTCTCGTAGAGGTAGAGGGTGCCGCCGTCGGCCGTCAGTCCCCGCCCGGCGGCGTTCGAGGTCGCCTCGGCCGCCTCGTAGACGATCTCGTAGGAGCCGTCGACGTCGGCCAGGTCCGTCATGACCCGCGCCGCGCCGCAGCGCGCCGCCACGGCCGCCTGGCCGGCCTCGGCCACCACCGCGGTGACCTCGGCGTTCAGCGCCGCCAGCAGCTCCACCAGCAGCAGCCCGATGCCCGTGCCGGCGCCGGTGACCAGGACGCGCCGCCCCGGACGGGGCCGGCGCCGCGCACCAGGCGCAGGGCGGTGAGGACCGCCACGCGCAGCGCCGCGCCTGCTCGAAGCTGACGTGGTCGGGCAGGACGGTGGCGTACTCGGTCGGCAGCGCCATGCACGAGGACCAGTCGGTGCCCGTCGCCACGCCCACGACCCGGTCACCGGGCTTGGGGCTGAAGCCCTCCGGCGCCGCACGCATCACCACGCCCGCCACGTCCCATCCCGCCAGCCAGCCCTCGGGCAGCGGCTCCGCCTTGATCATCTCGTCGAGCTCGGGAGCCACCGCGCGCACCGCGATGAGGATCTCGTCCTCCGCCTGGGCCGTGGTCGCGTGCTGCGCGGAAATGAGCTGATCGGACATGACAATTCCTCTCGTACGTATGACGGTTTCCTTGTGCGGTGTGTCCGGCATGTTCAGAACTCCTCGAACACCAGGGCGGACGGGCCGGACAGCTCGTCCACGGAGATCACCTCGAAGGCGTCCGGCTGCTCGCGCGCGCACGCGGCGAGGGCGAGATGGCTTTCCAGCACCCGGAACCTGATCCAGGCGTGGCTGTGGTGGTCGTCGGCGGCACCGGGCGCGAGGCGGACCCGCAGCTGGACGCGCTGGTCGGGACCGACCGCGACCTGGGCGCCGTCGACCTCCTCGTGGGCGGTCGCCAGGTCGACCAGTTCCCGGGCGGACACGGTGTGGCCGTGGAGGCGGAAGAAGGGCGGGCGGGCGCCGAGGACCCGGACGGCCGGCCCGGGGCGGCCGCAGGCGCAGTGCGTGAACTCGCCGCGCTCCTGGGTGTCGTAGCGGATGAGCGGGGGGAAGCGGGACGTCGTCAGCGTCGTCACCAGCAACCGCCCGTCGGCCACCTCCACGTGCTGGTGGGACAGCGGGTGGTAGACGTCCGCCAGGCACTGCGGACCGCGCTGGCCGATCACCCACGCCGTCGGCGTGCCGTACAGGCGCCACACGTCGGTGTAGGGGAAGCGGGAGGCGAGCAGGCCGTCCTCGGTCGTGTCGTGGAACGCGCCGCCCAGCAGCAGGGTGCGCAGCCAGGGCACGGGCCGGCCCGCGGTGCTCGCCCCCAGCAGCCGGACCACGGCCTGCGGGGCGCCGCGACGGCGGTGACGTGGTGGCGGGCGAAGAAGGCGAGCCAGTCGTCGTCGGGGTCCTCGGGCAGCCGGCCGACCGGCAGGACCATGGCGCCGGAGGCGGCGGCGAAGCGGTTGACGAAGTAGTGGTCGGGCTGCATCCGGCCGGCCGGGTGCAGGTTGGCGACGACGTCGGTGGGACCCAGCGGGTTCCAGTCGTCACGGATCTGGGCGGCGAACATCTCCTGGGGCAGCAGGCTCAGGCCCGGGGCCTCCAGGGTCCCGCCGTGCGCCCAGAGCGTTCCGCCGCCCAGCCCCAGGGCCAGTGCCTCGGCGGTCGCGGTCTCCAGCTCGCTCCGGGTGAGCACCGGAAGGTCGTCGAGCGTCAGGCGCCCCCGTCCCCGCGGCCGTTCGTACTTCGGGGCGAGCGAGGGCAGGCACATCGCCTGGCGCACCACGCCCTCCAGGGCGGGCACGGGCTCCCGCACCGCCTGTTGCCGTCCACCGGCCACTCCCTTCACCAGGGGCCCCGCGCTCCGTAACGGAGCCGGCCGGCACGTGTGTGAAGCCATCCGGGCTTCCCCCTATCGCTCTTGTGCGGTTGCCCGGTGCGCGGTGACGTGCGGCACCCGACGCACCGTCCGACCGCGAACCATGGCAAGACCATAGCCCTTTATTGATCTGGGGTACGAGTTTTAACCATAGTCCACTTTCCCGGTGGCGCGCATCACCTTCCGCGCACCTCTCCCCGCCGACGCCCGGGGCGCCCTGGCCGGAGCCGGGCCGGCGCGGACCCCTCCACCCGGCATCGCCGCTGCTCACACCCCCGCACCCACGGGCCCGACGCCCCTCGGGCGTGCCCCAACAGGCGGCACTGGGATGGCTTTTCGGCCAAAGATGCCCTTTCGGCCCATCATTGTTCTGGCGTACAGAATTGAACTACGATCACGCCTCGATGCTGCCGGGGGGCAGCCGTCCTGGCGTGCACCGGTCGCGCCGGGACCGATACGAGGGGGGCTTTGTCATGAGTGCAGCCAAGCGGGAGACGGCGATCGCGGTGATCGGGATGGGGTGCAGGTTCCCCCAGGCCCGCGGCGTGGAGGAGTTCTGGGACAACCTCGTCGCCAACAGGGACTGCGTCACCCCCGTGCCGCCGGAACGTTTCGACATCACGCCCTTCTGGGCCGAGGAGTCGGGCGTTCCCGGCCGCACGGCCAGCCGCCACGGCGGCTTCCTGGACGACCCCTTCCACTTCGACGCCGCTTCTTCGGGATCTCCCCGGCGGAGGCCACCAGCATCGACCCGCAGCACCGGTTACTGCTCCCGGTGGTGCGCGAGGCGCTCGACGACGCGGGGATCCGCCCTCCTCGCTCGCGGGCACCCACACCGGCGTCTACATCGGGCAGGCCACCGCCGACTACGGCCGCGACGACACCACCGACAGCACCAGCCTGCGCGAGGCGGCGGGCAGTTACTTCCGCGCCATGGCCTCCGGCCGGGTGTCCTACGACCTCGACCTGCGCGGGCCCAGCATGATGGTCGACACCGCCTGCTCCTCGTCCCTGGTCGCCGTCCACATGGCCCGCCAGAGCCTGCTGGCCGGCGAGACGGACCTGGCCATCGCCGGCGGCGTCAACATCATCCTGTCGCCGATGGACGCCATCGCCTTCTCCCAGGCCGCCATGCTCTCGCCCGACGGCCGCTGCAAGTTCGGGGACACCGGCGCGAACGGCTTCGTCCGCAGCGAGGGCGTCGGCGTGGTCGTCCTCGCCCGGCTGGAGGACGCCGAGCGGGCCGGATACCCGGTGCTCGCCCTGCTGCCGGGCAGCGCCGTCACCAACGACGGCCGCAGCAGCGGCTCGCTGATCAAGCCCGCCGTGGCGGGCCAGGACGCCATGGTCCGCCGCGCCTGGCAGGAGGCGGGCATCGCGCCCTCGGACCTCGACTACATCGAGGCGCACGGCACCGGCACCCCGGTCGGCGACGGCGTGGAACTGCGGGTCCTGGCCACCGCCGCCCGGGAACGCACGCCCGAACGCGGCCCGCTGCGGTGCGGCTCGGTGAAGTCGAACATCGGCCACGCCGAAGCCGCCGCCGGCATCGCCGGGCTCATCAAGAGCGTCCTGATCGCCCGGCACGGCCTGGTCCCCGCCTCCCTGCACCTGAACGACCCGCAGCCCCTGCTCGCCGACGAGACCAACCGGCTGCACCTGGTCACCCGCAACGAGCACCTGGACACCGCACGCGCCGCCGTCATCGGCGTCAGCTCCTTCGGCCTCTCCGGCACCAACGCCCACGTCGTCGTCACCGAGGCCGACCGCCGCCCGGCGGCACCCGCCCGCGGCCCCGCCGAACTCCCCACGAACCGGCCCACCCACCTGCTGGTGCTCAGCGCCCGCTCCGAGCCGGCACTGCGACGGCTCGCCGCCGCCTGGTCCGACCACCTCTCCCCAAGGCGCGGGCAACCGCACCCCGCTGTGGGACCTGTGCGCCACCGCCGCCCTGCACCGCGACGCCCACCCCTTCCGGCTCTGGGCCACCGGAGCCGACCACGCCGAACTCGCCGCCGCGCTGCGGGACCTCGCCGACGGCCGGGCCACCGACCGGGCCGGCACCGGCGAGGCCGGCTACGGCGCGGACAAGCGCACCGTCTTCGTCTTCCCCGGCCAGGGCTCGCAGTGGCCGGGCATGGGCCGCTCGCTCACCGCCTCCCTGCCCGCCTTCGCCACCACCCTCGACGCCTGCGACACCGCCGTGCGCCAGGAGACCGGCCGCTCGGTGCGCGAGACCCTCGACGCCGCCACCGACGCCTTCCCCGACGAGGTCGCCACCGTCCAGCCTGTGCTGTGGGCCACCCAGGTGGCCCTGGCCGCCGCATGGCGCGACATGGGCGTCGACCCCGAGATGTGCGTGGGACACAGCATGGGCGAGGTCGCCGCGGCGGCCGTCACCGGCGCCCTCTGCCTGCCCGACGCCGCCGCCGTCATCTGCCGGCGCAGCACGCTGATGCAGCGCACCGCCGGACAGGGCGCGATGATGTCGGTCGACCTCTCCCCGAGCAGGCCGCGGAACTCCTCGCCCACGAGAGCGGCGTCTGCGTGGCGGCACGGAACGCCCCCACCTCCACCGTGCTCGCCGGGGACACCGCCGCCCTGCGGCGCATCGGCGAACGGCTGGAACGCGAGGGCGTCTTCCACCGCCTGGTACGGGTGAACGTCGCCTCCCACTCCCCGCCATGGACCAGCTGCGCGACGACCTGCTCGCCGCCCTCGCCAGCCTCGACCCCCGCGACGGCGACCTGCCGCTGCACTCCACCGTCCTCGACGCCCCGCTCTCCGGAGCCCAGCTCGACGCCGCGTACTGGATGGACAACCTGCGGCGCCCCGTCCGCTTCCTCGACGCCATGCGCACCCTGGTCAAGGAGTCCGACAACGTTTTCGTCGAGATCAGCCCGCACCCGCTGCTGCAGTCGGCGATCGAGGAGACCGCCCTGGAGTTCGGCGGCTCCTCCGCCGCCGTCGCCTCCACCTCGCGGCGCTCCCCCGACGAGGCCCTGACACTCGCCCGGTCGCTGGGCGCCTTCTTCGCCCGCGGCGGCCGGGTCGACTGGGAACGCTGGTTCGGGACAACGGTCCGCCCCGTGCGACTGCCCGCCTACCCGTGGGACGCCGAGGTGCTGCGCCGCACGCCGCCCTCCGCCGCGCCCGCGCCCCGCCCGGCGGCCGTCACCCACGTCCGTACCGACCTCACCGACGCGATCGTGAGCCTGCGCGGCCTCACCCCGTCCCTCCCGTCGTCCAGCTCGCCGCCCTCGACGAGACCCTCACCGCCCCCACCACGCACACCGCCGCCACCGCCGCGCCGGGCACCGTCGTCCTGGAGGACGTACGGGTCGTGGAGATGATCGAGGCACCGGAGGACGGCGACCTCACCCTGGAGGTGTCGACCCGGGACGCCGGCACGACGCTGCGGGCCGAGGTCCGCACCCCGCACCGGCCCGACCTCACCGGCCTGACCGCGCGGATCCGCCTCGACCCGCACCCGCCCGCCGCCCCCACGCCCAGGACCGCATCGACGCCGCCCTCGGCCGGTGCACCACGCACCTGACCCCGGCCCGGTTCCTGGAGGACCTCGCCCGCCGCGGCTACACGCCCGGCCCGAACCTGCGGACGGTCCGTCACGTGTGGCGCACCGACGGCGAGGTCGTCGCCCAGCTCGACCGGCCCGCCGCCTCCCGCCACGCCGCATGGGAAGGCTGCCTCAAGCTCCTGCTCGCCGCCCTCCCCGCCCGGCTCCCCGCCGACGGCGCCTACGCCGTCGCCTCCTTCGACCGGGTCCGCTTCCTCGCCCCGCTCAGCGAGGAGATATGGGTGCACGCGACCCTCTCCGCCCACCCCTCGGACGACACCGCCCTCGGCGAGGTCGTGGTGAGCGGCCCCCGCGGAGAGGTCCTCGCCGAGTTCCACGGCATCCACCTCTTCCGCCTCGCCGGCGGCGAGACGGCCACCGCCACTGCCGCCGACCCCGCCGCCGACCGGGCGCCGCTGGGACTCGTCCAGTGGTCGGCCCGACGACTGGCCGACATGGCCCGCCTGCCGCTCCAGGCCCTCTCCCGGGCGGTGGAACGCCTCCCGGCCCCGGCTGCTACTCCTGCTCCGGCCCCTGCTCCGGCTGCTGCTGCGGTTGCGGCTCCGGTGCCGGTCCCGGCGCCCGCTCCGGGCAGCGGGGCGGCGGACCTGGTGGCCGAGCAGTTCCTGGAGGAGGCGGCCCAGGTGCTGGGCATGGCCAGGGAGCGCCTCGACCTGCGCCGTACGCTGCACGACTACGGCATGGACTCGCTCACCGCGACCCAGCTGCGGGCCCGGACACGGCGCCGGACCAACCGGGACGTCCCCCTGAACCGGCTGCTCGGCGAGGACAGCCTCGGGACGCTGGCGACCGCGGTGACGAACACCCTCCCGCTGCGGGACTGACGGCCGGCAAAGCCCTGGTGGGAGCGGTCCGCGGACCGCTCCCACCAGGGCTCTACATCACGAATCAAACATGAACTACTGAACATTCATGCATCGTGATACAAGTGAAGTGGCTGCCGGTGGGCCGGACGACCGTCGACGACACGGGCAGCGGATCCGAGACGGGCCTCACCCACCGCGCGACAGGAGTACGCACACATGGCAGACACGCCGGCCAACACCGTGGCACAACCGCAGGGCCGCAGGGAACGCAACAAACTGCGCGTGAAGAACCGGATCTACGAAGCCGCCCTGGACCTGTTCACCCAGAAGGGATACGACCAGACCTCGGTCGACGAGATCACCGAGGAGGCCGACGTGGCGCGCGGCACCTTCTTCAACCACTTCCAGCGCAAGGAGGACCTCATCGCCGAATGGGGCGAGCAGCGGCGCCTCCAGCTGCGCCGCGGACTGGAGGCGGAAGGCATCCCCCCCGCTCAGGTCAAGGACATCCGCGCCGCCCTCTCGCGCTGCATGAGCATCCTGGCCGCCGTCAGCCTGGAGGACCCCGCCCAGACCAAGGCCGTCCTGACCGCCTGGGTGCGTGCGGGCTTCCCCCTGCACGAACAGCCCTACGTGGCCCACATGTTCAGCGATTTCATCGAAGCGGGCCAGCGGGCCGGCGACATCTCCCAGGACGTCGACGCCCCCCTCGCCGGCACCCTGCTGCGCGACGTCTACCTCGGCACCCTCTACCGCTGGGTCCAGGCCCCCGAGGGCGAGGCCGACCTGGAGGCCGGCCTCCAGTCCGCCTGCGCCACCCTCCTCGACGGCCTCCTGCCCCGCTGCCCCAGCACGAAGTGACCCGCCGCCTCCGTGTGCCCGCGGGGCCGTGCCCGCCGCGGGCACTACGGAGCGCCGGAACCGCCGGCACTCACCGCGCCCCGCGCGGGACGGCGGCCGCAGCGACCCTGCGGGCCTCCCGCTGCCGCCGGTGGCGGTCAGTCCCACTGCTGGTCGGCGAGGGAGGCGACCGGCTGGGGCTTGCCGATCAGCGCCAGGGCGATGAAGAAGTTGATCTGGCCGATCGCGATGGTCAGCGTGGCCAGGGCCTTGTCGTCGTAGTGCCGGGCCGCCTCCGCGTAGACCTCGTCCGTCACGCGCTCGCGGCCGTGCGGGGCGGGCTGGAGGACCGCTTCGGCCAGCGCGAGAGCCGCCCGCTCGGCCGGGGTGAAGTACGGGGCGTCCTGCCAGGACGCGACCGCGGTGATCCGCTCCTCGGACTCCCCCCGCCTTCCGCAGGAAACTCGTGTTCAGCACCGTGAGGTAGGTGTTGTGGACGATCTGCCCCGCCCGCAGGTGCACCAGGCTGATCGTGGTGCGCGGGACGGACCGGTTGCCCGTCGCACGGAACAACGCGGCACTCACATCGGCCAGTTCGGGAACGAACTCGCCCGGGTTCGGCATACGGGAAATCGGAACAGCGGTGTTCGACATGACAGGGCTCCCACTCTCGCACTCGGTCCGCCTCGCCGGCGCTCCCGCCGGCGTCTGCACAGCACTGACGGAGCAGCGCCCAAGAACGTGACAGGCCGCGCAGGACGGAATTCCGCACATCACCCGATGGTGTGGAGTTCCTCATCGTGGGAGTGAAGCGGCGCCCGTGAGCTGGCGCCCGCGACGGCTTGTGCGATGGTCTTTCCGGTGTGGACTTTCCGCATCACTCCACCTACCGCGTGCCGACGAAACGCCCGTACTTCCTCGCGGAGCTGCGCTCCAGCCTCCCGAGCGTGGACGACCGGGTCCGGGCGATCGTGGGCCACGGGGACCCGACGGAGTACGAAGAGATCGCCGACTCGCTGTACAGGGTGTTCGTCACGGTGCGCAATCTCGCCCTGCCCCGCAGCTCCACGGGGTGCGGGATCCATCCCAACGGCCCGGTCGACCCGGAGCCGCCCGAGGGATGGGGGCAGTGCCTGTTCTGCAACAGCAACCGGCGGGTCGGCGACCCGCGGGCCCGCCGCGGTATGCCGAGACAGCCCGGCGTGTACCAGATTCCGCCGCCGCCCTACACCCACGAGGGACTGCTGCAGACGATGCGGCAGATCAACGACCTGAGTTTCGACCTGCACTTCCGGTCGGACTGGGAGGAGTTCACCCGCGTGGCCGACCTGGTGCACGGCGCTTTCATCATCGCGCGCGAGCTGTCACGGCCCCGTTCGTACTCCCGGTGCCGCCAGCATCCCGGAGCCCCGGTCGACCCCGCCGCGAGCGGAGGACCGCGCTGTCTGTTCTGCGTCGCCGACGAGAAGCGGAGGGCACCGGCGGTTCCGCCGGCGCAGATCCGCGACCGCGAACGGCGTCCGGCCCTCCGGCCACGGCGACGCGACCTGCCCGTACTCCCCGACGAGAGGTAGAGCCGGTGCCCTCTCCCTATGAGCACCTGACCGCGGCGGAAGAACTCCTCACGGAAGCCCGCGCGCTGCTCGCCGCCGGCCGCTACCGGGCCGCGGACAGCCACAGCCTGCTGGCGGCGGGATTCGTCAAGGCCGCCCTCGCCCGCGGGCAGATCCTCCCGGACCCCCGCCCCTGCCCACCGCCCGCGCCGCGCCCCTGCCCGAGTGGTGCGGCCGGTGCGACGGGCCGGAACTCGGTCTCCGCTGGGTCGCGGTCACCCTCCCCGGAGAGGACATGTCCCGCATGGCGCGGTGCCCCGACTGCCACCCCGCCAGTGTCGCGCGGGCCGGCGAGGACGCCGGCACCGCCCTGCCCGGGGGCGGGACGCCCGTCCCCTGATCCCGGTGAGCTACGGACGCCGGTACCCGGGCCGGGCGCGTGCGCGGGCGGTCCCGGGCCGGGCGACGCCCCCTATCCCCCGTACTCCCAGGCGTCGTCGGCGGCCGGCCCCTCCGCTCGGATCTTCAGCAGCCGCGAGGCGACAGCCCCTTCGTTGCGGCCGAACTCCTTCGACAGCTCCACCAGGGAGACGCCCTGGGCACAGCGCTCGGCGAGCCGCTGGTCGTCGGCCGGCTCCCAGGGCTTGTACGCGTGGGGGTGCAGCTTCCGCTTCTCCTGCACGGTGTACGCCCTCGGCGCTTCCGGCTCGGCCGCAGGACGCGGAGCGGGCACCAGATCGCTGGGGTAGGGCCCGAGTTCGAGGCCGTACAGCTTCCAGCGAATGGACTTCTCACTGCGTCCGAGCTCCTCGGCCAGCTGCTCTGGCGTCCTGCCCGCCCGGTAGCGCTCTTCGAGGCGGGCGACGGCTTCGGGGTCCAGGCCCGGCCGTGGCGGGTGGCTTTGACGGGAGCCGCCGGTGAGGGGGCGACGGGGGCGGCCTCCGTGGCGGAGACCGTGGCGGGAGCGGAGGCCGTGGCCGGAGCGGAGGCCGTGGCCGGAGCGGAGGCGAGAGGAGCCGAGGTGAGGGGAGCGGAGGCGAGAGGAGCCGAAGTGGGGGGAACGGAGGCGAGAGGAGCGGAGGCGAGGGAGGCCGAGGCGAGGGAGGCGGAGGCGAGGAGACGGCCGATGGCGTCGAGGTCGGGGGCGTCCACCTCGCCGGTCAGTTCGCCGTGGATGACACCGTCCGGGGTGGAGACGACGACGGTGATCTCGACGCGGCCTTCGGCCCGTACCCCGGCGTGCAGGCTGTAACGGCGGTGCGAATCGCTGATCTCCAGCCTCACCTCCTTCGCGCCCCCGGCGGCGGCGGGGGCCGTGGGGACGTGCCGGTAGGCCGGGGAGAGCAACTCGTGGACGTGCCAGGTGGCGGCGAAGGAGTCGCCGTCGTCGAGCCGGTAGCGGGTCTGGCTCGCTTCCAGGTCGCATGCCGCGTAGAGGACCTCGACCCGCTGGCCGTCGAACAGACCGAGGTCTTCGCCCGGCGCGGTACGGGGAAGGGTCAAGGTCCCGCGGCCGGGCCGGCTGTCGTGGAGGGGGGCGTCGGGATCGCCGTACCACGTGCCGTGGACATCCCGGAAAGCGTAGATCAGCACCATGAACAGCCCTTCATCCGCGGGTGACGTCGGTGGTCGGTCAATGATGGCGCGGTCACCGGCCCGACCCTGCCCCTGGCGCCGGGAACCTCTGGTCCGGGGTCCAAGGGCTTCTCCCTGCCGCCCGCGCCGGACGCCGGCCTGCTCAACGGGGCAGGGTGCGGCAGGTGTGCGAGGAGCCGGGCCGGCGCCGCGCTGGAACCCGAGAGTCCCGGGGACGTCGCGGCTGCGGCATCCCGAGCGGCTCGAAGCCCTGCGCGCCGAACCGGAGTTGCTTCCCGGCACTGTCGGGGAGCTTCTTCGCCACGCGACGCCCCGCCACACCGCCATCCGGCGCTCGCCGACCGTGGACGTGGGGATCGGGGGCACCGTGGTGCCGGCCGGGGGCACGGTGCTGCCGTGTCGGGCGTCCGCCCACCGCGACCCGCTGCGCCACCCCGGTGCCGACCGGTTCGGCACCGGGCGGCAGGACGAGGCGCACCTCGCGCTCGGCCGGGGGCCGCACCGCTGTCTCGGGGCTCCGCCGCCCGTTCGCAGATCCGTGTCGCCCTGGGAGTGGTCGTCCGTGCCTTCCCGGGCCCGCTCGTTGCGTGCCCGCGCGGCAGCTGCCTCGGCGGCGGGCCTTCCGGTCGCACGCGCTCAAGCGGCTGCCCGTCACACCGGGGCGCGTTCCTGAGGTGGGGCGCCGGTTCACAGGGCCTGGGGAAGTCGAAGAGCCTGCCCGGGTCGTAGCGCCGCTTCAGTGCGGCCAGCCGGGGGCGGCCGGGCCGTAGTAGGCGGAGCGCCAGTCGGTCAGGTTCGGGTCGGTGTAGTTCTGGTAGGCCGCGCCGGAGGCGTGCCGGCGCATCGCGGTGTGGGTGGTGTCCAGCCAGGCCGTCGCCGCCGCGCCGGTGCGGGCGGCGGGCCAGGAGGCGGTGTACTGGGCCAGGAAGCGGGAGTTGCGGTGGACGAAGGCGGTGGCCTGCGGGGAGACGCGGTTGACGGCGCCGCCCAGGGCGGTGAGGGCGACGGAGACGCCGCCGCTGTTGCGGCTGCGGGCGTGGTGTTCGAGCTGGTCGAGCAGGGAGCGGATGCCGGCGGCGCTCAGGGAGCGGTTGAAGAAGTCCGAGCGTGCCGCGTACGTCTCCCGCTGGAGTACGCCGGTGGGCTGCCGGCCCGGGGTGGTGCCGGGAAGGTGGCACTGGGGAGTGGATTTCGTCGCGCAGCCCGCGTACGTCCGCATGGTGTCGAGGTAGCCGCGGCGGCGCAGGGTGACGCGGGAGGCGGCGCCGGGGCCGCCGGCGCGGTTGGCCAGCCGGTCGACGGCGTTCTGCAGGGCGCCGTAGGTGCCCAGGGAGAAGCAGCTGACGGAGACGGTGGGGGTCCGGCCGGCGACGGCGGACAGGTGCAGTGCCGACCAGATCTCGTCGGGCTGGGAGGGGCCCCATTCCTGCCAGGAGCGCAGGACGGCGGCGGCCTTGGACCAGGGCCAGGTCATGTACGCGGTGACGCCGTCGGCGGCCTGGTGGGTGCGGAAGCGGAGTTCGGTGACGACTCCGAAGTTCCCGTTCCCCGCGCCGCGCAGGGCCCAGAACAGGTCCGCCTCCCGGTCCTTGGACACGTCGAGGGTCCGGCCGTCGGCGGTGACGATGCGGGCGCCGGTGAGGCTGTCGGAGGTCAGGCCGTAGGCGCGGGAGACCACGCCGTGCCCGCCGCCCAGGGTCAGGCCGGAGATGCCGACGGTGGGGCAGGAGCCGCCGGGGACGGTGACGCCGCGTGCGCCGAGCTGGGTGTAGACGTCGATGAGTTTGGCGCCGGCGCCGATGACGGCGCTGCCGGAGCCGCTGCGGACGGACTTCAGCGCGGAGACGTCGATGACCAGGCGTCCGTTGCCGCTGGACCAGCCGGCGTAGGAGTGGCCGCCGTTGCGGATGGAGACGGGGTGCCGTGGCGGCGTGCGAAGGCCAGGCACTCGGTGATGTCCGCGGTGTGGGCCACGTAGGCGACGGCGGCGGGGCGCAGCGTGTCGAAGCGGGTGTTGTACAGCTGGCGGGCGGTGGCGTAGTCGGCGTCGCCCGGCCGTATCAGACCGCCCTGGAGGTTCCTGTCGAGCGCGGACCAGTCGGCGGGGCGGGGCGCGGCCGCGGGCCGGCGGCCGCGGGCCTGGCGGGCGCGGTGGTGGGGCGGGGCCCGGGGCGCTGCCTGCTGCTGCTGGTGGTGGCGAGGGCGGCCGTCGGGGCGATGGCGGCCGCGAAGCCGGTGGCTGCGGTGAGCAGTGTGCGCCGGTCCACGGCGGCCTCCGTTCACGGTGTTCTGCTGTCGCTCGGACAGAGGGGCGGGGGCAGGGTGTTGGTTCCGTGCCGGGGGCACGGATGTGGCGGCGTCCTGCCCTTTTTCCGCTTTCTCCGCGGCGGGGCGCGTCTCGTCAGGGGCCGGCGGGCCGGGAGGCGGGTGTGGGGCGGGTGGTCAGGGGCGGTAGGCGGCGGCCGCGGTCTCGTCGAACGGTGCCCGGGTGAGGGCCACGTCGACCAGTCCGGTGCGCAGTCCGCAGGTGGGGTCGGTCAGGTCGGTGTCGCGGACGCGGACGGTGGTGCCGGGGTGGGTGCGGCGGTGGGCGGCGGCCGGGCGGGATCGGTCGGTGCGGGCGCCGGGTCCTGGGCGGGTGCCGGGTCCTGGGCGGGTGCCGGGTCCTGGGCGGGTGCCGGGTCCTGGGCGGGTGCGCGTGGGGCCGCGCCCCGCGGTGGGTGCGGGTGCGGCCCCTGGGCCGTGGACGGGAGCCGGTCCCCGGCTCCCCGGCCGGTCGCGGCTGGTCGCGCGTTGCTGTCGTCATGGGGGTGCCGTGCCCGGGGTTCACGGCAGGAGCAGCAGGATCGCCAGGGCGAGCAGGAGGGAGTCGATGCGGTCGAGGAGGCCGCCGGAGCCGGGGAGCCAGTGGGCGGCGTCCTTGGCGTGGGCGCCGCGTTTGACCATGGATTCGAGGAGGTCGCCGAGGGGGCCGCCGAGGGCTACGGCGACAGCGGTCTGCCAGGTCAGGCAGGACAGGGCGGCCAGGGTGAGGAGGCCGCCGCGGCGCCGCCAGGGTGCCGCTCCAGTGTTTGGCGGGGACAGGGGAGGCGGGGGCCGCCGAGGCGGCGGCCGGCGGCGTAGGCGGTGATGTCGGCGACCGAGACGGCCACGAACAGGACGAGGCCCAGGGCGCCGGAGGGGACGAGGCCGGCCAGGGTGCCCAGCCACACCAGGCCCAGCAGGCCCGCTGCCAGGCGGCGCAGTCCGTGTTGGGCGTCGCCCGACAGCAGGGGCACCGCGGCGATCGCGAGTGCCCCGGCGGCCGCTGCCCGCGGGAGCTGTCCGGGGCGAGCCAGGTGGTCAGGACGAGTCCGGTGACGGCCGCGCCGAGGACCGTACGGTCCGCCGGGCCCAGCCGGAGCAGTCCGCCGAACTCGGCCACCGCCACCAGTCCGACCAGGACCGTGAGGGCCGCGATCCCCGGCGCGCCGAGCCAGAACGCGCCCGTCACCAGAGGGACGGCGAGCGCCCACACGCACCAGCGGATTATCAGTTCGCGGCGCCGGGTGGCCGCCACCGCGACGCCTGCGGCCGCAAGCGCGCCGCCGAGGTGGGGCAGGAGGTCGGGGACCGTCGTCACCGGGAGGTCCGCCCCGCCGCGGCCGGGCTGCGCAGTGTTTCCAGGGCGCTGCGGCACGCCGCGACGATCCGCGTGTTCTCGGCGGTGTCGCGGACGGCGATCCGGACGGTCCGTCCCTCGTACGCCGGGGACATCGGCGACAGGTCGCGCAGGAAGACGTCGTGGTCCCGGCATGCGCGCACCAGCTGTGCCGCGCTCGGTCCGTGCGGGGGCAGGGTCACCGTGAGGAAGTTCGCCACTCCCTCGTCGACCGAGGCGAGGCCGTCCAACTCGCGCAGAGAGTTGGCCAGTTCGCGGCGCAGTGTGTGGGTGCGGGCCCAGTGCGCGGTGTAGTGGGCGGGGTCGCGCAGGGCCGTCACGGCGGCCAGCTGGGCGGGCAGGCTGACGGGCCACGGCGGGGTCCAGCGGCGCAGTCGTCCGGCCGTGTCCGGGTCGGCCACCAGGTAGGCGGCCCGCATCCCCGACAGGGCGTACATCTTCGACAGGGAGGTGCAGACCACGACGCGGGGGTCGGTGGCGGCGAGGGGGGCGAGGGAGTCGGCCGGGTCGGCGTAGCCGAGGTAGGCCTCGTCGATCCACCACCGGGTCCGTGCGGGTGTGGCCTCGATGACGGCGCGCAGGGCGGCGGCCGGGGCGTGGCGGCCGGTGGGGTTGTTGGGGTTGACCACCACGACGAGGTCGTAGCGTCCGTCGGCGGTCGCGGCGGCGAGCCGGGCGGGGTCGAGCAGCCAGCCGTCCTCCCGGCGCAGGGTGAGCCGGTCGACCCGGCAGCCGATGACCCGTTCGGTGACGTGGGCGTACTCCCCGTAGCCCGGGTCGAGCAGGAGCACCCGGCTGTGCGGGGTCAGCCACCGGCCGAACGCCCGGAAGATCAGGTCGGAGGAGCCCGCTCCGACGGCCAGCGACTCCTTTGGCAGGCCGCGGGCTTCGGCGATCTGCGCGAGGAGTCCTTCCGCGCCGGTCGGCGGTGAGGTGCGGGCGGCCCATCCCGGGTCCTGCGTGAGGACGGCGTGGACGGCGGGGGACGGCGGGAACCAGGCGTCCAGCACGTCGGCGGCGACGACCTCGTGGCGGCGGGCCAGGGTGGTGAAGTCGGTGCCGATCGCGGAGAAGAACGCGCCGCCGTGCTCGCAGCCGTCCTCGCGCGGCGCGAAGGGCATGTCGAGCCGCCAGTCCAGGCCCGTGCGCAGCCGCCGCAGGGTCCGGGCGTGGCGCTCGGCGACCGTCCTGGTCAGCTCGGCCACGGAGCCGCTGAGGACCTCGAAGGAGACCGCGCCCGAGCGGATGGTGCGTCCCACCGGCCGCAGGCCGGTGGCGAGGTACATGTCGAGGAGTTCCGTGCGTCCCATCGCCACCACCCGGCGGCCGCCCCGTGACGCGGTCCAGCGCAGCGCCGCGTACATCAGGAGGGGTGCCGCCGCGGTGGAGCGCCAGCGGTCCTCGACGGTCAGGACGCGGATCTCGAAGGGGCCTCCTCGGTCAGGAGCGGGAGTTCCTCGCGGGTCAGGTACTTGTCGAGGGAGTAGCGGCCGCCCAGGGCGGGGTGAGGCTGACGAACCCGATCCGTGTGTCGCCGCGCGCGGCCACGAGGTAGACGTTGTCGCCGTCGAGTCCGTCGCCGAGTCTTCCGGAGGGGTTCACCGGGTGCTGGCCGAGCTCCTGTGCGTACACCCGGTGGCGCAGTTCGTGGATCCAGTCGTGGTCGCTGGGTGTGGCGGTGCGCAGGTGCAGGGCGTGGTCCATGCGTGTGTCTCCCCGAGGCGGTCCGGCGTTCGCGCCCCAGCATGGAGGAGTCCGGCAGGTGGCACCTGAGTACGCGTACTCAGCCGGGGACTTGGGAGCGGTCCGGGTCGGGGGCGGGAGCGGACCAGGTCAGGGCCGGGGCAGGGCGGGGGCCGTGGACGGGTCAGGGCCGGGGCCGCGGGCGGGGTCAGGGCCGGGGCCGCGGGCGGGGCCGGGGCCGGGGTCGTGGGCGAGGGCGAGGGCGTGGGCGGAGGCGGGTGCCGGTGGGTGCGGCGGGCGGGCGGTGTCCTGTGCCGTGGGGTTTTCGCGGGGTGTCCGGACGCTTTCCGGGCGGCGGTGGGGAGGGGCGGGAGTGCGGTCGTGACGGTGTCGCCGGGGTGGCGGTGCCGCCGCGGCGGACGGCCGTCATCACGCCCGCCCTGAAGGTGAATTCGTCCGCGCCGGGCGGGAGGGCGAACATCCCGGCGGGCTCTGGAGGGGTGGCGGGAAGGGAGGGGGTGTTTGCGTCAAGTGGCTTGAGTGTGCTGTTGGTTGGCGCGGGTGGCCGGGTGCGGGTGCGGTTGAATGGCGGCATGTGGATCACGGGGGTGTTGGTCGGGGCGGTCGTCTTCCTGCTGGTGATGGTGGCGCCCGCGGTGGTGGGGCGGCGTCTGCTGGGGGTGCGGGCGGGTGTGGTGCGGGTCGGGGCCGCGGGGTGTGCGGGCTTTCGGTGTCGGCGGCGCTGCTGGCGCCCCGGCTGGAGGAGTCGGGGCAGCTGGCGCCGCTGCTGTCGCTGATGGTCGGGGTGGCGATGCTCGGCGCGATGGTCGTGCTGGTCGCCCTGGACGTCCTGGTGCCCGTGGGGGCCGTGCGGCCGCTGGGGTGGGCGCAGTCGGTGCGGGGGCGGATCGGGCGGGCGCGGCGGTACTCGGCGGTGGTGCGCATCGCCACGCGGCACGGGCTGGGGCCGTATCTGCGGGGGCGGCGGCGGGCGCCGGGGGTGCGGCACGAGCTGCTGGCGCGGGAGCTGCGGCAGGCGTTGCAGGCCGGCGGGACCACGTTCGTGAAGCTGGGGCAGCTGATGTCGACGCGGCGGGACCTGCTGCCCGAGGTGTACGTCGAGGAGCTCAGTCTGCTGCAGGACCAGGTGCCGCCCGCGCCGTGGGGCGAGGTGGAGGCGCAGCTGCGGGAGAGTCTGGGGGCGCCGGCGGGGGACGTGTTCGCCTCCTTCGAGCGGGTTCCGCTGGCGGCGGCCTCCATCGCGCAGGTGCACGCGGCGGTGCTGCACGACGGCACCGAGGTGATCGTCAAGGTGCAGCGGCCGGGGATACCGGAGCTGGTGGAGCGTGATCTGGACATCGTCGGGCGGCTGGCGGCGGTGCTGAGCGAGCGGACGGGCTGGGGGCGCGGTCTGGGGCTGAACGAGCTGGCGCGGGGTTTCGCCGTCGCGCTGCGCGAGGAGCTGGACTTCCGGGTCGAGGCCCGCAACATGACCGCGGTGCGCCGGGCGGCCGCGGCGCGTGGTGATTCCAGTGTCGCCGTGCCCGTCCCGCACGGGCAGTTCAGTACGGAGCGGGTGCTGGTCATGAGCCGGGTGGAGGGCGCCTCGCTGGGCAAGGCGGTCCCCGACGATCCGCAGCACGGCGCCCTTCTGGCGCGGACCCTGCTCACCGCGCTGCTCAACCAGATCATGGTGGACGGTGTCTTCCACGCCGATCCGCATCCGGGCAACATCCTGCTGCAGCCCGACGGCACGGCCGCCCTGCTCGACTTCGGGTCCGTGGGCAGGATCGATCCCGGGCTGCGCGAGGCGATGGGGGTCTGTTCCTGGCCGTCGACCGGGGATCCGGTCGCGCTGCGCGAGGCCCTGCTGGAGGTCACCGACCGTCCCGAGGACATCGACGAGCAGAGGCTGCTGCGGGCGCTGGGGCAGTTCAGCGCGCGTCATCTGGGGCACGGGTCCGCGCCCGACGTGGAGATGTTCGGGGATCTGTTCCGGCTGGTGGCGGACTTCCGGCTGGCGGTCCTGCCGGAGATCGCGGCCGTGTTCCGGGCCCTGGCCACCCTGGAGGGCACGCTGGTGCGCCTGTCCCCCGGCTTCGACATGCTGGAGGCGTCGCGTGCGTACGCCTCGGGCCTGCTCGCCGACCGGCTGGGGCCGCGCGGTGCCCGGGACACCGCCCGTGACGAGCTGATCGCGCTGCTGCCCGTGCTGCGGCGGCTGCCGCGCCGGCTGGACCGTCTGGGCGGCGCGCTGGAGGAGGGGCGGCTGGGGTCAACGTGCGGCTGTTCGCCGACGCCCGTGACCGGCGGGTCGTGGGCGAGCTGGTCGGGCGGGTGGTGCACGCCTTCGTGGGGATCTTCCTCGGGTTCGCGGGCCTGCAGCTGCTGGGGATGAAGGGCGGGCCGCGGGTGAGCGAGGACCTCGGGCTGTACGGGCTGCTGGGCTGCAACCTGCTGCTGCTCTCCGCCGCCATCGTCCTGCGGACCGTGTTCGTCACCAGCCGGCCCATGGAGTGAACGCGGCGGGCTGACACCTCCCCCCTGCCCGGTGTGCCGGGCAGGGGGGTCACTTGTCGCGGCGCGGCGGGGTGTGCACGGCGTCCAGGACCAGGTCCAGGAGCCGGTCGGGGCGTGCGGGCCGGTCCTCGCCGTGGGCGGTGGACAGGGCGATCCCGACGACGAGTTGCAGGAGGTCGTCGGCGGTCAGGTCGGCGCGGGCGGTGCCGTGCCGCTGGGCCCAGGTGAGCAGGCCGGCCGCCATGTCCAGGATGCGGCGGTGGCAGTCGGGGCCCGAGGTGCCGTCCGGTTCCAGCAGCAGGGCGCCGCCCATGCCCTGGTTCACGCGGGCGTGGGTGAGGAAGGCCCGCAGCCACCGCTCCAGGGCGTCGTCGGGGTCCTCGGCGGCGAGCAGGTCTTCCGCGCGGGCGGCCAGGGTCGCGATGCGGTCTTCGAGGACGGCGGTCAGCAGGGCCGAGCGGTGGGGAAGTGGCGGTACAGGGTGCCGGGGCCCACCCCGCCCGGCGGGCGATCTCGTTGAGGGAGGCGCCGGGGCCGGCTTCGGCGAACACCTCGCGCGCCGCCGCCACCAGCCGTTCGCGGTTGAGGCGGGCGTCCGTGCGCCGCGGGGCGTCGGGCGGGGTGGGTCCCTGCCGGTGCGTCATCGTCGCGTCCTCGGGTCGGCTCCCCGATGGAAAACCGGAGAGGTTCTCCGTATTCTAGCCGCCAGGAAACGGAGAACCTCTCCGGAACGCTGCCGTGAGGAGTGCCGATGAGTGACGACGCGCGGACCGGGCTCGGCCGGGTCGGGATCTGGACCTTCGCCTACGAGGGCCAACCCGCCGGACGGGTAAGGGAATCGGCCGCGGAGCTGGAGGAGCTGGGGTACGGGGCGATCTGGCACGGCGAGGCGTTCGGCCGCGACACGGTGGGCCAGGCGTGGTTACTGCTGTCGGCGACCCGCCGGATCACCGTCGCGTCCGGCATCGCCAACATCGCCTTCCGCGACCCGATCGCCATGGCCGGCGCGACCCGCACGCTCGGCGAGGCCTTCCCCGGGCGCTATCTGCTCGGCCTGGGCGGGCACCGGGTCGACGACACCGTGCACGAGGTGGACGGCTACCCCGTCCCGGCCCGGGGCCGGGCGCTCGCCACCGTGCGCGCCTACCTCGACGCCATGGACGCCGTCCCCGCCCACGGCCCCGTCCCCGACCCGGCCCCCGCCGCGTCCTGGCCGCCCTCGGCCCCCGGATGCTCGCGCTGGCCGCCGAACGCACCTGGGGCGCGCACCCCTACTTCGTGCCCGTCGACCACACCGCGCGGGCCCGGTCGGTCATGGGACCGGACGCCTTCCTCGGCGTCGAACAGGCCGTCGTCCTGGACACCGACGCCGGCCGCGCCCGGAGGTGGCCACCGCGCACGTCGCCGGATACCTCGCGTCGGCCGCGCACCAGCGGGCGAACGTCCGCCGGCTCGGCTTCGGCGACGAGGACGTCACCGGCCGCCCCAGCCGCCGCCTGGTGGACGCGATCGTCGCGTACGGCGACACGGAGACGATCCGCCGCCGCGTACGCGACCACCTGGACGCGGGAGCCGACCACGTCTGCCTGCAGGTGCTGAGCGCCGATCCGGCCGCACTGCCGCAACGGCAGTGGCGCGAACTGGCCTCCGCGCTCCTCACCCCTCCCCCGCCGCCCAACCCCTGAAGGAAAGCGGGAGTCGGGCCTCCTGAGGGGCCGGCCCCCGGTGGCGTGCGGGAGAGGTCCGTCCGCGGGCCTAGGTCCCGCGGCCCATGTGCGCCGCGGGCCCGCTGGCTAGGGTCGGCGCCCATGCACGATACAGAGATCATCCGCCGCACCACGGCGCGGCGCAGGCAGGACACCCTGGAACGGCTCCGCGCGGAGCGCGACATCTGGTGTCGACGGCCCACCCCGACCACGGCCCGCACCAGGTGCCCCTGTGGTTCTGGTGGGACGGGCGGGCGGTGGATGTGCACCGGCGCCGGTTCCGCGACCGCGCGCAACGCGGCCGCGGAGCCACGGGTCCGGCTGGCGCTGCCGGACGCCCTGGACGTGGTGCTGCTGCAGGGCGAGGCGACGTGCCACCCGCGCGGCAGGTGCCCGGGGAGGCCGCCGACGCCTACCGGGACAAGTTCGGCTGGGACCCGCGCACGGAGGAGGCCCCCACGTGTATCTGCGCGTCGCGCCGCAAACCGTGCGCGCCTGGCGCGGAGTGCCGGAACTGCGGGGCCGGGTCGTGATGCGCGACGGAGCCTGGCTGGAGTGAGACCGGCCCGCCGCCGCGCCCGGGAGGCGGCGGCCGCGGGCCGGTCCGCGCGGTACCCCTCACCCGCCGCCGTGGAGTGTTCCGCGGGGCGGGTGACGTGCGTCGTCGTGCCGGTGAGGGGGCCGGGAGCGGCAGAGCGGGAATCAAGGGGCGCTGCATCGGCCGGGGCTAGTTTTCCGGACACTGAAGGGATACGGGTGATCTTCGATGGAGCTCCGGATACTGGGATCGATAGAACTCTGGACGGGCCACGCCCTGGCCGATCTGGGCCCCGCGCGACAACGCAGCATTCTCGGTGTCCTGTTGGTCGATCCGGAACGGCCGGTGCCGCTGGAAGCCCTGGTGGACCGGGTGTGGGGGGACCAGCCGCCGGCGGGGGTCCGCAATGTGGTCCACACGTACATCACGCGGCTGCGGCGGGCGCTGGCCCGTGCGTCGGCCGGTCTGGCCGAGCCGATCGGCCTGGTGCGGACCCCGGCCGGGTATCAGGTTTCGGCCGATCCGGGCGCCGTGGACCTGGTGCGGTTCCGGCGGCTGGTGAAGAGCGCGCAGCAGGAGGGTCTGGGTGACCAGGAACGCAGCGCGCTGCTGCAGCAGGCGCTGCACATGTGGCGGGGCGACGCGCTGGGCGGGATGCAGGGCGACTGGGCGGCCCGGCTGCGCGAGACGCTGCGGCAGCTGCACCACGAGGCGCTCAGCCAGTGGGCCGACGCCGAGATCCGGCTGGAGCGTCCCGGTGTGGTGCTCGCGGAGCTGCGGGCGGCGCTGCTGACCGATCCGCTGTCGGAGCAGCTGTGCGAGCGGCTGATGCTGGCGCTGTACCGGGAGGGGCGCAGTGTCGACGCGCTGGAGTACTACCAGTCGATGCGGCGGCTGATCGCCAAGGAGCTGGGGACCGATCCGTCCCGGCGGCTGCAGCGGCTGTACGAGACGATCCTGCGCGGTGAGACGGCCGGTCCGGTGCCGCCGGCCGAGCAGGGCGGCGGTGCGCCGCGGGCGCGGCCGGGCCCGGCACCGGCACCGATGCCGGTGCCGGTGCCGGTGCCGGTGCGGTGCGGGCGGCCGGGCGTGAGCGGTCCGGTCCGCGGGTGCCGCAGATGCTGCCGCTGGACCTGCCCGACTTCACCGGGCGCGAGCGGGAACTCGACGTGGTGCAGCGGGCGTTGACGCAGCCCACGGTCTCGCAGCCGCCGGCGGTCGTGGTGGTGGGCGGGGCGGGGTCGGCAAGACGGCGCTGGCGGTGCGGCTGGGGCACCGGCTGCGGTCGGCGTTCCCCGACGGGCAGCTGTACGCGGCGCTGCGGGGCAGCGGTGCGCGGGCGGCGGATCCGTACGCGGTGATGGGCCGGCTGCTGCGGGTGCTGGGGACGGATCCCGAGCGGCTGCCGGCCGATCCCGACGAGCGCGGGAGGTGTACCGGCTGGCGCTGGCCGGGCGCCGGCTGCTGCTGACGCTGGACGACGCGGTCGACGACGCGCAGGTGCTGCCGCTGCTGCCGGACAGCGCGGAGGTGGCGGTGCTGGTCACCAGCAGGGGCCGGCTCAGTACGCCGCTGGGCGCCCGGGTCCTGCACCTGCCGGACCTGCCGCACGGTCACAGCGTGCGGCTGCTGGCGCGGATGCTGGGGTCGGAGCGGGTGGAGCGGGAGCCGCCGCGGCGGCGGCGATCGCCCGGTACTGCGGGGGCTGCCGCTGGCGCTGCGGGCCGCGGCCGCGCGGCTCAACACCCGCCCGCACTGGTCGCTGAGCCGGTACGCGGAGCGGCTGAGCGACGAGGGGCGGCGGCTGGACGAGCTGGCGCACAGTTCGCTGAGCGTGCGGGCCAGTTTCACGGCCTCGTACAACGCGCTGCCCAAGGACGCCCGGGAGGCGCTGCGGTGCCTGGCCCATCTGCCGGTGCCCGAGTTCGACGCCCATCGGGCGTGCCCGGTGCTGGGCAAGGACTTCGCGGCCGTGGAGGACGCCTGTGAGCAGCTGGTGGAGGCGCACTTCCTGAGCGTGGCCGGGCGGCGAGGGCCGATCTGCCCACGCGGTACCGGCTCGACGGGCTGCAGCGCAGCTTCGCCCAGGAGCTGGGCGCCGGGCGGGCGGGCGCGCTGGAGGCGGCCGTGCACCTGTCGGTCTGACGGGGCTCACCTGGGGTTACACCCCCGGTCAAGACGCGCTCCAGTCCCGCGCCCATCGGGGTGGCGGAGAGTCGTATCCGAAGCCACCTACGCGACAGGGCAGGAAGGAGTGGGACCGCAATGACGCCTCCGGACACTCCCCAGGCCGTGCTGCCGGACCTCGCCAGGACCGACATGGAACGCCGTCCCCCGGCACCGGCGCGCGCACCGACGATGGCCGAACTGGCCGACGAGCTCGCCACCCGCAGGGCGCAGGCACATTTCGGGCACGACCCGGAAGCCGACGCCCGGCACCTCTCCAAGGGAAAGCTGCTGGCCCGCCAGCGGATCGAGAAACTGCTCGACCCGGGCACGTTCACCGAGCTGGGGCTGTTCGCCGAGCACCGGGCGGTGGGCTTCGGGATGGAGGACTCGCATCCCGAGGGCGACGGTGTGATCACGGGCTGGGGCGAGATCGACGGCCGTACGGTCTTCGTCTTCGCCCATGACGCCCGGGTCCGCGGCGGCGCGCTGGGCGCGACGTTCGCCGCGAAGATCCATCAGCTGCTCGACTTCGCCGACTCCGTCGGCGCGCCGGTCGTCGGTCTCAACGACGGCGGCGGTGCCCGGATCCAGGAGGGCATCGACGCGCTGGCCGGTTTCGGGAAGCTGTTCGCCCGCAACGTCCGCGCCTCGGGCGTGGTGCCGCAGATCAGTGTGGTGCTCGGCTCGTGTGCGGGCGGCGCGGTGTACTCGCCGGCGCTGACCGACTTCACGTTCATGGTGGAGGGCATGGCCAACATGTTCATCACCGGGCCCGACGTGGTGCAGGCGGTGACGGGCGAGAAGGTCACGCACGAGGAGCTCGGCGGGGCGTACACGCACGGCAACCGCACCGGTGTGGCGAGTTTCGTGGCGCCGGACGAGGAGTTCTGCTTCGAGAGCGTGCGCGAGCTGCTGTCGTACCTGCCGTCGAACAACGCCGAGACCGCTCCCTACGCCCGGCCGGCGGACGATCCGGACCGGCGGTGCGAGGAGCTTTTGAAGCTGGTGCCGGTCGACGACCGGACGCCGTACGACATCAGGACGGTCATCGGGCACATCGTCGACGACGGCGACTACCTGGAGGTCCAGGAGAACTGGGCGCAGAACATCGTGTGCGCGCTGGCGCGGCTGGACGGTCACACGGTGGGCATCGTGGGCAACCAGCCGGCCGCGATGGCGGGCGTGCTGGACATCGACTCCTCGGAGAAGGCCGCCCGGTTCGTGCGCACCTGCGACGCGTTCAACATTCCGCTGGTGACGCTGGTGGACGTGCCGGGGTTCATGCCCGGGACCGACCAGGAGCACAACGCGATCATCCGGCGCGGGGCGAAGCTGCTGTACGCGTACTGCGAGGCGACCGTGCCGCGGGTGCAGGTGATCCTGCGCAAGGCGTTCGGCGGCGCGTACATCGTCATGGACTCCAAGTCGATCGGTTCGGACCTGTCGTTCGCCTGGCCGTCGAACCAGACGGCCGTGATGGGCGCGGACGGCGCGGCGAACATCATCTTCCGTCGTCAGCTGCGTGAGGCGGTGGAGCCGGAGAAGCTGCGCAAGGAGCTGATCGCCGAGTACACCGAGCAGTTGATGAATCCGTTCGTGGCCGCGCAGCTCGGGCACGTCGACGACGTCATCGATCCGGCGGACACCCGGCGGGTGCTGATCAAGTCGCTGGAGATGCTGCGGACCAAGCGGGCCCGCCAGCCGCTGCGCAAGCACGGGAACGAGCCGCTGTGAGCGCGGCGCGGGCCGCGGAGCTGACGGTGCTGCGGGGCAACCCGACACCGGAGGAGCTGGCCGGGCTGCTGGTGGTGCTCGCGGCGCTGCGCGGCGCCCGTCTGGAGCAGGACCCGCTGCCGGTCGCCGCGCGCCGCTGGGGCCGGCCGGCCGGCTGGCACAGCGCGCTGCCCCAGGTCGCCGCGCCGGACGCGGCCGGCTGGCAGCGCACCCCGCACCGACCCATGAAAGGACTACCCGATGACCGGTTGGACCGGCCCCGGCGGTGACACCGGCTGCCTGGCCATGTTCCCCGGACAGGGATCGCAGCGGCCCGGCATGGCCGGGCACCTGCTGGACGCCCATCCCTCGGCGCGGCGGCTGTTCGCCCGTGCCGACGAGATCCTGGGGCTGCCGCTGTCGCAGATCTGTGTGACCGGCAGCGCCGAGGAGCTCGCCCGTACCGAGATCACCCAGCCGGCGATCGCCACCACCAGCCTGGCCGTGTGGGAGCTGCTGCGGTCGGCCGGCTACCGGCGGCGGCGACGGCGGGCCACAGCCTGGGCGAGTATCCGGCGCTGGTGGCCGCCGGGGTGCTGTCCCTGGAGTCGGCCCTGCAGCTGGTGCGGCTGCGCGGCCGGCTGATGGGCGAGGTGGCCCGTGAGGTGCCCGGCGCGATGGCGGCCGTGCTGGGTCTGCCCGCGGAGAAGGTCCTCGCCGCCTGCGACAGTGCCGGGTCGGTGGGCCTGGTGCAGGTCGCGAACTACAACGAGCCGCTGCAGACGGTCATCTCGGGGCACGAGCGGGCCGTGGAGGCGGCGGGCCGCACGGCGCTGGACGCCGGTGCCGAGAAGGTCGTGCGGCTGGACGTGGGGGCGCCGTTCCACTGCTCGCTGATGTCGGCGGTGGAGGAGGAGTTCACCCGGGCGCTCGCCGCCCATCCGTTCGCCGATCCGGTGCTGCCGGTGATCAGCTCGGTCACCGGCACCTACATCGGGTCGGGCGAGGAGGCCAGGGAGCTGCTGCGCCGTCAGCTCACCGGCCCGGTCCGCTGGGTCGAGGTGCTGCGCACGGCGGCCCGGCACCCGGTGGGCGCGTACACCGAGATCGGGCCCGGCCGGGTGCTCAGCGGGCTCGCCCGCCGCACCCTCGAAGAGGCCCGTACCCGCTCCACCGGAGACCCGCGCCGGCTGACGGCGCTGTACGGCGAACTGGCGCCGCGGGCGTGGCAGGAGCCGGTGGCGTCCTGACGTCGTGCGGACCGGGGGCCGCTCGTCTCCGGTCCGTTCCTCTCCAGCAATTCTACGAAGGGTAAAAGAGACATGTCGTACGACGACAAGGACTTCGGCGCCATCGTCCAGGAGGCGGTCGCCGACGCGCTCGGCCTCGACCTGGAGGAGGTCGTTCCCGACGCCACGCTGCTGGGCGATCTGGACGCGGAGTCGATCGACCTGCTCGATGTGCTGTTTCGGATCGAGAAGGCCGCGGACGTGAAGATCAAGGTGGCGGACATCGCCGAGCTGCTCCAGGGCGGGATACCGGACGAGGAGTTCGCCGACGAGAACGACATCATCAACGAGGTCGGTCTCGCGCAGCTGAAGAAGTCGCTGCCGCAGATCGACGTGGAGGAGCTGGCCGGGAAGATCACGGCCGACGAGGTGCTGTCCCTGTTCACCGTGCAGAACCTGACGGACCTGGTGACCGAGCGTGCCGCCCTCGCCGCGGCCGCCGCGTAGGCAGGGTGCGGGGCGGTCACCGGACAGTGCCGCCCCGCCGCCGCTGCGGGTGCGCACCGGCATGGACCTGGCCGAGGTGTCGCGGGTGGAGGAGCTGATGACCTCTCAGCCCGAGCTGCGCGAGCGGGTGTTCACCGCCCGTGAGCTGGCCTACTGCTATCGGCGCAAGCGGGCCGGTGAGCATCTCGCCGGCCGCTGGGCCGCCAAGAGGCGGTGCTCAAGAGCCTGGGGACCGGCATGGGGCCGCGCATGGAGTGGACGGACATCGAGGTCGTCAACGACCGTGCCGGCCGTCCCCGGGTGCGGCTGTACGGCGAGGTCGAGGCGGTCGCCCGGTCCCTGGGCATGGCCTCCCTGGACGTCTCTTTGAGTCACAGCGGGGGGCTGGCCGTCGCGCACGCGGTCATGGTGTGCGAGCCGACGGCACCGTACACCGCACCCGCCCACACCACGGACACGGCAGAAGCAGAAGGAGACGAAACGGCATGAGGCCTGACGAGACGGAGGCGCCGCGATGAGCCGCAGGGTGGTCATCACCGGTGTGGGTGCCGTCACGCCGCTGGGCAACGACGCGCCGAGCACATGGCGGGGACTGGTCGAGGGGCGCAGCGGGGTAGGCCGGCTGACGACGATCGACACCACCGGTTTCGACGTGTCGATCGCCGGTGAGGTGAAGGACTTCCGGCTCGCCGACGTGGTGCCCGGTTCGGTGGGTCTGCGGCATCTGCTGCGGCCGGGGACCTTCGGGGTGGGTGCGGCCTGGGAGGCGCTGCGCGACGCGGGCGTGGACAAGGACACCTACGACGGCGCGGACATGGGTGTGGCCATGGGCGCCTGTGTGGACCGGCCGGATCTGCAGTGGCTGGTGGACGTCGGCGCGCTGCGCGACGCCACCGGGCGGGCGGACGCGTTCTCCACGTACGCGCCGTCCGACGCGCTGGCCTACAGCCAGAACATCGCGTCGGCGGCGATGGCCCGGATGCTGGACGCGACCGGCCCGATGCTGGGGGTGTCCACCGCGTGCTCGGCTTCCGGGCACGCGGTCGGCGAGGCGTTTCGCACCCTGCAGGAGGGTGACGCGACGCTGATGCTCGCGGGCGGCTACGACTCGTTGACGACCTGGCTCGACGTGCTGTGCTTCGGGCTGCTGGGCGCGCTGACGAAGGAGTACAACGACGATCCGCAGCGGGCCAGCCGGCCCTTCGACGACCAGCGTTCCGGGTTCGTCCTCGGCGAGGGCGGCGTGGTGCTGGTCCTGGAGGAGCTGGAGGCGGCGCGGGCGCGCGGGGCGCACATCCTGGCCGAGGTGCTGGGCTACGGCACGAGCCTGAACGCCTGGCGGATGACGGACTCCCCGCCGGACGGCAGCGGTGCGATCGAGTCGATCGCGGCGGCGATCGCGGACGCCGGTCTTGAGCCGGGCGACATCGACTACGTCGTGGCGCACGGCACCAGCACCGGGCAACGACCTGTCGGAGACCACGGCGATCAGGAAGGTGTTCGGCGACGCCGCGGAGCGGCTGCTGATCAGCTCGCCGAAGTCGATGACCGGTCATCTGACGGCGGCGTCGGCGGCGCTGAGCCTGCTGACGGCGGTCGGGGCGATCAACCACGGGGTGGTGCCGCCGACCATCAACCAGGAGACGCCCGACCGGCGCCTGGGCCTGGACTTCGTGCCGAACACGGCGCGCCGGCAGGAGGTGCGGCACGCCCTGGTCAACGCGTTCGCGTTCGGCGGCACCAACGTCGGTCTGGTCGTGGGGCGTTACGAGGAGAAGCGATGACGACCCGACAGCGACACGGAGGAGCGCGATGAGCGGCAGCGGACGTCAGGTCGTCATCAGCGGCATCGGCCTGGTGACCGCCCTGGGCGAGGGCCCGGAGGCCAACTGGAAGGCGCTGGTGGCCGGCGAGAGCGGCATCGGTCCCATCGAGGCGTACGATCCGTCGCCGCTGCAGACCCGGCTCGGCGGTGAGATCGCCGACTTCGACGCCACCAAGTACGCCACCAAACGGCAGCTGCGCACCGTCAACCGCGGTGACCGCCTGGCGATGGCCGCGGCCCGGATCGCGCTGGACGACGCGGGCCTGGCGCACAAGCAGTCCGGCGGCGACGAGCTGGGCTACCGCACGGGACTGTATCTGGGCGGCAACAAGTCGCTGGGCCGCATGGAGCAGCTGATCGAGGAACTGAAGGTGATCCGCCGCCCGGACGGCACGGCCGATCTGGAGCACCTGGCCCGGCACGGTGATGTGATCATGCCGCCGCTGTTCTTCGTCGAGGGGCTGCCGGCCGGCGCGGTGTTCACCATCTCGCAGACCTACGGCATCCGGGGTTCCAGCACGTTCTTCGCCGGGTACGCGGACGCCGGCGCCACCGCGATCGGCCGGGCCATGCGCGCGGTGCGCCGCGGGGACGCGGACGTGGCGCTCGCCGGCGGCTACGACGACGCCACCAGCTGGTGGTCGATGACGCTGCTGGACCGGCTGGGGATCCTGACCACCCGCAACGAGCGCGGGCAGCAGGCGTACCGGCCCTACGACCGGGACCGCAGCGGCGGGCTGCCCGGGGAGGGCGCGGCGCTGCTGGTGCTGGAGGAGAAGCAGGCGGCGCTGGCGCGCGGGGCCCGGATCTACGCCGAGATCACCGGTTACGGTGCCGGGCACGACGGGCGCACGCCGCCGGCGGCGGACCCCGAGGGCCGCGGGCTCGCCCGGGCGGTGCGGCGTTCGCTGGAGGACGCCCGGCTGTCGGCCGGCGACCTGGGCTACATCGCCTCGGACGGGTCGGGGACCCGGCTGGGCGACGTGAGCGAGGCGGTCGCGCTGCGGGCCGCGCTGGGCGGGGCCGTCTCCTCGGTGCCGGTCAGCACGCCCAAGCCGCAGACCGGTCACCTCGTCGGCGGCGGCGGCGCGCTGAACGCGGCGGTGTCCGCGCTGGCGCTGCACCACGGGGTGGTGCCCGCGACGCTCAACCTCGACGATCCCGACCCGGCGTGCGCCCTGGACCACGTCCGCGGCAGTGCCCGGGAGACCCGGCCCTCGCACGCGATGGCGCTGGCCCGGGGCATCGAGGGGCAGGCCGTGGCCCTGACCCTGTCCCGGCCGGCGTGAGCGGCCGGAGGGCTCCGTGCAGAGAAGGAAGCAGACGCGATGAGTGACGTTCCCGATCAGCCCGTCGGCGTGGTGGTGGCCTCCGTGGGGGCGATCACCCCGCACGGCGGTTCGGCCGAGGTCCTGTGGGAGGCGGTGCGCGCCGGGCGGGTGGCGATCTCGCCCGTGCGCGCCCTGCCCATGGACCACTACCAGACCACGCTGGGCGGCGAGATCACCGAGCCGTGCGCGCCCAGGTACGACTACGCGGCGGGCTCGGCGGCGCGTGACCGGGCGGTCGATTTCGCGCTGGCCGCCGCCGAGGAGGCCATGGCCGCCTCGAAGCTGCGGGTGGGCACGGACATCCCGGCCGAGCGGTGGGGGTGGCCTACGGCACCTGCCACGGCGGCTGGCGCAGTGCCGAGCTGGCGCTGCGTGAGGCGGCGGGGGCGGCACGCCGGACTGGCGGCGCTACACCTTCGTGCCGCCGCAGGCGGCGCGGAGGCGCTGTCGGCCGCTTTCGGTCTGAAGGGGCCGGTGTTCAGCGCCAACACGGCGTGTGCCGCCAGTGCGCACGCGCTCGCCCACGCGCTGGAGGTGATCCGGGCGGGGGCGGCCGACGCGATGCTGGTGGGCGGCAGTGACGCCTTCACCGAGTCGGCGTTCGCCGGGTTCAGCAGTCTGTGGTCGCTCTCCCCCAAGCCCGCGGCCCCCTATTCGAAGGACCGGTCGGGGCTGACGCTGGGCGAGGGCGGCGGGATGCTCGTGCTGCTGTCGAAGGAGGCCGCGGAGCGCACCGGTGCGCCGGTGGTGGCCGAGGTGCTGGGCTACGGCCTGTCGGCCGACGGCCACCATCCGACGGCGCCGCATCCCGAGGGCGAGGGCGCGGCGCGGGCGATCCGTGCGGCGCTGGCCTCCTCGGGGCTGTCCCCCGAGGACATCCGGTACGTCAACGGGCACGGCACGGGTACGGAGAAGAACGACTCGGCGGAGAGCAACGCGGTGCGTGCCGCGCTGGGCGGGGCGGCCGAGAAGGTCGCGCTGTCCAGCACCAAGTCGATGATCGGTCATCTGCTGGGCGCGGCCGGCGCGGTGGAGGGCGTCGTGACGGTGCTGGCGCTGCGCGACCAAATAGCGCCGCCCACGGCGTCGTTCACGCAGGCCGATCCGCAGTGCGGTCTCGACCCGGTGGCGGCACGGGCCGGCCGATGGTCCTGGACACCGCGCTGTCGAACAACTTCGGTTTCGCCGGCGCGAACGCGACCGTCGCCTTCGCCCGCCCCGGCGGTCCCGGTGCCCCGGCCCCCGCGCTGGGCGCGGACGAGGTGGTGGTGACCGGCTTCGGTGTGATCACCCCGGCCGGTGAGGGTCCCGAGGCGTTGTGGGAGGCGTACGCGGCCGGGGCCGGGCAGGGCGTGGCCGAGGACGGGCTGCGGGTGGCCCGGGTCGAGTTCGACCGTTCGGTCGTCGGCACGCCCAGGAGCGCCGGCGCATGGACAAGGTCTCCCAGCTGGCCGTCGCCTCGTGCCGGGCCGCGCTGGGCGCGGCGGGCGCGGAGGGCGACGCCGAGGCGCTGGCCGCGACCGGTGTGGTGCTGGGCACCGCGATCGGGCCGATGGAGAGCAGCGAGCGGTTCACCGTTCCGGTGCTGTCCGAGGGCGCCAGGGAGGCCAACCCGGCGGTGTTCACCAACACCGTGTACAGCGGTGCGGCCGGTCATGTGGCCATGGCGCTGGGCACCCGGGGTCCGACGTCGACGCTGACGTCGGGGCACGCGGCGGGCGCCGCGGCGCTGGGCGTGGCCTACGACATGCTGCGGGCCGGGCGTGCCGAGCGGCTGCTGGTGCCGGCGGTGGAGGCGTTCTCGCCGGCCACGCTGGCCGCCTACCGCGGCATCCCGCTGTTCGGTTCGGCCTCCGGGCGCCGGTACACGCTGGCCGAGGCCGGCATCGCGCTGGTGCTGGAGCGCCGGTCGAGCGCCGAGCGGCGCGGGGCGACGGTCCACGCCGTGGTGCTGGGGCACGCGACCGCTTCCGACGCGTGCGGCATCGGCCGCTGGGACGCGTCGGGCGGCGGGGTGGAGCGGGCGATGCGCCAGGCGCTGGAGCGTGCCGGGCTCGCCCCGCGGCAGGTCGGGGCGGTGTGGGCGAGCGCGGCGGGTCTCGCGGCCGTCGACCGTCCCGAACAGGCCGCGGTGGACCGGGTGTTCGGGCCGGGCGGGGTGCGGATCGAGGCCCCAAGCGGGTTCTGGGCGAGCCGGTCGGCGCGGGCGCCCACCTGTCGGCGGTGCTGGCCGTCGGCGCCTGGCGCACCGGCGGCGATCCGCGTCCGGTCCTGGTCAACAGCTCGTCCCTGGGCGGCACCCACACCTCGCTCGTCCTGTCCCCCGTCCCTCTTTCCGCAACGGAGTCCGGTCGATGACCACCGCCTACGATGTGAAGATCCTTTCGACCGGTGCCTATGTGCCCGGTGAGCCGCTGGACAACGCCACGCTGGAGAAGTACGTCGGGCCGCTGCCGGACGACGTCCTGGAGGGCATCCAGGTCAAGACCCGGTACTGGATGATCGACCCGGTCACCGGCGAGCACCGGATCAACAACAGCCGGATGGCCGAGCGGGCCTCCCGGCAGGCCCTTCAGCGGGCCGGGGTGGAGCCCGGGGAGCTCGACCTGATCGTGGTGTGCACGGCGACGCCGGAGTACACGCTGCCCAACGTGGCCACCACCCTGCAGCACTACCTGGGTCTGGAGAGCGTCGCCGCGATCGAGATCCGCGGGGCGTGCGCGGGCTGGGTGCAGGCCCTGGACCTGGCCCGGCGGCAGCTGGCCGACGGCACCGCGCGCACCGCGCTGGTGGTGGGCAGCGAGGCCGGATCGCCGGTGCTGGCGCCGCACTTCCTGGGCAAGGACCCGGCGCGGGTGCGGATGCGCGACCGCCTGACGCTGTACACCTTCGGCGACGGGGCGGGCGCGGTGGTGCTGCGGGCCGAGCCCGCGGGCGAGGCGCCGGCGGACGAGTTCGCGTTCGTCAACGCCTGTGTGGGCGGTCTGCGCAAGCCCGGCATGGAGATCGTCGGCGGCGGTACGGACGTGCCGCAGGCCGAGCAGCTGCGCCGCAAGCAGCTGATCCAGATGAAGATCGACGTGCCCGGCACCACCACGTTCGGGCCGCAGGTGTTCGTCCGGGCGATCCAGGAGATGGCCCGCAAGGACGGCCGGGCGCTCGGCGAGTTCGACGCGATCGTGCTGCCGGAGGGCAACGCCGACTACTTCGCCGACGAGTTCGAGTCCGCGGGCCTGTCCGCCGAGGAAATCCGGGCGCTCGACGGGCGGATCGTGGAGAACCTCGCCGAGGTGGGGGCCACCGGTTCGGCCGCGGTGCCGCTGTCGCTGGACGCGGGCTGGACCTCGGGCCGCATCAAGCCCGGCGACCGGGTGGTGCTGCTGGGCATCGAGGCCAGCCGGTACATCTACACCGGCCTGTCGCTGACCTGGCAGGCCCCGCCGGCGGCCTGACCGGCCGCCGCCCCTGTTCACCGACGTCTTCGCCGACGTCTTCGCCGAAGTCTTCTCAAGTCGCCTCAGTGCTGAGACGCAGCTCCTGGAGGAATCACGTGGCAATCAAGCACCGCACGCTGGGCACGCCCGGACTGCAGGTCCCGGCCCAGGGCCTGGGCTGCATGGGCATGACGTTCGGGTACGGCAACGCGGACGCGGCCGAGGCGCTGGCCACCATCGACCGGGCGCTGGAGCTCGGTGTCAACCTGCTGGACACGGCCGACATGTACGGCCCGCACACCAACGAGGAGCTGATCGGCCGCGCCATCGCCGGGCGGCGCGAGAAGGTGGTGCTCGCCTCCAAGGTCGGCAACGAGATCGGCGACGACGGGCAGCTGACGTGGCGGATCAACGGCCGTCCCGACTACATCCGCCGGTCGATCGAGGGAACCCTGCGCCGGCTGGGCACCGACCACCTGGACCTGTACTACCTGCACCGGGTCGACCCGGACGTGCCGGTGGAGGAGAGCTTCGGCGCGCTCGCCGAACTGGTGCGGGCCGGGCTCGTCCGGCACCTGGGGATCTCCGAGGCGGGTCCGGCGACCATCCGCCGGGCGCACGCGGTGCACCCGCTGACCGCCGTGCAGACCGAGTACTCGCTGTTCACCCGGGACGTCGAGGTCAACGGCGTGCTGGACACCGTGCGCGAGCTCGGCATCGGTTTCGTGGCCTACAGCCCGCTCGGCCGCGGTTTTCTGACCGGCACGATCCGCGGCACCTCCGACATTCCCGAGGGCCTGGACTTCCGGCGCATCGCCCCGCGGTTCAAGGACGAGAACATCCGCCGCAACCTGCCGGTCGTCGACCAGCTCATCGACCTGGCCGCCGCGGCCGACACCACCGTCGTGCGCCTGGCGCTGGCCTGGGTGCTCTCCCGCGGCGAGGACGTCGTCGCCATCCCCGGCACCAAGCGGCGCACCTACCTGGAGGAGAACGTCTCCGCGGCCGGCCTGGAGCTGTCGGCCGACGTGCTGGCGGCGATCGACGCCATCGCCCCGTACGGGGTCACGGCCGGCAACCGCTATCCGGACGCGGAGATGTCCGCCCTCAGCCGCTGACCCGGCGCACCCCCGGCCGATCCCCCACCCCCACCCCCACCCACCCCGCTCCCCCACACCCCCCACGGCATCCCCCCACGCCGACCCGCCGACCCGCCCTTCGACCCGACCTCCGGGAGAATGAACATGTCCGCTCAGACGCCTCGCCCCCTGCGCCGGGTCCTCATCGCCGGCGGCGGGATCGGCGGCATCGCCACCGCCCTCGCCCTCCAGCAGCGGGGCATCGACTCCATCGTCTTCGAACGCGCCCCCCAGCTGCGCGACGGCGGCGCCGGACTGCACATCTGGACCAACGGCATGCTCGCCCTGGACCACCTCGGCGTCGCCGACCAGGTCTCCGCGATCGCCCCCGCCCAGTCCGCGTGCAACTTCGCGACCTCGGCCGGCCGGACCATCGGCACCTGGCCGGTGGGCCAGTTCGTCCAGCGCTACGGGCAGCCCACGGTCGCCATCGGCCGCTCCGACCTGCACGGCATCCTGCGCGACGCGGTGAGCGCGCCGGTCGTCACCGGCGCCGAGGTCACCGGCTACACCGAGCACGACGAGGGCGTCAGCCTCCACTTCGCCGACGGCACCTCCGAGGACGGCGACCTGCTGATCGGCGCCGACGGGGTGCGCTCCGCCGTCCGCGCCCAGCTGCTGGGCCCCCAGCCGCCCGACTACACCGGCTACATCGCCTGGCGCGGCCACGCCGAGCTGAGCCCCGAGGAGTTCCCGCCCGGCACCTTCCAGGCGCTGTTCGGCCCCGGGACCCGCTTCACGTACTACGACATCGCCCCCGGCGTCGTGCACTGGATGAGCGTCGCCGACGGTCCCGCCGGCGGCCGCGACGAGGGCACGCCCGAACAGACCCTGGACATGCTGCGGGCCCGGCACGCCGGCTGGGCCGACCCGATGGTCCGCCGGATCCTGGACGCCACCGTGCCGGAGAGCATCCTGCGCGGCGACGTCCTGGACCGCAAGCCCGACCCGGTCTGGGGCCGGGGCCGGGTCACCCTGCTCGGCGACGCCGCGCACGCGATGAGCTTCAACATCGGGCAGGGCGCCTGCCAGGCCATCGAGGACGGCCTGGTCCTGGCCGGGCACCTCGTCTCCGGCGCCGGCGTCCCCCGGGCCCTGCGCGCCTACGAGGCCGAACGCCGGGAGCGCACCGGCCCGATGCAGGTGCTGGCGCACCGCATCGGCGTGCTCGGCTCCCTGCAGAACCCGGCCGCCGTCTGGCTGCGCGACCGGTTCATGGCCCTGACCTGGAACAAGACCTTCCAGTCCACCGAACGCGACCACGTCGCCTACGGCGCGCGGTGGAAGTCCGGCGCCACCACCTCGGTGTGAGCCGGGTGCGTATCCGACCGACGACGAGAGGACTGCTGTTGTGACCACCGCGACCACCGCCGAGACGGCGCGAGGACTGTGGGAGAACGCCCAGGAACGCAACAAGGCCACGATCCGGCGCGTCTTCGCCGAGTTCGTCAACCAGGGCGACGCCTCGCTCGTGGACGAGCACTACCGGCCGGACATCGTCGACCACGCCGGCCTGCCCGGCGCGCCCGAGGGCGCCGAGGGCGTGAAGTACACCATCGCCGGGCTGCGGGAGGCGTTCCCCGACTTCCACGTCACCATCGAGGACATCAGCGCCCACGACGACATGGTCGTCATCCACAACACCTGGCGCGGCACCCACCTGGGCGAGCTGCTCGGCATCGCGCCCACCGGCCGTTCGTTCCTGTCCGTCGGCATCGTCATCTGGCGGTTCGACGAGGAGGGCCGGATCGCCGAACGCTGGGAGCACAACGTGGCGTCGAACATGTTCGCCGCGCTCGGGCTGCGGATGCTGGCGCCCCGCAAGGCCGCCGGCGCGGGGCGGAGGGGCCAGGACCGTGACGCGGACCGTGCCGCTGCTGCCCGGCAAGCCCCTGGCCTGGCAGCAGCTCGTCGAGGAGCTGCAGGGTCCGCGGCTGCGCGAGTACGAGGCGTCCCGGCGCCGGCTGGGCATCACCGGCGAGGTGCTGCGCATCGACCCGCGGCCCGACGGGGACCACGTGATCGTGCACTTCGAGACGGCGGACCCGGAGCGCACCAGGAAGCGCTGGGCCGCCTCGGAGCACCCCTTCGACCAGTGGCTGCGCGAGCGGATCGTGGAGATCCACGGCCAGGACCCCTGGATCGGGCCGGCGACCTCCTACGAGTCGGCCGGTCTGGCCTGGACGGTGCCGCCGCAGCTGACCCCGGAGCGTTCCGACGGGCCGCGCTGAGCGGCCCGCGGTCCGCCGACCGCGGTTCCAGCCGCCCTCCAGAGGCGGTCGGCACACTGGGATCTCCCCTGGACGACGGGCCCGCGCCGTACCTCCCCCGGCGGCGCGGGCCCGTCAACGTGCCCGCGTGCCGGGCGTGTTCAGTTCAGCAGGGCCTCGATGCCGGGGACGAGGTCGGCGGGCTGCGGCATCCGGGCGATGCTCCGGCCCAGTTTCGCGGCCGCGGGCAGCACCCGGCCGCCGTTGACGAGCTCGGCGATGTGGAAACGCAGCCGCAGCATGGTGGAGTCGCCCGCCAGTTCCTCGTCGGTCAGGCAGCGGCCGATGCCGGCCCGCTCCAGGCGCTTGCCCGCCGCCCATTCCTCCGGGCCCGCCGGCAGCACCAGCTGGGAGACGCCGTAGCGGGCGGCCGCGTACACGATGCCCTCGTCGCCGCCGTGCACGGCCAGGACGCTGCCGCGCAGCACCACGCTCCAGGGGTGGTCCTCGCCCCTGAGCACGGCCACCTGCAGGCCGAGGCTTTCGACGCCCTCGGCGACCTTGCGGAAGAGCCGGGCCCGGCGCAGGTCGGCCGGTCCGGTGCCGGTGGGCATTCCGGTGATGCACACCCGCGGGCGCAGGGACAGCTCGGTGAGCCAGGGCACCGGCTGCGCGGGCAGTTCGTAGGCGTCGCAGCGCACCTGCCAGGCCTCGGGCTCCGGCCGGTCCCGCAGCAGCGGGGGCAGGGGTCGATCCAGACGGTCGGCCGCGGCGACAGCGGCGGGTGGGCGTAGGGCAGGTAGCCGACGGTGGGCACCCCGGACTCGGCCGCCATGTCGGTCGCCTGCGGGCACAGCGGGTCGTGGACCACCAGGTCGGGCCGCCAGGCCCGGCTGAAGCGCCGGGGCGCGGCCAGGACTGGACGAGCCCGGCCCGGACCACGCGCTGGCGGGTCCGGGCCGGGGCACAGAAGCGGACTTCGTGGCCGGCCGACTGCAGTTCCCTCGCGAGCAACACCAGGCGCAGTGCCGCCGGCATGCCGAGGCCCGCCGAGAAGAGCACACGCACAGTTCCTCCCTGGGGTTATCTGGCGAAGCGGTCGAGCACCCGCCCGGTCCCGGCGTCGACGTCCAGCGCCGGGTCGCTTCCGAGGACGGCCCGCTGCAGCTGCTGCAGGCGCTGCGAGGGCTCGATGCCCAGCTCCTCCACGAGACGGGTCCGCAGGTTCTGGAAGACGTCGAGCGCCGCGGAGGGCCGTCCGGCCCGGTAGAAGGCCACCATCGACTGGGCGTGCAGTCCCTCGTGCAGCGGGTGGCGGGCGGCGAGCGCGGTGAGCTCGGTGAGCAGTTCGCCGTGCCGGCCGAGCCTGAGCTCGACGTCGATGCGCCGCTCCAGCACGCCCAGGCGGCTCTCCTCCAGCCGCATGGCCTCGATCTCCAACAGCGGGCCGGTGCGTACGTCGACCAGGGCCGGGCCCCGCCACAGGGCGAGGGCCTGCCGGAACAGCTCCGCGGCCTGGGCGTGCTCGCCGCGGTCGAAGGCGCGCTGGCCCAGCGCGGACAGCCGGTCGTGCTCGTGGGCGTCGATGCTGCCGGGCTCGGTGTGCAGGAGGTATCCCCCGTGCCGGGTCAGCAGCAGTTCCTTGGAGCCTCCGGGCTCTCCGTCGAGTGCCTTCTCCATGCAGCGCCGCAGTTGGAGGATGTAGGTCTGCAGCGTGGTGAGCGCGCTGCGGGGCGGGGCGTCGCCCCAGATCTCCTCCATCAGCGCGGACACCGGCAGGACCTGGTTGGCGTAGATGGCGAGCAGTGCCAGGATCTGGCGCGGCTTCGCCGCGGTGGGCAGGATCGGGACGCCCTTCAGTTCGGCTTCCAAAGACCCCAGAACAGAGATGCGCATGCGGCCCCCTTATGTCTCTGTCATCGGACCTCGAAACTCCCACGAGCCTGCCTCGCGCGGACAGTGCGCAGCTCCCGCTCGTGCGGGTGTCTTCGTCCCGCCCGGGGTGTGAGCGATTCATGGGGGGTTGTGCGCGGGCATGCCGCGGGCCCCGCCCGTCCTTGCGGCGCGCGGGGCCTGCGGTCCGGCCCGAGAAAAGGGCCGGGGGTCAGTCCGTGGTGAGGGTGGGGCGGTCGTAGAGCGCGAGGCAGTCCTCGTAGGCCGGCAGGAGGCCCTGGGCCAGTGCTTCGGCGGCGGTGGGCGCGGCGAGGTCCTCGTCGGACATCAGCGGCTCGGTGGTCAGTCCCCAGGGCAGGGCGAGCGCGGGGTCGAGGGCGCTGACGGTGTAGCCGGTGCCGGGGGTGTCGGGCCGGGAGCTGTGGCAGGCGACGACCGTGTCGTCCTCGAGGGCGAGCCAGCCGTGGCCGAGGCCTTCGGAGACGAACACGCCGGCGGGGTCGCGGTGGTCGAGCCAGACCATCTGGTGGCGGCCGTAGTCGGGGGATCCGACGCGCAGGTCCACCACGACGTGGACGGCGGAGCCGCGCACGCAGTCGAACAGGCGGGCGCGGGCGCCTTCGCCGGCGGTGCCGTGGATGCCGCGCAGGACCAGGCGGCGGGCGGCCGACAGGTCGCTGTGGCGGATCGTGAAGGGCCGTCCGACGGCGTGTTCGACGTCGTCCTGGCGGAAGGTCTCGTAGCGGACGACGACCTCGTCCTCAACGGCCTGGGGAAAGCAGGAACGCGCCCGGGAGGGCGAGTTCACTGATTTCCAGGCTGTTGAGTTCCATGGTGACGACGGTAGCGGTGGGCGCTCAAGACCGGCTGGAGCAGCGCTGATGCCCTGCGCGCGGTGCCGCGGGGCCCTTCGCCGCGGGCGGCGGGGGGTGGGGCGGGCATGGCGGTCACCGCCCTGCGCGCGGCGGGGGCGGTGCGGGTGGTGCGGCCGGGGGCGCGGTGGCCGGGGCGGGCCGGCCGCCGCGCCGGGGCGTGAGGGGTCTCAGGCCTGTGCGGCGGCCGGGCCGGCCCCAGCTGCCGGAAGAGGTCGTCCATGTTGAGCTGGTCCCAGTGCTCGGCGAGCAGGCCGTCCTCGATCCGCCAGATGTCGATGGACTGGAAGTTCACCGGGCGGCCGGTGGCCGGTATGCCGAGGAAGGTGTCCTGGTGGGTGGCGCTGTACTCCAGGCGGGCGGCGACGCGGTCGCCCTCGGCGATGACGTCGTGCAACACGGCCTTGAGGTCGGGGAAGGCGGTGAACACCTGGGTCCAGAAGGCCCGGTTGGCCTCGATGCCGTCGGCCACGGCGGGGTTGTGGTCGATGTGTCCGGCCGCGGTGTGCTCCTCCATGGTGCTGACGTCATGACTGTTGATCATGTCGACGAAGCTCTGGACGACGGCGTGGTGGTGGTTCGGCATGCGGGCCTCTTTCGGCTGGGTGTGGAGGGGATACGGGCTCAGAGCATCGCGGCCGGTGGTCGAGCGGCTCTGGAGCACGCCCGGGTGGGGCGGTGCCGGGTTCAGGGCAGCTGTGCCTCGCGGCCGCTGGAGCAGAACTCCGTGGTCAGGCGCAGGCCTTCGTCGAGGGAGACCTGCGGCTGCCAGCCGGTGGCGGCCCGGAACGGGGAGGAGTCGATGATCACGCTGCGGAAGTCGCGGACCTCGGCGTACTCGGGGGGCGTGACGGAGACGACCGGGACCGGTTCCTTGCCGGTCTGGGCGGAGACGAGTGCGGAGACCCGGGTGAACACGGGCCCCAGGGCGGCTCCCTGGCCGGTGCCGATCAGCCAGCGTTTTCCGGCGAGCGCGTCCATGCGGGGGATGGCGTCCCGAAAGGCGCGGGCGACGTCGTCGACGTGGAGCAGGTCCCGGCGGACGGTTCCGTCGTGCCACATGGTCAGGGGTTCGCCGGCCACGGCGCGGCGTGCCATCGAGGAGACGATGCCCTTGTCGCGGGTGGTGGATCCGGCGCTGTAGCCGTACACCGTGGTCAGGCGCAGGCAGGCGCCGCGGACGGTGCCGGCGGCGTCGGCGTCCAGCAGGAGGCGTTCGGCGGCGAGTTTCTGCCGTTCGTACTCGCCCTGGGGGCGGTCGGGTTCGGTGCCGTCGAGGACTTCCCGGTCGGTGGGGCCGACGGCCGTGACCGATCCGGTGAACAGGACGGTGGGGGGCGTGCGGGTGTCGGTGCGCTCGCCCAGGGCGTGCAGCAGGTCCCGCATCAGGCCGACGTTGACGCGTTCGGCGACGGTGTCGCCGTCGGCGATGCGCCAGGTGGAGGCGCCCGCGATGTAGGCCAGGGAGTGGATGACCACGTCGGCGCCGGCGACGGCGGCGGCCATCTGGCCGGGCCGGGTCAGGTCCGCGGCGACCACTTCGATGTCGGCGCGGGCGTCGTGGGCAGGGGGTGTGCGGCGGGAGACGGCCCGCAGCCGGATCGGGTGGCGGGCCAGTTCGCGCAGGACGGCGGATCCGACGAAGCCCGCGGCGCCCAGCACCACGACGAGCGGGGGTGGGGGTCACGGCGCTGCCTCCAGAGGGGTGGGTGGGTGGTGCGGGGACCGGGCGGGAGTGCTCATCGGCCGAGAGGACGGCCGGGGGCCGCGCCGGCGGCGGTGAGGCGGCCGAGGGTGCGCGCGTCGCTCATCAGGGCGTCGTCGAACTCGCGCGATCCGCTGCGGGCGGCTTCCAGGACCCGGGTGAGGAACAGCCGCATGCTGTCGGCCGGTTCGGTCCGGTGGACGTACTGCTGGTCCTTGGTCTGGACCCGCAGGGCGGAGGTGAGGTCGGGGGGCAGGGAGAAGGGGCGTTCGAAGTCGATGGCGCAGCTCTCGCCCAGCAGCCGCAGGGTGTTCTGGTAGACGGTGGTGAAGCCGAAGTGCCCGACGGCCGTCCGGCCGCCCGGGTAGCTCGCCAGCACGCTGTAGGCGGTCTCCAGGCCGTCGTCGGTGCGTTCGGTGACCAGGACGTCCAGCCGCTCGGGTTCGGCCTGCCACAGGACCCGGCCCAGGGAGGCCAGGTAGGGGCCGGTGTCGGCGAACGCGCCGCCGCCGCGGGCGCGGTCGAAGCGGAAGTCGTCGCGGGGAACGGGCGGGGTGAAGACGGCGACGGCCTTGGTGAGGGCGCCGCCGCTGTGTTCGGCGATCGCGCGGGCCTCGGCGAACATGGGGTGGAAGCTGTAGCAGACGGCCTCGGCGAGCACGAGGGACCTGGAGCGGGCCAGGGCGACCAGTTCGCGGGCGGTGTCGGTGTCCGGCAGGGCCGGTTTGTCGACGACGACGTGGTGTCCGGCGTTCAGCGCGTGGCGTACCGCGGCCGCGTGGTCGCTGTTGGCCAGGGAGACGTAGACCAGGCCGGGGCGGGCGGTGTCCAGTGCGGTGCGCCAGTCGCGGTGGAGGCGGCCGGGTTTTTCGAGCGGCGGCAGGGAGGCGGGGTCGGCGTGGGCGCTGGCGATGTCGATCGTGGTGATCCCGGCGGTGGCCGAGGCGGCCGGCAGGACGCGGCGCCGCGCGAACCTGGACAGGCCGATCAGGAGGAGGTCCATATCACTCTCATGGGTCTCGTTCGGGGGCGGCCGCGCCCGCGCCCGCGGGGGTGTCCGGGGCGGGGCGCGGGCGGCGCGGGCGGCGGTCCGCCGGGCGGGTCACCGGCCGGGGGTCACAGCAGGCAGGCGGCGAGGCTGCGGGCCTCGACGTTGACGTGGTAGCCGAAGCGAGTCATGCGGTTGAGCAGGCCGAGGGTCATCCACCGGTAGTTGGCCGGTGCCTCGATGATGTGGTCCTCGGGCAGTTCGATGACCTGGTGGAGGGTGTCGGCCTTGGCGAAGCGGCCGCCGTCCTCGGACTGGACGGCCTTGAGCCGGTTCCAGGAGGCGGGGGCGTGGAGGTACTGGGCCAGCGGCGGGATGTCCTGGGGGCCGCGGTGGTAGCCGGGGGCGAACTGGACGGTGGGGCCGAGTTCGAGGCGGTCGGTCAGGCCGGGCTGGACGGTGGCCTGGAGCAGGAACTGCAGGACGCCGGCGCGCCGCTGGCAGATCAGGGCCACGGTGTTGCCGGGGGCGGGTTCGAGCATGGCCTGGGTCCAGGCGCCGACCTCGCGGCTGGTGGCCTGGACCGACACGCCGTTGATCTCGAAGTAGCGGCCGTGGTCGCGGTGGCGGATGCTGTCGTCGTCGACGATCCATTCGTCCATGTCGCGCAGGCTGGTGCGCTTGACGTCCAGGCTGTAGGTGGACTTCTGGTCGATGAGCCAGGTCAGCGCGGCGGCGAGGTCGTCGTCGGAGCGCAGTGCCTGGTGGGAGGCGAGGACTTCGGCGTGGAATCCGTCGGGCCGCAGGGGCAGCCGGGCGGTGGTGGCGCCGCCGTAGGCGATGCCGGACAGCACGGTGCGGGCGTTCATGTTGACGCCGTTGCCCTGGGTGAGCTGCTGGCGCAGCTGGCCCAGGGTGAGCCAGGTGAAGTCGCTGTGGACGGGGACGTCCTCGTGCTCGGGGACCTCGACGATCATGTTGCGGTTGCGCTTGTACAGGTACCAGAAGCCGTGTTCGGAAAGGAGCTGGTCGAACAGGATGCGCCGGCCCTGCTTGCCGTCGAGGAAGTAGTCCAGGTAGGGGGTGGCCCGGCCGCCGTGGACGCGCTGGTAGTTGCTGGGGGTGGCCTGGACGGTCGCCGCGTACTGGACGAAGGTGGTGTTGCCGGGCTCCATCTTGGCCTGCATGAGGAAGTGGAGCACGCCGTCGATCCGCTTGACGAGGATGCCGAGGATGCCGATCTCGGGCTGGACGATGATCGGCTGGGACCAGTGCGGCACGGGGCCGAAGTCGGTCCGTACGGAGAGTCCTTCGACGGTGAAGAAGCGGCCGTCGGCGCGGTGGAGGCGGTCGCCGAGGTGCCAGTTCGGCAGACTGGCCAGGGGGACCCGCTCGACGTCGTAGGAGGCGGATATCTCCCGTTCCTTGAGGAAGGCGCCTGCGTCCGGGGTCAGCGGGGACTGCGACACCATCGCCGACGCCAAGAAGTCGTCGGCACCGTACACCTCGGGCTGCATCCTGCTACTTCCTTCCAAGCTTCACGGGCCGTGACTGCCACACCGGCGGCCGGCCGGACCGGCTGGCTGAACGACGCCTCGTTCGCGGTGGTCAGGGGTGCCTCAGTGTGTGCCGCGTGACCGGTCGCGGAAGTTGAGGGTGACTTGAATGCCGGGCGGGTGCGGGGTCATGGGGTGGCGGCCTGGAGGCACTGTTCGAAGAAGGCCAGGGCGCGCAGGTGGTAGGCGCGGGCGGCGCGGCCGAGGCTGATGTTGTGGCTGGCGCCGGGCTGGCGTTCGATCTGCAGGAGGGGGGTCTTGGCCAGGCGGGCGGCCAGGTCGGCGAGGTCGGGGTCCTCGTGGCGCCACCAGGCTTCATGCTGGGCGAAGGTCAGGCGCAGCGGGATGTCGAGGTGGGGGGCGAGGTCGTCGAAGATGCCGGGCCAGCGGGGTACTTCGGCGGCTTCGCGGGGCGGGACGGGGGCGACGAGGTGTTCGGCGGCGCGGAAGGTGCCGGGCGGGTACAGGCCCAGGGGCCCCAGCTGCGTTCCCACTCCATGCGGCGGCGCAGCCGCTGGCGTTCGTCGTGCTCGACGGCGTAGCGGTGGCCGATGCCGGAGGCGTCCAGGGCCAGCAGGCCGGGGGTGCGGGCGATGGTCGTCAGGGCGAGCATGCCGCCGAAGGAGTGGGCCAGCAGGGCGAATCCCTGCCCGACGGTGTGGTCTTCGGCGAAGGCGTCCAGGGCCGCGGTGAGGACCTCGGCCTGCTCGGCGAGGGTGAGGCCGTCGGGCAGTTGGGTGGCGGAGTGGCCGTAGCCGGGGCGGTCCAGGGCCAGGACGGTGAAGCCGAGGCGGGCGCCGAGGGTGAGCAGGGACAGGTCGGGGTGGGCCTGTCCGTCGAAGTAGCCGGCGCGCATGCCGCCGCCGTGGACGGCGACGACCGTCGCCTTCGGCGGCTGGTCGGCGGGCTGGGCGAGGAGGCCGGACAGGGTCAGGCCGGCGGCGTCGAGCAGGATCGGGCGCACGCCGGCCGAGTGGGTCTGCGACGGTGCCCTGCGGCCGGTCGGGGACACGCTCATCTGAGGGAAGGTCCTTTGTCGGTCGGCGAACGCCCGGGGCGGGTTCGGGGTCAGGCGAGCTGGCGGGCGAAGGTGTCCAGGTCGAAGTAGAGGGTCTCGTCGACCAGGACGTCGCCGTCGAAGTGGAAGAAGACCGCGACGGGCGCGTCGACGGTCTTGCCGCGGTTGGGTATGCCGCGGAAGCCGGCCTCCTGCTTGGCGCGGAACTGCGCCTCCAGGATGACGGCGGTGGGGGTGTGGTGGACGTGCAGCAGGCCGTGGTCGGCGTGCGGGAAGGCCGCCTGGAGCTCGGCGAAGTACTTCTCCTTGATGTCCTTCTCGCCGATGAAGGGGCCCTCTTCGTAGGCCATGACCCGGTAGACGCCGCCGCGGGGGAAGGTGGCCAGGACGCCGTCGATGTCCCAGGCGTGCTCGGCGACGGTGTGCTCCATGACGACCGCCTCGCGCTTCTTGCGCAGTTCGGCGTCGGGCTGCGGCAGGTCCGCGCCGGGCAGCTGGAACGCGTGCTCCTCGGTGGCCATAAGGGGCTCCATTCAGACATCGGCTGGTTCGGGGTACGGGCAGCGACGCTAGGGCCCGGTCCTCGGCTGTGCCTCGGCTGTGCCTCGGCTGTGCCTTGGCTGTGCCTCGGGCAGTGGTGGAGCGGGCGGGGCCGGCGGGCGGCTCGAGCGGGATTCGAGCGGTGCGGGGTCAAGCTGGAGACAGTTCCGGCTCCGGTCCGGTACCCCGCGAAAGGAACACGCCCATGACCTCCTCCGCGCACGGCCCGTCCCCGGCGACCGGGAGCGACTCCGGGTACGGCGGGTTCGACGCCCAGGAGATGGTGATCGTCCACCGCGCCTTCCGGCGGGAGCTGCGGCTGCTGGGCGAGCTGATCGCCGTGGTCGCCCTGGGAGACGTCGGGCGGGCCGGTGTCCTGGCCGGTCACTTCGCCGATCTGCACGCCGGGCTGCTCAACCACCACCACGGCGAGGACGAGCTGCTGTGGCCGCTGATGCTCACCCGGGTGGGGCTGGAGCGCGATGTGGTGGTGCGCATGGAGGAGCAGCACGAGCGGGTCGCCCGGACCCTGACGGCGGTCGCGGAGCTGGTGGGGCGGTGGGCGCCGGTCGCGGACGCGGCGACCCGGGACCGGGTGGTGGCCGCGCTGGCCGAGCACCGGGCCGTGCTGGTGGAGCACCTGGACGACGAGGAGGCGCATCTGCTGCCGCTCGCCGAGCGGTATCTGACGGCGAAGGAGTTCGGCGCGCTGGGTGAGCACTTCGTGCTGAACACCCCAAGACCAAGCTGTTCACGTACTTCGGCATGGTCATGGAGGACGCCGACGCCCGGGAGCGCGCCATCATGCTGGGCAATCTGCCCGCGCCGGTGCGGCTGATATGGCGGCTGGTGGGGCCGGCGGTGTACGCCCGTGCGGTGCGCCGGGTGCGGGGTGCGGCCTGACCGGCTGCCCGGGATGCGTCACGCGTCCGCGCCCCGTGCTCTGGGTGAGCGCGGGGCGCGGACGTGTGCGGGGCGGGTCAGGCGGTGAACTCGGCGAACCTCGCGACGGTGGCGGCCGGGTCGGGCAGGGCCGCGATCTCGTCGGCGATCGCGCGGGCCGCGTCCCGGTGGGCGGTGTCGGTCAGCAGGGTGTGGACCTCGGCCCGCACGCCGGCGGCGGAGACGTCCTCGCCGATGAGCAGGCGGCCGGCTCCGGCGGCGGTGACGGCGGGCGCGTTGCTGAAGCCGTCGCCCTCGGCCGGCAGGATCAGCTGGGGCAGGCCGGCGGCCAGCGCGCCCAGGGTGGTGCCGTGGCCGCCGTGGTGGACGACGACGGCGGCGTGCGCGAGCGCCTCGGGCTGGGGCACCCAGGGCAGCGCGACGACGCGGTCCGGCAGCTCGCCGAGCTCGGCGGGGTCGACCACGGAGCTGGTGGCGACCAGGACGCGGGTGTCCAGCGGCAGCAGGCCGTCGATCGCGGTGCGCAGCAGCTGCGCGGAGGTGACCACGGTGCCGAAGCTGAGGTAGACCAGGGGGCCTTCGCCCTGGGTGACGCTCGCGGGCAGCTCGCCCGGCTCGGCGAAGGGAACGGGCCGCTGGGGGACGATCTGGACGCCGGAGGCCAGGAAGTCGGGGTTCTGCAGGGAGGGCGGGCAGATGTCGATGTAGGGGTTGCCCAGGCTCTGGCTGTGGCCGATCTTGTCGGCCACGCCCAGCTCGCCGGCCGTGGCGAACAGTTCCTGCTGGATGAGCGGGTCCATGGTGGGGTCGGAGGCGACGCGGCCGATGCCGTGGCAGACGCCGGGGATGCCGGCGGCGGCGGCGGCGAACGCGGCGCCGGGGTTGAGGATCTCGTGGACGACCAGGTCGGGGGCGACGGAGTCCAGGACGGGGCCAGGTCGGTGAAGACGCTGCGCGGCAGCACCGAGCCGAAGGCCTTCACCGCCAGGCGGGCCAGGACCTCGGGCGGGATGTCGCTGGCCTTGGCGGCGCCGCCGTTGGCCTCCAGGAACGCCTGGCCGCCGGCGGCCTCGATGAACGCCTCGGGGACGGTCAGGCCGGCGCCGACCGGCCGCAGGCCCGCCTTGTGGAGGATGGGGTGGAACTGCTCGCTGGTGGCGAACCAGACCTCGTGCCCGGCCGCCTTGGCCGCCTGGGCGAGCGGCATCAGGGGGAATATGTGTCCGTAGTTTCCGAGGCTTGCGAAGAGGACCTTCATGTCGTGCGCGGCCTTTCTGCCGGGGCGTGATGAGACGGGGTGGGGGCGATGCCGTGTTCCCGCGGCCCGGCGCGAGGCGTCGCGCCGGGCCGCGGGCCGGGGTGCGGAGGGGTGTCAGCGGGTGGCGGGCTCGGCGTGGGGCTGTGCGTGCTCCGGCTCGCCTTCGGCGGGCTGTTGCGGCTGCGCGCCGGTGGTGCGGGCGGCGAAGAGCATCACGATCGCGGCGAGCGCCATGGCCGCCGCGCCGACCCACAGGGCGGGGACGAAGCCGTCGACGAAGCTAGCGCCCGATCCGTAGCCGCCGTTGTGGGTGAAGACGCTGGTCAGGACGGCGACGCCGAGTGCCGCGCCCAGTTCGCGCATGGCGGAGGTCGAACCGGAGGCGATGCCCTGTTCGCTCTCGTCGACGGAGCTCATCGTCAGGTTGATGAGCGGGGCGAAGAAGCAGGCCACGCCCACGCCGCCCAGGAGGTAGCCGGGCAGCTGCTCGGTGTAGGAGGAGTCGGGGCTCATCACCAGGGCCCAGTAGGCGAATCCGGCGGCGAGCAGCGCGAGGCCGACGACCGCGACGGGCCGTCCGCCGACCTTGTCCGACAGGATGCCCGCGACGGGCGCGATCAGCAGCGGCATCGCCGTCCAGGGCAGCATCCGCACGCCCGCCTCGGTCGGCGACATGTGCTGGATGTTCTGCATGAACTGGGTGATGAGGAAGACCACGCCGTACATGCCGAAGGCCTGCAGCAGGCCGCCGGCGTTGACGGCGCTGAAGGCCCGGTTGCGGAACATGCGCATGGGCAGCATGGGGGCGCTGCTGCGCTGTTCCCACAGGACGAACAGGGCGACCAGTACGACGCCGGCGATCATGGGGCCGGCGACCGTCGGGGCGCCCCAGCCGTCGTGGCCGTTGGCGCGGATCAGGCCGTAGACGATGCCGAGGATGCCGAGGCTGACCAGGAGGGTGCCCGGGGCGTCCAGGCGGTTGTTGGGGCCGCGGCTCTCGGCCAGGCCGCGCCAGGCGGCCGGGATGAGGAGCAGGCCCACCGGCACGTTGATCCAGAAGATCCACGTCCAGTTCAGGTGCTGGGTGACCAGTCCGCCCACCAGGGGGCCGCCGGCGATGGCCAGTCCGCCGACCGCGCTGTAGATGCCGAGGGCGGCGCCGCGCTTGGCGGCGGGGACGGCGCTGGTGAGCAGGGTGAGGGAGAGCGGCATGACGGCGGCGGCGCCGGCGCCCTGGACGACGCGGGCGGCGATCAGTTCGCCGATGCCCGGTGCCATGGCGGCCGCGGCGGAGGCGGCGGTGAACACCAGCAGGCCGGCCATGAACACCCGGCGGCGGCCGAAGCGGTCGCCGAGGGCGGCGCCGAACATCATCAGGACGGCGAAGGACAGGGTGTAGGCGTTCACCGTCCATTCCAGGTCTTCCAGGCTGCCGCCGAGCTCGTCCCTGATGGTGGGCAGCGCGACGAGGACCACCAGGTTGTCGAGCCCCGCCATGAAGGTGGCCAGGGCCGTGATCAGGGTGGCCACGCCCGGGGACTTCCCTCCCCCGGCCGCGTCGCCGGCGGCGGCGAGCTTGTCAGTACTCATTCAGGGATTTCCTTCCGACTTCACCATGGAGGGGGCAACGGGCCTCCGTCGCGTGGTCGGCGACGGAGCGCCGGCCCGACGCGCACGCGCAGGGCATCGGGCCGAGGCTAGGCAGGCGGACTCAAGTGCCGGTCGAGCCGGGGCCGCGGGCGGCGGGCGCGGGCGCCTCCAGTGCCTCTCCGCCGCCTCTCCGTCCGCCCTCGATCGCCGCGCAGCACCATCGGCGGGCAGGAGTCGGGCAGGCGCCGGCGGCCGGGGCGGCGAGCCGGGAGGTGCGGGCCGTGCGGTTGCGCCGCCGGGCGCGGGCCGGGATCCGGCCGGCGGCGGCAGGGGCCCGGCCCGGCCGTCGCGTCCGGCGCCCCGGCGGGGCGTGGCCGATCTCGCCGGGCGACCGGATTCCACTCACCATCGACGTAAGGAAAGTTCAGATGAAGGGCATCATCCTCGCCGGCGGCAGCGGCACCGGCTGCGCCCGCTGACCGGTGCGCTGTCCAAACAGATCCTGCCGGTCTACGACAAGCCGATGATCTACTACCCGCTGTCCGTGCTGATGCTGGCCGGCATCCGCGACATCCTGGTGATCTCCTCCCGGGACCACTCGGACAGTTTCCGCACCCTGCTGGGGGACGGTTCCCGGCTGGGTCTGAACCTCTCCTACGCCGAGCAGGACCAGCCGCGCGGCATCGCCGAGGCCCTGGTCATCGGCGCCGACTTCATCGAGGACGACCAGGTCGCGCTGGTGCTGGGCGACAACATCTTCCACGGGCCGCGGTTCTCGCTGCTGCTGGACGACGCGCTGCGCCGGCTGGACGGCGCGCACCTGTTCGGCTACCGGGTCTCCGATCCGCACCGGTACGGGATCGGGGAGATGGACCTCGACGGCCGGCTGCTGTCGCTGGAGGAGAAGCCGGCCGAGCCGCGGTCCAACATCGCGGTGACCGGGCTGTACCTCTACGACAACGACGTGGTGGGGATCGCCAAGAACCTCTCCCCCTCGGCGCGCGGCGAGCTGGAGATCACCGATGTGAACCTCGCCTACCTGGCGCAGGGCCGGGCCCGGATGACGGAGCTGGGCCGTGGTTTCGCCTGGCTGGACATGGGCACCCACGACTCGCTGCTGCAGGCGGCGCAGTACGTCCAGCTGGTCGAGCAGCGGCAGGGCGAGTGGATCGCCTGTGTCGAGGAGGTGGCGCTCAACCGGGGTTCATCACCGCCGAGCAGTGCCGGCGCCTGGGTGAGGAGATGGCGGGCACGGCGTACGGCGCCTATGTCACCGAGGTCTCCCAGCGCCGCCGTACGATACCGACCGCCCACGTGGCGTGAGAGGAGATCCTGTCATGACCACTCGTGTTCTGGTGACCGGCGGCGCCGGTTTCATCGGCTCGCACTACGTGCGCACGGTGCTGGGCCCCGACGGTCCGGGGGACGTGTCGATCACCGTCCTGGACAAGCTGACGTACGCGGGCAATCCCGCCAACCTCGACGAGGTGCGGGCGCACCCGGACTTCTCCTTCGTGCAGGGTGACATCTGCGATCCCGAGCTGGTCGACAAGCTGATGGCCGAGCACGCCCAGGTGGTGCACTTCGCCGCGGAGTCGCACGTCGACCGGTCGATCGACGGGGGCGCTGAGTTCGTGCGCACCAACGTGGTCGGCACGCACACGCTCGTCGACGCGGCGCACCGGGCGGGCGTGGAGGTGTTCGTGCACGTGTCGACCGACGAGGTGTACGGGTCGATCGAGGAGGGCTCGTGGCCCGAGACCGATCCGCTGAGCCCGAACTCGCCGTACTCCTCCTCGAAGGCGTCGAGCGATCTGATCGCGCTGTCGTACCACCGTACGCACGGTCTGGACGTGCGGGTGACCCGGTGTTCGAACAATTACGGTCACCACCATTTCCCGGAGAAGCTGATCCCGCGGTTCGTGACCAACCTGCTGGACGGCGGGAAGGTGCCGCTGTACGGCGACGGGGGCAATGTCCGTGACTGGCTGCACATCGACGACCATGTGCGGGGCATCGAACTGGTCCGCACCCGGGGCCGTGCCGGTGAGGTCTACAACATCGGGGGCGGGACGGAGCTGTCGAACCGGGAGCTGACCGCGATGCTGCTCGCGGCGTGCGGGGCGAGCTGGGAGGAGAGCGTGGAGTACGTCGCGGACCGCAAGGGCCACGACCGGCGTTACTCGGTGGACTGCACGAAGATCCGTGAGGAGCTCGGGTACAAGCCACGGAAGGGGTTCGAGGAGGGGTTGGCCGAAACCGTTCAGTGGTACAGGGACAACCGGGCGTGGTGGGAGCCGCTCAAGGAGGCGGCCGACGGAGGTGGCGCCTCCGGTTGAGTGAGAACTTCACCCGCCTCCGGTGAAGGCGACACTGTCCGCGACCTGACTGACTCGCGAAGAATCCCGGCCATTGGAGCACAACGCCGACCACGTCAGTGAGGATCATCTCCGATGAGCCACGCCAGTGCCCTCGCCCCTCTTTCGGCACGCCTCACCGAGGCATTTCCCGCCCGTCCGCTCCTCGTGGTCGAACGCACGGACCACACCGTCGGCTCCACGGTGCTGTTCACGCTGTGCGCCGGCCCCGTCCCGGCGGCGCCGGGCGCGGCGGCGTTCACGCTGTGCGCCGCCCGCCCCCGCGCGCCTCTCCCCGCCCCGGTCTCCGCGTCCGTCGAGGGTGACGCGGTCGCGGGGACCTGGATATGACCTCTGAGCCGTCCGTTCCCTGGAAATCCGCACGGGCCGCGCTGCGCGAGGGTTCGGCGCTGGTGGGTTTCCGGCGTCATCTGCGTCCGGCGACCGTCCCGGGTGAGGCGACGTATCTGGTCTCCCGCCAGGGCGTGACCACCCTGCACGGTGTCCTGGCCGATGTGCTGGTTCCGCTGCTCGACGGTTCCCGGTCGGTCGCCGAGGTGCTGCGCGCCGCCTCGCCGGCGCTGAGCGCCGAGGAGACCGAGGACGGGCTGCGGCTGCTCGGCGAGGCGGGGCTGCTGCGCTTCGCCATCCCGGTCTGGCGGCGGGCACCGACCCGGTCGCCGAGGCGTACTGGGACCTGGCCGGGCTGGACGGGGCCCGGGCGCGGCGGGCCTGGACTGTTCCCGGCTGCGGATCCTGCCGCTGGGCGATGTGGACGCCGGGCCGGTGCTGGCGGCCAGCGCGGAGTCCGGTCTGTCGGTGACCGAGTCGGACACCGACCTGACGCTGGTGCTGTGCGACGACTACCTCTCCCCCGAGCTGGAGCGGGTCGACGCCGAGCACCGGGCGGCGGGCCAGCCGTGGCTGCTGACCCGGCTGTGCGGCTACGAGCCGTGGATCGGTCCGTTCTTCCGGCCGGGCGAGGGGCCGTGCTGGTCGTGTCTGGCCTACCGGCTGGAGCAGCACCGCGGGTACGAGGGGCCGCTGCAGCAGGCCCTGGGCCTGGACCGGCCGCTGGTGCGGCCGATCGCCTCGCTGTCGGCCGGGCGGGTGATGGCGGCGCAGAGCGCGGTGCTGGAGGCGGCCAAGTGGCTGGCCGGGCTGCGGTACGCCGATCAGGGCGCGCTGCGCACGGTGGACACCCTGAACCTGCGCACCCGGGTGCACGCGGTGTCCCGGATCCCCCAGTGCCCCTCCTGCGGCGAGCCCGGTCTGACCGGGCGGCGGGTGTGGGCTCCGTTCGTGCCGGTGTCGCGGACCAAGGCCGGGCAGGGCGGCGGGGACCGGGCGCTGAGCCCCGACCAGCTGCTGAGGCGTCACGCGCACCTGGTCAGCCCGATCACCGGGATCGTCCCGGTCCTCGAACCCTCCCCCGGTGCGCCGGAGTTCGCCACCACCTATGTGTCGGGGCACAACCTGGCGATGCGCGAGCGCGGTCCTGCGGGCCTGCGTGCGCAGAGCGGCGGCAAGGGCCTGACCGACACCGAGGCCCGTACCAGCGCGCTGTGCGAGGCGGTGGAGCGCTACTGCGGCACCCGGCACGGGGACGAGCCGGTCGTGGTGGACACCCTGCGCGCGCTGGGCGAGCCGGCGCTGCACCCCAACGCCTGCCAGCTGTACGCCGAGGAGCAGTTCCGCGACCGGGAGCGGTGGAACCGCTCGGGCTCGCCGTTCCACCACGTGCCCGAGCCCTTCGACGCGGAGAGGCCGGTGGAGTGGACGCCGGTGTGGTCGCTGACCGGGCGGCGCCAGCGGCTGCTGCCGACCTCGATGCTGTACTTCACCTCCACCCCCGGCGCGCCGGGGCCGTACGCGGACTCCAACGGCAACGCGGCGGGCAGCAGTCCGGAGGACGCCCTGCTGCAGGGGTTCATGGAGCTGGTGGAGCGCGACGCGGTCGCCCTGTGGTGGTACAACCGCACCCGGCAGCCGGGGATCGACCTGGACGCGTTCGGCGAGCCGTACATCGGGCGGCTGCGCGAGGGGTACCGCAGGATGGGCCGGGACCTGTGGGCGCTGGACCTCACCTCGGACTGGGGATTCCGGCGGTCGTGGCGGTGTCCCGGCGCACCGGGGCCCCAGTGAGGACATCGTCTTCGGTTTCGGCGCGCACTTCGACCCGGCGGTCGCGCTGCGCCGGGCGCTGACCGAGACGGGGCAGCTGCTGCCGGCGGTGAGCAGGGACCGGCCCGGCGGCGGTTACGGCATCACCGACGCGCTGCCGGTGCGCTGGTGGCGGCAGGCGACGGTGGCCAACCAGCCGTATCTGGCGCCCGATCCGTCCGTGCGGCCGCGGACTCCCGGGGACTGGGAGCACGTGCGGCGCGACGATCTCCTCGACGACGTGGAGGCCGTCACCGCGCTGGTGGCCGCCAAGGGTATGGAACTGCTGGTGCTGGACCAGACCCGGCCGGACGTGGGCCTGCCGGTGGTGAAGGTGATCGTGCCGGGGCTGCGGCACTTCTGGGCGCGCTACGCGCCGGGCCGGCTGTTCGACGTGCCGGTCGCGCTCGGCCGGCTGTCGGCTCCCACCCCTACGAGAACCTCAATCCGATCCCGTTGTTCGTGTGACGCCCGCGGTGCGCGGCGGCCGGTGCGCCCAGGGCGGGCCGGCCGCCGCCGGGGCCGCCGGGCGTCTCGCGCGGCAGGTCGGAGGGGGCCGGCGGGGCGACGGCGCGGGGACATGTCCGGTCCCGAAGATCACCACCGCGCATTCAGCCAACCTGCTTAGAATGTGGCCCGGTTGTTCGAATTGTCGTCGAGCCACGAGGGGAGCTGGGAGACAAGAGATGGACGGCACCGGTCCGGACAGGTTCCCATCGCAGGCCAGCCCATCGCAGGACTACGGGAGCGTCGCCACCCGGACCGCCCGGGGCGTTCTGCTGGCCGCGCTGGCCTGTTATCTGGGCATCACGCTCCTCAACATCCTTTCCCAGTCGCTCGGCGCCTACGACCTGACCCGCGCGGTGGTCTGTCTGCTGCTGGTGTTCCTGTTACAACTCGTGCACTCCTCGCCCGGCATGTCCCGGGCCCGGCTGCGCACCAGGGTGCTGACGCTGGCGGCCCAGGCGGTGCTGTCCTACCTGCCGCTGGTCTGGTTCGGGGCGTTCTGGGGTGCGATGGCGGGGTTCTTCGCCGGGTCGCTGCTGCTGTTGCTGCGGCCGGCGGCGGGCTGGACGCTGTACGGGCTGACGGCGCTGAGCATGGTGGTGCCCGGGGTGGTGTACGAGCGCGGGGCCATCGACACGGTGTATCTGGTGCAGACGACCGCGCTGACGGGTCTGGTCGTCTACGGTCTGAGCCGGCTGACGAGTCTGGTCGACCAGCTGCACAAGGCGCGGGCCGATCTGGCGCGGCTGGCCGTGAGCAACGAGCAGTTGCGCTTCTCCCGGGACCTGCACGATCTGCTGGGGTACAGCCTGTCGGCGGTGACGCTCAAGAGCGAGCTGATACGGCGTCTGATTCCGACCAATCCGCACCGGGCGTGCGAGGAGGTCGACGAGGTCCTGGACATCTCCCGGCAGGCCCTGGCCGATGTGCGCCGGGTCGCCAGCGGGTACCGGGAGATGTCGCTGGTGTCCGAACTGGCGTCCGCCGAGTCGGTGTTGGCGGCCGCGGACGTCGAGGTGACGGTCGACGTGCAGGACGGCCTGGAGCGGCTGGGGCTGGTGACCTCGACGGTGCTGGCCACGGTGCTGCGGGAGGGCGTGACGAATCTGCTGCGGCATTCCAAGGCCTCGCGGTGCTGGATCTCCGCCCGTGTGGAGGGGGACACGGTGCGGCTGGCGATCGTCAACGACGGCCTGGTGGGCTCCCAGCTGCGTTCGCCGCACAGCGGCAGCGGTCTGGGCAATCTGGAGCGGCGTCTTGAGGACATCGGCGGCCGGCTGGTCGCGCAGCGGCTGCCGGACGACTCCGACACCGACCTGTTCCGGCTCACGGCCGAGACGCCGATGGGCCGGGCGCGGGCCGAGGAGCGGCCCGCGGGCGTGATCGTGGGTGAAGAACGCGGCTGCGGCCGGGTGGAGGACGTAGCGTAGGCGGCCGCGGCCGTGACCCCGCGGCGTCGGGGCGAGGCCGGCGGGCGGGGGCGCGGCGGGCGGGATCCGGCAAGATTCTGGTGAGTGGAAGAGACGGTGGACGGCGACGATGATTCGGATCCTGCTGGCCGAAGACATGCACATGGTCCGGGGCGCGCTGGTGGCTCTGCTCAATCTGGAGGACGACCTGGAGGTGGTCGCCGAGCTGGAGCGCGGTGACCAGATCCTGGGCCTGGCCCGTGAGCACCGGCCGGACGTGGCGATCATCGACATCGATCTGCCCGGGATGGACGGGCTGAGCGCGGCCGAGCTGCTGCACGAGCGGCTGCCGGGGTGCAAGACGCTGATCCTGACCAGTCTGGGGCGTCCCGGGACGCTGCGCCGGGCGATGTCGGCGCACGTGTCGGGGTTCTTGCTCAAGGACGCTCCGCCCAGTGATCTGGCGCAGGCGGTGCGCCGGGTGGTGACCGGGCAGCGGGTGATCGACCCGCAGCTGGCGCTGGCGGCCTGGGGCGGCAGCGAGAGCCCGCTGACCATACGGGAGACCGAGGTGCTGCAGATGGCGGCGCAGGGCTCGGAGCCGCAGGAGATGGCCGCGCAGCTGCACCTGTCGGTGGGCACGGTGCGCAACTATCTGACCACGGTGGTGGCGAAGCTGAACGCGCGCAACCGGGTCGACGCGATCCGTATCGCCCGGGAGTCGGGCTGGCTGGTGTAGGGCGTTCAGCCCACGGGCACGGTCATGCCGGCGCCGGCCAGGTGGCCGAGGATCGCCAGGGTCAGTTCGGCGGGCAGCGGGGCGACGTCGACCAGGGCGTCGGGGGTGGTGGGCCAGGCCAGCAGGGACACCACCCACATCGCCTCGGGGCGGTGGATCTCCACCCGGTGCTGCAGGCTGTGGCATTGCAGCAGGAACGCGTTGCCGCGGACCGTGATGGTCACGTCGGTCCGCAGCCGCACCCGGCGCTGCGGGGGCACCATGGCCAGGGCGAAGCGGGCGGTGCGGGCCGCGGGCACGACGGAGAGCACCGGGCCCTTGAGGTCTTCCAGGGACAGGGTTCTGATCACCAGGTGGGAGATGCTGCGGAGCACCGACAGCACCGTGGTGTAGCTGTCCTGGCCGGCGGGGGCGTCGTCCTTGGGCTGGAGCAGGTTGGCGAGCCGGATGGGGCCCAGTTCCATCCGGTGCAGGGCCTCGGCCACGACGGTGGCGGGGGCCTCGATGCGCTCGGTGCCCTGCGGGCCGCTGAGCACCAGGTCCTGGCCCTCCTCGTCCCAGCCCACCGCCGTGTCCTCGCACAGGGACCACAAGTGGTGCAGGCGCAGGGGGAGTCTTCCGGGGCGGGATCACCGACAGCACACCTCCTGGGGGTAGCGGGAGCCGACCGAAAGGCTGGCTCCTCCCCGCGGACACGCCTCGCGCTCCAGTATGAATGCGCTTGCCGTGCGTTCAGCAGCGATGGACTCACACCGAAAACGTGAGGAAATCATGGGGGTTCGCCCCGGCCGCCGCGAGGCCGGCGGGCCGCGGCGGGGCCGGGGCGGGGCCGGGGCGCCGGCCGGGGTGCCGGCCGGGGGCTGTCACAGCCGGGCGGCGAACCGGAAGATCGCGAACCGGGCGCGTGTCCAGAGCCTCGCCATGATGTCTCTCCCTCGGGTCGGTCGGGCGACGGCGGCGGGGGCCGCCGGGCCGCTTCGGGCCGTGCGGGGCCAGTGTGGGACACCGGGGCGGGCGGGGATCTGGAGTGCGGCTTGAGGGGCGGTGTACGGGCAGGTCCTAGGCGGCGGGGCCGCCCCGGGGGCAGGTGCCGGCGGGGTGTCCTGGTCGGCCTGGAGGCACTGTTCGAAGAAGGCCAGGGCGCGCAGGTGGTAGGCGCGGGCGGCGCGGCCGAGGCTGATGTTGTGGCCGGCGGCGGGCTGGCGTTCGATCTGCAGGAGGGGGGTCTTGGCCAGGCGGGCGGCCAGGTCGGCGAGGTCGGGTTCCTCGTGGCGCCACCAGGCCTCGTGGGCGGCGAAGGTCAGGCGCAGCGGGATGTCGATGTGGGGGGCGAGGTCGTCGAACATGCCGGGCCACAGGTCGACTTCGGCGGCTTCGCGGGGCGGGACGGGGCGACGAGGTGTTCGGCGGCGCGGAAGGTGCCGGGCGGGTACAGGCCCAGGGGCCCCAGTTGCGTTCCCAGTCCAGCCGGCGGCGCAGCCGGTTGCGTTCGCCCGGTCCGACGGCGTAGCGGTGGCCGATGCCGGAGGCGTCCAGGGCCAGCAGGCCGGGGGTGCGGGCGATGGTCGTCAGGGCGAGTTTGCCGCCGTAGGAGTGGGCCAGCAGCATCAGGCCGCGGCCGGTGGGGTGCTGGGCGGCGAAGGTGTCCAGGGCCGCGGTGAGGGCTTCGGCCTGCTCGGCGAGGGTGAGGCCGTCGGGCAGTTGGGTGGCGGAGTGGCCGTAGCCGGGGCGGTCCAGGGCCAGGACGGTGAAGCCGAGGCGGGCGCCGAGGGTGAGCAGGGACAGGTCGGGGTGGGCCTGTCCGTCGAAGTAGCCGGCGCGCATGCCGCCGCCGTGGACGGCGACGACCGTCGCCTTCGGTGGCTGGTCGGTGGGTTGGGCGAGGAGGCCGGACAGGGTCAGGCCGGCGGCGTCGAGCAGGATCGGGCGCACGCCGGCCGAGTGGGTCTGCGACGGTGCCCTGCGGCCGGTCGGGGACACGCTCATCGGGGGGAAGGTCCTTTGCCGGTCGGCGGTGCGGAAAAGAGAAAAAGGGGGGGGCCTGGCCGCCGGGGTGCCCGTGTCGGTGCGCCCCGGCGCCCGGGAGGGGTTTTTCAGGCGAGCTGGCGGGCGAAGGTGGCCATGTCGAAGTAGAGGGTCTCGTCGATCAGGACGTCGCCGTCGAAGTGGAAGAAGACCGCGACGGGGGCCTCGACGGTCTTGCCGCGGTTGGGTATGCCGCGCCAGTCGGCCTCCTGCTTGGCGCGCATCTGCGCCTCCAGGATGACGGCGGTGGGGTGTGGTGGACGTGGAACAGGTCGTGCTCGGGGTGCGGGAAGGCCCGCTGGAGCTCGGCGAAGTAGCCCTTCTTGATGGCCTCCTCGCCGATGAAGGGGCTCTCCTCGTAGGCCATGACCCGGTAGACGCCGCCGCGCGGGAAGGTGGCCAGGACGCCGTCGATGTCCCAGGCGGACTCGGCGATGGTGTGCTCCGCGACGACCGCCTCGCGCCTCTTGCGCAGTTCGGCGTCGGGCTGCGGCAGGTCCGCGCCGGGCAGCTGGAACGCGTGCTCCTCGGTGGCCATAAGGGGGCTCCATTCAGACATCGGCTGGTTCGGGGTACGGGCAGCGACGCTAGGGCCCGGTCCTCGGCTGTGCCTCGGACAGCGGTGGAGCGGACGGGGCCGGCGGGCGGCCGGTTCGTTTCGGCCGGCCCGGTGTGTGTGCGGGGCGCCGACCTGCCCGTACACCGCCGCTCAAGACGCGCTCCAGTCTCACGCCCATCGCGGTGATCCAGGGTGTTGCCCCAAGGCCCCGAAGCGACACGGCGGCACCGGCGGCTTCGCTCGCCGCCGTCACTCAACTGGCAAGGGAGACGTTATGGAACGCCCGCGTCCTTCGGCGGACAATCTCTACGGGCTGCTCATGGGGCCCGCGTCTGTCACCCCGGACAAGCCGGCGGTGGTGGAGGCGGACGGTGCGGGGACTTTGCGTGAGACCTCCTACGGTGCGCTGGACGCGCTGACCCGGCGGTACGCGGCCGTTCTGGACGGCCTGGGTCTGGACGTCGGCGACCGGGTGGTCGTCGAGGCGGACACCTCGGCGGCGTCGGTGGCGATGCTGCTGGCCTGCTCGATGCTGGGCCTGCCGTTCGTGACGGTCGGCCCGCAGACGCCCGACACGCGTCTCGCGTCGATCGTCGACGCGGTCGAGCCCGCGCTGCACGCCCGGGCCGAGCACCTGGCGCCGCGCGAGCGGGTCCGGGCGCAGGGCCGGGCGCACTTCGGCCCGGACGGCCTGGTGGTGGAGCGTCCGCCGGCGCGCCGCGTGAGGCGGCGCCGTGAGGTGCTGGCCACGGACACCGCGTACATCGTCTTCACCTCCGGGTCCACCGGGCGCCCCAAGGGCGTGGTGATGAGTCACCGCTCGATCGTGACGTTCCTGCGGGCGATGCTCCAGGACCGGCTGGCCGGTCCCGGGGACCGGGTGGCGAGCACCTCGCCGCTGCAGTTCGACTTCGCGCTGTTCGGGATCGGGGTGGCGCTCAGCAGCGGCGGCACGCTCGTCCCGGTCCGGCGGGAGGACCTCGGCTCGCCGCGGCGCATGATCGGTTTCCTGCGGGACGCCGCCGTCACCCAGGTGCACGGCGTTCCCTCGCTGTGGCGTCCGGTGCTGCGGCACGACCCGGACCTGCTCAAGGAACTTCACCGGGTGGCGTCGGTGGTGTTCGCGGGTGAGGAGTTCCCGCTGCCCGAGCTGCGCCGGCTGCAGGAGATGCTGCCCGGCGTCCGGCTGGTCAACGGCTACGGGGCGACGGAGTCGATGGCCGCCTCCTTCACCGTGGTGCCCGATCCGCTGCCCGCCGGCACGGAGCGGCTGTCGATCGGCCACGCGCACGCGGGGGCGGAGATGACCCTGGTGGACGAGGCGGGCGAGGTGGTCACCGAGCCGGGCCGCACCGGGGAGATCTACCTGCGCACCCCGGCGCTGTTCACCGGCTACTGGAACGACCCCGAGGCCACCGCCGCCGTGCTGGTGGACGACCCGGTCGAGCCGCGGCACGGGCAGAAGGTGCTGCGCACCGGCGACCTGGCCCGGCTGGGCGCGGACGGGGAGCTGTCGTTCGTGGGCCGCTCCGACTTCCAGGTCCAGATCCACGGCAACCGGGTGGAACTGGGCGAGATCGAGGGGACCTTGACCCGGATCGCCGGGGTGAGCTCGGCCGCGGCCGTGCTGGTGCCGCGCGCCGGGGACCACGTGCTGGCGGCGGCCGTCGTCCTGGACGGCCCCGAAGGCGGCTCGACGTCGCGGCGGCGCTCGCGTTCTGCGCGCGGGAGCTGCCCGCCTACATGGTGCCCCGCTCGGTGTACACCGTGCCGGAGCTTCCGCTGACCGAGAACGGCAAGGTCGACCGCGCCTTGCTCACGCAGACGCTGGCCTCCGCGCGGGGGGCTTCGGATCTACGACACGCTACGAACGCTTAGGAGCCCCACGTGACTTACACCCTGTCCATCGGCCGGCGAGTTCCCCTGACCGATGTCGCCTCGACCGCGGTGGCGGCCGAGGACGTGGCCATCGACGACACGGTGCGTGCCCGCGTGCAGACCTCGCGGGGCACGCTGGAGAAGTTCGTCGCCGAGGAGCGGGTCATCTACGGCGTCAACACCAGCATGGGCGGGTTCGTCAACTACCTGGTGCCGGTCACGATGGCCCGGCAGCTCCAGGAGAACCTGCTCAACGCGGTGGCGACCAACGTGGGCGACCACCTGGACGACACCACCGTCCGCGCGATCATGACGTCGCGGATCGTGTCGCTGTCCCGCGGCAACTCGGCGATCTCGATGGCGAACCTGGACAAGCTGATCGCGATACGCAACTCCGGTGTCGTGCCGTGCGTGCCGGAGAAGGGCTCGCTGGGCACCAGCGGGGACCTGGGGCCGCTGGCGGCGATCGCCCTGGTGTGCATCGGGCAGTGGAAGGCGCGCCTGGACGGCGAGGTGCTGGCGGGGGCGGAGGCGCTGCGGCGGGTCGGCATCGAGCCGATGGAGCTGAGCTTCAAGGAGGGCCTGGCGCTGATCAACGGCACCTCCGGCATGGTGGGCCTGGGCAGTTTGAACATCGCGCGGGCCAAGCGGCTGCTGCAGACGTACCTGCTGATCTCGGCGCTGTCGGTGGAGGGCCTGGCCGGCAAGACCAAGCCGTTCGACCCGCGGGTGCACGCCCTCAAGCCGCACAAGGGCCAGCAGCAGGTCGCGAGGTTCCTGTGGGAGACGCTGGCCGACTCCACGCTGGCGGTCGACGAGCTGGACACCGAGCACCTGCTGTCGGGCGAGATGGGCGAGACCGCCAAGGCGGGCTCGAAGTCCATCGAGGACGCCTACTCGGTGCGGTGCACCCCGCAGATCCTCGGGCCGGTCGTGGACAGCCTCGCCTCCGTCGAGCAGGTCGTGGAGGACGAGCTGAACTCCTCCAACGACAATCCGCTGATCGACCCCGACGAGGAGGAGGTGTTCCACAACGGGCACTTCCACGGCCAGTACGTCGCCATGGCGATGGACCACCTGGCGATCTCGCTGACCACGCTGATGAACCTGTCCAACCGGCGCATCGACCGCTTCCTGGACAAGAGCAACAGCGAGGGCCTTCCGGCGTTCTTGTGCAACGAGAACCCGGGCCTGCGGCTGGGCCTGATGGGCGGCCAGTTCATGACGGCGTCGCTGACCGCGGAGACCCGCGCGAAGTGCATGCCCATGTCCATCCAGTCGCTGACCTCCACCGGCGACTTCCAGGACATCGTCTCCTTCGGTTTCGTCGCGGCCCGCCGGGCGGCGGAGGTGCTGCAGAACGTGGCCTACGTGGTCGCCTTCGAGCTGCTGTGCGCGGCGCAGGCCGTCGACATCCGCGGCACCGACGGCCTGTCGCCGGCCACGCGCCGGCTGTACGAGCAGGTGCGCGAGGTGGTGCCGTACCTCGACCACGACGTGACGATCACCGACTACGTCGAGGAGCTCGCGCAGCGTCTGCTGTCCGAGCCGGGCCTGGGCTGAGGCACCCGGTGGCGCTTTCCTCGCTGACCGCGGAGGTGTTCGACGCGCTGGACGGCGTCCCGCTCGTCGAGCGGGACGCCACGGGCACCCGCGTCACGGTGCGGGTGCCCGTGGAGCGGGCCGCCGCGCAGATGACCGGCCACTATCCGGGCTTCCCGATCTTTCCCGGGGTCCTGCTGGTCGACTGCGTGCGCCAGGCGGCCGCCTCGGCACTGGGTACGCAGCTCAGGTTGTGCCGCATCGACCGCGCGCGCTTCGCCCGGCCGCTGTTCGAGGGCGACGCGCTGGAGCTGTCGCTGCGGGTGACCCCGGCCCGGACGAGGGCGTGGTGGCGGTGCGGGCCCGCGGGATGCGGGCCGACGGGCAGCTGGCGGCGGAACTCACCCTCACGCTGGGGCCGGCGGTGGACGATGCTTGACCACGCCCAGGTACGCGCCCGGCTGCGGCAGCGTCCGCCGATGCTGCTGCTCGACACGGTGCGGGAGTTCTCGCCGCCCGACGCGCTCGTGGCCACCAAGGCGGTCACCGGCGGGGAGGACTGCTACCGGGACATGGCTCCGGGGGCGGGCATCGGCGGCTTCGCCTATCCGGCGGTGCTGCTGCTGGAGTCGTTCGGGCAGGCGGTGTCCCTGCTGTGGTCGCTGGCCGAGCTGGGCCCGGCCGAGGAGGTCCCGCTGATGGTGGGCATCCGCGGCCTGGTCTACGGCGCGCCCGCGCTGCCCGGGGACGTCCTGGAACACCACGTACGGCTTTCCCACCATTCCGGCGGGGTGGGCGAGTTCACCGGCCAGACCCGCACCGCCCGGGGCGGGACGGTGGTGAGCGTCGGTTCGATGCTCGTCGTCTCGCGTCCCTCCCACACCCTGCTTCCCTCCCCCACCGTTTCCGTTTGACCCTTTTAAGGACGGCAGATGAACAGCACCGACCACTCGATCCTCGGCCTGCGCGCGATCGTCGCGGAGATCCTGGCGCTGGGCGTGGAGGAGATCGACGACCGCGCGGACCTCTTCGAGGAGTACCAGGCCGACTCGCTCAACCTCATCGAGATCGTCGCGCAGGTGGAGAAGCAGTACCGGGTGGCGCTGCCCCTGGAGGAGCTGCCCGGGGCGCGGAGCGTCTTCGCGCTGCACGAGCTGCTGACCCGGCAGGCGGCCTGACCGGCCGGCCGCGCCGGCCCCCTCCTTCTCCTCCCGCAGACATCAGGAGCCAGCCAGTGACGACCCCGACCCGTCAGGCCACCGAGCCAGGCGCTCTCGCGGTGCGTGCCGTGCGCGGTGCCACCCAGGTCGCCTCCGACGATCCCGCGCTCATCGAGCAGGCCACCACCGAACTCCTCGGCGAGATCCTGCGGCGCAACGATCTGAGCGATGCGGACCTGATCAGCATCGTGTTCACCACCACCCACGACCTGCGCTCCGCCTTCCCGGCGGCCGCGGCCAGGAAGCTGGGGCTGACCGACGTGCCGCTGCTGTGCACCGCGGAGATCGCGGTGCCCGGCTCGCTGCACCGCGTCATCCGGATCCTGGCGCACGTGCACAGCCCGCGGCCCCGCTACGCCATGCACCACGTGTATCTCGGTGCCGCGTCCGCGCTGCGCCCCGACCTGAGTGCCCCGCCCCCGGGAACTGACTCCCCTCTGCCCCAAGGAGCATGATCATGTCCGCGATGCCTCTCGCGTCTCTTGTGCGTGACCGCGATCTGCGGCCGGCGGCGGCCGGCGACGTCGCCCCGGGCCCGCTGGTGGCCGCCGAGCAGCAGCCCGTGTGGGCGGATTCGGGGCGGGCGGCCGCCGTGCGGGCGGAGCTCGCCGCCCGGCCCGGTCTGGTGGGCTGGGAGGAGGTGCAGATGCTGCGCATGCTGATGGCCGAGGCGGCCACCGGCACCTACCAGGTCATCCAGGCCGGGGACTGCGCGGAGGACCCGGCCGAGTGCTCGGCGCGGTCGGTGAACCGCAAGATCGGGCTGATCGACGCGCTGGCGGGCGTCATGAAGATCAACACCGGTAAGCCGGTCATCCGGATCGGCCGGATCGCCGGGCAGTTCGCCAAGCCGCGCAGCTCCCCACCGAGGTCGTCGACGGGGTCGAACTGCCGGTCTACCGGGGTCATCTGGTCAACGGGCGGCCGCCACCCGGGAGGAGCGGCGGGCGGACGCGGAGCGGATGCTGTCCTGCTACGAGGCGGCCGACGAGGCCACCACGCTGCTGCGGCAGCGCACCGGGGCCTGGATGCCGCCGACCGGGGCGCCGGTGTGGACCAGTCACGAGGCGCTGGTGCTGGACTACGAGCGGCCGCTGCTGCGCCGCGGGGCGGGCGGGCAGAGCTATCTGTCCTCCACGCACCTGCCGTGGATCGGGGAGCGCACCCGGGACCCGCAGGGCTCGCACGTGCGGCTGCTGGCGCAGGTCGCCAACCCGGTGGCCTGCAAGGTCGGGCCGGGCATGACGGCGGCGGAGCTGGTGGAGCTGTGCGGCCGGCTCGATCCGGGCCGGGAGCCCGGCCGGCTGACGCTGATCGCGCGGATGGGTGTCGGGCGGGTCGCAGAGCGGCTGCCGGCGCTGGTGGCGGCGGTGCGGGAGGCCGGGCACCCGGTGTCCTGGCTGTGCGATCCGATGCACGGCAACACGGTCAAGACGCCCGCCGGGGTCAAGACCCGGTCGGTGCAGACCGTCATCGAGGAGGTGGTGGCCTTCCAGCAGGCGGTCGACGCGGCCGGCGGGATCGCGGCCGGCCTGCACCTGGAGACCACGCCGGACGACGTGACCGAATGCGTCTGGAGCCAGGCCCAGCCGGCCGACGTCCACACCCGGTACACCACGCTGTGCGATCCCCGGCTCAATCCCCGGCAGGCGGTTGCCGTGGCCGGGGCCTGGAGTGCGCTCTGACCGGTCGAGCCGGGAGGTATCCCTTGAAGTCCATCGCCTATCTGGGGCCGTCCGGCTCGTTCACCGAGGCGGCCCTGAGCGGGCTGGAGGTGCCGCCCGAGGCGGCGGTGCCTCATCCGACGGTCCGTCAGGCGCTCGACGCGGTCCGCCGTGGTGAGGCGGCGGCCTGTGTGATCCCGTGGGAGAACTCGGTGGAGGGGTCGGTCACCGAGTCCGTCGATTCGCTGACCGCCGGGCGGGATCTGTGCATCGTCGGCGAGACGCTGCTGCGGGTGGAGTTCGCGCTCGCCGTGCCGCCCGCCGGGTCGCTGGCCTCCGTACGGCAGGTGCTGACGCATCCGGTCGCGCTGGCGCAGTGCCGGACCTGGCTCAACGAGCATCTGCCGGGGGTGGAGGTGGTGACCGCCGGCTCCACCGCGCAGGCCGCGCAGAAGGTCGGCGCGGCCGGGGCGCCGGAGCGGGCCGCGATCGCCTCGCCGGGCACGCTGCGCCGCTACGGCCTCGAGGTCCTGGCCTCGGGCATCGGGGACCGGCGCGATGCGGTGACCCGGTTCGTGAAGGTGGCCCGGCCGGTGGCCGGGTGCTGCCCACCGGCGTCGACCGCACCAGTCTGGTGGTGCCGCTGGCCGACCAGATGCAGCACCTGCACACGGTGCTGGAGGAGTTCGCCCGCTCCGCGGTGCCGCTGACGGCGGTGCTGTCACGGCCCGGCGGTTTCGGCCTGGGCACCTACTCCTTCCTGCTGGAGTGCGAGGGACACGTGGACGACCCGTCCCTGGGTCCGGTCGTCGCCGCCCTCGCCCGGCGTCACGCCGCGTTCGTCCTGGGCAGTTACCCCCGCGCCGATCCCAGCCGGCTCGCCCTGTCACCGGGCTGAACCCGCCCGGTCCTGCCGGAAGGAACCCGCACGGCCCTCCTGCCGGGCTGAACCCCGCACGGCCCTTTGCGGGGCGCGTACGCCCGGTCCTCCTGCCGGGGCGCGTACGCCCGGCCCTCCTGCCGGGGCACGTACGACCCGGTCCTCCTGCCGGGGTGCATGCGACCCGGTCCTCCTGCCGGGGTGCGCCCTGCCCTGTCCGCCCTGCCGCCCCGGGCCCGTCCGGGGCGGCGGGGCGCCGTGCTGTTCGTGGTGTTCGTGGCGCCGTGGTGTTCGTGGCGCCGTGGTGTTCTGGTGCTCGTGGCGCTGTGGTGTTCGTGGCGCTGTGGTGTTCGTGGTGTCGTGGTGTCAGATCGGTTCGACGAGCCGGGCCAGGGCGCGTTCGACCACGGCCGTCTGCGCGGCGGGGGGCGCCTGCTGCTGTTCGAGGCGGCCGATCTCGATGGAGCTGTCCACCACGAACCGGCAGCGCTGCTCGTGGCGGGCGGAGTACGCGCCGAACGTCTCGCGGACGGTGCGGTGGCGGGCGAGTTCCTCGGCCAGGACCAGCGCGTCCTCGACCGCGATGCCGGCGCCCGAGGCCAGCTGCGGCGTGGTGGGGTGGGCGGCGTCACCGATGAGGATGACCCGCCCGCGGTGCCAGGGGCCGGGCAGGTCGAACGACTCCAGCGGCCGGTAGGCGATCTCGGTGTCCGGGCCGATCGACTCCCGGAAGGCGGCGACGTGCCCGCCGTAGGGCTTGAGCAGGTCGGCCAGGGCGCCGGGCAGCTCCTCGGGCGGGCGGACCCTGCGCTCGGTGCGTTCGACGACGAACAGGTACATCTGCGTCGCCGAGACCGGGGTCCAGCCGACCTTGACCGGCCCGCCCAGGAAGTAGTGCCGGGACTCGACCCCCGGCGGGCGGGGCACGAACATGCGCCACACGCTCTGGCCCGTGTAGCGCGGTTCGGGGCCTGGGGAAGACCTGGTGGCGGGTGCGGGAGTAGATGCCGTCCGCCGCGACGACCATGTCGTAGCGGCCGGTGGTGCCGTCGCTGAAGGTGACGTCGACGCCGTCCGGGTCCTGGGCGATCGCGGCCAGGGACGTCCCGAACCGGGGGCGGACCCCCTGGGCCAGGACCCGGGAGGACAGGATCCGGTACAGCACCGGGCGGCCGATGCCTCCGGAGCCGGGCACGCCGGCCCGCGGCGGCATCGGGGTGGGGATGTCGTGCAGGTGGGTGCCGTCGACGCCGCACACCCGGATGCCTTCGCCGACATAGCCCTGGGCGGCGACCTCGTCGTACACGCCGAGCTGTTTCAGGGCGCGCAGGGTGGGGCCGGTGATGGTCAGGCCCGCGCCGATCACGCTCCAGTCGGGGGCGATGTCGATCAGGTCGACCCGCGCTCCGATGCCTCGCAGGGTGAGGGTCGCCGACATGCCGGCGATCCCGGCACCGACGATCAGCACGTGGCCCGCCTGCTGCGGCGTCATCGTGGTCCTTCCGGTCGTCTGCGTACAGGGGGGGAAGTGGTGCGCGGCGGTGGGGGGGGGACCGCGCACCACCGGTCGCGGGCCCCGCCGGGCGGACGGCGGGGCGGTGCGGGGTGGTGCGGGGGGTCAGGGGTGCGGGCGGCGCGGCGCAGGGCGTCGGCGCGGTCGGTGCGCTCCCAGGTGAAGTCGGGCAGTTCGCGGCCGAAGTGGCCGTAGGCGGCGGTGGCCGCGTAGATGGGGCGCTTGAGGTCGAGGTCGCGGATGATCGCGGCCGGGCGCAGGTCGAAGACCTCGGCGATGGCGTTCTCGATCTTCCCGGTCTCCACCGTGTGGGTGCCGAAGGTCTCCACGAACAGGCCGACGGGCTCGGCCTTGCCGATGGCGTAGGCGACCTGGACCTCGCAGCGGCGGGCCAGGCCGGCGGCGACGACGTTCTTGGCGACCCAGCGCATCGCGTAGGCGGCCGAGCGGTCGACCTTGGAGGGGTCCTTGCCGGAGAAGGCGCCGCCGCCGTGGCGGGCCATGCCGCCGTAGGTGTCGATGATGATCTTTCGGCCGGTGAGTCCGGCGTCGCCCATCGGGCCGCCGATCTCGAAACGGCCGGTGGGGTTGACCAGCAGGCGGTAGCCGTCGGTGTCGAGCTTGATGCCGTCCTGGGCCAGGTGGGCCAGGACGTGTTCGACGACGTGGGTGCGGATGTCGGGGGTGAGCAGCGCGTCGAGGTCGATGTCGCCGGCGTGCTGGGAGGAGACGACGACGGTGTCGAGGCGGACCGGGGTGTCGCCGTCGTACTCGATGGTGACCTGCGTCTTGCCGTCGGGGCGCAGGTAGGGGACGGTGCCGTTCTTGCGGACCTCGGTGAGCCGGCGGGAGAGCTGGTGGGCGAGGTGGATGGGCAGCGGCATCAGGCTGGGGGTCTCGTCGGTCGCGTAGCCGAACATCAGGCCCTGGTCGCCGGCGCCCTGGTGGGCGAGTTCGTCGTCGCCGGCGCCCTCGACGCGCTTTTCGTAGGCGGTGTCGACGCCCTGGGCGATGTCCGGGGACTGGGCGCCGATGGACACCGACACGCCGCAGGAGGCGCCGTCGAAGCCCTTCTTCGAGGAGTCGTAGCCGATGGCGAGGATCGTGTCGCGGACCAGGCCGGCGATGTCGGCGTAGGCGGTGGTGGCGACCTCGCCGGCGATGTGGACCTGGCCGGTGGTGATCAGCGTCTCGACCGCGACGCGCGAGGCGGGGTCCTCGCGCAGCAGGGCGTCGAGGATGGTGTCGCTGATCTGGTCGGCGATCTTGTCGGGGTGGCCCTCGGTGACGGACTCCGAGGTGAACAGGCGGCGGGACATGACCCTCCCAGGTGAGGTGGACACGAGAAGCTGCGGTGCGCGCGGCCGGCCGTTGTCCGGTGTGCGGGGCCGGCCGTTGCTCGTTGTGCGTGGTCAGCCGTTCTTCGTTGCGCTCAAGATGCCCTGCAGCGGCAGGGCGTCCGGCGGCAGGTCCGCCGGGTTCTGCGACAGCTGCCGGGTGACGGTGAACCCGGCCTGCTCCAGCCAGTTCGCGAACGTCGACAGCTTCTGGGGGCCGCCCTGTCCGGTGGCGCAGCCCAGGAAGAAGGAGGGGTAGTAGTCCACGCTCCAGGATTCCTTGATGTTCTCGGCGTAGATCGGGACCAGGATGTGCAGCCGGCCGCCGGGCTCCAGGGAGTCGTGGACGTTGCGGAGGATCTTCAGCACGTCGTCCTTGTCGAACATGTTCAGGAAGTGTTTGACCAGGATGGTGTCGAAGCCGGCGGGCACGCCGTCGAAGACGTCGCCGCCGATGAACGCGGTGGACTCCTCCAGGCCGTGGGCGCGGAAGTTGGCCAGGCAGTCCTCGCGCTTGTCCGGCAGGTCGAAGGTGGTCACGTGCAGGCCGGGCGAGCCCTTGAACTTGTGGGTGTGGATGGCGCCCAGGCCGGTGTGTCCGGCCAGGTCCAGGACCCGGGAGCCGGCGGGGACGTCGATGTGGTCGAAGAACCAGGGGTCGATGCGGTCGGTGACGGAGTCCATCAGCTTCGACCACGGCTCGCGCAGGTCGGCGTGGACGGCCATCGCCCCGTACAGGTCGCCGTCGAATCCGTAGAGTTCCCTCAGTCCCACCAGGGTGCCGGTGCGCACGCTTTCGGTGAGGTAGTACAGCTGGCGCAGGGTGGTGGCCTTGATCTTGCCCATGAAGTCCAGGACCCGCTGCAGGTCGGCCTGTCCGACGTCGGCGAGCGCGTCCAGGCGGTAGGTGCCGGCCGTCTCGTCGTAGGCGAGGAAGCCTTCCTTGACGGGCAGGTTGAGCAGCTGGGCGACCGCGTCGGGCTTGGCTCCGGCGGCGGCGCCGAGTTCGGCCGCGGTCATGCCGGGGCGCTCGCGCAGCGCGTCGATGAGGCCGAGTTCGAAGCAGGACAGCAGGTTCATGAACCGTGCGGGTCCCACCATGTACTCGCGGAATCGGGCGAGTGTGGCGTGTGCAGTCATGGAGCGTTCCCTTCGAGTCGCGCAGGGGCCGGTGCCCTGTCGCGGCTGCCTTGTCTCAGCGTGTGGCATGCGGCTTGACCGGAGCTTGGGGCCAGTTGGCGCCGGCTTGACGCCTGCTTCCGTGCGGTCGTGCGGTCGTGCGGCGGTACGGGTCGTGCGGGTCGTCGTGCGCTGTCGCCCGCCCGGCCGGTGCCGGGGTGTGCGGGCGCGGCGGGTTCATGTGCTGCGGGCGGCCGGGGCGGGGCGGGTGTCCGCCGGGCCGTCCGGCCGTCCAGGCGCGGCCGCCGCCGCCTCGATCCGCAGCCGCAGCCGTCCCCGGCGCATGCGCCCGGTCGCCGCGTACAGGGCCTCGGCGACGACCGCGTCGGTGAAGCGGAACCAGCCCAGGCGACGGCTGTCCTCCTCGACCAGGCCCGCCGCGATGGCGTGGTCGAGGACCGCCAGCGCCGTGTCGATCTCGACGGCGGCCACCTCGGCGACCACCTCGACGTCGAAGTGCCGGCCGGCGACGGCGGCCACGGCCAGGAGTTCGGCCGCGGGTTCGGGCAGCCGGGCCAGGCGCTGCAGGACCACCTCCCGCACCGGGGCTGCCACCGGCGGCACCGGGGATGCCCGGCGCGCTGCTCCCCGGCCAGCAGCCGGATCATCTCGCGCAGGAAGAACGGGTTGCCCCCGAACGGGCACACAGCCCTTCGGCCGTGCGGGCACTGACCTCGCCGCCGACGAGGGCACTGGCCAGGGCCCGGGTGTCCCGCGGCCCCAGCCCCCGCAACTCGATACGGGCCGGCGGCGGCCCCGGCAGCACCTCCAGCATCCGGCCCAGGCCCATCGCCTCCCCCGAACGGTAGGAGACGACCAGCAGCAGCCGGGTCCTGGGCACCCGCCGGACCACCTGGCCCAGCACCCGCAGAGAGGCCTCGTCGGCCCGGTGCACGTGGTCGAGCATCACCACCAGCGCCCCGGAGGCCGACAGGGCCCCCAGATGCCGGACGAGGACATCGGCCGGGCCCGCCTCGTCCCCGGCGGGGCGGCGGGCGTACCGGGGGCCGGGGCGGTGGGGGCCGGTGTGCCGGGTGTCTGCGGGGCGGTGGCCGCGGGCGTGCCCGGGGCCGGTGTGCCGGGGGCCGGTGTGGCGTGGGCCGGGGCGGCGGGTGCCTGCGGGCCGGTGTGGGGGCGGTGGCCGTCGGGCCGGTGAGGGTCCGGGGGCCGGGTGGTGCGGGAAGGCGGTGTCGGCCGCGCGCAGCACCTGCTGCCACAAGGACAGCGGCGGCGGGGCGATGTGCTCGGCGCAGGTGCCCCACAGCACCGGCACGCCCGAGCGTTCGGCGAACCGCCGCAGCAGGCTGGTCTTCCCGGCGCCCGGCTCCCCGACACCAGCACCACCTGCCCGCGGCCGGCCTCCGCCGCGGCCAGGGCCTCGGTCAGCCGGCGCACGGCCGCCTCCCGGCCGACGAACACGTCCTCGCCGTCCGCCCGGACCACCGGAACGGCCGGAGCAGCCGGAGCAGTTGGAGTGGCCGGAGCGGCCGGAGTGGCCGGGGCGGACGGAACGGGCAGTGCGGGCGGAACGGGCGGTGCGGCCGGGGCAGTTGGGGCGGGCGGGCGGAGGGTGCGGTCCTCGGACGGCGCGGGCCGCGCGGCGGGAACGGCAGGCACGGCGGGAACGGCAAGGGCGGCGGGAACGGCAAGGGCGGCGGGGACGGTGGGGGCGGGCTGCCAGTCCAGGTCCGGGTCCTGGTGGAGGATCTGCTGGCGCATGTGCTGCAGCCGCAGGGTGGGGTCGACGCCCAGTTCTTCCGACAGGCGTGTCTGCAGGGACCGGAGGGTCTCCAGTGCGTCGGCCTGGCGGCCCGCCCGGTACAGGGCCAGGCTCAGCAGTTCGCAGCCGTACTCGCGCAGCGGGTTGGCCTGGACGAAGGCCCGCAGTTCGGCCACGGCCACCTCGTGGGCTCCCCGGGCCAGCAGGGCCGCGCAGCGCATCTCCACGACCGCCAGCCGCGTCTCCTCCAGGCGTGCCACCTCCGGCACGACGCAGGAGACACCGCTGACTTCCGTGAAGGGCCGTCCGCGCCACAGGGCCAGGGCGGCGTCGAAGGCGTGCAGCGCGGCGCGCGGGTCCCGGCGGTCGCGGGCGCGGCGGCCGGTCTCGGCGTGCTGGGTGAAGCGGTGGACGTCGATGTCGGCGGGCGGGGCGTCCAGCAGGTAGCCGCCGGGGCAGGTGCGCAGCACGGTGGCGGGGTGCGCGGCGCGCGGTGGGGTTCGAGGACCTTGCGGAGTTTGGCCACGTAGGCCTGCAGGGAGGTCATCGCCGAGGGCGGCGGGTTTCCTTCCCACAGGGCTTCGAGGATGACGTCGGTGCTGACCGTCCGGCTGGCCTGGCTGACCAGCAGGGCCAGCAGGGTGCGCTGTTTGGGGCGCCCAGGTCGACGGGCCGGCCGGCCAGGGAGGCCTGGACGGGGCCGAGGGCGTGGAAGCGTGCGGTGGGCGGGCGTCCGGCGCGCCCCGGGGTGGGGGTGTGCCGGTCATCGTGCCGTGTCCGGGCGCGGTGCGGTGGTGACGAGCGTGGTGGTCGTCATGCTGAGCCCTTCCGGATAGCCGTGGACCGGGTCGTGCGCGGCGGCGCGGGGCCGAAAGGCGGGTGCCGCCGGTTTCCACCCCGGTTGTCAGGGATCGTTGGCCGACGCTACGGACACCTGTTCAAAGGCGGCTTGAGTATTCCTAGAAGCGTGCTGGGGTGACGCTGATTCATCTGGTCGGCGTCGCGGTCTTGATGCTAATAACTGAGGGGTGCTCAGTGATCCGGCGGATGCCGCGGGGAAACGGAAAGACGGTGCGGCCGGGCCGTGATGGGTGATGCCGCCGGAATTGAGCCGCCCGAGTTCTGAGAAATGACGAGGAGTCTGATCATGAAGGCAGTGCGTTTCCATTCCTATGGTGATGCCGATGTCCTGGTCCACGAGGAGGCGGACGTTCCCCGGGCCGGTGCGGGCCAGGTCGTGCTGCGGGTGGCGGGCGCGGCGGTCAACCCGGTCGACGCGTCGCTGCGCGCGGGCTATGTCAGGGAGGTGTTCGACCTGGCGCTGCCGCACGTGCCGTGCTACGACGTCGCCGGTGTGATCACCGAGGTCGGCGAGGGCGTGGAGGGCTGGAGCGAGGGGGACGCGGTGGTGGCGTGGCTGCCGATCGCGGGTCCCGGCGCGGCCGCGGAGTACGCCGTGGCGCCGGCCGAGGTGCTGGCGGGCGCTCCGGCGCGGGTGGAGCTGGCCGATGCGGCGGCGCTGCCGTCGGTGGCGCTGACCGCCTGGCAGGCGCTGTTCGAGCACGCCGGGCTGAGCGCGGGGCAGAGCGTCCTGATCAACGGCGCCGGCGGTGCGGTGGGCGGGTACGCGGTGCAGTTCGCGGCGCAGGCCGGGGCGTCGGTGACGGCGACCGCCGGTCCGGGCAGCGCCGAGCGGGTCGCGTCCTACGGGGCGGGGCGGGTCATCGACTACACCGCCACCCCGGTGGTGGAGGCGGTGGCCGGTGAGCGGTTCGACGTGGTGCTGAACCTGGTGTTCCTGCCGCAGCAGGAGGAGCTGGACAAGCTGGTGGATCTGGTGGTGGACGGCGGCGTGTTCGCCAACACCGTGCCGCCGGGTGTGGCGCAGACCGGGCGCGGGGTGCGCAACGCGCAGGTGTTCGGGCGCAGTGACGCGGCCCGGCTGGCCGAGCTGGTGGCGAAGGTGGACGCCAGCGAGGTGCGGGTGCACGTGGCGCAGCGCCGTCCGCTGGCGGAGCTGCGGGGGGTCCATGAGGACCTCGCCGTGTTCAAGCTCGCCGGCAAGACGGTTGTCGTTCCCTGAAGGTGAAGGGCCCGGCCAGGGCCGTGGCCGTATGAGACGAGGAGGGTTGTGTCCATGTCTTCGACGTTGGAATCGGATGTTGTCGCCGCGACGCTGAACCGGCTGCTGGCAGCGGAGGACGAGCAGGATCTGGCGGCCGAGTGGGCGGCGGCCGGGGTGGACCTGGGCGGTGAGTTCCCGGCCGGGATGAGCGCCGCGGAGCTGGCCGAGCGCACCAAGGACATCATCATGTCGGTGTCCCGGGAGGGCGGCCGGCTGCTGTATCTGCTGACCCGGGCGGTGCAGGCGCGCACGGTGGTGGAGTTCGGCACGTCGTTCGGGATCTCGACGCTGTACCTGGCGTCCGCGGTGCGTGACAACGGCGGCGGCCGGGTGGTCACCACCGAGCTGCAGCAGGACAAGGCCCGCAAGGCGAAGGAGAACTTCGCCGCCGCGGGCCTGGACGACCTGGTCGACCTGCGGGTCGGTGACGCCCGCGAGACGCTCAAGGACCTGTCCGGCCCGGTGGACCTGGTGCTGCTGGACGGGTGGCTGGACCTGCGGCTGCCGATCCTCCGGGTGGTCGAGCCGCGGCTGCGGCCCGGCGCGCTGGTGGTGATCGACGATGTCGACCTGGACATCGGCCGCGGGGTCTACGAGGAGTTCCGCGCCTACATCGACGACCCGGCGAACGGGTATCTGTCGGTGACGCTTCCGGTGCACCAGGGTGTTCAGCTGGCGCTCAAGCTGCGCTGACCCGGCGGAAAAAGAAAAGCAGGGGGGCCGGCCGCGGCCACCGGGCGGATCGTCCCGGTGCGACCGCGGCCGGCCCCTCCTTTCTTCGTTTCTTCAAATGTTTTCCGGCCGGGTGGCTCTTTCCGGCCGGTGCCTCTTTCCCGCGGGCTGCCGCTTTCCGGCCGGGTGTCTTTTTTTCGGCCGGTGCGTTTTCCTTCCGGTGACCGTTTCCTGCCGCGGGTGGTGTCTGCTTCGGGGCGGGGGGTTGGTCAGTTTCCGGCCGCGGCGGTGACCCGGCGGACGCTGTCGTCGGCGATGCGCCGGGCGCGTCCGGCCGAGACGGCTCCCTCGATGTGGGTGAAGTTCCACGACAGGCGGCCCTGGCTGGTGGTCACCGAGGAGCCCAGGTAGCCGACCACCGAGATCCCGCCGACGAACTGGGCGCCGGACAGCTGCCAGGTGCCTGCCGCGGCGGGCAGTTCGGTGGGGAAGGCGAAGCGGCCGATGTTGGAGACGAAGAAGTTGAAGGGGCCGTTCTCCTCGAAGTGCCGGATGAAGGGCTCGCTGTCGGCGGTGCCGGCCGGTCCCTGGGCGGCGAGCAGGTCGAACACCTCGTACTGCTCGCCGTGCTTCTTGCGGGCGGCGAGGTCGTCGTTGATGGACCGGGCCATCGCCCACACGTCGTCGGGCTGGTAGCGGACCTGTGAGTGCAGGGCCGAGACGTAGCAGCCGGCCTCGTCCTGATGGACCTCGCGGCTGAGTTCGTCGCGCAGGGACAGCGGGGAGCCGACCGCGAACCAGGACCGGGGCGCGGCCTGGGCGTCGTGGGCGACCGCGCAGGCCAGGGCGGCGGCGAGCACGCCGTGCAGGGTGGTTCCCTCCCGCCGGCAGGCGGCCGTGAGGCGGTCCAGGACGTCTCCGCCGAGCGAACGGTGCAGCATGCGGGTGCGGCGCCGGCCGAAGGGCACGAACCGTTCCGGCCGCAGCCGGCCCACCTCCCCACCTCCCCTCCTCTCCTGGTTCCTGCCCCGCCTCCTGCCGGGCGGGGGCGGGGCGGGTGGCCGGGCCGGGGCGGGGCGGGAAGAGGGCTTCGAACGGCTCGGGGAAACCGCCCAGCCCCCACCGGCAGCAGGGGCGGGGGCGGTGGGGGCGGCGGGGGCTGGGCGGTGAGGTGGACCCACTGGCGCAGCAGGGACAGGGCGGTGGTGCCGTCGGCGATGGAGTGCGGCACGGTCAGCAGCAGGTCGTGGGTGCGGCGGTCGGGGGTGCTGATCAGGACGGCGCGGGCCAGCGGCCCGTTCTTCCAGTCGACCGCCTCGGCCAGTTCGCGGGCGTCGATCTCGTCGGCCCAGTACGACTCCTGGGGGCGTCCAGGACGATCTCGCGCAGCAGGACGGGCCGGGTGGTGGGAACGAACCGCGGGCCGCCGGGCTGCGACGGGCCGGCGGCTATGGCCGTGCGCAGCTGCGGGTGGCGCTGCTGCAGGGCGGCCAGCGCGGTGCGCAGGTCCCGGGCGGACAGCTCGCCCCGGATACGGACGCGGGCGCAGACGTTGAGCGTGGAGAGCTGGTCGATGATCCAGTACCAGCGTTCGCCCGGACTGAGTTCGCGTGCGGCCTCCTGCTGCGGGCGGACGCCGCGGTCGCCCGGCGCGCCCGGGGCGCTCGATGTGCCCGGTGTGCCCGGCGCGCTCGATGTGCCCGGTGTGCCCGGCGCGCTCGATGTGCTCGGCGTGCCCGGCGCGCTCGGTGTGCCGGCGTGCCCGGCGCGTTCGATGTGCCCGGCGTGCCCGGCGCGTTCGCTGTGCCCGGTGTGCCCGGCGTGCTCGGTGTGCTCGGTGTGCTCGGTGTGCTCATGGCGGCACTCCCCATCACGTACGTGTTGTTCGTTTTCCTCGCGCGCGCGGCCGGGGCTGTCGCCCGCGCGTTGCCGGTGCCGCGCCGGAGTCGGGGCCGGAAGCTAGCAGCGCCTCGTGGAGTCCCGGTCGAACGGCCGTACGCGCCCGCGGCCACCCTGCGGGGCGGGCGGGGCGGGCAGAAGGGGAAGAGGGGTGTGACCTGCGGACTGTGGTGGGCGGTTAGTCGTTTTCAAGCGGGTCCTGGTGGCATTTTCGATCCGAGCTCGAGCCGGCCGTGATCCGGACTCGAGCCGCCGCGATCCGGTCTCAAGCAAGCCAGGAGGAACGTCGCCATGACCGACACGACGCTCAGCACGGCCTCGGTGCCGCTGTTCCCCATCGACCCGTCGGGCGCCGACCGTCACGGCGAGGCGGCGCTGATGCGCGGCCTGGGCCCGGTGGTGCGGGCCGTGCTTCCCGGCGGGGTGCGCATGTGGGTGGTCACCGACTACGCGCTGCTGGCCGAGCTGTCGGCCGATCCGCGGGTGGGGCGGGACTGGCGCAACTGGGAGGCGCTGCGGCGCGGGGAGATCCCCGACGACTGGCCGCTGCTGGGCATGATCCGGCTGAACAACATGATGGCCCGGGACGGGGCGGAACACCGGCGGCTGCGCCGTCCGCTGACCCGGACCTTCACCCGTACCCGGGTGGAGCGCATGGGTCCCCGGATCGACCAGATCGTGGCCGGCATGCTGGACGACCTGCCGCGCCAGGCCGGGCCCGACGGCACGGTCGACCTGCGCAAGCACTACGCCTACCCGTTCCCCATGCAGGTGATCTGCGAGCTGATCGGCATACCCGAGGCCTGGTGGTCGCGGTTCCGCGAGCTGATCGACAGCGTCATCCGGGCCGACACCACCGCCGAGCAGTTCCTGGCCTCCCAGGCCGAACGGCACGAGCTGTTCACCCGGCTGTTCGCGATGCGGCGCGCCGAGCCGGCCGACGACCTGACCAGCGCGCTGCTGGCCGCCGGGACCGAGGAGGGCGAGGAGGCGTTCACCGACGAGGAACTCGAGGACACCCTGTGGACGCTGATCGGCGCCGGTCACGAGACCTCGATCAGCCTGATCGTCAACGCCACCCGGGCACTGCTGACCCATCCCGAGCAGCTGGCGATGGTCCGTGAGGGCGGCATGGGCCTGTGGAGCGAGGTCGTGGAGGAGACCTTGCGGTGGGACTCCCCGGTGGGCAACTTCCCGCCCGCTTCCCCACCGAGGACATCACCCTCGCCGGCGTCACCATCCCCAAGGGCGACGCCATCCTGGCCCCGTGGAGCGGCGTCAACCGCGACCCGGGCCAGTACGGCCAGAGCGCCGACCGATTCGACATCACCCGGCCCGTCAAACGCCACCTCGCCTTCGGCACCGGCCCCCACGTGTGCATCGGCCCCGCCCTGGCCCGCTTCGAGGCCATGGCCGCCCTGCCCCCGCTGTTCGCCCGCTACCCCCAGCTCCGCCTCGCCGTCGACCCCGCCGACCTCCAGCCCGTCCCCTCCATCTTCTCCAACTCCGTCACCGGCCTTCCCGTCCACCTCGGCCCCGAAAAACGCTGACCCCCCACCCCCGGCCCGGCCCGCACCCCGGGCCGGGCCCGAGCCGACGAACGGCCGGACAGACCCCGAAACAAGGGGGACCTGTCCGGCCGTTCGCGTCGCACCCGACCCCGACCCCGACCCCGAAAAGGGAGGCCGGAGTACGGGGTGGCGGAGGGCTGGGCGTACGGAGCGGGCACGGCCCGGGGCACCGGACGCGTACCGGCGTACTGGCGGGCCGGGCTCCGGGCTCCGGGCTCCGGGCTCCGGGCTCCGGGCTCCGGGCCCGGGCTCCGGGCTCCGGGCTCCGGGCTCCGGGCTCCGGGCTCCGGGCTCCGGGCTCCGGGCCCGGCTCCGGGCTCCGGGCTCCGGGCTCCGGGAGCGCAACGGCGGCCTGCGGCCCGGGTGTCGGGCGGACACGGCGGACGTTCCGGGCGGGTACGACGGACGTCTTGGGCGGGTACGGCCCGGGGCACGGGGTGGTCTACGGCCCCGGCGGTGTACGGCCCGGGTGCCGGATGCCTGCCGGCGGGCCGGCCCCGGGGGCGGGCGGGGCGGACGCATCGGGCCGGGCACCGGGACCGGACGGAGCGGGGCGGGGCGGGGCGGCGGGAACGGACGGGGCGGGGCGGGGACGCGTGCGGCCGGGACACGCCGGGCGGGGAGGCTGCCGGGGTGTCCCGGCCGGGTGCCGGGCGGGCGGGGTGTCCCCGGCGGGCGGGGCCCGCCGGGGGTGCCGGCCGGGGGTTACGCGGGGGTGGCCGGCGGGATGTTGTGGTTGAGGCGGAAGAGGTTGCCGGGGTCGTGGGCGGCCTTGATCTCGGTAAGGCGCCGGTAGTCCTCGGGGTGGTAGGCGGAGCGGACGTGTTCGGCGTCGCGCCGGCCGTTGAGGAAGGTCAGGGCGCGGCCGCCGGTGCTCCAGGGGCCAGGGCCTGCAGGAGGTGTTCGTGGGCGGGCTGGATGTCGGCGAGGTCGGCGCGCTCCAGGCGCGAGACGACGTTGAGCAGGTAGTGGGCGTCGCGGTGGCCGACGGCGTTGGGGACGGCGGCCGGGCGGGCGAGGGCGCCGCCGAGGTGGCGCAGTTCGACGACGTGCGGGACGGGGGCGTGGGGTCCGACCAGGTCCAGCAGGGCGGTGACGGCGTCGGGGCCGAGTGCGCCGAGCAGGGTGGTGGCGGACTCGAAGGAGCCGGGCACGGGCGGGTCGTTGTGGATGGTGCCGACCTCGGTGTAGGGCAGTTCGCGGACGGTGTCGTTGAACGGGCCCAGTGCCCGCAGCGGGGCGATGAGGTCCTGCCCTGGCCGAGGTCGTCGGCGGAGTAGGCGATGCGTACGTGCAGGACGTGGCGGCCGCGCAGCGGCGGCAGGACGGGCGCGTCGGGGAAGGAGATCACGGCCAGGAGGAGGTCATCTCCTCGGGCATGCCGGCCGACCAGGCGGTGTAGGTGTCCAGGACCTCGCGGGCCTGGGCGTAGTCGAAGAACAGGCCGCCGCCGTAGAGGGTGGCGACGGGCATGAGGCCGATCTCGATCCCGGTGACCACGCCGAAGTTGTCGCGGCCGCCGCGCAGGGCCCAGAACAGGTCGGGGTCGGAGACGGCGGTGACGTGCCGCAGCCGGCCGTCGGCGGTGACGACGTCGATGCCGCGGACGTGGTCGGCGGCGTATCCGTAGCGGCGGGAGAGCAGTCCCAGGCCGCCGCCCAGGGTGTAGGAGATCACGCCGACGCCGGGGGCGGAGCCGGCCAGCGGGGCCAGGCCGGCGGGGCGGCCTCGTGGATGACCTGGTCCCAGCTGACCCCGGCGGCCACCCAGGCGGTGGCGGTGTCGGTGTCGATGCGGACGCCGGTCATGCGGGAGGTGTTGATCAGGACGCCGCCCTCGGAGGCGACGGCGCCCAGGGCGTGTCCGGTGCCCTGGACCGCCACCGGCAGGCCGTGGCGGGCGGCGAAGACGACGGCCTGCTGCACGTCGGCGGGGCCGCTGGCGCCGACCAGGACCGCGGGCCGGTGGGTACGGCCGGTCTGGTTCCCGGCGCGCTCCGCGTCGTAGCCCTCGTCCCGCGGGGTCAGCACGGTGCCCTTGACCTGCCGGGCTAAGGCCTCCACGGCCTGGTCGAAGTCACTGCTGGTGGTGGTGTCGCGGTTGTCCCCGCCCGAAGCGCTCATGGCTCTCTTCCTTCCAAGGCCGGCGTCACGTCGTCACCTCGCGGCCGAGGTGGTGATGCCGCTAAAGTTAGTCAAGCAACCTTACTACTTTTTAGTCAAGCCCCTGACGACTTGGCTGTGTCCGGAAGGCGGCCCGAGATGACCACCCCAGTACACGAACCCGGCGGACCGCAGGTGCCGCTGCCCACCTGCTCGCGCAGGCCAAGGACCTCACCATCGACCGGCTCCACCGGCACCTGCACGAGGAGGGCTTCGAGGAGATCCGCTTCCGCCACGGCTCGGTCTTCCGGTTCATCGACCCCGACGGCACCCGGCTGACCGCCCTGGCCGAACGCTCCGGATTCACCAAACAGGCCATCGCCGAGGTCGTCGACGAACTCGAACGCCACGGCTACGTCGAACGCACCCCGACCCCCGCGACCGGCGCGCCAAACTCATCCGCCTCACCGAACACGGCCGGGCCGGCCAGCTCGCCGCCGCCCGCATCCTGGGCGACATGGAACGCATGTGGGCCCGCCACCTCGGCCAGGACGACATCGACACCCTGCGCCGCATGCTCGAAGAGATCATCGCCCGCCAGGACCACTGACAACCCCCCACCCCCATCCCCCACCCCCGCAACGACCGGTAACCACCCACCAATTGACCGGTAACCACCACCCCCGCCCCACCGGCCGGCACCCACCCCACCCCGACCACCAGAACCACCCCGACCACCAGAACCGCCCGGACCGCCTGGGCCGCCCGGACCGCCTGAGCCGCCTGGACCGGCCGGAGGCTCGACGGCACCCCGCCGGCCGGCACCGCCCCCGCCCGGACCGGACAGAAGACACAGGAGGCACAGGCAGCGCAGGAGGAGCAGGGGCGCGGGCACAGGGTGGCAGGGGTGCGGGCGCAGGAGGCGGAGAGGGCGGAGGGGGCAGGGGGTGCGGGTGCAAGGGTGGCGGGGCAGGGGCAGGGAGTGCGGGCGCAGGAGGCGGCGGGGCAGCCGCGCCGGAACGGCCGGGCACCCGGCACCGGCCGGCACCCACCCCGAGCCGGAGGCACCGCCCGACCCCACCCGGCCCAGCACCACCCCGCCCGGCAGCGCCACCGGAACCGGCGACAACCGCCGCCACCACGACACCCGGTGACGGCCCGGCACCGCCAGACCCACCCCGGCCCACCCACGGCCCGGCACCGGCCACCCGGCAGAACCCGGTACCGGCCGGGGACCGGCCGCCCGGCACCCCGGAAGAGCCGGCACGAGCTCGCCCGGCGGACCGGAAACGGCCCCGCACCCGCCCCCGCACCCGCCGGGGACGCCCTGCCGGGAACGGAACCGCCCCGCACCGGCCGGGAACGGCCCGTCACTCGCCCGCGACAGCTCCCGGACCGGCCACAGCCCGGACCACATACAGCACCGGCAGCCACGGCCCGGGACGGCCCGCCCGCCACCCCGGAACAACCGGTAACACCGCCCGGCACCGGCCGGGAACACCCTGCCCGACGGCACGGCAGAAGCAGGTACGGCCCCGCACCGGCCCGGAACAGCCGGCCTGACAGCCCCGCAGAACCAGACACATCCAACTACCCTCTTGGAACAGCCGCCCTGACAGTCCGGCAGAACCGGAAACAGCCCGACTGCCATCCGGCAGCAGCCGGCTTGACGGAACGGCAGAACCGCAGAACCGGGGAAGGCCGCCGGGACCGGAGAACCGAGGACGGCTGCCGGGACCGGCGGCACCCCGCACCAGCCGGGAACAGCCCGGTCCCGCCCGCTGCCGGCGACGCCACCACCGGCCGGCAACAGCCCCGCAGCCGGCCCGCCCCACACCCCGTCCCCGGCCGACGACGGCCCCGCACCACAGCCAGGAGGGCAGCCCGCCCGCCGCCCGGCACCACCCGCACCGGGAACCACGGCACCGGCCGGCAACGCCCCGGCACCCCCAGAGAAGGAGAGCCGGCCGGCGCACACGGCCGCACGACCACGCAGCCACGGAGCCACGGGACCGCAGGACCGCAGGACCGCAGGACCGCAGGACCGCAGGACCGCAGGACCGCAGGACCGCAGGACCGCAGGACCGCAGGACCGCAGGACCGCAGGACCGCAGGACCGCAGGGCCGCAGGGGAGTGTGCCCAAGCCCGCGTCAAGCCGCCCACAAGCGCGACCGGCGAGGGTAGGGAGCTGCCGAAACCGCGCGCCGTCTCCTCAGAAGGTGGACTCCACGGACATGCCAACCATATGCAAACCGTCGGTGGACGTGCCCGAACACGTCATCACCATGGAAGAAACCCTGAAGTTCGCCGAAGAGACCCACCACGGCAAACCCCAGCTGCCCCTGGCACTGCGGCTGATCCGCAACACCGGTGTGGTCAAACGGCACATCGTGCAGCCCATCGAGCAGACCCTGCGCCACCCCGGCCTCGAACAGCGCAACAAGACCTTCGAGACCGAAGCCAAGAAACGCTGCCCCCGAGTCATCGAAGAGGCCCTGGCCAACGCCCAGCTGACCGCCCGGGACATCGACGCGATCATCTTCGTGTCCTGCACCGGATTCATGATGCCCTCGATGACCGCCTGGCTCATCAACAACATGGGCTTTCGCACCGACACCCGGCAGATCCCCATCGCCCAGCTCGGCTGCGCTGCCGGCGGCGCCGCGATCAACCGCGCCCACGACTTCTGCACCGCCTACCCGCACAGCAACGTACTGATCGTCTCCTGCGAACTGTGCTCCCTGTGCTACCAGCCCGACGACGACAACATCGGCTCACTGCTCTCCGACGGCCTGTTCGGCGACGCCGTCGCCGCCGCCGTCGTCCGCGGCCAGGGCGGCACCGGCATGTCCCTGGAACGCAACGCCTCCCACATCATCCCCCACACCGAGGACTGGATCTCCTACGCCGTCCGCCCCACCGGCTTCCACTTCCAGCTCGACCGCCGCGTCCCGGGCACCATGCAACCCCTCGCCCCCGTCCTGCGCGACCTCGCCGCCGGCCACGGCTGGGACATCGCCGCCCTCGACTTCTACATCATCCACGCCGGCGGCCCCCGCATCCTCACCGACCTCAGCACCTACCTCGGCGTCGACCCCCACATGTTCCGCCACAGCTCCGCCACCCTCACCCAATACGGCAACATCGCCAGCGCCGTCGTCCTGGACGCCCTGCGCCGCCTCTTCGAAGAAAACACCCTCACCCCCCACGCCACCGGCCTCATCGCCGGCTTCGGCCCCGGCATCACCGCCGAAATGGCCGTCGGCCGCTGGCACACCCCCACCACACCCACCATCCCCGCCCCCCGCCACCACACCACCCCCGCCACCCTGTGAACCACACCGCCCCCGCCACCCCGTGAAACCGAAGGACACCATGACCACCCACCAGCCCACCCCCCAGCCCACCCCCCTGCCCTCCCCCGGCCGCATCCTCGAAATCGCCAGCGGCTACTGGGCCACCGGCCTCCTCGCCGTCGCCACCCAAAACTCCCTGTTCACCCACATCCACCACGGCCTCACCACCCCCGCCGACCTCGCCCACAAAACCGGCATGGCCCCCCGCGGCCTCCAGACCCTCCTCGACGGACTCCTCGGCCTCGGCCTCCTCACCACCGACAACGGCACCACCTACCACAACACCCCCGAAACCGACCTCTACCTCGTCGAAGGCAAACCCACCGACATCAGCGGCTTCGCCCAGCTCAAACTCGCCGAAATGGACAAACTCACCGACCGCCTCGACATCTTCACCACCGGACAACCCCCCGCCGGCCCCATGGTCGAAATCGCCGACAACCCCCACTGGGAAAAAGTCGTCACCGCCATCGCCGGCCTCTCCGTCACCGCCGCCCACACCGCCGCCGAAGCCCTCGACATCCCAGGCCGCGACAACCTCGCCATCCTCGACGTCGGCGGCGGATCAGGCATCTTCTCCTCCGTCTGGCTCCGCCTCAACCCCACCGCCCACACCACCCAACTCGACTGGGAACCCATCAACAACATCGCCCAACGCCTCCTCACCCAACACGACCTCGCCGACCGCTTCACCCCCCTCAACGGCGACTTCCACACCACCCCCCTCCCCCCCCACACCTACGACATCGCCCTCTACTCCCACATCGCCCACCAAGAAAGCCCCCACAACAACACCCACACCTTCACCAAACTCCGCCACACCCTCAAACCCCACGGCACCCTCGTCATCTGCGACTACATCCTCGACAACCACCGCACCGGCCCCACCTTCCCCCTCCTCTTCGCCTCCGAAATGCTCCTCAAAAGCAACACCGGCAACACCTGGACCCGCCACGACTACACCACCTGGCTCACCCAAGCCGGCTACACCACCATCACCTACCACCCCACCAACACCCCCGCCACCCTCATCCTCGCCCAATAAACACACACCACCCCGCCAAGGAGTCCGGTGCCGTGAAGGTGAACGAGTTCGCGTTCAAAAGCGTCGCCGTCCTGACCGGAATCGTGTGCGCGTCGGCCACGGTCCTGTCGCATTCCGCCTCGGCCGCCACCCAGTTCCCTCCGGAAGCGGAGACGGAATCAGAGTGGACTGGAGCGGCCAATGGGTCAACGCCAACCGTCTCGAAGACATCACCCTGCAACTGTGCGACGCGACTCCCGCGGACAAGAACCAGGCGACCGCCGTGCTCCAGGGATACGTCGACGGAAAAGTGCGGATCGCACCCACCGTGTTCCGGGTTCCGATCGGCGACAAAGCCTGCCACGAATGGCGTGACGTCTTCCTCACCTATTTCCAGGACGGCGAAACCCTGGCATACGCACGCGTCCAGATCTACGGTTCCCAGGTCCCGACCGAAACCTGGTACACCCGATGGGTCCTCAACCCCTTCTGGGGCGCGTAACCGGAATTCCGAACGGCCCGGCCACGGAAGGCACCCATGCGTATGCGAAAACCGGCACTGATGATGTGCGGAATCCTCGGCGCCGTCCTCGTCACCGCGACCACGTCCCAGGCAGCGACCCGCGCCCCGGGCCCTTCCACCCCGGCCCCGTCCACCCCGGCCCCTTCGGCCCCGTCGGGGACCTGCCAGATCACGGCGTGGGGACACACCGTCCCCGTGGTCTGCCGCGCCGACGCGTACCTGAACGCGGACTGGACGGGTGACGGCATCAGGGACGAGGTCTTCTTCATCAGCCCGCCGAACAACTACGTCTACCGCATCTCCGGCAGCAGCAACGGACCCGTCCGGGTGAGCGACGGAGTCGCCTGGACCATGCTCGGCACACAGATCCGCAGCTTCGGATACCACCGCGTCTACGCCGCCACCGCCGGAGGCACCCAGATCTACGCGCAGCAGGAGGGCTCCACCTGGACCCCCTGGTACGTGTACGTGCCCTGATACGTGCCCTGACCCACCCACTCCCCCGCCCGCTCCCCCGCCCGACGGGCGCCCGGATCCTCGACGGGACCGGCGGAGTCGGCCATGGCCGCCGAGGCGCCACGTCCGGGAGGTGATCCCGGAGACCGGGTCGGAGTCACAGCAGTCGGTCGACCAGACCGTCGATGTAGTCCGGGGTGAGCGGGACCATGCCGAACAGGACGCGGATGTACATCGGGGCCAGGATGTGGTCGAGGACGTCGAGCGCGTCGGGTGCCTGCTCGCCGCGTTCGCCGGCGCGGTCGAGCATGGACTGCAGTTGGCGTGTGCGTTCGGCGCGGAGGTCGTCGGCGGCCTGTTGGCCCTGGCGGCCGGTGTTGACAGGGCGACGGCCAGGCGGACCAGGGCCAGGCCGTCGGGGCCGGTGATTTCGCGGGCGACTTGGGCGGCGTAGGTGCGCAGGTCGCCGGCCAGGCTTCCAGTGTCGGGCATCGGGGACCGCGCGTTGAGGCGGGTGAGCGTCACGTCGGTGAGCAGGGTCTCCAGGTTGCCCCAGCGGCGGTAGACGCTGCTGTCGGCCACGCCGGCGCGGGCGGCGATGTCGCCGACGGTGAAGTTGCCGTAGCCGCGTTCGCTGATGAGGTCGGTGACGGCCTGGTGCACCTGCGCGCCGACGCGGGCGCTGCGGCCGCCGGGGCGCCGGGCTCGCTGCTGCTCGTTCATGTTCTCACCTTAACGCAGCCACGGCTTGCGTTTATGGGGTGACCCTCCCTACAGTCTCCTAACGCAGTCACTGACTGCGTTAGAGGGCTGGTGTGTCGCCGGGCGCACCGCGCGACGGAGAGGAATCCCCATGACCGCATCGCACATGGCCTTGGGCAGTCGATCGAACCGGGCCGTGCTGCTCACGGTGACCTGTCTGGGTCAGTTCATGGTCCTGCTCGACAACACGATCGTCGGAGCGGCGCTGCTCGACATGCAGCACCGGTTGCACACGGGCTGACCGGTCTGCAGTGGATCGTCGACGCGTACGTCCTGCTGGTCGCCATGTTGCTGCTGTCCGGCGGCGTCTTCGCCGACCGGTTCGGCCGCAAGCGGGTGTACCTGACCGGTGTGGCGGTCTTCACCGCCGCGTCGGTGCTGTGCAGCCTCGCGCCGTCGCTCGGCTGGCTGGTCGTCGGCCGGGTGCTGCAGGGCGTCGGGGCGCGGCACTGAGCCCCGCCTCGCTGGCGCTGCTCGCCGCCGCGTATCCCGTGCCGCGGGAACGGATGAAGGCGATCGGGCTGTGGGCGGGACTCAGCGGAATCGGTCTGGCCGCGGGGCCCGTGGCCGGTGGCGTGCTGACGGACGCCTTCGGGTGGCCCGCCATCTTCCTGGTCAACCTGCCCATCGGCGTGGTGCTTCTGCTGGTCGGTCTGCGCAGTCTCGAAGAGGCCCGCAATCCGAATGCCCCCGCGATCGACGTCCCGGGACGGTACTGTCCGTTCTGGGGTGGGGCGCTGACCTACGGGCTGATCGAGGGTGGTGCCCGCGGCTGGACGTCGCCGGTGATCCTGGGCGGTTTCGCCGTCGCGGCGGTCCTCCTCGCAGGCTTCGTCGTGGTCGAGGCGCGTCGCTCGGCGCCGATGCTGCCGCTGCGGCTGTTCCGTCAGCGGCTGTTCACCGTGTCCAACACCGCCATGGTCGTGGTGGGGTTCGCCCTCATGGGCTCGTCGTTCTTCTTCTCCCAGTTCTTCGTGTACGTCCAGGGCAGTTCGGTCCTGGTCGCCGGTCTGCGGACCCTTCCCCTCTCCCTCGCCATGGTGGTCGTCAGCCCGTACGCGGGCCGGCTCGCCGCACGGTACGGCTTCCGCGTCGTGGTCACCGTCGGGCTGGCCCTGGCGGGTCTGGGTCTCCTCGCGCTCGGCACGGTGCACGCCGACACCGGCTACGGGAACGTGTGGTGGCGGCTGGGGGTCGTCGGCGTCGGCTTCGCCCTGACCATGTCCCCGCTGACGGGAGCCGCCATCCAGGCGGTCAGCCCGCAGGAAGGCGGCCTCGCGTCGGGCATCAGCAGCACCACCCGGCAGATCGGTGCGGTGCTCGGCGTGGCGGTGCTCGGAGCCGTCGTCCGCGCCCGGCAGTCCGGCGGCGCCTCCTTCGGGGCCGGCCTCGACAGCGCCTTCGCCGTGGCCGGCGCCCTCACCTTGGCCGCCGCCGTGTTCACCGGTCTGTGGCTGGCGAGGTCCAAGCCCGCGGAGGGCTCCGCGGCCCCGCGGCGTTCCGCCGGTCCGGATGCGGTCACCGCCTCGAACGGGGCGTCCGCGAACAGCCCGAACTAGACCACGATCATCTCCAGCCCTGCTTCTGCCGCATCCGGTTCCCGCTCCAGCGAAGGACACACCTTGTCACCTGATCCGACCACCCTCCACCCGCTGCCCGCGCACGAGCGCGTGGTGTTCCTCAAGCCGCTGGTCACCTCGCCGACCATCGACGTGGGCGAGTACACGTACTACGACGATCCCGACGGCGCCACGGAGTTCGAGCGCCGCAACGTCCTGTACGCCTACGGCCCGGAACGCCTCGTCATCGGCAAGTACTGCGCGATCGCCTCGGGACCACCTTCCTGATGGCCGGGGCCGAGCATCCGACGATGGGGGTGTCCACCTACCCGTTCACCATGTTCGGCGGCCGGTGGACCGAGCAGACCCTGGACATCGTCACCGCCATGCCCAGCCGGGGCGACACGGTGGTCGGCAACGACGTCTGGTTCGGCTACCGGGCCACCGTCATGCCCGGCGTACGGATCGGCGACGGCGCCGTCATCGCGGCCGGCGCGGTGGTCACCGTCGACGTCCCGCCGTACACGATCGTCGGCGGCAACCCGGCCCGGCCGATCCGGCGGCGCTACGACGAGGCCGACGTCGAACGGCTGCGGCGCGCCGCCTGGTGGGACTGGCCCGCCGAGCTGGTCACCGAGCACGCCCGTACCATCATGGCCGGGACTCCGGCCGACATCGCCCGCATCGCCGCCGAGCACGACGCCCCGGGGAGGGCCCTGTGACCCATGTGACCATCGAGGAGCACGCGGTGGGCGACAGCGCGGCCGGGCCCTACGCCCTCACCACGGGCCCGGACGGCGCGCTGTGGTTCACCCTCGTCCACAGCGGCCACATCGGCCGGTTCGTCCCCGGCGAGAAGCCGACGGGCCACCGGCTCGACCCCGACTGCGGACCGACCGTCATCACCCCTGGTCCGGACGGCGCGTTGTGGTTCACCGAGTACCGGGCGGGCCGGATCGGGCGGATCACCACCGACGGCGACGTCGACGAGTTCGACCTGCCCGCGTCCGGCCGCGGGCCGTTCGGCATCGCGGCGGGGCCCGACGGTGCGCTGTGGTTCACCGAGACCGCCGCCGACCGCATCGGCCGCATCACCGTCGACGGCCGCGTCACCGAGTTCCCGCTCCCCGTCACGGGCGCGTTCCCGTCCGCGATCACCGCCGGCGGCGACGGCGGGATGTGGTTCACCCTCAACCAGGGCAACGCCATCGGCCGGATCGGCATGGACGGCGCGGTCGCCCTCCATCCCCTGCCCACGGAGGCGGCCGCGCCGGTGGGGATCGCCACGGGACGCGACGGTGCGCTGTGGTTCGTCGAGATCGCCGCCGGGCAGATCGGCCGGATCACCCCGACGGGCGGATCACCGAGTTCCCGCTGCCCGACCGCGCCGCCCGGCCGCACGCCGTCACCGTCGACGGCAGCGGCACCGTCTGGTTCACCGAATGGGCGGGCAACCGCGTCGGCACGCTCACCCCTGACGGCTCCGTCACCGTCCACGACCTGCCCACTCCCCGCTCCGAACCGCACGGCATCGCAGTCGGCCCCGACGGCGCCGTGTGGACCGCACTTGAGATCGGCACGCTCGCCCGCGTCACCCCGGCGGACAGCCCCGTCTGAGCAACACGGGGTACCGGGCCGGGGAGGACCTCCGGTTTCGGCTCGCGCGCGGGCGGGTTCAGGTGAAGGAGTCTTCGAGGGCGAGGCGTCGTACCGTGCTCAGTGTCGTTCGGAGGCTGGGGAGGTCGGTCGAGCCCAGGGCGAGGCGGATGGCCTGGGGCATGTGGGCCGTGGTGGTGAACGGCTCCGCGGTGGTGACCGAGATGCGGTGGCGCGCGAGGGTGGCGGTGAGGCGGTCGGCGCGGGCTTCGTCGGGCAGGGGTACCCAGGTGAAGTAGGAGGAGGGGTGGCCGACGAGAGGCAGTCCTGCCAGTTCTTGGGCGGCGAGGGTCTGGCGGGCCCGGGCGTCCTCGCGTTTGCGTGCCTCCAGCTGGTCCACCGTGCCGTCGTCGAGCCAGCGGCAGGCGATCGCCGTGGTCAGGGCGGGGGTGTTCCAGGTGGTCGAGCGGATCGCGCGTTCGAAGGAGGGCACCGTGGCCGGCGGGGCGAGGACGAAGCCGACGCGCAGGCCCGTGGCGACGCTCTTGGAGAGGCCGGAGACGTAGACGGTGATGTCGGGCGCGGTCGCGACCAGCGGGGGCGGGGGGTTCTCGACCAGGTAGGCGTACGAGGCGTCTTCGAGGATGAGGACGCCGTGCTGTCGGGCGATCCCGATCAGGCGGAGGCGGTCGGCTTCCGTCATGACCCAGCCCAGGGGGTTGTGCAGGGTCGGCATGGTGTAGACCGCGCGCACCGGCCGGGTGGCGCACAGCTTCTCCAGGGCGTCGAGGTTCGGGCCGTCGGCGGTGGTGGGGATGGGTTCCAGGTCGAGGCGGAAGGCCTGCGCGAGGACCTTGAAGCCGGGATAGGTGAGGGCGTCGACCGCGACGACGTCGCCGGCGTTGAGCGTGGCCATGACCGTGACGGCCAGGCCGTGCTGCGCGCCGTTGACGATGAGGATCCGGTCCGCGTCGGCGGTGATGCCCCGGCGTCCCAGGTGCCGTCCGATCGAGGCGCGGTCCTGGGGTCGGCCCGAGTGCGGCTGGTAGCGCAGCAAGGAGTCGAGATCGCCGGAGACGGCCACTTCCCGTAGGGCCTGGCGCAGGAGGTCGGCCTGGTCGGGCAGTGACGGGTAGTTGAAGTTGAGGTCGACCACGTCGGTGGCGACGAGTTGCCGGTCGATGCCCTGGCCGGGCGGGACCGCGAGGTCGCGGACGAACGTGCCTCGGCCCTGTTCCCGGCTGACCAGGCCCATGGCTTCCAGTTCGGCGTACACCCGGGTCGCGGTCACCAGCGCGATGCCCTCGCGGGCGGCCAGGGCGCGGTGGGTCGGCAGCCTCGTGCCCGTGGCGAGGCGCCCCGTTCGGATGTCGGAGGCGAGTGCGTCGACCAGGGCTTTGTAGCGCGGGGCTGCCATGGAGCGAATTGTATCCATGACAATTCTTTGACTGTCCTGCTCGCGGGTTCGTACCGTCGCAGTCGTTCCGCGCTCCTCTGGAAGGACAGCCGTCATGCACATCGCCATCCTCACCTTCGAAGGTTACAACGAGCTCGACTCCCTGATCGCGCTCGGAGTGCTCAACCGCATCAAGAAGGACGACTGGCGCGTCACCATCGCCACCCCCAGCCCCAAGGTGACGTCCATGAACGGGGTGGTCATCGAGCAGATGTCCACGCTGGAGGAGGCCTGCACCGCCGACGCCGTCATCGTCGGCAGCGGCATCGCCACCCGTGAGGTCGTCGAAGACCCGGCGATCATGAGTGTCCTGCGGGGCCTGGACCCTTCGCGCCAGCTCATCGCGGCGCAGTGCTCCGGCGCGCTCGTCCTGGCCAGGCTCGGGCTGCTCAACGACGTCCCCGCCTGCACCGACCTGATCACCAAGCCCTGGGTCGTCGCGGCCGGCGTCGAGGTGCTCAACCAGCCCTTCTACGCCAAGGACAACGTCGCCACCGCCGGCGGCTGCCTCGCCTCGCACTACCTCGCCGCCTGGGTCATCGCCCGCCTCGAAGGCCACGAGGCCGCCGAGGACGCGCTGCACTACGTCGCCCCGGTCGGCGAGAAGGAGGAGTACATCGAGCGCGCCTGGCGCAACATCACCCCCTACCTCCCCGCCTCCGCTCCGGCGCTCGTCGGGTCGTAAGACGCGCCGGGCGCCGTCAGGCCGGCGGACGCAGGCCGCTGTCCGCGTGCAGGGACGTCAGTTCGTCGCCGACGGCGGTGCGGACGTCTTCGGGCGGGACGAGGACGGGTGCCTGGGCGAACAGCGCGGCCAGTGCCTCGACGGCCCTCTGGGCGTCCGGACGGCGGGTGTCCGTCCAGTTCCGCAACACGTCCGCGAGGTCGGGGCGTTGGTCCAGGGCGTAGCGGACGAGGGCGCGGGTCCAGTCGCGGCTGCGACGGCCGTCGTGGCGGAACTCGGTGCACAGGTCGGCGAGGAACATGTCGTCGTTGTCCCGGGCCAGTTCGGCGAGTGACGTGTTGACCAGGACGTCGAGCGCGGGTTTGACGACGAGGTTGAGCGCGGTGAACGCCTCGCCCCAGTCCCGTACCGTCAGGAGTTCTTCCAGGACGCGGCGCAGCGGCTGCCAGGCGGGGTCCTCCTCCCAGGCGGTGCGGGCCGTGGCGGTCTCGGCGAGGCTGTCGTCGTGCGCGTCGGCCAGGGCTCTGGTCCAGTAGGCCAGGCGTTGGACGCGGCGGGCCTCGTCGGCGGCCTGGAAGGCGGCGCAGTTGGTGATGAACGCGGACGGTGCCATGTGGGCGACGTACGAGGCGGTCATCTGCAGCACGTGCAGGGGGAAGCGCAGCGGGACGGCGAGCCGGCGCAGCACCGTCACCCAGGCGGGGTCCAGCGCGTGCAGGCCGCGTGCCGCCTCGTGCTCGTCGATCAGCAGGTCGGTGTGGACCTCCCGCTCGTGCTGGAGCGTGACGTAGTCCTTGTAGGTCAGCCGGTGCGGGTCGCGGAAGCCCTCCCAGTCGGCCACCTGGAAGGCGGAGCCCTCCCGGTGGGCCAGGTACCACTGGTTGAGCGGAGCGCCGCGGTCGAGTTCGAAGGGGGCGGGCTCGCGCCGGAAGGTGTACTGGAACCGGGCGGTGACCGCCTCGTACGGGCTGGGCTTGCGCCGGACGTCGCCGAGCAGGCTCCAGGTGCGTGCCCCGGGGCGTGGTGAGTGCGCCATGTCAGTCCTCCTGCCTCGCCAAGTACCAGGTGATCTCGTCGTCGGTGATGCTCATGCGTCCGGCGAAGGCGCCCAGTGCGGGTTCCAGCCTGGGCAGGGGAAGTCCTGCCCGAGCTCCGCCTCCAGGCTGGCCCGGGTGAGCCGGCAGCGGCCGACGGTGTGGACACGGATGTATCCGCCGCGGTCGACCACGTGGACCTCCTGCCCGGGGTTGTCCGTCTCCACGGCGGCGATGACCGCCTCGGCGAGGTCGGCGTCCATGCCCCGGAGCACGGGACCCACGAGCCTCGGCGGCGCGTCGCCCGCCGTCGTCCCGTCCGCGCCGTCTCACCTGCGGCCGTCCCGTCCGCCGCTGTCGCCGTCCCGTCCCCCACCGTCGCCGCCTCGTCCGTCGCCGTCGCCGTCGTCTCGTCCGTCGTCTCGTCCGTCGCCCGCGCCGCTGTCCGGCCCGTCTGATCCGTTCGGTCTGTTCGGTCCGTTCGGTCCGTTCGGTCCGCGTGCATCAGCCGACTCCTCGCTGGTCGTCGCTCTCCGGGAGGCTCTCCGGGGAACGGCGATGTCCACCGATCCCTCCCGCACCCGCACCGTGTACTCGGTCAGCAGACAGGTGCTGGGGTTGATCCCGGCGCCGGTGGCCGCGTCGAATTCCCACAGATGGCCCGAGCAGGTCAGGACGCCGGTGTCCGCGTCGAAGTCCGCGTCCTCCAACGGGAGTCCCTGGTGCGGGCAGGTTCCTGGTACGCCTTGACCGCCCCGCCCGCGAGGCGCACCAGGAGGATCGCGCGGCCCGCCACGTCGACTCCGAGGATGTCGCCCTCCCACAGGTCGCCGTCGGCGGCGACCTGTGTCCAGCGGGCGTCCGCGCTCACGGGTACGCCACCCGGAGGACGTCCATCGGCCCGACCTCGCAGGCGCCGAGCGTGCGGTGCGGGTCGAGCACGCGGCCCTGGTGGGAGACGGTCAGCGGCTGTTCCCGTACGGGGACGAAGGCGCCCAGGACCTGGTCGGTGATCTTCCGTGCGGCCTGTTCGACCGAGTCGGTGTCGTCGAGCAGGACGAGCCGGAGGATCAGTTCGCGATCGACGGCCACCTGCACGGGGAGAGCGGTCACCTCACGGTTCCTTCCGGTCGAAGATCCACGCGTAGCCGACGGAGTCGTCGCCGTACTCCGTCGGCGCCAGGCCCATGTAGGCCAGGGCCCCTTCCAGCGTGGCCGGCTGGACATCTCCGGCCACGAACCGCTCCGTGAAGTTGACGTGTCCCTCGTAGCGTTCGGGCCGCAGCGAGAAGATCCACCGGCACGGCGCCGAGCAGAAGAAGTAGCGCCGTCCCGCGTGCTCCGCGGTGAGGGGCTCGGGCGAGTCCAGCGTCCCCGCGCGGTGGCCCGCCGGGTTCGTGAGCGGGAGGTTGCACGTGTGGCACAGGGTGGGCAGGGCCGTGGGGATCTCCCGTCCTTCCCGCAGGCAGGTGGCGAGCTGGTCCCACATGAGGCCGTAGTTCTCGCCCCAGCCGGGGTACTTCTCCTCCAGCCAGGCGCGTTCCGCCGGGGACACTCCCGCGTGCGGGTTCCACCACATGGTGGACCGCAGGTACCAGACGCCGATCTGCGCGGTGTGGTGGAACCAGTCAAGTTCGGGCAGGAAGTGGTCGTTCCAGTACCAGGGCAGCTCCAGCCCCAGGTCACGGAACTGCTCGCGGAACTGCTTGACGATCCACTCGTTCATGAATTCCTTGAACGACTGGCTGCGGTGCTCCAGCGGCGTGTAGTAGTCCATCGACATGCCCGTGAGCAGGGCGAAGATCCGCCACACCCGCCAGAACGCCACGTCGACCAGTTCCTGGACGACGTCCTTGCGGCCCGCCTTGAGCAGCACCTTGATCGTGGGCTCGCCCTGCTGGGCATGGCGTGCCTCGTCCGTCTGGATCGACGAGATCAGCGCGGCGAACTCCAGGTCCCCGACCTCCAGGGCCTCCGCCGCCATCCCCAGGAACTGGAGGTTGGAGAACCCCGTCTCCAGGGCGAAGGTGAGCTGGATCGCCGTGGACACCGCGTCGTTGCCGCCGAAGGTGTCGTCGAAGGCCGCCCGGGCGGCGATCGCTCCCCAGTGCTGGGTGTGGAAGGTCCGGTGCGCCCAGTCGGCACGTGGTTCCCTGCCCAGCAGGCTGTAGGCAAAGTACGCCTGGATCTGCGCGTGCCGGATCTCGTCGAGCGTGCCGAAGACGGCCATGTTCCGCCACGCCGCCGATCGCCCGAACCGTGCCATGCGGCCTTCGGCGATCGCCCCCAGGTACTCCGACAACGGCGTCACCCCGTAGTGGGCCAGGACCGCCGCCCGCCATCCCGGATCGAGCCGCTCGTAGACGTGCGAACGGGCGGCCACCTGGTTCACCGCGTAGACCGCCGCGTCCTTGCCGGCCTGGTTGTGCACGTACTCGGGGTAGGTGATCTTGTACGGCTCGTCCCATTCCCACCACGCCTCGGTGGGCACGCCGTACGTGTTGCAGACGTCCTGGGGGAAGGCCGATTCCTCGTCGACGTACGACAGCGTCCAGTTCATGTCCCGGGTGAGGTCGTACCAGGCGGAGCGGGGAAGGGCAGGCATGTGCTACTCCTTCGGTGCCGTTCTCATGTGCGCCGGGCAACCACTATCGGAGGCGGAAGGTGAGCGGGGAACCTTCGAGGGCCGCTCCTCGGAGGCACGACGGTTCGGCCCGCGCCACAGGGTGCGCCCCCGGGCGCCCTGGCAGCCCGCCCGGAACTCGGCTACGGCTCTCGTCGTCGACCGTCCCGTCCACCCCGGCCGGCCGCTTCGCCGACCGCTGAAGCGGCCGCCCCGTCGGCCGCGACTCTCCCCACCAGCCGAACTCCTCTGCGAGTGGCGAACAAAAACGACCACGATCCACCCTCACGAAACGGCCACCAGCCCCTCGGACAGGAGGTTTCCTCACCGGCAGAGTTCCGCATCGCTTTACCTTTCCTAAAGGTAAAAACGGCCACCAAGGTCACCTTGCGGAACCCGCAGAGGACGGAGTACGAGCACGACAGGAGCCATGCAGGAAACGCTTGGCTCGATCCCGATCCGCCCACTGGCTTTAAGTGGACTTTGCCAAACTTGAGTATCACTAAAGAACGTCCAACTGCCTTGCGAGAGGCCCGAGTCCAGCTTGCGGGCCGTCGGGCGTTCCGGTTGGATCGTCGGTATGTCATTACGCAACAGTCTGCTGTCCCTGCGCATCGCCACCGCATTCCTGTCGGTTCTGATGCTCGCTCAGGTCGCCCTCGCCGGAGGGTTTCTCGGCGGTCATTACGACATGCTGGCCCTCCACGGAACGCTCGGCCGCGTCGTCACCGTGGTCGCCCTCCTGACGGCCGTCGCCGCCTTCTTCGTCCGCCGCGCCGGAGGACCCCGAGCGGTCCTGCCCGCGTCGATCGCCCTGGTCCCGGTCCTCGTGGGCCAGATCGCCCTGGGCATGGGGCGCGCCGTCACGCTTCACGTCCTGCTCGGCGTCATCCTCACCTCCGCCGTCGCGGTACTGGGCCGGGTCGTGCTGACCACTCCCCTGCCCCCAGGACCCCGGCCTCGCCCGCCCCCGAGCGCGACGCGCACCCGGAGCCGGAGCCGGAGCCGGTCCAGTGAGGCGGCGCACGCTCCTGAGTGCCGGTGGGGCCCTCCTGGGCACCGGTGCCGTGGCCGCCGCCGGCTGGCCCCTGCTCAGCGACTACGCACGCGAGGGCCGGCCGGGCAAGGTCCTCGCCAGCAAGGCCCCGCTGCCGGCTCCCTTCCGTACGCCCCTGCCCGTCCCCCGTGTCCTGCGGCCGACGTCCACCAGCGGCACCACCGACACCTACGACATCACCCAGCAGCACGCCGAGCTGGAGATCCTGCCCGGTCTGCGCACCAAGGCGTGGACCTACGGCGGCACCTTCCCCGGTCCCACGATCGTCTCCCGCTCCGGACGCCGCACCGTGGTGCGCCACCGCAACGAACTCGACCACCCCTCCGTGGTCCACCTCCACGGCGGTCACACGCCCGCCGCCAGCGACGGCTACCCCACCTCGCTGATCCTGCCCGCCAGCGGCACCTACGACGCCCAGCGGGTCCACGAGGACATGAACGGCGGGCCCCACGGCGCGTCCATGGCCCACCACGCGATGGACCTCGCCGAGGCGAGCCGCACCTACACCTATCCCCTCGACCAGCGCGCCGCGACGCTCTGGTACCACGACCACCGCATGAGCTACACCGGCGCCGCCGTCTGGATGGGGCTGGCCGGCTTCCACCTCGTCCACGACGACGAGGAGCGACGACTGCCCCTGCCCCAGGGCGACCGCGACATCCCCCTCATGATCGCCGACCGCTCCTTCGCCGCCGACGGGTCCTTCCAGTACCCCTGGCTCGACCCCCAGCTCCGCACTCCCGGCGTCACCGACCCCTATATGAACGGCGTCCTCGGCGACGTCGTCCTCGTCAACGGCGCCCCCTGGCCCGTCCACCGGACGGAGCGCCTCCGCTACCGGCTGCGCCTTCTCAACGCGTCCAACGCCCGCACCTACCGGCTCCAGCTCGACCCCCAGCCGGAAGGCGGCAACGCCCTCGTCCAGATCGGCAGCGACGGCGGCCTCCTCGAAGCCCCCCGCGCCCACGACACCCTCGACATCGCCCCCGCCGAACGCTACGACGTCGTCGTCGACTTCTCCCGCTACCGTCCCGGCACCCGCGTACGCCTCCTCAACCTCGCCGGAGACGGCTCGACGGCCCAGGTCATGTGCTTCGACATCGCCTCCGGCTCCCCCCGCGACGACACCACCGTCCCGGACAGGCTCAGCACCGTTCCCGCGCTCGACCCCAGCCGGGCCGCCGTCACCCGCGACTTCCACTTCACCGGCTCCGACGCCGGCTGGACCATCAACGGCACCGCCTACCAGCCCGGACGCGCCCTGGCCCGCCCCACCCTCGGCCAGACGGAGATCTGGCGCTTCACCACCAACTTCCACCACCCCATCCACCTGCACCTCAACCACTTCCAGGTCCTCACCCGCAACAACCGCGAGATCGGCCCCCAGGACCACGGCTGGAAGGACACCGTGGACCTCCGCCCCGCCGAAGCCGTCGAAGTCGTCACCCGGTTCACCGACTACCCCGGCACCTACATGCTCCACTGCCACAACCTCGAACACGAGGACATGGCCATGATGGCCGACTACACCACCCAGTGAGCGGGGAGAACGCGAGCAGAAGGGACACCGCCCGGCCGGGCCGCCGCAGGGGTGCTCAGGCGGCGGCGAGTGCGAGTTCGTCGAGGGTGGGGTAGTCGGTGTAGCCCGTCGCCCCGCCCGTGTACATCAGGTACCGGTCCCGTACGGCGTTGAGCGGCGCGCCGCTGCGGAGGCGTTCGACGAGGTCGGGGTTGGCCAGGAAGCCGCGCCCCAGGGAGATCAGGTCGGCTCCGGCGGCGAGGAGCTTCTCGGCGGCCGCGCGGCCGCCGTCGGCGGGCAGGGGTCCTCCCCATCCGAGGACGGGGTTGGCGATCAGCGTGCCCGGCCAGGTCTTCCGGATCTCCTGGAACAGCGGCTGGTCGGGGTCGGCGAACACCACGTGCAGGTAGGCGAGTTCCCGGTCGGCCAGGGCGGCGACGAGAGCCCGGTAGATGCTGTCGGTGTCGCCTTCCTCGATGCCGTTGACGCCGACTCCGGGGGAGACGCGCACCCCGACCCGCTCGGGGCCGATCGCGTCCGCGACGGCCTGGACCACCTCGACCGCGAAGCGGATCCGGTGGGCGACCGGACCGCCGTACTCGTCGGTGCGCAGGTTGGTGTTCTTCGCGAGGAACTGGTGGATCAGGTAGCCGTTGGCGGCGTGGACCTCGACGCCCTCGAAGCCCGCGTCCACGGCCCGCCTGGCAGCGGCCGCGAAGTCGGCCACCGTCGCACGGATCTCCTCCACGGTCAGCTCGCGGGGGACGACGGCGGGGCGGCGCCCGTCGGGGGTGTGGATCTCCTCGGGGAGCGCCACCGTCGAGGGCGCGACGGGGAGGTGCCCGCTGGTGTCCGGGTGGCCGACCCGTCCGCCGTGCTGGAGCTGCACGAACATCCGCCCGCCTGCTTCCCGTACGGCGTCGGTGACCCGTCGCCATCCGGCCACGTGGGCCGGGGAGTGGAGCGCGGGGATGTTGGCGTAGGTCTGGCCGACGGCGCTCGGCATGGTGGCCTCGGCGATGATCAGGCCGGCGGTGGCGCGCTGCGCGTAGTACGTGGCCATGAGCGGGGTCGGCACCCCGTCGGCGGCGGCGCGGTTGCGCGTCAGCGGGGCCATGACCAGCCGGTTGGGCAGGGAGAGGGAGCCGAGTTCGGTGGCTTCGAAGAGGCGGGATCCGCCCGTGCTGTTCGTCATGCCGGTACCGTAGAACCTGACACCAATGTCAGGTTCAAGAGCGATCCGCGGAAGCGCACGCGGAAGCGGGAACGGGGCGGACGATGCGGATCGGTGAGCTGGCACGGCGCTCCGGGGTGAGCGAGCGGTCCCTGCGGTACTACGAGCAGCAGGGCCTGTTGCTCTCCGAGCGCACCCCCGGCGGCCACCGGTCCTACGGGGAGTGGGCCGTCGACCGGGTCGTCCGCATCCAGGCCCTGTACGCGGCGGGTCTGAACAGCAAGAAGATCGGCATGCTCCTCCCGTGCATGCGGGACGCGGACGGCGGCCCGACCGAGCGCACCACCGGCGAGCTCGTCGAGGAACTGACCGTCGAACGCGACCGCATCGACCGGATGATCCTCGACCTCGTCCGTTCCCGTGACGTCCTGGACGAGGTCATCGACGCCGCGACCATCAAGGTCTGAGACCCGCCCGGACGGTTGGATCTCCGGGTACGTCACGGCATCTCCGGGTACGTCACGTCCTCGGCCGGAGCCGGAGCCGAGCCGGAGCCCGGCCTGAGCGCCGGCGGTGTTTCGATCATGCGAACTACGCGCGTCAACCAGCCCTTACGCCGTTGACCCCGTCCGCCGTCCCGACGAGACTCCTGACCCATGCAGCCCCTGCGTGACCGCTCGGTCACCCTCGTCCAGCGCCGCCACGTGGACCTCGTCCGCGTCGCCGGCGCGGCCTGTCGCTGCGTCTGAACAGCCGGTCTCCCGCTCACCCGGCCACCACCGCCTCGCCCCTCCGCCCGCCCCGCCCGCGGCACCGTCCCCCGCCCGCCGGGCCCCGGAGGCACACCCGCACGTCCGCACGCCCTTCTGGAGAACCGCATGTCCACGCCCTTGTCCCGCCGCGCCCTCGGCGGGCCGCCGCCAGTGCCGCCGCCGCGCCGCCCTCGGTGTCACCGCGCCCGCCGCGCAGGCCGCCGAGCAGACGGCCCCTCGGCGGGCCCGCAGGAGCGTCCCTTCCGCGCCGCGCACCCGCGCCGCCACTCCCGCGGCCCAACATCCTCTTCATCCTGGGCGACGACCTCGGCTGGGCCGACCTCTCCTCGTACGGCTCCCCGCACATCCGCACCCCCCACCTGGACCGGCTCGCCCGCCAGGGCGTCCGCTTCACCGACGCCTACTCCGGCTCCGCGACCTGCTCCCCCACCCGCTTCAGCCTCTACACCGGCCGCTACCCGGGCCGTACGAAGGGCGGGCTTGCCGAGCCGATCGCCGACAAGTCCGTCGGCCTGGAGCCCACCCACCCCACCCTCGCCTCGCTGCTGCGGGACTCCGGCTACGCCACCGCCCTCATCGGCAAGTGGCACTGCGGCTACCTGCCCGACTACTCCCCCACCCGCTCCGGCTGGGACGAGTTCTTCGGCAACTTCGGCGGCGCCCTGGAGTACTACTCCAAGCTCGGCCTGGCCGGCGAGTACGACCTCTACGAGGGCGACGCCGAGTACAAGGACCTGCGCTACTACACCCGGATCCTCACCGAGCGGGCGAGCGAGTACGTCGGCCGCGAGCACGACAGGCCCTGGCTGCTCAACCTGAACTTCACCACCCCGCACTGGCCCTGGATAGCCGACGGCGACAAGGAGACCAGCGACGAGATCGTCCGCCGCATCAAGGCCGGGGACCGCTCCGCCCTCTGGCACCAGGACGGCGGCTCGGTCGAGAAGTACAAGCAGATGGTCGAGGACCTCGACCGCTCGATCGGGAAGGTCCTCGACGCGCTGCGCCGCTCCGGGCAGGAGCAGGACACCCTCGTCTTCTTCGGCAGCGACAACGGCGGCGAGCGCTTCTCCTACAACTGGCCGCTCGCCGGCAACAAGGGCTCCCTCCAGGAGGGCGGCATCCGCGTCCCCTCGATCCTGCGCTGGCCCGCCCGGATCGACGGCGGCCAGGTCAGCGACCTGCCGGTGTTCTCGCCCGACTGGACGGCGACCCTCCTCGACCTCGCCGGGGCCCGCCCCCACCCCGCGTACCCCCTCGACGGCACCAGCCTCGCCGGGCACCTGCTGCGCGGCGCCGAGGTGCCCGAGCGGGACCTCTTCTGGCGGGTGCGGGGCGAGAGGGCGCTGCGCCGCGGCGACTGGAAGTACTACCGGGGCAAGTCCGGTCGCGACCAGCTCTTCCAGCTGTCCCAGGACTCCCGGGAGCAGGCGGACCGGGCGCCGTTCGAGCAGGCCAGGCTCGCCGAACTGCGGGCCGCCTGGGAGCGGATCGACGCGGGGCTGCTCCGGTACTGATCCCCTCGGCCCCGGGCCGCGCGACATCGCCTCCGTGAGATCCGGGCGGAGGCGGTGTCAGTTCCTTTCGAGGAGGCGGCCGGTGGGTTCGATGAGGGTGCCGTGGTCCGCGATCTTCTGGCCGCGTAGGCGGTGATCCGGTTGCGGTGCTCCAGACCCGAGGTCGCGACAGGGCCTGGGGACGACGCGCTTCGGGGCATGGCGGGGCGCGACGGAGACCCTGGCGACCGGTGGAGGTCCGAGGCGGAGTTTTTAGACGTTTCCACAAAGTGGAAGCTGTTTTCCGCTGGACAGCGCGTAGTTTTCGCCAAGAACAGCATCAAGGGCTCCGAGGGAATGACTTCCCTCTGCACGCGTCCACCTCGGGGCGGGTTGCGGCTCTACCGGGTGGTGTCCCGGCCGCCGTCGCGCGAGGGCGGGTCGGGGTCGAGCAGGATTCCCTCGTAGGCGAGCCATTGGGCGAAGGCGTGCAGACCGCGTGCGCGGCTGGTCGCGGGTGTCCAGCCCGGGGGCGCGCGTGGTCGGGCGGGTGTGCCAGCCGGGGTCGGCCAGGGGCGACGGCCGGATGGGGACGGGCCGCACGGCGTCGTGGACGGATCGGGCCAGTTCCGCCGCCGTGCAGGGTTCCTCGGAGGTGACCGTGAGCGTGCGGTCGGCCGGGCGGGTGCGCAGTACCGTCGCGATCGCGTCGGCGAGGTCGTGGACGTACAGGGATGCGTCCCGGCGTCGGGGTCGCCCTCGACGGTGAGGGGTGGCTGCGCAGCGCGTCCCACACCATGCGGCCGATCGGGGTGCGGGGCGAGCAGCCGGGGCCGTAGAGCTCGCCGACGCTCAGGGTGTACGGGGCCGGGTCGCCCTGTCGGTGGATCGTCACTTCCCGTGCGGCGGAGTGGAGTCGGGTCAGGTCGATCACCGCGTCCGCGGGCTCCCGCAGGTCGGCCAGTCGGCGCGCCAGGTGCTCGCCGAGGGGTTCTCCGCGCCGCGCCAGACGAGGCCGCTCCGCCGGCGGGGGCGGGGGCGTCGGCTCGTGGCGGCTTCGCGTCCGGCTGCGAGTGCGCGTCGCGCCACCTCGGCCAGGGGTTCGCGGCGCCGGGCGATGTGCTCCTCCGTGGCGGTGTTGCTGATGCCGCCCGGTCCGATCGTCGCCAGGGCCTCCGCGGAGGCGTCCGTCTCGGACGGAGGGGTGGCGAGGCCGGTGCGGGTGGCCTCGTACCCCATGGCCAGGGCCGTCAGCCAGGTCGCCCTCACGTCCGCGTCGGCCGGGCCCGCGCCGGGCGGGTCGAGGAGCGACTCCGGTAGGCCGGCGCCTTCGAGGTACTGGCGCGTGTCCATGTGCAGCCAGTGTTCCGGGCCGGGGCCGGGGCCCGGACGGCGCACTGGGCGACGCCGTGCTTGAAGAAGGGCAGCACCGTCAGGCCGGTGAGGGCCCGGGTCTCCTCGGCCGGCGCGTCCTTCGGCAGGAAGCAGACCGAGCGGCGCGGGCCGCGGAAGGCGTTCCCGGAGATCGAGCCGCGGTCCTCGTGCTCGGTCAGGTTGGGTACGGCGACGTAGCGGGGGACGTCCCGGTCGCGCAGGTAGCGGTGCATCAGGATGTCGTCGGGCCAGCCGCCGAGCCGCTGCCTGCCGTAGGCCGCGAAGCCCTCGGCGTGCCGCCGGGGCAGCACGATCGCCACGCAGGGGAAGTACTCGTTGACGGCGCCGACCCAGCGGGCGCCCGCCATCGCGGCCATGCGTACGGCGGCCCCGTTCCTGGAGTCCCAGAGGGCGAACAGGGCCAGTGCCGCGTCGGGCCGCGCCTCGATCGCGGACCGTACCCGGTCGTAGAAGGATTCGGACAACACCATGTCGTCCTGGATCACCAGTTGATGTGTGGCGCCGTCCTCGATGGCCGACCACGCGGCGAGCGCGGTGCGCAGCACCGACGGAGTGCCCGTGGGATCGGGGTCCATGACCACCCGCAGGAGGCCGGACGGCGCGCTCAGGGCCAGCTTCTCGGCCGCCTCGCGGCGTCTGGGATGGGTCATGACCACCGCGCTGAGCCGTTGACGCGCCATACGCCCTCCTCGCTCCGGATCGGCCCGGACCACGCCGGGATCCGTGTGAAACCCGTGTCCGCCAGCCGGTTCCGGACAGTACGGGCGGCGCCCAGGGCCCGCAAGAGTGCCGAAATGGCCCTCTGGCAGGCGGGCGGAGGGCCCGTGGATGCTGGGGCCTGGCACGCCGGGCCCATGAGAACCGCGTGTCTCTCCCCCCTCCAGGGCGATCCCCCAGACGGTCCGACAGACGATCCCCCCGACGGTCCGACAGCCGGCCCGGCAGAAGATCCCACAGCGGAAAGAGGCTTCCATGCCCGTGTTACCCCAGTCGACCGCCACCGCCGCCACCGGCAGGGCCGCCGAGGAGACCGTCCGCTCGCGGCTGGACAAGCTCCGCGACGCGCGTGTCGTCGTGACCGGCGGCGGCGGTCTCGTCGGCAGCAGGCTGGTCGCGCTGCTGCAGGACGCGGGGCGGTCGTCACCGTCCTGGACCGGATGGACGCCTATCCGGAGTCCGGGCACGAGACCTTCGGGACGGCCCGCAGCGGCGCCCGGCTCGTCGTCGGTGACGTCCGCGACGCCGCCACCGTCGGAACGCTGCTGCGCGACGCCGACTTCGTGGTGCACGCCGCCGCCTACGCGGACGTCGCCGCCTGCACCCGGCGCCCGGACATCGCGTTCCGCGCCAACGTCGAGGGCACGCAGGTCGTCCTGGAGCAGGCGGCCCGGTTCCCCGTGCGGCGCCTCGTGCTCGTCTCCTCCGCCTCCGTGTACGGGGACGGGGACCCCGACGTCGAGGGGCCGCAGGTCTTCCACGAGGACCAGCCGCTCTTCCCCATGTCCGTGTACGCCAACTCCAAGCTGTGGGCCGAGCACCAGACCCGGCTGATGCTGGGCGCGTCCAGCGGGACGGAGTACGCGGTGGTGCGCTACTTCTCCGTGTACGGCGAGCCGCAGATCCCCAAGCCGGGCAGCCACTCGTGGATGGTGCCGTGGCTGTCGCTCCAGGCGCGTCTGGGCCGGCCCATGCGGCTCAACGGCGGCGGGATCCAGGTCCGCGACCTCGTCCACGTCGACGACATCGCCGAGGCCACCGCGCTCGCGCTGATCGAGGAGCAGATGGCCGAGCAGACGGTCAACATCGGCACCGGACGGCCCACGTCCGTCCGCGAGGTGGCCGATCTGATCGCCCCGTACTTCCCCGGCGCGCGGCGGATCGTCACCCCGCGCCCCGAAGGCGACCCGCTCGGCGGGTACGCCTCGACCGAGCGCTCCCGCGACCTCCTGCGCTGGCAGGCCCGCATCCCGGTCGAGGAGGGCGTCGAGCGGTACGTGCGCTGGCTGCTGGCCACGCCGGACGCCACGCCGCGCTGGCTCGCGGAGGAGACGTCCGGGGCGTGACACGCTGCGCACCGACGGGCCCCGCGAGGGGCGAGGCACGGCGACGAGGTGGCACGTACGCGATGGGTTACGCCGGTTCCTACATCTGGTCGCTGCGGCAGCGGGTCGGCTCCCGAAGCTCCTGGTGCCCGGGGCGCAGGTGCTGCTGCTCGACGGCGAGGGCCGCGGGCTCTTCCAGCAGCGGGTGGACACGGGCGTCTGGGAGCTTCCGGCCGGGGCCTGCGAGGAGGACGGCGACTTCGCCGACGCGGCCGCGCGGGAGCTCCTGGAGGAGACCGGGCTGCGGGTGGCGCGGGAGGACCTGGAGGCGTTCGCCTCGCTGTCCGATCCGGGGTGCACACCCTGACGTATCCGAACGGCGACGTGACGCACTGCTTCGCGCTGTGCTTCGTCGCCCGGCGCTGGTCGGGGACGCTCGCGCCCGGTCCCGACGAGGTGCGGCGGGCCCGGTTCCTGCCGCTCGACGCCCCGCCCCGGCCGCTGCATCCGCCGACGGCGGTGGTGCTGTCCCTGTTCGAGAGGTTCCGTACGGAGGGAAGGTTCCAGGCAAGGTGAAGGCGACGCATCCGATACGCGCGGTGGTGCCCTGCCGGGCCTGCCTGTCCGGCGAGGACCTGGACTGGCTCGGCGGGGGCCGCTCGGTGAGTCTCGCGCTGGGCCTGATGACGACCGTGGAGGTCGGCGCGGGACCCGCCCCGAAGGGCCGGCCGAGGGCGGCTGGACCGGGAGGTGTGGGCGTTCCTGCGGGCGCGGGTGCCCGGTCTCGCCGCGCGCCCGCCGGCGGTCACGGTGTCCAGCGAGGCGCGGCGGCGAGCGGTCTGTCGTCGTCGACGGCGCGGATCGTGGCGCTGTTCCGGGCGTTCGCGGACGCCTCGGTGCGGGGCGGCGGGTCTCCGACGCCACGCTCACGCGGTGGGCGTACGAGTTCGAGTTCGCCGTCTTCCACGGCGGCGGCATGGACCACCTGGCGGTCGTGGAGGGCGGGGCGCTCCTCATCGAGGGCCGTGAGCGGGGGCTGCCCGTCGTACGGGACCGGCTCGATTTCCCCGAGGAGTGGCGGGTGGTCGTCGTGGATTCCGGGACCCGCAAGGACACCGGGCACCACATCCGGGACGTGCGGGCGCAGCTCGCGGCCGGGGACCCGGTGCTCGCCGCCTACCGGGCCGAGGCCGACGAGGCCTCGGGCCGGGTGTGGAGGCGGTGCGCGGCCGGGACCTGGTGGCGCTGGGGGCGGCGATGTCCGACGCCCACGCGGCCATGCGGGACCGTCAGCGGATGTCGACGCCGCTCCTGGAGGAGCTGCGGGAGGTGGCGCTGCGCTCCGCCGGTCTGCCGCTGAAGCTCAGCGGGGCCGGCGGAGGCGGTGCGCTGGTCGGCGTCTGCCCGGCGGAGGAGGTGACTCGGACCGCGGCGCTGCTCGCGCGGGCGCTGCGCGTCTCCCATCCGGCGGCCGTGGTCATTCCCACCGTGGCGGCCCCGGGCGCCCGGCGGGAGCCGGTGCCGGTGGCGGGAGGTCAGAGGAAGGGGTCGTAGTCCTCCGTGAGCGGGGGCTCGCCGGTTCCGGCGTCGATGCGCTCCAGTTCCAGGTTGGAGCGGTGGCGGGCGCAGTGGAACCGGCAGTCCCGGCTCGGGTCGACGATGCCCCGGTCGGACTTCTGCCAGATGGTGGCGAGGTCGTCGGTGACGGCGTCGCCGATGCGGGCGAGCGGGTTGCCGCGGTGGTAGGCGCACACGTACACCCCGGAGGGGGTGATGAGGGTGCGGAGTTCGGCGACCTTGCAGCGGTCGTACTCCTTGGGCTGGACGGGGCCGACGTGGCCGCGCAGCGAGGTGAGGGTGGAGGAGTTGACCAGCTGGAAGCGGTCGCCCTCCAGGCGGGAGGCCTCGGCGAGCTGCCGGTCGACGGATTCCAGCATCGCGTGGGGCACCTGCACGATGTGGTGGTCGTCGTCGAACATGGCCTTGGTCTCGAAGTAGTCGCAGCCGATGTCGTGGGCGAGTTCGGCGGCGCGCAGGACCTCGTGGTGGTTGGTGACGGTGGTGCCGTCGGCTTCCTGACGGGACATCACGAGGAAGGAGTAGCCGAGGGCTCCCTTCTTCTCGGCGGCGAGCAGCCGCATGTTCGCGATCACCTTGTCGAAGACGCTGCGGCCCTTGCGGTCGGGGCGGAAGCGTCCGTAGGTCTCGGCGGAGCCGGCGTCGACGGAGACGCGGACCCAGGAGGCGTACTGGGCGAGCTCGGCGAGGTTCTGCCTGATCATCGTGCCGTTGGTGACGACTCCGACGGCCAGGCCCGCTTCGCCGAGGATGCGTAAGACCCGGCGTGTGCCGCGATGGGCGAGGGGTTCCCCGCCGCCGATGAGGACGACGGCCCGTACGGACAGGGCGACGAGTTCCTCGGCGAGGGCGGCGAGGCGTTCGGGGGTGAACCGGCCCTGGTTGAGGAGCTTTCCGCTGATGCACTCGGGGCAGGCCAGGTCGCAGAAGGTGGTGGGGTCGAGGTCCACGACGAGCGGGGCGCCGGTGGGCGAGCCGGACGCGGCCTCCAGGATCCGGGGCCAGCCGGAGGGCTGGTAGAGCTTGGAGACGAGGTCGAGGCGGTCGTGCGTCACGGGGCACTCCTCATATAGGGGGTGAACGGTGTCGGCGACGGGTCGTGCCGGTGGCGGCCGGGCGTCCTTCAGCCCTTGACCGCTCCGGTGGCGAGCCCCGCGGCGATCTTGCGGTGGACGGCCAGGAAGAAGACGACGACGGGCAGGGCGGTGAGCGTGGCTCCGGCCATCAGGCCGCCGTAGTCGGTGCCGAAGCTGGTCTGGAAGGAGACCAGCCAGATGCTGAGGGTCTGTTTCTCGGGGGTGGAGAGCAGGACGTAGACGAGGACGTACTCGTTCCACGCCTGCACCATCGCGAAGACGGAGGTGGCGACGAGCCCGGGGGCGAGCAGGGGCAGGACGACGCGGACGAAGGCGCCGAGCCGGCCGCAGCCGTCGACCATCGCCGCCTCTTCGAGCTCGACGGGGATCGCCGTGATGAAGCCGTGCAGCATCCACACGGTGAACGGCAGCGTGAAGACGAGGTAGACGACGATCACGCCGAGGAGGCTGTCGGTGAGCCCGGCGTCGTTGAGGAGCAGGTACACGGGGATGACGAGCGCGGCGAGCGGGATCATCTGGACGGTGAGGATCACGACAACAAAGGCCTTGCGGCCGGCGAAGCGGAAGCGGGCGAGGGCGAAGGCCGCGAGGGTGCCGACCAGGAGGGAGACGAGGACGGTGCCCAGGCCGATGACGGCGCTGGAGCGGACGTTGGCCCAGAAGGTCTCGGTGCCCATGGCGCGGGCGAAGTTGTCGAGGGTGGGGCTGCTCGGCCAGAACTCGGGCGGGAGGGAGAGGATCTCGGTCGCGGGCCGGAAGGCGGTGAGGACCATCCAGTAGACGGGGAAGCCGATGACGGCGGCCACGAGGAGGCCGAGGACGTCGCGGAGGCGCCGGGCCCGGACGCGGCGTTTGCCCACGGGGCGCGGCCGGCCTTTCCCGGCGCGTGTCCCGCGGGCCTCATTCGGCCTCCCCGAGCCGCAGCATCTGCCGCAGGTACAGCACGGCGCCGGCGAGCAGCAGGACGACGGTGACCAGGGCGATGGCCGCTCCGGTGCTGTAGCGGTTGACGGCGAACGACTCGATGAACGAGTACACGCCGAGCAGGTAGTACTCGCGCTCGGGCTGTCCTCCGCGCATCAGCCAGATCTGGTTGAAGACTCCGAAGTCCCAGATCGCCATGAGGGTGGTGACCATCACGAAGACGGGTTTGACGGCGGGGAAGGTGACGTACCGGAAGACCTGGGAGGGGCGGGCGCCGTCGATGACGGCGGCCTCCTCCAGTTCGGGCGGGATCTGGGCGAGCGCCGCGTGCAGGCTGATCGCGGCGAACGGCAGGGCGCCCCACACGACGACGGCGGTGATGACGGCGAAGCCCTGCCAGGGGTCGGTGAACCAGTTGTGCCGGGCGAGGTCGACGCCGGGCAGGGTCGAGAGCAGCCAGTTCACGAGGCCGTAGTCGGCGTCGAAGAGCCAGCGGAAGACGGCCGCGGCGACCATCACCGGCATGGCCCAGACGGCGACGAGCACCCCGGCGACGACCGCCCGGACCCAGGACGAGGTCCCTCGCATCAGGAGGGCGACGAGCAGGCCGCAGTTCATGGTGAGGGTGACGCAGACGGCGGTGAACAGGGCGGTGCGGGCCACGACCGTCCAGAAGAACCCGTCGCCGAGGATCGTCCGGAACTGGCCGAGCCCCGCCCAGGGGGGTGCCGCGCCGCTGAACAGCTCCTTGCGGGTCATGTCCTGGAAGGCCAGGGTCACCATGTCGACCAGCGGATAGGCGAGGACGACCAGGAGGGCGAGGAGGGACGGGGCGATCAGCAGGTAGGGCAGGAGGGGGCGCGGCCTGCGCCCGGCCGGTTCAGCGCTCATTGATCACGGCGTCGATCCTGCGGTCCGCCTCGCGGGTCGCGTCCTGGACGGACGCCTTGCCGGTGGCGATGCGCTCCAGCATCTCGGGGAGGATGTTGGACTTCTCCACGGAGGTCCAGCCGGGGGCGAGGGGTGACCCAGCCCCGGGCGGCGGCCTGCGCGGCCGGTCCGTTGATGCCTCCGGCGGCGACGTCGGCGAGCTGGACGGTGTTGTTGGGGAGGGTGTTGGCGGCGACGAGCTGCCGCTGCGACTCCCGGTCGGTGAAGATCCGGATCCAGTCGGCCGCCAGCTCCTGGTCGCGTGACTTGGCGGGTACGGCGAGGGTCGATCCGCCGAGGAACGGCGGGAGGAGCTGTCCGGAGGGGCCGGGGAAGGGGAAGGTGGCGAACTTGCCCTTGAGGCGCGGGTCGCCGCCGGAGCGGGCGTCGGCTGCGGCCTCCGCCTCCCAGGTGTTGCCGTAGAAGACGCCGACCTTGCCCTGCCCGATGACGGCCGGCTGGTCGCCGTTGTCCTTCGCCCGGTCGCCGACGTAGTAGTCGTCCATGAGCTTCTTCCAGGCGGTGAGCCCGGCGACGGACTTCGGCGAGGAGAGGGCGCCGTGCCAGCGGCCGTCCTTCTCGACCGCCATCTCGCCGCCGGCGTCCTTCACGAAGCCCATGGCGGCGGACCAGTAGCGGCCGGGCAGGTAGAGCGCGGAGAAGCCGGGGTCCTTGGCGCCGCCGTACCGGGCCTTGAGCCGGTCGAGGGCGGAGATCAGCTCGGGGTAGGTGCGCGGGGCCCGGGTGATGCCGGTGTCCTTGAAGTAGTCGGTGCGGTAGACGCCGACGCGGGCCCCGGCGTAGTAGGGCACGCAGTACGTCCGGCCGTCGAGGCGACAGGCGTCGGCGAGCGCGGGCAGCCACTGCCCGGACTGTTCGAAGGTCTTGGGGTCCAGGGGCGCGAAGGCGTCGTTGACGATGTAGTTGGTGGTCTCGCTGTTGCCCATCTCGACCACGTCGGGCACGTTCCGGCCGGCGAGGACGGCGTCGAGCTTCTGGTTCTTCGTCGTCCACTGCTGGTACTGCACGTCGACCTTCACGCCCGGGTGCGCCTTCGCGAACCGGCTGTTCGCGGAGGCGACCAGCTCCGGCCAGCTCTCGCGGGCGTCCACCGTCAGCCACACCGTCAGCCTGCCGTCGCCGTCGGCCCGTTCGCCCTGTGCTCCGCCCTCGCCCGAGCCACAGCCCACCACCGTGAGCAGCAGGGCTCCCAGGACCACGGAACGGCGGGGCAGGCGCGGTGTCATGAATTCCTCCGTGCGGGACGTGTGGGGATCTCGGAACGGCGGGATGCCGGGAGGTACGGGGCTCGGGGGCGTACGGGGCTTCGGCGACGGTCTTCTCCCTACCCCGCCGATCACCGGTCCTCGCCGCGACACGGAGTTTCGGCCGGAACACGGCGGTACGCGTAGCCCGAAGGGCGGAGCGTTCCCCCGCTGTGCTGCGCCGATGCCGTGGCGTGCGGAGGGGGCGGGGCCGTGCTCAGGCCACGCTGGCGCGAACGGCACGGCGCGTGGCGGAGTGGCTCTTGACGGTGACGGGTCGCTGCCCGCAGTTTGACCCCTGCGGCACTCCACGTCCCCCATCGAAGGGTTTGTACGTGACCGAGCAGAGGACGACCCCCGCACAGGACAGCTCCGCTCCCGCCTCCCCCGGCTCCTCCGAGAGGCCGGTGCGGGTCAACGCGTGGAACGGCTGGGACCCGCTGCGGCACGTGATCGTCGGCCGGGCCGAAGGCACCGTGGTGCAGGCGCCCGAGCACGCGGTGCGCCGGGACTACCCCGACGACGGCTTCCCGCTGGGGACGTACGGCCCGATGCCGGCGGACATGGTGGCGGAGGCGGAGCAGCAGCTCGACGACTTCGCGGACATGCTGCGGCGGCGCGGCATCCGGGTGGACCGGCCGACGCCGGTCGACTTCACGAAGGAGGTGTCGACCCCGGAGTGGACGCACGAGTCGATGTTCGGCTGCATGCCGCCCCGGGACCTGCTGCTCACGGTCGGCAACGAGGTCCTCGAAGCGACCATGTCGTACCGCAGCCGCTGGTTCGAGTACCTCTGCTACCGGCCGGTGCTCCAGGACCTCTTCGAGGCCGATCCCCGGATGCGCTGGGAGGCCGCGCCGAAGCCGAGGCTGACGGACGCCTCGTACAAGACGGGGTTCTGGGACACGTACAACGAGCTGCCGACCGAGGTGCAGCTGGCCAGGGTGCGTGACTACGACCTGGTGCTCACCGAGGCGGAGCCGCTGTTCGACGCGGCGGACGTGGCCCGGTTCGGCAAGGACCTGTTCGTGCAGCTGTCGTTCGTGACGAACCGCAGCGGGTACGACTGGCTGCGGCGCCACTTCCCCGACCATCGGGTGCACGCGGTGACCTCGACGAACACCCATCCGCTGCACATCGACGCCACGTGGGTGCCGCTGCGTCCGGGGCTGGTGCTGCACTGCGGGGAGCGGCTCGCGGACGCGGAGCTGATGGAGTTCTTCAAGCTGAACGACTGGGAGATCGTCGAGGCGGTGCAGCCGGCGAGCTGGGACCATCCGCCGAAGCTGTCGTTCTGCAGCCCGTGGCTCGCGGGGAACATGCTGAACCTCGACGCGAACACGCTGTGCGTCGAGGAGAACGAGGTGCGCCTCGCGGAGCAGCTCTCCTCGTACGGCTTCGAGATCGTGCCGGTGCCGTTCCGTGCGGTGGGGCCGTTCGGCGGCGGGCTGCACTGCGCGACCGTCGACATCGAGCGGGACGGCGTCCTGGAGGACTACTTCCCGCGCAGGTACGGCCGGTTCTAGGGGAGTCCGGTGGTGGTGCCGGCGGGGGTCGGCGCGGTCGTCCTCGACTTCTACGGGACGCTGGTGCGCATGGTGGAGCCGCTGCCGCCGGACCACCGGGGCGTCTTCGCGCGCCGGGGTCTGGCGGCCCAGGGCGAGCTGTGGGGCGACCAGTGGTCGGTGGGGCCCGCCGAGGGCGAGGAGCACCGGGCGCACTCGGCCGACGAGACGGCGTACGTGACGTGGGAGCGCGGCCGGCTGCGGCGCCGGGCGCGGTCGTGCGGCGTGCCGGAGGAGGCGCTCGACGGTCTGGTCGAGGAGCTCGACCGGGCGATGAAGACGATGCGGCTCGCGCTCTTCGCGGACGTACGGGAGTGCCTCGCGGCGCTGCGGCGGCGCGGGCTGCTCGTCGGGGTGTGCTCCAACTGGTTCTGGGACCTGGAGGACCGTGTCGCCGAGGTGGGTCTCGGCGACGCGGTCGATCTGGTGGTGGGTTCCGCGCGGGCGGGGGCGCGCAAGCCGCATCCGCTGATCTACCGGGCGGTGCTGGACCGGTGCGCGCTGCCGGCGGAACGGGTGCTGTTCGTCGGGGACATGTGGGTGCCCGACGTCCTGGGTCCGCTGGCGGCGGCATGCGGGCCGTCCATCTGTGGCGGCCCGACCGGGCGGTGGAGGGCGTCGCGCCGCCCCTGCCGGAGGGGGCGGCGCGGATCGCCGGGCTGCGGGAGCTCATCGAAGGCGGTGACGCAGCCGGTCCAGGAGGTTCCGGGTGACGCGGACGACGGCCGGGTCCTGTTCGTGACCGCACACCACCGGCCAGTCGGTGGTGCCGGCGGTGAAGACGGTGCCGCCGGTGGGGCCCGGTGCGGTGTACAGGCCCATGGTGGCGGCGCGGGGCTGGTGATCCCCGGCTCGCGCACGACGGTGTTCCAGTGCCCCCATCGGAAGTGGTGGAAGTCCTCGTGCACCGGTTCGAGGACGTGAATTCCGAGAATGAGGAAGGATTCCGGGGTTCCGTCCTCTCCGGTGGCGCGGGCGATTCCCGTCTCGTCGTGGGCGTAGGCGGCGCCGTCGCATTCGTAGCCTATGAGGGGAGTTCCCTCTCCGAGCCGGTCGGGTTTTCCGCCGTCGCTTCCGTCGCGCAATCCGGTGCCTTCGTAGATCCAGTGGTCGGCGTGCTGCACGGTGTATCCGTCGAGGGGGCGGTCGCCGGGCCATTCGGTGGCCGCCCACATTCCTCCGTTGCGGAAACTCACGCCGGTGAGGGAGTTCTCCGGATTTCCTACGCCGTCGGGCGCGGGTGTCCACCATTGGTCGGTGGCGGGCAGGTGGGGGTATTCCTCGCCGACGTGGTGGTCGGTGTCGGAGACGAACGCGGTGTTCCCGTCGGTCGGGTGGATCCGCCACCAGCAGGTGTTGGCGCTGAGGAACGCGATGTTCCCGCCGTCGCGGACGAACGATTCCGCGTGGGCCCGCATCCGTTCGCTCCAGTATTCGTCGTGGCCGACGCTGAGGACGAGGTCGTAGGGGGCGAGGAGGTCGGGGTCCTCGTGGAGGTCGAGGTCGGTGGCGTACTCGACGGGGTAGCCGTGGCGCTCCAGCCAGCCGATGAAGGGGCGTCCCAGTAGGCGAGGTCGATCACGCCGCCGGGGCGGTGGAGGCTGACCTTGTGACCTCGGGGTTCGCCGGGGCCGCCGGGCCGGTGGACGGGGTGGTCGTAGAGGCTGACGGCCCGGTCGAGGCCGGGCCGGTCGGACCGGTTGTAGGCGTGCCGGGTGTAGGTGGACTTCTTGTAGAGGATGCGGGAACGGCTGCCGGGGACGCGGGGCGGACGACGAAGAACTCCCGGGCGTGTCCTTCGAGGTGCGCGAGGTCCAGGAGCGGCGGCTCCCCGGTCGTGTCCGGTCCGCCGGTCTCCACGAACTCGACGAGGTGGATCCCCTGCGTCCACGCCTCGGGTACGGGGAGGGTGAGCGGCGGCCATTCCCAGTCGTCGGCGGGCGAGGCGCGCCCGGGGAATCCGTCGGGATGGCCGGGCACCGGATGCTCCTCTCCCCGAAATTCCCTGGATTCTCCGACGAGGTCGAGCGTCTCGCCGAGCCGGTAGAAACGGAGGCGGAATCGGGGGGCGTCGGTGGAGATGTGCAGGGTCATCTCGCCGCCGAGGACGACGCTTTCCCTGCCCAGGTATCCTTCGATCATGCCGGTCATGCTAGGCAGCCCCGAGCAGGGCCGACAACGGCGCCTCCAACCGGCCATTCGGACCTGTTTTTCGGCCACGCGGAGGCGAGGTCGTATTTCGGCCGCCGCCGCTGGGTAGTGCGCATTCCGACAGTGACGACGTGATCGTCCACCGATCGGTGAGGGGCTCGCATGAGCGGTGAATTCCGCGTACGGGAACTGGTGCTGGGGATCGAGGGGCTGGCGCTGCTGCGCAACGCCGTGGACGGTGACGAGGCCTTCCTCCGGGAGCGGGTGGAGGACATCCGGCGCTTCGTGTCCGCCGAGTACGGCGAGGAGAAGCTGCCGGACGGGGGCGCCACCGTCAGCGAGCTCGACGCGGCCCGGGGGTACGAGGCCTGGTCGGCGGTGTACGACTCGCTGCCCAGTTCGTACATCGAGGTGGAGGAGCCGGTCGTCGGGAGGATCCTCGACGGCCTCGCGCCGGGTGTCGCCCTCGACGCGGCCTGTGGCACCGGGCGCCAGACCCGGGCGCTCGTCGGGCGCGGCCACCGGGTCATCGGCGTGGACCAGTCGCCGCACATGCTGGAGAAGGCCGGGGAGCGTTCCCCGCAGGCCGATCTCCGGATCGGGCACCTGGAGCGGCTGCCGCTCGACGACGACTCCGTGGACCTCGCCGTCTGCTCGCTCGCGATGACCCACCTGCCCGATGTCACCCCGGCCGTCGCGGAGTTGGCGCGCGTGGTGCGGCCCGGCGGACGGATCATGGTCACGGACATGCACCCGTTCGTGATCGCCCTCCAGGGGCAGTGCCTCTTCGTGAGCGGTGCCGAGGAGCTGGCCTTCGTCCGCAACCACGTCCATCTCCTGAGCCACTATCTGGAGGCGTTCGCGGCGGCGGGGCTCCGGGTGCGCGCCTGCCACGAGCCGCTGTTCAACGGCCGCCTCGCGCCCGGCGGTTACGAGGAGGCCATCGGGGACGCGGCCCGTGCCGCCTGGGACGGCCTGCCGATCGTCGTCGTCTGGGACGTCGAGGTTCCCGCCGTTCCCGCCGTTCCCGCCGTTCCTTCCCAGGACGGGGGCGTCTGATGGCCCTGGTCCTGGTCCGGCACTCGGAGCGGCCCGAGCTGTGGGACCGCATCCGGAGCGGTTCGCCGGTGTGGTGCCCGAGTACAACCTGCACGGCGACATCAACGGCGACTACTGGAACCGGCTGTTCACGGACTTCCCGAGTTCCAGTTCGTCCTGTACGACGACGAGCGCGACGTGATCGCGGGCGCGGGCCGCTCGCTGCCCGCGGCTGGGACGGCACCGCCGGGGACCTGGGTCGGGCCTGGACGACTCGATCGCCCGCGCCTTCGCGGACCGCGACGCCGGCCTCTCCCCGGCGCCCTGTGCGCGCTCGGGATCGAGGTGGCCGAGGACCACCAGGGCCGGGGCCTGTCGAAGGTGCTGCTCGACGCGATGGCGGACACCGCCCGCCGCGCCGGGCTCGGGACGGTCCTGGTGCCGGTGCGGCCCACCTGGAAGGAGCGGTACCCGCTGGTGCCGATCGAGCGGTACGCGGCATGGACACGGGACGACGGGACCCCGTTCGACCCCTGGATCCGGACCCAGGTGGGCGCGGGCGGCACGATCGCGGCGGCGTCCGCGCACTCCTCACGCATCACCGGAACCGTCGCCGAGTGGGAACACTGGACGGGCCTCGCCCTCCCCGAGGACGGGGAGTACGTGTTCCCCGGCGGCCTCGCACCGCTCCAGGTGGACCGGGCGCGGGACCGTGGCGCGTACTGGGAGCCGGGGGTGTGGATCACACACGAGGCCTGAGACGTGCCGCGGCACGCCGACGCCCCGCTCACGGCGCGCCCGAAGCCCGAGCGGGGCGTCAGGGCGACCTGGCCGCCGCGCGTCAGGAGATGACGTCACTCACCCACGTCCCACGTCACTCGCATCACAGCAGGTCGGCGGGTTGGGGAAGGTCTGATCACACCCTCGGGTGTGATCAGCTCGCCGAGCGGTTCCCCCGGCGGCCTCTCCCCCGTACGCTCACGCGCTCCACCACGACGCGGCGGAGGGAGCCGATGCGTCGTCCGGCGAAACAGAGACCGAGGGACCCGGCGAGGAGCTGATGTTCCGGTCCTCCACGGTGACCGTCTTCCAGTGGGACTCGGTGACCACCTGGTCCATGGCCCGGCGTCTGCCCCAGCTCGTGCGCCGGGCGCTTCGCCTCGCCTGGCGCGTGAACCCCGCTCCGTGGTCCTCCTCCTCGCCTGCCAGGCGCTCTCGGCCGCTCTGGAAGCGTTCGCGCTCATGGCCACCACGAGCACCCTCACGGCCCTGATCGCCTCCGGGCGCGTCCAGGACCGCCTGGTCGAGGCGCTGCCCGCCATCGGGGTCCTCGCCGGGGCGGCCGGGGCGCGTGCCCTCCTCGGCATCGCGATCGTCAACGTCTCCACCCGGCCGTCCCCGCATCTCGCGCGAGGCCGAGCTGGAGATGCTCCACGCGGCCGTCCACGCCGAACTCGTCGCCCACGACCATCCCGGTTTCAGCGACAAGTGGGAGAACGCCGACCGGGGCGCCGACGCCACACGGGATCTGATCACCGAGTCCCAGCAGCTCATGGCCTGCCCCGCGTCGATCACGGCGGCGGCCGGCGTCGTCACCGCGCCGCACCCCGTACTGCTGCCGCTCCTCGTCCTGGCCGTACTGCCGCAGGGCCTCGCCGGCATGAAAGCGCGCGCATCCAGTACGAGTCGTCCCGCGCCGTGGCCGCCGAGCGCCGCGCCCTCAGCCACCTGCGCCGGCACATCGCGGACAAGGGCACCGCCGACCAGCTCCGCTCCGGCACCACGGCCGACTTCCTCCTCGGCCGCCACCGCGCCATCGGCGCCCGGGTCGACGCCGTCACCGACCAGGCCGTCCACGAGGGCGCCCGGTACGCGCTCATCCGCGCCGTCACCGGCGGCATCGCGTCCGCCGCCGTCTGGACCGCCCTCGGCCTGCTGCTCGCCACCGGCCACGTGTCCGCCGCGTCCGCCGGAACCGCCGTCTTCGCGATGCGCACCGTCGGCTCCTCCCTGCGCGGCATGGTCGGCTACGGCACCCGGCTCTTGCGCACCGGCCTCTGCTTCGACGACTGGGTGGAGTTCATCGAGGAGGCCGGCGGCCGCCGGCTGAACCAGGGCACCGCCGCCCCGCCGCGCCCGGTGTCGCCAGGGCCGAGGCGCTGGCGTACTTCCACCCCGACGCGGACCGGCCCGCCCTGGACGAGGTCACCCTGGAGGTCCGCCGCGGCGAAGTCCTGGCCCTGGTCGGCGAGAACGGCTCCGGCAAGACGACCCTCCAAGCTCCTGTCGGGCCTCTACCTGCCCACCGAGGGCCGGGTCCGCCGGGACGGCCACGACACCACCGAGCTCGACCCCCACGCCCTGTGGGCGCAGACCGCCGTCGTGCCCCAGCCCTTCGCCCAGTGGCCGCTCACGGCCCGCGAGAACATCACCCTCGGGCAGCCCCACCGCGGCGACGGCCATCTCCGCAGGGCCGCCGAGCAGTCGGGGGCGCACGAGGTCGTGGACGGCCTCCGCAGCGGCCTGGACACGCTCCTGGCCCGGGAGTGGTTCGGCGGCGTCCAGCTGTCCGGCGGCCAGTGGCAGCGCATCGCCATCGCCCGCGCCTTCCACCGCTCCGCCGGTCTCCTCGTCATGGACGAGGAGACCAGCGCCTCGACGCCCGCGCCGAGCACCGCGTCTTCTGCTGAGTGGGGCGTGACACGTGAGGACGCGCTCAGGGCTGCCGTCAGGAGCGACGCGCGCCGGCAGCGGCACGGGTCCCGGCCGTCAGCGGCGTCCGTAGGCCGTGAAGGGCTTCTGCGGCGCCGAGTGGGGCTCGTAGCGGGCGCCGATGAACCAGTCCTTGTAGGTGAAGACCGTGTCCGGCACGTCGTGGTCCTCGGGAAAGGTGTAGCCGTCGCGCCGCTCGCCCGTGGCGGCGTCCAGGACGTAGAGTCCGCAGCCGGAATCGCGGGGGACGAGAGTGAGGACGGTGAGTTCTCCGTCCCGGGGAGGACGCGGTAGGGGTGGCAGCGGTCGAGGCGGTCGTCGTCGACGGTGCCTCCCCAGAGCAGTTCGCCGCCGGCGAGGTCGAAGGCGGTCAGACGGTAGGCGTCGACACGACTGTTCCGCACGCGGTGGAAGGTCACGGTGTAGAGCCTGCCGCCGTCCACCGCCGCCGTGAGCCGGCGGTCGGGCTGGATCTCGCCGTAGGGGCCGCTGAAATCGATCGCCGGATTCGGGCGGCCGTTCCGGCCGAAGGAGAAGTAGGCCCCGGAGTCGGAGTCGCCGCTCCGTGAGGCGGCCACGACCAGCGGGTCGGCCGAGACGAACTCCGCGCGGGCGTCCCAGGGGATGACGGTCCGGCCCCCGAGCGGGGTGGACCACAGGAGGGCGCCGGTGGCCGGGGCGAAGGCGGCGGCGTACAGTTCGGCGTCCCTCGGGATCGCGTCGCCCCAGGGGTTGTCGGTGCCGCCGCAGGCGAGGAGGGCGGCGACCTGGCGCTCGGCGACCATGGTCCGGCCCGGGACGCACCCCTTGGGGAGGGACGCCTTCCAGCGGGCCTTCCCGGTGCGCACGTCCACGGCGTGCAGCCCGTCCTTCGCGAGGAGCACGGCGATGCCGCTGCCGGCGGACACCGAAGAGGGCTGGAGGCGGTGGAGGCCGGGCTCGCCCGGGGAGAGAGGGGCCTGCCAGATCTCACGGCCGTTCTTCATGTCGAGCGCGACGGCGGTGGCGCAGACCTCGCTCTTCCCGGAGCCGGACGTGCCACTCCCGTCACGGGTGAGGAGCAGGACCGAGCTGTTGGCGTCGGCAGTGGCGTGGCAGACCACCGAGCGGCCGGGCGGCACGTACTCCCAACTTCGCTTACCAGTAGGGGCGTTGTACCCGGTCACCGCGTCGAAGCGGCTGCGGACCAGCGTGTCGCCGGACAACCAGGCCCCGTTGCCCGCCTGTTCGGCCTTGCGATCCGCAGGGGTGTCCCAGACGACGTCCAGCTCCTCACCCGCGGAGGAGCATCCGGCGGTGAGCGAGCACAGGGCGACCAGGACGGCCGCCGTCCTCGCCAGGGCGCGTTGGGCCCGCCTGCCGGATGCTGCGTCGTCCACCTGCGTGTCCATGTCCGCTCCCCCGAGAGTATCGCCGTCAACGGCCCACAGGATCTCCCGTGTTCCTCGGCGGCGATCATCTTAGGAAGCCGGGCCGTTTTCGGCCCTTTCCCTACCCCACCTTCCGGAATGCCTCATTCATGCCGAGATCCGGGGTGCTTCGGCCATGATGGTCAAGACATGCCGATCCTTCGCACCCCGATCGCCGCCACTCGGCCGAGCGTCCGCCCACGCGCGGCGCTGCCGTTCCCTCCACCGCACAGGCGCTCCTGGCGGGCTGGCTGCGGCTGACCGGGACGGAGGTCCCCCGGCGCGGCCGGACGGGCACCAGCGACTCCCGACGGCCTGGCATCATCAGCCCCTGGGCATGGCCGTGTTGAACCTCCTCGTCGGCTTCGCGCTGGCTCTCCTCGTGCGCGGCACGGCGGGCCTGCCCGCCCGTCTGGCGTACGCGGCGGCCGGCAGCGCGCGCCACTGGTGGACGTACGTGCCGTACGCCATCCGCCTCATCCTGCGCCGTACGGCGGGCCCCTTGCCGAGGCCACGGCGCGCGCCCGGCCCGTCGGCGCGCTGCCGCGACCGCATGCGCTCACGCTTCTGCTGCACCGCGCCCAGCCCTGCGCGCCGTAGGGCCCGGTCAGCACTCCTGCGGCCATGTACCGGAAGCGTCAACGACCTGAAAAGTAGGGCGAATGAAGACGGCAGAAAAGGGAGCGACCGTGCTGAAGGCGGGCATCAAGCGGCTCCTGGCACGCACGGGATTCGACATCGTGCGCAGCACCAACAACCGGGGCGGAGTGGACGACTTCATCCCGTTCGAGGCGGCCATGCGGGCGTCGCGGGCGGCCGGCCTGTCCGTGGGCGACTACATCGACGAGGTCATGAACGGCACGCCCGGCGCCACCCAGTCCACCATCGACGAACTGCGCGCGCTCGGCGTCTTCGCCGCCGAGCCGGACACGGTGCTGGAGATCGGCCCCGGGTCCGGGCGTTACCTGGAGAAGACGCTGAAGGAGTGCTCACCGGGCCGCTACGAGATCTATGAGACGGCAGCGCCCTGGGCCGACTACCTGGTGGACACGTTCAAGGTGGTCGCCCGGCCGACCTCGGACTGCAGTCTCGCCCCGACGCCCGACGGAAGCGTCGACCTCGTCCAGGCCCACAAGGTCTTCAACACCGTCACCTTCCTCTCCGCCTCCCGCTACTTCTTCGAGATGGCGCGCGTCACGCGCCCCGGCGGTCGGATCGTCTTCGACGTCATGACGGAGACCTGCCTGGACCCGGCCACGATGCGCGCCTGGGCGGCGGAGGGCGGACCGGGGCACGACTCCTACCCGGCCGCCATGCCCCGCCAGGCGTGCGTGGACCTCTTCGCGACCCTCGACTGCAGCCTGGAAGCCAGCTTCCTGGCCCCGATGGGCTTCGCCTCCACGGAAGTGCTCGTCTTCGAAAAGAAGGCGTGACGCTCCGAACACCCGCCCCCCGCTCGGCCGGCAGGAGGAGTCGATCCTCCTCCTGCACCTCCCGCGAGCATTGCCTTCGCCGCCATCCATTGCAACGCTCCGTTGCATTCGATCCCAGCGTCATTGCATCAATTCTCCATCCACCACCTGCGGAAACGCAATCCATCGATTGACGGTGCCATGAACGCAACGTAGCTTTCAATCAATCCCGAACACGTCATATCGCGAGATGAGGCCGAGCCATGAGCGACTCCCTCCACACCGTCACGGCGCTGCCGACGGAGCGGCGGTCCGGCTGCCCCTTCGATCCGCCCGCCGAGCTGATCGAAGCCCGTCGGCACGGCCCCATCAGCCACTACACCCACCCCGGCGGCAAGCCCGGCCGGCTGATCACCGGTTACGACACGGTGCGAGCGGTCCTGGCCGACCCGAGGTTCAGCTCCCGCAAGGACCTCATGAACGTCGTCGACTTCCAGCTTCCCCCGGCGCCGCCCGGCGAGTTCCTCCTCATGGACGAACCCGAGCACAGCCGCTACCGGAAGCCCCTGGTCGGCAAGTTCACCGTGCGGCGGATGCGGATGCTCACCGAGCGGATCGAGCAGATCACCGCCGACTGTCTGGACGCCATGGAGGAGACCGGACCGCCGGCAGACCTGGTGACCGCGTTCGCCAAGCCCATCCCCACCATCGTGATCTGCGAGATCCTCGGCGTGCCCTACGCCGACCGGGCGTCCTTCCAGGAGCAGATCGACACGTTCATGGGCGGAGAGGTCAGCGACGAGGAGCTGATCGCGGCCTACACCGCGACCCAGGAGTACCTGGCGCGGCTGGTGGCCGCCAAGCGCGCCCACCCCACCGACGACATCCTCAGCGAACTCACCGACAGCGACCTGACCGACGAGGAACTGAAGGGCATCAGCCTCATCCTCCTGGCGGCCGGATTCGACACCACCGCGAACATGCTGTCCCTCGGCACCTTCGCCCTCCTGCAGAACCCGGACCAACTGGCCGCGCTGCGCGCCGACCCCGCCCTCACCGACGGGGCCGTGGAGGAACTGCTGCGCTATCTGAGCGTCGCCAAGACCTTCCACCGGACGGCGCTGGAAGACGTCGAACTGGACGGCCACACCATCGAGGCCGGCACGACGGTCCTCCTGTCGTACAACACCGCCAACCGCGACCCCGACCGCTTCACCGACCCCCACACCCTCGACCTCGGCAGGCAGGCCGCCGGACACCTGGCCTTCAGCCACGGCATCCACCAGTGCCTCGGCCAGCAACTGGCCCGGGTCGAGATGCGGGTCGCCTTCCGCGCACTGGTCGACCGCTTCCCCACACTGCGCCTGGCCGTACCGGCCGAGGAGGTCGCCCTGCGCCCGGAGGCCGCGGACATCTACGGGGTGAAGAGCCTCCCCGTCACCTGGGACGCGAAATGAGTACGCCCCGCCTCAGCGCCGACCGCGAGAGCTGCATCGGCGCCGGCATGTGCGCCATGACCGCCCCCGACGTCTTCGACCAGGACCCCGACGACGGTCTCGTACTCCTCCTGCACACCGAACCGCCGGCCGCCCACCTCGCGGCCGCCCGGATGGCCGTCGGCGTCTGCCCTTCCGGGGCGATCACCTTCCACGCACCGGAACCCGACCACGCCTGAGGGTCGGCCGGGCCCCGTACGCCGCTTCCTGGCGTACGGGGCCCGGCCGGTTCGTTCAGTCCCAGCCCCAGCCGTAGCCGTAGCCGTAGCCGTAGCCGTAGCCGTAGCCGTAGCCGTAGGGGAGCTACCGCTTGTGCCCGTGCTGCACGTCCAGGCAGAGCGCCCAGACGTCGGAGTAGCTGCCCTGGGAGGGCGAACCCCCGCTGTGGGTGGATGCCGTCCAGTACGACGGGTTGACGCCCCCGTCGCCGACGGGGATGCCGGTGGCGTCGCTGGGGAAGCTGCCGTTGAGGTGGGGACCGCCCGAGGTCGCCTTGCTGAAGTCGGTGGTGGTCACGTTGCCCCCGCTGATCGCGGCGCCGCCGCTGACCAGCTGCCCTTCCTCTCGGGAGCAGCCGACGGTCGCCGCCTGGCCCGTGGAGGCCGTGTTCGGGCCGCTGACCTCGGTGAAGTGGACCGTCGTGGAGACGTGCTTGAGGTCGATGTCGCCCGTGCCGCAGATCGCGTAGGCGTAGGTCATGTTGTCCGCGCCGCGTCCGCCGCCGATCCCGCCGACCGCCGTCCAGGAGTCGGGGTCGCGCTCGCCGTCCCCCGCCGCGATCGAGCCGAAGTGGTGCTCGGCGTCATTGAAGGTGGGGAAGCCGGCGATCGGCTTGAGGCTGCCGACGCTGGCCGGGGTGGTGCGGGCGCCGCCGCCGATCAGGACGGTGCCGGCCGGGCAGGTGGCCGTCACGAGCTTGGACGACAGCCCGCTGGTGGGCCCGTTGGCCTTGTTCATGACCACCTGGGTGTGCCTGATCAGGTTGCTCCGCAGACAGATCGCGTACGGCGTGGTGGAGAAGGCCTCGCTGCTGCGGCTTCCGCTCCCGCCGAACGCCATCCAGTGCGTGGGGTCGGTGCCGACCACCCCGGGCGCGTCGGTGTACTCGGTGGCGCCGTCGGCGCTGGGGACCATGCCCATCACGTGGTTGCCGTTGGACATCTCGTCGTTGCCGATGGCCTGGTCGGCACCGCCTCCGGAGACGAGGCCGTCGGGACAGTCGGCGTGCGAGGAGACCCCGGTGAACGGAGTCGCGGGGCCCATGGTGGCCCCGGGGGTGGAGACGGTGACGTCCACGGTCTTGGCGTACGCGGCTCCCGGCACCGCGACGGTCAGCAGGGCGGCCAGGATCAGGGCCTTGCCCGTGGCGGAGCCCCGCAGGATTCTCGTACTCATCGAGTTCTCTCTCATGTGTTCGTGTTCGTGTTCGCGTTCGCATGCATATGTATGTGCGTGTGCATGTGCGTGTGTTGTGCGTGGCCGGTTGTCGGGAACGGCCGTGTCAGACACCGTCGTTGGCACACAGTGCCCACGCGTCGGTGGAGGTGCCGGGAGAGGACTGGCCTCCGGTGCGGGAGGAGGCCGTCCAGTACGCCGCCGTGGTGGTCCCGTCGCCGACCGGGGTGCCGCCGGAGGCGCTGGGGAAGCTGCCGTTGAGATGGTCGCCGCCCGAACCGGGCCCGGTGAAGCCGGTGGTGGTCACGTTGCCCCCGCTGATCGCGGCGCCGCCGGCGATGAGGTTTCCGTCGCCCTGGCCGCAGCCCACGGTCGCCGTCCGGCCGGTGCTCCCGGTGGTCGGGCCGCTCACCTCGGTGTGGCGGACCTTCACCGTGGCGCCGCTGACGTTGATGCCGCTTCCGCTGCAGATCGCGTACGCGTAGGTGTAGTTGGCACTGTTGGCGCCGGAGTCCCAGCCGACGGCCGACCAGGAGTCGGGGTTCGTCTCCCCGTCCGCGGCGGCCTTCGCGCCGAAGGCGTGGGCGGAGTCGTTGAAGGTCGGGAAGCCGGCGATCGCCTTGAGGCTGCCCGTGTTGCCCGGAGTGGTACGGGCGCCGCCGCCGAGCAGGCGGGTGTTGGCCGGGCAGGTCGCCGTGACGAGGCCCGCGGTCGCCCCGGCGGTGGGGGCGTTGACCTTGTTCATGACGACGCGGAGGCCGGGCCACTGGTGGCCCCGGGCGTCTTCACCGTCACGGTCACGGTGTTGGCGTAGGCGGCTCCCGGCACTGCCAGGGCCAGCACCGCGCCGAGGATCAGCGCCCTGCCCGGAGCAAGGCGCGGCAACAGCTTTCCTGTCATCGGATTCCATCTTTCTGATGGTCGACGGAGACGGCGACTGGGGACCGAAGAGGCGGTTCGACCGCAGTGCCTTGAAGGGGAAGGGCGGGCCGGACCTGTGGACGTGGTCCTGGCGGCTCCGGAGTGAGCGTTCGTTCGGGCTGCCGGGGAGGGCGGGAGCCGTGCGCTTTCTGCGTCGAGGATCACTCATGCATACGCAGATGCGGACTTTAGCAGCGTGCTCAAGTAATATCTACACGCTCTTGTAGCGATTCTCCTTGCATATGTGCACCAGCGGCATGGGGGGCTCCGGGTGTGAGGTGCGGAGGACGGCAGGGGGGCGGAAGGGCTTCTCGAAGAATCCGCGAGGGCTTTGCGTCCATTCGCCTGGTGGATGCGATGCGTGTCGCCAAAGGCGATCTTCTTTCCCGTAACGTCGACAACAGTGCAGGTCACAGACCTGACGACTGTTCGTCCCCTGCTTTGTGAGGCGTGTTCCCATGACCCTGTCCATTCGCAATCAGCTCCCCGGCACCGTCACCGCCGTCGTCACGGGTGAGGCCATGGCCTCCGTGAAGGTGCGCCTGGCCGGCGGCCAGGACATCACCGCGGCCATCACCGCCGACGCGGTCAGGGACCTGGGCCTGGCCGAGGGTTCCGCGGTCAAGGCGCTCGTGAAGTCCACCGAGGTCGCCCTCGCGACCGGCCCGGTCGAGGGCATCTCCATCCGCAACCAGCTGGCCGGCTCCGTCACCGAGGTCTCCACCGGTGGCGCCATGGGTTCGGTGAAGGTCTCCGTCGAGGGCGGCGAGCTGACCGCCGCCATCACCAAGGACGCCGTCGAGGACCTCGGCCTGAGCGCCGGCACCTCCGTCGTCGCCCTGATCAAGTCGACCGAGATCTCGCTCTCCGCCGCCTGATCACCGGCTGCCGCGCGTGAGGGCCGCGCTCCCGGCCCCTCCCCCGGCCGGGTGACCCGCTGAGGGACCGTGACGGTCCCTCAGCGGGTCATCTCAGCCCATTGCTCACTGCTCACTCTGCTCGCTGCTCATTGCTTACTCTGCTCGCTGCTCGCTGCTCGCTGCTCGCTGCTCGCTGGGGCGTCGTACACCCGCGTGAACTCCGTGCCGACCCGAGGGTCATTTCGGCGGGGTTCCCTTCCCGCACCGCCGTCGGTGCGGTCTATACGCGTAGACGTGTCATGCCCCATCATGGTCGCGCTCCATTCCGGCACCACCACGCCGGCCGCACACCCGCGGCCGGTGTCTCAGGCGCGCCCCGGCATCCCGGGCGCCGCCCGACTTCCGCTGGAGGATGTCTTGTCCGTCAGAAAGCAGCTCCGTACGGCCCTGTGCGGCCTCGCCCTCACCGGCATCGTGGTCACCACCGCCCAGGGCCCCGCCGCGCGGCTCCCGTGGAGGAGGTCGCGGCGAAGGCGTCGTCGGTGACCGCCGCGACGGACGCGGCGGCCCGCTCGCTGGCCCGCTCGCTCGCCGACTCCGCCTGGCGGGCCGAGCTCCGCAGGGCCGTCGCGGACGGGAAGGAGACCGGGCTGGAGGCCGTGGCCGACAAGTCCCGTACCAGAGCAGGGGCGTTACTCGCCGCCGATGTCGCCGCCGCGGACCGTTCCGTACGCGCGGTCAAGGGACTGGGCGCCGACACGGGCGGCCTGCTCACCGTGACCCTGGCCGGTGCCGCGGACTCCCGCCGCGCCCCGCTGGTCGCCGTCGCCGCGTCCGACGACGAGGCCACCACCGTCACCGCCTACGACGCGAGCGGCGGCCGCACACGCTGGACGCGTCCCGGACCCCGACATGCCGGTGTACGTCGTCGGGATCGACGGGAAGGGGCCGTCGAGGCCGGTCTGAAGGTTCTGGAGCGCGAACTCGCCGCCGCCGGGGTCTCCACGGCCTCCACCCCCGCCGCCGCCCCGGCCACGTCCGCGGCGGCGGGCACCGGTTACTGGACCTCCCGCATCACCTCGGTACGCCTCAACGACGACAAGGAGACCTGGATCAAGGGCGACGCCGAGATCTTCAGCATCGTCAGCGGCTTCGGAATCGACGGCAAGGTACGCGTCGACACGGTGACCCACCCGTACCTGAACGACGAGGGGACCACGTACTACCCGAACCAGATCCTGGTCAACTGGTCGCAGTACAAGTACAACCTGGCCGACGTCGTGATGATGGAGGACGACGGCGACACCAACTACTCGGCCCTGGCCAAGGCCATCGCCACGGCCCTGCTCACCATCGCCGACCTCGGTGCGTACGTCCCGCTGGTCGACCCGGTCATCGATGCGCTCCCGTCCTCCTTCTGGACCGACGACCCCGACTTCGTCGACGCCTGGTACACCCTGGCCCGGGAGACCACCGGCACCCGCGACGGAGCCGCCGGCAACGGCCGGATGACCCTCGACCGGTACTGGGTCTCGGCCCTCTGACACGAACGGCCGCCGAACGCACCGGACTTGAGTGGCCGAGTGCCGTACGCAGGTGTCCCGCCGACCGCCGGGTGAGTCCGGCGGTCCGTGGGTGCCGCCCTTCCGGCAGGCCTCAGTCGCGCGGCGACCAGGTGCGCAGGAGCGCGGCGATCGCCCCGGCGCTGCAAGTGGGGTCGCGCAGGAGGTTCCGGAGGGCGACCGCGTCTTCCCTGGTGGGGTGTACCTGGATGCCGGAGGCTTCCAGGTACATGACGCCCGTGGCCGCCGCCACGGCCATGTTGGAGCGGTCCAGCCAGCGGCAGCGGCCGAGGACGTGCACGAGGGCGGCGGCGCGGGCGTAGGGGCCGTCGTAGACGGGCTGGTCCAGGATCTCGGCGCGGTGACAGGCGACGGCGGCCACGGGCACTCCGTAGTCGTCGGGCGCCGGGTCGTCGGCACCCGCGAGTTCGGCGACCTGGAGGATCCAGGGGACGTCGATGTAGAGCTCCATCAGGCGGCCTGGGCCCCCGTGGCGCGCCGCGTCGTGTCCTCCGCCTCGTCGAAGAGGTCCTGGTGCTCGTCCAGGAAGCGGCGCGCGGCGTCCAGCCCGCGCCGGCGCATGCCGTCCGCGTCGTCCCGTACGAGGGAGGCGATGTAGTCGCCCAGGCTCAGGCCGCGGTCCTTGGCGCGGGCCCTGGCCAGTTCTGCGACGTCATCGTCCACGCGTGCGCCCAGCTGTGTCTTTCCCATCCCCGGATGGTAACAAGTGTTACCACCTGAGGGAACCCGCTGTCGGCGTCGACGGCTCGACACGTGCTCGGGAGGCGGGGCCCGTCCGTCGGAGCGGCGCGCTCTTGCCATCATGGAGCCGTGAACTCCGAGGACTCGCCCATCCGTCCCCTGCTGGTGGTGGACGGCGCCAACGTCGTGGGATCGGTGCCGGACGGCTGGTGGCGCGACCGGCGCGGAGCCGCCGAGCGGCTGCGCGACCGGCTCGCCGCGACCGGCGGACCGGCCGACGGCCCGTACCCCGCCCGTACGAGATCGTCCTCGTCGTCGAGGGCGGCGCCCGAGGCATCGCCTCCGTACCCGGCGTGCGCGTCGAGGAGGCTCCCGGCAGCGGCGACGACCTGATCACCGAACTGGCCCGGAACGCGAACGGCCGGCCGTGCCTGGTGATCACGGCCGACCGCGAGCTGCGGCGACGGGTGACGGAGGAGGGCGCCCGCTGTGCGGGCCCCGCAGCGTTCTCCGGCCACCCGCGTAGGGACTCCGGATCTCCTCTCCCGTACCCCGCTCCCTGCCATGAGCGGGGCCGGGCGGGCGGGGCGGGCGTCGGCTTGCGGGGGCGGCCGGGCGCGCGGGACCCTGATGGTCGAGGGCAGGTGCTGACGTGCACACCAGCGACGAGATCTACCACCGGGTGCTGTGGGACCCTCGGTTCGATCCCGAGCGGTTCGTGATGGGGATCGCGGAGCGCGGGGCCCCGCCGAAGCGGGTCCTGCTCGGCGACTTCGTGCCGGGCGGGGAGATCCCCTGGCACCGGGTGCTGTTCTTCGAGGCGGACGGTCAGGTCGTCTGGGACCGGGCCTCAGGAGTCGACCGGCTCGACGAGACCCTCGTCGGGCAGGTCGGTTACGTGCCGGCCCCGGCGCCCGGCGACGTCCTCGCCGTCCCGCCGACGAACCGCAGCGCCGTCGCCTGGCTGCCGCCGGCGGAACTGTGGCCGCCGATCCAGCACATCCGCCGTGCACACGACCGGCAGATCCGCCGCTGGCCGCCGCACGTCAACGTGCTCTTCGGTTTCGTCCCGGAGGGCGAGTTCACCCGAGCCCTGCCGCTGGTCGCCGCGGCGCTCGCCGAGACGCCGCCGTTCACCGCCCGCCTGGCGGGCGTCCACTGGTTCGGCCACCGCGAGGACGCCACCGTCTGGCTCGACCCGGCCGCCGCCGGCCACGATCCCTGGGCGCGGCTGCGGGAGTCCCTGGAACTCCGTTTCCCGCTGTGCGGATCCCGCTCGCACGGCTTCACCCGCACCTGTCCTCGGCCGCACCCCGGACCCGCCCGCCCTCGCCCGCAAGGCAGAGTCCCTCCTCGGCCCCATGACGGCCCGGGTCGACGAGCTGGTCCTCCTCTCCCGGCGCGGCGACGAGCCGATGCGGGTCCGGACCCGCGTCCTGCTCGGCAGCGGCACCGTACGCCCTCCGGAGGACCCGGATCTTCCGGGCGGCTTTCCGCCGCCACCGCCCGGTTAGTCGGCCACGGCACGCACGGCACGGGCTTCGGCGGGCCCGGCCGGCGGGCTGGACGAGGCGTGTTCACGCGCGTGGGGGCCCGTGCCGTTGCCGAGGTCCATGTCCACGCGGAGCAGCCGTGCTCGCGCGGAACAGCCATGTTCACGCGGCGCAGCCGTGCTCACGCGCGCGTGGAGCCCGTGCGTCAGCACGTCGGCCACAACGTCCCGAGGGAGGCGCGCCACGCGCGCGTGGAGGCCCGGCGTCGGTGCCCGACCACCACAGCCAGACCGGCAGGCGCGCCACGCGCGCGTGGGGGCCCGTACGCGCCGGCGGCCCGCCCACCGGTCGTGCTGGTGGGCGGGCGCGGTGGACGGTGTCACACGGCTCCGGCTCCTCGCGTTCGGCGTCCGGTCGTCACCGGCCGCCGGGCGGGAGCGCGTGGCCCTTCCGCGAGGGGTGGACCCGCGCGGTCCGGGCCGGTGCGTGTGGGGTGGGGTCAGCCGGTCACGGTGATCTGCTGGGCCGGGTCCGTGGTGTCGGTGAGCTGGTAGGTGGCGCTGAAGGTCGCGGACTGGTTGCCGGTCGGGCAGAGGAAGCCGCCCGTGGCGGTCGCGGGGACGGGGGCGTTGGCGATGGCCAGGGAGGACGGGGCGCCGTTGGTCCAGTTGCCGCCGACGGTGGTGGGGCCGGTCGGCGAGGCGGTGATGGTGCAGCTGGCGAGACCGCTGGTCTTGAGGACGACGCCGCCCTTGGGGATGGTGAAACCACCCGTGGCGGGGGCGCCGTTCTGGAGGGAGAGCGTCCAGGGGCCGTTGGCGGCGTTGCTCGTGATGGTCACGTTCACGCCGAAGATGCTGGTGGTGCAGCCGCTGAAGCTGGGCGGGTTGACGGGGACGGAGACGGAGCCCGCGTCGTTGTGGTTGCCCGGGGCGGCGGGGAGGACGTTGTTGGCTCCGCTCGTCGGCACGGACGCGGAGACAGTACAGGTCATCGTGGTCGACCCGGCGACGAAGGTGGCCTTGCCGGTGAGCTTGGCGGCGAAGGCGTGACCGGCCGGCAGAACGGTGGTCGAGGCGGCCTGGGTGCCGGCGCCCCCGAAGGCGAGGGCACTGGCGGCGGCGAGACCGGCGAGGGGGATGAGCAGCTTGGGCATGAGATCTCCTCGGTGATCGACGGTGGGGTGCGAGGAGGTGCGTCATCGCATGATGTGGTTGTGCGGGGTGCGCATACGTGGTGCGTGGGGGGAACACGTAAAGCGACTTGAGAGTAGAACCGGCCGGTAGGGGTGTCCAAGCAAGATTCCCGCCACTACTGACAGATCGTCAGGAATGTTGACTCGACTGCGTACTTGACACCCGTACGGCCGGAGACGGGCCGACGCAGGGCGGGGCGGGCGGGCTGCCGCCGCCCCTGGCCCACCCCTCCTACCCGTCGTACCCGTCGTACCCGTCGTGTCCGTCGTGTCCGTCGCACCCATCCGTCATCGGGCGTCCCTCGGTGGACCGGGAAGTGCCAGGCAGAGTGCGTCCATGGCTGCCGCGAAGGCGTGTTCCGGCGGTGTGCCGTAGCCGATGACCAGGCCGTCGCGCGGTGGCATCGTGCTGTCGGGATGGCGGTAGGAGCGCAGTCCGTCGAGGGCCAGTCCCTGCCGTCGGGCCGCGCGCAGGGCCGCTTCCTCGGTGTTCTCCGGCAGTTCGAGGACGGCGTGCAGGCCGGCCGCGATGCCGCTGACCCTGATGTGCGGGGCGCGTTCGGCGAGCGTTCCGACCAGCAGGTCGCGGCGGCGCCGGTAGTGCTGCCGCATGCGGCGCAGGTGCTGGTCGTAGGCGCCGCGAGCGATGAAGTCGGCGAGGGTGAGCTGGTCGACGACGCCCGACCACATCTCCCGGGATCCCTTGGCGGCGAGGACGTCGTCCACGAGCCGGCCCGGCAGCGCCATCCATCCCAGCCGCAGCGCCGGTGACAGGCTCTTGCTGGTCGAGCCGATGTAGACGACCTGGTCGGGGTCGAGGCCCTGCACCGCGCCGACCGGCTGGCGGTCGTAGCGGAACTCGCCGTCGTAGTCGTCCTCCACGAGCAACCCGCCGCTGGAACGCGCCCAGTCGACGACGGCCGTCCGTCGTTCCGGGTGCAGCGGCCCACCGGTGGGGAACTGGTGCGCGGGGGTGAGCAGGACGGCCTTCGCGCGGGTGCCCGGCAGTTCGTCGACCCCGCCCCGTGGGAGTCGACCGTCAGCGGGACGGTGCGCGGACCCCTCTCGTCGAGGATGCCCCGGTGGAAGCCCAGCCCGTACGACTCCACCGCGATCGGGCCCTTCAACAGGCCGCTCAGCAGCCGCAGTCCGTGGGCGAAGCCCGCGCAGATCACGATCCGGTCGGGCTCGGTCCGCACGCCCCTGGCGCGTGCCAGGTACTCGGCGAGGGCGCCCCGCAGCTCGACCCGGCCACGCGGATCGCCCACTCCGAACGCGTCGTTGGGCGCGGCGGCGACGGCCCTGCGGGCGGAGGCGAGCCAGGCCGCGCGCGGGAAGGCAGCCGCGTCGGGCGAACTGGGCATCAGGTCGTACGCGACGCGGCGGCGAGTCTGCCGCGGGGACGGCTCGCGCGATCCGGCCGGAGCGGCGCGGCGCGCCGGGCGACCTGGTGCCGGAGCCCTGCCGGGCGGTGAGCCAGCCCTCCTCGACGAGTTCGGCGTAAGAACTGGCCACGGTGTTGCGGGCGATGCCCAGGTCCTGAGCGAGGCTGCGGTAGGGCGGCAGCCGGGTGCCGGGGGTGAGCCGACCGGAGCGGATGGCCTCCCGCAGGGCGTGCATGAGCTGGGCGCGCAGGCTTCCCTCTCCGGAGAGCTCCAGGTGGAGGTCGGTTCCCGCGACGGGGTCCGGCGGACCCAGTGGGTCCAGTGGACCTGATGGCTCCGATGCACCCGATGGCCCCCGTGGACCCGGTGGATCTGATGGCCCCCGTGGACCCGGTGGATCTGATGGCCCCAAGGACCCCGGCGGACCCAGCGGACCCGACGGACCCGGCGGACCCGGCTGGATTCTCCCGCCGTGGGACTCCGGGACATTGACCCATGCTTCTGCCATGGAAATGCACCATACCTCGGGTCGTTTCCACTCCTAGGTTCTTGGCATGCCATGGACTGCTTCTCCTCACGAAGGGCCGTTGAAGACGTGACCACCGTCGGCCCACCGATGTCCGCCGCCGGCAGCGAGCGATCGCCCGTCAGGGGCTGGCTCGCCGTCCTGGCGGTGACCTTGGGCATCTTCGCCCTGATGACCTCCGAACTGCTGCCGGTCGGCCTGCTCACCCCGGTGGGTTCCGCCCTGGACGTGTCCGAGGGCGCGGCGGGCCTGATGGTGACCGTGCCCGGCCTGGTCGCCGCCGTCTCGGCGCCCCTGGTCACCGTGGCGACCGGTCACGTCGACCGCCGTGTCGTACTGGCAGTCCTGATCGGTCTGGTGGGCGCGGCCAACCTCGCCTCCGCCTTCGCGACCGGCTTCGCGGTCGTCCTGGGCGCCCGCTTTCTGATCGGCATCAGCGTCGGCGGCTTCTGGTCCATCGCCGGCGGGATCGCGCTGCGGCTGGTGCCGGCGAGGCACGTCACGCGGGCGACCGCCGTCATCTTCGGCGGCGTGGAGACCGCGTCCGTCCTCGGCGTCCCCCTCGGAACCCTCATCGGCGATCTGAGCGGCTGGCGCACCGCGTTCGCCACCGTGGGCGTCCTCGGCCTCGCCTCCCTGGTCTGCATGGTCCTTCTCATGCCGAAGGTGCCGGCCGAGCAGACCCTCACGTTCGCGGACCTGCCGAAGGTCTTCAAGGGCAGCGTGGGCGTGCGCGCCGGCATCGCCCTCACCTTCCTCGTCATCACCGGCCATTTCCTGGCCTACACGTTCGTCCGGCCGATCCTCCAGGACGACGGTGTCGACGACGGCATGATCGGCGTGCTCCTGCTCGCCTTCGGCGTCGCGGGCATCTGCGGCAACTTCGTCGCCGGGGCACTCGTCGCCAAACGGCTGCGGCAGACCGTCGCCGGCATCTCCGTGGTCCTCTCCCTGGCCATGCTCCTCTTCGCGCTCGCCGGCGACACCACCGTCACCGCGGGCGCCGTCCTGACCCTGTGGGGCCTGGGCTACGGCGCCGTACCCGTCACCTTCCAGACCTGGATCCTCAACGCCGCGCCGGACCACGGCGAGGCCGCCTCCTCCCTGTACGTCTCCACGTTCAACCTGTCCATCGCGCTCGGCGCACTCCTCGGCGGCCTCGCCGTCGAGGGCATCGCCACCGCGAGCGTGCTGTGGATCGGCACCGCCCTCTCCGCCCTCACCCTGCTCGTGCTCGTCCGGCGTGAGCCGCCCTCGGCGCTGTGACGGCTCTCCGTCTACGAGACGGGATCCGACTGACGACTGACTCCTTGACCGTCACGGCAGGGAACGGGCCGAGCGGCTCGACGACATCGGGTGACCACCTTCCCCGGACAGTCGGCGTTTCAGCCAACTCCGCATCACTCCGGCCCTGTTGCGGGAGGCGGGTCGATGCATCCCGCATGCTCCGCCACGCCCCGAATCCTGGGGTTCCAAGAGAGACCGAAACACATGTGTTCGATACCGCGGTGGCGTCGTTGAACCTCACGCCCCTGTCGGACAACCGTCACGGGAGCCACGTCGACCTTGCCCCCCGCCGCCGCACCGAAGGAGACCCTTCGTGAACACCACGCCCCCCGGGACCGGATCCCGCTCGTCCGGACTGGCCCGAAGGGCTGGGCCGCCTCGCCGCCGCCTACCACCGGTGCCATCCGGCTTTGCCAGTGGAGGAGTTGGTGAGCCTGGTACGGCTGACGGCCACATACCTGGGATGTACCGTCCACCCGCTCAACGCGGTCGTGGACGGCCTCGGCCCCGTCACCGAGTCGCTGGAGTCGTACGCCCGGGACCGCGCCGATTGTCGTGCTGCGGGAGCGGCTCGACGAGGCGGAGGACGTACTACTGACATCGCTCTCGACCTCGGAGAGGTACTGACATGCGCCCTGCCCGCGATCACCTGCGTTCCATGGTCGGCGAGTACCTCGCCCAGCACCCCGACGAACGCGACGCGCTCTCCGGTCTCCTCACAGCGCTGGACGCGGAAGCGGACCCGACGAGCCGCACCTCGCCGCCCGGCCACGCCACGTGCGGCGCAGTCGCCCCGGACGGCCCTGTCACGTACGGCGGAGTCGCACCGGACAGCCCCGTCACGTACGACGAGGCCACCCCAGACAGCCCCGTCACACCCGTGAACGCCGCCGCGGTGATCCACGACGGCCAGGGCCGATACCTCCTTCACCTGAGGGACGTGAAGCCCGGCATCTGGGCGCCGGGATGCTGGGACCTGCTCGGCGGCGGGCGGGAGCCGGAGGACGCCACCCTGCTCGACACGGTGGTCCGCGAGCTGCGGGAGGAAGCCGGTCTGGAGGTCCCCGGGCTCCGGCCGTACGCGGTCGAGCACGTGACCGGCACCGACGGAACCCTCGTCCCCGTCCAGCTGTTCACCGGCGAGTGGAGCGGTGACCCCGGCACGCTGGCGGTGGCCGAAGGCCAGCTCCTCGCCTGGCGCAGCCTGGAGCAGCTGCCGTACCTGACGATGCTTCCCTCCACCCGGAAGCTCCTGGAACGGCACGCCACCGAGCACCCGGGCGGCGACACCGTCCACCGGCCGCCGAGGACCGTGACCGTGTTCGCGGCGGCGCCCCCCGGCACCGAGCCGCACATCGTCGGCGTCCACCTCGTCCTCGAACAGGACGGCAAGGTCCTGCTGGGCCTGCGCCATCCCGACTCGGCGTACGCGGGCGGGATGTGGCACGTCCTCGCGGGCCACTGCGAGGACGAGTCGGCGACCGCGTGCCTGGTGCGGGAGGCCCACGAGGAGGCAGGGCTGCTCCTCGACGCGGACGACCTCGCCCTGGTCCACACGGTGCACGCGGTCGGCCGGGCCGGTGGCCCGCCCAGGGTCCAGCTCTTCTTCCGCGCCCGCGCCTGGAAGGGGACGCCCGAGCCGCGTGAGCCGGACAAGACCGTCTCCTGGCAGTACTGGGACGTCGACGGCCTCCCGGACGCGACCGTCCCGTACACCCGCGCGGCGCTCGAAGGGATCCGGGCGGCCGCCCCTACACGGAGACGGGGTGGGCACGGTGACCGGCTTCTCCGCCGTCGGCGCCGCCTACGCCGAGCATTCCGACAGTGCCCGGGGCCGGCTGCGCCACGACCTCGTCGAGCGCCGCCTGCGCGCCGAGCTGCCCGCCTCACCCGTACGGATCCTGGACGTGGGCTGTGGGACGGGCGAGATGACGATCCGGCTCGCCGCCTCCGGACACCAGGTGACCGCCGCCGACCCGGACCCCCGCATGCTGGCCGTCACGTCCGGCCGGCTCGCGACCCTGCCCGAACTCCGTGACCGCGTGGAGCTGGTGGAGGCCGGCATCGACAACCTCCCCTTCGGCCACGAGGGGTTCGACGCGGTCTGCTGCCACGGCGTGCTGATGTACCTGGACACGCCCCGTGAAGCGCTCGCCCGACTGGCCGAACAGGTCGCACCCGGCGGTGTCCTGAGCGTCCTCGCCAAGAACCGCCGGGCGATCGGCGTACGCGAGGCCCTGACCGGCGACTACGAGAGCGCTCACCGGCTCATCGCGTCCGGAACGGACCGCAGCCCCGGCAACCTCGGTCTGGAGACCCGCGGCGACACCCCCGAAGCCCTCGACGAGCTCGCGGCCGGGCACGGTCTCACCCCCCTGGCCTGGCAGGGCGTACGCATCTTCCACGACCACCTCGACGACACCTGGACCCCGGGAAGAGCCGCGTACGAGGCGGCCTTTGAGCTGGAATGGGCCGCTTCCTGGCGCAGCCCGTACCGGGATCTGGGCCACCTCGTCCACACCCTGGCCCGCCGACCGGAGCGAAGCCGACCGTGACGGTTGTCGGTCTACCGTCGACCGCCCCCCTCACCTCCGCTTTCCTGACCTCCGACGCTCCTCCCCCACACCTGCACCCGGGTCAGCGGCCCGGGAACGGATCCGATCGACTGGCGCCTCCTCGACGGGGGCCGGGGCGCGGTCGCCTCACATCAGGGACCTCAGGACGTCGACCTCGCAGCCTGGTGCGAAGGGGTCGAAGCCGTGCTCGCTCAGCCAGCGGACGGCCAGCAGGCTTCGCAACGACCACCACGCGCGGATCACGTCGAGGTCAATGCCGGTGCCGGTGCCATAGCCGGCGAGGACGTCGTCGAGGTGCTCCTCGTGTCCGAGGGTGAAGGTGGCGAGGTCGTACAGAGCATCGCCCTGCCCCGCCTCGGACCAGTCGATGATGCCCGTCACCTCGTCGCCGTCGACGAAGACGTGCGCGATCTGCAGGTCCCCGTGCGTGAACGCCGGAGTCCACGGCCGGAACGTCGCCTGGGCGACCCGGCGGTTGCGGGTGACCAGATCGGCGGGCAGGAGACCTCTCGTCACGAGCAACTCGCACTCGCCGTCGAGTTCCGCCGCCAACGCGGCGACGCTCCGTCCGGCCCGGCCGGGCCAGGCGGGCAGCGGCGCGTCGTGCAGTTCGCGGATGGCGGCGCCCGCCGCGCCCACCCGCCGACGACCCGGTCGACGGCCCGCCGAGACGCCCGAGCGTCGCCCCGGGAGTGCGGCGACCGCGAGCACGGGCGGCTTGCGCCACAGGACCTCCGGGGTCGGGACGGGCGCGAGGGACATCGCCTCGACCTCGACGTCGATACGCGCCTGATCGGCGTCCACCTTCAGGAACACATCTCCGACGCGCAGGGTCGCCCGCTCGGAATGGGCGACGACGACCTCGACCTCATCCATGGACGCCCAGTATCCCGGGAGTGACCGCCGACGTCACCGGCCTCGTCGCACGCGACGACGCAGCCGCCCATCCCTCTGCCCGAACTCCTCGCCTCCATCGAGCCGTCCCCGGGCGAACGACGCCTGACGCGGCCCTGGAGGGTCTGTCTCGCTGATGCGGCCGGGGTGCGAGCGAGACAGTGCGGAAACTTTAGTTTCCATTCAGCGAATCGGTAACTATAGTTGTCGCATGACGGTCTCTGAGATCACCCCCGAAGAGCAGGCAGAACTCGACAAGGCGCTGTACGACGCCTTGAATCCGCTGGCCTCCGCGATTCGCTCCCGACAGACCGGGCTCCCCGCGGATCGCATGTGGGCAGCGGATCCCATCGAAGTGGCACTGTCCGTCCTGACCGCCTGGAAGGTGATGGATGCCGAGGTCAGGCGATTGACCGCGCACGCGGCAGCCACCGCCGGCTCCTACGGAGCCAACTACGAGCAGATGGGCGCCGCCTGGGGCATCACCCGACAGGGCGCCCGTAAGAAATGGCCCGACGCCGTCAGCCGCTCAGCGCCCGCGCCGGCCGGCAGGAGCACGCTCGCGCTTTTCGGAGGGACTGCCGAACTGGTGCAGGCGCCTTCCGGTGACTGGAGCTGGACAGCCGTGGGCGCCGACGGGGCGTCCGCTCCGGTCCCCGAGGGGACGCGCTACGCGACCGCGGAAGAGGCCGCGGCCCATGCGGGTGTTTTCCTCAAGGAACACGCCCTTGGCGCGGTCGACCTTTCCCAGCATTAGGCAATGAGGCAACGTTCGCCCTGTTCAGGACCTCGCGGAGGCGTTCGCCGATGACGTACTCGTTCCGCCGGGTGAGGGAGCGGCGGATCGTGCCGCCTTGCTCTCTGTGGCTGGCGTGGTCGGTGCCGTCGAGGGCGAAGTAGCGCAGGGCGGACGTTGCTTGACGCGGCACTAGCGACTGTCTGGCCGCCGGCCGTCGTGGCGGGTCAGACCGTCAGGGGCAGGCGGCGGCCAGGAATTACCGGAGCGCGCTCCGTTCGCCGGGTAGTCCGGCATCTGGCCCGCCACTTCGCGGCGGATGCGCGTATCGCTCGCTCGCTTGACCTCCACCAGTGGGTGGACGTTTCGGCGCAGGGCGCCGGGGTCGCCCGGCGGATCAGGGCCGGGGGCGCTTCTGATCCGCCGGGCGGGTTCTGGAGCGGTGGTGGCCGCCCTACCGCGTTACGTCAGCTGGACCGAGCTGGCGCGGTCGTTCATCGCGTCGCCGACGTACGGGGTGGCGTTGGTGTAGAGCTGGTTCGTGCCGTTGTAGTAGATGTCCGAGTACAGCGAGACCCAGCAGTTGTTGGCGGGGAGTACGGAGCTGATGGCGTCGTTCCAGCCGCTGAGGTCGGTGTAGCCCCAGTCCCACGTCCCGTTGTCCTTGCACCGCTCGGGGATCTCCATGGTCCAGGAGGCACCGCCGTAGTTCCAGTCCCAGTAGAAGACGGCGCCGACGACGCCGCCCTCGGCCTTCGCCGCGGTGCGCGCGCCGGCGGGGGCGTTGAGCTCGGCCACGAACGCCTTGTTCTTGGCGGCCTTCTCCGGCGCCGCGGGGGCGTCGGTGACCCTGCCGTTGGTGGCGTCGGCGATCGCCTCGCGGAAGGTGTCGTAACACGTGGTCGTGTGCGTGCTGACGTGCGCGACGCAGTGGGCGCCGGACTTGGCCCCGGGGGGCGTGGCGGCGGAGGCGGAGGCGGTGGTGCTCGCGATCGCCAGGCCCGCGGAGGCGATCGCGATCGCCGCGCGTCGTACGTTCCGTGCGTGTCGTACGTGTCGTGCGGAGGACATAGGAATCTCCCGAGAACGGTCGGCTGTCTCTTCCGGTTGTGCTGCCTGATGGCAAGGACGAGTGCACCCGCGCCCCGTCCAGAATCGGTAAACGATGGATGAACGGCGCAGCGTGACGGCTCGGTCACGTGCCGCGTCGTGAGGGTGGGGAGGTTTCGGCAGCCTTGCGGGGGGAGTTTCCTGAGTGTCGGCGTTTCGGCCAAGTCCGCGTCGGTGGCGTCCTCTTGTGCCGCAAGGGTCGGTGGAGCACGCACGTTCGTTGTCCCCCTCTGTGCGGGGCGGGCTCTCCGACCGAAAGACGTGTGTTCGAAGTGCCGGGTCGCCTCGTTGAGCCACGCGAACACCTGATTGCTCATCTCCTCATCTCCTCACCTCCTCTCCCCCTCATCCTCGGAGCCGTCCGTGTATCCCCTGCCCTGCCTCGGTAATCCGTTGCCTCCGACCGCTCTTCCCGGCCGGCGTACGACCGGTGTCTTTCGTTCTGCGCGTCCCGATACGAGGTGGGGGGCATGACGGGCGGCGGCGGTGACCCGCTGGCAGCCGCCGCGGGGAGTCCGTCGGACTCCGAGCAGCTGCTGTTCGGGGGCGAGCTCACGTACGACTACGGGTGGGGCGCCCACGACGGTGCCTGGCTGAAGCTGGGGCTGCGTGCGATGGCCGGGTCGCTGCCGAGGCAGGTCGCGGTGGCGGTCCGGCTGGCGCGCGAGGCCGACCCGCGGGCGTTCGTCACGGTGGCGGTGAGCGAGGTGGTCCGCGGCGTCGCCCAGGCGGTGTCCCTGATCGCGGTCAACTCCTGCTCGTCGAGCTGCTCGCCGTCGGCGCCATCACGGACCGGCTGCGCGCGGCGCTGCCTTCGCTCGTGCTGGTGGCCGTCCTCGCGGTGATCGGATCGGTGTGCCGGTCGGCTTCGTCCGCCGCCACGGGGATCCTGGAGCCGAAGGCCCAGCGGGTGGCGACCGAGCGGTATCTCGGCCTGGTGGCGCGGGTGGAGCTGGAGGCGATCGAGGACGACGCCTTCCACAAGCTGATGGACTCCGCGCAGTGGGGAGCCGACTCGGCGCGGCGGATGGTCGGTTACTGCACCGCGGTGGTCACCTCCGCCATCTCGCTGATCGCCGCGGCCGGGGTGCTCACCGTCCTGCATCCGGTCCTGCTGCCGCTCCTGGTCCTCATGGCGCTGCCGAGCGCGTGGGGTTCGCTGACCATGGCCCGGCACCGGTACGTCAGCTGGCACCGCTTCGTCCAGCACGTCCGGGCCGCCAAGCTGATCGGGCAGCTGCTGATCAACCAGCAGGCGGCCGCCGAGATCCGCGTCCACGACGCGGCCCCGTTCCTCTTGAAGCACTTCCGGCAGATGGCCGAGACCAGCGAGCGGGAGCAGACCAGGCTGGCGTGGACCGGCGCCCGCACCGCCGTGGTCGCCGACTCGACGCGCGGCCTCGCGACCGTCGCCGCCTACGGCGTCCTCGGGCTGCTGCTGTGGAACGGGCAGATGGGCCTCGCCGTCGCCGGCACGGCGGTGCTGGCGATCCGCACGGGAGCGGCGAGCATCACGGACCTGGTCCTGCGCGTCACCGACGTCCAGGAGGAGGCCCTGTTCGTCGCCGACCTGGAGAAGCTGTGCGAGGAGGCGGTCCGCCGTGCCATCCCCACGGGCGGGCTCGCCCTGCCCGAGGACACGGAGGAGATCAGGTTCGAGAAGGTGACCTTCACCTACCCGGGCGCCGACGGACCGTCCCTGCACGAGGTCGACCTCGTCATCCCCCGGGGCAGGACCGTCGCCCTGGTCGGGAGGAACGGTTCGGGCAAGTCGACCCTCGTCCGTCTGCTGAGCGGCGCCCGGCTCCCCGACTCCGGCCGCGTGCTGTGGGGCGGTGTGAGCACCGCCGAGGCCGACCGCGCCCAGGTCTTCGACCGTGTCGCGATGGTCGCCCAGGACTTCTTCCGCTGGCCCTTCACCGCCCGCGTCAACATCGGCATCGGCCGCAGCCACGCCCCGATGGACGACCGGACCATCGAAGCGGCGGCGGCCTACGCGGGAGCCGACGAGGTGGTCAGGGGTCTCCCGCGCGGCCTGGACAGCCTGCTCGCCCGCGGCTACAAGGGCGGCCAGGAGATCTCCGGCGGACAGTGGCAGAAGATCGGCCTCGCCCGAAGCCGTCCGGAAACAACCTCACGGTTTCGTATGGACATTCGACTCCTCGATGGACTCGACGAACCGAAGTACCTCTTCCGCGCTGTGAAACCGATGGTTCCTGTGGACGGGCGTGGGGTCGTATCCGTCCGCCTTAAGGAGAGGCCGAAGTTCTACAAGCGTGTTGCCGACGGTGCGGGGGCTCACCTTGAAGAGAGCTGCGATCGTCGGCCGGGTGGCAACTTGGCGCATAGCAAGGATCGCGGCAAGAACTCGACCCTCATCGGTGATCTTCCTGTGGCCAGTAACTGCGCCTGGGTCCTTTTCAGTTCGGCACCCCGTCGTTTGCGCCGAATCTCCTGAAGGCGGGCTTGGTACTTAATGGCCAGACGGGTAGTAATGGCATCGAGTTCATCACTGCTCATGCCGGTGATGGCCGGATGGCGCAATGCTTCTTGAGGGTCTACTTCCTTCAGGGTGCCAGCGGACGCGACGAAGTCGCGGACCGCCTGAGTGCTGGGAAGTCGGAGCGCGATGGGACGTACTGGGTGGTTGTGATCCGTCAAGAGGACTCGAGTCTCGCGAGTAACCTGCTGCATGGTGCTTCGGCCTACTCCGAGCAGGTCTTGCAGAACAGGCATTGGGCAGACCTCTCGAAGGTAGACAAGGGTGGCCACAATGCGAGCTGCGGGCGTCATTACCGTCATTCCGCCCGCACCTTTCGTGCGGCGCCTCCTTCCACCTCGCTTGTTGTAAGCCCGTTTCTCGGCCTGGGCCTCCTGGGCTGGTGCGAGCACTTCGATGAGACGCTGAAGTTCTTCCCGGCTCATGCCGGTAAGTACTGGATGAGAAAGCATATCCAGCACTTCCGACGGGATGACTCTGGGGCCGCTACCGTTTTGTGCGGCAGTGCAGAAGCCGTTTGGCTGGACGGTGTAGTTCCAGGCTCCGCAGGTTTCATGTGGCTGGATCGGCAGGGATTCCAGATACTCCTTGCTCACGGTGATCCCGATCGGATAGATACCTGTGTCGAGCTCGGCCTCGACGCGCAAGCCAGCGCGAGTGCGGGTGGACTCGATGGTCTTGATGACGACCTCGTAGCTGGTCAGTGGACGTCCGCGCCAGTTCATCGTGATGTGGGAGAAAAGTCGGTGTTCGACCTTATTCCACTTCGATGTTCCGGGTGGAAAGTGGCAGACGGTAATGGCCAAACCAGTTTCTTCAGCGAAAGCTGCGAGTTCAGACTTCCACAGTCGGTATCGAGGAGAGTTCGATCCGCCGGAGTCTGCTGTGATGAGGAGGCGCTGGGCATTCGGGTAGACGCCTCTGCCTCGATTTTCCCACCATCGACGAATCGAGGAAACAGCGAAAGTGGACGTGTCGTGGTCTACTCCGACGTTTACCCAGCCCGTGTTTGCTGCGATGTCGTAGATTCCGTAAGGGATGGCCTGCTGAATGTCCCCGCGGAAGAAGAGCGAGTGGTCCTCAACATCGATCGGCTCGCCTTTGGGTCGCCATTCGCGGCCAGGGGTGTGGTATTGACCAATTATTTCCTTCTTCTTAGTGTCCACGCTGATGACTGGCTCGCCAGCTGCCTGATGTTCCTTGACCTGATCGTTGATGTAGTGGAACTGAGCGTCTCGGTCCGGGTGCTGTTTTCCTTCCAAGGTCTTGGCATTGCCCTGCAGGCTGAACCCGTTCTCGCGCAGCAGCCTTCCGACCGTGGTCGCGGAGACCGCATGCCCTTGCCCGGTCAGCTCGAAAGCGAGATTTCGCAGCGACTTTGTCGTCCATCTCAAGGGGGACATGGGATCGCCTCGCTCGTCCGGCTCGACCAGCGCCAACAGGGCGGGCAACAGCGCCGGGTTCTTCTCGGTCGCCTTTCTGCGGCCACCCCTGGGCGTCGGCTGCGTCCCGCCGGAAGAGGGTCGACTCTTCGGCGAGCTCGGCGATTCCTTTGCGAACGGTCGTTTCGCTGACACCCGCCACGCGGGATACTGCGCGTATACCGCCATGTCCCAGCTCGCGGGCCTCGGCAGCCAGCAGGAAACGCCGCTGCCTTTCGTTGAGGTGAGGGAGCAAAGCCCCCAATCTGGACGCAAGTTGACGAGACGCCGGCTGGGATATGAGCATGCAAGATCAACGATCTTGGGGTCTGCGAAGCAACGCTTTGTTTCCGGACGGCTTCCCCGTGCCCGGCACCGCGACGGCACCGTCCTCATCGTGGACGAGCCGACCAGCGCGCTCGACCCCGCCGCCGAACAGCGGGTCTTCGACCAGATCCACCAGCTGGCCGGCTCCGGCCAGACCACGGTCCTGATCACCCACCGCCTCCACAGCGTCCGGCACGCGGACCTCATCTACGTACTCGACGAGGGCCGGGTCGTCGAGTACGGCACCTTCACCGAGCTCATGGACCCCGCCATCGGGGCCGGTGCGTTCCGCGAGATGTACGAGCTGCAGGCCCGCCAGTTCCTGAACCCGTCGGTGCCGGCGCAGCCCGCCCCCGCGGGGGAGAAGGCGGGCGAGCCGGCCGAGGCCGTCGGCGAGGGGCAGGTGCGGTCATGACGCTCCCCTTCGCACTCTTCCTCTCCGAAGCCCGGCGTCCGGGAGGCGGCGCGTGAGCGGCGGGCGGCACACCGTGCCGGTGGACGTGCATCTGCTCGCCGTCCGCGACGGGGAGCGGGGCCCGGAGGTGCTGCTGTCCCGGCGGGCCGGGGACGTGTACGCGGCGGGCCTGTGGCACGCGCCGTCGGGGCACGTGGAGCGGGAGACCGTCGTCGCGGCCGTGGTGCGCGAGACGCTGGAGGAGACCGGGCTCGTCGTGGATCCGGCCGATGTCCGCGCGGCCGTCACGGTGCACCACCGGCCTCCGGGCGGGCAGGAGAGGGTCGGCTTCTTCTTCGAGGTCCGTCGCTGGCACGGCACACCGCGGGTGGTCGAACCGGACAAGTGCGACGCGATCGGGTGGTTCCCGCTCGACGAGCCGCCGGAGCCGATGGTCGCCTACTGCCGGGCCGGGCTCGACGCCTACCGGGCCGGCGCGCCGGTCGCGCTGCACTTCCAGGATCCCGGTGACCCGATCGCCTACGACCCGGCCGTCGACCGGCTGCTCCCGGTCCCCGGCCACGGCGTCCGCGGCGCCGTCCCGGAGGAGGCGGTGCGCGCCTTCACCGAACGGGCGGTGGGCCGCGTCACCGGCTGGACGGACGCCTCCTGGACCCGCGAGGAAAGCCGTGTGTGGCGAGCGCGGGGTGCCGAGGGCGGCACCTGGTACGTCAAGGTCCACCAGAACGACCGCTTCCACCGGCGTGAGGTGACGGCCCTCCGCGGCTGGGTCCCCTCTCTGGGCGCGGCCGCGCCCCGCCTGGTGGCCTCCGACGCGTCGCTGCGGGCCGTGGTGCTCACCGAGGTCGGGGGCCGCTCCCTGCACGGCGCCGTCCACCCGCCCGAGACGCAGCGCAGGATCTTCCACCGCATCGGACGACTCGCGGCGGCCGTCCATCGCAGTACTCCGCCCCGGCCGGGCGACGGCACACCGCCCGTCGGGAAGCTGGAACGGCACCTGGACGGAGCCCGTCCCCATCTCGCGCCCGGGGACGAGGAGTTCGTCCGCGCCATGGCCGAGAAGGCCGCCGACCTGCCCGCCTTGGACGTGGTGTCCACGCACGGCGACTTCCAGCTGCGCAATCTGCGCTGGGACGAAGCCGCCGACGCCCTGTACGTGATCGATTTCGAACGGTCGGAGGAAGGGCCGGCGGTACGGGACTTCGTACGGCTCTCCGATGCGTGGCACGGCCGTCCCGACCTCCTGGAGGCCGTGCTGGACGGCTACGGCCGCCCTTCACCCCCGGGAAGAAGCCCGGTTCAGGATCCTGTCCGTCCTGGACGCCGTCTCGGGCATCTCCTACGGCGCCGCCCACGGCGACCCCGAGCTGGTGGAGCGAGGCCGCCGCACCCTGGCCCGGCTCCGCACCGTACGACACCCCTGGCCACCACCACCGTGAACCACGCGCGAGGAGCGACACGTTGGCGCGCACGGTCCGCGATCAGTGGGACCAGCACTACAGCGGGGGCCGGGGGCTCCGGTGCGGTGCTCGTGGTGGGACGTATTCGACGGTCTGCATCATGCCGAGGTCTTCGTGGTGCAGTTGGTGGCAGTGGGCGATGGTGCGACCGGTGAAGTGCTCGTACTTGACCAGGAAGGTGACGGAGTCTCCGGGATCGCCGCCGGTCAGGCCGATGGTGTCGTGCCAGACGGGTGGGTCGAGGCGTGTGCCGTTGCGGTGGGTGAGGAGGACTTGGTTGGTGTGGAGGTGGAACGGGTGGTTGTGGGCGGGCAGGGTCTCGTCGGTGCGGACGGTCCATCGTTCGACGGTCCCCAGGGGCAGGGTGTGGTTGGTGTGATCCGGGTCGAAGAGGCCGTAGGCCGGGTCGCGGGTGAGGTCGCCGTCGGGGGCGGCGGCGGGGGTCGGGTGGGTGCCCAGGACGCGGAAGGCGTTGGGGAACGGGCCGGGGAAGACGCCGGCGTCGGTGTGGAAGACCACCTCCCGGACCGTGTCGGGATCGGTGAGGTCCTTCTCGTCGAGGAACGGCTTGCCCGGCGGCAGCGATGCGGGCAGTCCCATCGGCGGCTCGACGGGGTCTCCCGCGACCTCGATCGTCATCAGGGGGCCGGGCACCCCGTCGGCCCGCAGTTCGTACGTGCCGGGGGCCTGTCCTCGGACCAGTACGTCGGCGCGGTTGCCCATGGCCAGGTCCAGCGGGTTCACGGCGACGGGTCTGCTGAAGGTGACGCCGTCCTGCGCGATCTGCCGCATCGACAGGCCTCCGCCGTCCCCGACGACCCGGAGCCGCAGGGCGGTGAACGCGGTCGCGGCGACCAGCCGCCACCGCTGGACCTCTCCGGGGCGCACCCGCAGGGTGGGGTTGACCTCGCCGTTGACCGTGAAGGTGGAGGGGACGCCGGTCACCCAGCCGCCCGAGGTGAAGGCGGGGACCTTGCCGTCCTTGACCTTGAGTTCGTTGATGCAGACGACGATGTCGGCGGCCGCCCTGATCTCGGGGACCTCGTCGACGTCACCCTCGACGATGATCACACCGGTCATGCCGCCGACGATCTGCTCGGCGATGGCTCCGTGCAGGTGCGGGTGGTACCAGTAGGTTCCGGCGGGGTGGTCGTCCGGCACGTGGACGGTGGTCGCGTACCGCGGCTCCGCGGCTCCGGCGGCGACCTCCTCCGGGGTGCGCGGGGCGAACGCGCGCAGGACGTTGTCGGCGTGCCCGGACGGGGAGACGTGCATCCCGTGGGTGTGGAGGTTGAAGCTGTTGGGCGCGTGCGGTGTGTTGTGGCCGCCGGTGTGGGGCGGGTTGGGCGGCAGGCCGTTGACGTGCGTCAGCCGCAGGGTCTGGCCGCCGCGCACGCGCAGGGTCGGGCCGGGGATCGTCCCGTTGTACGTACGGGTGGTGATCCGGCCGTGGCCCGGTACGAGGACGTCCGTGTACCGCACGTCGAGCGTCTGCTCCACGACCGGCGCCCCGTGCCCGGCGTCGGCCGCGACGCCGACACCACGACGGGCTGCGGAAAGGGCCTCGGCGCGGCGACCGCGCGCCTCCCCGGCGGGAAACCGCCGGACAGCGTCGCGGAGCCCACGACGGGAAGGCCTTCAGCACCCACCGACGGCTGACACCACCGTTCTCTCCCATGGACGAGCAACCTAGATCACCCCGGCCGGGGTGAACCGGGCGGCACACCGTCGTCAGGGCAGTTGTTCGGCCGCTCGGACGGCGCTCCAGGCCAGGTCGGTCATCGCGCGGACCTCGGCGGGCCCGGCCTCGGGGCGGCGCTCCGGCGGGAGGCCGGCGGGGCCCGCGGTGGAGACGGCGGAGTGCCGCATCCGGTCGAGGGCGGCGGCGGGCACGCCGGCCGGGGCGGGCCGAGGCGGCGGGCGGCGTGGGCGGCCTGTCGGCCGAGCAGGAGGCAGTGGATCCACAGCTCCTCGGCGAAGGACTCGCCGAAGGTGCGGGCCACCTCCGCCGCGAGCCGCTCCGGCAAGTGCGCGTCCCGGGCTGCGCGGACCGTCTCCTCCGAGAGGCCCGTCGCGGGCAGCGCCTCGCGCCAGCGGTGGTGGCCTCGTCCGCCGTCGGCGCCGTGCTCCTGGCCGACGAGCCGGATGTAGCCCTCGCCGTACCGCATGTACGGGATCCAGCCCGGCTCCTCCAGGACGCGTCCCTTGGCGAGCAGGGGGGCCGCGTCGGCAGCCGGGGTGGGGCAGACGGCGAGGCGGATGCCCTGGGCGGCGTGGCCGTTGATGCTGCTGGTGCCGATGTGCTCGACGATGTTCGGTACGGCGAGCAGGGCCATCCGTCCGCGTCCGCGGGCGCGGAAGAAGACGGAGAACAGTTCGTCGTCGTGGCGTTCGTCGCTGTCCCGGGCGAACGCGCGGAAGGCGGCGGCCGTGGCCGTGGGCAGACAGACGGCCAGGGACGGGGTGAACTCGTCGGGGACGGCCCGCACCCAGGAGGCGCCGGCGAGGGCGGCCAGCCGGGCGGCGGCGCCGTTCCGGGCGTGCCAGTTGGTGTAGTAGACCAGCGCCTCGTCCGGGAACCGGGCGGCCGCCTCGGCGACGATCTCCAGGAGCTCGTCGGGCGCGTCGACGTCGTCCTGGACGACGAGGTGGTGGTCGGCCTCCGGATCCGCGGCCGCCCAGGCGACCACGGCGGTGCGCAGGGCGGAGGGCGGACCGTCCGGCTCCGGGTCGAGCGCCAGGCCGTCCAGCCCTAACCGGGCGGCGAGGCCCTTGGCCTGTTCGAGGCGTACGGGATGGGTCATGACGGCCGAACTCACGTGTGGCTTGCTCACACTGTGCTCCTCAGCTGGGTCGGTCGCCGGTCATCGTCCCAGAGCCCGCCCGAACGGGACTTGCTGTGGCGGAAGTTTGGCCGGATCGGCGGCGGGCGTGGCGGACCCGGGCTTCGTTGCCAGTGGTTGCCAGTGGTTGCCAGTGGCTGTCGGTCGTGGCCAGTGATTGCCGGTGGTTGGCAGTGCCGGGTGGCACCATCCGGGCGTGAGTGACGAGTCCTTCGACTGGAGGCGAGTGGGCGCCCTACGCGGACGGTACGAGGAGGCCCTGTTTCTGCTGGAGGAGGCGACTTTCGGGCGGCCGGGGGGCGTCGTCCCGCTGTGGCAGCTGCGACAGCTGGCTGCTCCGGACGGAGCCCCGGACTACGGGCTCCTGGTGGCCGGCCCGTCCTACCTGGACGACCGCTGGCTCGGGGTGATGACCGCGCGTGGGGTCGGCCGGAAGACCGCCGAGAGGCCCCGCACACCGTGCGCGGGCTCTCGCTGCCCCGCCTGGCGCTGACCCGGGGCAGCTCCGTACCTTCACCACCCGGTCCTGGACCCGGGCGCCGCGTGGGGACGAGCGTCGTGTCTCCCTCAGGTTCGTCCGGCACCGGCCCTCCTGAATCCGCGGGTGGACGGCGCCGGCCGGTGCGTCCGGTGTCGCCGCGGGGGGCGGGTGGGTCAGTGCTGCTCGCGCAGGCCCCAGGGCGATCCGTACGCGCCGAGGAGGTCGAGGAACGGGCGCGGCGGGAGGGCTTCGGGGCCGAGGACTCCGCTCGCCTTCCAGGTGCCGGTGGCGAGGAGTTCCAGGGCGATCACCGGGTTGAGGGCGGTCTGCCAGACCACGGCCTGGGAACCGTACTCGCGCATCGACCACTCGTTGTCGACGACGTGGTAGAGGTACGCCTCGCGCGGCGCGCCGTCCTTGGTGCCCTTGACCCAGGTGCCCGCGCAGGTCTTGCCCTTCATGCGGTCGCCCAGTGTGGCGGGGTCGGGCAGGGAGGCGGCCACGACGTCGCGCGGGGAGACCTGGACGGGGCCGTCCGGGCCGGGGACGGTGACCTTCGCCGTGGAGTCGAGGCCCAGGTCGTGGAGGGTCTTCAGCTTGGCGATGAAGTCGTCGCCGAGGCCGTACTTGAACGTCACCCGGCGCGCGTCGACCCAGCGGGGCACGAGGAGGACCTCCTCGTGCTCGACGTTCACGCACTCCACGGGGCCGATGCCCTCGGGGAAGTCGAAGACCTCCGGTTCGCTGAAGGGGGCGGTGGTGAACCAGCCGCGGTCCTTCTCGTAGACGACGGGCGGGTTGAGGCACTCCTCGATGGTGGTCCAGATGCTGAAGGAGGGGGCGAAGTCGTATCCCTCGACGGTGAGGTTCGCGCCGTCGCGGATGCCGATCTCCTCGATCTCGTCGAAGAGTTCGTCGGCGGCGTACCGGGCGAACACGTCCGACAGGCCCGGCTCGACGCCCATGCCGACCAGGGCGAGGCGGTCGGCCTCCTCCCAGGCCTCGGCCAGGGCGAACTGCTCGTCGCCGAGCTTGACGCCGCACTGCTCGTAGGGGGCGGTCGGGTGGGGCGCGGACAGCGACATCGCCATGTCGACGTAGTGCGCGCCCGCGGCCAGCGCCGCGTGGAACAGGGGCATCACGAACCTGGGGTCGGTCGCGTTCAGCAGCACGTCGCAGTTCTCCTCGGCGAGCAGGCGGCGGACCGCTGCCTCGTCGGAGGCGTCGAGGCGGTGTGCGCTGAACCGGCCCTCCCGGTCGTCGAGCGCGGCGACGGCGGCCTCGGCGCGGGCCGGGTCGTAGTCGGCGACGGCCATGTGGGTCAGGAAGTCACGGCGGGCCGCGATGCGGGTGACGGCGGTTCCGACGCCGCCCGCACCCACGAGAAGTACACGCATGTCACACACCCGTTTCGTCGATTCGGTCCCGGAGGGGTCCCGGGAACGCCCCGATGGAACACGAGCGGGACGGTTAAGGTCTACGGCGTTGGCATAAGGAGCGACGAGGGGGTGCGGGGTGCCGAAGAAGGTGGTTCCGGAGGCGGAACGGCGCAGGCGGCGGCCGACCCGGCAGGGCACCGTGCTGTCGGAGGAGCTGATCGTGCGGACGGCGCTGCGGATGCTGCGCGAGCACGGGAGCGCCGGACTGACCGCGCGCCGGCTCGGCGCCGCTCTCGGTGCCGACCCGAGCACCGTGTACCGGTACTTCGCCGGTCTGGACGGCCTGGTCCGGGCCATCGGCGAGGAGCTGATGGGGCGGGCCCTGGACAGCTGGACGGCCACCGGGGAGTGGCGTGCCGATCTGCGTGCCCTGGGCCTGGCCGTCCACGCCTCCTACCTCGCCCATCCCCAGGCCGCCCTGCTGACCGCCAGCCGCGTCACCGGCCGGCCCGGGAGATCGAGGTGGACGAGACGATCCTCGGCATCCTGCGCGGCGCGGGCTTCGACGACGCGGCCGCCGTCGCCGTGTACCACGCCTTCATCGACCTGGCCCTGGCCTTCGCCGCCCTGGACGCGGGCGCGCTGGCCGTCAAGGACGAGGTCAGGGAGGCGGACGAGGAGATGTGGACCTCCACCTACGCCCGGCTGCCCGCCGAGACCCATCCCCACATCGCCGCGACGGCGCCCCTGCTTGCGGACCGCATGAACCACAGCGCGTACCCCGTGCTCCTGGACACGCTCCTGGGCCGGGCGGAGGCCCGGTTGCGCGCGGCTCAGACCTCGGGGAGGGACGGGTCCGGTGTCCAGGGGGCCGGTGCGGTGACGGACCAGCGTTCGTGGTCGCGCCAGTCCCCGTCGATGTAGAGGTAGGCGGGCGAGAGCCCTTCGTAGCGGAAGCCCAGTCGCCGGACCAGGGCGAGGGACGGTTCGTTCCCCGGCTGGATGGAGGCCTCCAGCCGGTGGAGTCGCAGGTCGGTGAAGGCGTACTGGAGGGTGGCGGCGATCCCTTCGGTCATGTAGCCGCGGCCCGCGGACGGGGCGAAGGCCGCGTAGCCGAGGGAGGCGCCCTGGTAGCGGCCCCGGATGATCGAGTTGATGTTGACCGTTCCGGCGGCCTCGCCGGTCTCCCTGACGCGGATCAGGAAGCCCAGGTTGGTGCCGTCGTCGAAGCGACGCATCCAGGTGTGGAACTCCTCGGCCGTGGTGGGCAGTTGCATCCACGGTCCGTGCAGGGCGGCGCTGGCCCGCACGAGCCCGCAGAACTCGTCCTGGTCGGAGGGGGTGAGCGGGTGCAGTTCGACCCGCGACGACGTCTTCGGCATGGGGCAACGTTAGGGCCTGCCGGTTTCCCGCGCGTCGCCTCCCCGCGGTGTGCGGTGGCCTAGAGTGCGGGTGTGCCGTCGTACAGCATTGGGCAGGCCGCGCAGCTGCTCGGAGTGAGTTCGGAGACCGTTCGCCGGTGGGCGGACGGCGGCAGGCTGGGCATGGAGCGCGACGACGCCGGCAAACGCGTGATCGACGGGGTGGCGCTGGCGCGCTTCGCGGCGGAGCGCGGGGCGGGGCTGCACGCCGTGCCGGACGACGACGTGCCGACGTCCGTGCGGAACTCGTTCGTCGGGATCGTGACCGCGGTGCGGATCGACGACGTGGCCGCGCAGGTCGAGGTCCAGTCCGGGCCGCACCGCCTGGTGTCGCTGGTGACGCGCGAGGCCGTCGAGGAGCTGGCCCTGGAGGTCGGCGTCACGGTCACCGCGCGGGTGAAGTCGACCAGCGTGCACGTCGACCTCGCCTGAGTTCTCTCCCAGGCCTCGCCTGAGTTCTCTCCCGAGGCCTCGTCCGAGATCCCTCCCGAGGCCTCGTCCGAGATCTCGCCCGAGACCTCGTCTGCGACCTCTCCTCAGGCCTCTCCCGAGCCGGGTGGCCCGCGTGGCGCTCAGCGGCAGAGCAGGGCCGCCCTCAGGTCGAGCTTGTGGTCGAGGCGGGACAGGTCCCGGCCGGTGAGGGCCTCGATGCGGTCGATGCGGTAGTGGACGGTGTTCACGTGGAGGTGCAGCGCCTCCGCGGTCCTGGCCCAGGAGCAGTTGTGCGCCAGGAAGACCTCCAGGGTGTCCAGGAGGGTCGTGTGCGAGCCCTTCCCGGTGCGCAGCAGGGGCCGAGGACGGTGTCCCGGTACACCTCCCGTACGTCGGCGGGGACGCCGGCGAGGAGCGTCCTGAGGTCGGCGAGGTCGGCGAGGCGTGCCACCCCGGCCGACGCGGGTGCCGTCGACCGGGCGCCGGCGAGGGCGTAGCGGGCCTGGGCGAGGGCGTCCCGGAGGTCGGCCGGCCGGTGCACGGGGTCGCTGACGCCGGCGTGCAGCGCGGCGCCGGGGCGGCAGGCGTGGAGCAGCGGCCACACCTCCCGGAGGCGTGCCGGCACCTCGCCGCCCGGGTCCGGTTCGTGGGCCAGTACGGCGACTGCCTCCCCGCCGTGCGTCCGGCGGCGGCGAACGCGACCGACCGCTGGTGCCGGAGCGCCTCCGTGAGGGCCGCGGCCGCGTCCCGCCGGTCCTCGGCGTGGCCCGAGGCGGCGACCACCACGGTGTACGCGGCGGCGTCGGCGAGTCCGCAGGCGCGCAGGGCCTCCTCCAGGCCGTCCGCCTCCCCGTACGCCGCGCCGACCCGGGTCACCAGTTCCTCGTGGGCCTGTCTGCGGGGCGCCGTCCGCCGGTCCTGCCGCCGGCGGTGGCGGCCGACCAGTTCGCCGATCTCGTGGAGGATCCGGGGAGGGACGTGGTCGTCCTCCGGGAGGTGCAGGTACCAGGTGTCGAAGACGCTGTCGTCGGCCTCGATCCGTACGGTCGTGCCGTGCCGGCCGCGCACCGCCTCCACCGCGCGCGGTGCGGGGAGTTCCAGGGCGGTCGCGGTGCGGGCGACGGTGCGGCCGCTGCCGGTGAGCAGGTGGCAGGCGGGCGTGCCGAGGTGGGCGAAGGAGAGGTCGAGCAGTTCGCCCGCCGACGCGCCCCGCTCCAGGGCCCGGTCGAGGTCGACGCGGACGTTCTCCGGGAGCGCGTAGTGGTCCGTGGGGCGGCGGCTCAGTTCGCCCCACTGCCGGAGGTAGACGGCCTCGGTGATCGCCCGGAAGCTGGTGTGGGCCGGTACGGCGAGCAGCGCGATGCGGTGGTCGCGGCAGGCGTCCACCAGTTCCGCCGGCACCTCGCCGTGCGTCTCCTCGCCGGCGAGGAGCGCCACCGCGCCCGCCTCGCGCAGGGCGGACACGAAGCGGTCGGTCTTGACCGCGTCGCCCTCGCGGTCGCACCACACGAGGCCGCTGAGCACGATCTCGCCCGGCTGCAGGAACCGGGCCGGGTCCTCGAGATCGGTCGCCGTCACGCCGCCGATCTCCTGGGCCAGGAGTGCCTCGTCCCCCCAGAGGAGCGAGAGGTCGAGACGGTCGAGGCGCAGTAGCTGAGCGACCTGCATGGGGAACTCCTTGTGTGCTCGCGAACGAAATCCATGCCTCACATTCACCAGGTGAGTACGAGTCGGACCATCGTAGATGCGAAGAGATTATGGCGAAACGCTGCCAGGTTGTCCCCGGCCGAGGCTCCCGGGACGGGGGTTCCCCGCAGGCCGCGCGTGAGCACCCCGCGCTCTCTCATGTCTTTCTCCAAGCCCGCTCTCATTCGCGATGGAGAGTCCTACGGGTTTGTTGCAGATGAGAGGCTGATCGCCCTACGGTGTCGCACATGCAGTCCTACAGCATCGGGCGGGCCTCACGGTTGCCGGGCGTGCGCCCCGACACCGCGCGGCGCCCGGTGTCCCTCCTCATCCGTGGGGCCGTGGAGCAGCTGGGACTGGAAGTCGGCATGCAGGCCACCGCCCGCGTGAAATCGACCAGCGTGCACATCGACCGCACCTGACCACCCCTCACGCAGTACCGCAGGACCATCGGCCGTCGGCGCGGCCGGCCTCCCACCGCACTTTCCCGTTCGTCCCCAAGGAGTTCAGATCCCCATGTCCCTCACGCCCACCAGACGCCGTACGGCCGCCGCCGTCCTCACCGCCGCCCTGCTCGTCCCGCTCGCCGCCTGCTCGTCGAACGACGACACCAAGAAGGACACCGCGGGCTCCACCGCCTCCGCGTCCGCCTCCGCGAGCGCCGCGCCGAAGGCGAACCTCACGGTGCTCGCCGCGGCCTCCCTCACCGACGTGTTCAAGACCGCCGGCGCCGCGTACGAGAAGTCCCACCCGGGCACGAAGCTCACCTTCTCCTTCGCCGGCTCGCAGGAGCTCGTCGCCCAGGTCTCGCAGGGTTCCCCCGCCGACGTCCTGGTCACCGCCGACACCAAGAGCATGGACAAGGTCAAGGCCGACACCGGCACCCCGACGGTCATCGCGAAGAACCGGCTCGTCATCGCCACCGGCAAGGGCAACCCCTTCAAGGTGGACGAGCTCAAGGACCTCGCGGATACCAAGCTCAAGGTCGTCCTCGCCGCGCCCGAGGTGCCGGCCGGCAAGTACAGCAAGAAGATCCTCGACGCCCAGAAGATCACCGTGAAGCCGGTCTCCCAGGAGCCGAACGTCCGCGCGGTGCTCAGCAAGGTCGAGCTCGGCGAGGCCGACGCCGGACTCGTCTACAAGACCGACGCCGAGAGCGCCAAGGACAAGGTCGACGCGGTCGAGATCCCCGACGCGCAGAACGCCGTCGCCCAGTACCCGGCCGCCACGCTGAAGGAGTCGAAGAACTCCGAGGCCGCCGCCGCGTTCGTCGCCTGGCTGTCCTCGCCCGAGGGTCAGAAGATCCTCCAGGACGCGGGCTTCCAGAAGCCGTAACGGATCCGGGGCGTTCGGATCACGAGGGGCTGTCCGGTTCGGGGGAACGGACAGCCCCTCTTCGTCGTGCCTCCCGTCACCGCCCTCAGCGGCCGAAGGTGTCGATGCCCTCCACGAGCCAGCGGCCGTCGCGCCGCACGAGGTCCAGGGCGAACATGGCGCCCGCGTAGACGCCCTGGTCCTGGGTCTTCGGCTTCTGCTTGCCTCCAGCGGCCTTGCCGGTTCCCGCCGTGCTCACGCTGCTCTGGTCGGCGAAGACCAGGACCCGGGCGCGGTCGCCGTCGATCCGCTCCACCGCGCTGTCGGTGACCGTCGTGGTGATCACCGTCTTCTGCCGGGCCGCCTGGGCCAGCACCCCGGCGAACAGGGTCCGGTGCTGGGCGACGGCCTTGCCGGTGAGGAGGGTCTTCCCCGCGCGCTCGAAGGGAGCCGTGTCGGCGTGGTCGTACGAGAAGAGCGCGGCGACGGCCGCGGCGGTCTGGCCCTTGATCTCGCTGGTACGGGCGAGGTCGGTGAGGGCCGTGTTGGCGCGCGCGGGGTCGTCCCGCAGTTCGCCCGCCCTGCTGTACGCCCATCCGGCGAAGCTGCCGAGGAGGAGGGTCAGGAGGCAGAGCGTCACCAGGGGGACGAGGTGGCGCGGCCGCGCCCCGGCCGCCGCTTCCCGGGACTCCTTCCGGGTCTCTTTCCCGGTCTCTTCCGAGGCCTCTTCCGGGGTCTCCGGGCGGGCGGCGACAGTCTCTCGCCCCGGTACGGACTTCGTCGCCGGTCGCTGCCGGGGCTCGGTCTCGGGATCGGTCTCGGGATCGGGCAGGAGACCGACCGGAGCGTGGGCCCTGGACGCGGCGGTCGGCTGGTCGGCGAGGGCCTGGCGGCGGCGCTGGCGGTTGAGGTGGTGACGGGGCGTCGGCATCGTGCGTGTCCTTTCGGGTGCTGGCGGCTCTCGCGTGCGGGACGGTCCGGTCAGCCGGTCGCCGTGCCGCCCACGGGGGCCTGCCCCAGCCCGCTGAGCTTCCACCGGCCGTCGGCGCGGGTGAGTTCGCCCAGCATGCGGCTGTCCTTCTCCGTGCTCTTGCTGTCGGGCGTCGTGACGGTGATGCGCAGCGCGACGAGCAGCCGGGCCCGGCCCGCCCGGTCGTCGAGTTCGGTGACGGCGCCGGACAGCACCCGGGCCGTGGTCACCGTCTTCGCCGCCTTCACCTGACTGGTGAACTCGGTCCGTCCGTCGACCAGTTGCTGGTGCAGCTCGCCGGTCGTCGAGGTCTCCCAGAGGTCCAGCCCCTGGTCGACGCGCCGGTGGTCGAGCGTGTTGAGGTTCTGCACGGCCTGCTCCCCGCCGCGAGCGCCTCGTCGCGCTGGACGGCGTACGCCGCGGAGTCGTCGTGGGACGCCGCGTACCAGCTCCGCCCTTCCCAGGCCGCGAAGCCGCCCGCGACCAGGGTGAGGACGAGGGCCACGGCCAGGGCCGGCCGGTTGCCCGCCGAGGCGCGGACCTGGCGTGTCATGGGGTTCTCCCGTCTCCCGCTCATCCTCAGCGGGCCTTGATGTCGACGATCTGCCACCGGTCTCCCTGGTACTTCGCGGTGACGGTGAGCTGGGCCGCGGCGGAGGTCGCGGCGCCCTTGTCGCGCCGCGAGGTCTGGTCGAGGAAGACGAGGAGGCGCGCGCTGTCCCCGTCAAGTTCGATCACCCCGGTGCGGACGGTCTGGGTGGCGAGGGTGATGCGCTGCTCGGCCAGCTTCGCGCGGACCTGGGCGAGCAGGTCCGCGTACTGGCGGGCGGCGCGCCCCGCGAGGACGGTGCGGGCCGACCGTTCGGCGGCGTCGGTGGTGGCCGGCGTGTAGGAGAACACCCGGGCGAGGCCTTCGGCCACGTCGCCGCTGACGCGGGTGGTGGCCCCGGTGTCGGTGAGCGCCTGGTTCCGCGCCGAGGGGGCCGAACGGAGCTGGTGGGCGGCGTAGAAGAACCCGCTGCCGCCGAGGAGCAGGGCGGTGAGGGCGGCGGCGAGGGCGGCCCTGCGCCAGACGGTGGCGGAACGGCGGCCGGGGCGGTCCGTGGTTCCCGTCCCGTCCGCGCCGACCGCGTCCCCGCCGCCCCGGTCGAGACCGCGTCGGCCGAGACCGCGCCGGCGGACGCGTCGGTGGACGCGCCGTCCTTCTCCCCGTCGTCCGTGGCCGAGGCCGCGTCGACGGGCGCGCTGTCCTCCGCCCCTCGTCCGTGGCCGAGGCCGCGTCGACGGGCGCGCTGTCCTCCGCCCCTCGTCCGTGGCCGAGGCCACGTCGGCGGACGCGCTGTTCTCCGCCCCTCGTCCGTGGCCGAGGCCACGTCGGCGGACGCGCTGTCCTCCGCCCCTCGTCCGTGGCCGATGTGGGCTCGGCGGACGTGCTCTCCTCCGCGGCCTCGGTCGTCTCTCCCCGTCGGTGGTCGTGCGCAGCAGCCGCGTCACTCGTCCCCGCCCTTCTCGCTCTTCTCGCCGTCGTCCGCTCCGGCGACCGGGACCGCGCTCAGTGCGGCGACGCGCCAGGTGTTCTCGCCGGTGCGCGTCAGGACGGCCTCCAGGCGTTTGCGGTCGGTGGTCGCGGTGGTGGCTCCGCGCGGGTGACGTCGACGCGTACGGTCGCGATGAGTTTGGCCGTACCGGCCCGCGCGTCCAGCGCCGTGAGCGCGGCCTCGGTGACGGTGGCGCGGGCCGAGGCGCCCACCGTGGGCGCGGTGCGGCCGAGTTCGGTGCGCAGCGGTCCGGTGGAGGCGTCGCGCCAGGCCTGGATGCCCGCCGTGGCGCGTTCGCGGGTGGAGGCGTCGAGCGTGTTCAGGACGGTGAGGCGGTCGCGGCCCTCGGCGAGCGCGGTGTCGCGTTCCCGGCCGAAGGCGAGCTCCTCGTCGGTGCGGGCCTGGGCGTAGGTCCAGGCGCCGGTCCCGCAGAAGCCGAGCGCGACGACGAGGGCGGTGACGGTCAGGGTCTTCGCGCGCTTCATCGGGTGCTCCCGGTGTTCAGGCCGAGGAGTCCGGCCAGGTCCGTCGGGCCGCCGGTCTGGCCGGGCAGGGCGAGTGCGCCGGGCAGGGACGACTGCGCGCCGGGCGTGGTGCGCGCGCTGCCGGAGGGCAGGGAGCCGGGCCGGGCCGGAGCGGGCACGCCGCCGCTCCTGGGGGCGTGGGCGGAGCCGCGCACGTTGACCCCGGTGGAGGCGGGGACGTGCAGGAGGCGCCGGTGTTGAGGGCGGGCGCGGTCCCCAGGTCGAGGCCGTTGCGGTAGCGCGTGCCGCCGTATCCGGAGGTGCAGGGCAGGGGTTTGAAGAAGGTGACGGCCATGCCGATGTTCAGGTGTCCTCCGTCGACGGTGGTGGCTCCCGCCGAGACGGCCGCCGGGAACTTCACGAGGAGCTCCTCGGTGCCGCGCTGCCGGGTGACGGCGACCTCCGAGGTGGTGAGGAGGTTGGCGAGGACGACGCCGAGGCTCGGGTCGAGGTCGCGCAGGAGGCCGCTGACCTGGCCGGTCGCGTCGGGCGTGACGGCGAGGAGGCGGCGCAGGTCGGCGTCCGAGCCCTTGAGGGTGGCGGCGAGGTCGCGGGCGCCGGTGGCGAAGTCCCGGATGGCGCGGCTCTCGTCGGCCTGGGTGCGCAGGACGACCTCGCCGTCGTTGATGAGCCGGGTGGTGGCCGGCAGGGCCCGGTCGGCGGCCTGGACGAAGCGGCTGCCGTTGTCGAGGAGGACCTGGAGGTCGTCGCCGTGTCCTTCGAAGGTCTTGCCGAGTTCGTCGACGACCGTGCGCAGGGACTCCAGGGGTACGGAGGCGGTGAGGTCGTTCATGCTCGCGAGCATGTCGGTGACGGGTGCCGGCACCTCGGTGTCGGTCTGTTCGATGCGCGCGCCGTCGGCGAGGAAGGGGCCGCCGTCGCTCTCGGGGCGGAGGTCGATGTACTGCTCGCCGACGGCGGAGAGTCCGGCGACCACGGCGCGCGCGTCGGCGGGGATCCGGGGCGCCGACTTCTTGATGCGCAGTTCGGCGACGACTCCGTCGGCGGTGAGGTCGATGGCGCCGACGCGCCCCACGGAGACGCCCCGGTAGGTGACGTCGGAGTGGGTGAACAGGCCTCCGGTGCGGGCGAGGTGGACGCGGACGGTGTAGTCGTCGGCGATGCCGGCGTAGCGGCCGAGGTCGGCGTAGCGGACGCCGACGAAGCCGAGGACGAGGACGGCGATGACGAGGAACGCGAGGTTCTTCAGCCGTACGGTGCGGGTGATCACCGGTTCTCGCCTCCGTCCTTGGGGGTGGTGCCCGTCGTGACCGGGGGCAGGGGCAGCGGCGAGGAGGTGTTCCTCCCGGCCCGCTCGCCCGTGCCCGGGTCCGGGGTCGGGTCCGTGCCCGGGTCCGTACCCGGGTCCGTACCGGGGTCCGGGGTCGGGGTCGGGGTGGTCGGGCCGGGGTCGGGCTTGGGGATCAGGGGCGGGATCACCTCGGTGCCGGGGGTGGCGGCGAGGTGCAGGTAGGTGTTGAGGTAGTCGCCCTTGATGCCGTTCATCACCTCGTCGGTGAAGGGGTACGTGAGGAGCACCTGCAGGGAGTCGGGCAGGTCGGCTCCGGCGTCCGCGAGGGCGGTGAGGGTCGGCGCGAGGGCCTTGAGGTCGGCGATCATGTCCTTCTTGCTCGCGTCGACGGTGGAGACGGCGACGCCGGAGAGGGTGTCGAGGGCGCGCAGCATGGTCAGCAGGGAGCCCCGCTGGTTCTCCAGTGTCTTCAGGCCGGGCGAGAGGCCGGTGAGGACGGTGTCGACGTCCTTCTTGCGGCCGGCGAGGGTGGCGGAGAGCCGGTTGACGCCGTCGAGGGCGCGGGTGATGTCGCCGCGGTGCGCGTCGAGGTTCGTCACCAGGGTGTTGACGCGGTTCAGCATCGAGCGGACCTCGGGTTCGCGTCCGCCGAGCGCTGCGTTGAGTTCCCGGGTGATGGTCTTGAGCTGGTTGACGCCGCCGCCGTTGAGGAGCAGGGACAGCGCGCCGAACACCTCCTCGACCTCCGTGTTGCGGTTGGTGCGGGCGATCGGGATGACGCTGCCGTCGGTGAGGCGGGTGCCGTCGTCCTTCTGCGGGGCGACGAGCTGGATGTACTTCTCGCCCAGGAGGCTGGACTGTTCCAGGCGGGCGCCGGCGCCTGCGGGGAGCCGGACGTCGCCGTTGATCTCCAGGGTGACGCGGGCGGACCAGTGGTCGGCGCCCAGCTCGATGGCGGTGACGCGGCCGACGGCGACGTCGTTGACCTTGACCGCGGACTGCGGCACGAGGCTCAGGACGTCGTCGAGTTCGGCGGTCACCCTGTAGGGGTGGGAGCCGAGGTCGGCGCCGCCGGGCAGCGGGAGGTCCTCGATGCCGTCGAACCGTACGGGGTTCGCGGGGACCGCGCCGAGGACGACGGCGAACCCGAGGCCGAGTGCGACCGCTCCGGCGGCCGCGGCGCCGAGGGCCTTGCGGGAGGGCAGGCTGTCCCGGTTCATCGCTTCCCCTCCCCGGTGCTCGTCGCTCCGGTGCTGGTCTCTCCGGTGCTCGTCGAGGAGTCGCCGGTGACCGGCAGGGGCAGCAGCGGTCCGCCCGTGCTGATCTCGTTGAGGTTGACGCGGCCGTCGAGGGTGCGGGTGTCCGGGTTGTACGCGTTGACGATGTTGCCGGCGGCGAGCGGGGCGACGTCGAGCGCCTCGGCGAGGGAGGCCCGCTGGTCGACGAGGGTCTGGGTGAGGGGGACGAGCCGGTCGATGTTCTTCTTCAGCTCGCCGCGGTTGTCCTTGATGAACGTCTTGACCTGGGCGAGGGCCTTGCCGAGCTCCTTGAGGGCGCCGGCGAGGTCCTCCTTGTTCTCGGCGAAGTAGCCGACGACCTCGTCGAGGCGTTCCTGCGCGGTGCGGACGTCGCCGTCCTTGTCCTTGAGCATGGTGGTGAAGGTCTGGAGCTGGCCGAGGGTGGTGAACAGGTCGTCGCTGCTGCCGTCGAGGGTCTTGGCGGCCTTGCCGAACTGTGCGATGGAGGTGCCGATGGCCGCGCCGTTGCCCTTGAGGTTCTTCGCCCCGGTGTCGAGGAGTTCGGAGAGGGCCCCGGCGGAGTTGGCGCCGTCGGGGCCGAGCGCCTTGCTCAGTTCGGTGATCGAGTCGTAGAGCTGGTCGATCTCGACGGGGGTGCGGTTGCGGGAGGCGGGCAGCTGGGCGCCGTCGGCGAGGGTGGGGCCGGTGCTGTACGCGGGGCTGAGCTGGACGTACCGGTCGGCGACGATGCTCGGGGCGACGACGAGGGCGCGGGCGTCGGCGGGGACGCGTACGCCTTCGTCGAGGCGGAGGGCGACGCGTACGCGGGTGCCCTGCGGCTCCACCGACTCGACCTCTCCCACCCGCACGCCGAGGACGCGCAGGTCGGATCCGGCGTAGATGCCGACGGCCCGGTCGAAGTAGGCGGTGACGCGGATGCCGTCGTCGTCGAGGACGCGTACGGTGACGAGGCCTCCGGCGACAAGCACCGCGAGGGCGAGCCCGGCGACGAGGGGCTTTCTGGGCTTGGTCATCGTTCACCGCTCCCCTTGGCCGTCGCCGTCTGTTTCGGCGGCAGGCATCCGGTCTTGGGCTGCGAGGCCTCGGGCAGATAGGTGCGGGGCACCACTCCGCACAGGTAGCTGTCGAACCAGCGGCCGCTGCCGAGGGTGTTGCCGACGAGCCGGTAGTACGGGCCGATGAGCGCGAGGGTCTTGTCGAGCTGGCCGCTGTTCTTCTCCAGGACGCCGGTGACGCGGCTGAGGGCCTTCAGGGTGGGGCCGAGCTGCCGGTTGTTGTCGCCGACGAGTCCACTGAGTTCGGTGCCCAGGTCCCTGCTCCCCTTGAGCAGGGCGCGGATGGCCTCGCGGCGCTTCCTGAGCTCCCCGAGCAGCGAGCCGCCGTCCTCGATGAGGAGCTCGAAGCTGGACTTCTTGTCCTGGAGGGTCTTGGTGAACTTCTTGCTGTTCTCCAGGAGGCGGGCGAGCTGGGTGTCGCGCTTGGAGACGGACTCCGACAGTTCGGACAGGCCGGTGGCGGCGTTGCGCACGTGCGGCGGCGAGTTCTTGAAGGTGTCGGAGATCGTCCGGAAGCTCTCCGCGAGCTTCTCGCTGTCGATGGCGTCGACGGTGCCGCTGAGGTCCTGGAAGGCCTGTGTCACGTCGTACGGGGAGGTGGTGCGGGACTGCGGGATGCGGGTGCCGGGGTCCTGCGGGGCGGAGCCCAGCGGGTCGAGCGCGAGGTACTTCTCGCCGAGGAGGGTCTTGATGGCGATGGCGGCGGTCGACCGGTCGCCGACCCAGGCGTCGCCGACCTCGAACGTCACCTTGACCTTGGGTCCGTCGAGGGCGACCCCGGTGACCTTGCCGACCTTGACGCCGGCGATGCGGACCTCGTCGCCGGCGTCGAGCCCGGCGGCCTCGGTGAAGTCGGCGCTGTAGGCGGTGCCGTCGCCGACGAGGGGGAGCCGTTCCACGTTGTACGCCAGGACGGCCATGAGGGCGAGGAACACGAGTCCGACGACGGCGACGCCGACGGGGCTGCGCTCCTTGACCGGCTTGAACAGGGGGCGCGGGCTCATCGGCGGCACCTCGCCTCGGTGACGGCGATGCCGGTCGGCGGCTTGGAGCCGTCGGAGGTTCCCACGCCGCTCACGCGCGCCTCGCAGAGGTAGAGGTTGAACCAGGAGCCGTACGAGGACAGGCGGGCGAGGGCCGTCATCTTGCCGGGGGTGCGGGCGAGGAAGTTCTCGATGTCGGGGGTGTGGTCGCCGAGGGTGCCCGAGAGGCGGCCGAGTTCGCGGATGTCCTTCTTGAGGGGGGCGCGCCCCTCCTGGAGGAGGCCGGCGGTCGTCGTGGTGAGGTCGCCGATGGCCTTGACCGCCTCGCCGAGGGGTTTGCGGTCGGTGTTGAAGCCGGTGACGAGCTTCTGGAGGGTGACGACGAGGTCCCCGAAGGCGGCCTCGCGGTTGTTGAGGGTGGTCAGGACGGTGTTGAGGTGGGTGACGACCTCGCCGATGACCTTGTCCTTGGCGGCCACGGTCTTCGTGAGGGAGCCGATGTGCCGCAGGAGGCTGTCGACGGTGCCGCTCTCGCCCTGGAGGACCTGCACGAGCGAGCCGGCGAGGTCGTTGACGTCGGCGGGCGAGAGGCCCTCGAACAGGGGCTTGAAGCCGTTGAAGAGCAGGGTCAGGTCGAGGGCGGGGGTGGTGCGGTCGAGCGGGATGGTGTCCCCGGCGTTCAGGGTGCCGGTCAGGTCGCCGGTGCCGCGGCCGAGGGAGACGTACCGCTGGCCGACCATGTTGAGGTACTTCACGGCGGCGGTCGCGGACCGGGGCAGGGTGCGGTCCTCGCGGACCGTGAAGGTGACCTGGGCGGTGCGCCGTTCGACGACGCGGACGTCGGTCACCTCGCCGACCTTCACTCCGGCGATGCGCACGGAGTCGCCCTCGACGAGCCCGGTGACGTCGGTGAACAGCGCCTTGTAGGAGCGGCTGCCGGAGCCGACGCCGGTGTTGGCGATGCTGAAGCCGAGGACGGTGGTGGCCAGGGCGGTGACCAGGACGAACGCGAGGGACTTCAGTACGGTCCCGGTCAGGCCGCGCCGTCGGGTGTGGGCGGGTCTCGTCGTCATCGGAGGGTCACCTCCGCGCCGCGGAACGCGGGGCCGGCCAGCAGGCTGCTCCAGTCGGGCAGGTCGCCGGGCCGCTTGTTCGCCGTGGGTGCGAGCAGTTCGTTGACGAGGTCGTTCTCCTGCGGGGAGTTGGCGGGCCCGAGCTGCTGGTCGGCCGCGGCGGACGCCCGCGCGGCGGGTGCGGCGGGGACGCCGAGGTACGGCACGGGGTAGCAGCGCGGGCCGCCGCCGGAGCCGTACGAGGGCGTGTCGCGGCCGGGGACGTACGCGCCGCGCGAGGGGACGGTGGTCACCTCGACGTGCAGTCCCGGCTGGTTGGTGCCCTTGCCGAGCGCCTTGTCCATCGCGGGCACGAACTGGGCGAGGGTGCGCAGGGTGCACGGGAAGGACGGGGAGTACTCGGCGAGGAGTTCCAGGGTGGGCCTGCTGGTGGCGCTGAGCCGGATGATGTTGTTCTTGTTCTGCCGCAGGAAGGCGGTCAGGTCCTGCGCGGTCCGGGTGGTGGCGCCGAAGGTGCCGGCCAACTCGCCCTCCTTCTCGGCGAGGGTGCCGCTGGTGGTGGTGAAGTCGGTGAGCGCCGTGACGATGTCGGGGGCGGCGTCCGCGTAGAGGTTGCTGACCTTCACGAGTTCTTTCAGGTCGCGGGTGAGGGCGGGCAGGTGGGGGTTGAACTCGCGCAGGTGGGCGTCGAGTTCGCTGAGGGTCTCGCCGAGCTTGTCGCCGCGTCCCTCCAGGGCGCGGGAGACGGCGGACAGGGTCGCCGACAGTTTCTCCGGCTGGACGGCGGTGAGCAGGGGCAGGACGTTGTCGAGGACCTGCTGGAGTTCGACGGCGTTGCTGGAGCGGTCCTCGGGGATGACGTCGCCGGGGCCGAGCGGTCGCGTGGAGGCGTTCGCCGGTGGTACGAGGGCGACGAACCGTTCGCCGAAGAGGGTCGTGGGCAGCATCTGCGCGCGGACGTCGGAGGGGACGTGGCTCAGGGTTCCGGGCCGCATGGCGAGGGTGAGCCGGGCGCCGCCCGCGGTGGCGTCGATGGCGCGGACCTCGCCGATGACGACGCCGCGGAGCTTCACCTCGGCGCCGAGGTGCATCTCGTTGCCGACGCTGCCGGTCTCGACGACGACCGGGTCGGAGTCGGTGAACCGTTTGTCGTAGACGGCGACCGCGAGGGAGGCCAGCAGGACGGGTACCAGCAGGAAGACGACGCCGGCGAACCGGCGGCGGACGGTCTCGGCCGTTGAGTCGCTCATCTCACCCCGCCACCTTCACGGTCGTGGTCGCGCCCCAGAGGGCCAGCGACAGGAAGAAGTCGGTGACGCTGATCAGCACGATGGCGTTGCGCACGGAGCGGCCGACGGCGATGCCGACGCCGGCGGGGCCGCCGGAGGCGCGGAAGCCGTAGTAGCAGTGGGCGATGATCACCATCACGCTGAAGATCAGCACTTTCAGCACCGAGAGGAGGACGTCCGTCGGTGACAGGAAGAGGTTGAAGTAGTGGTCGTAGGTCCCCTGCGACTGGCCGTTGAAGAGGACCGTGACGTAGCGGGAGGCCAGGTAGGAGGAGAGCAGGCCGACCGCGTAGAGCGGGACGATCGCGACGACGCCGGCGATGATGCGGGTGGTGACGAGGTACGGCATGGAGCGGATGCCCATGCCTTCGAGGGCGTCGACCTCCTCGTTGATGCGCATGGCGCCGAGCTGGGCGGTGAATCCGGCGCCGACGGTCGCGGAGAGGGCGAGTCCGGCGACGAGCGGGGCGATCTCGCGGGTGTTGAAGTACGCGGACACGAATCCGGTGAAGGCGGCGGTGCCGATCTGTTCGAGGGCCGCGTAGCCCTGGAGGCCGACGACGGTGCCGGTGAACAGCGTCATCGCGATCATGACGCCGATGGTGCCGCCGATGACGCCGAGGCCGCCGGAGCCGAAGGCGACCTCGGCGAGCAGCCGTTGCACCTCCTTGAGGTAGCGGCGCAGGGTCCGGGGTATCCAGAGCAGCGCGCGCACGTAGAAGAGGAGCTGGTCTCCGGAGCGGTCGAGCCAGACGAAGGGGGAGGCCATCGGTCTCAGCCTCCCTTCGGCGGGACGATCTGGAGGTAGATGCCCGTCAGCACCATGTTCACGAAGAACAGGAGCATGAAGGTGATGACGACGGACTGGTTGACCGCGTCGCCGACGCCCTTGGGGCCGCCGCGGGGGTTGAGTCCCCGGTAGGCGGCGACGATGCCCGCGATGAACCCGAAGATCAGCGCCTTGAGTTCGCTGATGTAGAGGTCGGGGAGCTGGGCGAGGGCGGAGAAGCTGGAGAGGTAGGCGCCGGGGGTGCCGCCCTGGAGGACGATGTTGAAGAAGTAGCCGCCCAGGGTGCCGACGACGGAGACCATCCCGTTGAGGAGGACGGCGACCGCCATGGTGGCGAGGACGCGCGGGACGACCAGGCGCTGGACGGGCGAGACGCCCATGACCTCCATCGCGTCGAGCTCCTCCCGGATCTTGCGGGAGCCGAGGTCGGCGCAGATGGCGGAGCCGCCGGCGCCGGCGATCAGGAGGGCCACGATGAGCGGGCTGGCCTGCTGGATGACGGCGAGGACGCTGGCGCCGCCGGTGAACGACTGGGCGCCCAGCTGCTGGGTGAGGGAGCCGACCTGGAGGGCGATGACGGCGCCGAACGGGATGGAGACGAGTGCGGCGGGCAGGATGGTGACGCTGGCGACGAACCAGAACTGCTCGATGAACTCGCGGAACTGGAAGGGCCGCCGGAAGACGGCCCGGCTCACCTCGGCGGCGAGGGCGAAGAGGCGGCCGGTCTGCCGCAGCGCGCCGGTGATCACGAGCCGCTCCCGGGGGCCGGCATCGTCAGGGTGGGCGCCCCGGCGGTGCGGGCGTACGTGTCACGGATGGCGGCGCGGGCGGCGGGCGGCAGCTGGTCGAGCATGCCGAGGACGCGCTCCCGGCGCCGGGTGACCGCCGCGCGGGGCGGCAGGCCCGGGAGGGTTCCAGCTGCGGGACGATGACCTGGGGCCGCCGCCCGGCCGGCGGGGTCGACCGCCTCGGCGGCGAGGAGCGCGGCGTCCTTCTCCTCGGACATGCCGATGGGGCCTTCGCGGCGGCCGGCGAGGAACTGGGTGACGACCGGTTCGTCGCTGGTGAGGAGGACCTCGCGGGGGCCGAAGGTGACGAGCCTGCGGCGGAAGAACATCCCCATGTTGTCGGGGACGGTGGCGGCGATGTCGAGGTTGTGGGTGACGATCAGCATCGTCGCGTCGATCCGCGCGTTGAGGTCGATGAGGAGCTGCGAGAGGTAGGCGGTGCGGACGGGGTCGAGCCCGGAGTCCGGTTCGTCGCACAGGACGATCTGCGGGTCGAGGACGAGCGCGCGGGCCAGGCCGGCGCGTTTGCGCATGCCGCCGCTGATCTCGCCCGGCAGCTTGTCCTCCGCGCCGAGCAGGCCGACGAGTTCGATCCGTTCCATGACGATGCGCCGGATCTCGGACTCGCGCTTGCGGGTGTGCTCGCGCAGCGGGAAGGCGATGTTGTCGAAGAGGCTCATGGAGCCGAACAGGGCGCCGTCCTGGAACATGAGGCCGAAGAGTTTCCGGGTCTCGTAGATGTCGCGTTCGGGGCTGCTGACCATGTCGACCCCGTTGATGAGGACACGGCCCTGTTGCGGTTTGAGCAGCCCGATGAGCGATTTCAGGAAGACCGTCTTGCCGGTTCCGGAAGGGCCGAGCATGACGCTGACCTCGCCGGCCGGGAGCGTCAGCGACACGTCCTGCCAGATGTTCTGTTTGCCGAAGGACATGGTGAGCCCCTCAACTACTACTTCGATTCCCATCCCACCTCCAGCAGACGTGCGTGACGCGTGCGCCGCGGGCGCACGGTAGGCCGTTCTGGATCACTCGGACAATAGCTGTGGCGCAAATTCATTGATCCGCTCCCGCGTTTGTCACCACGGAGACAAAGTCGGGAGATGTTCTTGTCACCGCCACGACAGAGTGGTGCGCCGACCTGCGACTGAGCGTCGACTCCGGGAACGCTACGGCTGGGTAACCTCGTGGGGCAATACCGGATCCGGAGTTTTCGCGGAACAGGGACCGGCAGCAGGTCTTTTATCAGCCGCGAGACAATTCGGGGCGAGGGATTGTCACCGCCCGGAGGAAAACGCCGCGTTGACCTGACGAACCCCTCCCCGACCTCGCATGATCGATCATAATTGTCGACATTGCGCACTCCGGAACCAAGAGGATTCCGGCCATCGCTCACCCTCTTGACAGGCAATCGGGCATCTTCAAAGAATCTTGGTTCGCGCCATTGTTCGGCTAAGTTTCCCGCAAGTAACGTCTGGTTTCGCAGCGGTAGGGCGCTCGGGCCGCCGGCCACGTCCACACCCGCCGCAGTACACCCCCACCGAAGCACCCTCTGCCGGACGATCCCCAAGGAGAACCCCAGAGCCATGAAGAAGTCCCTGAGAAACCTCGCCGTCGTCGCCGGTGGCGCCTCCGCCGCCTTCGCCCTCGCCGTGAGCCCCGCCTCCGCGGTGCCCTCGACGGTCTGGACCGTCAGCCCGTCCCCGGCCAGCATCACCGCGGTCAACAGCGGGAACATCGTCCTCAGCGTCAACGGCATCGCCATGACGTGTACGAAGTCGAACGGTTCGGGCACGGGAGCCAGCACCACCGGCAACCCTGCGACGGTCGGTCAGATCACCTCCATCGCCTTCGGTGCCACCGGCGCGCCCTGCACCAGCGTGCTGGGCAACGTGACCACCGTCCCGACCACTCCGTGGACGATCGTGGCGCAGGACTACACCGCCGCGACCGGTGTCACCACCGGCTACGTCGGCAACGTCGACGCCAAGGTGACCGTCGGCGCCTGCGTCTTCCGCGTGACGGGCAAGGCGTCCGCTTCGTACACCAACTCGACGGGCGCGCTCGCCGTCAACAGCGTCGCGGGCGAGCTCACCGTCGTCTCGTCGACCAACTGCGGTACGGCCGTCCCGGTCGGCGCCAAGCCGACCTTCAAGGGCACGTACCTCTTCAAGGCGGGCACCGCCATCCCGACGATCGTCGGCTCGAACCCGTAAGGGATCAGGACCCGCGTCCGCCCGGCCGGCGACCCCGGCCGGGCGGACGCGGGCCTGTCCGCGCCCCGACCACCGGTCCTCTCCCGCAGGAGACTCCCCGCCATGAAGAAGCCGATCGTGAAGCTCGCCGCCCTCGCCGGAGCGACCACGGCCTCATGTGTCCTCACGGTGGCCCCGGCCCAGGCAGCGCCCTCCACGGTCTGGACCGTCAGCCCGTCCCCGGCCGGCGTCTCCCTGACGAACAGCGTGAATCTCCGGCTGTCCGTGAACGGCATCGCCATGACGTGCACGAAATCGAACGGGGCGGCCACGCTGCGGAGCACCACCGGCAACCCGGCGACCGCCGGCCGGATCACCTCCATCGCCTTCGGCGCCGCCGGGGCACCCTGCACCACCGTGCTGGGGAACATCACCCTGGTCCCGACCGCTCCCTGGACCTTCGTCGCCCAGGACCACACCGCCTCGACGGGCGTCACCCAGGGGTACATCGGCGACATCGACATGAAGCTGTCCGTCGGCGCCATGGTCTTCCGCGTGCAGGGCAAGGCATCCGCCACGTACACCAACGCGACGGGCAGGCTGACCGTCGAGAACACCGTCGGCGAACTCCCCATCACCGAGTCGGCCAACAGCGGTGCGGCCTTCCCGGTCGGCGCCAGTCTGCTCATCAAGGGCGACTACCTGGTCAAGCCGACCGGCACCACCGCCTTCATGACGATCGTCGGCACCAACCTGTAAGTCCCCGTACCTGCAAGGCACCCGCGTTCGCGCACGACCCGAGCGGAGCACCAGATGAGCGGCCCCCGGCCCACCCTTCGATCCTCCCGCGCCCGCGTGCGCGGCGCGACGATCGCCGCGTTCGTGGCGCTCGCCCCTGCTGCCGGCGGCGGCCGTCGCCGTCGGGACGCTGAAGGTCGATGCCGCGCTGCCCTACGTCTGCGCCCTGCCCTCGGGACAGCAGCCCGCGACGGTACGGATCACGGCGGCCTTTCCCGAAAGGGCGGCCGTGGGCGAGGAGATCCGGCCCGCCGACGTCACCACGACGGTGGAACTCCCGGCGGCGGCCGTGGCCGACCTCACCGCGCTCAAGGCCGCCGCCGTACGGGCCGAGACCCGGCTGACGGTCGGCGTGGCCCAGAACGGGCAGCGTGAGGAAGCCACTTGGAGCGGCACGGCACAGCCTGTCGGCGTGCCCACCGAAGGGTCACTCACGCTCACCACGACCGGCGACGTGCCCTCCCTGACGACGGACACCGCCGGCGAACTGACCCTCACCGCCGGGGGTTTCACCGTCGACCTCGCCCCGGTCACGGCCGACGGCGCCGCCACCGACCCCGCCTCCCTCTCCGTCACCTGTGCCCCCGGCCAGGACGCGGAGGGGCGTACGACGCTCGCCAAGGTTCCGGTCGGCGCCGACGTCCCCACCGGGCCACCGAGCACGCCTCCCCCGTCCCCGACCGTTCCCTCGCCGTCCGCCTCCACCACCGGTCTTCCCCTGCCGTCGCTCCCCACGGGCCAGCCGACCCCGGCAGGGCCTGGGACCCCGGACGGGGCGGGGAGCGGGACCTCGGAGGTCCCGCGGAGCGGGCAGCGGGCGGACAGGAACACGACGGCGGACGAGGCACGCCCGGCACCCCGGAGCCCCGGCCCGCGGCACCCCCTGCCTGACCAAGAACCCGACCTCCATGTCGCTGTCGGCGTACATCACCGGCTATTCCAACGTGCGGAAGCTGGGCGGCGCCAACCTCATCCCGCCGACCTGCACCCTGATCGAGCAGGGGCTGCCGAACATCGTCCTCGGGCCGGACGGAAACATGCACGTCGTCACCCCGGCGGAAGGCAACCTCTCCTATCAGGGGCGCAAGCAGACCCCGCCCTTCAAGGCCACCTTCCTGACCTTCGACTTCGTCCCGGTCACGGCGACCCTGATCCTGGAGCAGACGGGTCCCATGAGCATCGACTCGGACGTCCTCCTCATCTTCCCCACCAACATCCTGACGACGTACGTCCGGGTCCCCCTGACCCTGCGCGTCCTCGATGTCGAGGTGAACGGCGCCCGGCTGGACGTCGGCCCCTCCTGCCGCACGGAGAAACCGCTCTCCTCCCCGGAGCCCGATCCCGCCACGCACCCCGGAGACCATCTGGTGCTCACCGGCAGGGGGAGCCAGACCGTCCCCGACCCTCCCGTCGGCTACATCCTCACCGGCGGCGGTCCGCTCACCGGCGAGGTGACCATCCCCGCCTTCAAGGGATGCGGCGCCGGCGGCGAGAACCTCGACCGGCTCCTCACCGCCTCCATCTCCGGTCCCGGCAACTACATCAAGCAGATGCAGGGCAGCACCTGCTCCGTGGGCGCCCCGGAGCCCCCCATGGACTTCTGCACCGAGGACCTCCAGCCCCGCCAGGTCCCCAAGCCCGAGCGCTGATCCGCCCCACGCCGCCCCACTCCTCATCCCCGTCTCCCAGGAAGGCATCCGCCATGCCCCTCGTCTCCGCCCGTACGAAGCTGGCCACCGTCTCCGCCCTCACCGCGCTCGGCGCCTTCGCCTCCATGGGCTCCGCGACCGCGGCCACCCCGGTGCTGAACGGCAGCTGGGCGCCGTCCACCCGGTGCCCCGTCGACGCCGGGGCGATGATCGCCTCGGACGGTCTCGACACCTCGCCGCAGTGCGTCGTCTCGTACTCCTTCAGCGGCTCCATCAAGCTGGGCAACACGACCGTGCCGACGGGGAAGACCAACCTCCAGATCGGCGTCGTGCAGAACGCCGACGGCACCAACTCGGTCGTCGCGCCCGCCGGCGGGGCGCTCATCGCCGACTCCGCCACCGTCCCCGGCGGTCTGCTGGGCCTGATGTGCCCGAGCGACATCCCGTTCATCACCGACATCTGCCGGCAGCTGTCGGACGCCAGCCTCAACAAGATCACCGCCACCATGGAGTCGGTCGGCACCCCCTCGGCCTTCGACCAGATCGCGGGCGTCCTGACCGACCAGCCGATCGTGACCATCCCGGTCCGCATCCACCTGCAGAACCCGTTCCTCGGCGACAACTGCTACATCGGGACGAAGACCAACCCGATCCTGCTGCGCCCGCGGAACCTCAACGCGCCCGACTTCGGCGTCGAGCGCTTCAACGGCGACGGCTCCGCGAACGAGGAGGGCGACCTGAGCCGCCTCAACCTCCTCGGCTCCACCCAGTACGACGACACCTTCGCCGTCCCGGGCGCCAGCGGCTGCGGCCTGGGGCTCGGCCTGGTCAACGCCGCCGTCAACCTCAAGACGGGGCTGCCCGCCGCCTCCGGGAAGAACAAGCTCGTCCTCAACAACACCCAGACCTACCTGACCGGCCTCTTCGCCCCCGGCCTCGTCGCCCCCGACGCCGGCAAGGTCTTCTCGCAGAACTGGCACTCCGCCGTCAACTAACGGCCACCCAGGGTCGATTACCGGCCGACTCGGCCGCGTACCCCCTCCCTGAAGACGTGACTCTTGCTCAAGTTGTGTACAGCACACAACAGTTGCCCTAGCTTTCAGCAGTCCACATCGGTACGTACCTGACGGCCACGGCGGCGCCCGCCCCTCCAGGACGGGCGCCGCCGTGCCGCTCCCCCCACCGGTCGCGTAGCAGAGCAAGGGATCGGTTCATGCCCTCCATCGCACAGTCACCGGCGCTCGGTGAGCCGCTCGACCCGCTGCCCAGAGAGTTCGCCGCCCTCATGAGACCGGAGATACCGGGCCTCATCAAGGAGATCGGCGTCGAGATCGAGCGGGCCTACCCGGTCTACGCACACCTCTTCAACGGGCCCCACTCCGACGCCATCCGCCAGGGCGTGGAGCACGCCCTGTCCGCCTTCGTCGACCGGGTCGACCACCCCGGGACGAAGTCCGCCCTCCGCGACGAACTGCTGCGCCAGTTCGGCCGGGTGGAGGCCTACGAGGGCCGGGACCTCGACACCCTGCAAGGGGCCTACCGCCTCGGCGCGCGCGTCGCCTTACGCCGCGCCAAGAGCATCGGGCGCACCTACAACCTCTCCCCCACCCTCATCCTGGCCTTCGCGGACGCCCTCTTCGCGTACGTGGACGAGCTGGAGTCCCTCTCCCGCGAGGGGTACGTCACCGTCCAGGCGCGGGCGGTCTGCGACGTGGCCGCGGTGCGCAGGAAGCTGCTCCACCTGGTCGTCGCCGGACCGCCGCTGCCCCGGGCGACCATCGCCGAGCTCTGCCGGGAGGCGTCCTGGCAGCTCCCCGCCGAGTGCACCGTCGTCGCGATCCGGCCGCCCGCCACCGGCGTCATCGCGTCCCGGCTGGACCGGGACGTCCTCGCCGATCCCGGCCTTCCGAACCCGTATCTGCTCGTGCCCGGTCCGCTGACCGGCGAGCGCCTCGCGATGCTCGACGCCGCCCTGTCCGGCACGCCCGCCGTCCTCGGGCTGACCGTGCCGACCGCGCAGGCCGCCCACTCGCTGCGCTGGTCCCGGCGGATCCTCCAGCTGATCGACGAGGGCATCGTGGCGGACGCGCCCGTCGTGCGCTGCGAGGACCACCTCACGACCCTGTGGCTGCTGTCCGACCCGGCCCTCATGGACCAGCTCGCCCGGCGTGAACTGGCCCCGCTCGACGGCCTGTCCGGCACCCGGCGCGACCGCCTCGTCGAGACCCTGCGCGTCCACGTCTCCACCCGGGCCCCCGCCGAGCAGGTCGGCGAGATGCTGGGCGTGCACGCCCAGACGGTCCGCTACCGGCTGCGGAACCTGGACAACCACTTCGGCGACCGGCTCCTCGATCCCGAGCACCGGTTCGCCCTGGAGGCGGCCCTGCGCTCGCTCCACCTCCACGGCAGGAAGCCGGCGGGCTGAGTCCCGTACGCCGGCCCCGGCGGGCCTGCGGGACCCGGCCCGCCGGACCGGGGGGATCACCCCGCGGGCGCGGTGATCTCCCGCTTGAGGATCTTGCCGCTCGGTCCCAGCGGCAGCGCGTCCACGAACCACACCCGGCGCGGGTACTTGTAGGCCGCCACGCGGTCCTTGACGTACTCCCGCAGTTCGTCCGGGGTGGCCTCCGCGGCGGGGCGGAGCACGACCGCGGCCGCGACCTCCTCGCCGAGCTCGGGGTGCGGGAGGCCCACGACGGCGGCGAGGGCGACGGCCGGGTGCTCGTGGAGGACCTCCTCGATCTCGCGCGGGTAGACGTTGTAGCCGCCGCGGATGATCATGTCCTTCTTGCGGTCGACGACGTAGAGGTAGCCGTCCTCGTCGGCGCGGGCGAGGTCGCCGGTGCGCAGCCAGCCGTCGGGGATCGCCGCCTCGGTCTCCTCGGGGCGGTTCCAGTAGCCCTTCATCACATTGGGGCCCCGGACGGCGAGTTCGCCGGTCTCTCCGGGGGTCACGTCCTGGCCCTTGTCGTCGAGGATCCGCACCTCGACGTCCCGGATGGGGTGCCGATGGAGCCGGCCTTGCGGGGCCGGTCGGGGTGGTTGAAGGTGACCACGGGGCTGGTCTCGGACATGCCGAAGCCTTCGAGGACGGGACAGCCGAAGCGCCGCTCGAAGCCGTGCAGGATCTCCACCGGCAGCGAGGCGCCGCCGGAGACGCACATCCGCAGCGTGGAGACGTCCGCGTCCGACGGGTGCTGGAGCAGCGCCGCGTACATCGTCGGCACGCCCTCGAAGACGGTGGCCCGCTCGCGGGTGATGGCGTCGAGGACGGTCCCCGGGTCGAAGCGCGGGATGAGGACGAGCGAGGCGCCGCTGCGGACGGCCACGCTCATGGTGCAGATCTGGCCGAAGATGTGGAACAGCGGCAGACAGCCCACCACCACGTCGTCCGGCGTCATCTGCTGGACGTGGACGCTGTTGACCTCGGTGTTGTGCCGCAGCCCGGCGTGGAGAGGACGGCGCCCTTGGGGCGGCCGGTGGTCCCGGAGGTGTAGAGGAGGACGGCCATGTCCTCGTCGTCGGTGTCGGCGACCCCGGGCAGCGGCTCGTGCCCGGCCAGCGCCGCGGCGAACGCGGCGGGTTCGACGGCCGTGTGCGGCACGCCCGCGACGGCCGCTCCTCGGCGCCCTCGCCCGGCGCCTGGTGCCACTCGAAGAGCCGCACCGCGCCGGAGTCGGCGAGGTGGAACTCGGTCTCCCGGGTCTTCAGGAGCGGGTTCATCGGTACGACGACCGCGCCGATGCGCAGGATGCCGTAGTAGAGCACGACGAACTCGGGGACGTTGGGCAGCATCAGGGCGACCCGGTCTCCGGGGCGCACGCCCTCGGACCGCAGCAGGGCGGCGGCGCGGGCACTGCGCTCGTCCAGCTCCGCGTACGTGATGACCCGCTCCCCCAGGCGCAGCGCGGGTCGCTCGGGCTGCCGCCCGGCCGTCTCCACGAGGAACCCTGCCAGATTGGCCATGACCCGCCTCCGTTACACGGAATCACCGAATGTTTACATCGTCGACATCTTGCAGCGGTACCCGGCCCCGGCCTATGGCCGACGTGACAACGGACCGCCCTCAAGATTGTCCCCGGCCACAATCCGGTGGCGTTAAGCTGCGGGGATGATCCTTTCGGGCGTGGCGGAGGCACTTCAGACGGGCCTGCCGGAGCTGGGTGAGCGCATGGCGCTGCGCATCCGCGCGGAGGTCGAGGCGTACGAGGACGAGGCGCTGATCCCCCTGGATTCGCTGCGCCGCTCCTGCACCGCCAACGCGCGCCTCATCCTCGCCCACCTCCGCTTCGGAGGCGCCCCGGACGCGAGTTCGGCCCGCGAGACCGGGCGGCACCGCGCCGAGCAGGGCGTTCCGCTGGCGGACACGCTGCACGCGTACCGGATCGGCTCGCAGCTCCTGTGGACGGAGATCCTCGCCGAGGCCCGGACACGCCCCGAGATCTCCGACGGTCTCCTGCTGTCGGAGTCGACGGAGTTCTGGGCCCTGTCCGGTCTGTACGCGGAGGAGGTGGCGGTGGCCTACCGGGAGGCGGCCGCCGAACTCACCGCGCAGGGGCAGGCGAGGCGTTCGGCCCTGGTGGAGGCGCTGTTCACCGGCATCGCCGCCGACCGCACGCTGTGGGAGACCGCCCGCGAACTGGAACTGCCCGAGCACGGGCCCTACGCGGTCGCCGCCGCGAAGGCCTGCGCGCCCGGCGAGGAGCCGCTCGTCGGGGCGGAGGCGGCGCTGCGCCAGGCGCGCCTTCCTCCGCCTGGCGGCTCCTGCCGGACCAGCAGCTCGCCCTGATCGCCCTGCCCACGGCGGCGGCGGAGGCCACCTGTCTGCGCATCCTGCGCCGGACGCGCGCCCGGGTGGGCTTCAGTCCGTGCTTCTCCTCCTTGCGGGACACGCCGCGGGCGCTGCGTTTCGCCCGTCTCGCCCTCGCCGGTCTGGAGGGCACCGGCCCCGGGGTGGCCCGCTTCGACGACAATCCGCTGGCCATGGTCGTCGCCGCGGCTCCGGCCGAGGCCGCGCATCTGATGGAGGTGGTGCTCCGGCCGGTGCTCGACCTACCGGCCGCGGAACGGGCGCGGCTGCTGCGGACCCTGGAGCACTGGTTCGCCGCGGCCGGCTCGGCCGGTGCCGCGGCGAAGACCCTGTTCGTGCACCCCAACACCGTTCGTTACCGGCTGCGGCGCGTGGAGGAGCTGACGGGCCGGTCCCTCTCCGATCCGCGGGCGACGGCGGACATCGGCGCGGCGCTCCTGGCGGTCCGCGGTCCGAGGGGGAACTGAGAGGACCCGCCGCCGGGGCGGGGTCATTCCTCGTCGACGATGTGCATCGCGGCTTCCTCGGCGGACGCGGCGCCGCCGTCGAGTCCGAGGTCCCGGGCGTTCAGTTCCGAGCTGATGGGGCCCGTGCCCTGGTCCTCGGCCATCAGCCGGCCCGCGCGACGGCCGCCGACCTGGTCGTCCAGGAGTTCCCCGTCGGTGTCCGTCGTGTCGCCGAGGCCGTCGCCGTCGGGGACGGGGAGGTCGGGTTCCTCCTCCGCCAGGCGCTCGTCGAGGGATTCACCGCGCTGCCGTTCGGCGGCGGTCACCCCCGTGTGCTCGGCCCCGAGGGGCCGTTCGGGCGGGGAGTACCCGGCGTCGAGGGGGTCGCCGGCCGGTCCCTCCAGGGTGTCCTCGTAGTCCAGGAGGCCGACGTCGTCCTGGACGTCGCTACCGTCGGGCTGGTAGACGTCGTCGCCCCACGCTTCCACCTCGGTCATGTGGAACTCCGTTCCTGCGGCAGGGCCCTCATCCGTTCCCAGGTCCTCGACGGTTGTCGCCCAGGTTCACTCCTCCCGCTCGAAATCGGCCTCGGCCCGTTCCGCGTCGAGATCGGCCTGGGCCTGTGCGTACAGGGCGTGCACGAACTTCCGGGCCTCGTCCGGCGAGATGCCGACGCCGAGCCGGAGCAAGCGACCCGTCCAGGAGCCGAGCGGATCGTCGGGTTCGGTCATGGCGCCTCCTGGGGGGAGTGCGGTCGATGCCGGCCGACGCGGGTGCGTGGCGGGTCCCTGTTCTCCTTCCATGCTCCCCGCCTGCTGTGCGAGCGCAACCCGATGCGGGCGGGGCCGGAGCGGCTCCCGCCCGCGTCCGGTGGGCGTGCCTCAGTCCGCCCACCGCCGCAGCAGTTCCTCGCGCTGCGCCCCGCGCGGTGTTCCGCCCTCCCAGGAGCGTCCCCATTCCGACATGGCCGCCAGCGTCGTCGCCATCGTCGCGGCGCCCTCCGTGAGGCGGGACAGGAGGGCCCGGGAGAGCTCGACCTCCTCCGGGGAGTAGCCGACGGCCGCGGCCACGTAGGCCTTCAGCTCGTGCGTGCCGTCGTGCGACTCCAGGTCCAGCGCCATCACCGGCGGGGCCTCGCCGCCCACGCCGGGACCCAGGGTCATGGCCAGGTTCATCACGATGTCGAGGGCCATGTCCGTGACCATGCCGACCTGCCGCTTCAGGGACTTCACGGGGACGTCCGACACCGTCAGGGCGCGTACGTCCTCCCACAGGTGGAGGCCGGACTGTCCGTCGCCGAGGGCCACCACGCCGTCGGGGGTCAGGCGTACCCCGGGGGCCTGACCGGTGGGCTTGGCGCCCACGTACACATCGCCCTCGGCGATCCAGAACAGGCCCACCATGGCCATGGTTTGCTCACTTCCCCCGACGGCGGCGTGCCGCCGCCGTGTCACACGTCCAAACGATCAGGTCGCCCTCCGGAACGTACGGGAGGGCCGGGAGGTTCCTTTTTCCCGGCTCCCCGTCCGGTCCTCATCCCCGGCCGTCGCCGGTCCGCGGCGTGGACAGCCAGGCGCGGTAGCCGCGCAGGGCCGCTCGCTGCTTGCGCTGCTCGGAGACGAGGGCGATCGCCGGATGGGTGCCGGGCCTGGGGTTCCTGCCGCGGGCGAGGCGGCGCATCTGGTGGCGGACCCCGGCCATGCCGGCGGCCGAGGCGAGGGTCTTGTCGGACCAGGTCACCGGCCGCATCTGCCGGTCGGCCTCGCGGCCGGTCCGCCAGCGCTCGGGCAGGTCCGGGGTGACGGCGAGGGCGGTGCCGATCCCGACGACCGCCACTCCGCTGCCGAGGACCGTCTCGGCGGTGCCGCGCCGGGTGATGCCGCCGGTGAGCATCAGCGGGAGGGGGCTGGTCCTGACGAGGTCCTCGGCGAGGTCGAGGAAGTAGGCCTCGCGGGCCCGGGTGCGGTCGTCGGCGGAGCGGCCGGTCATCGCGGGGCTCTCGTAGCTGCCGCCGGACAGTTCGACCAGGTCCACGCCGAGCGGTTCCAGCATCGCGATCACCTGTCGGGCGTCGTCGGCGTCGAAGCCTCCGCGCTGGAAGTCGGCGGAGTTGAGCTTGACCGCGACCGCGAAGGACGGGAGACCTCCGCGCGCACGGCGCGGACGACGTCCAGGAGCATCCGGGCCCGGTTCTCCAGCGATCCGCCCCACCGGTCGGTGCGCTTGTTGACCAGCGGGAGAGGAACTGGGACAGCAGGTAGCCGTGCGCGGCATGGATCTCGACCCCGTCGAACCCCGCCTGTTCGGCGCGCCGGGCCGTGACGGCGAACCGGGCGACCGTCTCCTCGATCTGCCGGGGGTCATGGCGGTCGGCCTGCCGAAGCGGCCGGTGTGCCTGCCCAGGTCGACGCCGATGTCGGTCGGGCCCCAGACGACGCCGGGCATGCCGGAGGGGACCTGGCGGCCGGGGTGGTTGATCTGCATCCAGATCGCGCCGCCGCCGGACTTGCCCGCCTCGGCCCACCGGGCGAACGGTTCCAGCGGCGCGTGCTCGTCGAGTACGACTCCGCCGGGGCCGGTCAGCGCCTCGGCGTGGACCATCACGTTGCCGGTGATCAGCAGCCCGGTGCCGCCGGCGGCCCAGCGCCGGTACAGCGTGATCAGCCGCCGGTCGGGGAGCTGGCCGTCGCCGGCCATGTTCTCCTCCATGGCCGCCTTCGCGATCCGGTTGCCCAGTGTCCGCCCGGAGCGCAGGGGCAGCGGCGAGAACAGCTCGCTGGTCATCTCTGGATTCCTTCTTCCCTGTGGATCGCCTACGATGTGTGCACCACTCACATTAGGACACCATGTAAGCGGCGCACACATTGGAGAGGGTGACTTATGTCGCAAACGGGTACGTATCACCACGGCGATCTGCGTGCCGCCTGCCTGCGCGCCGCGCGGGATCTGCTGGAGGAGGACGGCAGCGCCGGGCTCTCCCTGCGCGCGGTCGCCCGGCGGGCCGGGGTCTCGGCCACGGCCCCCTACCGCCACTACGCGGACCGTGACGCGCTCGTCTCCGCCGTCGCGGCGGAGGGGTACCGCGAGCTCGCCCAGCACCTGACCGCGGCCCGCCCCGCGCCGTCGACGCCCGAGGACCTCGCCGCGGTCGCCGTCGTCTACGTCCGGTTCGCGCTCGACCACCCCGCCCTCTTCCGGGCGATGTTCGCCGAGCCGTGCGACCCGACCGACGAGGAGCGGGTCGCCGCGACCGAGGTCATCCTGGAGTACGTCCGCCGCATGGTCCGCGACGCCTTCCCCGGCGCGGACGAGGCGGGCGCCCTCCCGACCACCGTGTGGGCCCTCGTCCACGGCCTGGCGTTCCTGCACCTCGACGGCAAGCTCGACGCCTCCTCCCCGAGGCGGTCGCCACCCAGGTGGGGGCCGCCGTGCACGCCCTGTTCTCCGCCGCCTCGGCACCCGCCGGGCCGTCGAACGGATAATCGGTTGCCCGGGGGCGACGCCCGGGGTTCCCATGACCGGCACCACCACCCGGTCCGAAGGAGACGCCCCCGATGCCCACGCCCCCGTCGCCGTCCGCAGCCGGATCACCCATCCGTCTGGGCGCCCTCGTCCGCTGACGCGGCCCGGCTGGGTCGAGGCGGGCGGCACCTGCTCGCGGGGCTCGACCTGGCCGCGCGCGAGGTCACCGACGCGGGCGGGATCGACGGCAGGCCCCTGGAGCTGGTGGTCCGGGATACCGCCGCCGACCCGGAGCGTGCCGCGGCGGCCGTGGACGAACTGGCCGCTCTCGGCGTGGCCGCCGTGGTGGGCGAGTACCACAGCGTCGTCGCCCGCGCCGTCGCCACCCGGGCCGACGCCCTCGGGCTGCCGTTCCTCTGCTCGTCCGCGGTGCTCGACGGGCTGACCGAGGGGCCGACGGGTGGGTCGCGCGCGTGGCCCCGGCCCAGTCACTCGGCTGGCGGGTCTACGGGGACTTCCTCCTCGCCGCGGGCGGCGCCGGATCGCCGTGGTGACGCAGCCGAGCGTCTACTGGGCGTCCGGCACCCGCGTCCTGCGCGAGCACCTCGCTCCGCTCGGCGGCACCGTCGTCGAGCTCGACGCGCACGCGCTCACCCCGGGGCCCTGTGCGACGCGCTCGCCGACCACGACGTCACGGCGCTCCTGCTGCTGGTGGGCAGCCCGGAGCCGGCGGTGCCGATCGTCCGGGCCGTCCGTGGCGACCGGCGGCTCGCGGGGCTGCTGATCGGCGCTCCGGCCGGGCAGCCGGAGTTCGCGGGGTGGGCCGAGGCGCTGGGTGGGGACGGCGCCGGGATCCCGTTCCTGCGCTACCTGCCCGAGCGCCTCGGTCCGCTCGGCGAGCGGGTCGGGAAGGAGCTGCGCGAGCGGCTGGGCGAAGCGCCCTCGTTCGTCGCCTTCGAGGGCTGGGACACGGTCACCGTCCTCGCCGAGGCACTGCGCTCCACGGCCCGGACCGCACGGCCGTCGCCGGGGCCTGGCCGCGCGTGGCGGTCGAGGGAACGCGCGACCGATCCGGTTCTCCCGTGCGCCGGGCATCGGCGTGTGGCAGTGGACCTGGGCCCCCGTCCAGGTCGTCGACCGGGACCCGGCGTCCCCGGCCGCTTCCGGGTCCTCCACACCGGCTGAACGGGCGCGGCGGCCGGGAGGGCGTGCTCAGGCCCCCGGGCGCCGGACGTGCAGGTGGCCGTCCCGGGGAAGGCGGGCGGCGACGCGGGCAGGACGCCCTCGAAGGCGTACCGGCTCTTCCGCGCGACCCGGCACGAGGCCGGATTGTCCACCTGGTGCAGGAGTTCGAGGCGCTCCAGCCCGTCGGCCCCGAACCTTTCGAAGGCCCAGACGGTCAGGGCCTCCAGGGCGCGGGGGCCACTCCCGCCCCGCGCGCGTGCCGCGGTCCAGTACCCCACCTCGGCCGCCGGCCTGCCGGGGCGGCCTCCTGAGGACCACGCTGCCCACCAACCGCTCCCGGACCGCACCGGGTCGCTCCTCAAGGACGGCGAAACCCCGCCGGACCCCGGTCGCCCAGCCCTGCTGCTGGACCCGCACCCACCCGCCGCGTGCGCGTCGTCGTCCACGCCCGGCTCCGCCCACAGGCGCAGTCCGGGATCCCCGCCCACCTCGGCCAGCGCGGCGACGTCCTCCGTCCGCCAGGGGCGGAGGACGAGGCGGAGAGACGGGCGTCGCGGGCGCGTGGAGGACGACGGGGGCGGTCACGAGGTCACGGCCGCTCGGTCGGAATCGCTGCGCAGCACGCAGAACTCGTTCCCTTCGGGATCCGCGAGGACGGCCCAGCCCGAGCCGTCGGCGTTCCGGTGATCGGCGACGAAGGCGGCGCCGAGGCCGAGGAGCCGCTCCACCTCCTGATCGCGCGAGGTCTCGGGACGCAGGCACAGATGGAGCCGGTTCTTGACCGTCTTGGGTTCGGGCACCTGGTGGAAGTACAGCGCGATGCCCTCCGCGAGGAGCACCTGCGTCTCGCGGGCACCCGGCCCGTCCTCCGGATCCAGCGGACGGCCCGTCACCCCGCTCCAGAACCGCGCCAACCCGTAGGCGTCCGCACAGTCGATCGCCACATTCTGCACTACTGAGACCATGAGGGGTGATCTTTCCCGATCCGGGGGCCGGACGCCAAGGCGTCACGTCCACCGGCGGCGGGCCACCAGGCCCAGGACGAGGTGGAGCAGGGCGGCCACGGCCGCCACCGCGTGCATGCCGGTGACGAAGGCGGACCTGGCGTCGTCGGCCACCGCGCCCGCCAGGCCCGGGAGTCGCAGCGTCTCGTCGAGGGTCGGGGCGAGGCCGGGGCCCCGAGGCGGAACAGCAGGGCGGCGAGCGAGCCGAGCAGGGCGATGCCGAGGGCGTTGCCGATCTCGTTGCTGGTCTCGGCGATCGCGCCCGCCGAACCGGCCCGCTCGGGCGGGACCGCGCCGACGGCGGTGTCGGCGACGACGGCGAAGGAGATGCCGTAGCCGAGGCCGGCGACCGCCGTGGAGGCGACGTACCAGCCGATTCCCCCGGTGGCGGTGGTGAGCAGGAGCAGGAGCAGCCCGGCGGCGACGGAGAAGTGACAGACGAGCAGGGCGGCGCGCCTGCCGACGCGGTCGACCAGGGCCGGTGTGAGGACGCAGGTCACGGTGAGGACGACCGCGCCCGGCAGCGCGAGGAGGGCGGCCGTCAGGACGGGGAGGCCGAGGACGGACTGCAGGTAGACGCCGGCCAGGTAGGCGGAGGCCGACCACGCGGCCAGGGGCAGCAGGCCGGTGATCACCGCGATCGTGAAGACCCGGTCGCGGAAGAGGGAGAAGTCGATCAGCGGGTGGGCCAGGTGCCGTTGGCGGAGGACGAACCACGCCAGGACGGCGACGCCTGCCGCCACGGCGAGTGCCGCCGGTCCCGTCGGCCCGTCGGCCGCGGTGCGCTTGAGCCCGTGGATCGTCAGCAGCAGGCCGGTCGCGGAGGTCACCACGCTGACGGGGTCGACGCGGCCGGGGCGGGTGGCGCGCACCTCGCCGAGCAGACGGGGCGCGAAGGTCAGGAACAGGGCGATGACGGGGAGGTTGACCAGGAACACCGCGCCCCACCAGAAGTGCTCCAGGAGCAGGCCGCCGATCACCGGTCCGATCGCGAAGCCCGCCGCGAACGCCGCGGCGAAGACGCCGATGGCGCGCGCCCGCGCCCTCGGGTCGGTGAACAGTTCGCTGAGGACGGCCAGGGCCGACGGAAGGAGGGTCGCTCCCGCGATCCCCATCGCGGCGCGGGCGGCGATGAGCAGCTCCGCCGTCGGCGCGAACGCGGCGGCGGCCGAGCCGGCGCCGAAGAGGACCGCGCCGCCATGAGGAGCCTGCGGCGCCCGTACCGGTCGCCGATGTTCCCGAAGGCGATGAGCAGCGAGCCCACGGCGAAGCCGTAGACGTCCAGGATCCACAGGGCCTGGTCGGCGCCGGGGCGAGCTCCCGGACGATCCGGGGCATCGCCAGGAAAAGGATGGAGCCGTCCATCGAGACCAGCAGCACGGGGCCGAGGACGACGAGCAGCCCGCACCACGCCCGGACGTCGCTCCCGCTTGAGGTGTGTCGCGTCATGCCGGCAACGCTCGGGCCCGGCGTCTCCCCGGCCATCCCCGCTGTGGGTACACCCGACAGGTACACCCACCCGGGCCCGGGACCGCCTAGGGTCGACGGCATGCAGAGCCTCGGAGCGTTCCTCAAGAGCCGACGCGACCGGATCACCCCCGAGCGGATCGGACTTCGCACGTACGGGACCGGCCGCCGGGTCCCGGGGCTGCGCCGCGAGGAGCTCGCCCATCTGGCGGGGGTCAGCGCCGGCTACTACACGCGCCTCGAACAGGGGCTGGCCGAGACCGCCTCCGAGCAGGTGCTCGGCGCCCTCGCGCGCGTGCTGGAACTGGACGAGGTGGAGACCGCGCACCTGCACAACCTGGCCCGGCAGCCCTCGCGTCCGGCGCTGGCCGAACCGCCGCGGGAGGAGCCCCATCCGCGTGTCCTCTCCCTCCTCTCCTCGCTGGCGGAGGCGACCCCGGCGGTGGTGCTCGGCAGGCGCGGGGACGTGCTCGCCTGGAACCGCACGGGCCACGCCCTGCTCGCCGAGCACCTCGACGCCACCGCGCCCCTGCGCCCGGACACCCGCCCCTCGGTCCCGAGGATGTTCTTCCTCGATGCCCTGACCCGGGATCTGTACCGCAACTGGGAGGAGCTCGCCCGCGTCCACGTCGCCTACCTCCGGCTGACGGCCGGGCGGTTCCCGACGGACGCGCGCCTGGCGGAGCTCATCGGCGAACTGACCATGCGGAGCGATCGGTTCGCCACGATGTGGGCGAGCGGCGAGGTCGCCGACTGCACGATCGGCGACATGCGTCTGCGGCACCCCGTCATCGGCGCGGTGGACGTCGCGTACCAGGTCTGGCTCCAACCCGACAGCCCCGGCCACCGTCTGGAGATCTACACGCCGAACGACACCGCGTCCGCCGACGCGTTGCGGATCCTCGCCGACGGGCCCGTACGAGCGGTGCGTTAAGATCACGCATGGCGTCATGGAAGTCAACGCCTGTGCAGCACAGCGGGGTTCGGGTCTGTCGCGCCTTCGCCGCCGATGCGACCGCGCGTGCGAGCACTGCCCCGCCGCGCGCGCCCGCTCTCCACACGTACAGAGCGCCTCCTTCCACCCGTGCGCAACCGGCCGGCATCGATCCGCACTGCCCGTTCGAGCCTCGCCGATCCGCCGTGACCCGGCGCGCAGGCTCCATGCTGGAGACGATGTGAAAATCCTTCCCGAGATCTCTCGTACGCTGAGCGAGTACCTCCTCATCCCCGGCCTGACCACGGAAGACTGCACACCCGACAACGTGGACCTCGGGGCGCCGCTGGTGCGTCACCGGGTCGGCGAGGAGGCGGGAATCCGGATCGCCACCCCGCTGGTGAGCGCCATCATGCAGGCGGTGTCGTCGCCGACGCTGGCGGTGGCGCTCGCGCAGGTCGGCGGTCTTTCGTTCATCCACCAGAACCAGCGGATCGAGGAGCAGGCCGCGGACGTGCTGTCCGTGAAGCGGCACAAGGCCGGCTTCCGGACCAGCGAGGTCACCGTGGCGCCGACGACGCCCCTCGGCGAGGTCTCCCGGCGGCTGACCGACACCGAGCAGGGTGTGGCCGTGGTCACGGGGAACGGTGAGGCCGACGGCGCGTTCCTCGGGATCATCAGCCTCGACGACTTCCATCTGGAGCGCCACGGGGCGTACGAGACCGCCGGCAACCGGATGCGGGGCCGCGACGGCCTGGTCACCGCCCCGGCCACGGTCTCCCTGTCCGAGGCGAACGAGCTGATCTGGCAGCACCATCTGGACGTCCTCCCGGTGATCGAGGACGACCGGGTCGTCTCCCTGGTCCTCAAGCGGGACTACCAGGCCCACAAGACGTACCACCGGGCGACCGTGGACGGCGAGAAGCGGCTGCGCGTCGGCGCCGGCATCAACTCGCGGGACTTCAAGGACCGCATCCCGGCCCTGGTGGAGGCCGGTGCGGACGTGCTGTGTCTGGACTCCTCCGACGGCTACTCCGTGTACCAGGCGCGGACCGTGGAGTTCGCCCGGGAGGCGTACGGGGACGCGGTGCACGTCGGCGCGGGGAACGTCGTGGACGGCCGGGCCTTCCGTTATCTGGCCGACGCGGGCGCGGCGTTCGTGAAGGTCGGGATCGGCGGCGGGGCGATCTGCACCACCCGGGCCCAGAAGGGCATCGGGCGCGGGCAGGCCTCCGCGCTGCTCGACGTGGTCGAGGCCCGTGACGCCTACGCGCGGGAGACCGGGGTGTACGTGCCGCTGTGCTGCGACGGCGGGCTGCTCAACGACTCGCACATGGCAATGGCGCTGGCGATGGGCGCGGACTTCATCATGCTCGGGCGGTACTTCGCCCGGCTCGACGAGAGCCCGTCGCGGAAGACGCAGATCGGCGGCCAGTGGTACAAGGAGTACTGGGGCGAGGGCTCGCTGCGCGCGCAGAACGCGGCCCGGTACGGCCAGCGCGGCCGGATGGTCTTCGAGGAGGGCGTCGACGGTTACGTGCCCTACGCGGGCAGCCTGTACGACAACGTGGAGCGGACCCGGGCGAAGCTCACGTCGACGATGATCAGCTGCGGGTCGACGAACCTGCGGGACTTCCACCGTGACGCGGTGCTCGTCCCGGTGTCGGCGGAGTCCTTCAAGCAGACCGGTGCCGAGGTGCAGTTGCGCCGGCCGTCCATCGATCCCGGCGAGTGATCCGACGGCCCGTGCCCCGGCCCCAGTGGGGGCCGGGGCGCGGGGCCACCCGTGGGACGTCGGCCGCCGCCGGGCAGGATGGTCCCCATGAGCCCCTTCTTCGAAGCGTCCCGGCCCCGGCAGGTGCCTCTCGGCACGTACCCGCTCTGGGACGAGGCCCTCGCCCTCGTCAACCGGGATCTCGCGGCGACCCTGCCGGAGCAGGAACCCCTGCGGCTGCTGGGACTTCCCTCGGACGACGACGAGGACGAGGCCGAGTACGTCTACGTCGCCATGCCGAACGGCGAGTGGCAGGGCAACTCCCTGGAGGCGTGCTCGGCGGACGACCCCGCTCGGGCCCTGGCGGCCGTCGCCGACGCGGCGCAGGAGACGGTGACCGAGCTGCTCTGGCGGGCGTGGCCCTCTGCGAGGAGCACGGCCTCGGCATGCACCTCCACGAGGAGGACGGGCGGCTGTCCTGGTGGTGCGCGGGCGGGAGGGCGCCGCGCGAACCGGCCCACGTCCGCGCGGCCGTGGGCGGCCTCGGCGCGTTCGTCCGTCCGCACCGGCCGAACCGCAAGCGCCGGCGTCAGGGCTGATCCGCGCGGACCCGGCCGCCCGGCGCCCCGCTCCCGGCCCCGCTCCGGGACGGATAGGCTGATGATCATGCCTGCGGACCTCCCTCCCGACGCCACCGCCCGGCCCGTCGTCCTCGACGCCCAGGGCCTCACGTCCGATCCGGACCTGCGCGCGCGTCTGGCCGGTTCGGCCCACCGGATCCTGGCGGAGCTGGTGGGCGGGGGCGCGGCCCTCGGCTGGGTCGAGCCGCCCTCGCGGGACGAGGTGGCGGAGCTCCTGGACCAGGTCCTCTCCGCCGTACGCGCCGGGGACGCGGCCCTCCGCGTCGCCTGCCTCGACGGCCGGATCGTGGGCCTGGGGTACTGGCTCCGCTACGCCCGGCCGACCCATCGGCCGCACGCCGACCTGGAGAAGGTGGCGGTGGACTCCGCCGCCCAGGGCCTCGGCGTCGGCCGGGCGCTGACGGCCGCCCTGATCGAGGACGCCCGGGAGGCGGGGATCGAGGTCCTCACCCTGGACGCCCGGGGCGACAACGCCCACGCCCTGCGCCTCTACCGGTCGCTCGGCTTCACCGAGTACGGCCGTCTGCCCGACTTCGTCGCCGTCGGCGAACGCCGCTACGACAAGGTCTTCTGCATGCTCGACCTCCGCGGCCGGGGCTGACCCCTCTCCTCCGGTACGGGGGCGGTCCGGCGGCCGTCGTCAGTCCTTCACGCGCAGCAGCAGCTTGCCCGTGGAGCCGCGGCCGCCCAGGAGTTCATGGGCCCCGGCCGCTTCGGTCAGGGGGAACTCGGCGGTGACGGGGAGGGTCACCGTCCCTCGGAGACCGCGCGCAGGGCGCGTTCGGTCAGGGCGCGCGCGGCGGCGGGGCCGTCTGGGCGAGGGACAGGACGGAGAAGCCCGCGACGGAGTGGCCCCGGCCGTACAGTTCGGTCTGGCCGACCTGCCAGGGCGCCTCGCCGCCGGCGTTGCCGAAGGAGACCAGGCGTCCGAAGGCGGCGAGGGCGCCGAGGCCGCGGCGCAGCGTGTCACCGCCCAGCGGGTCGAGGACGAGGTCGACTCCCCGGCCGCCGGTGGCCCGCCGGACGTCCTCGTCGAAGGTGTCGGGCCGGAAGACCTCGTCGTAGCCGTACTTCAGGGCGTACGCGGCCTTCGCCTCGGTGGAGGCCACTCCGTAGACGGCTCCCGCGCCCGCCGCCCTGGCCAGTTGGCCGACGGCCGTGCCGATGCCTCCGGCCGCTCCGTGCACCAGGACGCTCTCCCCGCCCGCAGCCGCCCCACCTCGTGGATCAGGGCGTGCGCGGTCGGCAGGACGGTGGGGAGGGTGGCCGCGGTCCGCAGGTCGAGCCCCTCGGGGAGGGGGAAGACGGCCGGGGCCTCGGCGAGGACGACCTCGGCGTATCCGCCGCCGGCGACGAGGGCGGCGACCTCCTGACCGACCTCCAGACCGTCGACTCCCTCGCCGAGGGCCCGGACGTGGCCGGAGACCTCCAGGCCGGGGCGGTAGGGAAGTTCGCCGACCCGGTATCCCTCCGCGCGCGCCTTGACGTCGGCGAAGTTCACTCCGGCCCAGGCGACGTCGATGGCCACCTGGCCCGGTCCCGGCCTCGGGGCCGTGACCTCGACGAGTCGCAGGACCTCGGGAGCGCCGTACTCGTGGAACTCGATCGCGCGCATGGGCGAACCACCTTCAAGGAGGGCTCGGACGGGGAGTCCGGACAGAGTGTTCAACGGGAAGCGAACACTCGCACTGTATGATGGTCATCGAACAATGGGCAAGCGGTTCTCGACGGAGGAGTGGGACGGAATGCCGGAGCGGACTGGGAACGCGGGGCACCGCGCGGCTCCCGTGCACACGCACCCCGACGACGTCACGCTCCTCACCGCGCTCTCCGCGCTCGCGGACCCCGTGCGCATCCAGCTGGTCCGCGAGCTGGCCGCCCAGCCGGACTGGACGCTCAGCTGCAGCAACTTCGACGTGCCCGTCGGCAGGGCCGCCAAGAGCCATCACTTCACCGTGCTGCGCGGCGCCGGCCTCGTCGAGCAGCGCGACCAGGGGCCGAAGCGGCTCAACCGGCTGCGCCGCGAGGAGTTCGACGCCCGCTTCCCCGGCCTCCTCGAACTGACCCTGCGCGCCGACGAGTCGGACTGAGGGACGCGCCGGCGGGTGGGCGGCGTCACGACACGCCGGAGGCGCTCTCCCGGACGGGCCGCTCCTCGGACGCCGGGGCTGCGGCGCGCAGGGCCTCTTCGACGCGGCGGTTGCCGGTCATGGACGCCGTGACGGCCGTCATCGCCAGGAGGAGGACGGCGGCGGCGTAGAGCGGGGTGCGGATGTCGTAGGCGGTGGCCAGCCAGCCGCCGAGGAAGGCGCCGACGGGGGCGGCGCACATGGCCAGCATGCGGGAGGTGGAGGCGACCCGGCCCATGAGGTGGGCGGGGACGATCGCCTGCCGGAGGGAGGGCGCGAGCACCATCGTGGCGCCCATGGCGGCCCCGCAGACGGCGAGCGCGAGCCCGGCCGCGTACGGGTTCGGGGCGGCGGCCAGGCCCAGGATGGCGAGCCCTTCGACGGCGGCGGTGCAGGTCAGCGCGGTGCCGGTGCCGAGCCGTCGGCCGAGGAAGGAAGCGATGCCCGCGCCGAGCAGGCCGCCGGTGGCCTCCGCCGTGAGGAGCAGGCCGAAGCCGTAGGTGTCGATGCCGAGGCGGTCGCGGGCGAAGAGGGCGAGGACGGTCTCCACGGCGAGGAAGGCGACGTTCCCGACCGCCGGGCGGAGCGCGAGGCCGAGCAGCACCCGGTTCCGGAAGACGTACGAGGCACCGGCCCGCGCCTGGCGCAGCAGCGATTCGCGGGCCTCGGGGACCGGCCGGGGCATGGCGGGCAGCGTCCGTACGAGCAGTGCGGAGAGCAGGAACGACACCGCGTCGGCGAGCAGCGGAACCGCCCGCCCGAAGGCGAGCAGCGCACTGCCGGCGGGCGGTCCCGCGAAGCCGGACATGGCGGTCTGGGCGCCGCGCAGGCGGGAGTTGGCGCGCTCCAGGAGCACGGGGTCGCGGTGGAGCAGGTCCGGCAGATAGGCCGTGGCGGCCGTGTCGAAGAAGAGTCCGCCGAGGCCGAGGAGGAAGGCGACGGCCGCGAGCAGCGGAATGCTCAAGCCGTCGAGCAGGGCCGCCGTCGCGGGTATCACGAGCAGCGCCGCGCGCAGCGCGTCCGCGACCCACATCGTGCGCCGGCGGTCCCAGCGGTCCACCAGGGCGCCGCCGAGCACTCCGAAGAGCAGCCACGGCAGCGTCCCCGCCGCCGTGACGACGGCGAGCGCCATCGGATCCCGCGTCAGTGTCAGCGCCAGCAGCGGCAGCGCGGCGTGCGTCACCCCGTCACCGAGCGAGGACACCGTCTGCGCGGTCCACAGCCGTCCGAACCCGGTCGGCAACTTCTTGGTCTCCGAGGTCACTTGGCCTCCCCTTCGGTCTGGCGGATCGCCGCCGGGTGGAACAGCGCGAAGACGAACGAGGCGTCCGGGAGCGACGGGTCGGACAGCTCCCGGTACTCCTTCGCCAGCGCCTCCAGCCGCGCCCCCAGCTCCGCGAACCGCTCCTCGGTGAGCCGCAGGTGCATCATCCCCACGTGCCGTTCGGCGTCCGCCGGGGCCGCCTCCAGGTCCGCCACCGCGTGCCGCATCAGCACGTCCGGCCCTCCCTCGCCCGGATCCGGCAGCACGATCGACCGCGCGGCCATCGCGTAGTACCGCTCGGTGACGCCCCGCACCTTCCGCGTCCGCACCACCCTCACCAGGCCGGCCCGCTCCAGGAGCCGCACGTGATAGCTGGAACTCCCCTTCGCGAGGCCGACCCGGTCGGCGATCTGGGTGATCGTCGCCGGCTCGAAGCGGAGCACGGCCATGATCCGGTGACGCGTGAGATTGGAGACGGCGCGCAGCTGCTCGTCCGTGGTGACGTGAAACGTCTCGGGAAGATCGTCGGTAGGCATGCGAGCAATGGTCAACGATTCTTGACCATTGCGCAAGGGGGTTCCCCGCACAAGTCGCCGCGGGGCGCGGGGCCTTGGTCACCACCCCCCTTCGAAGAAGGCCAGGAGCGCCGGGCGGGGGTCTGCCGCCGTGGTCGTGTTCGCCACCGCGACGACGAGAACGAGCAGCGAAGAGAGCACGGCGAGGACGGCGAACGCCCCGGCCGCGCGCCTCGTCCACCGGTCGGCCGGCGCCGTCCTCCTGAACCGCTTCCACGCCGACACGCCCAGGGCGACGAGGCCGATCGCCGCGACCGCGGCGATCACGGCCATGGCCTCGTGATAGCGGGCGAAGTCGGCGATCATCACGCCGAGGGCGGGCGGGTCCTGGTCGCCGGGGCCCGGGGCGACGGCCAGGCGCTGCCTGATCCGGTCGAGCGTGTCGGCGAGCCCGCCGTCGGCGGTGCCGGTCGGCAGCATCGGCAGGAGGGAGGCGAAGGGCGCCGCCGCGCCCTGGACGTTGGCCATCACCACCGCCAGCGAGAGCAGCGCGAGCACCACCGCGAGAACGCTGCCCGTCGCGAACGCGAACCTCTTCCCCACGCCGCGGCCGTCGGCCCCGAGGGAGGCTTTCAGGAAGGCCTTCCAGAGGAGAACGCCGAGGGCGACGAGGACGGCCAGCAGGATCGCGGCGATCACGGCCTTGGCCACGTGGTAGCGGGACCAGTACGCGACGATCCGGTCCAGGTCCGGCGGGAACCCCGTTCTCCGGAGCGCCAGTACGCGACGAACGCCTCGCGCAGGGCCGTGACGAGGGCGTCCCTCTCACCGAGTCCTCGCCCGTCCCGCGCGCCGCCAGGGTGCGCGGGAGGAGGACGAACGCGGCGACGAGGGCCGGAACCATGGTGACGAGCAGGGCGAGTGCGCGGCCGTGGACGGGCACCGATCGCGGCGGGCCGCGGGGCCCGCGCGGTGTGAGGTGTGGTCATGCCGACCACCGTCGCGCATTCCCGCCGCGAGGTCACCGGAGCAGGCCACAGTCCCGGGGGTGGGGCTGGCCCCACCCCCGGGAAGCGCGTGACGGGACGTCGGATGCCGGGAGGAGTCCGGCCGTGGGTGGGGCGAAGGCGGGTGGCGTCAGCCGACCCGGTCGGTCGCCGTGACCCGGTGGGCCTCCAGGCCGGGCGTGGAGAGCAGGTCGGCGATCAGTTCCTCGGATCCGCAGACGTAGGTGCTCACCAGGTCGACGTCGCCGCCCACGCACCAGGCGCGGTCCTGCGGCCACCACAGGTCGGGCAGTTCGGCGAACTCGTCCAGGAGTTCGGGGGACACGGCGTCGGCCAGGGTTCCGGACAGGAGGATCTCGTCCCTGCCCGGGGTCGGGAAGGTGGGGGCCGTCTCCCAGTCCCAGCGGCCGTACCCGTCCCACAGCCCGTACCAGCACCGCTCCGGCGTGCCGGTGTGGCGTCCGAGGACGGGGATCAGGGCGCGCGCGACGCCGACGGGCGTGGGGCCTTCGCCGGGGTGCTCGTCCCAGACGCCGGGCAGGCCGTACTCCCCCATGTTCTGGTAGAACCGCTCCGCGCCGATCACCTCGTACCAGTCCGTCAGCGCCTCGACCCGCCGCCCGTGGGCGGCGGCGACGGTGTCCCAGCGGACCGGGGCCTCGTCGAGGACGCGGGGTGCAGGACGCGCGCGTACGCCGGGAAGCCGGGGCGGCGACGCCGGCGACGGTGCCGAAGTCGCCGTGTCCGGGGTGGCGTTCGGTGAGCCAGTGCGCCGGACCGAGGTCCTCGGGTTCGACGCGCAGGCGTCCGTACAGTGCGGGGCCGGGTTCGCTGCCCGATCGGGTCCATCCGTGCATGGCCACAGTCTGCCCCGCCGTTGAGCCGGCCCGGTCGACGACCCGACCGCGGGGGCCGCGTTGCCGTGCGGGGAGGGGCGGCGGGGTTACGGTCGGCGGCATGGTGGGTGATCGTCAAGGGTGGCTCCGGTGTCTGCTGGCCGGGGCCGTGTTCGTCGTGGGGATGACCGGCACCACGCTGCCGACGCCGCTCTATCCCCTGTACCAGGAGAAGTTCGGCTTCTCCGAGCTGACGGTGACCGTGGTGTACGCCGTGTACGCCTTCGGGGTCATCGGCGTCCTGCTTCTCGCCGGCAACGCGTCGGACACGGTCGGCAGGCGGCCCACGCTGCTGTGGGGGCTCGGCTTCGCGGCGGCGAGCGCGGTCTGCTTCCTGTGCGCCGACGGGCTGGGCTGGCTGTACGCGGGCGGCTGCTCTCAGGCCTGTCGGCCGGCCTGTTCACGGGGCCGCCACCGCGTACGTCATGGACCTCGCCCCGCCCGGGGCCAGTCGCGGGCGACGCTCGTGGCGACGGCCGCCAACATGGGCGGGCTCGGCTGCGGGCCCCTGCTCGCCGGACTGCTCGCGGAGTACGCCCCGAGCCGCTGCTGCTCCCGTTCGCCGCGCACCTCGCCCTGGTGGCCGCATCGGCCCTCGTCCTCCTGCGGCTGCCGGAGACCGTGCGCGAGCCCCGGGCCCTGAGCGCCGTACGGCCGCAGCGGCCGGCCCTGCCCGCGCGGGTGCGTCCGGTGTTCGTGCCGGCGGCGATCGCCTCGTTCGCGGGGTTCGCCCTGTTCGGGGTGTTCACTTCGGTCAGTCCCGCCTTCCTCGCCCGCTTCCTGCACGTGGACAACCACGCCGTGAGCGGTCTGGTCGTGGCGCTGGCCTTCTTCTCCTCCACCGCCGGACAGCTCGCCGTCGGCCGCATCGGAGTGTCCCGCTCCCTGCCGCTGGGCTGCGCCGTGCTCTTCGCCGGTCTGGCCTTCCTGGCGGGGCGCTCTCCTCGGAGCTGCTCGTCCTCGTGGTCCTCGCCGCCCTCGTCGGCGGGGTCGGGCAGGGCCTCTCCTTCCGCGCGGCCCTGTCCGCCATCGCCGCCGTCGCGCCCGTGGAGCAGCGCGCGGCGGTGATCTCGACCCTGTTCCTGGTCGCCTACACCGGCATCTCGATCCCGGTCATCGGAGTCGGCCTGCTGTCCGGGCCCCTCGGACTGGAACGGGCCGGCCTGGCGTTCACCGGCTGCATGCTGCTCCTGGTCGTCTCGGCCGCCGCGTACCTGCTGCGCAGGCCGGTGGAGGCGGAGGCCGGTGATCCCTCACATGGGGAGGGAGAGGAGGCGGACCTCTCCAGCCGGCCAGGTCGCACCGTCGTGGAGGGGCGTCCACATGGTCCGCAGCGGCATGACCACGGTCCCCTCGGGCTGTTCGACGTGGACGTCCCGCTCGACGGTGCGCCAGCCGAGCCGCCGGTAGAGCGGGACGAGCGGCGGGCGGCAGAAGAGGAGCCCGTACCGCGGCCCCATCGTCCGCGCGTGGTCCAGGGCCGCCGACACGACCGCCCGCGCCAGGCCGTGCCCCCGCAGGTCCGGTGCGACGGCCACGCCGCCGACGCCCACCGCCGGCGTCCCGACCCCGTCGACCGACAGGGGAGGCGCAGCAGACCGGCGTGCGCGACGAGGCGGCCGTCCCGCCTGATGCCGAAGTGCTCCTCCTTGGGCAGCCAGGTCAGTCCGGCGTCCGCCACGCCGAAGGGTCGGCACCGTCGCCGAGGATCTCGGCCTGGTCGCTCTTCGTGTAGTCCGCGAGCCGCACCACGGGCGCCGCGTCGGGAGGGTGACGGTCCGTCATCGTGATCTGTTCCCTTCGATGGTCTGTTCCCTTCGTGTCGGCGAGCGAGCTTACGTCAGCCGCGGGGGTCCGCCAGTTGTGTGGGGAGGCGCACCACGGCGTCGTCGCCCACGGAGGCCACCCCGAGGTCCCGGCGCATCAGGGTCCTCAGGGCCTTCAGCAGTTCCCAGACCTCCGCCTGGGCGCTGAACGCGGTGGCGATCGTCTCCCCGGCTTCGGGCTCTTCCCGGTCGAGGCGTTTGACCTGTCCGTACACCCTGTTCAGGGCCTTGTTGACCGCGCTCGCGCAGGAGAGCACGTCGTCGGGGACGATCAGCTGCGCCTGGGAGTACGTGTCGCGGTGGGTCCTTTTCGCCTCGTCGAGCTCCGCGCGATCGGCCTCCCCACCCCGCGTTCCTGCATGACGTGCAGGAACTGGCTGATCGCCGTGGTGAACTGACGCGCGTCCCGGTTGAGCTCCACGTAGCTGGTGCGCCGGAGGCCAGTTCTCGCTGACCTCCTCGTGGTCCCGCACCAGCTCGATCTCCCGGCGTCTCGCCCGTTCGGAGGCCCGTTGGGTCAGCAGCGATCCCCCCAGGGTTCCGGCCACGCCTGCCACCGCGATGAACACAGACCCGAGATCCACAACACTCCTCCAAGCCGCTTGCAGTCCGCTGGTCGGCATCCGGTCGCCTTCCTCGACGGACGTTAGGCGACGGGCCGGGAAGGTTCCAGAGGAACCGCGCCGTACCGGATCACGTCCCCCGGACGTCCCCGAGATCATGAACCTGTCGAAGGAGCCGAACATGACGGGAACCGCCGCCCGCTACCTGTACCTGGCGCGCCACGGCGAGGCGTCCGAGGACGAGAGCACGCTGACGGAGAACGGCCGCCGCCAGGCCGTCCTGCTCGGCGAGCGGCTCCGGAAGGCCCCTCTCGCGGCGATCCACCACGGGCCGCTCCCCCGCGCCGAGCAGACGGCCCGGCTCGTCCACGAGCAGCTCGACGGGGTTCCCTGGAGACGTCCCCGGCGGCCGGCGACTACATCCCGTACGTGCCGAGGCGCGAGAGCTGCCGGCCGAGTCGGCCGACACCCTGCTCGCGTTCCTGGCGCGGTTCCCGGCGGAGGAACGCGAACGGGGACCCGGTCTCGCCGCGGAGGCCGTCGCCCGCTTCACCGGTCCCGTCGACGGCGACCGGCCGCGCCACGAGCTCGTCGTCACGCACAACTTCCTGATCGCCTGGCTCGTCCGGGAGGCCCTCGACGCGCCGAAGGCCCGCTGGATGGGCATCAACCACGCCAACGCCGCCCTGACCGTCCTGCGCTACGCGCCCGGCCGGGCCCCGGCCGTCCTGTTCTTCAACGACACGGGCCACCTCCCCGCCGAGCTGCGCTGGACCGGGTTCCCGCCCGAGCTGCACGTCTGACGCGGTGAGCGGGTGCCCCGAGGGTCACTTCTTCTCCGCGCACCAACTGTCCGGCGCGATCCACAGCACCTTCATCGGCTCCGTGCAGGGCTGGCCCACGTACCCGATCTTGTCGCGCACCTCGTACTCCGCGGCGGCCGCCTGGCACGGCACCACCACATACCCGGGCGGCTGCTCACCGGTGTCGTCGTAGACGCAGTCGCCGCTCTCCAACGACGCCGTGGACCCGTGCAGGTAGTGGCTGACCCAGCCGGAGAAGGCGGCACTGTCGAAGTATCCCAGGCCTGCGAGGAGCAGCGCGAAGAACACGACGCCGCCCCATACGCCGTCGCCGGAGGACGGTTTCGACGTGGTCTCGGGCTTCGGGCGCTGGGCGGCCGGAGCGGCGGGGCGCGGCGCCGGGCGGGGCGCCGGGCGGGGCGTCTCGCGGACCTTCGGGGCCGTAGCTCGATCCCGACGCCGGTCACGACCGGCCGGCCGGCCTCCACGGTGACGGTGAGGTGCACGGGGCGGCCGGGCCGGAGCCGGAGGACGTGGGACGCACTGGCCAGGTCCCCGGTGCTCACCCGCAGCGTGCGGGCGTCGGTGGGCTCGGTCTCGAAGTCGGCGGTCCCGCCCCCGGGGACCAGCCCGAGGTCGTCGGTACCGAGGTGGAGGCGGAGCGGGTCGCGCCAGTCGTTGGTGACCTTGAGCTTCGCTCTGGGGACGCGGCCCCGGGCGTCTCCGGCGGCGGCACGACCTCCGTCGGGGTCCTCGGCCGCGACGGGCCCCGCCTCTTGAGGAGGGCCGTCGCCTCCGCGATCGTCGGGCGGGCTTCCGGGTCCTTGGCCAGGAGGGCGGATATCAGGGGTTCGAGGCGGCCGGCGCCGCGCATCGGCGGGGCCTCCTCGAAGCGGACGGCGTCGGCGGTGGCCGTCCAGGTGTCCCGCAGGAACGGGGAGACGCCCTCCACCGCCTCGTACAGGGTCACCCCAGCGAGAACAGGTCGCTGCTCGCCCGGCCGGGCAGCCCGGCCGCCCGCTCGGGGGCGAGGTACGGCGCCGAGCCGATGACGGCCCCGGTGGAGGTGAGGCCGGTGCCGGTCTCGGGCGCGGCGATGCCGAAGTCGCCGAGCAGGATCCTGCCGTCCTGGCCGATCATGACGTTGGCGGGTTTGACGTCGCGGTGCACGATGCCGTTCCGGTGGGCGGCGTCGAGGGCGTCGAGCAGCGCCGAGGCGACCGCCTCGACGTCGGAGACGGGCAACGGGCCCGTCCTCAGGCGCTGTTCCAGAGTCCCGCCGGAGATCAGCTGCATCACGATCCAGGGGGCGCCGTTCTCGATGACGACGTCGTGGACGGTGACGATGTTCGGGTGGTCGCGGAGCCGCACCGCGTTCAGCGCCTCCAGCTCGGCGCGCTGGAGCAGTTCGGCCCGCTGTCCGGGCGGCAGGGGCCCGGACAGCCAGAGTTCCTTGAGCGCCACCTCGGCCCGGAGGCGCTTGTCGTACGCCTTCCAGACGCGGCCCATGCCGCCCGCGGCGATCGATCGGACCAGCTGGTAGCGGCCGCCGACGACGTCGCCCGCCCGTGCCTCCTCTGTCACTGTGCCCCCGCTCAGTGAGACTGTTGTGTCGGCGAGCATTACAGCACTGTCGCGTCCTGCGAGGCGGGGCAGCCCGGGATCGAGGGCCGGAGGCGCTCCGTCCGGATTCCGGTCGGCCGGGGCCCTTGATCACGACCCCGGCAGTGACCATGATCGTCAAGCTGAGACGCAACCCCAGAAAGGTGCTGAACCCACCATGCGAGTCAAAGCCTTCGACCACCTCGTGCTCAACGTGACCGACGTCGACAAGGCCCTGGAGTTCTACACCGACCGCCTGGGCCTCGCGCCCGAGCGGGTGGAGGAGTGGCGGGCCGGCGAGGTGTCGTTCCCGTCCGTGCGCATAGACGAGAACACCGTCATCGACCTCTTCTCCCGCCCCGGGGCGAGTCCAACGTCGACCACATCTGCCTGGTCGTGGACCCGCTGGACTGGCAGGAGGTCATCGACTCCGGCAGGTTCGACGTCCTCGAGGGCCCGGTGCCGCGCTGGGGCGCGCGCGGCTCCGCCCAGTCCGTCTACGTGAAGGACCCCGACGGCAACACGGTCGAACTGCGCTGGTACCCGCAGGACGTCGAGGCCTGAGCCCCCGGCAGGCGCCCTGTCGATCACCACGGCGGGAACCCGGGACAGACGGTCCGCGTTCCCGCTAACGTACCGACCGGTAACAGACGGGCGGTACGAGGGGAGCGGGCGATGGATCGGCAGTGGAGCCTGGAGGAGAGCACGGTCGTCGACGTGCCGCCGGCGGTCGTCTACCGGCTGGTGTCGGACCTGCGGAACATGGGGCGCTGGAGCCCGGAGTGCCGGTCCGTGTGGGTGCTGCGGCCCCCGGCACGGACCGGCACCCGCTTCGTCGGCCTCAACCGGCGCGGACCGTTCCTCTGGCCGACCCTCGGACGGATCACCCGCATGCGCCCGGACAGCGAGTTCGTCTTCGACATCGGCGTCCTCGGACTGCCGATCGCCCGCTGGGGCTACCGCTTCGAACCGGAGGCTCGGGGACCCGGATCACCGAGTTCTGGGAGGACCTGCGGACCGGCGGGGCCCGTGGCCGGGTCGCCGAACTGCTGGGCACGGTCTTCGCCGGGTCGAACCCCGCCCGCCGGATCGCCCTCAACCGGGCCGGGATGCGCACCACCCTCGCCCGCATCGCACGGACCGCCACCGCCGGGAGCTGAGGGACGGCGGCGGGCGGAAACCCGTCGCCGCCCGGCGACGGACGCCGACCTTCGTGAGACGCCGAGCCTCGTGAGACGCCGACCCTCGTGAGGCGCCGACCCTCGCGGGACGTCGATCCTCCTGAGACGCCGACCCTCGCGAGACGCCGACCCTCCTGAACGGAGCAGAACAGTGAGCCCGCAGACCGGAGCCGCCCAGCCCGTGGGCAGGCGGCCCGCTTCCCCTCCGTCGCTGCCGTCCTGGGCGATCTGGTGGCAGAGGCCGTTCCCCGACGCCCACACCCTCCTGCTTCCCGGGAAGCGACCGGCCCTGGTCGACTCCGGGTTCGTCGGTCACGCCCGGCAGACCGCCGACCGGGCCCGCGCCGTGGCCGGGAGGATCGACCTGGTCGTGAACACGCACTGGCACTCCGACCACGTCGGCGGCAACGCCCTGCTCCAGGCCGCCGGCGCGGGCATCGCCGCCGGGGCTCCCGAGGCCGAGGCGCTCGCCCGCCGGGACCCCGGCTGCTGCGCGGCGGAGTACCTGGACCAGCCGGTCGCCCCGTACACCGTGGACGTGCCGCTCGACGACGGGCAGGTCCTCCGGCTCGGCGACGCCGACTGGGAGGTCGTCCGCACGCCCGGTCACACACCGGGCCATCTGGCCCTGTGGCAGCCGGAGGAACGGCTGCTCGTGGTCGGCGACGCGCTGTCGGACTACGACGTCGGCTGGGTCAACCTCGCCCTCGACGGACCCGGCGCGGCCACCACCGCGCTGGCCTCGCTCCAGCGGATGGCCGATCTCCGCCCGCGGGTGGTCCTGCCCTCCACGGCCCGGTCCCGGCCGACCCGGGGCCGCCTTCGCCGCCGCCCTGCGCCGCGGCCGACGGCTCGTCGACGACCCCGACGGGGCCGTCTGGTACGGCATCCGCCGGATCTTCGCCTTCGCCCTCATGATCCGCGACGGCATCCCGTCCGAGGAGGTCGAACCGTACCTCCACGCGCGCGCGTGGCTGACCGACGCCGCGCGCCTCCTGCGGCTGACGCCCGAGGCGCTCGCCACCGAACTGGTGACGTCCATGCTCGCCGGCGGGGCGTCGTCCGGCGCCACGGGCGCTTGCGCGCGGCGGCCGAGCACACCCCGTGGCGGCCGAGTCGCTGCGCGTGCCCTACCCGCGCGCGTGGCGGCCGCGGAGCCCGCTGACGCCCTGAGGACCGCCGCGGGGTCACCAGTCGATGTGCTCGGCGATCCACGCGGCCAGGCCGTCCTCGTCCTCGGCGGGCGGGAGTTCGGGGCCGCAGTCGAGCGGGGTGGAGGACAGCTGGAGGTGGGTGAGGTAGCCGTACGGGCCGTTGTCGGCCGCCGGTCCCAGGACCAGGGCGTGGGTGGCGGTACGCCAGACGCGGTGCGTCAGGGCGGCCCGGCGACCAGGCTCTCGGCGGACAGGACCGTCCTTTCGGGCTCCGCGCCGAGGTGTTCGGTCACCACCCGCGCGGCCCGCGCGAGCACCTCCTCGCACGCCCCGGCCGTACTCGGCCTGCTGCCGCTCCACCCGGGCTGTTCCTGCCAGCGGTCGACGAGGCCGTACAGCCACGAGGCGTTGGCCATGTCCTCGTCGTGCGGGTCGACGGGGTACACCTCCCCGAAGACCAGGAAGGTCCGGGCCTCCGGGCACCCGAAGGGACTGACGACGTCGGTGCAGAGCACGTGGCCGTGCGCGGTGCGGAAGGACTCGCAGACGAGCCCGTCCTCCCAGGCCCAGCCCCGCCGTTCCACCTCCTCGTCGACGGCCTCGGAGTCGTCGGGGACGGGCGGCACGGCGGCAGCGCCACGAGTTCGGCGACGGCCTCGGGCGTCAACGGCCGGTGGGCGAGGGCGTGGACGGGCACAGAGGCAGGAACAGGAGCAGGAGCAGGGGCAGGGGCAGGGGCAGGGGCAGGAGCAGACATGTGGATCACAGTAGAGCGGGTCCGCGCGGCTCCGCGCGGGTCAGGACGGTCGGGGCGCGGCCCTGGCGGGCGCTACCGCAGGCGCGTGCCGGATCGTTCCTGCCGCCGGGTGAAGAGGATCTGTCCCAGCGCCAGCACGCTCAGGCCGAACATCAGGACGCCCAGCGGGACATGGAGGGCCGGCTTGTGCGCGATGCCCAGGACGACCTGGACCGAGGAGAGGACGAGGAAGCCGGTCGAGTACAGGATCGGGCGGGGCGAGCCGCCGCCCGGCCGCCAGGCCAGGACCGCCGCCAGTACGTACAGCATGGTCGCGCCGTACGTCACGCGCGCGCCGACGCTGTGGAGCACCTCGGTGTGGGGCGAGGCCAGCAGCAGTCCGGCGGTGGTCGCCTGGAAGAAGAGGGTGAGGGTCTGCAGGGCGATCGACACCTGTACGAAGGTGCGGGCGGCGGTGCCCCGGACTGCCGTGGTCTGTGCGGTGGTGGCCATGACTCGGTCCTCTGCTTCTGCCTCGCGGCGGTGGCTCGATAGTGTCTCGTCCGTCCGACGACGCAGGCCCGTGAAATGTGAGGTGGGGACCGGCCCGGATTTCCGGTGCGGTGTTCGTCGACGGGACGGATCGGACGAGGCGGGACGAACCAGGGGGCAGTCGCCATCATGAGCACCATCACCGAGCCGGGACACGACCGGGCGGAACCGGACCCGAGCGTGGTCGTCGGCGAGCGGCGCCGGCTCGTCAACATCGGCTACCGGCTGCTCGGTTCGCTGGCCGAGGCCGAGGACGCCGTACAGGAGACGTACGCCCGCTGGTACGCGATGTCGCCGCGGCAGCGGAAGGCCGTCGACTCGCCCGGGGCGTGGCTGACGACGGTGGCCGGACGCGTCTGCCTGGACATGCTCGGCTCGGCCCGGGTCCGGCGCGAGCGCTACGTCGGGCCGTGGATCCCCGAGCCGCTGCCCGACCGTACGGAGTGGTCCAGCGTGCGGGCGGCCGGCGCGGCGTCCGCACCGGACGACCCCGCCGACCGGGTCACCCTGGACGAGTCGGTGAACATGGCGTTCCTCGTCGTCCTGGAGTCGATGACGCCGGCCGAACGCGTGGCGTTCATCCTGCACGACGTCTTCCGGTACCCCTTCGCCGAGGTCTCCGAGATCGTCGGCCGGTCCCCCGCGGCCTGCCGGCAGCTCGCCTCCTCGGCCCGTCGGCGTGTGGACGCCTCCCGGACCCCGGCCGTACCGGTGGCCGGACAGGCCGCTCTGGTACGGCACTTCAAGGAGGCGTGGGAGGCCAAGGACATCAAGGCCCTCGTCGGCCTGCTCGACCCCGACGCCACGATGACGGCCGACGGCGGCGGTCTGGTGGGCGCCGCGCTCCGTCCGGTCGTGGGCGGCGGGCTCATCGCCCAGTACCTCGTCCACATCGCCGACAAGGCCCCGGGGCTCACGCTCCTGGAACGGACGGTCAACGGCCTGCCCGGTCTGGTCGCGCAGAACGCGGGCGTCACCGCGACCGTGGCGGCGTTCGGCCTCGCCGACGGCCGGATCACCCGCATCTGGGCGGTCCGCAACCCGGAGAAGCTCCGCCCGTGGACGGAGAACGGACCGGGCTGACCCGTCACACTGAGGGCGAGAGGCCCTCGCGCACCCATCGGGGGTCGGGGTTGGTGAACGGCCGGCCGTCCACGAAGACGGTCGGCACGGTCTCGTTGCCGTCGTTGGCCGCCCGCACGAGCGCCGCACCGTCCGGATCGCGCCAGATGTTCACCCAGTACAGCCGGTGGGCGCTGCGGCCCAGGCGGATGCGCAGCCGCATGCAGTACTTGCAGCCCGGCCGCCAGAAGACGATCGGCCGGCCGTCGACGGCGCTGCGGCGCTGCGCTTCCAGCGCGCCGATCGACTTCGGGAAGATCAGCGGCGAGTACACCCACGCGAGCAGCAGGAACACCAGGAGCAGCACGACGCCTCCGCCGGGGTCGCCCCCGGCGATCCTCCCCGCCGCGATGAGTGAGCCGCTGAGGACGAACAGTATCGGCAAGAGCCAGACACGCATCATGAGGCAGCAGGCTACCCGCGGGAACTCGTCGGGATTCGGCGGGGTTTCCGTGGGCCTTCAGTCGGCCTTCAGTGGGCTTTCAGCGGGCCTTCAGTGAGCTTTCAGCAGAGCGGCGATCCCGTCGAAGCCGCGTCGTTCCGCGTGCCGCAGGGGCGTGACGCCGTCCGCGTCCGCGAGGTCCGGGTCGGCGCCCGCGGCGAGGAGGAGTTCCACGACCTCCTGATGCGTCCGTCCGCCGTCGCCGAGGATCACCGCCTCCAGGAGCGCCGTCCATCCGAAGTCGTTGACGTGGTCGACGTCGGTGTCGGTCTCGTCCAGCACCGCTCGTACGTACGCGACGTGGCCGCGCTCGCTCGCGGGGATCAGCGAGATGCCGCCGAAGCGGTTGCGCAGCCTCGTGTCCGGGCCGGCCGGCAGCAGCGTCCGCATCATCTCGACGCTCCCGGTCACACCGGTGACCAGCCAGGCACTGTCGTGGCGGCGGTCCTGGGCGTTCGGGTCGGCGCCGGCCTCGACGAGGACCCGGGCGGCCTCCACATGGTCGCCGAGCGAGGCGAGGAGCAGAGGGGAACGCAGCTCCTCGTCGCGGGCCTCCACCCCGGCGCCCGCCTCCAAAGCGGCCCGGACCGCGTCGGCGTCGCCTCTACGGGCTGCCGCGAGGAGTCGGCTGTTGCGGTCGTCCATCCTGTTCTCCCTTTCCGTGCCGAGAGGAATCCGTCCCGAGAAGATTCAGTGTCGAGAGGAATCCGTGTGGAGAAGACCGGCGGCACCCGGACGGGGGGCCGGGCACCGCCGGGGATCGAGGGTGTTACTTCGCGAGGGCGGCGACGCCGGCCTGGGCGAACTTCTCGTCGAGGTCGCCGGACGGGGCGCCGGCGACGCCGATGCCCGCGATCGGGGCGCCCTTGGCGGTGACGGGGGCGCCACCGGCGAGGAAGAGGGTGCCGGGGATGTCCTTCAGGGTCGGCGCGTTGGCCAGACGGCCGGCGAGGACCGAGGTCGGGGCGTTCCAGGACACGGCGGTGTACGCCTTGCGCTCGGCCGACTCGTAGGACTGCGGGCCCGCGCCGTCGCCGCGCAGGGTGACGATCGTGTTGCCGTTGCGGTCGACGACCGCGACGGACACCCGCTGGTTCTCCTTCTCCGCGGCCTTCAGCGTCGCCTGCGCGGCCTTGGTGGCGGCCTCGATCGTCAGGTGCGTCGACGTCGTGGTGTTGCCGTTGTCGGCGTCCGCCATGACGGCGGCGGGAGCGGCGGCCGGGGCGGCGGCGTTCGCGGAGACGGTGCCGAACAGGCCCGCGGCGAGTGCGCCGGCGGCGACGGTACCGGTCAGGACACGGGTGCGCAGGGTCATCTTCTTCACGATCATCAGCTCCTTGGGCATCAACCCCTCGGGGGCTCGGGAAGCTCCGCGTTCCCGCTCTGACATCCATCCTGGTGCTGGTCACGGCCCTCTCCGGTCGGCCTACAGGCTGCGGTCGGCGCACCCGGCGGACGACACGGGGGTCAACCGATCGGTCGATGCGGAATGAATGCGTCCGGCTAGCCTGGGCTCCGGGAGAACGGTCGGCGGCGAGGAGTGGACGGTGCGGATGGACAGGCGGTCGCCGGTCGACACGGAGGCGGCCGACCCGGACGCCGGCTGGCTCGCGACCGTGATGCACGTGGCGTTCTTCGTCCTGCTGTGCTCCTCGCTGACCCGGTACCTGCTCGTCCACCCCGGCGCCCCGGGCACCCCGTGGGTGATCACCCTCACCGTCGTGGTGGCCCTGCTGTACGTCCTCGGTCCGGTGCTCGGCCCCGCCAGACCGAAGGGCGCGGCGGTCGGGGTGAGGGGCACGGCGGCCGGGGTGCGGGACGCGGCGGTCGGAGTGAGGGCCGAGGCGGTCGGGGTGAGGGCGCGGCGCCGCCCCGTACGGCCCACGGGCTCTGGCTGGCGGCCGTCATCGGGGCCTGGCTCGCCCTCGTGGCCCTGGCGCCGAGCTTCGGGTGGTGCGCGGTGCCGCTCTTCTACACGGGGCTGCGGTCCCTGCGCACCCGGTCCGCGATCATCCTGGTCGCCCTGATCACCGCGATCGTCGTGGGCGCGCAGGTGAAGCTGCGGCTGAAGTTCGGCTTCGACCCGAACCTGGTGTTCGCGCCGCCCGCCGTCGCCGCCGTCGCCACCGCCGTGTTCATCTACTCCCAGCGGCAGGCCGACCGGCTGCGGACCGTCATCATCGACCTCGTGCGCACCCGCCGGGAACTGGCCGCGACCGAGCGGCGCGAGGGCACCCTCGCCGAGCGCCAGCGGCTGTCCATGGAGATCCACGACACCCTCGCGCAGGGCCTGTCCAGCCAGCAGATGCTGCTCCAGGCCGCCGACCGGCTCTGGGACAGCGACCCGGCCGCCGCCCGTCGGCACATCCGTACCGCCGAGTCGATCGCCGAGCTCAACCTCGCCGAGGCCCGCCGCTTCGTCCACGACCTCGCGCCCGCCGACCTCGCCGGGGGCGGCGGTCTGGACGACGCGCTGCGCGCGCTCGCCGAGCGGGAGTCCTCCGACACCCTCCGGGTCCTCTTCCACCAGGACGGCACGCCCACGAGCGCGCTCCCCGACCGCGTCCAGGCGGCGCTGCTGCGGATCGCCCAGGGGCGCTGGCCAACATCCGTGAGCACGCGGACGCGGGCACCGCGCCCTGACCCTCAGCCATCTGGACGACCAGGTCGTCCTGGACATCGCCGACGACGGCCGCGGCTTCGATCCGGTCGAGCGGCCCGGCGGCGTACGCGGGCACGGCCTGCCGGCCATGCGCGCGCGGGTCCAGCAGCTCGGCGGCGCCCTCACCGTCGAGTCCGCGCCGGGCGAGGGACGGTCCTGACCGCCGTCATCCCCCTGTCGCCGCGGTCCTGACACCGGCCCAGGACCGCTATCGCCGCCCTTGCGGCCATTACCACCGTTACCGCCGTCGCGGCAGGCGGCGGCACCCGTTCCGGTGGAATGGCCGAACTATGTGTAGACCGAATAGATGCCTGAGGCATGTAGTGGAGAGGCACCACCGCCCCTGCCAGCTATGCGCACCAGCGAGGTCCCCGTGACGAAAGCCGTGGCGTTCCCCCAGGACCGAACCTGCCCCTACCACCCGCCCGCCGCCTACCCCCGGACCGAGGAGGAGCGCCCGCTGTCGCGGGTCACCCTCTGGGACGGGCAGCAGGTGTGGTTCGTAACCGGCCACACCGCCGCCCGCTCGCTCCTCGCGGACCGGCGCCTGTCGACCGACTCGACCCGTGACGGCTTCCCGATGCCGACGGAACGCGCCACGGCCACCCGCAGGAACCGGCGCGCGGCGCTGCTCGGCTGGGACGATCCCGAGCACAACGCCCAGCGCCGGATGCTGATCCCGAGCTTCACCCTCAAGCGGGCCGAGACCCTGCGTCCCCGCATCCAGGAGACCGTGGACCGGCTCCTGGACGCGATGGAGGCGCAGGGGCCGCCGGCCGAGCTGGTGAGCGCGTTCGCGCTGCCCGTGCCCTCGATCGTCATCTGCGATCTGCTCGGCGTGCCGTACGCGGACCACGAGTTCTTCGAGGAGCAGTCGCGGCGGCTGCTGCGCGGCCCGACGGGCGCGGACACCCAGGACGCGCTGGACCAGCTGGAGGGCTATCTCGGCGACCTGATCGACCGCAAGCGCCTGAAGCCCGGCGAAGGCGTCCTCGACGACCTGGTGGCACGCGCGTCCGAGGACGGCGTTCCCGGACGCCAGGAGCTGGTGCAGCTCGCCTCGATCCTGCTGATCGCGGGCCACGAGACCACGGCGAACATGATCTCGCTCGGTACGTACACGCTGCTGCGCCACCCGGAGCGGCTGGCCGAGCTGCGGGAGGACCCGGGGCTCCTGCCCGCCGCGGTCGAGGAGCTGCTGCGGTTCCTGTCGATCGCCGACGGTCTGCTCCGGATCGCGTCCGAGGACATCGAGGTCGCCGGGACGGTGATCCGCGCGGGTGAGGGCGTGGTCTTCTCGACCTCGGTCATCAACAGGGACGCGGCCGCCTACAGCGATCCGGACACCCTCGACTGGGACCGGTCGGCCCGTCACCACGTGGCGTTCGGTTTCGGCATCCACCAGTGCCTCGGGCAGAACCTCGCCCGCGCGGAGCTGGAGATCGCGCTCGGGACGCTCCTGCGCCGGCTGCCGGGGCTGCAGCTCGCCGTACCCGCCGAGGAGATCCCGTTCAAACCGGGCGACACGATTCAGGGGATGCTCGAGCTCCCCGTCACATGGTGAGTCGCCCAACGAATCGCCCAACGGATCGCACGGCACGTCGCACGACGGGTCGCACGGTGAAAGGAGAGGTGCGGAACATGGCCGAGGAAGCGGTGCGGACGCGGGTGTCCATCGACGCGGACGTCTGTATCGGCGCGGGACAGTGCGCGCTGACCTCCCCGACGTCTTCACCCAGGACGACGACGGTTTCGGGATGGTCGTCCCGGGCCGGGAGGACGGCACGGGCACGCTGGTGCGCGAGGCGGCACGCGCCTGCCCCGTGCAGGCGATCACCCTCGGGAACGTCGCCGACCAGGCGAGTACCTGACGAGGAGTCGGCACCGCCGCGCCGGCGGTGCCGACCTCACGCTCCACCGAGGGCCGGGCCCGTGGCAGACCCATTGGGCTTCCTATGGGAGGCATTGGCTTCTTCATTGGAAACCCCATGGGTCCCCCGCCTAGGGTCGAGGACATCGCCGCACAGGCCCACCCTTCCCTGGAGCTCACGCATGTCGAAGATCCTTTTCGTGATGACCGGTGTCGACCACTGGACGCTGGCCGACGGCACCAAGCACCCGACCGGCTTCTGGGCCGAGGAGGCGATCGCCCCGTACCGGGCGTTCAAGGCCGCCGGCCACGAGGTCGTCGTCGCCACGCCGGGCGGGGTCGTCCCGACCGTCGACGCGGCCAGCCTCGGCCCCGAGGCCAACGGCGGCCAGGAGGGCGCGGACGAGGCCGCCGCGGCACTGGCCTCCCTCGGCGAGATCAGGAACCCGGTCGACCTGGAGGACGTCCGCCCGGCCGATTACGACGCCGTCTTCTACCCCGGCGGCCACGGCCCCATGGAGGACCTGGCCGTCGACGCGACCTCCGGCAGGCTGCTCGTCGACACCCTGCGCTCGGGCAAGCCGCTGGGCGTCGTCTGCCACGCCCCGGCCGCGCTCCTCGCCGCCACGGACGCCGACGGTGCGAACGTCTTCGCCGGCCGCGAGGTCACCGCCTTCAGCAACGCCGAGGAGACCCAGGCCGGTCTCGCCGACAGGGCGAAGTGGCTCCTCGAAACCCGGCTCGTCGAGGCGGGTCTCGACGTCCGGATCGGCGAGCCGTGGGCACCGCACGTCGTCGTCGACGGCAACCTGGTCACCGGTCAGAACCCGGCCTCCTCCGCCCCGCTCGCCGCGGAGCTCCTCAAGATGCTGGCCTGACCCGAAAGAAGCAGGCCTGCCCCCGGAAGAAGCCGGCTTGACTCCCGAAAGAAGCCGGCCCGGCCCCGGCCGTGCCCGCGCGCCCGTACGGCCGGGCCCGCGCGCGTGCCCGGCCGGGCCCGGTCGTACGGGCTTCCTTCCGGCAGGGCTGGACGTGGCCGCCCCTCACCACTAGCCTCCTCCCCACCTAATCACTTAGTTGACTAGCTGTGGAGATGCATATGAAGTCCTTCCGGCAGGCCGTCGAGGCGAACGACCACGCGGCAATCGAGGCGCTCCTCGCCGAGGACGTCGTCTTCACCAGCCCCGTCGCCTTCAAGCCCTACTCGGGCAAGCCGATCACCGCGGCCATCCTGCGCGCGGTCTCCCGCGTCTTCACCGACTTCCGCTACGTCCGGGCGACGGCCGGCGAGGACGGCCGCGACCACGCCCTCGTCTTCGAGGCGCGGGTCGGCGACCGCGCGATCACCGGCTGCGACTTCCTCCACGTCGACGAACACGGCCTCATCGACGACTTCATGGTCATGGTCCGGCCCCTCTCCGCCGCGCAGGCGCTGTCCGAGGCGATGGGCGCGCAGTTCGACCGCATCGCCGCCGAGGCCTCCGGCGCGGCGGGACAGGAGGGAGCCGGCCTCAGGCCGTCCAGCCGGTGACCGCCCTGGCGTACGCGTGAAGGGCGGCGATCACCTGCGTGCGGGAGCGGCGGCCGGTGAGGACCTCCATCTGGAAGCCGTCCTCCAGGGCGACGAAGGTCGCCGCGAGCTGGAGCGGCGGATCCTGGAGGGTGAAGTGCCCCTGGGCCTGGCCGAGCAGCAGGATGCCGTAGTAGATCGCCACCTGGCGCTCGGTCAGGGAGCTGTCGAGCGTGGCGGCCCTGACGTCGCGCAGGCAGCGCGGCCAGTACTCGAACAGCAGTCGTGTGAGCGTGTCGTCCGGCCCGGTCGCCACGCCCTTGTCGATGCAGGCGCGCAGCCGTTCCCGTGCGTCGGGGTGGGTCTCGACGGCCTCTTCGCGTTCCCGCGCGAAGCGCTCGATGGCCCGCTGATAGGTCTCGTGGACCAGGGCGTCCAGATCGCCGTAGTACAGCAGCGCGGCAGGGGTGACGCCCGCTTCCTCCGCGACGTCCCGGAGCCGGAGGGATTCGAGCCCCCGCGTGAGGAGCGCCCGCTCCACCGCCTCGGCCAGTTCCGCCATGCGGGCTTCCTTGCTCTTGCCCCTGCCGCGCCCCACGAGCACCGCCTCCCCGGTCATACAGCGAAGTCTCACTCCCATTAAAACAGCGGGTGCCTCTACTGACAGCTACCGAGAGCCTTGAGAGAGTTTTCTTAAATTCCGATTCAATCGACGTCGGCGACGACGGATCCCTCCGACTCCTTGAGCCAGTCGGGGGTGCGGAACGTGCCGCCGTACATGGGCAGTTCGATGGTCGATCCGTAGCGGGCGAGCTGGCTCCAGGGGCGGTTGATGCCCGCGGAGCCGTACCGGCGGACGCGGGTGACGGCGTCGAGGTCGAGGACGTCGACGAGGACCTCCTCGCCCGTGCCGGCCTGCTGGCGGACGGTGCCCTCGGGGTCGACGATCAGGCTGGTGCCCACGGCCGCCGGGTCGGAGCCGTTGACGTTGACGACGTAGATCTGGTTGGTCCAGGCGTTGGCGCGGGCGCAGACCGCTTCCATCTCGCGGTCGCGGGTGGTGGTCAGGGTGGGCTGGATGACGACCTCGGCGCCGAGCCAGGCGAGCTGGCGCATGGTCTCGGGGAAGGAGCCGTCGTAACAGATGGCCAGGCCCACGCGGCCCACCCGGGGGATGTCGAACACGGTGAAGCAGTTGCCGGGCGCGGCCTGTTCGTACGGCTGCCAGGGGAAGACCTTGCGGTAGGCGGCGGCGATGTCCCCCTCGGGGGAGATCGCGAGTGCGGTGTTGTGGATCGTGCCGTCCGCGGCGCGCTCGAACACGGTGCCGGGCACGAGCCACAGCCCGGTCTCCCTCGCCAGTTCCGCGAGGCGGTCGGTGAGCGGTCCGGGGACGGTGACGGCGGCCTGCTCCATCCAGCCCTCGGGGTGTTCGGCGAGCAGTGGTCCTTCGGCGGCGAGGAACAGTTCGGGGACGACGACCAGCTGGACGTGGGGGAAGAGCTCGCGGACGGTCCTCACCTGGTGGGCGAAGCGGGACCAGGTGGCTTCGAGGTCGTACGGCACGGGGGCGGTCTGGAGGGCGGCGACGGCCAGGGTACGCATCGGGGGCATCAGCTTTCGTTCCGGGCGGATTCGGTGGTGGTCGGCGGGGCGACGGAGTGTCCGCCCTCGCGGAAGAAGCGGGGGAAGCGGGCGCGGACCAGCAGGACGACGGGGACCCCGAGGGCCGCGGAGCCGACGCCGAGGAGGAAGACGCCGCCGATGCCGTGGAAGGAGGTGCCGCCGTAGTCGGGGGCGATCGTGTCGTACGCGCTGCGGGCGAGTGCGGCGAGCATCATCAGTCCGCCGAGCGCCGGCAGCACGCCCTTGAACAACAGGTCGCGCGCGGAGTCGCGGAGGCGGTGGCGGAAGTGCCAGACGCAGGCGAAGGCGGTGACGCCGTAGTAGCAGGCGATCAGCAGACCGACGCAGAGGATGGCGTCGCCCAGGAAGCGCGGCGCGGCGGTCTTGAGGACCACCAGGGTCACGGCGGTGGCGGCGCCGAAGAAGACGGTGCCGACGGTGGGCGTCCGGAAGCGGGGGTGGATGTGCGCGAACCTCTTCGGCAGGGCCCCGTGGGTGGTCATCGAAAGGAGACTGCGGCCGCCGCCCACCAGACAGGGGAGCATCGCGGACAGGGCGCTGACGCAGACGGCGAGCCGGACGACGGTCGCCAGGGCGTTCCCGAGGAGCGGCGGGGCGAGAGCCGCGAGGAAGTCCGTGGCGTTGTCGGGGTTGCCGAGACCGATGCCGGTGGTGCCGGTTCCGGCGTAGCCGACGGCCGCGAACGCCGTGAACAGGTAGGTGACGAGGAGGACGGAGGTGGAGATCAGCACGGCGCGGCCGGGGACGCGGTCGGCGTCGCTGCTCTCCTCGTTCACGGTGATCAGCGCGTCCCAGCCCCAGTAGATGAAGAGGCACAGGAGCACCGCCTCGGCGAAGGGCCCGGCGCCGTCGAAGGCGAAGGGGTCGAGCCAGGACAGCGACGGGGTGGCGGCGCCGGGCGCGGTGAAGGCCGCGAAGCCGGTCCCGAACAGGGCCACGAGCTGGAGTGCGAGCAGCGCGTACTGGATGCCGGTGGCGATCCGCAGCCCCCGGCGGGCCAGTGCGGTGGTGCCGGCGAGCAGGGCGAGAGCCGTGACGGTGACGGCGGCGCCGTCGCCGGCCAGGTCGTCCGGGCCGAGGACCGAGAGCAGGTACGTGGCGCTGACCTGCGCGAGCGCGGTCATGGCGAAGAGGGTGGCCACGGTGGGCACCCAGCTCCCGACGAGCCATCCCGTCCAGGGGCCGAAGGCGCGGGTGTTCCACACGAAGGTGGTGCCGCAGTCGGGCATGTCCCGGTTGAGCTCGCGGAAGGCGAACGCGGTGAGCAGGATCGGGACGAAGCCGATCAGCAGCGCCGCCGGGGCGAGGTGCCCCACGGTCATGGTGACCAGGCCGAGCGTGACGGCGATGGAGTAGGCCGGGGCGGTGGAGGAGAGCCCGAGGGCGACGACTCCCAGCAGCCCCACGCTGCCCTGGCGAAGCCCCTTGCCCGGGGGACCGGGGGAGGCGGCGGCTCTCGGTCCGGCTCCGGTGTCGTGCGAGTCGAGCGTCACGGCGGTGCTCCTCACGGGGGCGCTTTGTTAAAAGCGAATTTAAGAGCTGGCCGTCTCCCCCAGTCAAGGCCTACCGCTATGGAGTTAAATACGAATGCGGAACGCGACCGCTCAGCGTGTGGTGAAGGAGTGCACCGTCGTCGAGCGGTAGGTCCGTCCCGGGCGGAGCACCGTCGACGGGAAGGACGGCCGGTGGGGCGAGTCGGGGAAGTGCTGGGTCTCCAGGCAGAATCCGTCCCCCTGGCGGTAGACCTTCCCGGAGGAGCCCGCCAGCGTGGCGTCGAGGAAGTTGCCGCTGTAGAGCTGCACGCCCGGCTCGGTGGTCGCGATCTCCATCACGCGGCCGGAGACGGGCTCCGTCACGGTCGCGGCATGCCGCGGGGCGGCGGTGAGTCCCTTGTCGAGCACGAAGTTGTGGTCGTAGCCGTGGCCGAAGACGATCTGCGGGTGCGCCTCGCGGATGTCCCGGCCGATGGGCTTGCCGCTCCGGAAGTCGAAGGGCGTGTGGGCGACCCCGGCGAGTTCGCCGGTCGGGATGAGGGTGGAGTCGACGGGGGTGTAGCGGGACGCGGCGATCCTCAGGGTGTGGTCGAGGACGCTGCCGCCGCCCTCACCGGCGAGGTTGAAGTACGTGTGGTTGGTGAGGTTGACGACGGTGGCCTTGTCCGTCGTGGCCTCGTAGTCGATGCGGAAGTCGCCGCGCGGCGTGAGGACGTAGCGGACCCGGACGCGCAGGGTGCCGGGGTAGCCCATCTCGCCGTCCGCGCTGGTGTAGCGCAGGGTGAGGCCGGTGTCCGGCCCTTGCGCGTACGGTTCGACGTCCCACACCCGCTTGTCGAAGCCCTTGTCCCCGCCGTGCAGGCTGTTCGGGCCGTCGTTGACGGGGAGCCGGTACGTACGGCCGTCGAGGGTGAAGGCGCCGCCCGCGATGCGGTTGCCGTAGCGGCCGATGAGCGCGCCGAAGTAGGGGCTGCCAGTCACGTAGTCGTCGAGATCGTCGAAGCCCAGCGACACGTTCGCGTACCGCCCGTGCCGGTCCGGGACTTCGAGGGTCTGGACGATGCCGCCGTACGACAGCACGCGCAGCCGGGTGCCTCCGCGCCACCGTCCACCGGTGGACGGGCGTGCCGTCGGGCAGGGTGCCGAACGGCTCCTTCACCGGCTTCCCTCCCCACCGTTCCGCGCCTTCCGAGGCGAACGCCGGGGCCGTTCCCACGGCCGCCGCGGCCACTCCGGCGGCGCCCGCCGCCATCACCGTGCGCCTGTTGATGTTCATGTGGTCAAAGCTCCTTGACGTAGTGCGTCCGTGAGGTCGGCGGGCTCGGCCTCGCGCCGAGCCCGCCGCGCCGGCTCCGCGTCGGAGCCGGACCCGTGTCGTGCCGTCAGCGCCGCGGCGTCAGCAGACCCGGTCGGTAGGGCAGGAGGCCGTAGTCGCCGCCCGAGTCGGGGCTGCGCCCCTGGTAGAGCAGCTGGAGGTCGCAGGGGTCGACGGTCATGGTCTGGTCGGGGCCGGTGCGGATCAGTTCGCCGTGGCTGATGTCGTTGGTCCAGGTGGCGCCGCTGTTGGCCTTGCCGGCGAAGGGGTTGCTCTCGGTCGCGGCCTGGGGCGTCCACGAGCCGTTCAGGCTGGTGGCCGTGAACGAGCGGAAGTACCGGCCCTGCGCGCCGATCGCCTCGACGATCATGAGGTAGCGGTCCTGGCCCTGGAGCTTGTAGACCTGCGGGGCTTCGAACAGGTTGTTCGTCGAATCGCTCATGACCACGGTCGAGGTCGTGCCGAAACTGCTCGGGAAGTTCCCGATCGGCATGCTCGCCCGGTAGATCTTGCCGTTGTCGCCGGCGAAGAACAGGTACATGTTCGTCCCGTCACCGATGAGCGTCTGGTCGATGGGGCCCGTGCCGGAGTCGGCGATGCTTCCGGAGAAGAGCTCCTGCTCCGCCGACCAGCCGTTCGGGTTGGTGGGGTCGCTCGACGTCCGGTAGGAGAAGGCGGTCCTGCCCCACTGGTAGGAGAGCACCCAGATCTTCTTCGGCGCGAAGTAGAAGAGCGTGGGCGCGACGGCGGAGTTCGACATCGTGTTCTGGCCGGCCGAGGCCATGTCCGACCAGTTGGTGAACGGACTGAAGCTCATCGAACCCCAGCTCGTCCCGGTGTCGTGCGTCGTCGCGTAGACGAGTTGCCGGCCGTTGTAGGGCACGACGGTGAAGTCCTTGAGCGAGGCCCACCCCGGCTTGGGCTGCGCCAGCGCGCCCGTCGACGTCCAGCGGTACGCCGACGGGAGGGCGCACGTACCGGGGGTGCCGCCGCCGACCTTGACGAGCTGCCACTGCTGGTTGGCGCCGCCCCAGTCGTCGTACTGGACGATGTTCGCTCCGTCGGCGGTGGAGCCGCCCTGCACTTCGAGGGCCTTGCCGCTGTGGCGCGCGACGAGCCGCACGTAGCCGTCGGGGCTGTCGGCCAGTCGCCACTGCTGGTCGGTGCCGTTCAGGTCGGCCCACTGGACGACCGGGGCGCCGTTGGCGGTGGACCCGTCGCGGACGTCCAGCACCTTGCCCGAGTGGCGGGACTTGAGGCGGTAGTAGCCGCCGCCGGAGTCGACGAACTGCCACTGCTGCTGGTTCTGGTCGTTCCTGGCCCACTGGGTGATGCGGGCCCCGTCGTTCGTCGCCAGGTTGTAGACGTCCAGGGCCTTGCCGCTGTTGCGGTTGACCAGCACGTAGGAGGCGTCGGTGTCGACGGTCGCCGCGCCGGCGGGCTGGGCACCGAAGAAGGTGGCCAGGAGCAGCAGGGGCGAGAGGACGGCGAGCAGACGCCTCAAGCCCACTGGTGGCCGGGGGTGAAACGGCATCAGAAGTGCTCCTTCGAGGTGTGGGGGCGAGGGAGGGGGCGTGAAGGCGGCCGCACCAGCCGAAGAGCTCACGCCCGAAAATGTTTCGAAATACTCTCGAAATCTGCGTTGCCACAACCTAGGAACGCGGGGCCTCTCGGTCAAGACCCACTGCCGACTTACTTGAAAAAAGCGGCAGTTCACCGCCTTGACATGCAGGTTGTGCGACCGGAAACTCTTCGAAAGTTTGCGATACCCGTCGCCGGGCGAGGCGTACGCACCGAGGAGAGCAGTTGAGCGAGAAGCGTCCGACCCTGGCCGTCATCGCCGCGGAGGCCGGGGTCTCCCAGGCCACCGTGTCCAAGGTGATCAACGGCCGCTCCGATGTCGCGCCCTCGACGCGCGAACGGATCGAGGGGCTGCTGCGATCCCGGAACTACCTCCCGCCCGGCAGGCACGGCAGGGCCCGCAGATCGGGCCTCGTCGACCTGATCATCGGCGGTCTGGACAGCGCGTGGGCGGTGGAGATACTGCGCGGCGTCGAGGCCGAGTGCGCCCGGCGGGCGTCGCCACCGTCGTGTCGCTCGTCCCGCCGGGCGAGGCCACGCCGTCCAGTTGGGCCGCGCTGCCGGTCCTGCACCACAGCGACGGCGTCATCCTCGTCACCACCTCGGTCACCCGCGCCCAGCGCGCCCAGGTGGAGAGGGCCGGGGTGGCGCTGGTCGTCATCGACCCCGTCGACCTCCCGGACAACCGCGTGCCGAGCGTCGGAGCGACCAACTGGGCGGGCGGCCTCGCCGCCACCGAGCACCTGCTGGCGCTGGGGCACCGCCGGATCGCCGTGATCGGCGGACGCAAGGAGATGCTCTGCAGCCAGGCCCGGATCGACGGGTACCGGACCGCTCTGGAGCGGGCCGGGATCGAGGTCGACCGCGACCTGATCCGGTTCGGCGACTTCCAGCACGAGGGCGGGTTCCTGGGCGCCCGGGAACTGCTCGCCCTCCCCGAGCCGCCGACCGCCGTCTTCGCCGGCAGCGACCAGCAGGCGATGGGCGTCTACGAAGCGGCCCGCCAGGCCGGGCTGAGCATTCCGCGGGACCTCAGCGTGATCGGCTTCGACGACCTGCCGATGTGCGAATGGCTGTCGCCTCCGCTGACGACGGTGCGTCAGCCGCTGGAGGAGATGGGACGGGTCGCCGCCCGCACGCTTTTCCAGGTTCTGGAGAAACAACCCTCGTCACCCCGCGGATGGAGCTTTCGACCGAACTCAAGGTCCGGCTCTCCACGGCCCCGCCCCGTCACCCTTGACCACGTGAAATAACGAAAGCACCAGGTCAGAGCCGAGTTTCCATCGAAATTATTTCGCCGGACGCCGGATTCTCGAAATGATTTCGAAACTCTTGACATGTTTCCGTCGAGTTTCCAGACTGATTCCCGAGTCGATGCCGCCCTCTGCCCCCGCGCCGCGCACCGGCTTTCGAAGCCGTCACGCCTCGGTGGTGCGCGTCCTTTTCCATGGACGCGGGCGTCGCTCACGCGGATGCATTCCGCCGCGCTCGAATCGTCCCCCCTGATTTCCGCCCTGGAGGTTCAGTCATGCGCTCGGATTCCCTTCCACCGTCCACCGTCCGCCGGAAGATCGGCGGCCTGTGTACGGCGCTGATCGTCGGCGTCCTCGGTTCCGCCACCGCGCTGGCGGCGCCGACCGCGCACGCCGCCGAGAGCACGCTCGGCAGCGCGGCGGCGCAGAGCGGCCGCTACTTCGGCACGGCCCTCGCCTCGGGCCGGCTGGGCGACTCGGCGTACACGTCGATCGCGGCCCGCGAGTTCAACTCGGTGACGGCCGAGAACGAGATGAAGATCGACGCCACCGAGCCCCAGCAGGGCCGGTTCGACTTCACCGCCGGCGACCGCGTCTACAACTGGGCGGTGCAGAACGGCAAGCAGGTGCGCGGCCACACCCTGGCCTGGCACTCCCAGCAGCCCGGCTGGATGCAGAGCCTCGGCGGCAGCGCGCTGCGCCAGGCGATGACCAACCACATCAACGGCGTGATGGGCCACTACAAGGGCAAGATCGCCCAGTGGGACGTGGTGAACGAGGCCTTCGCCGACGGCAGTTCGGGCGCACGGCGCGACTCCAACCTGCAGCGCTCCGGCAACGACTGGATCGAGGTCGCCTTCCGCACCGCACGCGCCGCCGACCCGGCCGCCAAGCTCTGCTACAACGACTACAACATCGAGAACTGGACCTGGGCCAAGACCCAGGCCGTGTACTCCATGGTCAAGGACTTCAAGCAGCGCGGCGTGCCGATCGACTGCGTCGGCTTCCAGTCGCACTTCAACGGCGACAGCCCGTACAACGGCAACTTCCGCACCACCCTGCAGAGTTTCGCCGCCCTCGGCGTGGACGTGGCCGTCACCGAACTCGACGTCCAGGGCGCCTCGGGCACGACCTACGCCAACGTGACCAACGACTGCCTGGCCGTCCCGCGCTGCCTCGGCATCACCGTCTGGGGCGTGCGCGACACCGACTCCTGGCGAGCCGGGGACACCCCGCTGCTGTTCAACGGCGACGGCAGCAAGAAGCCCGCCTACACCTCCGTCCTCAACGCGCTCAACGCCTCCTCCTCCACCCCGACCCCACGCCCGGTTCCGGACAGATCAAGGGCGTCGCTTCGGGCCGCTGCCTGGACGTGCCCGGCGCCGCCACCACCGACGGCACCCAGCTCCAGCTGTGGGACTGCGACAACCGGACCAACCAGCAGTGGACCTACACCGCCGCGGGCGAGCTCAGGGTCTACGGCGACAAGTGCCTGGACGCCGCCGGCACCGGCAACGGCGCCAAGGTGCAGATCTACAGCTGCTGGGGCGGCGACAACCAGAAGTGGCGCCTCAACCCGGACGGTTCCGTCGTCGGCGTCCAGTCGGGCCTCTGCCTCGACGCCGCCGCCAACGGCACCGCCAACGGCACGCCGATCCAGCTCTACTCCTGCTGGAACGGCGCCAACCAGCGCTGGACCCGCACCTGATCCACCCGGCGCGCCCGCAGCGTGAAGGGGAGCCAGGACCGGTCCTGGCTCCCTTCGTCGTTCACCTCACCGGAGGAGTTCTCCCGCGCGGGCGAACTCTCCCGCGCGGGCGGCGGGGCGGTGCTCTTCCTGACGACGAGACTGGTCGCGAGTTCCATGCGCGTCACCGAGGGCTCCCCGGCGCGCAGGCGGAGCAGCATCTGGACCGCTTCCTCGCCCATCTCCCGGAGGGGCTGGTGGACCGTGGTGAGGGGCGGGCTCGACCACCGCGCGATCATCACGTCGTCGTAGCCGACGACGGACAGGTCCTCGGGCACCCGCAGCCCGCACACCCGGGCCGCCTCCATGACGCCGAGCGCCTGCATGTCGCTTCCGGCGAAGATGGCGGTGGGCCGCTCCGGTCCCCGCAACAGCTCCATGGCGCGCGCGTATCCGCCCTCGACGTGGAAGTCGCCGAAGCGGACGAGGGCGGCGTCGTGGTCCAGGCCGGCCATGCTCAGGGCGGACCGGTAGCCGTCGAGCCGGGCCAGGGAGCACAGCATGTCCTCGGGGCCGGTGATGATGCCGATGCGGCGGTGCCCGAGGTCGATGAGGTGGCGGGTCGCGACGACGCCGCCGGACCAGTTCGCGGAACCGACGGACGGCACGTCGGGTTCGGGGTCTCCCGCCGGGTCGACGATCACGAAGGGGATCGACCGCGCGTCGAGCTGCCGCTTGACGGCGTCGGGGAGCGAGGAGAACACCAGGACCACGCCGATCGGCCGGCGCTGCAGCACCCCTTCGATCCAGTCCGGCGCGGGGGCGTGGCGGGTGCCGCTCTCGGTGAGCACGACGCTCGCGTGATGGGCCTTGGCGAGGTTCTCCACCCCGCGGATCAGCTCCATCGACCAGACGCTGTCGAGTTCGTGGAAGACGAGCTCGACGAGGGGCGCTTCCCTGGTGGCGCGTGTGGTGCGCCGGTACGCGTGCTCTTCGAGGAGCTGCTCCACCCTGACGCGCGTGGCGGGCGAGACGTCCTGTCGGCCGTTGAGGACTTTCGAAACTGTCGACAGTGAGACCCCAGCCTGCTGGGCCACTTCCGCCAGCGTGATTCGCCTGTTCTCCTCGCCATCTCGCATCCGAGCAGCATAAAGCACCACTCCACGCGGCGACATAGTCACGCTTTGATAACTGCCCACCGGAGGGTTGACCGCTTCACCGCGCCGACTCTAGCGTCCGACGCCAGGAAGTTTCGAAGTCAGGATCGAAACTCTTTCGAAAGGTAGGGCGATGAAGCGACACGTACGGCTCCTCAGAACCGCTGTCGTCGGTGGGGCGTCGCTGGCCATGACCCTCTCCCTGGCGGCCTGCGGCGGCTCGGGGGATTCCGCCGGGGGCGGCTCGGACGAGATCCACGTCCTGGTGTACGGCGACGCCACCAACAAGGTGGAGAAGCAGCTCGTCGACACCTTCAACAAGACCTCGAAGGTCAAGGCGGTCCTCGACACCATCCCCGGCGCCGACTACCAGTCCAAGCTGCAGACGATCATCAGCGGCAAGCAGGCGCCGGACGTGTTCTTCAACTGGGGCGGCGGCAGCATCAAGCCCTTCGTCGACGCGGGCCTCCTCATGCCGCTCGACGACTTCATCGCCAAGGACCCCGGCCTCAGGTCGAACTTCCTGCCGTCGGTCTTCGACACCGCGGTCGTCGGCGGCAAGCCGTACGGCATCCCCATGCGCGGCACCCAGCCCGTCCTGCTGTTCAGCAACAAAAAAGTCCTGGCGGACGCCGGCGTCACCGCACCGCGCACCTGGGACGAGCTCCTGGCCGCGGTCAGGGCCCTCAAGGCCAAGGGCGTCACCCCCATCGCCCTCGGCGGCGGCGACAAGTGGCCCACCCAGATGTGGTTCCAGTACGTCTACGACCGGGTGGCGGGCCCCGAGCTCTTCCAGAAGGCGGTGAACGGGGACAAGAGCGTCTGGGCGAGCGCCGACAGTAAGAAGGCCCTCGGCCTGCTCAAGGAGCTGATCGACGCCGGCGCGTTCGGCACCAACTACGACTCGGTCAAGTTCACCGACGGCGGCTCCCCCGCCCTCCTCGCCACCGGCAAGGCCGCCTTCGAACTCATGGGCTCCTGGGAGTACTCCACGCTCCAGGACGCCTATCCGGACTTCGTGAAGAGCGATCTCGGCTACGGCACCTTCCCGACCGTCGCGGGCGGCAAGGGCGCCCCGGGCAACCTCGCCGGCAACACCAACAACTACTACTCGGTCCTGAAGAACACCGAACACCCCGAGGCCGTGGCCGAGTTCCTGAAGCTCATGTACTCGGACGCGTTCGTCAAGGGCCAGCTGAGCATCGGCAACCTGCCCACCACCGCCAACACCCCGAAGTTCCTGGACGGCTCCGCCAGCCCCGCCTACTCGGCGTACCAGTACGACCTGGTGAAGAAGGCCCCGCACTTCCAGCTCTCCTGGGACCAGGCCTATCCCCCGGCGGCCAGCACCACCATCTACCAGGCCGTCCAGCAGTTCTTCAACGGCCAGACCGGTCCCGACGCCTTCATCGCCGCCATGCAGAGCCTGCCCGCGGCCTGATGCGCGGCCCGACCTCCGGAACACCTGACATGACCACTGTCGCAGTCCCCACCGCGGACGGCACGGAGAAGAGCGTCCGGCGCGGGCGGTCCCGCCGCCCCGCGACCGGTGTGGGCCGTCCGGGCTTCGCCTGGGCGGCGCCCGCCGCCGTCTTCTTCGGCCTGTTCGCCCTCGTCCCGCTCGTCCTGGTCGTCGTCCTGTCCTTCACCCGCTGGAACGGCCTCGGCTCCCGGAGTTCGCCGGCCTGGACAACTGGAGCCGGCTGCTCGACGACCCCGTGATGGTCAAGAGCCTCTGGCTGAGCCTGCTCCTCACCGTCCTCGGCGTCGTCGTCCAGACACCGATCAGCGTCCTGCTCGGCGTCTGGGCCGCCGGCCGGCAGCGCAACCGCGCCGTGCTCTCCGCGATCTACTTCGTCCCGCTGCTGCTGTCCATCACCGCCGTCTCCGTCCTGTGGCGCGCGGTGCTCGACCCCAACTTCGGGGTCCCCTCGCAGGCGAAGTGGCTCTTCGGCGACGGCAACCTCTTCGGCACGCAGGCCGGCGCCCTCGGCGTCCTCGTCTTCGTCAGCACCTGGCAGTTCACCCCCCTGCACACGCTGATCTACCAGGGCGCCGCGCGGGCCGTCCCCGGAGTCCTCTACGAGGCCGCCCGGATCGACGGCGCCGGCACGGTCCGCCAGTTCTTCCACATCACGCTGCCGCAGCTGCGCAACACCGTCGTGACCTCGATGATCCTGATGGTGGTCGGCGGACTCACGACCTTCGACACCGTGCTGATCCTCACCCAGGGCGGACCGGGCACCGACAGCACCAACACCGCCTACTACATGTACCAGAAGGCCTTCAAGAGCTTCGACTTCGGCTCCGCCTCCGCGATCGCGCTGCTCCTCGTCCTCGTCGCCACCCTCGTCTCCCTGGTCATGGTGCGCCTGACCGGCTACGACAGGATGCGCAGCACCATGGAGGGCGTGTGAGGAAGACCCGCCCCAACCACCTCGCCGGCTTCGGCTCGTCGCTCTGGCTCCTCGTCGTCGGCCTGCCGCTGTACGCCATGCTGGTCGCCACCTTCCAGTCCCGCGCGGACTACGCGGCGAACGGCCCCCTCGCCCTCCCCCGGCACTTCACCCTCGACAACTACGTCAACGACCTCGACAGCGGCTTCGCGCAGTACTTCCTCAATACGGTGATCGTCACGGCCGCCGTCGTCGGCCTGGTCCTGCTCCTCGTACCGCCGCTCGCGTACGCCATCGTGCGCAACGACGGCAAGGCCACCGGCCGGGTCTTCCGGCTCTTCCTCCTCGGCCTCGCCGTCCCGTCCCAGGCCGTGATCGTCCCGATGTTCTACCTGATCAACGAGGCCGGCCTCTACGACAACCTGCTCGGCGTCATCCTGCCGACCGCCGCCTTCGCCATGCCCGTGTGCGTCCTGATCCTCACCGGCGTCATGCGGGACATCACGCCCGAGCTGTACGAGGCCATGACCGTCGACGGGGCCTCCCCCTGGACGGTCTTCCACCGGCTCGTGCTGCCCCTGTCAAAGAGCGGCCTGTCCACCATCGTCGTGTTCTCCTCGCTCCAGGCCTGGAACGGCTTCCTGTTCCCGCTCGTGCTCACCCAGTCCTCGGAGAACAAGGTCATCACCATGGGCCTCTACGACTTCCAGACGGAACACGGCGTCGACATTCCCGGCCTCCTCGCGGCCGTCGTCCTGTCCATGCTCCCCATCCTGCTCGTCTATCTGTTCGCCCGTCGCGCCCTGGTCCAGGGACTGATGGGGGTCGGAGGAAAGTGACCGACACCGTGGCCGCCAAGACCCAAGACCCGTACCGCGCCTGGCGCGATCCCGCGCTGAGCGCGGAAGCCCGAGTCGACGCGCTGATCCGCGAGATGACCCTGGAGGAGAAGACCGCCCAGCTGTACGGCGTGTGGGTCGGGGCCTCCGACGAGGGCGCCGAGGTCGCGCCGCACCAGCACGACATGGAGGAGCCGGTCGACCTCGACGCGCTGCTGCCCGACGGCCTCGGCCAGCTCACCCGGCCCTTCGGGACCGTCCCCGTCGACCCCGCGCTCGGCGCCCTCTCCCTGATGCGGACGCAGGCGCGGATCGCCGCCGCGAACCGCTTCGGCATCCCGGCCGTCGCCCACGAGGAGTGCCTCGCGGGCTTCGCGGCCTGGGGCGCCACCGCCTACCCCGTCCCGCTGTCCTGGGGGCGACCTTCGACCCCGCGCTCGTACGGGAGATGGCCGCCGCCATCGGCCGCGACCTGCGCGCGGTCGGCGTGCACCAGGGACTCGCCCCCGTCCTCGACGTCGTCCGCGACGCCCGCTGGGGACGCGTCGAGGAGACCATCGGCGAGGACCCGTACCTCGTCGGGACGATCGCCACCGCCTACGTCCAGGGCCTGGAGTCCTCCGGCGTCGTGGCCACGCTCAAGCACTTCGCGGGCTACTCCGCCTCCCGGGCCGGCCGCAACCTCGCCCCCGTCGGCATGGGCCCCAGAGAGCTGGCCGACGTGATCCTCCCGCCGTTCGAGATGGCGGTCCGGAGAGCGGCGTCCGGTCGGTGATGCACGCCTACACCGACACCGACGGCGTTCCCTCGGCCGCCGACGACCGGCTGCTCACCGGACTCCTCCGGGACGTCTGGGGCTTCACCGGAACCGTCGTGGCCGACTACTTCGGCATCGCGTTCCTGAAGACCCTGCACGGCGTCGCCGGCACGTTCGGCGAGGCGGCCGGGACGGCCCTCGCCGCCGGCGTCGACGTGGAACTGCCCACCGTGAAGACCTTCGGCGCCCCGCTCCTGGACGCCGTCCGGCAGGGAGACGTCCCCGAAGGGCTGGTGGACCGCGCGGTCCGGCGGGTCCTGCTGCAGAAGTCCCGCCTCGGGCTGCTCGACCCCGACTGGAGCCCGGTCCCCCGGCCCTGCGCGGCGCCGACACCACGGCCGACCCGGACCGTCTGCGGGCACGCTCGACCTGGACCCGGCCGCCAACCGCGAGCTGGCGGGCCGCGTCGCCGAACGGGCCGTCGTCCTGCTCCGCAACGACGGCACGCTGCCGCTCGACCCGCGGACCCCGCGCCGGATCGCCCTGATCGGCCCCAACGCCGAAGCCCCCACGGCGGTCCTGGGCTGCTACTCCTTCCCCGTCCACGTCGGCGGACAGCACCCCGGCGTCCCCTGGGCATCGACCTGCCCACCCTGCGCGAGGCACTCGTGGCGGAGTTCCCCGGCGCCGAGATCCTCGTGGCGCGGGGAACGGGCATCGACGACGCCGGGACCGGGGACTTCGCCGAGGCCCTGGCCCTCGCCCGCAGCGCCGACGTCGTCGTGGCGGCCCTCGGCGACCGCGCCGGGCTCTTCGGGCGGGGCACCAGCGGCGAGGGCTGCGACGCCGATTCCCTCGCCCTCCCGGGGCGCAGCAGCAGCTGCTCGACGCGCTCCTCGACACCGGGACGCCGGTCGTGACGACCCTGCTGGCCGGCCGGCCCTACGCGCTCGGCCGCGCCGCCGACGAGTCCGCCGCGATCCTGCAGGCCTTCTTCCCGGCGAGGCCGGGACCGCGGCCGTCGCCTCGGTCCTCAGCGGACGGACCGAACCGAGCGGCCGGCTGCCGGTCAGCGTGCCCCGCCACCCGGGCGCCCAGCCGTCCACGTACCTGGCCGCCCGGCTCGGCCACAGCAGCGAGGTCTCCAGCATCGACCCGACGCCGGCCTTCGGCTTCGGCCACGGCCTCACCTACACCGCCTTCGCCTGGAGCGACCTGGCCATCGAGGCCACCGAGGTCCCCACGGACGGAGCCGTACGCCTCGCCCTCACCGTCGCCAACACCGGCGACCGCCCCGGCACCGAACTCGTCCAGCTGTATCTGCACGACCCGGTGGCCTCCGTGGTCCAGCCCGTGCGGAGGCTCGTCGGATACGTACGCCTCGACCTGGCCCCCGGCGAGAGGAAGCGGATCCACGCGGTCGTCCCCGCGGACCTCGCGTCCTTCACCGGCCGCACGGGGACGCGCGTCGTGGAACCCGGCGAGCTGGAGCTGAGGCTCAGTGCCTCCAGCACGGAGCCACGGCTGACCGCCCGGGTGCGCCTCACCGGCCCGGTGCGGCAGGTGGACCACGGCCGGCGTCTGCACGCCGGGTTCGAGGTCCTCCCGGAGGCCTCCGGCTGAGGGCGGAAGGCCCGCGCTTCGCCGACGGAGGGACCGGCATGGGACCGGGGCCGGCATGGGACCGGGGCCGGCATGGGACCGGGGCGGCATGGGACCGGGACCGGCATCGGCATCGGCATCGGCATCGGCATCGGCATCGGGGCGAAACTTTCGAAAGCGCTTCCCGTGGTGGTGCCCTGGTGGTGTCCGTCAGGCGCTGGCGCGGGCGACCAGGCGGGTGGGCAGGATCAGCGGGGTGGGGTCCTGTCCGTCGATGAGCGCGACGAGCATGCGCGCCATCTCCCGTCCGAGCCCCTCTATCGGCTGGTGCACCGTGGTCAGCGGCGGGTCGGCCATCCGGGCCACGGCCAGGTCGTCGAAACCGACCACGGCGACGTCGGCGGGGACCGACCGGCCGGCCTCGCGCAGCGTGCGCAGCGCGCCGACGGCCATGTTGTCGTTCGCGGCGAACACCCCGTCCACCTCGGGGTGGTGCGCCAGCAGGGCGGCCATGGCGTCGGCTCCGCCGCGCGCGGTGAAGTCGCCGGCTCGCGGCGGGTACGGTTCGAGGCCCGCCGCCAGCACGGCGTCCCGGTAGCCGCGGTACCGGGCGCGCCCGACCTCGGTGTCCGGGCGTCCGCAGATCGTGGCCACGCGGGTCTGGCCGGTGGAGATCAGGTGCTCGGTCGCCGCGCGCGCTCCGCCGACGTTGTCGACGTCCACGTACCACCTGGGGTCCAGCCCGACCGGGCGTCCGCCGAACACGACGGGCGTCTCCGCCTCCTGGGCGGTGCGGGCCAGCGGATCGTCCTCGCGCAGCGCCATCAGCATCACGCCGTCGGCCCCTGGGACCGCAGGAGCCGCTCCACCCGCCCGCGCCCCCGGTCGGAGGCGGCCAGGCACAGCATCAGGTGCAGGTCGGCGTCCTCCAGGGCGGCCGCGGCCCCCGCGATGACCTGGGCGAAGAACGGGTCCGCGAAGATCGACGGGTCCTCTCCCGAGACGACCAGGGCGGCCGCGCCGGTCTGACGGGTCGCCAGCGCGCGTGCGGTCGGGTTCGGTACGTAGCCGAGTCGCTGGACGGCCCGCTCGACGGCCTCGCGTTTGGCGCGGCTGACGTGCGGGGCGTTGTTGAGCACCCGCGAGGCCACCGACCGTGAGACGCCGGCCAGTTCGGCCACCTCGTCGAGGGTCGTCCGCCGGGGCGGCACGCCTTCGGCCATGAGCCGCCTTCCTGTCGTGGTCTGAACGCGCGGAAGACTGGGAGCGCTTCCGGTTCCAGGACTGTAAAGCTTTCTTCCCACCCTGTGAAGTGCGCGTCAAACAGGACCACTTGACAGGTCGAACGGTGCGTCACACGATACCGGCCACAACCCCAAGCGCTCGGAGTGCGCCCTGGGATCGCTTCCAGTGGGAGCGCTTCCACGCACTCCGCGGGTCCGAGGTCCCCGTGCGCCGCCCGCTCCGGACCAGAGCGGGCGGCGCGTCCGCCGTCAGGAAACCGAGGTACAGCCATGCGCCGCCGAATCCGCACCCTCGTGGCAGCCCTTTCCGCACTGCCGCTGGCACTCGCCGTCGCGCCGTCCGCCCAGGCGGCGGATCCGACCGGCATGACCAGCGGGTTCTATGTGGACCCGAACTCCAGCGCGAAGCAGTGGGTCGCCGCCAACCCCGGTGACGGCCGGGCGCCCGCGATCAACGCGTCCCTCGCGAACACCCCCATGGCCCGCTGGTTCGGCTCCTGGAGCGGCACCATCGGGACCGCCACCGGCTCGTACGCGGGGGCGGCGGACTCCGCGGACAAGCTGCCCGTCCTCGTCGCCTACAACATCTACAACCGCGACACCTGTGGCGGGCACTCCGGCGGCGGCGCCTCCTCCCCGTCCGCGTACGCGAGCTGGATCGCGCAGTTCGCCGGCGGGATCGCGGGCCGCCCGGCCGTCGTCGTCCTCGAACCGGACTCCCTCGCGGACTACGGCTGCATGACCCAGGCGCAGGTCCTCGAACGCCAGGGCATGATCAGCGGCGCCGTCGCCGAGTTCAACCGCCAGGCACCCCACACCTGGGTCTACCTCGACGCAGGCAACCCCGGCTGGGTGAGTCCGGCGACGATGGCCCAGCGCCTCCACGAAGCCGGCCTCCGGCAGGCCCACGGCTTCTCCCTCAACATCTCCAACTACTTCACCACCGCGCAGAACACCGCGTACGGCAACTCCGTCAACGGCGAACTGGCCGCCCGCTACGGCTACACCAAGCCGTTCGTCGTCGACACCAGCCGGAACGGCAACGGCTCCAGCGGCGAGTGGTGCAACGCGGCGGGCCGCCGCATCGGCACCCCCACCCAGCTGGGAGGCGGGGCCGAGATGCTGCTGTGGATCAAGACCCCGGGCGAGTCCGACGGCAACTGCGGCGTCGGGACGGGCTCCTCGGCCGGACAGTTCCTCCCCGAGGTCGCCTACAAGATGATCTACGGCTACTGAGTCCGGACTCCTGTGGCCCGGCACCTCCCCGCCCCGCGACCGGGCCACAGGCATCCCCGCACACCCACCCGCCCGCTCGTCCCCGCCCTTTCGACCAGGAGCATCATGAAGCCCTTCAGCCTGCGGCGCCGCGCGACCGCCGCCCTCGCGGCGCTCGCGGCCTGTGCCGCCCTCACCGCGACCCAAGGCCAGGCGCAGGCCGCCCCGCCGGAAGGGGATCGCCCCGACCACGAGGTTCTACGTGGACCCGCACGGCAAGGCCGCGAAGCAGGCGCTCGCCGACCTCGGGAACGGCGACCTCGCGAACGCCGTGAACATGGCCAGGCTCGCCAGTTGGCCACAGGCCGAGTGGTTCACCGAGGGCACGCCCGACGAGGTGCGGGCCAAGGTCGGGCGTCTCGTCCGCGAGGCCCGGACGGTGCGCCGGACCCCCGTCCTGGTCGCCTACAACGTGCCGGGCCGGGACTGCTCCCAGTACTCCAGCGGCGGGGCCGCCTCCTCGGCCGCCTACCGGCAGTGGGTCGACGCCTTCGCCGCCGGCATCGGCGACGGCGAGGCGGTCGTCGTGGTCGAGCCCGACGGCCTGGCCCTCCTCCCCAGGGAGTGCGGGCCAGCGGTGGACCCGACCGGCGCACTCACCGCCACCCGCATGGCCGATCTCAGGTACGCGGTCAGGACCCTCAAGTCCAGGACCCGGAGCGCGGTCTACCTCGACGCGGGCAACGTCCTGTGGCGGCCCGTCGGCGACATGGCCCGGCGGCTGCTCGACGCGGGCGTCGAGTACGGCGACGGCTTCTCCCTCAACGTGTCCAACACCCACCCCACCGAGCACAACACCAGGTACGGCACCTGGATCGCGAAGTGCGTGTGGTACGCCACCGAGGGCCCCGAGGCGGTGCGCGGCCACACCGACTGGTGCGCCACGCAGTACTACTCGTCCGCCGCACCCAACGACGGCACCCCCGGCAACGCGGTCGACCCCGCCGATCCCGCCACCTGGCGCTGGACCGACGCCTGGTTCGACCAGAACGTGGGCGCCCCGTCGGGCGACGCCCTGCACCACTTCGTCGTCGACACCAGCCGCAACGGCCGGGGCGCCTGGACCCCGGAGCCCGGCAGGTACGGCGGGGACCCGGAGATCTGGTGCAACGCGCCCGGCCGCGGCCTCGGTCCGCGCCCCACCGCCGACACCGGCGTCCCGCTCGTCGACGCCTACCTGTGGATCAAGGTCCCCGGCGAGTCCGACGGCAGCTGCACGCGCAACACGGGCGGCACGATCGACCCCGAGTACGGCATCGTCGACCCGCCCGCCGGCGCCTGGTGGCCGGACCAGGCCCACTCCCTCGCCCGCGACGCGGCCCCGCGGTTGACGTTCGGCCGCTGAGCTCCGCCCCTTCGGCCCTCGGGGCCTCGTGGATGCGCCGGTGACCAGGGCGTACTGTGGGGCCGCGCCGATGCGCCGCGGCCTCGGGGTTCTGGTCCGCCGGTGGGCGCGTTCATCGTCGGTCGCAAGGAGCAGGGCCCTGAGTACGTCGTTCGCGGAAGCGCTGTCCATCGGACTGCTGGTGCTGGTGCTGGTCTGCGCGGTGGTGCGGCCGTGGGCTGGCCGGAGGCCGTGGTCGCGGTTCCCGCGGCCGGGCTGGTCGTCGCCGCCGGCGCGATCTCGCCGGCGGACGCCTGGGCCGAGGCGGAACGGCTCGGGCCGGTGATCGGGTTCCTCGCCGCCGTCCTGGTGCTGGCCCAGCTGTGTGACGACGAAGGCCTGTTCCGCGCCTGCGGGAGTGGATGGCCGGACGTCCGCCGGGAGTCCGCGGCGGCTCCTCGCCCAGGTGTTCGCGGTCGCCTCCGTGATCACGGCGGTGCTCAGCCTGGACGCCACCGTGGTGCTGCTCACCCCGGTCGTGTTCGTCACCGCGGCCCGGCTCGGCGCCCGGCCCAAGCCGCACGTCTACGCCTGCACCCACCTGTCGAACACCGCCTCGCTGCTGCTGCCGGTCTCCAACCTCACCAATCTGCTGGCCTTCGCCGCCAGTGGGCTGAGCTTCACCCGGTTCGCCGCGCTGATGGCGCTCCCGTGGCTGGCGGCCATCGCCGTCGAATACGTGGTGCTGCGCCGGTTCTTCGCCGCCGACCTGGACGCGGGCACCCCGCCCGCGGCCGAGGTGGCGGCACCGGCGATGCCGCTGTTCGCCCTCGTCACCGTCGCCTGCACGCTCGCCGGGTTCGTCCTGACCTCGGTCGTCGGTGTCGATCCGGCCTGGGCGGCCCTGGCCGGGGCGCTCACGCTCGCCGTCCGGGCCCTCGCCCGGCGCCGCACCACGCCGGTCGCGATCGTCCGCTCCGCCGCCGTGCCGTTCCTGGCCTTCGTGCTGGCGCTCGGCGTCGTGGTCCGGGCCGTCGTCGACAACGGACTGGCCTCCGCGCTCGGACACCTCGTCCCCGACGGCACCTCCCTGCCCGCGCTGCTCGGCACGGCGGCGCTGGCCGCGGTCCTCGCGAACGTCATCAACAACCTGCCCGCCACCCTCGTACTGCTGCCGTTGGCCGTCCCGTCCGGCGCCGGGGCGGTCCTGGCGGTGCTGCTCGGGGTGAACATCGGCCCCAACCTCACCTACGCCGGGTCCCTGGCCACCCTGTTGTGGCGGCGCATCGTCCACGAGCACGACACCGACATCGGCCTGGGCGAGTTCACCCGCCTCGGACTGCTCGTCGTGCCCGCCGCCCTGACGCTGGCCGTGGTGGCACTGTGGGGATCACTGCAGATGATCGGGGTATGAGGAGGACGCACCCGTGACCGTCGTCGTCTGGATCGCCGAAGGCACCTGGCCCGCCTGCGTGGACGCCGCCCGCGCGCACGCGCCGCGGGCGCGGAGGTCGTCCTGCTCCACGTCAGCGGCCAGGAGGTGCCCGGCGCCGCGCACGGCGCGTTCGCCGGACTGCTCGGCCGCGGTCACCGGGAGAGGACCCCGGCACCCGGATGGAGACCCTGGCGGCGGCCTCCGCCCGGCACCTCCTGGACGCCGCGGCCGAACGTCTCGGCCGGCCCTGCACCCCGTGGAGCGCACCGGACGCGTCGAGCGCGAGGTCGTCGCGGCGGCCGAGGGCGCCGAGCTGCTCGTCCTCGCGCGCGACGGCGACCGCACCCGCCTCGGACCGCACAGCCTCGGCCCCGCGACCCGTTTCGTCGTCGACCACGCGCCGTGTCCCGTCCTCCTCGTCTGGCCGGAACCGGCCCCGGACACCGCCACGCTCCCTCCCCCGCCCGACCGGCCGTAGCGGTACTGCCCGTTCAGTGCCCGGTGTCCGGGTCCGGGCGGGAGAGCCGGTACCGGCCGCCCGCCGACAGACGGAGGAGGTCTACGGCCGTCCCTTCCGGGACCCGTCCGTCCCGGACACCGCCACGCCCCGATCTCGACCCGCTCGCCGAGCAGGCCGAGGGTCTGCCCGCCGTCGGCATCCGCGCGCCGATCCGCCTGTCCCTCCGGGTCGACGGGATGCGCCGCGAGGGCCGCGCTCGGTGCGACTGCGGCCCGCGGGCGGGAACTGCCCTGGCGGTACGAGGGCGGGTGCGTCCACGTGCGGGTGACCACCGGGGACGGGCACGCGGTGGTCGTGGTCGAGCGCGGCTGTCGGTGCGGGCCGAGCTCCGGGTCACTCCGCCGGGAGCAGGGTGGGGTCCGCCATGATCCGGCGGACCGTGGTCTGCGCGGCGCCGAGGACGGGGCCGCGTCGGCCCAGGACGGACGGGCGCAGTGCCTCCGGGGCCCAGGGCCGGACCGTGACCCGCTCGGCCAGTTCGGCGCGGACGGACGGGAGGAGCCACTCGGCCAGTTCCGCGTAGGCGCCGCCGAGGACGAGTCCGTCCGGGTCGATGAGGTCGACGGCGGACGCGAGGGCGAGGCCCAGGGCGCGGCCCGCGCGGTCCAGCGCGACCAGGGTCGGGGCGTGTCCGGCGCCCGCCCGCTCGGCCAGCAGGGCGACCGGGTCGCCCTGTCGGCGGTGCCGGGCGAGACCGGCCTCGCGCAGTACGGCGGCCTGGCCCGCGTACTGTTCCAGGCAGCCGCGCGCGCCGCAGGCGCACCGGACGCCGTCCGGGTGGACGGGGATGTGGCCGAGTTCGCCGGCGAAGCCGCGGGCGCCCCGGAACAGCTGCCCGTCGATGACCAGGGCGGCGCCGATGCCGGCCTCGGCGGAGACGTGGACGAAGGTCTTCTCGGCCTGCTCGGCGTTCCAGTACTCGGCCAGGGCCCCGAGGTTGGCCTCGTTCTCCGGCTCGGGCACGGTGTCCGGGTCGGGCCAGTGGTCGGCGACGTCGATGCCGTGCCAGCCGAGGTTGGGCGCGCGCTCGACCCGGCCGCCCGTCTCGTTCGGCACCGCCCCGGGCACGGCCAGGACCCGGCCCTCGACGCGCAGTCCCAGGTCGCGGGCCTCGGCCTCCGCCCCGGCGGCCAGCGCGGCGAGCTCCGCGAGCGCCTCTCCGACGGGTCGGCCCTCGTTGGCCCGTTCCGCCCGGCGCCACACCCGGGTTCTCCGCGCAGGTCCACGACGCACGCGCCGAGGTGGGTGACGCCGATCTCCAGGCCGAGGCCCGCGGGGCCCTCGTCGCTGACCGACAGCGCGCGTCCGGGGCGGCCGACGCGTCCGTCGGGGCGGTCTCGGCCTCGGTCAGCGCGCCCCGTCCGATCAGTTCGTCGACCAGCGAGGAGACGGCCGCCCTGGTCAGGCCGACGCGTCCGGCGACGTCCGCGCGGGACAGCGGGCGGGTGAGCGGGCCGTGCGCGGCGACCGCGCCGAGGACCACCGAGAGGTTCCGCCGTCGCATGTCCTGCTGCGAGGCGGGCCCGTTCCCCTGGCCGTTCCTCGCTCTGCCGACCACTGTCACGCGCGCCCCTCTTACCGGTCCCGGTCCGGGGCTCCTGCAAGGCCCCGGCCCGACGCAGCGTATCGCCGATCCGTTCGAGGGCGTCCGCGTCCCGTGTCACGGGGGCGAGGAGCGGGCCCTCGGCGGTGCGCCAGCGGCGTGCCACCGCGTCGGCGGTCTCGCCGGTGAGCAGGGCGGCGGCCTGGGCGGCGGCGCCGAGCGCGACCAGTTCCCGCGCGTCGGGCACCCGGACGGCGCGACCCGAGAGCCGCAGGACGGTCCGCTGCCAGGCCCGGCCACGGGCGCCGCCGCCGATCAGCAGCAGGGGCTCGTCGCCGGCCGGGTCCTCGCCGCCGGCGCGCAGGACGTCGTCCAGGGCGGTGAGCAGGGCGTGGGCGGCGCCGTCGTAGGCGGCCTGGAGCAGCTGCCCGGTGTGGTGTCGCGCCGGAGTCCGTGGACCAGTCCGGAGGCGCCCGGAGGTCCGGTGTCCGCTCGCCGTCCAGGTAGGGCAGCACCACCGCGGAGCCGCCGTCCTCGACCTCCTCGCGCCCGCGTCCGAGGAGGGCGGCGAAGCGGTCCACGGCGAGGGTGCAGTTCAGCGTGCAGGCGAGCGGCAGCCAGCCGCCGAGGGCGTCGGCGAAGCCCGCGACCGTTCCGCTCGGGTCGGCCGGCCGGGCGCGGCCGACGGCGTAGACGGTGCCGGAGGTGCCGAGGCTGAGCACCGGCTGGCCGGGTCGCAGGCCGAGACCGAGGGCGGCGGCCATGTTGTCGCCGGTTCCGGCGGCCACCGGTGTCCCCTCGCGCAGCGCCGTCCCCGGGCGGACCGCGCCGGCCCGCGCGCCCGGGGCGAGGACCCGCGGCAGCAGCGCCGGGTCGAGGCCGACGCGGTCGAGGAGGTCCTTGTCGTAGCCGTCCGGTCCCCACCAGCCGGTTCCCGAGGCGTCGCCGCGGTCGGTCACGGCCTCCCCGGTCAGCCGCTCGGTCAGGAAGTCGTGCGGGAGGCGGACGGCGGCGACGCGGTCGGCGGCTGCGGGCTCGTGGGCGCGCAGCCAGGCCCATTTGGTGGCGGTGAAGGCGGCGGTCGGGAGGCTGCCGGTGCGCTGGACGAGTTCCGCCGGGCCGATCCCGGAGCGCAGCTCGGCGGCCTGGGGGCGGACCGGACGTCGTTCCACAGCAGCGCGGGGCGGACCGGCGCTCCGGCCGCGTCGAGGGTGACGAGGCCGTGCTGCTGGCCGCCGATCGAGACGGCGGCCGCCCGCTCGGCCTGGCCCGTCCCCGCGACGGCCTCCTCGAAGGCCCGCCACCACTGCTCGGGATCGCTCGCGCCCGGCTCCGTCGCTGACGGTGTGCGGGGCGCGGCCCTCGCCGAGGACCGTGCCCGTGTCGATGTCGACGGCGAGGGCCTTGGTGGACTGGGTCGAGCTGTCGACGCCGATCACGACACGCTGCTCGGTCATGCGTTCCTCCCCTGGGGGTTCCTTCTGACGTTCCCGCATACTAATTTGTTAAGTGCCATGACAAACACCCCTCGACACTGATCCGGAGCCGCACCATGTCCAGCGCCCCGCTCGTCCCCACCCCCGCGCACAAGTTCACCTTCGGCCTGTGGACCGTCGGCTGGCAGGGGCGCGACCCCTTCGGCGACGCCACCCGCCCCGCCCTCGACCCGGTCGAGACCGTGGAGCGGCTGGCCGGACTCGGCGCCTACGGCGTCACCTTCCACGACGACGACCTGATCCCCTTCGGCGCGGACGACGCCACGCGCGAGGCGACCGTCAAGCGCTTCCGCGCCGCGCTGGACACCGCAGGCCTCAAGGTCCCGATGGCGACCACCAACCTGTTCACCCACCCCGTCTTCAAGGACGGCGCCTTCACCGCCAACGACCGCGACGTACGGCGCTACGCGCTGCGCAAGACGATCCGCAACATCGACCTGGCCGCGGAGCTCGGCGCCTCGGTCTACGTCGCCTGGGGCGGTCGCGAGGGCGCGGAGTCCGGTGCGGCCAAGGACGTGCGCACCGCCCTCGACCGGCTGAAGGAGGCCTTCGACCTGCTGGGCGAGTACGTCGAGGAGCAGGGCTACGACCTGCGGTTCGCGATCGAGCCCAAGCCCAACGAGCCGCGCGGCGACATCCTGCTGCCCACGGTCGGCCACGCCCTGGCGTTCATCAACGAGCTGGAGCGCCCCGAGCGGGTCGGCGTCAACCCCGAGGTGGGCCACGAGCAGATGGCCGGGCTCAACTTCCCGCACGGCATCGCCCAGGCCCTGTGGCACGGCAAGCTGTTCCACATCGACCTCAACGGCCAGTCCGGCATCAAGTACGACCAGGACCTGCGCTTCGGCGCGGGAGACCTCCGGCAGGCCTTCTGGCTGGTCGACCTCCTCGAGTCGGCCGGCTACGACGGCCCCCGCCACTTCGACTTCAAGCCGCCGCGCACCGAGGACTTCGACGGCGTCTGGGCCTCGGCGGCCGGCTGCATGCGCAACTACCTGCTGCTGGCGGAGCGCTCCCGCGCCTTCCGGGCCGACCCGGAGGTGCAGGCCGCGCTCGCCGCCTCCCGGCTGCCCGAACTCGCCCTCCCCACCGCCCAGGACGGCCTGGCCGGTCTGCTCGCGGACCGCTCCGCCTTCGAGGAGTTCGACGTCGACGCCACCGCCCGGCGCGGCATGGCCTTCGAGCAGCTGGACCAGCTGGCCCTCGAACACCTCCTCGGCGCCCGCTGACCCCGGACGGAAGAAACGGAAGAGGGCACGAGGCCCCGCGCGCTCCTGCGAGCGTGCGGGGCCTCGTGGCCTCGGCGCGCAGCGCTCCTGGGAACCCCTGGCCACCGTCGGGGCCGTGCAGGCGCGGGCGCGCTCCGGTCCGCCCGGACCGGGCGGCTTCGCCGAGCAGGTCCTCGGCGCGGTCGCAGCCGAGGACGGCGGGCTCCCGCCGCCCGTCCCGGTCCGGCGCGTACAGCGCCTGGAGGCGGGCGCCGAGGCTGAGCACCTCAGCGGTGACGCCCGCCCGTGGGGCGGGCGTCGCCGGTGCCGGGCAGGGCGGGGTCAGAACCCCTGGGCCAGCCGGTGGTAGGCCTGGTTCCAGCGCAGTTCCTGGTGAACCGGCGGATGTCCGTGTCGCCGTCGATCACCAGGAGCTCGACGCCGATCATCTCGGCGAGGTCCTCCAGCTCCTCGACCCCGAGCGCGCCGGAGAGGACGGTGTGGTGCGGTGCGCCGCCGTCAGCCAGGCCTCGGTGGAGGTGCGGAGGTTCGGACGCGGCCTCCAGACGGCGCGGGCGACGGGCAGGTGGGGCAGGGCGCCGGCGGCTCGACCACGTCGACCTCGTTGGCGACCAGCCGGAAGCGGTCGCCGAGGTCGGCGAGGCCGACCACCACCGCCGGACCGGGTGCGGCGTCGAAGACCAGACGGACCGGGTCCTCGCGCCCGCCGATGGCGAGCGGGTGGATCTCGCAGGAGGGGACGCCCGCCGCGATGCTGGGGCAGACCTCCAGCATGTGGGCGCCGAGGATCAGCTCGCGGCCGGGCTCCAGGTGGTAGGTGTAGTCCTCCATGAACGAGGTGCCGCCGGCCAGTCCGGTGGCGGCCGCCTTGAGGGTGCGCAGCAGGGTGGCGGTCTTCCAGTCGCCCTCGCCGCCGAAGCCGTAGCCGTCGGCCATCAGCCGCTGCACGGCGAGGCCCGGCAGCTGGCGCAGCCCGCCGAGGTCCTCGAAGTTGGTGGTGAAGGCCCGGAAGCCGCCCTGCTCCAGGAAGCCGCGCAGGCCGAGCTCGATCCGCGCGGCGTACCGCAGCGAGGCGTGGCGCTGACCGCCGGCCCGCAGTTCGGGAGCGAGCCGGTAGCCGTCCTCGTACTCCTTGACCAGTTCGGTGACGTCGGCGTCGTCGGTCGCGTCCACCGCGGCGACTAGGTCGTTCACGCCGTAGGTGTTGACGGAGACGCCGAAGCGGAGCTGGCCTCGACCTTGTCGCCCTCGGTGACGGCGACGTCGCGCATGTTGTCGCCGAAGCGGGCGAGCTTCAGGCCGCGCAGTTCGGCGCGGCCGGCGGCGGCGCGGGTCCAGGCGGCGATCCGGGCGGAGACGGCCGGGTCGGTGACGTGTCCGGCGACGGTCTTGCGCGGGACACCGAGGCGGGACTGGATGTAGCCGAACTCGCGGTCGCCGTGGGCGGCCTGGTTCAGGTTCATGAAGTCCATGTCGATGGAGTGCCAGGGCAGGTCGACATCGGCCTGGGTGTGCAGGTGGAGCAGCGGTTTCCGCAGGGCGTCCAGGCCGGCGATCCACATCTTCGCCGGGGAGAAGGTGTGCATCCAGGCGACCAGGCCGACGCAGTCGTCGGTGGAGTTGGCCTCCAGGCAGACGCGGCGGATCGCCTCGGCGTCGGTGAGGACGGGCTTCCAGACGACCTCGACGGGCAGGGCGGGGTCCCGGTCCAGCGTTCCGGCGATCCGCCGGGACTGCTCCGCGACCTGGCGCAGCGTGTCCTCGCCGTAGAGTCCCTGGCTTCCGGTCAGGAACCAGACCTGGCGGCCCTCCGGTGGCTTCTTCATGGGGTGGCTCCTCACTGGGCCTGGGGCTGGCCGTAGACGTTCTGGTAGCGGAAGTTGAGGCTGTCGATGTCCGCCTGGGCGATGGGCAGGGGCTCGCCGAGCTGGCGGGAGAGGTGGACGGTGCGGGCGACGTCCTCGCACATGACGGCGGCCTTCACGGCGGCCCTGGCGTCCTTGCCGATGGTGAACACGCCGTGGTTCTGCATCAGGACGGCGGGCGAGCGGTGGCCCTTGAGGGTGTCCACGACGCCCCGGCCGATCGAGTCGTCACCGATCAGGGCGAACGGGCCGACCGGGATCTCGGCGCCGAACTCGTCGGCCATCGCGGTGAGGACGCAGGGGACGGCCTCGCCGCGGGCCGCCCAGGCGCAGGCGTAGGTGGAGTGGGTGTGCACCACTCCGCCGACCTCGGGCAGGTGGCGGTAGACGTAGGCGTGCGCGGCGGTGTCGGAGGAGGGCGCGTGCTCGCCCTCGACGACGTTCCCGTCCAGGTCGCAGACGATCATGTTCTGCGGCGTCAGCTCCTCGTAGGAGACACCGCTGGGCTTGATCACGAGCAGGTCCTCGCCGGGGACGCGGGCGGAGACGTTGCCGGCGGTCCAGACCACCAGGCCGTAGCGGACCAGCTCCTGGTGCAGGTCGCTGACCTGGCGGCGGACGGGGTCGATGATGGCGTTCACATGTCCTCGCTCGGTGTGGTGAGGGCGGCGTTCCGGATGTCGCGCAGGCGGTGCAGGAGCTTGTCGGCGCCGAGGCCGAAGTGGTCGTGCAGGGCGCGGTACTCGGCGAAGAGCCGGTCGTACGTGTCGGCGGCGGCCGGGTCCGGCCGGTAGGCGCCCGGTGCACCCGGCCCATGGCGTCGGACGCGGTCCGTACGTCCGGGTACGCCCCGGCGGCGACGGCGGCGTGGATCGCCGAGCCGAGGGCCGGGCCCTGCTCCGACTCGGCGACCGAGACCGGGCGGCGCAGCACGTCGGCGTAGATCCGCATCAGCAGGGCGTTCTTCTTGAGTCCGCCGGTGACGATGAACTCGGTGACGGGGACCCCGCCCCGCTCCAGGGCCTCGACGATGACCCGGGTGCCGAAGGCGGTCGCTTCGAGCAGGGCCCGGTAGATCTCCTCGGGGCGGGTGGCGAGGGTGAGTCCGACGATCACGCCGGACAGGTGGTGGTCGACCAGGGTGGAGCGGTTGCCGTTCATCCAGTCGAGCGCCACCAGGCCGTGGGCGCCGACGGGCTGGGCGGCGGCCTTGCGGCTGAGCAGTTCGTGCAGGTCCTCGCCGGACGCCTCGGCCTCGGCCAGGTAGTCGGCGGGCACGCCCTGGCGCAGCCACCAGGCGAAGATGTCGCCGACGGCGCTCTGGCCGGCCTCGTAGCCGTAGGAGCCGGCGACGATGCCGTCCTCGACCACGCCGCAGATGCCGGGGACGTCGGCGAGGGCGGCGCCGTTGACGACGTGGCAGGTGGAGGTGCCCATGATGGCGAGGCCGGCCGTCGTCGACGGCGCGGGCGGCCGGTGCGGCGACGTGGGCGTCGACGTTGCCGGCGGCGACCGCGATGCCCTCCGGCAGGCCGGTCCACCCGGCCGCCCGCGCGGTGAGCGGGCCGACGCGGGAGCCGAGCGGGAGAGCGGGTGCTCCAGGCGGGTGCGGGCGAAGTCGGCGAAGTCCGGGTGGAGCGCCGCGAGGTAGTCCTCGCTCGGGTAACTCCCGTCCTGGTGGATGCCCTTGTAGCCGGCCGTACAGGTGTTGCGGCTCTCGGTGCCGGTGAGCTGCCAGACGATCCAGTCGGCGGCCTCGATCCAGCGTGCGGTGGCGGCGTAGACGGCCGGGTCCTCCTCCAGGACCTGGAGGGCCTTGGCGTACTGCCACTCGGCGGAGATCCTGCCGCCGTACCGGGAGATCCACTTCTCGCCCCGGTCGTGGGCCAGGGCGTTGATCCGGTCCGCCTGGCCCTGGGCGGCGTGGTGCTTCCAGAGCTTGGGCCAGGCGTGCGGGCGGGCGGCCCACTCGGGCGTCTCGGCGAGCGGGTGCCGTCGGCGAGGACCGGCAGGACGGTGCAGGCCGTGAAGTCGGTCGCGATGCCGATGACGTGCGCGGGTCGACGCCCGCCACGGCGAGGGCGGCCGGTACGGCGGTGCGCAGCACCTCGCGCCAGTCGCCGGGTGCTGCAGCGCCCAGTCGGGCGGGAGCGGCCGGCCGGTGCCGGGCAGTTCGCGCTCGATGACGGCGTGCGGGTAGTCGTGGACGGCGGTTCCCAGCTCCTCACCGTCCCGTACGCGGACCACCACGGCGCGGCCGGAGAGGGTGCCGAAGTCGATGCCGACCACGTAGCGGTCCGGATCGGGGGTGGCGGGATTGACGGTCACGTACTCATCCTTCGGACGGGTCGGAAGCGTTTTGTTAACGCTCACAATTGATTGTTAACGCGCTGTCGAAGTCTCTGTCAAGGGAGGCGACCGGCCCGCACCGACCGGCACCGGGCCGCCCCGGGCCGCGGAACGCGGAAGGGGTCAGGGCGCGGCCGACGGGTGCCACGCTGCGGCGCAGCACCATCTCCGGGGAGATCTGCACATGGGCCGGGGAGGGCGCGGCGCCCTCCAACTGCCCGACGAGCAGCTCCAGGGCGCTCCTGCCGAGCTCGGCGAAGTCCTGTCGCACGGTGGTCAGCGGCGGGATGAAGTAGGCGGCCTCGGGATGTCGTCGAAGCCGACCACGCTGATCTCCTCCGGGACCGAGCGGCCGGCCTCGTGCAGGGCGCGCAGCAGGCCGAGGGCCATGTGGTCGTTGGCGCAGAAGACCGCGGTGACGTCGGCCAGTTCCGCGATCCGCAGACCCGCCTGGTATCCCGAGCGGGCGCTCCAGTCGCCGCGCTCCACCTCCGGCACGGGAGCGCCGGCCGCCCGCAGCGTGCCGCGCCACCCCTCCTCGCGGTCCTGGCTCTCCAGCCAGTTGGCCGGCCCCGCCAGGTGGTGCACCGTGCGGTGCCCCAGGTCGAGCAGGTGCCTGGTGGCCTCTCCGGCACCGGAGCGGTTGCCCACCGACACCATCGGCACCTGCTTCTGGTCGCCCGATCCGACCGCGACGACCGGCACCGAGCTGGAGAGCCGGGTCACCGCGCTGACGGCGGAGGTCTGCGGCGCGATCACCACGACGCCCTCCACCCCCTGGTCGCGCAGCCGGTCGACGGCCTCCTGGACCGAGCGGCCGTCCAGCGAGCGCAGGCTGGTCACGCTGACGAAGTACCCCGCGCTGCGCGCGGCCCGCTCGATGCCGTCCAGCATCGAGGCGGGCCCGTAGAGCGTCGAGTCGAAGCTGACCACGCCGAGGGTCTGCGAGCGGCGGGTGACCAGGGCGCGGGCGGCGGAGTTGGGCCGGTAGTCCAGCTCCCGGATGGCGGCCAGCACCCGGTCCCGGGTGTCCGGCCGGACGTGCGGGGCTCCGTTGAGCACGCGGGACACCGTCTGGTGGGACACGCCCGCCAGTTTCGCCACGTCCGCCATCACGGGGTGACGCTGTTCCGTCCCGGCGCTCTCGGTTCCCACGCGTAGTCCCTCCTCGGCTGCGGACCACAGTACGCGACCGGATCCGGACCCGTCCCACAGTGCTTCCGCACCCCTTGACGTCACTCTTGTGAGCGTTAACACTCTTCCCACGCCAGGACAGAGCTGTCTCCCGCCCCGTCGTTCCACGGTGGCCGGGGCCGCTCCGGCCGGCCCGCTCGACCGCTCCCAGTCACCCACCAGGGGTGCGCTGTGCCCGGTCGCGGAACATCACTGGAGGAACTGTGCGGAAGATTTCGGCGGGTCTGGTCGCCGCGGCCTGGCGCTCTCGCTGGCGGCCTGCGGACAGAGCGCCAACGGCGCCGGCGACGGCGCGGCCAAGGGCGACGCCAAGGGCGCGCTCATCGGCATCGCGATGCCGACCAAGTCGTCGGAGCGCTGGATCAACGACGGCGACAACATGGTCAAGGAGTTCCGGGCCAAGGGCTACAAGACCGACCTGCAGTACGGCGACAACGTGGTGGAGAACCAGGTCTCCCAGGTGGAGAACATGATCACCAAGGGCGCCAAGCTCCTGGTGATCGCCGCCATCGACGGCTCCTCCCTCACCAACGTGCTGCAGAAGGCCGCCGACGCGCACATCCCGGTGATCTCCTACGACCGGCTGATCCGGGGCACGGGCAACGTCGACTACTACGCGACCTTCGACAACTACAAGGTGGGCGTCCTCCAGGGCAGCTACATCGTCGACAAGCTCGGCCTCGAGAACGGCAAGGGACCGTTCAACATCGAGCTGTTCGCCGGTTCGCCGGACGACAACAACGCCGGCTTCTTCTTCAACGGCGCGATGAGCGTCCTCAAGCCGTACATCGACAAGAAGAAGCTGGTCGTGCGCAGCGGCCAGACCGGCTTCAACCAGGTCGCCACGCTGCGCTGGGACGGCGGCGTCGCCCAGTCCCGGATGGACAACCTGCTGAGCAAGGCCTACACCTCCGCCCACGTCGACGCCGTGCTCTCGCCGTACGACGGCATCTCGATCGGCATCCTGTCCTCGCTCAAGGGCGTCGGCTACGGCACCGCCAGCCGCTGCCCGTCGTCACGGGTCAGGACGGCGAGCTGGCCTCGGTGAAGTCGATCATCGCGGGCGAGCAGACCCAGACCGTCTACAAGGACACCCGCCTGCTCGCCAAGGCCGCCGTCCAGATGGGCGACGCGGTGCTGACCGGCGGAAAGCCCGAGGTCAACGACACCCGCCAGTACGACAACGGCGTGAAGACCGTCCCGGCGCAGCTGCTCCAGCCGGTCAGCGTCGACAAGGACAACTACCGGAAGGTCCTGGTCGACAGCGGTCAGTACACCGCCGACCAGCTCAAGTAGCCCGCGGGCCCGGTCGACGGGCCCCGAGCCGAACCGGCGGTGCGGAGCCCGGACCCTCCGGAGCCCGTGGCCTCCCGGAACCCGGGTATCCCGGCCCGGGAGGCCTCCCCACCGCACCGCCCCGAACGATACGGACGCACAACCATGGCTGGACCCGTTCTCGAGATGCGGTCGATCAGCAAGTCGTTCCCCGGCGTCAAAGCGCTCTCCGGGGTCAACCTGAGCGTCGGCGCCGGCGAGGTGCACGCCGTCTGCGGCGAGAACGGCGCCGGCAAGTCCACCCTGATGAAGGTGCTCAGCGGCGTCCACCCGCACGGCTCCTACGAGGGCGAGATCCTCTTCGAGGGCGAGCCCTGCCGGTTCCGGGACATCCGGGCGAGCGAGCAGCGCGGCATCGTCATCATCCACCAGGAACTGGCGCTGGTGCCGTACCTGTCCATCGCCGAGAACATCTTCCTCGGCAACGAGCACGCCTCCCGCGGCGTCATCAGCTGGCACCGGACGCTCACCCACGCCGCCGAACTGCTCCGCCAGGTCGGCCTCGACGAGAGCCCGCACACCCGGATCGCCGACCTCGGCGTGGGCAAGCAGCAGCTCGTGGAGATCGCCAAGGCGCTGGCCAAGAAGGTCCGGCTGCTCATCCTGGACGAGCCCACCGCGGCGCTGAACGACGAGGACAGCCGCAAGCTGCTCGACCTGATCCTCGAACTCAAGGCGCGGGGCATCGCCTGCGTCATCATCTCGCACAAGCTGAACGAGATCGCCCGGGTCGCGGACGCCGTGACCATCCTGCGCGACGGGCGGACCATCGAGACCCTCGCGATCGGCTCCGACGGCATCTCCGAGGACCGGATCATCCGCGGCATGGTCGGCCGCGACCTGGAGCACCGCTACCCCGAGCGTACCCCCGACATCGGGGAGGTCGCCTTCGAGATCGAGGACTGGAGCGTCCGGCACCCGATCGACCAGCAGCGCATGGTGGTGGACGGCGTCTCCCTGCACGTGCGGCGCGGTGAGATCGTCGGCGTCGCCGGCCTCATGGGCGCGGGCCGCACGGAGCTGGCGATGAGCGTCTTCGGCCGCTCGTACGGGCGGTGGGCCGCCGGCCGGGTGCGGCTGCACGGCCGGGAGATCCGCACCCGGACGGTGCCCGAGGCGATCGGGCACGGCCTCGCGTACGTCACCGAGGACCGCAAGCAGCTCGGCCTCAACCTCATCGACGACATCAGCCGGAACATCTCGCTGAGCGCGCTCGGCAAGGTCGCCCGCCACGGCCGGGTCGACCGGCACGAGGAGACCCGGGTCGCCGAGTCCTTCCGCCGGACCATGAACATCAAGGCCCCGACGGTGTTCACGGAGACCGGCAAGCTCAGCGGCGGCAACCAGCAGAAGGTCGTCCTCAGCAAGTGGATCTTCGCCGAGCCGGAGGTGCTGATCCTCGACGAGCCCACCCGTGGCATCGACATCGGCGCGAAGGCGGAGATCTACACGGTCATCGCCGAGCTGGCCGCCCAGGGCATGGCCGTGCTCGTCATCTCGTCCGAACTCCCCGAACTCCTGGGCCTGTGCGACCGGATCTACGCCATGGCCGAGGGCCGGATCACCGGCGAGGCGGCCCGCGCCGACGCCACCCAGGAATCCCTCATGCGGCTCATGACCATGAGCGCCGCATCCAGCAACGAGCAGGTGTGAGGCATGGCCCAGACCGAGATCATCCCGGATTCGTCCCCGAAGGCGCCGCAGGCCGGCCCGAGCCCCTCCCCCGGCGGCGTGCTGACCCGCGCGCTGCGCGGCAACGTGCGCCAGTACGGCATGCTGGTCGCGCTCGCGCTGATCGTGCTGCTGTTCCAGATCTGGACGGACGGCATCCTGCTCCAGCCGCTCAACATCACCAACCTGATCCAGCAGAACGGCTACATCCTCATCCTCGCGATCGGGATGATGATCGTCATCATCGCCGGGCACATCGACCTCTCGGTCGGCTCGCTGGCCGCCTTCGTCGGGGCCGCCGCCGCGGTGATGATGGTCGAGCACCATCTGCCGTGGCCCGTGGCGGTGCTGGCGGCGCTGGTGATCGGCGCCCTCGCCGGCGCCTGGCAGGGCTTCTGGATCGCCTACCTCGGCATCCCGTCCTTCATCGTCACCCTGGCGGGCATGCTGCTCTTCCGCGGCGGCACCCAGATCCTGCTCCAGGGCCAGTCGGTGGCGCCGTTCCCCACGGGCTTCCAGAGCATCAGCAGCGGCTTCCTCCCCGAGGTGGGACCGCACACCGACTACCACAACCTCACCCTGCTCCTCGGGCTCGCGGTGCTGGCCGTCGCGATCCCGCAGGAGGTGCGCGGCCGGCGGCAGACCGTCTCGTACGGTCTCGAACCCCTTCCGCTCGGGCTGTTCCTGGCCAAGCTCACCGTGATCACCGCGCCGTGGCCGTCTTCACCCTGCTCCTCGCCAGCTACCACGGCGTGCCGATCGTGCTGCTGATCCTCGGCGCGCTGCTGGTCGGCTTCGGCTATCTGATGCGCAACTCGATCATCGGGCGGCACACGTACGCCATCGGCGGCAACGAGGCGGCCGCCAAGCTGTCCGGGGTGAAGAGCAAGCGGGTCGTGTTCCTCGCCTTCACCAACATGGGCGTCCTCGCGGCGCTGGCCGGGCTGGTCTTCGCCGCGCGCCTCAACGCCGGCACCCCGCAGGCCGGCATCAACTTCGAGCTGGAGGCGATCGCCGCCGCCTTCATCGGCGGTGCCTCCGCCAGCGGCGGCGTGGGCACCGTCCTCGGCGCCATCATCGGCGGCCTGGTGCTCGGCGTGCTGAACAACGGCATGTCGCTGGTCGGCGTCGGCACCGACTACCAGCAGGTCATCAAGGGCCTGGTGCTGCTCGCGGCCGTCGGCTTCGACGTCTACAACAAGCGCCGGGCCGGTTCCTGACCCGACCCGCCCGAAGGAAGCCGAAGGGGTGCCCTCGCGAGAGGCACCCTTCGGCGGTCGGTCGGGATTCAGCGGGCCAGCAGCACCAGGGCGAGCACGACCAGCGCCGGCACGGTCTGCACGAAGAGGATCTTGCGGGAGGCCGTCACGGCGCCGAACAGCCCCGCGACGGCCACGCACGCCACGAAGAAGACCCGCACCCGGAACCCGACCGGATCGGAGGCGAAGGCGCCCCAGAAGAGCCCGGCCGCCAGGAAGCCGTTGTACAGGCCCTGGTTGGCGGCCATCGCCTTCGTCGCCACCGCGAACTCCTGGGACGTGCCGAAGGAGGCACGGGCCCGGGAAGTGGTCCACAGGAACATCTCCAGAACCAGGATGTAGACGTGCAGAAGGGCGAGCGCGACGACCGCGATAACGGCAACTGTGGACATGTCAGGCATATTACGCGGTGGCCACCGGCCGACGGGCACGGTGCGAACTGCCGCCGACAGTCGAACCGGCATTTTGTTCAGGCACTTGCCCAATCGTCAAGACGGGCCCCTCGCCCTCGCCGCCCGGATCGCTCTCCGCGCCTGTCCGGCGGATCCTGAGCGTGTACGCCGTCGCATACGCCGTCGAACCCTCCGGGAGTCCGCCGTGAGCACAGCACGTGACCTGTGGATCACCGTCATGGAGCTCGACCCCGGCCGCGCCGTGCCCCGGGGCGCCCTGTCGCTGGCGCTCGCGGGCGCCGAGGTGATCGACCTGCTGGACCTCGGCGCCCTCCGGCTGGACGGCGACCGCCTCGTACCGGCGGACGACCCGACACCGCAGGACGCCCTCCTGCGGCAGGCGCACACCGCGCTCGTCCGGCACGCACCGTACGAGTCGCTGGACGACTGGCTGTGGCGACGGGGCCGCGCCCTCGCCGACGGCTACGAAGCGGCGCTGGAGTCGGACGGCGACCTCAGCCGGACGCACCGGCACCGGCTGTCCTTCGGAGGCAAGGGCGAACCGGTCCTCACCGACTCCCCCGCACGCCGCCGGGCGCAGGAGCGGTGGAGGGCCGGCGACCCTGTTCTCACCGCGCTGGTGGCGGCCGTCGGACCGGCGGCCGAACCCGCCGCCGAGGCACCGGACCCCACGGACGACACGGCCACGGTCCTGGCCGCCGTCGGCGACGCGGAACTCGAACTGGAGGGCGAGCGCCAGCGCCGGAGCGTCGAGCAGGCGGCCTTCGACAACATCTGGCGGGGCGCGTGACGGGTCACCCCGTGTCCCGTCGGCCCGAGGCCCGAAACCGGCCCGGAGCTCGAAGCGGTCGTCATCGCGGCCGGCGGAACGCCCTGAGGAACGAGCCGAGGGGTGCGCGGTGAGCCCTCCTCACCGCGCCGGGAGGCAGAGGACCTGGGTGCCGCAGGACAGGTACAGGCGGTCGTCGGCCCGGACGAGGGCGGTGCGTCCGGCGAGGGAGTTCACCGCCGCGTGCCCGTCGTCGGGGATCCCGCTGCGGAAGGTCCACGGCGGGCGGTGCTTCTTCAGGTCGACGGCGAGCAGCGGCTGCGGGACCTTGCCGGTGTCGTGGAAGAGGGTTCCGTCGTACAGGAGCGGCGGGGTTCGGTCTTGGCCCCGGCGCCGATGTGGTAGGTCCACAGCTCCCGGCCGTCGGACGCGCGCACCGCCACGATGTCGTAGAAACCGCTGATCCCCCGGGTCATGGTGGCGAGGCTCGCCACGTACACCACGCCGTCCTGGACGGCGGGGATCCCGTAGTACGAGCGGCCGTCGTTCGCCTTCGCCCGTTCCTCGCCGAAGCGCCACCGCACCTTCCCGGTGACCGTGTCCACGGCGGTCAGCCTGCCGCCCCCGGCGTACAGCCCGCCGGCCGCCAGCGACCGGGGTGGACCTTGCCGAGGCTGTCGGGCGATTCGGCGAGCTCCGTCCGCCAGCGCGGCTTGCCGTCGCGCACGCCGAAGGCGGCGCCCTCCCACGCCGTCGTGCAGACCAGGGTGTCCCCGTCGAGGACCGCCGTCAGTACCGGGTTCCTGGTGTCGGGCCGGGCCTGCCACCGCCGTTCGCCCGTGGCGGCGTCGTACGCGAGCAGCGTCCGTCCGCCGTTGGAGTCGAGGCTCAGGAGGACGAGGTCGGGCGTCGCGATCAGGAGGAGTCCTCCCCACGGTCAGCCCCGCGAGCTTGCCCGGACACGGCCGGATCTTCCCGGTCTTCGCGTCGAGGAGGAGCAGGCGCTGCGCGCCCCAGCCCACGGCGTCGGGCACGAGGGCGACGCTCCCGCGCCGGCCTCCGGGAAGGTCAGCGCCCGCGGCTGCCGCCAGCGGACCTTGCCGGTGGCCGCGTCCAGGCCGATCACCGACCGCTGGTCCTCCACGTCGCCCACGGAGACGATCAGCACGCCGTCCCGGACGGCGATCAGTGTGGCCTCCTCCTCGCCCCGGTACTTCCACAGGGGTTCGGGGCGGACCCCGGAGCCCGTGACGGCGCGGCCGCGCGGGGCGGCCCGAGGAGCCCGGTCCCCGGGTCGCGGCCCACACGGCGCCGCCCGCCCCCGCCGCCAGCAGCCCGCCGCCGACGGCCGTGAGCACTCGTCGCCGCGACGGGCCCGCGGGCGGGTCGATGACGGGCGGCGGCCCGGGAGGCGCTGCGGCCGCAGGTCCCACACCGCCGCGGCGCGCCGCCCGATGTCGGCGAGGAGCGGGCGGGCAGCAGGGCCGCGAAGGCCCCGTCCGGGCCGCCCCACTCCTGTGACAGCGCGACGGGCCGGGGCCGTTCGGCCGGGTCCTTGGCGAGACAGCGTTCCAGTACGGGGACCAGCGCGGCGGGTACGTGGGACAGGTCCGGGTCCTCGTAGCGGACGCGGTAGAGGACGTCGGCCGCCCGGCCGCCGGGGAACGGCCCGTGCCCGGTGGCCGCGAACACGAGGACGCCGCCCAGGGCGAAGACGTCGCCCGGTGGTTCGTGGTCGTGGCCCGAGGCCTGCTCGGGGGACATGTGGGCGGGGGTGCCGACGGCCTGCCCGGAGCGGGTGAGGCGGTGGGCGCCGAGCGCGCGGGCGATGCCGAAGTCGATGATGCGCGGGCCCGCCGCGTCGATCAGGATGTTCGACGGCTTCAGGTCGCGGTGCACGAGGCCCGTGCCGTGGATCCCGGCGAGCGCGTCGGCGAGCCGGGCGCCCAGGCGCGCACGGCGGGCTCGGGCAGCGGGCCGTGGCGCTCCACGGCTTCGGCGAGCGAGGGGCCGAGCACGTATTCGGTGGCCAGCCAGGGCGTCGCGGCCTGGGTGTCGGCGTCCACGACGGTCGCGCCGTGCAGGGTGCCGATGGTCCGCGCGGCCTCCGCCTCCAGCCGGAACCGGATCCTGAACTCCGGCTCGCGGGCCAGGTGTTCGTGCACGGCCTTGAGGGCGACCACCCGTCCCCCGGCCGAGCGGGCGAGGTACACGGTGCCCATGCCCCCGCCGCCGAGCCGGCCGAGCAGGGCGAAGGGGCCGAGGCGCTCCGGATCGGCGGGGAGCAGCGGGGTGACGAGGGAGTCGGGCACGGGGGTCATCCGATCGGGAGGGCGAAGTAGTGCGGGCTCGTACGCCGGGAGAACACGCCGATCCGGCTGCCTCGGGCCAGTCGCCAGACGCCCGCGTTGTCCGCCGGATAGAGGTCGCCGACGCCTTCGAAGACCCACTGGGCGGTGCCGTCGCCCGGGTCGTAGGCCGTCACGTTCAGGTCGTCCAGACGCAGCAGCGGGGTGTTTCGCGGCCCGGTGTCCAGGGCGACCCTGACCGAGTCGTCGAAGAGGATCACATGGTCCGCGGGCCTGGCCTCCCAAAGGGACTTCCCGTCACGGGCGTCGACCTTGTACGTGCTCCTGATCGAGTCGACGACGTACAGCGCGTCGCCCACCTCCCGCACCGCGCGCGCCGTCGTCACCGGCCGGGCGTCGCCCGCGCTGCTCGTCCACAGCACCTTGCCGGTGTCCAGGTCGTGGGCCTGCAGCCCCTGATCGCTGGAGTACAGGACTCCCTTGGGGGAGAGCCACGCGGGGCTGTTGAACTTCACGGCCGGGTACGACCGCCGACGCAGCTGCCTGCCGGTGGCGCGGTCGTACGAGGTGAAGACGGCCAGGCGCTTTTCTTTCTGGTCCCACTGGTAGTCCGATCCGATGTAGATGTCCGCCAAGCGCGCGTGGACCGCGTCCTTGCCCACGGCGATGTCCCGGATCTTGGGGAGGTCCTTCGGGAGTCTCGCCCGCCACACCTCGTCGCCGTGCGCGAGGTCGTAGCAGACGAGATGCGCGGCGTCGCTGTTGCTGATGATGAACCACAGCTGCCCGCCGTCGTGCGTCAGGAAGCCGCCGTCGGCCGTGACGTAGCGGCCGTAGCGGCCGTCGACGCTGCGCACCACCCCGGTCCGGGCCGAGAAGGTGGTGAGATTGCCGCTCGCGACGGTCAGCAGGAGGTCGTCGCGGACCGGGACCGGGGTCCAGCTGAACATCGGCTTCGACCAGCGCTCCTTCCCGGTGCGCAGATCCAGGCCCACGGTCTGGCCGCCGACCGGCAGGACCACGATCTCGTCCTGCCACACGAGGGCGGGCTCCCCCTGGGCCCGCGCCTTGTAGTGCCACAGCGCCGTGGGGGCCGTGCGTTCCACGCGCCGGGGTGCGGCGGCGGCCGTCGGTACGCGGCGTTCCGGGGTCAGGGCGCGGGCCAGGCCGAAGCCGCCCGCCGCGCCGGCCACGAGCCCCGCCCCGCTGTGAGCAGGGTGCGACGGCCGGGGCGGGGCGGTGGGCGTCCTCGGTCCGCGTCGCGACGAGCGTGCCGGTGTCCGGCTCGGCCGGCGGGGATTCCGTGCCCGAGGGGTCCAAGGCCATGACGGCCGCGGCCTGTTCGGACAGTTCCGCCATGAGGGGACCGGGCAGCCAGCCCTCGGCGAGCAGCGCGGGCACCCGTGGGGCGCGAGTTCGGCCGCGATGTCCCGCGGGGTCGGCCGGTCCCCCGGCGCCTTGGCGAGACAGCGCGCGAGCAGCGGCCGCAGTGCCGGGGTACGCCGCCCAGCTCGGCGTCCGCCGAGGCCAGGGCTTCCGGCGTCGCCGCGGGGAACGGGCCGCCGCCCGTGGCCGCGTAGACCAGGAGGAGCCCGAGGACGAAGACGTCGGACGCCGGTCCCGGGGCCTGGCGGGCCACCTGCTCCGGAGTGAGGTAGCCGAGGGTGAGCCGGGGTTCCGTGCCGTCCAGGCCCACCGCGGTGGCCGCTCCGAGCGGGCCGAAGCCGGTCAGCCGGGGTCCGTCGGAGGCGAGTTGGACGGTGTGCGGGGCCAGTCCCTGGTGTGCGGGCACCAGGGTGTGCAGCCGGGTCAGCGTCTCGGCGAGGGCGGCGCCGAGGATCCGCAGGGCGTGCTCGGGCAGCGGGCCGTGCCGGGTGACGGCGACGTCCAGGGGCAGGGCCGGGCGGTAGGCGGTGACGAAGCAGTCGTCGGTGAGCGGCCACACCGGCACCGTCCAGGGCCCCGAGGCCCGTGCGCCGAGCCCGGCCTCGGCGCGCAGTCTGCGGCGCACGGTCCGCGAGGCGGCGAGCCGGGGCTGCACCGCGCACAGCGTGACGGTGACCCTTCGCCGTCCCGTGCCACGTACGCGACCACGGCGGCGCTCTCCCACAGCCTCGCCAGCACGCGGTACCCGGCGACCTGCGGCAGATCACCGCCCCGGATGGCGCCCAACCCTGCGACCGGTATTGCCACGGATCCCCAACCCCTTGTCCCTGTGCGCACTTCCCGTCCCACGGAAGGTCGAGAAAGCCGAATGCTTTGGTTCCCCGCGCCGTACGGTTCAGAACCGTGGCAGCGCGTACAGATGTCCGCCGTTCTGCAGCGCGACCACGTCGCCCACCGCGGCGACGGCCCAGGGCGCGTCGCTGTCCGCCCCGGGGTGGAGCGGTAGCGCTCGGCGTCGCCGGTCAGCGGGACGGCGGCGACGCCGTCGGCGCCGTTCTCCAGCGGCACGTACAGGCCGTGTGCCGCCACGACCGGCTGCACGCCGGGCGCGTAGGTGCCGCCCGCTCCGTGGGCGACGCGGACGCCGGACCCGTCGGCGAGCCGGAGGCAGCGGAGCTCGTCGCCGTCGGTGACGTAGACGTGGCCGTCGTGCACCACCGGTATCCCGAGGCTCTCCCGCCCGTTCGGCTGCGCCTGCCAGCGCGGGGCGCCGGAGCTCAGGGACAGCGCGCGCACGGTCGGGCCGGTCAGGACGGCGAGCCCGCCGCCCACGGCGGCCCGCACTCCCCGCGCGCCCTTCTTGTCCGTCCAGCCGCGCGCTCCGGAACCGGTGTCGAAGACCGTGGTGGCCCCTTCGCCCGTCGTGACGAGGAGGCGGGTGCCGTCCGTCGTGGCCACCGTGCCGCGCCGGGTGCCGAGCGGATCGCGGGAGCGCCAGCGCCGGGAGCCGTCGGCGAGCCGTACCGCGAGGAGGTATCCGTCGCCGTCGAGCGCGTACGCGGCCTCCGTGTCGACGGCGAGCAGGTGCTCCAGGCCGCCGGGCCCGCGCCACCGCTCCTCTCCGGTGCGGGGCGCGAGGCGCGCAGCGCCCCGTCGGGGCCGATCAGGACGGGGCCGGGTGCCTCCGGCGCGGGCGGGCGGCCGCCCTCGTACGACCAGAGCCGGTCGCCGGTGCGCGGGTCGAGGGCGGTCACCCGGCCGGGGTGCGCGACCAGCAGGGCGTCGCCCGCCGCCGCGGGCCCGAACGGCATGGCGGGGTCGAGGCCCGAGGCGCTCCACACGGGTGAGGGCCGGGTGCCGGGGACCGTCCCACAGCGGCACCCCGGTGTCGTCCCCGTTCCTGCCGTACGCCCACCAGCCGCCGCCCGCGCCGAGCGCGAGGACGGCGCCCGCCGCCCCGAGCACCCGGCGCCGCGTCGTTCCGGTCAACTCCCGCGCTCCGCGCTCCCGTTCGACGATCGTGGCGGCCACGTACGGGGCAGCCACTCCTTGGCCGCCTTGGGGCGCCGGGCCGGTGACGACCAGAGCGCCGCGAGCTCCTCGGCCGTGGGGCGCGCCCCGGGCGACTTGTCCAGGCAGCGGTGCAGGACGGGCGCGAGCGGGGGCGGGACGCGGGAGAGGTCGGGCTCCTCGTGCGCGATGGCGTAGTCGAGGGCCGCGGAGCTCTCGCCGCCGAACGCGGGATGCCCGGTGCTCGCGTACACCAGGAGGGCGCCCAAGGTGAACACGTCGTTGGGCGGCCCCAGTTCACGTCCCAGGACCTGCTCGGGCGACATGTATCCCGGCGAGCCGGGGCGCTGCCCGGTGACCGTCACGGTCGTCGCCAGGGGCAGGCGCGCGATGCCGAAGTCGACCAGGCGCGGCCCGTCGGCGGCCAGCAGCACGTTGGACGGTTTCAGGTCGCGGTGCACCACCTGGGCGGCGTGCAGCGCGGCGAGGGCCGAGGCGAGCATCCCGCCCAGGGCCCGCACGGCGGGCTCGGGCAGCGGGCCGTGGTCGTCGACACAGCGCCCCAGGGTCGGCCCGCCGACGAACTCGGTCGCGATCCAGGGCACCGGCCCGCCCAGGTCCGCGCCCAGCAGCCGTGGCAGATACGGGTGCCGGGTCGCGTCGGCGGCCTGCCGCTCCCTGCGGAACCGGGCCAGGAAGTGGGCCTCGTCCAGGAGTTCGGGCCTGAGCGTCTTCACCGCGGCGACCCGGCGCCCGCCTCGGCCCAGGTACACGACCCCCATGCCGCCCTCGCCGAGGACGCCGAGCAGCCGCCACGGCCCGAGCACGCGCGGATCACCCGGCCGCAGTTCCCCCGTCAGTCGCTCCACAGCCGCCGATCGTACGGCGCGCCGGGGAACTCCGGATCAAGAACCGGACTTCCGGACGCTTGCGATCACGGCCGGCCCGGCCACGGGACCGCTGCTCACCATCGGGTCCGCCGTCGCCGCCGGCCTCGGCTGCGCCTCCCGGACCGGGCGGCGCCGCCCGTCATCGTCCCGGGCGCAGGAGGTCCTCCAGCGTCCGGGGCAGCGGGTAGGCCCGCTCGGCGGGAAGCAGTGCCTGCGCTTTGGCGGCGCGCCCGGTCTGCATCAGCGTCGCGGCCTTGCGGACCTGGGGGTGACGTCGGTGAGGCCCACGATCCAGTCGTCGGTGAACGCCCGGATCAGGTGGCGGCTGATCCCGACCTGGATGCTGTAGTGGTTCAGGGCCGCCCCGCGGACCGAACGCTCCGGATCCCACTGGACGTGCACGGCCGCCCGCGCGACGGCCGCCGGGTCCGCGGTCGTCAGAACCGCCCGGGACAGGGCCTCTTCCCATCCCTCGCGGGTCATCCGCACCGCGAGGATCCGCTCCTGGCCGGGCTTGCGGGCCCAGTTGCTGCGGTGCATCAGCCACAGGAACGACGGCTTGATCCAGGTCATCCGCTGGAACGAGAACGGCGCCACGAAACGCCCCGCGCGCAGTGCCGCGTCGGCGATGGCGGGCGAGTAGGCCTGGTAGACCACGATCGTGCGGGCGTCGTGGTCGGCACGGATCTGGTACGGGGGTGTCGCCATGCACCGCACCCTGTCATCCGGCCGGAGAACGGGGCGAACGGTTTTCCCGCCGAACCTCTTCCCCGAAACGCGTCACACGCCGACTCCGTGCGGTGTGAGTCGGCGTGTGACGGTGCCGGCTCCCCCACCCGGGGGGAGCCTGCCGTTCGTCCCGTCGTCAGCCCGCGAGGAGCTGGAGGGTGTCGATCACGCGGTTCGAGAAGCCCCACTCGTTGTCGTACCAGGCGACGACCTTGACGTGGCGTCCCTCGACGCGGGTGAGGGCCGAGTCGAAGATCGACGAGTGCGGATTGCCCACGATGTCGGCGGAGACCAGCGGGTCCTCCGAGTACTCCAGGACCCCGGCCAGCGGGCCCTCGGCGGCGGTGCGGTAGGCCGCGAGGACGTCCTCGACGGTCACGTCGCGGGCGACGGTGGTGTTGAGCTCGACGATCGAGCCGACCGGGACGGGCACGCGGATCGAGTCGCCGGACAGCTTGCCGTCCAGGTTCGGCAGGACGAGGCCGATGGCCTTCGCGGCGCCCGTGGAGGTCGGGACGATGTTGACGCCGGCGGCGCGGGCGCGGCGCGGGTCGCGGTGCGGGCCGTCCTGCAGGTTCTGCTCCTGCGTGTAGGCGTGGACCGTCGTCATGAAGCCGTGCTCGATGCCGGCGAGGTCGTCGAGGACCTTCGCGAGGGGCGCGAGCGCGTTGGTCGTGCAGGAGGCGTTGGAGACGATCGTGTGCAGCTCGGCGTCGTACGCGTCGGCGTTCACGCCGTACGCGAGGGTGACGTCGGCGCCGTCGGCGGGCGCGCTGACGAGCACCTTCCTGGCCCCGGCGTCGAGGTGCTGGCGGGCGGCCTTGGCCGAGGTGAAGCGGCCGGTCGACTCCAGGACGATGTCCACGCCGAGCTCGGCCCAGGGCAGCTGCGCCGGCTCGCGCTCGGCGAGCACCTTGATGCGGCGGCCGTCGACGACGAGGGTGTCCCCGTCGACGGTGACCGGGCGGCCGAGACGGCCCGAGGTGGAGTCGAAGGCGAGGAGGCGCGCGAGGGCGGTGGGCTCGGTCAGGTCGTTGACGGCGACGACCTCGAGGTCGGTGTCGCGCTCCAGGAGCGCACGGAGCACGTTGCGTCCGATGCGACCGAAACCGTTGATGGCGATGCGAGTCATGAGTGGGGTGTCCCTTCCGACCTTCCGATTCGCCACCAAGGCTCGCGCGGAACGCACCCCCCGACCAGCGGCGTGATCGCCACGGTCCGCAAGTATCGCGCCAGGATCCCGCCGGGGTTCCGATATGCCCGGTTCACTCCCCCTGGGCGAACGTGCGCCGGTACTCGCTCGGCGTGGTGCCGAGGATGTGCTGGAAGTGCAGGCGCAGGTTCGCCCCGGTGCCCAGGCCGACGTCGGCGGCGATCTGCTCGACGCCCCGCTCGGAGCGTTCGAGCAGTTCACGGGCCATGTCGATGCGGGCGCGCATGACCCACTGCATCGGCGTGTAGCCGGTGTCCTCGACGAACCGGCGCGAGAAGGTGCGCGGTGACACCGCCGCGTTCCGGGCGAGTATCTCCAGGGTGAGGGGCTCGCCGAGCCGGTGCAGCGCCCATTCCCGGGTGGCGGCGAACCGCTCGCCGAGCGGCTCCGGCACGCTGCGCGGCACGTACTGCGCCTGGCCGCCGCTGCGGTACGGGGCGGCGACGAGGCGCCGGGCCGCGTGGTTCGAGGCGGCGATGCCGAGGTCGCGGCGCAGGATGTGCAGGCACAGGTCGATGCCGGAGGCGGCGCCGGCGGAGGTGAGCATGCTGCCCTCGTCGACGAAGAGGACGTTCTCGTCGACGTGGATCAGGGGGCGCTTGGCCGCGAGCGCCCGCGCGTAGTGCCAGTGCGTCGTGGCGCGCTTGCCGTCGAGGAGGCCGGTGGCGGCGAGGGCGAAGGCCCCCGTCGAGATGGCGGCGAGCCGCGCCCCCGGTCGTGGGCGGCGATCAGCGCGTCGACGACGGCCCGGGGCGGGTCCTCGCGGTCGGGATGGCGGTAGCCGGGGACGAAGACGATGTCGGCCCACGCGAGCGCCTCCAGGCCGTGGGCGACCTGGTACGCGAGGCCGTCGCCGCCGGTCACGACGCCGGGTTCGGCGCCGCAGACCCGTACCTCGTACGGCATGCTCGCCCGGGTCGTGAAGACCTGCGCGGGGATTCCGACATCGAGGGGTTTCGCGCCTTCGAGGACGAGGACGGCGACGCGGTGGAGACGTGAGGAAGACACGCCCACGAGGGTACGCGGCCGGGTGTCCTCGCTGGTCAGTGGCGGTCCGGGAGCGACGAGCGGCCACGCGGTCGCCCGATGGCGGGTCGGGACTACTCCGTCCGGAACAGTTCCCCCGTGTCAGAGACGGTTCGCGGACGGCGGACCCCATGATCGTGGGCACAAGGGGGCCGCTCGGTCCCCGCGGCCACGGCCCGCCCGCCGGGCGCCGTACCGACGCCGCCCGATCCGGAAGAAGCCGAGGAGTCACCGTGCCCCTGTCGTCGCACCGCCGTCCGGCCGTGAGCGCCGCCCTGATCGCCGCGCTCGCGGCGGGTGTCGTGCCCGCCACCAGCGCGTTCGCCGTACCCGTCGCGGCCGCGCCCTCGGTGCCCGCTCCCGACCTGGGGGGTGTGGTCGCCGCGCTGAACTCGGCGGTGGCGAACGGCGCGCCGGGGGCGATGGCCCGGTTCTCCGGCCCCGAGGGGGTCGAGAGCCGGACGGTCGGGGTCCGGGACCGGGTGTCGGGGGCGCCGATGGACATCCGCGCGCGGTTCCGGATCGGGAGCGTCAGCAAGACGTTCTCCACGGTCGTGCTGCTGCAACTGGTGGAGGAGGGCCGGCTCGCACTCGACGCGTCCGTCAACCGCTACCTGCCCGGACTGCTCCCCGACGACCGCATCACGGTCCGCCACCTCCTCACCCACCGCAGCGGGCTCGCCGACTACACGAACGCCATGTTCGCCGACACCGTGCCGGGCTTTGAGGCCGTGCGGAACCGGGTGTTCGGCTATCAGAAGCTCGTCGACCTCTCCTGAGCGAGCCCCGCACCAACCGGCCCGGGGCGGCCTACGCGTACTCCAACACGAACTTCGTGGTCGTCGGCATGCTCATCGAGAAGCTCACGGGCGCCCCGGTGTCCGAGGCGTACGAGCGGCGGATCTTCCAGCCGCTGGACCTGCGCGACACCTCGTACGTCCACCCCGACACGCACATCGCGGGCCTGCGCGTACGGGGTTATCTGCACCCGGACGCGGACGGCGACCCGCTCGTGGACTCCACGGAGCAGACCGTGTCCTGGGCGCAGTCCGCCGGTGCCGTCATCTCCAGCCCGGCCGATCTGAACACCTTCACCAGCGCGCTCATGGGCGGCCTGCTGCTGTCCCCGGCGATGCTGGAGGCGATGACGACGGTCACGCCTGCGGGCACCACGGGCACCCGGTTCTACGGTCTCGGGCTGCGTCGTTACGACCTGTCCTGCGGCACCCGGGTGTACGGGCACACCGGGACCGTGCAGGGCTTCTACACGTACGCCTTCTCGACCCGCGACGGTCTGCGCAGCCTGTCGGCCATGGCGAACACCTCGAACCACGGCACCGCCAACACGGCACTCGGCGGAACGCTGGAGGCGGCCTTCTGCGGCAAGAAGAAGGCGAGGGCCTCGGCGCCCTCGGCGCGTGACTTCTCGTCGCTGCCGGCGGAGCGGGACCTGCCCGAACGCCACTGACGGCTCTCCGACGGGTCCCGGTGGTCTCAGGCCTGGTACTCGGTGAGGTCGATGGCGTAGACCCGCAGGGGGAGGCCGAAGACCGGGTGGCTCGTCTCCCGCTCCGCCACCATGCCGAGCTTGCGCATGATGTTCTCGGAGGCCCGGTTGCCGGTGTGGGTGATGGCGACGACCCGGTCGAGCCCGCGGTCCTGGAGCGCGAACTCCAGGACCGCGTGGGCGGCCTCGGAGCCGTACCCCTGGCCCCAGAACTGCCGTCCCAGACGCCAGCCGATCTCCACGGCGGGGAGCACCTCCGGCAGGAACTCCGGCACGGAGAGCCCCGCGAAGCCGATCAGCTCGCCGGAGCCGAGGTGCGGATCTCGGTCATGGCCCCGTCCTGACGCATCCGGAGTCCCGTCCCACGCAAGAGGGCGAGGGCCGCCGCGACCGGGTCAGCGGTAGTACGGCTCGACCACGGCCCGTACCTCGTCGAGCAGCGCGGGGCCGTCCTGCGGCACGGGCGGGCGGCCGCTGCCGGGGCGGATGTCGAGGAGCTGTGCGTTGGAGAGGGCGTACACGACGCGGCGCAGGCCCGCCTGCCGGATGACCGCTTCGCACATGCCGCAGGGCTGGCAGCTGGTGTACATCGTGGTCTCGGCCGCTGTGTCTGGGGCGAGTTCCCGGGCCGCCCACCGGGCGAGTTTCAGTTCGGGGTGGGCGGTGATGTCCCGGTCGGTGAGGGTGGTGTTGTGTTCCTCCGCCAGGACCGTCCCGTCGGGTGCCGCGAGGAGCGAGCCGAACGGCGGGTTGCCCGACTCCCGCGCCGTGGCCGCGAGGGCGACGGCGCGGCGGAGGAGGGTGCGGTCGTCGGCTGTCGTCATGACGGCTCCGTTCGGGTGCGGTGCGGGGAGAGGTGCGCGGCCACGGTGGCGAGTGCCTGCCAGGCGGCCTGCGGGTGTGCGGTGTCGTGGGGTCGCCGCTGTACGGGTCGAGGACGACGGCCTCGGCGCCCATGCCTCGCAGCTGGTCGAGGTCGTCCATGATCTGTTCGATCGTCCCTCCCCGCGAGGCGGTCCGGTCCGCCGACCGGTGCGGTGGTGAGCCTGAGGGCGATACGGGGGCCAGGGCGGGTTGTGGAAGGCGCAGCTCGTCCGCGTACTCCTTCAACCTGGCGGCGCCTTCCCTCAGCTGCGGCAGGGTCCGGCGCAGGGGTGCCAGGCGTCCCCGAACCGTACGGGCGGCGCAGGCCCGGATCACTGTGACCGCCGATCCAGACCGGGATGCGGCGCTCTCCGTAGGCGGCGGTGTCGGCCCATGCCTCGCGCAGGGCCTGGAGGTGTTCGTCGGTGAGCCGTCCCCGGCGTTCGAACGGGATCCCGAGGGCGGCGAACTCCTGGCGTGCCCAGCCCACCCCCATGCCGAGGACGAGCCGACCGCCGCTCAGGGCGTCGAGGTTGGCCGCCATGCGGGCGGTGAGCAGCGGGTGCCGGTAGGGGGCGATGAGGACGGTCGTGCCGAGGCGGACACGGGTGGTGGCACCGGCCAGCCAGGACAGGGTGGTGAACGGCTCGTAGAAGGGGGCCGGGTAGCGCTCGGCCACGTCGGGCGTAATGGCGATGTGGTCCGAGACCATCAGCAGGTCGTAGCCGAGGCCTTCCACGGTCTGGGCCCAGCTGCGCAGCATTCCGGGGTCGGCGCCGGGGCCGAAGTTGAGGATGTTGACTCCGATCTTCACTCGGCAGAGGCTAGCCAGGCGCGAGGGGTGACCAGAAGTGATTCCCGCCTGTTCAGGGGCCGTTCGACCGTGGATTCGCCGGTAATCTGATCGGATGACCGAGAGTCTTGACGGGACGGACTGGGCGATCCTGACGGAGCTTCAGCGGGACGGCCGGATCGCGTACACGGAGCTGGCACGGCGGGTGAACCTGAGCGCCTCGGCGACGAAGGAGCGGGTGCGACGCCTGGAGGAGTCGGGGGTGGTCACGGGCTACCGGGCGGAGGTGGATCTGGAGCGGATCGGGTACGCGGTCCTCGCGGTCGTCCGGCTCAAGTACCCGGGGACCCGGCACGAGCCGCTGCGCCGGCTGCTCGGCGAGCGCTCGGAGATCCTGGAGTGTCTCCGTACGACGGGGGACGACTGCTACGTCCTCAAGGTCGCCGCCACGTCGATGGCGCACCTGGAGGGGATCGTGGAGGCGCTCGCGGAGTTCGGCAGCACGACCACCAATCTCGTCTTCAGCCGCCCCCTGCCGCTGCGCGGTCCGAGCGAGCCCGGGTTCGACGGGCCTGACCGGCGGTCTTCGACGGCTGTGTGAGCTCCGTCGGGTCGGCGTCGGCGCCGTGGAGGGCGACGCGACGCGCTGTCCGGTGGACGGAGTGTGGTGGAAGGGAACCGCCCCGGAGGAGCCGGCGGCCTCCGGGGCGGTGCCTCGTCCTCCTACTGGACGATCTTCAGGAGGCGGTTCGGGGAGCCGCTGCCGGGGCTGGTCACCTTGTTGGGCGTGGCGCCGTTCACCAGGGCGGTGGCGACCTGGGCCGGGGTGGCCGAGGGGTGGCCGGCGAGGTAGACCGCGGCGGCGCCCGCGACGTGCGGGGTGGCCATCGAGGTGCCCGAGATGGTGTTGGTGGCGGTGTCGCTGGTGTTCCAGCCCGCGGTGATGGAGACGCCGGGGGCGAAGAGGTCGAGGACCGAGCCGTAGTTGGACCAGCTGGCCTTGGCGTCGGTGTTGCTCGTGGCGCCGACCGTGAGGGCGGCGGCGACCCGGGCGGGCGACGAGGAGGAGGCGTTGGTGCCGGAGTTGCCGGCGGCGACCGCGTAGGTGACGCCGTCGGCGATGGAGTTCTTCACCGCGTTGTCGAGGGCGGTGGAGGCGCCGCCGCCGAGGGAGAGGTTGGCCACGGCGGGGGCGCCCGCCGCGTGGTTCGCGGTGACCCAGTCGATGCCCGCGATGACGCCGGCGGTGGTGCCGGAGCCGTTGTTGTCGAGGACGCGGACGGCGACGATCTTCGCCGCCTTGGCCACGCCGTAGGTGGAGCCGGCGATGGTCGTGGCGACGTGGGTGCCGTGTCCGTTGCCGTCCTGGGCGACCGAGTCGTTGTCGACGGCGTCGTAGCCGTTCACGGCGCGCCCGGCGATCTCGGAGTGGGTGATCCGGACGCCGGTGTCGATCACGTAGGCGGTGACGCCGGCACCGGCGCTGTCGGGGTAGGTGTACGTGCCGGAGAGCGGCAGGTCAGCCTGGTCGATGCGGTCCAGGCCCCAGGGCGCGCCGGCCTGGGTGGCGTCGGCGCGGACGACCTGGTTCTGCTCGACGGACGCGACGGCCGGATCGGCGGCGAGGCGCCGGGCCTCGGTCGCGCCGAGGGTGGCCGTGTAGCCGTTGAGGGCGGAGCCGAAGGTCTTGCGGACCGTGCCGCCGTAGCCGGCTATCAGGTTCCGGCCCTTGGCGGAGGCGGCCTTGAAGCCCGCGCCCTGCTTGAGGGTGACGATGTAGCTGCCGGGGACCGCGTCGGCCGAGCCCGCCGCGAGGACGGTGCCCTCGGCGGGGCCGCCTGGGCGGGGACGGCGGCGAAGGTGCCGAGCAGGGCGGCGGCGGTCGCGGCCGAGGCCGTCACGGCGAGGCGGGTCTTCTTGGTCTTGGGGAGTGCCATTGCGAGGAGTCCTCCTCATGGACGTCGCGCCCGACGAGTGGGGCGGCACGACTGTGGGGGTGCACGTGGGGCCACGTACACGGTCGGAACCGGTGTGTCCGGTCCCGGCGTGATCAGCAGCCTGGCCGCTCCCCGGGGCGCGGCTCAAGGAAGTTGACGTCTTGTCATGCATCCGCCATACGCCTGCAATCGAACCCCCTCGAACGGGCTCTCACCTGGCTGGATCAGACGCTCCGGTGGCCGGGAACCGGGCCCGTCGGATCGTCCGCGAAGGCGAGCGCGAGGGCCGTGGCGAAGCCGTCCGGGTTGTCCAGCATCAGGTTGTGCCCCGCGCCGGACACCTCGATCACCGGGATGCCGAGCGCGGCCGCCTTCTCCGCGTCGGCGTCCGGCAGGCTCGCCTCCCCCACGAGGAAGGTCCGGGGCGCCGGAAGCCCGGCCAACAGGTCCCCGGCGCGGGCACGCCGCCCTCCACCAGGGCGACCGCGCTGCGGTGGACGGCGCGCGGGTCGGCGAGCCGCAGCCGGGCCGCGTAGTCCGGGCGGTCGGTGCCGGCGAGCATCCGGGCGAAGCCCTCCGCCACGAACGCGTCCTCGTCCTGCGCGGCCACCGGCGAACTGAACGCCCCTCCGCCCGCGTACAGGTTCGGCTCGGCCACCACGAGCCGGGCGACCAGGTCCGGACGGGCCGCCGCCAGATGGATCGCCACGGCGCCGCCCATCGAGTGCCCGACGAGGTCCGCCCCGCGACACCGAGGTGGTCGAGGACGGCGGCCACCGCGGCCGCCTGGGACTCCATGCGGTAGTCGAAGTCCGCGGGCCGGTCGCTCAGTCCGTGCCCGAGCAGGTCCACCAGGAGCGCCCGGCCGCCGCCGAGTGCGGGACGGACCGCGATGTGGGCGAAGTCGGAGGCCGCCGTGCACCCGAGGCCGTGGACGAACACCCGCACGGGGCCCTCGCCCGGCAGGTCGATCCACCGGATGTACGCCCGCTCCTCCGTCAGGAACAACTCCCGCATGCCGAACTCTCCCCGCGTGTCGCGCCACTGCCCTACCGTCGGACACGACCCTACGGGCCGGCACCGACAACGCCCCGACGGCGGCGTCCGCCGCCCGGAGCGCGAGGTGTCGGATAGCGTCGGGGCGAGCAGGCCGGCGACACCGGCCGCCATCCGGAAGGAGGCCCATTCCATGCCCCTCGAAGGCGAGTACGAGCCCAGCACGACGTCGTGGGTGCGCGAGCAGGTCGAGCTGTACGAGTCGTCCGGCGGCACCGAGGGCACGACGATGCGGGGCCTCCCGTCGTCCTGGTCACCAACCTCGGCGCCCGGGCGGCAAGCTCCGCAAGACCCCGCTGATGCGGGTCGAGCACGAGGGCGCCTACGCGCTCGTCGCGTCCAACGGCGGCGCGGTCAAGCACCCCGTCTGGTACCACAACCTGGTCGCCACGCCCCTGGTCGAACTGCGCGACGGCACGCGGCTGTGGGACATGAAGACCCGCCTGGTCACGGGCGAGGAGCGCCGGGCGTGGTGGGAGCGGGCCGTCGCCGCGTTCCCGGACTACGCCGACTACCAGCGCAGGACCGACCGGGAGATCCCCTCTTCGTCGCCGAACCGGTCGTCCGGGACGAGTAGGACGCACCCGTACGGGGGCCTCCTGACGTCGCTTCAGGAGGCCCGGCCGGACGGGGTCACGGGGTCAGGACCGCCAGGAGGTGGGCGACCTCGCGGGCCACGGCCGCGCGGGCCGGGGTCAGGTAGTGGCGCGGGTCGACCGTGGCGGGGTGTTCGGCGAGGTGGGTGCGGACGGCTTCGGTGAAGGCCTTGTTCAGATGGGTGGAGACGTTCACCTTGGTCATGCCCGCCGTGACCGCCTCGGCGAGGTGCGCGTCCGAGACGCCCGAGGAGCCGTGCAGGACGAGCGGGACGTCCACCGCCGCGCGCAGCCGGGCGATCAGGCCGAGGTCGAGGACGGCGTCCCGGGTGGTCATCTGGTGCGCGCTGCCGACCGCGACCGCGAGGGCGTCGACGCCGGTGGCGGCGACATAGGCGCGGGCCTCCTCGGGGTCCGTGCGCACGCCCGGGGTGTGGGCGCCGCCCTTGCCGCCGACCTCGCCGAGTTCGGCCTCGACCCAGACGCCGTGGCGGTGGCAGTGCTCCACGACCTCGCGGGTCGCGGCGACGTTCTCCGCGTAGGGGAGCTTCGAGGCGTCGAACATGACCGAGCCCAGGCCGAGGGCGACGGCCTCGCGGACGAGGTCGGGGTTCTCGGCGTGGTCGAGGTGGACGGCGACGGGCGTCTTGGCGGCGCGGGCGACGGCCAGGGAGGCGAGCGCGACCGGTTCCAGGGCGCCGTGGTAGCGGACGGTGTTCTCGCTGATCTGGAGGACGACCGGCCGGTCGGCGTTCTCGGCGCCGGTCACGATGGCCTGGGCGTGTTCGAGCTGGAGGACGTTGAACGCCCCCACCCCGGTGCCCGCGGCGCGGGCGCGGCGGACGATCTCGTCGGTGGGCGTCAGCGGCATGCTGCTTCTCCCGGATGGTGGGCGGGCGCGGGGCGGCGGTCAGGCATGGACGTCGGAGAGGACGACGGAGCGGGTCAGGTTCTTCGGGGTGTCGGGTTGAGCCCCTGCGCCTCGGCGACGGCGACGGCGAGGCGCTGGGCGCGGACGAGGTCGGCGAGCGGGTCGAGGTCGCTCTCGGCGAGGGTGCCGCCGACCTTGCGGACCTCGTCCGCGAGCCCGGCGGGCAGGGCGCCGAAGCCCCAGGTCACGCGGCCGGGGCCGGTGATGCTGATCGGGCCGTGGCGGTACTCCATCGCCGGGTACGCCTCGGTCCAGGCGCCGGCCGCCTCGCGCATCTTCAGGCCCGCCTCCAGGGCGAGTCCGTAGGTCCAGCCGGTGCCGAGGAAGGTGAACTGCTCGGCCGTGCGCACGCTCTCGTCGAGCGGGGAGACGACGGCCCGCTCGGCGTCCCGCGCGGCGTCCTCGATGGTGCCGAGTCCCTCGGGGAGGGCGTCCTCGGACTCCAGGTGCGCGCGGAAGAGGGCGAGCACGGTGGTCGCGAAACGGGTCTGGACGACGGACTCCTCGTCGGCGAAGTCCAGGACGGCGACCTCGTCGGCGAGGTCCATCACCGGGGTCGTGGGGTCCGCGGTGATCGCGCCGGTGGGGACCGTGCCGCGCAGCCGGGACAGGACGGCGAGGACCTCGCTGGTGGTGCCGGAGCGGGTGATGGCCACGACCCGGTCGTAGCGGCGGCCGTAGGGGAACTCGGAGGCCGCGAAGGCGTCGGTCTCGCCGTGCCCGCCGGACTCGCGCAGCTCCGCGTAGGCCAGGGCCATGAACCAGGAGGTGCCGCAGCCGATCACCGCGACCCGCTCGCCGCGTCGGGGCAGGGCCGCGACGTGCTGGGACAGGGTGCGGGCCGCCTGGCGCCAGGTGGCCGGCTGGGAGGCGATCTCCTCGGCGGTGCGGGTGGTGGTCATGCCGATCTCCTTGCAAGAAGAGTGCGCGATGATGATGGAAGATGCTTGAAGACGCGCTCATTCAAGCAGAAAAGTGCATCCCCTTTCCAGATCTCGCGCCTGTCGGCGGCTAGAATCGGACGCGCGCACGAGCGGGGTGGTCATGCGGGCACGGCCCCGGTGGAGGGAGGGACCCATGTCCAAGCACGAGCGGTGGAACACGCTCCTGGAGCTGCTCGCGGCCTCGGGGAAACTGGAGGTCGAGGAGGCGGCGACCGCGCTCGACGTCTCCGCCGCCACGATCCGCCGGGACCTGGACGAGCTCGCCGAGCAGCAGCTGCTCGTACGGACGCGGGGCGGGGCGGTCGTGCACGGCGTCTCGTACGAGCTGCCCCTGCGGTACAAGTCGACGCGGCACGCGCCGGAGAAGCGGCGGATCGCGGAGGCGGTGGCGGACCTGGTCGCGCCCGGCGAGGTCGTCGGGCTCAACGGGGCACGACGACGACGGAGGTCGCGCGGGCGCTCGCGCTGCGGTTCGCGAGCGGCCGCGCCGAGGCCCAGGAGCGGCGGTGCCGGCCGGTCCCGCGCTGACGGTGGTCACCAACGCGCTGAACATCGCGGGCGAGCTGGCGGTGCGCCCGCAGATCAAGATCGTCACCACCGGCGGGTCGCCCGGCCCCAGACCTACGAGCTGGTGGGCCCGCTCACGGTCGGCGTGCTCAACGAGGTGGTGCTCGACGTGGTGGTGCTCGGCGTCGACGGGGTCGACCCCGAGCTCGGCGTGATGGCGCACCAGGAGGACGAGGCGAGCATCAGCCGGCTCTTCGCGGAGCGGGCGAGCCGGGTCGTCGTGGTGACCGACTCCTCGAAGATGGGCCGCAGGGCGTTCGCGCGGATCTGCGGCCTGGACCGGATCGACCTGCTCGTCACCGACACCGGCATCACCCCGAGACGATCGGGCAGCTCACCGAAGCCGGAGTGAAGGTCCTCACCGTCTGACTCATTGGTCTGAATGCGGACCAATCGGGGCTGGGTATCTCAGGGCCTCTGTGTGTTCATGCAGTAATTACCGCACGGACGTATACCTTTACGCTCGCCTCCCCATCATGTCTCCGACGTGCCGCTGGGGCACACCGTGACAGGAGGGGCGGGGCATGATTCCCATCAGCCGCAGGGGTTCGTCGGGATCGGCGCGGGGCTCGTGGCGGGGGCGGCACTGCCGCCGCTCCAGGCGTCCGCGGCCGCGAGCACCGCGACCGGCACGCTCACCGACGTGAAGCACGTGGTGATCCTCATGCAGGAGAACCGCAGCTTCGACCACTACTTCGGCACCCTGAAGGGCGTGCGGGGCTTCGGCGACCGCGCCGCGGGCAACCTGCCCGGCGGCTGGGGCATGTTCAACCAGCCCAACTGGGGCGGCCGCCAGTACCCCTGGAAGCTCAGTGACACCCCGGCCGCCGGCGGCGTCGACGGCGAGACCCTCGCGCAGTGCAACGGCGACCTGCCGCACAGCTGGACCTCACAGCACGCCGCCTGGAACAAGGGGCGCCTCGACAACTGGGTCACGGGCGTGGGCAACACCCGCTCGCTCGGCCACCTCGACCGCGGCGACATCCCGTTCCACTACGCGCTCGCCGACAACTACACGATCTGCGACGCGTACTTCTGCTCGACGCTGAGCGCCACGGGCCCCAACCGCACGTTCCTGTGGAGCGGGAAGGTCGACGCCTCCAGCAAGGACGGGGGCGACGAGTCGGGCCTCACCTGGGAGTCGTACGCCGAGGCCCTCCAGCGCGCCGGGGTGAGCTGGAAGGTCTACCAGAACGCCCAGGACAACTACGGCGACAACGGCCTCGCGTACTTCAAGAAGTTCACCGACGCGAAGCCCGGGGACCCGCTGTACGACCGGGGCATGGGCTCGGTCCCGAAGGTCACCGGCTCGACGCCGGACGACATCGCCGCGGCGATCCGCGCCGACGTCGTCGCGGGCACCCTGCCGCAGGTGTCGTGGGTGGTGGCGAACGAGGCCTTCTCCGAGCACCCTACGCCCCTCCGGGGGACGGCGCCCACTTCGTCGACCTGGTCTACCGCGCGCTGGCCGCGAACGCCGAGGTGTTCGACTCCACCGTGCTGTTCCTCAACTACGACGAGAACGACGGCTTCTTCGACCACGTGCCGCCGCCGGTCGCCCCTCCGGGCACCGCGGGCGAGTACATCGACGGCGTGCCGATCGGGCTCGGCTTCCGCGTCCCGATGCTTGTCATGTCCCCGTGGACCCGGGGCGGCTGGGTGAGCTCCGAGGTCTTCGACCACACCTCGGTGCTGCGCTTCATGGAGACCTGGACGGCGGCCCTCGGCACCCCGGCGACCTGCCCCAACATCAGCGACTGGCGGCGGAAGGTGACGGGCGACCTGACCGGGGTCTTCGACTTCGCCAACCCGGTGTACGGAGTGCCCGCCGGGCTGCCCTCGACGGCGAAGGTGATCGGGCAGGCCACCTGCGGCCCGCTGCCGAACCCGGCGCCCCAGAACAACGCGCTGCCCGCCCAGGAGTCCGGCACGCGGCCGGCGCGCGCCCTGCCGTACCAGGTGAACGGCAACCTCGACCGCTTCGAGTTCGGGGCCGCGGGCAAGATCCTGGCCTGGTTCTCGATGACGAACCAGGGCGCGGAGGCCAAGCGGTCGGCGCACTTCTCGATCCACCCGCACCAGTACCGGGACACGGCCGCCTGGCAGTACACCGTCGACCCCGGCACCACCTCCACGGACTACTTCAACATCGGCCTCGGCTCGGGGTCCGGGAAGTACGACATCTCGATGATGGGCCCGAACCGCTTCCTGCGGCGCTTCATCGGGGACGCCTCCAAGGCGGGCAAGGCCGTCGAGGTGGCCGCCCGGTTCGCACCCGAGAGCGGGACGGGCAAGACGGCCCTCTGGTTCAAGATGACCAACACCTCCTCCGGTCCGGTCACCTTCACGATCCGCTCGAACGCCTACCGCTCGGACGGGCCGTGGACCTACACGGTGCCGGCGAACTCCAGCCGCGAGGACTTCTTCAACGCGGTGGCGTACAACGGCGGCTGGTACGACTTCACGATCCTCGCCGACATCGACGGCACCTGGTCGCGCCGGTACACCGGCCACATCGAGACCGGCGCCCCGAGCGTCAGCGGCTGATCCCCTCTCCCCGTGTGCCGGGCGGCGGCCTTCCGGTCGCCGCCCGGCACATGACGCACCGTCAGCGGCGGCGTGCGCGGCGCGGCGGACCGTGGCGTCGAGGAGGGCCACCGCGTCGGCGGCCGTACGGCCAGGGGCCCGGTTCCACGGCCCGATCAGCCCTGCCACCCCGCGACCGGAGCTCGGTCATGATCCACGCGGCCGCCTCGTTCATGGTGTCCGCGCCGCCGTAGCCGAGGCGGTGGGCGGCGAGGAGGGCGCCGCAGACGCACCGGGCGCCCCTGGTGTCGCGCAGCTTGTACGGGGCGTTCTGCCAGCCCCACTCCGCCAGCACCAGGCGGGCGTAGCCGAGGTGGACCGAGGGGCGCAGGTCGGCCTGTCCGATGCGGCGCCACGTGTGCAGCCGGTCGGGCAGCACGGCTCCGAGCCGTCCCGGGATGCGGCGCTCGGCGGGGAGCTCCGGCGGCAGCGCGGCGAGCGCGTCGGCCACGAGCCGGTCCACCGGCACGCTGAGCAGCCCCGCCAGCCCTCCTCCGCCGGCGGCGGGTCCTCGGGGGCGGCCGGTTCCGGCATCTCGGGGGCGGTCGGCCCCGGCACCTCGGGGGCGGTCCAGTCCGTGACGATCCGCTGCCAGGCGGCGCTCTCGAAGAGGGCGGCCGCCTCGCGGTCGAGGCTGTCGGGGCTGAGCAGGGAGGTGGAGGGCGGCATGGGGTGGCTCCTGGGTCGACTGGCCTCATCTTTCAAGACAAATGTCGGTTTTGCGCGTTTTGACCCGCCAGAGGGGTCACCTCTCCCGCGCACCCCGTCGCGCGAATTCCCCCTTATTTACCCACCACGGAATTAACTCCCATATTCGGACATTGTTCTCCGCGTGACGCGACTCACTCACCCGCCCCCGCACCCCGGAGACGCCCCTCCCACCCCGTGCGGCACAAGGAAGTTCGACATCACCGGTACGGCATCGATCTTGAATTTCCCGAATTCCGTGATCCATTTCCCGATTCCCGGGGCCCACTCGCCTTGTTATCCCTCGCATTACTGGCCTACGGTCACCTCCATTCGAGCGGAACGCCCAATCCTGCCGCCGCTCGGTAAACCTCCCTTTCACCCGACGGCAGGAGCGGGGGACCCACGAATACGCCGGTCCGGCCATCCGGAACGGCTCGGGGTGCAGCCGCGTGCGCGCGGCCGGACATCTCCCGTCCGAACCCGACAGCTCACCTCGCAGGCGCCGGAGAGAAACCCGTCATGCCTGCTCACGGTAAGCACCGCCGCCCCCGCCGCGGACACATCTCCCGCGGCCTCGCCCTGGTCGGCACGGGTGGCGCCGCACTCACCCTGCCTCTGATCGCGCCGGCCGTCGCCGGTGCCGCGCCCGTGGTCGGGGCCCCGGCGGGTGCCGCCCAGGCCCTCGCCGCGCCCGCCGCGCCGATCGTGGTGAAGGCGCCCGCCGCCCCGGCGCGGCGCGCACGTACACCGTCGTGAGCGGTGACTCGCTTTCCTGATCGCCCACAAGAAGGGAATTCAGGGCGGCTGGAAGAGCCTTTACCACGCGAACAAGAGCGTCGTGGGTGACAATCCGTCACTCATTCACCCCGGTCTTGAACTGACGATTCGTCGGGATTCCGCGAAGGCCGTCCCCGCGCAGGCGGAGAAGTCCGCCGCGACCGAGCGGGCGAGCCGCTCCGAGCAGCGGACGGCCACCCCGCCGTCGCCACCGGCACGGGCGCCTCCGCCGCGGCGGCCGTTCCCGCCGTCGCCGCTCCCACCGCCGTCCGGGCGGCCCCGGTCGCCGCCACGAACTACGCCGACAACCTCGACGGCTGGATCCGCGAGTCGCTGTCCATCATGAGCCAGCAGGGCATCCCCGGCAGCTACGACGGCATCTACCGCAACGTCATGCGCGAGTCCTCCGGCAACCCCCAGGCCATCAACCTCTGGGACTCCAACGCCTCCGCCGGCACTCCCTCGAAGGGCCTCCTCCAGGTCATCGAGCCGACCTTCCTCGCCTACCACGTGCCCGGCACGTCCCTGGACCTGTTCGACCCGGTCGCCAACATCACCGCCGCCTGCAACTACGCGGCCGACCGCTACGGCTCCATCGACAACGTCAACTCGGCGTACTGACCCCGCACGCCGGAAGTGCTCGGCGAACCAGGAGGTGGCGAGGTCCGCCACCTCCTCCAGGGCGCCCGGCTCCTCGAAGAGGTGGCGGCGCCGCCCACGACGGAGAGCCGGTTCTCGCAGCGCAGCAGGGCCAGGGCCCGCCGGTTGAGGTCCAGGACCAGCGCGTCCGCGCCGCCCACCACCAGGAGCGTCGGGGCGCGCACCCGGGCCAGGCGCTCGGCCGCGAGGTCCGGCCGGCCGCCGCGCGAGACGACGGCGCCCACCGGGGACGCGGGATCGCCCGCCGCCCACAGCGCGGCGGCCGCGCCCGTGCTCGCGCCGAAGTACCCGAGCGGGAGCCCGGCGCCCTCGGGCCGCCCGGACAGCCACTCCGTGGCCCCGGCGAGCCGCCCGGCGAGCAGCGGGGTGTCGAAGACGTGGGCCCGGTCGGTCGCCTCCGCCTCGGTCAGCAGGTCGAAGAGCAGCGTCCCCAGGCCCGCCCGGTTGAGCGCCGCGGCGACCGCCCGGTTCCGCGGGCTGTGGCGGCTGCTGCCGCTGCCGTGCGCGAACAGGACGAGCCCGCGCGCGTCCTCGGGCACCGCGAGCCGTCCGCCGAGGGTGACGCCGCCGACCGGGATCCGCACGTCCGTGTCCTGCACGACGGGGTCCCGCGCGGCCCTGTTCCGGTCCAGGCACGCGACGACCTCGGCGTCCGGGGTCTGTGAGAAGTCCCGGTAGAACTGCCCGATCGCGAAGAAGAGCTCCGGCGCGTGCACGCTGACGGTCTCGTCGGCCTCGCCGCCGAGGCGGGCCGTCCAGCCCTTCGGCGCCACCGGGACCGCGAGGACGATCCGCGCCGCACCCCGGGCCCGCACCACCCGGCAGGCCGCCAGGGCCGTGGCACCCGTGGCCAGCCCGTCGTCGACCACCACGACCGTCCGCCCGTCCAGGGGCACGGAGGTCCGGCTGCCCCGGTAGCGCCGGGCCCGGTGGTCGAGCTCGGCGTGCTCCCTCTCCTCCACGGCGGCGAGGTCGCGCTCGCCCACCCGGGTCTCCCGGAGCACCCGCTCGTTGAGCACCCGCACCCCGCCCTCCCCGATCGCCCCCATCGCCAGCTCCGGCTGATGGGGCACGCCCAGCTTCCGTACGAGACAGATGTCGAGCGGCGCGTCGAGGGCGTCGGCGACCTCCGCCGCCACCGGGACGCCGCCCCGGGGAAGCCCGAGGACCACGACGTCATGGCCCTTGAGGTGGTCGAGCCGGGCGGCGAGCTGCCGCCCCGCGTCACTGCGGTCGCCGAAGAACATGGTCCGCCGCCCTTCCGTCCACGCGGCTCGGGCGCGGGGAGGAACGCCGTGTCCCGTTCCCCGCCCGTTCCTCCAGGGTAGACGCGGCGGGTCGCTCGACGGGGAGGCCCGGTGGGCGGGCGGCGCGGGAAGGCGGAGGCCGGGTCAGCGGGACTGGAGGGCGTCGAGGGCCACGGTCTGGGCCAGGGCGAGCCGCCGGTCGAGCTCCGGGTCGGCTATGTCGAGCACGTACCGGTCCCGGATCCCGAAGAGCTTGTCCACCGACATGACGGAGCGCCCTCCCTCGGTGAAGTCGAAGTGGTACGGCACGATGAACGGAAGGAGGTCCAGGGGCAGGAAGTCCCAGGCGCGCCGCAACAGCGCCACCAGTTCGTTCCGCTCCTGTCCGACGGCCTCCCGCTCCTCGCCCTCCCGGTTCAGGTGCCAGGTGCTGCGCAGCAGGGAGGCGCCGAAGTCCTTCCGGAAGCCGCCCAGTCGGGCGCCGTTGGCGCCGAGCACGTCGTACGTCGCGCCGAGGTCGATGATCTGGCGGGCCTTGAAGGTGAAGAGGACCTGGCGCTTGGACTCGTCGGTGTAGAAGGTGACGTGCTCCTTGAGCGCCATCCTCTTCTGGTGCGCGAAGGCGACGAGTTCGTCCTCCTTGCCGTCCGGACCGATGGTGTGCACCAGGTACCGGTTGGCCATCAGCGTCACCTTCTGCCGGACGAGAAAGCGGTGCTGAGACTGTGCGAGGCCCATCGGTCGTGCTCCTGCCGGTCGTGGACGGTCCCGGGAAGACCGCCCCTTGAGGTCGTGAGCACGATGATCCACTGCCGAGGGGCCCCGCCGCTGTCCTCGAAAGTCGTCGGTTCCGTCGACCTTCGGATGAGACCCGGGACGGGGTGTCCTCAGGCGCCGAGGAAGGCCTCGATGGCCTCGGCGAGGGCCTGCGGGGTCTCCTCGGGAGGGTAGTGACCGGCGTCCTTGAGGACTTCGAGGCGGGCGTTGGGGTACCAGCGCAGCCAGGTGGCCTCCATCGCCTCGGCGCCGAGCGCGGGGTCGTGGGCGCCGACGACGAGCAGCACGGGGGTGGGGTTGTCGCGGACGCGCTCGTGGAAGTCGGTGCGGGACCAGGAGTCCAGGTAGGCGCGGAAGGCCGTCGCGGAGGAGCGGGTGACGGAACGCTCGACGAGCGCGCTCAGCCAGGCGTCGTCGTAGCGGCCGCCGGTGGTGTTGTCGATGATCGCGCGCCGGTTGGCCGGTTCGTCGGCGGCGCCGGCGAAGAGCTCCCAGGTCTCCCCGTCGAGCGGGAAGCCGGCCGCGGAGACCGGCGAGACGCCGATGATCGAACGGACCCGGTCCGGGGCGTCGAGGAGCATCAGCTGGGCCGCCTTGCCGCCCATCGAGTGGCCGATGACGGAGAACTCGTCCCAGCCGAGGTCGTCGGCGACCGCGAGCGCGTCGGCCGCGACCTCCTCCATCGTGTAGGCGCCCGCGTGGTCGAGGGCTTCGCCGTAGCCCCGGCAGTCGACGAAGGCGTACGTGCCGACGGCGCCGTCCAGATGGGGGCGCAGCGGAGCGAAGCTGGTGCGGTCGCCGAACCAGTTGTGGAGGACGAGGGCCCTCCCGGGGCCCTCGCCGTGTACGTCGTACGGAAGAACCTGGCCCGTCATCGTGCCCCCTGCTCGCGAGGTCGTGCCGCCGCGCGCCGGTGGCGGCGGTCGACGACCGAGTGTGACGGCGCGGGCGCGTGGGGTCAACACCGTCTGGCGGGGCGCGCGGGAGCGTGTCGAGCACGCCCCGCGGGCGGGTCCGGTCCGGACGCGGAGCCGCCCCGGGCCGGGGCCCGGCGCCGCTCCGGTCCGGGATGCGGCGGCTTTCGCCTCGGGCGCATGCTGGCTGTGTGACCTCGTACGGCGCGTCCGGCCCCGGCCCGGCGGGCGGCACCGGGTTTCCGTCCGGGGACGGAGCCGACGACGGGCCTCCTTCCGGCGCGCTGACGTGGGCCCTGGCGGAGGCGGCGCTCGGGGTGGTGGAGGAGGTCGGCGGGTACGCGGGCGGGTGTACCTGCGCTCCGGCACCCCGGGGCTGTTGAGGATGGCGGTCCTGGTGGGACTCCCGGGACCGCTGTTCCGTCCGTGGTGGCGGATGCACGCGAACCGGCCGTTCCCCGTCGCGGAGGTGCACCGCTCGGGGCAGTCCGTCCACCTCGCCGACGTCGAGGAGGCCATGCGGCGGTTCCCGCAGCTGGTGGCGAGCCTCCCTTCCCGTTCGCCTCGCTGTACGCGCCGGTGGTCGCCGGCCGCGAGCGCTTCGGCGTGCTCGTGGCCCTGCGGGCGCCGACCCCGGGGTGCCGGTGAGCGCCCGGGACCGGAGCCGGATGACGCGGGCGGGCTCCGCCTCGGCGAGGACCTCGCGGACCTGGCCCGGCAGGGGACGGAGGTCGAGTGGCCCGGCGACCCGGTGTGCGTGCAGCTGCCCACCGGTTCGGGGCCGCCGGTCCGGTTCGGCTCCTTCGCCTGGGACCTGGGGACGGGCACCGTCACGCTGGACGAGGGGCTCCTCGCCATCCTCGGCGCGGGCATCGCCTCGCCCTGCTCGATCGAGAAGCTGACGTCCCTCCTCGACCCCGAGGACGGGTACGCGCTGTGGGCGGCGGCCCGGCAGGCGACGGGGACGGACGGGGGGCCGTCGGTCCGCAGGATCCGCCTGAAGGGCCCGGACGGCGGCCTGCACCTCCTCGAAGTGTCCGCGCGGGCCCGGCGGACCGCGCCGGGCACGGATCCTCCCCGGGCGGCGGGCGGCTGGAGGGCACCCTCGTGGACCTCGGCACGGGCCTGGTCGGCTCGGACGCCACGGACCGGCTGCCGCGGGCGATCCTGGCCATCGACCGGCTCGGCCGCGTCACGTACGTCAACGAGCGCACCGAGAGCCTGCTGGGCCGGCCGCGCGGGGCGCTGGCGGGCCGGCCGCTGTGGGAGGCGCTGCCCTGGTTCGGCCACCCCTTCCACGAGGAGCAGCTGCGCCGCCCTCCTCTCCGGCGAACCGGTGCGCTTCCTGGCGCGGCCGGAGCGGGGCCGGTGGCTGTCGGTCTCGCTCCACCCGGGCCGGGACGGGGTGACGATGGTGCTGGTCCCGGAGGAGGATCCGGCGCGGGTCGCGCCGGATCCGGCGCACACCCGCAGGACCGACGACGTCCTGTCCGCACCGGGCGACCGGGCGGCGGCCCTGTACCGGCCGGTGGCCCTGGCGATCGCGCTCTCCGAGGCGGTGACGGCGCGCCAGGTGTCGGCGGTGGTGACGGAGGAGCTGCTGCCGGCGTTCGGCGGGCGGCAGCTGGCGATCTATCTGCTGAGCGACCGGCGTCTCTATCTGGCCTGGGAGACGGGTTTCCCGCCGGGCTTCCTCGAACCCTTCGACGGGGTGGCCCTGGACACCCGGATGCCGGGCGTGGAGACCCTGACGACCGGCAGGCCGCTGTTCTTCGAGTCCATGGAGCAGCTGGGCCGGGCGTATCCCGACCTCCCGATGGACGCGCACTCGGGCGCGCGGGCCTTCCTCCCCCTGATCGCCTCGGGGCGGCCGGTGGGCTCCTGCATCCTCGGTTTCGACGAGCCGCGCGGCTTCAGTCCGGAGGAGCGGACCGTCCTCACGGCGCTCGCGGGGCTGATCGCGCAGGCCCTGGAGCGGGCGCAGCGGTACGACACGGAGTCGGCGGTCGCGCGGGGGCTCCAGGACGCGCTGCTCCCGCACCGGCTGCCGGTGCGGGACGGGGTGGAGACGGTGGGCCGCTATCTGCCGGGCACGCAGGGCATGGACGTGGGCGGCGACTGGTACGACGTGATCGAGACGGATCGGGGGCGGCTCGCCCTGGTGATCGGTGACGTGCAGGGGCACGGCGTGGCGGCCGCGGCCACCATGGGGCAGTTGCGCAGTGCCGTCCGGGCGTTCGCGCTGGGGGGCCACCGTCCGCAGGACGTGATGCGGGGCACCAACCGGCTCCTGATCGACCTGGATCCGGGGCAGTTCGCGAGCTGCTGCTACGTCCTGCTCGACCCGGGGACGGGCGAGGCGCGGGCGGTGCGGGCGGGCATCCGCAGCCGCTGGTGCGGATGCCGGACGGGACGACGCGGCAGGTGGACCTGGCGGGCGGCATGGTGCTGGGGTCGACGCCCGTGCCTCGTACCCGCTGACGCGGCTGCGGCTGGAGCCGGGGGCCGTCCTGGCGCTGTTCACGGACGGCCTGGTGGAGCGGCCGGGCCGCGACATCGACGAGGGGATCGGGCGGCTGAGCCACGCCTTCGCCGCGACGGGTTCGCTGCCGCTCGCGGAGACCGCCGACCGGCTGATCCGGGAGGCCCGGGCCGCCACGTCCCGGCCGGACGACATCGCGCTGCTGCTGGCGGCACGGTGGGCGGAGACCGGCTGAGCGGTCCGGGGTGTCACCCGGTCGGGTGCGTGGCGCTGGTCGGGGGTCGGGGGCGCGGGGAGGCTGGTGGTGCCGTGCCGATCAGGCCGGACGAGTCAGGGCGGCAGCCCGAGGAGGACACGTGCAGAAGGACAAGCAGCCCGAGTACGGCCCCGTGGTGTTCCGTGACCGCTCCGCGGGGTACGCGTTTCTGACCCGGTCCACCGCGACCAGCGAGCGGACGATCGAGTGGGACGACGGCCACACGTACCCCGTGATCGACGTCGAGATCTCCTCCGAGAGCCACCCGTTCTACACGGGCACGGCCCGGACCGTGGACTCCGAGGGCCGGATCGCCAAGTTCCAGCGGCGCTTCGGCGAGGAGGAGTAGCCGCCGGGAGAACCGGCTCGTGAAACTGGCCAGGAGATGGCCGGTTCGCCTTCCAGGATGAGGTCGTGAAGACGGCGGGGCGCTCGCGCTCCGCCACCGACTCCCTGGAGGGGAACAGTTGTGATCGTGGTGACCGGAGCGACCGGAAACGTCGGGCGACCGCTGGTGGAGCTGCTGGCCGCGGCCGGCGAGGAGGTCACGGCGGTGAGCCGCCGTCCGGCCGGGGGCCTGCCCGCCGGTGTGGCGCACCGACAGGGCGACCTGGCCGACGTCGACGGCCTCAAGGGGCTGTTCGAGGGTGCCGAGGCCGTGTATCTGCTCGTCGGGGGGCTCGGGGACGAGTTGCGTCCGCGCGAGATCGTGGCGGCGGCGGTGGCCTGCGGGGTGCGGCGGATCGTGTTCCAGTCCTCGCAGGTGGCGGGGACGCGGACCGATTCGGTGTCGCACGAGGTCCTGCGCGCCTTCGAGGCGGCGGTACGGGACTCGGGCGTCGCGTGGACGGTGCTGCGGCCCGGCGGCTTCGCGTCCAACGCCTTCCTCTGGGCCGAACCGGTGCGCTCCGCCCGTACCGTCGTGGCGCCGTTCGCCGATGTGGCGCTGCCGGTGGTGGACCCGGTGGACATCGCCGAGGTCGCGGCGGCCGCGCTGCGCGATCCGGCGCACGCCGGGCGGACGTACGTCCTGACCGGGCCGGTCGCGGTCTCGCCGCGCGAGCAGGCGCGGGCGCTGGCCGAGGCGCTGGGCGCTCCGGTGGAGTTCGTCGCGCAGAGCGCGGGCGAGGCACGGGCGCAGCTGGTGCGGTTCCTGCCGGAGGAGGCCGTCGACGGGATGCTGTCGGTGCTGGGCGAGCCGCGCCCGGAGGAGCGGCGGGTGAGCCCCGACGTGGAGCGGGTGCTCGGGCGGGCGCCCCGGCCCTTCTCGGCGTGGGCGGAGCGGAACGCGCCGGCCTTCGCCTGAGGGGCGCACGGCCGCCCGCGGCGGAGGCGGGGCGCGGGTCCGACGGACCGCGCTCCCGCCCCGGCCGGGTGAGCGAGGGCGCCGGGCCCTCGCTCGGATCGCGAAGGAGATCAGCCCTCGGACTTCACGATGCCGGACGCGCCGACCTTGATGCTGGCCTTGGTGGCGCCGGAGGCGGAGCCCAGGCCCTCGATCTTCTTGACCAGGTCCTGGCCCTCGACGACCTCGCCGAAGACGACGTGCTTGCCGTCGAGCCAGTCGGTGACGATCGTGGTGATGAAGAACTGCGAGCCGTTGGTGTTCTTGCCGGCGTTCGCCATGGAGAGCAGGAACGGGCGGTCGTGCTTCAGCTTGAAGTTCTCGTCCGGGAACTTCTCGCCCCAGATGCTCTTGCCGCCGGTGCCGTTGCCGTTGGTGAAGTCGCCGCCCTGGAGCATGAACGCCGGGATGACGCGGTGGAACGGGGAACCGGCGTAGCCGAAGCCGTGCACGCCGGTCGCGAGCTCGCGGAAGTTCTGCGCCGTCTTCGGGACGTCCTCGTCGAACAGCTTGAAGACGATGCGGCCCGCGGGCTCGTCGTTGATGGTGATGTCGAAGTAAACGTTGTCGCTCATGGGGACATCCTGTCATTAGTCGCGCACGGCGCGCGCACGGGCCGCCTCCTACCGGGTCACGGCGTGCCGGTGCCCCGCGCTCCGCCGGGGAACGCGGGGCACCGGCCGCCACCTGGGACGCGGGGTCAGAGCAGCCCGCCGCCCTGCTGGTTCCGGAGGGCGCCCTCGGCGCCCTGGACGGTGTCGTGGAGGACGGTCGAGGTCTGGTCCTCCTGGAGGAGCCCCGTGGTGCCGGCGAGGGGCTCTCGGTGGCGTTGGCCTGCGGCGGCGGCGTGACGATGGCGGTGACGACGCCTGCGGCGAGGGAGGCGATGGCGAGCATGCTGCGCTTCTTCATGCCCTGGTCAACTGCTGAGGGGCCGTGGGGTTACGGTCGGACCCGGATCCCGCCCCGGACGCCCGCGGACCCAGGCGAGCAGCAGCAGCGAGGCGACCGCCGCGAGGGCGCACCAGGTGGAGACGAACTCCGTGCGCCACAGCAGGGCGCAGACGCCGGCGCCGAGGCCGGTCAGGAGCCCGAGGACCCGCAGGAGCCGGTCGCGGGCGAGGAGCAGGGCGCCGACGGTGGCGAGCAGGTATCCGGCGAGCACCGGCGGCGCGTGCGGCAGGTCGACGGCGTAGCCGAGGGCGTGGCCGCGGATCTCGGCCGAGACGGGGCGGGTGGCGAGGCGGTGCGCGAGGACGGCGGCGGTCGCGAGGCCGGCGGCGAGCGGCACGGACAGGCGCGGCCGGTCGGCGGGGCGGGCGGCGGCCAGGACGCCGAGCGGCACCCAGAGGGGCAGCAGGGGAGGGCGATCAAGGCCCAGGCGAGGGTGGCGGGCCCGGTGCCGCCTCCGGCGTGCCAGACGGCGGCCTCCACGGTCTGGTGGGTGCCGAGGAGCAGGGGCAGGGCGGCGAGCGGCGCGTCCCCGGGCGGCGTACGGAGGCGAGGGAGGCCACGCCGACGGCGGCGATCCCGAGACCCGCCCAGAGGTCGGCGGTCGCACTCCAGCACATGAGGAACTTTACCCCATATCCCTCATATCGGAGGGAACCGTATGGTTGTGGTGGTTGTCTCTGCCAGTGACACCCCTGTCCCCGGAACAGCAGAAATGGGGACGTCATGCATCACCGCCACACCCTCGCGGCCGTCGCCGCGGGCCTCCTGCTGACTGCCGGAATCGGCGCCACGATCCCGGCGGACGCGGCCGGCGCTCCCGCCCCGAGCGCCTCGACCCCGGCCACGGCCCTGGTCGTCGACACCCGCTGGGGCGGGCACCCCGCCTTCGACCGGCTCGTGATCGACGTCCGGGGGAAACTGCCCCCGGTCACCGTCCATCAGGTCCGTTCGCTGCACTACGACGGATCGGGGAACCGGGTCCCGCTGGCGGGCAGGTTCTTCCTGGAGATCAAGCTCTCCCCCGCCGCCGCCCACGACGACGCCGGCCGGTCCGTCTACCACGGCCCCCGGCTCGTGAGGACCGGTCTGCCCGCGCTCAAGGGGGTCGCCCTGACCGGCGACTTCGAGGGCGTGGTCACCATCGGAGCCGCCTTCGACCACAAGCCCACGTACAAGACCTTCCAGCTGCACTCGCCGGAGCGGTTCGTCGTCGACATCGCCCACCCGATGGTGGGCTGCGGGGCCTGAGCGCCTCTTGGGTGGGGCCCGCCCCGGCGGACGGGCCCCACCGTCACGCTCCGGCGGCGCCGGTCTCCACGTACACGGTCGAGCCGGTCTTCCGCGCCCGGTCGACCTCGACCAGGCGGGCGAACTCGCGCGGGTGCATCTCCCGTTCCCACTCGTCCAGGGTGCGCAGGCGGTACTCGCTGTGCTCCTCCGGGTCGAGGACGACGGCGGCGATCTGCTCGTCCGTCAGCTCGCCGCCGTCGAAGATGAAGCCGATGTGGTTGGCCGGCCAGTCCTCGCCCCGGTCGGTGGCGAAGTGGGTGGCCAGGAGGCGCGGCTCGCCGGTGAAGACGAGCCCGGTCTCCTCCCGGCACTCGCGCACGGCGGTCTCCCAGGGGGTCTCCCCCGGGTCCATGTTGCCGCCGGGCCACTGCCACAGCTCGGTCCTGTAGGTGGCCCGGAGCTGGAAGGGGCGGCCGGCGGTGTCGGTGAAGTAGAGGCAGGCGTACGCCGTCGCTCTCGGCAGGGTGTCGACGTACTCGGCGGGCGGCAGCCAGGTGTTCGCCATGGGCGGCTCTCTCTCGACGGACCGGATGGGTCCCCTCCATCCAAGCGGTCCGGGGCCCTCCGTCCGGCGGCTCGCGAGTGGATCACTGGATCGTGTGAGCGCCGGCGGAGCGCTCAGGCGGTCGCCACCAGGCCCGTCTCGTACGCGATGATCACCAGCTGTACGCGGTCACGGGCGTCCGGCTGGCGAGCAGCCGGGTAACGTAGGTCTTCGCGGTGGCGACGCCGATGGGGAGCTCGGCGGCGATCTCGGTGTGGGACAGGCCTCGCCCGACGAGCGTGAGGACCTCGCGCTCGCGGTCGGTGATCCCCTCGACGCGGCGGGGCGGCGCGGGCGCGGGGCTCGCTCATGGCGGCGAAGGTGCTGGTCGTGACGGTGGTGCAGGTCCTGTTCGGGGCGGTGGTCGCGGGCGGGTCGTTCTGGTCGGCGCAGGCGGTGCTGTCGGCCCGGGGCGCGGGCTGCCGATCACCCGTCCGGGGCGCTGCGGATCGTCGTGGCCTCGGCCCTCCTCGCGCCGGTGTGCGCGGTGGGCGGGATGGCGCTCGGCGCGCTGCCGCGGAAGGGCGCGGCCTCGGTCGTCAGCGCGTTCGTCCTGCTCCTGCTGCTGCCGGGGTGCTCACCGAGCGGCGTCACCTGTCGGCGGTGCTCGCGCACGCGACGCCGCTGCACGCCTGGCAGCGGCTCGCGGGCACGGGGCCGCCCATCGGGGTCGTTCCCTGGTCGGCGGGCGGTGCGTGGCTGGTGTACGCGCTGTGGGCGCTGGGCGGGGCGGTGGTGACGGTGCCGGCGGTGCGGCGCCGGGACCAGTAGGGGTCACAGGGAGCGCCGGAGCCGGCGGCGGACGAGGTGTTCGTGGACGAGGCGCCCGACGAGGGCGCCCCCGTACACGACGAAGCCGACGCCGACGAGCCAGGACTGGAGGACGAGGACGGTGCCGAACTGGCCGTACGTCACCGCGTTCGAGGCGATCAGCGGGGAGAAGACGAGCTGCGAGAAGATCCGCAGCCCGAGGAGGCCGAGCGCGGTGAGGACGGCGCCGGGCGCGAGGGCGCGCCAGCGGATGCGGCCGCAGAGCAGGAAGCGCTGCGACCACCAGAAGAAGACGAAGGTGCCGAGGACGTCGCCGAGGGCGACGACGGTGGTGACGCCCGCCGGGGCGTTGTCGGGTGCGGGGAAGGCGACGAAGAGCAGCAGGGACGCGACGAGGACGGCCAGCCAGACGACGTGCCGCCACATGGTGTGCCAGCGTGCGGTGGGAAGGTCCCAGACCCTCTCGTACCCCGTCTGCACGGCCGATCCGAAGGTGACGCCGAAGGCCGCGAGGGCGGCGAGGCCGAAGGCCGTGGTGCGCTGCAGGGCCTGTCCCGGCTGGCCGAAGAGCCGCTCGACCTGCTCCTGCGAGACGTCGGAGACACCGAGGCCCTGCACCAGCCAGCGGGCGAACCCCTGGCCACTGGCGAGGTCGGCCGCCGCGACGACGATGAGCAGCGGTACGAGGGTGAGCAGGCTGAGCGCCGCGAAGCCCATGGCCCGGTGCATGAGCTCCATCGCCCTGCCCCGGCTCCAGGCCAGACCGACGGACGAGGTGAGGACGCGGGCGTGCAGCCGCGCGAACCAGTGGCCGTGTTCGGCGGGGGCACCGTCGCGCGGCGGACCGGGTGTGGAGGGCATGCCTGGTGAGGTACCCGGCCGGACGCCGGGACATCGCAGGGACGGGGCCGAACGGGTGGCGGGCCTGATGGACCGTCAGTCGGTGCGGCGCGGTCGGGCCGCCGGGCCGGGGCGGGCGGTGACGTCGCGGGGGAGAGGAGGGCCTGGTGGGGGCCCTCGCACTGGACGACGACGTGGACGGGGGCGCCGCAGTCGGTGTGGCGGACGTCGAGGACGGGGCCCTCGGGCTCGGCGGCGTGGGTGTCGCCCCACTGTTTGAGGGCGAGGAGGACGGGCCAGAGGTCGACGCCCTTGCGGGTGAGGCGGTACTCGTGGCGGGTGCGGGCGCCGGGCTCCCGGTAGGGCTCGCCGCGCAGGACCCCGGCGGCGACGAGCTTGCGGAGGCGGTCGGCGAGGACGGCCTCCGAGAGGCCGAGGTGCCGGCGGAACTCGTCGTACCGGCGGACGCCGTTGAAGGCGTCGCGCAGGATGAGCAGGCTCCACTTCTCGCCCACGACGTCCAGGGCACGGCCGACAGGGCAGTTCTCGGTATCCGTGTCCAGCCAGTTCATGGGCCCACTGTAGCCACCTGGCTCTGTCGTTGACAGTCAGCTGACGCGAAAGCTAGCTTCGATGTACAGAGTCAGCCGGTCGAGGGAGTGGAGTGGTGATGGGGCGGTCACGCACGGTCGAGTGGGAGGACGCCGGGGCCACCGCGCGCGCCGCGACGTCCATGGCGGGCATCGACTTCCTCCGGGAGATCGTGGCGGGCCGGCTGCCCGGACCGCCGCTCGCCGCCCTGCTCGGATTCACCCTGGAGGAGGTCGAGCCGGGGCGCGCGGTGTTCGCGCTCGAACCGGGCGAGGAGCACTACAACCCGATCGGGAGCGTGCACGGCGGCGTGTACGCGACGCTGCTCGACTCGGCCGCGGGCTGCGCGGTGCACTCCACGCTCCCGCAGGGCACGGCGTACACCTCGCTCGACCTGTCGACCCGCTTCCTGCGCCCCGTCACGATGGACACGGGCAAGATCCGCGCCGTCGGCACGGTGCTGTCGCAGGGGCGCCGCACGGCGCTCGCCGAGGCGAGTCTGTACGACGCGGAGGACCGGCTCCTCGGTCACGCGACCAGCACGTGCATGCTGTTCCCGGTCCCTTCGTAGGCGGCGCCGTTCAGCGGGCTCCGGGGACCGGGCGGGTGCGGGTGCAGCCGTCCGGGACGGTGTCGGGGACGCCGTTGGCCTGGAGGGCCGCGCTCACCAGGGTGGCGAGCAGATCGATGTCGGAGCCCATGTCCAGACGGACCGTCACCCAGCCGGACCCGGCCCGCAGCCGGACCGCGCTCGACCCGAGGAGCGCCGGGCGCAGCTTCGCGATCATGGCCCGGGTGAGGTGGACGTCGGCCTCGTGTTCGCCGTGGAAGTGGACGATCTCCTGCGTCCCGGTGCCCAGTCCGACCCCGCCGCCGCAATGGGCTCGGCCGGGGGTCAGCGAGGGCCAGCTCATCAGACGTTCACTGGCATGCCTGGCCGTGTTCATACGAGGAGCGTGCCGGGCCCGGGGGCCGCGCACAAGCGTCCTGCCGCAAGAATCCCGCCGAGGCGTGAAACGGACGGTCGGCGGGGCGGTGTGACCGTGCGTCACGGCGGCGCGTGGGGCGGAGGTGACCCCGTGTCACGATCCCGGGCGGGCGCGGACGCGGGCCGCGAGGACGGCCACGTCGTCCTCCGCGTGGTGGGCGTCGAGGCGCGCGAGCACCTCCTCGACGACCTGCTCGGGGCCGGAGCCCGCGGGAGCCGGAGGGCGGCGAGGCGGGCCAGCGAGACGTCGATGGCCTCGCCGCGCCGTTCGATGAGGCCGTCGGTGAACATCAGCAGGGTCTCGCCGCCGGCCAGCGGGCGCGTGGTGGGTTCGTAGCCGCCGACGCCGGTGCCCAGCGGCGGCCCCACGGGAGGTCGACGATCTCCACGGAACCGTCCGGGCCGAACACGGCGGGCGGCAGGTGCCCGGCGTTGGCGAAGGTGGCGGTGCCGCGGGCCGGGTCGATCCGGACGAGCAGACAGGTGGCGGGGCGGCGGGCGTCGTCCTCGGCGACCACGGAGTCGAGGTGGCGCAGGACCCGGTGCGGCGGCAGATCGGTCGCGGCGACCTCGCGGAGCGCCGTGCGGTAGGCGTTCATGTCGACGGCCGCGTCGAGCCCGTGGCCCATCACGTCGCCGACGACGAGGAGGCTGCGGCCGTAGTGGAGCCGTACGGTCTCGAACCAGTCGCCGCCCACCAGGGCGCGCGGGCCCACCGGGAGGTAGCCGCCCGCGATCTCCAGGTTGGGGTGCGGCCGGCCGGGCTCGGCGACGAGGGCGCGCTGGAGGTGGAGGGCGGTGTCCTCGGTGGCGGCGAGCCGGTGGGCGTGGCCGAGGTGCCGGGCGGCGAGCCGGACCGCGTGCCGCAGGACCGCGACCTCGTCGGCGGCGAAGGCGGGCCCTCCGTCGCGCGTGACGATCACCGTCCCGAGGGGGTCCCCGCCCTGGACCGCGAGGGGCACGGCGAGGCTGGGGCGCCGCCGCGCCCGCCGGTGTCCGCCGCTCCCGCCGAGGCCGCGCGCCGGACCGGGCCCCGGTTCGTCGAGCAGGTCGACCGTGACGGAACCGTGCAGGTGGCGGGCGAGGAAGGACGCGAGTTCACGGCAGGTGGTCGTCTCGTCGAGCGTCGTGCCGATCTCGCCGATCGCCTGCTCCATGGCCCGTGCCCTGCCCAGAAGGGCCTCGTCCCGTTCCGCCACGACACCTCCACCGCCGTGCGGGCCTCCGGGCGGTGCGCCCGGTCCCCCCATTGCACCAGCGGCCGCCGCCCCGCGCACGGTACGGAGCTCGTGCGGGACGGTTGTGCGGCGGTGCCCGATCTGATCAAGTACAGCTGAGGCTACTGGCCAGTACGAGATTCCGCTCCCGGGGGGACAGCATGACGACCGGACCAGCCACGACGACCGGGTTCTTCAGCTCCGTCGACGACGTCGCCGAACGGCTCGCCACGACCGGCTACCTGGCGTCGCCGGCCGTCGCCACCACCGTCTTCCTCGCCGACCGGCTGGGCAAGCCGCTGCTCGTCGAGGGCCCGGCCGGCGTCGGCAAGACCGAGCTCGCCAAGGCGGTCGCCGAGGTCACGGGGGCGCGCCTGGTCCGGCTGCAGTGCTACGAGGGCGTCGACGAGTCCCGCGCGCTCTACGAGTGGAACCACGCCAAGCAGCTGCTGCGGATCACGGCCGGGCGGGGCGAGTCCTGGGACGAGGCCCGCACGGACATCTTCGGCGAGGAGTTCCTGCTCCCCCGGCCGCTGCTCACCGCCATCCGCTCCGAGGAGCCGACGGTGCTGCTCGTCGACGAGACCGACAAGGCCGACGTCGAGGTGGAGGGGCTGCTCCTGGAGGTGCTCGGCGACTTCCAGGTGACCGTGCCCGAGCTCGGCACGATCACGGCGACGCGGCGGCCGTTCACCGTGCTCACCTCGAACGCGAGCCGCGAACTGTCCGAGGCACTGCGCCGGCGCTGTCTCTTCCTGCACATCGGCTTCCCGAGGAGGAGCTCGAACGCCGGATCGTCACCCTCAAGGTGCCCGGTCTCGACGCCGCGCTCGCCACGTCCGTCGTACGGGTCGCGGGGGCGCTGCGGGCGATGGACCTGCGCAAGGTGCCGTCCGTGTCGGAGACGATCGACTGGGCCCGCACGCTGCTCGCGCTCGGCGCGGACCGGCTGGACGAGCGGATCGTGCGGGAGACCCTCGGCGTCCTCCTCAAGCACCAGGACGACATCGTGAAGGCCGCGGCCGGGCTCGACCTGGACGCGGTGTGACCCCGTGGACCCCGCCGGGGCCGCCGTGCGGCTCACCGGGCTCGTCGGGGCGCTGCGCGCGCACGGGTTCGGGATCGGGACCGGCGAGACCGTGGACGCGGGGCTCGCGCTCGAAGCCGTCGGCTTCACCGACCGGGCGCGGGTCCGGGAGGCGCTGGCCGCGACGCTGCTCCACGGGGAGGGCCAGCGCACGGTGTTCGACCAGGTCTTCGACCTGTACTTCCCCCTCGGCGGCGCTCCCGGGCCGGCCGGGGCGCGCGAGGACGCCCCGCGGACCTCGCCTCGCTCCGGAGCGGCTCGCACAGGCCCTGACCGCCGGGGACGGCGCCGCGCTCGACCGGCTGGCCGCCGAGGCGGTCGGCGGTTTCGGCGGCTACGGCTCCGGCCCGGACTCGGACGGCTGGTCCTCGTACCAGACGCTCTCCCGGCTCCGCCCCGAGACGCTCCTCGCCCGGGTCCGCGAGCGGCTGCGGGCGGCGGACCCGGCCGGGGACCCTGAGTTCACCGAGCGGCTGCTCGACGACGAGATCCGGCGGCGGATCGAGGCCTTCCGGGAGCGCGTGCGGACCGAGGCCCGGCGGCGTGTCGCCGGGCGGCAGGGCCGTGACCGGGTCGCCCGGCGGGCGGTCGCGGGCACGGCGGACGGCGTGGACTTCCTCCTCGCCGGGCGGGCGCAGCTCGACGAGCTGCGGCGTACGGTACGGCCGCTGGCGCGGAAACTGGCCACCCGGCTCGCGGCCCGGCGGCGCCGGGCGGCACGCGGGAGATCGATCTGCGGCGGACGCTGCGCGGCTCGCTGTCGACCGGCGGCGTGCCGGTGCGCCCGGTCCTGCGACGGCGCCGGCCCCGGCGCCCCGAGCTGGTCCTGCTGTGCGACGTGTCGGGGTCGGTGGCCGGTTTCGCGCAGTTCACGATGCTGCTCGTGCAGGCCCTGCACGACCAGTTCAGCCGGGTGCGGGTCTTCGCCTTCGTCAACCGGGTGGACGAGGTGACCGGGCTGATCGCGCGGGGCGCCGCGGACCCGGCGGGGCTCGGGGACCGCATCCTCGCGGAGGCGGAGCTCACGGGCTGGCACGGACAGAGCGACTACGGGACGGCGCTCGGGGAGTTCGCCGGGCGGTACGCGGAGGCGGTCGGCCCGCGCACGGTGGTCTTCGTCCTCGGCGACGCCCGCACCAACGGCGCCGACCCCAACCTCGCCGCGCTCAAGCTCGTCGCGGACCGCGCGCGCCGGGTCCACTGGCTCAATCCCGAACAGCCCTCGCTGTGGGGCACGGGCGACTCGGTGGCCCCGGCCTACGCGGAGCTCGTGGAGATGCGCCCGTGCCGCAACGCCCGCCAGCTGGGGGCGCTGATCGGCCGGCTGCTGCCGGTCTGAGTCACGCCCGGTTGTACGAGGGGCGGGCCCTCGAACTAGCGTGACCCCCATGGAACTCTTGGGAGAGATCACGGCCGACCGTCCCCTGCTCGTCCTCGCCGTCAAGGAGGAGGCGCAGTTCCTCGACACGGGGCTGCCCGTCCTGCTCACCGGCATGGGCAAGGTGAACGCGGGCATCGCGCTCGCGACCGTCCTCGGCCGGGGGCCGCGGCCGTCCGGGATCGTGAACCTGGGGACGGCCGGGGCGCTGCGGCCGGGCTGGACCGGGACGCACGTCGTCGGCACGGTGGTGCAGCACGACCTCGACGGTCAGCTGCTCGCCACGCTGACCGGCGAGACGTACGGCGCGCCGCTGACGCTGCCGGACGGCGGTGACGTGGTCCTGGCCACCGGGGACGCGTTCATCTCCGACGAGGCGGCCCGCGCGCGGCTCGCGGAGCGGGCGCCCCTGGTCGACATGGAGGGTACGCGCTCGCCGCGGCGGCCGGGCTCGCCGGGTGCCGCTGCGCATCGTGAAGCACGTCAGCGACGAGGCCGGTGACGGGGCAGCGCGCACCTGGCGCGAATCGGTCGCCGAGTGCGCGCGGGCGCTGGCCGACTGGGCGGAGGCGAACACCCGTACCGCTCCTGACCTCCGCCCGGTCGTGGCTCAGCGGTGCTGGAAGTGGACCTCCGGGTTCTCGGGCGTCGGGCCGTCGAGGACCGGGCGCGGGATACCGCGCAGGTGCTGGTCGAAGAAGGCCGCGACATAGGTCCGGGTGACGGCGACGGCCCGGTCGGCGGGCACCTCCGCCTGGGGCAGCCCGAAGTGGCGTTCGAGCACGGGGCCGTCGGAGAAGGTGAAGTGCTCGGCTCCGGCGACCGTGATCCAGCGCTTCCAGCCGTCGAGCTCGCTCCACGTCCGGTCCCAGGTGGCGTCCTGCCCGCCGGGCAGGTGCATCGAGTCGTGCGTCCCGAGCATCAGGAACGGCCGGCCCCGCAGCCCCTCGGCCGGGAGGTCCTCCCAGAAGGCGCCGTCCATGTTGATCCCGGCGTCGATCCGCGGATCGGCCACCATGGCGGTGGCCGCGCTCGCCCCGCCGATGGAGTGGCCGGCCATCCCGACGTGCCGCGCGTCGATCGCCTTGGCGTACCGCCACGCCGGCTTCGGCCCGGTGAGCCGGTCCAGGACGTAGCGCATGTCGGCGGTGCGGGTCGCGGTGACGACGCTGCCGGACACCCGCCCCGTCGAGGGCCGCGCAGGCGACGCAGGTGAGCGTGCGGCCCCGGGGAGGCTGATCCCGTACGACTCGTAGGCGTGGTCGACGGAGGCGACGACATAGCCCCGCGAGGCGAGGTCCTCGGCGAGGTTCGTGAGCGTCCAGCGGGAGACGGTGAAGCCCGGCGAGAGCAGCACCAGGGGGTGCCGGCCGGGCGCGGGCCGGACGTCGGTCCTGCTGTGGGTGCGCGTGCGGGCGAGCACGTCCCCGGAGACCCGGGCCCCATGTGCTCGGCGAGCAGCCGCGCCTCCTCCCCGTGGCGTACGGGGCGGGGCTGCCGCCGCCGGGGCGGGCCGCCGGGTAGTGCAGCGTGACCATCAGCGCGCGCCCGTCGGCGGTGGGCACCCAGGGGTCGGTACGGGAACGGTCGACGAGCGGCACGATCGTGCTGCCGACCGCGTACGGGCCGGTGGGAGCAGGAAGTTCGGCGGGCCGGACGACCTGGTCCGTGGCGCTGGTGCGCGGCGCGTCCGGGGTGGCCGCCGCGGCGACGCCGGCCCGGCAGGGCGAGGGAACAGACGAGTACGGCGGCGCGGCCGCCCTCGTGAATCGGATCATGCGGGCACGCTAGGTCCGGGCCCCGGGTCGACGCGTCCGCCCAGGGGCCGAGCCCCGGTCCCTCCAGGGGTCGATCTCCGGTCCACCCAGGGGTCGATCTCCGGTCCACCCAGGGTCGTACACGCGGTCCGGCCCGGGGCACGGGTCCGGCCCGGGAGGCGCGGGATTCGGCTCGCGGAGTGGCGCGCTCCGGTCCGCATCCGGTCCGCATCCGGTCCGCGAGGCGCGCCGTTCGACCCGTCGTCCGTGGGATCGCGCCCCAACTCCCCGCCCTCGTCGCCGGCCTGACGTCCCGCCGACCGGGACGACCTTGACAGCGCGGAAGGCGGCCTGCCTATGGTGAGGTGTCTCCGTCCGCACACCCGGGCGGGATCGATTCCGGGGGGGAGGCGCACGTGCTCGCAGTGAGCGTCGCGGTGCGTGTCCCCGTCCGTGAGCGTGCCCGCCTGGTCTCCCGCCGGCACGTGGACTTCTGCCGTACCTCCTCGGCCATCTGTCCTTCCTCTCGCGCCTGACCCCGCCCCGCGCGGGTCGGCGCGTCCCGTGACGTCCCGTACCGCCCGGCCCCGCGCAGTCGTGCCCCGCACCGCTGCCGTGCCGTCGCGCGTCCCTGTCGTTCGGAAGGACTCCCATGCCCCGCCCTGCCCTGCACCTGGCCGTCGAGATCGACGGCGACGGTGCCCATCCGGCCGCGTGGCGCCGTGCCGCGCACTCCCCGGCGAGCTGCTGACCCCGCGTCGGCTCGCCCGTGTCGCGGCCGCCGCCGAGAACGCCGGGTTCACCCTCGTCACCCTGGAGGACTCGATCCTGCCGCCCGGCCCCGCGGACGGGCCCGTGGGGCGGATCGGCGCGGTGGAGCGGGCCGCGTTCGCGGCCGCGTCGACGAGCGTCCTCGGCGTGGCGCCGGTCGTGGCGACCACGTACGCCGAGCCCTTCCACATCTCCTCGCAGCTCGCCTCGCTCGACCACGTCTCGTCCGGCCGGGCGGCCTGGGTGGTGGGGTCGAGGAGGATCCGGCGGCCGCCCGTGCCTGGGGGCGCCCGGTCGTCGAGGGCGCCGAGGCGTTCGCCCGCGAGGCCCGCGACGGCCTCCATGTCGTACGGGACCTGTGGGACTCGTGGGAGGACGACGCGGTGATCCGGTCGGTGGCCACCAGCCGCTATCTGGACCGCTCGCGGCTCCACGCCGTCGACTTCACCGGCGAGACGTACTCCGTGAAGGGGCCGTCGATCGTGCCGCGCCCGCCGCAGGGCGGCCCGTGGTCCTCGCCCGCCCCGGGCTCGTCCCGGCCGGTCTCACCGATGTGGCGCTGGTCGGCGGGGCCACGCCCGCCGAGGCGGGCGAGGCGGCGCGGCCGCGGAGCGCCGCTCGCCTTCGCGGAGGTCGAGGTCGCCCTCGACACCCCGGGCGAGACGGCCCGGGAGCGGATCGCCGACCTGGAGCGGTACGCCCCTGGGAGGGCGGCCCGGACCGGCTGCGGTACACCGGTTCCGCCGCCGGTCTGGTGGACCTCCTGACGGAGCTCGGCGGCCACGTCGACGGAGTGCGGCTGCGGCCGCTCGTCCTCGACGAGGACCTGGCGGTGCTCTCCCGTCTCGTCCTGCCCGAGCTGTTCGCCCGGCGGCTCGCCGCCCGCCCGCTGCCGGGCACCACCCTGCGCGGTTCCCTGGGCCTCCCCCGGCCCCTCAGCCGCTTCACGACCGACGGTGCCGCCGCGCTCGTCGAGGAGGAGACCCGATGACCCGCGCCGATGCGAACGACGTCCCGCGCCCGGACGCGCAGCTGCACTTCGGGGTGTTCTTCCAGGGCGTCAACCACTGGACGATCTGGTCGGACCCGTCCAGCGGCTCCCAGATGGATCCGGCGACCTTCCTGAAGGTGGCCAGGACCGCCGAACGCGGGCTGTTCGACGCGTTCTTCCTCGGGGACGGGCTGCGGCTGCGCGAGTCGAAGGGCGGCATCCACGAGCTGGACGTCGCCGGCCGCCCCGACTCGATCGTCCAGCTGTCGGCGCTCGCCGCCGTGACCGAGCGGATCGGTCTCGTCTCCACCTCCAACACCACCTTCAACGAGCCCGGCGACCTCGCCCGGCGGCTCGCCGGCCTCGACCTGCTGTCGGGCGGCCGGGCCGGCTGGAACATGGTGACCACCCACAACGCCTGGACCGGCGAGAACTTCCGGCGGGGCGGCTACCTCGACCACGCCGACCGCTACCGGCGCGCCGAGGAGTTCCTCTCCTCGCGCGGGCCGTGTGGAACGGCTGGGCGCGGGACGCGGTCGCCGGTTCCGTCGACGCCCGCACCTGGTCGGTGCCGGGCGCGGTGGGACGCGTGCGGTCGCGGACCGATCTGTTCGACGTCGACCTGGCGCCGACGCTGCCGCGCAGCGCGCAGGGACACCCGGTGATCTTCCAGGCGGGCGACTCCGGCGAGGGCCGGGACTTCGCGGCCCGCAACGCGGACGTGATCTTCTCCGCGCACGGTACGGACTTCGACGACGCGCTCGCCTTCGCCGAGGACATCCGGCGGCGGCTGCGGGCGGCCGGACGGCCGGAGGACGCGCTGCGGATCCTGCCGGGCACGGAGATCATCATCGGGGCCACCGAGAAGGAGGCGGAGGAGAAGGCCCGCTGGGTCCGCCTCCAGCAGGTCACGCCCGCCGTCGCGCTGGGCATCGCGAGCCTGCTGTGGGGCTTCGACCTGTCCGGCCGGGACGCGGACGGGCCGCTGCCCGCCGAGGATCCGGTGGTCGCCGCGTACGACGGGAAGTTCGGCACCCGCCAGCTGGGCGAGACCCTGGACACGGTGGCCGAGTGGCGGGCGAAGGCCGAGGCCAACGGCTGGTCGCTGCGCGAGACGGTCATCGAACTCGGTCCGCAGCGCGGTCACGTCGGCACCCCGGCCGGACTCGCGGAGAAGTTCGCGCGGTTCGCCCGGCACGGGGCCGTCGACGGCTTCAACATCTCGCCGTACCTGGTGCCCGACGGGCTCGACGACATCGTGGAGCTGCTCGTGCCGGAACTCCAGGAGCGGGGCGTGTACCGGACGGCGTACACGGGGACGACGCTCCGGGAGCACCTGGGGCTGGCGCCGGTGGCGTGACGCCGGGGAGGCGGGTGCCGGGGGATCCCCGGGCACCCGCCTCCGTCGTGCGGCCGCCGTCAGCCCAGCGGCAGTTCCAGGAAGGACGGCGCGCCCTCCGGGGAGGTGACGACGGTCTGCGTCCAGGTGACGGAGGCGTCCCCGTACAGCGGGTCCTTGCTGTCGACGACCAGCATCAGCCGGTGGCCCGCGGGGATGTCGTACGCGGCGGCCTGGAGCCGCCAGGTCACGGTGCGGTCCTCCTCGGGCGTCAGCCCGTACACGTTGAGCGGCTCGTGGGTGATGATCCGGGCCGTGTCGTCCTCGGCGACGTCGAAGAGGTGGGCGACGAGGCTCGCGGAGGCGGCCGTGGAGCGGACCGTGAGGCGGAGCCTCGGGACGCCCCGGACCCGGCGGTCGGCCGTGTCCCCGCCCTCCGGGGCGGTGAGCGGCGCGGTGGTCCAGACGAGGGCGTGCCGGCGGTCGATCTTGCGGGTGTCGTAGGTCTTGGGGTTGCCGGCCCGTTCCGCCTGGCCGGTCTTCATGAGCGCGTCCATGACGGTGGCCTCGGTGTCGACGCCCGCGAGGAACGCGCGGCGCCAGCCGGTGACCTCCGAGGGGTCCGTGGTCTGGCCCCCGGGAGGAGCCGGCCGTCGGTGCCGCCCGCGCCGTCGCCGGTGAGGCCGAGGACCTCGACGCCGGTGGTGACCCGGCTCCAGTCGGCGCGGCTCTCCCGGAACGCCTCCTCGACGATCCGGTTCTCGCCGGTCGGCTCGCCCGTTCCGGGGTCCAGGACGGGTTCGGTGACGTACGTGAACATCACCTCGCCGCAGACCTGCTCCCACTCCTCCACGCCGTTGCGCTCGCCCTTGAGGTGGTGGTCGAGCCAGGCGTACGCCTCGGCCATGGGGAGGTTGTCCCTGCCGGGTTCCGTGCCGATGAGCGCCGGGCCCTCGGGGGCGGCGTGGTCGCCGATCCACAGGTTCAGCCGCTTGGGGACGTCGAGTCCGTCGAAGGTCTCCAGGAGCTGGTTGACGGCGAAGAGCCCCTCGTGCCAGGTGTTCGAGAAGAAGGTGGGGGTCTCGTTGTCGTTGGTGAGGTGGAGGTACGACTCGGGGGCGCGCAGCCGGCCCCACTCGACGACCCGGTCGAGGTTCCGGTCGGCGAGGAAGTCGGCCAGGACCTTCTGGTTCGCCTCGTCGAACTTGCTCTCCACCGGGCCGCCGGTGAGGGCGAGGAGGGCCTTCACCGCCGCGAGGTGGCGGGTGTCGTGGTCGTAGAGGCTGGTGGCGAGGTTGCCCCAGGTGCTGAGCGCGACGACCGCGGCGACCCGGTCGTCGTGCGCGGCGACGAGCTGGCTGATGCCGGAGCCGTAGGACTCTCCGAGGAAACCGATCACGCTCGGGGCGAGGTGCTCGGTCGCGAAGTCGATGACGGCGGACCCGTCGGCCCAGTCGTGGGGTCCGGCCACGTCGACGAAGCCCTCGGAGGTGGAGGGCAGTCCGGGGATGCCGAGGCCGCGCGGCGTGTAGGCGAGGACGTGGTAGCCCCGGCGGGCGAGTTCGAGGTACGCCCACAGGAACAGGGGCCAGCCGAAGGGGTCCAGCCGGCCGGGACGACGACCAGCGGATGCGGGCCCGGACCGAGCTGCCGCAGGCTGAAGGCGGAGAGCCGGATGCCGTCCGTGGCCTCGACCCGGTGGTACGCGGGCAGCGCCAGGCCCCGTACCTCCTCGACGCGCGCGGCCAGTTCGGCCGGCAGTCCCTCGCTACTTCCGTCCAGGAGGGCGGTGGTGAGGGTCTGCCCGAGCCTGACGACGTCGGGGTCCACGGTTCCGTCCGCGGCCCACAGACCGCGGCCCGCCACCCGGGCGGCCTCGGCGGCGGTGAGGCGCGCCGTGACCCCGGAAAGCCGGGGAATTCTTCGGACGTTCCATTGACGAAGGGATTCTCCTGGGGCACGTGCACCCGTTCCTCTCGACTCGGCTGCTGACTGTCCGCGCTGCGAACGGTCGCAAGCCTCACGTACCGGGAACGGAGCGACCAGAGCGCACGAACGGCGCACGAGACGCGCAACCGGGCGTCAACGACACAAGCCGCCCCGGGGCGATGTTTGGAAGGGCACGGGCCCCGGGCGGCGCGCCCCGTCAGGGGCTTCGGCCGGACGGCTGACGACGACGGCGGCGACGTCGTCGTCCAGGCCGCCCGCGCCGTAGGCGGCGAGGTCGCGGTGGAGGAGGTCGGGGAGCTCGGCGGCGGGTTCGCGGGCCCAGCCGCGGAGGCGCAGTTCCAGCGGGTAGAAGGTGCCGGTCCGGTCGCGGGTCTCGCTGACGCCGTCGGTGTAGAGGAGCAGCCGGTCCCCGGGCCGAAGGGGACCTCCTCGATGCGGTGGTGGTTCTCGGCGAGGCCCGCGAGGTTGAGGGGCAGGGAGGGTCGGTGAAGGGACGGGCTCGACGCCGGTCGCGCGCTGGAGCAGCGGGGCGGGGTGGCCGCAGCTGAGGAGCCGTACGACGTCGCGGCCGTCGGGGAGTTCCACCAGGACGACGGTGGCGAAGCGTTCGGCGGCGTCGGAGTCAGGGTCCCAGGCGCCGTACCGGGCGAGGCCCTCGTCGAGCCGGTCGGCGAGGGCCGCGAGGTCGCGGGCGTCGTTGACGGCGGCGCGGAAGGAACCGAGCAGGACGGAGGCGGTCTCGACGGCGCCGAGGCCCTTGCCCTGGACGTCGCCGAGCATGACGCGCACCGCGCCGGGGATCCTGACGGCCTCGTAGAAGTCGCCGCCGATCCTCGCCTTGGCGCGGCCGCGACGTACAGCAGGTGGAGTTCGAACCGTCCGAGGCGTTCCGGCAGCGGGCGCAGGACGACCCGCTGGACGACCTCGGCGACGGCCGTGACCTCCCGGAGGTCCTGCTCGTAACGGGTCCTGACCCGGCTGACCCAGGCAGCGGCGGCGGTCACCACCATGAGCACGACCTCGCTGGCGAGGAGCTCGCGGGCGGTGGTCGTCGCCCGGGCAGGACCGAGCAGGACCCGGACGACCATGGCGAGCAGCCCGATGCCGACGGTCCCGCGCACGCTCCAGGTGACGGCGGCGAGCGCGGGCACGGCGACCAGGAGCCGGTCGAAACGCTCCCGGTCCGGGGTGATCAGATCGGCGACGACGGTCAGGACCAGGACCAGGAACGGCAGGGCGCGCCCCAGGTTGAACTGGGTGCGCGTCGCCGGGCCGGGAGGGCGGCGGGGACCGGCTGCGGGCATCTCATGATCGTACGCACGGCTGCCGGTCGGGCCCGGGTGCCGTGGGCTCCTGGCGTGTCCCCGCCGGTCCCGCGGCCGGGCAGGGCGAGCGCCGCGGGCAGCGCGAGGGCGGCGAGCGCCGCCAGCGCCGGAAGGGCTGCGCCCCGGCGGCACGAAGCCGCCCTCCGGTACGAGCGCGAGGAGGAGCGTCGCGGTGGCGACGCCGAGCGCCGGCCCCACGTTCATCACGGTCTGCTGGAGCCCTCCGGCGACCCCTGCGTGGGCCTCGGGGCACGGTGCACCACCACGGACGTCGCGGTGACCATCAACGTGACGAACCCGGCCCCGATGAGCCCGGAGGCCACACCGACGGAGCCCGCCCCCGCCGTCGCGTCGAGCCGTGAGAACCCCAGCACCCCGAGCGTGAACAGCGCCGCCCCGCCGTCGCGGTCCGCCTCGGACCGAAGCGGCGCTGGAGCGACGGGCAGAACGGCGCGCCGATCACCATGAGGACGGCCAGGGGCAGCACCCGCAGCCCGCAGGCGAGGGGTCGAGGCCCTGGACGTCCTGAAGGAAGTACGTCACCACGAAGAGCGATCCGAAAGCGCCGCCGAAGCCGCGAGAGCACGGCGAGCCCGCGACGACCGGCCCGCTCCTGAGCAGCTCCGGCGGCAGCAGCGGGTGCGCCGCCCGACGCTCGTGCCGGGCGAACGCGACCCCGCCCCGAGCGCCGCACCGCAGGCCAGGACGGCGGCCCCGGCCGCCCTGGGGCGGGACACCTCGTCGAGGCCGTGGACCAGCAGTCCGAGCGCGGCGGCGAGGAGGAGGGCGCCGAGAGGGTCGAGCGCGGCGAGGCGGGACGGGGAGCGGTCGGAAGCGGCGACGCCGGGGCGGGACGCGGGGCGGTCGGGAGCCGCGATGCCGGGGCCTGATGACGGGCCGTCAGGAGACGCGGCGCCGAGGCCGGATGACGGGTGGTCGGAAGCGGCGGCGTCGAGGCCTGACGGCGGATGGCCGGAAGCGGCGGCGTCGAGGCGGGACGCGGGGCGCAGGTCGTCGCTGAAGCCGGATGACGGGCGGGCGGCGTCGGCGGGACCGGACGCCGGGCGGCCGGGGAAGCAGCCGGTGGCTGCTCCGACGAGGCCGGGGTCGGCGCCGGGCGGCCAGGGGATCCGTCGGCAGCCGGTCCGGTGAGGTCAGGGCGAGCAGGCCGATCGCGAGGGTCGGGGGACGCCGAGGAGGAAGACCGCGCGCCAGCCGTACGAGGAGACCAGCGCGCCGCCGACGAGGGGCCGGCCAATGCGGCGAGGCCGATGGCGGCGGTGCGCACGGCGATCGGGGTCGCGAGCCGTTCGGGCGGGAAGGCGGTGCGCAGCATGCCGAGGGTGGCGGGCTGGAGGAGCGCCCCGCACACGCCCTGGAGCACGCGCAGCACGATCACGGCGCCGATGCCGGGGGCGAGGGCGATGCCGGTGGAGGCGGCGGCGAAGCCGAGGGCGCCGACGGCGAACACCGGCGGTGGCCGTGGCGGTCACCGAGCCGTCCCGCGAGGACGAGCAGGCTCGCGACGGCGATGAGGTAGCCGGTGCTGGTCCACTGCACCTGACCGACCTGCGCGTGCAGATCGCGCTGGAGCGCGGGCTGCGCGACGGTCAGGACGGTGCCGTCGAGGGCGACGACGGCCGCGCCGACGACACTGCAGGCGAGGGTCCGGTTCACGGGGCGGGCTCCTCAGGGCCGGGACGGACGTCGGAAGCGGCGGGTTCCCCATGGTCCGGGCGGACGTCGGAAGCGGCGGGCTCCCCAGGGCCGGGACGGACGTCAGAAGCGGCGGGCTCCCCGGAGCGGGCGCCGGGGCCGGTGGCCTCCGTCGGGCCGACGTGGGCATCGGGACCGGTGGCCTCCGCCGGGCCGACGTGGGCATCGGGGGCGGCGGAATCGACCGGGCCGACGTGCGCGTCGGGACCGGTGCCCTTCGCCGGGCCGACGTGGGCATCGGGGCCGGTGCCCTCCGCCGGGCCGACGTGCGCGTCGGTGACGGCGGAATCGACCAGGCCGACGTGCGCGTCGAGACCGGTGCCCACCGCCATGCCGACGTGCCCGTCGGGGGCGGCGGGCTCGACCCGGCCGAGGTGGGCCGCGAGTGCGGTGGTCAGGAGGGGGTCGGGGTGTCGTCGCCGGTGGCGAGGCGGAGGCTGCCCCAGTGCCAGAGCTGGGCGATGCCGTGGAGGTTGGCCCAGAGGGCGCCGGCGAGGAGGGTGGCGTCGGGGCGGACGCGGGCGACGAGGGCGGTGAGGTGGGCGAAGAGCGGCAGGCTGGTCTCGCGGAGCCCGAGCCGGCCGCTCTCCAGGAGGTCGTGCCGGAACATCAGCTCGTACATGCCGCGCCGTTCGCCGGCGAAGTCGAGGTAGACGCGGGCGAGCGCCTCGATCCGCTCGCGCGGCGCGGCTCCTCGGGGTCCGCCCCGGCGACGCGCGCGGCCAGTTCGGCGAAGCCCTGGCGGGCGATGGCGGACAGCAGGTCCAGGTGGGTCGGGAAGTGGCGGCGCGGGGCTCCGTGGGAGACGCCGGCGCGGCGGGCGATCTCGCGCAGGGAGAGCGCCTGGGCACCCTCGCTGTTCACCAGTTCGACGCCGACCCGGACGAGCCGGGCACGCAGCCCGTCCGCGCCGTCCGCGCGGTCGCGCCCGGAGTCGCTCTCGGGGTCGGTCTCGGGGCCACCCTCGAGGTCCTTTTCATACAGGGACATGGACAGGGACACAGGTAGCTGCATAGACACTGTCTACCAAGATCGAGTAGACAGTGTCTACCCACCTCCGCGCCCCGATCCGTTACACTGGGCCACAGCGAAGGGGAGTAGCCCTGCGAACCGGTCGTCGACACACTGGAACCCCCGGGTTCCCGGTGACCGGGTCCGTACACGAAGCGGACGGGCGAGACCTTCGGCCAGGCACACCACCGCGTCCGCGTTCCCGTGGGCGTGGTCCGTCATGCCGGGCCGAGTGGTCCTCCCGTCGCCCATCGAGGTGGCGCCCGGAATCACGGAGCCCGGATCGAGCAGAGAGCCCCGGTATGCACCTCGACCCCTTGGCGATCCTCACCGCCTTCGGGCTGATCTTCCTCGCCGAGCTTCCCGACAAGACGATGTTCGCGTCCCTCGCCATGGGCACGCGCATGCGTCCGCTGTACGTGTGGATCGGCACCTCCACCGCCTTCGCGGCCCACGTCGCCATCGCGGTGGGCGCCGGCAGCCTCCTCGGGCTGCTCCCGGGCTGGTCCGTCAAACTGGTCTCGGCCCTGTTGTTCGGCTTCGGCGCGTTCATGCTGCTGCGCGGCGGGGGCGACGACGAGGAGGGCGACGAGGGCGGCAAGACGGTCAGCGGTTTCTGGCCCGTCTTCTCGACCGCGTTCATGGCCGTCTTCATCAGCGAGTGGGGCGACCTGACCCAGATCACCACCGCCAACCTGGCCGCCACCAACGGCACCTGGTCGACGGCGATCGGCTCCTTCGCCGCCCTGACGACGGTCTCCGCCCTCGCCCTGATCGCGGGCCGCTTCATCGCCAAGCGCGTCCCCCTCAAGATCGTGCAGCGCATCGGCGGCGTCTGCATGGCGGGCCTCGCGATCTGGTCCCTCGTCGAGGTCTTCACCGGCTGAGCCCGCTCCCCGTCCGGCGCACGCCCCTTCCCGCCCCGGGAAGGGGCGTGCGCCGTTCGAGCGGCACGAGGAGGCGCGCCGGCCCCGGACGGGCGCCCGCGTCCGGACTCTTGATGAAGCAGTGAATCGCTGCTTCACTCCTTCCATGCCCTACCGACGCACCCCGCCGTCCAGGCACGGCTCGACGCCCAGCGCGCCTCGGTCGTCGACGCGGGCATCGGGCTGCTCGCCGAGCAGGGGTACGCGGGCTGCACGATGGCCGCCGTCGCCGCGCGCGCCGGCATCGCCACGGGCAGCGTGTACCGCCACTTCCCGAGCAAGGCCGAGCTCGCCGTCGAGCTGTTCAGGACCGTGGTGGGCCGGGAGGTCGCGGCCGTCTCCGAGGCGGCCGGGCACCCGGGGCACGGTTCGGCGGCCGAGCGGGTGGTCGCCGTGATCGAGACCTTCGCCCTGCGGGCCCTCAAGTCCCCGCGCCTGGCCTACGCGCTGCTCGCCGAACCGGTCGACCCGGCCGTGGACGCCGAGCGGCTCGTCTTCCGCCACACGTTCCGCGACGTCTTCGCCGCGCGCGTCCAGGAGGGCGTGCGCTCGGGCGAGCTGCCGCCCCAGGACCCGGTCCTGACGGCCTCGGCGCTGGTGGGGGCGGGCGCCGAGGCGCTCGTCGGGCCGCTGGCGGAGGGGTCCGTGGGGCCCGGGACCGTACCCGCACTCGTCACCTTCACCCTGCGAGCACTGGGAGTTCCCGATGCCGACCACGCATGAGGTCACCAACCAGGTACCGCCGCTGACCGGTTACGACGTCTCCGCCGACCCCGCGCTCCTGGAGGCGCTGCGCCGGGAGGGCGCCGGCTGGGCCGAGGCCGAGGTCCGCGAGCTCGGGGCGAAGGCGGGAGGCGAGGAGGCCCAGGAGTGGGGCGGCTCGCCGAGCGCCACTCCCCGTCCTGCACACCCACGACCGGTACGGGCACCGGATCGACGAGGTCGAGTTCCACCCGCACTGGCACGAGCTGATGGACGTGGCCGTCCGGCACGGACTGCACGGGGCCCCCTGGCGCGACGGGCGGCCGGGCGCCCATGTGGCGCGGGCGGCGAAGGTGTTCGTGTGGGGGCAGGCCGACGCGGGGCACCTGTGCCCGGTCTCCATGACGTACGCGGCGGTGCCGGCGCTGCGCGCGCAGCCGGAGCTCGCCGAGGTGTACGAGCCGCTGCTGACCTCGTCGACGTACGACTTCGGGCTCCGGGTGCCGACGGAGAAGCGCGGGATCATCGCCGGGATGTCGATGACCGAGAAGCAGGGCGGTTCGGACGTCCGGGCGAACACGACCCGGGCCGTGCCCACGGGCGAGCCCGGCACGTACGCGCTGACCGGCCACAAGTGGTTCACCTCGGCGCCGATGTCGGACGTCTTCCTCACCCTGGCGCAGGCGCCCGGCGGCCTGTCCTGCTTCCTGGTGCCCCGGGTGCTGCCCGACGGCAGCCGCAACGCGATCCGGCTCCAGCGCCTCAAGGACAAGCTGGGCAACCGCTCCAACGCCTCCTCCGAGATCGAGTACGAGGGGGCCCTCGGCCGGCTGGTCGGCGAGGAGGGGCGCGGGGTGGCCACCATCATCCGGATGGTCAACATGACGCGGCTCGACTGCGCCATCAGCTCGGCCTCCGGGATGCGCCTCGGGCTCGTGCAGGCGGTGCACCACGCCACGCACCGCGAGGCGTTCGGGGCGCGGCTCGTGGACCAGCCGCTGATGCGGAACGTGCTCGCCGACCTGGCCGTGGAGGCGGAGGCCGCCACCGTGGCGGCGCTGCGCCTGGCGGGCGCGGTGGACCGGGCGGCGCGCGGTGACGCCGAGGAGGAGCAGCTGCGGCGGCTGGGGCTCGCGGTCACCAAGTACTGGGTGTGCAAGCGGGCGCCCGCGCACGCGGCGGAGGCCCTGGAGTGCCTGGGCGGCAACGGCTACGTCGAGGACTCGGGCCTGCCGAGGCTGTACCGGGAGTCGCCGCTGCCGTCCATCTGGGAGGGCTCCGGGAACGTCGCCGCGCTCGACGTGCTGCGGGCGATGGCCCGTCAGCCGGAGGCGGTGGAGGCGTACTTCGCGGAGGTCGACCGGGGCGCGGGCGCCGACCGGCGGCTCGACGCGGCGGTCGCGGGCCTCCGCAAGGAGCTGGCGGGGCTCGGCGACCCGGACGCGGTGGCGTACGGGGCGCGGCGGCTCGTCGAGCGCCTGGCCCTGGTCCTGCAGGGTTCGCTGCTGGTCCGGCACGGCCATCCGGCGATCGCCGACGCCTTCTGCGCCTCCCGGCTCGACGGCGACCGGGGCCTGGCCTTCGGCACGCTTCCGGCGGGCGTGGACACGGAGGCGATCATCGCGCGGAGCGGCCCGGACGCGCTGGGCACGCCGGCCTGACGTCATGTCGGACAGGACCTGACCTACTTCGCGCCTAGCGTGACTCCCGTACGGCAGCGAGGGGCACACCGGCGAAGGGATCAGGAAGATGTCCGAGCACGGCGGCACCGTTCCGAAGGGGTACACGACCGTGGCGCCCTGGGTCGTCACCGACGACACGGGGGCCTTCCTCGACTTCGTCACCCGGGTGTTCGGGGGTGAGGAGCTGGCCCGGGTGGTCACCGAGGACGGGGCGATCGGGCACGGTGAGATCCGGGTCGGCGACACGGTCGTCCTCGCCTTCGACCGGCGCGCGGACTGGCCCGTGCTGCCGAGCCTGCTGCGGGTGTTCGTCGCCGACGCGGACGAGGCGTTCGCCCGGGCCACGGCCGCCGGGGCCCGTGTCGTGACCCCGCTCGCCGACGACGCCTTCGGGCAGCGCGGCGGGCGGGTCCGGGACCCCTTCGGCACCATCTGGTGGGTGACCGCCCTCGTCGAGGAGGTCGCCGAGGAGGAGATGTGGCGGCGGCTCGCGGACCCGGTGTACGCCGAGACCATGCGGGTGGCCCAGGCGACCCTCGACGCCGAGCTCAGCGGCGGGGAGCGGGGGCGCAGCAGTGCCCCGGTGGGCCCGACCGGCTGACCGGGCCCGTCCCGGGTGGCAGTCTGGTGGGGCACGGTTCCCGGGCCGCGGCGTCAGCCGGTACGAGAGGGAGTCCCCGTTGGGCAGCGAGGCGATCCACGACGAACTGGACGAGCGGGCCGCGAAGGCGGCGGAGCGCGTGGTGGCCTGGCGGCGCCATCTGCACCGGCATCCCGAGCTGCCCAACCGCGAGGTGAACACGGCCCGTCTGGTGGCGGACCATCTGCGCGCGCTGGGTCTCGACGAGGTCCGCACGGGCATCGCCGGGCACGGGGTCGTGGGCGTCCTGCGCGGGGCGGCGCCGGGCGGCGGGCGGGTCGTGGCGCTGCGGGCGGACATGGACGCGCTGCCGGTGCGGGACCTCTGCGGGACGGACTTCGCCTCCTGTGTGGTGGACGCCGACTACCCGGGCGGCCCGTTCCCCGTGTCGCACGCCTGCGGGCACGACTGCCACACCGCGATGCTGATGGGTGCGGCGACGGTGCTCGCGGGGGTCCGCGACCGGCTTCCCGGCACGGTCCTCTTCGTCTTCCAGCCCGCCGAGGAGGGCCCGCCGGTGACGGAGGAGGGCGGGGCGCGGGCGATGGTGGAGGCGGGCGCCTTCGCCGATCCGGTGCCGACGATGGCCTTCGGCATGCACGTGACGCCGTATCCGAAGGGGTACGTGGGGTACAGGGTCGGCAACCAGTACGGCGCCTCGACCCTGGTCCGCATCGTCCTCACCGGGAAGCAGGTGCACGGCTCCACGCCGTGGGACGGGGTCGACCCGATGCCGGCGGCCGGCGCGGTCCTCACCGGCATCGGCCAGCTGTACCGGCAGGTCTCGGCCTTCGACCCGGTCACCGTGACGATCGGGCACGTCGAGGACGTGGGCCGCTTCAACATCATCGGCGAGACGGTGACCCTGTGGGGCACGGTCCGCTGCGCCGTGGAGTCCGACATGGCCGAGGTCCAGCGGCGCCTGAGGACGCTGGCCGAGCACTCGGCCGCGGCGTACGGGGCGACGGCCTCGGTGGAGTACCTCCAGTCCGTGCCGCCCGTGCACAACAGCGGGCCGTGGGTGGAGGCCGGGCTGCCGACCTTCCGCCGGGTGGCCGGCGCGGAGCGCGTGGTGGAGACGGGCGCGACGCTCGGGTACGACGACGTCTCCGAGTTCGTGCGCCGGTTCGGCGGCCTGTACGTGATGCTCGGTGTCCAGGACGCGGAACTGGACGCCGCCGGCCGCCGGTGCCCCTGGCGGGCGGGCGCGGCCTGGCCACCAACCACAATCCGGGCTTCTACGCCGACGACGACACCCTCGTCACGGGTGTCCGCCTCCACGCGCACGTGGCGTACGACCATCTGGCGGGTGACCTGGTCGTTCGGTGAGGCGCTCTTCGACCGCCGCCACGAAGGCCCTGAGCGGGGCGGAGTCGGAGGCGGTGGGCCACACCAGGCCGTAGGCGAGGGGCGGGAGGCCGCGCAGGGGCACGTAGGCGATGCCGGGGCGCGGGTGGTACCGGGCGCCCCGGGCCGCGCCGGGCGAGGCGCCCCGGCCGGCGCTCACGTGGGAGAGGACCTCCTGCCAGGTGGCGGCGGTCGGGCCCCGGCCGACGGCGGCGCCGGACGGGGTGTCGCGCGGGTAGTGGTGGTCGACCCAGTAGCGGGGCGTCGCCGCCGGGGCGATCAGGTCGAGGCCCGCGAGGTCCTCCGGGCCGAGGGAGGCACGGCCGGCCAGCGGGTGGCCGGCGGGCAGGAGCAGGACCCGCTCGTCGATGGCGACGACGGGGCCCGTGGTGAGGTCCGGCTCGCGGACGGGAAAGGTGGCGCACTGGACGTCGAGCGTCCCGTCCCGCAGGGCGCGGACCCCGCCGTCGAGGGGGACCTCGTGGACGGTGATCTCGCAGCCGGGGTGGAGCGCGGCCACGGCGTCGGCGGCAGCCGTGAGCAGTTCGCCGCTCCAGGGGCACCGAAGCCGACGCGCAGCCTGCCGTGGACGCCGCGCCCGGCGGCGGTGGCGCGGGCGAGGGCCGCGCGCATCTGCCGGTGCACGGGCAGGAGGTCCTCGTACAGGGCGTGGCCGACGGGGGTGAGCCGGACGCTGCGGCTGGTGCGGGCGAAGAGCGGGGTGCCGACGCGGCGTTCCAGTTTCTTGACGGTCTGGCTGATCCGGCCGGTGGAGACGCCGAGGCGCTCGGCGGTGCGCCCGAAGTGGAGTTCCTCGGCGAGCGTGAGGAAGGCCTCCAGTTCGTACCGTTCGAGCACCGTCCCCCGCCTTCCGCCGTCCACCGATCGTTGAGTGCGGCTCAACGCCGGTTTCATGATGACACCTTGATGCGCCGGGGTGGCGGCGGGGAACCTGGAGGCGTCCCCCTTCCCCCTCCCGGAAGAGCCTCCATGGCCCCACGCCCCGCCCCGATGCCCCCGCCCGGCCCGTGAACGTCCCGCTCCTCGCCGTCGCGGGGGCCGTCACCGTCGCCAACATCTACTTCCCGCAGCCGCTGCTCGCCGCCGTGGCGCGCGGTCTGGACGTGTCGGAGCGGACGGCGGGTCTGGTCGCCTCGGCCGCCCAGATCGGGTACGCGCTCGGCATCCTGCTGCTCGTGCCGCTCGCCGACTCCGCGCGGCTGCGCCGCCTCACCTCGGTGCTGCTCGCCCTGACCAGCACCGCCCTGCTCGTCGCCGCGGCGGCGCCCGACGTCCTCACCCTCGGCCTCGCGACGCTCGCGCTCTCCACCACGACGGTGCTGCCGCAGATCCTCACCCCGGTGGCGGCGGTGCTCGCGGGCCCCGGGCGGCAGGGCCGGGTCGTGGGCCTGGTGGGCCTCGGCCTGACGCTGGGCTCGACCCTGTCCCGTACGGTCTCGGGCGCCGTGACCGACGCCAGCGGCAGTTGGCGGGTCGCGTACGCGGTGGCGGCCGTGGCGACGGCGGCGCTGCTGCTCGTCCTGCCCCGCCGGCTGCCCGAGCGTCTCGGCTCGCGGGGCCCCACCTCGTACGCCGGGCTCCTGGCCGGGCTCCCCGGCTCCTCGCGGTCCACCGGGAGCTGAGGGTCTCGGCGCTGCTCGGGGCGTGCGTCTTCGCCGCGTTCAGCGTCTTCTGGTCGGTGCTCGCCTTCCATCTGGCGGCGCCGCCGCTCGGGTACGGGCCGGGGGCGCGCGGGCTCTTCGGGGTGCTGACGCTTCCGGCGGCGCTGCTCTCGGCGGCGGCCGGGCCGCTGGCCGACCGGTACGGGCCGTCCGCGGTGAGCGTCGGAGGCCTGCTGTGCGCGGGGCTGGGCCTCGCGGTGGCGGGTTCGCCCCGTACTCCCCGGTGGCCCTGGTGTCCGGGGCGAACCTGCTGGTGGTCGGGGTCAGCTCGTGCCAGGTGGCCAATCAGGCGCGGATCTTCGCGATCGGCCGGGCGGTGGCGGCCCGGGTCAACACGGTCTTCATGCTGGCCACGTTCGCCGGCGGGGCGCTCGGCTCCCTCGCGGGGTCCTGGCTGTACGCGGCCCACGGCTGGTCCGCGGCGCTGCTCGCCGCGGGGGCGTGCAGGGGCGCCGGCGGGCTGGTGGTGCTCCTCGCGGCGCGACCGGCGGCCCCGAGTTGCGCCCGGGACGCCACACGGGAGGCTGGGGTATCCGCCCGCGCATCCCGCAGGGAGAGTCATGATGCTGGACCTCACCGCCCTCGCCGACGAGCACCTGGCCGCGGCCCGTACGGCGCCGCACGGCCGCAGCGCGCACCGGGTCATGCACGACGGGGTGCTGCGGCAGACCGTCATCGCCCTGACCTCGGGCACGTCCCTGGACGAGCACAACGCGCCGCCGGCCGCGAGCCTCCAGGTGCTGCGGGGCCGGGTGAACCTGACGGCGGCCGGGTGGGCGGAGGAGCTGCCGGCGGGCACGCTGCGGATGATCCCCAAGGAGCGGCACGGGCTGACGGCCCTGGAGGACGCGGTGGTGCTGCTGACGGCGGTGAACGACTGAGCGCCCGATATTGCGGTGCCGTGCGGGTGCGGGTCCGTGCAGACTCGCCCCATGACGGACATGAGGGCGTTCCACGACGCGCTGGACCGCTGGGCGGTCGACGACCACGACGGAGACACGGCGAGGGAGCTGGCCGTGGGCCTGGGGCTGCGGACGGCGGTGCTCCTGGAGGGCCGAGCGACCTCGCGGCCGTCGAGGCGCTGGCCGCGCGGCGCGGCCGGGACCTCGCCGCGGAGGGCGTGTGCGTGGTGTCGATGGGCGGGGCGATGAGCATCGCCCGCTACGCCGAACTGCTCGGACCGCCCGGCCTCGGCCTGCGCCTGACCGGTCTGTGCGACACCCGCGAGCGGGGCTTCTACGAGCGTGGCCTCCGTCGGGCCGGAGCGTCCGACCAGGACTTCTTCGTCTGTGTGGCGGACCTGGAGGACGAGCTCATCCGCGCGCTCGGCCCGGCGGGGGTCGAGGAGGCCATCGCGGCGGAGGGCGATCTGCGCCCCTGGCGGACCTTCCTGAGCCAGCCCGCCCAGCACGGCCGGCCCCGGCAGCAGCAGCTGCGGCGCTTCCTCGGCACCAAGAAGGGCCGCAAGATCCGCTACGGCACCCTCCTGGTGGAGGCCTTGGGCGCCGACCGGGTGCCGGAACCGCTCGACGCGCTCCTGGCGAGCCTCTGACCGCCCGGGGCCGGATCGGCCCGCCTGCTCAGGCGTCCGCCGTGACCAGGACGAGCGGGGTGGTCCCGCAGGGCAGCAGGAGCAGGCCGTCGGTGCGGTGTTCGGCCGGCGGGCCGGCGAGGACGGCGGCGAAGTCGGGGCCCTTGGTGAGGGATCCGGCGAGGTGGGCCGGGTCGGTGGAGGCGGCGACCCTTCCCCGGGCGTTGACCAGCCGGGCGGGTGCGGGCAGCTGTTGGAGCACGGGCAGCACGGCCGCCTCGAAGTGCCGCAGATAGACGTCGGCTGCGGCCACGCCCACGAACCGGCCGCCGAGGACGACCGGCGCGGAGAGCGTGAGGCTGTACTCGTCGGAGCACAGGTAGTCCACGTAGGGCCCGGCGACGGCCCTGCGGCCGGTCTCGCGGGGCAGCGTGTACCAGTCCCAGTGCGTGTAGTCGGAGTAGGCCGAGTGCTCCGGGTCGAGGTCGAGCAGGAGCGGGCGCACGGCTCCGTCGGGCCCCCGCTGCCACCACTCCAGCCAGCCCGGTACGTCGCTCAGGAGGCCCGGCGCGGCGACGAAGCCCACCCCTGAGACGAGCGGGTGCCCGGCGAGCCGGGCGTGCAGTCCGGGGCGCAGGGCCGCCAGGTCGGCGGCGACGGGCTCGCGGCCGGAGCCGGACGCCTCCGCGAGCAGGGCGCCGGTGTCGGCGCCGGTCGCGGCGACGACGGCGAACACCTCTTCGAGGGCGTCCCGGACGCGGCCGACGACCTCGTCGGCGGTGTCCGCGGCCCGGCGCCGGCCGACGGCCCCGTCCACCGGATCCGTGTCAGTGACGGCCTCCGCGGGACCCGCGAGCCCGGTGCTCCTGCCCATGCGTGTCCTCCTCGGGACGCGGCTCGGTCGCGCGGCCGGGGGTGTCGAGGCGCAGCGCGATCAGCCGCCCCACTGACTCCCGTACGCACGTCTCGGCGAGCGTTCTGGCCCGCTCGTCGGCCTCATCCTGCACGGCGGAGATCACGGCGCGGTGACGATCCGACACATTGCCGAGATGGACCGGGTCGTCGAGGACGAGGCAGAGGAGCGGACCCAGGTCCGTCTGGAGGGCGATCTCCTCGCGGGTGAGGCGGGCGGACTGGGCGGCGGCGGCCAACTCGACGTGGAAACGGCCGTAGAGCCTGCTGCGGGTCGCCGGGTCCTCGGCGGTGGCGAGTTCCTCGACCGTACGGGTGAGGGACGCAGGTCGCCGGGCTGGGTGCGGTGGGCGGCGAGCAGGGCGGCGGCGCCGGAGACGGCGGCCCAGTGGTCGCCGAGGTCGCGGAGCTCCTCGGTGGACCAGTCGGCGAGGCGGGCGCGCAGCCGCTCCTCGGTCGGGGTGTCGGGCACGGTGACGAAGCTGCCGCCGCCGCGCCCTGCGGGTGGTGACGAGTCCCTGCTGCCGGAGGGCCATGAGGGCTTCGCGGAGGGTGACGGTGGAGACGCCGAGCTGTCCGGCGAGTTCGGTCTCGCCGGGCAGCTGCTCGCCGTCGGCCAGGAGTCCGAGCTCTATGGCGTCGCCGATGCGGCGGACGACGGTGTCGACCCGGGCCCGGGTGTCGACCGGGGTGAAGACGGCCCTGCGGGCGGCGCCCGTCCCGGCCGCGCCTCCGCCGTCGTCCGGCCTGCCGTTCGGTCTCACGGTTAACCACCTCGCGCGTCGAGCGTTGACTCAGGCTTTACCTTAAAGGGGTCTTGAGATCTGAACTATGACTTCATATGTTTACACCACGCCCGAGCAACGCTCCACCGCACCAGAAAGGTTCCCGCCCATGGAGGGAATGGCGATCCGGCTGACGGGACTGCGCAAGACCTACGGCCGGACCGAGGCCGTGGCCGGGGTGGACCTGGAGATCGCGGACGGCGAGTTCTTCTCGATGCTCGGCCCCTCCGGTTCCGGGAAGACGACGGTGCTGCGGATGATCGCCGGCTTCGAGACGCCGAGCGCCGGCACCGTCGAACTCGCCGGCCGCGACGTCACCCGGCTCGCCCCTTCGAGCGGGACGTGCACACCGTCTTCCAGGACTACGCGCTCTTCCCGCACATGACGGTCGAGCAGAACATCGCCTACGGCCTCAAGGTCCGCCGCGTGCCCCGCGCCGAGCGCCTGGTGCGGGCCCGGGCCGCCCTCGCGCAGGTCGGCCTCGAAGGGACGGGCCGTCGCCGCCCGCCGAGCTCTCCGGCGGCCAGCGCCAGCGGGTCGCCCTGGCCCGCGCGCTCGTCGGCCGCCCCGCGTGCTGCTGCTCGACGAGCCGCTCGGCGCGCTCGACCTCAAGCTCCGCGAGCGGATGCAGGTCGAACTCAAGGCGATCCAGCGCGAGGTCGGCATCACCTTCGTGTTCGTCACCCACGACCAGGAGGAGGCCCTCACGATGAGCGACCGGATCGCCGTCTTCCACGAGGGCCGGATCGAACAGGTCGCCACCCCCGCCGAGATCTACGAGCGCCCCGCGACCCCGTTCGTCGCCGGTTTCGTCGGCACCTCCAACCTGCTGAGCGGGGACACCGCCCGCCGGGTGGTCGGGGCGCCGGGCACGTACAGCATCCGGCCGGAGAAGATCCGGATCCTCGACGACCACAAGGCGCCCGGCGCCCCCGGGCACGCCACCGCCGCCGGCACGGTCGCGGAGGTCGTCTACCTCGGCGACTCGACCCGCTTCCTGGTCGACCTCGACGGAGGCGGCCGCCTCACCGCCCTCCGGCAGAACCTGGAGGGCTCCTCCGCCGACCTCGCCGCCTTCCGGGGCGCCCGGATCGGCCTCCAGTGGCACCCGAGCCACGCCGTGCGCGTCCCGGAAACCCCGTAAGTCCCCCCTACGTCCCGTCAGGCACACCGCCCCCTCACGCAACGGAGATCCACGTGCGCCCGCACCGCTCCCTCCTGACCGCAGCCGCCCTCTCCGGGCTGCTCCTCGTCACCGCCTGCGGATCGGCCGACCCGGCGGGTTCCGGGAAGTCCGGCGGCCTCAACCCGCCCGACCTGAAGGCGCCGACGGCTCTCGGCAAGGCCGAGGGCGAGGTCAACCTGATCGCCTGGGCCGGATACGTCGAGGACGGCAGCAACGACCCGAAGGTCGACTGGGTCACCCCCTTCGAGCAGCAGACCGGCTGCCAGGTCAACGCCAAGACCGCCGCGACCTCCGACGAGATGGTCTCGCTGATGAAGACCGGCGCGTACGACGCCGTCTCCGCCTCCGGCGACGCCTCCCTCCGCCTGATCGCCTCCGGCGACGCGGCCCCCGTGAACACGGCGCTCGTGCCGAACTACGCCGACGTCTTCGCCGGGCTGAAGAACAAGGAGTGGAACTCCGTCAAGGGCGTCGCCTACGGCATCCCGCACGGCCGCGGCGCCAACCTCCTCATGTACGACAAGGAGAAGGTGAAGCCGGCGCCCGACTCCTGGTCCGCCGTCTTCGACAAGGCCTCGGCGCACAGCGGCAAGGTCACCGCCTACGACTCGCCCATCTACCTCGCGGACGCCGCCCTGTACCTCCGGGCGACCAAGCCCGAGCTGGGCATCAAGAACCCCTACGCCCTCGACCAGAAGCAGTTCGACGCCTCCGTGGCCCTGCTCAAGGAGCAGAACGCGCACGTCGGCGAGTACTGGAGCGACTACCTCAAGGAGATCTCCGCCTTCAAGAGCGGCGACTCGGTCGTCGGCACCAGCTGGCAGGTGATCGCCAACCTCGCGAAGTCCGAGGGCGCGAAGGTCGAGGCGGTCCTGCCGAAGGAGGGTTCCACCGGCTGGTCCGACACCTGGATGGTCTCGGCCAAGGCCAAGCACCCCACCTGTGCCTACAAGTGGCTCGACTGGATCGTCTCGCCGAATACCAACGCGCAGGTCGCCGAGTACTTCGGCGAGGCCCCGGCCAACGCCAGGTCGTGCGCGCAGACCGCCGACAAGAACCACTGCGCCGTCTTCCACGCCACCGACGAGGCCTACTGGAAGCAGGTCCACTTCTGGACCACGCCCATCGAGCAGTGCCTGGACGGCCGGACGGACACGCGCTGCGTGCCGTACGCCAAGTGGGTCCAGGCCTGGACCGAGATCAGGGCTGACCCCGGCGCCATGACCGCACTCTCCCCGGGCTCTCCCCGAGCCCGCGACGCGCACCGCCGCCCCGGCCGCGACGCCGTCCGGCGGTTCGCCGGGGCCCTGCACCGGCGGCCCCGGCTGCGGCTCGCGGCCCTGCTCACCGCGCCGCTGCTCTGGCTGGTCCTCGCCTACCTCGGCTCCCTCGCGGCCCTGTTCCTCTCCGCCTTCTGGTCCACCGACACCTTCACCTCCGAGGTCGTCCGGATCTGGACCACGCAGAACTTCGAGGAACTCGTCGGCTCGCCCGTCTACCGCACGGTCGCCCTGCGCACCGTCGGCGTCGCCCTCGCTGTGACCGCGCTCTGCGTCGTCATCGCCTTCCCGCTCGCCTTCTACACGGCCCGGGTCGCGCACCCGCGCCGCCGGCCGCTCTTCGTGGTGGCGCTGCTCATGCCGCTGTGGGCCGGCTACCTCGTGAAGGTGTACGCCTGGCGGCTGATCCTCTCCGAGGGCGGGCCGCTGGACTGGGCGCTGCGGCCGCTCGGCCTGAGCGGGCCGGGGTACGGGCTCACGGCGACGGTGATCGTCCTGACGTACCTCTGGCTGCCGTACATGGTGCTGCCCGTCCACACCGCGCTCGCCCAGCTCCCCGACAGCCTGCTGCACGCCTCGGCCGACCTCGGGGCGAGGACCTGGCGGACCTTCGTCTCGGTCGTGCTGCCGCTGGTGTGGCCGGCGGTGGCCGCCGGGTCCGTCTTCACCTTCTCGCTGAGCCTCGGCGACTACATCACGGTGCAGATCGTCGGTGGCAAGACCCAACTGATCGGCAACCTCGTCTACTCCAACGTCACCCTGAACCTGCCGCTGGCGGCCGCGCTCGGCACCGTGCCGGTCGCCGTCATCGTGGTGTACCTGCTCGCGGTGCGGCGCTCCGGCGCGCTGCGCAGCCTGTGACCGGCCGGAAGGACCGCGACCGATGAACCTCTCCCGTCCCGCGCGGATCGCGCTGCGCACCGCCGCCGGTCTCGGCTTCGCGGCGATCTACCTGCCGCTGCTGCTCGTCCTGCTCGGCTCGCTCAACCCGGACCGCTCGGCGAGCTGGCCGCCGCCCGGCCTCACGCTCGACTGGTGGGCGGCGGCCTGGGACAACGAGGGCGCCCGCGCGGCGCTGTGGACCTCGGTCCAGGCCGGCGTGGCGGCGACCGCGGTGGCCCTGGTGCTCGGCACGCTCATCGCCTTCGCGGTGCAGCGGTACTCCTTCTTCGGGCGGGAGGCCGTCTCGTTCGCGGTGGTGCTGCCGATCGCGCTGCCCGGCATCGTCACGGGCATCGCGCTCAACTCGGCCTTCGGCACGGTCCTGGAACCCCTCGGCGTGGGCCTCGGGATGTTCACGGTGGTCGTGGGCCACGCCACCTTCTGCATCGTGGTCGTCTTCAACAACGTGGTGGCGCGGCTGCGGCGGCTGCCCGGCTCGTACGAGGAGGCGGCGATGGACCTGGGGGCGCACACCTTCCGCGTCTTCTGGGACATCACGTTCCCGCTGCTGCGTTCGGCGCTGCTCGCGGGCGGGCTGCTCGCCTTCGCGCTCTCCTTCGACGAGATCGTGGTGACGACGTTCACGGCGGGACCCGGGGTGCAGACCCTGCCCGTGTGGATCTTCAACAACATGACCCGCCCTCAGCAGGCCCCGGTGGTGAACGTGGTGGCGGCGGCGCTCGTGCTGCTCTCGGTGGTCCCGATCTACGCGGCGCAGCGACTCTCCTCGGACACGCCGGGCGGCGGGCGGGTCTGAGGGGCCGCCAGGACGAGAGGCGGATCCGAGGGAGCCGTCGGACGGTGGGCGGACCGAGGGGACGCCAGAACGGTGGGCGGACCGAGGGGCCGCCAGGACGGTGGGCGGACCGAGGGGACGCCAGGACGGCGGTGCCGCCTCCGGCCTGCTAGTTTTCCCGAATGCGCCCTTTGTCCCGTCCTGATGTGCGTGCCTTCGCCCGGCGGGCCGCCGCGCTGCGGCCGCGGCGGCGCGCCGGGACACCGTCACCGTGCCGGAGGCCGAGCGCCGACCGCGAGCGGCTGCGGGACCTGGCCTCCTTGCTGTGCGCGCTCGGGGCCGCGCTGCTGCGCGCCGGGGAGCGGACCGCCGAGGTGGAGCGGGTGCTGCACGACGTGGCCGCGCGCCGCGGCCTGCGGGCGCGCTCCTTCGTGGTCCCCACGGGGCTCTTCGTACGGGTCGGGGCGGCCCCGACGGGCGGGGCGGCGAGCTGGACTTCTCCCCGGTCGAGGGCCCGGACCTCCGCCTCGACCAGGTGGAGGCGCTGCAGTCGCTGGTCGAGCGGATGCGGGCGGAGGAGGTGCCGTTCGAGGAGGCGCGGCGCGCGCTGCGCGAGGTCCGGGAACGGCCGGAGCGGTTCAGCCCCGCCACCACCGTCCTCGGATACGTGCTCCTCACCGTCGGCCTCGGCGCGATGCGGCACGCGACAGCACCGGCCGTCGCCGGGTACGCGGTGCTCGGCCTGGGCGTCGGTCTGCTGCGGCTCTTCGGGGACCGGCTGCCGGCGGGCCGCACGGCCCTTCCGGTGGTCGCCGCGATCCTGGTCACGGCGGTCTCGCTGCGCTGGGCGGGGCCGCTCCTGCACGAGGTCCCCACCGTCCTGTACATCCCGCCGCTGATCGCGTTCCTGCCGGGCGCCGCGCTGACCCTCGGCGCCATCGAACTCGCCACCGGGGCCGCTCTGTCGGGCATCGCGCGGCTCGCCGGAGCCGTGAACGTGCTGCTGCTCCTGGCCCTCGGCATCCTGGTCGGCACCGAACTCCTGCGGTCCCGCCCGGCGGGCGGGACCGCCTCCGAGCCGCTGGGCGCCTGGGCCCCGTGGGCCGGGGTGCTCCTCCTCGGCTTCGGCTTCCTGCTGTACTTCTCCGCCCCGCCCCGGGTCACCGGCTGGCTCCTGGGCGCGCTGCTCGTCGAACGCCTGGTGCAGTCGGTGGCCACGGAGTTCGCCGGGCCGACCTTCGGGGCCTTCGCGGCGGGCATGCTCCTGCCGCCGATGGCGACCTGGGTCGAGCGGCGCTCGCACACGCCGGACCAGGTGGTGTTCCTGCCCTGCTTCTGGCTCCTCGTGCCCGGCGCGGTGGGCCTCACCAGCGTCTCGGAGATCATCGTGCAGGGCGACACGGCCGGCGGTCTGGACAGCCTGGTGACGATGATCATCACGGTGGCGTCGATCGCCCTGGGCGTCCTGGTGGGCGCCGGGCTCCAGCGGCGGCCCCGGCTGAGCCTCGGCGAACCCGTTCCGGCCGCCCCGGAGGAGGTACCCGAGCCGGCGGAGACGGAGCCCGGCCGCTGAGCGGTCAGCCGGGCTTCCGCACCCATCCGAGGGTCGCGCGCGGGCTCGCGTTCGCGTGGCACTGGACGACCGGCGCGGTGAGCCTGCCCCCGTCCAGGCCGAGCCGACAGCCGAACTCGACGGTCGCGCGGTCCGGGGCCGCCCGGTGGAGCGACGCGCCGATCTGACCGGCGAAGGATGGAGAGGACGCCGGTGACGCCGGAGAGGTCGGGGAGGCGGTCAGAGGGTCGGGCTCAGGGCGCCCGCGGCGGGACCGGAGTCGGCTTCCGTGGCCCCGGCGGTCTCCGCGGGCTCCGTGGTCGCCCTGGCGAGGGTGCTGCCCCGGAGCCACTCGGGCCAGCTGAGGTTCCAGTCGCCGAAGCCGTTGTCGAAGGGCGTCATGGGCTGTCCGTACCCGTTGACGACCCGTACGAGGTCTCCCTCGCGCACGGTGCGGAACAGCCAGGCGGCGTCCTCGGTGCTCATGCCCGTACAGCCGTGGCTGACGTCCTCGCTGCCCTGGGAGTCGAGCGACCAGGGCGCGGCGTGCAGGTATTCGCCGCTCCAGGTCACCCGGGTGGCCCAGCGGACCTTGAGGTCGTAGAAGTCGGTGCTGGTCTTCGTGATGCCGATGGAGTCGCCGCGCATGCGGACGAGGGGCTCCTTGCCGAGGACGACCTTGATGCCGCCCCGGGTGCGGTAGCCGGCCTTGCCGGTGGTGACCGGGAGGGTGCGCAGGAGTTCCCCGTCACGGAACACGGCCATCTCGTGGGCGGAGACGTCGGTGACGGCCTCGATCACGGGCCCGGTGGTGAAGCTGAGGGAGCGTGACGGGCCGCCGTAGAGGCCGTCGCCGATCCGGGCCCCGTCGAGGCCGCTGTGGACGCGGACCGTGGCGCGGGCGGGCCAGTACGTGCGCGGCCGGTAGTGGAGGGTGGTGGAGTCGACCCAGTACCAGGCGCCCTCGACACGGGGTTCGGCCCGCACGTCGAGCGCCCGTTCCACGACGCGGCGGGCGGCGGGATCGTCCGCCGGCACGGGGTGGCTGAGCTCGGCGGTGACCGGCATCCCGACGCCGTACGTGCCGCCCTCCTCGGGTCCGAAGGAGACCGTGAGCCGCTCCCTGCGGGGGCCGGGGCCGTACGGAAGTCGAGGCGGGCGCGGTGCGGGCCGCCCGCCGCCCCGTCGACGACGAGCCGGGCGGCGTAGCGGGCCCCGGCCGGCAGGGGGCCGCGCTGGTCCAGCGGGTGCGGTCCGCGCTCTGCGTTCCGGCGATCCGGCGACCGCGCCGGTCGGTGACGTTGACGTCGGCGAGCACTCCGGTGGTGCGGAGGGCGAGCTCGACGCGCCCGGAGAACTCGGGGCCGAGCGTGAACGGCCGTCCCGTGAGGACGCGGCCGCCGCCGAGGACGACCGCGTGGCGCGGGGCGGTGCAGAGGCCGCCGCCGGCACAGCCGTCGACCGAGACGACGGCGGTGGATTCCCGGCCCCGGCGGCCCACCGCTCGCCTTCGGGGTCCCGGCCCGGGGACTGGGCCGCCGTGCTGACGAGGACGGCGCCGACGGCCAGGGAGAGCGCCCCCCACCCGCGTGCGTATCTGCGTGACGACACGTCGGACGTCCTCCCCTTTCCCGGTGGTGGGGTCGGCGGGCATCGCCGACCGCAGCATCAAAACGGATGGGAGGAGAAAAGGATGATCACAGCGCCGGGCGTGGCGGCGGAGTCGAGGGCGAGACGACTCGAATGGGTCAGCGAGCGGGTCGAACGGGCCGGTGGACGGGGCGAACGAACCGATGGATGAACCGAACGGGCCGGTGGGTGGGTCGAACGGGCCGGTTGACAGGGCGGACGGGCCGGTGGGTGGGTGGAACGGATCAGCGGGCGGGCTCCGGAAGTTCCTCGCCGGTCTCCAGGAGGGACTTGAGGCTGGAGATCAGCGCGGGCCAGCCCTCGCCGATGAGTTCCCTGATGGTGCCGCCGGGCTCCAGGTCGCCGTGGGTGACCGTGAGCTTGACCATGTCGCCCGACGGCTCGATCACGAAGGTCACCCGGGACCGGCGCTCCCGGACGAGGCGCTCGTACGCCTCCTGTTCGAGGCGCACGGCCTCGGCCCAGTCCGGGGTGAAGGTGTGCCAGGTGTACGAGAGGAGGCGGCCGGGCTCGGCGGCGAGGACGACCTGCTCGGGGTCCTCGGTCCTGCGGCCGGCCTCGTCCCAGACCATGGACGCGCCCGGGGTCCACTCCGACTCGAAGGCCACGCCCCAGTAGCGGCGGGTGAGATCCGGTTCGGTGAGCGCCTGCCAGAGCTCCTCGGGGGTGGTCCGGATGTAGGTGGTGTACACGAACGTGTCGCTGTCCATCGCGCTGCCCCTCGGATCTGCTCCCCCGCGGCCTGCCCTCCTCCCCAGCCTAGGCAGGCGCCGGACGGACGTGCCAGCGAAGGGCACCCGTCCGGCCGGTGTGCTCCGCCGGTTGAATAGGTGCGGAGGAAACTATTCAACGTGCTGCTAGCGTGTCCGGATGTCGCTCAAGCACGCCGTCCTCGCAGCTCTCCTGGAGGGCGAGGCCTCCGGATACGACCTGGCCAAGATCTTCGACGTGTCCGTCGCCAACTTCTGGGCCGCCACCCCCCAGCAGCTCTACCGCGAGCTGGAGCGGCTCGCCGAGGCCGGTCTCATCACGGCCCGGGTGGTGGAGCAGGAACGGCGCCCCAACAAGCGGATGTTCAGCCTCACGGAGCCGGGTCGGAAGGATCTGATCGCCTGCACCACGACGCCGCCGCGCCCGAGCGCCGTCCGCGACGAACTGATGGTGCAGGTGCAGGCCTGCGACGAGGGCGACACCGCGGCCGTCCGCGCGTTCGTGGCCCAGCGGATGGAGACGGCCCGGGCCAAGCTCGCCCGTTACGACCGGCTGCGGGAGCGGATGCTCGACGGCCGGGACGAGGACACGTACCTGGGCGAGGCGGAGCGCGTCGGGCCGTACCTCACCCTGATGCGCGGCCGGTTCTTCGAGGAGGAGAACCTGCGCTGGGGCGAGCGGGCCCTCGCCGTGCTCGACCGCCGCGCCGCCGCGCGGAACGCCGCTCCGGAGGCGCCGCACCGGACTCCGGAGGCGGCGCACCAGGGGTGACGCGGGCCCTACCGTGCGGTAACGTCACCGGCCGGCCACCGGAGGCGCCGGTGGCACCCCAGGGACGGATCGAGGACGGCCTGAGATGAACGTCGGTGACCTCGTCGAGGACTTCACCCTTCCGGACGAGACGGGCGCCCCGCGCTCGCTGACCGGCCTGCTCGCGGAGGGCCCCGTCGTCCTCTTCTTCTACCCGGCGGCCCTCACCCCCGGCTGCACCGCGGAGGCCTGCCACTTCCGCGACCTCGCGGCCGATTTCCGTGCCGTGGGCGCCCTGCCCGTCGGGATCAGCTCCGACGAGGTGGAACGCCAGCAGGAGTTCGCCGAGCGGCACTCGCTCGGCTACCCCCTGCTGTCCGACCCGGACGGTGCCATACGGGAACGGTTCGGCGTGAAGCGCGGGTTCTCGCTCGCGCCGACGAAGCGCGTCACCTTCGTGATCGGCCAGGACCGGCGGGTCCGCGAGGTCGTCCGCAGCGAACTGCGGATGAGCGCCCACGCGGACCGCGCCTTGGCCGCCCTGCGCCGCGCCTGAGCCGGTCGGGGCCGGGGCGGAGTCGGTCGGAGCCGGGTCAGATCTGTCGGAGCCGGTCGGAGGCGGTCGGAGCCGGTTCAGAGTCAGTCGGATCCAGGTCGGATCCGGGTCAGAGTCCGTCGAAGCCGTCGTACGCCGAGGCTTTCAGACGCCGAGCAGCTTCGCCTTGGCGGCCGCGAACTCCTCGGGCGTGAGCAGGCCCTGCTGGGCGAGCTCGCCGAGCCGTGCCAGCTGGTCGGTGATCGTCGGCGCCCGCCGGGGCGGGCGGCGCGGCGGGGCCGGGGTGCGCTCGGCGCCGGCGGAGGGCCGCCGGGGCTGCTGCTGGGCCTGGAGTTCGGCGATGGCCTGTTCCTGGTCGTCCTCGCGGCGCGCGGCACGGGCCGAGCTGCGGCCCGCCGCGTAGGCCGCGCCGCCCACGAGGGCCCCGCGCAGCAGGGCGCGCCGACGGGCCGGACCACCGGCCGTACGAGGGACGTCGTCGCAGGAACATCGTTCAGCTCCTTCCGACCGCGGCCACGGCCTCGTGGTAGGCGTGCCGGGCCTCTTCGACGGCCTCGGGCGGTACGCGTACGGTCCCGGAGATCCGGCCGCCCGCCTCGCGGATCACGTCCGCCGCGCGGGCGGCCCAGACGTGTTCGACGAGCAGCATCAGCGCGCACGAGCCCGGTGCGAGCGTCTCGGCCGCCTCGGCCGCGTCCTCGGGGCCGAGCAGATTGGCCTCGGGCCCGATCTCGGCGGTGGCGTCGTCGTACTCCTCGTACTCGACGAGTTCGGAGGTGGACACCTCCCCGGTGAGGGACTTGACGACGACGAGCGAGTCGATCAGCCGCACCTGCCCCGCCCTGCGGAGCTCCGCGACTGCCGTCACCGCCGCCACTTTCAGCCGCTCCCCCGGGAAGGCGAGCACGACACATTCCACCGGGCCCATGTTGCTCCGTTCCGTTCCTCGCGCGGTCCGCGCTCTCCATGCGAACACGGCCGCGCCCGGCCCGCACGCGGAGCCGTTACGACATGCGGACGGGTGAAGGCTGGGCAAGACTCGCTGCATCGCCGGGCCTTACGCGGCCCGCGCGGGAACGGAGTGTGCAGGCATGGACGACTACCCCCTCCTCAACCTCTTCTGGACCATGCTGTGGTTCTTCCTGTGGATCATGTGGCTGTTCCTGCTGTTCAAGGTGGTCACCGACATCTTCCGGGACCACTCGCTCAGCGGCTGGGCCAAGGCGGGCTGGCTGATCTTCTGCATCGTGCTCCCGTACCTCGGCGTGCTGGTCTACGTCATCGCCCGCGGCAAGGGCATGGGTGAGCGGGACGCCAAACAGGCCAAGGCGAGCGAGGCCGCGTTCCAGGACTACATCCGCAAGGCCGCGGGGACGCAGGGCGGCGGCAGCGCCACCGACGAACTGGCCCGGCTCGCCGACCTCAAGGAGAAGGGCGCCATCACGGCCGAGGAGTTCGAGAAGGCCAAGGCCAAGGTCCTGTCCTGAGGCTTCGGGCAGGGCACGGGCGGCACGCGGAAGGCCGTGGCGCCGGTCCGGAGAGGGGCGAGCGCCGTGACGGGCTCCGGGGTTCCCTGCTGCGGGAGATCGCGGCGGAGCCCGGAGGCTCCCGGAGGCGCTCGCCTCCTTCGCGCTGCGGCGGCTGGGACCGGGCGCCGGGCCCGCGGTCGCACGCCTCCGGACGGCTCGTCCCGAGGCCGACGCGGCGGAGCTGCGGGCCCTCGTCATCGGCCGTGGGCGCCGGAGGGTCGCGACGGAAGGCGCCTTCGCCGGCGGCCCGTTCCTGGTCCTCGTCCCCTTCGCGTTCTGCGGCGCCCTCCTGTGCCAGGCGCGGACAGTGCTCGAACTCGCCGCCGTCGAGGGCGGGACGCCACCGATCCGGAACGGGCGGCCGAACTGCTCGTCCTGCAAGGGGTGTACGGGGACACGGCGACGGCCCGTGCCGCCCTCGCCGCCTCCCGGGCGGGCCCCGCGCAGGGGCGGGCGGGGCGGCTCGCCACGCTCTGGGACCTGGTGATGCGCATGGCCCGGCTGCTCGGTCTGCTCACGCCGTCCGACGGCCGCGTGAGCAGATGGGTCAGGCTCGGCCAGTACGCGCTCACGGCCTGCGTCTTCCTCGTCGGCCTGGTGGCCCCGCTCGTCTGGCTGCCGTACCTGGCCCACTCCTACGACCGGGCCACGAGACGGCTGACCGACCGCGCCACCGTCTTCTACGTCGGCACGCGCGACCTGCGCTCCCCGCGCGGCGTCCGGGTCGACCCGGCCATGGCCCTGGCGGGGCTGCGGGCGCTGGGATCGGTTCTGCTGCCGGCGGTCGGCCTCTTCGTGGTCGTCGTCACTGACACCCGGATCGCGGGCGGGCGCTGGCCGGTGGCGGGCATCGTGCTGACCACCAGCTGCCTGCTGACGGGCGGCTGGTGGCTGTGGCGGAGGCGGCGTCGGGAGCCACCCCTTTAATCCGTATGTGGGATACCTGTTTGATACGGTCGGGGCGTGAGGCTGACGAAGTTCACCGACCTGGCGCTCCGTGCCGTGATGCGCCTGGCGGTCACCGCACCCGAGGAGTCCGTCACCACCCGCGAGGTGGCGGAGTCGATGGACGTGCCCTACGCCCACATGGCGAAGGTCGTCACCCGGCTCCAGCACCTCGGCGTGGTCGAGGCCCGGCGCGGCCGGGGCGGCGGACTGGCCCTGACGGAGCTGGGCCGGCGCTCTTCGGTGGGCTGGCTGACCAGGACCCTGGAGGGCGAGGAGGAGGTCGTCGCCTGCGAGGGCGATCCACCCTGCCCGCTGCGCACCGCGTGCCAACTGCGCGGTGCCCTGCGCGAGGCCCAGGAGGCCTTCTACCGCGTACTGGATCCGCTGACCGTCGAGGAGCTGGTGACCTCGCCGACCGGCCCGCTCCTGCTCACCCTCGGACCGCGCCCCACCTGATCGCCCTGACGGCGGCAGCCTCCCCCGGGAGCGCCCGCTCCAGGGTGGCGCCGAGCCTCGGGGAGCGCCGAGCTCCCTCGGGGGCGCCGAGCCTCGGGGAGCATCCACACACCTTTAAATACGTAGATCATCTACCAGATTGCGAGTTCTCATGCTGTCCGAGCAGGCCGTTCCGGTCGTCCGCGCCACCCTGCCCGCCGTCGGCGGCGCGCTCGACGAGATCACCGAGCGTTTCTACGGGCGCCTCTTCGCCGCGCACCCCGAGCTCCTGCGCGACCTGTTCAACCGGGGCAACCAGGCCAGCGGCGAGCAGCGGAAGGCGCTCGCCGGCTCCATAGCCGCCTTCGCCGTCGCCCTGCTCGACCACCCCGACAGCCGCCCCGACGCCGTGCTGTCCCGGATCGCGCACAAGCACGCCTCGCTCGGCGTCACCTCCGAGCAGTACAAGACCGTGCACGAGCACCTCTTCGCCGCGATCGTGGAGGTCCTCGGCGACGCGGTGACGCCGGAGGTCGCGCAGGCCTGGGACGAGGTGTACTGGCTGATGGCCAACGCCCTCATCGCCGTGGAGGCCCGCCTCTACCAGGAGGCGGGGGTCGCCGAGGGCCAGGTCTGGCGGGCCGTGGAGATCGCCGAGCGGCGCGAGGAGACGGCCGACACGGTGTCGTTCGTCCTGCGCCCCGCCGACGGGTCCCCGACGGCCCCGTTCCGGCCGGGCCAGTACGTGAGCGTCCGGGTCGCGCTGCCCGACGGCGCCCGGCAGATCCGCCAGTACAGCCTGTCCGCCGCCCCCGGACACCCGCAGTGGCGGATCACGGTCAAGCGGGTCGACGGCGATCCGGCGGGCGAGGTCTCCTCCTGGCTGCACGCGCACGCCGCCGCGGGCGACACCGTGGAGGTCTCGGCCCCGTTCGGCGACCTGGTCCTGCCCGAGGGCGAGAGCCCCCTGCTGCTCGTCTCCGCCGGGATCGGCAGCACCCCGATGCTCTCCATGCTCGACCACCTGGTCGCCACGGGCTCGACCCGCCCGGTCGTCGTGGCGCACGCCGACCGCTCCCCGCCGCCCACGCGCACGCCGAGGAGCTGCGGCGCCTCGTGGCCGCGCTGCCGCAGGGCACGCTGCACCTCTGGTACGAGGAGCCGGGCGAGTCCGGTGCCCGGCCGGGCCGCGCGGACGTCACGCTCATCGAGCTTCCGGCGGGCACCACCGCCTACCTGTGCGGGCCGCTGCCCTTCCTGCGCGCGGTGCGCGGCGACCTCCTCGGCCGGGGCACCGCCGCGGCCGACATCCACTACGAGGTGTTCGGCCCCGATCTGTGGCTCGGCGCCGAGGGCTGACGCGGCCTCACCGGGCCTTCCCTTCGATCCCCAAGCACCATGGCGTTACAGGCACGGATATTGGATAGTGAGGTCCATATCAACCTCGTAATCAGCGGGTTCGCAGGAAATGGACGGAAGTCATGGGATCGTTCGGAGCAGTGGTCGACGGCCGGGGCGCGAGAAGACCGGTGCGCGGGATCGCCCTCGACATCGGCTCCTCCCGGACCCGCGCGTGGGCTCCGGGGCGGGTGTCTTCGCGGACGTCCCGAGCGGGCCGGTGCGGCGCGGCCGGGTGACCGACGCCGACTCCCAGCTCCGTCTGCTCCGGAGCCTGGCCGCCTCGGCTCCGGGCGACGGCGGGCACGACACCGTCGTGATGCTGACCCACCCGGTCCTCGCGGCCCCGGAGGAGCGGGCGCGGCGAAGCGGATCGTGGACGGTCTGGGCGCGGTGCGGGTCATCGCCGTGGACAGCGCCCGCGCGGCGGCCGCCTACGCCGCCCCGTCCGGCGGGGGCCCGCTGCTCGTCGTCGACCTCGGCGCCCAGCTGACGGAGGTCACCCTCGTCGTGGACGGCCTCGTCGAGGACGCCCGGCTGGCCGAGGTGGGCCTCGACGACCTGCCGGTGTCGGGGAGCGCGCCGGACACGATCGCCGCGACGACCGCCGACATGGTGAGCGACCTGTGGCGGCACGACCACACCGGCTCCGTCCGCGGGGCGCTGCGCCGGGGCGTCCTGGTGACCGGCGGCGGCGCCCTGCGGCTCGACGTGACGAGCCGCCTGGCCCACCTGCTCCGCGCCCGGCTCCGCCTCGCGAACGACCCGGCCACCAGCGTCGTCCGCGGCGCCGGTCTGATGCTGGCCTCCGCCCTCCGCCACCCGGCCGGTACCCGCGGCGCGGCTGACCAGGGGGAGAGAACGACAAAGCCCCGGTTGGACGGGGGATTCCAACCGGGGCCGATCGCCGTGACCGGCGAAGAGCGGTCACCTCTCGGGGGGGGGACCTTGGGGACCGGACCCCTTCGCAGTCACATACGTAGGAACGGCGGACCTTTCCCGATTGTTCCGGGGAATCCCGGGTGGGCGATGTGAGTCACCTCACCCGGTTTCGGCAGTTCGCGGCCGATCCCGTCAGTCCTTCTCGGGACGGTAGACCTCGCCGGGCTCGGCCTTCCCGGGAGCGAGCAGCTCCGGCACCGTCACGAACGTGAAGCCGCGCCGCTTGAGCTCGTCGATGATCGAGGGCACGGCCGGAACCGTCCCGTCGTAGATGTCGTGGAGCAGGATGATCCCGTCGCGGTGCGCCTGCTCCAGGACCCGCTGCCGTATGAGCGCCGAGTCGGTGGTCGAGTAGTCCTGGCCGTGATGCTCCACAGGACCTGGGCGAGGCCGAGGTCACGGCTGACGTCGGCCACCGTGCCGTCGGTGCGGCCCTGCGGCGGGCGCATGAGCGTGGGCTTGCGGCCGGTGATCTTCTCGATGGCGTTCTGGGTGCGCGACAGCTCCTCGCGGACCTCGGACTCGTCGAGGTCGGTCAGGATCCGGTGCGACCAGGTGTGGTTGGCGACCTCGTGGCCCTCGTCGGCGATGCGCTTGACCACCTCGGGATAGCGGTCGACGTGCTTGCTGCCGAGGAGGAAGAAGGTGGCGGGGACCTGCTTCTCCTTGAGGACGTCGAGGAGGTGGGGGGTGTCCTCGCCCGGTCCCGCGTCGAAGGTCAGGGCTATGCACTTGACCTCGGCGCAGTCGACGCGGCGGGCCGCGTCCCCCGCCTTGTCGTCCGCTCCGGCCTCCGCGCGGGCGTCCTGCGGAGTGATCGGGTCGACCCCGCAGGCGCCGAGCGTCAGCATCAGCGATGCCGCGAGCAGGACGGTGGTCGCTGCCCTGCCGCGGCCAGGCCTGGATCGGAACATGGTGGACCCGCTTTCCCCGTGATGTCTTCGGTACGGCCGTCACCGCTGGTCAGGGCGGTGTGCAAGGCCGTAAGGCACTCTACACATGGTGTATACCGGGGGTGTCGGCGGGGTCCGCCGACCGTTCACGGACGCAATCGACCGTTCACGGGCACACGAGAACCCCGGGTGGCGTCCGTCCGCGCCACCCGGAGCGTCCCTGTGTCCCGGCCTCGCGCCCCGGCCTCCCTCTAGCGGGAGGCGAGCAGCAGCCGGGCCTCCGTCTCCTGGTCGCCGGAGACGGCCTGCAGGGACTGGATGTCGAAGCCGAGGGCGAGCACCTTCTCGACCTCGTCGACGGCTCGGTAACCGCCGTTGAGCGTGGCTCCGACCAGCGCGGACAGATGGGTGGGGGCCACCTCCTCGCGCCGTCCCCCGGCCGTGTCGAACGTGGCGGTCCAGACCGTGGGCGCCGGCCCCGTGGCCGCCTGCGGGCTCGGTGTCGTCATGTCCTCCAGCTGGTAGACCCGGTCGAGGACGTCGAACACGGCCTGGGCGTCCTCCTTGCAGCAGTCGCTGAGCTGCACGGTGACGTCGGTGTCGATGTGCATGTCGTACACGTCGCTCATCTCCTCGCGGCCCGCCGGCCGCTCGTGGTGCCACGCGCTCCTCGTACCGGGCGCTCGTCGTGCCACGCCTCCAGCATCCCTCCAGGAAGGCCACCCCGCGAGGGCCACCCCCCGGATCAGTGACCCTCGGTGATCCGCTCGACGGTGTCGGCCTCCGACGCCCGCTTGTCGGGGCGGTGCCGCACGACCCGGGCGAAGCGCAGGGTGACGCCCGCCGGGTAGCGCGTCGAGGCCTGGAGCCCGTCGTACGCGATCTCCACGACGAGCTCGGGCCGCACCCGCACGGTGAACCCGTCGTCCGAGACGGCGAGTTCCCCCAGCCGCCCGGTCTGCCAGCGCAGCATCTCGTCCGTGAGCCCCTTGAAGGTCTTGCCGAGCATCACGAAGCCGCCGTCGGCGGTGCGGGCGCCGAGATGGAGGTTGGAGAGCAGCCCGGTCCTGCGGCCGTGGCCCCGCTCCACGGCGAGCACGACGAGGTCGACGGTGTGGACGGGTTTCACCTTGAGCCAGGTCCGTCCCCTGCGCCCGGCCGCGTAGGGCGCCTCCAGGGCCTTGACGAGCACGCCCTCGTGCCCCCGGGCCAGGGTGTCCGCGTAGAACCGTTCCGCGGCCTCGGTCTGCGCGGGATCGGAGGGATCCGCGACGACGGTACGGCGCACCCGCTGCGACTCCGGCAGCAGGCGGGCGAGGACGGCGTGCCGCTCCACGCCCGACCGGTCGATCAGGCCTTCGCCGTCCGCCGCGAGGACGTCGAAGAAGACGGGCGTGAGCGGAAGGGCCGCGTACGCGCCGGGCACGTCGGTGCGGGAGCCGACCCGGCCGGAGATCGACTGGAAGGGCACGGGGCGCCCCGTGCCGGGGTCGATCGCGATGACCTCGCCGTCCAGGATGAACGCGTCGGCGGCGACGGCGCGGGCGGTCGCGACCACCTCGGGGAGGCGGTCGGTGATGTCGTCGAGCGAGCGGGTGTGCACCCGGACCTCGTCGCCGTGCCGGTGCACCTGCACGCGGATGCCGTCGAGCTTCTCCTCGACCGCGCACGCCCCCAGGGCGGCGATCGCCTCGGCGACGGAAGCGGCCGTGTGCGCGAGCATGGGCTGCACGGGGTTGCCGACCCGCAGCGTGAACCGGTCGAGACCTGAGGCGCCCTGGGTCAGCACGGCCCGCGCGACCGGGGCAGCGAGCCTTCGAGCATCACGGCGCGCCGCAGTTCTGCGGCGGGGACCCCGGCGGCCCGGGCGACGCCCTCCAGGGCCACGGCGTCGAGGGCCCCTGCCGCACCTCCCCGGCCAGCAGCCGCAGCAGGAGATCCTGTTCGTCACGGGTGGCGGCCGCCAGCAGCGCGCGGACGAGCCGGATCCGCTCGCCGCGTGCTCCCGCGCCGGACACGGCTGCCAGCTCCGCCATGGCCTCGTCGACCCGTCCGAGCGTGAGACCGGGACGCCCGGCGGGTGGAACGGCCGGCGGGACGACCTCCTGAGGACGCTCCACCCGACCCCGATCCGCCCCTGCGGCAGCCGCCCGGACAGATAGGCGATGACGAGCGGACTCTCCTCGGGCACGGCCTCGGCGAACAGTCCGGCCAGCAGCGCGATCTTGCGCGACCGCGCGGAGGCGGCGGCGACCTCCCGGGACACTTCCGCGACACGCGCCAGCAGCATGCGCCCATCCTCTCCACCCCCGCTCCGACCGCACCCCGGCCTCCACGTCAGGGCCAGTCCACCGGCTTCCTCCGCCGCCGCGCCGCTCCGAACCCGCCGCCCTCCTCCCCGGAACCGCTCCAGGAACCGACTCCGCACCGGCCGGCCCGGCGGCCGGTCGCTCACCCCGGCCGCCCCGGCGGACGGTCGACCGTCACCGCCGCCCGATCCGCGGGTGGCGCCGAAGGCGCCGACGTGATCGGAGGCATCAGGGGCATCGGTGGGATCGGGGGCGATGAGATCGGCGAGAGCGAGGGCATCGGCGAGACCGGTGAGATCGGTGAGATCGGTGAGAACAGCGGTACCTGTGAGGCGGCTCCCGTCTCACTCGTCTCGCCGGGGTGGGGAGCCTGTCGCTCCTCGCGTGCCTCGTCCAGGGCCAGGGCCAAACTCAGCCGGTGCCAGAGGATCTCGTCCGGTTCGTCGGCCCGGGTCAGTCGTTCGGCGATCTCGCGCGCGACCGCTCCCATGGGCGTCCCGGGCGGCGGGGGTGGACGCAGCCGGTCGAGGTGGCTGCGTTCGTACGGGTCGTCGACGACCTCGGCCACCTGGACCGGGTCGAGCAGGGAGGAGATGGCGGCGGCCCTCGCCCACGGGTCCTGGGTGGCGCGGAGCAGCAGGCCGAGTCGCCGCGTCCGCCAGTTCCTGGGCCGCCGGTCCTCGTGCGCGGCGAGGCGCTCGCGCAGTTCCAGCGGCAGCCGCCCCGTCAGCAGGGCCGGACAGGAGAGGCCGAACTCGACCACCTCCTGGGCCAGATACAGCCACACCACGGCCCGGTAGCGGTTCAGTGAGAACCGCACCGGGCTGAAGTGCCCGTGCGGGCCAGCCGGGTGAAGCGGTCGGCGGTGATCCCGAGAAGGGCGGCGGCATCCGTCGTACCGACCGCGCGCACCCGCTCGCGCAGGCCGGTGGGGAAGTCCGGTGCCTCCCTGAGCCGGTCGAGCTCGCGCCGCTCGACCCGCCGCCGCTCTCCCTCGCCGGCCCGCACCGTCCTCACCAGTCCGAGCTGCACCGCGAGCCGGAACTCGTCCCGCCCCAGTTCCAGTTCCTGCGCGGCCCGCCCCGGTGTCACCGTGCGCGCTCCTTCGTCCACCGTCATCGCGCGGCCCTCCCCTGCGTCCGTGTTCTCTCCGGGTCGTGGGCCCCTCGGACCCACGGAGAAAAAGTAACGCAGAGTGACGACGGCCGCACGACCTGTGGACAACCGCCTGTGGACAACCACCCCGGCAGCGGGTGTCAGAGCACGCCGCCGCCCGGGATCCCGGGCTGTCGCGCCGCCACGCCGAGGTGCTCTCCGACGCGGTTGACCAGCAGCGTCATCTCGTAGGCCACCTGACCGACGTCCGCCTCCGCCGCGCTCAGGACGCACAGGCAGCTGCCCTCGCCCGCCGCCGTCACGAAGAGCAGCGCGTCGTCGAACTCCACCATCGTCTGCCGTGCCCGGCCGGCCCGGAAGTGCCGGCCCGAGCCCCGCGCCAGGCTGTGCAGGCCCGAGGAGACGGCCGCCAGGTGCTCGGCGTCCTCGCGGGCGAGTCCGCTGCTCGCGCCCGTCACCAGGCCGTCGTTCGACAGCACCAGCGCGTGCCGTATGTATCCGACCCGCTGCGTCAGGTCGTCCAGGAGCCAGTCCAGTTCCTTGTCCAACGCCATCAGCGATTCTCCCCTTGTACCGATGCGTCCCTCTCGGCCCGGACCCCGGTGGTCCGCGAAGCCTCGTGGTGCGTACCGTCGTGGTCCGCGTATCGCCGCAAGCCTTACGCACTGTCGTGAACAGGGCAAGCACTCCACCACGCCCGCGCGTGCCGCGGAGCCCGCCCGCCCTCAGCCGACCGTGTCCAGGAGCCGGGCGGTGTGCATCCGGCCGGCGTACTCGACGAGGCGGATCAGCACCTCCTTCCCCGAGTCGCGGTCGCGCGCGTCGCACAGCACGACGGGCGTGCCGCGGTCCAGGTCGAGGGCCCGGGACACGTCGTGCGCCCCGTACGTGCGCGCGCCCGTGAAGCAGTTGACGGCGACCACGAAGGGGATCTTCCGGTGTTCGAAGTAGTCGACCGCGGGGAAGCAGTCCTCCAGGCGCCGGGTGTCGGCGAGGACGACGGCTCCGAGGGCGCCCTGCGACAGTTCGTCCCAGAGGAACCAGAACCGGTCCTGGCCGGGCGTGCCGAACAGGTAGAGGGAGAGCCCGGAGCGGATCGTGATGCGGCCGAAGTCCATCGCGACGGTCGTGGTGGTCTTCTGGTCGACTCCCCCGGTGTCGTCGACGAGTTCGCCGGCCTTGCTGAGCTGTTCCTCGGTGCGCAGGGGCCGGATCTCGCTGACGGCGCCGACGAGGGTGGTCTTGCCCACGCCGAATCCGCCGGCGACCAGGATCTTCAGGGCGAGGGCGGAGGTGTCCGGTTCGTCGCCGGCGCCGGTGCTCTCAGAGCGCTCGTAGGCCATCGATTACTTCCCTCAGGATTCTTTCGTCGGGGAGCTGTGCGGGCGGTACGGGCCGGCTGACCCGGACGAAGCCCGATTCGAGGAGGTCGCCGAGGAGGACCCGGACGACGCCGACGGGCAGGTCGGCGTCGGCGGCGAGTTCGGCCACCGACTGGGTCTCGGCCCGGCACAGGCCGAGCAGGGACCGGTGTTCGGGGCCGAGGAGCGCCTCCTCGGCCGGTCCGGGCGGTTCGTCGTCCACGACGACGAGGGCGATGAGGTCGAACCGCACGTTGCTGGGACCCGGTTTGGTCCGTCCCCCGGTCATCGCGTACGGGCGTACGAGCGGTCCCGCTTCGGCGTCGTACCACTGACTGCCCGGCGCGGACGGGCCGTCGCCGGCGCTGTCGTCGTTCATGGGATTTCTCCGGGTCAGCCGGCGGCCGGTGGGGTCGTCGTGAGCCGCGGCGGGGTGTGCAGGTGCTCGCCCACGCGCTTGACGAGGCGGGCCATCTCGTAGGCGATGAGGCCGATGTCGGCGCTCGCGGAGCTGAGGACGGCGAGGCAGGAGCCGTCTCCGGCCGCGGCGACGAAGAGGAAGCCGTCGTCCATCTCGACCATCGTCTGGCGGACCCCGCCGGTGTGGAACTGGCGTCCGGCCCCCTTGGCGAGGCTGTGGAAGCCGGAGGCGATGGCGGCCAGGTGCTCGGCGTCCTCGCGGCTGAGTCCGCTGGAGGAGCCCACGGCGAGGCCGTCGTTGGAGAGCACCACGGTGTGGCGGACCTCGCGGACCCGCATGACGAGGTCGTCGAGGAGCCAGTCCAGTTCGCCGGACCGGTGGTGCGAGATCCGCTCGTGGTCGATCATGCGTCGTCTCCTTCGGAGCGAGGGTCGAGAGGGGCGGTGCCGTGGCCGGGGCCGTGGCCCGGGTCGGTGCCGAAGCCGGTGCCGAGGGGCGCCTGGTGCCGGGGCCGCGCCGCCGCCGCGCTGCCAGCCGTCCCGGTACGCCGTCATGCGGTCCCTGACCTGTTCCGGGGTCCGTGTGTCCGTGCCGGGTGCGGCGGGCACAAACACCGGCGTCGGGGCCGGTGCCTCGCGCAGCTGCGGGACGAGGCTCGCCTGCCGTACGCGGCGGGCAGTTCACCCTCGGAGTCACCGTGCCCGGCCCGGTCGTCCGGTGCGGCGGGCGGCTCCTCCCGCGAAGGCGTCGGTACGGAGGGACCGCGGCGGCGCAGTTCGGTGACTCCCCGGCGGCGGGTCCCGGCCCGGCAGCCGACGGTCCCGGCCCGACGCCCGGCGATCCCTGCCCCGTGCCCGACCCGGCTCCGGGCTCCGGGCGGTTCCTGACGGCCCTTCCGGCTCCGGTCGTGCCGCGAGGGCGGGCACGGCGGTCGGGCGTGCCAGGGGCTGCGGCCGGGGGACGGGAGGCGACTGCGGCGGGACCGGGAGGGCGCTCCGCCCGTCTGCCGGGGACGGCCCCGGGCCGTGCTCCGGCCGGCGGTGGTGGGGCGGTCCGGCGTCCGGGCGCGGCGGGCGCGGCCGGTGCGCCGGGGAGCGCGGGGCCGGTCGGGGCGGGTGGGACGGGCTGCGGGACCTGGGGCGGCCGAAGCGGCGGGCCTCGGCGCGGTGCTCCTCCTCGCGCTCCCGCGCGGCGCGCGCGGGTCGGTGCCCGGTGCCTCGCCGGGCCGCCCGTCGCCCGCGCCCGGTCCACCCGGGACGCGCGTACGGGGTTCCCCGCGCGCGGGGTTCCGGCGGGGCGTGCCGGGGCCGTCCGCCAGGTCGCCGTGGCCGGGCGGCAGCGCGCCCTGGAGCAGGTCGGTCGGGAGCAGGACGACGGCGGTCGTCCCGCCGTAGGGGGAGGTCCGCAGGTGGACCTTGATGTCGTGGCGGGAGGAGAGGCGGCTGACCACGAAGAGGCCGAGGCGGTCGCTGTCGAAGAGGTCGAGGGCCTCGGACCGGTCGATGCGGGCGTTCGCCTCGGCGAGGGTTTCCTTGCCCATGCCGAGTCCCCGGTCCTCGATCTCCAGGGCGTAGCCGTTGCCGACGGGTTCGCCGCTGACCCGCACCTTGGTGTGGGGCGGGGAGAACTGGGCGGCGTTCTCGATGAGTTCGGCCAGGAGGTGGGTGAGGTCGGCGACGGCCCCGCCGACGACGGCCGTCTCGGGGAGCCGGCGCACCTCCACGCGCGCGTAGTCCTCGATCTCGGAGACGGCGGCGCGGACGACGTTGGTGAGGGGGACGGGCATGCGCCAGGCGCGGCCGGGGGCGGCCCCGGAGAGGATGATCAGGCTCTCCGCGTGGCGTCGCATGCGGGTGGTGAGGTGGTCGAGCCGGAAGAGGTCGCCGAGCTCGTTGGGGTCGTCGGCGCGCCGCTCCATGCTGTCCAGGAGGTTGAGCTGGCGGTGGACGAGGACCTGGCTGCGGCGGGCGAGGTTGACGAAGACCCCGGAGATGCCGCTGGCGAGTTCGGCGCGTTCGACGGCGGCGGAGAGCGCCGCGCGGTGGACGGTGGTGAGGGCCTCGCCGACCTGTCCGATCTCGTCCTGGGAGGCGGGTCCGGGCGGGGCTTCGGCCTGGACGTCGATCTCCTCGCCCGCGCGGAGCCGGCGCATGGCGGCAGGAAGTTTGCGGCGGGCGATGCCGAGGGCGGTGTTGCGGAGGCTGACGAGTTCGACGACGAGGCCGCGGCCGATGCGTACGGAGATGACGAGCGAGGCGGCGACGGCCGCGAGGCCGAGGACGACCGCCGCGCCGCCCGCGGTGAGGGCGCCGGCGAAGGGGTCGGCGCGGTCGGCGGCGGCCACGCGCGCGTGGGTCTCGATCGCGGTGAGCCCGCCGCGTACGGCGGCGAAGGTGCCGTCCCACTCGGTGGAGGTGACCGCCTGGGCGGCGGGGCGGCCGGGGCGGCCGCGCCGACCCGGTCCTCCGCGCGCGTGAGCCGGGCGTGGTCGCCGCCGGTGGAGAGCCGGGCCCACTCGGCGCGTTCGGCGGCGGGCAGGTCGGCGGTGGCCGAGGCGGTGAGGGTGCGCCGGGTCTCGACGGCCCCGGAGAAGACGCGGAGGTGGTCCGCGGTGAGCCGCCGGTGAGCTGGGCGGAGGTCAGGAGGGCGTCCTCGCGGGACAGCATCTCGCCGGCCCGGCCGAATTCGAGGAGTACGCGCGCGTCGGACCCCTGCTCGGCGTTCTGGATGCCGGTGAGGGCGCCGCCGACGGCGAAGGCGGCGGAGATGGTGTCCGTGTACTCCGCGTACACCTGGTCCCAGTCGGCGCGCCCGTCGGCGGCGGCCGTGCGGAGCCGGGCGAGGCCCTCGACCCTGCCGACGAAGGCGTTCACCCGCTCGGCGACGTCGCCGGGCAGGTCTCCGGTGTCGCCGACGGTGTGCGTGCCGTCCAGACGGAGACGGTCGACGGCCTCGTCCGTCCGGTGGATCCGGTCCTTGAGCTCGGCCGCCCGGGTGGCTCCGGGCGCCGCAACCTGCCGTACGGCGGCGCGCCGTTCGTCCTGGAGGGCGGTGAGGGCGGCCGCCACGGGCACGCGGATCTCGGCGTCGACGCGCTGGAGCCGGCGGAGTCCGGCGACGTCCTGCGCGGTGGTGACAGTGGCGAAGCCCCAGAGGGCGAGGAGCGAGACGACCGGAACCATCAGGAGCGAGACGATCTTTGCGCGGACGGTGCGCGGACGCAGTCCCTGGAGCACGGGACGGACCCGGCGCGCGTCGGAGGGCCGCGGCGCGACGGAGTCCTCGGGCTGCCGCTCCGAAGGCCGCTGCCCCGAAGGCTGCTGCTCCGAAGGCTGCTGCTCCGAAGGCTGCTGCTCCGAAGGCCGCTGTACGGAGGGCTGCCCGCCGAAGGCCGCCGCCCGGCGGACTGCCGTACGGAGGTGTCCTCGGGGTCCGCTCCCCGGCTCGTCGGCGGGCGGGCCCGCGTGTGCGCGCCGCCCGCGCGCGGCCGCCGGTGGCGGCGTGGCCGCCTCGGAGTCCTTGGTCTTGCGGGGAGTTCGCATGGCCTCCTCGTTCCGGCTGCGTCTGTCTCTGGTGCGGTGTGCGGTGTGCGGGAGTGCGTCGGGAGGTCAGGACGTGGGCGTACGGGCCGCCTGCGCGGTGCGGAAGCCGGGCGGTGCGACGTCGACCGCGCGCTCGTCCGGTTCGGTGAGGCGCCCGGCCGAGGCGTAAGCGGCGCGTTCGCCGGCGGTCGGGGTGAGGGCGACGAAGGCGGAGGTGATGAACAGGTACGAGCCGAGACCGACGGCGAGGGGGAAGATGAACTGCATGAGCATGGCTCCCGGGAGGGGGGCGCCGGAGGGGACGACCTCGATCCGCACGGCGAACATGCCGGTGTAGTGCATGCTCGTGACGGCCGCGCCCATCACGAGCGAGGCGATGACCACGGCGACGGGCGAGTGGATGTGGAGTGCCGCCCAGAGCGCGGCCGTGGCGGCGACGACGGCGATCAGCACCGAGAGGCCGACAAGCAGCGGGTCGTAGTGCACCTGGCCGTGGAGCCGGAGCGCGGCCATGCCCAGGTAGTGCATGCTCGCCACGCCGACGCCGGTGGTCAGTCCGCCGATCAGGAGCGAACGAACCCGGTCGCGGCCGTAGCCGACGACGAAGACGCCGACCCCGACGACGGCCATCGCCATGACGAGGCTGAGGAGGGTGAGCGGAACGTCGTAGCGGATGTCGGTGCCCGTCACGCCGAATCCGAGCATCGCGACGAAGTGCATCGTCCAGATGCCGGTGCCGATCGCGGAGGCGGCGGTGATCAGCCAGTTACGACGCGACCGGCCGGTCGCGTCGAGCGCTCGTACGGTGCAGCGCAGCCCAAGGGCGGCGCCGACGCAGGCCATCGCGTACGACAGCACGGGGGTCAGCCAGCCGAAGGTGGCGTGGTCCAGGTGTCCCATGGCTCAGGGACGCTAGTGCGCACCGGGGGGCGCACTGGGGGCGCATTTCGAAAGCTGCTGGAATATGACAGAGAGATGGCCCCGAACGATCAGGCCCGACTCGAACGTGCACACAGAAGCTTCACCCCTCCGTGTGAGGAATCGTGCGCGATCATGAGTTCATGAGCGACGACCCCACACACGTACGAGAGTTCTTCGGCGCCCGCGCCGCCGACTGGGACAGCCGGTTCCCCGACGACGGTCCCGCGTACGCCGCCGCCGTGAGCGAGCTCGGCCTGCGCCCCGGTGACGCCGTGCTCGACGCCGGTTGCGGGACCGGGCGTGCTCTCCCGCCCTCCGGGCCGCCGTCGGCCCTCCGGCACGGTGCTCGGGGCCGACCTCACCCCGAGATGATCGAGCGGGCCGTCGCCGCCGGACGCGGCGGCGAGGCGGGCGGGACGCTGCTGCTCGCCGACGTCGGCCGGCTGCCGGTGCGCGACGGCGCGCTCGACGCCGTCTTCGGGGCGGGGCTCATCTCGCACCTCGCGGAACCCCTCGCCGACCTGCGGGAACTCGCCCGGGTCGTACGGCCCGGGGCCGCCTCGCGCTGTTCCACCCCATCGGTCGGGCCGCCCTCGCGGCCCGCCACGGCCGGCAGATCACACCGGACGACCTGCGCGCCGAGCCCCGGCTCCGCCCCTGCTCGCCGAGGCCGGCTGGCGGCTTGTCGGCTACGTCGACGAGGACACGCGCTACCTGGCCCTCGCCGTCCGCGAGGACTGAGGCGGGCCCGGGGCCGGGCAGCGGGCTCCGGGACCGGTCATCCGGCCCCAAGGCCGAACAGCGGGCTCCAGGGCTACCGGGCTCCGGGCTCCGGGCTCCGGGCTCCGGGCTCCGGGCTCCGGGCTCCGGGCTCCGGGCTCCGGGGCCAGATGTAGCAGAGTCGAGGCGGGGAAGCATCCAGCACCGGGACATCAAGCCTGCGAACGTCCTGCTCGGACCGGACGGCCGGCCGGTCCTCACCGACTTCGGCATCGCGGCCCTCCACGGCCCGACCGCCCTGACCGCCCTGACCGCCCTGACCGCGGCCGACTCGACCATCGGCGCGCCCGACTACATGGCACCCGAGCGCGTCGGCAGCGAGGAGGGCTGGCCGCCCACCGGGCGGGGCCGCTGACGCGGGCGCTGACGGAGGTGCTCGTACGGGAGCCGGAGGCGCGGCGCAGGAGGGCCCCCGGGGCGGGTTCAAGCTCGCGGGCTTCCGTCTCACCGAGGAGCGCTACGGCGTCGGCCTCCGCAAGGGCAGCCCCTGCGGGCGCGGGTCCAGACGGCGATCACGCGGATGAGCACCGACGGCTCCTGGGACAAGGCCGTCGGGAAGAACCTCCCCCTTCCGCACGCGGACCGGTCCCCGATCGCCGACTGAGGCCGCCGGAAGCCCGGCGGCGGAGTCGTCCGGCAGCGGAGTCATCACGGATGCCAATGCACCCTTCTTTACCGGCAGTTCACTGTCTACCGTGGAGATGCCGGGCAGTCGTGCCCGGGAAAGGCGGCGGGCCGTGGCACGAGTTCCGGACAGACTGCGCAGACTCCTCCCCTCCGGCCGGAAGGCGCCCGAGGCCGCCGCGCCGGCACCGCCCCGGCCCCGGCAGGGCACAACCTCTTCGAGGCGGCCGCCGAGTACGTGGCCGCCTGCGCAGAGGACGACCCGGCCCGCGCGGAGGAGGCGGCGAGCCGGGTCTCGCCCGGCATGCTCACCTTCGGCATCAACGAACTGGCCTGCCGGGCCCTGATCACCCTCGCCCGGGAACGCGGCCAGTCCCCCAGGACCGTGGCCCGCTCGCTGCTCGGCCTGCGGGACCCGTCGCCGGTCCGGCCGGCCGGTGACGCCTGACGGACGCGCCGCGACGTCGCGAGGTTCCCTCGTGGAGACCCTCGACGCGCGGGTTACCCACTGGTTAAGGTGCGCCGACGACCAGATGGGGAGGACGCCGTGGCCGGTACGGACCCGATCGCCGAGGCCGATGCCGACGCGCTCCTTGTGCTGACCGCGGCGCTGCTGACGCCCGAGCGCTTCCCCGGCGTGCTCGGCGACGACTACCCGGCGGCCTGTGCCGCTCTGGGCCTCCAGCCGTACGCCGAGGGGTACGGGCTGGTGTTCGGCCAGGACGGGCACGGGGCCCGCTGGACGGTCGTCGTCGACGACGTGTCGCTCGTCGCGGTGGCCATCTCCTCCTGGGACTGCGGCATGGCCTACGACCTCTCCCCGACGAGAACTCGGTGGTGGCCGGGCTGCCGGGCTGGCCGCTGCCCGTGGCGACCGCCGCACCCGGTGTCCCGGCCCCCACGACCCGGAGCCGGAGGAGGGCGATCCGGCCCCGCTGGCACCGCCCTCCGGCGAGGAGTGGGGCCCGGCGCAGCGGCGCCTCGGTGCCGACGAGGTGGCGCTCCACTGGGCCGCCTGGCGGGCCCGGTTCGACGAGGAGGACGAGGAAGGCGCGGAGGGCGGGCCCACGGCGGTCCGGGGCACGGAGACGGCCACCGGTGCGGACGGCCGGACGTCCCCCGCGCCGAGGCCCCGGCGCGGGACCGGGACCAGGCCCCGGCCCGTCCACCGGCGTCAGGAAGGCCCTGGAGGAGCTCTGCGGCTATCTGGAGGAGCCCCGCCGGTGGGCCGGGTGCGTTCGGCCGCCGGGATCCTGCGCGCCGACGGTCCCGGCTGGTCGCTCGTCGCCCGGCCGGACGACATGGCGTTCGTCCTCCTCGACGACTTCCCGGGCGAGGTGCTGCCGGTGACCCGGGGCCGCGGCTGCCCGCCCTCCTCGCGGCGCTCGACGCGATGGCCGTGCGCCCTTCTGAGGGCCCGGCCCGTTCCGCCGCGTCTTCCTCCCCATAGGACGACCGGCCACGGTGTGGTTCCACACCATGGCCCGGCGGTGGCGGTGCGCCGCACGATGTGGCGCCGCACCTCATTCCCGTCGTCCCACCGGAGGCCCGCCATGCGCCTGTTCCCAGGCGTCCCCTGCTCGCCGCGCTCCTCACCGGGGTCACCGTCCTCGCCCCTGCGGGCCCCGCCGGGCGCAGGTTCCGGCCGCCGCGCACTGCGCCCGTCAGGACCGGGTCGACGTGCCCGGCGCCGAGCGTCAGCAGTCCGCCTGCCTGGACGACCTGACGACCGGCGCGCTCGCGGGCACCCCGTACACCGACATGGCGGACCAGGCCGGTCTCGCCTCCCGTGCGACCCGCAACCCCTCGGGGGTGCCGGGCGTCCAGATCGACGGCTACTTCCCCGACGACTCCCGCCTCAACACCACCCACGGCTGGGCCCATGACTCCCAGTTCGTCGTCCGGCTGCCCGACCACTGGAACGGCGGGCTCGTCGTCACCGGCTCCCCCGGCTCCCGGCGCCAGTACTCCACGGACGCCCTGATCTCCGACCAGGTGCTCGCCCGGGGCTTCGCCTACGCCGCCACCGACAAGGGCAACACCGGCCCGGACTTCTTCACCGACGGGAAGGAGCCGGGCGACGCGGTCGCCGAGTGGAACCGCCGGGTGACCGAGCTGACGCGGGCGGCCAAGAAGGTCGTGAGGCAGCGCTACGGGCGGGCCCCGGAGCACACGTACATGACCGGCATCTCCAACGGCGGCTACCTCACGCGCTGGCAGCTGGAGAACCGGCCCGAGCTGTACGACGGCGGGGTCGACTGGGAGGGCGTGCTGTGGACGACACGCGGCCCGAACCTCCTGACGAGCCTGCCGGTGACGGTGGCCAGGACCCAGGGGCTCGCCACCGACGAGGACCTGATCGCGGCGGGCTTCGCACCCGGCTCGCGCTTCCTGTGGCCGTACCACGAGAAGGCCTACTGGGGTCTGACGCAGAAGCTCTTCCGGGCCGAGTTCGACCCCTCGTACGACCCGGCCTGCCCCGGTTCCACGGCCGGCGGGACCGTCGAGCAGATCTTCGCGCCCTGCGCCTCGGACGCCGTCTACGACTACGCCTCCCGGCCGGCGTCCGTGCACCGCGCGGTCGCGAAGGTCGCGCTCACCGGGCGGATCGGCAAGCCGCTCATCACGCTCCACGGCGACCTCGACACCCTGCTGCCGGTCACCACGGACTCCGACGTGTACGCGCGGATGATCGACGGGCGGGGCCGGGGCGGGCTGCACCGGTACTACACAGTGCAGGACGGCACGCACACGGACGGTCTGTACGACGCCTACCCGGACCGGCTGCGGCCGATCCTGCCGTGCTACCGCTCCGCGTTCGACGCCCTGACGCGCTGGGTCGAGGAGGGCACGGCGCCGCCCGCGGACCGGACGATCGCGCGGCCCGCGAGCGGTGACGTGGTCAACTCCTGCGCCCTGGAGGGGTGAGGAACCGGACGGTCAGACGCGCTCCAGCGGGCGGTGCGGCCCGGCCGGAGTTCGGCCCGGACCGGGTCGCCGGGCCGCACCTCCCGCCGGTGCGCACGACGCCCATGACGCCCGCCTTGCGGACGATCCCGCCGTTCTCGTCGCGGCCGACGACCTGCTTGAGCAGGCCGTGCCGGAAGCCGTCGATCTGGGCGCAGGGGTTGCGCAGCCCGGTGACCTCGACGACGGCCTCCGCGCCGAGGTGCAGGAGGGTGCCGGTGGGCAGGGCGAGGAGGTCGATGCCCCGGGTCGTGACGTTCTCGCCGAGGTCGCCGGGGCGACCTCGAAGCCGGCGTCCGCGACCTCCTCGAAGAGCTCGGCGTGGATGAGGTGGACCTGCCGGAGGTTCGGCTGAGTGGGGTCCTGCGCGACGCGGGACCGGTGCTTGACCGTCACGCCCGCGTGGACGTCGCCCTCCACCCCGAGCCCGGCGAGGAGGGTGATGCCCTCCCGGTTGGGCTTGGTGAAGGAGTACGTGCCGTTGCTGCTGACCGTGGTGACGGTGCCGCTGGTCATGGTGAGAACTCCCCTTCTCTTCCGGTCCGGGGAGCGGCTCCCCGCCGCCCCTCCGAACCGATGATCACGTCGCGCCTCGCCGTACGACCCTACGCCGCGCCCTCGGCACGCAGCGGCGCGCCCACCTCGTGCAGATGGCCGAGGGCCTGGCGGTACGAGTCCACGAAACCGGTCTCCGTGTACGGGACGCCGAGCGCCGCGCAGTGGGCCCGGACGGCGGGCTGCGCCAGGCGGAGGTTCGGGCGCGGCATGCTCGGGAAGAGGTGGTGCTCGACCTGGTAGTTGAGGCCGCCGAGGAACCAGTCGGTCAGCGCGCCGCCCCGGATGTTGCGCGAGGTGAGCACCTGGCGCCGCAGGTGTCCCCAGCTGTCGCCGTCCGCGTGCTCGTCGGGCCGGTCCATGCCCTTGTGGTTGGGGGCGAAGGCCATGCCGAGGTGCACGCCCAGGAGCATCTGGTGGACGAGGGCGAAGACGAGGGCCTGGGCGGGCGTCAGGAGCGTGAGGAGCAGCGCCGCGTATCCGGCGAAGTGGGCGAGGAGGAGGGCGCCTTCGACGAGCCGGTCGCGCCGGGTGCGGCACGGGCCGTCCTTCGCGAGCAGCGCCTGGACCCCGTACACCTTGAGCGCGATGCCCTCCAGGGTGGTCAGCGGGAAGAACAGCAGGGCCTGGTGGCGGGTGAGGAAGCCGCGCAGGCCCGTGCGTCCCGTCGTCTGGTGCTCGGCGAAGACGAGGATGTCGGCGGCGACGTCCGGGTCCTTGTCGAGGTGGTTGGGGTTGGCGTGGTGACGGTTGTGCTTGTCGTTCCACCACTCCCGGCTCATGCCGAGGAGGAGGTTGGCGTGGACGAGCTGGAGGATCCGGCTCGCCCTGCGGTTCGCGGTGATCTGGGCGTGGCCGGCGTCGTGGCCGACGAAGGCGGCGCGCGCGGAGAACAGGGCGAGGGGCAGCGCGAGCGGCAGCGCCCACCAGGAGGGGCCGATCAGCGCGAGCCCGGCCACCACGGCGGCGATGCCGAGGAGGTTGACGACGATCCCCCGGGCGTACCAGCCGGGACGGTGGTCGAGGAGGCCCTGTTCCCTGACCGTCCGCAGGAGCGGGCTGAACTCGCTGCCGCCCCTGGCGCGGGCAGGCGCCGCGGCGGGTGCGGCGGCCGGGGGCAGGACGGTGGCCTGGGACATGGCGGGCTCCGGATTCTGTCGGTCGGTGGGGCGGGTTCTCGTTCGCTGGGCGCCTGTGGAAAACGTACGGATCGGTGATCGTCCGGGGCCATGGCGTCACCACCCGTCCACCGCCGGGGGCGCGCCGGGGGCGGGGTGGGGCGAGCCCCACCCCCCGGCGGTCGTGACGTGGATCACCTGGAGCGGCGGCGCTTCCGGCGGGTTCGTGGGGTATCCTCGGCGACTCGGTCTCCAGGTAGTCAAATTTGAGGAATGCGTTGTCGCTCTCGCACGGACTCGATGATTCGGCCCGCGAACCCGCCCCCCGGGAACCCTCCCCTCGCTCGAACTCCTCCGTCACTCCGCCGTCTTCCTGCCCGCCGACCCGCCGCGCGCCGGACGGATCGCCTTCTGGTCGCCGGACGGCGAACCTCCGGCGGCCGACACGGCGATCACCGTCGTCGAGGACGACGGCCTCCGGACCGTGACCGTCCCCGCCCGGATCCTGTCCGTACGGGACGCCCTGCCGTTGCTCGCCCGTGGCCGCTTCTCGGACGCCGCCCCGCCTCGACCGCCTTCTGGGGCGCCGCCGCCCTCTTCGCCCTCGACCTCGTCGCGCGCGGCCTGCTGCTGCCCGGCGTCACGCCCGGCGACCACGACGCGTGGCGCGCCGGGCCCCTCGGCCCCGGGAGCTGGCCGAACTCCGCACGCTCGCCGCGTCGATGCCGCCCGCCGCGCACGCCGTCCCGCTGCCCGTCTCCGCACCCCTGTCGGCCTCCACGCCCCTATCCGCCTCCGTGCCCCTGCCCACCTCCCTGCCCCTGCCCGCCTCCGTGCACCTGTCCGTCTCCGGCGACGCACTCGCGTCCGACGACGGGCCCTGCTGCTGCCCGAGCCCGAGGCGCTGCTCCGCGCCTTCGCCGACGCGGTGGCCGACACCCTGCCCCGTACCCCGGCGGCACCGCTCGCGGCCGGCGGGCCCGCCTTCGCGGCCGAGGCGCCGCAGACCGTTCCCGAACAGCGGGCGTGGGCCGCCGACGTGGCGGCGGTGCACGACGCGGGCGTACGGCTCTCGCTCCGGCTCGAACTGCCCGGCTTCACCCCGGAGGCGCCGGAGGCTCCCGGCTTCCGGGCGGTGCTCCAGCTACACGGGGCGGCCGACCTGACCCTGGTCGCGGACGCGGCGGAGGTGTGGGCGGGCTCCGGCCCGGCCGGGGCCGCCTTCGGCCCCCGGGCCCGGATGGACACCCTCCTCGCCCTGCGGCGCGCGCGCGCGCCTGGCCCCCGCTGTCCCCGCTCCTGTCGGCGGCCGTACCCGACACCGTCGAACTCGCCGACGAGGAGGTCGCGGAGCTCCTGGGCCCGGCGGCCGAGGCCCTCGCGGCCTCGGGCGTCCAGGTCCACTGGCCGCGCGAACTCGCCGACCGGCTGACCGCCCGCGCGGTCATCGGCCCGCAGGAAACCGGAGGCCCCGCAGGGGGGTCCGGATCCGCAGGAACTTCGGACCCGGCGGAGGCTTCGGCCCCGCAGGGGAGTTCGGGCCTGCCGGAGACTTCACACCCGCAGGGGGCTTCGGAGCCGCTGGAGACTCCGGAGCCACCGGGCGCTCCGGACCCGCCGGAGGCTTCGGACCCGCTGGAGGCTTGGGATCCGCCGACGCTGTCGCGAACGCTGCGGACGCCACGGACTCCGCCGACGCCGCCCGCGCCTCCGCGCTGCCCTCCTTCCTCGCCGCGGACTCCTGCTCGCCTTCAACTGGCGCTTCGCCGTGGGCGACCACGAGCTCACCCGTGCCGAGCTGGACCGGCTCGCCGAGGCCGGACGACCGCTCGTACGGCTGCGCGACCGCTGGGTCCTCGTCGATCCGGCCGAGGTGCGCCGGGCACGCGCCCAGCAGGACCGCAAGGTGACGCCGGTGGACGCCCTGTCGGCGGTGCTCACCGGCACGACCGAGGTCGACGGCCGCCCCGTCGAGGTGGCGGCGACAGGCTGGCTGGAAAGGCTGCGGGAGCGGCTCGCGGCGCCCGAGGGCGACCGGCCGGAGATCGGACAGCCGCCGGCGCTGGCCGCGACCCTGCGCGACTACCAGCTGCGCGGGCTGGACTGGCTCCACCGGATGACCTCGCTCGGCCTCGGCGGCTGTCTCGCCGACGACATGGGCCTCGGCAAGACGATCACGGTCATCGCCCTGCACCTGCACCGGCAGGGCGATCCCGCGTCCGCCGGGCCCACCCTCGTGGTCTGCCCGACCTCGCTCATGGGCAACTGGCAGCGGGAGATCGAGAAGTTCGCGCCCGGCACCCCGGTGCGCCGCTTCCACGGCGCGGCCCGTGACCTGGAGGGGCCCGCCGACAGCGGCTTCGTCCTCACCACGTACGGCACCATGCGGCTCGACGCCGAGCGGCTCGCCGCCCGGAACTGGGGGCTCGTCGTCGCGGACGAGGCACAGCACGTCAAGAACCCGTACTCGGCGACAGCGCGTCAACTGCGGACCATCGGGGCACGCGCGCGCGTGGCGCTGTCCGGCACACCGGTGGAGAACAACCTCTCCGAGCTGTGGGCGATCCTCGACTGGACCACGCCGGGGCTCCTCGGCAGCCTGGGCGCCTTCCGGACCCGCTTCGCCGCGGCCGTCGAGGGCGGACGGGACCCGGCCGCCGCCGAGCGACTCGCCGCGCTGGTGCGCCCCTTCCTGCTGCGGCGGCGCAAGTCCGATCCCGGCATCGCCCCGAGCTGCCGCCGAAGACCGAGACCGACCGGACCGTCTCCCTGACGCCCGAACAGACCGGCCTGTACGAGGCGGTGGTGCGGGAGACGCTCGCGGCGATCTCCGAGGCCGACGGCATGGAGCGCCGGGGTCTGGTCGTGAAGCTCCTGACGGGCCTCAAGCAGATCTGCAACCATCCCGCCCAGTACCTGAAGGAGGAGCGGCCGAGGATCGAGGGCCGTTCGGGCAAGCTGGAGCTGCTCGACGAACTGCTCGACACGATCCTCGCCGAGGGCGCGTGCACCCTGGTCTTCACCCAGTACGTGGGGATGGCCCGGCTCCTGGAGGCGCATCTCGCGGCGCGGGGAGTGCGGACGCAGTTCCTGCACGGCGGGACGCCGGTCGCCGAGCGCGAGGCGATGGTCGCCCGCTTCCAGAGCGGGGACGTCCCGGTCTTCCTCCTCTCCCTGAAGGCCGCCGGGACGGGCTCAACCTGACCCGCGCCGAACACGTCGTGCACTACGACCGCTGGTGGAACCCGGCCGTGGAGGCGCAGGCCACCGACCGCGCGTACCGGATCGGGCAGGACCGGCCGGTGCAGGTCCACCGGCTGATCGCCGAGGGCACGATCGAGGACCGGATCGCCGCGATGCTCGACCGCAAGCGCGAGCTGGCGGACACCGTCCTCGGGACCGGCGGGGACGCGCCGCCGGAGCTGACCGAACTGACCGACGCCGAACTGACCGAGCTGGTGCGACTGCGAGGGGACGGACGATGAGCGGGTACGGGCAGGGGCTCGGGCCGGGGCACGCGTACGGGGACGAGGAGCGGACGTTCGAGGCGCTGCCGCCGGCGCAGGGCGGCGCGTTCACCCGCACCTGGTGGGGACGGGCGTGGCTGAAGGCGCTGGAGGACTCCGCGCTCGACGGGCAGCAGCTCAAGGCCGGACGGCGCCACGCGCGCGCGGGGCCGTGGGCGCCGTCTCGGTGCGGCCCGGCCGGATCACCGCGATGGTCAAGGACCGCGACGGGACGGCGTACCGCGGCGACGTGCTGGTGAGGGAGTTCTCCGAGGAGCAGTGGGACCGGCTCCTCGACCTCGCCGTGGACAGCGCGGGCCACATCGCCGCGCTCCTCGACCGCGAGATGCCTCCGCACCTGGTGGAGGACGCCGCGGCGGCGGGCTCGACCTGCTGCCGGGGATCGGGGACCTGGAGGCGGAGTGCGGCTGCGAGGCCTGGGACCACTGTCCGCACACGGCGGCGCTCTGCTATCAGGTCGCCCGGCTCCTCGACGAGGATCCCTTCGTCCTGCTCCTGATGCGGGGCGCGGCGAGCGCACCCTCCTGGACCAGCTGCAGGCGCGCAGCGCCGCACGGCCGCCGCGCCGTCCGCGCGGGGCGGGGCGGCGGCGGGTGACGGGCCCGAGGGGAGGGCGGGATGCCCGGCGTGTCGGCCGAGGAGGCGTTCGCGGCGGCGTTCCTGGTGCCGCCGCTGCCCGCCCTCCGGTCGGCCCGTCCGCGCCGGGACGGTCGCCCTCCTGGACACGGACACCCCTCCGGAGCCGGGGTCGACCCCGCCGCCCTGGAGTTCCTGGCGGCCGACGCCGCCACGCGCGCGTACATGCTGCTCGGCGAGTTGTCGGGCGGGGAAGGCGACGCACACGGCGGCGCGACGGGTCCGGCCGGGGCACGCCTGTCCCACCCCAGCGTCCAACAGTCGCCCAGGACGCGGTCCGGCTCGCGGCGGCCGGACCCGTTCCCCGGATCGCGGCGCGGCTCGCCTCCGGTGCGGGAGGTCGCGGGCGGAGCTGGACCTGGCCGCGCGCGCGTGGCGGTTCGGGGCGCCGCCGCCTCCGTACTGGACGAGGAGTGGACTCCGGACGCCGGGGCGCTGGAGCGGGCCGGGCTCCGGCTCGCCGGGGCCTGGGCCGACGACGAGCGGCCGGCGCTGCGGCGCGCGGGCGGCGCGCGGTGGACGGTCGTGGGCGCGGATGCGCAGCTGCGGCTCGGCGAGGACGGGCGCTGGTGGCCGTATCTGAAGGCCGGGGCCCGCTGGTCCCCGGCCGGTCCGCCGGACGGCGACCCGGCGGCGGCCCTGGCGACGGCGTTCGCCGCCGGTGCCGGGACCTGTCCGGCGGACCGGGGTCGGACAGGTCCTACAGGAGCCGGTGGCTGAGCGTGCCGCTGGTGACGGCCAGGCTGCAGGCGACGGTGTCCGCGCCGAGGAGGTGACTCGTCCGGTACGGGTACTGGACGAAGGTCGTCCAGCGGGTGCCGAGCGGCTGCCGGGCGGCCTTGCGGCGGAGCGGTTCGCGGCAGAGCAGGGTGGCCGCCTCGCGTACCGCCTCGTCGGTGGCGAAGGTGCCGACCAGGCGGGGCCGGGCGACGAGTTCGGCGCGGTGCGGCGTGCCGCAGGCGCGCCGGAGGGCGGTGCCCGGCGCGTCGCGGTCGATGTCGAAGCAGTCCCCGACGCGCAGCGCGTCGAAGGACGTGCCGCTCGGGCGCCGCCGCCCTCCGGGCGCCCGGAAGGGTGGCACCGGTCGAGGGGCTGGTGGGAGAGGGACCGGTGCTCCCGGACCGGGGCGGGGCGGGGTCGTCCTCCCCGGACTGCCCCGCGCGGTCCTCGGGCGCGGTGCGCGTCGGCGTGCCGCCGGTGGCCGTGGGGCCGTCGGCGTTCCCGCGCTCGGTGTGCCGGTCGTCCCGGCTCCGGTCGTCGGAGCGGGCGCGGCCGCCCCGTACCGCTGGTGGCGACGGGGACGGCACGCCGACCGGGTCCCCGCCCGGCCGTCCGTCGGCGAGTCCGCCGCCCTCCCGCCGCCTTGGGCGCTCAGGAAGGCACCGGCCACCAGGGCGGCCGTCAGCAGCGGAACGAGCGGCACGCCGAACCAGCGGGCGCGCCGCGCCTCCGGTCCCGGCCGGGGCGCGCCGAGACGCACGAGGCGGGCCGACCAGGCGGACTCGACGTCGGGCGTGTCGGGCTTGTCGGACGCGCCCGGGCGGTCCGGGTCGGGCGGAGGGTGACGGTCGACGGGTGGGGCACAGGGACCAGGTTCACCGCTCGGCGGCGGCGCTGCCAGCGATTACCGGCCACCGGACGCGACCTGTACAGAATCGTGACGATCGCCGACCGCCCGCTCCCCCGCCACGGCCCCCGCGCCGTCACCGCCGCCGCCCCGTCACAGCCGCCTACAGACCGAGCTGACGCTCCGCGCCCTCGACCGTCTGGGCGAGGAGCACGGCGATGGTCATGGGGCCGACGCCGCCGGGGACGGGGGTGATGAGGGAGGCGCGCTCGGCGGCCGACGCGAAGTCGACGTCGCCGATGTTGCCCGGGTTGTAGCCGGCGTCGATGACGACGGCGCCCGGCTTGATGTCCTCGCCCTTGATGAAGTTCGGCTTGCCGACGGCGGCGACGAGGACGTCGGCCTCGCGGACGACCGAGGAGAGGTCCCGGGTGCGGGAGTGGCAGTAGGTGACGGTGGCGTCGCGGCCGAGGAGCAGCAGACCGGCCGGCTTGCCCAGGATCGCGCTGCGGCCGACGACGACCGCCCGCTTGCCGCTGAGTTCGACGTCGTACGCGTCGAGGAGGCGCATGATGCCGCCGGGCGTGCAGGACACGAAGCCGGGCAGTCCGAAGCCCATGGCGGCGAAGGAGGCCATGGTGACGCCGTCGACGTCCTTCTCGGGGGCGATGGCCTCGAAGGCGGCGCGCTCGTCGATGTGCGGGCCGACCGGGTGCTGGAGCAGGATGCCGTGGACCTCGGGGTCCTCGGACAGGGCGGTGATGGCGGCGACGAGCTCCTCGGTGGTCGTCTCGGCGGGCAGCTCGACGTGCTTGGAGCGGATTCCGGCCTTCGCGCAGCGGTTCTGCTTCATCTTCACGTACGTCACCGAAGCCGGGTCCGCGCCGACCAGGACGGTCGCGAGGCAGGGGGTGACGCCGGTGCGGCGGGTGATCTCGGCGGCGCGGGCGGCGGTCTCCTCGACCGTGCGGCGGGCGAGGGCCGTACCGTCCATGAGGGTGGCGGTGCTGGTGGACATGGCAACTCCTGGGCGTCGTCTCTGACCGGTTTCTCGCCCAGGCGCACGGCATCGGCACGGTCGCGCCGCCGGGGCGCGCTCCGCCGGGCCGCTCCCCGGTGGTGATCCACCTCAAGCGCCAGTCACGGCCCGAGCCCCACTCTACGTGAGGGGCCGGGGCGGGTCCCGGACAGGATGCATATGCCGGGGCGCGAGGGAGCTTGTCGGGGCCTCCGGGCGGACCACGATGAGCGCGACGGGCCGGGACGACCTCGACGAGGAGGCCGAGTTGAGCGATGCGTGGGTGGCCGGGGAGCCGTGGACGGAACCGGCGCCGGGAGCCGGTCCCGCACCGGACCGGGAAGACGGCCCGGGTGCGCGGAGGGCCCGTCCGCTGGTGGCCGCGTCGTGGCGCCGGTCGGTACGCGCGCGCGTGAGCCCTGACGGGGCGGCGCGGGTGGAACTGGAGGAGGACGAGCTCGCCGCGTACCGGGAGGCCCATCCCCTCGCCGCGGCGATGCCGGTGGTCCGGGAGCTGATGGGGGCGTACGCGACGGACGGGGAGCATCTCCTCGCGGTCTGCGACGCCGCCGGGCGGATGCTGTGGGTCGAGGGGCATCCGGGCACCCTGCGCAAGGCCCGCGCGATGAACTTCGTGGCCGGGGCCCGCTGGTCGGAGACGGCGGCGGGGACGAACGCGCCGGGCACCGCCCTGGCCCTCGACCGCCCCGTCCAGGTGGTCGCCGCGGAGCACTTCCGGCGTCCGGTGCGGGCGTGGACCTGCGCCGCGGCCCCGTGCACGATCCGCGCAGCGGGCGGGTGCTCGGCGCGGTCGACATCACCGGCGGGGACCGGCTCGCGCATCCGCACAGCCTCGGCTTCGTCCAGGCGGTGGCGCGGGCGGCCGAATCCCAGCTGGCGCTGCTCGGGCCCGCGCCGGAGCCGGGACGGCTGAGGCTGTCGGCGCTGGGCCGGGACGAGGCCGTGCTCTCGGTGGACGGGCGGCGGCTGCGGCTGAGCCGCCGCCACAGCGAGATCCTGGTGGTCCTCGCGCACCGCCCGGAGGGCGTGGGCGGCGACGAACTCCTCACCCTCCTGTACGAGGACGAGTCGGTCACCCCGGTGACGCTGCGGGCGGAGCTGTCGCGGCTGCGCGGACTGCTGGGCCCCGACGTGCTGCGGTCGCGCCCGTACCGGCTCGCCGGGGTGGTGGACGCGGACTTCACGACGGTCGACCGACGCCTGGCCTCGGGGCCGTCGCGGCGGCGGCCGGGAGTACGCGGGCCCGCTGCTGCCCGCGTCGACCGCGCCCGGGGTCGTACGGCTCCGGGAGCGGCTGGCGGGTCGGCTGCGGGCCGCGCTGGTGGACCGGCGCGATCCGGGGCTGCTCGCGGACTGGGCGTACAGCGCGTGGGGCGAGGACGACGTGGTGGTCTGGCGGGCGCTGTGCGCGGCCGTTCCGGCGCCGCAGCTTCCTCCCGTACGGGCGAGGCTCGACCTCCTGGAGGCGGAACTGTCCTGCGGCGCAACGGACTTGCAACGTACGGGTCACCACACTCGGGCGTGAGCGCCGGCCAGGGACGGCCGGCGCGTCCCAGGGAGGCCATGCCCATGACCCGTTACGCCGCACCCGGTACCGAGGGCGCGCTCATGTCGTACCAGGCCCGCTACGACCACTGGATCGGCGGCGAGTACGTCGCCCCGGCGTCCGGCCGCTACTTCGAGAACCCCAGCCCGGTCGACGGCCGCCCTTCACGGAGGTCGCGCGCGGCACCGCCGAGGACGTGGAACGCGCCCTCGACGCGGCGCACGCGGCGGCCCCGGCGTGGGGCGGACGGCACCGGCGGAGCGGGCGGCCGTCCTGCTGAAGATCGCGGACCGCATGGAAAGCAGCCTTGAGGCACTGGCGGTCGCCGAGACGTGGGACAACGGCAAGCCGGTCCGGGAGACCCTCGCCGCGGACATCCCGCTCGCGATCGACCACTTCCGCTACTTCGCGGGAGCGCTGCGGGCCCAGGAGGGCGCGCTGAGCGAGATCGACGACGACACGGTCGCCTACCACTTCCACGAGCCGCTGGGCGTCGTCGCGCAGATCATCCCGTGGAACTTCCCGATCCTCATGGCGGTCTGGAAGCTGGCCCCGGCCCTGGCCGCGGGCAACGCGGTGATCCTCAAGCCGGCCGAACAGACCCCGGCCTCCGTGCACTTCTGGCTGAGCCTGGTCGCCGACCTGCTGCCGCCGGGCGTCCTGAACATCGTCAACGGCTTCGGCGAGGAGGCCGGCAAGCCGCTGGCGTCCAGCCCGCGCGTCGCGAAGATCGCCTTCACCGGCGAGACCACGACGGGCCGCCTCATCATGGGATACGCCGCCGAGAACCTGAAGCCGGTCACCCTCGAACTCGGCGGCAAGTCCCCCAACATCTTCTTCGACGACGTCTGGGCCGCGGACGACGACTTCCGCGACAAGGCCCTCGAAGGCTTCACCATGTTCGCCCTCAACCAGGGCGAGGTCTGCACCTGCCCCTCGCGCGCCCTCGTCCAGCGCGGCCACTACGCCGAGTTCCTCGAAGCGGCGATCGTCCGCACCGAGAAGATCCTCCCCGGCCACCCCCTCGACACCGACACCATGATCGGCGCCCAGGCCTCCGCCGACCAGCTCGCCAAGATCCTCTCCTACCTGGAGATCGGCCAGCGGGAAGGCGCCAAGGTCCTGACGGGCGGCCAGATCGTCGAGCACGGCGGCGAGTTGGCCGGCGGCTACTACGTCCAGCCCACCATCTTCGAGGGCGACAACCGCATGCGCGTCTTCCAGGAGGAGATCTTCGGCCCCGTCGTCGCCGTCACCTCCTTCACCGACTTCGACGACGCCATCCGCACCGCCAACGACACCCTCTACGGCCTCGGCGCCGGCGTCTGGACCCGCGACACCAACACCGCCTACCGCGCCGGCCGCGCCATCCAGGCGGGCCGCGTCTGGACGAACTGCTACCACGCCTACCCGGCCCACAGCGCTTTCGGCGGCTACAAGCAGTCGGGCATCGGCCGCGAGACCCACAAGATGATGCTGGAGCACTACCAGCAGACCAAAAACCTTCTGGTCAGCTACTCGCCGAAGAAGCTCGGCTTCTTCTAGGGGCATGAAAAAGAGGCGCCTGACCTGGGCTTTCGCCCGGCAGGCGCCTCACTCTCGCCCAGGCGACGCCCACGGTGGGGCGGTCGTTCTCGCGGGTCTTCGAGGCGCGAGCGAAAGAAGCCCGTCGGTTGTGATGCCCATCTCTCGCGTTCGGGCGATTCGAGGTGATTGGTGAGCATTTTCATTGCGGCAGGATGAACGGAGAAACGCTCTGGACATCCAAGGCAATATGGTTAATCAACCTTCGAATCTGATGCGTTGCGGCCGAATCGATCTTTCGATCTAATGCTCGATGTCCGGAGCGGTGACCCCGTCTCCGACGTGATCCAGGGCGTTCCTCCACAGTCGGCGCGCCCCGAGCGAGCGGGAGTGCGGCAGCGTGGCAGCGGTATCGAAGGTGGACGCGTTCCGGCGTGATCGGGTCGGGGTCGTCTCGTTCTGCGTCGTCGGGTTCTTCGTGCTCCTCGCCCTGGCGGCGCCCCTGGTCAGCGCGGTCTACGGGAAGAACCCGACTGAGCACTACGGTCAGAACGGTGTCGGTCTGCTGAGTCCGGAGGGCCTGCCGCTGCTGCCCAACGGGGGTGTCTCGGCCGAGCACTGGTTCGGCATTGAGCCCGGTCTCGGCCGCGATGTCCTCGCTCAACTCCTGTACGGCATTCGCACGTCGTTGCTGATCGCCGTGACGTCGGCCGCCGTGGTCGCCGTCGTCGGCGTGGTCGTCGGAGTGGCCGTGGGTTATCTCAGCGGGCTCGCCGACCGGGCGTTCACCTTCGTCTGCAACGTCCTGCTGGCCTTTCCGAGCCTGTTGTTCCTGCTCACGCTGGGCCCGGTCATTCAGACCCGCTTCGTCGCGCCCGACGAGAACGAGCCCGCCTGGATGCAGTTCGCCGTTCTCATCCTGGTCTTCTCCGCCTTCGGCTGGGTGCCGCTCGCGATGGTGCTGCGCACCGTCGTGCGGTCCCTGCGCGAGCGGGAGTTCGTCGAGGCGGCGCGGGCCCTCGGTGCGAGCCGGCGGCACATCGTCTTCCGCGAACTGCTGCCGAACGTCTGGGCGCCGGTCCTGGTGCACATCACCCTCACCGTGCCCGCGATGGTCACCACCGAGGCCGCGCTGTCCTTCCTGGGGGTCGGCGTCAACGAGCCCATCCCCGACTGGGGACGCATGATCTCCCGAGGTGCCGAAGTCTTCTACGACGACCCCACCTACATGGTCTTTCCCGGCGCCTCGCTCCTCGTCTTCGTCCTCGCCTTCAACCTCCTCGGCGACGCCGTGCGGGACGCGCTCGATCCGCACACCGTCCGCTGAGCCCCGCGTCCCCCTTTCCCCTTCGCAACACCCTTACGACACAACGGAGTTCGTCATGCCCGCAATCACCCTGCGCGCCGCAGCCGTCCCGGCTCTCGCCACCACCGCCGCCCTGCTGCTGTGCTCCTGCTCCGCGGGGCGGGCGCGGGCACAGGCGCCGGGCAGGGCAGGAACAGCACCGCCGCCAAGAGCGGCCAGCGCCTGACCACCACCCTCGGCACCGCGAAGGACAGCCAGGGTCCCGCCCCCGAGATCCCCGGCGCCCGCAAGGGCGGAACCGTCACCGTCGCCAACCAGGCGGACTTCCCGCACCTCGACCCGCAGAAGATCTACGCCGGAGAGCGGTACAGCACCTCCCTGCTGTGGGGCCGGCAGCTGACGCAGTACCAGATTGTCGACGGCAGGCCCCGGTTGGTCGGCGACCTCGCGACCGACACCGGCACCTCCTCCGATGGCGGCCGCACCTGGACGTACCGCCTGAAGGACGGGATCGCCTGGGAGGACGGCAAGCCCGTCACCGCGCAGCAGGTCAAGTACGGCATCGAGCGCACCTTCGCGCCCGGCTTCGAGATCGGCCCCACCTACTGGCAGCCCTGGCTCACCGGCACCAAGGACCTCACCGAGGCGGTGAAGAAGTACGGCGGTCCCAAGAAGGACGGCGACCTCAAGGCGATCGAGACGCCCGACGACAAGACCATCGTCTTCCACTTCCCCCAGCCGCAGTCCGACGTGCCGTACATGGCCGCCCAGTCCTCCTCCTCGCCGGTCCGCGAGGACAAGGACACGGACACCGGTTACGACGTGAAGCCCTTCGCCACCGGGCCGTACAGGATCGTCGAGCACAAGCAGAACCAGAGCCTCACCCTGGAGCGCAACCCGTACTGGAAGCCGGAGACGGACTCGATCCGGCACGCCTACCCGGACCGCTTCGAGTTCACCTTCGGCAAGGAGGCCCTCAACACCGCGCAGGAGGTGTTCAACGGCCAGGGCGCCGGTGCGACCACGCTCACCACCAAGGACAAGTTGCCGCCGGAGCTGATCTCGACGGTCGAACGCGACCCCGCCAAGCGCGAGCTGGTCGTCTCCGGCAGCCAGGGCGCCTACACCCAGGACCTGTACATCAGGAACGACCGGGTCACCGACCCCGAGGTCCGCAAGGCCATCCACTACCTCTTCCCGCGCGAACAGGCCCGCCAGGTCCTCGGCGGCCGCTACGCCGGCGACTTCGCGACCACCCTCTCCTCGCCGGCCGTCGTCGGCTGGAAGAAGTACGACCTCTACCCCGTCGCCCCCGCCGGCGACATCGCCAAGGCCAAGGAACACCTGGCCAGGGCGAAGACGAAGGTCACCAAGCTGACGTACGCGTACCCCACCGAGAGCCCGGCGGACGACCAGGTCGCCCAGGTCCTCGCCGACGCCTTCGGCAAGGCCGGGATCAAGCTCGTGCTGAAGGGCCTTCAGCCCGGCGCGTTCAACGACCAGGTCTTCGGCGGCGAGGACAGCCCGTACGACCTGTTCCTGTCCACCAACTCCGTGGACTGGCCCACCCCGTCGACCCTGCTTCCCCTCGGCTACGAGAGCCACCTGGACGCGGTGTCCAACACCATCCGCTACGGCAACCCGCAGGTGGACAAGGAGCTGGCCCGCATCGCGAAGATCGGTGACGCCGGGAAGAAGGCCGAGGAGCTGATCGGCCTGGAGGAGACGGTCATGAAGGACGTCCCCGTGGTGCCCTTCCTCTACCGGAGCATCTCCCAGTTCCGCGGCGAGAAGATCGGCGGCGCCGCCATCCACCCGATCTACGGCGTCACGGCCCTGGCCAACGTGTACGTCAAGAACTCCTGACCTCCTGCGACCATGACCCGTTACCTCATCAAGAGGGTCGCGCAGGCCGTGGCGGTGCTCTTCGCGATCACCGCCACGGCCTTCGGGCTCTTCTACGCCGCCCCCTCCGACCCGGCCCTGATCGCCTGCGGTCCCAAGTGCACCTCCGCCCAGCTCGCGGCCGTCCGCACGAGCATGGGACTCGACCAGCCGATCGTCTCCCAGTTCGCCGAATACGTCGGCGGCATCGTCACCGGCCGTACCATCGCGGACGTCGACGGCACCCCGATCCCCTGCCCCACCCCCTGCCTCGGCTACTCCTACACCCTCCACCAGCCCGTCCTCGCCGCCATCGAGGACCGTCTCCCGGTGACCGTCTCGATCGCGGTCGGCGCCCTCGCGGTGATCCTCGTCCTCGGCGTCGGCTCGGGCCTGGCGGCGGCGCTGCGCCGGGGCAGGGCGACCGACCGCCTGCTGTCCGGCTTCAATCTGCTGGGCGCCAGCGTGCAGATCTACTTCCTCGGTTACGTGCTCCAGTTCCTGCTCGTCTACTCCACCGGCCTGCTCGCGCCCCCGCGTTACGTGCCGTTCGGCGACCAACCCGGGCAGTGGGCCCTGGGCCTGGTCCTGCCGTGGCTGGTGCTCGGCTTCGTCAACGCCGCCGTCTACGCCCGTCTCACCCGCTCGCAGATGCTGGAGACCATGCACCACGGGTACGTCCGCACGGCTCGCGCCAAGGGCCTGGGCACCCTGCGCACCCACCTGAAGTACACCGCGCGCGGCGCGGCCGGCCCCCTGGTGCAGCTGCTCGGTCTGGAGGTCGGGGCGCTCCTCGGGGGCGCGTTCATCACGGAGACCGTGTTCGGTCTCGGCGGCGTCGGCAAGCTGGCCGTGGACGCGGTGACCGGCAACGACCTGCCCACGGTCGTCGGCACCGTCCTCGTCGCCGCCTTCTTCGTCGTCGTGTTCGTGGCCGTGGCCGACCTGGTGGTGGCCTGGCTGGATCCCCGAGTGAGGCTCGCATGAACGATCGACCCGCATTGAGCGTCCGCGACCTGGCGGTCACCTTCCGCACGGCGCGCGGCCCGGTCTCCGCGGTCCGGGACATCTCCTTCGACATGGCACCGGGTGAAGTCCTGGGCATCGTCGGGGAGTCAGGGTCGGGCAAGTCGACGATCGGCCTGGCCGCGCTGGCCCTGCACGACCCGGCGCGCACCCGCGTCCGGGGCAGCGTACGGCTCGGGGCGACGGCCTCGACCTCGTGGGCGCGCCCGAAGCGGTCCTGAAGAAGGTCAGGGGCGCCCGGGTCGCGATGGTCTTCCAGGACGCCCTGGACGCCCTGTCGCCGTACCACACGATCGGCGCCCAGGTCGCGGAGGCGTACCGCATCCACCATCCGAGGGCCGGCCGCGGGGAGGCGAGGGAACGGGCGGCGGCGATGCTGGAGCGGGTGGGCATCCCGGCGGCCCGCGCCTCGGACCACCCCCACCACCTCTCGGGCGGCATGCGCCAACGCGTCGTCATCGCCATGGCGTTGGTCAACGACCCGGGCGTCCTGATCGCCGACGAGCCGACCACGGCACTGGACGCCCGGGTCCAGCACCAGGTCCTCGACCTGATCCGGACCCTCCAGTCGGAGGCCGGGACGGCCATGGTCCTCATCACGCACGACGTGGGCGTGGTGGCGAGGACGTGCGACCGCATGCTGGTGATGCGCGACGGCGAGGCGCTCGAAGAAGGCCCCGCCGCACGCCTCCTGGCCGCGCCCGCCCACCCCTACACCAAGGCCCTCATCGGCGCGGCCCCACCCTGGACACCGTCCCCGGCACCCGCCTCCCCACGGTCGACGCCCCGGAGCCGAAGCCCCGCGCCGAGGCCCGCCTCCGCGCCGCCCCGGTCCTGGCCCCGGCCCCGGGGTCCTGGCCGAGGTGCGCGCACTGCGCGTGGACTACCCGGGCCGCCGCCGCGCCCGCCCCACACCGCGGTGAAGGGCGTGAGCCTCCACGTGGCACGCGGGGAGACCCTGGGCCTGGTGGGCGAGTCCGGCTCGGGCAAGTCCACCATCGCGCGGGTCCTGACCGGCCTGCGCCGCCCCACGAGCGGCGAGGTCCTCTTCGACGGCCGGGACGTCTCCGGAGCGGCGACGGACACGCGTCTGCGCCGCGAGCTGAGCCGGGACGTCCAACTGGTCTTCCAGGACCCGTACGCGTCGCTGAACCCGCGCCACACCGTGGAGCAGATCGTCACCACACCCTGCGCCTCCACACGGACCTGGACCGGACGGAGCGCGGGAAGCGTGCGGCCGAACTCCTGGAACAGGTGGGCCTGTCCCCGTCCCACCTCTCCCGCCACCCGCACGAGTTCTCCGGAGGTCAGCGCCAACGCATCGGCATCGCAAGGGCGTTGGCCGTCCGCCCGCGTCTGGTCATCGCCGACGAACCGGTGTCCGCACTGGACGTGTCGGTCCAGGCCCAGGTCCTCAACCTCCTGATGGATCTGCGCGAGGAGCTCGGCCTGTCACTGCTCTTCATCTCCCACGACCTGGCGGTGGTACGGCACTTCTGCGACCGGATCGCGGTCCTGAACCAGGGCGAACTGGTGGAGGCGGGTCCGCGGGACACCGTCTTCGACTCCCCGACCGCCTCCTACACGAGAGAACTCCTCGCCGCCTTCCCGCGCCACCTCCCGCCAGCAGACGAAGGACCTGCCGGGCGGGCACTCGCCGGAGGAACCCGGGTTCTTCCAGGGGCATGAAAAGAGGCGCCTGATCCGGGCTTTCGCCCGGCAGGCGCCTCTCGCTCGGCAGGCGCCCCTCGCCCGGCACGGCCGGTGGGGCGCGAGGATGGACGGGGTCCGTGGTCCGTCGTCGGGGCCGCTACGGGGAGCCGTGTCGGGCGTGCCCGTTTCTCATCCGGCTCCCGTGAACCTGGACCGGACCTCGTCGCGGGCGTCGGTGGCGTCGTCGGCGAGCAGGGCCGGCTGCCACGGGTCCAGGAGTCCGGCGGTCGGCCGGCTTCCGCGTGCCGTTGACGGTGGCGGAGGGCGTCACTACTGTGCGCTCCAGATCCCGACCCTCGGCCATCCGCTCGCCGCTCCATCAATTGGGAGCGCTCCCACAGAGACGTTCGCCCGACGGACACACCCGCCGCGAAGGAGAATGATTGACATGCGCGCATCATTACGATCGATGGGGCGAGGGCGCTCGTCACGCCTCCCCGCCTCCCTCCTCACGGCGGCCCTCCTCCTGGGCGGCATGACGATCGCACCGGCCGCCGCGGACGCCCCGACCACCGCGGTGGCGACCACGGCCGTACGGGTCAACCAGGTCGGTTACCTGCCGGACGGCCCCAAGCGCGCCACCGTCGTCACCACGGCCGCGCAGGCGCTCACCTGGCAGCTGCGCAGCGCGTCCGGGACCGTGGTCGCCTCCGGCTCGACCGTCCCGCGCGGCGCCGACGCACCCTCCGGGCAGTCGGTCCAGGTGGCCGACTTCTCCTCGTACCGGAGCACAGGCTCGGGATACGTCCTGACGGTGGACGGCGGCGACAGCGTCCCCTTCGACATCCGCGCGGACCTCTACGACACCCTGCGTTCCGACTCCATGGCGTTCTTCCACCACCAACGCAGCGGCATCGCCATCGACGCCTCGCTCGTGGGCGCCGCGTACGCCCGCCCGGCCGGGCACCTCGGGGTCGCGCCCAACCGGGGCGACACGTCCGTCCCGTGCCAGGCCGGCGTGTGCGACTACGCGCAGGACGTCAGGGGCGGCTGGTACGACGCGGGCGACCAGGGCAAGTACGTGGTGAACGGGGGCATCTCCACCTGGCTGCTCGTCGACTCCTTCGAGTGGGCGAAGCGGGCGGGCGAGGACGCGGCGCTCGGCGACTCGACCCTGCGCGTCCCCGAGCGCGGCAACGGCGTGCCGGACGTCCTGGACGAGGCGCGCTGGGAGCTCGACTTCCTCCTGCGGATGCAGGTGCCCGAGGGCGAGCCGTACGCCGGGATGGCCTTCCACAAGGTCCACGACGCGGCCTGGACCGGCATGCCGACGCGCCCCGACCAGGACGCGCAGCCCCGCGAACTGCACCGCCCGTCCACGGCGGCGACCTCAACCTCGCGGCGGCCGCGCCCAGTGCGCCCGGGTCTTCCGCCCGTACGACTCCGCCTTCGCCGACCGCTGCCTCTCGGCGGCCCGCCGGCCTGGTCCGCGGCCCAGGCCCAGCCGGCGCTGTTCGCACCGGCCTCGGACAGCACGGGCGGTGGCGCCTACGAGGACGCCCGGGTCACCGACGAGTTCTACTGGGCGGCCGCCGAGCTGTACGCGACGACCGGCGAGAGCGCCTACCGGGACGCGGTCACCTCCTCGTCCTGGCACACCTCCGCCGACGCCTTCGGCCCGTACGGCTTCGGCTGGGCGGACACGGCCGCGCTCGGTCGGCTCACCCTGGCCACGGTGCCCAACGGGCTGCCCGCCACCGATCTGGCGCGCGTCCGCGCCTCGGTGGTGTCGGCCGCGGACGGCCACCTGTCCCGCATGGCCGCCCAGGGCTACGCGGTGCCGGCTCCCGCGGACGGCTACTCTGGGGCTCCAACAGCGAGGTCGCCGACAACGCGATCGTCCTGGCCGTCGCCGGGGAGCTGACGGGCGAGGGACGCTACCGGGCCGGCGCGCTGGAGGCGATGGACTACCTGCTCGGCCGCAACGCCCTCGGCCGGTCCTATGTGACCGGCTACGGCGAGACGTCCTCGCAGAACCAGCACCACCGTTTCTGGGCCCACCAGTTGGACGCCTCGCTGCCCCACCCGCCGGCGGGTTCGCTCGCGGGCGGTCCCAACAGCGGCCTCCAGGACCCGGTGGCGCGGGAGAAGCTGGCCGGCTGCGCCCCGCCGCCTGCTACGTCGACGACATCGGCTCGTACTCGACCAACGAGGTGGCGATCAACTGGAACGCCCCGCTGGCGTGGCTGGCCGCGTACGCCGCCGAGCGGTCCGCCACCGGCGGGCAGCCGCCGCGGCCTGCGCGGTGACCTACACGGTGGACAACGTCTGGACCACGGGCTTCACCGCGACCGTCACCGTCGAGAACACCGGGCCGACGGCCGTCGACGGATGGCAGCTGGCCTGGGCCTACCCGGGCGGCCAGCGCGTCACGAGCGCCTGGAACGCCACCGTCACCCAGAACGGCACCGCAGTCGGCGCCCGCGACGCCGGCTGGAACCGCACCATCGCCCCGGCGCGACCGTGAGTTTCGGAGTCCAGGGCACCCACGGCGGGACCAACCCTCCCCACCGCCTTCACGCTCAACGCGAGCGACTGCGCCTGACCCACCGCCGGACCCCCACCTCCCAGGAGACAACGATGCGCAGACTTCTCGTCCGTCTGACGGCGGCGGCCGCCGCGCTGGCCGGGCTCACCGCGACGGCGCCGTCGTCGGCGGCAGTGACGGCGGCGGCCCCGGTCCCCGACTCGGGCAGCTTCAGCGTGCTCACCTACAACGTGGCTGGCCTGCCCGAGAGCATCTCCAGCGCCCCGACGCCACGCGAGGCCGGGACGACGGAGATCGGCCGGCGGATCGTGCCCTACGACATCGTCCACGTCCAGGAGGACTTCAACTACCACGCCTTCCTGTACGCGGCCGACACCGCCCACCCCCACCGCACCCCGACCAGCGGCGGGGCGGGCATCGGCAGCGGGCTCAACACCCTGTCGAAGTCCCCCTACGACGGGGACGACTTCGAGCGGGTCCGCTGGAACGCCTGCCAGTACGACTCCGGCGACTGCCTCACCCCCAAGGGCTTCACCTACGCCCGGCAGCGCCTCGCCGAGGGCGTCTACGTCGACTTCTACAACCTCCACACCAACGCGGGCACGAACGCCGGGGACCTGGCGGCACGGGCCGACAACCTCGACCAGCTCGCCGCCTTCATCAGGACCCACTCGGCGGGCAACGCGGTCGTCGTCATGGGAGACACCAACACCCGCTACACCCGCACCGGCGACACCATCGCCGAGTTCGCCGCCGCGGGCGGTCTCACCGACGCCTGGGTCGAGCTGGTCCGCGGCGGGACCGCGCCCGCCAAGGGCAGCGATCCCCTGCTCTGCGACCAGTCCCTGCCGACCGTGCCCGACACCTGCGAAGTCGTCGACAAGGTCCTCTACCGCGGCAGCAAGCTCGTCTCGCTCCACGCCACCTCCTACGACAACGAGCACGCCGCGTTCCTCAACGGCGCCGGGCTGATGCTCTCCGACCACGACCCCGTCGCGGTCGGCTTCTCCTGGTCGCTCAACCCGGACTTCCGGCTGAGCGAGCAGTTCGGCGGGCCGCACGGCGTCCCCTTCACCGACATCGACCGCGTTCCCGCCGGCGCCCGCGCCACCACCCTCACGCTGAGCGCCGGCTCCCGGGTCGACCGGGTGGGCCTCACGCTCGACAACGGCACGACCCTCACCCATGGCGGCGGCGGAGGCACCCCGGCCTCCCTCACGCTCGGCAGCGAGGAGTACGTGACCACCGCGTCCCTGTGCAGGGCCCAGAAGGACGGCCACACCCGCGTCTTCTACGCCGGGTTCACCACGAACCTCGGCCGCACGCTCGCCGGCGGCACGACGACCCCCGACTGCGTCACCCGCACGGCACCCCCCGGCTGGCAGATCACCGGCTTCCACGGCCGCGCGGGCGACGAGATCGACAAGATCGGTTTCGTCCAGACCCGCCGCTGACACGACCGATCGCACCCGCGCCCTCCCGGAGGGCCGTACCAGGCGTGCCCCGGCTCCATATGTCCGGATCTGACAGAACATGGTCATTGCGGCCCTCGGGGCGGGGCGGAATGATCGGCGCATGCGCCCACCCCACAGGGTCGTCGTCGCGGCCTTCCCCGGCGTCGAACTGCTCAACGTCACCGGTCCGGCCGAGGTGTTCTCCGTCGCCACCCGGGTCGCCGACTGCGGCCGGGCCGGCTACACCGTCCGCGTCGCGACGGACCGGGGCGAGCCGGTGACGACCTCCAGCGGGATCCGGCTGATGGCCGACCTGGCCCTGGACGAGGTGGACGGCAACGTGGACACCCTGCTCGTGGCGGGCGCCGTCCAGGTGCGCGAGGGCGAGGTGGAGCCCGTACTCGACCGGGGGATCATCGACTGGCTGCGCGAGGTGGCCCCCGGAACCCCCCGGCTGGGCTCCGTCTGCTCCGGCACGCACCTGCTGGCCGCGGCGGGGCTGCTGGACGGCCGTTCCGCCACGACCCATTGGCGGACGGCCGCGCGGCTGGCCGCCGACCATCCGCTCGTCACCGTCGACGCGGACCCGATCTTCATCCGGGAGGGCCGGCTGTGGACCTGCGCCGGCATCGCGTCGGGGATGGACATGGCGCTGGCCATGGTCACCGAGGACCACGGTCCCGCACGCGCGCTCGCCACCGCCCGGACGATGGTCATGTACGTCAAACGCGCGGGCGGGCAGAGCCAGTTCAGCGTGCCGCTCACGCCTCCCGCGGCGCCCGGTGACCGGCTGGACGACCTGCGCGTGTGGATCGGCGAGCACCTCGCCGAGGACCTGTCCGCCGAGGCCCTGGCCTCCCGGGTGCACCTGAGCGCGCGTCACTTCTCCCGGCTGTTCCGCGCGCGCACCGGCACCACCCCGGCCGCCTACGTCGAGTCCGTCCGGCTGGAGGCCGCCCGCCGGCTGCTCCAGGACAGCGCCCACGGCCTGCCCGAGATCGCGGCGCTCAGCGGCCTCGGTTCCGTGGAGAGCCTGCACCGTTCCTTCCGGCGCCGCCTCGGCACCACCCCCGCCCAGTACCGGCGCCGCTTCCGCTGAACCCCGCCACCCCCTCCGACCGCCGCGGACCACCCCACGGCGGAAGACAGCCATGCCCGAGGAGAGAACCGTGTCCCGCACCAGGTCGTCCCCATCCCCTCATGGGCCGCCACCACATCAACGCCTACCTGCTGCTGGGCCGCCGGCCCGTCGTCGTCGACGCGGGAACGCCCGGCAGCGGCCGGAGGATCCACGACCAGATCGCCGCCCACGGCGTGGACCCCGCCGACGTGTCACTGATCGTCCTCACCCACGGCCACATCGACCACTTCGGCTCCGCCGCCGAACTGCGGCGCCTGACCGGGGCGCCCGTCGCGGGGCACGTCGCCGACCTCGGCCCCTACCGCACCGGCCGGGCCCGCGAACCGTACCTGCCCACCGGGCCGCTGGGCCGCCTCATGGCCAGGAACGAGAACCTGCACCTCACGGTCCCCCCGGTCGAACCCGACGTGATCGTGACCGGCGAGACCGGCCTGGAGGACTTCGGGCTCGCGGCCCGCGTCATGCCCACCCCGGGACACACCGCCGGGTCGATCTCCGTCCTCACCGACCAGGGGGACCTCGTCGCCGGCGACCTGATCGCCACCTCCCTCTTCGGTCTCGTGCCGGGCCGCCCCGCCAACCCTCCCTTCCACGACGACCCGCTGCGCAACCTCGCCAGCCTGCGCGAGATGCTCGCCCTGAACCCCACCAGCCTCCACGTCGGCCACGGCGCCCCGCTGGAACCCGAGCGGGTCCGGCGCTGGGCCGACCGGGAGCACCGGCGGCTGTCCCGGCTCGCAGCGGCGGGGCGACTCCCCGTCCGTACGGAGAACGGCGCGGCCTGACAGGCGGAAGGGCCGTTTCGGAGGTCTGGTCCTGTGGCGGACGGTGACATTGTGGACACGCACCGCATTCACGCACCACACTCGCCTCAGCCCCTTGACGGGGGATCAGAACTCAGGACGGAGACGCGATGTTTCGGCGCACCATCCGCCTCACCCTCTCGCTCGTCATGGTCGTGGCGGCGACGCTGGGCGGGGTGATGTTCACGGCCGGGTCCGCCCAGGCCGACGAGTGCTACACCTGGGGCCGCACCCTGTCCGAGGGCATGTCGGGCTCCGACGTGACGCAGTTGCAGATCCGCGTGGCCGGACACGCGGCGTACGGCGAGGTCATCGCCGTCGACGGCGCGTTCGGCCCGGCCACGAAGGCCGCGGTGACCCGGTTCCAGCAGGCGTACGGGCTGCCCGCGGACGGCATCGCCGGTGCCCAGACGTTCAGCAGGATCTACGCCCTGCAGGACCCGGACTGCACCCCCGTCCACTTCACCTACGCCGAGCTGAACAAGTGCAACTCCGACTGGTCCGGCGGGGCGGTCGGCGCCGCGACGGCCAAGGCCAACGCCCTGCGGACGATGTGGAAGCTGGAGGCCATGCGACACGCCCTGGGTGACGTGCCGCTGACCGTGACCAGCGGATTCCGCTCGTACGCATGCAACAGCGCGGTGGGCGGCGCCTCGAACAGCCGGCACCTGTACGGTGATGCCGCCGACCTGACCGGCAGCCCCTCGCTGTGCACGCTGGCCCAGCGGGCCCGCTCCCACGGGTTCGGCGGAATCTTCGGCCCCGGCTACCCCGACCACAACGACCACACCCACATGGACGGGCGCGCCGACCGATCCTGGTCCGCGCCCAACTGCGGCGTCTGACCCGTACGTACGTCTCCGGCAGCGGGCTCTGCCGACGGGCACCGCTCGTCCCCGCCCCGAACAGACCCGCTGCCCCTCACTCTCTCCCTCCCTCCCCGCATCGAGTAGGAGTGCCCTGATGTCCTCCCGCATCCCCTGGCGCGTCCGTGCCGGAACGGCCGCGCTGACGGTGCTCGCCGGTGTCGGCGCGTTCACCGCGCCCGGATCCGCCGCTGCCGCCTCCCCGCCCGGGGCCGGCCGACAGACCGTCAGCTACCACGGCTACCGCGTCGAAATCCCCGCCGACTGGCAGGTCGTCGACCTGGCCGAGAACCCTCGGGCCTGCCTCCGCTTCGACCGGCCCGCCGTCTACCTCGGCGAGCCCTCCGAGCAGAGCGACTGCCCCGCCCACCTCCTGGGCCGCACGGCGGGCCTCGTCGTGGAACCCCTCACCGCCCGCTCCGCCGGACAGGCGACGGCGGCGACCGCGCGGGCCCCGCGCGGCAAGGCCACCGCCCCGGCCGCCGTGTCCAGCAACGACACCATCCAGATCGCGGTCGAGGACGCCGGTGTCCTCGTCACCGCCGCGCACACCCCGGCGACCGAGCATCTGGTGCGGGACGTCCTGGCCTCGGCCGCGCTCACCCCGGACGCCAGGCGCGCCGAACTGCCCCGCGCCGCCCAGCGGCCCGAGGCCGCTTCCTGGCCGCGGCCGGACCGCAGCCCGGCAGCTACCTGGGCAAGGGCTTCGACACCTGCGCCGCGCCCTCCCAGGCCGCCATGAACGCCTGGCGGTCCGGCTCGCCGTACCGCGCGGTCGGCGTCTACATCAGCGGTTCCTTCCGGGCTGCGCGCAGCCGAACCTGACCGCGAGCTGGGTGACCGGTCAGACCGGCAACGGCTGGCGGCTGATCCCCATCGACGTCGGCCGCCAGGCCCCGTGCACGAGCTTCTCCCTGAAGATGTCCGCCGACCCCGCCACGGCGAAGTCCCAGGGCGTCACCGCGGCGGCGGGCGCCCTCACCGCCGCGGCGAACCTCGGCATCCCCGCGGGCAGCGCCGTCTACAGCGACATCGAGGGGTACGCCTCCACGGCCTCCTGCAAGGCGGCCGTGCTGTCGTACCTGTCCGGCTGGACCGAGCGGCTGCACAGCGGCGGCTATCTGTCGGGCTTCTACTCCAGCGCGTCCTCCGGCATCAAGGACGCCGCGAGCGCGTACGGCAACAGCGCCTACACGCGGGTCGACCACATCTTCTACGGCTGGTGGAACGGCGCCGCCGACACCAACACCGGTTCCTACGTCCCGTCCACCTCCTGGGCCGGGCACCAGCGCATCCACCAGTACGCGGGCGAGGTGACCGAGTCCTACGGCGGCTACTCGATCAACATCGACCGCGACTACCTGGACGTGGGCACGGCCACGCCGCCCACGGCCGACTGCACGGGGGCGAGCCTCGACTTCACCGCGTACTCCACGGTCCAGAGCGGCTCGGCCGGCGACCAGGTCAAGGCGGCCCAGTGCCTGCTCAAGACCGCCGGATACGACCCGGGCGCCCCGGACGGGGCGTTCGGCGCCGCCACGACCACCGCCACCCAGGACTTCCAGAGCGGCACGGGGCTCACCGCGGACGGGGTGATCGGGCCGAAGACCTGGACCGCCCTGCTGTCCGGCGGAACCGCCCCCACCGTCCGGAGCGGCTCGACGGGAGAAGCCGTCACCCGGCTCCAGCGGGCCCTGACCGCCGCGCTCGGCCGGACGGTGGCCGTCGACGGCGCCTTCGGTCCGGACACCGACCAGGCCGTGCGCGACTACCAGTCCTCACGCGCCCTGGCGGTCGACGGCATCGTCGGCTCCGGCACCTGGGACGCCCTCCAGTCGGGAAGGTGAGCAGGACCCCGTGAGACCGCCCGCGGCGATCACCTGGTCCGGTCGAGGACGTACGTGAACAGCCTGTCCAATTGCCGTACGGCGGTGTGCCCGAGGGACGCGTCGCGCAGCGCGTGGCGGGCGGTGTCCAGGTGCCGGCGCGCCTCGTCGCGGGTCGCGGTCCGCCCGCCCAGCTCCTCCACGAGTGCCGCCACGCGTGCGGCGGCCTCGTGGTCGAGCGGCCGGGAGGGTCGAGCAGCGCCGCCAGTTCGTGCGCGGCGCTGCCCCACCGGCCAGTGCGGCGAGCATCGGGTAGGTCTTCTTGCCCCTGCGCAGGTCGGCGTGGACGGGTTTGCCGGTCACGGCGGGGTCGCCCCAGATGCCGAGGAGGTCGTCCACCGCCTGGAAGGCGAGGCCGAGGTGGCGGCCCGCCCGTTCGAGCGTGGCCACGATCCGGTCGGGGCGCCGCCGAGGACCGCGCCGAGCGCGACGGCGCAGCCCAGCAGGGTGCCCGTCTTGTGCTCGGCCATCGACCGGTACTGCTCCGGTCCGACCGCGCCGGGGCCGTACCACGGACGCTGTTCGAAGCGCAGGTCCTGCGCCTGGCCGGACACCAGCGCGTTCAGGGTCCGGCAGAGGCAGCGGACCGCGGCCGCCGCGTGCCGCCCGGGGCCTCGGCCAGGGTGGTCACGGCCTGGGCGAGCAGCGCGTCGCCGGCGAGGACGGCCGGGCCGGTGCCGTAGGCCTTCCACACCGCGGGCCGCCGTCGGCGCAGGGCGTCGCCGTCCATGATGTCGTCGTGGAGGAGCGAGAAGGTGTGCACGAGCTCGACGGCCACGGCGCCGGGCACGGCCTCCGCGCCCTCGGCCCCGACCGCCTCCGCCCCGAGCACGGCGAGCGCCTGGCGCACTCCCTTGCCCTCGGACCCGCCGGGATCGGGAGTACCGGCCGTGTCGGACCAGCCCAGCGCGTACGCCGCCATCTCACCGGTCCACGGGTGGAGGCTGCCCACCGCCTCGACCAGCGCGGGCCGGACGAGTTCACGGCAGCGCTCCAGGACACGGTCCGGCGCCGCGTCGTGATCGACGCGGTGATCGACGCCGTGATCGACGCCGTGGCCGGTCTCGTGATCGATCTCGCGATCAAGGCCGCGTTCACTGTCGTGCGCAAGGTCGTGATCGACGCCGTGAGCAAGGTCGTGCGCAAGGTCGTGAGCACGGGAGGAACGCACCGTGGCCACGGCTGCGGCGCCCGGCGAGCACGCCTGCGAGAACGGGGTCGGGACGGCGCTCACCGCAGGCCCTCCACATCGGCGGCCTGGAGCGCCTCGGCCCCGGCCGCCGGCAGCACGGGCCCCGCGGCGCCCCGTTCGTGGCCGCCGTGGTCCGGCAGCGGCCCGACGCCCAGTTCGGCCGCTGCCTTGTCCACCATGTCCCGGGCGTGCCGCAGCCCGATGCGGTCCAGCGTCGAGCGCAGTTCGGCCAGGTCCGCGGCGGTGTGCGCGGCGTCGCGGCCCAGGTGGGCGGAGGCCTTGACCAGCCCCAGCCGGGACAGCGCCGTCCCGCGCGGTTCGTCCATCTCCTGGAACTCCCCGAGGGCCAGGGCGTACATCTCACGGGCCTGCTCGTAGCGGCCCGCCCGGTACAGCACGTTGCCGCGCATCTTGTGGTTGTAGGCGAGCGCGCTGGACAGCCGCATCTCGCGGCAGGCCTCCTCCGCCTGGGACAGCAGCGAGAGGGCGCGTTCCACGTCGGCGTCGCGCACGGACACCACGTCGGCTATGCCGCGCAGCGCCCAGGCCCACCCGCGCCGGTCCTCGGCTCGGGACGCCGTGTCGGCCGCCTCCTCGAAGAGGGCCAGGGCCTCGTCGTACTCGCCGGTGTTGCGGTGCATCTGCGCGATGCCCTCCAGTGCCCACACCGTGTGCCGGGCCTCGCCCCGGCGGCGGGCCTCGGCGAGCAGCTGCTCGTGCAGCCTCCGGACCGCCGCGTAATCGCCCTGGATGCGCCCGGTCTCGGCGAGTCCCGCCAGCGAGTAGCCGCGCACGACGACGTCACCGCCCCGCTCGCCCGTCTCGGCGGCCAGTCTCAGCAACCGGTACGCCAGCCTGAACGCGCCGCGCTGCCGGGCCAGCGTGCCGCCGCTCCACAGGGCCCACGCCATGGCCCCTCGTGACCGGCCGAACGCGCCGCTCGGTAGCTCGCCTTCCACGCGCGGTCGGCCTCGTCTATGCGCCCGAGCCTGCGGCAGGCCTCCGCCACGGCCAGCCCGCAGCGCGCCTCCTCCCGCCGGTCCCCGGCCCGTTCCGCCGCACGCAGCTCCTCCAGGCCCCGGGCCAGCACCTCGGGCAGTGAGGCGTTCACCGACAACGATTCGAGAGCGCCCTGGTACTCCGGCGCCGACGCCTTCGCCCGCTTCGTCCCGCTCACCTGACCTGCCATCACACACCTCCCCGTGTCGGCTCGACGATCAAGTCGACACGAGAACCAAGACGACGACCACGGGCCCGGGTTCCTCCCGGTCCAGAAGTCCGTCTCCGTACGGACACGGGGTCGTCCTCAAGTGCTACGCGGCTGTCGACGACTCGTCAGCGAGATGTACGCCGGGTCCCCCGGCCCGGCGGGCGCCTCCTGCTGCGCGGAGGGGCTTGTGCCGGCGTCGGACTCACTGCGAGCGCGTGCCCGCCGACACGAACCGCGACAGGGTCTCCAGGTAGAGGCCGAGGACGTCGGCGCGTGCGGCGGTCAGCTCGGTCGGCCAGGCCCTGTCCGGTGCGGGGAGGCCGCACCCGTACGGCATGCCTCGGCGGCGGCCAGGGAGCGGCGCAGGGCGTTCGTCCAGCGGCGGCCCAGATCCTCGTCGGGGAACGGACGGGCGTGCAGGGCGCGTTCGGCCGATCGACGCAGGCCGGTGCAGGCGGCCGCGAGGTCGTCGGTGCGCGAGGGGTGGTGCGGAGGGTGCGGTCGGCCCGATTGTGGTGGCCGACCACGTCGGTGAAGGAGGGCCTCGGTGTTCTCCCAGACGCGGATCTGGAGCGCGTGGATCCGGTCGGCGGTCGATTCCCCGGTGAGCACTCCCGGGTGGGAGCGGAGCACCAGGTCGGGGTCGCCCTCAGCTCCTGGCTCGCCGAGCAGGCGGCGACCGTGGTGGCCAGCAGGAGGCCGACGCCCGCGCGCACCGTCCAGGTCCGGACGGGGTGGCGGCCCGTCCCGCGGGGCCGGGGGCGCAGCCGGGCGGGCCGGCGGACGACGTACGCGAGGAGGGCCGCCGGTACGGCGGCGAGCGCGGCGGCGAGCAGCCCCAGCGAGACGGTCTCGAAGAGCATCGGGTGGATCTCCGCGAGTTCGGAGGAGCCCGGCCCGCACGAGGCGGGGGCCAGGAGCCGTCCGCAGCCGCCGAAGGACATCAGGCCGAGGAAACCGACCAGTGCGGTGGTCTGGGCGACGGCCGCCGCCGTCAGCGCGCGAGGCAACCAGAGCGGGCCCAGGCGTACGGCCGTCAGCACGGCGGCCAGGGAGGAGCCCGCCCAGCAGACCATGGCGGTCCACCAGACGAGGAGCGTCCGGCGGGCGGACTCCGGCAGGGGGCTCCCGGGCCGCAAGGAGTCCGCCGACGAGAGGAGGACGAACAGGGCGACGCAGACGGCGAGGCCGCACATCAGGCCGAGCGTCGCCACGCCGCCGAAGCCTGCGCGCTCCGTGCGCATCGTCATCGAGCGCATGCGGTAGAGGGGGCCCCGACCGTAGAACCGCGGGAGCTGGACGAGGACGACGAGGAACCAGGAGGCCATTCCGATGAACGCCATGGACTCCCCGGTGGCGGGAGCGCCGACGTACTGGATCGTGCCCGCGATGACGCGCAGGGTCGTGGGATGGGCCTGCGCGAGTTCGGGCAGTTCCACGGCCAGCGAATCGAGGACGGAACCGAAAGGATCTCCGGCCATGGCGGTGAACGCGTCGTCCACCCACCACTGGAAGAGGGCGACTCCGAAGGCGCAGCCGGGGAAAGCGGTGAACCAGACAGCGGCGCGGGGCCGCGCGCCCTGAAGCAGGCAGAGGTGGCCGATCTGGTCGACCCACCCGACCCAGAGCGCCCCGCACAGCGGCAGGGCCAGCAGGACGACGGGGGTTTCCGGTGCGGTGGGCCACCAGCGGCTGCTGTGGCCCACTCCGGCGGCGAACTGGCCGAGGAACAGGCCGCCTCCGAACGCGAGCCCGGGGACGGGGCTCGGGCCGTGCTCCCGGAGCAGGTGGGCGAAGCGGGCACGGAGCTGGTCGTGCCAGACGGCGAAGAAGAGGATGCCGGCGGTGATCAGCGCGACCGTCGACGATTCCAGGCCGGGGCCCCGGACCCGGTCGACCGTGTGGACCGAGATCATGGTCGTGCAGCCGATGAGGAAGTACTGCAGGGGCTCAGCCCGTGCAGGGTGAACGGGCGGCGCAGCGCGCGCAGTCGTTCCTGCCAGGTGGGATGGGGCGGACCAGGGCCGAGATCCTGCGTGCCAGGGGAAGGACGCCGACGGCCCGGACGTGCTGGGGCCGGACCGGCCGCGCGCGGCCTCGGCGGCGGCCGCCTTCTCCACACCTCGACGCGGGCACCGGCCGCCACCGCGTTCACGTCGGCGACGAGTTCGCGATGGCGCAGGGTGTCCGCGCGGATCAGCACCACCGCGGCCACCAGCAGCAGTGCCTTGGCGGTCTGCCGTGTCAGTTCCGGCAACGCGGCGGGCCAGAACCTGTCGTCGAGGCCGGGGAAGTGCCCGGTGGCCGCGGCCCACGCGAAGGAGCCGCCGACGATCACGGCGTACGGGACGAGCACCACGGCGAGGAAGGCCCGCCAGAGGGCGAGGACCGAGTAGGCGAGGCCCACGTCCATGGTGCGGATGTGGGCGAGTTCGTGGAGGACCACCGCTCTGAAGCGTTCGGGGGCCGTGCCGCGTACGGCGAGGAGCCCGGCGTGCAGGGAGACGACGGGAGCGCGGGCCCGGCCGAAGACGACGGCCCCGGCGTCGAGTGCCGTGCAGTCCACGACGAAGCGCGGCGGGGTGATCACCAGGTACGACGAGTCGAGGCTGCCGTGGTGTTCGACGCGCCCCGCCAGGGCGACGAGTTCGTCCAGCTCGGTGCGCAGACCGGCCGGGTCGAAGGCCGCGTCGAGGTCCTCCAGCGCCACGAGGCCGCGTCGGCGTCGGCGGAAGCGCGGCAGCAGCCAATAGAGGAGCGTGGCGGTGGCGAGCAGGGCGGCCGTGCCGGCGTACCCCCAGGCGTAGATTCCGTCCCGTACGGGTTCGGTGAGACAGGACTCGGCCGGCGGGGACCCGGCGCGGCCGGCGAGAGCGGCGCGCCAGAAGGCGCTGTCGTCGCCCACGGCGAACCAGCAGCCCAGACCGGTGCCGTCGGCGAAGAGCAGCGAGGCCGCGGTGTTCGTCATCTCCAGGGTGGCGGTGAGCATGCCGACGGCGAGCAGGGCGAAGCGCAGGACGGTCCCCGAGGGAAGGCCCGGCCGCTCGCTGCCGTCCTCGTCGTGCGCACCCGTGAGGTGGGGGTACGGGAAGGCGGTGTACGGGTCCGGGCCGGTCATGCCCCGGGCCTGTCGTCCGGCGTGCTGTCACCCCGTCCGCGCGCTCTGTGACTTCTGTGGCTCCTGTGGCTCCGTCGCCGCCCGGGACCGGGTCCGCGGTGGTGGGCCGGGCCAGGACCAGCCGGGCGACCACGCGGTCGGCCAGCTTCTCGGCGTCCCCGGCGGCGAGGCCGGCGTCCTGGGCGTCGCGGGTCACCCGGCGGTGGACCAGATCCAGTTGGTCCCGGGACAGCTCCGGAACCTCCGTGGCGGAGCCCTCGACGGCGCCCGCGGCGGACGGGCGGCGCAGCAGCCTGCGCGTGGCACCGGCCAAGCGCGCGTAAGCCGAATCGACCGAGGACTGCACCGCCGAGCGGCAGGCCTCGTCGACCGCCAGCCACACCACGGGGGTCACCACGGCGACCACCTCGGCGAAGCCGAAACCCAGCGGTTCGGTCGTGCGCCGGCCGCGCAGGATCCTGACCGCCTCGGCGTCGTCGACATGGGCCAGGGCCGCCAGCACCGGGAGCTCTTCCGGTGCGTGCCGCGCCACCACGTCCGCGACCACCGCTCGTACTTCCGTGGTCCCCATCCCGCACCGCCCCCGTTCCGGCGCCCCCGCCCCTACGCCACTGACAGCATTCTGCCCTCAAGTCCCTTCGTTTGGGGCGGTGTTGGGGCAGGACCTCGGGTCGGTGGAGTCGCCGACCCGAGGTGTGCCGAGGTGCCGGCCGGGCGGGTGTCAGCCCTGGCAGACGCCGCGCGTGTAGTCGTACGTCGCCGTGGCCTGCGAGTACTTCCACTGCGGCGCGAGCAGTCCGTTCGCCAACTGGCGTGCGGCGGCGGGGCTTTCGATCACGTAGCCGAAGTCCTGGAGCCAGGAGGGGTACAGGTTCTTCGAGCCGATGTAGAAGGCCGAGCCGTCCACCGAGACCAGCTTGTGGTGCTGGGCGTACGGCTTGCCGTCCGCCCAGGTCGGCCTGTCCGAGGCGCGGAAGGTCGCGAGCTGGAGGTTCTGACACATCGCGGCCCTCGCCTTCGGCGCGTCGCCGGTCAGGGCCGTGAGGCGGCCGCGCAGGGCGTCGCTCACCTCGGACAGCGACTTGATCTGCGAGTAGCCGCCGCTGCCGATGGCGCCCCGGTTGGCCGGGTCGCTGACGACGATGCGCACCTTCACACCGGCGGCGAGTTTGGCGGCGAGGGTGTCGTAGAGCCGGATGTCGTAGCGGGGCAGCGGCGGGCAGGTCGCGTTCAGGTCCTGCTGCGAGATCTCGACGTGCTCGGTCGCGCTCGCGACCAGGGCCCGCAGGGCGCTCTCCTCGGGGTTGACCGTGTCGTAGTCGCGGTCGGCGTTGGTGTAGTCGTGCACCCCGAATCCGCAGGTGGTGTCGGAGGCCGTCGGCAGGACGGGCCGGAACGACGAGGAGGGTCGCTCTGCCGGATGCCGACGCCGAGGCCGCCCACCGCGAGGGCGGGAACGTCACCGTCGGCGGGCGGGGCGGCGGGCCGGGGCAGCGTGGGCAGGCAGTCCGCGCCGTTGGAGGAGGCGAACCAGACGGCGGTCCAGTTGTTCTTGTTGCGGCAGGTCCAGTCCCACAGCGTGTCGAGGTAGCGTCCGGCGGAGCCCGCCGCCGGGCCGGACAGCGCGAGGTCGACGTCGTTCACCGGGTGGGCGGTGTCGAGGTAGTCGTCCTTCCAGCTGTTGACACCGCCGGTGATCACCGAGTTCCCGTCCACCACCAGCAGCTTGGAGTGGTTCCAGGAGAAGCCGGTCTTCGAGGTCGTCATCGAGGCCACGTCGAGGGTGACGCTCGCGGCCGCCGGACCGAGCTTGGCCACCAGCTCGTCGCGGTAGGAGGACGGGATCACGTTGGCGTGGTAAATGGGTGCGGCGCCGACCAGGATGCGCACCTGAAGCCGGTTGCCCTTCCCCACGGCCTCCTTCAGGCCGGCCACGATCGCGTCCTGGAAGGCTCCATTGGGGAACGGGGCCAGGGTGGATATGTCCACGCTGTACCGGGCGTTCGCGATGTCCTCGCGCACCTTCTCCAGCAGGCGCCGGGAGCCGGGGCGGTCGACGCAGCCGGGATCGCCCCAGCAGCCGGGGGTCTGGAGGAGCCAGTCGGAGGAGCCGGGGGCGGAGGCGCCCAGCCTGTTCCCCTCCGTGCGCTCCCAGACGGAGCCCTCCAGGCCCGGGGAGACCTGGCGCAGGGACTGCTCCACCGCGTCCAGGTGCGGGGTGGGCGCGTCGGCGAACGCCGGGGCGGCGGACAGCAGGAGGGCGGAGAGCGCGAGGGGAAGGGCCGTCGTGCGGATGGTGCGGGCCAAAGCGGTTCCTTGCTTCTTCTGGGGGGGTGGCTCGGGACGAGGGCTCCGCTGAGGAGTCCTCGGCCTTGATCAACTCACGTAAGTTACCAGCGCGTATCTCCTGGTTCACCCCAACACCCACTACTTTCGGCCGACTAGAGACCCGGCGCGTCGAAAGTGTCGAGGTACCAGAAGGCCGCCGAGTACCAGACCAGCGCGATCGTCAGGACCAGGGCACCGCCGCCACGGGCAGGACCCAGCCCGGCAGCCGGCGGTGCCGGACCACGACCACCTTGGCGACGAAGGCCCCGTAGAGGAAGCAGCCGCCCAGCGAGTGCAGGGCGGTGCGGGCGTCGGTCAGCTCCACCCCGTAGGCGACCAGGCAGTGCCGGGCGATCGGCAGGGAGAGCAGGAAGGCCGCGAGGCCGACGAGCCGGTGGATCCGTCCGACCGGCCGTGGCGCCGCCCCCAGGCCGGGCAGCCGGCCGTACAGCCAGAGCGCGAGCGGCAGTTGGACCAGCGCGAGGCCGAGGAGGGCGGTACCGAGCTCGGCCTTCAGCCGCTGGGCGTCGCCGAAGCGGGTGCCGAAGAGGCTGGTGGCGTAGGCCGGCGTGCGCGCGTCCGAACCAGTACACGCCGACCGCCGCCGCGACCGGCAGAAGCGCCCAGAGCGCGACCCGTACCACCCGCCCGCGCCGCGCCCCTCCTCGCCCCGGGCGTCCGTCGCCCGTCATGCGGATCAGCCGCCCTCGACCTTGTCGCCGGCCGGGTCGACCACGTACCACTTGGCGCCGAAGGCGCTGGACTCCTCGCCGTTGGCGTCCCCTTGGCCCGGTCGCCCTCGAAGGAGTACAGCGGGTGCCCGTTGTAGACGATCTGGGTCTTGCCGTCGGTGCGGGTGGTGGTGGACAGCTTGGCCTGGTCGGCTCCGTCGACGGCCTTGGGCGCGCCCGTGGTGAGGGCGGGCGGCCAGGCCGTGGCGCAGGCGTCGTAGCAGGTGGAGGTGGACGGGTGTCCTTCTCGAAGAGGTAGAGGGTCCTGCCCTGGGAGTCGACCAGGACGTCGCCGAACTTGCCGACGGACGCCACCGCGACGCTCGCCCTCCGCCGGCGCCGGCGGAGGCGCCGGCGAGGCGCTCGCGGACGCCGTCGCCGACCGCGTGGCCGGGGAGGGCGAGCCGGCCGGACTCGCGCTCTTCGTACTGCTGGAGCAGCCGCCGCACACCGCGGCGCACAGGGTGGCGGCGGCGAGCGGGACGGCCGCGAGGCGGCGCTGACGCATGGGGCTCTCCGGCAGATAGGGGGTGCCTGTCCCTCACTAGGGCCGGTTCCGCCCGGCGCCGCCACGGCGGCGCGCCGCGGAGTCAGCGCGACGGGGACGCCGATGAGGCCGCCTGGGCGATGGTGCGTGCCGGATGGGCGAGCACGGCCGCCGTTCGGCATCCGGGGCGGGGGGATCGCGTCAGCTCCGGGGCGGGGAGATCGCGTCAGGCGGTGTCCTGCCTCTCGGGGTGGGCCAGGAGGAGGGGGGAGCTCAGGCGTGCGTCGGGGTGCATCCGGAGCAGGTGGTGCACCACCCCGGACAGCCCGGGGAGCAGACCCGGCGCGAACGCCTCCTTGGCGAGGCCGCCGACCGGACCGCGCTGCTCGATGCCGGTGATCAGCTCGGCGTCGGCCTGTGCGGCGGACGGCCCCTCGTACCCCTTCAGGCCGCGCAGGTGGTGCAGGAGCTCCCAGAGTCCGAGGTCGCCGTGGCAGAGGGTGTGGCTCCAGCCGAACCCCTCGCGCAGGCCGGCTGGGCCCGAGCGGAGCGCGGTGTCCAGGTGGCGGGGGTCGCCCGTGCGCCGGTGGAGGTCGAGGGCGGCCAGGCCGATGCCCGTGCTGCCGTGGCACCACGCGGTGGGATGGTCGACGTCCCCTCCGATCCGCGCGTCGACCCAGGCGCCCGCCTCCGGCGCGTACAGCGACTCCTCGAAGTCGTGTGCCAGCGTGCCGAGTTCGTACCAGCGGCGCCGGTCGGCCGTGGTCCCGGCGGACGAGAGGGCGAGTCTGGTGAGCGCCCACCCGGCACCGGTGGCGCCATGGGCGAATCCGCCGATGCCCTCGGGGAACATGACCGTGGACCAGCGTGCTCCGCGGTCGTCGACGACCGCGGTCCGCTCCAGATGCCGGCCGGCCTCCGCGGCGGCTTCCGACCACCGCTCCTCGCCGGTGAGTTCGGCGAGGTCGAGCAGGGGACGACCGTGCCGCCGCGCCGCCGAGCACGTCGAGGGCGCGGTCCTCGGCGATGGCCTCCGGGGTCAGCAGCGCGGCCCTGGCGCGGGCGCGGTCGAGCAGTCCGGGCTCACCGAGGAGGCGGTGCAGCGCGGCCCAGGTCCACACCTGCGAGGCGATGCCGGTGAAGCCGCCGAGCTGACGGGTCGGCGTGGTGTCCTCGGTGGCGGACAGCACCTCCAGGGCGCCGGTCAGCACGGACTCGACACCGGCCACCGGATCGGCCCGGCCGCCCGCTGCTCCCGCCGGTACTCCGCGAGGGCGAGGGCGACGCCGCCCTGTCCGGTGTAGAGGTCCGCGCCCAGCGGGCGGACGGCCCAGCCGTAGTCCGTGAGCACGGGACTGATCCAGGTCGCCGTGGCGTCGGCGCCCCGCACGGCGGCCTCGCAGACTGTCCGCACGGCCTCGGCCGCCAGCGTGCGGCGCCGCCGGTCCAGGTCCTCGGCGTGCGGCGCGCGGGCGGGCGTCCGTACCCGGTCGGGAAGCCTGCGTTCGTTCAGGTAGGCGCCGACCAGGGCGCTGCGGATGGTGTCGCGCTCACGGGCGAGGTCCGCCCGCCGCCACCCTGAGAGGAAGGCGTCAAGGCGTCGTCCGTCCACCCGTTCGTCGAAAGCGGGAATGTCGCCGACCAGGAGGTCCGCCAGCTCTTGGTCGATCACGGCCGGTTCGCGGGGCGCGCCCGGGGCGGCGAGGGCGTTGCGGTGGAGGATGTCCCGGCCCCGGGCCAGGGCGGCGTCGGGGTCGTGCAGCGAGGCCGGGTGCCAGAGCATCCGGCCGATGTCCGTGTACGTCTGCGTGGGCCGCCGGATCCTGCGCACCCGGCAGCCGTCGAACTCCCCCAGGAGCGTGTCGAGTCCACCGTGCGCGTCGAGCTCGGCCAGGGCCGCGGTGAGTTCGTCGAAGCCGGTCAGCACCTGGTCCCAGTGGCGGATCAGCACCGGCTCGGGGCTGGGGTGGTTGCGGGCCGGCGGCAGGTCCACCGCGGCGATCTCCATGCGGGCGGTGTCCCGTCCTCCGTCCGTGATGACCGGGACGCGGATCCGCGGCTGCTGACCGGGCAGGCCGCCGGCGGCCGAGAGGTCCACTCCGGCGAGGGCGTAGCCGTCGGTGCGCAGCGGAGGATGCCGGTGCGCAGCACGGTGTTGCGGATCGTCCGGCCGCCCGGTCCACGGCGTCGCCGCGCCCGCTCGGCGGAACCTCGACATCGGGGTGAACAGGGCCTCGGCGTCGACGACGGCGGGCACCGGGCCGTGGGCCACCAGGTTCTCGGCGTGCAGGTCGGTCCCGCCGAGGAGCCGCATGACCGCCAGCCAGCCGCCCAGGGCGCGGTAGAAGCGGGCGAGTTCCGCCTCGTCCCGGCAGTAGCGGTGGCCGAGGTGCTCGGCCCAGCCGTAGCCGTCCCGTACCACCACCCTCGGTACGCCCAGGTCCTCGGCGCCGGGGACGGCGGCGACGAAGGAGCGCAGCGCGGCGTCCACCTCCACCGGTCGCGGCTTGTACATGACGCAGGCGGTCTCGAAGACCAGCAGCGCCACCGCCCGGCCGCCGTGGTGGGTGTCCCCCGGGCGAGTTCCAGGGCGCGCAGCGGTCCGGGGTCGACCCTGAGCAGGCCGGTGACGGCCCGCCGGTCCGCGGCGAGCCGCGCGCCCAGTTCCAGGGCGCCGTCGGTCAGCAGGCGTCCGGAGGCGAAGGCCCGTCGGCGCAGCGCCGGGTAGCGGCGGTGCAGGGTCTCGGAGAAGCCGGGCGCGGAGGCCTGCCGGAGGAAGGCGTCCCAGCGCGCGGACGGGTCCGTGCCGGGCAGTTCGCCGGCGAGGGCGGCGGCCCGCAGCTCCAGCAGGAGCACCCGGTTGAGCCGGAGCTGGAGGGTGCGGCGGAGGGCCTCGCGCGTCGCCTCGCGCAGGACTTCCTGCTCCTCGGGGCCAGCCCGGTCATCCCGGGGATCCGGTCGTCCAGCTCCACGAACAGCGGGGCCGCGAAGGCGTCCACGGGACCCGCGAACCATCCCTCGGGCGGCGTTCCGTCGTCCGCGCGGGCCGCTGCCACCGGTTCCACCATGCTGAGTCCTCTCCTGACGCCTGGGGCGGGTTTCCGCACACGGGGGGACCGGCCTGGACGTGGGTCGCCTCGTCGGGGTCCGCCGAGCCTCGTCGGGGCCCGCCGAGCCTCGTCGGAATCCACCGGAATCCGTCGGGCTTCGTCCGGAACCCGTCAGGCTTCGTCCGGGCCTCGTCCGGGCCTCGTCCGGGCCTCGTCCGGGCCTCGTCCGGGCCGGGGAGCCCCTGGGGGCTCCCCGGGTGGTGCGTCCGTGCCGTACGGCGGTGCGTCAGCAGCAGTAGCTGTGCAGCGAGCCCGTACAGCTGCTGCAGCCGGTGAGCAGCGCCTCGGTGCCGTCGGTCAGCGCGGCCTCGCCGGCCGCGCCGCCCACGTAGAGCGGGCCGGCCGGGTTGTCGGCGCCGAAGGCCGTCTCGGCACCCTGGAGCCAGGCGGTGACGATCTCATCCGCGCGGGTGGTGGACATGAGGGACATGCGGTACCTCCTACGATTCGCCGGACGTGCACGGGCTACAGAATCCACCGGAGGCGGTCCGTCCGGGACCCGCCAGAACCGGCCAATCGTCGCGCGGGATTCCGGTCACGCCCGGCCCGGTCCGGAGGCCGCCGCCGCACGGCCGGAACGGCGGCCGCCGGCCGGCGTCAGTCCTGGGCGTCCGCGCGGGGCGCTCCAGGGTGAAGGTGTCGACCGGGGTCAGCTCTCCGTAGGGGCCGTCGAAGGTGTAGTACGTGACGTGCATCCGGGTGCGTCCGGTGCCACGGGTGCCCGGGTCGACGTCGAAGGCGGCGAAGCCATGGGAGTGGACGCGGTCCTGGACGGCGCGCCAGGGGCGTCCTCGGTGAGGTAGAACGCCTTGCGGTGGCGGCCCTCGGGCACCTTGCCCACGTCGACGACGACACGGCCCTTGGGTTCCTCGAACAGGTCGTCCTGGGTGGTGGCGAAGTTGCCGCCGCCACCGATGACCATGTGCACGGTGCCCTTCCCGGTGTCGGCGACATCGGTGCCGGTGGAGACCGGGATCGGGGTGCGGGTCTCGTTCGGCAGGGTGCCGCGGAGCGGCAGCGAGCGCTCGTAGTAGTGCTCGTGGCCGCAGAGCACCAGGTCGACGCCGTACGCGTCGAAGAGCGGGCCCCACTCCTGGCGGACTCCGAGGTCGCCACCGCCGCTGCGGTGGCTGGAGATCATCGGGTGATGCATGAAGACGACGATCCAGTCGACAGCGGTGCTTGCCCGAGCCGCCTGCAACTCCCTTTCCAGCCAGCGTCGTTGCGCGCCGCCCGAGTAGCCGCGCAGATAGATGTCGCCGCTGTCCACGATCGCCACGTCGTCGTTGGCCAGGCTGATGAAGCGGACCCCGCCGACGGTGAAGGCGTACCACAGGCCACGGGTCTCTTCGTCGGTGGCCGTCGTCGCGTCCGGCAGCGCGAAGTAGGTCTGGTAGCCCGTGACGCCCAGGGGCCCGTTGCCCTTCTCGGTCTCGCCGTTGCCCACGCAGGGCATCCAGGGGCGCAGCCGTGCCGAGCGGCTGTTGTTGATGAACCAGTCGGCCCAGGTCGCGACCCGGTCCTCGCCGATGGCGCCGGCCACGCCCGCGTAGCAGAGGTCGCCGTTGATCAGGTTGAACAGCGGACCGACCCGTTCCACCGCGGCCACGATGTCGGCGGACGCCTCGGTGCCGCCCTGGGTGCTGGTGTAGAGCCGGAAGGGGCCGAGGGGCGGGGGCGTGTCCTCCGTGGGCCACTTGAGGGACCGGCGCAGGTTGGGCGTGCCCTGGTCGCCGAAGCTGGTGAAGGTGAAGGCGGCGCGACCGCGCGGTGCCGTGGTGAAGGACCCGGTCTCCTGCGCGGCGCCGTCGTGCCCGGCCGAGTACAGGTAGGTGGTGTCCGGCCGCAGCCCGGTGATGCGGGCGTGGTGGACGTACACCTCCTGCTGGGAGAGCGCGTCCCGGTAGGTGCGGGTCTCGGCCTCGACCGTCTGCCCGGTGCCGCCGCCCGGTGACCCGAGGTGGATGCGCGGACGCCGGACGGACTGGGGCTGATCCAGGAGACGGTCATCTCGGTGGCGGGATCCGCGCCGAACTGCAGGTGCAGCCCGGCCACGCCCGGCACTCCGAGACGACTGGGCGTGCGCTGCAGCAACGGCGAGGTCGCGGCCGTCGGCGGCCCGGCGGCTTCGGCGCTTCCCGCACCCGCGACGGCTGCGGCAGCCGCGCCCGCCGTCGAGCCGGCGAGTAAGGTCCTGCGCGGAATCGACATGAAATTGCCTTTCCTGGACGGAAGTTGACCGCGTGAACCCTAGGGTGCGCATCGAGCCGTGATCAATCCGCGGGACGGTTCCTCCGAGGGCCGCCCGGAACGGCGAGGGGGCGATTTCTGCGGCTTTCACCGGTAATCGGCACCGGGGCGGGAGTTCTCTAGAGCAGCCCCGCCCGCCCCCTTGTCAGCGAGTCCGCCCCTCCCTACCTTGGTTCCGCGAGTCCTTGGCCCGGCGGGTCCACCGACCCACGCCGGCCATGTCCTGCTCCTCAGTGCACGACACACCATGGAGGCGTCACATGCCCACAGCCGTGCCGGATCTTCTGGAAGCCGTCGGATTCCGCGACGCGGGTCCGCTCGAGATCGACGACGAGGCGATCGCGTTCGAGGACGACGACCGCAGCGACCGCGAATACTCGGCGTGTCTCTCCGACCCCTGGGTGACCGCCACCACCCGCTTCGCCTGTGACCTGAACTCGTAGCGGTGGCCGTTTCCATCACCGGCCGCAGCGGTTGGTCCGACAGCACATGGTCGTATCTGAACGATCCGCGAATGCCGGTGATGGAACACGGCTGGAAACTGCACGTATCGGCGCGTCCCGGGGACCTCGACGCCGTGACCCGGCTCGTCCTGCCGGTGCTGTCCCGACACGTCTGCCACGCGAAGTTCGCCCGTGACCCCGAGACCCTGCGCCGCCTCAACTCCGGGGTGGTGAGCGCCGGAGCCGTCGGCAAGGCGATCACCGTCTACCCCCTGCCCGACGCCGTGGTCGAGATCGGCCGGGAACTCGCCGCCGTACTGCGCGACCGGGAGGGCCCCCGGGTCGTCAGCGATCGGCGGGTCGACCCGAGGGCCCCGGTCTACTACCGCTACGGCCCCTTCACGGGCGACTACCGCACCGGCCGGAGCGGACGGCTCGAATCCGTCATGACCGGGCCGGACGGCCGGATCTTCGACGGCCTGGCCGTCGGCCGCTACAGGTGCCCGCCCTGGGCCGAGGACCCCTTCGCCCTCGACTCCGGACACGGCGACGAGCCGTCCACGACGGGCTTCGGCGGCGGACGCTACGCGGTCACCGCCGGCATCGCGCGCGCGGCCCGGGGCAACGTCTACCGCGCGGTCGACCGCACCCTCGGACAGCCGGTGGTGGTCAAACAGGCGAGGGCCTTCGTCGGCGAGGACGAATCCGGTACGGACGCCCGCCACCGGCTGCGCAACGAGCGCACGGTCCTCACCGCGCTCGACGGCGTCACCGGCGTGCCCGCGCCCTGGACTACTTCGCCCACCAGTCGGACGAGTACCTGGTGATGAGCAGCTGCGGCGACCGGGACCTGCGCAGGGAGGTCCTGCGGAACGGCCCCTACCGGGACGACGACACCCGGCCGGCGCGCGGCCTGTCCGTCCTCGCCTCCCGGCTCCTGCGCGTCCTGGACGCGATCCACGACAGGAACGTGGTCGTCCGCGACCTCAAGCCCGACAACGTCGTCCTCGACGACTCGGGCCCCGGCCACTGCCACGTGATCGACTTCGGGATCAGCGAGTGGGACGGCACCGGTCCGGGCGGGCGACCCCGGATACAGCGAGCCGGTTCTGCGCGCGACCGGACCGGCCATCCCCGCCGACGACCACTACGCCCTCGGCGCGACCCTCTTCTTCGCCGCCACCGGCATGGACCCGGTGGTCGTCGACACCGACCACGAGGTCAACCGGGACCGGACCCTGGCCTGCCTGGAATCGGCGCTTCCCGGCCCCGCCCACCAGGCGATCCGGTCCTCGATCACCGGCCTCCTGAGCTTCGACCCGGCCGTACGGACCACCGCCGCCGACCGCCTGCGCACCGGCACCACCGTCACCGCGCCCCGGCCCGCGCGCCCCCGGATCGACGGCGACCTGCTGGACGAGATCATCGAGCACACGACCTCGTTCTGCGTCGGCGAGGCACGGGCGATCGTCGACCCGGTACAGGCCGCGCGGCTGAACGTCCCGACCTCGATCGATGTCTACGGCGGCAGTTCGGGACTCGGACTGGAACTCCTCCACCACGCGCACCGACCCGACGTGCGTTCCGCCGTCGCCGCGTTGGCACAGTGGACGGCGGAACAGTCCAGGAACCTGTCACCCGGCTTCTACACGGGGCGCACCGGCGTCGAACTCTTCCTCACGGAGGCGCAGGCGGAGGCCGGAACGGGGACAGGTACGGGGACGAGCACGGGGCCGAGTACGGGTACGGGTACGGGGACGGGGCCGAGTACGGAGGCGGCCCCGCCGTCCGGTCATCCCGTCCTGCCGGAGCGCGCACTGGACGGCGGACCGCCGGAGGCGGACCTGATCGCGGGCGCCGCCGGAATCGGCCTCGGCCGGCTGCTGCTCGCCCGCCACGCCCTCCGGTCCGGTCACCGGCACGCCGCGGACCGGCACCTCGCCGTCGCCGCCGACTGCGACCGGATGCTGGCGTCGGGCGCCGCCCGGCTGACCCCGACCGGTTCGGACACGGCGGCAGCGCCGCACTCCGCGAGGGCATCGCGCACGGCGAGGCGGGCATCGCCTGCTTCCTGCTGGAGTACGGCGCCACGACCGGGGACCCCGAGGCGATCAGCCGTTCCGAGAAGGCCGCCGCGCGCCTGGCCGCCGTGACACCGGACATCATCGCGGCGGCCGCCGAGCCGGGGGCGACACGCCGCTACGGCTCGTGGTGCCGGGGCCTGGCCGGCATCGGGACCGTACTCGTCCGGGCCGCCGAACTCCTCGAAGAGCCCGGGTACCTGGACCTCGCCCAGCGGGCCGCGCGCTCCTGCGCCGCACTGGCACCTCGGATGCCGCTGGTCACGCAGTGCTGCGGCCTGGCCGGAGTGGGCGACCTGATGGTGGACGTCGCGGAGGCCTCCGCGTCCGAGGAGTTCCGGGACGCGGCCGAGACCGTCGCCCTGCTCATCCTGAGCCGCAGCGGCGGCACCTGGTCCCGGCCCGTCTTCCCGGACACCGGCCTCACCCGGTCGAGCGCCACCTGGGCCGGCGGCTCGGCAGGCGTGCTGGCCTTCTTCAGACGGCTGCGCGACCGGGGCGGTCCACGGCTCGGCCTCGTCACCTGACCGCTGCCGGCGGAGCGTCCGCGCGCACTAGGGCACGGTCGGGGGCGCGCTGACGGTTCGTCCGGCGCGGTTCTCGGGTGGGGCGGCCCGTCCGGGATCGCCGTTCCGGTGCGGTCGGGGGACGCGGCCCAGGAGGGCGGGGCGGCTCGGGTGGGGTGCGAGTCCGAGGTGGGCCCAGGCGGCGGGGGTCGCGAGGCGTCCCCGGGGGTCCGGGCCAGCAGGCCCTCCCGGACCAGGAACGGTTCGGCGACCTCCTCCACGGTCTCCCGCTCCTCCCCACGGCGACCGCGAGGGTGGCCAGGCCGACCGGTCCGCCGCCGAACAGCTTCAGCAGGGCGCGCAGCACGGCCTGGTCCAGGCGGTCCAGGCCACGGCCGTCGACCTCGTAGATCCCCAGGGCCGCGGACGCGATCTCGCGGGTGACCACTCCGTCGGCGGTGACCTGGGCGTAGTCCCGCACCCGGCGCAGCAGCCGGTTGGCGATGCGGGGCGTGCCGCGGGAGCGGGCGGCGATCTCGGCGGCGCCCGCGGGGTCGATCTCCACTTCCAGGAGCCGGGCGGAGCGGTGGATGACGCGCTCCAGTTCGGCCGGGTCGTAGAACTCCATGTGAGCGGTGAAGCCGAAGCGGTCGCGCAGCGGCGGGAGCAGCAGACCGGCCCGGACGGTGGCGCCGACGAGGGTGAACGGCGGCAGCTCCAGGGACATGGCGGTGGCGTCGAGGCCGGTGCCGACGACGACGTCGACGCGGAAGTCCTCCATCGCCAGGTAGAGCATCTCCTCGGAGGGCCGGGACATGCGGTGGATCTCGTCGAGGAAGAGGACCTCTCCCCCGGTGAGCGAGGCCAGGACCGCCGCCAGGTCCCCGGGGTGCTGGATGGCGGGGCCGGAGGTCATGCGCAGCGGGGCTCCCATCTCCGCGGCGATGATCATCGCCAGGGTGGTCTTGCCGAGCCCCGGGGCACCGGAGAGCAGCACGTGGTCGGCGGTGGCGCTCCGCTGCCGCGCGGCCCTGAGGACGAGGTCGAGCTGCTCGCGGACCCGTGCCTGGCCGATGAACCCGTCCAGGTCCTTGGGCCGCAGCGCCGCCTCGGTGGCCCGGTCCTCGCCGTCGGCGGGGCCGCGACCGGCCGGTGGACCGGCTCGGCGGCTCCGCCCCGGTGGGCCGGCCGGCGGCGGTCCTGCCCGGGTCGGCGTCTCGCCCCGGGGCGGGGCGGCGCCGGGGAGCACGGTGCCGTTCCGGTTCACCGGCGTTCGCCTCGCGCCGGGGTGCGGGAGCGGCGGGCTGGTCTTCACGGCCGGGCCGGGGTGCCGTCGACGAGGACACGGGGGCCGGACCGCCCGGGGCCGGCGAAGTCGGCACGGTGGAGCGCCGATCGGGCCGCGCCGCCGGGGTCGGACCGGGGAACGTCGGTCGGTCAGGGCCGGCGGGGGCGTCGCGGCGGGGCGCCGGTCGGTCACGGCCGGGTCGAACGGCCCGGTGCCGGGTACGGCCACTCGGTTCGCCGTGTCCCCTGTATCCACTTCGTTCGCCGTGTCCGCCGTGTCCGCCGTGTCCGCTGCGTTCGCCGTGTCCGCTGCGTTCGCCGTGTCCGCTGCGTTCGTCGTGTCCGCCGTGTCCATTGCGTTCGTCGTGTCCGGCGTGTCCGCCCGGGGATCCGTCACCGGGGCCTCGGCCTCCGGCTTCACCCCGATGCCCAGCTTCTCCCGGGTCTTCCTCTCGATCCCGTCGGCGAGTTCGGGGTGGTCCCTGAGGAACGCGCGGGCGTTCTCCTTGCCCTGGCCGAGGCGGTCGCCCTCGTACGTGTACCAGGTGCCGGACCTGCGGACGAGGCCTTGTTGGACGCCCAGGTCGATCAGTTCGCCCTCGCGGCTGATGCCCCGGCCGTAGAGGATGTCGAACTCGGCCTGTCGGAACGGCGGGGCGACCTTGTTCTTGGCCACCTTGACGCGGGTGCGGTTGCCGACCGGTTCGGTGCCCTCCTTGAGGGTCTCGATCCGGCGGATGTCCAGGCGGACCGAGGCGTAGAACTTCAGCGCCCGGCCGCCGGGAGTGGTCTCGGGCGAGCCGAACATCACGCCGATCTTCTCGCGGAGCTGGTTGATGAAGATCATCGTGGTTCCGGAGTGGCCGAGTGCTCCGGCGGTCTTCCGGAGCGCCTGGCTCATCAGCCGGGCCTGCAGGCCGACGTGCGGGTCGCCCATCTCGCCGTCGATCTCCGCGCGCGGCACCAGCGCGGCGACGGAGTCGACGACGATGAGGTCCAGGGCGCCGGAGTGGATGAGGGTGTCGGCGATCTGCAGGGCCTGTTCGCCGTTGTCCGGCTGGCAGACCAGCAGGGCGTCGGTGTCGACGCCGAGCCGCCTGGCGTACTCGAGGTCGAGACCGTACTCGGCGTCGATGAACGCCGTGGTCCCGCCCGCCTTCTGCGCGTTGGCCATGGCGTGCAGGGCCAGGGTCGTCTTGCCGGAGGACTCCGGGCCGTAGATCTCCACCACGCGGCCGCGCGGCAGGCCGCCGACGCCGAGGGCGAGGTCCAGGGCGATCGAGCCGGTGGGGATGACCTCGGTGGGAGCCCCCGGCTCATCGCCCAGGCGCATCACCGAGCCCGTGCCGAATCGTTTTTCGATCTGGGCGAGGGCGAGTTCGAGCGCTTCCTCGCGGTCCTGTTCCTTCATGGGGTCCGCCTCGGGTGGGTGCGGTGGGGCACGGTCGGCGCGCGGATGCGGCCGCCCGTCAGAAGGGATCCGTCTCCTCGTGGGGGTGTGGGGTCCGCTCGCGGCGGGGACCGGCCGCTCTCCGCCGCCGTCGGGCCGGGTGAACGGGTCCTCGGCGGGGGACGGGGCCGCCGCGGGAACCGGCGGGGACGCCGGTGTGCGGGGCTTGACGATCGTCGCGGCGGCGAACCGCAGCGACGGGCCGATCTCGTCGGCCTCCAGCTCGATGACGGTCCGCTTCTCGCCCTCCCGGGTCTCGTACGTCCGCTGGCGCAGCCGTCCCTGGACGATGACGCGGGTGCCGCGGGTCAGGGACTCGGCGGCGTGCTCCGCCTCCTGCCGCCAGACCGAGCAGCGCAGGAACAGCGTTTCGGCGTCCCGCCATTCGTTGCTCTGCCGGTCGAAGGTGCGGGGCGTGGACGCGACGGTGAAGTGCGCGACCGTGTCCCCGGACGGGGTGAGGCGCAGCTCGGGGTCGTCGGTCAGGTTGCCGACGACGGTGATGACGGTTTCACCGACCATGGCGGCTTTCCTCTCGTGTGGGGGCGGTCATCGGGTTCGTCTCGCGTCCCCCCTCCCGCCTCGGGCCCGGCTCGGCGATCCCGGCCGCGAGGAGCCGTGCCCGGTGGGCGGGGGCCCTCCTCAGCGGGGTTCCGAGCCGGGGGACGACGCAGGGACGGCCTGCGGCGGCCCCGCACCAGGGACAGGGCACGCGGAGGGAGCGGACGCGCGGGTCGCGCTTCGCGTGGGCGAGGTGAGGGGCGGTGGACCGACGGGGCGGCGGCGGGTACGCGCTCGGCGCGCCGCCCTGGGGTTCGCAGCCCCGGGGTTCGCCGTCCTGAGGCGATCGCGGTCACCAGTTCCAGGAGTTCCGCACGATAACGGCGCGGGTCGTCGGGGTCGCTGTCGGGGAGGGGCAGCGGGTTGCGGGCGAGTCGCTCCTCCCGGATCGCGCGCACCTCGGCGCGGATCTCGGAGGCGGCGATACGGGACCGCTGTCTGCCCAGCCTGGTCACGGCCGCCCGCACATCGGCGACGTCCAGGTCGGCGAGCAGGAGGTGCCAGGCGTCCGTCGTGGTGTCCTCCAGGTGCATCGACGGGCACATCGCCGCGACCAGGGCGACGAGCTGGGCCGTCTCGGCCGGCAGCATGCGTTCTTCCCTTCCGCGGGGGAAGGTTCCGGCCGGCGCCGGTGCGCCGCCGCTTCCCGCCGCATCCGCCGGCTGCTGGTACACGTACAGGACGGCCCCGCAGGCGCACCGCAGCCGTTTGTCGTCCTCGAACGTCCAGCGGCCGCAATCGAGGTGACCGGTCCGGGAGACCAGGAACCACAGCGTGCCGAGCGTGTCCCGGTCGGGGTGGGCGAGGACGGCGATCATGGATCCTCACCGCCCTTGAGGGGGAGCAGACGGCTCAGGTCGAGCGTGCCGGTGTGCCAGGCGCGGGCGATCCGTTCCCGCCCGCCGGGCAGGGGGCGCAGGCTGAACGAGCGCGGTTCGGCGGCCGGCAGCACGCCCAGCCCGGGGATCGCCTCGCCGGTGTACGGGTCGGCGACCGGGTCGAGGCAGGTCAGCCGGGCGAGGAACTGCCGCTGCCAGCCGGGGTGCACCCGGACCAGCATCTCCACCTCGCCGGGGTGGTTGGCGGCCACCCAGGCGGTGAAGGCCCGCTCGTCGGCGACCACGACCGTGGGTCCGGGGTCGACGAGGGTGAGGGTGGCGACCGGCGTGTCGTCCGGCAGGGCCACCCGGACCGACTTCAGGTTCAGTTCGGCGCGGGCCGCGCGCAGCCCCTCCAGGACCTCGTGGCGCTCGGTCCGGTACTCGGCGTCGACGGCGTCGCGCAGCACGCGGAGTACGGCGACGCGGGTGGCGTGCTCCTTGAGGCTCATGCGGACTCGCCCTTCCGCTCGGTCCCGTTCTTCCGCTCGGTCCCGTTCTCCCGCCTGGTCTCCTTCTCCCGCTTGGTGGCGGCCCCGGACTCGACGTCCTCGGCGACCCTGTTCCTCGCGGCCGCGGTGCCGTGGCGCACGATCAGCTGGCCGAGCGTGCGGGTCTCCCCGGTGTCGTCCAGGACGGCGGCGCCGAGCAGGTTGTGCCGGCGGGCCTCCTCGTACAGGGCGCGCAGCTCCTCGTGGCCGGCGCCCGGCGCGGTGGCCGCGGTGACGTAGTCGGAGACGGAGAGGGTGGGCTTGCCGGCCTCCAGCCAGCCGAGGACGGCCTCGGCGAACTCCGGGCCCGGCGTGTGGAGCACCGTCCCGGACAGCGGCTTCGCCCGGGACTTGGAGACCACCAGGGTGTTCTCGTGGTCGAGGTCGCCGACGATGTCGAATTCGTACTCGATGCCCTCCCGCTGCTCGGGCTTGAGCCCGATCTTGCGCGGCACCTTGCGGCCGCGCTCGTCGGCCTCCACGACGTACTCGGTCTTGGTGCGCATGGTGACGATGAGGTGGCCGGGGTAGGCGAGGAGGGCGTCGATCATCGCCCGTTCCTGGGGGCGGGCCTCCTTCCAGCCGGCGAAGCTGCCGCCGGACCCGAGGCGCTTGGCCGCGTTGTCGACCTGTTCCAGCATCCCTCCGGTGCCGGACCAGAAGTGGCTCAGGGAGTCGACGATCATGACGTCGTAGCCGTCGTGGGCGGCCACCGCGAGCGCGTCGACGAGGGTGGTGGGCTGGAACGTCGTGAGCGGGAGGGTGTCGAAGGCGAACTCGTCGGCGTACTTGGCGGCGCTGCCGTGCTCGGTGTCGATCAGGGCCACCCGCTCGCCGAGCCCGGTGGCGGTGACCAGGGCGGTGTAGGTCTTGCCCGACCCGGTGGGGCCGGCGAGCGCGATCCGGGCCTTGGCCTGTTCCTTGGTGGCGGTGGTGAAGGTGAGGTTCACGCCGTTCTCCTGGCGTCTGCGACGGCGGTTCCGGGGGCCGGCCGGCGGGACGGACCCCGCGCGACGACCCTCGTATCGAATGTGTATTCGAATTAGCGTCTGCATCCACGCTAAGCGCCCAGGAGTGAACAATCCACCCTTTTTCGGAATAAAAATGACAGACTGGATGAAATGTCGGCGATGAGGCGTACAATGCCTTCCCGCATTCGTGCGGGTGTCGGGCGCCCTCGCCTCAGTCGGCGACGGGCAGGGGATAAGGCGGCGGGGTGCCGCCCCAGGCCGGGCACAGCGCCCGATGGGGGCACCAGTCGCACAGGCGGTTCGGTGTCGGGGGCCAGTCACCCGTCCGCGTCGCCCGCCCGATCGCCTCCCACAGGACCAGCAGCTCGCGCTCCACGGCCCGCAGATCGTTCTCCGTCAGCTCATGGGTGAGCACGTCCCCGCTGCCCAGGTAGACCAGCCGCAGGGTGCGCGGCACGGCGCCGCGCAGCCGCCACAGCACCAGGGCGTAGAACTTCAGCTGGAACAGCGCGTCCGCCGCGTACTCCGGCGGGGGCGCCCGGCCGGTCTTGTAGTCGACGATCCGCACCTCGCCGGTCGGCGTCACGTCCACCCGGTCGATGATCCCGCGCAGCCTCAGCCCGGAGTCCAGCGTGGTCCTGACGGAGAACTCCCGCTCCGCGGGCTCCAGCCGGGCCGGATCCTCCAGGGTGAACCACCGCTCGACCAGCCGCTCCGCCGTGGCCAGCCACTCCGCGACCCGTTCCGGGGCGGGCGCCCCGTCGTCCCGCGCGAACAGCTCCGCGAGCGCGGGCCGCGCCGCCGACAGCCGCTTCCACTCCCCGCCACCATGTCCCGGGCCCCGGCGGCCGTGCGCTCCGCCGCCGGGAGGTCGAAGAGCCGCTCAAGGACCGCGTGCACCAGCACGCCCCGGGTCATCGCCGCGTTCGGCTTCTCCGGCAGCCGGTCGATCACCCGGAGCCGGTAGAGCAGCGGGCACCGCAGGAAGTCGCCCGCCCGCGAAGGCGACAGCGACGACGGCGGCGCGGCGGGCCGGAGTGCCGCGGGCGGGGCCGGTGCGCCGGAGGTGTCGATCGGCTGCACACTCCCGACCTTACGCCGGAGGCCGGCGCAGCGCCGTGCCTCGCCGTCCGCTCCCCCCGTGGGCGGCCTACCGGCGGTCGAGCGTGACCACCTCGAACTCCTCGAAGCTGCGGATGGACACCCCCGTCGTCGTGACCGCGTCGCCGCGGGCAGCCGACTGCTTTCCTCGGGAGGCCGCCAGCGCGGCCCGGTCGGCATAGATCACGCCCACGCTGCCCCGGCCCCCGGTCCGGTCGAGGAGCATCGCCGCGGTCTCGAAGCCCTCGATGGCCCGCAGCGTGGGCAGCGTGGTGCCCCGGAACGTCTCCACCAGCAGGTCGGCGCCGGACGGGTCGATCTCGAACCGGGTCAGGCGGAAACCCGCGCCGGGGCCGACCTGCACGGGAGGGGTGAACACCGCCGCCTCCCAGCTGTCGACCGTCACGGTGTTCGCGAACGGCGCCAGCATCGCCGCGCGGCGCTCCCTGAGCTGTTCGTCGCTGTTCCGCAGCGCCTGCTCGCTCTCCCACCAGGAACCCGTGAGGACCTTGCCGAGCTCGCGGTCGGTGAACAGCGCGAAGCCCCGGTACCCGGGCTGTCCGGCCAGCGCCCTGGGGGCCTCCTCGCGGAGCGCGTCCACACACGCGTCGACCTTGGCGGGATCACCGATGGCGTAGATGGTGCGAACGTACATGGGGGCGCTCCTGTTCGTCGGGCCGACGCCCGCCGGGGCGGCGGTCTCGTCCTCACCGCTCCCATCCGAGGCGCCCGCGTGGCCGGGAGCAACGCGGGCGGACCGTTCGGGCGAACAGCGGGCCGGCACGCCGGGGCCGAAAGGGCAGGAGCGGAGCGCCCGCCGGTTCCCCCTCCGTGCGAGGGGACCCGGCGGGCGGTCACGGCTCGGTGAGCGCCGTCCGCGGTGTCAGGAGGCAGCCGTTTCCACCGGTTGTCCAGGGTGGTCTTCCAGAGCTGGCCCAGGTCGTTCGACGGCTCCCTGAGCGACAGCGGCCCGCCCTTGTTGTCGGCGACCGCGTCCATCAGGGTGACGGTCTTGTCCTGCGCGTCGTAGGACACGTGCCGGACTCTCCGACGGCTACGGGGTTTCACCTCTCCGACGCGGAACTCAGCCGGAGGGTGACGATCTGGAACGGGCGCAGGGTCAGGGAGACCTGCCCGGCGGTGGTCCGCAGGGCGGTGGCGGGGCCTCGTCGGGGGCGAGCGGGCGTTCGAGGAGGTCGGTCACGGTGGCCGACGCCAGGGGAAGCCGGTGGTCAGGAGGGTCGTGGCCCGTCCTCCGTGGGCTTCGTAGAGGCGTACGACGAGGTCGCCGGAGCGGTCGTCGGCGAGCTTGACGGTGTCGATGACGACGGCGTCGTCGTCCGTGGCCACCAGGGGCGCGAGCTCCGCCGGGGAACCGGGCACGGAGCGCTCGGGCACGTTGAGGCCGTACCCTCGCGCACCGCGTCCGCGAGGTCGGCGCCGATCACGAACCCGTACCGCAGGCGGTGCCTGCCCCGGTCGGCGTCCGGGTCGGGGTAGCGCGGGGCGCGGAGCAGCGAGAGGCGGACGGTCGTGGTCGTCCCGCCGTCGGGGCGGACGTCGCGGGTGACCTCGTGCCCGTAGGTGGAGTCGTTGACGACGGCCGCGCCCCAGCCCCGTTCGCCGACGTGGAGGAAGCGGTGGGCGCAGAACTCGAACTTGGCGGCGTCCCAGCTGGTGTTGGTGTGGGTGGGGCGCCGGACGTGCCCGAAGGGGATCTCGGCGCTGGAGTGGTCCGCGCGGACGTCGAGCGGGAAGGCGGCCTTGAGGAGCTTCTCCTCCTCGTTCCAGTCGATCTCGGTGGTGATGTCGAGGCGCCGGGACCCCTCGGCGAGGGAGAGGAACTGCTCGATCCGGGAGTCGCCGAAGGTCCGCACGACCCGCACGCCGTCCGCCTCCGCGCGCACCGAATCGGCATCCCGGAGGTCGCGCGCGGTGTTGCGGTAGAAGACGTCGATGTCCCAGGCGTCGTACTGGTTCGGGAAGTCCTGGTGGAGCTGGAGGAGGTTGGCCGCCGTGCCGGGGGCCAGTGCCTCGCGGGCCGCCGTGATGTCGTACGCCGAGGTCACCAGGCCCCGGTCGTCGACGCGGACGCGGACGAGCCCGTTGTCGAGGAGGTGGCCGCCCTCGACCGGTACGGGCGCCACGGGGCGGGCCGGCGGTCCCGTGCGCGGCGAGGCGCCGAGGGCGGGGACGCCGTCGCGGGCGAACGGGGAGGCGTTGAAGACCACCTGCTCCTCGCCCTCCCCGCCAGCGCGCGCTGGGCGCGGCGACGATCGCCTCCAGCTCGGCGGTGACGGCGGCGTAGGTCGCCTCGGCCTCGCGGTGCACCCAGCCGATGGAGGAGCCGGGCAGGATGTCGTGGAACTGGTGCAGCAGGACCGTCTTCCAGAGCCGGTCGAGGGCCTCGTACGGGTACGCGGCCCCGGTACGGACGGCGGCGGTCGCCGCCCACAGCTCGGCCTCCCGGAGCAGCTGCTCGCCGCGCCGGTTGCCCTGCTTGGTGCGCAGCTGGCTGGTGAGCGTGCCGCGGTGGAACTCCAGGTAGAGCTCGCCGAGCCACACCGGGGCGTCGGGGTACTCGGCGTGCGCCCGCTCGAAGAAGTCGGCGGGGCTCTCGACGGTGACCTTCGGCGAGCCTTCCAGGTCCTCCACCCGGGCGGCGCGGGCCAGCATCTCGCGGGTGGGGCCGCCGCCGCCGTCCCCGTAACCGAACGGGAGGAGCGAGCTGTTCGCCGCCTCCTTGTCCTGGAAGTTCCGTACGGCGTGGGCGAGTTCGGCGCCGGTGATCTCGGCGTTGTACGTGTCGACGGGCGGGAAGTGGCTGAAGATCCGGCTGCCGTCGATGCCCTCCCACCAGAAGGTGTGGTGCGGGAACTTGTTGGTGGTGTTCCAGGAGATCTTCTGGGTGAGGAACCAGCGCACGCCCGCCAGCTTCATCAGCTGCGGCATGGCCGCGTTGTAGCCGAAGGTGTCGGGCAGCCACATCTCCTCCGTCTCGACGCCGAACTCGTCGAGGTAGAAGCGCTTGCCGTGGATCAGCTGCCGGGCGAGGGACTCGCCGCCGATGATGTTGGTGTCGGGTTCCACCCACAGGCTGCCGACGGGCAGGAACTGTCCGGTCTTCGCCTTCTCCTGGACGCGGCCGTAGACCTCGGGGCGGTGCTCCTTGAGCCAGGCGAGCTGCTGGGCCTGGGACATGGCGAAGCGGAAGCCGGGGTGGTCGTCCATGAGGTGGGTGACGTTGGAGAGCGTCCGGGCGACCTTGCGCACGGTCTCGCGCAGCGGCCAGAGCCAGGCGGTGTCGATGTGGGCGTGTCCGACGGCGGACATGCGGTGGGCGCTGGGGCGGCGGGGCCGCGAGCGCGGGACGGAGCACCTCGCGGGCGGCGGCGGCGCTGCCGGAGACGTCCTGGAGGTCGATGCCGTCCAGGGCCCGTTCGACGGTCCCCAGGAGCTGCCAGCGGCGCGGTTCGGCCTCGGGGAGTTCGCGCATGAGCTCGCCGAGGACGTCGAGGTCCTGGGCGAGTTCCCACACCTCGCGGTCGAAGACGGCGAGGTCGAGGCGGAGCAGCTGGTAGATCGGGGCGTCGGCGATGCCGGCGCCGGCGCCGGTCAGCCAGGAGGGGCGGTCGCCGGTGCGGGTGGGTGCGTGGCTGTCGTTGATGTTCGGGTTGGCGGCGGCTTCGACGTAGTACGTGAACTCCTCGCCGCCGACCGCCGGGTCGGCCACCGGGATGTAGGCGTTGCGGGGGTTGAGGGCCTTCACGACCGTGCCGTCGGCGCGGTACACCAGGCCCTCGCTGGAGAAGCCCGCGCCGGTGAAGTTGAAGCCGATGTCGACGACGGCCTCCACGCGGTGGCCGGCCCACTCCTCCGGCACCCTGCCGCTGATCCGGAACCAGCTCGTGGTCCACGGCGGCCCCCAGCGGTGGCCGAGCGTCACCGGCTCGTACGGCGCGGCCAGGCCTTCGGCGACGGGGACGGGTTCGCCGGGGACGTTCCAGATCGCGATGTCGAGCGGGACCGTACGGGCGTGGACCGCCGGCCGGACGCGCTGGTCGAGGACGCGGGCGAGGCGCTGCTCGGTGAGGCGTTGCTTGCTGTGCATGGAGGGGTCTCCGTGATCGTTCGGGCGGAGGTCGGCGGGCCGTGGCGCGTCAGGCCGTCCACCACACGGTGGTGTCCGGGGCAGGGCGAAGGCCGCGCCGGGCGGGCCTTCGACGGCTCCGATCGGGGAGCTGGAGAGCAGCGGGCGTCCGGGCAGGGGATGATCAGCGCCCGGTCCGCCGTGTTGGTCGTGCAGACGAAGCCCGGCCGCCGGAAGGCGAGGACGCCGTCGGGCGCGTCGTCCCACGCGACGGTGTCGCCGGCGCCGAGGCCCGGATGCCACCGGCGCAGGGCGAGCGCCGCGCGGTACAGCTCCAGCGTCGAGTCCGGGTCTCCCGTCTGGGCCTCGACGCTGAGCATGCCCCAGCCCTCGGGCTGCGGCAGCCAGCTGCCGCCCGTTCCGAAGCCGTACGAGGGGCCGGTGACGGTCCACGGGACCGGCACCCGGCAGCCGTCGCGGAATCCGTCCGTCTTGCCGCTGCGGACGAAGGACGGGTCCTGGCGTACCCCGTCCGGCAGGTCGACGACCTCGGGGAGGCCCAGTTCCTCGCCCTGGTAGAGGTAGGCGGAGCCGGGCAGCGCGAGCATCAGGAGCGCGGCGGCGCGGGCCCGGCGCAGGCCGAGGGCGCGCTCACCCGCCCGCGGGCGCTGTCCGTCGACGTGCGGACCGGCGAAGCGGGTGGCGTGCCGGCAGACGTCGTGGTTGGACAGCACCCAGGTCGCCGACGAGCCCACCGTCCGTACGGCCTCCAGCGAGGTCTCCACGACCCGCCGGAGTTCCTCGGCGTCCCAGGAGGCGCCCATGAAACCGAAGTTGAACGCCTGGTGCAGTTCGTCGGGGCGTACGTACAGGGCGGTGCGTTCCTGCGTCGGCGCCCACACCTCGCCGACCGCGAACCGCTCCCCCGGGTACGAGTCGAGGATCCGGCGCCACGCGCGGTAGATCTCGTGGACGCCGTCCTGGTCCCACATCGGGGAGACCTCGGTGCCGAGCATCCTGCGCTGGTCGTCGCGGCCGATGTCGGGCAGTCCCTCGGCCTTGATCAGGGCCTGGGCGACGTCGACCCGGAACCCGTCGACCCCCCGGTCCAGCCAGAACCGCAGGATCGACTCGAACTCCTCCCATACGGCCGGGTGCTCCCAGTCGAAGTCGGGCTGCTCCGGGGCGAAGAGGTGCAGGTACCAGTCGCCCGGGGTGCCGTCCGGGTTCTCCGTACGGGTCCAGGCGGGGCCGCCGAAGACCGAGGTCCAGTCGTTGGGCGGCAGCTCACCGTCCTCGCCCTTCCCGGGGCGGAAGTGGTAGCGGTCGCGGTACGGCGAGCCCGGCCCCTCCTCCCGCGCGCGCCGGAACCACTCGTGCCGGTCGGAGGAGTGGTTGGGCACGAGGTCCACGACCACCCGCATCCCCAGCTCGTGGATGTCGCGGATCAGCTCCTCGGCGTCCGCGAGGGTGCCGAGGACGGGCTCGACGGCCCGGTGGTCGGCGACGTCGTAGCCCGCGTCGGCCTGGGGGGAGGCGTAGAAGGGGTTCAGCCACAGGGCGTCGACGCCGAGGTCCTTCAGGTACGGCAGCCGGCGGCGGATGCCGGGGAGGTCGCCCATGCCGTCGCCGTTGCCGTCGGCGAAGCTGCGCGGGTACACCTGGTAGACGACGGCCTCCCGCCACCACCCCGGTGAGGACGTCCCCGGAGCGTCGGTGTCGGGGGCGTCGGAAGCGTGCGTGTGCGTCATCGGTCTCTCTCAGCGGGTGGTGAGGGGGCGGCGGGGGCCGTCGGTCAGCTCAGGGGGCGGCAGAGGAGGGCGTCGGGGACGCCCAGCTTGTTGTGGGCCGGGGCTCCCTGGAACCGGTTGAACGTGTAGGCGACGCCCGCGAGGTACTCGCCGGTGCGGCACTGCCCCTTGTAGTCGTAGGGGGCCCAGTCGTTCTTGATCTGCGTCTCGTTCAGCGCCGGGTTGTCGCCCCGGTCGAACCAGGCGACGCGGTTGGTCTTCGGCAGGGCGCCGGCCGCGGGCGCGCAGAGCAGACCGGAGATCGCGGTGTCCCAGAAGGCGAACCCGGCCGCGTAGTGGTTCGCGGGGCACTCCAGCTTCTCCCAAGAGGGGGCCCAGTCCTGGGTGACGGTGCTCTGGTCCCTGACGACCACCCAGTCGCCGGAGCCGGTGGCGGGTTGGCCGGCGTCGGTGCACAGGCCGCGGCGGTTCTCCCGGCTGATGCCGATGAGGCGCTGGCCGTCGGGGCAGGAGCCCTGGAGGTTGCCCGGGGTCCGGACCGGGGCGTGGGCGCGCATCCAGGACGCGGCGTTCTGGTTGCCGGAGGCGACGTTCAGCATGTTCCAGCGGGCGGTCCCGGCGATCTGGCCGGTCTTCCCGGGGGCGTTCACGAGCTTGTTCCAGGCGGTGGCGCGCCAGTCGCCGGGGTCGAGGACGCTCTGCCGCCCGCCGTTCTCGTCGTAGGAGATCAGCGCCCAGGTGTCGTTGATCCTGCCGTCGGTGGTCCAGCCGGTCAGCGGCCAGACCGCGAAGTCGGTGTCGTTCTTCACCAGGATGTCGGTGAAGCGGTTGAACCAGTCGATCTCCTTCTGGTCGGTCTGGCCGCGTCCGCCCGTGCCGAACTCGCTGACCCACACCGGGGCGGTGAAGTGCTGTCCGGACTCGGTGACGAACAGGGCCTGGTCGTCGACGACCTTGATCAGGTCTTCCGGACTGAGGTCGCGATAGCGCGGGTCGTTGGTCTCGCCGTTCTGCCAACCACCGGTAGAGCCGGTGTGGTTGGGGCCGGTGAAGCCGTAGAAGTGGGCGGAGTAGACCAGCTTGTCGGAGTACATCAGGCTGTTGGACAGGTTGCGGACCGGGGTGAGCGTCGGCCGGCCGTGGGGGAACATGCCCTGGGGGATGCCCTGCCAGTTGATGCCCTCCATGATGACCAGGATGTCCGGGTCGGCGTCCTGGATCCTGAGGCCGGCCTCCTGGAACGCCTTGTAGAGGTCGTGCTCGTTCCCCCAGCCCCAGTTCGGGTCGTCGTTCCAGTCGCGGCGGACCTCGTTGCGCAGGTCGGCGCCGACCACGCGCTTGTCGGACTTGTAGCGGTTCACCATGAACCGCCAGTTGTCGACCCACTGCTGGGTGGTCTGGCTGGTGTTCCAGCGCTCGTTGCCGTCGAGGCCGCAGCACCAGCGGTAGGTGGTGGTGTGGTTGTTGAGGATGACGGCGAAGCCGTCGTCGGTCAGGGCCTTGACCACCGCGTCGAACACTTCGAGCGGGGTCTTGTCCTCCAGCTGCGGGTTGGCCGCGACGGCGTGGTTAGGTACCGGGGTGTCGTCTTTGATCATCGCGTCGGCGTAGGGCAGCCGGACGGTGTTGAGGCCCAGGGCGTGGAAGTCGGCGAGGATCCGCGCCAGGGGGACGCGGTCCAGGCCGAGCGGGATGTTGTTGGACATCTGCTTGGCCTGGTGGTTGGCGACGTCGCTCTCGCTGCCGTTGCCCTCCCAGGTGCCCTGGGCGCCGGACCAGTTGCCGACCTTGAGCTTGAAGCGGTTGCCGTCGGCGTCGACGACGTACCGGCCGCGTGTGCTCAGCGGCCCCCGCCAGGACGCGGCGAGCTGCTCCCCGTGAGCGCGGTCGTCGCGGGGGCGGTGTCGGCGGGGCGGCGGCCGAGGTCGTGCCGGACGTCAGGCCGACGAGCAGTGCCGCCGTGGCCAGGACGGCGGGCAGGGTCCGCCCGATGCCCCTCCGGCCGACGGATCCGAGACTGATCGATCTCATGGTGCTGCCCTCCAAGGCGTGGAGCGTGTCGGCCAACAGCGGGTGCGGGACGGCGATTTCGGCCGGCGCGGTGGCCGACGGCCGTGCCTGGTTCGAAACACGGCGGCAACGTACCGGTAAATAAATAAGTTCGTCCAGTATTGATTTTCGCGAACCGGCGCCCCTACTCTCGGGTCACTTACGCGTCCCTCAGGCTGCGCCGGACGGCCTGAACTTCACAGGTGCAGCGTCCCGTTGAGCGCTCGGTGGGCCAGCGGCGAGTGGTCGTGCAGACGGCGGAAGGCGGTGCTGAAGGCACGGACGTCGGCATAGCCGCACGCCTGGGCCACTTCCGTCACCGTCGTTCCGGCGTCGAGGATCAGGACCGCGGCCAGGTCGAGCCGCATCCGGCGCAGGGTCGCCATCAGCGAGCCACCGGTCTCGTACCGGAACAGCCGCTCGGCGTGGCGTGCCGACAGGTGAACGGCGGCGGCGACGTCCCGGACCGTCACGGGCCGGGACAGGTTGTCGGCCAGGTAGCGCTGCATCGCCACCACCTCGGGTGACAGCCGGGGCGCCGAGGGAGACCGTACGCACAGGTCGTCCTCGGCCGCGAAGGCCCGCGCGGTGTCCACCACGAGCGCGGCCCCGAGGCCGGGGAGTACGGACTCGTATCCGGAGCGGACCGGAGCCGCGTGCTCGCCCAGGGCCGTGACCAGGGACGGCAGCGAGCCGAGACGCCGTGACACCGTCGGCCTCGTGGGGTCGGTGAGCCCCGACCACCAGCCGCGCTCCCCGGGAGCCGGGCCGTCCTTCCCGGCCCGCAGGGCGAAGCTCCAGAAGGCGATGCCCAGGGGGTCCGTGCGGCTCGACTCGATCTCGTGCACGTCACCGGGCCGCGCGAGGAAGACGTCACCGGCGCCGACGTCGTGCTGCTCCGCGCCGGTGCTGAACCGCCCGGCGCCGCTGTGGGCGAGGCAGACCTCGTAGAAGGAGTGCCGGTGCCAGTAGTTGCGCCACGGCGACGCCGGATAGAAGCCCCAGCTGAAGAAGTCGACCTGGAAGGGCCCGGCCTGACAGGTCCGCAGCACACCGCTCAGCTCCGTGATCGAGCCGGCCCGCGCCACGTTCTCCAGGTTCAACCCGTCCTCCTGCCCGTGGGGTCGACGCCGGCCAGCATCATGCCCTGTCCCCGCGAGTGCGCGTGCGCCCGGACCGCCGGCGGATCCGCCGGGTCCCGGAACTGCACCAGCCAGGTGGTGCGCGCCTCGCCGCTGAGGTTGACGCCCGAGGCGTGGACGGTCAGGTAGGAGAAGAAGAGCACGTCCCCGGCCTCGGCGGGAAGCGGCACGGTCGCCTCGAACGGCACGTCGGGAAGGTGGTGGCCGCCGTCCTCGACGTGCTCCAGGGGTCCTTGGAGGTGGCTGCCCGGCACGACCCGCACACAGCCCTTCTCCTCCGGGGCGTCGTCCAGGTGGAAGATCGCGGCACCGACGCGGTGGTGGGTGTGCGGGAAGAACGGGTGGTCCTGGTGCGGAGGGAACGGCGACCCGTTCTCCGGCGGCTTCACGAACAGCTTGGTGTGGTGCAGTTGTACGTTCGGCCCGCCCAGCACCGCCGCCGCGACGCGGGTGAAGCGCTCGTCCGTCAGCAGCCGGGAGAACGCCGCGGAGTGGAACTGCGCGTCGTGCAGGTGCCGCAGCCGGGTCGGTGTTCCGGACGCGATCCCGGCCGCCGAGCCCCACGTCGGGTCCTCGTCGCCGTCCGGCGCGGCCAGCGCCTCATGGGCGCACTGGCGGTAGGCGGCCGCCTCCTCCCTGCTCAGCAACCCCTTGACGAGTACGTACCCGTTCTCGCCGTACTGCCTGGCCAGGGCCGTCAGATCGGCCGTCGCCCACGTCGTCGTCACTGTCTTCCTCCCGCGTCCCGGCCGGTCGGAGTGCGGCCGGGTCCGGGAGCGACAGTAGGGATCCGGCCCGTGCCCGCCGTAGACCCGCGACGGACGGCGGTGTTCGCGCGACGGACATGATCCCCGCACCACGAAGCGGTACGGGCAGGGGAGCGCGGGATCCGCTCCCCTGCCCGTCCGTCAGTGGCTCAGTCCTGCCAGCCTGCGCCGGTCGAGCGGGGACGCGCGGCGGTCGAGGCGCTGTTCGAGGAGGTGGCGGGCGGTGTCGCTGTGGCCCGCCTCCACCAGCGCGTACAGGAGGGTCTCCTCGACGATCTCGCGCTGTGCCGCGCTGCCTCCCACGCGGCGCAGCGAGGGCAGCAGGGCGCGCAGTTCGCGCGCCGCGGTGGCCCACTCCTCCTCCAGGACCGCTTCCAGCGCGCCGCACAGCGGGACGACGACCTCCCGCTGCACCGGGTCCGCGCCGGCCGCGTGGGCGCGCAGGCGGCGGAGTGCGGGGAGGTCGCCGGCGGCGGCGAGGGCGAAGGCGCCGTGCAGGGCCGTGAACGCGGTCGAGGGGCGTTCGACGAGATCGCGGGCGACGGCGTCGAGCACGCCGTCGACGGGGACGCGGCCGGTCCAGTTCCGGGACATGCGGGCCCGCCACAGCAGGGAGCCGGAGTCGACGAGGGCCCGCACCCGTTCACCTGGCCCGGGGCGAGCTGGGCGAACCAGCGGCGGCGCACCGCCGCGGAGTCGTCGAGGGCCAGTTCGTGCAGCGCCACGTGCCAGGAGAAGTGCGCCCGGTGCACGGCGCCCCGCCCCTGGCCCCCGATCCAGCCGTCGAGCCAGTCGCGGCCGGCGCGGTGGTCGCCGGACTCGTAGTGGACGTGGGCGAGGGCGTGCACGGCGTGTCCGGAGGCGGGCTGTGCGGCGAGCGCCGTCCGGGCGAGCTCGCCGGCCTCGTCGATCCTTCCTTGCTCCTGCCGGACGAAGGAGAGGAGCGAGGTGTGGAACCAGTGTCCTTCGTAGGCGGACGCGGTCCGCTCCACCAGGCCGAGGGCCAGGGTGCCGTCGAGGTCCGTGACGCCGGAGAAGGCGATGGTGGGGACGGCGATGCCGAGCGCGAACGCGTCGGCGGGGAAGCGGCCGAGGTGGTCGACGAGGGCCGTGTCGCCGTCGCCCGCGGCGCCCGCGTGGGCCTCGTGCTCCGTGACGCGGCGCGTGACGACGTCGACGAACGACCGCTCCCGCTCGTCGCCGCGTTCCCGCACGCTGCGCTGGGCGTCCGCCAGCTCCCGGGCGACGTCGACGTCCGCTCCGCACTCGTGACCGAGCAGGGCGAGCGCGGCGTGCCCGAGCGCGAACCCGGGGTCCAGTTCGGTGGCGCGCGCGAACGCCTCGGCCGCCTTCGCCCGTACGGTGACCACCCGGGCGAGTCCGCAGCGGAAGGAGGCGCGCCGCGGCGTGGGTGGACAGCGGCAGCCCGAACTGGTCGGTGGGCCGGCGGCGTACCGGCCGGGGGCGCCGGCGAGCGGGGCGAGGACGGCCTCGGCGACCTCCTTGGCCTGGCTGCGGATCTCGGGGATCGCGGTCGTCTCCCAGAGCTCGCCCCGGCGGGCGCGCCCAGCGTGAACAGCGGCCGCTCCAGCCGCCCTCGGGCGTCGAGCAGCCTGCCGCCGTCGGTGGACACCCCGATGCCCAGCGGTCCGGGTGCGGCGAGGCCCTCGGACAGCAGCCCGCTCCACAGCGGATCGCCGCCCGCGTCGGCCCGCAGCCCCGGCCCCGTACAGTCCACCACCCATGCGACGCCCAGCTCACGGCCGTCGGTGAGGGAGACGGTCAGGCCGCCGTCCTCCCGGGGCGTCGCGGAGGCGACCCGGCCGGCGTGGACGCGGAGCCTGCGGGCGGCGCGGGCCCGGGCGACGGTCTCGGCGGTGGAGGGTGCCATGCGGTGCCGGTGCACGTTCCACGGGGTGGCGTCGCGGCCGAGGAACTCCGCCCGCTCGTCGTCGGTGAGGCCCTGCCAGAGCCGTACGATCTCGGGCCGCAGCCCGTCGAACGCGGGCCGCCAGTCGCCGTGGGCGCGGCGCGTGGCGGCGAAGTGCCGCCGCAGCTCCTGCGGAGGCGGTGAAGGGAAGGGCGGCGAGGCCCGGCGGCGGCGGTACGGGGGCAGCGGGGCGACCGCGTGCGGCTGGGGAAGCAGCCCGCTGCGGGACACGGCGTGCACCGTGCGGCCGGGGCGGTCGAGGACGAGCGCGAGGTCGACGGCGGTGAGGCCGGTGCCGACGAGGAGGACGTCGTCCGACGCGCCGACGGCGTCGAGCGCGCCCGGCGCCCAGGGGCGGGAGACGAACCGGTCGGAGGCGAGCAGTTCGGCCGGGGCCCAGTCGGACCGGCCCGCCGCGGGTCCGGTGGCGAGGACCACGCTGTCCGCCGTCACCGCGCCGCCGTCGGCGAGCCGGAGCTCCAGGCGTCCCCGGCCGCGTCGGCGCACCCCGTCGCCCTGGTGCGCAGCCGCCGTACGGAGACCGTGCCGTGCGCCGTGATGATGGCCCGGCCGAGGGTGTCTGCGAGGTAGGAGCCGTAGCGGTACCGGGAGGCGAAGTCGGCCGCGGTGACGGTGGGTTCGCCGTGCCGGCAGAGCCAGCGCCGGAAGTGGCCCGGGTCGTCGGGGTAGCAGCTCATGCCGCCGACGGGCACGTTGAGCCGGTGCTCGGGGACCTCGGTGGAGTACGCGACGCCCCGGCCCGCCTCCGGGGCGGGGTCGACGAGGACCAGTTCGAGCGGTATGCGGCGCCGGGCCGCCCCTCGCACAGCTGGACGGCGACGAGCGCACCGGCCGCGCCCGCGCCGACGACCGCCACGGTCGGTCGAGGACGGGCGGACTCGGCGGACGGCGAGGACACGACAGGCACCACGGAAACCTCCGGCCAGGGTGGACGCTGCACGGCTGATGTTCACTATCTCGATGAACAAAGTGGAGTCGCAAGGACGCTTCCGGTCAAGGGCGACGTGCCGGAGTGGTGTTGACGGACTGCGCCTGCCGCCGCGGGTCTGCTTCCCTCCGCTTGTGAGACATTGAGCCCGTGAGGATCTCAGCACGAACGGACTACGCCATCCGGGCCATGGCCGAGTTGGCCTGCTCCCCCGACCGGCCCCTCAAGGCCGAGGACATCGCCGGGCGCCAGGACATCCCCGGCCGCTTTCTCTTCGTCGTCCTGAGCGACCTGCGGCAGGCGCGCCTGGTGCGCAGCGTGCGCGGCCCCGACGGTGGTTATTCCCTCACCCGGCCGCCCGCGGAGATCACCCTCGCCGACGTCATCCGCGCCATGGACGGACCTCTCGTCAGCGTGCGGGACCTGAAGCTGACGGGTCTCGCGTACCAGGGCGCGGCGGCTCCCCTGCCGGATGTGTGGCGTGCCGTGCGGACGAGTCTGCGCCAGGTCCTGGAGGGCACGACCCTCGCGGACCTGGCGGCGGGCACGCTGCCCGAGCTCGTACGGGACCGGGCCCGCGACTACAACGACGACGTGCGGACGTACCCCTAGCGTCCGGGGACGTCGGCCGCCCCGGGCCCGGGGCCTCGCGCGCCTAGGATCGCCGGGACGGAGAACGGCGGACGAGGCACGGGAGAGGCGGCGGGGATGGCGGACGAGCGCGTGTACCTGGTGACCGGGGGCGGAACGGGGATCGGGGCGGCGACCGCGCAGTCGCTGGCCCGGGCGGGACACAAGGTGGCGGTGTCCGGACGCCGCCCCGAACCGCTGCGGCTGGTGGCCGAGGAGACCGGCGCCCTGCCCGTGCCGTCGGACATCGGCGACCCCGCCGCGGTGGCCTCGCTCGTCGAGACGGTGGTCGGCACGTACGGGCGGCTCGACGGTCTGGTGCTCAACGCCGGCATCGGGCGGGGCGGCGGGGTCGGGAAGTGACCCTGGAGGACTGGGACGAGGTCATGCGGACCAATCTCACCGGTCCGTTCCTGCTGCTGCGCGCCGCGCTCCGCACCTGCTCGACGCCCGGGGCGCGGTGGTCGCGGTGGCCTCGGTGTCCGCCCTGCGCAATGGCGTCGGGAACGCCGCCTACGCCACCTCCAAAGCGGCGCTGCTCCAGCTGTGCCGCTCGCTCGCGGTCGACTACGGGGCGCGGGGCTGCGCGCCAACACCGTGTGCCCGAGCTGGGTGCGCACCGACATGGCCGACCGCCGGATGAACCGGTTCGCCGACGAGGCGGGCCTCGGCGGGGACGGTCTGGAAGCGGCGTACGAGGAGGTGACCCGGGTCCTGCCCGCCGGTCGGCCCGGTGAGCCGCGCGAGGTCGCGGAGGCCGTCGCCTGGCTGCTGTCGCCGGCCGCCTCGTTCGTGAACGGTGCGGTGCTCACCGTCGACGGCGGCGCGACCGCGCTCGATCCCGGCACCCTCGGCTTCGAGTTCCGGATGGAGCCGCGCGGGCCCCGGTCCTGACCGGCCGTCACCGCCCGCGTTCGGCCGGGTCCGGGTGGTGGTCGGTGATCCAGCGGGCGGCGAGGAGGCCGGAGGCGGCGGTGAGGAGGGCGGCGGCGAGGACGGTGGCGTTCAGGCCGAGCAGGTCGGCGAGGAGGCCGGCGGCGAGGGCGCCGGCGGCGTAGCCGATGTCGCGCCAGAAGCGGTACGTGCCGAGGGCGTTGGCCCGCCAGGCGGGGTGGGCGTGGTCGGAGACGGAGGCGATGAGGGCCGGATAGACCAGGGCCGTGCCGAGGCCGAGGGCGACGGCGGACAGGAGTCCGGCGAGGAGGGCCGGTCGAGCAGGGCGAGGGCGAGGAGGAGCCCGGCGGACTGGACGAGCATGCCGGTGACGACGAGGGGTCTGCGGCCGACGCGGTCGGCGAGGTGACCGGTGGGGATCTGCCCGAGGCCCCACAGGATCGGGTACAGGCCCTTGATCAGGCCGACGGCGGCGAGGCCGAGGCCGTGCTCGGTGAACAGGAGGGGAAGACGCCCCAGGTGAGACCGTCGTTGAGGTTGTTCACCAGGCCGGCCTGACTGGCGCCGCGCAGGGAGCGGTCGCGCCAGGAGGTGCGGACGAAGGCGGCCCTCAGGCCCCCGTCCTCGCCGGTGGGCGGGGGCGTGGCGTGGTGGGCGAGTTCGAGGGCGACGTGGGCGGCGGTGTCGCGGACCACGAGGGCCAGGGCGAGGCCCGCGACGACGAAGACGACGCCGATGAGCTCGGGGACCGGGCGCAGGCCGTGGCTGGTGGCGAGGTAGCCGGTGAGCAGGGCGGTGACGCCTACGGCGGTGTAGCCGGCGGCCTCGTTCAGGCCGGTGGCGAGGCCGCGTCGCGCGGGGCCGACGAGGTCGATCTTCATGTTGACGGTCATCGACCAGGTCAGGCCCTGGTTCAGGCCGAGCAGGACGTTGGCGGCGACGATCCAGCCCCAGGACGGCGCGTACGCGAGCGCGAAGGGGACGGGGACGCCGATCAGCCAGCCCGTCACGAGCAGTCGCTTGCGGCGGAAGCGGGAGGTCAGGGCCCCGGCGGCGAGGTTGGTGAACGCCTTGGTGAGGCCGAAGGCGATGATGAAGGAGAAGACGGCCAGGTCGCTGGTCAGGCCGAACGTCTCGGAGCCGATGAGCGGGACGGTGGTGCGTTCCAGGCCGATCAGGCCGCCGACGCAGACGTTGACGACGACCAGCAGGGTGAACTGGAGCCGGTTCTCGCGCAGGCCGAGGCGCACCGGGCGTCCGGCGGCACGCATCGGTGCGGTCGGGAGGGGTGGTCTTCACGAACGGATGCCTTCCGTGCCCTGGCCGAGCTGCTCGCCGTGGGCGGCGGGCGACACCGCTCGACATCCATTACAGTAATCCATAGATATTTGGAGGATGCGATGCGGGATGCCCCAGCAGCGGCGCGAAGGCCGCCCTCTACGACGCGTTCGCCGCCAGCGGCAAGGCGCTGGCCAGCGGAAAGCGTCTGGAGCTGCTCGATCTGCTCGCCCAGGGCGAGCGCACCGTGGACGCGCTGGCGAAGGCGGCCGGGCTGAAACTGACGACCGCCTCGGCGCACCTGCAGACCCTCAAGCAGGCCGGCTTCGTCGCCACCCGCCGGGAAGGCGTACGGATCCACTACCGGCTCGCCGGCGACGACGTCGCCCGGCTCCTCGTCCTGCTGCGCAAGGTCGCCGACCACCACCAGGCCGCCGTCCCCGCCGCCCGCGACGCCTACCTCGGCGAGGACGACGCCGCCGAGATCGCCCACGGGGAGCTGCTGGCGCGGATCGAGGCCGGCGAGGTGGTGCTGCTCGACGTCCGGCCGCCGGAGGAGTACCTCGCCGGGCACATCCCGGGGCGCTCGGCATCCCCGTCGCCGAGCTGGCCGACCGGATCGGCGAGCTGCCCGAGGAGACCGAGGTGGTCGTCTACTGCCGCGGCGAGTACTGCGCCCTCGCCCACGAGGCCGTACGCCTGCTCACCGGCCACGGCCGACGGGCGGTCCGCCTCGACGACGGCATGCTCGAATGGCGCCTGGCCGACCTTCCCGTACGCACCGGGGCGACGGCCTGACGGACCGCCGCCGCCCCGTGGGACGGGCTCAGAGGACGCCTGGCGCCCGTTGCGCCCAGGGGCGGGCGCGTTCGAGCTGGCCGGCCAGCCGGAACAGGGTGGCCTCCTCGCCGGGGCGGCCGAGGAAGTGGACCCCGATCGGCAGTCCCGTCGGCGACCAGTGGAGGGGGACGGACATCGCCGGGGCGCCGGTGACGTTGGCGACGACGGCGGGGAAGGCGATGAAGGGCGCACTGGCGCGGGCGGTCCGCCGGGGGTCCTCCTCGGTCGAGGTCATCTCGCCCAGGGGAAGCGGGGGTTGGGCGAGGGTCGGGGTGAGGAAGGCGTCGTGGCGGCTGAGGAAGCGGGCGACGGTGCGGGCGAACGACTGCAGGGTGGTGACGGCCAGCAGGTAGTCGCCGCCGCTGACGCGCCGGCCGTACTCCCCGTAGGCGCGGGTGTACGGTTCCAGCTCCCCCGGCCCCGGCTCACGGCCCAGTTCGCGCGTCCAGTAGCCGACGATCCACGCCATCGCGGCGCCGTACACGGTGCCGATGGCCTCCCCCACCTCGTCGGTGAGGCCCGGCAGGTCCTCTTCGACGAGCTCGTGCCCGAGGTCCGCGCACAGCCGCACGGCGTCCCGCAGCGCCGCCGCGCAGTCGGGGTGGACGGGGTGGCCGCCGCTGGTGCGGAGGCTGTGGGCGATCCGCAGGCGTCCTGGCTCCCGTTCCGTCTCGGCGCGGAACGGGCCGGAGGCGGGCGGGGCGGGGTACGGATCGCCGGGTTCCGGGCCCGCGACGGCGTCCAGGAGGGCGGCCGAGTCACGGACCGTGCGGGTGAGGGCGTGCTCGGCGGCCCAGCCGCCGAAGGCGTCGCCGTAGAGCGGGCCGAGGGGCACGCGGGCACGGGTGGGCTTGAGGCCGAACAGGCCGCAGCAGGAGGCGGGGAAGCGGATGGAGCCGCCGGCGTCGTTGGCGTGCGCGGCCGGGACCATGCGGGCGGCGACCGCCGCGGCGGAGCCGCCCGAGGAACCGCCGGTGGTGCGGGTCGGGTCCCAGGGGTTGCGGGTGGGCCCGTGCAGGAGCGGCTCGCAGGTGGGGGCCATGCCGAACTCGGGGGTGTTCGTCTTGCCGAGCAGGACGAGCCCGGCGGCGCGCAGCCGCCGGACGAGTTCCTGGTCCTGGCGCGAGACGTGGTCGCGCAGGAAGGCCGAGCCCTCGGTGAAGCGCACCCCGGCCTGCTCGGTGGCGAGGTCCTTGAGGAGGTACGGGACACCGGTGAAGGGTCCTTCGGGAGCCCGGCGCGCACCTGGTCGAGCGCGCGGTCGAAAGTCGGCGTGATCACGGCGTTGAGGCGGGGGTCGAGGGCCTCGATGCGGGTGATCGCGGCGGTGACCAGCTCTCGGCGCTCAGTCGGCCGCCGCGTACCAGCTCGGCCTGGGCGGTGGCGTCGAGAGCGGTGACGCGCTCGACGTCGGTGGTGGTGAGGAGGTCGTCATGGCCGTGCCTCCAGGACGATGTTGAACGGGGCGCTGTCCTCGGCGACGCGCCGGACGCGGGTGAGGCCGCCCGCGGCGAGGACCTCGCGCAGCCGGGCTTCGCCCGCCATCGTGCCGAGGGCGGCCGCTCCCGGCTGGGCGAGCGAGGAGGGGTGCACACGAGCGTGGAGACGGCGTAGCCGATCCGGGCGTACGGGTTGGCGAAGTCGTCCTCGAAGCGGTCGGCGGCCAGGGGCTCGACGACCAGGACGGCGCCGTCGTCGGCGAGGGTGGCGCGGGCGTGCGCGACCGCTCCCCGGGGGTCGCCCATGTCGTGCAGGGAGTCGGTGAAGGTGACCAGGTCGTAGCCGTCGCCGGGGTACGTGGCGGCCTCGGCGACCTCGAAGGCGACCCGGCCGTCCACCCCGGCCTTGGCGGCGGCCGAGCGGGCGTGGGCGATGGAGGCGTCGTCCGGGTCGAAGCCGATGACGCGGGTGTGCGGCCACCGCTGGGCGATCAGGATCGAGGAGGCCCCGGCCGCAGCCGAGGTCGGCGACGGTGGCCCCGGCCTCCAGCTTCGGGACGACGCCGTCGACGGCCGGGATCCACTCGGCGATCAGGCCGTGCTCGTACGCGGGGCGGGTGAAGCGCTCCTGCGCGGCGCCGAGCGCGGGGTGGTGGTCGCCCCAGCCCATGCCGCCGCCGGTCCGGAAGAACCCCTCGACCCGGTCGAGGTCCGCCCACAGCGCCTGGAGGCCGGGGAAGACGCCGATCAGGGAGGTCGGTGCCGCGTCGTCGGCGAGGACGGCGGCGTACGCGTCGGTCAGGGTGAAGCGGCCCGTGGCGGGGTCGTAGCCGAGGTAGCCGGCCACGGCGACGCCGCGCAGCCACTCGCGGACGTACCGCTCGACCAGACCGGTGCGGTCGGCGAGGTCCGCCGAGGTCAGGGGCCCGCGCCGGCGAGGGCCCGGAAGAGCCCCAGCCGGTCGCCCAGGACGATCAGCGGAGCGGTGCAGTCGACGCCGAGGTCGCCGAAGACCGTGCCCACGGCCTCGTCGACCGCGGCGGTGTCCAGAGGTGCCATCTCGATCACCTTTTCGGGTTGCTGGTGACCGATGGGCGTGAGAAGCCCCCACAATCCGTGGGACCGGTGCTCACAGCCGCCAGTGGACCGGCTGCTCGGGCCGGTAGGCGCACGCGCGCCCGGTGGTGACCGTCACCGACAGGTGCCGGCCGAGTTCCGGGTGTTCCCGCTCGATCCGGCGCACGGCGTCGCGGATCCTGGCCGTCACCGTGGTGCGCGCGCGTTCGCCCGGGTCGCCGAGGCGGCGGCGTCGTCCACCGAGGCCGTACGCCCTGCGCAGCTCGGCGATCAGCTCGTCGCGTTCCTCCTCGGCACGGGCGAGCCGGGGCGGTCGTCGCCGGCGCGGGCGTCGGCGATCTCCTCGTCGAGGCGGTCCAGACGGGTCCGGTAGGCGGCGCGCGCCCGGTCGTCCGCGACCTCGTCGCTCCCGGGGACGGCAGGTCCTCGCCGGTCAGCAGGCGGGTCGCGGGGATCTCCCGGCCGGGGCAGGACAGCAGCAGCGCCAGGTCGTGCAGTCCCTTGACGTCCTTGAGGACCACCGTGCGGCCCCGGTAGGCGAGCGTCCACAGCTGCCCGTCGAGGTGGAACACATGGCTCGTGTCCGCGTGCGCGAGTGCGGTCCGGGCGCGGTCGCGCAGCCAGCCCAGGCCCTGTTCCTCGGCCGTGGCCAGGGCCTGGGAGAGCAGGAGCCGGCCGCGCTCGCCCGCGGGATCGCGGGCCAGCAGGACGCGGCCGAGTTCGAGCCGGGCGCGGGCGGCGACGGGCCGGGCCCCGAGGCGGTCCGCCGCCGTCAGAGCGTCCTCCAGGTGCGCCGCGCCTCCGGTCCGGTCGCGGCCAGGCCCAGGTAGAGCGCCACCGGGGCGAGGACGGCGACGCCGCCGCCGATCACGACGGTCTCCCGCTCGTACGGCAGCAGCCGCCGGTAGCGGTCCTCGCGGACCTCGGTGACGCCGGCCGCGACGGCGATCTCCACGTCGAAGGCCATGCCCGCCAGGACCCGCCACCGGAACCGCGACAGCTCCTCGGCCGCGGGCAGTGCCCGCAGCACGGCGGCCGCCTCCTCGGGCGGCCGGCCGCGAGGTGGGCGAAGCAGCGCCCCTGCGGCAGGAACTCGGGGGCAGTCCGGCGTCTCCGCACTCCTCGAGGACCGGCGCGACCCCGTTCGGTCCCTCCGGGCCAGGGCGACGGCGAGCCCCTGGGTCGCGGCCACCCCGCGCCGTCCGGCTCGCCGATCGCCTCGGCCAGGGCGGCGGCTTCGCCGGACAGCCGCGTGCCCTCCTGGAAACGGCCCTGGAGCAGGGCCCAGGCGGCCTCCCGCGAGCGCACCAGGTAGCGGGCGCGCGGCAGCCGGGACCGCCCGGCCGCGTCGGCCGCCTGACGCAGCGCGGTCGCGGCGGTGGGGTCGGCGAGTTCCAGCAGGGCCACGAACCGGCACATGGCTCCCTCGAACTCCAGGGCGGCGGCGTCCGCGTCGACCGCCGCCGTCACCATCTCGTCGGCGAGCGCCAGCCGCCGACGCGCCGTGCCCGGCGCCCACTCGACGTCGTGCTGGGCGAACAGGGCGGTGGCGAGCGCGCGGGGATCGCCGGCGGTCCGGGCCGCGTCCACCGCCTGCCGGGCGTGCTCCCGGGCCCGTACCGGGTCCCGCTCCGGTCCGTCGGCCAACTCCCGTGCGAGCGCGGCGAGCACCTCGGTGTGGACCGTGGGGTGGGGCCGCCTCGCAGGGCGGCCTCCGCCCGGACCAGCGGGCCGACCACTTCGCGCCGCGAGTCGCCGCTGCGGACTCCCGCCCGGTGCAGGCCCAGCGCCGCGGTCGCCAGCATCTCCGGCCGGTCCCGCGCCTCGGCGGCGACCTCGGCGAACTCACGCGCGGCCGCGTCCCTCGACCCGGCGGACAGTTCGGCCGCCGCCAGGGCGGCACGCAGCCGGAGCCGTCCGGGGTCGTGCGGGGCGGTCAGCCGTACGGCCTGCCGCCACCAGTGGGCCGCCTCCTCGTACGCCAGCTGCGCGAGCGCTCTCGGCCGCCCGTACGGCGTGGCCGACGGCCGGTCCGACGGGGCCGAACGGCAGCGCCTGCGCGTAGTGCCAGGCCAGCTCGGCGGGGCGGCCGACGTCCTCCAGGGTGCGCGCGACGGCGAGATGGGTGCGGGCGCGCCGGGCCGGATCGAGCTCGGCGATCAGCTCCTCGCGGAAGAGGTCGTGCGCGAACCGGTATCCGTCCGGGCCGTCACGGGTGACGATCCGGGCGTTCAGCGCGGGCTCCAGGAGGACCGGCACCTCGGTGGCCGGTACGGTCGCGGCACCGGCCAGACGGTCGGTGCCGCACCTGCGGCCGAGGACCGCGGCGGTGCCCAGCAGGCGGGCCGTCCGGTCCGGCAGCCGGGCCAGGCGCCGGGCCACCGTCTGTCCGACCGCGACCGGCACCGCCCCGCCGTCCCCGCCCGCCGCGCGCAGCCGGGCGATCTGCTGGACGAAGAAGGGTTGCCGCCGGTGCGGCGTTGCAGGGCGGCGGCGGCCTCCGGTCCGGCGTCCGCGCCGAACCGGTCCATGAGCACGGCCACCTCCTCCGGTGCCAGACCGCCGAGCACCACCACGTCCGCGTCCGTCAGGGACAGCAGCGGGTGATCGGGCGCGAGCTCGACGTCCCGGTAGGTGCCGACCACGAGCAGCGCCTCGTGCCCGGCCCGGCGGCCGAGACGGCCGAGCAGCAGCACCGAGGCGGTGTCCGCCCACTGCAGGTCGTCCAGCACCAGGACCAGCGGCCCGCCGCCTTCCAGCAGCCGTTCCGCGATCCCTCGAACAGCACCGCCCGCGCGTCCTCCCCGTCGGCCCGCTCCCGCGTCCCGTCGTCCCCGCCGAGCGGCTCCGCCCGTCCGGTGACCGCGTGGAGGATCTGCCGCCAGGGCCACAGACCCGGCGCGGTGCCCCCGTCCTCGCAGCTCCCCACGCCACCTTTGCCCCGAGGCTCCGCGCGTAGCCCAGGACTTCCGCGGCGAGCGCCGTCTTCCCGATGCCCGGCTCCCCGCCAGCAGCACCAGCCCGCCCCGGCCGGCGACGGCCGCGTCCACCTGACGGCACAGGGACGTCAGCAGCGCGGCCCGGCCCACGAGAAGCGACCCATCGTGCGAGCCCACCTCGCATTGTCCCACCGGGCGGGCGCGTCACGCGCTGCCGGCGGGCGGCCGGGTTCCGCGCCTCCCGGGGCCGGTGTCGCGGGGCAGCGGGTGGGCCGGCTCAGGACACCGGGCCGTTTCCGAGGCCGCGGTCGGGTGCGCTCATGTCCCCCGTGGCGGGCGTGCCGTCGGCGAGCCCGTAGCGCAGGTACACGGTGCCCTTCGGGCCGGCCGCCGGAGGGGCGAGGAGCGTGAGGTTGCTGGGCACCGCGCCGGTGTCGAACACCGTCTTCCCGACGCCGAGCACGATGGGGTGCAGCCAGAGGTCGAGACGGTCGAACAGCTTCTCGCGCAGGAGGGTCTGCACGAGGTCCAGGCTTCCGACGACCTTCACCCGCTCGTGCCGGTCGCGGATCTCGCGGACGGCGTCGGCGAGGTCCGGGCCGAGCTGCGAGGACCCGGCCCACGAGAGGTCGGGCGTGCCGCGCGAGGCCACGTACTTCGGCACCCTGTTGAAGAGCGCGGCGATCTCGTCGTCCTCGCCTCCCTCCTGGTGCGGCCAGTAGGCGGCGAAGATGTCGTACGTCCGCCGGCCGAGCAGGAGGGCGTCCGTGCCCTCGTACGCGGCCAGGATCTGCGCCCCGGCGACCTCGTCGAGCAGGGGCGCCTGCCAGCCTCCGAACGGGAAGCCCACGGGGTCCTCGTCCGGGCCGCCGGGTGCCTGCCCGACGAGGTCGAGCGTCGCGAACAGTTCGATGTCGATGAGGCCCATGGCTCACTCCCGATCGCCCGAGCCGAAGCCGTCACCGGGTTGGCCTCCCGGGTGCTCGTACGGCCTCGGCGTCACTTCTCTCCGCGCGGATCGACCGGAGCGCACTCCAGCGCCCTGCGGGTGCGGAGGAGGAGTTCCAGCAGATGGTTCTCCGACGGCCAGCCGGTGCCGAGCAGACGGTTGCAACTGAGGTGGACGAAATCCCCGTACATGTCCTGCGCCGAGGTCGTCAGTCGCCGCGAGCGGCGCAGGCGGGCCAGGCGTTCTCGCGGCGCGGCGAGTGCGTTGCGGCGCTCTTCCAGAATGCGGGCCGTCCTCTCTCCCCCGGCTTCCGCGAGGGGCTGTTCGTGGTCCGCGAGCAGTCGGCGCAGGGCGGCTTTCCGTCCCCGGTACTCGTCGCCGGTGGCACGTCCGGGGCTCACCCGGTTCCGGCACCACGCGAGGCGGGCCCGCTCGTCCAGTCCCAGACTCGCCAGCAGGTCGTCCATGGCCAGTACCGCCAGCAGGGTGCGGTCCATCGCACCGCCCCGGTCCGCGTCAAGCCGGAGCAGGTCGACCGCGGTGACGCTGTCGGCGGCGAAGACCGCCTCCGCCACGTCGATGCCTTCCGGTCCGCCGTAGCGATCGACCTCGCGTTCGTAGGTGTCCAGGCTCAGCCGCGTGCACAGTCCGGAGGCCATGAGGCCGGAGGCCCAGGCGGACAGGTGGGGGACGAGTCCCGCCCGCAGGTTCTCGGGGTCTCCTCGGAAACGCAGACGCAGGTGGAAGTCGGGGTCCGCGTAGCGGATGAAGAACCAGTCGTCCGCCAGGCCGCCGGCGATCGCGGCGCGGGAGAACGGCGCGATGTCACGGGTGAGGAGGTCTTGCGCGAACACTTCCGGGCAGTAGATCTTCGCGAACGACCAGTCGCTGCCGGGAGGCCGCAGGCGGTCGGCGGGACGCCACGTCGTGCCGCGCGGCCCGGGGCCGTGGGGGAACGGGTGCCGTCCGGCTCGGCGCCGCGAGGGGCACGGGTGCCGTCCGGCTCGTCCTCGGGGTTCCGCAGGGTCAGAGGCACGATCAGCTCGACCACATGGCGGCCGTGGGGGCCCGGCAGCCAGGCGTCGGAGACGGCGGGGAGGGCTTCTTGGAGCAGGGTCGCCTCCGGGGCCGCCTCGCAAGCCGTCCGGAGGTGTTCGGCCTGGCCGGGCTCGTCCAGGTCGAGGAGCAGCCGGTTGTCCCCTTCCGTCAGGTAGACGTGGCGGGGCACCCGCCACTGCCGCTTCCAGGTGTCCAGCGTGCGGGCGAAGTCCTCGGCGGGACAGGCCAGGCGGTGACCCGGGCGCCATTGGGCGGGGACAGGACGGTGCGCCCCGTTCGACGCGGGGCAGGAACGGGAAGTCGCCCACGGGTCCCCAGTCGAAGCCGCACGGCTGCGCGCAGTCCTGAAGCCGTAGGTCCTCCAGGAACCGGCACACGGTGGGTGCCTGCAGGCTGTTGAGCATGTGGCTGGAGCAGGCGAGGACGTCCACGTCCCGTGCGGGCCAGCGGAGGCGGAGCCGTCCGTCCCGGACCACCACCGTCAGCTCACCCAGCGGAACAACGCGTTCCGGGGGTGCGCCGGGGGTGGTGCCCACGGCGATCTCATGGCTGCGCACCAGGGGGCGCACCACCACGTTCGCCGATCGCAGTCGCTCCGGCAGGTAGGACACCTCCGCCCACAGCCGTCCGGACCCTTGCGCTTCGGCCGATGCCAGGCGGCGCAGGGCGGCGGTGGCTTCCGGTCCGAGCACCCCCGCGAAACGCGCGGCGTTCCGGCCCGCCGCTGTCGCACCGAAGTTGGGGCCGACCACGAGGCGGAAGTCTCCCTGGTCGACGGCCTCGGGGCACGTCGCGAGGACGAAGACCGCCAGGTCCAGGGAGCGGGGGAAACGGGTGTCCGGCGAGGAGGTCCGCAGTCGTTCCATCAGGTCGTCCGTCAGCTCGACGGCGGTCCGTCCTTCCCGGAGCGCGTCCAGGGCCAGGTCGCGCAGCGTCCGGTGGCGCACGAGGTGGTTGCGTCCGCCCGCCGGGCCGGCGGCGGGGAAGGCCGAGGGGGGTCCCAGTCCGAAATCGGCGCTGAGCAGTTCGAGGAGGGGCACCTCGCGGCCGGTGCCGTAGCGATGCTCGAAGGCCTGCCGGTAGGCCGCCAGCAGCGGTGTGCCGGAAGGCCAGGGACTCAACCGCAGAAGGGTCTCCGCCGCTCGTGCCGCCTCTTCCCCGACGAGGCGGCTGATCCTCTCGCCGCCCAGCCGGAGCGCCAGATCGACCTGCGCCGGATGGCGCGGAGAGCCTTTGGCCCCGGATCCGCCGGCACCGCCGGAGCCGTTCGGCACCGGTGTCCCGGTCAGTCGCTCCGCGGCCCTGTCGACGGCCTGGGCGAGGTCCCCCAGCTCCTGGTAGCTCTCGGTCCGCCGTTCGATCGCGAGGCCGTCCCACCGGGCCATGGCCGCCAGCAGCCGTCCCAGGTGCCCTCGGGTCTCCCGCGCGGCCGGCACGTCGCGGAGCCGGTCCATCAGGTAGCGCGCCGGTTGGGCGACGGTGAGGGGCGGCCGGAGGTCCGTCAGCAGAAGGGTGTGCTCCCAGAGGTGCTCGATGAGGGCCTCGACCTTTTCCGGGTTCGCGCCGGGGAGCTCCCCCAGGACGCGCGTCAGGTCCGTGTGGGTCACGCCGTCGCGGGCCTCGGTCAGCGCACGCCGTACGGCCCCGCCGGCCCCCACGGAGAAGCCGGAGCGCGGGCCCGCCGCCGCCCGTGATCCCGGTGCGGGCTCGTCGAGGAAGAAGCGGCCGCACCGCTCGAACACGCAGGGGTGCGTCAGATAGCTCAGATGCCTGCGGACGGGCAGGGCCGATTCAAGGGTGAAGACCAGCTGGAGGAGCCACTCCATGTCCGGGCGCGTCCGGGTGGCGGGGTGTCCGGGGACGATCGAAAGGTCGGTGGCCGCACCCCACTTGGCCACGGAGACGCCGGCGAACATCCCGTAGGGAGTGGGCCGCGTGGACATGCGGATGAGATAGCGCATCATCTTGCCGCGCAGCCGCTGCGCTCGCGCTCCGCCGTCTTCCGGGTGCGCCGACGCTTGGGGATGTTCCGGTACGTGGGGGCGTTCCGGCGCTTTCGGACGTGCCGGTACTTGGGGGCGCGCCGGTGCTTGGGGGCGGGCCGGTGCTTTCGGGTGCGCCAGCGCGTGGAACAGATCGCCGCTGCCCACCACGAGCGCGCTGCGGATCCAGGGGTCATCGGGCAGGAGGGAGCCGGTGGCCTCCGCCGTGGAGAAGGCGGACGAGCCGAGCAGCGTGCAGGTCTCGGCGGGCAGGACGGGCGCCCTGAGCAGCACCGGGTCCACGGCGGCGTACCGGCCCGTCGCCGCGCCCGCTTCCCGTACGGGGCGGGCGCCGCCTTTCAGAGCCGGTCGGGTCATCAGCGCGGCTCCCTTCGGAGTCCGGTCAGGCGAGGAGGAAAGCCCGGTCCCAGGAAGGCACCGCTCCGGTGCCCGCGGCCAGCAGCACCGCGGCGACCCCGGGGCCCCGGTCAGCAGTCCGGGCCGGTCGACGAAGTGGTCTCCGGGCTCCCGGTCCCGGTAGCCCAGGAGGCTGTCGGGGTCGTACAGGGCGAGCAGTTGTCCGGTCAGCTCCTCGGCCTGCCGGACGAAGAACTCCTCGCGGGTGTCGTCCGCGAAACGCAGCGTCACCTGCAGCAGCCCCGCGATCCCGTGGCAGAAGGTCGGCGCGTCCACACCCCGCTGGGGCACGGGGCGCGTCAGGGCCGTTCTCATCGCCTCGGTGGCCTTGGCGCACAGATCGGCGCGGCGCAGCGCCCGGCCGGCCAGCCAGAGCGCCCTGGCGGCGCCGGGCGTGCCGTAGCACCAGGCCGTCCGGCTCGGCTCGCGCGGGCCGAGGCGCCCGTCGGCCGTGAGCGGAATCATCGAGGGCCAGCCGCCCTCCGCGTCCACCCGCAGGTCCAGGAGCAGACCGGCCAAGGAGGCGACGGCCTCGGGAGCCCCGGCTCCCGTACCTCGTTCTCCAGGGCGAGGGCCAGCAGTGCCAGGGGGCCCGGCAGGCCGTGGGCGAGACCGCAGTTGAGCACGCCGTACGGGTAGGCGCGCACCATGTTCTCGTCACCGATGAGACGGGCCGGCGTGTACCAGAGGGACAGTCCGTCGGGGTCCTCCACCATGCGGATGAGCGCGCGCAGGAGTGACGAGAGGACCTGCCGCCGGTCCCCGTCGTCCTTCCGGGGTTCCTCCGGCAGGAACGCGGCACCGACGCCCGCCGCACCCGAGATGACGTCGAAGCGGCCCACGTCGCGTCGCCCCGACGTCCGCACGTCCATCGAGCGGACGAGTGCGGCGACCCGCGGAAAAAGGAGCGCCTCGACCGCCCGCGTCAGGCTCTGGTACCGGCTGCCGCCCCGCGACAGGCGACGCGTGACGAAAGCGAGACCGCCCAGTCCTTCGAACAGCGAGGGAGAGACCGAGCCGCGCCACAGGGACGGAAGTGTCGCGGCAGCGGCGGTCAGGTGGTGATGCGCCTCGACGTCCCACCCCCGCTCCGGGAAGCACTCGTCGAAGTACCCGCAGACGAGGGCGAGTCCGACGTCCCCGGCGGCGAGTCCCCACGGCGTCCACTCCGTGGCCAGGGGGAAGGCGGTTTGCGCCTCCGCGTTGGTGAGGGCCGCCGCCACGCGCCCGGAGACGCGTACGTTCTCCATGACGCGCAGTCCGGTCGCCGTGGCCCGTTCCGCACAGGAGGCGTTCAGCAGCGGGGCAGGGACGGTGTCGGCTCCGCCCCTCGGGTAAGGAGCCGCCGTCCTGGACCCCCTCGCAGCTGACATTCCGTCACCAGCATTCCTGTGAATGGGTGAGGCAGAACCCCTGCGTCGGCACCGGGATGCAGACCGCGGGGCAGGTGTGCTGGTTGCACGTCTGGCAGGTCACGTCGCCGCACGTGTGCTGGGCGCAGTTCGTGTAGCAGGTCTGACAGGTCTGCTGGCAGGTGTGCTGGGCGCACTGCGTCTGGCAGGTCTGGCACGTGTTGGGGCACGTCTGCGGGCAGGTGCCGCACGTCCCGTACCCCTCGCACGTCGCCCCGTGACAGGTGGAGCCACAGGTCGGCCATTCCGGGGTCGTCATGCAGCCGACCTGCGTGGGGCCGGTGTAGCAGGGGGGACTCGTATTCGGTGCGCAGGCGTATTCGGTCCCTGTCCACCCCACGGGAACCGGGACGTTTCCCGGAGCGGCGCGTACGTCGAAGTCGAACTCGTCCGGTGTCTCCTCGGCCCGCCTGATCCTGCTGTACTCGATGTCCGCCCCCTTCCTGATCGTCGCACTCGTCGCGTCGAGCCCCACGAAGGGCGGCTGGTCCGCGGGCACCGGCTCGGTGTACAGGACGTCCTCGGCGAGGAACTCGGCGAACTGGTCAAGATTTCGGGTGAAGTAGAGCCGTCGGAACCCTTCTCGATCGCTCTCCCCCCAGAGACCCCGAAGGGTTATTCCCCGCTGAGCGGGCTGTGAAGGGTCCGGAGCCACCCGCTCGACGTGCGGATCCTGAGGCCGCTCGTGGTGCGACGGACGCGATTCACGGCGCCCGTGGTCATCGTGGGCCATGATCTTCGCCTCCCGGAGAGGCATGTGATTCGACGGGGCTCAAGAATCATGTCCATAATGGAACATCCCTCGGTTGACGGCAACTGCACCCTCCAGGCCACTGGATCACGAAGGTGATGCAGTAATGAACGTACCCGGAAATGAACAACTGAGCGTCGTGGCCAGCATTCCGGTGGGAGCGAATCCGGTCGGTGTGGCGGTGGATGTCCACGACCACGTTTTCGTCACCAACAGCGGCTCCGGCACCGTTTCGGTGATCGATTCCCCGACGAACACGGTGAGTGCGACCATCGGCGTCGGATTGCGCCCGGAGAGCGTGTCGACCGATCCCCAGTTCGGCGTCTGCGTGACCAACGGCGGAGACAACACCATGTCGTTGATCGACCCGTTCAACACCGTTGTCGCCACCATCGGTCTGGAAGGCGCGCCCGGCCCGCCCGTCAGGGCGACCAGGGTGGCGGTCGATCACATCCTGAGCCGCGCCTACGTGACGAACCGCCTGGGCGACAGGATGTCGATCGTCCACATCAGCGGCGACCCGCTCCCCTTCGCCCATGACTTCATCGACGTCCTCAACTCCTTCGGGGTGGCGGTCGATCCGATGAACCACCGCGTGTACGTCACCCGCCCCGACTTCGACGCGGTGTCGGTGATCGACCCGGCGACCAACGAGGTCATCGAGACCGTCCCGGTGCGACAGCAGCCCACCGGCATCGCGGTCGACGCCCAGAGACAGCGCGTCTACGTCACGAACTCCGGCTCCGACACGGTGTCCCTCATCGATGCCGTCACCGGCGACGTCTCCGACATCGACGTCTCCGCGAGCCCCCACGACGTCACGGTCGACTCCCGGGGCAACGCCTACGTCACCCATCCCGACGGCACGATCCAGGTGATCGACTCCCTGTCCACCAGCGTGACCGCCACCCTCTCGGTGGGCCCCCAGCCGGAGGGCCTGGCCTTCGAGCCCCACAGCGACCGCCTCTACGTCGCCAACACGGGCAACGACACCGTGGCGGCGATCGGCCTCGCCACCCCTTAGCTCCGAAGCTCCGACGAGCCCCAGATCCGCGCCCACGCGTACGGGATCGCTCACGTCTACGGAATCTTGAGGCCGCGAGCAGTCCGTGGCAGGCTCGTGCCGCATGATCGATGAATTCGCGAAGGACAACCTGTACGGAAGGCTGCGGCGGGACCGTGAGGCGCTGCTCTGGAAGCTCGACGGCTTGTCCGAGTACGACGTCCGCCGGCCTCTGACGGCGACCGGGACCAATCTCCTCGGCCTGGTCAAGCACGTGGCCACCATCGAGGCCAGGTACTTCGGCGAGGTCTTCGGGCGGCCTTCGCCGGAACCGCTGTGCCGGTGGCAGGACTCCGACGGCAGCGATCAGTGGGCGGCCGAGGACGAGACCCGTGATCAGATCATCGAGTTCTACCGGCGCACGTGGAAGCACTCGGACGCCACGATCGAGGAGTTTTCCCTCGACGCCCCCGGCCACGTGCCGTGGTGGGTGGAGCCTTGCCCCAACACGAACCTGTTCGCCGTCATGACCCATGTCCTCAGTGAGACCGTCCGGCATGCCGGGCACGCCGACATCCTGCGCGAGGGTCTCGACGGCCGGACCGGGTTGCGCGCCGAACACGCGAAGCCGGTCGACGAGGAGGCCCGTGCGGCCCACTACGCGAAGATCGAGCGGGCAGCCAGGTCGGCCGCGTCGATCGAGGCCCGGTGAGCCGGAGGACTCACAGGACGTCCGAGAACTTGTAGAAGAGCGAGTAGTCGGCGTCGTTCCCGGTGAACTTCAGTTCGCGGATCTTGTTCCAGAAGTCGTCGAACCAGTCGAAGTCGTTCACCGTGAACGAGACGGTCCCGAGGTCGTCGTCCTCGAAAGTGTCTTCTTCCATCAACGTGATGGTGAATCGCGTTTCCGGAACCCCGGGAGGGAAGCCGCTGTTGAAGAAGTTCAGGCCGACGGAATCCCCGTCGTCCATCGACCAGAAATCGGGCGCCTCCGGAGCCGATGCGCGGTGCCCGTTCACGACCATATAGATCTCGTCCGCACCCGCCCCCTGGCTCGTTCTGTTGCACTTCAGGGACAGGAACTGCATGGCGAGCATGTTCGGCACCTCGCTTTCAGGCAGTCGGGCTGGTCGCAGCCGTCGACGACGGGCTGCGACCAGCATGCGGGTGAGTCGATCACGGGGCCGGCCTCTACCAGTCGAAGCCGAAGCAGGCACCGCAGACATAGCTGGATCCGCAGACGTCGACGTACTGCGACTGCTGGAAGTTCCACTGCTTGCAGCAGTCCTGGCACGTCATGACGACGCCGTAGCAGGCCGTTTTGGTGAACCCCTGGGCGTATTGGCATTGCGCCGGGTACGTCTGAGGAGCGACGTTGTCGCCTGAAGACCGTGGAATCAGCTGTGTTCCGGGTCCGAGAATCTGTTTGCTCTGTCTCGACGGAAGTACGTCGAATCCTGGTATGCCCATGGCGTTCTCCTGGGAAGGTGGGTTCAGACGCAGGCGTAGCAGACCTCCCGCCCGGCTCGTTTGAAGCAGTCGAAGCACTCGGACCCGGTGACGGCGCAGGAGAGGGCGCATCCCGCCACCGTGCCGGCGCAGGCCATCCACTCCCAGAAGCCGCAGCTCTGGGCGACGATGCGGTGGTCCCGGTCGGTGAATCGCTCCTCGGTCGACGGGTTCGACGTGTACGCCGCACCTCGGGTGAGCGCGGCTTCCGCGGTGAATCGTGGTGTGGTCATGACGGGCTCCGTACCAGAGCTGGACCGGGAGGGTCACCGCTCGTAGTAGGGCGAGAGTTTCGTCAGGAGGAAGGGGAACTCTTCGGTGACGTCGACGCGGACGAAGTACCTCTCGCCCACGTCCGTCCGCCGGTTCGTGTAGGAGAAGATCACGTCCATGATGTTCCGGGCGCCGCTCAGCCGGGAAGGCCGGACCTCGACCCCGGTGAGGGACGCTTCCGCCGCGTGGGCCTCGGCGGCCTTCGCGTAGATGCCGTGGTAGCGCACCGCGAGGTAGTTCAGCGCCCGGTGCTCGTCGGTGGCGCCGGCGTTGTCGGCCACCTGTCCGATGAGGTCGAAGAGTTCGCCGGCCGAATCCCGGAACGTGTCCTCGCGCTGGCCTTCGGGGCGGGGAATGCCGTCGATGAGTTCCTCACGGCTGAAGGAGTACAGCTGGTCGAAGGCGACCATCGGTACGGCCAGTCCGCCGCACACCTGTGGCGGGGCGCTGGGACCGAGCATGCCGATCACCACGTCGACGTCGGCGCCCTCGGTTCCGGCCGGACGGCGTCGATCAGCATGCTGTAGTCCGCCGGGTCCCGGGGCGCCAGGATGTAGCAGTCGAGCCCTTCGATGCTGAACACCCAGCAGATCTGCCGGGCGAGATACCTGGTGGCCGAAGCTTCGAGGACCGACCGCATGGCCTGCCTGTCCGTCTGCCCGGCGGTGTCGCTCCGTCCCACCGCCTGGGCGAACTCCTTCTCCACGCCGATGCTGGGGAACCGGGGTTCGACGCGGCCGATGGCATAGACGTAGGAGACGGGGTCTTGTCACCGGAGGAGGAGCATCCGCCGCTCTTGCCCGACTGTTCCTCGCCGCCGGTCTGCTGTCGCGGGGGTCGCCCGCAGGCGGCTGCGTCGGCTCGGTCGGCCGTGCCGGGCAGCGGCCGGTTCGTCCGCACTCCCGGAGGAGGGGCGGCGGAGGTGGCGGAGGAGGCGGTGGGGCGGGAGCCGGCGGCCCTCGGCTGGAATGATTTCCATGGCTTCTGTGAACTCGGGTCCCGGTGTCATATCTGCGTCCTCCGCTCTCTCCGTTCCGGATCTCAAGGGCGGCCGGTGAAGACCATCCATTGGTTGAGGCGTTCGGCGCGGCGGGAGCAGCCGCCGCACGGTGTGATTCCCGCGGTCGAGGTCACCTTTTTGATCACGTCCCCGAGCCCCACCTCGTTTTCGTCGATGAATCCGGGCAGACGCACCCGGTGGGGGCGTCCGTCACCCTTTCCCGAGCGGTTCTCACTGTGTTCGTCCACCATCACGAAGCCCTCCTCGACCTCGTCTCCGACAGCAGCGAGTAGGCGCCCCAGGCGTCCAGGAGCGGGGGGACGACGCTGCTGCGACGCGTTCCACGGCCGTGAAGCACGGCGTTCTTTATCTCGGAGGCCTCGGCCGACGGGAAGAGCGACCAGAGAAGGGCGGCCGCGCCGGTGACGAAAGCCGCGGCGGCGCTGGTGCCGCCGGAGACGGGTGACGGGTCGCCGCCGGTGCCGAGGCTCGTGATCTTCTCGCCCGGTCCGCCGACCCCCGCCTGCCCAGCGCGTGCGCCAGGTTGGTGTGCGCGCTCGGCCGGCCGTCGAGATTGATCGCGGCGACCGGCAGGGTCCAGGGATGCCGGGTGAGGGCGCTGGTGCCCAGCGTTCCCTGATTGCCCGCGGCGGCGACGACCAGCACCCCGCGCTCGGCCGCGCGGTCGAGCACGGCGCCGAGTCGCGACTGCCGGGCCGTCGAGGGATAGGTGGATCCCACGCTCAGATTGATGATGCGCGCGCCCGCGTCGATGCTTTCCAGGATGGCGGAGGCCAACTCGTCGACCGTGGTGCCCAGAAGGCCCCGGTCCTCCCCGTCGCGTCCGTGAAGACCGGACGGATCAGAAACGTGCAGTTCGGGCAGATCGCGGGAGCCGCTCGGCCGCGCCGCGCCGCGAGGATCCCGGCGATGAACGTCCCGTGCCTCGAAGCCGCGCCCACCGCCCGGGAGGACTCGTACCGCCTCAGCCCGGGAAGCCCGCGCATGTTCTCGGTCGCCAGCTCGGTGTTCTCCTGCGCGACGGGACCGTCCAGCAGCGCCACTCCGATCTGCGGCCTTCCCTCGGTGAGCGCCATCAACGGGGGAAGACGTACCAAATCCAAGGGCGTCATGGGGTTCCCGCCCTACCGAGCAGTGCTCTGATTCAGCTGCCTGACGAGGGGGCATGTGAATGCCGATTGAACGCTCGCCACTTCAACAAAGCCAAGGACTTCGGAAGTTTCGCGGTTCAGGTGAATTACTCGGCGGCCGGTCTCATCGGCCGGGTGGACAGGCCATACGGAGCCGCCGCTTTCCGCGTAACCACCATAACGCCGCCGAAAGAAATGCGCAGCTCAGCATTTCAGTTACAGAGCGTGAAATTTCTGGTGTCCGCGGCCGAGGTCGTGACGCTCTGGAGCGGGGCCCGGACGAGCTGCCCGGCCGGGCGGGCTGTCGGCGCGTACGCTGCTGCACCACAGCACCCCCCTCCGCCGTAAAGGAGCTCCCGAGGATGCGCGCACTGCTGGTCGACGCGGCCCGCACGCTGGTCCCTCCGAAGGGGGACCGGCACGGGCCTCTGCCGCCGGTGATGCTGGTCCTCACGGTGGTGACGGGGCTGGTGGACGCGGTGAGTTACCTGGGGCTCGGGCATGTGTTCGTCGCCAACATGACGGGCAACGTGGTGTTCCTCGGCTTCGCGCTCGCGGGCGCCGAGGGCCTGTCCGCGCTCGCCTCGGTCGTCTCCCTGGCGGCCTTCCTCACCGGCGCGCTGGCCGGGGCCGCTTCGGCGTCCGGTTCGCCGCGCACCGGGGCCGGCTGCTCGCCTCGGCGATGGCCGTGCAGGCGGTGCTGTTCGCCAGGGCGCTCGGCACGGCCCTCGCGGGGCACGTCAGGGTGGGCACGGCCGTCCAGTACGTCCTGATCGTGCTGCTCGGACTCGCGATGGGGCTGCAGAACGCGGTCGCCCGGCGGCTCGGCGTACCGGATCTGACGACGACCGTCCTCACCATGACCCTGACCGGCCTCGCCGCCGACTCCGGCCCGGCCGGCGGGACGGCGACCCGGCCCGGCCGCCGGATCCTGTCCGTCCTCGCGATGTTCCTCGGCGCCCTCGTCGGAGCCGTACTGCTGAAGGTCGGCCTCTCCCTCGTCCTCGGCGTGGCGCTGGCGCTGCTGGCCGCGTCCGCCGTGGTCCTGTGGCGGCTCTCGGTCCCGGAGGCCGGATGGGCGGCGGCCCCGTAACGGTTCATCCGTCACGGTTCCCCATCACGGTCCACCCGTGACGGCTCCTCCAGGACGGTTCAGCGAGGCGGCGCTTTCGGCGTAGCGAGGAGACGGCCGTCCGCGCGGACCCGCGCGCAGGTGACGTCGGCGGTACCCGGAGCGGCGCGTCCCACCTCGCGGAGGCGGGTGGAAGGCTTGGTCCATGGACCTTCGAACATGGTGGGACGTCCGGCGTTCCTGGCGGGCGGGGCACGCGCCCGCGCTTCTCGTGATTCCGATCGCGCTGATCGTCACCGTGTGCGTGGTGGACGTGCTGGCCCCGCCACACGTCCACCTCGGTCCTCTGCTCGTGGCGGCGCCCGCGATCACGGTGGCGTTCGCCGGTGCGCGCACGACGGCGGCGATGGGGGCGCTGGCGGTGGCGGCCCAGGTGCTGATCGGGGTGCTCAGGGGGGTGGCGGGCACCGCCAACGTCCAGGCCCAGATCGCCGCTCTGATCGTCGTCTCGGCCGTCTGTGTCGCCATCTGTGTGGTGCGGGGGCGGCACGAGCGGCAGCTGCACCAGGTGCGGTCGGTGGCCGAGGCGGCCCAGCGGGTGCTGCTGCGGCCGCTGCCGACGCGCGCCGGACCGCTGCGGATCGCCGGCCTGTACGTCCCCGCCGAGGAGGAGGCCGAGCTGGGCGGGGACCTGTACGCGGCCGCGCGCACCGCGCACGACAGCACCCGGCTCCTCATCGGCGACGTGCGCGGCAGCGGTCTGGGCGCCATCAGCAACACCGCGCTGCTGCTCGGTGCCTTCCGGGCGGCCGCCCACCGGCAGGCCACCCTTCCCCGTCTGGCGGTCCACCTGGACGGCGCGTTCCGCTGGGACACCAGCCAGTGGCGGCCGCAGACGGAGCAGGACACCGTCGAGGACTTCGCCACCGCCGTGCTGCTCGACATCCCCGACCACGATCCGGTCGTCCACCTCATCAGCTGCGGTCATCCGCCGCCGCTCATCCTCCGCGGAAACCGGCTCATCCCGCTCGCGGCCGGGACGAGCCACCTCCCGATCGGGTTCGGCGGGGCTTTCGGCATCGCCGACTACGCCGTCCAGACCTTCCCGTTCGAGGTCGGCGATCTGCTGCTCCTCTACACCGACGGCGTCATCGAGGCACGCGACGCCGAGGGCCGCTTCTACCCGTTCACCGAACGCGTGCCGCAGTGGACCACGGAGGACCCCGACGCGTTCCTGCGCCATCTCCAGGACGACCTGCTGGCCCACGTCCACGCCCACCTCGACGACGACGCGGCCGTCGTCGCGATCCGCCGCCTGGCGTCCGCCCCTGCGCCGACCGACCCGGCCCGCTGAACGGAGGCGGGGCGGGGTACCGGTGGGCGCTTCCGGCCGTTCCGCGCGTCCGGGTGAGCGGCGGCGCCACGACCGAGGACCGGGGCGGCATCGCCGACCGGGCCGGGGAGAGCGATCCGGTGTCCACGGGGCGGGCGCGTCGGCGCGGTTGAACAGACGGGGAAGGGGCGTCGCCGGCGCGGTTGAACGTGCGGGGAGGAACGTAACCTGCCGGAGGGGAGCTTCGTGGCGCACACCGCCGCCGAACTGCCCCTGCAACTGCCGTTCTTGGCGTCCGGCGCGCGGGACCGTTGTGGCGGCCCACCACCCCCTGTGAGGAGTTCCCGTGCTCGAAGGCTTCGGCGAGGCGCTCGCGGACCGGGAGTACTACCTGCCGCTGCCCAGCGTGGCCGACCCCGGACCGCGCTTCGTGCCCGGTGAGGTGCCACCGGGGCTGCGCGGCTCCGCCCAGGGCATCTGGACGGTCTGGGGCAGTCCGCGGACCGAACCCGCCGAGCAGGGCTGGAAGATCCACGTGTCGGCGCGGCTCGACCGGGCGCAGCACGTGCTCGACACGGTCGCCGGGATCTGCTTCTCCGAAGGCGTGCCGTTCAAGCACCTGAGCGCCCGGCTCTTCTTCCTGTTCCTCCATCACAAGCACGCCTCGCGGGCCCAGGCGGGCAAGTTCTGCGCCGTCTACCCGCCGGACACGGCGACCGCCCGCCGGCTCCTCGAACGGCTGCGTGACGCGCTCGACGGGGAGGAGGGGCCGTACGTCCTCACCGACCGGCGCTTCCGCGACTCGCGGACGGTCCACTACCGCTACGGCTCCTTCGACGGCGCCCGCAGCCGGCTGCGGGCCGACGGCACGCGGGAGGGGCTGGTCCGCGACGGCTCCGGGCGCGAGGTCGTGGACGCGCGGCTGCCCGTCTTCCACCTGCCCGAGGGGATCACGGACCCCTTCGTCGAGCGGGAGGAGCAGCCGCACACGGGCCCGATCCTGATCCGCGACTACGAGGTGACCCGCGCGGTGCGCCTGAGCAACGCCGGCGGCACCTACCAGGCCCGCGACCGGCGGACCGGCCGCACCGTCTTCCTCAAGGAGGCCCGCGCCCACAACGGCCTGGTCTTCGACGGGACCGACGCGCGGCAGCGGCTGCGGCACGAGTACGACGTGCTGCGCGAGCTGCACGCGGCCGCCCCGGAGTGGGCCCGGAGCCGCTGGAGCACTTCACGGAGTGGGAGCACGACTTCCTCGTCACCGAGTACGTCGCGGGGCAGCCGCTGGTGAGCCGGCTGAGCCGGTCCACCCCGCTGGCCCGCGCCGACCGCACGGCCGAGTCCGTCGCCGCGTACTACGAGGAGTGCCGGAGGATGCTGGCCTCGCTGGACGCCTCGCTCGAACGGCTGCACGCCGCCGGTTACCGGTTCGGTGACCTCAACCTGGGCAATGTGCTGGTCACGCCGTCGGGCGGGGTCCGTCTCGTGGACTTCGAGACGGCCTCGGCGCTGTCGGCGGCCCCGTCCCGGATGGGCACTCCGGGGTTCACGCCGCCGCCCGGACTGCGCCGGGCCGACCCCGACCCGCTGTTGCAGGACCGGTACGGCGCGGCGGCGGTCGCGCTCGCCTTCGTGGCGCCGTTCAACGAGACCGCCGAGCACGCGCCCGCCAACCTCGCGCTGCTGCGCCGCGATCTGGCGGACATGGCTCCGCCGGCCGACCTGTGGCGGCGGGCGACCGCCTTCCACCCCGTGGAGGACCGGGTGCGGGACCAGGACGGTCCCGGCCGTCCGCCCTCCCCGCCGAGCTGGACGCCGATCCGCGCGGCTGCCTCGCCCGGCTGGCCGACGAGGTGGCCGCGGGCCTCCTGGAGACGGCCGACGCCGACCGGCCGGAGTGGGCCTTCCCGCCCTCGCCCGAGGCGTTCCGGACCAACAACGTGTGCCTGGCCTACGGCACGGCCGGAGTGGTGCACGCCCTGCGCCGCGCCGGGGCCGTGGTGCCGGAGGAGATCCTCGAACGGCTGCGCCGCGACACGCTGGCGCTGCGCGGCGCGCTGCCTCCGGGCTGCTCGTCGGCTCGGCCGGCGTCGCCCGGGTGCTGGCCGGACTCGGCCGCCTCGACGAGGCCGTCGAGCTGCTCCGGGACGCCGACGGCCATCCGCTGACCGCCTCCTGCGGCACGCTGGCCGGCGGGCGGGCCGGGGTCGGCCTGGGCTGGCTCGCCCTGCACCGGCTGACCGGGGAGAGCGGCCACCTGGAGCGGGCCGCCGCGGCGGGCGAAGGCCTGCTGCGCCTCCCCGACCTGTCGGCCGCCCTCGGCGAGCACGACGCCCGCGGTCTGCTGCACGGCCGCTCGGGACTCGCGCTCTTCCTCCACCGGCTGGCCCGCGCCACCGGCGAGGACCGCTTCCTGGAGGCCGGCCGGCTGCTGCTCCACCAGGAGCTGGACCGGACCTTCCCGCTGCCCGACGGCGCCCTGTCCCTCTCGGACGACGCACGGCTCACCCGTGCCATGCCGTACCTGGCCACGGGCGCGGCCGGTCTCGCGACGGTGCTCACCCGTTACGCGGCCACCGCGCCGGACGAACGCTGCGCCGAGGCCCTGCCGCGGCTGGTCGCCGGCATCCGGGTCTCCCGCGTCACGAAGGAGGCGGGGCTGTACCGGGGGCTGGCGGGACTGTCCTGGTTCCTGACCGGGCACGCCGAGCTCACCGGCACGGACGCCGCCCGCGAGGACGCCGTGCGCGCCGCGACCGGCCTGCTGAAGTACGCCGTCCCGTACCGGCGCGGTGTGCGCTTCCTCGGAGCGGGTTCGCAGCGGTTCACCGCCGACCTGTCCAGTGGCGGGGCCGGTGTCCTGCTTGCCCTGCACCGCCTGCTGGCCGGCCCGCTCCTGACGGAGCCCCGGCACGAGCCCCATGACGAGACCCCTTACGAGCCTCCTTATGAGCCCCACCCCGCGCGTCCCCGGCTCCCGGCAGCCGTCTGACGTCACCGTACGGGCCCCCATGAACCCCCGGGCACGGCGGCGGATACCTCCGCGCCCGGGTACGCAAGGACCGACCGACACCAACCCGACAGGAAATGAGGAGATCACCCATGGACCAGATCCTCGCGCTCCAGGCCCTGGACACCGAGCAGGACGCCGAGACCCATGCCTTCCCGCCCTGCTTCAGCGTCTCCTGGAGCGTCAGCGACATCTTCCCCGAGCCGATGTGACGGGCGGCGCCCGCGCGGGCCGGGGACCAGTGGCCCTGCCACCGGTGCCCGGCCCGCGCCGCCGGGCGGTGTCGGTCCGCTGACATATCCTTCCGGCCACCGCACACCGACGCGAAGGACCAAGAGAATTGACCGGCCTGTCTGCCTTCCCGCTGCCCTTCCAGGCTTCCCGTGCCCTCACGTTCGCGACGCCCCGGACCCTGCGGGAGCTGGAGATGACGCGGTGCAGCGCCCAGATCCGGGCCAAGCCCGAGTGGTACGAGAAGAGGAACGACGCCGGCATCGTCGCCCGGTGGACGCGTGAGGCGATCGCCCAGGGTCTCACCGAGGCCCAGATCCGTTACGTCCTGGCCGAACTCGCGCACTACGCCGCGCTGCGGGACGACCGGACCGGCGTCGAGGTGTCCGCCGTCGACGGGGTGTGGCACTCGGACTCCCTGGTCGACGAGGAGCTCAGGTCCCGGCTGCGCGAGGCGGTCCGGGTCCTGGAGGAGGTCCCGGAGGCGGAGCGGGACTGGCACCCGGTTCCGGCGGCCAGGTGCTCGACCTGGTCCACCCCTCCTTGTTCTGCCTGGTGCGAGAGGCGAGCGGCGCCCCCGACCGGGCCTGGCGGAACCCGACGAACCACTTCACGAAGCACGAGTTCTCGGAGCGGTTCCAGTGGCTGCCCACGGATGTCGAGGTCGGTGACGACGGCGACGTCTCGTTCCTTTCGTACGTCAACAACGTCCACCCCGAGAAGCACCACGAACTGGCCGCCGTCCTGCCGGACCTGTTCGGACGCCTCCGCCCGCTCTTCGAGAACGTGCTGACCGATCTGCGCCATCCTCGGCCGCCGCGGATCACGGCCGACCCCTACGGGTGGTACGACTCGGAGCCGGTGTGCCCGATCAAGTCCGACTACAGCGACGACGAGGCCTATCACGAGGCCTTCGAGGCGTGGAGCGCGGCCCAGGACGCGTGGTGGGAGAACCGCGTCCCGGTCGTCCCGGACGCCCCGGAGTTCACCCCGCCCGAGCTGCCCGACGAGGCCGCCCGCGTCGATCTGCGCGGCCGCCGCCTCCAGGTGATCGTCAAGCTCGCCACCGTCCACCTCACCCCGGACAGGCCCGAGTACGCCGGCGGTTCCTGGCACGTCGAGGGGATGCTGAACGAGCGGATCGTCTCCACCGGCATCTACTACTGGGACAGCGAGAACATCACCGAGAGCCGGCTGAGCTTCCGGACGGCGCTCGACGACCCGGAGTACGAGCAGAACGACGACGAAGGCCTGCGCGAGGTGTACGGGATCGAGGACGAGGACGGGCTGAACCAGCTGCTCGGATCGACGGCGACCCCGGCGGGCCGCTGCCTGGCCTTCCCGAACGTCCTGCAGCACCGCGTCGGTTCGTTCCGCCTCGCGGACCCCGGCCGCCCGGGGCACCGCAAGATCCTCGCCTTCTTCCTCATCGACCCGTCGGAGACGATCGTCTCGACGTCCGACGTGCCGCCGCAGCAGCCGTGGTCCGAGACCTCGACCATGACGCTCGAACAGGCCGGGGACTTCCGCGAACAGCTCATGAAGGAGCGCAAGTTCTTCGTGGACGAGCACAACGAGCAGCTCTACGAGCGGGAGTTCTCCCTCTGCGAGCACTGAGCCCCTCGCGTCCTCGTCCGGCTCACAGCGCTTCGACGATCATCGCGTTCGCCAGTCCCCGGCCTCGCACATCGCCTGGAGCCCGTAGCGTCCGCCGCGCGCCCGCAGCGCGTGGACCAGCGTCGTCGTCAGCCGGGTGCCGCTCGCGCCCAGCGGGTGGCCGAGGGCGATGGCGCCGCCGTGGACGTTGACCTTCGCCGGGTCGGCGCCGGTCTCCTGCTGCCAGGCGAGGACGACGCTCGCGAACGCCTCGTTGATCTCGAAGAGGTCGATGTCGTCGAGGAGAGCCCGGCGCGGCGCAGCACCTTCTCGGTGGCGGGGATGACGCCGGTGAGCATGAGCAGCGGGTCGGAGCCGGTGACGGCGAAGGAGTGCAGCCGGGCGAGCGGGCGCAGGCCGAGGGCGCGGGCGGTCTCGGCGGCCATGACGAGGACCGCGGAGGCGCCGTCGTTGATCGGGCTGCTGTTGCCGGCGGTGACCGACCACTCGATCTGCGGGAAGCGCTCGGCGAAGCCGGGGTCCTCGAAGGAGGGCCGGAGGCCGGCGAGGACCTCGGGCGTGGTCGCGGGCCGCACCGACTCGTCGCGGCGCACGTCCCCGTAGGGCACGACCTGGTCGTCGAAGAAGCCGTCCGACCAGCTCCGCGCGGCCTTGGCGTGCGAGGCGGCGGAGAACTCGTCCATGGCCTGGCGGCCGATGGACCACTTGGCGGCGATGAGCTCGGCGCTGATGCCCTGCGGCACCAGGCCCTCGGGTAGCGCGCGGCCACGCCGGGGCCGAAGGGGTCGGCGCCGGGCGGCACGTTGGACCACATGGGGACGCGGCTCATGGACTCGACGCCGCAGGCCACGACGATGTCGTACGCGCCGGACATGACGCCCTGGGCGGCGAAGTGCACGGCCTGCTGGGAGGAGCCGCACTGCCGGTCGACGGTGGTGGCCGGCACGGTCTCGGGCAGGCCCGCGCCGAGCCAGGCGTACCGGGTGGTGTTCATGGCCTGCTCGCCGACCTGGTCGACGGTGCCCCCGATGACGTCGTCGACGAGGGCGGGGTCGACGCCGGAGCGGTCGATCAGGGCGCGCAGGGTGTGCGAGAGGAGGGCGACGGGGTGGACGTCGGAGAGGGAACCGCCCGGCTTGCCCTTCCCGATCGGCGTACGGACTGCTTCGACGATGACGGCGTCACGCATGACACGACTCCCGCATGGAGGGTTGGAAAACTGGACCAACACGTGTGAGTAACATAGCTCAGTGAGTTGGATTATCAAACCCTCAGCTGTTCTCTTGTACTAGCCTGGGCGCATGAAGGCCTCGCCCCGCCCCTGTTCCATCGCCGACACCCTCGCGCTCGTCGGCGAGAAGTACTCCCTCCTCGTGCTGCGCGAGGTCTCCCTCGGCGTCCGCCGCTTCGACCGGATCGCCCGCAACACCGGGGCGCCCCGCGACATCCTCACCGCCCGCCTCAAGCGGCTCGTCGAGGCCGGAATCCTGGAGAAGGTCGCGTACAGCGAGCGCCCCAAGCGCTACGAGTACCGGGCCACCCCGGCCGGCGAGGAGCTGGGGCCCGTCCTGGTCACCCTGATGGCCTGGGGTGACCGCCACCTCAACGCGGAGGCCCGGCCGGTGGTCCTGGAGCACAGCTGCGGCGAGGTGCTGGACCCGCGCGTGATCTGCGCGAGCTGCGGCGGGGAGGCCGACCGCGACCACCTGAAGCACCATGTGCGCTCCCCGGGCTGGACCACCTCGGGCCCCGTGGAGGACGAGCGGTGAAGGCCGCCGCGGCCCGCCGCACGCGGCGGTCGCGCGGCGTGCGCGTCACTTGCTCACGGCGAAGCGCATCAGGGCCTGCTCGTCGCCCTGCTTGATCTTGCCCGTCTGGTTGATCACTTCGAGCTTCCAGCCCTCGCCGACGCGCATGGCCTTGGCCACGGCGCAGCCGTTGTCGCTGGTGAGCAGGCTGGGCCAGATGTCGGCGACCTGCTGGGAGCTGCCCCGGTCGCGTCGTACACCTTGAAGCTGATGTTGCGCGCCTGCTGGAACGAACTGCCCTTCTTGTACGCGGCGGCGACGAACACGATCGACGTGACGTGGGGCGGGATCCGCGCGAATTCGACGGTCACCGTCTCGTCGTCGCCGTCGCCGTGGCCGGTCTGGTTGTCGCCGCTGTGGACCAGGGAGCCGTTGCCCATGGGGTCGAGGGAGTCGAGACCGGCCAGGCGCACCGGGTCGCCGTCGTGCATCGCGATGGCGATGAGGTCCAGGTCGGTGCCCTTCTTGCGGCGGAGCTTGCCCATCACCCCGCCGCTGCTGCCGGCCGTGGGGTCCCAGGACACGCCTATGGACATGTGGGTGACCCCGTCCAGGTCGGCCGGGCCGTCTTCCTTCGTGAGCGTGATCATGCGTGGATCGTCCTCTGTGAGAGCCGGAACTTCTTCGCGGGCGCGAGTCGGTGGATCGGATGGGTCGGTGCGTCGGTGAGTCGGCGGGGCGGCGGGTCAGTCGCGCGAGTTGCCGAACAGGAGCCGGTAGCCGACGAGCAGGACGAAGGAACCGGCGATGGCCGCTCCCCAGGTGGCCGGATCGAAGAACTCGTTCGCCACGGGCCGGTCCAGGAAGCGGGCGGACAGCCAGCCGCCGACGAAGGAACCGGCGATGCCGATGAGGGTGGTGACGATCAGGCCGCCCGGGTCCCGTCCGGGGAGCAGGAGTTTGGCGATGGCTCCGGCGATGAGCCCAAGGATGATCCAGCTGATGACGCCCACGGTGGTGTCCTCTCCTCCCGCGCCGGGGCGGACCCGTTCCGCCCCCGGCAAGTCTGTATTGCGCAGTTGCGCAACCGTACACAGCCAGAATGACGCGAACGAGTCGGGGAGGGTTGCGATCCGGCCGCGGGGCACCAGGCGGGCAGCGTTGGCCGGTACGTCACCTGGGGGCCGCCGTTCGTACACCGGGCGTGCCTAGCCTCGCAGCGCCCGGGTACCGGGTGCGCCCACGGCTGGGAAGCCGTGAGCGATCGTCAGAATGCCCAAGGAGGCATCTCTTCCATGCGTAGAGGCATGAGGACCCTGTTCGTGCTCGGTGTGACGGGCGCCGTGACCGCGGGCGTCGCCGTCACCGCCAGCTCCGCGCCGCAGCACGGCGAGGGGAATCAGGAGATACACAACGTCATCTACCTGCTCGGCGACGGCATGAGCCGCTCGCACGTCGCCGCCGGGCGCGAGCGCTTCTACGGCGCCACCGGCCGGCTGAACATGGAGAAGCTGCCGAACTACGGCGCCGTCTCCACGTACGCCGTCGAGAAGGACAGCGACCAGCCCGCGCTGGTCACCGACTCCGCCAGCTCGGCCACCGCCTGGTCGTCCGGTGTGAAGACCTACAACGCCGCCCTCGGCGTCGACTCCTACGAGAACCGCGTCGCGACGCTGATGGAGCAGGCCCACCAGTCCGGCTTCGCCACGGGCAACGTCTCCACCGCCGAGATCACCGACGCGACCCCGGCCGCCCAGTTCAGCCACGCGCTGCTGCGCGGCTGCCAGGGCCCGGTCTACTCGGACGCCTCCTGCCTGCCCAAGAAGGCCGACGGCACCTTCGAGGACAAGCCGGCCGACCAGACCCTGATCACGCCGATCGCCGAGCAGATCGCCCGCAACGGCACCGCCGACGTCATCCTCGGCGGCGGCCTGGCCCGCTTCGAGCCGGACGACCAGAAGGCGCTGCAGGCGCAGGGCTACCAGGTGCTCGGCAGCTTCGGCGACCCGGCGCTGCCCGCGCAGACCGCCGCCAGCCAGAAGGTCGCCACCAAGGACGACCTGGCGAACGTCAAGCGCGGCAAGGTCGTCGGCCTGTTCAACCGCGGCAACCTGACCGTCGAGAACGCCAAGGCGAAGCTGCCGGCCGACGCGCCGCAGAAGCAGGAGCCGACGCTCGCGGAGATGACCAGGAAGTCGCTCTCCCTGCTGAACGGCCGCTCCAGGAAGGGCTTCCTGCTCCAGGTCGAGGGCGCCCAGATCGACAAGCGCTCGCACGCCAACGACGCCGCGCAGACCCTCGACGAGGTCAAGGCGTTCGACGACGCCGTGAAGGCCGCGGTCGACTTCGCCAAGAAGGACGGCCACACCCTGGTGATCGTGACGGCGGACCACGAGTGCGCCGGCTTCAACATCATCGAGAAGGGCTCCTTCACCAACGCCGAGGCGGCCGCCCCGCCGTCCAACACCGACGCGGGCAACACGGCGAACAACTCCACGCCGTCGCGCTCGTCCTCGGCCAACGTCAAGGACCCGGCCCGCTCCTCCGGCATCGTCAACGGCGCCGGCGCGAACGACCCGAAGAACTTCGGCCCGGCCACCTTCCGCACCCCTGACGACCCGGCGGACGTGCGGGACGGCAGCCCGGAGGCCAGCCTCTGGCTGTCGTACCTCTCCGGCAACCACACCGGCGCCGACGTCCCGCTGTACGCGTACGGCCCGGGCGGCAACCGCTTCGCCGTCAGCCAGGACAACACCGACCTGTACACGAAGATGTACCGCTCGCTGTTCGGCCACGCTTCCCACGGCCACTGACCCGACCGCCGCGAGGGGCCCGGACGCGAACCTGGGCCCCTCGCGGCGCGCACCGTATGGAGAAAGACGGATGAGACTGCGCCCCTGGCGCGGCGGTGACCCTGGTCGCCGTCCTCGCCCCACTCACCGGCTGCGGCGCCTCCGCCGACGCCGGGCTCACCGACGCCCGGCCGACGACCGCCCGGTCCTCGGCCCCGCTCCCCGCCCCGCGCACGGCTCCCGCGCCCGCTCCCCTGCTCTCGGTGGCACCGAAGCAGGGAGAGGTACAGGTCGCGGAGGGCCGTTCACCGACCGCGTGCGGTTCAGCCGCCTCGCCCTGGACGGCCGGCGGGCCCTGACCGGGCACCTGGCGGTCACCTCCGACGTCAGCGACGTGATCGCCCTGGAGCTGCGCGCCGCCTTCTACGACGCCGGCGCGCCTCCTCGGCTCGGGGGTCTTCACCTACGGCGAGGAGCACGAGGAGGAGGCCCACCCCGGGAAGCCTCGGGCGGCGAGCACGGGCATCGACTTCTCGGTCGCCGCGAAGGACCTGCGCGGGACGCCCGCCGCCGCGGTGCTCTCCGTCCCCGTGCTCGTCAACGAGTAGCCCTTCCCGCCTCAGGCGGCGGGCCGGCCTCCCTCGCTCCGGTCGGCCTCCGTGCCCTCCTCGCGCATGGCGCGCGTCTCGCTCTTGAGGATGCGCAGGGACTTGCCGAGGGACCTGGCGGTGTCCGGCAGTCTCTTCGATCCGAACAGCACGATGAACGCGATCGCCACGAGCAGCAGATGCCATGGTTCCAGTGCGTTGCGGAGCACTTCGCCACTCTCCCTCTTGTCCGAGTCACCGGCAATACACTTGCCGCATTGCGCAACTATACAACCGGATGGAACGGAGCACGCCACCCCCGGGGGTGTCGGCGAGTGACGGACTTCACGTGACTTCAAGAGTTGCGCAAGCTTTAAAGTTGCCTCATGGGGACGAGTGACATGGCGGCCCGCCGGAGCGCAGTGCTCTCGGGCGGTCCCGCGGACGGGGTGCAGTGACGGTGGCGGCCGGCCGCTCATGCTGCAGGTGACCTACCCGTGCACGGTCGAGGGGCCCGACGCCGAGGTGCGCGTCGAGGCGCTCCACGTCTACCGGCTCGACGGGGGCACCGGGGACGGGCCGCTGCGCTACGGGTACGACCCGGCCAGTCCCTGAGCGCGGCCGGGCGGACATCCGACTGTTGCGCAGCTGTGCAACCTTTGGCGGAGTCCGCCGTCTCCTCATTACGGAGCCGGGACGAATGAGGCAGACAGATGACAGGCGGCAAGCGCAGTACGCACGCACATCGGCCCGCGGCGCCGGAGCGGCCCCGCGGACGCGGCCGGGGCGGACGCCTCCTCATGGCGGCGCTGGCGCTCCTCGTGCTGGCGACGGCCGGGGTGGGCTGGGTCTATCTCCGGCTGAACGGTGACATCGCCACCTTCGGCGAGGAGGGCCTCTCCGACAACCGGCCCGCCGCCTCCGACAAGGGACAGAACGTCCTGGTCATCGGCTCGGACGCGCGGACCGGCGGGAACAGCGAGCTCGGCGGCGGGGACAAGCACGACATCGGCCGCTCCGACACCGCCTTCCTCCTGCACGTGTACGCGGACCAGGAGCACGCCGTCGCGGTGTCCTTCCCACGCGACACCCTCGTGGACATCCCGCCCTGCCGGCTCCCCGACGGCACGTGGACCCCGGCGCGCAGCAACACCATGTTCAACTCGGCGTTCTCCGTGGGCCAGACCGCCAAGGGGAACCCGGCGTGCACCCAGAACACCGTCGAGAAGCTGACCGGGCTGCGCGTCGACCACACCGTCGTCGTCGACTTCCAGGGCTTCGCCTCCCTGACGGACGTCGTCGACGGGGTACGGGTGTGCGTGCCCAACGACGTGTACCAGAAGGACCTCAACCCGAAGCGCGCGACCCGGGGCGAGCGCATCTTCGCCAAGGGCGAGCAGACCGTCTCCGGGCAGAAGGCCCTGGACTACGTGCGGCTGCGCCACGGCATCGGCGACGGCTCCGACATCGGCCGCATCAAGCGCCAGCAGGCGTTCGTGGCGAGCCTGCTGAAGAAGGTCAAGAGCGAGGGGCTCACCCCGACCAGGCTGCTGCCCCTGGCGAACGCGGCGACCGCGTCCCTGACCGTGGACCCCGGCCTCGGCTCCGCCGACAAGCTGATCTCGTTCGCGATGTCGCTCAAGGACGTCGACCTGCACAACACGAAGTTCGTCACGATCCCCTGGCGCTACCAGGGGGCGCGCGTGGCGGTCGTCGAGCCCGAGGCGGACGCCCTGTGGGCGGCACTGAAGGCCGACCGCACCCTCGACGGCCAGAACGCGAGCGGCAAGAACGGCGACGCCGGCCCGTCGCCCACGGCCACCGCCTCCCCTTCGCCCGTCTCCGGGAGGGCATCTCCGTCGCCGTCTACAACGGCACCCGGACCCGTGGCCTGGCGGCCCGAGCGGCCGAGCGGCTGAGGTCCGCCGGGTTCACCGTCACCGGCACGGCCACGGCGGCCACCCAGGATCACACCGGCACCGTGATCGAGTACGGATCCGACCGGAAGGACCAGGCCGCGACGGTCGCCCGGCTCTTCGCCGCCGCCGAACTGCGTCCGGTGTCCGCCCCCGGCATCAGCGTGATCCTCGGACGGTCCTACGCGGACAACCCTCGGCCACCCCCGGCACCCCCGCGACCGTGCCGCCCAAGGACACCCGCTCCGCGGACGACGACCTCTGCTCCGACCTCTCCTACGGCTGAGACATGCGGGACCTGGCCGCCTTGAGCGCTGCCGCGTAGAGCGAGAGGACGGCGGCGAGCAGCAGGTAGTACAGCGGGGGCAGGGGGCTCATGGCGAGCGTCGGGCCGAGCGGGGACACGGGCAGCAGGAGGCCGATCGCGGCCAGGGCGGCGGCCGCGTACCGCACGGGGCCGGACGCTCCGTCGCGTCCCCGGGCGCCGCGCAGCAGGAGCATCACCAGGGCCTGGGTGAGCAGGTTCTCGGTGAACCAGCCGGCGTGGAAGACGTCCTGGGCGTCGGAGGCGGCCCGGGTGGTGAGGAGGAGGACCGCGAACGTGGCCACGTCGGCGACCGCGTTGAGCAGCCCGAAGCGGGTGAGGGAGCGCAGGAAGCCCCGGGGCGCAGCCGGGTGGGGCGCCGGAGCGCGGCCGGGTCGGGGCGGTCGTAGGCGAAGGCGAGCTGGGCGGCGTCGAAGCACAGGTTCTGCACGAGCACCTGCGCGGGGAGCATCGGCAGGTACGGCAGGAGGAGCGCCGCCGCGAGCATGGCGATGACGTTGCCGAGGTTCGACGACAGGGTGATGTGCACATAGGTGGCGATGTTCCCGCCGCTGTACCGGCCCGCGGTGATCGCGTCGTCGACCGCCGCGAGGTCCTTCTCGGCCAGGACGACGTCCGCGGTGTCCCTGACGACGGCGACCGCGCCCTTCGGGCAGATGCCGACGTCGGCCGCGCGCAGGGCCGGCACGTCGTTGACGCCGTCGCCGAGGAATCCGGTGACGTGTCCCCCGGCGCGCAGCGCGGCGACGACGCGGGCCTTGTGCTCGGGGCGCAGCGCGCGAAGACGGTGGTGTGCCCGGCGGCCCGGGCCAGCGCGGTGTCGTCCAGGCGGTCGATGTCCTCGGAGGTGAGCACCGTGCCGGGGTCGAGTCCGAGTTCGCGGCAGGTGTGGGCGGCCGTGCCCGGGTGGTCGCCGGTCAGGATCCGGACGGCCACGCCGCGGTCGGCGAGGCTGCCGAGGGCCCGCGCGGCGGTGGGGGCGAGGGCGTCGCGCAGGACGACGAACCCGAGGAAGTCCAGTCCGCGTTCGTCGGCCGGGGTGTAGTCCCGGTGGCGGGCCGGGCGCTCGGCGAGGGCGACGGCGAGGAGACGGGCGCCCGTGTCCGCCTCGCGCGCCGCCAGGGTGAGCAGGCGCCGGCGTTCGGCCTCGTCCACGGCGCAGCGTTCGAGCACGTCCTCCACGGCGCCCTTGACGACCAGGGTGTGCGTGCCGAGGCGGTCCGGGCGGCGGACGACGGCGGTCGCCAGGCGGCGGCCGGGGTCGAAGGGCAGGGCGGCGACCCCGTCGCAGTCCAGCAGGTCGGCCTCGTCGACCTCGTCGAGGACCGCCTCGTCGAGGGCGTCGGGGTGGGCAGCTCCGCGAGCTGGAGCGTCCACCAGGCGTTGACGGCCGCCCAGTGCAGTACCCGGGGCGCGTCCTTCCCGTGCGCGTCCACGGCGCGGGCGACGACGGGCCGGTCCTGGGTGAGGGTGCCGGTCTTGTCCAGGCACAGAACGTCGACGGCGCCGAGGTCGTGGAGCGCGGGCAGGCGTTTGACGATCACCTTGTGGTCGCGGGCGAGCCGTGCGGCCCCGCGGGCGAGGACGGTCGTGACGACGACGGGCAGCATCTCGGGGGTGAGGCCGACCGCCACGGCGACGGCGAAGGGGAGCGTCTCCAGTCCCTTGCCGTGCAGCGCCGCGCCGGCCATCAGCACCAGCGGCGGGGTCAGCAGCATGAACCGGATCAGCGTCCAGGAGATGCCGTGGACCGCCTGGTCGAAGGCGCTGTCCCGGCGCCGTTCGGTCGCCTTGTGGGCGGCGGCGAGGCGGGTACGGGCTCCGGTGGCGACGACCACCGCGGTCGCGCTGCCGTACGCCACGCTGCTCCCGAGGAAGCACAGGTGGGGCTGGGCGAGAGGTCCGGGGCGCGTGCCGTCGGGAGCGTCGAGGGGTACTTCGCCACGGGCGCCGACTCCCCGGTGAGCGCCGCCTCGTGCAGGCGCAGGCCGCCGGCCCTCAGCAGCCGTACGTCGGCGGGGACCAGGTCTCCCGGTCCCAGCCGGATCACGTCGCCGGGCACCAGCTCGGTGGCGGGGACCTCCAGGGCCGTGCCGCCGGCCCGTCGGCGGCGGGGCGGCGCAGCACGGTCGCGGTCGTGGCCACCGCTTCGCGCAGTGCCGCCATGGCGTGGTCGGCCCGGTGCTCGCCGGAGGAGCGCAGCAGGCAGCTGACCGCGACCAGGAGGAGGATGACGCAGCCGGTGCCCCAGGCGGTGACGGCCACCGAGACCAGTCCGAGGCAGAGCAGGACGGCGGTGAACGGGTCGCGCAGGCTGCGCAGGAACCGCCGCGACCAGGGAACCGGGCGCCGGGCGGGCAGGACGTTCTCCCCGTGGCGGGCGAGCCTCCGCTCCGCCTCGGCCTCCGTCAGGCCGCGCGGTCCGCTGTCCAGCGCCCGCAGCACCTGGAGCGCGGTGAGCGGCCCCGGGTCCTCCTGCCCGCCCCGCGCCCGGCGGCCGTCGGCGCGGGGAGCGAGGGGCCGGGGCGGCCCTCTCAGGCACGCGAGCCGCTGCGTCGTACGAGCGTCAGCGAGCGGTCGGTGCGGGCGGTGAGCTGGCCGACCATCACGCGGACGACGGTCACCACCTCGGGGTCGTCGACGAAGTAGACCTGCCGCCGCCCCTCGCGCCGGGACCGCACCAGACCCGCGAGCTTCAGCTTGGTCAGGTGCTGGCTGACCGCCGGGAGCGCGCCGCCCACCCGCTCCGCGAGCCCGGTCACGTCGCTCTCGCCCTGGGCGAGCGCCCAGACGATGTGCAGCCGCGAGGGCGAGGAGAGGAGCCCGAAGGCGGCGGCGGCCTCGGCCAGTACCTCGGCAGGAGGGTCCGTGAAGTCACCCGTGTCTGCCGCCACCGTTGCTCTCCCGTTCCCCGTACGCCCGAACGCTCCCAGTCTAGAGGCGCCGCCCGCCGGTCCCGTCGTTCCTCAGGACGGGCCCGTCGCCGGGGTGCGCGCCGGGGCGGCGCGGGGAAGGGGCCGGGGTGGACGCGTCCTCCTCCTCGGCGAGCACGACGACGGCGTCCTCGGGTCCGAGGACCAGCGGGGCGGCCCTCGGCGGGTTGAGGAAGATCCCGTAGCCGGGTGCTTCCTCGCCGTGCCGGGCCAGCCGGTAGCCGATCGCCGTCTCGCCCTCGCGCCGTGCCGCCTCGACGACGGTGGCGAAGTTCGCCTCGGCCCCGGGGACGACGTAGTGGGAGGCGGGTTTGAGGTAGATCTCCGAGCCCTCCGGGTCGAAGAGATCGGTGAACACCTCGTACAGGTCGCGGTTCTCCGTCAGCTGGGTGAGCAGGAGGCTGATCACCTTGGTGCTGACGATGAAGTCGTCGGCCTTGGTGACCTGGGCGACCTCGCGGTTGGCGTCGTCGTTCATCTCGGTGACGATCGAGTACGGGTCTCCGAGGCGTTCCTCGATGTCCCGCAGGTGGAGCAGGGTCACCAGGGTCCGGTCGTCGGCGGGCCCGGGGCGAAGGTGTCGTCCGAGAGGACGACGATGTGCCGGTAGCCGCCCAGGTCGAGGGATTCCAGCGAGGACCTGCGCGTCGGTTCGCAGTGCTTGAACCCCACGCTGAGGTTGACCACCGGCTGGTTCAGGGCGGCGTCCGGCCGCCGTGGCGCGGCGATGTCGAGGGTCGAGCCGGGCTGGACGAAGCTGTCGAGGAGCGTGACGAGTTTCGTCGTGCGGGAGTTCTCGCCGATGAGCAGGGTCCGGTCGACCCCGGGCCGCTCGCCCGGGGCGGACGTGATGGCCGATTCGATGATCGGCGACGGGGTCCGTGCCGTCCGGATGAGCAGGTCGTCCTCGGCGATCACGAGCAGTTGGTCGCCGGGCTCGACGACCGTGTCCATGGGGGGATTGACCAGGACCCGGCCGTCGCTCCTGCGCAGCCCGGCCGGCGTCCCGGTCTCGAAGGCGTGGAGCGACGCTCCGTATGTCGTCCCCGTGAGGGCGGGCTCCTCGCGCAGGTAGAACTCGTTGCCGACGAAGCTGAGCAGTTCGTCGAAGACGCCGGACAGGCCGGTCTGGCGGTGTGCCTGCGCCATGAGGCGTACGGCGATGTCCTCGGCGTCGATCACCAGGGCCCCCTCCCCCGCCGCCAGGCGGGCGGCCGCGAGGTTGTCCGAGTCGTGCACCGCGGCCACCACGTGGGGCCGGGGGCCCCGCCAGGTACGGCTGTGCAGCAGCAGGAGGACCTTGATGACGTCGACGTCCCGGTCGTCGCCGACCGGCGGCAGCACCATGATCGATTTCGCGGTGTCCGGGCTGACCAGCTCCAGGTCCGCCCGTATCAAGGGGTTGCCGGAGCGGCAGACGACGCGGGTGCTGCCCGTGTCGGGGATCCGCGTCCGGATGGCGTCCTCCATCGCGACCTTGTCGCGGTCGGCGAGGACGACCACGCAGGAGCGGCGTTCGCTCTGGTTCGCCTCGACGAGCTCCGCGATCACCGTGAAGACCTGGTCCGACCAGCCCAGGACGATCGTGTGTCCGCGCTCCATCAACTGGGAGCGGCCCTTGCGCAGTTCCTGGATCTTCTGGTTCAGGCCGGTGGTCAGCACACCGATGAGCGCGCTGACGATGAAGATGCCGCCGATCGTCACCGTCAGCATCAGGCCGAGGAACACCGGGCCCCCGGTGTCCCCGCCCATGGTGCCCGGGTCGAGGGTGCGGAGCAGGCTCATCCAGGCCACGCCGAACCAGCCGCCGTTGTCCTCGGCGTCGGTGTCGGTGAACAGCACGACCAGGGTCGAGGCCGCCACGATGAGGAGCAGCGACGCCAGGGCCAGCCAGCTGATCAGGGCCGGTGTCCCCGGTCCATCGTGCCGTCGAACCAGTACCTGAACCGCGCCCGCAGCCTGTCACGCCACACCGAAGAGTCCCCGTCCGCACCCGCGCCGCATCCCCCGCGACGGCGGTTCCGGCTTGAGCAGCGACGATACCGAGCCCGGTCCGGGAGGCGGGTCCGGGGCCGCCGGGGAAAGGGCGGGAACCGGACGCCCTTCCCGTCCGACTCCTTCACCGCACCGGCACGGCAGCGGCGAAAGGCAGAGGATGGGCGGACTGGACATACGCATGCGCGGAGTCGTCTGTCGGCACGGCCGCACCGAAGCCGTGGCGGGGTCGATCTGGAGATCGCCGCCGGCGAGCGGATCGCGCTGACCGGGACCAACGGCTCCGGGAAGACGACCCTGTTGCGGGCGGTCCTCGGGCTGCACCCGCGGGTGGGCGGCACCATCGAGGTCGGCGGGCGCGGCGCGCGCTCCGCCGCCGAGTGGGCGTGGCGGCGGAGGTCGTGCGCCTGGATCCCGCAGAAGCCCGCGGCCGGACGGTTCCAGCTCCGCGGGACGAGCTCCTGGCGAGCGGCGGGGCGCCAGCCGAGGCCGCGGAGGCCGCGGCACGGCTCGGGGTCGGTCCCCTGGCCGCGCGGCCCGTGAACACCCTGTCCGGCGGGCAGTTGCAGCGCATGTACCTGGCGCGGGCGATCGGCTGCGTCGCGGCGGGCGCGCAGGTGCTCCTCGCCGACGAGCCGACCGCCGCCCTCGACTTCGCGGGGCAGGAGGAGGCGGCCGACGTGCTGACCGCGCTGCCGGTCACGCTGGTGGTCGTCACCCACGACCGGACGCTGGCGCAGCGGTGCGACCGGGTCCTGGAGATGGCCGCCGGGCGCTTGCGGGAGGTGCGGTGAGCACGCTCGCGGCCGCCGACCTCGGCGCCATGCTCCAGCTCGTGCCCGTCCAGCGGGCGGGGCGGCCCTGCTGCTCGCGGCCGTCGGGCTGCCGGTGATCGGCGTGGTGATCGTCGGACTCGACATCATGCCGGTGCGGTTCGCGATGATGCACGTGGCCCTGCTCGGCATCGCCGTCGGCCTGCTGACCGGGCTCGATCCGATGCTGTGCGCCCTCGTGGCCTGCGCCCTGTCGGGGCGGGCGTCGCCCGCTGGCGCGGACGCCGGCCGGACTGTCCGGGGCGATGGGCCTGTTGATGAGCCTGGCCATCGCCGCCGCGCTCCTCCTCCTCGCGGTCTCCGGGGTCAACGCCTCGGGGGCCTTCGCCCTCCTCTGGGGGTCGATCCTCTCGGTCGGCACCCCCGACCTCGTGGTCCTCGGCGTGCTCGCCGTGGCCGTGCCGGCGCTGTTCTGGTGGCGGCGGCGCGAGGTGGGCCTGCTGCTGTACGACCGCGAGCTCGCCCAGTGCTCGGGCGTGCCCGTACGCCTCCTCACCACCGCGCTGCTCGTCCTGGTGGCCGTCGCGGTCGCCGGGGCCATCAAGCTGACCGGCGCGCTCCTCGTCGACGCCCTGACCCTGCTGCCGGCGCTGGCCGCCCGCCGGCTCGGCCGCTCGCTGTGGTCGATCACCCTGTGGGCGGTCGGCATCGGCGTCACCGTCAACGCGACGGGTTTCCTCCTGGCCCTGTGGCTGGACTGGCCCCCGGGCCCGGTCCTCGTCCTGACGGCGGGGGCCGTGGTCCTCGCCGCACATCTCGTCCCCGAACGGAGAACCAGCTCATGGCGCGCACCCGCGTCCGTCACACCCGCATCGCTTCCCTCCTCGCACTGAGCACGGCCGCCCTGCCGCTGCTCACCGGGTGCGGCGGCGAGGACGCCTCAGACGGCTCCTCCGGCACCACCGACCACAGGGCCATAAGCCGGTGGTCGTCGTGACGACCACCTGGGAAGGGGCCTTCGCCAAGGCCGCCGGGGCCGAGGACATCACGGTGATCGTGCCCCGGTCGGTGCACCACGCTCCCGACTACGACCCCAAGCCCTCGGACCTGGCCGCCGTCGCGAAGGCCGACTTCGTGCTGTACGCGCCCTTCGAGCCGTACGCGGCGAAGATCAAGGAGGCGGCCGGCTCGAAGGCGAAGCTGGTCGAGGTGAACCTCGACAACGACCCGGCCAAGGCCGGTGCCGAAGTCCTGCGCCTGGGCGGCCTGTTCGGCACGAAGGACGCCGCCGCCCGGTGGAAGACCCGGCTCGACGGCGAGGTCACGAAGCTGAACGGCGAGCTGAAGGCCGCCTGGCCCGGCGGGAAGAGCCCGGCCGTCGTCGCCCAGGTCTTCAGCGGCTGGGCGGCCGGCCTCGCGGGCGCCACGACGGTGGGCACGTACGGCCCCGAACCGGTCACGCCCGCCCAGCTCGCCTCGCTCTCGGCGAAGAAGCCCGCGTTCGTCCTCGACAACGCCCACATGTCGACGGGCACGGTGCTGCCCGACTCGGGCGCCGAGCAGATCGAGATCGCCAACTACCCGGGCGAGGACCTGGATCTCCTCGCGGTGTACCGCGAGGCGGCGGCCGCGCTGAAGAAGGCCATGGGCTGAGACCGGGCGGATCACGTACGGGAGGGAGGGCGCCGTCGGCGTCCCTCCCCTCCCGTGCGTCGTCACGCCTCGACGAGGGCGGTTCCCCGCTCGGCGATCCGGCGCCGCAGCGCGGCGCGGTCGGGCTTTCCGGCGGCGGTGAGCGGCAGTTCGGGCAGCACGAGCAGGTGCTCGGGGTGCTTGTGCCGGTCGAGTCCGCGCTCCTCCAGGTGGGCGCCGAGCTCCGCGAGCGTCGGGACCTCCGCTCCCCTGCCCACCAGGCAGGCGGCGAGCCGCTCCCCCATCAGCGGGTCCGGCACCCCGACGCAGACGACGTCCCGCACCCGCGGGTGGGAGACGAGTTCCCGCTCGACCTCGGCGGGGCTGATGTTGGCACCGCCGCGTATCACGATGTCCTTCAGCCGCCCGACGACGTGGAGGACCCCCTCCTCGTCGAGGAAGCCGAGGTCGCCCGTCCGGACCCAGCCCTCCGGGGTGCGGTAGCGGGCGTCGAGGTCCGGGAGGCCACGTAGCGGAGGGGGGTCATCGGTCCGCGCGAGACGATCTCCCCGATCCGCCCGTCGGGCAGCGGTTCGTGGGTGTCGGGGTCGGCGATGCGGATCTCGGCGACCCGGGGGTCGGGGCGGCCCACGACGACCCCGGAGCGGTCGGTGGACGGCACGGAACGGCCGAGCCCCGTATGGCAGTTGACGCCGTCCGCCGACCCGTAGAGGTTGACGACCGGGCAGCCGAACGCCTCGGCCGCCGCCGTCGCGGTGGCTTCGTCGAGGGGCGCGCCGCCCAGGACGAGGGCGGTGGGGGTGGGCAGCGGTCCGTCCGTCCGCTCCAGGGCCTCCAGCATCATCCGGATCATGGTGGGCACGCCGAGGATGTGGGTGGGCTCGTGTTCCCGTACGGCGGCGAGCGCGGCCTCGGGCGTGAAGTGGTCGAGCAGGACGAGGGTGCCGCCGTGCCGCGCGAGCGTGACGGCCGTGCCGTTCGAGCCGAAGGCCGAGCCGAGCGGGACGAGGAACAGGCAGCGGGGCGGGGTGCCGTCGGGCATGAGGGAGGCGAGGAAGTTGCCGCGGCCGCCGGCCAGGGCGTTGTGGGAGTACGCCACCATCTTCGGCTCCGCCTCCGACCCGGACGAGACCAGGATGCGCGCGGCGGTGTCGGGGTCGGGGCGGGCGGGGACGAATCCGGCGGGGTCGGTGCGCTGGAGCCGCACGAGGGGAATCGTTCCCTCGGGAGCGGTCCCGCGTCCGGCGGCGATCACGTGGCGCAGGGCGGGCAGCGCCGGGGCGAGGGTCTGGAGGTCGGCGGCGTGGTGCTGTCCGCGGTGTTCGGTCACGGCGATGACCGCCACCGCCTCCGCGCGGCGCAGGAGGCACTCGGCCTCACGGCGCCGCGCCCCACGGGGAAGGGCAGGGCGACGGCGCCCAGCGCGGCGAGGGCCAGTTCCGCGACGACGGCGTCGCGGTTGTTGGGGAGCTGGACCGCGACGACGTCCCCGGCGCCGATGCCGAGCCCGCGCAGGCCCTCGGCCAGACATCGGACCTTGCGGTCGAGCGCGGTGTAGCAGAGCCCGCCCTTGGCGTCGATCACGGCGGTGCGGTGCAGATCGGCTATCTGTCTCGCCCGGTAGAGGCTGTAGAGGTCGAGGTCGGGGCAGGTGCCGTCCACCACCCAGGAGCGGCGGAGTCCGGCGGGCAGCAGGTCGGTCAGGGTGACGGTCACGCGAGGCTCCAGGGGTCGGGAACGGCGGGGGCACCGTGCGCGTCCCGGCCGATCGGGCCGGACAGGCGCGGGTCGTGGTGGAGCGCGGCCAGATCGGTGGTGACGGCGGTGGCCGTCAGGCCGTGGCCGCGCAGCTGGTCCAGGGCGTCCTCGGTGCACAGGCCCGAGACGTCGTACGCCGTGGCGGCCGGCGCGCAGGTGTCGCTGGGGCGATCCAGCCGTCGGAGGTCCTGAGCGGGTGCCGGAATCCGGCGGGGCGACGGGGTCGGCCCCGGCGGCGGCCCGGCGCAGGGCGGGGGCGAGGAGGGTGTCGGCCGCTCCGAGCAGCGAGGAGTCGACCCGTACGCCGTGGCCCGCGCGCTCGCGCAGGAGCAGACCGGCGAGGACGGCCTCCGTGCCGTGCAGGCCGCCCAGGACGTCGAGGAGCGTCATGAGGGACGGCACGGGCGGTTCGCCGGCCGGGTGGACGGCCTCCCGGCGCCCGTGCGGGCCTGCACCATGAAGTCGGTGCCCATGGGGCGTCGGCGAGCCGGTCGGCCCAGCCGCCGGTGTAGGCGTGGACGAGGGAGGGTTCACGGCGGCCAGGTGCTCGGCGTCGAGTTCGAGCGCGGCGGCCTTGCCCGGGGCCCAGTTGTGCACGAACACGTCCGCGTCGGCCACGAGTTCCCGCAGGCGGCTCCGGTCGCCGGGCGCCTTGATGTCGATCTCCACGGCCTCCTTGCCCCGGTTCAGGGCGAGCCAGCGGGCGGAGATCCCGCCGCAGGCGGGCGGCATGCCCGGAGCGGGTCGCCGCCCGGCGGCTCGATCCGGACCACGCGGGCCCCGAGCAGGCCCAGCAGGTGCGCGGCGAGCGGCGCCTGGATGCGGCGGCCCGCCTCCAGGACGGTCAGTCCGGCCAGCGGCCGGTCCGCCGTGGCGGCCTTGGCCGTCGTGCCGCCGCCGGGCGGCCCGGTCCCAGCGTGCGCAGGGTCCACGGGTCGGCGCCGTCGTCCTCTCCCGCGCGCTCGGCGAGCGTACGCAGACGGCACACCTCGGCTCCCGACAGCGCGGCGGCCTGCCGGATCCGTGCCCAGGTGTGACGGCGGGTCACCTCGTGCAGGTCGACGGGGAAGGGCGCGCAGGCGGTGGCGTACCGGAACTGGAAGGGCCGCCAGCCCGCCCGTATCGCCTCGGAGGGAGCCTCCAGGGCGCGCCAGAACTCCGCCCAAGCCCCCGGGTCGAGCGTCTCCAGCTCGAACAGGACGCCGTCGGCGGAGACGAACGGCGGTCCCCGGGGACGGGGTCGACCGCCTCCGGCTCGTCGGCGCCGGCGGCGGCGACGTACTGGGACACGGTGAGCAGCCCGGCCCGGTCGGCCGTCGTCGTGCGCGCGCCGGCCGTCGGGCCGCCCTGGCCTGCCCGACGAGCCCGGCGAGCAGGCCCTGGACGGTGAGGACACCGGTGGCGGTGGCCAGGTAGTCGACGCCGAGGCCGCGCGGGGTCCCGTGGCGGCGGCCGTGGACGGCCATGACGCCGGTGACGGCCTGGGCGGTGGCCTCGTCCTCGATCCCGGAGGCGGCCGGTCCCCAGGAGGCGCGGGCCGTGACGGGCGCGAACCCGCCGCCGCCGAGCGCGATGTCCCCCGGCCGTCGTCCCGCGCCGTCGTCGCCCCAGTCGCCTCAGATGGTCGGAGACGACACGGGTCAGGGCCTCGGGTCCTCCGATGTCGCACCGCAGCGCGTCGAGCGGACGGTCTGTGTCGAGCGGACGGCGGACCGCCGCGGTGCGCGCGGTCGCTGATGACGCCATGGCTCTCCTCTCCTGGCGCGGCGGTGGTGGCCGCCGCACGGGGACTTCACGGTCGCGGGAACTGGGGGGCCGGTACGCCCGACCACTTCCACGGGCAGGCAGTCGGACGCGTGTTCTGCCGAGTTCCCGAGACGGAGGAAAACAGTGACGGACCATGACGTAACGGATCATGAGGTCATGGATCGCAAGGTCGTGGACCGCGAGGTCGTGGATCGCGAGGTCGTGGATCGCGAGCTCGTGGACCGTGAGGTCATGGATCGCGAGCCCATGGAACGCGAGGTCGTGGATCACGGCGCGGCGGATGCCGATCCGCTGCGGAAGAGGGTCTCCGCGTTCGTCCGTGACCGCGTCTTCCCCTCCGAGGGGGTCCTCGACGCCGGCGGCCCGGCCGCCGGGGCCCTTCGGGAGCGGCTGCGCGCGGAGGCCCGCGCGTCCGGCCTGTGGGCGCTCCCCTGCCGGCCGGACTCGGCGGCGGCGGGCTGACCCTGAGCGCGTACGCGGCGGTCGCCGAGGCCGAGGGGCCAGCGACCACGGCCCCGCGGCCCTGGGGTCGGCGTCCCTCCTGGACGTGACCATGCTGTCCCGGCACGGATCCGCACGGGTGGGGCGGAGTACCTGCCGGGCCTGGTCTCCGGCGACCTCCGTGCCTGCTACGCGATGACGGAGCCGGACACGCCCGGGACCGAGCCCGCGCTCACGGCGACCCGGGCGGAGCGGCGGCCCGGCGGCGGCTGGCGCGTCACCGGCCGGAAGTGGTTCGTGTCGTACGCGGGCGACGCGGACCTCGTGACGGTGCTCGCCCGCACGAGCGGAGCGGCGGGGGACCGCACGGGCCTGTCCCTCCTCCTCGTGCCGACCGGCTCACCCGGCTTCCGGGTGGTGCGCGAGCTGCCGGTCCTCGGTGCGACCGGGCAGTACGAGATCGAGTTCGACGGGGTCGAGGTCGACGGGGACCATCTCGTCGGCGAGCCCGGACAGGCCCTGGCCGTCGCGGGCGAACGCCTCCAACTCGGCCGCACCCTGCGGGCCTTGCGCTGGCTCGGTCAGGCCCAGCGGGCCTTCGAGCTGCTCTGCGACCGCGCCACGGCGCGCGCGGGCGCCGGGGACGGCTCGCGGACCGTCAGCTCGTCCAACAGCACGTCTTCGAATCCCTGTTGGCCCTGAGGACGACACGGCCGCTCGTGTACGAGGCGATGGCGCTGGTCGCGGACGGACGCGACGCCCACGTGGAGGTCGGCCTCGCGAAGACGGCGGCGGCCCGCACGCTCCAGGACGTCGCGGACCGGGCCGTCCAGGTCTTCGGCGCGGCCGGGCTCGGCCCGGACACGCCCCTGCCGGCGCTGTTCCGTACGGGGCGGACGGCACGGATCCTCGACGGGCCGGACGAGCAGCACGTCTCGTCCGTCGCCCGGCGCGTCCTGCGGAACCGTCAGGGCTCGGCCGTCGCACCCGCCTGAGGCCCGCGCGACTGGTGGGAGCGGCCGGGAACCGAACCGCGCGGCCGTCCGACTCCTGCGGAGACACGGCCCGATCCCTCCGGTGCCGTACGACCCGCTCTGGAGAGGCGATCCATGGACAAGCCGCGCGACCCCTCGTCCCCCGCCGGAACGGCCGGGCGGTTCCGCTCGCCTCCGGTCGTCCTGGCGGGATTCCTCCTGCTGCTGGGCCTGGTCTTCGTGGGGTCGTACGCGCTGGGGGCGGCCGTGGGACCGATCGGCCCCGGTCCGGACCCGTCCTCGACGACGACCACGACGCCCGACACCGGGTCCCCGCACCACGGGGACCATTCGTGACGCCCGTACCAGCCTCGGCCCCGGCCCGGTCTCGCCCCGGCCCGGTCTCGCCTCGGCCCGGTCTCGTCCCCGGCGGGTGTGACGGCCGGGGACGCGGGGTTCATCGCGGCTGCTGTTCGGCGATCACCGCCCAGTCGTCCGCCGCGCGGCCGTCGGCGATCGCCTGGTCGAACACGTCCCTGAGCAGTTCGCCGAACGGGAGGGGGACCGCCTGGCCGGCCGCCGCGTCGAGGGCGAGGTGGAGGTCCTTGCGCCCGAGTGCCGCGGTGAACCCGGCCGGCTGGTAGCTCCGCCGCGCGATCATCGCCCCGTATCCGGAGTAGACGGGCCCGGGGAAGAGCGTCGAGGACAGCAGCTCGACGAACCGAGCCGGGTCGGCGCCGGCCGCTTCGGCGACGCTGATCGCCTCCCCGAGCGACTGGATCGCGCAGGCGATCAGGTAGTTGCCCAGGATCTTGGCGGTGTTGGCCTGCTCGGGCAGCTCGCCCAGGCGCCAGGTGCGGGACCCGATCGCGTCGAAGAACGGCTGGACCCGGTCGACGAGTCCGGGCTCTCCCGCGGCGAGGACGTTCAGCGCACCCGCCTCCGCGACGGCGACCCGGCCGAACACCGGGGCGGCGACGTAGCCGATCCCGTGCGCGGCGTGCTCCTCCGCGGCGCGGCGGGCCAGTCCGACGCTCACCGTGGCCGCGTTGACGTGGACCGCCCCGCGCCGGGCCTCGCCGAGGACACCGGAGTCGAGGAAGACCTCCGCGACGGACGCGTCGTCGGACAGGACCGAGAACACCACCGGGCACTGGAGGGCCTCCGCGACGGATTCGGCGCGCCGCGCACCGGCCTCCACGAGCTCCTCCGCGGGCCCGGCCGAGCGGTTCCACACCACCGTCTCGTGCCCCGCCCGCACCAGGTTGCGCGCGATCGCCCGCCCCATCCCGCCCAGACCGACGACCGCGACCTCACCCATCACACGACCTCCTGCTGTGAACCGTCCGAGACGGTTCCATTGTGGCGCGGAGCGACGCCCGTGTCGAACCGGCTAAGCTGGTTCGTACGACGATCCACGACGGTACGGAGGGCGGTGACCATGGAGGCCCGTCGACTGTTCCGGCTGGACAACGAGGTACTGGCGTTCCGCTTCACCGCCACGCTCAGCGACCGGGCGGCACGGCCCCGGGAGCGGCTCTCCGGCCCCGACCGGCTGAAGCTCTGGCTGCACGCCGCCGGGCTCGACGTCCCCGACGTCTCGCCCGCCGACCTCCGGACCGCGCTCGGCCTGCGCGAGGCGGTCTACCGCGCCGGACTGGCCGTCGCCGCCGGCCGGCGGCCCGACCTGACGACACGGCGGTCCTGAACAGGACCGCGACCGCCGGACGGCCCGCCCCGCACTCGACGGGAACGGCCTCGCGGTCTGGCGCCTCGGCGCACGGGAACCGGTGCCGGACGCGCTCGGCGTGCTCGCCGCCGACGCCGTACAGGTCCTCGGAGGCCCCCGCCGCGACCGGATCAAGGCGTGCGAGGGCCCCGGCTGCGCCGGCCTGTTCCTCGACACCAGCCGCGGCGGGAACCGCCGCTGGTGCTCGATGAACACCTGCGGCAACAAGGTCAAGAAGGCCCGGCTCGCCGCCGGGTAACCCACGGTCCGACCGGCTCCTCCCGTCCGTTCCGGCGCGCGGGGAGCACACTGGCAGGAGGGGGCGGAAGGCTTGTCCCGCCCGGGGTTCGGCCGGTTCCGCCCGCTGGTGGAAGAGGGTGCGCGGATGCCCAGAACCCGGTCCTCGTCCCGCTCGCGCTACACCCCCGACCGGGGGCTCGCGACGCGCATGGCGACGACGATGTTCCTGATCGGCCTGCTGTACGTGGTCTTCGTCGGCGTCCTGCTGGTCCTGCTGCGCGGATCCTGGCCGGTCATCCTGCTGATCACGGGCGCCCTGTTCGTCGGGCAGTTCTGGTTCAGCGACCGGATCGCCGCGCTGGGCATGGGAGCACGCGAGGTGACCCGCGAGCAGGCCCCCGAGCTGCACGGCACCGTGGACCGGATCTGCGCGCTGGCCGACATGCCGAAGCCGAAGGTGGCGATCGCCGAGAGCGACGTGCCGAACGCCTTCGCCACCGGCCGCGGCGAGAAGACCGCGCTGGTCTGCGTCACGACCGGTCTGCTGCGGCGCCTGGAGCCGGAGGAGCTTGAGGGGGTCCTCGCGCACGAGATGTCGCACGTGGCGCACCGGGACGTCGCGGTCATGACCATCGCGTCCTTCCTCGGCGTCCTCGCGGGGATGATGACGCGGGTCGCGCTCTACAGCGGTCTCGGCCGCAGCCGGGACAGCACCATGGGCCTCGCCGTGATCCTCGTCCCGGTGGTCAGCGCGGCCGTGTACGTCGTCAGTTTCCTGCTGACCCGCGTCCTGTCCCGCTACCGCGAGCTGGCCGCCGACCGCGCCGCCGCGCTCCTCACGGGCCGGCCGTCGGCGCTCGCCTCCGCGCTCACCAAGGTGAGCGGCGAGATGGCCCGGATCCCGACGAAGGACCTGCGCAAGGCGGAGCCGTACAACGCCTTCTGGTTCGCGCCCGCCTTCTCCTCGCAGGAGAGCCTGAGCCGGCTGCTCTCCACCCACCCTCCCTGGAACAGCGGCTCGAACAGCTCGCGCGGATCTCGGCGCAGCTCGGCGGGGCGTGACGGCGGTGGGACTGCTCGACAGCATCCTCGGGCGCAGCCGGCCGGTCCGGCCCGATCTGGACCGTCTCTTCGGGCTGCCGGCCGCGGCCCTCACCCTCCAGGCGGGCACGGGCTTCGTCCCGGCCGGCGCGGGCTCGGTCTGCTTCGCCGCGGTGGAGGGCAGCGCCTTCGCACGCCTGAAGGAAGACGTACGGGACCTCCTCGACGTCGAGGCGACCGCCGGACCGGGGGCGCCCCCCGTGACGTACGCCCCGGACGCGTACGGCTACACCTGGCTCACCGTACGCCGTCCCGCCGAGGACCTGATCACACTGGTCAACGACCTGCACGCGGTCAACGCCCTCCTCGAAGAGGCCGGCTTCGGCCCCAACCTGCTCTGCTCCCTGACCGCCTTCCGCCCACCGGCCGACGATCCGGAGGCCGACGGACACCGGGCACGCGACCTCGCGCTCGTGTACCTCTACAAGCGCGGCACGTTCTACCCCTTCGCGCCGCGCGCCGATCGCGCCGAGAGCCGCGACAACGCCCTGGAGCTCCAGGTCAGGGGGCTGCTGGCCGGTGACCTCGCGATGGAGCCGGACATGGAGCGGTGGTTCCCGGTCTGGGGCGCGCCGGGGCTCGGCGGGGCGGGGCGGCTCCCGGAGGCTTGAACGCCGTACGGGAGGTGTACGGCCGCACGAGAAGTGCACGGCCGCACGAGAAGTGCACGGCCGTACGAGAAGTGCACGGCCGTACGCGAGGGGCGCGACTGTACGGAAGGGGCGCGGCCGTACAGGAAAGGGTGCGGCCGTACAGGAAGGGGTGCGGCCGGGGTGGATCGTGCGGTGCCCTCAGTCGGCGATCGGCCAGTTGAGTTCGGTCCGCAGGTCCCGGGGGTCCATGTCCGGTGTCGGGCGGGTCACGTACACCTCCCAGCGGTCCTCGCCGGCCCGGAGGCCCTGTGCACGGATCCAGTCTCCGAGCCGCTCCCAGGACTCCCCGAGTCCGTCGAAGCCGCCGTGGTGCGTCACGCGGGCGACCCTCCCGCCGGGGAGCGCGCCGGCGACGACTCCGTCCTCGGGGCTGACCTCCCGGTCCGTGACGAATCCGACCTCCAGGTCGAGCGTCTCCCCGGTACCCCGTGGGACAGCCCGAACGCGGCGCTCCTCGGCGGGACCTGCTGCCTCTGCAGCACCCGTCCGAGCGCCCCGAAGGCCTCGTCGAAGAACGTGCGCAGGTCGCCGAGGGGCACGGCGCCGCGTACGACGGCGGTGGTCTCGGGTTGGAGTTCCACGAGCCGGGGCCGCTGCTCGGGGTCGGGGGTGTCGCTGTGGTGCTCGTTCCGCGTGCTCATGTCGCTCCGGCGCTCCGATCCGTTTCGATCCGCTTCGAGGGCGTACGGGGAACGTACCGACCGGACGCGCACCGGAAGGTCACCGCCGCGCCCGGGGAGGGGGCGCCCCGTCAATTCGCTTGCGAACGGCCAGGTCAGCTGGGGCAGGATGCTCCCATGGAGACGGACAGGGACAGGGAAAGCAGCGTGGCCGAGGTCATCGAGCGGGAGCTGCTGTTGTTGAGTCCGGCCGTGCGGTCGTCCAGGGAGTCGACGGACCGGCTGCTCGATCCGGAGTTCGTGGAGGTGGGCGCCTCGGGCCGGAGGTGGGACCGCCGGTCGATGCTCGCGGCGATGCCGGTCATGCAGGGCGCGGCCGACGACGGCCCGCGGTACGTCGCCACCGGGATGACCGGCGCCGTGCTGGCGCCGGGGATCGTGCACCTGACGTTCGAGACCGTGCTCGACGGCAGGCGGGCCCGGAGGAGCTCGATCTGGCGGAAGCTGGACGAGGAGACCGGGTGGCGGATGTACTACCACCACGCCACGCCCGTGCCGGACGCGTGAGCCTCGCTCCCGGCCGTCTCCTGACGACCGGGGAGCGTGACGACCGGGAGCGTGACGACCGGGGAGCGTGACGGCCTGCCTGGTCACGCCGACGGGCTCGGTGCCGCCTCGTCCTGGGCCTTGGGCTCGGCGGGCTGCTGGGAGCGGGCGGGTGCGGACCAGCAGGGCGATCAGTACGGCCAGTACGCTGATCACGGCGCCGACGCCGAACCCCACCGGATGCCCGTCGCCAGGGCGCCGGTGGTGTCGGCGCCGCCGGCGGCCGCCGTGGCGGCGTGTCCCGACATGACGCTGATGACCAGGGCGGTGCCGGCGGCGGCCGCGACCTGCTGGAGCGAGCCCAGGATCGCGGAGCCGTGCGGGTAGAGGTGCGGCGGCAGCACCGACAGGCCGGACGTGAAGACGGGGGTGAACATGAACGCCATGCCGACGCTCAGGGCCACGTGGAGGACGAGCACCAGCCACGGCGAGGTCTGTTCGCCCAGGAAGGCGAACAGGGCGAGGCAGGCCGCGGTGAGCACGGCTCCGGGGACGACGAGGCGGGGGGCGCCGAGCCGGTCGTACAACTTGCCGACCTGCGGTCCGAGCAGGCCCATGGTCAGGCCGCCGGGGATGAGGAGCAGCCCGGTCCGCAGCGAGCTCAGGCCGACCACCTCCTGGAGGTAGATCGGCAGCAGGATGAACCCGCCCATGAGGGCCATGAAGGACAGGCACATCAGGCCGAGCGCCACGGAGAAGTGCCGGTACGTCAGGGTGCGCAGGTCGAGCAGGGGTGTGGAGGAGCGCTGCAGCGCCAGCTGCCGCCATGCGAACAGGCCCACCAGGACGGCGCCGACCAGGGTCGTGACCGCCGGGGGCACGGGGGCCTGGGCCGTGTTCTCGGCGCCGAGCCCGCTCAGGCCGTAGACGAGGGCGCCGAAGCCCACCGCCGCCAGGGGTACGGACGGCCAGTCGATGGGTCCGGCCTGCGGCTCGCCGATGTTGACCAGCCGGCGCCGTCCCAGGAGGGCCATGGCTCCGGCGATGGGCAGCACGGCCAGGAACAGCAGGCGCCAGGTCCCCAGTTGCAGCAGCACGCCGGAGGCCGCGGGGCCGAGCGCGGGTGCGACGGAGATGACGAGGGTGATGTTCCCCATGACCCGGCCCCGGTCGTGCGGGGCACGAGGGTCATCAGCGTCGTCATGAGCAGCGGCATCATGACGGCGGTGCCGCCGGCCTGGACGACGCGGGCGGCGAGCAGCACGGGGAAGGCGGGCGCGGCCGCGGCCAGGGACGTGCCCGCGAGGAACAGCGCCATGGCGATGCCGAAGGCGGTCCGGGTCGTGACCCGCTGGAGGAACCATCCCGTCACCGGGATGACGACGGCCATGGTGAGCATGAAGGACGTGGACAGCCATCCCGCGGCTGCCGCGGTGACCTCGAACTCGCGCATGAGCGCGCGGATCGCGTTGACCATGATCGTCTCGTTGAGGAGGACGACGAAGGTCGACAGCACGAGGATCCGGAGTACTGCGGTGACACGGGCGGGTGGGAGCGCCGGCTCCGCGGGGGATGCGAGCATGGTGCCTTCCGTCATGTGAGTGCCCTCCGCTCGGGGCGGGTCACACGGACAGACCGCGACGCCGGGCAGAACTCATCGGTGTCCCCCGATCCTCCCGGCACCGCGCCCCTGGGCTCAACCCATTTAGACGTCGTTTCTTATGGCGTGATCGTTCGTTGATCCGTGCATGACGGATCTGGTTGAGCGGTTGGTGCCGGACGAGTTGTGGGTGCTGTTCCGGCGGGTGGTGCCACCGACGGAGGTGATACGTCCGCAGGGCGGTGGCCGACGCCGGGCAGGTGACCGTGAGGCCCTGGCCGCGATCATCTTCGTGGCGACGTCGGGCTGCACGTGGCGGCAGCTGCCGCCGGTGTTCGGCCCGGCCTGGCCCACGGTCTACCGCCGGTTCGCTCAGTGGAGCCGGGATCGGGTCTGGGCGAGGCTCTACCGCGTGGTCCTTGACGAACTCGGAGCGCGGGGCGAGCTGGACTGGTCGCGGTGCGCGATCGACTCCGTCAGTCTGCGGGCGGCAAAAGGGGGCCGCTGACGGGACCGAATCCGACCGACCGCGGCAAGTTGGGATCGAAGATTCATCTGATCTGTGACCGGAACGGGCTGCTGCTGTCGCTGGGTATCTCCGGCGCGAACATGCACGACAGCCAGGGCCTGGAGCCGCTCGTCCGCGGCATCCCGCCCGTCCGCTCCCGCCGCGGACCCCGGCGCCGGAAGCCGGCGAAACTGCACGCCGACAAGGGCTACGACTACGACCACCTGCGCCGATGGCTCCGCGAGCGCGGTATCCGCCACCGCATCGCCCGCAGGGGCGTCGAGTCCTCACAGCGACTGGGCCGGCATCGGTGGGTGGTCGAGAGAACCGTGTCCTGGCTGGCCGGCTGCCGCCGGCTCCACCGACGCTACGAACGCAAGGCCGAGCACTTCCTCGCCTTTGTCGGCATAGCCGCGACACTCATCGGCTACCGTCGGCTGACCTCCGGAGGCAAGGCCTGAGCCGGAAAGCCCGATCGCTCGCCTCGCGGGCCAGCAACAGTTGCCAAGGTTTCAAGCCGGGTTCCCTCTGGTCTGTGTCGGGATCATGATTGAGGCGCAGGCGGGAACTGGGAGATGCCCAGGTCACCTGCGCTGGGGGAGGGTCTCAGTGAATGATCGGCCAAGGGTATTCGTCTGGTTGTCTGTTGCCGCTGGAGCGTTCGTCATTGCGGCACTGGCCAGCGTTCTCATAGGCCTGACCGAGGCTCCTGACGACCCTTCGCTCACCGTCAGTGACGTGCAAGGGGTCTGGTCGGCCTCGGACGGTGGGCGGCTGACGGTCAGGGCGGACGGCTCTGCAGAGCTGGAGAAGGTGCCAGATCCCGGGCCGGGTTGCGGGGAGGCAGACAGCAGGGTTCACACCGGTCCGGCGAACTGGGTGTTCGACACATTCCCTGACGAGTCGCCGGGGATCAGACTCGACTATCCCGGTGTCGCCACCGGCCAGACGTGCAGTGTGTACCTCTCCATCTCGATCTCTGATGAGTACGGGACCAAGGGGTTTCTCCCTCACAACGCCGACCAGTGGTACGTGCGCGGCACCACGCATCCGCACTGACCGCAACAACGGACCCCACCAATCCAGCCATAAGAAACGACGTCTTACCGCCGCGTCCGTACGCGGGCCCGCGAGGGCGCGGGCGAAGCTTTCTTCCCGTCCTCGACCGGATTCCCCGGCCGGCGGAACCCCGGTGCTCTACCGTCTCCTCCATGTCTGCCCCGCTGCTGCACCGACGCTGCCCCGAACTGGCCGGCTCGCTGCCCTTCCTCCGTCTTGGCGAGGCCCCCACGCCGGTGCGGCGGCTGACCGGTCTGGGCACGCGGGCCGGGGTGTGGGTCAAGGACGAGAGCGGATACGGCGACGGCGGCTGGGGCGGCAACAAGGTCCGCAAGCTGGAGTGGCTGCTGCCGGAGGCGCGGCGGCGCGGTGCGCGGACGATCCTCACGGTCGGCGGCCTGGGCACCCACTGGGGCCTCGCCGTCGCCCGGTACGCGCGGGAGCTGGGGCTCGGGGTGGCCCTGGGGCTGATCGACCAGCCGGTGGACGCGCACGTGCGGGCCCAGTTGGAACGGCTGCGCGCCTCCGGGGCGACGCTGCACTTCCTGCGCACCAGGACGAGGCTGGTGCTGGCCGCGCCCTGGCTCTTCGCCCGGCACGCCCACGGCCTCGCCCTGCCGTACTACCTTCCGGCGGGCGGTTCCTCACCGCACGGCACGCTCGGCGCCGTCGAGATCGCCCTGGAGCTGGGCGCGCAGGTCGAGGCCGGTGAACTGCCGGAGCCGGCCTGGCTCATGACCGCCGTCGGGTCCGGCGGCACCGCCGCGGGTCTGGCCCTCGGACTGCGGCTCGCGGGGCTGCGCACCCGCGTCCTCGGCGTCGTGGTCAACGACACCCTGCGGCTGGACTCCGCCGCCCTCCTCGGGCTGACCCGCCGCACCACGGACCTGCTCCGGGCCCGGGGCGCCGACCTGGACGGTGCCGTGCCCGGTCCCGACGCGATCCGTCTGGAGACGGCCTGGCTGGGCGACGGCTACGCCCACCCCACCGCCGCCGGCGACCGGGCCCTCGACCGCGCGTCGGCGCGGGCGGGCCTGGAGCTGGAACGCACCTACACCGCCAAGGCGTTCGCCGCCCTGCTCGACCTCGACGCGGCCGGTCGGCTGGACGGCGGGCCTGTGGTCTTCCTGCAGACCCACGGACCGCGCTGAGGACGGGCGGACCGCGCTGAGGACGGGGCCCGGCCCCGCCCCCGTCGTTCCGAGGCGCCGTCAGGCCAGTACGCGGAGGGCCGCCGGCCTCGCTCGGAGGGTCACCGGCAGGGTCGCGTCGACCTCGCCGTCCGCGCCGTACGGGAGGGGCGGTCGGCTTCGATGCGGACCTCCTGGCCGCGCAGGATCTCTATCTGGGGACGGTCGACGTGCGCGCCCGTCTTCAGTTCGTTCATCATGGCGAAGAAGAGGCGCTTGGGGGCCTCCTTGATCACCACGACGTCGAGGAGGCCGTCGTCGAGCCGCGCGCCCGGTGCGATGTTCCTCCCGAACCCGTAGAAGCCGGAGTTGGCCGCGACGACGGTGTAGCCGGTGCGCTCGTGCGGGACGCCGTCGATCGTGATGCGGTACGCGGCGGGCTTCCAGGCGAGGACCGCGCGCAGGCCGCCGGCGTAGTAGGAGGCCGCGCCGCGCAGCAGGCGGGAGGCGTTGGCGTGGCGGTTGGCGACCGCGTCGACCCCGCGTACACGCTGCCGAGGACGTGGACCCCCGGTGCCTGGCGGACTCCACCTCGATGGTGTCGACGGCCCGCGGTTCGCCGTCGAGCAGCACCTTGGCGAGGCCCGGGGCGTCGGTGGGGAGCCCCAGAGCGCGCGCGAAGTCGTTGCCGCGGCGGCGGGGACCAGGCCGAAGACCGTGTCCGTGCCGCTGAGCGCGCCGCCGACGGTGCCGGCCATGCCGTCACCACCGACGGCGAGCACGGTGTGCCCTTCGCCCCCGCCTCCCGGGCGACTTCCTGCGCGTGCTCCAGGCTGCGGCTGTAGACGGTGTCGAGCCGCGCGCCCGCCTCCCGCAGCAGCCGGGCCAGCGGGAGCAGGCCCGCCGTGCCGCTGGAACCCCTGCGGTGGGGTTGACGACGGCGGTGAACTGTCGCATGGATCTGGCCTCCGGGCGGCAGAAGGAGAGGGTCGGGAGGGAGGGTTCGGGGCGGTGCTCAGCGGACGGGGATGAGGACCCCGGGGCTCAGCACGTCGGACGGGTCGACCTCGGCCTTGACCGCCTGCAGCATGCGGATGCCGAGGGGGCCGATCTCGCGGGCGTACCAGTCGCGGTGGTCGGTGCCGACGCCGTGGTGGTGGCTGATGGTGCCGCCCGCCGCCAGGATCGCGTCGTTGGCCGCCCGCTTCACCGGCTCCCAGTGCGCGACGGCGTCCTCGCCCTGGGCGGAGACGACGGTGAAGTACAGCGAGGCGCCGTTCTCGTACGTGTGGGAGATGTGGCACATGACGAGCGGCGGGGTGCCGGCCTCGGTGAGGGCGCCGGTCAGGGCGTCGCGCACCGCCGTGTACAGGCCGGGGATCGCGGACCAGAAGGCGGCCGTCTCCAGGGTCTCGGCGAACGCGCCGGCGTCGAGGAGCGCGTCGCGCAGGTAGGGCGCGTTGTAGCGGCCGTGCTCCCACTTGTCGCCGGGTTCCTCGCCGATGAACTCGCCGTCGCAGGCGAGGAGGACCTCGCGCGCCGCGGCGCGGCGGGCGGCGGTCTCGGCCTCGGTGCCCTCGAAGCCGACGATGGCCATGCAGCCCGGGTTCTGCGGGAGTTCGGTGCTGCCGATGGCGTCCGGCTGCGCGAGGCCGATGAAGGTCTCGGACTCGTCGGACAGCCGCAGCACGGTGGGGCGCGGGCCGTCCTGGGCGAGGCGGCGCAGCGCCGCCGCGCCGGCCTCGAAGGAGGCGAAGCGCCAGCCCTCGTAGACCCGCTTCCGCGGCAGCGGGCGGATGCGCACGGTCACGGCCGTGATCACGCCGAGAGCGCCTTCGGAGCCGAGGATCAGCTGGCGCAGGTCGGGGCCGGCGGCGGAGCGCGGGGCCCGGCCGGTCTCCAGGGTGCCTTCGGGGTGGCGACCGTCAGGCCGAGGACCATCTCGTCGAAGCGGCCGTAGCCGGCCGAGGCCTGGCCGCTGGAGCGGGCGGCGGCGAAGCCGCCGACGGTGGCCCATTCGAAGGACTGCGGGAAGTGGCCGAGCGTCCAGCCCCGCTCGTTGAGCAGCTCCTCCGCCCGCGGGCCGCGCAGACCGGGCTGCAGGACCGCGGTGCGGGAGACCTCGTCGACGGCGAGGAGCTGGTCGAGGCGGCGGAGGTCGAGGGCGACGAAGGGCCGCTTGGTGGTGGGCGCGAGGCCGCCGACGACGGAGGTGCCGCCGCCGAACGGGACGGCGGACAGGCCGTGTGCGGCGCAGGCCGCGAGGACGGCGAGGACCTCGTCGTGGCTGCCGGGGAGGACGACGGCGGCCGGGATGTCGTCGACCTCGCCGGCGCGGATGCGCAGGAGGTCGGGGTCGACTTGCCGCGGGTGTGCCGGATGCGGCTCTCGGCGTCGTCCCGGACGCCGTCCGGGGCGGGGACGGCGGCGCGCAGGGCGGCGCTCGCCTCGTCGGTCAGTGCCGGGGCGGGCACGTCGATGTCGGCGAGGGCGGACGGGCCGCTCTCGCGGGGGTGACGCCGAGCAGGTCCCGCAGGAGGCCGGTGACCGATTCGGGCAGGGGCGCCGCCTTGGCCGGGTCGCCCCAGCCGCTCCACAACATGTCCACTTCGAGAGGTTCCTCACGGTCTGTTTCACGAACGGCGCTGCCACTCGGCCTGCGCTGGCATTACACTGTGACAGATGACGCCCATTCGTCACAACCATGCGGACGCAGATCCCGTACTCGACGCCGCACGCGACTGCGTGCTCGCCGTCGGCGTGCGCCGGACCACCCTCACCGACGTCGCCCGGCGGGCCGGCGTGTCCCGGATGACGCTGTACCGGCGCTGGCCCGATGTGCGCAGCCTCGTCGGCGACCTGATGACCCGTGAGTGGATCGCCGTCGCCGCCGGCGCCATGCCGCTCGACGAGGACGACCGGCCCCAGCGGGAAAGGATCGTCGAGGGGCTCGTCGCGGGGGCCGCGGCCTTCCGGGCCCACCCGCTGTTCCACAAGATCCTCGACGTCGACCCCGAGCTGCTGCTGCCGTACATCCTCGACCGGCGGGGCGCCAGCCAGGACGCCCTGCTCGGGCTGCTCCACACGGCTCTGGAGGAGGGCCACGAGGACGGCTCCGTACGCCACGTCCGGCCCGACCTGCAGGCCCGGTCCCTGCTGCTCGTCGTCCAGTCCTTCACGCTCTCGCTGCGCACCATGACCGACGAGACCGATCCCGAACTGAGCGAAGCCGCCTTCCTGGACGAGCTGCGCACCCTGTTGGAGAGGACCCTCACCCCATGACCCCACGAGCGGCATCGCCCTGCCCGGATCCTCGCTGAACGCCGAGCGGCGCCGGAGCGAACTGGAGCGGCTCGCCGACGGCGACGCCGTCGTCGACGTCCTGGTCGTCGGGCTCGGCGCCACCGGAGCCGGAGCCGCGCTCGACGCCGCCGCCCGCGGGCTCGGCGTCGTCGCGATCGACGCCCACGACCTCGCGTTCGGCACGTCCCGCTGGAGCTCCAAGCTGATCCACGGCGGACTGCGCTACCTCGCGTCCGGGCAGCTCGACGTCGCCCACGAGAGCGCCGTCGAGCGCGGCATCCTCATGGAGCGCACCGCCCCCACCTGGTCCGCGCCCAGCCCTTCGTGCTGCCCCTCACCCCGCTCGTCAGCCGTGGTCAGGCCGCCCTCGCCCGCGCCGGGTTCGTCGCGGGCGACCTGCTGCGCGTCTCCGCCCGCACCGCGCGCCGCACGCTGCCGCAGCCGCGCACGCTGTCCGCCGTCGAGACCCGCCACCTCGCCCCGGCCCTGCGCCCCGTCGGCCTGCGCGGCGGCCTCCTGTCCTGGGACGGCAAGCTCTCCGACGACACGCGCCTGGTCACCGCGATCGCCCGCACCGCCGCCGCCCACGGCGCCCGCGTCCTCACCCGCGTCCGGGCCCTGGAACTCCACGGCGACGGCGCCCTGGTGCGCGACGAGACCACCGGCCAGGAGCTGCGCGTCCGCGCCCGCACCGTCATCAACGCGGCCGGGGTCTGGGCCGGCGGCCTCGTCGACGACGTCCGGCTGAGGCCCTCGCGCGGCACCCATCTCGTCCTGCGCTCCGAAACCCTCGGCCGGCTCTCCGCCGGCCTGCACATCCCGATCCCCGGCGAGACGAACCGCTTCGTCCTCGTCCTGCCCCAGGGCGACGGACGCGTCTACGTGGGCCTCACCGACGAGCCCGTCGACGGCGACGTCCCCGACGTGCCGGAGGTCCCCGAGACCGACATCGGCTTCCTCCTCGACGTCCTCGGCTCCGCCCTCGACGTCTCCGTCCGCCGCTCCGACGTGGTCGGGGCCTTCGCCGGACTGCGCCCCTGCTCGACACCCGGGACTCCGAGGGCCGCACCGCCGACATCTCCCGCAAGCACGCCGTGCTCACCTCGCCCGACGGCGTCGTCACCGTCGTCGGCGGCAAGCTGACCACCTACCGCCGGATGGCCCAGGACGCCGTCGACGCCGCCGTGGCCGCGCGCGGCCTGACCGCCGGCGCGTGCCGCACCGCCTCCCTGCCCCTCGTCGGCGCCGCCCGGCCGGCGACCCTCGCCGGGCTCGACGCCCCGCCCCGCCTCGTCCACCGCTACGGCACCGAGGCACCCGCCGTCCACGCCCTCGGCCTCCAGGACCCCTCCTCGCCGAGCCCGTCGTCCCCGGCCACCCCGTCACCCGCGCCGAACTCCTGTGGGCCGTCCACCACGAAGGCGCCCTCGACACCTCCGACCTCCTCGACCGCCGCACCCGCATCGGCCTCGTCCCGGAGGACCGCGCCCTCGCCGAGGAGGCGGCCCGGGACGCCCTCGCCCGTACGGCCCGGGTGGGGTGAACGCGACGGCGCCCCGCCCGAGCGTCCGGGCGGGGCGCCGTCGCGTTCACATGACGGTCCGGTACGACACCCACGGCCCCGTCCTGACCCCGTCGCGCAGGGACCCGATGCGTCGGCTCCATTCGGCGCGCAGGGAGGGGTGGGTGCGCAGCATCGGCAGCACCACGGTGAGCACGTTGAGCGCGTGGACGCGGATCAGGGCGGGCAGGCCGTCCCAGTCGCGGGGGTCGAAACCGTACGCGTCGACGAGGCGTTCGTAGTGCGCCCAGGGGCGTCCGTAGCGCAGGCAGCCGATGAGTTCGGGGGCCAGGTCCCATTCGGGCGGCCCGAGGCACATGAAGTCCAGGTCGCACAGGACGGCGTGTCCCTCGGGCGCGCGGAGCATGTTGCCGATGTGGGCGTCGCCGTGGATGACCGTGCGCGGGAGCGCGTAGGGAAGGCGGGGCAGTTCGTCCGCCAGGCGGTCGGCGAGGCCGTGGAGGAAGGCGAGGTCGTCGGGCGGGATGTCGTCCGGGGCACGGCGGAGCCGGGCGCGGGCCACGCGCAGGGGGTTCCACTCGGGCAGGGGGCAGGGGGGCGGGTCGAGTGCGTGGATCCGGCGGAGGGGTTCGGCCAGTTCGGACGCGGTCGGCTCGTGTCCCGGCCGCTGGGGGAGGTAGCGCCAGAACGTGGCCGGCATCCCGTTCGCGGTGATGACGGGCTGGTCGACGGGGAGGTCGGCGAGCCGCACGGTGGGCAGGCCCCGGTCCTCCAGCCACCGCGCCAGGCGGACGATGCGGGTGGCGTCCTCCGTGGCCAGTTGAGGGCCCGCGATGCGGACGACGAGGGGGGCGGAGCGGAGGCGGAAGACCGCGTTCACCGTGATGTGGAGCAGTTCGGCGCCTTCCGCGCTCACTCCCACGGTCCGGCAGGCGCCGTCCAGCGCGTGGTGGAACGCCTCGGCGTCGAACGGCGCCGTGCCCATCGTCAGTCCGCCGCGAGGTCGCGTCGGCGGAGCACGAACGGGCCGAGGACGAGGAGGTCCATCGGGGTGGTGGCGAAGCAGGCGACGGCGTCGCGCGGGTGGTCCGCGATGGGCATCTCGGCCACGTTGAAGCTGGTGTTGATGACGACCGGGACGCCCGTCTCCCGCTCGAACTCCTTCAGCATGCGGGCGACGACGGGTTCGTCGGCCGCGTCGACGGTCTGGATGCGGGCGCTGCCGTCGACGTGCAGGGCGGCCGGGATGCGCTCGGCCCAGTCGGGTCTGACCTGGTGGGTGAAGAGCATGTACGGGCTGGGCAGCGGCCCGTCGAAGATCTCCGCGGCGCGTTCCAGGAGGACCATCGGGGCCACGGGGCGGAACTGTTCGCGTCCCTTGATGTCGTTGAGGCGTTCGAGGTTGCCGGGGTAGCAGGGGTTGGCGAGGATGCTGCGGTGGCCCAGGGCGCGGGGGCCGAACTCGCTGCGGCCCTGGAACCAGCCGATGACCTTGTTGTCGGCGAGCGCGCGGGCCGCCACCGAGGCCACGTCCGCCGGGCGCGAGTAGGCGATCCGGTTGGACTGGAGCCAGGCCTCCGTCTCCGCGTCGCTCCAGCCGCGCCCCAGGGCCGCGGTGGTCATGTGCTTCACGGGGTCGCCCGCGGCCTGCGCGGCGTACAGGGCGCCGCCGAGCGCGGTGCCCGCGTCTCCGGCCGCGGGCTGGATCCAGACGGATTCGAAGGGGCCGTCGCGGACGATGCGGGAGTTGGCCACGCAGTTGAAGCCGACGCCCCCGGCGATGGCCAGGTTCCGTTCCCCGGTCTGCTGTTTGAGCCAGCGCGTGAGGTCGAGGAGGACCTCTTCGAGGCGTCGCTGCACGCTGGCGGCGAGGTCCGCGTGGTGGGACTCCATCTTGTCGCCGCGCAGCCGGCGGGGCATCAGCTCGTCCAGGCCGAGCGGTTCGACGACGAAGGTGCCGTCGGGGGTGGCGCGCACCCGCTCCCGGAAGCGGCGCAGATAGGCGGGCTGCCCGTAGGCGGCCAGGGCCATCACCTTGTACTCGTCGGCGGACCGGCGGAAGCCGAGGTGTTCCGTGACGTCCTCGTACAGGTGGCCCAGCGAGTGGGGCAGCTGCTGACCGGCCAGGACGGTCAGCACGCCGTTCTCGGCGCGGCCGGCGAGATGCGTCGCCAGCTCGCCCCGGCCGTCGAGGACGAGGACCGCGCAGCTGTCGTACGGGGCCGCCAGATAGGCCGAGGCGGCGTGGGCGAAGTGGTGGGGACGAAGGTGACCTTGGCCGGATCGAGGTCGGGGAACATCCTGTGCAGAAATTCGGGTGTCGTCTGGGCGTAGGTCTTGTGGACCTTTTCCCAGAAGCCCCTCGGTTCACTGAGGTCCGGTTCCGGCACGAGAGACGGCTCGTAGGAGTAGACGACGGCGTCGAGATCCCGCATGGAGAGTCCGGATTCGGCCAGACAGCTCGCCGCCGCGAACTCCGGAAGCTCCCAGCGGTTGAACGGAACAGGGTCTTTCGAGCCTTTTTCCGCGTCAGCCGTTCCTCCTCCTGCGCGGTGACGATTTCACCGTCGACGACCAGGGCGGCTGCGGGGTCGTGGAAGATCGCGTTGATGCCGAGAATTTTCATGCGCTCCCCTTCGTGCCTACCGTGCGCTCTTTCGGTGCGCCCTTCCAGTGAGCCGTGGGCCGTTCTACCGTAGGGGAAGTCGGAGTGGAACGTAAGGTCACCAACCCCGCATGCCATGACATCTCACCAGGGGACGATACGTGCGAATAGAGCATATTTCGGCCACGGTTCGGGTCCTTCCCACCCGCGAGAAACAGGAAATGGGGAACGATTCCCTGATCGATTCGGTGACCAATGCCTTCCTGCGGATCCGGAGCGACGAGGGGATCCACGGATACGGCGAGGCGGCGACCTGGGCACAATTCTCCTCGGAAACACCCGAGGGAATCTGCCAGGTGGCCGAAAACGTCATCGGCCGGATTCTGATCGGCCGGGACGTTCTGGATCTCAACGGCATCATGGCCGCCGTGGACGCCGCCATCGTCGGAAATCCGGGAGCGAAGAGCGCCGTGGAAATGGCGCTCTACGACCTGGCCGCGCGCAGCCTCGGCGTCCCCGTCTACACCCTGCTCGGCGGACCGCGCCGCGCCGATCTCGGTCTGTCGTACTCCGTGTCGGCCCAGGACGCGGCCGAGGAGGCGGACCTCGTCCGGGCCCGGTACGAGGAGGGCTACCGGATCTTCAAGGTGAAGACCGGCGTACGGGACTGGCGCACGGACGCGGCCCGGATCGCCTCCCTCGCCGGCCGCCACGACGACATCACCCTCCGGCTCGACTTCAACTGCACGGCGGACCCGCTGACGCTTCCCCGGCTCCTTGAAGCGGTGGCGGACATCCCGATCGACTTCGTGGAACAGCCCTTCCCGCCCGAGCAGTCGCAGCCACTCCGCCGTCTGCGGGACTCCTCGGGCGTCCGCCTGTGCGCCGACGAGGGCTGCCGTACGCCCGCCGACGCCCGCCGACTGCTCGACGAGGGCTGCTACGACCTCATCAGCCTCAAGATCGGCAAGCTCGGCGGCTACGGCGCCACCGGGCGGATCGCCGCGGCGGCGGCCCTGTCCGGGGTCTACGGCTACGCCGGGGCGTTCGAGGAGTCGCGCCTCGGCACGACCGCCGCGCTGCACCAGATGCTCACCCTGCCCCGCCTGGCCGACGGCTGCGACTACTACTTCTCGCTCGTCGTCCTCGATCCCGACCACGGCCCCCAGGGGGGCTTCGAGGTCCGCGACGGCCGCCTGAGCCTGCCCTCCACGCCCGGCCTCGGCGTCACGGTCCCCGACGACTGGTTCGCCTGACCCCCGCCGGCACCGCCGTCACCGGTGCCCGTCCCACGACGTCATCGAACGACTCCCACGTCATCGAACGACTCAACGGAGGACGCGTGACCGCCGCTGCGCAGGACAGTGACACCCTCGAACTCCTCGCTTCGACGCTCGGTGCCCCGCTCGACCACGCCGTCGACCTCTCCGTGGGCGCCCGGCGGGTCAGACTGCTGAGCAACGACCCCGTCGTCGTCGCCTACGCCGGCGCGGTCCTGGGGCCCGCCGCCCCGCCCGGACCCGACGCCCGGCCGCCGGACGCCGTCTGTCTGGCGGCGCTCGTCGACCCGCCCGCGCTCGACCGGCTCGACGTGCCCGACGACCGGCCCTCCGAGCCGGTCGCACTGCACCGGGGCCGCACCGGCCGCGCCGAGCCGGCCGCCTCGGGCCGGTTCCGCATCGTCCGCATGCCCGGCCGGAGGGACCGCTTCGTCACCGACGCCGCGGCCCGGACCGTGCTGTACGCCGGTTCCAGGGACGACCCGGGGCCGTGCGCGAACCGGCGTGGCTCGCCGAGGCGCTCCTCGCGGCGGTGGCCGCGCAGGACGGTCCGGTGCTCGCGGCGGCGGCCGTGGGCTCCGCCTCGGGGACGGCGCTGCTGCTCGACGACGGGTCCGGGACCGCCGGGGCGGTCCTGCCCCTGCTGTACGGGCACGCCGCGGAGCTGGTCGCGTGGTCGGCCGTGCAGCTCACCGCCGCCGAGGGCGCGCCGGACCGGATCCTGGTGCGCGGCCTGCCGGGGCCGTGCGAGGTCCCCGCCCCCGGGTGCGGAGCACTCCGCCCTGAACGGGCGGACCTGTCTCACCGATCACCCGTCCCTCGCCCTGCCCGAGCCCGGCCGCGACGAAGCCGGTCGTCCCTCCCCGCCCCACCCGGGTACGGCCGCGACGAGCACGTCTCCTTCACCGCCGACGAGCTCGTCCGCGCCCTGGGAACCGTACGGACCGGACAGGCCCCCTGGCCCTGGTGACCGCGCGCTCCGGGAGTTCCCCGAGACCGTCCTGGAGCCGCCCGTGAGGCGGCGCTGCGCCGGGCCGCCGCGGTGGCGGCCGCCCGATATCCGGCGTGGCACGGCATCGGGCGCACCCCGGCGGCCACCGGTGAGTACGTCTCCGGCTCCGCCGTGGCGGCGCTCCCTGGACGGCCGTGCCCGCGTACGACGGTCCGGGCGCCGAGCGGGTGGGCGCCGGGCTGCGACGGCACCGGCTCACCGCTCCCGCGCCCGATCTGCCCGACGCCCGGCACTGGCCGCGCGCCCCGATGACCGGGACCTGGGTGGCCGTCATGGAGCACCGGCGCCTCACCCGCGGCATGAGGCTGGAGCGCTGGCAGACCCGCGCGGTGTGCGCGGGCGCCGTGCACGAGCTGATGACCACCCGGCCCCGCCGCCGCCCGGCAGCGACCGGGTCGACGAGGTCGCCTACCTGGGCTTCGCCGCGTTCGGCGCGGGACTGCTCTGCGTCGGGGACGCGGTGCGCGAGGCCGACGGCACCCTCCTGGGCCACGTCCTGGGATTCGACGACACCCATCTGCCGAACCACATGAACGTGGTCCTGCTGTCCGAGGACCGGCGCACCGGGCGCCGGCGCGGGCTGGTCCCCGGCGGCGGACTCCACGTCGTGTCGCCCGCCGACGTCCGCCCGCCCGAAGGAGGCGAGAACTCATGACCCGCCCGCTCCGGCGGTCTCCCGCGCCCTTCGGGGCGAGCGAGAAGTCCGTCCACGCGGTCTGCGTCCGCTGCGGCCGCAGCCGCCCGTACGCCGCCGCCGAACCGTCCTGCGACTGCGGCGGACTCCTCGATCCGGTCTACGACCTGAAGACGGCGGCCGTCCACGAGGACGAGACCGCCCCGGGAGCCCGCTACTTCGACCTGCTCCCCTTGCGCCGGCCCGCGTCCGTCCTGCACATCGGGGACGGCAACACCCCGTGCGTGCACGCCCGGACGCTCGGCGCGCGCATCGGGCTCGACCGGCTCTACCTGAAGGACGAGACGGAGAACGCCACGCGGACCACCAAGGACCGCATGGCCGCCTGCGTCCTGGCGGTCTTCCAGGAGCTGGGGGTGGAGGAGTTCGTGGCCAGTTCCACCGGCAACAGCTCCAGCTCCTTCGCCTGGGGCCTGCCCTTCACCCGGGGCCTGCGGGCCCACCTCTTCGCGGGACGCGACTTCGTCGACCGGCACCAGTACACCGACCACCCCGGCGTCACCCTGCACGTCGTCGACGACGACTTCGTCGGCGCCGCCAAGGCGGGCCGCGCCTACGCGGACGCGCACGGTCTGGTCTTCGAGGGCGGGTTCTTCAACTCCGCGCGCCGCGAGGGCCTGAAGCTGGCCTACCTGGAGGCGTACGACCAGATGCCCGAGGAGCCGGCGGTGGTGGTGCAGGCCATCAGCAGCGGCATGGGGTCTACGGCGCGCACAAGGGCGCCCGCGAGTACCTGGAGATGGGCAGGCTGCGCAGGATGCCCCGCTTCGTGTGCGTGCAGCAGCACAGCTGCGCCCCCATGTGGAACGCCGCCCGGGAGGGCAGCGACCGCATCCTGCCGCACCACGTCCTGCGCCGTCCGCGGGGACTCGCCAAGGCGATCCTGCGCGGGGACCCCACCAACACCTATCCGCACATGCGCGCCATCACCACCGCGACGGGCGGCTCCTTCGCCGCCGTGTCCGACGCCGAGATGATCGACGCGCGCCGCTGGCTGGCCCAGGACGAGGGCATCGACGTGTGCTTCGCCGCGGCGGCCGCCCTCGCGGGCGCCGCCCAGCTCGCCGCGCGCGGGGAGATCCGGGGCGAGGAGCCGGTCCTCGTCAATCTGACCGGCGGCGAGCGGAACGGAGCCGCCAATGCCTGAGCCGTCGTACGCCACGGAGCGCCTGCTCCGCGTCGAGGTCCGGGCGCTGCGCGTCCGGCTGGCCTCGGTACGCGCCGTGCGGGCCTCCCGCTGGGGCTTCCTCGGCTCCTGCCTCTCGGTGGCCGACGTCCTGGCGGTCCTCGCCGAGCGGCTGCGCCTCGCCGGTCCCGGGGAGGAGACCCCCGACCACGACCGTCTCGTCCTGTCCAAGGGACACGCGGCCCCGGCCCTGTACGCCGCCGTCACCGGCTGGCGGGGGGACGGGAGTTACGCCGCTCCGGGCAGCCCCTACCAGGGGCACCCCAATCTGTCCTTCCTGCCGGCGGCGGGCATGACGAGCGGGTCCCTCGGCCTCGCCGTGCCCGCGGCGGCGGGCTCGCCCAGGGCTCGCGCTGCTCGGCGGCGCGGGGCGCGTCGCCGTGGTCCTGGGCGACGGCGAACTCCAGTCCGGCATCGCCCTGGAGGGGATCCAGTGGGCGGTCCGCGCCGGTCTGCGCAACGTCCTGTTCGTCGTGGACGCCAACGGCCACCAGTCCGGTGGCGCCGTCCCCCGGCCGACGCCACCCGGCGGATGCTGAGCGCCGCCGCACCCGCGTTCGCCGCCGTGGACGGGCACGACGCGGCGCGACTGGACGACGCGATCGGCACGCTGCTCGGGGCCGCGGCGGGTCCGGCCGTGCTGTGGGCCGCCACGACGCGCGGCAAGGGCGTCCCGGCCGTGGAGGAGCGCCCCGTACCGATGAGCTGGATTCCCGACGACGCCGTCCTCGCCGCTGCGGAGGAGCACCTGACCGAGGCCCTGCGGCGGGCCTGCGACCGTCTCGCCCGCCCCGTGACGGGGCCCGCTGTTCCCGGGAGGAGTTCGTGATGCGCACCGGATCGGACGTACTGGTCCACGCCCTGCGCGGCGCGGGAGTGGAGATGTTCTTCGGGCTGCCCGGCGAGTCCACGCTGCCGTGGTACGCCGCCGTGCGCCGCGCCGGGGTGCGGCACGTGATGGCCCGCAGCGAGACCGCCGCCGGGTACATGGCGGACGCCTGTGCCAGGTTCACCGGCGGGGTCGCGGTCGTGGACGCCCCCGGCGGGATCGGCTCCCCGCTGCTCCTGCCCGCCCTGCACGAGGCCTTCAACAGTTCCGTTCCGCTCGTCGCCCTCACCAGTGGCGTCCCCGCCGCGCAGGAGGGCCGGTGGAGCACGGCGGCGTGCCGGCACCAGGAGATGTTCCGGCCGGCGGTGAAGGCCACCCTCACCGTGCCGGACGCGGCCCGGCTGCCGGAACTGGCCGCTCGCGCGGTCCGCCTCGCGGTCTCGGGGCGCCCGGGACCGGTCCACCTCGACGTGCCGTCCGACCTCCTCGCCGCACCGTGCGAGGGACCGCTCGACGTCCCCTCGAAGGGCCCTCGCGGCCGGGCGCCTCCCGTCCGGATCCGCCCCGACCGCCGGGAGGTGGCCGAGGTGGTGCGCCTGCTCATGGCCGCCGAGCGGCCCCTGCTGGTCGCGGGCGGCGGCGTGCAGCTCTCCGGGGCGTACGGACAACTGGCGGACTTCACCGACCGGTTCGGCATCCCCGTGGGCACCACCTTCAACGGCAAGGGCGTCCTGGCCGAGACCGACCCCCACAGCATCGGCGTCGTCGGCGCGAAGGGGTCGACGGCCGCCAACGCCCTCGCCGAACGCGCCGACGTGGTGCTGTGGATCGGCAGCAAGGCGGGCGACAAGTCCACGGGGTACGGGCGGCTGCCGGGCCCCGGCGCCGTCTGCGTCCAGGTGGACGTCGACGAGGAGGAGCTCGGCCGGATCCTCACCCCCGGCACGCCCTGCACGCCGACGCGGGGCGGCCCTGGACGACCTGGGCGAGGCGCTGGACGCGGCCGGATGGCGGGCGCGCCCCGCTGGACGGGCACGACGGGCGCCCTGCTCGACCCGCCGCAGGACGGCATCAGCCCGTCGCCGGGCGCCCTCGTCCACGCCCTGACCGAGCTGTGTCCGGACGACACCGCCGTCGTCGCCGACGCGTCCCGCGCGTGCAGCTGGGCGGGAGCCCACTTCCGCTGCCGTACGGCCGGACGGTCCGTGATCGCGCCGCGCGGCAGCGGAAGCATCGGCTACGCGCTGCCCGCGGCGATCGGGGCGGCCCTCGCGCGGCCGGGGCGGACCGTCGTCGGCATCGGCGGCGACGGCGGGTTCGCGCTGGCCTGCCAGGAGCTGGAGACCGCCGTCCGCACCGGGGCCCGTCTGGTGTTCGTCCTCCTCGACGACAACGCCTTCGGTCTGCTCAACCGGGTGTCCTCGGTCAGCCTGGGAGATCCCCGGCTCGTGGCGTCCTTCGCCCCACGGACTGGACGGCGGTGGCCCGGGGTTCGGCTGGCAGGCCCACACGGTGCGGGACGAGGCGTCCTTCGAGGCCGTCCTCAAGTCGGCCCTCGTCGCCGAGGGGCCGACGCTCCTCCACGTGCCCCTCGCGACGGACGTGGCCTCGCCCGACTTCCGGATGTACGCCGAGCGGCGGGCGGGCCGCGGATGAGCGCCCCGGCCCCGCCCGAGACCCAGTTGGAGGCGTTCACGGGCGCCCTGTGCGAGGAACTCCTCCGGCGCCCCGAGCCGTTCGTCTTCGTCACCTGCGACGCCACGCTCTCCTTCCGGCTCGGGGAGTTCGCCCGGCTGCACCCGCGGCACGTGATCGACGCGGGCATCGCCGAGGCCACCGCCGTCGCCGCCTCGTTCGGCCTGGCACGGGCCGGGCTGCGCGTGGTCGTCGCGGGCTTCGCGTCGTTCCTGTCCCTGCGCGCGCTGGAGCCGCTGCGCTCCTCGTCGCCCTGCACCGGGCCGACGTGACCGTCCTCGCGGGCATGACCGGGCTGAGCGCCGGGCGCGACGGCGCCCAGCACCACGCCACCGAGGACGCCGCTCTCGTACGCGCCCTGCCGGGCGTCGAGATCGTCGCCCCTCCGACGCGGCCGGGGCGCGCGCCCTGGCCTCGTACTGCGCCGCCCGTCCGGGGCCCCGCTGGGTCCGTCTCGTCCGCCGGCCCGTCACGCTCGACCCCCGGCGGGCACCGCCGGAGCCTGGGCGCCGGCACGGTGGCTCGCCCGGCGGGACGGCCCTGTCCTGCTGTGCGCCCAGGGCGCCCTGTGCGAGCAGGCGCAGCGGGCCGCGCGGCTGTTGGGCGAGCGGTACGGCATCGCCGCCTCCGCCCTGGAGATCGGCCGGCTCGCCCCGGCGCCCGACGGGCTCGCCGAGCTGCTCAGGCCGTACGCGCTGGTGCTCGCCTGCGAGGACCAGACCGGTCCGGGGGCGCTCGCCGCCACCCTCGCGGAGGCCCTCGTCACCCTGGAGGCGCACGCGGGCCCGCCGCTCCCCCGGCTCCTGCGCTGCGATCTCGCGGCGTCCCCGGCTCCGGCGACTACGGCGCACTCCTGCACGGCGCGGGGCTGACCGCCGAACTCATCGCCGCCCGCGCCGCCCGAGCCCTCGTCATCGGTTCCGGTACGTCCACAGGAGGAACGGCATGATCCACTGCGCGATCGTCGGAAGCGGCTGGTCCGCCGGGCGGCACGCCCGTGTCCTGCGCCGCGTCGAGCGGTCCGAACTCGTCCGTGTCGTCGTCGAACCCGGGCAGCCCACCCGCCTGCCCGCCGTCTTCGGCTCGCCCGGGTGACGGACCGCCTCGACGACGCCCTCACCGATCCGGACGTCGACGCGGTGATCGTCTGCACGCCTCCGGACACCCATCTGGACATCGCCGAGGCGGTGCTGCGCGCGGGCAAGCACCTCGTGATCGAGAAGCCGGTGGGGCTGAGCCCGGAGCGCATCCCGGCCCTGGAGCGGCTGGCGGCGGAGCGGGGGCTGACGGTGATGGTGCCCTACCACTTCCGGTTCGTCCCCCAGCTGCGGACGCTGCACCAGCGGGTCCGGACGGGCGAGTTCGGTGCCGTCGCCCACGCCTACCACCGCATGTACAGCCTGCGGGACCGGGAGGGCGCCTGGCTGTGGGACGACTCCGCAGCGGCGGCATCATCATGGAGTCCCTCGTGCACGGCATCGACCAGATCATGTGGATGCTCGACGAGCGGCCCAGCGCCGTGACCGCCATGACCCATCCGGGCCGCAACCGGGTGGCGGACGCGGCGACGGTGCTGCTCCGCTTCCAGCGGGGCCGTGGGCACCGTCGAGGGTTCCTGGATCAGCGACGCGCACATCCCGTTCGGCAGTCTTGACATCGTGGGCACGGCGGGCTCGGCGGCGTTCGACCGGGGCCGGTTCGACAAGCGGTACTTCCGCACCGAGAGCGCCGCGGCGGACGCGTCGGAGACCCGGGTCGAGGTCCTCGACGACGACGACGCCGGATTCGTCGGCCTGCACGAGCACTTCGCCGAGTGCTGTGCGAGCGGCAAGCCGCCCGTGGCGGCCGGCCTCGGCGAGGCGCACGCGGCGGCCCTGGTCGCCGCCCTCGCCGTCGAGGCCGCCCGCTCGGGCCGTCAGCTGCCGGTCACCGGCCTGCCGCCGGAAGCTCCCTGACGAAGACGCGCTCGGGCCGCAGCCGTACCGTCACCCGTTCGGCGCCGGTGTCGTCCGGGTAGGCGCGGCCCTTGTACCTCATCGACAGCTTCTGGATGAGTTCCGCGGCGTCCTCCTCCTGGAGGACGACCGTGCCTTCCAGCGAGACGTACGAGTTCGGGTTGTCCCGGGGGTACACCAGCAGCGTGGCCCGGGGGTCCCGGGACAGGTGCCGGTACTTGATCCGGTCGCGCAGCGTGCTGACGAGGACCTCGTCCCCGTCCGTCGTGCACCACACCACCGAGAGGTGCGGCTGTCCCTCCGACCTCACGGTCGCGAGCACCGCGAAGGCCCTGTCGTCGATCCACGTGCGCGCGATCTCGGGAATGGCGTCGTCCTGCACCGGTTCTCCTTCGTCCCAGTTCGTTCAGGGCTGCCGGACTTCGCCCGGCTTCTGTCGTTCCGCCCCGGGAGTCCAGCGTGGCCGGGTCCGGCGCGGCTCGCAAGAACGCCTCGCGTCCTCGCGCAGGACGTCCTGGTCGATGCGGTCCACCAGGAACAGCAGGGCGAGGCAGCCCAGTACGGCGACGAACGCGGCCGAGAGCAGTCCCGGGACGAACGACCCCGTCGCTCCCTTCAGGAAGCCGATCACCAGCGGGGAGGCGATGCCGGCGATGCCGGAGAACGTGTTCTGGACGCTCTGGAGCGTGCCCGCCACGGACGATCCGGGCGGCGAGATGTCGGCGGGGACCGTCAGCAGGACGGACGTCGCGAACGACACCCCGGCGAAGGACAGCGACAGCAGGGCGAGCGCCGCTCCGGCCCCAGGACGACCGCCGCCGCCCCCACCGAGGCCGAGACCAGCAGGCCCCCGCGCCGCAGCTCTTCCGGGCGAAGGTGACCGTCCTGCCGCGCCGCACCAGGGCGTCCGAGGCCCATCCGCCGAGCCAGTTCCCCGCGACGGCCGCCAGCGCGGGAACCGTCCCGAGGAGGCCGAACTTGAGCAGGGTGAATCCCCGGGCGTCGATGAGGTACGAGGGGAACCAGGTGATGAAGAAGTAGATGACGTACGACTGGGCGACGACGGCGACGACGGTGCCCCAGACCGTCCGGCTGCGTAACAGGGTGCCCCACCCGGGTTCGCCGCCGTGTCCCGCGCCGTGGGGTCCCCCGCCGGGTCGGGCCGGTCGATCCGGCGCAGCTCCGCCTCGGAGACGCCGGGGTGGCGGGCCGGTTCGTCGCGGAACAGGCGCCACCACACCGCCGTCCAGACCACGCCGGCGAGTCCGACCGCGGCGAAGGCCGTCCGCCAGCCCAGGCCGGCGACCAGGGCGGAGAACACGGGGATGGCGAGCAGGGTGCCCACCCGGGCCCCGCTGTCGTAGACCCCGCTCGCCAGCGCCCGTTCGTCCCGGGGGAACCAGCGCTCCACACAGCTGGTCGCCGCGGGGAAGAGGGCCGCCTGCGCGGCGCCGAGGAGCAGCCGGAACCCGAGCAGCCAGGCGCCGGTGGCCGCCAGGCCGGTGAGCGCGGTGGCCAGGGACCAGCTCAGCGCGGCGGCGGCCAGGACCGTGCGGGCGCCCAGCCGGTCGACCAGGCGCCCGGTCGGTATCTGGAAGGCGGCGTACGTCCAGAAGAAGGCGCCGAGGACGAGGCCCGAGACGCCGTCGTCGAGGCCGAGGTCGCGCGAGACGGCCGGAAGGGCGACGGACAGGCTCGACCGGTCGATGTAGTTGATCACCACGGCCGCGAACAGCAGCGTCACGACCTGCCACCGGATCCGGCTGCCCCGTGAAGCGTCCGGGCCGCCGTCCGTGTCGTTCGTCTCCCGCAACGGTGGACCTCCCGCGTCGGTGTGACTTCCTCCGGGCAGTATCTCCGGGGCCGGGGGATCCGACACTCCGTCCACCGTGCGTGAACAGGCCATTCGCGGGCGGGGTCGCAGGCCCGGTACGGGGTGTCAGACCGGTGCGGTCTCCGGCGGCCGTACGGCCAGACGGCCCACCCGGGCCAGCGCCGCGACCGAGGCGGCGGACGCCAGGCCGAGGGAGGCCAGCGTTCCCCACACCAGGAACTCCTCGTGGCGCGCGGCGTCCCACAGGGCGCCGACGGCGAAGTTGCCGCCGGTGATGCCCAGGCCCCCGACGGTGCTGTAGAGCCCGTAGTGCGTGGCGACGAGGCGGCCCCGGGCCAGCACCACCACCATGTCCATCTCGAACGGGTAGACCACGGCCGATCCGGCGGCGAGCAGTACCGCCGCCGCGCCAGGCAGCCGCTCCTGACCACGACCGTGTCCTGGGGGAACAGCGCGAGCGGGGCGAACGCCAGCCCCATGAGCGAGAGGCCCCGCACCAGTGCCTGCCGGGCGCTCCACCGCTGTCTCACCCACGCGGTGAGGCGCAGCTGTCCGACGACGGCCACCGCCGACGACACGACGAAGAGTCCACCGGTCACGAGGGGGCCGTCGGTGCCGAGCGTCTCGGCGGCGACGAGCGGAAGGGCCATGTAGGTCTGGAAGGCCAGGACGGAGGAGCCGGCCATGGCCACGGCGAACAGCACGAAGGACCGGTTGGCGGCCACCTCCCGCCACTGCGCGGCGACCCGCCCGGCGCGGTGCCGGTCTCCGGCCGCGCCGGGCGGGCAGGGCCCGCCACTGGAGGACGGAGAGGCCGGCGAACACGGCGGCCGCCACCGCGCACACCAGACGGAAGTCGACGGCCAGCAGGGCGAGCCCGGCGACCGGTCCGAGGAGCATCCCGGCCTGGTAGTGGACGTTGAAGACGGCGAAGGCGTCGACGCGCCGCTCCCCCGCCTCGACGGCCAGGTAGGCGCGGCTGGCGGGGTTGAACAGGGCGCTGGCGAAGCCGGTGGCGAGGGAGGCGAGGATCAGCGCGGGGAGGCTCTCCACCCAGCCCAGCATCCCGAAGCCCACGGTCCGCAGGAGACAGCCCGCCAGGATGGGCGCCTTGTATCCCACCCGGTCGGCGATCGTGCCGCCGAGGAGGTACATGCCCTGCTGGGAGAAGTGGCGCAGGCCGAGGACCAGGCCCACGGCCCAGGCGGCGAGGCCGAGGCCGCCCGCCAGGTGGGAGGCGAGGTACGGCATCAGCATGTTGAAGCCGAGGTTGATCGCGAACTGGTTCGCCATGAGCAGCCGCACGGTCGGCGGGAAGGACCGCGTCTGCCTCCAGAGTCGTCTCATCGGAGTCGCCGGCTCGCCCTCGGCACCACGCACCGGTTACCGCCGGTGATCGGACTGGCATTCATGGATGCCGAGAGTAGTGAACGCGGTGGCGCCGGAGACGTTCTCGTGCGGCGCGGGCCCGCGATGGCGCGAAGTCGCCACGTACCGGCCCACAGCGGCGATCCGCTCCCGGGCGAGCACCCCGTCGAACGCCGAACGAAGGGCCGCCCGGGGTCAGCCGTCCGGGGGAGCGCCCGCCGTCATGATCAAGCCGTTCCCGGGGCGCGGGGCATGGTCCCGCGGGCGGCGGGGCAGCGTTGCCCGCGTGCCCATCACGGACGAGACACAGCGATTCACCGACCTGTCGGCGCGGCTGACGGGCTTCGACGCGGAGGACCTGGCGGCCACCGGGCTCATCGAGGCGTACCGGGCGGTGGTGGAGGAGGAGCTCGGCGCCGAGCGGTACGGGAGGCTGCTGCGGGAACTGGAGGAGATACGTGAACTCCCGGTGGCCGAAGGTGAGCTGACGGAGGGGGCTCGGGCGGTCGCGTACCTCTGGTACACGGGCAGCTGGCCGGGTTCGCCGCCGAGGCTGGTCTCGTCGCGTGCCTACGCCGAGGGCCTGGTGTGGAAGGCGGCCGGTCTGACGGCCCCCGCCGCCGGTCCCGGGGGTACGGGAGCTGGGCCGAGGAGGGTGCGCGGTGACGCGGTACGACGTGATCGTGGTGGGCGCGGGTGTCGCCGGGTCGCTCGTGGCGCACCGGCTCGGGAGCGCGGCCGGCGCGTGCTCGTCCTGGAGGCGGGCGCGGCGGACCGCGGCGGCCGTGCGCCGGAGGCCGACCCGCTCACCGCGTATCTGACGGCCTCCGGGAGGCTGCCGGGCTCGCCGTACCGGCCCCGTCCGGCGGCCCCGCGCCGGAGGTCTCGGACCTCGTCGGCACGGAGGGGCCCTCCGGCTTCCGGGCGACCGGCCATCTGCGGCAGGACGGCCCGCTCCCGTACGCCAGCGGGTACGTCCGGGCCAACGGCGGCACCGGCAACATCTGGACCGGTCTCGCGCCCCGCATGCTGCCGGAGGACTTCGACACCGAGTCCTTCGGGTACGGGCGGAGCTGGCCGCTCACGTACGACGAGCTCGAACCCCACTACCGGGCGGCCGAGGAGGAGCTGGGCGTGGCCGCCGACGCCGAGGAGCAGCGCGAGCGGCTCGGCCTGCGCTTCCCCGACGGCTACGTCTTCCCCATGCGGCCCCTGCCCGCCGCCCGGCTGGACCGCCTCCTCGCGGCCCGCCTCGACGGGAGGCGCGTCAAGGACCCCGTGGCGCTGCGGGAGGTCGAGCTGAGGGTGGTCGGCACCCCGCACGCGCGCAACGGCGTCCCCGACCCCGGTACGACGGCGGCCGCGGCTACGTACCGCGCGGGCGGGACGGGCGGCCGGATCCGGACAGCCGGTGCGTGGGCAACGCGAGCTGCATCCCGCACTGCCCGTCGTACGCGAAGTACACCCCGCTCAAGACCCAGGGGCGGTGGGGCGCTTCGGTGACGCTCCGGGACCGGTCCGTGGTGAGCCGTGTCCTCGTCGACGGGCGGGGACGCGCCACGGGCGTGGAGTACCGCTCGTACGAGGGCGAGGCGTCCGTGGCGCACGCCGATGTCGTGGTGCTCGCCGCGCACGCGGTGGAGAACGCCCGGCTGCTGCTCCTGTCGGGGCTCGCGGACGGCAGCGGTCAGCTCGGCCGCAATCTGATGGACCATCCGGTGCTGGTGACCTGGGGGCTGCTGCCCGGGGGCGAGCGGGCCGGGTCGTACCGGGGTCCCGGCTCGGTCTCCGGTTTCGAGGGCTTCCGTACCGGTCCGGGGCGTCGGCTGCGGGCGCCGTTCCGCGTCGAGTTCGGGACGTGGGGATGGATCTGGGCGAAGGGTCCGGTCGAGACGGACGTGGAGCACTTCCTCGGCGAACGGGGGCTGCTGGGAGCCGGGTTGAGGGAGGCGGTAGGTGACCGGCTCAGCCGCCAGTTCGCCTTCCAGTTCGAGATGGAGCAGGGGGCCGACCCCGCGAACCGGGTCACGCTCCACCCCTCCGAGCGGGACGCGCTGGGTCTCCCCCGGCCCCTGGTCACCTATGACCTCGACGAGCACGTCAAGGAGGGATGGCCGCCGCGCGGGCCGTCTCGGAGCAGGTCTTCGAGCTGCTCGGCGCCGAGGACCACACGGACTACGCGCCGCCGGCGGCCTGGCCGGGCCGCTTCGAGCACCGTGGCCGCACGTACGGCTACCGGGGAGCCGGTCATGCCGCCGGCACCCACATCATGGGCGACTCGCCCGCCACGTCGGTGGTGGACGCCTGGCAGCGCTGCTGGGACCACCCGGGCCTCTACGCGGTCGGCTGCGGCAGCATGCCCTCGGTGGCCACCTCCAATCCGACGCTGACGATGGCCGCGCTGGCGCTGCGCAGCGCCGAGCGCGTCGAGGCGGACCTGACGGCCCGCGACCGCCCTTCCACCCTCCTCGACCCGACCGCCCCAGGAGCCCCCGCATGAGCCCGCTTCCGCTGCCTCCCGTGTCCGAGCCCTTCCGGCTCCCCTTCCACTACGGGGCCCTGCACCAGCTGGGCGTCGACTGGCTGGTCGATCCGGACCCGGTCCACGCGCTGCTGTCCAAGCACCATCCGGATCTGACGGCGGCGGTCTTCGACGACGGGCGGGCGCTGGTCTCCCTCAACTACCAGCTGTACTTCGCGCAGTACCCGTTCGGCGGCGGCGTCACCCAGGAGATCGAGTTCAACGTCATCGCCTTCCCGACGGCCGAGGCGGACCGCCTGCCCCGGCTGACCTACGCCGAGTACGCGCGGGGCTGGGACCAGACGAAGCTCCTGGGCATCGCCCGGCTCCACGTCGTGTGCGACAACCCGTTCGCGATCAGGGCCGGTCGCGAGCTCTACGCGGAGCCCAAGTACCCGGGCCGGTTCGAGGTCGACCTGCCGTCCCTCAACGGGCCCGAGGGCGAGACGTGGACCGTGCGGTGCGCCTCGGCCGAGGTCGGCCCGGACGGCGGTCTGGAGAGGGGTACGGCCCCGCTGCTCGACCTCACGGCGAGGCTGGACGGCCTGACCTCCGTGGCCGCCAACTCCGCCCCGGTCACCGGCTACGGAACCGACCGCGAGGGACGTCTGCTCGCCGGGCCGATGAACGTCTACCAGCCCTACGGCTGGTACGACCTGGCCGCCCCCGAGCACTCCGGGCGCACGCGCCTCGTGGTGCGCGCCCCGGACGGCGACCTGGGCCGCGACCTCCGCACCGTCCTGCCGGACGGCGCCCCGGCCACCGGCGCGTGGACCTTCCAGTCGCCGCCGGTGGCCGCCCACAACCGGCCGTACTACCCGAGGGGGTCAACGGAGTTCGGTGAGGGCCCGGTCGAGGGTGTCGGTGAAGAAGTCCGCGGCGGCGCGGTCGACGCACAGCGGCGGCTTGATCTTCAGGACGTTCTGGTGGTCGCCGGTCGGCTGGACGACGACCCCCAGGTCCAGCATGCGGTCGCAGAGTTCCGCGGTCTCCTCGGGGGCGGGTTCGAGGGTGACGCGGTCGCGTACGAGCTCGACGCCGAGGTAGAGGCCGGCTCCGTGGACGGCGCCGATGAGCGGGTGGCGCCGCGCGAGTCCTTCGAGGCGGGCCTTGAGGTGGGTGCCGACGCGTACCGCGTTGCCCTGGAGGTCCTCGTCCCGGAGGGCGTCGAGGACGGTGAGGCCGGCGACGCTGGAGACGGGGCTGCCGCCGGTGGAGGAGAAGAAGTACCCCTGGTCGCGGTACCGCTCGGCCACGGCCCGTGAGGTGATCACCGCGCCGAGCGGGTGGCCGTTGCCCATGGCCTTGGCCACGGTGACGATGTCGGGGATCACGCCCTGCTGCTCGAAGCCCCAGAACCAGGAGCCGAGGCGGCCGTATCCGACCTGGATCTCGTCGGCGACGGTCAGTCCGCCGTGGCGCCGCACCGCCGCGTACACCTGGGCGAGGTACTGGTCGGGGAGCGCGACGGCCCCGGCGTTGCCGTAGAAGGACTCGCTGATGAACGCGCCCGGTGCCCGTCCCGCCGCCGCGAGCTCCTCGACGGTCCGGACGGCTTCGGCCGCGTAGGCCTTCGCGTCCTCGCCGCGGTGGCGTCCCCGGTAGGGGTTGGGCGAGTCCACGGTGTGGACCCAGTCGGGGCGGCTGGCGAGGGCGTTGGGGTTGTCGGCGATCGAGGTGGACACGGCGTCCGAGGCGTACGTCCAGCCGTGGTAGGCCTCGCGCAGGGCGACGACGTCGTGGCGGCCGGTGGCGCCGATGGCCAGCCGGACGGCCAGGTCGACCGCCTCCGAGCCGGAGTTGACGAGGAACACCGTGTCGAGCGGCGCGGGCAGCAGGGCGGCGAGCCGTTCGGAGAACTCGACGACCGCCGCGTAGTGGAACCGGGAGTTGGTGTTCAGCCGGCGCAACTGGCGTGCCACGGCCCGCTCGACGCGGGGGTGCGCGTGGCCCAGCGGGGTGACGTTGTTGACCATGTCGAGGTAGGCGCGGCCGTCGGTGGAGGCCATGTGGTGGCGCCAACCGCGTTCGATCCGGGGCGGGTTGCCGTAGTAGTGCTCCTGCACCGTGGCGAACGAGGCCTCGCGCCGGGCGAGCAGGTCCTCCCCGGCCGGGTGTCGGCGGCCGGGGCGCCGACGAGGGGTGCGGGGTCGGCGGTGAGCGCCAGCCAGCCCGCGGCGTACTCGGGCCTGACCAGGGCGGGGACCTCGGGACCCGACCCGTGCCGCAGGGTCAGGCGCAGGCGGGTGCGGGAGGGCAGGGCGGCCAGCCGGTCGCCGGCGCGCAGCGGGGTGCCGGCGGGCGGGCACGGGGTGTCGGCGTCGTTCCACGACAGGTCGAGGAGGAGCCGGGGCCGCAGGTGAGGTGGCGCGGCCGGGTGACGCGTGGACGATCTCGCCGTCGTGCGGGGCCCGGAGCTCGGAGGGCGCGCCGAGCCAGAGGTCGACGCCGGTGGGGACGGTCGCCGGGAGGTGGCCGACAGCACGGCGGAGGCGCTCAGGCGCGGCTGTGCGTAGGCGGTGGTCACGGCGGCGGCGCCGCGGTCGAGCAGCTCGGCCGCCAGCCGGTCCTCGATGCCGGGCTCCAGCCAGGCGCCGTGGTCCAGCGCGTCGGACTCGGCGGAGAGGTCGAGCGGCTCCGCGGCGGATCCGGCGAGGTCCGCCACGAGCGGTCCGAGGACCGGGAGGGAGGGGCCGGCCGGCGGGGCGATCCGAGCGCGTCGGCGATCAGGCCGGTCATCACGGCCGTGGGCACCGAGGTGGCCTGTTCGAAGATCCGCCGTTCCCGGTCGAGCGCCGCGTTCACATAGGCGTTGTCCCCGTCGACGGCGGCCTGCTGGCGGCCGCTGACGACGAGGGCGGCGGCGCGCAGCACGACGAGCGGCCAGAGCGCCTCGGTCTCGTCGGCGGACAGGGGCGGAGGTCGTGGAAGGCCCGGACGGCGGGGAGCACGTGGTGGGGTTCGGCGCCGTCGTGGTGCAGCACGGACGACAGCGTCACCGCGAGCTCGGAGACGGCCCAGGTGTGCGTCAGGTCCCCGAAGTCGATGACCCCGTCGGGGACGGGGAGCGGGCTGCCCGGCGCGCGGACCAGGTTGTCGTCGGTGAGGTCCAGGTGCACGGCCTGGCGGGGCAGCCCGTCGCCGACCTCGCGCACGACGGCCCAGGCCTCGGCGGTGGCGGTCTCGACGGCGGCGCGGTGCGCGGGTCCGGCACGTGACGGAGCAGCAGGTCCACGACCCGGTCCGCGTGCCGTATGTCCCACTGGAGGACGCGGTCGAGTCCGGGGTGGCGGAAGTCGCGGAGCGTGGTGCTCACCCGGCCGGCCACGGCCCCCATCGCCGACACCGTGCGCGGCGAGAGGTGGCGGGGTCCGGAGAGGGACCCGCCGGGCAGGTAGCGCAGCAGGCGCGCGGTGAGCGGTCCTTCGGCGGTGTCGACCGTGGCGGCCTGCCGCGCGCCGTCGCGGTCGCGCAGGACGGTCGCCACGCGCAGGGCGGGCTCGGCGGCGGCGATGAGGTCGGCGGCGGCGTCCTGGGCCTCGATCTCGGTCGTGCTGAACGCCGGGTTGGCGATCTTGAGCACGGCGGCGGGCGTCCCGTCCGGTCCGCGCAGCAGGAAGTTGGTGTCCTGCTGGCTGCCCAGCGACGCGGCGTGCGCGGCGAGCCCGAAGGCCTCGGCGGCGATGCGCCGCGCGTCGGCCTCCGTCACGCGCGGGGCCGGCAGTGCCTCGCGGGCGAAGAAGTCGACGCCGGATGACGGGGAAGAGGGCATGGCTGGTCCGGTCCTTGTCGGTGGGGTGCGGCGTCCGTGGGGCGTTCGGTGCGGCCGGGGCCGTCAGCCGACGTCCCAGAGGAAGCGGTGGGTGTGGATCCCGAAGTAGGGGAAGTTCTCGACGGCCGTGACGCCCTCGACCGGGCGCACGACGTCGTTGACGAAGTCGAGGAGTTCGGCCGGGCGACGGCAGACGACCTCGACGAACAGGTCGAAGGTGCCGGCGGTGAGGACGGTGTAGACGACCTCCTGATGGCGCGACAGCTCGTCGGCCACCGCCCGGGAGTCGCCGTCGACACGGACGCCGAGGAGCGCCATCGCCTGGCTGCCCATGGCCACGGGGTCGGTGACCCCGACGACCTGGACCACCTTGGCGTCGATCAGCCTCTGCAGGCGCTGCCGGGCCGCCGACGGCGACAGTCCCACCTTGGGCCCCAGCTCCGCGTAGGGAATGCGCCCGTCGGTCTGGAGCTCCCGCAGGATGGCCCGGTCGATCTCGTCCATGACTGCCCTTTCCGCCTTGCTCATGCGCCGACTGTACAACCGTTTCACGCTCAGAAACAGCCTTTCACGCTCGATTCAAGCGCCGAAGCGACGGAATCGAGCGTGGCGAGGGTACGTGGCGGGGCGCGCCGACCGGGAGGCAACCAGGGGTGCGGCCGGCGCGTCCTCCCCCACACGACGAGCCGGGCGCACCCGCGCCCGGCCCCACCGGACAGGACACGTGATGAGCGACAAGGCCCGCATCCTCTTCGACGCCCTCGACCTCGACCGGGACGGCACGCTGACCCGCACCGAGGTCATCCGGGCGCTGCGGGAGAAGGGGCCCACCCTGGCGGCCCGGGGCGTGCTCCCCTTCTGGGGAGTCGGGGACGTCGACGACTCCGCGGCCCTCTTCGACCAGGCCGACCAGAACGGCGACCGCGTCCTGAGCTTCGAGGAGTTCGCCGCGGTGGTCGACCGCCGCTTCGGCTGGTGACCCGCCGATGTGCGCGTAAAGTGTGGGCGGGCGCGGCGTGATCACGAGGAGTACATGTGACCGCGGTCAGCCTTGAGCACGCCACCGTTCCCGCCGACACCGGCGAGGTGACCCTCCTGATAGCCCGCCGGGTGGAGCCGGGCCACGAGGCCGCCTTCGAGCAGTGGGCGCACGGCATCCTCGACACCGCCGCGACCTTCCCCGGCCACCTCGGGTACGGCCTCTTCCGCTCCTCCGGCGGCGACGCGCCCTGGTTCCTCGTGCACCGGTTCCGGGACGCGGAGGCCTGCCGGACCTGGCAGGAGTCGCCCGAGCGGGCGGCCTGGTTCGCCGACTGCGAGGGGCACCACCACACCGAGATCGCGCGCCGCAAGCTGACCGGCATGGAGACCTGGTTCGCCAAACCGGGATCGACGCGTCCCGCGCCGCCCCGGTGGAAGATGGCGATCAGCGCGACCCTGGCGATCTACCCGATCTCCGTGCTCGGCAGCCTGTTCCTCGTGCCCCGTCTGACGACGCTCCCCGTCCTGCTCAGCGGCGCGATCACGGCCTGCGTCTTCAACGTGCTGATGACGTACGTGGCGATGCCGGCCGTGAGCCGTCTCCTGCGCGGCTGGCTCACCCCGTAGCCGTGGGACCGGCGGGGCCGAAGGCGCGCCGGTAGGCGGCGGGCGAGATGCCGAAGGCCGTCCGCATGTGCGCGCGCAGGGAGTTGCCGGAGCCGATGCCCGCCCGGTGCGCCACGAGGTCGACGGGGAGGTCGGTGGTCTCCAGGAGCTGCTTGGCCAGCTCCAGGCGCTGCGCGGTGAGCCACTGCACGGGCGTCATCCCGACCTCGTCCCGGAACCGCCGGGTGAACGACCGCAGGCTCATCCGGGCGTGCTCGGCGAGCCGGCCGAGGGTGAGCGGCTCCCCGAGGTGTTCGAGGGCCCACGCGCGGGTCGCGGTCGTGCTGGCGAGGGTCGGCTCGGGCACGGGCCGGTCGATGAACTGGGCCTGCCCGCCGTCCCGCCACGGCGGTACGACGCACATGCGGGCCGCCCGGTTGGCGGCCGCGGCACCGTGGTCGCGGCGGATCAGGTGCAGGCACAGGTCGACCCCGGCCGCCACCCCGGCGGAGGTGAGCACGTCGCCGTCGTCGACGAAGAGCACCTCCTCGTCGAGCTTGACCTCGGGTACGCCCGCCGGAACTCCGGCGCCAGGTTCCAGTGGGTGGTGGCCGGACGGCCGTCGAGCAGGCCCGCGGCGGCGAGCACGTACGACCCGGAGCAGATGGACACCAGACGGGTGCCGGGCCGGATCCCGGCGATGGCCCCGGCGACCTCGGGCGGCAGCGGGCCGCCGCGCCCCAGCTCCGGCATGGCGTGCGTCGGCGGGAGGACGACGGTGTCGGCCGCGGCGAGCGCCTCCGGGCCCGCCGCCGGCTGCACGACGAAACCCGCGTCGCTGGGGACGGGCGCGCCGTCGGCGGTGCAGACGGTGACCTCGTACAGGGGGCGGCCCTCCGCGTCCTGGACGCTGCCGAAGACGCGGGAGGGGATGCCTAGCTCGAAGGGCGGCACCCCGGGCAGGGCGAGGACCGCGACGCGGTGCGCGCGGGGAGCCGTCTCGTCCGGTGCCGTCTCGTCCGGTGCCGTCTCATCCATGGCCAAATCCTGGCACATAGTGGCCGGACGGCCAACACCGGGAGGAGCCGGGAGACGGGATCGTGAACGGGTCGCCGCCGGAGGGGTTCCGGCGGCTCCTGTCGAGTCCCTGCCTGGTCCCTGTCGGGAAGGGCCGGGAAGAAAAGAGGCGGATGTCATGCGCGCGGTGGTCGTGGAGCGGTGGGGCGGTCCGGAACAGCTCGTGGAGCGCGAGGTGGAGCGCCCGGAGCCGGGTCTGAACGAGGTCCTCGTGCGGGTCCACGCCGCCGGTGTGAACCCGGTGGACTGGAAGACCCGGGCGAGCGGCGGCCTCATCGCGTGGGACCCGCTGCCGGCCGTCGGCTGGGACGTCTCCGGCACGGTCGAGGCGGTGGGGCCGGGCGTCGGGATCTTCCGGCCGGGCGACGAGGTCTACGGCATGCCGCTGTTCCCCGGCAGGCCGGCGCGTACGCGGAGTACGTCGTCGCCCCGGCCCGCCACCTCGCGCCGAAGCCGGCGTCCCTCGGCCACGTGGAGGCCGCGGCCCTGCCGCTCGCCGCGCTGACCGCCTGGCAGGCCCTGGTCGACACGGCGGACGTACGGCCCGGCGAGCGGGTGCTCGTGCACGCGGCGGCCGGCGGCGTGGGCCACCTCGCCGTCCAGATCGCTAGGGCGCGCGGCGCGTACGTCATCGGCACGGCCAGTGCCGCCAAGCACGAGCTGCTCCGGGAGCTCGGCGCGGACGAGGTGATCGACTACCGCGAGGCGCCGTTCGAGGACCTCGTCTCCGGGGTCGACGTCGTCCTCGACGGCCTCGGCGGCGAGACGGCCGAGCGTTCCCTGAAGGTGCTGCGGACCGGGGCCGCTCATCACCCTTCCCGGCCCGGACGACGTGCCCGCCGCCCCCGAGGGCCTGCACGCCGCTTGGGTGCTGGTCGAGCCCGACCACCTCGGCCTGCGCGAGATCACCGCCCTCGTGGAGGCCGGCGCGCTCCGCCCGGTCGTCGACACCGTCCTGCCGCTCTCCGAGGCCGCGAAGGCCCATGAGCTCGGTGAGCTGGGACGCACCACCGGCAAGATCGTCCTGTCGGTCGTCTGACGCCCCCTCCCGAGCGGCCGCCGGGGACGGGCCGCCGCCGTGCGGCGAAGGGGCCCGCCGCGGGACCGCCCCCGGCACCGGGCGGAGACGGGCCGGGAATGGCTGGTTACAGTGGGCACATGCCTCGAACCTCTCCCGCGGTCGCTCTCGACGCCATGCTCGCCGGCAACCGGCGCTTCGTCGCCGGTACGCCCGACCACCCCAATCAGGACGCCGCCCGCCGTGCCCAGCTCGCACCCGGGCAGGAACCGTTCGCGGTCATCCTCGGGTGCTCCGACTCACGGCTCGCGGCCGAGATCATCTTCGACCAGGGACTCGGCGACCTGTTCGTCGTGCGGACCGCCGGCCACGTGCTGGGGGCCGAGGTGCTGGGCAGCCTGGAGTACGCCACGAGCGTGCTCGGCTGCCGGCTGGTCGTCGTCCTCGGACACGACTCCTGCGGCGCCGTCGCGGCGGCCCGCACCGCGGTGGAGGACGGACTGCCGGCGGCCGGATTCGTACGGGACGTGGTGGAGCGCGTGACCCCGAGCGTGCTGGCGGCCCGTGCCGCCGGTCTGACGGAGGACAGCGACATCATCGACGAGCACATAAGGCACACGGTACAGTTGATCATGGACCGTTCCCGGGTCCTCTCGGAGCAGGTGCAGTCCGGCGAGGTGGCGGTCGTCGGACTGGCCTACCAGCTCGCCGAGGGCAGCGCCCGCATGGTGACCTCGCACGGCGTCGAGAGCGGGAAGTGAGCGGCACCATGACCCGGCGCTTCGACTGTTCCGATCCCTCCGCCCGCTCCGCCGGCCTCGACGCGGCGGTGGCCGCGGTGGGGCGGGGCGAGCTCGTCGTCCTCCCGACGGACACCGTCTACGGCGTCGGCGCGAACGCCTTCGACCCGACGGCCGTCGCCGGTCTGCTGGCCGCGAAGGGCCGGGGCGGCACAAGCCCTCCCCCGTGCTCGTCGGCTCCAAGGAAGCCCTCGACGACCTGGTCGAGGACCTGCCGGAGTCGGCCGAGGAGCTGATCGGCGCGTTCTGGCCGGGCGGGCTGACCCTGGTGCTCCGCCACCGGCCCTCGCTCGCCTGGGACCTGGGCGAGACCGGCGGGACGGTGGCCGTGCGGATGCCCGACCACCCCCTCGTCCTCGACCTGCTCGCCGCGGCCGGCCCGATGGCCGTCTCCAGCGCCAACCTCACCGACCGGCCCTCGCCGGAGGACTGCGACGCGGCGCTCGGGATGCTCGGCGACTCGGTGGCGGTGTACCTCGACGGCGGCCGGACCGCCGGACCGGTGTCCTCGTCGATCGTCGACCTGACCGGCGACGCCCCGCCCTCGTACGGGAGGGCGTCCTCTCGGCCGAGCAGCTGAGGACGGTCGTGCCCGGCCTGGTCGTGCGCTGACCGCTTCCGAGACCGGCGACCGCTTCCGAGACCGGCTGACCGCTTCCGAAGCCGCCTGATCGTCTCCGGAGTCGACCGATCGCCTCCGGAGCCGGAAGAAGTCCCGCCACCTTCCCGGTGAGCGGGAACCGGCCCCTGCGCCGGACCGCCCCTCCCTGACAGGCTCCTCCGCTGTGGTTCCACTGCCCGCGCCGCCCGGGGGTCGGGGCAGCAGGGAGGACGTGACAGATCATGAGGGGCGCGCAGACCATCGCCAGGCTCGCGGACTGGGCCGCGGAGCGGTACGGGATGAGGAGGCCCTCGTCTTCGGCGAGGAGCGCTGGACGTTCGCGGAGCTGCGCGACCGGGTCGACCGGGTCGCGCGCGCGGTGATCGCGCAGGGGTGCGCCCCGGCGACTCGGTCGCCGTGTGGGCGCCCAACAGCGCGCGCTGGTGGTGGCCGCGCTGGGCGCGGTGGCGGCCGGCGGGGTGCTCGTCCCGGTGAACACCCGCTACAAGGCGGCCGAGGCCGCCGACATCCTGCGCCGCTCCCGCACCCGGCTGCTCTTCACCGAGCACGACTTCCTGGGAACGGACTACCGGGCGCTGCTCGCCGCCTCGGGCGAGGAACTCCCGCTCCTGGAGCGGACGGTGACCCTGCACTCCGGTGACTGGCCGGACTTCCTGTCCGGCGCGGACCGGGTGACCGGGGACGAGCGGGCGGCCCGCACCGCCGCCGTGCGCCCCGGCGACACCGCCGACATCCTCTTCACCTCCGGCACCACCGGCCGCCCCAAGGGCGTGCCCACCACCCACGGCCAGAACCTGCGCGTGTACGACGCCTGGGCCCGTACCGTGACCCTCCGGCGGGGCGACCGCTACCTCCTCGTCAACCCGTTCTTCCACACCTTCGGGTACAAGGCCGGCATCCTCGCCTGCCTGCTGCACGGGGCCACGGTCGTCCCGGAGCGGGTCTTCGACGCCGACGCCGTCCTCGGCCGGATCCAGGACGAGCGGATCTCCGTCCTGACCGGCGCGCCCACGATCTTCACCTCCCTCATCCACCACCCCGAGCGCGCGGCGTACGACCTGACCTCGATGCGGATGGCGGTCACGGGAGCGGCGAACATCCCCGCCGCGCTCATCGAGGAGATCCGGACGACCCTCGGCGCGCGGAGCGTCAACACCGCGTACGGGCTCACCGAGTCCACGGGCGTGGTCGCGATCTGCCCGCCGCACGAGTCCCCGGAGACCCTGGCCCGCACCTCGGGGACGGCCCTGGAGGGCACGGAGCTGCGCGTCGACGCCCCGCCCGGGGAACCGGGCGAGATCCTCACCCGCGGCTTCCACGTGATGCACGGCTACCTGGACGATCCCGAGGCCACCGCACGGGCCGTCGACGCGGACGGCTGGCTGCACACCGGGGACGTCGGCGTGCTCGACGAGCGCGGCTTCCTGCGGATCACCGACCGCCTCAAGGACATGTTCGTCGTGGGCGGGTTCAACGTGTACCCGGCGGAGGTGGAGCAGGTGCTGCGCGGCCACCCGGCCGTCCTGGACGCGGCGGTCGTCGGCGCGCCCGACGCACGGCTCGGGAGGTCGGCGTCGCGTACTGCGTGCCGGCGGCGGGGGCACCGGTCGACGCGGCCGAGCTGACCTCGTACACGCGTGAGCGGCTGGCCAACTTCAAGGTCCCGCGCGACTTCCGCTCCGTGCCGGCCCTGCCGCACAACGCGGCGGGCAAGGTCGACAAGAAGGCGCTGCGGCGGCTGGCGGAGAACACCACCACCCGATGAGGAGTACGAACGTGAACGACAGCAAGATCCAGTCCGTCGATGTCGTCGTCATCGGAGCCGGCGTCACCGGTCTGTACGCCGTGCACAAGCTGCGCGGTCTCGGCCACAGCGTGCGCGGCTTCGAGCGCGGGGACGACGTGGGCGGCGTCTGGTACTGGAACCGCTACCCCGGCGCCCGGTGCGACGTGGAGTCCGTGGACTACTCGTACTCCTTCGACGAGGAGCTCCAGCAGGAGTGGGACTGGAGCGAGAAGTACGCCACGCAGCCGGAGATCGTCCGCTACCTCCGCCACGTCGCCGACCGCTTCGACCTGCGCCGCAGCTACTCCTTCGGCACCTCGGTGACCTCGGCCGAGCTGGACGAGGAGACGCTGCGCTGGACGGTGCGCACGGACGGCGGGGAGGTGGTGTCGGCCCGGTTCTGCGTGTTCGCCGTCGGCTGCCTGTCCAGCACGCACATGCCGGACATCCCGGGGGCCGGGGAGTTCGCGGGAGCCACGTACCACACCGGCGCCTGGCCGCACGAGGGCGTGGACTTCGGCGGACTGCGCGTCGGGGTGATCGGCACCGGGTCCTCCGGCATCCAGGCCGTCCCGCTGATCGCCGAGCAGGCGGCGCACCTGACCGTGTTCCAGCGCAGCGCCAACTACAGCATCCCGGCGGGCAACAAGCCCCTGGACGAGGAGACGCGCCGCCTGCAGAAGGCCGGTTACGCCGAGCGGCGGCGCCTCTCCCGGCTCAGCGGCGGCGGTTCGCCGCACGCGGCGCACCCCTCGGCGACGTTCGAGGTGTCCGCAGAGGAGCGGCGGGCCGCGTTCGAGGAGCGCTGGGAGCTGGGCGGGGTGCTGTACTCGAAGACGTTCCCCGACCAGCTCACCGACCGCGCGGCGAACGACGAGGCGCGCGCGTTCTGGGAGGAGAAGGTGCGCGCCCTCATCGAGGACGAGGCCACCGCCGACCTCCTCGTCCCCACGGACCACCCGATCGGCACCAAGCGGATCGTCACCGACTCCCACTACTACGAGACGTTCAACCGTGACGACGTCGACCTGGTGAGCCTCCGGGAGAACGCGATCGAACGGATCGACGCCACCGGGATCGTGCTGGCCGACGGCACCCGGGTGGAGCTGGACGCGATCGTGTTCGCGACCGGTTTCGACGCGATGACCGGGGCGATCGACCGGGTGGACGTCCGGGGACGGGGCGGCCGGAGCCTGAAGGACGTGTGGAGCGCGGGTCCCCGCACCTATCTGGGCCTGGGCGTCGACGGCTTCCCCAACCTGTTCAACCTCACGAGCGCCGGCAGCCCGTCCGTCATGGCCAACGTGGTGCTCTGCGCCGAGCAGCACGGCGACTGGCTCGGCGACTGTCTGCGCCATCTGGACGAGCACGGCTACCGCGCGATCGAGGCGAGCGAGGAGGCCGTGGAGCAGTGGGTCGCGCAGTGCCGCGACCGGGCGGCGGCCACCCTCTTCCCGGCGGCGAACTCCTGGTACCTGGGGGCCAACATCCCCGGGAAGCCCCGGGTGTTCATGCCGTTCATCGGCGGCTTCGGGGTGTACGGGGAGATCATCGCGGACGTCGCGGACTCGGGGTACAAGGGGTTCGAGCTGATACGGGGCTGACGCGGATCGTGTCGTGAGGCCGTGACGTGAGGCCGTGACGTGAGAGCGCCCCGCCCCCACCGGATCCGGTGGGGCGGGCGCTCGTGTGTCATTCCCCGTGCAGTGCCGCGCGCAGGGCGGCGAAGGCCGTCGCACGGGCCTCGGCCGCCGCCGGCAGGGCGCCCGCCATGGAGAGGAAGCCGTGGAACATCCCGGCGTGGTGGCGGGCCCGCACCGGGACGCCCGCGGCGGTCAGGGCCTCCGCGTACGCCAGGCCGTCGTCCCTCAGGGGTCGAAACCCGCCGTGACGATCTGGCCGGCGGCAGCCCGGACAGGTCGGCGCCCACGAGCGGGGCCGCGTAGGGGCTGGTGCGGTCCACGGGGTTCCGCAGATAGCGGTCCCAGTACCAGCGCACGTGGTCGGCGGTGAGGAAGTAACCCCGCGCGTTCTCCCGGTGCGAGGGGCGGGAGCGGGTCGGGTCGAGCATCGGGTAGTAGAGCGCCTGGCAGACGATCCCGGGGCCGCCCCGGTCGCGGGAGAGCAGGGTGAGGACGGTGGCGAGGTTGGCGCTCGCGCTGTCCCCGGCGACGGCGATCCGGCGGCCGGGAAGGTCTCCGCCGCCCACAGCAGGGCCGTGTAGGCGTCCTCGGGGGCGGCGGGAAGGGGTCCTCGGGAGCACGGCGGTAGTCGACGGAGACGACGACCGCCTCCGTGGCGAGGGCGAGGTCGCGGCAGAAGGCGTCGTGGCTGTCGAGGTCGCAGAGGACGAAGCCGCCCCGTGACAGAACACGATCACGGGGGCGGTCTCGTGGACGGCCGGGTCGTAGACGCGGACGGGCACGCCGTCGGCGTCCTCGTCCGCGACGCGGGCGACGGGGCGGGGGACGGCCGGCCGGGGCGGGCCGCGAAGAAGGCGCGCACCTCGGCGATGTCCGTCATCTCCGTCGCCAGCGGGGAATCCGGCGGTGGCCAGGTCGATGACGGCCTGGACCTCGGGGTCGGGCCGGTTCACGCGTCCGCCCCTTCTGGACCTGGTTCACGCGTCCGCTCCCTTCTGGACCTGGTTCACGCGTCCGCTCCCTTCTGGGTCTGCTTCACGCGTCCGCTCCCTTCGTGTTCTGGTTCACGCGTCGGTTCCTTTCGGGGTGAGGAGCGGCATGCGGCCGGCCGACGCGCCGCCGTCCACGGCGAGTTCGGCGCCGGACAGGTACGAGGAGTCGTCGGAGGCGAGGAAGGCGACGAGGCGGGCGACCTCCTCGGGCTCCCCCACGCGTCCGAGGGGCGCGGCGGGATGCTCCTTGGTCTCCAGGTGGGCGGTCATCGCGGTGACGATGGCTCCCGGGTGGACGGAGTTGACCCGGATGCCGTCCGGGCCGAGTTCGAGGGCGGCGGTCTTGGTCAGGCCGCGCAGCCCCCACTTCGCGGCGCCGTACGCGCCGTGGCCCCAGATGCCCTGGAGGCCGGCCTGCGAGGAGATGTTGACGATGGACCCGCCGCCGCCCGCCCGCATCACCCCGGCGACGGCGCGGACGCCGAGGAACGGGCCGATCAGGTTGACGCGGAGGATCGCCTCCAGACGGGCCGGGTCCTCCTCGGTGATGAGCGCGGTGGAGTAGATCGCGGCGTTGTTGACGAGGACGTCGAGCCGGCCGAAGGCGTCCAGGGCGGTGGCGACGGCGGCCTCCCAGGACCGCTCGTCGGTCACGTCGTGGCGTACGAAGCGGGCGGCGGCGCCGAGGGAGGCGGCCGTCGCCTCCCCCTCCGCCTCCAGGACGTCGGTGAGGACGACCTTCGCCCCGAGGGCGGCGAACAGCCGGGCCTCCGCCTCGCCCATGCCGCGGGCCGCGCCGGTGACCAGCGCGACCTTTCCTGTCAGGTCGACGGACATCAGCGGTTCTCCTCGGTCGGTTCGCCGGTCGGTTCCCCGATCGGGCGGAGGGACGGACGGAGGGCAGGGCCGGTCGTCCAGCCGCCGTCGACGGCCAGTTCGGCGCCGGTGACGTACGAGGCGGCGTCGGAGAGCAGGAAGACGACCGCCCGCGCGATCTCCAGCGGCTCGCCGACCCGGCCCATCGGTGTGTCCGGGTACTTCCCCTCGCCCCGCTCGATACCCACGTGCGCGGTCATCGGGGTGTAGATCATGCCGGGGTGCACGGAGTTGACGCGGATCCGGTCGGCGCCGAGTTCCACGGCGCCGAGTTTGGTGAGTCCGCGCACGCCCCATTTGGCGGCGCCGTATCCGGCGGTCCCGGCCAGGCCGAAGAGCCCGGCGGCGGAGGAGATGTTGACGACGGAGCCGCCGCCGCTCTCCCGCATCGCCGGGACGACGGCCCGCATGCCGAGGAAGACGCCGGTGAGGTTGATGTCGAGGACCTGCCGGAACGCCTCGGCCGTCTGCTCCTCCAGGCGGTGCGAACCGCCGGAGATCCCGGCGTTGTTGACCAGGCCGTCCACCCGGCCGAAGGTCTCGACCGTGAAGTCGACGACCTCGCGCCAGTCGTCCTCGGAGGTGACGTCGTGGCGGAGGAAGCGGGCGTGGCCGCCGAGCTTCTCGGCCGCCGCCCGCCCCTCCTCCTCCCGTACGTCGGTGAGGACGACCCGGGCGCCGGACTCGACGGCCGTCCGGGCGGCCTCCGCGCCGATGCCCCGGGCCGCACCGGTGACGAGCACGGTCCTGCCCCGCAGATCCGTCATCGGGCCCGTCACCGCGCCTCGGCGGAGCGGGTGCGGGCGATGTCGTCGACCGCGAGCCAGCTGAACGTCATGGCGGGGCCGATGGTCGCGCCGGGGCCCGGGTAGGTCTCCCCCATGACGGCGGAGGAGACGTTGCCGGAGGCGTACAGGCCGTCGATGGGCGTGCCGTCCTCCCGCAGGACGCGGGCCGTGGCGTCGGTGACGAGGCCGCCCTTGGTGCCGATGTCGCCCGGGTGGACGGGGATCGCGTAGTACGGGCCCTTCTCCAGCGGCGCCAGGTTCGGATGGGGCAGCGTCGGGTCGCCGTAGTAGCGGTCGTAGACGCTGTCGCCGCGGTGGAAGTCCTCGTCGCGGCCGGCGCGGGCGAAGCCGTTGAAGCGGTCGACGGTGGCGCGCAGCCGCTCCGGGGCGACGTCGATGCGCGCGGCCAGCTCCTCCACGGTCGCGGCCTTCTTGACGAAGCCGCTGTCCAGCCACGGCTTGGGGAACGCCTGGCCCGGGAAGAGGCCCATGAAGATGTAGCGGGCCCGGGAGGTGGCGTCGAGGATCAGCCAGGACGGCACGGTGCTCGCCCCGGGCCTGTCGTGGGCGTACATGGCGTCGACGAACTCGTGGTACGGGGCGGCCTCGTTGGCGTAGCGCTCCCCCGCCGCGTTGACGATCACCATGCCGGGGACGCCCCGGTCGGCGACGAGGAAGAAGGGCCTGCCCTCGGGGGGCACCACCGACGGCGCGCCCCAGACCTTGTCCATCAGGTCGGTCGCGGCGCCGAGGGCGACGGCCGGTTCCAGGGCGTCGCCGGTCTGGCCCTCGGCGGCGGAGCTCCACTCGGTGGAGGTGGGCGAGGGCAGGTGCTTCTCGCGGAGCCGCTGGTCGTGGGAGAAGCCCCCGGAGGCGAGGACGACGCCGCCGGTCGCCCGGACGGTGACCTCCCGGCCGTTCCTGGTGATCCGGACGCCGGTGACCCGGCCGTCCTCCTCGACCAGGCCGGTCATCGGGGCGGAGAGCCACAGGTCCGCGCCGAGGGCGTCGAGGGAGTGCCGCATGCGGGCGATCAGCGCCTCGCCGAGGGAGAGCGGTTCCTTGCCGGTGAGCTTCGCCCCGACCGCCTGGGCGCCGACCTTGAGCGCGGTGCGGCGGCCGGACCAGGTGCGCGCCACCATGTTCAGCTGCCGGAAGTCCTTGGAGGTGATGGTGAGGCCGTACGTGGGGAGCCCGGCGCGGCGCATGGTGGCGCGCTGCTCGGGGCAGAGCTTTTTGAAGTCGAAGACCTGCGGTTCGATCGAGCGTCCCTGCGGGTAGCCGCCGAGCCGCTCGGGGTAGTAGTCGGAGTAGCCGGGGTGTAGACGAACCTGACGTCGGTGCGGTCGTGGAACTCCCGGACCATGCGCGGTCCGTGGGTGACGTAGGCGTCCTTGCGCGCGGCGCTCACCCGGTCGCCGACGGTGGCGTCCAGGTAGGCGCGGGCCTTCTCGGGGGTGTCGCCGAGCCCGGCCTCGTCCAGGTGGAAGTTGTCCGGGACCCAGATCGCGCCGCCGGACAGGGCGGTCGAGCCGCCGTAGGCCTCGGTCTTCTCCAGCACCAGGGCGGTCAGGCCGCGCAGCCGGGCGGTGAGGGCGGCGGCCATGCCGGCGGCGCCGGAGCCGACGACCACCACGTCGTACGTGTGGTCCCACTGGTCGTTCATACGAGTCTCCTGGTCGTATCAGGTGGGTCGGCGGCCGGGGCGGGCCGTCCTCCGCCCCGGCCGCCGGGTCGTCGCGCGGTGATCCGCGCGTCGGTTCAGCGGGCGGTGATCCGCGCGTCGGTGAGGACCGGCGCGTCCTCGCGGTCCGCCGCCGTGGCCGTCAGGCGGTAGCCGTCGGGGTGTCCCAGACGCGCAGCCGCAGGGTCTCGCCGGGAAGAAGACCCCGGCGAAGCGGGTGCGGCAGGCGGCGACGGCGCCCGCGTCGCCGCCGAGGAGGCGGTCGGTGACCGCCTTGACCGCCATCCCGAAGGAGCAGAGCCCGTGCAGGATGGGGCGGTCGTGGCCGGCGCGGCGGGCGGTGGCGGGGTCGGCGTGCAGCGGGTTCCAGTCCCCGGTGAGCCGGTAGAGCAGGGCCTGCTGGCGGAGCGTGGGGATCTCGGTCACCAGATCGGGTTCCCGGTCGGGCACGGGGAGGCGTTCGGAGGGGCCGCGGTCGCCGCCGAAGCCGCCCTCGCCGTGCACGAAGATCTGGTTGCGCTGGGTGAGGAGCGGCTCGCCGTCCTCGCCGAGGAGGGTGGACTCCTGGACGATGACGGCGGCCTTGCCCTTGTCGTACACGGCCGCGCCCGGGTGACCGCGGTGGCGCGGGCGGCGGCGGGCAGCGGGCGGTGCGCCTCGATCTCCTGGCCTCCGTGGAGCACCTTCGCCAGGTCGATGTCGACGCCCGGCAGGTCGAAGACCTGGAAGCCGACACCGCCGGTGCCGCCGGCGACGACGCCGAAGGTGGGCAGGACCTGGAGGCCCCGCTCGTGTCCCTCGTACACGTAGCGCAGTTCGCGCGGGTCGGTCTCGGGGACGCCCGCGCCGAGCGCCAGGTGGTAGAGGCGTACGTCGCGCTCGTCCCAGCCGACCTCGGTGCGCACCGGCGGCGCGGAGAGCGCCTTGTCGACGTCGAGGGGCATCAGAACGCGCCCACGGCGTAGCGGCTGCGGAAGAACAGGAGCGGCCGGCCGTCCTCGCCCGCGTCGAGCGCCACCACCTGCGCGGTGACCAGGTAGTGGTCCCCCGCCTCGTACACGGCGTCGAGTTCGCACTCGACGTGGGCGAGGGCCCCGTCGACGCGCACGGTGCCGTGCTCGCCCGCGCTCCACGGGATCCCGGCGAACTTGTCGGGTCCGCTGCGGCCCAGCGCGGCGCAGGTGGCCTGCTGGTCCTCGGCGAGGATGTTGACGCAGAAGCGGCCCGACCGCTCGATCCTCGGCCAGCTGGTGGAGTTCTTGCCGACGGCCAGCATGACCAGCGGAGGGTCGAGGGAGAGCGAGGCGAAGGACTGGCAGGCGAACCCGACGGGTCCCCCGGTGTCGGCGTCGAGGGTCGCCACCACCGTGATGCCGCTGGCGAAGCGGCCCAGGACGTCCCGGAACTCGGAGGGGGGGATCAGCCGTTCCACCGGTGGCCCCAGAAGCTGTCGGCGGTGATCTCCTTCGCGGCCCAGGTGGCGGGGTCGACGACGAGGCCGTCCCAGCCGTACTCGACCTGGAAGCCGCCGGGGGCCTGGGCGTAGAAGGACACCATGCGGTCGTTGGTGTGGCGGCCGAGGCTGGAGGCGATGGGGACGCCCGCCTCCTGCATGCGGTCGAGGCCGCGGCCCACGTCGTCGAGGGTCTCCAGCTCCACCATGAAGTGCACGATGCCGGGGGGCAGGGCGCCGGGGTAGAGGCCGAGGCTGTGGTGGCGGCGGTTGGGGCTGAGGAAGTGCATCCAGTGGAAGTCCCGCTGCTCGGTGGCGGTCGGGACGGCCTGCGGGGGCAGCTTCATCGAGTCGCGCAGCTGGAAGCCGAGCAGGTTCTCGTAGAAGTCGAGCGCGGCCTCGATGTCCGGCACCGGGAGGACGACGTGGCCGAGGCCGAGGTCCTCCCCCGCGGGGGTCCCGGTGACGAAGCGGTTGCCGTACGGGGTGCCGAGCGCGCTGTGGTCCTGGGCCTGGCCCCAGTAGATCTCCAGGGGTTGCCGCCGGGGTCCGTGACGTGGATCAGGCCCTGGACGCGGCGCTCGGCGAGCTCGGCGGGTCGGCGGCCTTGACGGCGACGCCGCCGCCTCCAGCTCCTCGGCGGCGCGGGCGAGCGCGGCGGCGTTCGCCACCTCCCAGCCGGCCGCGAGGAGGCGGTCGCCTCGCCGGCCTGGATGACGATGCGGTGGGCGCGGTCGTCCAGGCGGAGGCAGAGGGTGTCCTCGGTGGTGCCGGTCGCCTCCACCATGCCCAGGATGTCGAGCGCGTAGCGCCGCCACTCGTCCAGGGTGGTGGTCTCCAGGCGCAGGTAGCCGAGAGCACGGATGTCCATGGTGTGCACCTCTTCGGTGGAAGGTTCAGTGGGAGAAGAAGTCGACGGCGAGGCGGTTGAACTCGTCGGCCCGCTCGGTCTGGGCCCAGTGGCCGCAGTGCGGGAAGACGTGCAGACGCGCGTCGGGGATGGTCTTGAGGGCGACGAAGGCGCCGTCGAGGGGGTTCACGCGGTCCTCGCGGCCCCAGGTGAGCAGCACCGGCTGGGTGATCCGGTGGGCCTCGCGCCAGAGCATCGTGTCCCGGGCCCAGGCGGGGTTGGCGAAGGAGGCGCCCATGCGGGCGCTGCCGAGCCGGGTGTCGGGGTCGGTGGCCGAGGCGAAGCGTTCCTCGACGAGTTCGTCGGTGACGATCGACGGGTCGTACGCCATGACGCCGAGGAAGGCGCGCATCTGCTCCCGGGTGGGCTCGGGCGAGGCGTTGAACTCGAAGAGCCGCTTGATGCCCTCGGTCGGGTCGGAGGCGAAGAGGTTCACGGAGACCCCGCCGGGGCCCATCAGGAGGAGCTTGCCGACCTTGTCCGGGTGGTTCAGGGCGATGCGGACGGCCGTGCCGCCGCCGAGGGAGTTGCCGATGAAGTGCGCCCGCTCGATGCCGAGTTCGTCCATGAGGGCGGCGACGGCGTCCGCGCCGAAGCTGAAGTAGTCCTTGTCGAGCTCCGGCTTGTCCGAGCGGCCGAAGCAGGGCTGGTCGACGAGGAGCGTGCGGAAGTGCTCGGCGAACACGGGGAGGTTGCGGCCGAAGTTGCTCCAGCCGGAGGCCCCGGGACCACCGCCGTGGAGCATGATCACGGCGGGGGCGTCGTCACGGTCGGCGGGGGCGGCCTCGTGGTAGTGGAGGGTGAGTCCGGCCGCCTTGGCGGTGCGGGAGGTCGACTCGTAGGTGAGCTCTGCCATCGTCTCCGCCTCTCAGGCCATGGTGTCTTGGATGTCGATGCCGAGCGCGCTCTGCCCGTACATGACGAGGGCCCGCTCGGGGTCGTTGGCGGCGTGGCCGCGGCCGGTGTGGGCGTCGCGCCAGGCGCGCTGGACGAGGCCGGGGCCGGTGCGCATGGCGCTGCCGCCGGAGTTCTCCATCAGCAGGTCGACGGCCGCGACCGAGCGTTCGGTGGCGAGCACCTGGTCGCGGCGGGTGCGGGTGCGCAGCTCCATCGGGATCTCCTCGCCGCGCTCGGCGAGGGCGTACATCTCGCCCATGTTGCGGGTCAGTTGCAGCCAGCTCGCGTCGATGTCGCTGGCGGCGCGGGCGATGCGGACCTGTGCGAAGGGGTCCTCGGCGACCTTCTGCCCGTACGAGACGCGGAACCGCTTCCGGGTGGCCTCGGCGTACGAGTCGAAGGCGCCCTCGGCGATGCCGACGATCGGGGTGGAGATGGTGGTGGTGAACACGCCGGCGTACGGCAGCCGGTAGAGCGGCTCGGGTTGATCTCGTGGCCGGGCACGCTCAGGGAGGTGACGGGGCCGAAGCTCAGGGCGCGGTGCTCGGGGACGAAGACGTCCTCGACGACGACGTCGTTGCTGCCGGTGCCGCGCAGGCCGACGGTGTCCCAGACGTCGTCGATCCGGTAGTCGGACCGGGGGATCAGGAAGGTGCGCATGTCGACCGGGTTGCCCTCGCCGTCGGTGACGAGGCAGCCGAGGAGCGCCCAGCGGGCGTGGTCGCAGCCGGAGGAGAAGTGCCAGCGGCCGGAGAGCCGGAAGCCGCCTTCGGTGGCGGTGGCCTTGCCGGTGGGGGCGTACGAGGAGGCGATGCGGGTCTTGGGGTCCTGGCCCCACACCTCCTGCTGGGCGCGGGGGTCGAAGAGGGCGACGTGCCAGGGGTGGACGCCGACCACGGAGGCGACCCAGCCGGTCGATCCGCATGCCTTGGCGATCTCCTTGACCGCCGAGTAGAAGACCACCGGGTCGGCCGCGCGGCCGCCGAAGGCCTTGGGCTGGAGCAGCTGGAAGAAGCCGGTGTCCTCCAGTTCCTTGACGGAGGTGTCGGGCACCCGGCGCAGCGTCTCCGCCTCGGCCGCGCGCTCGCGCAGGGCGGGGGCGAGGTCACGGATCGCTGCCAGGACGTCATCGGCCATGGGGCATCCCCTTTCGGGTCGTGGTGGGGGAATGCCAGGACCGTACGGCGTGCCGTACGGCAGCGAAATGGGCTGCTCCCACTGAGCGGGAACCCGCCCGGGAAGCGGCTCCGGGGTCAGAGCATGGGGTCGTGGACGTCCATGCCGAGGGCGTCCTGGGCGTAGAGGACGAGCGCCCGGTCCACGTCGTTGGCGGCCTGGCCGCGGCCGGTGTGCAGGTCGCGCCAGGCGCGCTGGAGGACGTCGTCGCCCACGTGGAGCGGGCCGCGCCGGCGTTCTCCATGAGCAGGTCCACGGCGGTGATGGCGCGTTCGGTGGCGAGGGCCTGGTCGCGGCGGGCGCGGGCGCGCAGCTCCCTGGGGATGTCCGCGCCCGCGCGCGCGACGGCGTACAGGTCGGCCATGTTGCGGGCGAGTTGCAGCTTGGCGGCGTCGATCTCGCCGGCGGCGCGGGCGATGCGGACCTGGGCGAAGGGGTCCTCGGCGGTCCGGCGGCCGTGCGGGGCGTTCAGGCGCGCGCGGGCGGCGGCGAGCCGGTCCTCGTGGGCGCCCTCGGCGATGCCGACCATCGCGGTGGAGATGGCGGTGGTGAAGACGGCCGCGTACGGCAGCCGGTACAGCGGTTCGGGGTGGACCTCGTGGCCGGGGCAGCGCAGCACGGTCACCGGGCCGTAGCCGAGGGTCCGGTGGGCGGGGACGAAGGCGTCCTCGACGACGATGTCGTTGCTGCCGCTGCCGCGCAGGCCGACCGTGTCCCACACGTCGTCGACGCGGTGGTCGGACCGGGGCACCAGGAAGGTCAGCATGTCGACCGGGCGGCCCTCGCGGTCGTTGACGACGCCGCCGAGGAGCGCCCAGCGGGCGTGGTCGGAGCCCGCGGAGAAGTGCCAGCGGCCGGAGAGCCGGTATCCGCCGTCGACGACGGTGACCTCCCCGGTGGGGGCGTGGGAGGAGCAGATCCGGGTGGAGCGGTCCGTGCCCCAGACCTCCTCCTGCGCCCGCGGGTCGAACTGGGCCACGTACCAGGGGTGGACGCCGAGGACCGACGCCGCCCAGCCGGTCGAGCCGCACGCCTTGGCGATCTCGTGGACGGCGGCGTAGAAGACGGCCGGGTCGGCGGCGAGTCCGCCGTAGGCCCGGGGCCGGAGCAGCCGGAAGAAGCCGGCCTCCTCCAGTTCCTCGACGGAGGCCTCGGGCACCCGGCGCAGTGTCTCCGCCTCGGCCGCGCGCTCGCGCAGGGCGGGGGCGAGCTCGCGGACCGCCGTGAGGACGTCCTCGTCGCGCATGGGTGCCCCTCTCGGAATCCGGTCTCGTCCTGCCGTGACGACAGGGAACCTACGCGTTACTGTTCCGAGACGGAACTCCCTCTTCCCAGCTCCCGTCATCCTCTGGCAATCTCCACGCAATACCGGAGATTACGGACCCAGCCAGGGGTCGATCGGCTGTGCTGTCCGTGTGGGAGGTGCCGATGACGACCAGTGCTGTCGAGGCTGTCGAGGCCGGGATGGCGCCGCTGTCCCTGCTGGAGAAGGCGGCGAAGGTGTTGAGCGCCTTCGAGAGCGCGGGGCCCCGGCTCACACTCACCGAGGTCGTGCAGCGCTCGGGCATCCGCCGGTCCTCGGCGCACCGCATCCTGGACCAGCTGGTGCAGCTGCGCTGGCTGGAGCGCGAGGGCCGCGACTACCGGCTGGGCATGGGCATGTTGGAGCTCGGGGCCATGGCCTCGCACCACAACCGGCTCCGCCGGGCCGCCCTGCCCCATCTGCACGCGCTGCACGAGTCCACCGGGCACCTGGTGCACCTGACCGTGCTCGACGGCTCCGAGGTGGTCTATCTGGAGCGGATCGGCGGCTCGGACGACTCCGTCGTGCCCTCGCGGATGGGCGGGCGGCAGCCGGCGTACTGCACGGCCTCGGGCAAGGCGATCCTGGCCTTCGGCGACGCGGGGCCGGTGGAGCGGGTGATCCGGGACGGGCTGCGGCCGCGCACCCGCGGACCCTGACCCGCCCTGAGTCCTTCCGCCGCGAGCTGGCGATGACGCGGGAGCGCGGCGTGGCCTTCGACCACGAGGAGGGGTACCGGGGGTCTTCTGCGTGGCGGCTCCGCTGCGCGGGGCCGGCCGGGCCATCGCGGCGGTCTCGGTGAGCGGCCACGGTGTCCACCGGGAGATGGAGCGGCTCGCCCCGGCCGTGCGCGGCTGCGCGCGGTCGGTGTGGCAGTCGATGTTCGGGCCGGGCCGGCAGGCGGAGAAGCGGGACCGGCCGGCCGGCGCGGAGGCGCTGCCGCAGCCCTCGATGGACAACATGATGGCCTGGCTGCGGTTCAGCGACTGGATGTGACGGAGGAGGCCCGCCTGGACGGCGGGGCCTCTTCCGTGGGGCCCTCCTAGTGGGGCCCTCCTTAGTGGGGCCTCCTCCGTGGGGCCTCCTCCGTGGGGCCTCTTTCGTGCGGCCCCTTTCGTGGGGTCAGCTTCGTGGGGTCACCAGGTGCGGTCGCCGCGCAGGACCGCGTCCGCGCCGCCGTCGGCGAAGACGACCTGACCGGTCACGACGGTGTTCTCGGGCGAGGCCAGCCACGCGATCAGCGGGGCGATCTGCTCGGGGCGCGCGTGGCCGTGCAGGGGCATGGGCACGCTCTTGTCCACGAGTCCCCGCATCTCCGGGTCGTCGAGCATCGGCCGGGTCAGGGGGGTGACGACCACGCCGGGGGCCACGGCGTTGAGCGGGACGCCCGCGCCGCCCACGCGTCGGTGGGGGCGGCGCGGCGGACCCAGCGGGAGACCGACGCCTTCGACGAGGAGTAGACGAGGTGCCCTCGCCACGGTCGACGGCCGCCCGGGAGGCGGCCACCGCCGCCGTCTCGTCCCCGGCGAGCGCGGCGTCCACGATCGCGGGGTCCGTCGGGTGGACGGAGTCGACGGAGCCGACGACCACGGCCCTCGGGTCGGTGCCGGCCGCGAGAGCGGGCGCAGGCCGTCGAGCGTGGCCACGGCTCCGAAGTGGTTGACCCTGATCGTGAGCGGGTCGAAGCGGGCCACGCCCGCGCAGGAGACGACGGCGTCGAGACGGCCGCCGGTCAGCTCGCGGGTCCGGGCGACGAGCGCGGCCCGGCCTTCGGGCGTGGACAGGTCGGCGCGGATGTCGCCGTCGGTGAGGTCGGCGGCGATGACGGTGTGGCCCCGCGCCCGCAGGAGGGCCGTGGTGGCCTCGCCGATGCCGGAGGCGGCTCCGGTGACCAGGCAGGTTCGGGACATGGCGGTCTCCTCGTCGGAAGCGTCAGGAGTAGGTGATCTCGACCCGGTCGCCGAGCGGGAGGGCCTGGCAGGCCAGGACGTATCCCTCGGCGATGTCCTGGTCGTCCAGGACGTCGTTGCGGAGCATCTTGACCTCGCCCGCCACGACCCGGCAGGTGCAGGCGCTGCACGCGCCCTCCCGGCAGGAGTACGGGGCGTCCACGCCCGCGGCCAGGAGCACGTCGAGCAGGGGCACCGTCGGCGGCCAGGCGACCGTGCGGGTCTCGCCGTCGAGCTCGACCTCGGCCGTGGCCGTGTCCTCCCCCGCCGCGTCCACCGGCACCGCCGGGACGTCGAAGACGTCCGCGCCGAGGGAGAAGAAGCGTTCCCGGTGGATGCGGTCGCCGGGGGCGCCGAGCGCCCGCAGGGCCTGCTCGACGGCGTCCATGAGCGGCTGCGGGCCGCAGACGAAGGCCTCGCGGTCGGCGTACGGCGCGAGCGCGGCGGCGAGGCGGTCCACGGAGGGCAGGCCCTGGAGGGACTCCAGCCAGTGGACCACGAGCAGCCGGTGCGGGTGGTCCTCGGTCAGCGCCCGCAGTTCCTCGCGGAAGACGACGGAGGACTCGTCGCGGTTGGCGTACAGCAGCACCACCCGGCCCCGGCCCTCGGCCAGGGCCGATTTGGCGATCGACAGGACGGGGTGATGCCGCTGCCCCCGGCGACGAGCAGCAGGTCGCCGTCGAGGGAGTCGGGGTGAAGGTGCCGCCGGGGCAGCACCTCCACTTCGTCCCCGGCCGCGATCCGGTCGCAGACCCAGTTGGAGCCGTAGCCGCCGGCGACCCGCTTGACGGTGATCTTCAGGGCTCGCCCGTGTGGGGCGAGCTGGCGAGGAGTAGCAGCGGGCGGCCGGGCTCCCGTCCGCTCCGGGCAGTTTCAGGGTGAGGAACTGCCCGGGGCGGTACGCGAAGCGGTCCGCGCTCTCCGGCGGCGCCTGGAGCACCAGGGAGCGCGCGTCGGCCGTCTCGGCGATGACCTCGACGACCCGCAGCCGGTGGGTGCGGGGCCCGCCGGTCGGCTCAGGCATCGAGGGCCTCCAGGGTGCTCACCGTCAGGCTCCCGTCCTCGACCGCGCGGTCGATGCTCGCCCGCAGGGCCCGGCAGGTCCGCATCCGCGCGGTGGTCCCGCCGGGGCCACCCGGTCGCGGAACTCCGCGCAGGCGACGGCCGCGTCGGCCGTCCACTGCACGGAGGTGTGGGCGACGCTGAACTTCTCGCACAGGACCTGGTTGCCACAGGCCGCGCACTCCACCGCTCGCATGTCAGGCTCCGGTTTCCGTCTCCGCCGCGCGGCGCGCGAGGTTCTCCTCGACCTCGGCGCGCCACGCCGCGTTGGCGCGCTGGGTGTCGATCTCGAACTCGAAGCGGCGGGTCATCTCGTCCTTGACGTCGGCGACGTCGACGTAGAACTGCTCGTACCAGCGGCGCAGTTGGTAGACGGGGCCGTCCTCCTCGGTGAGGAGGGGGTTGTCGATCCGGGTCTTGTTCCGCCAGATCTCGACGTCCTGCTCGAAGCCGACGGTGGCGCCCTCGGCGGTGAGCCGGGCGGCCTCCGCGGCCTGTTCGTCCGTCATCCCGGGGAGCCGCTTCACGATCGCCCCGTACTGGAGCAGGAAGCTGTTCTCGTCGATCGGGTAGTGGCAGTTGATGAGGACGATCTCCATCTCCGCGCCGCCGCCGACGTCGCTGTAGAGCTGGTCGATCATGTAGGAGGGGCCGAAGTAGGAGGCGTCGGAGCGCAGGCGGCCGGAGCTGAGGGTGCCCAGTTCCATGTCGCCGCGGGGGCTGCTCTCCATGTACTGGGTGGCGACGTGGCCGTCGAAGACGTTCTTGAAGTACTCGGGGAACGCGTAGTGGACGTAGTAGAAGTGCGCCATGTCCACGACGTTGTCGACGATCTCGCGGCAGTTGGCGCCCTCGACGCGGAGGGTCTTCCAGGTCCAGTCGCTCCACTGGTCGGCCTCGGGGCCGTGGACGCCGGCGATCTCGGGGACGGTGACCTCGGGGGGCGGCGGGTTGCCCTCGGGGTCGTTCCAGACGAAGAGCTGCTTGTTGCGCTCCAGGGAGATCCAGGCGCGGGTCCTGGCGCGGGGCGGGACCCGGCGGGCGTACGGGATGCCGGCGCAGCGTCCGTCGCCCGACCAGCGCCAGTCGTGGAAGGGGCAGGCGACGGCGTCGCCCTTGACGGTGCCCTGGGCGAGGTTGCCGCCCATGTGGGGACAGTAGGCGTTCAGGACGTGCAGCTGTCCGTCGTCCTGCCCCTGGAAGACCACCAGCTTGGTGCCGAAGGCCTCGATCTCGTGGGGCCGGCCGTCCTTGAAGCCGTCGGCGAGGCCGAGGCAGTGCCAGCCGCGGGCGAAGCGCGTGGGCGGCCTGCCGGTGTCGATGATTCTGACCTCGTCGTTGAGAGCAGTCATCTCGTCCCTCCTGGTTTCCGTGGGTTCAGTTCTGTGCGGCGAGTTCGACGGCGATGTCGATGAGCTGGTCCTCCTGGCCGCCGACGAGGCGGCGTTCGCCGGCGCGCAGGAGGATCTCGGCGCCGGAGACGCCGTAGCGCTCGGCCTGCCGGTAGGCGTGCTTGAGGAAGCTGGAGTAGACGCCGGCGTGGCCCATGAGCAGGGCGAGGCGGTCGAGCCGGCACTCGTCGTCCATGACGGGGCGGACGACGTCCTCGGCCGCGTCGATGATCTTCAGGACGTCGATGCCGGTGCGGATGCCCATCTTGGCGCAGACGGCGACGAGGGCCTCGACGGCGGTGTTGCCGGCGCCGGCGCCGAGCCGGCGGGTGGAGCCGTCGATCTGGAGGGCCCCGGCCTTGACGGCGGCGATGGAGTTGCCGGTGCCGAGGGCCAGGTTCTCGTGGCCGTGGAAGCCGACCTGGGCGTCGTCGCCGAGTTCGGCCACGAGGGCTTCGACCCGGGCGGTGACGTCGTCCATGACCATGGCGCCGGCCGAGTCGACGACGTACACGCACTGGCAGCCCGCGTCGGCCATGACGCGGCCCTGCCGGGCCAGGTTCTCGGGGGTGGTGGAGTGGGCCATCATCAGGAAGCCGACGGTCTCCAGGCCCCTCTCGCGGGCGAGTCCGAAGTGCTGGTCGGCGATGTCGGCCTCGGTGCAGTGGGTGGCGATGCGGCAGATGCCCGCGCCGTTGTCGTGGGCGGCCCGGATGTCGTCCTTGACGCCGAGTCCGGGGAGCATGAGGAAGGCGATCCTGGCCTGCCGCGCGGTGTCGACCGCGACCTTGATCAGTTCCTGCTCGGGGGTCCTGGAGAAGCCGTAGTTGAAGGAGGATCCGCCGAGTCCGTCGCCGTGCGTGACCTCGATGACCGGGACGCCGGCGTCGTCGAGGGCGGCGACGACCGACCGTACGTCCTCGGCGGTGAACTGGTGGCGCTTGGCGTGCGAGCCGTCGCGCAGCGAGGAGTCGGTGATCCGGATGTCGAGGGTGTCCGAGTAGGGCATGGGGGTGCTCCTTACGCGCCGGGGGCGAGGATCGACCGGGCGAACTCCTCGCCGACCTTGGTGGCGGCGGCGGTCATGATGTCGAGGTTTCCGGCGTAGGGCGGCAGGTAGTCGCCCGCGCCCTCCACCTCCAGGAAGATCGCGACGCGGGCCATCCCGCCGTTCTCCGGACTCGGGTCGTCGAACTGCGGTTCGGCGCGCAGCCGGTAGCCGGGAACGTACGCGGCGACCTGCTCGGCGATCTCCTTGACGGAGAGGGCGATGGCGTCCCGGTCGGCGTCCTCGGGGACGGCGCAGAAGACGGTGTCGCGCATGATGACGGGCGGATCGGCCGGGTTGAGGATGATGATGGCCTTGCCGCGCGCGGCGCCGCCGATGGTCTCGATGCCGCGCGAGGTGGTGCGGGTGAACTCGTCGATGTTCGCCCGGGTTCCGGGACCGGCGGAGACGGAGGCCACGGAGGCCACGATCTCCGCGTACGCGACGGGGACGACGCGGGAGACCGCGTACACCATGGGGATGGTGGCCTGTCCGCCGCAGGTGATCATGTTGACGTTGGCCTCGTCGAGGTGCTCGCGGAGGTTCGCGGGCGGGACGACGGCGGGGCCGACGGCCGCCGGGGTCAGGTCGACGGCCTTGATGCCGAGTTCGGCGTAGCGGGGGGCGTTGGCGCGGTGGACGTAGGCGCTGGTGGCCTCGAAGACGATGTCGGGCTTCTCGTCCTGGGCGAGGAGCCAGTCGACGCCCTCGTGGCTGGCCTCCAGGCGGCGCGGGCGGCGCGGGCGAGGCCCTCGCTGGCGGGGTCGACGCCGATCATCCAGCGGGGTTCGAGGTGCTCGGAGCGGAGCAGCTTGTACAGCAGGTCGGTGCCGATGTTGCCGGAGCCGACGATGGCTGCGGTCGCCTTTGTCTTGTGGGTCATGATCACCTCAGATGAACGAGAGGGAGACGGAACCGAGGCCGGCGAACTCGGCGGTGAAGGTCGCCCCGGCCGTCACGTCGACGGCGCGGGTGCACGAGCCGGGCAGCACCACGTGGCCCTTCCGCAGGGGCACGCCGAAGCGGGCGACGGTACGGGCCAGCCAGGCGACGGAGACGGCCGGATCACCGAGCACGGCGTCGCTGCGGCCCTCGGCGAGGAGCTCGCCGCCGCTGCTCAGCCGGGCGTCGATCGCCTTCAGGTCGAGCTCGCGGGGTCCCGGCCCTCCCGATGACGTATCCGGCGGAGGAGGCGTTGTCCGCGATCGTGTCGGCGATGGTGATCCGCCAGTCGCGGATCCGGCTGTCGATCAGCTCCAGGGCGGGCACGACGCGTTCGGTGGCCGCGAGGACGTCCGCCGGCGTGCATCCCTCGCCCGGCAGGTCGTCCCCGAGGACGAAGCCGACCTCGACCTCGATGCGCGGCTGACAGTAGCGGGCGGCGCGGACGGGGGTGTCGGACCTCAGCTCCATGTCCCGGAGCAGATGGCCGTAGTCCGGCTCGTCGACGCCCATCATCCGCTGCATCACCGGGGAGGACAGGCCGACCTTGTGCCCCCGCACCTCCGCCCCGGCCGCGATCCTGTGCCGGATGTTGACGAGCTGGATCTCGTACGCGTCCTCGGCGTCGATCCCGGGATACGCCTCGGTCAGCGGGGCGATCGGCGCGACACCGTCTTCGGCGGAGCGGAGCAGCTCGGCCGCCTCTTCTCTCTGGCGGTCCGTGAGCATGGCGGGTCCCTCCTGCGGGCGGTTGCGACTGTCCGGCGAGGCTAGGCCGGTGCCGCCGCGCCCGGGAGCGCCCGCTCCCGCTGAGCGGGAAACCCGCCGGACCGGCTCGCGCCGAGCACGCCCGCCCCGCGCCCAACACCGCCGGCGCACCACCGTCCCTGCGCGTTCCCGCGGTGCGGTTCCGGTCAGGAGGGGGCCGATTCGGGACAAAGCCGGAGGAAGCCGGGATACGAAAGGGGGAGGCTGCTTACTGTCGACGGGTCTGCCGGCGCCGGGCCCCCGGGGGGGGGCGGGACCCGTGGCCCCGAAGGTCTGAACGGAACCGGCCCGGCACCGCCCGTACCCCGCCCCGTATCTCCACCCCCGCGTCTTCTGCCCGCATCGTGTGCACCGCCGAGGTAGGGAGAAACCACCGTGCCGTCCTTGCTGCACTACGAGATCCTCACGGACCCCACATCGCTCCAGGCCTCACGCCCTGGAGCGCCATCGACGGGGACGGTGTACCTGATCGTCTCCAACCCGCACCTGGCCAACGTCAAATGGACCCACATCGACGTCCTGATCCCCATCGGCAGCGGCAGCGGCGACCTGACGGACAACGCCGCCGGGATCACCGCGAGCATCCCCACCAGGAGCTACCAGCCCCTGACCGGCGAGGACGCCCCGACCTTCACCGCACACCCCGGGGCGGGGCCGCTACCGGGCCTCGGCCCCCTCGGCGCAGGAGATGACGCTCCCGGGGCAGGAGCACCTGGTCCTGAAGCTGGAGAACATCCCGGTCTCCGACCGGGCGGGCCTGGCCACCGTGTCGATCCACGAGATCGCCCACGGCGGCGACGACAACGCGCCCTCGTACACGCCGCAGGGCGTCTACTACGGCACCACGCTCGGACTGGTGAAGCAGACGCCGCAGGTCCCGCGGAACTTCCGCGCGGACTACTCCCAGGTCGGCGCCGACCAGAACGTCGTCCTGCGCTGGGACGGGCCGGACAGCCTCACGTACTGGATCCGCCATCCGCACGGGCTCCTGGAACGCGTCGACCCGCCGGTACGACCCGTACCGACACCGTACGGGCCCCACAGCCACACCCCTCGGCTCGCCCTGACGCGCGGCACCACCTACACCCTCGTGGCCGGGACCGTGGACGGCAACGGGCAGGCGCAGGAGGGGTACTTCCTCACCACCACCGTCCACGCGACCGTCCCCGAGTTCGACAACGGGGTGCGCGCGCCGTGGATCGAGGGGACGACGGACCGGGGCCGGGTCACCTTCACGGGGGACGGAGCGAGGGTCGACGACCGCAACGGTGTCCTGGGGCGGTCGAGGCGGGGAGCGCCGACCTCCACGATGTCGTGCGGGCCGGGAGGGTCGGGGGGCGAGGCGCCGGTGACGGCTGGCTCGACTTCGCCCCGGACGGGGTCAACGTCCACAAGGACGGCGCCGACCACTGGGGACCGTCCACGCCGGCAAGGCCGACCTCGACGAACTGCACGCCAAGGACGCGCGGGTGAAGGGCGGCTCACCGTCGACGGCGGCATGCGGCTCAGTCACGACGGACAGCTGCTGTTCAGCACCCTGCCGGACCGGATCGTCTTCTACGGGATCAACGAGTTCAAGAAGTGGGTGACCTTCGACGAGGGCCTGGCGGTCGCCTTCGGCGACGCGAGCGTCTCGATGAGCAAGGACAACGGGGTGATCATCAGGAACAGCGACGTCGAGATCCAGCAGGGCAAGGTCATCGGTTCTCCGAGCGCCCCGCCCCAGGCCCGAGGGGTCGACCCTCCTAGAGCGCCCGCCGTGCGGCCCGCCCCGCCACCGGAGGCGGGCCGCACGCGGGCGGGCCGCGCGGGCGGGTCAGCGGGCGCCGTAGACCGGCTGCGGGGGCTCGGAGGCCGACAGGAGCTTCAGGGCCGTCTCGCCCGCCTCCGCCGGGGTCCAGCGGGCGCCCTTGTCCGCCGTCGGCCCCGGGCGCCAGCCCTCCATGACGGTGATGCGGCCGGCTTCGGCCTCGAAGACGCGGCCGGTGACGCCGGCGGAGGCGGCGGAGCCGAGCCAGACGACGAGGGGGGAGACGTTCTCGGGGGCCATGGCGTCGAAGGCGGTCCCCGAGGGGGCGGCCATCGTCTCGGCGAAGGTCTGCTCGGTCATGCGGGTGCGGGCGGCGGGGGCGATGGCGTTGACCTGGACGCCGTACCGGCCCATCTCGGCGGCGGCGACGAGCGTGAGGCCGACGATGCCGGCCTTGGCCGCCGCGTAGTTGCCCTGGCCGACGCTGCCGAGCAGGCCCGCGCCGGAGCTGGTGTTGATCACCCGCGCGATCGGCTCGCGGCCCGCCTTGGACTCCGCCCGCCAGTGTGCGGCGGCGTGCTTGAGGGGCAGGAAGTGGCCCTTGAGGTGGACGCGCATGACGGCGTCCCAGTCGTCCTCGTCGAGGTTGACGAGCATGCGGTCGCGCAGGAAACCGGCGTTGTTGACGAGGGTGTCGAGGCGGCCGAAGGCGTCCAGGGCCGTGGCGACGAGGGAGGCCGCTCCGTCGGAGGTGGCGATGTCGCCGCCGTGGGCGACCGCCTCGCCGCCCGAGGCGACGATCTCGTCGACGACCTGCTGGGCGGGCCCGGCGCCGCCCCGGTGCCGTCGAGGCCGACGCCGAGGTCGTTGACGACGACCTTGGCGCCTTCGGCGGCGAAGGCGAGCGCGTGCGCGCGGCCGAGCCCGCGCCCCGCGCCGGTGACGATGACGACGCGTCCGTTGCACAGTCCGGTCATGGTGTGAGCCTTTCGGTGGGGAGGAGAGGGGGTTCAGTGGTTGACCGTGGCCGCGTCCAGGAAGGCCGGGCGCTCCCCGCCTCCGTGGACGAGCAGGCTGGCGCCGGTGATGTACGCGGCCCGGTCGGAGGCCAGGAAGACGCAGGCGTCGCCGATGTCGGTGGGCTCGGCGAGCCGGCCGAGGGGGACGGTGCGGCCGACGGAGGCGATGCCGTCCTCGTCCCCGTAGTGCAGGTGGGAGAGTTCGGTGCGCACCATGCCGGGGACGAGCGTGTTGACGCGTACCCGTGGCGCCCATTCGACGGCCATGGAGCGGGCCAGGTTGTCCAGGCCCGCCTTGGCGGCTCCGTAGGCGGCGCTGCCCGGTGAGGGGCGGGTGCCGCTGACGCTGCCGATCATGATGATCGAGCCGCCGCCGGGCTGGTGCCGCATCACCTCGTACGCGGCGAGGGAGGCGGTCAGCGGGGCGACGAGGTTCAGTTCGAGGACGCGGGCCTGCTGCTCGGCGCTTCCGTCGCCGAGCATCCGGAAGGGTGTTCCGCCCGCGTTGTTGACCAGGACGTCCAGCCTGCCGTGCTCGTCGCGGACCCCGGCGAAGAAGTCGGCGACGGCGGCCGGGTCGCGCAGGTCGACGGGGTGGAAGCGGGCCGTGCGGCCGCCCGCCTCGACGGGCTCCTCGGGGCCCGGCGCGCGCAGGTCACGACCTCCGCGCCGGCGTCGAGCAGGGCTCTGGCGATCCCGGCTCCGACGCCCCGTGTGCCGCCGGTGACGACGGCCACCGAACCGGTCAGATCGATGGTGACTGGCAAAGGACACCTCCCGCAGCGCGCGAACCGCTGCTATCTTCCACCTAACAAACGTTTGGTGGAAAGGTAGCTGATCTGGTCATGGGTGTCTCCACCTCCGCCCCGGACAAGGGCATCGCCGTCGTCACCGTCGACTTCCCCCCGGTCAACGCCCTCCCCGTGCGGGGCTGGTACGACCTCGCCGCCGCGGTCCGCGCCGCGGGGGCCGATCCCGAGGTGCGCTGCGTCGTGCTCACCGCGGAGGGCCGCGGCTTCAACGCCGGCGTCGACATCAAGGAGATCCAGCGCACGGCCGGGCACGACGCCCTCCTCGGCGCCAACCGCGGCTGCTACGAGGCCTTCGCCGCCGTCTACGACTGCGAGGTGCCGGTGGTCGCCGCCGTGCACGGCTTCTGCCTCGGCGGCGGCATCGGCCTCGTCGGCAACGCCGACGCGATCGTCGCCTCCGAGGACGCGACCTTCGGCCTGCCCGAACTGGACCGGGCGCGCTCGGCGCGGCCACGCACCTGGCCCGGCTCGTCCCGCAGCAGCTGATGCGGGCCCTGTACTACACCTCGCGCACGGTCACCGCCGAGGAGCTGCACCGGCACGGCTCGGTGTGGCGGGTCGTCCCGCGCGAGCGGCTGCTCGACGCGGCGCTCGAACTCGCGCGGGAGATCGCCGCCAAGGACGGGCAGCTGATCCGGCTCGCCAAGGCCGCGATCAACGGCATCGACCCGGTGGACGTCCACCGCAGCTACCGCTTCGAGCAGGGCTTCACCTTCGAGGCCAACCTCAGCGGTGTCGCCGACCGGGTCCGCGACAGCTTCGGCAAGAGCGGCGCCATCGACACGGACAAGGAGCAGCAGTCGTGAGCAGGGACAAGACGATGACCGCCGAGGAGGTCGTGGGCCGCCTCCGCAGCGGGATGACGATCGGCATCGGCGGCTGGGGATCGCGGCGCAAGCCGATGGCACTCGTACGGGCGCTGCTGCGGTCGGACCTCACCGATCTGACCGTGGTCTCGTACGGCGGCCCGGACGTCGGGCTGCTCGCCGCGGCCGGGAAGATCCGCAAGCTGGTCGCGGCCTTCGCCACGCTCGACTCCATACCGCTGGAGCCGCACTTCGGCGCGGCCCGGCAGCGCGGCGACTTCGAGCTGGTGGAGCTGGACGAGGCCATGGTCATGTGGGGCCTGACCGCCGCCGTGCACCGGCTGCCGTTCATGCCCATCCGGGCCGGACTCGCCTCGGACGTGATGACCGTCAACCCCTCGCTGCGGACGGTCACGTCCCCGTACGACGACCGCGAGGAGCTCGTCGCCGTGCCCGCGCTGCACCTGGACGCCGCGCTCGTCCACCTCAACCGCGCCGACGCGCAGGGCAACGGCCAGTACCTGGGCCCCGACCCGTACTTCGACGACCTGTTCTGCGAGGCCGCTGACGCCGCGTACGTCTCCTGCGAGCGGATCGTGGAGACCTCGGAGCTGCTCAAGGACGCGGGGCCGCAGTCGCTGCTGCTCAAGCGGGCGTTCGTCGACGGGGTCGTCGAGACCCCGAACGGCGCGCACTTCACCTCCTGCGTCCCCGACTACGACCGGGACGAGGCCTTCCAGCGCGCCTACGTCAAGGCGGCCAAGGACCCGGAGGCCTGGCGGGAGTTCACCGCCCGGTTCCTGTCCGGCGACGAGGACGCCTACCAGGCCGCGGTCGCGGCGTTCCAGAAGGAGGAAGCGTGAGCGGCACCCTGACGAACGCGACGCGGGCCGAGTACTGCGTCGTCGCCTGCGCCGAGGCGTGGCGGGACGCGGGCGAGGTCCTGGCCAGCCCGATGGGCACCGTCCCGATGATCGGCGCCCGCCTCGCGAAGCTCACCTTCTCCCCCGACCTGCTGCTGACCGACGGGGAGGCGCTCCTCGTCGCCGACGTGCCGGCGGTCGGCGCGGCGCCCCGGGTGGTGGAGGGCTGGCTGCCCTACCGGCAGCACCTGGCCCTGGTCTCCACCGGGCGGCGGCACGTGATGATGGGCGCGAGCCAGCTCGACCGGTACGGCAACCAGAACATCAGCTGCATCGGCGACTGGGCGCGGCCGAAGCGCCAGCTCCTCGGCGTGCGCGGCGCCCCGGTCAACACCCTCAACAACCCGACCAGTTACTGGGTCCCCAAGCACTCCACGCGGGTCTTCGTCGAGCGGGTCGACATGGTCTCCGGCGTCGGCTACGACCGGGCCGCCGCGGCCGGCCCCTCCGCGACCCGCTACCACCGCCTCCCGGACGTCATCAGCGACCTCGGCACCTTCGACTTCGAGACCCCGGACCGCACCATGCGGCTGCGCTCGCTGCACCCCGGCGTCACGGTCGAGGAGGTCGTGGCGGCCACCGGCTTCGCGCTGACCGTCCCCGACGAGGTGCCGTACACCCGCGAGCCCACCGCCGAGGAACTGCGGCTGATCCGCGAGGAGATCGACCCGAAGGGGCTGCGCGACCGGGAGGTCCCCTCATGAGCGACGCCACCCTCGCGACGCCGCTCACCGAACTCGTCGGAGTGCGGCACCCGGTCGTGCAGACCGGCATGGGATGGGTGGCCGGTCCCCGCCTGGTCTCGGCCACCGCCAACGCCGGGGCGCTCGGCATCCTCGCCTCGGCGACGATGACCGTCGACCAGCTCCGCTCCGCGGTGCGCGAGGTGAAGTCCCGTACGGACGCGCCGTTCGGCGTGAACCTGCGCGCGGACGCCGGGGACGCCGCCGAGCGCGCGCGGATCATCATCGACGAGGGCGTGAAGGTCGCCTCCTTCGCCCTCGCCCCGTCCCGCGAGCTGATCGCCCGGCTCAAGGACGCGGGGTCGTCGTCATCCCCTCCATCGGGGCCAGGCGGCACGCCGAGAAGGTCGCGGCCTGGGGCGCCGACGCGGTGATCGTGCAGGGCGGGAGGGCGGCGGCCACACCGGCAGCGTCGCCACCACCGTCCTGCTCCCGCAGGTCGTGGACGCCGTGGACATCCCGGTCGTCGCGGCCGGCGGCTTCCACGACGGGCGCGGCCTGGTCGCGGCCCTGGCCTACGGCGCCGCCGGGATCGCCATGGGCACCCGCTTCCTGCTCACCTCCGACAGCACCGTCCCCGACGCGGTCAAGGCCCGCTACCTCGCGGCGGCGGTCACGGACGTCACCGTCACCACGAAGGTGGACGGGCTGCCGCACCGGATGCTGCGCACGGAGCTGGTCGACGCCCTCGAACGCTCGGGCCGGGCCGCCTCGCTGCTCCGCGCGGTCCGGCACGCGGCGGCCTTCCGGCGCGAGTCCGGCATGAGCTGGCCGCAGATGGTCCGCGACGGCCTGGCGATGAAGCACGGCAAGGACCTGACCTGGAGCCAGATCCTGCTGGCGGCCAACACCCCGATGCTGCTCAAGGCGTCCATGGTCGACGGCCGCACCGATCTGGGCGTGATGGCCTCCGGGCAGGTCGCGGGCCTGATCGACGACCTGCCGTCCTGCGCCGAACTGGTCGACCGCCTCATGGCCGAGGCACGGGCCGCGCTGCGCGCCCTGCCCGCCGTGGACTGACCCTTCACACGGATGTCCGCCGGGGTACCGTCACCCCGGCGGACATCCGTCTCCACCGATCCGCCCCGCACCTACCCCGAACGGAACCGCCATGCCCATCAAGCGGCTGAACCACGCCGTCCTCTTCGTCTCCGACCTGGAGCGCAGCCTCGCCTTCTACCGCGACGTCCTCGGATTCCGGCCGCTGCCGCAGGCCTTCCCCGGGGCCGCCTTCCTCCAGGCGGCGGGCTCCGCCAACGACCACGACCTCGGCCTCTTCCAGTCCCCCGAGCGCGGCGCCGGACACGCCACCGGGCGCGTCGGCCTGTACCACCTGGCCTGGGAGGTGGACACCCTGGCCGAACTGCTCCGCATGCGCACCCGGCTGGCCGGGGCGGGGGCCCTGACGGGCGCGAGCAACCACGCCTCCACCAAGGCCCTGTACGCCCGCGACCCCGACGGCATCGAGTTCGAGGTGTGCTGGCTGGTCCCCGACCACGCGGTGGCCAAGGAGCTGACGACGATGACCTCCCCCACCCTCCCGCTGGACATCGAGGCGGAGATCGAGACCTACGGCGCGGAGACCCCGGGAGGCCCCGCACCGATCACGCGGTCTGGCAGCAGCTCTTCGGCTCCGACTTCGGAAACGTCACGGACGCTCGATGAACGTCACGGACGCCCGGTGACCGTCAGAGTCGCTCAGTGATCGTCAGAGCCGCTCGATGATCGTCACGTTCGCCTGGCCACCGCCCTCGCACATCGTCTGCAGCCCGTAGCGGCCGCCGGTGCGCTCCAGTTCGTGGAGGAGGGTGGTGGTCAGCTGGTTCCGGTCGCGCCGAGGGGTGGCCGAGGGCGATCGCGCCGCCGTTGACGTTGACCTTGTCCGGGTCGGCGCCGGTCTCCTTGAGCCAGGCGAGGACGACCGAGGCGAAGGCCTCGTTGATCTCCACCAGGTCGATGTCGTCGAGGGTCATCCCGGCCTTCTTCAGGGCGTACGCCGTCGCCGGGATGGGGGCGGACAGCATGCGGATCGGGTCCTCGCCCCGGACCGACAGGTGGTGGACGCGGGCGCGCGGCGTCAGGCCGTGTTCGCGGACGGCGCGTTCCGAGGCGATGAGCATCGCGGAGGCGCCGTCGGAGACCTGCGAGGAGACCGCGGCGGTCAGCCGGCCGCCGTCGACCAGCGGCTTCAGGCCGGCCATCTTCTCCAGGGTGGTGTCGCGGCGCGGTCCCTCGTCGGTGGTGACGTCCCCGTACGCGACGATCTCGCGGTCGAAGCGGCCCTCGTCGATGGCGCGGGCGGCCCGCTGGTGCGAGCGGAGGGCGAACTCCTCCATGTCCTGGCGGGAGATGTCCCACTTGGCGGCGATGAGCTCGGCGCCGTGGAACTGGTTGACCGGCTGGTCGCCGTAGCGGGCGCGCCAGCCCACGGAGCCGATGTAGGGGCCCTCGGTCAGGCCGAGGGGGTCGGCGGCCTGGCGGCTGGCGAAGGCGATGGGGATCATCGACATGTTCTGCACGCCGCCGGCGACGACCAGGTCCTGGGTGCCGGACAGGACGCCCTGCGCGGCGAAGTGCAGGGCCTGCTGGGAGGAGCCGCACTGCCGGTCCACGGTCGTGCCGGGCACCTCCTCGGGGAGCCCGGCGGCCAGCCAGGCGGTGCGGGCTATGTCGCCGGCCTGCGGGCCGACGGTGTCCAGGCAGCCGAAGACGACGTCCTCGACGGCGGCCGGGTCGGCGCCCGAGCGCTCCATCAGCGCCTTCAGGACATGGGCCCCGAGGTCGGCCGGGTGGACGGCGGAAAGGCCGCCGTTCCGCCGGCCGACCGGGGTGCGTACCGCTTCGACGATGTAGGCCTCGGCCATGGTCACTCCTTGTGGTTGCGTCCGGTGTCGTCCCGGAGGGCGACGCCCTCCAGCACCATCGACAGGTACTGGCGGGCGATCTCCTCGGGGCTGTGCTGTCCGCCCGGCCGGTACCAGGACGCGGCGACCCAGACGGTGTCGCGCACGAAGCGGTAGGTGAGCCGGACGTCGAGGTCGGTGCGGAAGACCCCGGCGGCCACGCCGCGCTCCAGGGTCCTGAGCCAGGCCTCCTCGAACCTGCGCTGGGAGCCCGCGAGATAGCCGAAGCGCGGCTGTTCCCGCAGGTGCCTGGACTCCTTCTGGTAGATGGCGACGGCGGCGCGGTGCCGGTCGATCTCCCGGAACGATTCGGTGACGAGGGCCTCCAGGGTCTCCCGGGGCCGAGCAGCGCGGCGAGCACGGTGTCGTACCGGGCCCACAGCTCGTCCAGGAAGGCGCGGAGGATCTCGTCGAGCATCGACTCCTTGGAGTCGAAGTGGTAGTAGAGGCTGCCGGCGAGCAGTCCGGCCGCGTCGGCGATGCGGCGGACGGTGGTGGCGTCGTACCCCTGGGCGGCGAAGACCTCGGCCGCCGTGTCGAGGATCTCGCGGCGCCGCTCCGGCGCCGGTCTCACGGGTGCTGGCTGCTGACGGAGAGGACCTCGCCCGTCAGGTACGAGGAGTAGCCGCTGGCCAGGAAGACGATCACGTTGGCCACCTCCCACGGCTCGGCGTAGCGTCCGAAGGCCTCGCGGGAGGTCAGCTCTTCGAGGAGTTCGGGGTGGTGACCTTCACCAGGTGGGGGTGCATGGCGAGGCTCGGGGAGACGGCGTTGACCCGTACGCCGTAGTCGGCGGCCTCCAGGGCGGCGCAGCGGGTGAGCGCCATGACGCCGGCCTTGGCGGCGGCGTAGTGGGCCTGTCCCTTCTGGGCGCGCCAGCCGATCACGGAGGCGTTGTTGACGACGACTCCCCCGGCGCCCGCCTCCTTCATGCGGCGCAGTGCGGCGCGGGTGCAGCGGAAGGTGCCGTTGAGGGTGACGTCGAGGACCTTGTCCCACTGCTCGTCGGTCATGTCGACGAGGTCGGCGGTGCCGCCGAGGCCGGCGTTGTTGACGACGATGTCGAGGCGTCCGTGGCGTTCGGCGGCGAGGTCGAGGAGGGCGGCGACCTGGGTCTCGTCGGTGACGTCGCAGGGCAGGGCGGCGACGCGGTCGGCGCCGAACTCGGCGGCGAGTTCGGCTTCGGTCTCCTTGAGCCGGCGGGCGTGGGCGTCGGAGATCACGACGCGCGCGCCTCCTCCAGGAGGCGCCTCGCGGTGGCGCCGCCGATGCCGGCGCCGGCGGCGGCGGTGACGACGGCGTCGCGGCCGGCGAGCAGGCCGTGGCCCGGCACGTAGGGGGCGGGGTGCCGGTCATGGGCGGACCTCCTTGGGCAGGCCGAGGACGCGCTCGGCGATGATGTTCCGCTGGATCTCGTTGGAGCCGGCGTAGATGGTGTCGGAGCGGGAGAAGAGGTAGAGCCGCTGCCAGTCGGTGAGGTCGTAGGGCTCGCCCTCGGCCAGCATTCCTCCGGCTCCGCAGACGTCCATGGCGAGTTCGCCGAGCTCGCGGTGCCAGGTGGCCCAGAAGATCTTTCCGATGGAGGCCTCGGGTCCCGGGGCTCCGGCGGCGACGCCGTCGAGCATGCGCAGGGCGTTGAAGCGGATGGTCTCCAGGCCGATCCAGGCGCGGGCGACGCGGTCGCGGATCAGCGGGTCGGCGGCCGCGCCGTTGCGCTTGGCGAGTTCGACGAGGGCTTCGAGTTCGCGGCGGAAGCCGACCTGCTGGCCGAGGGTGGAGACGCCCCGTTCGAAGCCGAGGGTGGCCATGGCGACCTTCCAGCCGTCGCCGGGGGCGCCGACGACGTGGGAGGCGTGGGTGCGGGCCCCGTCGAAGAAGACCTCGTTGAATTCGGAGGTCCCGGTGAGCTGGACGATCGGCCTGATCTCGATTCCCGGCTGCTTCAGGGGGACGAGCAGGTAGGACAGGCCGTGGTGGCGGGTGGAGCCGGGTTCGGTGCGGGCGACGACGAAGCACCAGTCGGCCTCGTGCGCGAGTGAGGTCCACACCTTCTGTCCGGTGACCACCCAGTCGTCTCCGTCCCGTTCGGCGCGGGTGCGGACGTTGGCCAGGTCGGATCCGGCGTCCGGCTCCGAGTAGCCCTGGCACCACTGCTCCTCGACGGAGACGATCCTCGGGAGGAAGCGCTCGCGCTGTTCGGGGGTGCCGAAGGCGATGAGGGTGGGTCCCAGGAGCTGTTCGCCGATGTGGCTGACGCGGGCGGGGGCGTCGGCGAGGGCGTACTCCTCGTGGAAGGCGACCTGCTGTTCGAGGCTCGCGCCCCGTCCGCCGTACTCCTCGGGCCAGCCGACGCAGGTCCATCCGGCGGCGGCCATGTGCCGCTCCCAGGCGAGCCGTTCGGCGTGTGCCTCGTGTTCCCGTCCGGGGCCGCCGCGCCCGCGCAGGGCGGCGAACTCGCCCGTGAGGTTGGCGCTCAGCCAGCCGCGGACCTCTCTGCGGAACTCCTCGACGTTGCTCATGGCCGTACGTTAACCTACCAAACACTTGTTAGGGAAGGAGGGCGGATGTCCGCTGCCCGCACCACATCCACGGCACCGGTCCGCTACGAACGCCTCGGCCCGGTGGCCGTGGTCACGATGGACCGGCCCGATTACCGCAACGCCCAGAACTCCGCGATGACGTACGCCCTCGACCGCGCCTTCTACCGCGCGGCCGAGGACGACGAGGTCAAGGTCGTCGTGCTCGCCGGAGCGGGGAAGCACTTCTCCGCCGGCCACGACATCGGCACCCCCGAACGGGACGCCCACCTGCCCTTCGAACGGAAGGCGGGGCTCTGGTGGGACCACTCGGACAAGCGGGGCGCCGAGAGCCGCTTCGCCCGCGAGTCCGAGGTCTACCTCGGCATGTGCCGGCGCTGGCGCGAACTGCCCAAGCCCATGGTCGCCTCGGTGCAGGGCGCCTGCGTCGCGGGCGGCCTGATGCTCGCCTGGGTGTGCGACCTCATCGTCGCCTCCGAGGACGCGTTCTTCGCCGACCCGGTGGTCCGCATGGGCATCCCCGGCGTCGAGTACTTCGCCCACCCGTGGGTCATGCCCCCGCGCGTCGCCAAGGAGTTCCTGTTCACCGGCGACCGGATGGGCGCCCGGCGCGCCTACGAGGTCGGCATGGTCAACCGGGTCGTCCCGCCCGGGGAACTGAGGGAGAGGACCCTGGAGTTGGCCCACCGCATCGCCGAGATGCCCCGCATGGGCCTGGCCCTGACCAAGCGCGCCGTCAACCAGGCCGAGGACCTCCAGGGCCTGCACACCGGCATGGACTCGGTCTTCGGACTGCACCACCTCGCGCACGCGCACAACGCCGAGACCGCCCCCGACGCGCTGGGCGGCATGGACATCCGCGCCATGAAGGAGGCGGGAGCCTGATGGACCTCGACTTCACCGCGGCGGAGGACGCCTTCCGGGCCGAGGCCCGCGCCTGGCTCGCCGCCCACGTGCCCGGCACCCCCCTGCCCTCCCTGGAGACGGAGGAGGGCTTCGCCGCCCACCGGGAGTGGGAGGGGACCCTGTCCGCCGACCGCTGGTCGGTGGTCTCCTGGCCCGAGGAGTACGGCGGCCGGGGCGCCTCGCTCCTGGAGTGGCTGGTCTTCGAGGAGGAGTACTTCGCGGCCGGCGCCCCGGCCGGGTCAGCCAGAACGGCATCAACCTCCTCGCCCCCACGCTCTTCGAGCACGGCACCGACGAGCAGCGCGCCCGCGTCCTGCCCTCCATGGCGAGCGGCGAGGTCATCTGGGCCCAGGCCTGGTCCGAGCCCGAGTCCGGCTCCGACCTCGCCTCGCTGCGCTCCACGGCCGTACGGACCGAGGGCGGCTGGCTGCTGCGCGGCCAGAAGACCTGGTCGTCCCGGGCGGCCTTCGCCGACCGCGCCTTCGGCCTGTTCCGCAGCGACCCCGACACCCCGAAGCCGCACCAGGGCCTCACGTACCTGATGTTCCCGCTGGACGCCGAGGGCGTGACCGTACGGCCCATCGGGCGCCTCGACGGCAAGCCCGCCTTCGCCGAACTCTTCCTCGACGACGTGTTCGTGCCCGACGAGGACGTGATCGGCGCGCCCGGACAGGGCTGGCGGGTCGCGATGAGCACCGCGGGCAACGAGCGGGGGCTCACCCTGCGCAGCCCGGGACGGTTCACGGCCGCCGCCGAGCGGCTCACGGAGCTGTGGCGGGAGACCGCCGACCCTCCGACACCGCCCTGCGCGACCGGGTCGCCGACGCCGTCATCGGGGCGCGCGCCTACCGGCTGTCCGCGTACGCGGGCGTCTCGCGCATCGCCGCCGGAGGCTCGATCGGCGCCGAGTCCAGCCTCAACAAGGTCTTCTGGTCCGAGCTCGACATCGCGCTCCACGAGACCGCCCTCGACCTGCTCGGGCCGTACGGCGAACTGTCCGACGGAGCCGCGGACGCGCCCGCGCACGGCGGCTGGGCCGAGGGCCACACCTTCTCCCTCGCCGGTCCCGTCTATGCCGGCACCAACGAGATCCAGCGCGACATCATCGCCGAGCGGCTGCTCGGCCTCCCGAAGGACGCCGGTGATGCGGTTCCTCCTCGACGACGAGCAGCGGGAGTTCGCCCGCTCCCTCGACGCCATGCTCACGGCCGCCGACACCCCGCGACCGCGCGGGCCTGGGCGGGCGGGGACACCGCGCCCGGCCGCGCCCTCTGGTCCCGGCTCGCGGAGGCGGGGTGTTCGCCCTCTCCGTCCCCGAGCGGTACGAGGGACTGGGCCCCCTTCCGGTCGAACTGACAGTCGCCTTCACCGAGTTGGGTCGCCACGCCGTACCCGGCCCGCTGGTGGAGACGGTCGCCGCGGCGGCGCTCCTGGACCGGCTCGGAGACGACCGGCTCGGAGACGGCCGACTCAAGGACGACCGGCTCAAGGACGCCGCGGCCGCCTGGCTGCCGCAGATCGCCTCGGGCAAGGCGGTCGTCTCCTGTGCGCGCCGGGAGCCGGGGCCCTACGCCCTGGACCCCGACGCCGCCGACGCCGTGCTCGTCGTCGAGGGCGACACCGTGCGCCTGGCGGAGACGCACGGCCCCGTGCAGCCCTCCGCCGACCCCGCGCGCCGCCTCGCCCGCCCGCTCGGCGGCACCGTCCTGGCCCGGGGCCCGGCGGTGGCGGCGCCGCCGCGCACGCCGCCGAGGTCGCCGCGCTGGCCACCGCCGCCCAGTGCCTCGGCCTCGGCCGGGCCCTGCTCGACCGGACCGTGGAGTACGTGAAGCAGCGCACCCAGTTCGGCGTCGCCATCGGCTCCTTCCAGGCGGTGAAGCACCGGCTGGCCGACACGCCTCGCCCTGGAGTTCGCCCAGCCCCTGCTGCACTCGGCCGCCCTCGCCCTGACGGAAGGCGCGGCGCACGCCGGCGCCGAGGTCGCCGCGGCGAAGGTCACGGCGGGCGAGGCCGCGTACGCCGCCGCCCGCACCGCCCTCCAGCTCCACGGGGCCGTCGGCTACACGGAGGAGCTGGACCTCGCCCTGTGGATCCGCAAGGCCCGTCCGCTCCGCGACGCCTGGGGCACCCCGCGGCCTGCCGCGCCCGCGTCCTCGCCCCTGACCGCCCGCACGTCCCCGCTTCCCGAGGGCGCCCGCGTCCCGGGGCCCCGCCCTGACGGGGCGCCCGCGTCCCCGCGTCTCCCCGCGCCCCGCGCCCCGGGCGGCGCCCGCCTCCCCGCTCGGGCGGCGGGCGCCCGACGCCGCTCGGGCCCCGTACCGCGCCCCCGTCCCCACCGTCCCTACCGCACCCGGGAGTCAGCGTGTCCCCCGCACCGTCCCCGCACGTCCCCGCGAGACCCTCCGACCCCGCCCTGCTGCGCAGGGTGGCGCTGTCGAGCCTGCTCGGCACCGTCATCGAGTACTACGACTTCCTGCTCTACGGCACGATGGCCGCGCTCGTCTTCGGCGAGCTGTTCTTCCCCGAGGCCGATCCCACCGTCGGCACGATCGCCGCCTTCGGGACCCTCGCCGCCGGCTATGTGGCGCGTCCGCTCGGCGGCGCCGTCTTCGGGCACTTCGGCGACCGCCTCGGCCGCAAGTCCATGCTAGTCCTCACCATGGCCCTGATGGGCGTGGCGAGCTTCCTGATCGGCGTCCTCCCACGTACGGGACGATCGGCGTCGCCGCTCCCGTGCTCCTGGTGCTGTTCCGCGTCGTCCAGGGCGTCGCCATCGGCGGGGAGTGGGCCGGCGCGACCCTCATGGTCGTCGAGCACGCCGACCCCGGGCGCCGCGGCCTGTGGAGCGGCGTGATGCAGATGGGCTCCCCGATCGGGTTCCTGCTCTCCACGGTCGCCGTCACGCTCACCTCGCTGCTCCCCCACGCCTCCTTCCTGTCCTGGGGCTGGCGCGTCCCGTTCCTGTTCAGCGCGGTGCTCCTCGGCATCGGTCTGTACGTGCGCGTCAGCATCAGCGAGAGCCCGCTCTTCCGGCAGGCGGCGGAGGCGCGCGACGCAGGGGAGGCGCCCGGCATGCCGCTGGCGCGGGTGCTGCGCAGGCCGCGCAACCTGGTCCTCGCGTGTGCCGTGGGCATCGGCCCGTTCGCGCTGACGGCGCTGATCAGCACGTTCATGCTCACGTACGCCACGGCCATCGGGTACGCCACCTCCGAGGTGATGACCGGGCTGCTCTTCACCTCGCTCACCGGCCTGGTGTCCATCCCGCTGTTCTCGGCGCTCTCCGACCGCCTCGGCCGCCGGGCCGTCGTGCTGGGCGGCGCGGCCGGCGTGGTCCTGCTCGCCCATCCGGTGTACGCCCTGGTCGACGCCCGCTCGACCACGCCGCTCATCCTCGGCATGGTCCTCGGCCAGGTGGTGCAGTCCGCGATGTACGCGCCGCTCGGGCCGCTGCTCTCGGAGATGTTCGGCACCCGCGTCCGCTACACCGGCGCCTCGCTCGGCTATCAGCTGGCCGCGCTGATCGGCGGCGGATTCACCCCGATGTTCGCCGGCACCCTGCTCTCCTCCTCCGAGGACGTCAGCAGCACGCCCCTCGTGGTGCTCGCCGTCGTCTGCGGTCTGGTGACCGCGCTCGCCGTCTGGCGCACGGCCGAGACCCGGGGCCGGGACCTGTCGGCGGAGGACCCGGAGGACCCTGCGGCGGCCGCGCCGCCCCGTACCCGTACGACATCGAGAGGAGCACAGGCATGAGGCCGACGGAGGAACAGGAAGAACTGCGGTCCGCCGTACGGGCCGTGCTCGGGCGGCACCCGGGGGACGCGGCCTGGCGGCCGCTGACCGAGCAGATCGGCGTCGCGGGGCTCGCCGTCCCCGAGGAGTACGGCGGCGCCGGCTACGGGGCCGGGGAGGTCCACGTGGTGCTGGAGGAGCTGGGGCGGGAGCTGAGCCCCGTCCCGTACCTCGGCTCCGCGGTCCTCGTGACGGAGGCGCTGCTCGCCTCGGACGACGCGGAGGCCTGCGCCCGGCTGCTGCCGGAGCTGGCCTCGGGCGCCGTGGTGGGGGCCCTGGCCTGGGCCGAGCACGGCTCGTGGGACCCGTCGGCGGTACGGGCCGAGGCCTCCCCGGGCCCGGCGGTACGTGGCGGATCACCGGCGCCAAGGAGCACGTCCTCGACGGCGCCGGAGCCGGGGTCCTGCTGGTGGCGGCCCGTTCGGGAGCGGGCGTCTCGCTCTTCGAGGTGCCCGTGGACGGCGCGGGCGTGCGCCGCGAGGCGGCCGTCACGATGGACTCCACGCGGGCGCAGGCGCGCGTGGAGCTCGTGGCGGCGGAGGGCCGGCTCGTCGGGGCGGAGGGCGCGGGCGACCGGATCCTCGCGCGCGTGCTGGACCTGGCCTGCGCGGCGCTCGCCGCCGAGCAGGTCGGCGCCGCCGCGCGCTGCCTCGAACTCACCCTGGCCTACACCAAGGAGCGGGTCCAGTTCGGCCGGGCCATCGGCTCCTTCCAGGCCGTCAAGCACCGTCTCGCGGACGCGTACGTGCTGGTGGAGTCGGCGCGTTCGGCCGCGCTCGGCGCCTCCTTCGCCGCCGCCGCGGCGACCCGGAGCTGACCCGCCACGCGGCCGCCGCCAAGTCCGCCTGCTCGGAGGCGTTCTCGGCGGTGGCGGGCGAGATGATCCAGCTGCACGGCGGCATCGGCATCACCTGGGAGCACGACGCCCACCGCTACTTCAAGCGGGCGCACGGCTCGGCCCGGCTCTTCGGCCCGCCGTCCTGGCACCGCGCCCGCCTCGCGGCGGACCTGGGGCTGCTCACGGTCTGACGCGGAGGCACCGAGGCACCGAGGCACCGACGTGACCCGTCCGTCCGGAGTGATCGTTTCTTCCTACTCCGGACGGATGACGTCGTGTCCGCGCCCAACTCCCGGGGAGGAACGCCCCGACGAGATGAGGTGCGGCATCGTGTGGAACGGATGCGCCCGCCGCGCCCCGCGGCTTCCGGACGGGACGCCGCGCGCCGCGGCGCCGGGGACCGCCCCGGCACCTGGCAGCCGGCTCCCGACATGCCGTACGCCGGGTTCTGGGCGCAGCCCGCCGACGCGGCGGCCGTGCTCGGCGACGACGAGGTGCTGCTCGCGGGCGGCGAGGACGGGCGGCGGCTGCCGACCGACAGCAGCATGGTCCTCACCGTGTCGACGGGCGTCTGGAGGTCCACACCCCGCTCACGCAGGCCCGCCGGCTGCACACCGTGACCCGCCTCGAAAACGGGCAGATCCTGGTGACCGGCGGCCTCGGCGCCGGACCCGGAGTGCCCCCGGCCGGCCTCGCCACGGCCGAGCTGTACGTCCCCGGAAGCGGCTGGGTCCCCGTCGGCGGGCTCTCCCAGGGCCGGTTCTCGCATTCGGCGACGGCCCTGAAGGACGGCCGCGTCCTCGTCGCGGGCGGCTGCACGGCCCGCGACGACCACTCCTGCGCACCCTGCGCTCCGCCGAGCTGTACGACCCCGACAGCCGGCGGTGGACGCCGGTGCGCGCCCCGATGACGGACGCCCGGTTCGGTCACCCGGCGGTGCGGCTCGACGACGGCCGGGTCCTGCTGGTCGGCGGGGCGCTCGCCGTGGGGCGCGGCGGCTACGCGGCGCTCGGCCACTGCGAGCTGTTCCACCCCGGCGACGCGAGCTGGGAGCCCACCGGCACCCTCGCCTCCGCCCGCAAGGGCCACCAGGCCACCCCGCTCCTCGGCGGCGGCGTGCTCGTCACCGGCGGGGACATGCGGGGCTTCCGGGACGAGGACTGGGCCTACGACCCGTACAGCCAGTGGAGCACCGAGCGCTACGACCCGGACGCGGGCACCTGGAGCGCCGACGCCGACATGCCGTGGGGCCGCAGCCACCACCGGGCGGTCCGGCTGAGGTCGGGCGCCGTGCTCGTGCTCGGCGGCACGGACGACTCCTCGCTCGCCGTCGGCTACCAGAACGCCGTGCTGTACGACCCGGGCGCCCGCGTCTGGTCGGACGAGTTCCCGATGGGCGAGGGCCGCTGGGCCCCGGCCGCGCTCGCCCTGCCCGACGGGCGGGTCCTGGTCATGGGCGGTCTCACCCACTCTGGGCGGCGGCCCCGGTGCCGGGCGAGGACCGGGTCACCGCCGGCACCGAGACGTACACGCCCTGATGCGCGAGGAGTGGCAGTGCGCGACCTACTGGCCGGCGGAGCGGGAACGGCGGAGCCCCGGCGCGTGCGCGGGGCGGGCGGCTGGGCGACCGCCGGGAGTTCCCGGTCCCGCCGCCCTCCGGCACGGCCCGTACGAGGGTCCGGTCACCCTGAAGGACGGCCGTGCCCTCGCCGCGGGCGGCGCGGGGCCGCTGCTCGAAGCCCTGGACTCCTCCTGCGCGTACGACCCGGGACCCGGCGCGTGGACGGTGACCGGCCGGCTGGTCCAGGGCCGGCGGATGCACTCCCTCACCGCGCTCCTCGACGGCCGCGCACTCGCCGCCGGCGGCATCCCCGGCCCCCAGGCCTTCCCCCAACCAACCCTCGGCCATGCCGAGTTGTTCGACCCCGGCGGCGGGACCTGGCGGGCCACGACGGAGATGACCGAGGCCCGCAACGGCCACTCGGCGACGCTCTCGGCGACGGCCGGGTCCTCGTCGCGGGCGGCCAGCGCCCCGCTCCCGCCACGACATGCTCACGCTGGCGTCCGCCGAGGTCTTCGACCCGGTCCACGAGACCTGGGAGCCGACGGGCGCCATGACCGTGGCCCGCCGGCACCACGTGGCGGTGCCGCTGCCCGGGGCCGCGTCCTCGCCGTGGGCGGCATGGTCAGCACCGTGCGGTACGACGGCGGCGCCGCGCTGGGCCTGTGCGAGGTGTACGAGCCGGGAGCGGGACCTGGGAGCCGACCGGTTCGCTGCGCGCGGCCAGGGCCGTGCACCAGGCCGTGCCCCTCCCCGACGGGTCCGTCCTCGCGATCGGCGGCGAATCCGGCCGCGCCTCGGACGACGCCCGCTTCCACCCGTACAGCCTGGCGAGCACGGAGATCTACGACGTGGCGACCGGCGTCTGGCGCCCGGGGCCGCCCCTGCCGTGGGGGCGCTCCTTCCACCGGGCGGTGCCGACGGCGGACGGCGTGCTGGTCTTCGGCGGCACCGAGAGCGCCTGCCCGTACACGGGGTTCGCGAGCACGCTGCTCCTGCGGGTCGGCGCCCGGCACTGGGAGCCGGCGGGCCCCATGGCCACCGGCCGCTGGGCGTTCGGGGCGACGGTGCTCGACGACGGGCGGGTGCTCGCGGTCGACGGCGTCTCCCGCGCCGACGCGGCCGCCCCGCGATCGGACCGGCCGGTCCAGGCCGGACGGGCGGAGGTGTTCACGCCATGAGCCGAGGACGGTGGACACCGGCCGGCGAACTGCCGTGGAGCGGAACCTGTTCGGGCGGCCAGCGCCGCCGTACGGCTCGCGGACGGCCGCGTCCTGGTCGCCGGCGGCGGCGACGACCGGCTCGCCGCCCAGGACGGGACGGCGCTCTTCGACCCGCGCGACGGAGCGTGGACCGGGCCGCGCCGCTCCGCGAGGCCCGGCGGATGCACTCCACCACCCTGCTCGCCGACGGTCGCGTCCTGGTCGTCGGCGGCTGCGGAAGGGCTCGGCTTCCCGTGGGGCGCTGGACAGCGCCGAGACGTACGACCCGGCCGAGCGGCGCTGGTCGGACGCGGGACGGATGGGGCGGGCGCGGTGCGGCCATTCCGCGACCCTGCTGCCGGACGGCCGGGTGCTCGTCGCCGGCGGCACCGCGGCCCGCTCCCGGACAGCGAGCGCTCCTGTCCTCGGCCGAGGTCTTCGACCCGGTGTCGGGGCGCTGGACCCCGACGGGCCCGATGCTCGACGCGCGTTCCTCCATCCGGCGGTGGCGCTGCCCGACGGGACGGTGCTCGTCGCGGGCGGCTGGGCGGCGACCCGCCGCGACTGGCGGGGCGGCGCGGGACTCGCGTACTGCGAGCGCTACGAGCCCGCCACCGGCCGCTGGACGGCGACGGGCGGCTTCGCCGCGCCCGCACGGGACACCGGCTGACGGCGCTCGCCGACGGGACGGTGCTCGCCACCGGCGGCGGCGACCCTGACTCCGGCACGCGGGGCGCCTCGACCCGTACAGCAGGGCCACCGCCGAACGCTACGACCCGGTGACCGGCGCCTGGAGCAGGGAGGCGGACATGCCCTGCGGCCGGTCGCTGCACCAGGCGGTACGGCTGCCCACCGGGGAGGTCCTGGTCATGGGCGGCACGGACGACCTGCTGGGCGAGGCCGGTTACCGCAGCTCCGCCCGCTACGACCCTCGGTTCGGGAGCTGGACGGAGGGGCCGGGATGGCGGTGGGGCGGATCGATTCGCCGCGCCGTCCTCGCCGACGGCCGGGTCCTGGTCGCGGGCGGCGCGACGCGGACCGGCCCCGCCACGCCCTCGGGCTCGTTCCTCCTGCTCACCCGCACCAGCGAGCTGTTCACCGCCTAGTCCCTCACCACCACCCCCACCGCACGGAGGAGTTCCGCCATGACCGAAGCGACCGCCGGCCCGCCCGACTCCGCCCCGCCACCGGCCCCGCGCCTCGTCACCGGCACCGTCACCGACGGCGGCCGGCCGCCGCGGGCGTCCTGGTCGCGCTCGCCGCCCGGCGGCTGCGGTCCACGAGCGGGCTCGGCGAGACCCGGACGGACGGCGACGGCCGCTACCGGCTGGAGTACGAGCCGCCGGCCGGGCCCGCCGGCCTGGTGGTGAGCGCCTCCTCGCCCGACGGCCGCTCGGCCGAGGCGTCCTGTCCCGCACCCCGCCCGGGAGGTCCTGGACCTCGCCCTGCCCGCCGACACCCGCGCCGAGTACGCCCGGGTCCGCGCGGCGCTGGCACCGCTGCTCGACGGCGCCGATCCCGCCGGACTCGGCCCCGAGGAGGTGGGTTCCTCGGCCACGCCGCCGGCGTCGAACCGGACCACGTCCGCCTGTTCGCCGCCGCCGCCCGCCTCGCGGCCGGTACCGGGCAGCCGCCTGAGCCGTTCTACGGACTGCTGCGCCGGGGCCTGCCGGACGATCCCGGCGACCTGGCCCTGCGGCCCCTCCGCGCGGTGCGGGACGCGCTCGCGGCGGCCGCCGGGCGCGCCTGATCGACACGGCGGACGGCGCGGAGGAGCTGCTCGCCGCGCCCGCGCCCGCCAGCTCGCCCCGCGGGACGGCCACGCGGCCGTCGACGGCTCCTGGACGGGCACCGGCCGACCGCCCTCGCCCGCCTCTTCACCATCGGCGTCGCCGATCCGGAGGTCCGGCGGCGGCTGTTCTCCGCCCACCTCGACCACACCGGCCCCCGGACACCGCCCCGAGGCCCTCCTCACCGTCGGCGCGCCGCCCGCCGCGACCGAACGCCTCCGGCTCGCCCTGGAGCTGAGCCGGATCGCCGACGGGCACCCCGAGCTGGTGGGCGCGCTCCTGGACCGCTTCGACAGCGGGGAGCTCGCCCACCCGCGTGATCTCGTACGGCTCGACGGCCACTGGGAAGGCCTCGTGGCGGAGGCGGGCGGCCCTCCCCACCGGCCCCCTCCCCACCGGCTCCCTCCACTCTGGCCCCCTCCCCTCCGGCTCCCTCCACACCGGCCCCCTCCCACCGGCCTTCTGCCCAACGGCTCGACCCCGCCGCCCGAGCCCTACCGGCCCGACCCCGCCGGCCCGCCCCCGCCGACCCGAACCCCACCGGTCCGACCCCCACCGGTCCGAACCCCACCGACCCGAACCCCGTCTCTCCGGCGCAGTACGCCGACGAGCTGCGCGCCCGGACCGAGCGGGCCTACCCGACCGCGTACGTGGCGCACCGGCTCGCCACCGACGCGCGGCCCGACAGCGCTCCCGCAGCCCGTTTCCTCGCCGCGAACCCGGACTTCGACCTGATCGGCACCCCGGTCGACGCCCGCAGCGTCCCCGACGAGGAGGCGCGGACCGAACTGGCCGCCGTCCAGCGGGTGTACCGGGTCGCCCCGCGCTTCGACGCGATGCGGACCCTGCGGGAGCAGGGCTTCTCCTCCGCCGCCATCGCCGGACTGTCCTGGGAGACCTTCGCCGCGCGGATGGCGGGGCACCTCGACGCGGAGGAGCGCGCGCGGTGCACACCCGGGCGCTGCGGGTGCACGCCGCCGCCGTGAACCTGGTGGCGGACCTGCGGACGGCCGGGCAGTTCGACGTGCCGTGGCTCCCCCGGGTGGAGGCGCACACCGATCTGGTCCCGGACTGGGGGGAGCTGTTCGGCTCCGCCGACCAGTGCGCCTGCAAGGAGTGCCGCACCCTCTACAGCCAGCCCGCCTATCTGGTGGACCTGCTGTACTTCCTCAAGCGGGCCCCGAGCGCGGGCACGATGGGCGAGCTGGGCGAGAGCCCGATGGCGGACACCCTGTACGCCCGGCGGCCGGACCTGTGGCACACCAAGCTCAGCTGCGACAACACCAATCTGACGCTTCCGTACGTCGACCTCGTCAACGAGGTGCTGGAGAACGCGATCACCCAGGACCCGGCCACCGGGGACAGGATGCGGCAGAGCAGCGGCGACTCGGCGCACCTGCGGATCCAGCCGCAGTGGACCAATCACAGCGCCTACAGCTGGCTGGCCGCCGCCCCGTACCCGTGGACGCTGCCGTACGACCTCTGGGCCGACCGCGCCCGCAGCTACCTCGGGATGCTCGGGGTGCGGCGCGAGGAGCTGATGGCCACGCTGCACCCGGCCGGCGCGGACTCCGCCGAGGTGGTCGCGGAGAGCCTGGGCATCGGCATGGCCGGCCTGCGGATGATCACCGGTGAGGCCTCGGGGCCGACCCTGACCCTGGCCGGGTACTACGGCAAGCCCTTCGGGATGCAGCCGGCCCAGCTCCTCGACGTCCTGTCGACGGTGCGGGCGATGCTCGACACCACCCAACTGGACTATCCGGAACTGGAGTCGGTGCTCGACACCCGCTTCGTCGACCCGGGCCGGGCCCTGACGATCGAGCCGACCGACCCGAACCACCCGTGCACCACGGAGCTGCTGCGGATCGACGGCCTCACCGCGGACACCCTCGACCGGCTGCACCGCTTCGAGCGGCTGCGCAGGCTCCTCGACTGGCCGGCGCACCGGCTCGACCGGCTCATCGCCACCTGCACCCCGGGAGAGCTGACCGCCACGACGCTGTCCTGCGTGGTCGCCGTACGGCGCCTGTCCGAACGGTTCGGCCTGCCCGTGGAGCGGCTGCTCTGCCTGTACGGGCCGCTCGACACCCATCTGTACCGCACGGGCGACGACCCTTCCCTCTACGACCGTCTGTTCCTCGACGCCACGGTGATCGCCGCCGTGCCGGGCGGCCGCAACCCGTTCACGCTGAACGCCTCGCGCACCGAGGTCGAGACCCCGGGCGACCTGCGGTCCTATCCCGTGTCGGCCGCCCTGCTCGGGAGCCTGGAGGTCACGGACGCCGAGCTGGCCGCGCTCGTCGGCGGGCCGCGGGCCGTCGTCGCCGACACGGGTCTGACGCTGGCCAACCTGTCGGCCCTGGTGCGGACGGTGACGCTGGCCCGTGCCGTCCGGCTGCCGGTCGCCGACCTGCTGCGGCTGTGCGAGCTGCGCGGCGGCAGTCCGCTGCGGCCCGGTGGGCGGCCGGTGGACGGCGCCGGTGCGGTGCCGGACGGCGAGACGGAGCTGCCCGCCGGCCGCCCGTACGGCTGAGTCCGTCACCGGTCGAGGACCCGGGGCCGAGGGAGTCCTCGGTGGGCGCCGGGGCTCGCCGGGCGAGCCGTCCCAGGCCGGGGACTCCGCCGCGTCGGTGCGCGCCTCGCTCGCGGAGACGGACCGGTTCGCCGACGAGGTGGAGGCGGTGCTGGCGGCCGGACTGACCGTGGCCGAGGTCGACGCCGTGCTGACCGCGACGACCGGGCCCGAGGGCTCGACCGTGCCCTCGGACGCCGCGCTGGGCTCCACGCTCACCGGTCTGCGCGCGGCGCTGCGGGCCGTGTACGAGCAGACCGCGCAGACCGCCGACGACAAGGGCACGCTGACGGGGCGCCAGCTCTCCTTGCTGGGCTGGGAGCCCGCCCGGGTGGAGCAGGCGGTGGCGACCCTCCTCGGCACCGCCGTGTACGCGGTGGAGGTCGCCAACGACGTCGGCTCCCGCCCGTATCCCGCGGATCTTCCGGTGCGCTTCGAGCCCGGCCCGGACGGGCAGGGCCTGCTCCGGTTCACCGGTCCGATGACGCTCGCCCAGAAGCAGCGGATGTACGGCCTGGGCTCCGGCGAGCTGTGGGGATCTACGTACGGAAGCTGTTCGCGGGTCCCCGGGACTTCGTGGCCACCCAGATGAACGCCTACCGGATCCCGGTCCACCGGACGCCGCTGGCCGCCATGCCCGCCGGTCTGGTGCTGCCGCCCGAGCTCGTCGGCAAGGTGTTCCACGATCCGTCGGCGCAGACCCTGTGCTCCGTCGGCCACCGCAGCGAGGACGAGATCGACGCCCTGCTCGCCGCGAGCGCCGACGAGGACTTCCAGCGGGCGGTGCACCTGCTCCAGGAGGCGCAGAGCGAGCCGGTCGAGGGCGGGAACAAGTTCCTGGACGCCTCGGACGCCGACGCCCTGTTCGACGATCCGCAGGCGCCGGCCGACCGCTTCCGGCACGTCCTGTCGGTGCTGCTGCCCGAGCTGCGCCGGCGGCTGAGCGAGACGACCGTGAAGCTCCAGCTCGGGCAGGCGACCGGCCTCGACGCGGCCTCCGCGGACGCCCTGCTCGGGACCTGGCTGCGGGCCCTGTCCGGGCCCGGTCCCCTGGTCCTGGACTTCCTCGCGGACGCCTTCGTCGGCAGCGACCCGACGGTGGCCGTCACCCGCACGGGCTTCCCCGTCCAGTTCACCGCGCTCTCCCTGCTGCACCGGGCCGCGCTGCTCCTGTCGCGGCCCCGGGTCACGGGCGAGGAGCTGCCGTGGGTGATGGGGTACGCGGCGGGCGCCGGCTGGCTCGACCCCGCGACGCTGCCGACGGCCCGCGTCGAGGGCGCCTCGCCGCTGTACCGGCCCTTCGTCCGGCTGCTCGACCTGCTCGCTCTGCGCGCCGCCCTGCCGGGCGGCTCGGGCACGCTCGGCGCCGCCCTGGCGGCGGGCCGCGGGCCGGGGGCGTCCGGTACCGCGTCTTCGACACCCTGCACGAGCGGGCCGGCTGGGACCGGGTGGACGTCGAGGTGCTGTGCACCGGCCCCATGCTGGCGATGACCCTGCCCGGCGAGCTCGGCGACGAGCGGGCCTCGGCAAGCTGCGGGCGGCCTTCTCGCTGCTGCGCCGCCTGGGGGTGTCGGCGGCACGGGCCGGCGCCTGGATCCCCTCGCAGCTCGCGATGGACACCGTGCAGTCGACGATGATGGCCGCGAAGGCGCGGTTCTCGCCCGAGGACTGGCTGACCGCCGCGATCCCCGTGGCGGACGGGCTGCGCGAGCGGCAGCGGGCCGCGTTGGTGGCCCATCTCGTCGCGAACCCGCTGACCACAAGCGCCGGACTCCCGTACTGGAAGGACGTCAACGGCCTCTACGACCACTTCCTGCTCGACGTCGAGCAGGGCAGCTGCCGGCTGACCACCCGCATGGCGCAGGCGATCAACACGGTCCAGCTGTTCGTCCAGCGGGTGCTGCTCGGTCTGGAGCCGCGGGTGGTGGCCGGTGACGACGCCGCCTGGAAGCAGTGGGAGTGGATGAAGCGCTACCGGCTGTGGGAGGCCAACCAGAAGGTCTTCCTGTATCCGGAGAACTGGTTCCAGCCCGATCTGCGGGCCGGCACCTCCCCGTTCTTCCGCAGCCTGTGCGACGAGCTGATGCAGAAGGAGGTGGTCGGCGACCACCTGGAGGAGGTCTACCGCAACTACGTCGACCGGCTCGGCTCGGTGGCGCGGCTCCACCCGTGCGCCCTCCACCACGACTGGTCCACGGGCACCGAGGTGGCGCACCTGTTCGCCTGCACCGACTCCGCGCCCCGGACCTTCCACCACCGCCGCTGGATCAAGAACCGGACGACGTGGACGCCCTGGGAGAAGATCGAGCTCGACATCGACAGCCTGGCCCTGGTTCCCGTGGTGTGGAACAAGCGCCTGCACCTGATGTGGCCGACGTTCGTCAAGGTGGGGGACGCCGCGCCGATCACGACCCTGCCCGTGGAGAACAAACCGGATACGGCGATCCAGACGCCGGACCCCTACTGGAAGGTCCAGCTCAACTGGACCCAGTACGCCAACGGCGCCTGGCAGCCGAAGCGGATCACGCAGGACACCATCACGACGATCAAGTGGCCGCAGCGCATCACGGAGGACGAGGCCAACCCTTCCAGAACACGGGCCCTTACCGCTTCTACCCGCAGATCGACCCCTCCGGCGGGGAGCTGACGGTGTGGAGCGTCCACAACTCCGCCACCTTCATCAACCCCGATCCGGCGAGGGGGACCTTCTCCGGGGCCTTCCGGTTCGGTCCGCGCACCGGCGCGGTGAACGTCGTTCCGTCGCGCTTCGTCCCGGAGAGCGACCCGGAGCACGGCACCCGGGGCCAGATGTTCATCGCGCCGACGGACACCCAGAACATCAACAACGAGTTCGTCCAGCACCACCCGTCGAACGTGCCGACGGGGTACCGCGACCGGGTCCACCTTCCCGAACCGACCCAGTTCTGGGGCAGCGACCCGGTCCTGGCCAGTCCTCAGGGCGGCCACCTCTTCCGGATCCAGCTGCCGGTCGCCTTCTCCTCGCCGACGGGCTGGTACCTGGACTCCGCCACCGTCACCGACGGGGCACGCAGCTACCACGTCACGGCGGACCTGCGGACCACCCAGCCCCGCTTCCGGTTCACGTCGATGTACCACCCGCAGGTCGACCTGTTCACGAGCCTGCTCGACCACGGCGGTACGGACGCCCTGTTCGACCGATCGGTCCAGCTCGACCCCGGCGCGCAGTGGCCGTTCTTCGACTTCGCCTCGTACGGCCCGCAGGACAACGTGTCGCCGGAGCGCCCCTCCGAGAAGGAGGTGGACTTCACGCCGGAAGGCCCGTACGCCGACTACAACTGGGAGCTGTTCTTCCACATCCCGCTCCTCATGGCGCAACGGCTGGGCGCCAACCAGCGCTTCGCCGAGGCGCAGCGGTGGTTCCACCGGATCTTCGACCCGACCTCGCGCTCCGGCGGCGAGTCGCCCGCGCGCTACTGGATCACCAAGCCGTTCTTCCAGCAGGAGAACTACCAGCGGGAGCGGATCGAGGACATCCTCAGGCGCCTCGCCGAGGGCAGCGACGAGGGCGTGCTGCGCCAGGTCGAGGAGTGGCTGGAGAACCCGTTCCAGCCGGACGTGATCGCCAGGTTCCGCACGACCGCCTACCAGAAGGCGGTCGTGATGCGGTACTTGGACAACCTGATCGCCTGGGGCGACCAGCTCTTCCGCGAGGGCACCCTCGAATCGGTGAACCTGGCGACCCAGATGTACCTGCTCGCCGCCGAACTCCTCGGGCGGCGCCCCGCGTCCGTACCGCCGCCGAACGAGCCCGCGCCGCTCAGTTACGCCGAGCTGCGCGCCCGGGATGCCGCGGCGCCGGACCCGGTGACGGCGGCCGAGCACCTGATCGCGGCGGGAGGGACCGAGCCGCCGCCGGCGACGATCTCGCCCGGACTCGGCCTCGGCTGGCTGACGTACTTCCGCATCCCGCCCAACGACAAGCTGCTCGGCTACTGGGACACGGTCGAGGACCGGCTGTACAAGATCCGGCACTGCCAAGACATCGAGGGCGTGCAGCGCGCGTTCGAGCTGTTCAGCGCCCCGATCGACCCCGCCCTGCTCGTCGGGGCCGCGGCGGCGGGTGCCGATCTGGCGTCCGTGGCGGAGGACCTGGGCGGGCCGCTCCCCCACTACCGCTTCACCACCATGGCCGCGAAGGCCCGGGAGTACACCGCCGAGGTCAGGTCCTTCGGCGCGCTGCTCCTCGCGGCGCTGGAGAAGCGGGACGCGGAGGCGCTCGCCCGGCTGCGCTCCCGCCACGAGACCTCGCTGCTCGACGCGGTACGGGAGGTGCGCACGGCCCAGGTCACCGCCGAGGCCTGGGCGGTGGAGGGACTCCGGCAGGCGCGCGAGGCCGCGCGGAAGAAGCAGGACTACTACGCGAAGCTCAACAAGATGAACGCCGGCGAGAAGACGCACGAGGCGCTCAGCTGGACGGGCATCGGCATCCAGGGCATCGCGGCGGCCGTCGACATGACGGTGAGCGTCATGCGGCTCATTCCGGAACTCAAGCTCGGCACGCCCACCACCATCGGCGCGACCTGGGGCGGCACCAACCTCGGCGAAGCCCTCAAGGGGCTGTCGGGCTCGCTGTCACAGATCGCGGGCAGCTTCCACTCGGGGGCCTCGCTGGCGGCGACGCTCGCCGGCTACGAGCGGCGCTCGGACGACTGGGGCTTCCAGAAGGGCCAGGCCGAATCGGAGATGGCGAACTACGACGCCCAGATCGAGGCCGCGGTCATCCGCCACGAGAACGCCCGGCGGGAGCTCGCCAACCACGACCTCCAGGCCGCCCACACCCGGGAGGCGGACCGCTTCCTGCACGACAAGTACACCGGCCAGGAGCTGTACGACTGGATGGTGGGCCAGCTGTCCACCTCCTACTTCCAGGCGTACCAGCTCGCGTACGAGACGGCGAAGCGGGCCGAGCAGGCGATGCGGTACGAGCTGGGCACCGACGGGCCGCCGCTCGTGCGCTTCGGCCACTGGGACACCCTGCGCAAGGGCCTCCTCGCGGGCGACCGGCTCGCGAGCGACCTGAACCGGCTCGACGCCGCCTATCTCGCCGACAACGCGCGGGAGTTCGAGCTGTCGAAGGCCGTCTCCCTCGCCCAGCTCGACCCGAACGCCCTGCTGGCCCTCAAGGAGACCGGCAGCTGCTACGTGTCGCTCCCGGAGGCCCTGTTCGACCTGGACACGCCCGGCCACTACCTGCGGCGCATCAAGACGGTGAGCTTCACCGTGCCGTGCGTCGGCGGCCCGTACACCAGTGTGAACCTGACGGCCACGCTCATGCGGAGCAGTGTGCGGACCGACCCCCGGCTGCCGGGCAACCGCTATGCCCGGCAGACGCCGGACGGCCGCTTCCGGGACTACGCGGGGCCGGTCCAGGCGGTCGTGACCAGCACCGGCCAGGACGACAGCGGACTCTTCGAGACGAATCTGCGCGACGAGCGCTTCCTGCCGTTCGAGGGGGCGGGCGCCATCGGCGAGTGGCGGCTCCAACTGCCCGGTGAGTTCCGTCAGTTCGACTACGAGTCGATCGCCGACGTCATCATGCACCTGCGGTACACGGCGCGCGACGGCGGAGCCGAGTTCGCCGACCGGGCCGTGTCCGAACTCCGCGACGGCCTGAACAACTGGCTCCACGCGCACGGCGGCAAGGGCCTCCTGCGGGCGTTCAGCGCCCGGCGCGAGCTCGGCGACCAGTGGTACCGCTTCGTCAGCGGGACGAGCCCGACACTGCGGTTCCCGGTGTCCAAGCGCTGGTTCCCCCGCCTGTTCTCCGACGACGGCATCGCCCTCGCCGCCCCTCAGGTCGTCCTCGTGCTCTCGACGGACCTCGTCCCCGACGGCACGAAGCGGTACGTGGACTGCTACGGGACCGGGACCGGCGACCTGACGGTGACGCTGACCTCCCCCGGAGGCGCGGGCACCCCCGCCCCGCTCACGGCCGACCCTCAGCTGAAGGGCCAGCCCCTGGCCCGCTTCGACGTCGACGGGCGGGTCTCCGAGCACGACGAGGACTGGTCGGTGACCGTGCCCCTGGAGGGCCTCGACCCGCTCCTGCGGAAGGACGGCGGGCTGAATCCGGACGCGGTGGTGGACCTGCTGCTGGTGTGGCAGTACGAGGTGACGCAGGTGGGGTGAGACAGGGCGGAGGGGCCGCGCCTCGGGCGCGGCCCCTTCCCTATTTGCGGCGGGTGACGATCTTGTTGAGGTCTGAGGTCGGGTCCAGCAACTCCAATTTCAGCTTGTGGAGTTCGCCGGTCAGCGCGTCGCGGTACTCCTGGGTGTGGGCGGCCCTGCCCTCCACCGCCTTGTTCAGCCGGTCGAGGATCTCCTGGTTGTACCCCTTGCCGTGCGCGCCCTTGTGTCCGGGGATCGAGACGCGGTTCTCCTGGGCGGTGCCAAGATCCAGGTCGGGCAGCCCGGGAACACTCGCCGCTTCGAAGACCGCCTCGAACTTCGGTTTGAACTCCGGGTCCTTGTCACTGGCGACATGATGGTCCTGGGGTTTCTCCACGGGCTTCTTCGGCTCGCGTCCCGAGTCGAAGAACTGCTGCCGGGCCGTTTCGTCCCGCGCCTTCTTCTGCGCCTCCGCGCGGGCCCGTTCCTGCTGCCAGGGGTTCGACGGGGACGGCACGGCCTTGCGCGGTGCGGCTCCCGTCGGCTCCTTGGTCTCCGTGCCGCCCTTCTGCGGCGGCTTGCCCGCTCCCCGGCGGAGGTCTTGGGCTGCGCCGGGTCCGGGTCCTTCGGAACCGCCGGGACGAACGTGCCGTCCACCCAGTTGCCGTGGATCTTCTCCGTGCCGGGGCCGGGTCCGTGCGCGGTGGTGGGACGACCGCCGGCGGCTGCGGCTTCTCCTCGTGGGTGGCGTAGACGTACGCGCCGTAGGCGATGCCGGCGACCACGAGGGCGACGGCCGCCAGTTTGAAGTATCCGGGGGCGACGCGGGCCACGACCCCGGCCGCCTCCAGGGTGGGTCCGCGGCGGCGCGGCGGCCGCGTACTTCCCGGTCTCGTCCACGAGCCGCCCGTCCGGATCGCGGAACCTCACCGGCCCGCACCGCGCGTACGCGTAGCGGCAGGGGCCGTCGTCCAGGCCCGCCGGGTCGCAGCTCGTCCAGCGGCCCAGCCAGGGGCGTAGTGGCGGGCGCCGAAGTAGGAGAGGCCGGTCTCGTCGTCGCGTTCCTTGCCGGTGTGGCGGTAGCGCTTGAGGCCGGTCTCGGCGGCGGTGCGGCCGGTCTGGAAGGCGGTCGTGCCGTAGGGGTGGTACTCCTCGTGGCCCACCAGGGCGCCGGTCTCGTCGAGTTCGACGCGGACGGACTCCTGGTGGTCGGTGAACCGGTGGCGGACGGCGGCCGGGCCGGCGGGGAGGGTGGGCGTCTCGACGAGGGCGACGCGCTCGCCGGCGTCGCCGATGTGCAGGGTCTCGCGTTCGAGGACCGTGCCGCCCGTGCCGTACTCGCGGTAGAGCTCGAAGCCGCCGGCGTACCGGCGCTCGTTCTTGAGTGCCCCGGCCGCCGTCACGGTGACCTTGCGGACGCGTTCTCCGGCGGAGTCGTACACGTGGTACGTGGTCTCGGGGTGCCCTCGTTCACGACCTGCCGTGCGGTGGCGGCGAGGCGGTCGCCGTGGTCCCAGCGCATCAGCGGCAGGTGCGGCATGCGGGTCGTGTTGCCGTGCGCGTCGTGGGCGTAGCGGGCGCCGTAGCCGCCCTCCGTCGCGTAGTCGGGCAGGCCGCCGGTCTCGCCGGGCAGGCTGGTGGAGAGGAGCCGGTTGCTGTCGAGGGCGTACTGGTGGTGGCGGCGCCACAGGACGGGGCCCGGGGCCTCGACGTCGGCGCCCTCGTGGTGGGCGAGGTGCATGAGGTTGCCGACGGCGTCGTAGCGGTAGCGCTCCACGTAGCCGCGCAGGCCCTGGAGGTCGTTCGGGTGGACGCGGGCTCCGACGAACGGGTAGTCGCGGCGGCCCGCGTCGGGCGGGTCGAGCAGGAAGTCCGTCTGGCCGGTGTGCTCGCGGCCGCTCGCGGCGACGAGCCGGTAGAGGGCGTCGTGGGTGAAGTCGCGGGCGGTGTCGACGCCGGCGAGGGTGGCGAGGGCCGCGTCCTCGGTGCGGGTGATGTTGCCGACCGGGTCGTGGGTGTGGTGGAGGTCCTGCACCACGGAGGCGTTCGCGAACAGCGGGGAGGCGGTGGTGTCGGAGCCGGCCGGGCGGGTCGTGCGGACGCCGGTGAGGCGGAAGGTGAGCGGGTCGTACGTGTACGTGCTGAGGGCGCCGTTGCCGTGGGCGACGCGGGTGCGCCGGCCGTGGGCGTCGTAGTCGGTGCCGGTGACGAACGCGGTGGCCGTCGCCGCGCCCCGCAGCCGCACCTCCACCCGCTCGGGCAGGCCCGCCTCGTTGTACGTCCACCGGGTGACGCTGCCGTCGGGGCGGTGCTCTCGACCGGGCGGCCGAGGGCGTCGTACGCGGTGCTCGTGGTCAGCGGCGGGCCCGGTTCGAGCAGGGCTTCGGCGGCCTCGGCGATCCGGTCCGGGTCGGTGAGGGAGCCGAGGACGGACCAGTCCGGGGTGCCGGTGTGGTCGCGGGCGAAGCGGCGGGCGGTGGTGAGCGGATCGCCCTGGAAGTCGTAGCGCTCGCTGGTCGTGACGCCCGCGCCGTCGTAGACGCGGAAGACCCGGCCGCGCAGGTTCCGGTCCGGGTCGGGGTGCGCCTCGCCGTAGACCCGGTGCTCGACCAGCGTCTCGGGCGCCGGTGGGGCCGCGGGGTCGCGCGGGGCTCCGGAGAGGGTCGTGTCGCCGGTCGCGGTGACGTACGTGCCGACGGGGCGGTGCAGGGCGTCGTACGTCGTGCGGGTGCGGAATCCCCGGGCGTTCCAGACGAGGAGGAGGCCGTCGGCCGCGTCCCTGAGGGTCCAGTGGGCGCCGGAGTCCGGGCCGTGCTCGAAGAGGGCGCGCCCGGTCAGGTCGTGGCCGGGACCGAAGCCGCTCGGGGAGAGGTTCCGCGGGTCGTCGAAGGGACGCGGGCCGGGCGGGAGCGGCGGGGCGGCATGCTGCTGCACCAGGATGCCGCGTGGATCCTGGATCCAGAGCGGGTTGCCCTCCACGTCGCGCCGGGTGAAGGTGACGTGCTTCTCGTCGACGCCGTCGGTCCTGTTGTGGGCGATGGTCACGACGGCGCGCCCGAGGCTGTCGAGGAGGGCATGCCCGGGGGTACCGGCGTGGGCGGCGGCCTGGCGGGCGGCCCGGCGTTCGGCGGGCAGGGCGGAGGTGCTCGTGCGCGCGTACCAGCCGTTGCCGGGTTCGAGGACGGTGTCGTTCTGGTCGTGGTCGGTGACGTGCCAGGGCGAGAAGTCGACGCGCCGGTGGCTTCCGTCGGGGAGGTCGGTGCGGATCAGCCGCCCGATCGCGTCGTAGAAGTACAGCGGGGTGACGCCGTGTTCGCCGGGCTCCTCGAAGCGGTGGCCGCTCTCGGACGGGCTGAAGTAGGGCTCGTACCGCTTGACCGGGTTGCCCTTGTTGTTGAGCACGGTCCTGCCGTCGGCGACCCAGCGCAGCGGGCCGCCCGGCTCCTCGGGTTCGGCCTGGACCTTCCTGACCAGGGGCTGCCGAGGCCGTCGGCGTAGAGGAAGGAGGCCTGGAGGGGCTGTCGGGCTGTTCGTCGGCGTGCCGTTCGCGGGTGAGGACGGCGGTGCAGGGCGGGTGCCGGGCCCAGACGGGCTCGCCGTCGCGGAGTTCCTCGCCGAAGTGGAAGAGCCATCGGGCGCTCGCGCCCAGGAGCAGCGTCCGGGCGTGCGCGGGGTCGTAGTCGTCGGTGGCGAAGAAGGCGGTGAGGGCGGGGAGTTCGGGGTTGAGCGCGGCCGTGTCGAGCCCGGTGAGGTGGTCGCCGGTGCCGTCCTTGCCGCCGCGCGCCTCCGCGGCCGGAAGGCCGAGGGCGTCGAAGCGGACCTCGGTGTCGTTGCCGTTGATGTCGCGCACCTTGCGGGGCGCCATCACGCGGTAGTCGTGGACGAGCGCCTCGGTGCGGTTGCCGAGGGGGTCGGTGCTCGCCTTCAGGGAGAGCCCGTACGGGTCGTGTTCGAGGCGGGTGGTGTGGCCGAAGGGGTCGGTCCAGCGGGCGGGCAGGAAGAACCGGCGCGGGGCGTCGGGCTCGTACTCCGCCCCTCCCGAGCAGCGCCAGTACCGGCCGGCGGCGTCCTCGCCGAGCAGCCGCGCCGCGTCCGGGCCGCCGAGGTGGCCGCTGACGGCCCGGTCCGCCGCCGCGCCCCTGACCTCGGCCGTCGCCTTGTCGCCGAGCACCGCCGTCAGCATCGCGTCGGTCCAGACGAGGGTGTACGTCCCGTACGTCAGGGCGCGGGCGGTCGGGCCGCCCAGCGGCAGGGGCGCGGTGAGCGTCTCGTCGTAGTGGAGGGTGCGGACGAGTCCGAGGAGCCGCTTCTGCGGGGTCGTCCGGTCGGGCAGCTGGTGGTGGTCGATTTCTGCCACGGGCGTCCCGCCGGTCTGGTACCGCTCGCCGAGCCGGAACCGGCGCAGTCCCTCCAGGGTGACCCGGTGCCCGTCGCCCGCCTGCGCGGGGCCGATCCCGGCCAGCTCGTACGTGCGGGTCTCGCAGGGCAGGGGGAGGCGGTACCGGTCGGGGTGGGGCGGGAGCGGGTCGGTGGTGCGGCGTTCGGTGTAGACGAGGTGGACTTCGCCCTGGACGGCGGCGACGAGAGTCTCGGTGCCGGGCGGCAGGAGGGGGTCGGCGAGGGGGGCCGGCCGGGGGCGGGGGTAGGCGACGGCGACGGACTGGAGGACGGTTCCGTAGGCGTCGACGGTGACGTCGAGGGTGTGGGTGACGCGCGGGTCGGGGCGGCGGCGGGGTCGCGCGGGTCGAGTTCGTAGTGGTGGGCGACGGTCTCGCTCGCGAAGGTGTGGAAGACGGCGTGCCGGCCGCCGGCGCGGGGCTGGAGGCGGCGGATCCGGTGGGCGTACGAGGTGGCGGAGAGGATCCGGACCGGGGCCGGGGGCCGTCCGCCGTCCGCCGTCGCGGTGAGGTCGAGCTCGTACGTCTCCTCGCGCAGGACGGCGCCCCTGAACGCCCGCAGGGCTTCCCGCCGTTCGTCGGCGTCGAGGGCGAGGCCCTCCAGGTCCGGGCCGGGCGGCGCGTACTCCTCGGCGGCGCCGAAGTACTCGTGCCGGAACGGGTGCAGCGGGTCCCGCCCTTCGACGGGCACCCCGGTGTGGTGCCAGGCGACCGTCCGTACGGGCGGCTGGTAGAGCCGGTGGTCGGCGGTGACGTACGGGCTGTCGGCGTTGGCCGCGGCGAAGGTGCCGTAGTCCTCGACGTCGGTCCGCTCCACGCGGGCGAAGCCGCGGAACTCGCGCTCGGTCCCGTCGAAGCAGCCGTGGTGGTAGCTGTAGCTGCTGGTGAAGGCCGTGCCGCGCCACTTGTCGCGGGAGGTCGTCCGCTCGACGACGTGGACGGGGAAGGGCAGCTTCGTCGCCCAGGGCGTGCCCGCCCGCCGGTCGCGCAGGGCGAAGGCGGTGGAGGGCGCGTACGTGATCTCGGTCTCCGCGCCGAGGTTGTTGCGCACCCGGGTGAGCAGATGGGGTTTCACCCCGCCCATCAGGTCCAGGTAGCGCAGGGGACGGTGGGCGTCCGCCGGCAGGGGCGAGGACCACACCAGGCAGGCCGTGCCGTTGCCGAGCAGGTCGACGGCGAGGACCTCGGTGAGGGCGTCCGCCGGGGGCAGGGTCGGCAGGGGCACCGGGGGCGCGAAGTCGTTGCCGGACCGGTTGAAGTGGATCCGCGCGCCGTCGGCGCGCAGGTGGAGGATGTCCGTGGTGCCGGAGCCGTCGACGTCGGCCAGGACCAGGCGCCGCCGGTCGAAGCGGTCGGGATGGTCGGCCGGGGCCCCGGCCATCACGATCTTCGGGCCGAAGCGGCCGTGGCCCAGGTTGGGCCAGTAGCAGACCTCGCCGTTGCGGACGCGGACGAGGTCGGTGAGCCCGTCCCCGCTCATGTCGGCGAGGTGGACGGACTGTTCGGCGTCGGCGAGGAGGAGCACCGGGCCGCGTTCCTCGTCGCGGGCGCGGGTCTCGCGCCGCTCGGGTCCGAAGCCGTCCTCGCCGAGGGAAGGGTGCCAGACCAGGGCGTCGTCCTCGGTGACGAGGACGTCGGCGAGTCCGTCGCCGTCGAGGTCGACGAAGCGGAGGTTCGGGTCGGACCAGTCGCGGTCGGGCAGCGTCGCGAAGGGCGTGTACGGCTCCCAGGTCCCGTCGGCGGCGTGTTCCTGGAAGCCGGGGGCGGGGCCGGTGAGGGTCACCAGGTCGGGGCGTCCGTCTCCCGCGAGGTCGAGGAACCGGCCTCCGGAGGCCAGGGCGAGCGAGGGGCGGGAGGGGACGGCCTCGGCCGGTCCGAAGCGGGCGCGGGCCGGGGCGAGCGGGCTGAGGTTGCGCTTGTGGAACCATCCGCCGCCCTGCTCGGTGAGGATGCCCGGCAGTCCCTCGCCGTCCAGGTCGACCCAGCGGTACCGGGTGCCGTCGAGGCCCGCGGGCAGTCCGTCCAGGCTCTCCTCGTCGAGCTCGCGGAGGGTGGGGTCGACGACCGCCTCCGAGTAGCCGAACTCGACCGGCGGCAGGGAACGGGTCCGGTAGCCGCCGCCGTCGCGCTGGTGGCCCCGGTGGCTCACCGCCGCGAGGGTCGTGTGCGTCCCGCCGTACGCGTACCCGAGGTCCGTGGAGCGGACCAGGCAGTCGGCGCCGACCTCCGGTTCCTCGGGGAAGTGGTGGAACATCAGCACGCGTCGGCAGAGCCGGTGGGTGCGCACCTCGAAACCGGAGCGGAACGAGGAGAAGGGGTCGGGGCGGGCGCTCCAGGGGCCGGAGTCGTGGGGGGTGGGGGCGGTCGGGTCGTGCTCGCCGTAGTCGAGGACGAGTTCGAAGTGCCACTGGTCGTCGGCGGGCAGCGGGCGCCGGCCGGTGGCGCCCTCGGCGTCTGCGTCTGCGTCTTCGAGGGAGGAGGGCCAGGGGGTGCGGTTTCCGTAGCGGATCCGCTTGAGGTGGCGGTTGGCGGAGCGCCGCCGGTTCCGCTCGTGGCCGGCGGTCGTGTCCACGCCCTCGTCGTCCTCGGGACGGTAGCCGTAGGCGACGAGATTGCCCCGGTCGTCGTGGCGCTCGGAGATCAGCCAGCTGAACACGCGGGAGGCGTCGGCCGGGTCGGCGATCCGGGACTCGGGGGTGGTGCCGTACCAGGTGGTGACGGAGTCCCGGGAGATCGAGCGCCAGCAGACGTCGGCCGGGTCCCGGGTGTTCGTCCAGCGCTCGACGCGGGCGAAGGGGCCCTCGACGCGGGGCCGGTAGCGCCGGACGGCGTAGGAGGTGCCGCCGATCGTGCGCGGCGGCAGCGTCTCCGGCACCCAGCCGTCGCCCTCGGGGACGAGCACGGGGACGAGGTCCTCGGCGCCGGACAGGACGAAGACATCGGAGTCGGCCGGGTCGTCGTACCGGGGGACGCCCTTGTCGGTCTTGCGGGTGATCGCGGGCAGCCCGAGGCTCCAGCCGAGGCCGAAGGGCCGTTGCCCGCGCCCGAGTCGTAACGGAGCACCGGGTCCGGTCCGAAGCCCGAGCGCCTGGGGTGGCCGCGACCGGCACGGTCAGGGCTCCGACGCCGGTCACCGGGTCGGCCGCGAACTTCTCGCCGATGCCCTTGAGGGCCCCGCCGCCCTTCGGGAGGGTCACGGCGGGCGCCGCCTGCGGTGCGGGGGCGACGGCCGGAGCAGGAGTGGCGGTCGAGGCGGGTGTGCCGCCGGTGCCGGGCCGCCGCCGGCCGTCCTCGTCGCGGAATCGCTGCTGACGGCCACCACAACCCCACGTGATCATCGGCCTGGGTGTACGGAAAGCTAGTACACCGATGCTTTCTGCTGCATCCCCGACATACACGCCATTCGAAGCACGCCCCGCGCCTCGCACACCGAAGTGCGCCGCACGCGCCCTGTCGGGGCCCGGTCTCGTCTCAGCCGATGTGGGCGAGCAGCGGAGCGGCGCCGTCCTCCGCGGCGATCGCGCGTCCGAGTCCGGCCGCGCGGCGGCGGAGGTCCGGGTCGGACAGGCAGGCCGTGATCGCCTCGGCGAGGGCTTCGGCGGTCAGGTCCTGGAACGGCACGGCCCGCGGGGCGACGCCGAGGCCGTGCAGCCGGTCGGCCCAGAACGGCTGGTCGTACATGACGGGGACGGGCACGGCGGGCACTCCGGCGCGCAGTCCGGCCGCGGTGGTGCCCGCCCCGGCGTGGTGGACGACGGCGGCGGTGCGCGGGAACAGCCAGTCGTGCGGGACGTCGCCGACGGCCAGGACGTCGGGGCCCCGGCGTCGAGGCCGGCCCAGCCCGCCTGCACCACCGCGCGCACGCCCGCCCGCTTCACGGCCGCGGCCACCAGCTCGCCGAGCCGTTCGCCCTGGCCCGCCGCCATGCTGCCGAAGCCGATGAACACCGGGGCGGACCGGCCTGGAGGAAGTCGACGAGGTCGGCCGGGGCCGCCAGGCGTGCGGGCGCGCGGGCCACCAGTAGCCCGTCACCTCCACCCCGGGCGGCCAGTCCGCGGGCGCGGCACGACCAGCGGGCTGAAGCCGTGGAAGGCCGGGCGGATGTCAGCCGCCGCCGAGGGCGTGCCGTCGGGCAGCCCGAAGCGCTCGCGCAGCCGGGCCACACCGCCCGCGAAGACCCCTTCGGCCCGCCTCAGCACCTCCCGGCCCGCGGCGAGGTTGCCCTCGGGGCTCCGGCCGTCGGCGTTCCGGGCGTGGGGCAGCGGGAACTCGCCGGTGGCGAACGACGGTACGAGATAGGCGCCGATGACGGGGATGCCGTGGGCCTCGCCGGCCATACGGCTCAGCGGCGCCGGGCCGTGGGCGGTGAGCAGCAGGTCGGCGCCGCCCTCCACCGCCTCCGCCACCCCGTCGGCGATCCCGTCCGCGTACGCCCTCGTCAGCGCCTGGGCCTCCTCCCGCGAGGCCGCACGGGCCCAGTCCCTGATCAGCCCCTGGGGGTCTCCCGGCACCGGCCGGTACTCGAGGCCGCAGGCGCCGACGAGTGCGGCGAAGGCTGGATGGGCGGCCAGGGCGACCTGGTGACCGGCGTCGAGCAGGCGCCGCCCCAGGCCGGTATAGGGGGCGACGTCTCCCCGGGAGCCGGCGGTGATGATCACGATGCGCATGGCGTGATTCTCCGCCCGGTCGGTGGGGCCACGCGCGTGCTTTCTCCGGCTGTGCGGCGGTCAGGCCGTCCGTCCGACGGTCAGAACCGCCTCACGCCGACGGTCAGGGCGTCCGTCCGACGATCAGAACCGCCTCGCGCCGACGGTCAGGACGTCTGTCCAATGGTCAGGACCGCCTTGCCGTGCAGGTCTCCGGAGCGCAGGGCGGTGACCGCGTCCGCCGCGTCGTCCCAGGTGCTCCGCCAGGTGATGCCCGGGTCGAGGGTTCCGTCGGCGACGCGGTGGGCGAGCCAGGTCAGGTCGCGGTCGAGTCCGGCGCAGTTGAGCAGGAAGAAGGTCACGAGGGAGCGGTCGTGCCGGCCCTGGTCGCCGAAGAGCGTCCCGAACGGGAAGTCCTCGCCGGTGCCGGCGGAGTGTCCGAGGGCGACGAGGGTGCCGCCCTCGCCGAGCCTGTCGTAGGCCTCCACGAGCAGCGGGCCGCCGACCAGGTCGATCACCCCGTCCACCGGGCGGGCGGTCTCCTTCGGCGTGCCGACCACCTCGTGCGCCCCGAGGCCGCGCAGGAGCGCGCCGTTGGCGGCCGGGGAGCTCGTGGACGCCACGACGTGGGCGCCGGCGGCGCGGGCGAGCTGGACGGCGTACCGTCCGACGCCGCCGGTGGCCCCGGTGATCAGGACGTCGCGTCCGAGGAGCGGGCCGAGGCGGTGCAGGGCGCGCAGGGCGCTCGCGCCGGCGACGGGGACGGTCGCGAGGGAGGCGGGGTCGGCCCCGGCGGGGCGGTGCCGATGAGGGCGGTGTCGACCGCGCGGAGTTCGGCCCAGGCGCCGTCGGGCATCAGGGTCACCACGGGGTGCCGGCGGCGGGTCCCGAGCCGTCCGCCGCGGCCCGTTCGACGATTCCGGCGGCGTCCCAGCCGAGGACGGAGCCCTCCGGGGCGGCGGCGAGGCCGAAGGCGATCTCGCCGTGGTTGAGCGAGGTCGCGGTCACCCGGATCAGGGCCTGGTGGGGCGCGGGCTCGGGGTCGGGGGCGGTGCCGAGCCCGAGGCCGCCGGGGGCGGAGGGGTCGACGAGAAGCGCGCGCATGGGAGACCTCCAAGATTCTGCCACTGAGTGGCATAAGCCTATAGGTAGCGTTTGCCGCTCCGATACAGTGGTCACGATGACGGCCGAAACCTCCCCCTCGCTCCCGCTCCGCGAGCGCAAGAAGCTGCGCACCCGGCAGGTGCTGATCGACACCGCCCTCGACCTGTTCGGCGCCCACGGCTTCGACGGGGTGACGCTCGACGCGCTCTGCGAGGCGGCCGAGGTGTCGAAGCGGACCTTCTTCCGCTACTTCGCCGGCAAGGAGGACGTCGCCATGGCCCCCACCCAGGACCTGTGGGCGGTCTTCCTCGACGTCCTGGAGACCTGCCCGGCCGACGGGCGGCGGCTGCTCCCTGTTCGAGGACGCCCTCGCCGAGGCCGTCGGCCGGATGCCGGCCGACGGCTGGGCCGGGCGCGCCCTCACCAGCCGTCACCTCGCCGCCCGTACGCCCTCCATGGACGCGCACGGCCTCGCCTTCTGCGACCGCACCACCCGGTCCGCGCTCGCCGTGGTCGAGCGGCGCTTCGCCCTCCCGGCCCCGACGGGCCGCTGCACGCCCGGCTGGCCCTCGACCTCCTCGTGGTGCTGTTCCACCGGGCCCTGGACGCCTGGGTGGCGCAGCCCTCCGGGCACACGCCCGAGGACCTCGTGCACCGGCTCCGCGCCACCGCGCCGAACTGCCCTCGGCGCTCGCCGTGACCGCCGCGCCGCACGCCTGAGCCCGGCCGTGCCCTCAGGGAGCGGCGACCAGCCCCCCAGGAGGGCGAGGTCCACGTCCAGGAGGCCGCGCGCGACCGTCCGGCGCGGGGCCGGGGCGATGACGGCGTACGCGGGCACGGCCAGGACCGCGCAGCCGGCCGCCTCCGCGGAGGCGACGCCCGTCGGGGTGTCCTCGACGGCGACGCAGCGGGCGGGATCCACGCCGAGGGCGGTCAGGGCCGCCCGGTAGGGGTCGAGGAACGGCTGGTGCGCGGGGTCTCCCCTCGGCGACGGAGGTGGTGAAGCGGTCCCGCCCGAGGACGTCGAGGACGGTGTCCACGACCGTCCTCGGCGAGGCCGAGACGAGCGCCGTGGGCACCCCGGCGGCGCGGAGCTCCGCGAGGAGTTCCACGGCGCCGGGCAGGGGCTCGACCCGTCCCCGTACCCGTGCGGTGAAGCGCCGTTCGAGGGACGCGCCGATCCGCGCGGGGTCGGTGCGGCCGGGGGCGCGGCCGGAGAGGTGCTCCGCGCAGACCCCGATCGCCTGGCCGAGGACGAAGGCGCGGTCGGCCTCCGTCAGGTCGAGCCCGAGGTCCCGGGCCTCCTCCTCGACCGTCCGCAGCCAGAGCCGCTCGGTGTCGACGAGGGTGCCGTCCATGTCGAAGAGGACCGCTTGGAGTCCGGTGTCCACGAGGGTCTCCCTGGGGGTCGGTGCGGAGGGGTGCCCGCTCACTCCTCGGTGGCTCCGAGGTCGGGCGCCCCGCGCAGGTGGACCCGGCGCGTGGCGGAGGCGTGGAGTTCGAGGACGGTGACCTCGTTGGTTCCGGGCCTGAGGACCGGGGCGGGGACGTACAGGCTGGCCTGGGGCCCCGGGACCAGTAGCGGCCCAGGGGAAGCCGTTGATCCAGGCCAGGCCCTTCGTCCAGCCGTCGAGGTGGAGGAAGGTGTCGGCGGGCTCCGTCACGGTGAAGGTGCCGTGGTGGAAGGCCGGTCCGACCGGCGGGCGCCCGGGATCGCGGGGCCGGAGGTCGAGGGCCTCCAGGGTGTCGAGGGGCAGGGCGCGGCTGTGCCAGACGGCGGGCTCGGCGCCGTTGACCGTGGTCCGGCCGATCAGGCCCTTGCGGTCGTGGAGCGCCTGCCCGTAGTTGACGCGGCCCTGGTTCTCCACCAGGACGGCGAGCCGGGCGCCCGCGCGGGGCACCGCGAAGGCGAGGGCGTGTTCGTGGTTCTCCCGCTCCAGGACGCCGACCGGCTGCCCGTCGACGAAGACCTGGGCGCGGTCGTGGACCCGCTCGGCGTGCAGCAGCGCCGGTCCGGGCGCGGTCAGTTCGGTCTCGTGGAGGACGAACCCGAACGGCTGCCCGAGCTCCTCCATGGTCAGCGGCCGGTCGGCGGTCACCGGGGTGCCGAGCGCGTCGGCCTGGTCGAACAGCCCCGCCGTGCGGGTGAGTTCGACCGCCCCGTACGCGCCCTTCGGCCCGGCGGCGGGCGGCGGGTCGGCGGGCACGGGCGCGTGACGGGCGATGACCTCGCGGAAGGCCGCGTACTTGGGGGTGGGGTCGCCGGCCTCGTCGAGGAGGGAGTCGTAGTCGTAGGACGTGACGGTGGGGCGGTACGTCCCCTTGTCGTTGGCGCCGTTGGTGAAGCCGAAGTTGGTGCCGCCGTGGAACATGTAGATGTTGACGGAGGCCCCGGCGGAGAGCAGGAGGTCGAGCTCGGCGGCGGCGTCGGCCGGGTCGCGGCGGGCGTGGACGCCGCCCCAGCGGTCGAACCAGCCGATCCAGAACTCCATGCACATCAGGGGCCCTGGGGCCGGTGCGCGCGCAGGGCGGCGAGCCCGGCCTCGGTGCGGCTGCCGAAGTTGGCGGTGGCCAGGACGCCGTCGAGGCTGCCGGCGGCGAGGTCGGAGGGCTGGTCGGAGGTGAAGAGCGGGACGTCGACGCCGTGGCGGCGCAGCAGGGCGGCGAGTTCGGCCAGGTACGCGGTGTCGTCGCCGTACGCGCCGTACTCGTTCTCGACCTGGACCGCGAGAACGGGCCCGCCGTTGCTGCCGAGGTAGGGCTTGAGCGGCGGCACAAGGGCGCCGAGGTACTCGTCGACGGCGGTCAGGAAGCGGGGGTCGCGGCTGCGCAGGGCGATGTCCTCGTCCGTGAGCAGCCAGGAGGGCAGGCCGCCGCCCTCCCATTCGGCGCAGATGTACGGGCCGGGGCGGAGGAGGACGTGGAGGCCTTCGGCGGCCGCGGCGTCGAGGAACCGGGGCAGGTCGAGGCCGCCGTCGAGGCGGAACTCGCCCCGGCGCGGGGCGTGCAGGTTCCAGGGGACGTAGGTCTCGACCGTGTTGAGGCCGAGAAGCCGGGCCTTGCGGAGGCGGTCGGCCCACTGCTCCGGGTGGATCCGGAAGTAGTGCAGGGCTCCGGAGATGATGCGGAACGGGCGGTCGTCGAGACGGAATCCGTCGTCGGCGATCTCCAGTCGGGGCATGGGTGCGGTGCTCCTCGGGTGCGGATGGGCCGGCCGCCCGGGGTCGGGCGGCCGGCCGGAACGGGTGGGAACGCGGTCAGGCGAGCGGGCGGCACAGCAGGGCGTCGGGGACGCCGCCGTGGTTCCACTTCCAGGTGTAGGCGACGCCGGCGAGGTACTCGTTGTCGGCGCACTGGCCCTGTAGTAGCCGGGTGCCCAGTCGCTGGCGGTCGAGCCGCCGGTCGCGGGCCGGTTGTCGCCGCGGTCGAACCAGAGGACGCGGCCGCTGGCGGGAGGGCGGTGGCCGCGGGGCGCACAGCAGGGACGCCATGGACGTGCCGCTGACGCCGTAGCCGACGGCGAAGGCGCGGTCGGGGCACTGGAGCTTGTTGTAGCCGCTCGCCCAGTCGCCGCCGGTCACGTACCGCTCGTCGGTGACGACGGTCCACGGGCCGCTCGCCTTCGCCGGCTGTCCGGCGTCGGTGCACAGGCCCCGGCCGCTGCTCCGGGCGAGGCCGGTCACGCGCTGGCTGTCGGGGCAGGTGCCCTTGCGGTTGCCCGGCGACCAGTCCGGCTTAGCGAGCATGGTGGCGGAGGCGTTGTAGTCGGCGTGGTCCAGGTTGAGCATGTTCCAGCGCGGGGCCGGGGCGACGCGGCCGGTCCGGCCGGGGGCGTTGACGAGCTTGTTCCAGTCGGTGGCGCGCCAGTCGCCGGCGTCCATGACGCCGAGCCGGGTGCCGTTCGCGCTGTAGTTGACCATGGCCCAGTTGTCCTGCGGGGTGCCGTTCGCGTCGGTCCAGCCGACGAGGGGCCAGATGGCGAAGTCGGCGTCGTTCCGCACCAGGATGTCGGTGAAGTTGGTGAACCAGGCGCGTTCCCGGGTGTCGACGGCGCCGCGGCCGGCGGCGCCGAACTCGCTGATCCACACGGGGGCGGTGAAGTGCTGCCCGGACCGGGTGACGAACAGGGCCTCGTCGTCGACGGCCTGGGCGAGCTGGGCGGGGGTGAGCTCCTCGTAGCGGGGGTCGTGCGTCTCTCCGGTGCCGGTGGCGCCGGTGTGGTTCGGGCCCGTGTAGCCGTAGAAGTGGGCGGCGTAGACGAGCTTGTCGGAGCGGATCAGGGTGTTGGACAGGGTGGCGACGGGGGTGAGCATCGGACGGCCGTGGGGGGTGATGTCGGTCGGGATGCCCTGCCAGTTGATGCCCTCCATGATGACGAGCATGTCCGGGTTGGCCTGGAGGATCTTGTTCCCGGCCTCTTCCATGGCCTTGTTGAGGTCGTGGTCGTCGCCCCAGCCCCAGTTGGGGTCGTCCCAGGTGTCGCGGCGGACCTCGTTGCGCAGGTCGGCGCCGACGACCCGCTTGTCGGCCTGGTAGCGCTTGGCGAGGAACACCCAGTCGTCGATCCACTGCTGGGTGGTCTGGCCGCTGTTCCAGCGCTCGTTGCCGTCCAGGCCGCAGCAGAAGCGGTAGCTGGTGGTGTGGTTGTTGAGGATGACGGCGAAGCCGTCGGCGGTCAGGGCCCCGACGACGGCGTCGAGGACCTGGAGCGGGGTCTTGCCCTTGAGCTGCGGGTTGGCGGTGACCGCCGCGTCCGGGACGACGGCGGTGTCGTGGATCAGCGCGTTGGCGAACGGCAGCCGGATGCTGTTGAGGCCGAGGGCGTGGAAGTCGGCGAGGATGTCGGCGATCGGCTTCCGGTCGAGGCCGAGCGGGATGTTGTTCGACTTCTGGCGGGCCTGGTGGTTGGCGACGTCGTTGACGTCGCCGCTGCCCTGCCAGGTGCCCTGCGCTCCGGCCCAGTTGCCGGACTTGAGCTTGAACCGGTCGCCGTTCGCGTCGACGACGTACCGGTCCCGGGTCGACAGCGGGGCGGTCCAGGAGGCGGCGAGCTGTGCCCCGGTGAGGGCCGGGGGCGGGGCCGTCCCGGTGTCCGCCCCGGTGGCGTTCGGGGTGAGGGTGCCGAGGAGGAGTGCGGACGAGGTGGCGAGGACTGCGGTCGCGCGTCGGAGCAGGGTGAAACGGGGTGTCACGAGGGCTCCTTACGGGTGGGGGAGAAGGTGCCTGCCTTGTGCGTGGTGCGGATGGTGCGGTGTGGGGGTCAGCCCTTGAGGCCGCTGGTGGCGATGCCCTCGACGATGTACCGCTGGGCGACGAGGAACATGACGACCAGGGGCGTGATGGTGACGACGGCACCGGCGAAGAGGCCGGGCAGGTTGACGGTCTGCGAGGTGAGGAAGGTGGAGAGCGCGATCTGCGCGGTCCAGGCGGAGGGGTCCTGTCCGATGACCAGCGGCCACAGGAAGGCGTTCCAGCTGTCGATGAAGGACAGCGCCCCGAGCGAGGCGAGCATCGCGCCGGACGAAGGCAGCGCGATCCGGCGGTACAGACCGAACCAGCCGAGGCCGTCGAGCCGGCCGGCCTCCTCGATCTCGGCGGGGAACTGGAGGTAGAAGTTGCGGAAGAGCAGGACCGCGAAGGGGTTGAAGAGGCCGGGCACGATGATGCCCCACAGCGTGTTGACGCCGCCCATGGAGCCGACGACGACGAACGTCGGGACGAAGGTGACCGAGCCGGGGATCATCAGCGTGGCCACGATCAGGGCGAGCACCGCGCCGCGTCCCGGGACGGGGATCCGGGCCAGGGCGTAGCCCGCGGCGGAGGCGAGGAGGGTGGAGACGGGGGCGGTGACGGCGGCGATGAGCAGGGAGTTGCCCAGCGCCCGGCCCATGGAGACGACGGGGTCGGCGAAGAGGTCCGTGAAGTTCTCGAAGTGCATCGTCGAGGGCCACCACGTCCACTCCGGCGCCGTCAGGCTCCGCGAGTCCATGAGCGAGTTGCGGAGCATCAGGTAGAAGGGCGCGAGGAAGGCCGCGGTGAGGAGGCCGACGAGCAGGCCGCGCGCGAGGAGGCGCGCGGATCGGGTCAGTCCGGGCAGGGTGGTCATGCGTGTCTCATTCTCCGCTCCTGCCGAATCCGGTGAACCGGCCCTGGATCAGGGTGACTCCGACGATGAGGGCGGTGAGCACGAAGGCCCCGGCGGAGCCGATGCCGTAGTTCTGGCTGCCCATGGCGGTGTTGTAGAGGTGGACCAGCGGTGTCTGCACGGGGGCGGTGCCCGTCCCGGAGAGGCCGCTGCTGAAGAGGTTGTAGAACTCGTCGAAGGCCTGGAAGGCGGCGATGAACAGCAGCATCAGTACGGCGACGGAGGTGTTGCGCAGCATGGGGAGGGTGATCCTGGTCAGGAGCCGCCGGCCGGTGGCGCCGTCGAGGGCGGCGGCCTCGTACAGCTCCTGGGGGATGCCCTGGAGGCCGGCGAGGAAGAGCACCATGTAGAAGCCGACCTGGAGCCAGAGGCGCAGGGTGACGAGCACGATCCAGTAGAGCGGCGGCGAGGTGGTCTGCAGCCAGGGGACGGGGTCCGCTCCGAACCATCCTCCGATCGTGTTGGCGATGCCCGCCGGCAGGCCGTTGAACAGGGACATCTTCCACAGCAGGGACGCGGCGACGTACGAGACGGCCGCCGGGACGAGGAAGGCGGTGCGGAACAGGGCCCGGCCGCGCCGGATCCGGTGCACGAGCAGCGCGAGACCGAGCGAGACGGCGAAGGTGAGCGGCACGATGAAGACGGTGAACAGCAGGATCTGGACGAGGGAGCCGCGGAACGCCTGGTCGGACAGGAGGCGGCGGTAGTTCTCCAGGCCGACCCAGTGGCCGAGGGCGATGGTGCCGCGCGCGTCGCTGAGGCTGAGCAGGAAGCTCCAGCCGATCGCGACGTACTTGAAGAGGCCGAGGCCGATCAGCGTCGGCGCGGTCAGCAGGACGAACGCGACCCAGCCGGAGCGGCCGGGACGGGCCCGGCCGGTCAGGCGGCGCCCCGCGGAGTGACCGCGGGGCGCCCTGCACGCTCGGACTTCAGCGTGGTGTTCATGGCCGAGCTCATCGGCCCTGCTGCTTGTCGATCTCGCTCTGGGCCTTCTTCACCGCGTCGGCCATGAGGGCGGCGGGGTCGCCCTGCCCCTCGACGATCTTGATCGCGGCCGCGTTGAAGGCGTTGCTCACGGCGGTGTCCCAGGTGCCCGGGTTGTGCTTGCCGTACTTGTCGGCGAGGACCACGGCCTCCTTGGCGGTGCCCTCGGAGAGCTTCTCGGCGGACGCGGCGACGGACCTGCGGGGCGGGACGTGGAAGCCGTAGCTCTCGGCGAAGTCCTTCTGGAGGTCGGACTGCTTGACCCACAGCCACTGGACGAACTTCTTGGCCGCCGCCGTGTTCTTGCCCTTGGCGTTGACGACGCTGGTCCATCCGCCGACGCGGACCACGGGGGTGCCGCCGGCCTTGAAGGAGGGCCAGGGCAGGATGCCGAAGTCGTCGCCGAGCGCGTCCTTGATCGCGGGCATCGCCCACAGGCCGCACCACTGGATGGGCACGACGTTCTGGGTGAGGGCGGCCGGGTCCCACCAGTCGGTGGTGAAGCCGAGCAGCAACGACTTGTCGTCGTGCAGGCGCTTGAGGCCCTTGAGCGCCTCGATCGCCTGCGGCGATCCGAAGGCCACCTTGCCCTCGCGGGTGACGAGGTCGCCGCCGTTGGAGAAGACGGAGAGGGCACCGGAGTCGCCGAGACCGTCGTTGCCGACGAACAGGCCCTTGTTCTTCCCCGTGGACAGGGCCTTCGCCGCGGCGGCGAGCTCGTCGAAGGTCCTGGGCGGGGTGATCCCGGCCTTCGCGAGGGCGCTCTTGCGGTAGTACAGCATCATGACGTCGTCGATCATCTTGACGCCGTAGAGCTTGCCGCCGACGGTGACCGAGTCGATCGCGTTCGCGTTGAAGTCGCTCTTCGCGTCGCCGTACACGTCGTCGAGGGCGGCGATCTGGCCGCGGTGGACGAGGCCCTCGCTGAAGTCGCCGATCTCGAAGACGTCGGGGGCCGCGTCGGTCAGCAGGGTCGCGTTGAGCTTGCCCGAGTAGTCGCCGGGGACCCAGGTCACCTTCACGGCTATGTCGGGGTTGGCCTTGGTGAAGGCGGTGGCGTAGCGGAGGACGGCCTGCTGGGTGCCGGTCTCGCCGTAGGCGTGGTACCAGACGTTGAGGGTGGTCTTGGCGCCGGACCCGGCGGCGCCGCCGACGGGGTCGGTGCTGCACGCGGTCGTCAGGACGCTTCCGGCGGCGATGAGCAGCGATCCCGTGAGGAATCCCCGTCGGCTAAGCTCTGGTCTGCGTGTGCTCATGTCGCGTCCTTCTTGTGAGGGTGTGGCGGGGCGGATGTGCTGCCTGGCCGACGTCCTCGTCAGTGCTTGCCGGCAGAGGAGGGCGTCGGCCAGGGAGTGGTACGCGGCGGCTGCGGGTTGCTCAGCCGGCGCCGTTCGTGGTGGTGACCGCGTACTGCGGGAAGAGGGCCTGGATGGCCACGGCCGCACCGCCGCGGGCCCATTCCTCCCAGGGGAGCGGCCGCAGCGACAGCGGGCAGCGGGCGGCCGTCCCGAAGACGTGCTCGGCGTACGCCTCCTGGATGTGGCGGCTGAGCAGGTCGTAGGCGTCGACGCCTTCGCCGCTGACGACGACGCGCTCCGGGCCGACGAGGTTGACCAGGACGGAGATGCCGACCCCGATGGCCTGCCCGGCGCGGGCGAAGGCCTCGCGGGCCGCGGGTGGCCGTCCCGGGCGAGGTCGGCGACCTCGCCGAACGTGAGGTGCGGGTCGGCGGTGGCCCGGCGGACCGTCGCGAGGATCGCGTCGGTCGAGGCGATCGCCTCGACGCAGCCGCGCCCGCCGCAGCGGCAGCGCGGTCCGTCCGGGTCGACGCAGACGTGTCCGACCTCGCCCGCGACACCGTACGCGCCCCTGAGCAGCTGTCCGTTGACGACGAGGGCGGAGCCGATGCCGGCGCCGATGGTGACCAGGGCGAAGTACTCGGTGCCGATGCCTTCGCCGAACCAGTGCTCCGCGACCGTCAGGGCCCTGACGTCGTTCTCGACGGTGACGGTCAAGCCCGTGGAGGCGGTGAGCAGTTCGGCGAGCGGGACGTCGTGCCAGCCGAGGAGGCCGGAGTGCCGGAGCCGGCCGCTGTCCCGGTCCACGTCCCCGTTCACCGCGACGCCCAGGTGGCGCGTGCGGGCCCGGAACGCGGGTTCGGAGTCGAGGAGTTCGCCGACGAGTTCGGCCGTGACGCCGGCGGCGGTCCCGGGGGTGCGGTCGTCGAGCGGACGGGCGGCCGTGGCCCGGATCCCGGCCCGCAGGTCGCATACGGCGCCGAAGACCTGGTCGGAGCTGATCTTCAGCCCGATGAAGTACTCCCGGTCGGGTGCGACCGCGAGGGGGTTGACCGGCCGGCCGGCACCGGGTGCGGTGCGCTCCGGCGGGAGTTCGTACAGATAGCCGTCGTCGATGAGGGGCCTGGCCGCCTTGGTGACGGCGGTCGAGGAGAGCCCGGTCCGCCGCGCCAGTTCCACTCTGCTGAGGGGGCCCTCCGCGAGGAGCAGGGCCAGGACCGCGGTCTCGGCGGGCGCACTGACCAGAGGCTGTGAGCGATGTCGAAACACGGGAGCAACATAGAGCAAATAAATAACTTCTTCCAGTATTGATTTGGGAGTTGGGGCGGTTCTACGCTCGGGCCGCCTCCGTGCCCTCGGGCTCCTCGGCCCCTTCCCTCATCACACCTCAGGGGTTCCATCCGTGCACGCCACGCTCCCGCCCGTCACCTTCGATCCCGGCTCCGGTCTCGCGGTCCTGCGCACCCCGAACAGCCTCTACGCGCTGCGGCTCGGCGCCGACGGCAGCCCCCGGCACCTCTACTGGGGCCCGCCGCTCGACACCGCGACGCTCGCCGGGCTCCCGGACGCGGTCTCCCCGCCGCGAGCAGCTTCGAGGCCGACGCTGCGGCCGACGAACTCGCGCCGCAGACCGGGCGCGCTTCGACCGGCCGGCCTCCAGGTCCGCTTCGCCGACGGGACCAGGGGCACCCAGTGGCGGTTCGCGGGCCACCGGATCGACGGCGGCGAGCTGCGGTTGCGCCTCGACGACCGGCACCGGCCCCTGCGGACCGAGCTCTGCTACCGCGTCCGCGAGGACACCGACGTCGTCGAGCGCTGGACGGAGCTCACCACACCGGGCCCGCGGACGGCCACCTGGACCCGATCGCCGTCGACCGGCTCGACTCGGCGTCCTGGACCGCTCCCCCGCTGCCCGACTACCGGATCGGCCATCTGGTCGGCGGCTGGAACAGCGAGTTCCAGCTCCAGCACGACCGGCTGCCCGTCGCCGAGACCGTGCTGACCAGCCGCCGCGGCCTCACCGGCCACCACGCCTCCCCTGGCTGACCCTCGACGACGGCACCGCGACCGAGGAGCGGGCGAGGTGTGGAGCACCGCCCTCGCCTGGAGCGGGAGTTGGCGCGTCACCGTCCACCGCGACCCCACCGGCCGCACGACCTGGACCGGCGGCTTCGGCCACGAAGGACTCAGCTGGACCCTGCGGCCGGGCGAGAGCCTCCGTACGCCGGTGTACGCCGGGCTGTTCACCCCGCACGGCTTCGGCGGCGCCGGCCGCGCCTGGCACCGGTACGTCCGCGCGCACGTGCTGCCGGAGCCCGAGCGGGACCGGCCGGTGCTCTACAACTCCTGGGAGGCCACCGGGTTCGACGTCGACGAGGCCGGTCAGATCCGCCTCGCCCGCCTGGCCGCCCGCGTCGGCGCCGAGCTCTTCGTCCTGGACGACGGATGGTTCGGCACCCGCCGCGACGACCGGTCCGCGCTCGGCGACTGGACGCCACGGCCCGGGGCCTTCCCGGGGGCTGCGCCCGCTCGCCGACGAGGTGCACCGCCTCGGCATGGACTTCGGGCTGTGGGTGGAGCCGGAGATGGTCAACCGGGACAGCGAGCTGTACCGCGCGCATCCCGACTGGGTCGTCCACTCCCCGGCTCGACGCGACCGAACTCCGCAACCAGCTCGTCCTGAACTTCGCCCGGCCCGAGGTCGAGGCCTGGGCGCTGCGGACCCTGGACCGCCTGGTGCGCGAGAACGACGTCGACTGGCTCAAGTGGGACGCCAACCGGGCCTTCACCGACGTGGGCTGGGAGGGCCACCCCGACCCCGACCGCCTGTGGATCGACCACACGCGGGCCGTCCACCGCGTCATGGACCGGCTCCGCGCCGCCCGTCCCGGCCTGCGCATCGAGGCCTGCGCGGGCGGCGGCGGGCGCGTCGACCTCGGCGTCCTCGCCCGTACGGACCAGGCCTGACCTCGGACAACACCGACCCGGTCGACCGGATCGGCATCCAGGACGGCTTCGGCCGGCTCTTCCCGCCCAGGCCATGGCCGCGTGGGTGACCGACAGCCCCAACACCACCACCGGGCGGCACACGCCCCTGCGGTTCCGCTTCCACGTCGCCATGGCGGGCGCGCTGGGGCTCGGCGGGGACCTGACGTCCTGGTCCGAGGCGGAACTCGCGGAAACCGCCGAGCTCGTGGCCGTGTACAAGGCGATCCGGCCGCTCGTGCAGCGAGGGCTGCACCACCGGGTCGCCCCGGCCGGCGGGCCCGTCACCGCCGTCCACTACGCGGCACCGGACGACAGCGAGCACGTGCTCCTCACCTGGCGCCCCTCCACCCGCTTCGGGCACCGCCCGCCCCGTACGGCTGCCCGCCCTCGACCCCGGGGCCCGCTACCTGGACGTGGAGGCGGACCGGATCCACAGCGGCGCCGTCCTCGTACGCCACGGCATCGACCCCCGGCTGCCCGCCGGCGACCACGCCAGCAGCCTGATCCGGCTCCGCCGCGTCGCCCCTGAAACCCCCCGCCCACGACCCCTGGAACCACTCATGGACAACGCCCGCGTACTGGTGATCGGCATCGACGGCGTACGCCTCGACCTGCTCCCCGAACTGGACACGCCCCATCTCGACGGGATCGCCCGCGCGGGCTTCCTGGCCCCCGTCGAGGTGGACTCCGCGACGCCCACGATGTCGGGACCCTGCTGGACCACCATCGTCACCGGCGTCGGTGTCGCCAAGCACGGCGTCTGGGGCAACCGCCTCGACGGCAACCGGCTCGACGTCTTCCCCGACTTCACGACCCGCCTCGCGAAGGACTGCGGCCGACGGACCTTCGCCGTCGGCGGCTGGGCCCCCCTCTTCCTCGCCCAGGACGGCGGCCCCCTCTTCGTCTCCCCACCCGCCTCCGCTACACCGCCCCCGACGCCGACACCCCTGAGGCCTGGGAACAGGTCGACGACCGCGTGACCGCCGACGCGGAACAGCTCCTCGGCCTCGACGAGGAACTCCACGCCGGCTTCGTCTACCTCGGCGCCGTCGACGAGACCGCCCACTTCCTCGGCTGCGGCAAGGAGTACCGCGCCTCCGTCGAAGCCGCCGACCGCCGCCTCGGCCGCCTCCTCACCGCCGTCCGCGAACGCCCCGGCCACTCCCGGGAGCAATGGACCGTCATCGTCGTCACCGACCACGGCCACCGCGACGAAGGAGGCCACGGCGGACGCAGCCCCCAGGAACGAACCGCCTGGATCGCCGCCCACGGCCCCGGCCTGCCCGCCGGCAAAGCCCCCACCTCCCTCCACCACACCGACGTCGCCGCCCACGTCTACACGGCCCTCGGCATCGCCCCGGACCCGCACTGGACGCTGGACGGCACCGCGTTCACGGGATGACCGGCGCTCAGCCGGGTCGTCTGGCCATGACCACCACACCCGGGCCGGTGTGTTCGTCCGCCGGGAGGCGGAGTTCGGCGACCGGGTGGAGGCCGGAGTCGTGGATGAGGGTGACGAAGTGGTCGGGGAGCCATTGGTGGGTGGTCCAGCGGATGGAGGGGACGGCGTAGGCCTCGGTGCGGAGGAGGTCCTGGTCGCCGACGTGGGTGGCGGTGAGGAGGTGGCCGCCGGGTTTGAGGGCGCGGGAGAAGTGGGCGAGGACCTGGGGGAGGATGGCGCGGGGGAGGTTGAAGAGGGACCACCAGCCGAGTACGCCGGCGAGGGAGGCTTCGGGGAGGTCGAGTTCGGTGGCGGAGGCGACGGTGAAGCGGCATTCCGGGTGGAGGCGGCGCGCGTGGTCGATCATGCGGGGGGAGAGGTCGACGCCGGACACGTCGAGGCCGCGCTCGGCGAGGTAGGCGGTCACCGTGCCGGGGCCGCAGCCGACGTCGAGGACGGGGCCGGAGTCGCCCACGGAGTCGGCGAAGGCGTCGACGGCGGCCTTGAGCCAGGGGTGGCGGCGGATGTCGCCGACGCCCGTGTTCACCACCATGTCGGCGTAGTTGTCGGCGACCCGGTCGTAGGACTCGCGGACCACGTCGAGGTCCGCCGGCCGGTCGATACGGTGAGCGCGCATCGGCCCATCGTAGGAGTGCGCGACGGCCCCCCGTGCGGATCCTGTGCCGATCGGCGGCGGGTCTTGTACCGACCCGGCCGACGGGCGGGCGCCCCCGCCCGCGCGTGCGGTGCGATGGGGCCTCCGACCATGATCGACGGAGGCAGTTCCCCATGCTCTCAAGGCGAATACGCCGCGCCTGGCTCACCGCAGCCGCCGCGCCTCCCTCGCGCTCGCGGGCCTCACGGCTCCCGCTCAGGCCGAGGACGTCCCACGGGACTTCACGGCGCAGGAGCCGCTCGCGGCCGAAGCCGTCCCTCCCCGTCCGCAGCCGCCACCTGGACGCCCGGTGGCCCGGCCGCTCCCGGCGACTTCACCCTGTCGCCCGGCGCGCTGAACGCCGAGACCGCCTCCCGGGTGGCGCGCCTGGACGCGGTGCTCCCCAAGTCAGGGGTGCAGAACCTGCTGGCCGGGGCGAACCGCACCGTGACGCCGTGGTGTTCCCGCGACCCGTTCGGCACCGCCGCCGACCCCGATGTCAAGTACTGCCTGCAGAACGACGATTCCACCTCGCGGGAGTGGATCCCCCAGGGGTTCTCGGGCGTGTCCGACGCCCAGGACGACGAGCTGTGGGGCTCGGCCGGGAACATCCGGCTGTTCGCGTCGTACGACGGCTGGGACCCGGGCCGGGAGACCGATCCGGACCCGGCCACCGGGGACTGCACGGCGGCCGAGCTGGAGGCGAACGACGCCTGCAACCAGAAGGGCGTCCGGATCACTTTCGTCCAGAGCCGGACCAACCCGGCCACCGGCAGCCCCGAGGTCAAGTACCGTCACGTGCTCCTCGGTTGGACGTACGTCAACTCCGCCGACCACGTCTCCTTCGACGGGCTGCACGCCTCCGAGTACCCGATCCAGAAGGGCGTCCACGCCGGCGGGATCGTCTGGTACGGCAACTACCTCTACGTCGCCGACACCCGCAACGGCCTGCGGGTCTTCGACATGCGGTACATCATGGACCTCGACCCGGACGGCGACCCCGGCACGCACGACGCGATGGGCAGCGACACCGACGGGGTGAGGACCACCGCGAACACCGAGGACAGGACGAAGGTCGGCCGCCACGACAACGTCTGGTACAGCTTCGGCTACCGCTATGTGATGCCGCAGGTCGCCGCGTGGAAGTTCAAGGCGGCGCAGGGCAACCCCGCGGGTTCCTACGGCTGCGTCCCCACCGGCGCCCCGAAGGCCTCCTTCGTCTCGCTGGACCGCAGCACCACCCCGGACCGCCTGATCATGGGCGAGTACTGCCGGCCGCAGAGCGGTGCCGAGTCCACCGGCCGGATCGCCTCGTACCCCGTCGCGGACCTGGAGCAGCGCTCCTCCGACGTGACCGCGCAGGGCTGGGCCGACTACCTGCCGCTGGCCAACGGCGGCGCTCAGGGCGCGGCGGCGTACGACGGCACGCTGTACGTGAACGAGTCGAAGGGCACCGACGAGCCGGGCAACCTCTGGCGCTTCGGCTGGAGCGGCGGCGCGCTGGTCCAGAAGGGCCAGGCCGTCAAAACCGCCCGGGGCGCCGAGGACCTCTACGTCGAGCGCGGCACGGGGCGGTTGTGGTCCCTCTCCGAGCACCGCCCGGGGTCGGCCTCCGACTGCACGGCGAACCGTGACGCGGCCGACCCGGTCGGCACGGACTACTGCCAGCGGGTGCTGTACGGGCACACGTTGAGCTGGCTCGACGGCCGGCCGTAGCGGGAGAGCGGGCAGAGCACGTTCCCGTCGTCCCCGTCGTCCTCCTCAACCTCCTCGTCCCCGTCGTCCCGTCGCCCCGTCGTCCCCACCGTCCGTCCCGACGGACGGTGGGGACGAAACCGGACGGAGCGCCGTTTCCGCCGGGTGCGGATACGGCCAGGGAGGGGCGCGCCCGAGCGCGGGGCCGCCGGTCGCCGCATCCCGTGCGGGGCCTGCGATCCGGCGGGGTCGGCGGGTCCCGCCGTCGCACAAGGATCGTCGCGTTGTCACGGTGCCGTCACACGGTCATCGTCGCCCCATCGCACTCGGGCGTCGCGCGGTGGCTTGAAACCATGCGAATCGACGCCCTCTCCCCAGCGGCGTTGATCACGCCTTCCCGCCTCACATACTGCGCTGACCGGCGGCGGGCGTCCTCGTACCCCGGCCGGAACCAACCACTGACCTCATCCCAAGCTCCTGGGGAGACTTGCGCGCACACGTGCAGAGAGCACGCGCCCTGACCATCGCGGCGGCCACATCGGTCGCCCTCGTCGCGGGCATGACCGGCCCCGCGACGGCGACGACGACGGCCGCAGCGGACGGCACCGCCCCACGCGTCGACGGCAGTCGGCTGATCCCACTCATCACGGGCGACCGCGTGGTCGTCAACGCCAAGGGCCGGCTGGTGGGCTTCGAGTCCGCCGCGGCCGTGAACACATACCCGTACAGGTGCAGCGCACCGGGGACCACACCCTCGTGGTGCCCGCCGACGCGCGGCGCCTGATCGCCACGGGCCGCCTCGACCAGCGGCTCTTCGACCTCGACGTGCTCACCGACCCGAGGCTGCGCGAGAGCCACCGCGCCGGGCTCAAGCTGATCGTGCAGTACGAGGGCAGTGCCCGCGCCGCACGCGCCGAGGTGCGCGCGGCCGGTGACACCCAGGTGCGCCGCACCTTCCCGAGCCTCGACGCCGACGCCATCCGCACGCCCCAGGACGACGTGGCCCGGGTGTGGGAGGCGCTGACCGACCCGCGGGCGAACGGCTTCCGCGCCACCGCCGCCGGCATCGAGAAGGTGTGGCTGGACGGGGTGCGCAAGGCGACCCTGGACCGCAGCGTCCCGCAGATCGGCGCCGACAAGGCGTGGCAGTCCGGATACGACGGCACGGGCGTCAAGATCGCCGTGCTCGACACCGGCGTCGACAAGACCCATGACGACCTGAAGACGCAGGTCGTGGCCGAGAAGAACTTCTCCGCCGCCGCCGACGCCGTGGACCGCGTCGGCCACGGCACGCACGTCGCGTCGATCGCCGCCGGCACCGGCGCCAAGTCGGGCGGCCGGTACAAGGGTCGCCCCGGCGCCAAGGTGATCAGCGGGAAGGTCCTCGACGACGAGGGCTACGGGGACGACTCCGCCGTCATCGCGGGCATGGAGTGGGCCGCCGCCGAGGGCGCGGACGTCGTCAACCTCAGCCTCGGCGGCCCCGACAGCCCCGGCACCGACCCGCTGGAGGCGACGGTCGACAGACTGTCCGCCGAGAAGGGCATCCTGTTCGCCATCGCGGCGGGCAACGAGGGCGAGTCCGGTGCGTCGAGCGTGGGTTCGCCGGGCAGCGCGGACGCCGCGCTGACCGTCGGCGCCGTCGACAAGGACGACAAGCTGGCGTCCTTCTCCAGCACCGGTCCGCGCGTCGGCGACGGCGCCGTCAAGCCGGACGTGACCGCGCCCGGCGTCGCCATCACCGCGCCGCCGCCTCCGGCAGCATCATCGACACCCGCCCCGGCACGCCGCACCCCGCCCCGGGCTACCTCACGATCGACGGCACCTCCATGGCGACCCCGCACGTCGCGGGCGCGGCCGCGATCCTCAAGCAGCGGCACCCCGACTGGAAGTCCGCCGAGCTCAAGGGCGCGCTGACCGGCTCCACCGAGGGCGGCGCCTACACCGCCTTCCAGCAGGGCTCGGGCCGGATCCGGGTCGACAAGGCGCTCGCCCAGAGCGTCGTCGCCGAGCCGGTGTCGCTGAACTACGGCACGGCGCTCTGGCCGCACGCCGACGACAAGCCCGTCACCCGGAAGCTCGCCTACCGCAACCTCGGGGCCATGGACGTCACGCTGGACCTGTCGGTGTCCACCCTGGACCCGTCGGGCAAGCCGGCTCCGGCCGGGTTCTTCGCGCTCGGCGCCTCGAAGGTGACCGTGCCGGCCGGCGGCAGGGCCGAGGTGGACCTCGTCGCCGACACCCGGATCGGCGAGGCCGACGGCGCCTACTCGGGCTACGTCACCGCCACCGGCGGGGGCCAGTCCGTCCGTACGGCCGCGGTGGCCGTCCGCGAGGCGGAGTCGTACGACGTCACGATCCGGACCCTCGGCCGCGACGGGGCCGACGCGCAGAACTTCTCCAGCACCCTGACCGGTGTCGGCGGGCCCGCCGCGGGCTTCGGCGCCCGCATCGACGACCAGCCGGGCACCCACACGATCCGGGTGCCCAAGGGTTCGTACACGTTCAACGCGGCCGTCTACCAGGACCCGTCGAACTACGCGGCGGGCACCGACTGGATCGCCCAGCCGAAGCTGGAGGTCACGGCCGACACCACGGTCGTCGCCGACGCCCGCACCACCAAGCCGGTGTCCCTCACCGTGCCCGGCATCGACAAGGCGGACTACGCGGGGACGTACTACGAGGTCGACACCGAGAGCGGTCGCGTCGGCAACGGCTGGGTCCTGCGGGGCTTCACCGGCTTCCGCACCGCCCACATGGGTCCGGCCGTCACCGACGGCTCCCTCCTGCAGACCTGGGACGCGCACTTCCTGAAGGACGCCACCAGCCAGTACTCGGTGGCCTTCGGCGGCAAGGTGAAGACGGTCGCGACCGGCTACACCCGGCACGTGAAGGCGGACGAGCTGGCCACGCTCAAGGTCGGTCTCGGCGCCTCCGTCCCCGGGAAGACCGCGTACGCCTCCCCGTACGCCCATCTGCCGGGCGCGCCGGAGGGCAACGGGTTCTTCGCGTCCCAGGCGGCCCCGGGCGTACGCACCTTCTACGTCTCCACCGCCGACGGCGCCACGTGGCTCACCCGGTTCAGTCAGCTGGGTGAGAAGGACCAGTGGGGTTACCCCGCCTTCGAGGGCGCCCAGGAGATGGCCGCGCCGAAGCGCTACGAGGCCGGCCGGACGTACCACGAGACCTTCAACACGGGTGTCTTCGGGCCGCTCCTCGGCAAGGACACGGGTGTCTTCCGCACCGCTCCCGACCCGGCGACGGGCGAGCAGCACCTCGTCGGCGCCCTGCCGCTGTTCGCCGACGGCAAGGGTCACCTGGGGACCGTCCCGTACTCCTCGGCCACGACGACGCTGTACCGCGACGGGGTGAAGGTCGCCGAGAACGACGACCCGCTGAGCGGCTCGAAGCCGTTCACGGTGGACGGCGCCGACGCCGAGTACCGGCTGACGACCTCCGTGGAACGCCCGGCGACGGCCGCGGCGGTCTCCACCCGGATCGAGACCGGCTTCACGTTCCGTTCGCGGCAGGTCGCGGCCACCACGGCGCTTCCGGTGTCCACGGTCCGCTTCGCGGCCCCCGTCGACCTCTCCTCGCGCGTCCCGCAGGGCACACAGGTCCTCGTCCCGGTGACCGTGCAGGGCGCGGCGGCCGGCGGGAACCTCAAGTCGCTCTCGGTGTCGGTGAGTTACGACGACGGGAAGACCTGGCAGCTCGCTAAGGTCGTCGGCGGCCTGATCTCCGTGAAGAGCCCGGCGAAGGACAGCGGTGTCGCGCCTCCGCCGAGGTCACGGACAGGCAGGGCAACGTGTCGACGCTGACCGTCCACAACGCGTGGCTCGGCAAGTAGCCGATCGGTCCTGACGTGGCGTCACCACCTCTGGTGGTGGCGCCGCTTCGTCGTGCGGGCTAGCCGAGGAGGCGTACGGCCTCCACGATCAGGTCCCAGAACCCGTCCGTGTCGACCCGCATGCCGACCTCGGTGTCGGCGGGCCGGTCCGTCACCCCGTGCAGGTCCACCACGGTCGCGCCGCGGGTGTGCGTGCCGTTGAGCTCCACGGTGACCGCCGCCCGGACCAGGCCGACCAGGGAGGGGTCGATCAGGTGGGCGACGGTGAGCGGGTCGTGGAGCGGGGGCGCGTCGAAGCCGTAGACCTCGCGGTAGGTGGACGCGAAGTAGGTGAGGAGGTCGACGCAGAGTGCGCTGAGCGGGGTGCCGAGCGCGGCGATCCGGGCGATGACGTCGGCGGTGGCCCGTACCTGGTGGGTGGCGTTGAGGCCGAACATCGTCACCGGCAGGCCGCTGCGGAAGACGATGTCGGCCGCTTCCGGGTCGCAGAGGACGTTGAACTCGGCCGCGGGCGTGGTGTTCCCTCGGTCCGTCGAGCCGCCCATGAGCACGATCCGCTCGATCCGGTCGGTGAGCTCGGGGTGGGCGAGGAGGAGGACCGCGATGTTGGTGAGCGGTCCGGTCGGTACGAGCGTGACGGGCGTCGGGTGGGCGAGCAGGGTGTCGTGGAGGAGGGTGAGGGCGTCGCGCGGGTCCTGGGGCACGTCCGGCTCGCCGCGGGCGAAGCCGGGTCCGTCGAGGCCGGAGGCGCCGTGGATGTTCTCGGCGATCCGGGGCGGTCCGTGCAGCGGGCGGTCGCGGCCCGCCGCGATCGGCACGTCCTGATCCCGGCGACCGAGCAGACCCGGCGGGCGTTGAGGGTGGTCTTCTCCAGCGTCTGGTTGCCCGCGACGGTGGTGATGGCGAGCAGGTCGATCGCGGGGTGCGCGGCGGCGAGGAGGATGTTGAAGGCGTCGTCGTGACCGGGATCGCAGTCGAGAATCACGGGGACCGGCATGTCCTCACCGTGCCACATCCGGCCCGGCGCGCGAAGGACGCGGGCGCGGGACATGGCCGGTTCGCGCCCCTGTCCCGTGTCCCGGAACCCGCCCGTCCGGCCGTACGGGCGTTCTAGCGTGCGGGCATGACCTCGCTCAGGCACGCGCTCAGGCACTGGCGGGCCCCGCTGCTCGTCCTCGCGTCGGTTCCGTTGCTCCTTCCCGGGCGGCCGCGGCGCAGGGCCCCTCGGGTCCTCCCGTCGCCGTGCGGGCGGCGGCGGCGACGCCGGACCGGCCCTCGTACTCGGTGTCGCTGCGCGGCGACGCGGACGGCTCGCACTGGACCGGCCGTCAGACGGTGTCGTTCCGCAACGCCTCCCGCACTCCCCTGCGGTCGGTGGACGTACGGCTGTGGGGCAACGGCACCGACGGCTGCGGGCCCCGGGCAGGCCGTCCCCGGTCCGGGTGGACGAGGTCGCCGGGGCACCCTGAGGCCGCTCGCCGTCGGCTGCACCGCGCTGACGGTGGACCTGCCCGCGCCGCTGCCGTACGGGGCGCGGGCGAGCGTCTCCTTCGCCCTCTCGATCGCCGTCCCGGACCGCGTGCACCGCTTCGGTCGGGACGGCGCGTACCGCTTCCTGGGCAATGCGCTGCCGCTGCTGTCCGTGCGCGACGGGCGGGGCCGGCACCTCGACCCGGACGTCGGTTTCGGCGAGAGCTTCTACACCCTGGCCGGTGACTTCCGGGTGGTGCTCGACCATCCGAGCGGGCTCGTCGTCCCCGCGACGGGGACCACGACCCGGCGTCCGGGCGCGCCCGGACGGACGGTCAGCACCAGTGTCGCGCACGGGGTGCGGGACTTCGCGTGGGCGGCGGGTCCCTTCCGTACGAGGACGGTGACGACGCCCGGCGGGGTGCGGCTGAACGCGTACTGGACCGCCACCACCTCTCCCCGGGGCGTCGCCGTCGACCTGAAGGACGCCGTCGGCTCGGTCGACGCGTTCGGGAAGCGGTTCGGGCGCTACCCGTACGGGGAGCTCGACCTCGTCATGAGCGACCACCTCGACGACTTCGGCAGCATGGAGTTCCCGGGGCTCGTCCTGCTGTGGACCGAGCCCGAGGGGTCGGCGGCCGTGCACGAGATCGCCCACCAGTGGTTCTACGGCATCGTCGGCAACGACCAGTTCTCCTCGCCGTGGCTGGACGAGTCCTTCGCCCAGTACGCGAACCAGACGTACTACCGCGAGCCCACCGCCGACTGCCGGCGGGAGCAGGGCGAGTGGCCCAGCGCGACGGCCGCCCTCACCCGGTCCCTGGGCTACTACGCGGACGGTCACCGTCACGAGTACGTCCAGGTCGTCTACGGGCGCGGGGCCTGCGCCCTGCACGATCTGGAACGCGTCCTGGGCGGCCGGGCGATGGCGGCCGTGCTGCGCGGCTACGTCCGGGACCACTGGCTGGGCGTCGCCACCACCGCGGACTTCAAGCGCGCGGCGCAGGCGGCGACGGCGAAGGACCTCGGCCCGTTCTGGGCGGAGCACCGGATCGGCTGAGTCAGGCGTCCGGGCGGTCGGGGGTCTCCGCGCGGGCGACCCTCAGGCCGACGGCCCCGACCAGGAGCAGGACGGCGACCGTGCCGAGGGTGAAGGCCTCGAACGCCGCCCGGGACATGCCCCAGGTGTCCTCGAAGGCGTACGTGATGCCGAGGAGGGCTTCGAGGGTTCCGGGGAAGAGGGCGCACCAGGAGCCGACGAGGATCCAGGCGTAGACCAGGGCCGCGCAGGTCATGAAGCCGCGGTCGCCGAAGGGGACGCGGTAGGGCCGTACGACCTCGGGGCGGCGCAGGCGGAGCAGGACGAGGGCGGGGACGATCACCAGGTAGGAGAGCAGCAGGGTGGTGACGGCCACGGTGAGGACCACGGCGAACACGGCGCCCGCGTCGCCGCCCGCGACCCGCATGGCCACGATCATGAAGACGGTGGCCACCGCCCCGGAGAGCAGGTTGGTGCGCACGGGCGTGCCGAGCCGGGGGTGGAAGGCGCCGAGCTCGCGGGTGAAGGAGCCGCCGTCGGCGGCGGCCATCGCCTGCATCCGGTCGCTGACGATCATCCACGCGCTGCCCTGGGTGAGGAGGGCGAAGACGAACATGACGGCGGTGAGCGTCAGGAGCGGGCCGGCCGCGCCTCCGTAGATGCCGAACACGAGGCGGGCGCCCTCCATGAAGCCGCCGATGCCGGTGACCTGGTGGGCGGGGACGACGGCGAGGAGCGCGAGGACCGGCAGCAGGTAGCAGCAGGCGGCGACGGTCGCGGAGCGTCCGAGCGCGGCGGGCACGTCGCGCTGCGGGTCGTGCATCTCCTCGCCGGCGGCGTTGGGAGCCTCGAAGCCGACGTAGGCGAACAGCAGGATCGGCACGAGGGCGAGGAAGCCGGCCGTGGTCGGGGTGAAGCGGGCGTCGGTGAGGCCGTGGAAGCCGTGCTCGATCCCGTAGAGCAGCGCGGTCAGCGTGAACACCGCGAGCGTGAGGACCTTCACGACGGCGCCGAGCGTGGTGATCCATTTGCCGCGGCGCAGGGAGACGACGGCGGTGAGGATGGCGGTCCAGACGAACAGCAGCTTGAACGCGTAGTCGGCGAAGGTGCCCGAGCCGAGGGGGAAGACGAAGCCGTCCCAGGTCTCGGCGGCGAGGAAGACCAGGGAGCCGCCCAGCCAGATCGGGTTGGTCACCCAGTACAGCAGGGTGGTGAGCGCGGCCGCCGGACGGCCGAGGGCGAGCTTGACCCAGACGTACGGGCCGCCCTCCTGCGGGAACGCGGCGCCGGTCTCGGCGAACAGCAGGGCGTACGGGACGAGGAAGAACAGCGCGAGGGCCGCCGTCCAGGTGGCGGCCTCGCCGCCGCCGGTGGCGATCTGTCCGACGGTGTCGAAGGAGATGACCGCGGCGATGGCCAGGGCGGTGATGTCCAGGCGCTTGAGGCTGCGCTTCAGGACGGCCGGGGTGTGGGGGGCGCGCGGTTCGGCGGTGGGGAGAGGGGAGGACACGGGCAGTTCCTAGCGGGGAGAGGGGTACTGCAGGCAGGCGCGCGAGCGCGGTGACGGCGTGGCGTCCGTGTCGGGGAGGCCCGGCGGGGCACCGGGCCTCCCGTGGGTGGTCAGGCGGAGCGGATCGCGCCGTCGGGTCCGGTGCGCTCCAGGACGCCGCGCAGCGCGGTGGCGACTTCCTTGGCCTCGGTCTCGGTCATGACGAGCGGCGGGGACAGGACCAGGCTGTGGGCGGAGTCGCGCACGATCACGCCGGCCTCGCGGCGGATGACGTCGTGGGGCATGTGGGCGGGGTCGAGGGGCAGGGGCGTGCGGGTGGCGCGGTCCTGGACGAGTTCGACGGCCAGCATCATGCCGACGGAGCGGATCTCGCCGACGATCGGCAGGTCGCCGAGCTGTGCCCGCAGTTCGGCGTGGAGGAAGGAGCCCAGGCTCGTGGCGCGGGCGAGCAGGCCCTCCCGCTCGATGATGTCGAGGTTGGCGAGGGCGACGGCGGTGGCGACGGGGTGGCCGTTGTAGGTGTAGCCCATGGGGAAGCCGTGGTCGCGCAGGAGCACCTCGGCGAGGTCGTCGCTCACCAGGAGCGCGCCGAGCGGGACGTATCCGGAGGTGATGCCCTTGGCGGTGACGATGATGTCCGGGGTGACGTCGAAGTACTGGGCGGCGAACCACTCGCCGACGCGGCCGTAGGCGGTGACGACCTCGTCGAAGACGAGCAGGATGCCGTGCCGGTCGAGGACCTCCCGGACCCGGGGCCAGTAGTCGGCCGGCGGGACGAGCATGCCGCCGACGCCCATGATGGGCTCGCCGATCATCGCGGCGATGTTCTCCGGCCCGATCTCGGCGATGCGCTCCTCCAGTTCGCGGACGAGGAAGTCGGTCACCTGCTCGGGGGTGAGCGGCTCGTCGCCGTAGAGCTCGCCGCGGTACGGCCACGGGGGCGTGAGGTGGGAGACGTGCGGCATCATCGGGGCGAAGCCCTCGTGGTAGACGGGGAAGCCGGTGGCCGAGCCGCCGCCGTAGCCGATGCCGTGGTAGGCCTTGCTGCGGGCCAGGATCCACGTCCGGCTGCCCTCGCCGCGCCGGTGGTGGTAGTAGCGGGCCATCTTGATGGCCGCCTCGTTGCCCTCGGAGCCGCCGGAGGTGAAGTAGACGTGGTTGAGGGGTTCGGGGGCGATCTCGGCGAGGCGGGCGGCGAGCCTGATGGCGGGCTCGTTGGAGAACTCCCAGAAGCTGGTGAAGTACTCCAGCTTCTTCATCTGCTCGTGGGCGACGTCGGCGATCTCCTCGCGGCCGTGGCCGATCTGGGCGAGCCAGAGGCCTCCGGTGGCGTCGAGGTAGTCGCGGCCCTCGGTGTCGGTGAGGCGGCAGCCGGAGCCGGAGGTCATGATCACGCGCTCGGTGGCGCCGCCCGGCAGGTAGGGGTGGATGATGTGCGCCCGGTCGAGGCCGGTCAGGTCCGCGGTGCGGTCGATGGTCATGGTGGTGTGTCCCTTGCTGGGGTGAGGGTGCGGGGGTGTCGGTTCGGGTGCCGCGCCGGCCGGCTCAGCCGTACGCGATCCAGGTCGTCTTCAGGCCGGTGTACTTGTCGAGGGAGTGCAGGGAGAGGTCACGGCCGTGGCCGGACTGCTTGAACCCGCCGAAGGGGGTGTACGGGCTGAGCGCGTCGACCGTGTTGACGGAGACGGTCCCGGCGCGCAGGGCGTCGGCCACGCGGTGGGCGCGGCCGAGGTCCCGGGTCCACACGGAGGCGGCGAGGCCGTAGGCGGAGTCGTCGGCGAGGCGGATCGCCTCGGTCTCGTCCCGGAAGGGGAGCACGGTCAGCACGGGGCCGAAGAGCTCCTCCCGGACGAGCGGGGAGTCGGGGCCGAGGCCGGTGACGACGGTGGGTCGAGGTAGGCGCCGTCCCGGTCGGGCCGGGTGCCGCCGCAGACGAGGGTGCCGCCCGAGGCGCGCACGGCGTCGAGGACGCGTACCGCCTGGGCCTCGTCGACGAGCGGTCCGAGCCGGGTCGCGGGGTCGAGCGGGTCGCCGGGCAGCCAGCCGCGGGCGTGCTCGGCGACGCGGGCCGTGAACTCCTCGGCGACGGAGGCCTCGACGAGCAGCCGGGTGGTGGCGGAGCACACCTGTCCGGCGTTGTAGGCGAAGCCCGGGCCGCGCGCTCCGCGGCCGTCTCCAGGTCGGCGTCGGCGAAGACCAGGTTCGGGCTCTTGCCGCCGGCCTCGGGCCAGACCTGCTTCATGTTGGACTCGGCGGCGTAGGCGAGGAAGCGCTTGGCCACGGCGGTGGAGCCGGTGAAGACCAGGGTGTCCACGTCCGGGTGGAGGCCGAGCGCTCGCCCGGTCGTCTCCCCGGGCCGGGGACGACGTTCAGGACGCCGTCGGGCAGTCCGGCCTCCGCGGCGAGCTCGGCGAGGAGCAGGGCGGAGAGCGGGGACTGCTCGGCGGGCTTGAGGACGACGCTGTTGCCCGCGGCCAGGGCGGGCGCCAGCTTCCAGGCCGCGAGGTCGAGGGGAAGTTCCAGGGGACCACTGCGCCCACGACGCCGAGCGGGGCGCGGCGCACGAGGGCGAGGTTGCCCGGCGGGGCGGGGCGACCTCGTCGTACAGCTTGTCGACGGCTTCGGCGTACCAGGCGAAGACCCCGGCCGCGCCGGGGACGTCGGTGCCGTGGGACTCCGCGATGGGCTTGCCCATGTCGAGGGTGTCGCAGAGGGCGAGCTCCTCGCCGTGCTCCTCGATCAGGCGGGCGAGGGCGAGCAGGACCCGCTTGAGCTCCGCGGGGCGGTGCGCGACCAGCGGCCGTCCTCGAAGGCGGTGCGGGCGGCGGCCACGGCCCGGTCGACGTCCGCGGCGGAGCCGGCCGCCACCTGGGCGGTGGTCTTGCCGGTCGCGGGGTTCACGGTGGGGATCCAGAGGTCCTCGGCGGGGTCGCTCCACGCTCCGTCGACGAACAGGCGGGTGCGGGGCGTGAAGTCTGCGGCGCGCTGCCGCCAGTGGGCGTAGGTCTGCATGGTGTGGCCTTCGATCGCGTCGTGGGACGTGGGCGAGCCGGTGCCCGTTCGGGTGAGGGAGAGGGGGGGTGAGGTGCGGCCCGGGCGGTGTGCGGGGCGGCGGGGAGGGGAGGAGCTCGGCGGGAGCGTCCGCGCCGACTTCTTTGAGTCGGGATTCAAACAATTGCCGAACCGTCCGTCAATGCTCTGGACGAGAACTTCTTGCACAACCTGACACGGGCATCAGAGAATGGCTGTCATGAGGAAAGCAGGCAGACCACGCGACCAGACGGCACGCAGGGAGGCCCTCGTCTCTGCCGCGGGGCGGGCCATCGCGGAGCGCGGCCTCGAAGCCCTGCGCATCAAGGACATCGCGGAGGCCGCGGGCGTCTCCCAGGGCTCGGTGCTGTACTACTACCCCGAGCTCGACGACCTCGTCCTTGAGGTGCACCGGGGCGCCGTGGAGGGCTATCTCGCCACCCGCCAGCAGGCCTACGACGAGGCGCCGGCCGACGATCCCGCCGCGCGGCTGCGGGCCCTGCTGAACAGCGGCCTGCCGGGCATGACCGACGATCCGGTGCACGGGCTCCTGTACGAGCTGCACCGGCGCGCCGGCCGCAGCCCCGGGCACGCCGAGCTGATGGCCTCCCTGTTCGCCCGGGAGGTCGCGCTCTACACCACCGCCCTCGCGGTCGGCGCCGCGACCGGCGGGTTCACCCTCGCCGCGCCGCTCCGGACCTGGCGCACGGCCTGGTGGCCCTGGAGGACGGCTACGGCCTGCACATCACCAGCCGCAACGCCGCTCTGCGCCCCGACCGGGCCCGCGAACTGCTCCTGGCCCACGCGCGGGCGGTGACGGGCCGCGCCGATCTCTGAGTTCAGTTCCCGGCCGGCCGGGCGGCGATCTCCCGCAGCAGGTCCATCACGGCGCGGGCGCGGGCGGTCCGCTCCACGCCCGCCACCGTGGCGAGCTTGACCTCCAGCGGCGGGCCGCCGTCCGTCAGCCGGAGCTCCGCGATCTCGCCGCCGCCGTAGGTCTGGCTGGTCGCCGGACGCTGGTTGAGGACGGAGTAACCGAGTCCGCGCGCCACCAGGGAGCGCACGGTCTCGTAGCTCTGGGTGCGGTAGCGGACGTCGGGCGCGGTGCCGGTGGCGGCCACCAGGGAGCGGAAGTAGTCGCGGCTGTGGGGCAGGTCGAGGAGGACGAGCGGCTCCGCGGACAGTTCGGCCAGCTCGACGCCGTCCCGGCCGGCCAGCGGGTGACCGGCCGCGACGATGACGTACGCCGGGGCGCGGGCGACCGTCTCGGCGGCCAGGTCCGGTTCGGCCGACAGGCCGAGGTCGTAGGTGAGCGCGAAGTCGACGCGCCCCTCCGCCAGGGCCCGCACGAGCTGGTCCGACTCCGCCTCCACGACGTCGAGCTCGATGCCCGGATGGCGCCGGGTGCACTCGCTGAACAGCGCCGGCAGGTAGTACGGGGCCAGGGTCACGAAGCAGCCGACGGCCACCGGCCCGGACAGGGGCCCGCCCTCCCCTGGCCTCCCGCTCGACCTCGCGGGCGCGGGCGAGGAGCTCCCGCGCCTGCTGCCGGAGCCGCTCCCCGGCGGGGGTGAGGGTCAGCCCCGGCCCCGCCTGCGGATGAACAGCTGGACCCGCAGGTCCTGCTCCAGGTTGTGGACGGCCGTGGACACGGCGGACTGCGCGATGTGCAGCTCCGCGGCCGCCTCCGTCATCGAGCCGCGTTCGGCGGCGACGAGGAAGTAGCGGAGCTGGACGAGTGTGAAACCCACTGGTGACGTCATGCGTGGCCCTCGCGCCTGGTGATCCTGTCTGCCCCGACCCTATGCGGCCCCGGCGGACTTCGGCCCTATGCGGCACCGGCCGCCGACAGTCCCGTCAGGGCCGCGGGGCTCGTCAGCCGGTCGAGCTCCGCCTCGGTCAGCAGTTCCCGCTCGCGTACGAGGTCCAGCGCGGGCCTGCCGGTGTGGTGGGCCTCCAGGACGAGCGCGCAGGCGGTCTCGTGGCCGAGCGCGGGGGCGAGCGCGGTGACGAGGCCGGTGGAGGCGGCGACGGTCCGGGCGAGCCGCTCCCGGTTGGCGGTGATGCCCCGCACACAGTGTTCGGTGAGGACGGTGACGCCCGCGGTGAGGTGGTCGAGTCCGGCGCCCAGGCTCCGGTGGATGACCGGCTCGAAGGCGTTGAGCTGGAGCTGTCCGCCCTCGGCCGCGAGGGTGACGGTCACGTCGTAGCCGATGACCTCGAAGGCGATCTGGTTGACCGCCTCCGGGATCACCGGATTGACCTTGCCGGGCATGATGGACGAACCGGCCTGCCGTGCGGGCAGGTTGATCTCGCCGAGTCCGGCCTGCGGCCCCGAGGACAGCAGCCGCAGGTCGTTGCAGATCTTGGACAGCTTCACGGCGACGCGCTTGAGCACCCCGGACAGGTGGACGAAGACGCCGACGTCCTGGGTGGCCTCGACGAGGTCGGGAGCGGACCGGAGCGCCGGGATGCCGGTGAGCCGTCCGAGCTCCTCCACCGCCCGCTCCCGGTAGCCCGGCCGGGCGTTGAGCCCGGTGCCGATCGCGGTGCCGCCGAGGCCGAGCTCGTACAGCAGCGGTCTCACCTCGGCGAGCCGCTGCTCGTCCTCGGCGAGGGTGGCGGCGTACGCCCCGAACTCCTGGCCCAGCGTCATGGGCACGGCGTCCTGGAGCTGGGTGCGGCCCATCTTCAGGACGTCGGCGAACTCGGCGGCCTTGTCCTCGAAGGCGCCCCGCAGCCCGGCCAGGGCGGTGAGCAGTTCGGCGACGTGCGCGTCCAGGGCCAGTCTGAGGGCGGTCGGATAGACGTCGTTGGTGCTCTGGCCGAGGTTGACGTGGTCGAGGGGTGCAGGACCGCGTACTCGCCTCGGGAGCGGCCGAGCAGTTCCAGGGCGCGGTTGGCGATCACCTCGTTGGCGTTCATGTTCGTCGACGTGCCCGCGCCGCCCTGGACGAGGTCGACCACGAACTGGTCGTGGAGCGCCCCGTCGCGGATCTCGGCGCAGGCGTCCGCGATCGCCGAGGCGAGCGCGGGGTCCAGGGCGCCGACGTCGGCGTTGGCGCGGGCCGCGGCGCTCTTGACCGCCGCGAGGGCGCGGATCAGGTGCGGGCGGGCGGCGAGGGTCTCCCCGGTGAGGGGGAAGTTGTCGACCGCCCGGACGGTGTGCGCGCCGTAGTAGGCGTCCGCCGGGACGTCGACCGCGCCGAGCATGTCGTGTTCCGTCCGGTACGCGGCGGCCGGCGGGCGGTGCGCCGGGGGTCCGGGGTGGGGTCATCGGGGTCCTTCGCTCGGTCGGGGATCGGGGCGCGGTCGAGGGCGCGGTCCACGCCGGTCCAGGCCAGTGCGACCGCCCTGTCGAGCAGGGCCCGTTCCGCCGCCCCGCCCACGCAGTGCGCGGCGAACTCGCGCTGGTGGTTGGTGGCGGGCAGGGAGCCGATGCCGATGTACGGGTGGATGGCGGGCACCACCTGCGAGACGTTGCCCATGTCGGTGGAGGCGCGGTTCATCCGGGCGGCCCGGCCGGGCGGCGCGAACTCCCGCCCCAGGGCGAGGGCGTTGGCACGGTAGTGGCCGAGGGCGGTCTCGTCGGCGCGGAACTCGGCGTACGGCTTGCTCTCGGGCTCGATCCGGAGCTCGCAGCCGGTCGCGAGGGCCCCGGCCTCGAAGGCCCGGGTCACGCGCGGTTCCAGCGCGGCGAGTTCGGCGAGGGTCTCGGCCCGTACGTACCAGCGTCCGGTCGCGCGCTCCGGGACGGCGTTCGGGGCGTCGCCGGCGTGGGTCACCACGCCGTGCACCCGTGCCGAGGCGGGAGGTGCTGGCGGAGCAGCCCGATCGCGACCTGGGCCACGGTGAAGGCGTCGGCGGCGTTGATCCCGGCCTCCGGGTAGGCGGCGGCGTGCGCGGACCTCCCGGTGTAGGAGACGTGGGAGTGGCTGACCGCGAACGGGCGGGCCTCGGCGACGTCGACCGGCGCGGGGTGCGCCATCATCGCGAGGTCGACCCCGGCGAAGGCGCCCCGGTCGAGCAGTTCGATCTTTCCGCCGCCGCCCTCCTCGGCCGGGGTGCCGTAGACCTCGACGGTGAGTCCGGCGTCGTCGGCGACGGCCGCGAGGCCGAGCGCGGCGCCGACGGAACTCGCCGCGATGAGGTTGTGCCCGCACGCGTGGCCGAGGCCGGGCAGCGCGTCGTACTCGGCGCACAGGGCGATCCGTACGGGCCCGGTGCCGAACCGGGCGTGGAACGCGGTCTCCAGGCCCAGGTAGGAGGAGGTGACGTCGAATCCGGCCCGGTCGAGGAGTTCCGGCACGGCGGCCGCGGCCCGGTGCTCCTCCCAGGCGGTCTCCGGATCGGCGTGCAGCCGTTCGGAGAGGCGGATCAGCTCCTCGGCGCGGCGGTCGACCGCCCGCCGGGCCGCCTCTTTCGCGTCCGTCGTCACAGGTCCCCCGGTACGCCGTAGGAGGGGGACGTGGCGGGGTCGAGGCCGCGCCGCACGTAGGCGTCGCGCTGCGGCAGCCAGACGTCGAGGAGGTCGCCGAGCCGGTCCACGGGGTCCTCGGCCCAGTCCACCCGCAGGTCGGTCACGCGCCAGCCGACGTCCGCGACGACCGCCAGGCCCGCGGAGTACACCGGCCCTCCTCGCCTCCGGCGGCGACGGCGGCCTTCAGGGCGGTGAGGAGGCGCTCTTCGAGTTCCCCGTCGGCGGCGGCGTAGGCGTCGAGGAGGACGCCGGGGACGTGCGGGCCGGACAGCATGTTCCCGGCGGCCACCGCGCCGTCCGTGGTGGCCGAGGCGTACGTGCCGAGCGTCCGGGTCCCGCTGTGCGCGAACCCGGCGCCGGAGCGGCCGAGGACGGTCAGCTGCCGGTACGCGATCGTCCCGGCGTTCCGGGCGGCGCCGGTGACGTCGGCCAGGGCGCGTTCCGCGTCGGCGTGCTCGGCGAGGCCCGCGAGGAGGCTCGTGCCGAGCGTGGGGTCGGTGATGTTCTGCGAGGCCGCCGCGCCGACCCCGGGCCGCAGATGGGCGACCCGGGCGAAGACGGCCGGGCTCGACGAGCTCGCCACGACGCCGAACCGTTCGCCGTCGCGCACGAGGAGGGAGAAGGTCACGCCCGTCCCTCCTCGGGGATCACGGCGATCGCGTCGATCTCGCACAGCCACTCCGGGCGGGCGAGGGCGGAGACCACCAGGCCCGTGGAGATGGGGTGGACGCCCTTGGTCCAGCGGCCCACGGTGCGGTAGACGGCCTCGCGGTAGCGCGGGTCGATCAGGTAGATCGTCAGCTTGACCAGGTGCTCCACGCGGCTGCCCGCCTCTTCGAGCAGCATCGTGATGTTGGCCATGGCGCGCTCGGCCTGGGCCTCGGCGTCGCCGATGCCGACGGACTCGCTGGTGTCGAGGTCCTGGCCGATCTGGCCCCGGACGTACACCGTGTTCCCGGCGACGACGGCCTGGCAGAGGTCGTTGTCGAGGTTCTGCTCGGGGTAGGTCGCGCGGGTGTTGAACGGGCGGATCCTGGTGTGCCCGCCGACGACGACCGGGGCGTCGGGGGGCGTCTTCGAGGGCGTGTTCGCGTGCGTGGAGGTCATGGTCGGCTCCTCAGTGCTTCCGGTGGGTGGGGTCGTACGCGAGATAGCCGCGCTGCCGGGCGATGTGGTCGGCGACGTACCGGGCGTCGTGCCAGACGCCCCAGATGAAGCTCGACCCGCGGCGGGACAGCCAGGGCAGGCCGAGGAAGTACACGCCGGGCTCGGCGGACACGCCCCGGCGCTGGTCCGGGCGGCCGTTCTCGTCGAACGCGTCGACGTCGAGCCAGCCGTAGTCGCTCGCGAAGCCCGTCGCCCAGACGAGGGAGGTGACGCCTGCCTCGTTCAGGTCGAGCTCCAGGCGGGGGCTGGTCACGCACTCCGGGTCCGGTCCGAGGACGTGGGCCTCCGGCTCCTCCGGGAGGTCGAGGCCGTTGCGCTCGGCGTACGCGTCGGCGGCCCGCAGGAACTCCAGGTACCGGGCGTCGCCGAAGGCGATGTTCTCGGCGAGGTCCGGCGCGAAGCCCAGGACGCCGTCGTCGTAGGAGGCGGTCAGGCCGACGAGTTCGATGCCGGAGGCCGCGAGGTCCCGGAAGTCCACCGTGTGGCCGCCGCGCGCGCCGCTGACCGCGATGGTGACGTGTTCGGCGCCCTGGGGAGGCGTCTGCGCGTCCCAGATGCCGAGGACGCCGAGCCACCAGCAGAAGTCGCGTCCCCGGTACGCGCGGGGCGGACGGTCGTGCGGGCCGACCGAGAGGAGGACCCGGCGGCCGGACCGGCGCAGTTCGTCGGCGATCTGGACCCCGAGGAACCGGCCCCGACGACGAGGACGGCGCCCTCGGGCAGCTGTTCCGGGTTGCGGTACGCGCTGGAGTGGATCTGGGCGGGGACGGCGCCGTCCGGCACGACGGGCGGGATCACGGGCCGCTGGAAGGCCCCGGTCGCGGCCACGACGAAGCGCGCGTCGATCGTGCCCCGCGAGGTCTCGACGCGGAAGCCGGGACGGCGGCGTGCCTGCGCACCGAGGTCACCTCGACGCCGGTGCGGACCGGGGCGCCCGTCTTCTCGGCGTACGCGACGAAGTAGTCGGCGACCTGCTCCTTCGTCGCGAAGCCGTCGGGGTCGACGTCGGTGAACTCCAGTCCGGGGAAGCGGTCGTGCCACGCGGGCCCGTTCGCGACCAGGGAGTCCCAGCGCTCGGAGCGCCAGCGCTCGGCGATCCGGTGCCGTTCCAGGACGGTGTGCGGGATGCCGTGGGCGCCCAGGTGCTCGCTCATCGCGACACCCGCCTGCCCGGCCCCGACGACGACGACTTCGGTCTCTTCGTGCGGCATGTCTGCCTCCGCTCTCGTGGACTGTGCGACCGCACGGCCCATCCTTGAGCGGCCCGCGGAACCGTCCAACAGATGTTTCAGTTGGGAGTCATCCATTTTCGAGATGTACACAGCTCGGACGGCTCTTGACCCCGGTGATCGCCCGGCATTAATTTGCAGCCTCGACCCATGACGACCGAGAGGAGGCGACCGGCGGATGAACACCAGCTCCGACCTGAGCCGCCTCGCCCACAGCACGGTCTGGGTTCCGGGTCGCATCGCCCACGGCTGCTGACGACGCCGTTCCGCCGTGCCCGTCCCCGGGCACGCCCCCGTTGTTCCCCTTCACCGTTTCCGGCGCGCCGCCGACGCGCGCCGTTCCGCGCCCGCTCCTCCGCCGTGGCGCGTCCGCACACAGAAAGCTGCCGACATTGGCGAACATGAGGAATCGACCCATCGCGCACCGAATCGAGGGCCCGTCATGGTAGCGGCGCGCATCACCGTCAACGGAGAAGAGACACCGATCGCACCGGCAGCACCCCACACCACGGTGCTGGACTTCCTGCGCGAGCGCGGTCTCACCGGCACCAAGGAGGGCTGCGCCGAGGGCGAGTGCGGCGCCTGTTCGGTCCTGGTCGCCCGGCCGGGGGTGAACAAGCCCACCGACTGGGTGGCGGTCAACGCCTGTCTGGTGCCGGTCGCCTCGCTCGACGGCCAGGAGGTCGTCACCTCCGAGGGCCTCGCCACCGCCGGCGCGCCCGGCACCGCGCCCGTCCTGCACCCCGTACAGGAGGAGATGGCGGTCGCGGCGGATCCCAATGCGGTTACTGCACACCGGGGTTCGTCTGCAGCATGGCCGCCGAGTACTACCGGCCCGACCGCTGCGCCCACCCGGCCGCGGAGGGCGACGCCGAGCACGGGCCGAACGGCTTCGACCTGCACGCGCTGAGCGGGAACCTGTGCCGCTGCACGGGCTACCGCCCCATCCGCGACGCCGCGTTCGCCGTCGGCGCGCCCGCCGACGGGGACCCCTCGCGCGGCGCCGCGAGAGGACCCGCCCGCGCCGGTCGCCACCGCGTATGCCCAGGACGACCAGGTGTTCCTCCGGAAGGACACCCTGGCCGAGACGCTGCGGCTGCTGCGCGAGCGGCCCGACGCGGTGGTGGTCGCCGGGTCCACCGACTGGGGCGTCGAGGTGAACATCCGCTCCCGGCGCGCGAGTTGCGTGATCGCCGTCGACCGGCTGCCCGAACTGCGTGAGCTGCGCGTCGAGTCCGGCTTCATCGAGATCGGCGCGGCGCTGACCCTCACCGAGATCGAGCGCCGCCTCGACGGCGAAGTCCCCCTGCTCGCCGAGCTGTTCCCGCAGTTCGCCTCCCGACTCATCCGCAACGGCGCGACCCTCGGCGGCAACCTGGGCACCGGCTCCCCCATCGGGGACAGCCCGCCCGCGCTGCTCGCCCTCGACGCGTCGGTGGTGCTCGCCGACGCCGACGGCGAGCGCGAGGTCCCCTCGCGGAGTACTTCACCGGCTACCGGCAGAGCGTGCGCCGCCCCGGCGAGCTGATCCGCGCGGTGCGCGTCCCGCTGCCGCTGTCGCCGCTCGTGGCCTTCCACAAGATCGCCAAGCGGCGCTTCGACGACATCTCCAGCGTCGCGGTCGCCTTCGCGCTCGACGTCCAGGACGGGATCGTCCGCAGGGCCCGCATCGGCCTGGGCGGCGTCGCCGCCACCCCGATCCGCGCCCTCGCCACCGAGGCGGCCCTGGAGGGCAGGCCGTGGACGGCACGGACCGTGGAGGCCGTGGCGCCGGTGCTGCGGGACGAGGGCACGCCGATGGACGACCACCGGGCGAGCGCCGCGTACCGCTCCGCGATGCTCGGCCAGAGCCTGTTGAAGCTGTACGCGCGAACCACCGAGGCGGTGTCGTCATGAGCCAGTTGTCCGAGCGTCCCGAGAAGGCCGTCGTCGGCCTCTCCTGCCCCACGAGAGCGCCGCCCAGCACGTCACCGGCACCGCGCTCTACACCGACGACCTCGTCCACCGCACCAAGGACGTCCTGCACGCCCACCCCGTCCAGGTCATGAAGGCGCACGGCAGGATCACCGCGCTGCGCACCGGGCCCGCGCTCGACGTGCCCGGCGTGGTGCGGGTGCTGACCGGGGCCGACGTGCCCGGTGTCAACGACGCCGGGATGAAGCACGACGAGCCGCTCTTCCCCGACACGGTCATGTTCCACGGGCACGCGGTCGCCTGGGTGCTCGGCGAGACCCTGGAGGCGGCCCGGCTCGGCGCCGCCGCCGTCGAGGTGGAGCTCGACGAGCGGCCCTCCCTGATCACGCTCCAGGAGGCGATCGCCGCCGGCAGCTTCCACGGCGCCCGGCCCGTGATGGAGACGGGCGACGTCGACGCCGGCTTCGCCGACTCCGCGCACGTGTTCACCGGCGAGCTCCAGTTCTCCGACCAGGAGCACTTCTACCTGGAGACGCACGCGGCGCTCGCCCACATCGACGAGGCCGGGCAGGTCTTCGTCCAGAGCAGCACCCAGCACCCGTCCGAGACCCAGGAGATCGTCGCCCACGTCCTCGGTCTGCACAGTCACGAGGTGACCGTGCAGTGCCTGCGGATGGGCGGCGGCTTCGGCGGCAGGAGATGCAGCCGCACGGCTTCGCGGCCGTCGCGGCGCTCGGCGCCCGGCTGACCGGCCGCCCGGTCCGCGTCCGGCTCAACCGGACCCAGGACCTGACCATGTCCGGCAAGCGGCACGGCTTCCACGCCCAGTGGCGCATCGGCTTCGACACCGAGGGCCGCGTCCAGGCCCTCGACGCCACCCTGACGGCGGACGGCGGCTGGAGCCTGGACCTGTCCGAGCCGGTGGTGGCCCGCGCCCTGTGCCACATCGACAACACGTACTGGCTCCCCCACGCCCGCATCACCGGCCGCATCGCCCGGACCAACAAGGTCTCCAACACCGCCTTCCGCGGCTTCGGCGGCCCCAGGGCATGCTGGTGATCGAGGACATCATGGGCCGCTGCGCACCGCTGCTCGGCCTGGACCCGGCCGAACTGCGGGAGCGCAACTTCTACCGGAAGGGCCAGTCCACGCCGTACGGACAGCCCGTCGTCCAGCCGGAGCGGATCTCCGCCGTCTGGGACCAGGTCAAGGAGAACGCGGACTTCGCCGGCCGCCGGCGCGAGATCGCCGCCTTCAACGCCGCCCACCCGCACACCAAGCGGGCCCTCGCGCTGACCGGCCTCAAGTTCGGCATCTCCTTCAACCTCACCGCCTTCAACCAGGGCGGCGCGCTGGTGCTGATCTACAAGGACGGCTCCGTCCTGATCAACCACGGCGGCACCGAGATGGGCCAGGGCCTGCACACCAAGATGCTCCAGGTGGCCGCGACCACCCTCGGCATCCCGCTGCACAAGGTGCGCCTGGCCCCGACGCGCACCGACAAGGTGCCCAACACCTCCGCCACCGCCGCCAGCGCGGGGACCGACCTCAACGGCGCGGCGGTGAAGAACGCCTGCGAGCAGCTGCGCGGACGGCTGCTCCAGGTGGCCGCCACCCAGCTCGGCACGAACGCCTCGGACGTACGCATCGTCGAGGGCGTGGCGCGCGGCCTCGGCAGCGACGGGGAGCTGGCCTGGGACGATCTGGTCCGTACCGCGTACTTCCAGCGGGTGCAGCTGTCGGCGGCCGGTTTCTACCGGACCGAGGGGCTGCACTGGGACGCGAAGACCTTCCACGGCTCGCCGTTCAAGTACTTCGCGCACGGCGCCGCCGCGGCCGAGGTGGAGGTGGACGGCTTCACCGGCGCGTACCGGATCCGGCGGGTGGACATCGTGCACGACGTCGGCGACAGCCTCTCCCCCATGATCGACATCGGTCAGGTCGAGGGCGGTTTCGTGCAGGGCGCGGGCTGGCTGACCCTGGAGGACCTGCGCTGGGACGCCGGGGACGGGCCGAACCGGGGCCGGCTCCTCACGCAGGCGGCGAGCACGTACAAGCTGCCGAGCTTCTCGGAGATGCCCGAGGAGTTCCACGTCGCGCTCCTGCGGAACGCCGGCGAGGAGGGCGCGGTCTACGGCTCCAAGGCGGTGGGCGAGCCTCCGCTGATGCTGGCCTTCTCCGTGCGGGAGGCGCTGCGGCAGGCCGCCGCCGCCTTCGGTCCGGACGGGGTGAGCGTCGAACTGGCCTCGCCCGCGACGCCGGAGGCGGTGTACTGGGCGATCGAGGCGGCCCGCGACCGGGCCGGCGCGGAAGTCCTGAGCGGTGCCTGACATGACGTGGTTCGCCGCGGTCGCGCGGCTGCGGGCACGCCGGGAGTCCGGCGTGCTCGTGACCGTCGCGGCCGTGCGCGGCCACGCCCCGCGCGACGCCGGCGCGAAGCTCGTGGTCGGAGGCGGCGAGACCTGGGGCTCGATCGGCGGCGGCAACGTGGAGGCCGTCGCGATCGACCGGGCCCGGGAGATGATCGCCGCCTCCGTGGCGGAGCCCGAGCTGATCGACTTCGCCCTGAACGACAAGGTGACCAACCGCCACGGCGTGCAGTGCTGCGGCGGCACGGTCTCCGTGCTGCTCGAACCGCTGCCGGTGGTCCGGGCGGTGGCGATCTTCGGCGTCGGCCACGTCGGCCTCGAACTGGCCCGCATCCTGGCCCGTCACGACCTCGACCTCCACCTGGTCGACAGCCGTGCCGACACCCTCGCCGAGGAGCGCCTCGCCGTGCTCGCGGACGCCGTGGCACAGGTGCGCGTGCACCACACCCCCCTGCTGCCCGAGGAGGTCCTGGAGGACCTTCCCCCCGGCACCCACGTCCTGATCATGACCCATGACCACGCCGAGGACGCGGCCCTGTGCGACGCCGCCCTGCGCACCCCCCACCTCGGCTCCGTCGGGCTGATCGGGTCGGCGGCCAAGTGGGCGAGGTTCCGCAGGCGCCTCGCCACCGAGGGCGGTCACGACGAGGCCGCCATCGACCGCATCAAGACCCCGATCGGTCTCGCCGACATCTCCGGCAAGGAGCCGGCGACGATCGCCGTGAGCGTCGCCGCCGATCTGCTGCGCGCCTTCGAGAGCGGCGAGGCCGCGGGGGCCTGACTCTCTCCGCGCGGGATCGGCGGGGCCACCGCACCTTCGTTGATATCTTTCGTTTGTCGAGTGAAAGAAAACGACTTCACTCGCGACAGAAGGGGAGTCGGGTGCTGACGGAAGAGCGGCGTGAGGCGATCCTGCGCATGGTGGAGCGCCGGGGGACGATCACGGTGAAGGACGTGGCGGCGGAGCTCGGTGTCTCCGCCGTCACCGTCCGGCAGGACGTGCGGGATCTGGCGGGCCGCGGGCTCGTCGTCCGGGTGCACGGCGGCGCGATGTCGCCGTCGGCGGCGGAGCAGGCCGCCACCCCGGGGATGACGGGGACGGCGGGGACGACGCGGACGACGGCGGCGCGGGCGGAGGGACGCCGGGAGTGCGTGCTCGGCCTGGTCGTTCCGCCGGGGACTACTACTACCCCGAGATCATCCGCGGTGTGCAGGAGGCGGCGCGCGCACGGCGTCCGCATCGTCCTCGCGGTGTCCGGGGAGACGACGGCGGACAACCAGGAGCAGGCGCGCCGGCTCGTGGCGGCGGGCGCGGACGGTCTGCTGCTCATGCCCCGCGCCGGGCTCGAACCCGCCGAGGAGTGGCCCGCGGGCCTCGACGTGCCGGTCGTCCTGGTGGACCGCAGGGCCGGGGCGCGGGCGGGCCGCCTCGAACAGGTCGCGTCCGACCACGCCCATGGCGCGGGCCTGGCGGTCCGGCACCTCGCCGGGCTCGGGCACGGGCGGATCGCCCTGGTGGCCCGGGCGGAGAGCCCAACACCCCTTGATCCGGGAGGGTTACGCGTCGGCCTGCGCGGACCTGGGTCTTCCGACGGGCCCCGAGTACCGCATCGGCCCGATCGAGGGCTCCCCGTCCGCCGAGTGGTTCGAGGAGCTCGTGGGCGCGGTCGAGGCGGGCGACGTCCGTGCCGCGCTCGTCCACAACGACCTGGACGCGGTCACGCTCGTGGGCCTCCTCCAGGCGCGCGGTCTGCGCGTTCCGGAGGACCTGGCCGTCGTGACGTACGACGACGAGGTCGCGGAGCTGAGCGACGTCCCCCTCACCGCGGTGGCGCCGCCGAAGCGGGCGGTCGGGGCGTGGGCGGTCGACCTGATGAGGCGCCGCCTGGCCGAACCGGAGGCGCCCCTGGCCGAGTTGCTGCTCCGCCCCGAGCTTCGGGTGCGGGCCTCCAGCGGGGCCGCGATCGGCTAGCCCCCATCCCTTCCGCATCACTTGCTTTCGTTTCATGTCGAATGAAGCACGAAGCATTGACGAAGCATTCGAACTATCAAATGATGCCGTTCGACGCCCCAGCGAACGATCGGTGCACATCATGCTTCGCAGAACAACGGCCGCCCTGGCCGGATCCGTCGCCGCCCTCTCCCTCCTCCTCACCGCCTGCGGCGGAGGGACGGGCGGCCAGGACGCCTCCGCCGGCGGGGCGAAGACGGGAAAGGTCACCTTCTGGTCCTTCCTCAAGGGCTCGGACCACGTGGCCGAGGCCTTCAACCGCACCCACCCCGGCATCCAGGTGACCTTCGAGACCGTCCCGTCGGGCCAGGAGTACTACTCCAAGCTCACCAACGCCGTGAAGGCCGGCACAGCCCCCGACGTCGCGGTCGTCGAATACCCCCACCTGCCGGAGTTCGCCTCCCAGGGCAAGATCGAGGACCTGAGCGGCACGCTCGGACCGCTCGTGAAGGACCGGTTCCCCGAGGCCGTGCGGCAGCTGGTCGACCTCGGCGGCAGGACCTGGGCGGTCCCCCGCGACGCGGCTCCCCTGGTGATGATGTACCGGAAGGACTTCTTCACCGCGCACGAGATCGCCGTCCCCACCACCTGGGCCGCCTACCGGAACATGACCGAGCAGGTGCGGAAGGCCGACCCGGAGGCCCGCGGCGGAGTCCTCTTCACCGACAACCCCGGCCTGCTGACCGCACTCGCCTGGCAGGCCGGCGGACGGTGGTTCGACGCCGGGCAGGACTCCTGGAAGGTGACCCTCGACGACGACCCGTCGAAGAAGGCCGCCGCCTACTGGGGCGACCTCGCCCGCGAGGACCTCGTCCGCTCCCTGAGCACCCTGGACCCGTTCTGGACGAGCGTCCAGAAGGGCCGCACCGTCGCCTACGTCTGCGCGAGCTGGTGCGCCGGAGCGCAGCAGGCGACCGTCCCCGACCAGAAGGGCAAGTGGGCCCTGGCGCCCGTCCCCACCTGGGACGGCGAGCCCGCCTCGGCCATGTACGGAGGCTCGTCCTTCGTCGTCCCCAAGGGCTCGCGCAACAGCGGCGCCGCCGCCGAGTTCATCAAGTGGATCACCACCGACCCCGAGGGCATGAAGGCCTGGGTGTCCTCCGGCACCAGCAGCATGTTCCCCGCCGACCCGGCGCTCGTACCGGTCACGAAGGCCGCGTTCGGGACGGCGTACTACGGCGGGCAGGACGTCTACGCCGTCGGGAAGGCGTCCTACGACGCCGTCCGGCCGGGCTGGACCTGGGGCCCCGCCATGGGGACGACCAACACCGCCCTCGTCGACGAACTCCCCAAGGTCGCCGGCGGCACGGTGTCCCTGCCCGAGGTGCTCTCCTGGCCGAGCGGACCACCGTCGCGCAGATGAGGCAGCGCGGCATGCGGGTCACCGCGCCGTAGGACAGCCCCTCCGGCCGGTGCCGGCCGCACGTCCGCCGCCGGCACCGGCACCCACCGCCCCACCCCGAAAGGGCCGTCATGGCGACCCCGTCCACCCTCGGACAGCGCAGGACCGCCGCGCTGCTCCTGTCACCCTTCCTCGGCCTCTTCGCGGCCGTCACCCTCGCCCCGCTGCTGTACGCGGCCTGGCTCAGCCTGTTCACCACCCGCACCTCCGGCCTCGGATTCGGCGGCGCCGAGAGCGTCTTCGCCGGATGGGACAACTACGTACGGGCCCTGTCCGACCCGGAGTTCCTCGACGGATTCCTCGTCGTCGCCGCGTACTGCGCCGTCTACATCCCCGTGATGATCGGCGGGGCGCTCGCCCTCGCCCTGCTGCTCGACTCCGGTCTCGCCAAGGCCCGGTCCTTCTTCCAGCTGGCGCTCTTCCTGCCGCACGCCGTGCCCGGCCTGATCGCCGCGCTGATCTGGGTGTACCTCTACACCCCCGGCCTCAGCCCGGTGATCGACCTCCTCGAATCCGGCGGCCTCGGCTTCGACTTCCTGTCGGCCGACCACGCCGTCCTCTCCACCGCGAACATCGCGGTGTGGGAGTGGACCGGCTACAACATGGTCATCTTCTACGCGGCCCTCCAGGCCGTCCCCCGCGAGACCCTCGACGCCGCCAGGGTCGACGGAGCCGGCGCCGTACGCACCGCGCTGTCCGTCAAGGTCCCGATGATCCGCCCCGCCGTGGCGCTCGCGGTCCTGTTCACCGTCATCGGGTCGATCCAGCTCTTCACCGAACCGAAGGTCGTCTACAACGCGTCCAGCGCGATCGGCAGCAGCTGGACGCCCAACATGTACGTCCAGACGGCCGCCTTCCAGAACGACGACTTCGGCCTGGCCGCGGCGGCCTCCCTGCTCATCGCCCTGTTCGCCGCCGTGCTGTCGTTCGCCGTCACCCGTATCTCACGCCGCGGGAGCAAGCCGTGACCACCCCCTCCGCACCGCGTTCGGCCCTGCTGTCCAAGACCGGGGTGACCGCGCTCCTCGCCCTCGCCACCCTCTACACCCTGCTGCCCCTGACCTGGCTGCTGCTGTCGTCCACCAAGAGCCGCGCGGACCTCTTCGGCACCAACGGCTTCGCCCCGGGCCGCGAGATGCGCCTCGCGGAGAACCTGGAGCGGCTCTTCACGGCGGACGACGGCGTCTATCTGCGCTGGGTGCTCAACACCGTGGCGTACGCGGGCGTCGGGGCACTGCTCGCGGCGGTGTTCGGCGTCGCGGCCGGCTACGCGTTCGACAAGCTCGCCTTCCCCGGCAAGGAGCGGCTGTTCTCGCTCGTGCTGCTCGGCGTGATGGTGCCCGGTACGGCCCTGGCGATCCCCCTGTACCTGCTCGCGGCCGAGGCCGGTCTCGTCAACACCTTCTGGAGCGTGTTCCTCCCCGGCCTCGTCTTCCCGTTCGGCGTGTACCTGGCGCGGGTCTTCAGCGCGGCCTACGTGCCGGACGAGGTCCTGGAGGCCGCGCGGATGGACGGGGCGAGCGAGTTCCGGGCCTTCCGCACCATCGCCTTCCGATGCTCGCGCCCGGCTTCGTGACCATCTTCCTCTTCCAGTTCACCCAGATCTGGAACAGCTTCTTCCTGCCCCTGGTGATGCTCTCCGACCAGGACCTGTACCCGGTCAACCTCGGGCTCTACGTCTGGTACTCGTCCGCGCTCTCCCAGGGCCACCCCGAGGACTACCTGCTGGCCGTCGCCGGCTCGCTGGTCGCGGTGGCCCCGCTGATCGCGCTCTTCCTGATGCTGCAGCGGTTCTGGAAGTCCGGCATGACCGCCGGCGCCGTCAAGTAGGCCGACCCCCGAGGAGTTCCCCATGCGCCCGAACCCGACCGTCCGTCCGCGCGCCCTGTTCGCCATGGGCCGGCGCCACCGGGACGCGCTGTTCCCGCCCGAGGAGTGCCGGCGTCTGACCGCGTACGTCGACATCGACCCGGACCACGTGGCCGAGGACCTCGCCCACGAACCCTCGCTGGCCGAGGCGGAGATCCTCATCACCTCCTGGGGCTGTCCCGTCCTCGACGAGGACGTGCTGGCCCGCGCCCCCGCCCTCAAGGCGGTGGTCCACGCGGCCGGAAGCGTCAAGCACCATGTGACCCGGGCGTGCTGGGACCGCGGGCTCGCGGTGTCCTCGGCCGCCGCCGCCAACGCCGTGCCCGTCGCCGAGTACACGGTCGCGGCGGTCCTCTTCGCCAACAAGCGGGTCCTCGACATCGGCGCCCTCTACCGCGAGCGGCGCGCCCCGCTCGACTGGGCCCGGCACTTCCCGGCTTCGGCAACTACCGCCGGACCGTGGGCGTGGTCGGCGCCTCGCTCGTCGGGCGCAAGGTGCTCGAACTGCTGCGGCCCCACGACCTGGAGCTGCTGCTCGCCGACCCCACGTCGACGCCGCGCGGGCGGCGGCGCTCGGTGCCCGGCACGTGGCGCTCGACGAACTGGTCGCCGCCTCGGACGTCGTCTCCCTGCACGCGCCCGCGCTGCCCGAGACCCGTCACCTGATGGACGCCCGCAGGCTGTCCCTCATGCCCGACGGCGCGACGCTCGTCAACACGGCACGGGGGTCCCTCGTCGACACCGAGGCCCTGACCGCCGAAGCGGTGGCCGGACGCCTCCACGCCGTCGTCGACGTCACCGAACCCGAGGTGCTGCCCCCGGACTCGCCCCTCTACTCCCTGCCGAACGTCCTGCTGACCCCGCACATCGCGGGCTCCCTCGGCGGCGAACTCCGGCGGATCACCGCGAGCGCCCTCGACGAGGTCGAGCGCTACTGCTCCGGACGGCCCTTCCGGTACGCCGTGCACCACGCGAACCTCTCGACCTCGGCCTGACAGTCCGTCCCGTCCCGTACCACGACCCAAGGAGTCCCCCATGTCGCACTCTCCTTCGATGGACAGGCGTCAGCTGCTCCGGGCGGGCGGTGCCCTCGGGCTCGCCGCCGCGGCGGCCCTGCTCCTCCCTCCCCGCGCAGGCCGCGCCGGGCGGGGCCCGCACCACCGTCACCGATCTGGGTCCCGCCATCGAGCAGTTCGCGCTCATGAGCGGGATCCTGGTCGGCGACACCGTCTACATCGGCTCGCGCAACCTCACGCCGACCCGGCTGATCGCCTTCCACCTGCCGACCCGCAGGGTCGTGGCCCGGACCGACCTCGGCACGGGGCACTCGGTCCAGGCCCTCGCCGCCGACGCCGCGGGCGGATACCTGTACGCGGGGATCCTGACCAAGGCCGACGAGGGAGGACCGAACCTCTTCCGCTGGGACCTGCGCACCCCGGACAGGCCGGCCGTGCCCGTCGGCCGGACCGAGGACCGCGACGTCCGCGAGCTGGCCGTCGCCCCGGACGGCACCGTGTACGCCGTCGGCGGCGTGCCGGGAAGGCGCCCGCGCTGTGGCAGTACGACCCGGCCACCGGCCGGGTCACCGGACTCGGCGTGCCCGACCCGAACGCCACCCTGGCCAGGGCCGTCGCCGCCACGGACACGACCGTCTTCTTCGGGGCGGGCAGCACCCTGGGCGGCGGGGACGGGGCGAGCAGGGCCTCGCTGTACGCGTACGACCGGGCGACGGGCACGTTCAGCGACGTCACCCCCCGGGAGATGGAGAAGGACCCGAGCGTGCGCGAACTCGCCGTCCTCGGCGGCCGTCTCGTCGTCACCTCGGCGGGAGCGACCGAGCCCGCGAAGCTCGCCGTGATGGACCTGGCCGACCTCTCCTCGTACACCGTGACGGCCACCGCCGGGAAGACGGCCAAGACCCTGACGACGGACGGCGAGCGGATCTACTTCGCCGGGGACGCCGGTCTGCACGCGTACACGATCGCCACCCGGAGCGTCGCCCCGGTCAGGAACGACGCGGGAGACCTCGGCGAGGTCTGGGGGCTCGACCACGTCGACGGCGGGCTGGCCGTCGTCTCGGGGTACGGCTTCGTCGCCGAGATCGACCCGGCCACCGGCACCTCCGTCGTCACCGACCTCGGCCGGGCCGGAGCGCCCGTCACCCCGCAGACCTGCATGGGGATCGCGGCCGACGCACGGTACGTCTACGTCGGCGGCAACAACGTCATCGCACGCCACGACCTGGGCACCGGCGCGGTGGTGAACCTCCGGGCGCCGGGCGAGGCGAAGGACGCCGAGGTCCTCGACGGGGTGCTGTACACCGGTCAGTACAGCTCGCAGGGCCTGTGGACGTACGACCCGGCGGCCGACCGGCAGCCCCACCGGCTCGCGCAGTTCCCGAGCGAACAGAACCGTCCCCTCGACCTCTGCTTCGACGCCGTCAACGGCCTCCTGCTGGCCGGCGCGCAGTCCGACACCGAGGGCGGCGGCTCCCTGTGGACGTACTCCCTCCGGGACGGCTCGAAGGCCGCCTACGTCAACCCGATCGACGGGGTGCAGCTGGTGCGCGCCGTCACCACCCGGAAGGCGTCGCCTACCTCGGGGCGACAACCCCACCGCGCGGGGCCGCGCGGCACGCTCGTCGCCTTCGACCCGGTCGCCGGGCGGGAGCTGTGGCGCGTCGACCCGCCGATGGCGACAGGCGTGGCCGCGCTCGCGGTGCGCGGCCCCACCTGTACGGCCTCACCCGCCGGGGCGGCCTCTTCGTCGTCGACCTGCGGATCCGGCGGGTGGTCCACACCGCCGACCTGCGCGCCCTCTGTCCCGGCTTCGCCGCCATGGTGACCTGCCGGGGCTGGGTCTACGGGTCTCCGACACCACGCTCTTCCGCATCCACCCGAAGACGTTCGCCGTCACGACGGTCGTCGCCGGCATCGACGGCGCCTGGTACAGCGGCCCGCACGTCCACACCGACGGTCTCGGCAGGCTGTACACCCTGCGCGGCCACCACCTGGTCCGCGTCGACGACAAGCCGTCCCGGTGAGGGCCCTCGCATGAGGCACGTCATCGCCCTGGACGTGGGCGGCACCGGCACGAGGGCGGCTCTGGTCGGCCTCGACGGGACGCCGCTGTACGAGACGCGGCGGGCCCCGGCAGCGGGACCGCGGCATCGGTCGTCCGCTGCGCGGAGGAGCTCCGGGCCCGGGGCGGGAGCGTTTCGGCACGGCGGCGGAGGCCGTCGGGATCGCCCTGTCCGGCGGCGGCGCGGCCGGGCTCCCCGAGGCCCGGCTGCGGGAGTCGCTGGGCCGGGGCTCGGGCGGATCCCCGTCGCGCTCGCGCACGGCGTCCGGGCCGCGGCCTCGCCGAGGCCCGTGTCGGGGCGGGCGCGGCGCGGACCGGTTCCTGTTCGTGTCGCTGGGCGGCCGCGTCACCGGAGCGATCGGCACCGGTCACGGCGTCGAGACGGGTGCCCACGGCCGGGCGGGCGGGATCGGGCACGTCGTCGTCCGCCCCGGCGGTCCCGCGTGCGCCTGCGGGCGGCGCGGCTGTCTGGACGCGGTCGCCTCGGCCGCCGCGGTCGCCCGCGCCTGGGCCGCCGCGAGCGGTACGGCGGACGCCGGCGCCGACGACTGCGTCCGGGCCGTCGGGAGGGGCGACGCGGTGGCGGCGGAGGTGTGGCGGGCGGCGGTCGGAGCCCTCGCCGACGGCCTGATCGCCGCGCACACCCTCCTGGACTGCCGCAGTCTGATCGTCGGTGGCGGTCTCGCGGAGGCCGGGGACACGCTCTTCGGGCCCCTGCGGGTCGCCGTGGCGGAACGCATCGCGTTCCGGAGGCTGCCGGAGGTCGTTCCCGCGGCCCTCGGAGAGGCCGCGGGGTGTCTGGGGCGGGGCTGCTCGCCCTGGACGCGCTCGCGGCGCCCCGCGCTCCGGTGCTCGTCCGGGGCGCGGGGCGTGCGGTCGTCCGGGCGGGGGGCTACAGGCCGCCGGTGAACAGCAGCTTGTTGGGGGTGCCGCCGCTGAGGTTGGTCAGGAGGCCCTTCGTCGAGTTGTCGTCGAGCCACTCGGCGACCTCGGCGGGGGGCGCCGTGGGGTGGGCGGCCTTGTAGAGCGCGGCGACTCCGGCGACGTGCGGGGCGGCCATGGAGGTGCCGTTCAGGGCGACGGAGCCGCCGCCGAGCCTGGCCGAGACGATGTCCTGGCCAGGGGCGAAGAGTTCGACGCAGGAGCCGTAGTTGGAGAAGGAGGTCTCCTCGTCCCAGATGTTGGAGGCGGCGACGGTGAAGGTGCCGGCCGCCGACGCGGGGGAGACGTCGCAGGCGTCCTTCGACGAGTTGCCCGCCGCGATGACCGGCAGGACGCCGGCGTCGTAGAGCGCGGTGGCGGCGTCGTTGACGGCGGCGGACCGGTCTCCGCCCAGGGAGCCGTTGAGGACGGCCGGCTGCTTGGCGTTCCTGGCGACCCAGTCGAGCCCGGCGATGATGCCCGAGTACGCGCCGCGCGCGTCGCAGCCGAGGACGCGGACGCTCACCAGGTTCGCCTTGCGGGCGACCCCGTACGTCTTGCCGGCGACCGTGCCGGCGACGTGCGTGCCGTGGCCGTTGCAGTCCTGGCCGTAGCGTCCGTCGTCCATCGCGTCGAAGCCGAAGGAGGCGCGGCCGCCGAACTCCTCGTGCTGGTAGTCGATGCCGGTGTCGAGGATGTACGCGGTCACCCCGGCGCCGTTGCCGCGGGTGGTGAAGTCGCCGTCGAGCGGCAGGTTCCACTGGTTGATCCGGTCCAGGCCCCAGGAGGCGGCCGGGCGCGGGCCGCCGAGGGGTTGCTGGCTGGGGCGGCGCGAGCGCCACCGCGTCCTGCTCGACCGAGGCCACTCCGGGGTGTTCCTGACGACCGTCAGCTGGAGTTCGGTCAGCGGGGCCGCGAAGCCGTTGATGGCCTTCTCGTACACGAAGGTGGGCCTGAGGTTCAGCTTCCGGGCGGTCTCGGCGGCGTCGACCGTCCTGTCGAGGGTCACGATGTACTTGCCGGGCACCGCGTTGGCGGCGGTGACGAGCGGGGCCGGGGTCGGCTCCGGTCCGGCGGCGGCCCCGGACGCCGTCGCCGTCGGGGCGGTGACGGCGAGGGCGGTCAGGGCGGCGCTCGCGAGAGCGAGTCTGGTACGTGTGTTCATGCCGGTGAGGGCACCATGCAGAAACGATCAAGCCCTACGACATTTCCGATCGATTCCGGTCGATTACAACGAATGCCGCACACCTCACCTCCCTGCGCTCCGCCGTTGCGGTGTCGCCCCGGCCCGCGCCGGACCGGCTCACCCCGCAGCTTGAGCCGGACCGCCTCCGCGTCGTCGTGCCGCAGCGCGTCGAGGAGCTCCCAGGCCTGCCGCCAGGCCTCCCGGGCGCTCCGGGCCGCCCGCCGCCGACTCGACGTCGCCGAGGTGGTCGAGGGAGACGGCCTCGTGGTACGGCGAGCCGACCTCCCGCAGGCCCTCCGCCGAGGTCCGGAAGCAGTGCGCCGCCCGCTCCAGGTCGCCCGTCTGCTGGTGCACCACGCCCAGGCTGTCCCAGGTGAGGGCCAGGCTGCGCCGGTCCCCGAGCTCCTCGAAGACCCGGCGGGCGGCGTCGCACAGGGCCAGCGCCTCGGCGTGGTTGCCCAGCAGGGCCTGGAAGTAGCCCACGTTGTTGAGGGCCTTCGCCTCTCCGCTCCGGTGGCCGAGCTCCTGGAACAGTTCGAGGGCCCGCTGGTTGTGGTGCAGCGCCTCCGCCGGGCGTTCCTTCTGTTCGTAGCGGCCCGCGAGGTCGAGGTGGACGTCGGCCCGGCCGAGCAGGTCCCCCTCGGCGGTGAACAGGTCGAGCGCGCGGCGCAGGTGCGTCCCGGCCTCGGCGTCCGTGGCGGCGTTCCAGCGCAGGGCCGCGGCCAGGCTCCGGTGCGCCCTGGCCCGTGCCGTCGGGTCGTCCATGCGCTCCGCCGCCTCCAGGGCGGCCGTCTGGACGGTCGCGCCGTCCGCCCAGTGCCCGCCCCAGGAGAGGTACGTCTTCAGGACGTAGGCCAGCTGCCAGCACGCCGGGTCGAGGCCGCTCGCTCCGGCCCGGACGACGGTCTCCACGAGCGCCGCGTGTTCGCCGGTGAACCACTCCCGGGCCGCGCCGATGTCGGCGAGCTCCTCGGGCGCACGCCCCGCCCCGGCTTCGGGGGCAGGCCGACGGGGGCCAGCTGGGGTCCATCAGGAGGGCGCCGCGCTGCGCGGTGTGGAGGTAGTGCTCGGTGAGCCGCCGCAGGGCGGTGCGGCGGCTCGCCCCGGAGTCGACCTGTTCGCCGAGCTCCACCGCGTACGTGCGCAGCAGGTCGTGGAAGGCGTACCTGCCGTCGGCGCCCTCGGTGACCAGGTTGGCCTCGGCCAGCTCGGTCAGGAGCGGGTGCACGCGGGTCGGCGGGAGCGCCGAGGCTGCCGGCCACGGGCACGGTGATCCCGGGCCCGGGGTGGACGGCGAGCAGCCGGAAGAGGCGCGCGGCGTCGGTGCTCAGCGTCTCGTACGACCAGGAGAGCACCGCGCGGACGTCGCTCCGGGCGTCGCTGCCGGTGAAGGCGTCGAGACCGCGGGCGAGGCGCAGCCGTTCGACGAGCCGGGTCAGGCTGAGGGCGGGGTGACGGCCGCCCGGGCGCCCACGACGGCCAGGGCCAGCGGGAGGCGGGCGGTCAGCTCGACGGCCTCGTCGACGGCGCGCGGGTCGGCCGTGACGCGGTCCCGGCCGACGCGCGCGGCGAGAGCTCGCGCGCGTCGTCGGGCGACAGCACGTCGAGCGCCACGGGCTGGGCGTCCTCGACGGCGACGAGGCCGAGGAGCTGGTCCCTGCTCGTCACGACGGTCAGGCTGGTCGCGGACCCGGTGAGGAGCGGCCGCACGTGGGCGGCGTCGCGGGCGTTGTCCAGCAGGATCAGGTAGCGGCGGCCGTCCGTCAGCGTGCGGAAGAGGGCCGTCCGGGCCTCCTGGGAGGCGGGCACGCGCGCGCGGGGCACGCCGAGGCCTTCGAGGAGGCTGCGCAGGGCGCTGTCCGGGGTGACGGCGGAGCCCTCCGGGGCGAAGCCGCGCAGGTTCAGGTGGAGCTGGCCGTCGGGAAGTCGGCGCGGACCCGGTGCGCCCAGTGGACGGCGAGGGTCGTCTTGCCCACGCCGCCGGGGCCGGAGACGACGACGGGTCCGGTGCCGGCGTGCCGGCGGGCGTCTTCGAGGAGCGCGTCGAGCCGGGCCAGTTCCGCCCGCCGGCCGGAGAAGTAGCGGGAGACCGGGGAGCTGGGCCGGGACGTGGTTCCCGGCCGCCGTCGCGGCGTCGGGGGCCGGTGCGGGTCCGGGCGCGGGGCCGGGGGCTTCGGCGCGGGTTCGCCGTGGCCCCGGAGGATGTCCGCGAGCGCCTCCTGCACGGCGCGGCCGGGCGAGACGCCGAGCTCGTCCGCCAGGATCCCGCGCAGCCGGTGGAAGACGGCCAGGGCCTCCGCCTGGCGGTCGGTGCGGTGCAGGGCCAGCATCAGGTGGCGGTGGAAGCCCTCGCGCAGCGGGTGCTGTTCGGTGAGCGCGTACAGCTCCGCGGCGAGGCCGTCGTACCGGCCGAGGCGCAGGTCGGCCTCGCAGCGCCACTCCAGGGCGACGAGCCGGGCCTCGTCGAGGGCCTGGAGGCCGGGCCCGTACAGCAGGCTCTGGCCGAGTCCCGGCAGGTCCGCGAGCGGGCTTCCCCGCCACAGGCCCAGGGCCGTCGCACAGGCCTCCCGCACGGTCTCCCAGTCCTCCCGTGCCGGGCGGTGCGCGCGGTGGCGAGGAGTTCCTCGTGCCGGTCGCTGTCGAGCGCGCCGCGGTCCACGTCCAGGACGTATCCGGGCGGCACCGAGCGCAGCCGGGCGGCCCCTCGGGCCCCAGGGTCCTCCGCAGGCGCGTCACGTGGTTGTGCAGGAGCTGGAAGCCGTCGCGGGCAGGTCGGTGCCCCACAGAGCGGCCTTCAGCTCGTCGGAGGAGACCACCTGACCACGTCTGAGCAGCAGGATGCCGAGCAGGATCCGGACCTTCGTACTGCCGATGACGAGAGGGCCGGCGGCGTCCTGCGCCGCGATCGGGCCCAGCAGGCCGAAACGCATCTGTCTGACTCCAGGGCTCGGTGGTACGGGGTGGCCGCGCGCGTCGGTGAACGGACCGGTCACCGGTTGTACGCCACCCATCCTGACCGAAGCGAACCGGACACACGTTCATGTCTCAAACGCATGCTCTCGGGTGTGTGCCATAACGGGCACGGACGCCCAATTCCCCGGCCGGGCACGCGAGTCCGCCGGAGTCGCCGAAGACTTCCGGCCGTTCCCGATTCGTGCGGGGATCACTGGCGCCGCGCACCGCTGGTGTGTTCTCCTGAACCCATGAGCCTTCTCGTGACGCGCCGACACGTGGACTACGTGCGCGTCACGACCATGGCGTGTTCCGGCTGACACCGAGGCCTCGACCCGGCGTCCGGACACCGACGCGCTCGCCCCGGCTGATCCCGGGCGCCTCCTGACGGCCTCGTCCTGCCCCGCGCTCCGTTCCGCCGCCTTCGCGGCGGGTGACGCGACCGCGCGCATCACACCATCCACCGCAGCAGGAGGAGACGCATGAGCGTCCGTGACATTTCCGTTCCCGATCCGGAGGTCTTCGCCAAGGAGTGGGAGGCGTGGCACCGGGACAAGGACGCCCGGCTCGCCTCGGAGCACGGCTTCCTCGCGATCACCGGTCTGCACTGGCTCTCCACTGAGCCGCAGTCCTTCCCCGGCGCGCCGGGGGTCTGGTCGACGGGCCCCGAAGGCGTCGTCGTGGAACTCGGCGAGGACGACGAGCTGGTCGTCGGCGGCGAAGTGGTCCGGGGGCGGCACCTCTTCGGCGTCATCCCGGAGCGCGGCGGTGTCGACGCCGTCTGGGGCGACACCGTGATCGAGGTCGCCAAGCGCGGCGGCAACGACGTGGTGCGCCCGCGTCACCCCGGCCATCCGCTGCGGGTCGCGTTCGCCGGCACGCCGGCGTACGAGCCCGATCCGCGCTGGGTGGTCACGGGCCGGTACGAGGCCTTCGACGAGCCGCGGCCGACGACGGTCGGCGCCTCCGTGGAGGGCCTCCAGCACGTGTACGACGCCCCGGGCCGGGTCGTCTTCCGGCTGGACGACGAGGAGTTGAGCCTCACCGCGTTCAACGGGCACGCGCCGGGCAGCCTCACGCTGCTGTTCACCGACACGACCTCGGGCGTCACCACGTACGCGGCCAACCGGAACCTCACGGTCGGAGCCCCCGGGCCCGACGGCGCGGTGGTGCTCGACTTCAACCGCGCGACCAATCTGCCCTGCGCCTACACCGATTTCGCGACCTGCCCGCTGCCGCCGCCGAGAACCGGCTGCCCGTCGCGGTGGAGGCCGGGGAGCGGATCCCGCACGAGCGCGGCCCGGTCGCGTAGGTCCGGTGTCCGGGCCGGTGTCCGGGCCGGTGTCCGGGCCGGTGTCCGGCCGGTGTCCGGTGTCGCCACGACGGGACGGCGTCGTGGCGATCCGGGCGCCAAGGACCGATCCGGGCTCAAAGGCCCGCCCGGGCTTTCGAGGCCCGACCCGGCCCTAGGGACCCGGGTCGGGCTCCTCGGGCGGACGCGGCCGAGGAGCGCGGTGAGGAGGACCGCCATCAGGGTGCCGGCGACGACGCCGCTGCCGAGGATCGTGCGGGCCCAGCCGGGAAGCCCGCGTACAGGTCCGGGCTGAGCAGCGGGAGGAGTCCCGCGGTGAGCGCGAGCGCGGCCGTCAGCGAGCCCGTGCCCGTGCCGGACAGATCGGCGCGGCGGAGCATCTCGACGCCCATGACGGCGATCACGGCGTAGACGACGAGGGCGGAGCCGCCCACGACGGCCTCGGGTATGCCCGCCAGGGCCCGGGAGACGGGCGCGGCCAGGCCGAGGGCGACGAGCAGTGCCCGGCGCCGGCGGTCACGAAGCGGCTGCGGACGCCGGTGAGCCGGCCGATGCCGATGTTCTCGGCGCTGGTGACCATGAGGGAGGTGCCGAACAGGCCGCCGCCAGGGACACCAGGGCATCGGCGCGGGCGACGCGCGGAACGTCCCGCTCGGGGTCGGGGGTCCGGCCCACGGTCTCGCTGTTGAGGACGGTCTGCCCGGTGATCTCGGCCAGCGTGGTGAGGCTGAACAGCAGGAGCGGGAGCGCGGCCGCCAGGTCGAACCGCGGGGTGCCGAAGGGCAGGAACACCGGCAGCGCGAAGCCGCTGCCCGTCGCGGGGCCGAAGGAGCCGAGGCCGGTCGTCACCGCGACGACGGTTCCCGCCGCCATCCCGAGGAGGACGGAGGTCTGCCGCCAGACGCCGCGCAGGAGGACGTACGCGGCGACGGTCGCCGCCACGGTGAGCGCGGCGAGGAGCACCGCGCGCGGCTCCCCTTCCCGTCGGGGCCGGTCACGAGCCGGGCGGCGACGCGGATCATCGCGACCCCGATGAGCAGCACGGTCACGCCCATGACCAGCGGCGGGAAGAGCCGTACGACCCGGGCGTACAGGGGCAGGACGGCGAGCAGCAGCGCGGCCGCGAGGAGGACGGCGCCGGTGGCGGTGGCCGGTCCGTGGTCCTGGGCGATCTGGAGGAACAGCGCGGTCGCGGCGCCGCCCGGGAGCATGACGAACGGCAGGCGTCCGCCGATCCGCCACACGCCGAGGGACTGGAGCAGGGCGCCCGCGCCACACAGGATCAGGACGGTGCTGAGCAGCGAGGCCGTCGCGCCGGGCGTCATCTTCAGGGTGCCGGCGACGAGGAAGACGGTGGAGACCGGGGCGGCGATCATCGCGAGGACGTGCTGGGCCGCGAGGGGGGCGAGGCGCCGCAGCGGGACGGGCGCGTCGACGGCCTCCACCGCGTGGCCGGAGGGGGGTGCGGTCGTCGTCATGCCGTCGTCTCCAGCCACGGGATCTCCGCCGCGGTGTACCGGTAGGCGCGGAAGACGGCGTTGGGCTCGGACGGGAAGAGGCCGCGGACCTCGCTCTCGCCGTAGCCGGCGAAGTACGGGACGACGTACTCCCAGCACAGGTAGCCGTCCTTCGTCACCTCGAAGAGCCGCCCGGACGGGGAGTCGGTGACGAGGGTGTTGCCGTTCGGCAGGCGCTGCGCGGAGCCCATGAAGGGCGCGAAGAAGAACTCGCGGGCCGGGTCGTGGTACTTCCACACGATGTCGCCGCCGGTCCGGTCGATCTCGATGACGCGGGAGTACGGGACGTCGTGGCCGGGCCGGAAGACGCCGTTGTCGAAGACGAGGAACCGTCCGTCGGCGAGTTCGGTGGGGGCGTGCTGCTGGCTGACGGTGCCGGGGCGGCTGCGCCAGAGGATCTCGCCGGTGGCGCGGCTGATGACGACGACGGCGGAGACGCTGCGCAGGCTGGCGAGGACGTTGCCGTCCCGCAGGGGGGTGACGCTGTTGATCAGCGGCCAGTGCTCGCGGGCGTAGGCCTCGTGCAGCGGGAAGGCCTCGCGGTCGAGGTGGTCCGCGGCGCGCCAGGACCACAGGAGTTCGCCGTCCGGGCCGACCTCCTTGATGGTGTCGGCCCAGACGGTGCCGCCCTCGGCCTCGGAGCCGGGCACTCCGCCGCGCACCTCCGCGGCGTCGGCGCCGGTGAGGGGTTCCAGGGCGGTGTAGAGGATGCGGCCGTCGTCGAGGTGGTGGGCGTCGTGGTGCTGGAGGGGGTCGCGGTGCTCGCGCAGGACGGTGCCGTCGGGTGCGGCGTGGAGCATGACGCCGCCGCGGTACTTGTGCCACATCGGGAAGAGGGCCTTCTCCCCGGCAGGACGCCGTTGTAGGCGAGGGTGCCGTCGGCGAGCAGCCGGGCGTGGCGGCCGGGGCGGTAGGGGAGGTCCCAGCGGTGGACGGTGCGGCCGTGGAGGTCGACGAGGTACACCTCGCCGGTGCCGGTGAGCGGGGCGTAGAGGGTGTAGCCCTCGGACGCGGCCGTCTCGTCGAGGGCGATGAGGCCGGTGGGGCGTCGGCGGCGTGAGTTCTGGTCGATCGCGGGCACGTCGGACCCCTTCGAGTTTTCCATGTCGGGCTTCTTCAAACTTTCTTTGATGAGAGCAAGCGACTTTGACGTTAGGGGCCTTGTGTGACGGGCGTGTGTCGGGAGTACGAAACCGTCTCCGGGCTCCGGCCTACCGCCGCGTAGGGTGCGATCGGGCGCCACCGGGCGCCGGAGGGAAAGGACGGGACCATCCATGGAGGCCGCGAACACACCGCGGGTGGGCGCCGCCGTGCGCCGCAGGCGCCGGGCGCTGGATCTGACGCTCGCCGAGGTGGCGAAGGGCAGCGGGCTCTCCTCCCCGTTCCTCAGCCAGATCGAGAACGACCGGGCGCGCCCCAGCATGCGGTCGCTCCAGCGGATCGCGGACGCCCTCGGCACCACGGCGGTCCAGCTGCTCGCCGCCTCCGACGAGACCCGCACGGTCGACGTGGTGCGGGCCGGGGACGACAGCGGTCTCGACCGGGAGGCGCGCGTGCGGCCGGTGGTGCGCGGCCGCCATCAGCTGCACGCCCTGGAGTTCGTCGGCGCGCACGAGGCGGACCGCGAGTTCCGGCACCGCAACGACGAGCTGCTGTACGTGGCGGACGGCGCGGTGGAGGTGGAGGCCGACGGCCGCGTCCACCGCCTGAGGCGCGGCGACACGCTCCTGCTCTCCGGCGGCGTCCGCCACCGCTGGCGCACCACCGAACCGGGCTCACGGGTCCTGGCGGTCGCGGTCGGCGACCACGTGGAGGTCCTTGAGCCCTGAGGCCGCCGGGGCGGTGACCGGGCGTCAGGCCTCGCGGGCGCCCTCGTACAGGGCCTCGACGACCTCGGCGTACTCCCGCTCGACGACGGGCCGCTTCACCTTGAGGCTCGGGGTGAGCTCGCCGTGCTCGACGTCGAGGTCGCGGGGCAGGAGCGCGAACTTCTTGATCGTCTGCCAGCGCTGGAGGTCGCCGTTGACGCGGCGCACGAAGCCGTCGATCAGGGCGTGCGCCTCGGGCGAGGAGACGACCTCGGCGTAGTCGCGGCCGCCGAGGCCGTGCGCCGCCGCCCACGGCATGATCGCGCTCTCGTCGAGGGCGATCAGGGCGGTGCAGTAGTTGCGGCCGTCGCCGATGACCAGGATGTTGCTGACGAACGGGCAGGCGGCCTTGAACCGGCCCTCGATCTCCGTGGGCGCCACGTACTTGCCGCCCGAGGTCTTGAACAGGTCCTTCTTGCGGTCGGTGATCCGGAGGAAGCCCTCCTGGTCGAGCTCGCCGATGTCGCCGGTGCGGAACCAGCCGTCGTCCTCCAGGACTTCGGCGGTCTTCTCCGGGAGGTTGTGGTAGCCGCGCATGACGCCGGGTCCCCGCAGCAGGACCTCCCCGTCCTCGGCGATGCGGACCTCGGTGCCCGGCAGGGGCCTGCCGACCGTGCCCACCCGGTAGTCCTCGGACGGGTTGACCGTGCAGGCCGCGCTGGTCTCGGTCAGGCCGTAGCCCTCCAGGACGGGCACGCCCGCGCCGGCGAAGAAGTAGGCGATGTCGGGGGCGAGCGCGGCGCTGCCCGAGGCGCTGCCGCGCAGGGCGCCGCCGAACGCCGCCCTGATCTTCCCGTAGACCAGCCTGTCGGCGAGCGCGTGCCGGACGGCGAGCCCCAGGGGCACCCTGCGGCTCCCGGTCGCCACCAGGCTCTCCTGCCCGGTCCTGGCGTGGTCGCGGGCGACCTTCGCCGCCCACAGGAAGATCTTGTACTTCGCGCCGCCCTCGGCCCTCGCCCTGGCCGCGATGCCGTTGTAGACCTTCTCGAAGACCCGTGGCGCCGAGGCCATCACGGTGGGGCGGACGACGGGCAGGTTGGTGATGATGCGGTCGACGCGCCCGTCCACCGCGATCACGTGCCCGGTCCGCACCTGGCCGGAGATGAGGGCGTTGCCGAAGACGTGGGACAGCGGAAGCCACAGGAACTGCACGTCGTCGGGGTCGAGCAGTCCGCTGACCTCCTGCGCGACGCCCTGGTAGGACCAGCAGTCGTGCACCAGGCGCACGCCCTTGGGGCGGCCGGTGGTGCCGGAGGTGTAGATCAGGGTGGCGAGCTGCTCCGGCTCGATGGCCTCGACCGCCGTGCGGATCGCCTCCGGGTGCTCCTGGAGGTACGCCGTGCCGCGCTTCTCCAGCTCGGCGAGGCTCAGCACCTCGAGGCCCTCGGCCCGGGGAGGTCGGCCTCCGGGTCGAAGAGGATCGCGTGGCCGAGTCCGGGCAGCCGGTCGGCGTGTGCGACGACCTTGGCCAGCTGGGCGGCGTCCTCCACGAAGATCGCCCGGCTGTCGGAGTCGGCGAGGATGTACGCCGTCTCGTCGGCGTTGGTGCTCGGATAGACGGCGGTCGCGGCGGCGCCCGCGCACATCACGCCCAGATCGGCGAGGATCCACTCCACCCGGGTCGCGGAGCAGATGGCCACCCGCTCCTCGGTCCGCAGTCCGAGGGCGAGCAGCCCGGCCGCGATCGCCGTCACGCGCTCGGCGGTCTGGGCCCAGGTCAGCGAGCGCCACTCCTCGGCGCCGTGGCCCACCGCCACCGGGTGGCGGTAGGCCTCCGGTGGGGTGTGGCCGCGACCCGCGAGAGGAAGAGGTGCGCCACGGAGGGCGGCCGGCTGTCGAGCGGGGACTGCGCGGAACTCATGGCGACCTCCGGACCCGGTGCGCCCGTCAACTTCATTGACCGGCTGGTAACTTGCACGCTGGGGCGAGGCTAGGGAAACCCTCCGCCGCGTAAGGGGTCGGTCCTCTTCCTTTCGGCGGGTCCTACGGACGGAACCCTCCGTCCTCCTCGCCCAGCAGGGCGCAGACGAACCGCTCCTCGGTCGCGCGCAGTCGGGCCAGCAGGGCCGGATCCTGCGTGACCTGGCTGGTGACGGAGACCGTCACCGTGCGCCGGCCGTCCCGGGTGGAAGCGGCGAACTGGGTGTAGCCGGGGGTGTTGCCGGTGTGGCCGAGGACCGTGCCGCAGCGGGTGGTGTAGCGGAAGAGGCCCAGACCGGCCGCGTTGGCGCCGGGCCCGGCCGGCTCGGAGGCGCCGCCGGGAGGAAATCCTGCTGGGCGCGGCGGGTGGCGGGGGTCAGCAGCTCCGGTCCCGCGTAGCCGCCGATGAACCTGCTCAGGTCGGCGGGGTGGAGACGATGCCGCCGGACGCCCAGGCGCCGGAGGCGCTCACCGCCTCGCTCACGTCCTCGGGCCGCTCGCCGGGGGCGGTGAAGTAGCCGTGCAGGAAGGGCGCGGCAGCCGGTAGTCCTGGGGAGGCTGGTCCCCGTCAGGTCGAGCGGCCGGTACACCAGTCGCTTCAGGAGCGTCTCGTACGGGCGGCCGGTGACGCGTTCGGCCATCAGCGCGACCGCGATGTTGTCCGAGTTGGAGTAGGCGTAGCGGCTGCCCGGCGGGAAGGCGAGCGGCTGGTCGGCCACGAAGTCGAGGAGGCGGCGGGAGTCGAAGTGGTGGCGGGGGTCGGCGCGGACGATGTCCTGGAAGGCCTTGCTCTTGCTGAAGTCAGGGAGTCCGCTGGTGTGCTGGAGCAGTTGACGCAGCGTCACCGCGTGCCATGAGGAGGGCAGTTGGGGAAGGACGTGGCCGATCGTGTCGTCCAGGGCCAGTTCCTTCCGGTCGACGAGGCTCAGGGCGACCGCGCCGCTGAAGGCCTTGGCGACGCTGGCGACGCGCATGTGGTCCTCGGGCCGGGGCGGGCGTCCCGTGCCCACCTCGGCCGTACCGGCCCGGTAGACCCGTCGGGCGCCGTCCCGGGTCAGGACCGCGATCGCGCCGGGCGGCCCGCCGGGCGCCCCACCAGCTCGGCCAGGGCCCGCTGGAGCGCCGGGTCGCCGCCGTGCCCGGGGTCGTGGGGACCGAGCCCGAGAGGGCCGGTGGCGCGGCCCCGCCGGGGCGATCGTGGCGCCGGCCAGGACGGCGGCCGCCACGATCGTCCCGGCGGCCGCCGTACGGAATCGGCGTCCCGGGCGGGGTGCGGTGCGGTCGGGGCGGGGCTCGTGGAGTTCCGTCCGGCGTACGCGGCGGGGACACGGCGGGGCATGCGCTACCTCCTCGGTTGCGGGACCGGGGACGGCGGACCGTGCCGGGGCCCGGTCCGGCCGGACGAGCGGCCGTCCGGGCCCTCGTCGGCCGCCGGGCCGTCCTGTCCCGGGGTCCGGCCAACCCTCTCGCGGTACGGGCTCCGCCGCGCGCCGCCTGCGCCATCCGGCCCACAGGCGCGGGCGGGGCAGGGCCCCTCAGCGGGTGGGCTCGGCCCCGGCGCGGTATCCGACGGCGACCAGGGCCGTGGCGACCAGGACGAGCGCGCCCACGGTGCGCAGCGCCGGACTCATCGCGTCGGCGAAGGAGCCCGCGCGGGCGTCGGCCTCGTGCACGGCGAGCACGGTGCCGGTGACGGCCACGCCGAGGGCGGCGCCGATCTCCCGGGCCGAGGTGCCGAGGCCGGAGCCGAGGCCGCCCGGTGCGCGGGGAGGGCGGAGACGACGCCGACGGTGAGGGCCGGCATGCACAGGCCGGTTCCCGCCGAGATGACGAGCAGCCAGCAGGCGTACAGCGGGTACGGCGTGGCCGCGCCGGCGGTGGAGGCCCCCAGGAGTCCGGCGCCGATCAGGAAGAGGCCGGTGACGATGGTGGGGCGCGGTCCCGAGGCGGCCTGCCAGCGGGTGGCGACCTTGGGGAAGACGGCCATGCCGATCGTGAGCGGGACGATGGCGAGGCCGGTGACGGCGGGGCCGTACCCCTGACGTACTGCAGGTACTGCGAGTTGGCGTAGAAGAGCGAGAAGAGGCCGAAGAAGCCGGTGGCCGTGCCGAGGACGGCGGCGCGCAGCCGCCGGGAGCGGAAGACCCGCGGGTCGAACAGGGCGGCCGGCGAGCGGAGCGCGTACCAGGTGAACAGGCCGGTCAGGGCCGCGCCCACCGCGAAGAGGAGGAGGATGCGGGGCGAGGTCCAGCCGTGTGCCGGGCCTTCGATGATGCCCGCGAGGAGGGCGACCAGGGCCGCGACGAGCAGCAGGGTGCCGCGGGGTCGGGGTGGCCGTGCGGAGAGCGCGGGTGCGCGGCACGGCGACCGCGACGGCCAGGGCGAGCAGCGCGCCGAGGGGACCATCACCCAGAACAGGGCCCGCCAGGAGAGGAATTGGCCGACCGCTCCCCGCCGGCGTTGCCCACGAGGCCGCCCAGGCCGATGGCGAGGGTCCAGGAGGCGAGTGCGCGGGCCCGGTGCTCCGGTCCGGCGAGCTGGACGAGGATCGACATGGTGGCGGGCGTGACGCAGGCGGCTCCGGCGCCGGACACCCCGCGGCCGGCGATCAGCAGCGCGGGCGAGGCGGCCAGGGCGCTGAGCGCGGCCCCGGCGGCGAACAGGACGAGTCCGGCGAGCAGGACGCCCTGCGGCCCCGGCGGTCGCCCAGCGCCCCGGCGGGGATGAGCAGTCCGGCGAAGACGATGACGTACGCGTCCACCGTCCACAGCAGCTCGGTGGCGGACGGGTGGAGGGCGGAGGCGGCGAGTTGGGGGATGAGGAGGTTGATGGCGGCGACCATGCTCTGCGCGACGAGGACGCAGGCGCACAGGGCGAGCAGGGTCGACCGTCCGAGCGGGCCCGGCGGGGTGCCGGCCGGGGCGGTGGAGGGCGGTGCGAGGGCGGGCGAGGGCATGGCTCCTCCGGGGAGCGTCGTGGTGAGGGGGTGTGCGTCCACCGTAGGCTCGGCCCGTTGATTACTTCCAGTGCATCTTTCGCAAGGGATGAGTGCGTATGACGCAATCGGCGGACCCGACCGGCCTCGACCTCAATCTCCTCCTCGCCCTCGACGTCCTCCTGGAGGAACAGAGCGTGCGGGGAGCGGCCCGGCGGCTGCACCTGTCCGAGCCGGCCACCAGCCGCACCCTGGGCCGGATCCGCAAGGCGCTCGGCGATCCGATCCTGGTGCGCGCCGGGCGCGCGATGGTGCCGACGCCGTACGCGCTGTCCGTACGGGCCGAGGTCGGGGCGGTCGTGGAGCGGGCCAGGGCGCTGTTCGCGGCGTCGGGTCCCACCGATCTCCGGACCGTCGCGCGCACGTTCACGGTGCTCGGGCAGGACTCCCATCCCGCGCTGCTCGGCCCCGCGCTGCTCGACCGTGCCGGACGCGAGGCCCCGCAGGTGCGGCTGCGGTTCCTGAACGAGAGCCACGTCGACGCGCCGACGCTGCGGGAGGGCGTCGCCGACCTGGAGATCGGCGTCATCGACACGGTCCATCCCGAGGTGCGCACCGAGCACGTCCTGGACGACCGCATGCTGGCGGTCGTCCGGGCGGGCACCCCTGCTGCGGGGCGCCTGACGCGGCGGAGGTTCGCGGTGGACGCGGACCACCTGGTCGTCTCGCGCCGGGGCGGCTGCACGGCCCCGTCGACGCCGCGCTGGCCGAGCACGGGCTGCGGCGGCGGGTCGTCGCGAGCGTCGGCACGTACCCGGCGTCGCTGTTCCTCCTCCGCGACACCGACCTCGTCGGCCTGATCGGCGCGGGAGCCGCTCGCTGGCCGACGCCCTCGGCCTGGTCGCCTTCGAGGTCCCCTCGACCTGCCGCCCCTGCCGCTCGGCCTCGCCTGGCATCCGCGGCACGACGCCGACCCGGCGCACGCCTGGCTGCGCGGCTGCGTGCGGGACCTGCTGCTCGACCGTTCCGGCTGAGGTCCGCTCTGGCCGCCGGGCCGGCCGCCCGCGAGAATGCCCCGCATGACCGATGCATCAGCGACACCGTCGGAGCGGGACACCGTACGCGTCGAGCGCGACGGGCCCGTGACCACGGTGGTCCTCTCCCGGCCCGCCGCCCGCAACGCCGTGGACGGGCCGACGGCCGCGCGGCTGGCCGACGCCTTCCGCGCCTTCGAGGCCGACGCGGAGGCCTCGGTCGCGGTGCTGTGGGGCGAGGGCGGCACGTTCTGCGCGGGCGCCGACCTCAAGGCCGTCGGCACCGGGCGCGGGAACCGGGTGGCGCCCGACGGCGACGGCCCGATGGGGCCGACCCGGCTGCGGCTGACGAAGCCGGTCATCGCGGCCGTCGGCGGCCATGCGGTGGCCGGCGGACTCGAACTGGCCCTCTGGTGCGATCTGCGCGTCGTCGAGGAGGACGCGGTCCTCGGGTGTTCTGCCGCCGCTGGGGCGTGCCCCTGATCGACGGCGGCACGGTCCGGCTGCCGCGGCTGATCGGCGAGAGCCGCGCCATGGACCTGATCCTGACCGGGCGGCCGGTCCCGGCGGCCGAGGCGTACGAGATCGGGCTCGCCAACCGTCTCGTGCCGAAGGGCCGGTCCCGGGCGCGGCGGAGGAACTCGCCCGGGAGATCGCCGCCTTCCCGCAGCTGTGCCTGCGCCACGACCGGCTGTCCGTGCGCGAGCAGCACGGGCTGCCGGAGTCCGAGGCGCTGGCGGCCGAACTCCGGCACGGCATGGTGCCGCTGTCGGCCGGCGAGACCCTGTCGGGCGCCGCGCGCTTCGCGGCCGGGGAGGACGGCACGGCTCCTTCACCGGCTGAGCCGTCCCGGTCGCGCGACGGCCGGGCCCTGGTCGATCATCCAATCCCCTGCCTGCGGGTTTGCGGTTTTCCGGCGTCCGCACCAGTCGTCCCGCCTCCCTCCCGGGCTTCACTGGCTGAAAAGCAGTGACCGAGAGGCGTGGGGAGACATGGACCTGAACACGGTGACGGACGTACGGGACGCGCGGCTGCGCGAACCGTGGCGTCCCGGCGACGCGTGGCTCGGCGGGGGCACGTACCTGTTCTCCGAACCGCAGCCGCACCTGCGCCGGCTGATCGACCTGAGCCGGACGGGCTGGGAACCGCTCACGCGGCACGCGGACGGCTCCCTGGAGATCGCCGCGACCTGCACGGTGGCCCGGCTGTCCCGGTACGGGCGGACACTGGACGCTCCGGCGGCGCCGCTGTTCGAGCAGTGCTGCCGGGCCTTCCTTGCCTCGTTCAAGATCTGGAACATGGCGACCGTCGGCGGGAACCTGTGCAACGGCCTGCCCGCCGGGCCGCTGATCTCGCTGACCGCCGCCCTCGACGGCACGTGTCTGCTCCGGGCGCAGGACGGCTCCTCGCGCCGGGTGCGGGTGGTGGACTTCATCACGGGCGCGGGACGCAAGGACCTCGCGGAGGGCGAGCTGCTGCGTTCGGTCACGCTGCCGGGGCGCGCCCTGCGCTGCCGCACCGCCTTCCGGCAGGCCTCGCTGTACGGGCTCGGCCGGTCCGGCGCGCTGGTCGTCGGGACGCTCGATCCCCTCGACGGGTCGCTGGCGGTGACGATCAGCGCGGCGACCGTGCGCCCCTTCCGGTTCTGGTTCCCGCTGCCGCCGACGCGCGAGGCGCTGCGGACGGCGGTCGTCGCCGCCGTCCGGGACGAGGACTGGTTCGACGACATCCACGGACTGCCCGAGTGGCGGCGGCACATGGGGCTGCGCCTCGCCGAGGAAGTCCGCCGCGAACTGATCCGTACCACCGGGGAGGACGCCCGATGAGCTTCCGCATCACCGTCAACGACCGTCCCTTCGCCGAGGAGCCGCACGCCGCCAGTGCCTGCGCACCTATCTGCGCGAGCGCGGCTGGTTCGGGGTGAAGAAGGGCTGCGACGCCGGGGACTGCGGCGCCTGCACCGTGCACGTCGACGGGGAGCCGGTGCACAGCTGCCTGTACCCGGCCGTGCGGGCGGAGGGCCGTTCCGTCACCACGGTGGAGGGACTGGCCTCCCCGGACGGCGAACTGCACCCCGTCCAGCAGAGGTTCCTCGACGCGCAGGGCTACCAGTGCGGCATGTGCACGGCCGGTTTCCTGATGACGACCGCCGCCCTGGAGGCCGAGCGGGCACCCCGACGACGACGGCAAGCTCGACGACCTCCCCGGGCCTTCAAGGGCAACATCTGCCGCTGCACCGGCTACCGGGCGATCGAGGACGCGGTGCGGGGGGTGAAGCACACCGAACGGCCCTGCGCGGGCGAGGCCGTGGGCCGGAACGTCGGCGCCCCGGCCGGTCCGCAGGTCGTCACCGGCACCGCCCGCTACACCTTCGACGTCGAGGTCCCGGGCCTGCTGCACATGAAGCTGCTGCGCTCCCCGCACCCGCACGCCCGGATCCTCGCGATCGACACCGCGGCCGCGCTGCGCGTCCCCGGCGTGGTCGCCGTCCTCACCCACGAGGACGCACCGGCGACGCTGTACTCCTCCGCCCGCCACGAGCACCCCACCGAGGACCCCGACGACACCCGGGTCCTGGACGACGTCGTCCGGTACGTGGGCCAGCGGGTCGCGGCGGTGGTCGCCGACAGCGAGCGGGCCGCCGAGGAGGGCTGCCGCCGCGTCGAGGTGACGTACGAGGAACTCCCCACGTCACCGACCCGGAGGAGGCCATGCGCCCCGGGGCGCCCGTCATCCACGCAGGCAAGGGCCCCGAGGCGCGCATCGCCCGGGTCGGGAACAACGTGGCGGGCGAGGTGCACGGGGAGATCGGCGACGTCGAGCGGGGTTCGCCGAGGCGGACGTCGTGTACGAGGAGACCTTCCGCACCCAGCGGGTGCAGCACGCCAGCCTGGAGACGCACGGCTGCGTCGCGTACTTCGAGCCGAAGGAGCACGGCGGCGGAGAGCGCCTCACCGTGCGCTCCAGCACGCAGACGCCGTTCCTGACCCGGCGGGCGCTGTGCGCGCTGTACGGCCTGCCGGAGGACGAGGTCCGCGTGGTCGCCGGCCGGGTGGGCGGCGGCTTCGGCGGCAAGCAGGAGATGCTCACCGAGGACGTCGTCACCCTGGCGGCGCTGAAGCTGCGGCGGCCGGTGAAGCTGGAGTACACCCGCGCCGAGCAGTTCTACGGGGCCACCACCCGCCATCCCTTCACCATCGGCATCAAGGTCGGGGCCCGCGAGGACGGGACGTTGACGGCCGTGCGGATGCGGGTGGTGTCGAACACCGGGGCGTACGGCAACCACGGCCCGGCGGTGATGTTCCACAGCGTCGGCGAGTCCTTCGCCGTCTACCGCGCCCCGCACAAGAAGGTCGACGCCTACTCCGTCTACACCAACGTCGTCCCGGCGGGCGCCTTCCGGGGCTACGGGCTCGGGCAGGTCACCTTCGCCGTCGAGTCCGTGATGGACGAACTGGCGCGCCGCCTCGGCATGGACCCCCTGGTCTTCCGCGAGAAGAACGTCATCGGCCCCGGTGAGGGCATGCACAGCCCGATCGGCGAGGAGGAGGACCTCCACATCGCCTCCTACGGCCTCGACCAGTGCCTGTCCGTCGTGCGGAAGGCCCTCGCGGAGGACCGCAGTGCCGAGGAGGCCCCCGAGGGCTGGCTCGTCGGTCAGGGCACCGGGATGGCGATGATCGCGACCGGGCCGCCCGGCGGCCACTACGCCGACGCCCGCGTCTCGCTCCTGGAGGACGGGACGTACGACATCGCCGTCGGCACCGCCGAGTTCGGCAACGGCACCACCACCGTCCACAAGCAGATTACCGCCGGCGCCCTGAACACCACCGAGGACCGCCTCGTGATCCGGCAGTCCGACACCGACGTCGTGCGCCACGACACCGGGGCCTTCGGCTCCGCCGGCACCGTCGTCGCCGGCAAGGCCGTCCTCCTCGCCGCCACCTCCCTCGCCGAACGGCTGCGCACCTCGCCGCCCGCCACACCGGCGTCGCCCGGCACCGGTGCGTGCTCGGCGCCGAGGCCGTCGACTGCGCGGGGCGCACGGTGACGCTGAAGGAGCTGTACGAGGCGGGGCACGCGCTCGGCGCGGCGGAGGAGCTGGCGGCGGACGGGCACTGGGGCGGCTCGCCGCGCTCGGTGGCCTTCAACGCCCAGTGGTTCCGGGTCGCCGTCGATCCGGGGAGCGGGGAGATCCGGATCCTGCGGAGCGTGCACGCCGCCGACGCGGGCAAGGTCATGAACCCGATGCAGTGCCGGGGGCAGGTCGAGGGCGGGGTCGCCCAGGCGCTCGGCGCCACCCTCTTCGAGGACGTGCGGATCGACGAGCGCGGCGAGGTCACCACGGCCGCCTTCCGCCGCTACCGGCTCCCCCAGTACGCCGACGTCCCGCGCACCGAGGTCCACTTCACCGAGACGTCCGACGCGATCGGCCCGCTCGGCGCCAAGTCGATGAGCGAGAGCCCGTTCAACCCCGTCGCCCCCGCGTTCGCCAACGCCCTGCGGGACGCGACCGGCATCCGCTTCACCGAACTGCCCGTCACCCGGGACCGGGTGTGGCTCGCGCTCGACCGGCGGGCTCGGGGTGTTGGCGGATGAGCCCGGAGGATGCGTCCGTCCGTCTCGTATCAAGCTCACAAATGCACTGCTGTCGGGCCTCTTTGACGTGCAGTCACGGTTCTCGCTCCGCGCGGTCGGGTATCACTGGGCGCAGTTCCCGCACCGACCGCCCGAAGGAGATTGACGATGAGTCGCCGTACCGGAGCCTTCGCCATCTGGGGAGACGTGGCCCTCCGGCCGTGCTCACCGTCGCGGACCTGCGCAGGGACTGGGCCCAGCACCGGGCCGAGGTCGTCTTCGACTGCGCGAAGGAGGGTCCGCGGCACCACGCCTTCGAGGGGCCGCTGCTGCGTGACGTGGTGGCGGCGGCGCGTCCGGGGTTCGATCCGGCCCGACGCAAGGAGCGGTCCCGGTTCCTGCTCACCGTGGACGGCGGGGACGGGCACCACGCGCTGCTGTCCTGGGCGGAGATCGACGCCGACTTCGGCGGCGCGCCCGTCCTGCTCGCGACCCGCGTGGACGAGGAGTGGCTCGACGCCCCGGGCGCGCAGCTGGTCGTCCCCTCCGACCGCTGCGGCGCCCGGTACGTGAGTGCCGTCACCGGCATCTGGGTCGGCGGCTTCCGGGCGCCGCGCTCGCCGGGGACCGGGGTCACTCACGCGTCCGGTAGAGCCTGATGTCCCGGTTCACGAACAGGTGGACGTAGCCGCACGACCAGCAGATGAGGCCGGTCGCCGACTCGTTCGCCCAGGCCATGTTGAGGAACTCCATCCCGGTGCTGTTCAGTTTCACCTCCCGCTCGCGGAAGGTGTCGCTGTCGCACACCTGGCAGCGGATCGGCTTCTCGCCGATCGCCGCGTGCACCGGCTTGGCCATGGTCACTCGCTCTCTTCGCCGGTTCCGGCGGGGTTCGTGTGGGTGTGCGGGCGGAGCGATTCCGTCGCTCGGGTGATCGCCGTCTCGACGGCCGTGACCCGGTCGGCGAGCAGGGCGAGGGCCTCGACCGCCCGGCCGAGGGGTCGTCCCCGAGCCGCCGCGGGCCCGGGTGCGGGCGGCGGTCAGCTCCGCCCGGCGCCCGGCCTGCGCGGGGTGAGGGTGCCGCGCAGGGCGGCGAGCTTGAGGAGGTTGGCCTCGGCCTCGGTGGTGAGCGTCCGGGCCTCGGCGGTGTAGTGGTCGTCGAGCAGGGCTCCCAGTTCGGTGTCGTCCATGACGGGCTGGATGCGGGAAACGATCTTGTTCATCGCCCGGTAGGACCCCTGGAGGCGGAACGGCGGTTCCGTCCGGTCCTCCTCGGCGGTCGCGGCGGAGGCGATGTACTCCTCGTTGACGGCGAGGACCGTCTCGCGGGCGGTGAGGAGATGGCGCAGGACGGCGAGGATCCGGTCGAGTTCGGCCGGGGCGTAGGAGTGGGCGAGCCGGTCGCGGCGCGCGGCCGGGTCCCCGGCCGCCAGGCGGGTCAGCAGCTCCAGGTCCGCGCGGTCGCGGCCGGCGAGCGGGGCGAGGACCGGGTGGGAGGTGAGGGCGTTCTCGACGAAGCTGAACGCGAAGGCCTCGTCCTTGCCGGTCAGGACGTCGCCGAGGTTCCACACGTCGGCCCGGTCGGCGAGCATGTCGGGCACGCGGAAGGCCCGCCCGGACTCGGTGTACGGGTTCCCGGCCATGCAGACGGCGAAGCGTTTTCCGCGCAGGTCGTGCCCGTTCAGGGTCCGGGTGGTGTCGCAGAGGGGAATGAACTTCTGCAGGAACTCCGGCGAGGTGTGCTGGATGTCGTCCACGTACAGCAGGACGTTTCCGGCGGCGGTCAGGGCGAAGGCGATCTTCTCCAGCTCCCGGCGGGCGGCGGCGTCGGGCGCCGCGGCGGGGTCGAGGGAGGTCGTCCGCGCGCCGAGGGCGGGGCCGTCGACCTTGACGAGGAGCAGGCCGAGGCGTTCGGCGACGTACTCGATCAGGGTGGTCTTGCCGTAGCCGGGCGGGGAGAGGAGCAGCAGCAGTCCGTGGGTGTCGCTGCGCTTGGCGTCTCCGGCCGCGCCGAGCTGTTTGGCGAGGTTGTCGCCGACGAGGGGGAGGTAGACCTCGTCGACGAGGCGGTTGCGGACGAAGGCGGACATGACCCGGGGCCGGTACTCGTCCAGGCGGAGCCGGGCCCGTTCGGCGGCGAGGAGCTCGGCCCGCTGCCGCTGGTAGGCGCGGAAGGCGGGCACTTCGCGGTCGGCGAACTCCCTTGTCCTGGCGAGGAATTCGTCGAGCCGGAGCTCCATCGACCGGGCCCGCACCCGGGGTGGGCGCCGAGGAGTCCGGTGACCGTCGTGGTGGTCGGGGCGGTGACCTCGTAGCGGTCGAGCCCGGGGCAGAGTTCGACGGCGACGACCTCGGCGAGCACGCCCGCGTCGTACCGCTCGCCGGACGCCGTCGCGTACGAGCCGATCCAGGCCTCGACGAGCTGGCGCCGGGCGTCCGGTCCGGTGAGGGCGGCGAGGGCCTCGCCGTAGGCGGAGGCCGAGGAAGCGGCGGAGCCGACGGCGCGGTGGAACGCTTCGAGCAGGGTGCGCGCCTCGCCGGAGACGGCGAATCCCGCCGGTCCTGAGGCGAGTTCGGCGATCAGGTACGAGGCCGCCGCCGGGTCGCCGGTCGCCCCGGCCAGCTCCTGCCGCAGCCCGTCGAGGGCCGACTCGGTACCGAAGAGGTCCCGGGCCCGCGTGAGCGCGACCGCGCGGTGGGTCCACTGCTCGCGGGCCTCGGCGGTGGTGGAGTGGGCCCAGAAGATCTGGGCCGCCGCGCGCCGCCCCGGGTGGCGCAGCGGGCGGCGCCCTCGCTCAGCTCCAGGACCGCCGCCAGGACGAGCGCCGCGTCGTGGTCGTGGACGCCGCGCTCGTAGCCCTCGTCGTAGGCGGCCTCGGCGGCCCGGCGGGCGAGGGCGCCGAGGTCCGCGGCGGCCAGGGCGGCCGTGCCGTGCTCGGCCAGGAGGCGGGCGGCGAGGTGTTCGGCGCGGTAGACCTCCGGGGACTCGGAGGGCAGGGTCCGGCCCCAGTGGGGGCGGGTCGCGGCGAAGGCCGGGTCGGTGACGGGCGCGCGGTAGTCGGTTCCGGTCAGCGCGAGGGCGAGGGTGTCCCCGTGCGGTACGAGGGTCAGCTCGGGGGCCTGCCGGGTGACGGCGAAGCGGTGCCGGCCGAGCCGGATCGTGTCGCCGCCGTCGGAGAACAGCTCGGTGCGGTCCCGCAGGGCCCGCCCGGCCTCCTGCCGGGCGGCGGCGAGCCGGCTCTCCAGCTCCTCCGCCCGCACCTGGTCGCCGAGTTCCCTCAGCTCGGCGGCGGTGCGGCGGATCCTGGTCACCAGGGGTCGGAGGCGAACCAGGTGTGCACCTCGTCCGGGTCGGACAGGGTCGCGGCCCGCCGGGCGATCGTCTCCAGGACCCGGGCGGCCGAGGCGGCGAGCCGTTCGGCACGCCGGGCCCGGTCGTCCTGGAGGGACTGCCGGCGCGCGGTGAAGGCGTCCTGGACCTCGGTGCGCCGCTCGGCGACGTCCGCGAGGAAGCCGTCGTGCGCGGCGAAGCGGGACTCCAGGTTCTCCAGCTGGAGCAGGATCCGGCCGAACTGTTCCTCGCAGCGCTCGGGGGTGTCGGCGGCGGCCAGCGCGCCCGTGACGGCCTGGCCGAGCAGGGCGAGCTCGGCGGCGAACTCCGCCCGGCCCTCCTGGTCGAGGAGTTCGGCGCGGCGGGCGGCGAGGAGGGCGCGGGCGCGGTTGAGCGCGCCCAGGACGTCGGCGATCCGGGCCAGGATCGAGGCGCGGACGGTCGCGTCGCCGATGTCGAGGCCGCCGATGACCTCGCTGAGGGTGTGCAGTTCGTGGGTGCGCGCGTCGATCCGTTCGCCGACCGGGCCCGTCTCGGCGACGGTGGCCGGCGTCCCGGCCTCGGCGGCGAGCCGTTCCGCCTCGGCGTGGTGCGGGGCGAAGGCGTCCTCGCCGCGGAGGAAGGCGACGGCGCGCCGGGCGGCCGAGGCGGTGTCGGCCTCGACGTCGGCGGCGAGGGCGTCGATGCGGGCCGTGTCGGCGTACCGCATGTCCCCAGGGTCACCAGGTGTCCCCGGGCCCGGCGGAGTTCGGTGATCCGGGAGATCCACTCCGCGGCCGTGGCGGGCGCCTCGCCCCGGATGCGGCGGACGAGCCTGCTGATCTCCTGGGCGGACTCGGCGAGGGCCTCGGCGGCCTGCCGGGTGAGGGCCGTCACGGTCCCGAACTCGTCGAGGACCTGGACGGCGGTGGCCCGCAGCGCGGTCAGCGGCGCGGCCAGGTCGCCGGCTTCCGGGTCGCCGAGCCAGTGGTGGACGTCGCCCGCGCGCGTGCAGGCGGCGACGAGCGCCTCGTAGACCTCGCCGGCCGGGGTGAGTTCGGTGGCCTGCCGGGCGATCGACAGGCAGTCGGCGATGCCCCGGACGAGGTCCGCGTTGCCGATGCGGGCCAGCGGACCGTCCGCCACGGGGCGCGGGTGGGTGTCGGAGGCGTACGGGGTGCGCCAGATCTGCACCGGGTGGACCCGGCCCGGCTCGCCGGACCCCTCGCGCAGGACGGCCATCGTCCCGTCGTCGAGCAGCGCGTATCCGCGGCAGACGACCGGGGCGGCGATCTCCTTGCCGATCACGTCGTACGGGAGGAGCAGGGTGCGGCCCTCCGCCGGCGCCCGGAAGACGTGGAGGAGGTGGTCCCCGTCGGGCGAGCGGACCGCCCGGTCGAAGGCGAGGCCCGTCGTGTCGGTGTCGAAGGTCTTCACGGCGCCGGAGGCGAGGCAGTAGCCGCCGGGGAAGACGATCCCCTCGTCCTCGGGCAGCCGCAGACAGGCCTGTCCGATGCCGTCGAGCCGGACGACCTCGCCGGTCAGGGTGTTGAAGACGAGGTGGCGTCGGGTCTCCTCCTTGTAGGGGCGGACCCGCACCAGGACCAGGGCGCCCACGACCGCGTACGCCACCTCGGCGTCGGCGAGGGACTGGAGCGGTTCGTCGACGGGCTCCGTGTGGACGGCCCCGGCGGTGTCGGTGTCGCCGTCCGTCCTGACCGTCAGCGTCCCGCCGACGGTGGAGACGAACAGCCGGCCGCCGAGCGAGACGCGCGGGTGCCGTCCCGGCACGTGGTCGTCGCGGGTGGTCTCCACCCAGTCGACGTCGTCGGAGGGCGGCGGGACGTGGTCGCGCTCGCCCTGGGCGTCGAGGAACCGCGTCTCGCCGCAGGGCCCGACGGACCAGCGCAGGACCCGGAGGTCGTCGCTCTGCTCCCCGTGCGGAACACGGCGAGGATCCGGCCCTCCACCCGTCGCAGCCGGAGCAGGCGCGCGCCCCGGTAGTAGCGGTGCAGCGCGGAGAACTCCCGTACGAAGGCGGGGTCGTCGAGCAGTCCGGGGACCGCCCCCGCGGGCAGCGGGTTCAGGTCGCGGTCGTGGAGGCTGAGGACGTCGGAGACCTCGGCCTCGGAGGGCCCCGGGCCGGACGGCCGGGTGCCGAGGAGGAACAGTCCGTCGCCGACGGGGACGAGGTCCTGCGGCACGCAGGCGCGTCCAGTGCCGACGCGGCCGGTGCGAGCGAGGGCGAGCTCGCCGGAGCCGAAGGCCGCGATCCGGGCCTCGTCCAGGTCTCCGGCGCGCCCGGCCAGTTCGGCGGCCTGCGCGCGGAGCCGGTCGCGCAGCACCGTGTACGTGTCCTGGTCGATTCCGGCACCCATCTCGTCCCGCTCCTTGTACCGTGGTGGATACGGGTCCGGTGCCGCCAACTCCCCGTTTGCCGGCACCGGACCCTCTGTGACCGCTCCCCGGGGCGGTCAGTCCGTAGCGGCGCCGTTCAGCGTCGCCGTCTCCGCCAGGGCCGCCGTCGCCGGTCCGGAGCCCGTGGCCTTCGCGAAGAGCGCGGAGGCGGCACTGAGGTTGCGCAGGTCGGCCGTGGACAGCGAGCCGAGCACCTTGGTCAGGTCCTCCGTGAAGGAACCGGAGCCGTCCAGCCAGGGGCCGGCGAGTGCCTGCGCGGTCCGGGAGTGGTCCATGAACCCGTCGACCGACCTGCCGAGCGCGATCGACTCCACCAGGCGGTCGAGGAAGACCGACTCGCCGCCGACGATGTTGATGTCGGCCTGCTCCAGACCGGTCGCGAGGACGGTGGCCTGCGCCTCGGCGACCTGCCGCTGGACGTCGAGCCCGGCGAGCCGGATCTCCTTCTCGGCCGCCAGCCGCAGCCGGTACTCCTCGTGGGTGCGCGAGGCCTCGTCCAGCGCGGCCATCGCGGCCGCCTTCTCGGTCAGACCGGCCGCCTCGGCCTTGAGCTTCTCGCCGATCCCCGTGGCCTCGGCGAGCGCCTTCTCCCTCGTGCCGACCGCCTCGGCGAGCGCCTTCTCCCGGGTGCCGGCCGCTTCGGCGCGCAGCCGGGCCTCGGTGGCCTCGGCCTCGGCGCGGCCGGTCCGCTCGATGACCTCGGCCTCCATCTCCCGCACCCGCACCGCCGCGAGCCCTCGGCGGCGGCCTCGGCCTGGAGGCCCTCGGCGAGGCGCGTCCTGGCGCGGGCGTCCATGTCGGCCGCCTTGTTGCGGGCCTCCGCCAGGGTGAGTTCCTCCGCGGCCCGGTGGACGGCGGCCTGCTCGGCGGCCTCCGCGGCCTTGATGTCCTTGACCAGCTTCTCCTGCGCCTCCGCCTCGGCGGCGATGACGACGGCCTGCCGGGTGCGCTCGGCCTCCTCGACCACGCGCAGCCGCTTGATGGACTCCTCCTGCTCGGCGACCGTACGGTCCACCGCGACCCGCTCCCGGATCACCTCGGCGATCTCGCGGCGCTCGGCCTCGACCTCCTTCTCGGCCGCGATGCGGGTGAGCTGGGTCTCCCGGTCGCGGGCGATGACCTCCAGGAGGCGGTCCTTCTCGATCCGCTCGTTCTCGACGGCGATGACCCGCTCGCGGTTCTTCTGCGCGACCGCCACCTCGCGGGCCTGGTTCTCGCGCTGGACGCCGAGCTGCTCCTCGGTGCGGAGGAAGGCGCCCTGCGCCCGCAGCCGCTCCTCCTCCACCACGCGCGCGGTCTCCGCCTCCTCGCGGGCCCGCGAGGTGTCGATCTCCCGCTTCTGCTTGATCTCCGCGTCGGCCTGCCGCCGCTCCAGCTCCAGGATGGCCTCCCGGGCGTCGACGTTCTGCCGGGTGATCTCCTTCTGCTCGTTCTGCCGGTACTCGTTCGTCCGGATGTTCTCCACGGCCGTCAGCTCGGTGATCTTGCGGATGCCCTGGGCGTCGAGGATGTTGCCGGGGTCGAGCTGGCTCAGCGGGGTCTGCTCCACGTAGTCGATGGCGGCGTCCTCCAGGTGGTAGCCGTTGAGGTCGATGCCGATCAGCTCGATGATCCGGAAGCGCAGTTCCTCGCGCTTGGTGTAGAGGTCGGTGAAGTCGAGCTGCTTGCCGACGGTCTTGACGGCCTCGGAGAACTTGGCGTGGAACAGCTGCTCCAGGGTCTCCTGGTGGCTGGCCCGAGCGGTGCCGATGGCCTGCGCGACCTTGATGACGTCCTCGACGGTCTTGTTGACCCGGACGAAGAACGAGATCCGGATGTCGGCGCGGATGTTGTCCCGGCAGATCAGCCCGTCCCGGCCCATCCGGGAGATCTCGAAGGTCTTCACCGAGATGTCCATGACCTCGGCCTTGTGCAGGACGGGCAGGACGATCTGCCCCGTGAAGGTGACGTCGACCCTGCGCGTCCTGGAGACGATCAGCGCCTTGCCCTGCTCCACCTTCCGGAACAGCCGCCCGGCCACGAGGAGCACGACGACGGCGACGAACAGGACGACGGCGACGAGCACGCCGACGCCCCCGGTGATGGCGTCCATGAGAAACCCCGTCCATTTCTTTCTCCCGGCACCGAGCCCCGGCCCGTGCCCTCCCGTGCGGCCATCCTGCGGGAAGATCACCCGCCCGGCACTGCCGTGATCCGGCAGTGTTCGACACCTTCTCCATGCCGGTGACACACCCCGGCGGACGGCGTGCCACCCTTGATCACCGCGCGTCAAGAACTCGTCAGGGGCGCGTCAGGAGCGGGAGGGACCGTGGCGGAGAGGGAGCCGGCCGAGGAGTACCTGGACGGGTACGCCGAGATCCTGGCGGGGTGTGCGCGACCCGCCGGAGACTCACCCGGGAGGAGCGCGAAGCCCTGGGCGCGCTCGGCGAGCGGGCCGCGGAGGCCGGCGTCGGACTGCGGGCGCTGGTCCGGGCCCACCTCTCCACCGCCCAGCGGGTGCGCCCCGGTCTGCCGGCGGCCGTCGCCGACCACCTGCTGAGCGCCGTCGAGCAGGCCGTGGACGCCTTCGCCGAGGGGCACGAGCGGGCCCAGCACCTGGCGATGCGTCAGGAGGAGGCGGCACGGCGCGAGTTCATCGAGGACCTGCTCTACGGCCGGAGCGACCTCGGCCGCCTCGCGGAGCGGGCCGAGCGCTTCGGACTGCTGCTCTCCCACGCCCACGCCGTGGCCGTCGCCCAGGGCCCGGAACCGTACGGCGACGGGTACGCGGTCACCCGCGCCGTCGAGTCCTCGCTCGTCGCCCGCTTCGGCAACCGGCGCATCCTGCTCACCACCAAGGACGGACGGCTGATCTGCGTCGCGCCGGGCGACGAGCCCGAGGTGCTGGCCCACTTCGCCAAGCAGGCGTACGCGGCGACCGACGGGGGCCGGGTGGCCATCGGCCGCCCGCACCCGGGGGCGGGCGGCGTCGTCCACTCGTACGAGGAGGCCCTCAACGCCCTCGCGCTCGCGGCCCGCATGAACCTGGACGAACCGGTGCTGCACGCCGCCGATCTCCTCGTGTACCCCGTCCTCACCCGCGACCGGGAGGCCATGGCCGATCTCGTACGGACCGTGCTCGGTCCGCTGCGGCAGACCCGCGGGGCGCGCGGCCCCTGCTCGACACGCTCACGGCGTACTTCGAGGCCGGCTGCGTCACCGCCCAGGCGGCCCGGGGCCTCAGCCTCAGCGTGCGGGCCATGACCTACCGGCTCGACCGCATCCACCGTCTGACCGGCGCGGACCCCGGCGATCCCGTCCAGCGCTACACCCTCCAGACGGCCGTCATCGGCGCCCGCCTCCTGGATTGGCCCGATCAGCCGCTGTGACACGCACCGCCGTGACACCAGAAGGACCGTTACGCTTCAGATGTGAACTCCAACTGGTCACATGCCGTGGACAGTTGTCGGTTTCCGGCCGTCTGTGGCGGGCAGGTTTGGAGAGCCGCAGGCCGGGCAGCGCCCGTCCTCGCGGTGGATCGGTGCGGGCCGAGGACAGAAGGAGGCGGTCCCCATGACCGTACGTGCCGTCGAGGTTCCCCTGCTGTGGATGCCGTACGCGTTACGGGTGAACCCACACCTTCCGGCGCTGCACGAGGAGAGCGAGTCCTGGGCGCGCGCCATGGGCATGCTGGAGGACCGGCACCGTCCGTCCCCGGCACACCCGGCGATCTGGAGCCGGTCGAAGTTCCACGCCATGACCGTCGACCAGCTGACCGCCTGGACCCTGCCCGACGCCTCGCTCGCCGCCCTCCGGCTCAACCACCGGTTCAACATCTGGGCCCTGGCCTGGGACGACTACTTCGCCTCCGCGTTCAAGCAGACCGGCGACCTTCCCGGGGCGCGGGCCTTCACCGCCCGCCTGCACGCCTTCCTGCACTCCGAGCGCTCCCGGCCGCCCGAGCCGACGAACGCCGTCGAGCGGGGAATCGCCGATCTCCAGCAGCAGCTCTTCCCGCCGCGGCTGACGCACTGGCGCGGCGAGTTCAACCGGGCCCTGGCCCGGTACATCGACGCGGGGGTCGAGGAGCTGGCCAACAGCCTCAGCGGCCGCATACCCCACCTGATCGACTACGCCCCGTTCCGCCGGGAGAGCTTCGCCGCCTACACCGCCCCCTACTCCGTGGAACTGGCCACCGGCGCGCGCATACCCGAGCCGATACGCCACAGCCGGACCGTCCGCGCCCTGCTCGACGCCTTCATGGACTTCATGGGCCTCGCGAACGACATCGCCTCCTACGAGCGGGAGGTGCACGAGGAGAAGGACGTCAACAACCTGGTCCTGGTGGTGGGGACCTCCCTGGGCATCTCCCTCCACGACGCCGTGCCCGCCGCCCTGCACCTGGTGAACGCCCGGCTGCGGGACTTCGAGCACCTCCGGCGGAGCGAACTCCCGCCGCTCGTCCGCCGGGCCGGCCTCGACCACGACGAACGGGCCGAACTGGAGGCCTGGCTCCGGGGCGCCTGCGGATTCCTCTCCGGTCTGCACGCCTGGTACACCGGAGCGCCCCGCTACGCCTCCGCGGACCTGTCGTTCCGGGAGTGAGGGCAGCGGGGCGCCCCGGCGCGGGCCTACCCCAGGCCCAGGAAGCGCCTGACCCGCCTCAGCCAGGAGACCCGGGGCTCGGGTCCCGGGACCGTCCCGGGCCGGGCACCGGCGGCGCGGTCGCCGCGGGCCTCCCGTCGCTCCGGGCGGCGGGGCCGGGAGCGGATCCGGGAGGATGTCGCCCTGCGGGGCCGGGGGCGAAGCTCACCGGCAGGGCCGTGAGGTGCCGGGCCCAGGTGGAGGAGCGCCAGCTGAGGCTCTCCTCCGGGACGGACAGGCCGATGTCGGGGAGCCGGGTGAGCAGGATGTCGATGCCCGCGTCGGCGATGATGCGGCCGATGTCCTGCCCGGGGCATTCGTGCGTACCGGCGCTGAAGGACAGGTGCGCGCGGTTGTGGTGCACGGGGGTCGCGGCGCTCGGGCGGATCGTCTGGTCGACGTTGCCCGCCGCGAGCCCCAGGAGGAGCATGTCCCCCGCCTTGATCTGCTGGCCGCCGAGGGTGGTGTCGTCGTTGGCCCAGCGGCCCGGACACACCATCAGCGGCGGCTCGTCCCAGAGGACCTGCTCGACGGCCTCGGGCAGGGTCATCTGGCCGCCCGCCAGCGAACCGCGGAACCGGGGATCGGTGACGACCATCCGCAGGACGTTGGACATGAGGTTGGCGGTCGTCTCGTAGCCGGCGAGCAGGATGAGCCGCAGGTGGTGCTGGACCTCCTCGTCGGTGAGGCCGGCGGGGTGGGCCAGCAGCGCGGAGGCGATGTCGTGCCCCGGGCGGACGTGCTTCTCGGCGACGAGCTGTTCGAGGCACTCCAGCACGAAGGCGTTGCTGGCGAGCGAGGTCTCGGTGGCCTTGAACAGGTCGCGGGCCGCGCGCACCAGTTCGGGGGCGGACTCGTCCGACATCCCGAGCAGATGGGTGAGGGTGAGCATGGGCAGGTGTTCGGCGAACCGCTCCACCAGCTCCACCTCGCCGTCCTCGCAGAACGTGTCGATCAGCTCGTGGGCGAAGCGGGTGATGGTGCGCCGGACGCCCCGGTGGTCGAACTGGTTGAGGCCGGCCGTGACCGCGCCGCGCAGCCGCTGGTGCTCCTCGCCGTCGGCGCAGACGCAGTCGGGGCGCCAGCCGATCATCGGGACCAGCGGGGAGGTCTCGGGGTCGATCTCCCCGCTCCGCCAGCCGTGCCAGACGCGCGGGTCGCGGGAGAACTGGGTCGGGCGGCTGGCCACGTCCCGGTTCTCCAGGTACCCGAGGACGAGCCAGGCGCGGACGTCGCCGTCGAGCAGGACGGGCGCCACCGGCCCGTGGGCGGCGCGCAGGTCCTCGTACAGGCCCATCGGGTCGGTCTCCGCGGCGGGGCCGTAGAGCCGGGTGGCTCCGCCGGGTCCGTCGCCGATGTGGGCGGGGCAGCCCGGGGGCGGGACCTCCCGGTCCGGGCGGTGGCGTGTTCGGTGGGTGGGACGGTCATGCGGTCTCCTGGGCGGCGGCGAGGGTGCACAGGTAGCCCATCAGCGAGAGGAGGGCGTCACGGCAGGACGCCCGGTCCCGTGCGTCACAGGTGACGATGGGCACGGATTCGCTGAGGGCCAGAGCGGTGCGCAGGTCTTCGAGGGGGTACTGCGGGGCCTCCGGGAAGGTGTTGACGGCCACGACGAACGGGACGCGGCGGTCTTCGAGGCGGGTGATGACCTCGAAGGAGACCTCGATCCTGCGGGTGTCGACGAGGACGATGGCGCCGAGGGCGCCTTCGAAGATGCCGTTCCACAGGAACCAGAAGCGCTCCTGTCCGGGGGTGCCGAACAGATAGAGGATCAGCTCCTGGTTGATGCTGATCCGGCCGAAGTCCATCGCGACGGTGGTGGTCTTCTTGCCCTTGGCGCCGGGGTTGTGGTCGATCCCGACGCCGGCCTGCGTCATGGTCTCCTCGGTGGTCAGGGGCGGGATCTCGCTCACCGCCCCGACCATGGTCGTCTTGCCGACGCCGAAGCCGCCGACGATCACGACCTTGACTCCTCGGGCGCCGTGCGGCAGCAGCAGGTCGGTGTCGCGCCGGCCGGCATCGAGTACGTCAGAGCTTGCGTAGTCCATGGATCACCGCCTCCAGTAGGCCGCGTTCGGGATAGGCCGCCACGGGTACGGGCGCGATGGCCTCGACCCGCTCCTCTTCGACGAGCTGGGCGAGCAGCACGGTGACGACGCTGAAGGGAAGGCTGAGGTGGGCCGAGACCTCCGCCACCGAGAGCGGGTACGTGCACAGGGTGAGGATGGCCGACTGCTCGGGCTGCATGGCGGGGTCGGGCTCGGACCTCGTCGCGATGAGCGTGACCAGGTTGAAGTTCCCGGCCGAGGGGTCCGGGCCACCGGTAATGACGTAGAGCGGGACGGGTGTGCCTTCATTCCAGGGGCCCTGGTTCTCCGATGTCACATCGCCTGCCCGATGTCCTCACGGGGAGGGCTGGTGATGTGCTGGCCGATCCGGATCACCAGCGTCCGCATGCGGTCGCCGAGGAGTCCGGCGTCCACCTCCGGGTCGGCGAGGACCGCGAGGTAGGCCCCGGGCCGCCGCCATGAGGGAGAAGTAGCCGCCGTCGGCCTCGATCCCGACCATCCGCGTCGATCCGTCCCCCTCCGGGAACATCTGCGAGATCGCCCGCGCCAGGCTCTGGATGCCGGAGCAGGCCGCGGCGATCGCGTCGGCGGCGTCGGGGGCCGTGTTCGCCTGCCCGATGCACAGGCCGTCCGACGACAGGACGACCACGTGGCGCACGTACGGGACGCTGCTCACCAGGTCCGTGAGCATCCAGTCCATGTTCGGCAGTGGCTGCATGTTACTCGTCCTCATCTGACGGATCGCTGGGGGAAGGGAAGGGGTCGGAGGGCTCGCTCTTGCCGCCTCTCTTGTCGCCGTTGAACGCCTCCCACATCAGGCCCGGCGGGCGGGAGTTGCCACGGCTGGGGCGGGAGACGGCCGGATCGGCGTCGGGCGCGGGACCCGTCTGGACGACCGGGGTCGGGACGGGCGACTCGCGCCGTCGCTGCGGGAGCGCGGGCGCGGGCGCCTCGCGTCGCCGCTGCGGCAGTCCGTTGGCGGTCCTCCTGACCTCGACGGTGTCCGGGCCGGCGTCGGGGGCCGGGGTCGGGCGGGGCAGGACGGGGCCGCGCGCGCCGCCGGAGGATCTCCGGGGTCAGCAGGGCGGACGGGGGCACCGTGGTGATCAGGGTGCGGGGTACGAGCACCACGGCCCGGACGCCTCCGTAGGCGGAGGTGCGCAGGTCGACCTCGCAGCCGTGCTCGCGGGCCAGCCGGCTGACGACCGGGAGGCCGATCTGGGTGAGCTCGCCCAGGCCGGAGAGGTTGACGCCGGTCCGCGACTGCGCCATGACGCGCTCGACGCGCCGCCGGACCTCTTCGGTGAGGCCGACTCCGCGGTCCTCGATCTCGATCGCGATGCCGGAGGGGACCTCGCTGGCGGTCACCTCGACGGGGGTGTGCGGCGGCGAGAACGTCGTGGCGTTGTCGAGGAGTTCGGCGAGGAGGTGCATCAGCGGCTCGGCGCCGGGGCCGGTCACCGCCACCTCCGCCACCGACTGGAGCTTCACGCGGGGGTAGTCCACGATCCGGGACATGGCCCCGCGCAGGACGTCGTAGAGCGGGATCGCCTTCGACCACTGGCGCCCGGGGCGGGCGTCGCCGAGGACCGCGACGCTGGCCGCGAGGCGGCCGATCAGGGCGTTGCGGTGGTCGACGGCCTGGAGGCCGCGGGAGACCACGAGGTCGTTGCCGTGCAGGATCTGCATGGCGTGGAGGTCCTGGCGAGCTGGTGCACGATCGCCTGGACCCTGCGGGCGACGGCCACGAGGGCGCGCTGGGAGGCGTCCCGGGTGTGCTCCTCGGCCTCGACGGCGTCCAGGGAGGTCCGCAGGGCCGCCCTGAGGGCCTCGGTGTAGTCCGGGTCGAGGTGCTTCCCGAAGGCGACGGCGCGCAGGACCTCCGAGGCGGGTCGCCCGGTGCAGCCGGGTGATGGCCACCGGGAGGAGCTCCTCGGCCAGCCAGGCGACGGCGGCCCGCTGGTCGTCCAGGCGCGCGAGCAGCGCGGCCTCGCGCTCGGCGTGCCCCTCGGCCGCCTCGACCCTCGCCCGGGTGTGCCGGTCCGCCTCCTGCGCGCGGGTCCGGCGCGCGACCACCGCCGAGGTGGCGGCCGTCAGGAGGACCGCCACGAGTCCGCACCAGGCGACCGGTGTCCGTATCCGCTCGGAGGAGACGAGCAGCGCTATCACGGTGGCGACGGCCAGAACTCCGGGCGGGAGGAGCCATACCCGGCCGAGCGCGTCCGGCCGGGATCTGGAGAGTGAACCTGCACGAACCATCAGGGGTCCCTAAACAGTCTGAAATGAAACGGACTGAGGTGATGCGGCGCGCCGATGGTGACTCGCTGTGAGCGCGGCGCAACACATCGGGGAGCATAGTCAGTTCGGGTTCGCCATGTGACCTTGCTGGAAGGACAGCCTCCAGCGGTCATTTAGACCCCACAAAACGACCGATCACCGTAGGGAAATGCAAGAAACCGATCACGTTCGGGCGTACATGGGTACGACTCCGCCCCGGCCCGCCGCGCGAGGCGACGGGACCGGGGCGGAGGCGTCTCGGGCCGGTCCGGGCGGAGCACCCGGCCGGCCGTCAGGACGCGGCGCGGGCTCCTCCCTCGCGCGGCGGCGCAGGTGGATCGCGCCGCCCGCGAGGGCGCCGGCGAGCAGGAGGCCGCCCGCGGCGAGCGGGACGCCCGGGAGGTCCGTACCGGATTCCGCCGCCGTGCCGGCCGGGCCGCGGCGCCGGCCGCCCAGCCGGAGCCGGCCTCGACGCCGCCGTGCGGCCGGGCGGAGATGCGGTACGTCACGACCTCCTTGATCCGCGGCGGGCACTTCAGGGTGATCGTGTCCGTGCCGGAGGCGCCTTCCGGCACCGTGAACTCGCCCACCAGGACGCCCTGCCGGCCGCGCGGCAGGAGGTGGAACTTGCCGCCCGCCTCCGACTCCCCTTGCCGTAGGTCTCCTTGCCGCAGGCGGTGGTGGTGACGGTGACGGTGGTGCCGGGAGACGCGTTCATCGGGTAGATGTGGACATCGGGGTCCCCGGGGACGGCGAGGGCCGCGGGGCGGACAGGACGACGGCGCCGACGATCAGGCCGACCTGCAGACCGGTGCGTGCGCGACGCATGCTTCTCTCCTTCGGTGGAGCCTTCCGGCCGGCTTCTTCGCGCGGCGCCTGTGCTGTGCTCCGTGCACGAGGCAAAGCCCGGTGCGGGGTCCCCGCAACACGGGGAGCGCGGCCGGCCGTACTCCGGGCGGACGCACGCCCGTCACCGCCCCGGACCGTCACAGCAGGTCACCGTGGTGACGGTGCGTCCCCATGAGTGATCTTGACCGGCACGCGAACGGAGCAGTCCCGTACGGCCCTCCCGCGACGGCCCCGGTCGGCCCCGGCCCACCCGGGGATCAGCGGTGGCGGGCCGGAACGGGCGCTCATAACTTCGCGATATGACGAAACGACAGATCGCCCTCCTGGCGTGCACCGCGGCCCTCGCGGCCTCGGGGCTCGGAGCCGCCGCGCCGTCGGCCGCGAGCCGGGCGGTGCACCGGGTGAAGCCGGGCGAATCGATCCAGCGGGCCGTGGACTCCGCCCGCCCCGGCGACACGGTCCTCCTCGCCCCGGGCACGTACCGCGAGAGCGTCCGCATCACCACCCCGAACCTCACGCTCCGCGGTTCGAGCCTCTTCCCCACCGTCCTCGTGCCCGCCGCCGCCCCCGGCGCCGACGCCTGCGCCCAGGCCGGCAACGGCATCTGCGTGACCGGCACGAAGGACCGGCCCGTCGAGAACGTGGCCGTGCGCTCGCTGACCCTCCGGGGCTTCGCCAAGAACGGCCTGTGGGCCACCTGGACCGACCGCCTGGAGGTCCAGCGGGTCACCGCCGAGTCCAACGGCACCTGGGGCATCGCCGAGGACCGCTCCGTACGCAGCGTGCTGCGCCACAACACCGCCCGGGACAACGGGGACGCCGGACTGTTCCTGGCCAACACCGTCACCGAGGAGGGCGGCGCGACCGACACCGACGGCACGGTCGTCAGCGGCAACCGGGTGTCCGGCAACCGCATCGGCATCACCGTGCGCCGCCTGCGGAACCTGAGCGTCGACCACAACGAGGCCACGGGCAACTGCGCCGCCGTGTTCGTGGTGGGCGACGAGTCCACGCCGCGCGCCGGGGCGATGAGCGTGCGGCACAACCGCGTCCACGAGAACAACAAGCTCTGCCCGAAGACCCCCCGCCTGCCCTTCCTCCAGGGCTCGGGCATCGTCGTCACCGGCGCCGAGGACACGGTCGTCGCGGACAACCGGGTCGAGGACAACGTGGGCGGCTCCCCGCTGTCGGGCGGCATCGTCCTCTTCAAGAGCTTCGTGGGCGTCCCCAACGAGCGGATCGACATCCGCGACAACGTGGTGCTGCGCAACGGCACCGCCGACCTGGCGAACCGGGACGTCGGCACGACCAACACCTTCCGCCACAACACCTGCGGCGTCTCCGAGCCCGCGGGCATGTGCTGACCACCGCTCCCCTCCCCACCCGAACGGCACGACAGCAAAGGCAAGGCGAAACAGATGACGACCGTCGAATCCGTCGACTCCGCTCCCCGCCGCCCATGCGGCTGCGCGAACTCGTCTTCGGCGCGGCGTGCGCCGCCGCCGTGCGCGCGGCCGCCCGCCTCGGCGTGGCCGACGCCCTGGGAGACGCCCCATGACCGCGGAGGACCTCGCGGCCGCCGTGAAGACCGAACCCCGCACGCTGCGGCGCCTGCTGCGCGCCCTGTCCTGCCAGGGCGTCTTCACCGAGCAGCCCGACGGCACCTTCGCCCACACGGAGATGTCCCGGCTGCTGCGCGAGGACGACCCGCACAGCCTGCGCTACATCGCGCTGTGGTGCACCGAGCCCTGGACCTGGGACGTCTGGCCCAAGCTCGACGAGGCCGTGCGCTCCGGCCGCAACGTCTTCGAGGACGTGTACGAGCGGGAGTTCTTCTCGTACCTCAACGAGGAGGCGCCCGAGTCCGCGTACGTGTTCAACCGGGCCATGACCACGTCCAGCCGGCAGTCCGCCGAGGACGTCGCCGAACTGCTCGACCTGCGCGGGGCGTCCTCGGTCGCGGACATCGGCGGCGGCCAGGGCCACGTCCTGGCGAGCCTCCTGGAGAGGCACCCCGAACTCCACGGCACCCTGCTCGACCTGCCGGCGGTGGTCGGCAACGCCGATCCGCGGCTGCGGGAGAACGGTTCGCTGGCCGCCCGCGTCCGCGTCGTGCCCGGCGACTGCCGGGAGGACATCCCGGTGCGGGCCGACGTCTACGTCATCAAGAACATCCTGGAGTGGGACGACGACAGCACCCGCAGGTGCCTGGCGAACGTCCGGAAGGCGGCGGAGCCCGGCGCCCGCGTCGTCGTCATCGAGAACCTCGTGGACGACACCCCGTCCATGCGGTTCACGACGGCCATGGACCTGCTGCTGCTGCTCAACGTCGGCGGCGCGAAGCACACCCGGCAGAGCATGGTGGACCGGCTCACGGACGCCGGGCTCGTGATCGGCGAGATCCGCCCGGTCAACGCCTACCTCCACGCCTTCGAGTGCACCGTGCCCGGCTGACCCGGGACCCGGCGGACAGACCCGAGGCCGCCCGCTCCGCGACTCTCGCGGGGCGGGCGGCCTCGGGTTCCACCGGCTTTCCGGCTCAGGAGCCGGCGTCACGCTCCCAGCGGTAGAAGCAGTGCGCCATGGCGTCCTTGGGGCTGCGCCAGGTCGTCGGGTCGTACGCGCTGACGTACGTCTCCAGGCGCTTGCTGACATCGCGGAACTCGGGGTGTCCGGCCAGCCGGGCGACGTTCGGCGCCGGGTCCCGCTCGGACTCGATCAGGTGCAGGTACACGTCGCCGAACTGGAACAGGCTGCGTCGGGCGACCCCACCAGGTGCGGCAGCTCGCCGCGGTCGGAGTCGGCGAACACGTCCGCGATCGCGGGCGCCGAACCGGGCGCCATGCGGGCGACGATCAGTGCGTGGTGCATGTCTTCCTTTCCGGGACGGACGTCCCGAGCTGCCGTCAGGCGGGCCGGACCGGCGCGCTCCCGCGCTCGCGGGCGGCCAGGACGAGACGGTCCCGGATGAGGGCCATCTGGGTGCGGGAGTTGCGGTTGATGTTGTCCGTCATCCAGGCGTCGTCGACGGGGGCGTCGGGCTTCATCGCGAAGTCCTGGATCCACCGCATCTGGACGCCGCCGGGCAGCTCCGTGTACTCCCAGGCGATGTTCATGTGGGCGAACGGGCCGGTCTCGACGCGGTGGGCGCGCACCTTCCGGTTGTCCCGGTCCGTGGTGCGCTCCGACACCCAGCTCCAGATCTTGCCGTTCTCGTCCGGGTGCATGGTCAGGCGGAACTTGGTGGTGTCGCCCTTCCGTTCGAGGACCTCGACGGAGGCGTACTCGCTGAAGAGCTGCGGCCAGTTCTCGATGTCGTTGGTCATGTCCCAGACGAGGTCGAGGGGGCGTCGATGGTGATGCTGTTGTCGGTGTGTCCGGACACGTCAGACTCCTGCGAGGGCGTTGTTGACGAGGGCGATGAACTCCGCCGGCGTCTTGCAGCGCTCGGCGTCGGTGGGCAGCGAGACGCCGTGGCGGTTCTCCAGCTCGCCGACGATGCCGAGCAGGCCGAGCGAGTCGACGCCGAGCTCGTTGAAGGGGGTCTCGGGGGTCTCCTCCAGCTGGGCGGGGTCGACGGTGACGCCGGCCGAGTGCTTCATCAGCGTGGCCAGTTCGCCGAAGGTGAGTCCGGTGGTGATCATGTGTTTCTCCTTCCTCGCCCGGTTAGCGGGCGAGTCCGCCGCCGCGGCGCACGACGAGCGCCGCGTTGGATCCCATGAGTCCCCTGCTGAGGACGAGGGCCGTGCGCAGCTCGGCGGGCCGAGCGGCGGACATGACCACGTCGAGGTCGCAGTCGATGTCGAACACGTTGGGGTGGGGGCACCAGGCCGTGTTCCATGGCGAGCACGGCGGCCGCGGTGTCCAGTACGGGTGCCCGCAGTAGGCCCGGCCGTAGCCGGTCTTGGGGGCCGTCACGGGGACGCGCCGGGCGTGCGCGCCCAGGGCGTCGGCGAGGGCGAGGGCCTCGGCGCGGTCCGCCTCCGGTACGCCGAGGGCGTCGGGGAAGACGACGTCGATCTCCTCCGGGGCGCAGTCGGCCTCGTCGAGGGCGACCCGGATGGCGCGGGCGAGTCCCTCCCGGGACTCCTGCCAGCGGGAGGCGCCGGTGAAGGTGGCGCCGTGTCCGGCGATGGTGGCCCGGGGGGCGACGCCCCGGTCGAGGGCGCTCGTCTCGTCCTCGACGACGAGCATGGCACCGCCCTCGGCGGGGACGAAGCCGCAGGCCTTCGCCGTGAAGGGGCGGTAGGCGCGGTCCGGGTCGTCGACGGTGCTGAGCTCGGGGTAGCCGAGCTGGCAGACCATCGAGTACGGGGCGAGGGCGCCTCCGCCGCCCCGACGACGACCGCGCGGGTGCCGCGCCGGACGGCGCGGGCGGCGTGCGCGGGAGTCGAGGCCGCCGGCCTCGTCGCTGGCGACCACCCCGCACGGGCCCTTGAAGCCGTGCCGGATGGAGATCTGGCCGGTGCTCGCGGCGTAGAACCAGGCGATGGACTGGTACGGGCCGACGAACTTGGAGCCCTGGCCCCACAGTTTCTGCAGCTCGCGCTGGCCGAACTCGCCGCCGCCGGAGCCCGCGGCGGTGACGACGCCGATGGAGAAGGGCTCCTCGGGTCCCTCGTCGTGGCCGAGGCCGGCCTCGTCGAGGGCGAGCGAGGCCGCCGCCATGGCGTAGTGGGTGAACCGGTCGGTCTGGACGAGGAAGCGCTCGTCGATGAGGGCGGAGGCGTCGAAGCCCTCGACCTGTCCCGCGACCTTGAGGGGCAGGTGCGCGCAGCCCTCGCGGGTGATCCGGTCGAGAACGCCGAGGCCTTCCCGCACGGACTTCCAGTACGCGTCGGAGCGCAGTCCGTTGGGGGCGACGACACCGATCCCGGTGACGACCGCCCGCCGTGGCCGCTGTGTGCTCATCGTGTCCTCCCGCCCGGCCCGGTCAGGAGCACGGCGGACTGGAAACCGCCGAAGCCGCTGCCGACGGAGAGCACGTTCCTCAGCTTCCGGGGGCGGGCGGTGCGCGGCACGTAGTCCAGGTCGCACTCGGGGTCGGGGATCTCGTAGTTGGCGGTCGGGGGCACCACCTGGTGCTTCAGGGCGAGCACGCAGGCGGCGACCTCTATCGCGCCGATCGCGCCGAGCGAGTGGCCCACCATGGATTTGATGGAGCTCATGGGCGTGTCGTACGCGTGGGAGCCCAGGGACCGCTTGACGGCGGCGGTCTCGTGCCGGTCGTTCTGGCGGGTGCCCGAGCCGTGCGCGTTGACGTAGTCGATCGACGTGGGGTCGAGCCTGGCCTGGTCGAGCGCGGTGTCGATCGCCCGTGCCATCTCCAGTCCCTCGCCGGTCAGACCGGTCATGTGGTAGGCGTTGCCGTAGGTGGCGTAGCCGCCGATCTCGCAGTAGATGTGCGCGTCGCGGGCCCTGGCGTGCTCGTACTCCTCCAGGACGAGGACCGCCGCGCCCTCGCCCATGACGAAGCCGTTGCGGCGGTTGTCGAAGGGCTTGGAGGCGTGCTCGGGGTCGTCGTTGTCGGGCGACGTGGCTTTGATGGCGTCGAAGCAGGCCATGGTGATCGGGGAGATCGGCGAGTCCGACGCCCCGGCTATGACCACGTCCGCCCGGCCCTCCTCGATGGTGTGGAAGGCGTAGCCGACGGCGTCGAGGCCGGAGGTGCAGCCGGTGGAGACGGTCTGCACCGGGCGCGGGCGCCGAACCGCTCGGCGACCACCGCGGCGAGCGTGCTGGGCGAGAAGGCCAGGTGCAGCTTAGGGTCGGCGGCGCGGTGGTCCACGTCCCACCGCTGTCCGCGCTCGCTGACCAGGACGTAGTCGTGTTCCAGCCGGGTGGTGCCGCCGACGGCGCTGCCGAGGCTGACGCCGACGCGCCAGGGGTCCTCGGCGACGGTGTCGAGGCCCGAGTCGCGTACGGCCTCGTCGGCGGCGACGGCGGCGAACTGGACGTAGCGGTCGGCGTGTTGGACCAGGTCCGGAGGCAGCCCGTGGGCGTACGGATCGAAGTCGCACTCGGCGGCGATGCGGGAGCGCAGGCCGGCCGGGTCGAACAGGGTGATGCCGCGGGTCGCCGTGCGCCCCTGGGCGAGCAGGTCCCAGAATGCCGCCGTTCCGGCGCCGCCCGGGGCGACCACGCCGATGCCGGTGACGGCCACGCGCCGGGTCACTCGAGGGCCCCCTCGACGGCCTTCTCCGCGGCCTCCTCGGCGGTCTCCGTGTCGACGTGGCCGAGGCTGGGGTGCGGGGCGAGCGGCCCCAGGTGGAAGACCATGCGGGCCTCCACGTCGCCGACGTTGCGGAAGCGGTGCCGGACGCCGATGGGGATCAGGAGGCCCTGGTCGGGCGCGAGCGGGTGCGTCTCGCCGTCCAGGTCGACTTCGAACCGGCCGGAGACGACGTACACGAACTCCTCGGAGTACGGGTGGTAGTGCTCGGCGATGCGCTCGCCCGGCTGGGCGATGGCCATCCCCATGAAGCCGCTGGTCGACTTCACCGTGGCGGGCGTGAGCATGGCCCGCACGTCGCCCCCGCGTCTGCGGTTGGGCTCCGTGTCGCTCAGGTTCACGATGAGCCGAGTCTGCTCGAGCATGGTTGATACCTCCGAGTGGTGCGGTGAGATGTGACGGGCGGTCGGGGCCGGTGGCCGGGGCCGGTCTCTCCTGGGCGGTCGGGCCGGTGGCCCCGGTGCCGTCCTCTCAGGAGTCGGCCGAGCTGCGGTCGGTGACGGGCAGCATGTCGGCGTGCGACAGGAGCCGGTTGAGGTTGCGCTCGGTGTCCAGCGAGCCCTCGACGCCGATCGCGGCTCCGTCGAGGAGGCGCTCCAGGACCTTGGCCTTCCGCGCGCCCTTGACGCCGAGGGCGGCGACGGGATCGAGGTCGAGGTCGCCCTCGACGTCGACGAGGCGCACCACGACGTCGTCGCGCTGGAAGACGGTGCTGCCGTACACGGGGCTGTCGGGGTCGACCGCCGCCTCCGCGTCCTGCTGGGCGAGCAGCCGGGCCAGGTCCGTGCCGCGGCCCTCCTTGGCCGGGTAGTACAGGGCGTGGCGCCGCAGGTCGGCCGGCTCGGGGCGGGCGGCGACCACGTGGTGCACGGCCGGGAGGGCCGCGCGGGTGAAGAAGACGCGGGCCGACTCGGGGTCGGTGAGGTCCCGGTCCTGCTCCAGGTAGGGGTTGATGGCCTCCTCGACGGCCCGGACCCCGGGCTGGCGGGCGACGTGCCGCAGCGCGGACAGGAGGTCGCCCTCCACCTCGACGGCCCGCACGACCCGGTTGCCGTGCATGAACAGCGAGGTCCGGCGCAGCCGGGTGTTCTCGTCGACCTGGGCCTCGGGCGACTCGTAGCCCGCCAGGAGCTCCGCGACCTTCGACTCGGAGCCCGGCTTGACGGTGAAGGTGAGCGCGTGGCGCGTCACCCCGTCGCCGACGCGGGCGGCCACCTGCTCGCCCTGGGCCGATTCCGGGGCGAGCGGCCGCCGACCGCCGGTCTCCCGGAGGATGCTGTAGCGCATGGACCGGGTGTCCCGGACGCAGCTGTGCATCGGCTTGACCATCTCGACGTGCTCCTCGCTGTTCACCCAGGCGAGGAACGGCGGGGCGCTCTCCCATTCGCTGGTGATGAGCCACTGCGAGGGGTTCTCGATGGACTGGCAGAGCTGGTCGCTGACGTGACCGGGGACGCCGGCCACCTGCTTGCGCATGACCTCGTACGCTTCGAGGAACTGCTGCTGGGCCCCGTCGTACAGGTCGAGCAGCAGGATCACCCGCAGCCTGGACCCGTCGAAGACCGACTGCGATATGCGTGCCGTGCTGGTCATCCGGCGCACCTCTTTCTCGTCTGCGAGAGCGGGAAGGGACCGCCTGGCCGGAACGGCCGGGGTCGTCATGTACCGAACCTTCACGCGGGCCACACCTCCACGCGAGCCCCACGGGGCGGATGAGTGAACCGCGCGTCATTCGGGTGGCGCGCGCGCACGGTCCGGGGCTCGGCCGGGCAGGCATCTGCATCCCCATCCCCGACCCGCGTCACCGGTGACGCTGGAGGCCATCGATGAACCGAAGCGAAGCGACCGGTGAGATCGGACACCGCACGCCCGTCCTCGTCGTGGGCGGCTCGCTGGTGGGCCTGTCCACCTCGCTGTTCCTGGGGCGTCTCGGGGTGCCGCACCTGCTCGTCGAGCGCCATGCGGGCACCTCGCTCCACCCGCGCGGACGCGGGAACAACGTGCGCACCATGGAGGTGTTCCGCGGCGCCGGCATCCGCCCGCGCGTCCACGAGGCCGCGAAGACCCTGTCGGCGAACAACGGGATCCTGCAGACGCCGACCCTGGTGGGCGACGCCGGCGAGTGGCTGTTCCGGCACATCGACCCGGGAGGCGGTCTCGCGCGGTTCAGCCCCGCCGAATGGTGCCTGTGCAGCCAGAACGACCTCGAACCGGTGCTGCTGCGCAGTGCCCGGGAGCTGGGCGGGGACCTGCGGTACTCGACCGAGCTGATGTCGTTCGAGCAGGACGCCGAGGGGGTGACCGCGCGGGTCAAGAGCCGGGAGACCGGCGAGCACACCACGGTCCGGGCGGACTACCTTGTCGCGGCGGACGGCCCGCGCAGCCCGATCCGCGAGCAGCTCGGCATCGGGCAGACCGGTCCGGGCGACCTGTTCCACAACGTGAGCATCACGTTCGAGTCCCGCGACCTCGCGGCCGTCGTCGGCGACCGGCGCTTCATCGTCTGCTACCTGACGAGCCCGGAGGGCGACGGGGCGCTCCTCCCGGTGGACAACGCCGAGCGGTGGGTCTTCCACGCCCCTGGCACCCCGAACACGGCGAGACCCTGGAGGAGTTCACCGACGAGCGGTGCAGGGAACACATCCGGCGCGCCGTGGGCGTCCCGGACCTGCACGTGGAGGTCACGGGCCGGGCGCCCTGGCACGCGGCCGAGCGGATCGCCGAACGGTACGCGGACGGGCGGGTGTTCCTCGCCGGCGACTCGGCCCACGAGATGCCGCCGACGGGGGCCTTCGGCTCCAACACCGGCATCCAGGACGCCCACAACCTCGCCTGGAAGCTCGCGGCGGTCCTGGGCGGCTGGGCCGGGCCCGAGCTGCTCGCCTCCTACGACGCGGAGCGCCGGCCGGTCGCGGAGGCGACGAGCGCCCGCGCTCCTCGCGTTCGGTCGAGCACAGCCACCCGGGTACGCGCCGGGGCCGGGGGCGGGCGGGAAGCGGGGCGGGATCCTCAACGTCGCGCTCGGCTACCGCTATCCGCGGGGCGCGGTCCTGGGCGCGGACCCGGCGGTGCCGGTCGTCCCGGACGCCCTCCGTCTGACGGGCGAGCCCGGCAGCCGCGCGCCGCACCTGTGGCTGGACCGCGCGGGCGAACGGATCTCCACCCTGGACCTGTACGAGCGGACTCCGGTCCTGCTGAGCTCGGCGGGGGCCCTGGGCGCCTGGCACACCGCGGCCGCGCGCGTCGCCGAGCGCCTGGCGCTGCCCCTCGCCTCGTACCGGATCGGCGACGGCCCGGACGCGGAGCTGTCCCCGGTGGACGGCGCGGACTGGACGGAGGCCCACGGCGTGACCGCGGGCGGCGCGGTCCTGGTCCGTCCGGACGGGTTCGTCGCCTGGCGGTCCGAGGGGACCTCGGAGGACCCGGAATCGGCGCTGCGGGCCGCCCTCACGGCCGTGTTCTCCTGGACTCCGTCCCGGCACCCGCTGAGCCGGTACGGGGCGGTCCGCGCGCTTCGGCCGCGGACCGCCCCGTACCGTCGGGAACTCCGTCAGGTCGTCCGCCGGGCTCAGCCGTGCGAGAGCAGTGCCGCGGTGAGTTCGGCCGCCCGCCGGTGCCAGAGGTCCGCGCCGCGGATCATGGCGTGGCCGCCGGCCGGCATGGGGATGCCGGCCGCGTCGGCGCCCGCCTCCCTGGCCCGGCGGACGAACTCCCAGGACTGCCGGGCCGAGGTCACCCGGTCGGTCTCGTCGTGGAGCAGGTAGAGCCGCCGGCCGCCGAGGTGGTCCACCGGCTCGTCGGCGGGGCACCACGGCGCGAGCGCGACGACCCCGCGCACGGCAGGGTCGCCCGCGGCGCGGAGCGCGGCCCGGCCGCCCATGGAGTGGCCGAGGAGCACGACGGGCACGGGCCCGGCCCGCTCCCGGAGCCGTGCGAGGGCGGCCTCGGCGTCCCGCGCGGCGTCGGCGCGCTCGCCGTTCCAGCCTCGGTGGCGGTAGCGCACCTCGGCCACCAGCACCCCGCGCCCCCGGACGGCCCGGGTCACGGCGCCGACGAAGGGGCGCATCCGCAGCGCGGGCAGGTTGAGGGCGGGCGGCGGCTCGGGGCCTCCTCGCGGCCGCCGTGCAGCAGCAGCACGGCGGCGGTGGGGACGGCGGGCGCGCTGCGGACGAGGAGCGCGGCCGGATCGGCACGACGGGTACGGCACAGCGTCATCGCGCGGCCTTCCCGCTCGGGCGGGCCGGATGACCGGACCACTGCGCCATGGAGCCTCCAGGAGTCGTGAAAATAGTACGACCGTGAGGGCCCGAAGTCTGCCAGGCCTCCCGGGCGTCAGGTACACCGCGCTCCCGGCCGGTGTGCGCCGCACCGGTCCCGCCGGGTTCGCTCCCCCGCCTCGAACGCGCGCACCCGCAAGGATGAGCGCCGCCGTTCCCCGGCTCCGCTTGCGCGGCCGGGGGCGCGAGGCGTCGGAGAGTGGTCGTCCGCACACCGTCGTCCCCTTCGAGCAGGGAGCCTGATGGGCAGCCGCCTGATCCGTCGTTGCCGCAACACCTTCGTCGTCCCGGTGCTCGCCGCCGTGGTCTCCGCCGCGCCCGGCGTGCCGTCCCTGCCGGGCGCCACCGCCTCCGCCGCCGCGCCCGCCTTCGACCCGGGGCCCGCGCGGGCGGGCCTGGAACGCCTGCTGGCCGCCAAGGCCGCGCAGTTCACCCTGGTCCCCGTGGAGGAGCCCGACTCCGGGGACTACTTCTCGGTCTCCGGGGAGGCGGGCGCGATCCAGGTGCGGGGCACCTCGCCGGCCACGCTGCTCACCGGAGTGGGCTGGTACCTGGAGCGGGTCGCCGGGGTCGACATCGGCTGGCCGGGCGACAGCGTCGGCCGGCTGCCGGCCACGCTCCCGGCCGTCCCGGGCACGATCACCCGCTCGGCGGCGGTGCCCCACCGCTACGCCCTGAACGACACCGACGAGGGGTACTCCGGGGCGTACCGCGACTTCGCCTCGTACCAGCGCGACATCGACCTGATGGCGCTGCACGGCGTGAACGAGGTCTTCGTGCCGACCGGGGCCGAGTACCCGTACTACCGGGCGCTCCAGGGGTTCGGCTACGACGCGGCGGAGCTGCGCGCCTGGATCCCCGGCCCCGCGCACCAGGCCTGGTGGCTGCTGCAGAACATGTCGGGCTTCGGGGGGCCGGTGTCGGAGCGGCTGATCGAGGCCCGGGCGGCGCTGGGGAGCCGGATCGCCGGACACCTGCGCGCCCTGGGCATGACCCCCGTCCTGCCGGGCTTCTTCGGCACGGTGCCGCCGGGCTTCGCCGACCGGAACCCGGGCGCGGCCACCGTCCCGCAGGGCAAGTGGGTCGGGTTCGCCCGGCCCGACTGGCTGGACCCGACCGGGCCGGTCTTCGGCGAGCTGGCCGCCGCCTACTACCGGGCGCAGCGGGAGCGGTTCGGCGACAGCGACATGTTCAAGATGGACCTGCTGCACGAGGGCGGCACCCCCGGCCCGGTCGACGTCACGCGGGCGGCCCAGGCCGTCCAGCGGGCCCTGGACGCGGCGCACCCGGGTGCCACCTGGGTCATGCTCGGCTGGCAGAAGAACCCGACCGCGGCCCTCCTGAACGGGGTGGACCGCGGCCGGGTGCTGATCGTCGACGGCCTCTCCGACCGTTACGAGGGGCTCGACCGCGAGACGGAGTGGGCGGCGCGCCGTACGCCTTCGGCGCGATCGCCAACTTCGGCGGCCACACCAGCCTGGGCGCCAACACGGGCGTGTGGACGGAGCGCTTCCACAGCTGGCTGGCCAAGTCCGGCAGCGCGCTGCGCGGCATCGCCTGGCTCCCTGAGGGCACCGGCGGGAACCCCGCCTCGTTCGACCTGTTCACCGAGCTCGCCTGGGAGCCGGGCCCGGTCGACCAGCGCGCCTGGTTCGCCGCGTACGCGGCCCGGCGCTACGGCGGGCCGACCCGCACGCGGCCGCCGCGTGGGAGCAGCTGCGCCTCGGCCCGTACAGCGGTGCCTCCGGCACGTGGAGCGAGCCGCAGGACAGCCTCTTCACGGCGCGGCCGAGCCTGACGGCCTCGAAGGCGGCGCGCTGGAGCCCGGCCGCCATGCGGTACGACGCCGCGACGGTGGAACGCGCCCTGACGGAGCTGCTCCGGGTGGCCCCGGCGCTGCGGGCCTCGGACGCGTACCGCTACGACGTGGTGGACGTGGCGCGCCAGGCGCTCACCAACCGGAGCCGGGTCCTGCTGCCGCGCGTCAAGGCCGCGTACGAGGCGAAGGACCTGGCGGGCTTCCGGAGCTGGTCCGCGAGTGGAACGCCGACGAGGAGCTGCTGGGACGGCTCGTCGCCTCCGACCGCCGCCTCCTGCTCGGCCCGTGGCTCGCCGACGCCCGCTCCTGGGGCGCCGACGCGGCCGAGCGGGACCGGCTGGAGTACGACGCCCGCGCGATCCTCACCACCTGGGCCGACCGGGGCCGAGCGAGACCGGCGGCCTCCACGACTACGCCAACCGGGAGTGGGCCGGTCTCGTCCAGGACGTGTACGCGCCGCGCTGGGCCGCGTACTTCGCGAGCCTGGACACCGCGCTGGTCCGGGGCACGGCGCCGGTTGCCGTCGACTGGTTCGCCCGGGAGGACGCCTGGGCCCACGGTCACCAGACCTACCCGACGGCGCCCTCCGGGGATCTGGTCGCCCTGGCGGGCGAGGTCGGCGCGGCCCTGGGGTGTCACCCCGGCCGCGTGAGAACCAGTTCCTGCGCGGGCGGCCCCGTCCTCCTTGGCAGGCCAGGCCGGAGTGCCGGGGCGGCGAACGGGACGGGTGCCGCCGCGCCGGCGGGGCCGGGGGCAGGGGCGGGTCGACGGCTGGAGCCGCTTCAGCCGCGCCCGCCACGGGCCGTCCGCCATCTCGAACTGGACGATGAGCGGTCCCTCGGTCAGCGGGACGGTCTCGCGGCGCTTGCCGATCTCGTTGACCACGTTGTCGTACGAGGGCAGGGTCGTGTGGTCGTCGTGCCCCGCGAGTTCGTAGACGTGGACGATGAGGTTGTCGTCGCCCCGGTAGTGGACGGCCATGTCGGCCACGCCGCCCGTGTGCAGCAGCACCTCGGGGCCCCGGTACTCCGCCTCCTCCTCCGTCAGGCGCGGGGCCGCCGCCAGCGGTGACACCCGGACCTGCCAGGGCCCCTCCGCCTGCAGCTTCAGGCGCAGGGTCCCGTGTCCCGGGACCGTGGCGAGGAGGGTGCCGTGGAAGTCCTCCTCCGTGCTGTTGACGAGGTTGTCCCCCTCCTTGTTCCGCCGGTTCAGCACCCAGAGGCCCGTGTAGCCGTCGCCCCTGACGTCCAGCTGGACGACGACCGGGCCCGGCGGGAGCCCGCCCACGGTGATCACGTCGTTGTCCCGTCCGGTCTCCGTGTACGGCTCGAAGACGGGCCCGTACGTCCACCGGTCGGCGGTGACGGGCGGAACCACGGCGGGGACCGGCGTCACGGGCGGGGCCACGGCGGGAGGGACGGCGACGGGCGGGGCCGCTACGGGAGGGACCGGTGCCGGAGGGACCGCGAAGGTCGGGACCGCTGCCGGAGGGACCGCGAAGGTCGGGACCGCTGCCGGGGCGGCGGGTGCCGGGGCCGGAACGCCTCCACCCCGCGACACGTCTCCGCCCCGCGGTGCTCCCTCGCTTCCGGAGTCGGCCACGTCCACGCCGTGGTCCGTGGCCAGACCGGCGAGGCCCGTCACCCAGCCCTGGCCCACGGCGCGGAACTTCCAGCCGCCCGCCCGCCGGTAGAGCTCGGCCAGCACCATCGCCGTCTCCCCGGCGGCGTCCGTGACGTCGTACCGCGCCACCGGGGTGCCGTCGGGCGCGAAGGCCTCCACCGACAGTCCGGCGGCGTCCCGCAGCGCGCCGTGGTCGGTCGAACCGACGACGAGGACGCGGGTGACCTGCTCCTCCAGCGAGGTGAGGCCGATCTCCAGCCACGCCGTGCCGGCCTCCGGCGACCCCGTCAGCCGGACGGCTCCGGAGGGGTGCGCCGGGGCTCCGTGGAAGACGACGTCCCCGTCGCCCCTGACCTTCCCGGACTCGCCGAGCAGCAGCGCCATGGCGTCGACGCCGCCGCGTACGGCGATCCTCAACGGCACCGAAGGAACGAACCCGTTGCTCCCCTTCGTCATCGTCTCCCCCACGACGCACCGGCCTTTCCCTCTGTGTTCCCACCCGTGTCCCTCACACGGAGGATCTTGCAGCCGTCGCCCCTCCCCGACAAGGCTCCGGAGCCGCGCGGACCGGCACGGCGTAGGCTTCCCCCGACACGGATGAGCAGGGGGGCGCATGACGGTCGGTGCGGTGCCGAGGTGGGGGTCGAACCTCGACTCGGTCATGGTGTACGCGCAGGGCGCGCTCTGCCGGCGGCTGGCCCGGGGCGTCGTGCCGCCGGACGGCCGGGTACGGGTGACGGGGCTGCCCGCACCCTGGACGCCGGTTCGCTGCGGGCCCGGGTCCTGGGCGCCTCCGGGGCGCGGGTCACCGAGGCGCGCGTGGAGATCGAGGCGGAGCCGTACGACGACGGCGCTCCCGACGAGCTGCGGCGCGAGGTCGACCGGCTCCAGGAGGCCCGCACGGCGGCGCGAGCGCGCCGCGACCGGCAGCTGACCCTGATCGCGGAGGTCGGCGGCCTGCGGCCCGTCCCGCCCGGCCGCAAGCGCGAGGACCCGCAGCACCGCCGCACCCCGGTCGACGCGTGGCTGGAGCTCGCCGACTTCGTCGACGAGCGGCTGGCGCGGCTCCACGCCCGGCTCGCCGAGCTGGACGAGGCCCTCCGGCTCGCCGAGCACGAGTTCGAGGTGGCCTGCGACCGGCTGCACCGCGCCTCCACCGACGCGCCGTCGGCCCATGTCGCGACCTCGGTGTGCGCCGTCCTGACCCTCGTCGGCGCCGGGGACGCGGAGGAGGTGGACGTGGAGCTGGAGTACGGCGTGCCGGGGGCCGTCTGGGTGCCGACGTACCGCCTCGCCCACCGTCAGGGCGACGGCGGCGGCGGCTGGTGCTGCGCGCCTCGGTCGCCCAGCGCACCGGCGAGGACTGGACCGGGTGCGCCTCGCCCTGGCCACCGCCGATCTGCGGCGCCGCACCGATCTTCCGGCGCTCCGCTCGATCCGGATCGGCCGCCGCCAGTCCGCGCCCGCGCCGTCCGGCTGGCGCGAACCCCGGCGGGGCTCGCCGACCTGTTCTCCGGGTACAGGGCGGCGGGCCCGGCTCCGTTCCGCACCGGTTTCGCGGCGGGAGGCGCCGTGGCGGGCGGCGCGGCGGACTCGGCGCCCGTGCCCGTGGCCGTTCCCGCGTCCGTGGCCGCGCCCGTGCCCGTACCGCCCCGCCGCCCGCGCTCGCCGGGCCGCCGCCGCCCGGTGGCGCGTACGGCTCCGCTCCGCAGGCCTTCGGGGACGAGGACGGACCTCCTGCGGTCGGCGGCCCCCGGCCGGGCGGCCGCCGCGCGCCGGCGGCAGGAGCGGTTTCGCGGGCCGCCCGTCCCCGGCAGCCGCGCCCCAGGGCCCCGTGGCTCCGGGCGCGGCGGCGCCACCGCCGCCACCGGCCGCGGGTCCGCCGCGGCCGAGCGGGGCCGAACTCGACTACGCCGGCCTCGTGCTGTGCGGCCCCGAGGAGCCGGGCACCCGCCGCGCCGGCTGTTCCCCGGCACCTCCTCCGACGCGGTGACCGACGAGTACCGCCGCCGTGCCGAGGCGGTGGCGGGCTGCCGCTGCCCCGGCACGCGGTGCGCCCGCGCACCTCGGCGGGTTCCTTCGACCACCGCTTCGACGCCGCCGCCCGCGCCGACGTGCCCTCGGACGGCACCTGGCACACGGTCACCGTCGGCGAGATCCCGGTCGTCCTGCACACCGAGCACCTCTGCGTGCCGTCCGTGGAGCAGACGGTGTACGCGACCCTCGCCGTTTCCAACACCACCCGGCAGGCGCTGCTCGCCGGACCGGTGGAGGTCACCGTCGACGACGACTTCCTGCTGACCGCCGCCCTGCCCACGCTCGCGCCCGGCGGCGTGCGGCGCATCGGTCTCGGGCCGGCCGAGGGCGTCCGCGTCACCCGCCGCACCCATCTGAAGGAGTCGACCGCGGGCCTGCGGAACAACGTCACCGTCCTCGACCACCGCGTCCACGTGGAACTGGCCAACCGCCTCGCGGGGCCCGTCACCGTCGAGGTCCACGAGCGGGTGCCGGTCTCCTCCGAGCCGGACGTCCGCATCGAGGAGCGCGCCGACTGGACGGCTCCCGAGGACGGGGCCGTGCCGGAGCCGCTCGCCCCGGGCACCCGCGTCTGGCGGGTGGAGCTGCCCGCCGGCGGCACCGCCGTGCTCGACGGCGGCTACGAGATCCGCATCCCGGCCGGCAAGGCCCTGGTCGACGGCAACCGCAGGAGCTGACCCCACGATGTCCACGGATCCGAAGCCGATCGCCCTTCCCGTCACCGCCGTCACCTGTCTGGAGGACCGCGCCCACGTCGAGCGCACCGCCGTGCTCGACCTGGAGGCGGGCGTCCAGCGCCTGCGGCTCGGGCCCGTCAGCGCGCTGGCCGTCGACCACACCCTCCACGCCGAGCCGGTCTCCGGCCACCGGGCCACCGTGCTCGACGTACGGATCGTCCGCGCCTGGACCCCCCGCGAGCCGGTCCCGCCCACCGGGGACGACTCGGCTCTCGCGCACCGCGCGCACGCCCTCGAAGAGGAGCGCCTCGGCGTGGAGCGGCGGCGCGACCGGCTGCGGGCCCGCCTCGACCTGCTGGGCGGCTCGCCGCCGACCTGCTGCGGGAGATCGGCGAGGGCGTCGGGTACGGGAGTCCGAAGGGCCCCGCTGGGGCCGCGAACTCGACCGCGTGGACGCCGAGCGCGACACGTACGGCGAGGAACTCCGCGTCGCGGAGGCCCGGTTGACGGCACTCGATGCCGAACTGGGCGCCGTCCGGCGGGCCATGGACCTCGCCGAGGAGGAACCCGCCGAGCTGACCGCCCACATCGAGCTGACCGTGGAGGCCGAGGCCGCCGGGCCCGTGCGGATGCGGCTGAGCCACCTCACCCCGTGCGCGCTGTGGAGGCCCGCCTACCGGGCCGTGCTCGACGGGGACTCCTGACCCTGGAGACCGACGCCGTGGTCTGGCAGCGCACCGGCGAGGACTGGTCGGACGTACGGCTGACGCTGTCGACCGCCCGGTCGTCGCTCGCCGCCGATCCGCCGCGGCTCGCCGAGGACCGGCTGACGCTCAGGACCGCACCGCGGCGGAGCGCCGCACGATCGACGTCGAGGTCCGCGAGGAGGAGATCGCGACGCTCGGGCCCGCCCCGGTCCTCGGGCTGCCGGGCGTGGACGACGGCGGCGAGGCGCGGGTCCTGCACTCCCCGCGCCCGTGTCCGTGCCCTCGGACGGCCGGGCCCACCGGGTGCCGCTGTCCGTGTTCACGACGGCCGCGAGCAGCGAGTACGCCTGCTCGCCCGAGCTGTCGCCGCTGGTCACCCAGGTGGTGCGGTGCGACAACCGGTCCGGGCACGCGCTGCTCGCCGGGCCCGTGGACCTGGTCCGGGCAGCGGGTTCACCGGCCGCGGACGCTGGACTTCACGGCCCCCGGCGCCGCCGTCGAGCTCGCCTTCGGCAGCCGCGACGACCACCGGGTGGTCCGGCACGCCGAGGAGTCCCGCGACACCGCCGGCCTCACCCAGCGGACGGTGGTGACCCGTACGGTCCGGCTGCACCTGTCCCGGTTCTCGCCGCCCGGGGAGGAGGGCGAGCGGGTGATCGCCCTGCGGGAGCGGATCCCCGTCTCGGAGGTGTCGGCGGTGGAGGTGCGGCTGCGGAAGGAGGCCTGCTCCCCGGCCCCCGACGCGGTCGACGACGAGGGCGTCGTCCGCTGGGACGTCCCGCTGCCGCCCGGCGGGCGGCGTACGGTCACCCTGGTCTACGAGCTGACGGCGACGTCCAAGGTCGCGGGGATCTGAGCCCCTGAGGACGGAGGGCGCCGCGCACCTTATCAGCGCGGCGCCCTCCGCATCCCGAACTCCGCCTACTCTCCACAACCACGCGCACACGTGCGGTAGTCATGGGGGCGGGAGGAATCACCTTGGTCTTCAGCCTGGGCCGCCGCCGCAAGGCCGCCGCCGCCGTCAGCACCTGTCCGTTCACGACCGCGCCCCCGTCCGGCGCGTGGCCGCTTCAACCACCGCCCCCGGTCCCGCAGGTGACGGACCGTCGGGAGGCGGAGGGTTTCGTCCGCCAGTTCCACCACGAGCAGCCCGAGGCCGGGGACGTGGAGCGCCGGGTCCGGGAGGTGCTCACCGCGATCGACCGGACCGGTACGTACGAGCACACCCCGGCCGAGCTCTCCTTCGGCGCCCGGGTCGCCTGGCGCAACTCCGCCCGCTGCATCGGCAGGCTGTACTGGCGCAGCCTCGTGGTGCGCGACCTGCGGCAGGTCACCTCGGCCGACGACATGGCCGCCCACTGCTTCGAGCACCTGAGGCTCGCCGGGAACGGCGGCCGCATCCGCCCGGTCATCTCGGTGTTCGCCCCCGACCGGCCGGGCCGCCCGCTCCGCGCATCGTCAACGACCAGTTGGTCCGCTACGCGGGACACCGCACCCCGAGGGCCGCTGGCTCGGCGACCCGCGCGGCGCGGCGTCGACCGCCCGCGCCCGCGACCTGGGCTGGAAGCGGGACGAGGAGGCCTTCCAGGTGCTCCCGCTGATGATCGAGGAGCGTCCGGGCGGGCGGCCCGAGTGGTACGAGGTGCCGGACGGTTCCGTCCTGGAGGTGCCGCTCCGGCATCCGGACCACGAGTGGTTCGCGGAGCTGGGGCTGCGCTGGTACGCGGTGCCGGCGATCAGCGACATGACGCTGGAGATCGGCGGGGTCCGCTATCCGGCGGCCCCGTTCAACGGCTGGTACATGGGGACGGAGATAGGCGCCCGGAACCTCGCCGACACCGAGCGGTACGACCTCCTCCCGGTGGTCGCCGACCGTCTCGGTCTCGACCGCTCCTCTGAGCGCACCCTGTGGCGGGACCGGGCGCTCGTCGAACTGAACGTGGCCGTGCTGCACTCCTTCCAGCGGGCCGGGGTGACCATGGCCGACCATCACACCGAGTCCGAGCGCTTCCTGCGTCACATCGCCCAGGAGAGCCGCCACGGCAGGCCCACTCCGGCCGACTGGAGCTGGATCGTTCCCCCCGTCTCCGGTTCCACGACCCCGGTCTTCCACCGCTACTACGACCCGGTGGACACCTCACTGCGGCCCGCCTTCCTCCCCCGGGGGCCGTGGTAGCGCCGCCGGCGGTCCCGCCGAGTGGTCTCGCCGAGTGGTCCCGCCGGAGGGAAAGGAGGACGCTGGAAATGAGCGCGTCCGGGATCCCGAGCGCCCGAACGGAGCGCCCGCCCGGCCGGGAAAGGCCGCGCCATGCGCATGTTGCTGAAGATCCAGATGGACACCCCGGCCTCCAACGAGGCCATCAAGCGGGGAACCCTGCTGGAGCTCATGGAGGGCAAGCTCCAGGAACTCCAGGCGGAAGCCGCCTACTTCACCGTCGAGGACGGATGCCGGACCGCCTACGTCTTCTTCGACCTGGCCGACCCTTCCCAACTTCCGAAGATCTCGGAGCCGTTCTTCACCGGGATCAACGCCAGGATCCACTACTCCCCGTCATGAACGCGGAGGACCTCCGCAAGGGCCTCTCGGCGATCATGCCCTCGTGAACCTCAGGCGGACTTCGCACGGCCGACGTAGCGGATGACCTCGCAGTCGTCGAGGATCACCAGGCCCTCGCCGACCAGTTCGTCGAGCTGGGGCAGGAAGGCCCGGATCTTCTCCTCGGTGTCGACGATGACCACGGCCACGGGGAGGTCCTCGCTCAGCGAGAGCAGCCTCTGGGTGTGGATCAGGGAGGAGGCACCGAAGCCCTCGATGCCGCGGAACACGCTCGCGCCCGCGAGACCGGCCTCGCGGGCACGGCCGACGATCTGGGTGTACAGGGGCTTGTGGTGCCACAGATCGGTCTCGCCCACGAAGACCGTCACCCGCAGGGCCCTGCCCGTCAGCCTGGTCATCGCCGCCTCCAGCCGTGAACGCGGGGGCGCGGCACGCCCGTACTTCGAGTCTACGGTCGTACCTCCGCGGCGAGGGGGCCGGCCGGGACGCCGGCCCCTCCGTGAGCGGCCGGGTCAGCAGCCGCTCGTGAGCCAGCGGCAGGCGGTGATCAGCGCGGCGGCGTGCTCCTCACCGCGGGCGTCCTCGGTGCGGACCTCCTCCGGCAGGACCTGCAGGGCGTCGATGTCGAACTCCATCATGGCGGTCTCCTTCTTCTGATTCTTCGGATTCTTCGGTGGATCGCCGGCGGCCTGGGGCCGCCGGACACTCAGGTGGACCGGCCCGTCCTCCGGCAGCCAGGCCCGCGGGCCTCCGCCGCGCAGGCGCAGCAGCAGGGAGAGGCTCCCGGCGAGGCCGGTGGCGTACTCGGCGAGGACGGTCCTGCGGTTCTCGTCGGGCACCAGGAGGCGTCCGTCGCGCAGCACGGCCTGCGCCGCCAGGTGCTCGACGAGGAGCCCGGCCGCGGCGAAGTGCCGCTCGTCACCGGTCCGTACGGCCGCGTCGAGGAGGAACTCGGCGTTCCCGGCGAGGCCGTGGCAGGTCGCCGGCGAGTCGGTGGCCCTGCCCGCCCGTACCGCGAGGGCCGCGCCGTCCACCAGGTCGCGGAGGGCCTCGTCGGACGCACCGGTCGCCTCCCAGAGCCGGACCAGGAAGGTGCCGATCCCGGAGGAGCCGCTGCACCAGTGCCGGGCGAGTTCCGGTGAGTCGGAGAGGTGGCGGGCCCGGTCGACGGGCCACAGCGCGCCCGCCGGGCCGCCGCGGCGGCGGCCGTGAGCGTGGCCCCGCCTCGCCTGCCACGTCGAGGAACCGTCCGTCGCCGGTGGCCCCGGCCGCGAGCAGCAGGAAGGTGCCGACCCCGGCCACGCCGTGCGCGAAGCCGTAGTGCCAGGCTCCGGCGAGCGCGGAGCCGTAGTCCTCCGGCACCGGCCAGAAGACCCTTCGGGGTGCGCCGCGCCGCGTCGAGCAGTCCGTCCGCTACCTCGGCGGCGCGGTCCAGGAAGCGCGGGTCTCCGGTGGTGCGCCAGAAGTGCAGTTGCGCGAGACCGGAGCCGCCACGCCGTGGCAGACGTCCGGATTGGGGCCGTGGACGGGCAGTTCGAGGGCCAGCGCGACGGCCCGGTCCGCGAGAGCGGTGTCGCCCAGGGCGCGGGCGGCGTCGAGCAGCGCCCAGGCGGTGCCCGAGCGGCCGAAGTGCAGCCCGGGAGCGTGCTCGGCAGCGCCTCCTGCCGCTCCGCCGTCCAGCGGGCGGCGGAGCGGAGGCCCTCGGCGAGCGCCTCACGGGTCACGGCACCGGCCCCTGGAGGGAACCCCGCGTCCCAGTGGCCGAGGGCCCTGGCGAGCAGGGCGACGCCGCCGCCGAGCCGTGCTGCACGGCCACCGGGTCGCAGGTCTCGCCGAACGAGTCGGAGACCCACAGCCGTTCGGGGTCGTGCGGGCGCATCGTGGCCAGCAGGTGCGCGATGCCGTCGTGCAGGAGACGCTCACGCGTGGCCGCCGTGGCCGCCGTGGCCGCCGTGGCCGCGTGCCGGTCGGTCTTCGGTCGTACCGCCACGCCCTCCCGGTTCTCCGTGGAGCTCTCCGTGGAGCTCTCCGTGGAGCTCTCCGTGGAGCTCTCCCTGAGCTCTTCCGTGAGGTTTTCCACTCGGCTTTCCGCGAGGAACTCCCGTGCCCGGTCCAGGCTCCAGCGGTCCGCCGGCTCGTCCCGCATCAGTCCCCGGATCAGCGGCGCGAAGCGGCGTACGGGCGGGTGGTCGCGGGAGAGCAGCTCGACGAGGTCGGCGAGGCGCTGTTCGTGCGGCCGGGCCGTCTCGCGCGGGAGGTCCTCGGCGAAGAGGGGTCGGCGCCGCTGAGGGCGTGCAGCACGGTGGCGCCGAGGGCGTAGAGGTCGACGTCGGGCGGCAGGGCGGGGGCCACCTGGTCGGCGGCGCGCAGTTCGGGGCGGTGTAGCCGGGGTGGCGCCGAGCACCCAGCGCTCCTCCGGGGCCGCCATCTCCAGGTCGATGAGGACGAGCCGCCCGTCCGGGGCGACCATGATGTTGTTGGGGTTGAAGTCGTGGAGGGTGACGTCGAGTTCGTGGGCGGTGGCGACGAGTTCGACGAGGGCGCCGCCAGGGAGGCGGCCGTGCGGTCGTCGGGGCAGCCGCCGCCCTCGCGCGCCAGGCGTTCGGCGACGGTGCGCCGGAGCGTGGCTCCCGGACCGAGGCGGTGGCCAGGAACACGCTGCCCTGCTGCTCGAACACCTCGACGAGGACGGGGACCCGGTCGGGGTGGGCTCGCCCGAACCGTTCGAGCAGCGCGGCCTCGCGGCGCAACAGGTCGCGGACGTCCAGGCCTTCGAGTCCGGCGCCCACGTGGGGGCGGGCCTGTTTGACGACGACCTGCGCGCCGGTGCGGGTGTCCTCGGCGCGGAACACCCCGCCCTTGTTGGAGTGCTGGATCGCGCCCCGTACGAGGAAGCGGTCGCCGAGCAGGACGGGTTTGGCCGTGGCCGTGCTGCGGGCGGGCGCGGCGGGGCGGTCGGGGAAGGGTCGCCGGCCCAGGCGGGCGGGCTGAACCAGGCGTTGCGCTCGTCGGCGACCGGCCGGCCCCGGGGTCGGTGAGGCGGGCGGCGAAGGAGCCGTCGGCCGTGAGTTCACGGACGCCCTTGAACACTCCGTACCGGTAGAAGACCTGGCTGCCGGGGCGGTAGCGCCGGTCGGAGAGGACGGCGGGCCCGGCAACCCCTCGGTGGCCCGGTGGAGTTCCTCGGCGAGCCGTCGGAACTGCTCGTCGTCGGACGGGTACACGGTGAGGAACTTGCCGCCTCCGCCGCGGGCGAAGCGCCCGGACACCAGCGCGGCCACCTTGGCCGGGCTCCCGGCGAACTTGAAGGCCGCGCGGTGGGCCACGAGCACCTCGGCGGACCGGGCCAGGACCAGGGGTGCGGAGAGCGGGGTGGCCGGGACGTGGAGCTTCCAGCCCTGGGCGCGGGCGACGGCTCCGCCGGGCACGACGTGGCACCAGAACTCGCCCGGTTCGACGCTCCAGTCCGCCGGCTCGTCCCCGGGTGCGCTCCGGGCGATCACGGCGCGTACGACATCCGGCAACAGGGCCCGATCCGTGGGGCTTTCGGGGCGCGACCGCCGGGGGCCGGAGTCGGGCGGGGAGGGGTTCCCGGTGGGTGACGACACGCTCTTCGTCCTCGCGTTCCGCAGGGCTGACGAGTGGGCTGACGAGTGGTCGGGCGGCGGCGGGTCCTACTGGAGGGGCCGCTGGTAGTCGTCGCCCCAGCTGGTGTCCATGAGGCCCGCGGCCGTCGTCCGTGTCGTCTCCGGCGCGTCGGCCGCCGTGGCGACGGCCGATCCGCCGGCGAGCAGGACGGTGAGGGCGAGGAGGCAGCGGACGGCGACGGACATGGTGCGGCTCCTGGTTCGGGAGGGGAGGGGGCGGGCGGGAAGCTCCGTGTCTGGAAGGTTCACGCCATATGTCGGCCTGATGGGGTTTCCCTCGGCCGGACACCACCAGTTCATCCCGGCGAGCCCTCTTGGTCCAGCGCCATGACCTGGCAATACCCTGCATGGCACGGAAGTAGCAGGGCCGCATTACGGGGGAATTGGGTGACTACTGGGGTGGATGTGGACGGGATGCCTCGACTGGACGCCGGGGCCGTCGCCGTCTTCGCGTACGCACTGGAGCACGGCGGGCTCGCGAGCAGGCCGCCGGAGGGGCTTCCCGGCCTCGGACTGGGCGCGCGGGACGTGGAGTCGGCCTGCCGCACCCTGCGGCGGCTCCGTCTGCTGCGTCCGGCGCCCGGCCGGCCGGAGGAGCTGATCCCGGTGAGCCCGGACGCCGCCGCGGCGGAGGTGGTCGGGCCGCTGGAGGCGGAGCTCGCGCGGGCCGCCGCGCACGCCCAGGCGCTCCGTGACGATCTGCACTCCCTGATGCCGCGGTACCGCGCGGCCCGGCGCGAACAGGGCCGCCGGGAGGGCTTCGACGTGCTGCCCGACATGGCGTCCGCCTCCGCGATGCTCACCGAGGAGTCGGCCCGCTGCCGCGAGGAGGTGTTCAGCATCCAGCCGGGCGGCGGGCGGGCCGCGCACCGCCTCGGGGACGCCGTCGAGCGGGACGTGGCGATGCTCCGCCGGGGCGTGCGGATGCGCACGTTGTACCAGCACTCGGCGCGGTCGAGTCTGTCCACCCAGGGGTACGTGGAGCGGCTCACCGAGGCCGGCGCCGAGTACCGCACCGCCCCGAACTGCCGGACCGGGCCGTGGTCTTCGACCGGTCGGTGGCCTTCCTGCCCCGGCGCGCCGACGGCGGCGCGGGCGAGGGGGCGGTCCTCGTCCGGGACCCCGACGTGGTGGCGTACCTCTGCCGGGTGTTCGAGCAGCACTGGTCCGGGGCGGTCCCCTTCCACGGCGCCAGCGAGGCCGCGTACAAGGAGGTCGGGCCGAGTCTGCGGCGGGCGCTGGTGGGGCTGCTCGCGGAGGGCGCCAAGGACGAGGTGATCGCCCGGCGCATGGGGATGTCGCTGCGCACCTGCCGTCGTCACATCGCCGACCTCCTGGAGGAACTGGGGGCGGAGAGCCGCTTCCAGGGCGGTGTGCTGGCGGAGCGCGCCGGGCTGACCTGTCCGGAGGACACGACGGAGGCGGACCGGCAGCGTATTCCGTAACCTGCATACCGATCCGATCAAGACAGGTTCCGTAACGATCAAGTCCGGATCTATAGTGCCGTCATTGCGACTCCCCACCCCGCGTGCCCGTTCCTGAGAGTCTGGTTGATGTCGGCGCCGTCCACCCCCTTCCGTCCTGCCCTGCTCGCCTCGTCGCTGACAGCCGTCGCGGGTGGCGCGCTCGTCGTCGCGGCGGTCGCCGCGGTGCCGTCCGAGATCCGTCCCGCGCTCGGCTGGTTCACCGGCGGCGGCGTCCTGCTCCTCGCGGCCGCGGCCTTCGCCGTCACCTGGTACGGGCGGACCGCCCGCTCCCTGAGCCGCAGGGCCGAGACCCTCACCTCCGAACTCGCCGCCCGGGAGGCCCTGGCCGCCCGGCAGGCGGCCAAGCGGCGCGCGGGACGGCGGTGCTGAGGAGCGGTACGAGACGGAGGCCGCCGCCTCTGAGGCGGGCCACGCCGCGCGGACCGAGGAGCTCGCCCGCGCCCACACCGCCCGGATCGCCGAGCTGAACGCCGAGCGGGCCGCCGAGGTCCGGCGGCTCGAAGCGCGGCTGCGCCGCGCCGAGTCCGCCCGGTCCGCCGCCATGGCCGCCGCGCCAACGCGGCCGGCCGCATGCAGGCCCTCGCCACCAGCATGCTCGCCGACCTGCGGGAGATGGAGCACCGGCACGCGGACGAGGACGTCCTGACCGACCTGCTCCACCTCGACCACCGCACCGCCCAGGCCGGCCGGCTCGCCGACTCCGTGGCCGTGCTGACCGGCGCCCGGTCCGGCCGCCGCTGGGCCCGACCCATCGTCATGGAGTCGATCCTGCGCGGCGCCATGGGCCGCATCGGCGGCTACCAGCGGGTGCGGCTGCACTCCAGCAGCGACGCGGCCGTCGCCGGACACGCGGCCGAGGGCGTCATGCACGCCCTGGCCGAACTCATGGACAACGCGGCGAACTTCTCGCCGCCCACCGCCGAGGTCCACGTCTACGTGGAGGAGGTCCCGGCGGCGTCATCATCTCGGTCGAGGACAGCGGCCTGGTCATGAGCGACGTGCAGCTGCGCCGCGCGGAGGCCGCCGTCGGCTCGACGGCGCAGGACCTGGCCGGTCTCTCCGGCACCCGGCTCGGCCTGGCCGTCGTCGGCCGGCTGGCCCGCAAGCACGGCCTCACCGTGTCGTTCCGCCCCTCGGCGCGCGGCGGCACCGGCGCCCTGCTGATGCTGCCCCAGGAGCTGATCAGCCACGTGCCCGCCGAGCCGCAGCCCGCGCCCGAGGCCGTCCTGCCGCCCGTGACGGGACGCGGCCTGACGTCGCCTCCCCGCCCGCTCCGGCCGTCGAGCCCGAGACCGCGCACGAGACCCCGGCCGAGAGCACCGGCGAGCACCCCACTTCGGCGAGGCGGTCTGCCGCGCCGCCGCCGCGCCGGGCGATGGCCGCCGCCCACCCCGAGGGCCCCGAGGCCGCCGGGAAGCCGCGCACGACGGGCCCGCGCACCGGCGCGGCGGCCGGGGCCGCCACGCGCTTCGGCACCTTCCGCCAGGCGGTCCGCGGCACCGGCGCCCCGGCGCCGGAGGAGCGGGCGACGACCGACGACGAGCCCGCCGCCGCACCCCCGCCGACCCGCCCACCACGAACTCCCCGCACTCGGAAGGCACCCCCTCATGACCGGCACCACCACCGACGAGAAGCTCAGCTGGCTCCTGGAGGGCCTGCTCGAACGCACCCCGGGCACCCGTCACGCCCTGGTGCTCTCCCGGGACGGCCTCAAGCTCTGCCGCACCCCCGAGCTCTCCGTCGACCAGGCCGACCAGCTCGCCGCGATCGCCGCCGGCATCCAGAGCCTGTCGCACGGCGCCTCGGTGGAGTTCGGCGACGGCACGGGCGGGGTCCGCTCCGCGATGGCCGAGTTCTACGGCGGCATCCTGTTCATCGTGGAGGCGGGCGAGGGCGCCCACCTCGCGCTGGTCGCCGACGAGGACGCCGACGCCGGGCTCGTCGGCCACAACATGTCCGAGCTGGTGGAGCAGCTGGGCGAGTACCTGGTCGCGAGGCCCCGGGGATGAGCCGCGGAAGGCCGGGCCGGGACGACTCTCCCGACCGGCTCTACACCCTGACCGGCGGCCGCAGCCGCGCCGGGTCCGACGCCTTCGACCTGGTGACGCTCATCGTCTCCGAGAGCGATCCGGTCGCCGGCATGCAGTCCGAGCACGCCGCGATCCTGCGCATGTGCCGTTTCCCCACGGCCGTGGTGGAGGTGGCGGCGGGGCTCGGCCTGCCGGTGTCGATCACGCGGATCCTCCTCTCGGACCTGCACGACACGGGCCGGATCAGCGCACGGCACCCCCGCGCCGCGTACCGCCTTCCCGATCACGACATCCTGGAGCAGGTGCTCGTTGGACTCCGTAATCTCTGAACAGCGCCAGACCCTGCACAGCACCGCCGACAACGGACTGAAGATCGTCGTCGTCGGCGGTTTCGGAGTCGGCAAGACCACCCTGGTCCGCTCGGTCAGCGAGATCCGTCCGCTGAACACCGAGGAGACCATGACCCAGGCCGGCGAGGACGTCGACGACACCGCCGGCGTCGCCACGAAGACGGCCACCACGGTCGCCTTCGACTTCGGGCGGATCTCGCTGGACGCGCACAACGTCCTGTACCTGTTCGGGGCGCCCGGCCAGGAGCGGTTCTGGTTCCTGTGGGACCGGCTGTTCTCCGGGACCCTCGGCGCGGTCGTCCTCGTCGACACCCGGCGGCTCGCCGACTCCTGGTACGCGATCGACCGCCTGGAGCACCACGGCACGCCGTTCGTCGTCGCCTGCAACGACTTCGGCGGCCCGGCCCACACCCCGCGCAGATCCGCGAGGCCCTCGACCTCGCCGACGAGGTCCCGCTGGTCTTCTGCGACGCCCGCTCGCGCGAGTCCAGCAAGCAGGTGCTGATCTCGCTCGTGGAACACCTGCGGACCGTCGTCGCGGCCTCGCGGCCGACCCCCCTCCCCCTCCCGGAGCCCACCCGTGACCCACCCCGAGCCCCAGCCGGTCCCGCTGAGCGGGCCCCGGTTCCAGACCGACCCCACCGAGCTGTACCGGCAGATACGCCGCGAGCACGGGGCCGTCGCCCCGGTCGTCCTCGACGGGGGCGTGCCCGCCTGGCTGGTCCTCGGCTACCGCGAGCTGCACCAGGTCACCAGCGACCCGGTCCTCTTCTCCCGCGACTCCGACCTGTGGAACCAGTGGGACGCCATCCCGGCGGACTGGCCCCTGCTGCCGATGATCGGCCGCAAGCAGCCGTCCATCCTCTACACCGTCGGCGAGCGGCACCGCGAGCGCGCCGGGGTCATCTCCGACGCCCTGGAGGCGATCGACCCGTTCCTCCTGAAGGAGCGCGCCGAGCGCTTCGCCGACGAACTGATCGACGCGCTGTGCGGCAAGGGCTCCTGCGACATCATCGCCGAGTACGCGATGCTGCTGCCGGTCCGGGTCCTGGCCAGCTGCTACGGCTTCGCCGACGAGCAGGGGCCCGGCCTCGTCACCGCCATGAACGACATGATCAACGGTCAGGAGGGCGCCCTGGAGGGCCAGCGCCACCTGGCCGAGTCGATGTTCGCGCTGCTCGCCGCCAAGTCGCGGACGCCCGGCGACGACGTCGCCTCCCGGATGCTCGCCAACACCGCCGGGTTCACCGTCGAGGAGGTCGCCCAGGACCTCATGGTGATGATGGCCGCGGGGCACCAGCCGACCGCCGACTGGATCGGCAACTCGCTGCGCCTGATGCTGACCGACGACCGGTTCGCGGCCTCCCTCGCCGGCGGCCGGCACAGCGTCGGCGAGGCGATGAACGAGGTCCTGTGGGAGGACACCCCGACCCAGAACGTCGCCGGCCGGTGGGCCTCGCGCGACACCCGCCTCGGCGGGCGCCGGATCGGCCAGGGCGACCTGCTGCTGCTCGGCCTGGCCGCCGCCAACTCCGACCCGCACGTGCGCACCGACTCCGGCGCCTTCACCGGCGGCAACAACGCGCACCTCTCCTTCGGGCACGGCGAGCACCGCTGCCCGTTCCCCGCCCAGGAGGTCGCCGAGACCATCGCCCGGACGGGGATCGAGGTGCTGCTCGACCGGCTGCCGGACGTGGACCTCGCGGTCGCCGAGGACGCCCTCGCCCGCCGCCCCTCCCCTGGCTGCGCGGCCTGACCGCGCTGCCCGTGACGTACACCCCGACCCCCGCCCTTGGAGCCCTCGGATGAGCTGCCCGTACGACCACACCGCCGCGTCCGGCACCGATGTGATCGCGCTTGACCCTTCGTCGCCGACCTCGACGGCGAGAGCGCCCGGCTGCGCGCGGCGGGCCCGCTGGCCCGGGTCGTGCTGCCCGGCGGGTGCCCTGCTGGGCCGTCACCCGGCACGCCGAGGCGCGCAAACTGCTCACCGACGCCCGCCTCGTGAAGGACATCGACGTCTGGGGCGCGTGGCAGCGCGGCGAGATACCCTGGACTGGCCGCTGATCGGTCTGGCGAACCCCGGCCGGTCGATGCTGACCGTCGACGGCGAGGAGCACCGGCGGCTGCGGACGCTGGTCGCGCAGGCCCTGACGGCGCGTCGGGTGGAGCGGCTGCGGGCGGGCATCGAGGCGCTGACCGGGGATGCTCGACCGGCTGGCCGAGCGCCCGTCCGGTGAGTGGTGGACCTGAAGGCGGAGTTCGCGTACCCGCTGCCGATGAGCGTGGTGGGCGAGCTGATGGGGTCGACCCGGCCGACCACCCGCGGATGAAGGCGCTGTTCGACAAGTTCTTCTCGACGCAGACGCCGCCCGAGGAGGTGCCGCAGATGATGGCGGACCTGGGCACGCTGTTCGCGGGGATCGTGGCGGGCAAGACGGAGAACCCCGGGGACGACCTCACGAGCGCGCTGATCGAGGCGTCGGAGGGCGGCGACCGGCTGACCACGGAGGAGATCACCAACACCCTCCAGCTGATGGTGGCGGCCGGGCACGAGACGACGATCAGCCTGATCGTGAACGCGGTCGTCGCCCTGGAGACCCACCCCGAGCAGCGCGCCCTGGTGCTCAAGGGCGAGGTGCCGTGGGAGAACGTGATCGAGGAGACGCTGCGCTGGTCGACGCCCACCTCGCACGTGCTGATCCGGTTCGCCACCGAGGACATCGAGGTCGGTGACCGGATCCTGCCGAAGGGCGAGGCCCTGATCGTGTCGTTCGGCGCGATCGGCCGGGACGAGGAGCAGCACGGTCCGACGGCGGGCGAGTTCGACGTGACCCGCACCCCGAACCGGCACATCTCCTTCGGCCACGGCCCGCACGTGTGCCCGGGTGCGGCGCTCTCCCGCCTGGAGGCCTCGGTGGCGCTGCCCGCCCTGTACGAGCGCTTCCCGGGTCTCCGTCTGGCGGTCCCCCGCGAGGAGCTCCGCAACAAGCCGGTCGTCACGCAGAACGACCTCTTCGACCTGCCGGTCGTGCTCGCCTGACCCGACACTCCTGCTGTGCCCGCGGCTTCGGCCGCGGGGCATGTACGCTGGGGCCATGCATCTGTCGTCGTGCCTCAGCTGGTGGCGCTCCTCCTAGGAGCGGCCATCCCTCGCGCACGACCGGGCCGTTCGGACGAACGGCCCTTTCGCGTTCCCTGGCACGGGTCCTGTCGTCCCTACGGCGCCGCCGACCCCACCAGGAGAACCCATGAGCACCCTCACCACCACCGCCCCCTCCGCCGACGCGCTCGGGACGTCCGCCGCCAAGGCGCGCAGCGCGGTCCTGGAGCGGCAGATCCTCAAGGATCCCGGGAGGTTCCGCATCCTGACCGGGGACCGTCCCACCGGGCGGCTGCATCTGGGGCACTACTTCGGCACCCTGCGCAACCGGGTCCGGCTCCAGGACCTGGGGGTGGAGCTGTTCGTGATCATCGCGGACTACCAGGTCCTGACCGACCGCGACGTGGCGGACCGGCTCACCGAGCACGTCGAGGAGCTGGTCCTCGACCACCTCGCCATCGGCGTGGACCCGAGCGCAGCACGGTCTTCACGCACAGCGCCGTCCCCGCCCTGAACCAGCTGCTGCTTCCCTTCCTCAGCCTGGTGTCCGTGGCCGAGCTGAACCGCAACCCCACCGTCAAGGACGAGATCGCCCACTCCCGGCAGTCGGCCGTCAGCGGCCTGATGTTCACCTATCCCGTCCACCAGGCCGCCGACATCCTGTTCTGCAAGGCCGATCTCGTCCCCGTCGGCCAGGACCAGCTTCCGCACCTGGAGATCACCCGGACCGTCGCCCGACGCTTCAACGAGCGCTACGGCGACGGCCGCGCCGTCTTCCCCGAGCCCGACGCCCTGCTGTCCGAGGTGCCGCTGCTGCTCGGCACGGACGGCACCAAGATGAGCAAGAGCCGCGGCAACGCCATCGCCCTGGCCGCCGACGCCGACGAGACCGCCCGGCTGATCAGGGGCGCGAAGACCGACTCCGAGCGGCACATCGCCTACGACCCGGCCGGCCGTCCCGAGGTGTCCTCCCTCCTGCTGCTCGCGGCGCTCTGTCAGGGCCGCACCCCCGAGGAGGTCGCCGGCGACATCGGCTCGGCGGGGGCCGCGGCGCTGAAGCGGACCGTGACGGAGTCGGTCAACGAGTACCTGGCGCCGATCCGCTCCCGCCGCGCGGAGTACGCGCGGGACCGCTCGTACCTGCGGGGGGTCCTGCGCGAGGGGAACGAGCGGGCACGGGCCGTGGCGGACGCGACCCTCGCCGAGGTGCGCGAGGCGATGAGGAGCCATTACTGACACACGGCGCGCGAGCGTCACACAGGGTGATCACCCCCGGCGGCACCGGGCCCCGCGGGCGCCGGGGGCTCACCCGCTTGCCGGTCCCCAGGTTGCGGCTAATGTCGATATATAGGCCATAGGTACACCCTCGTTCCCGCGCTCACGAGGTGAGGGAGAGGGGGCGTACGAAAGGAGCCCTCCATGACCCGTACATTGCGGAGCGCGATAGCCCTGGCCGGAGCCGCGGCCCTCTCCCTGGGAGTGGCGGCCACGAGTGCGACGGCCCTGGGCGCGGGGAGCGAGAAGCAGGACGTCAAGATCGGGCTGTTGCTGCCGGAGAGCAAGACCACGCGGTACGAGAAGTTCGACCGGCCCTACATCGAGGCGAAGGTCAAGGCCCTGGCGCCCGGGGCCCACATCGACTACTACAACGCCGCGGAGAGCGCCACCACCCAGCAGCAGCAGGTCAACACCGCCCTCGCCAAGGGCGACAAGGTCCTCATCCTCGATGCCGTGGACGCCAAGTCCATCCAGTCCTCCGTGCAGAAGGCCCATGACGCGGGCGTCAAGGTCGTCGCGTACGACCGCCTCGCGCAGGGCCCCGTCGACGCCTATGTGTCGTACGACAACCACAAGGTGGGCGAGCTCCAGGGCAAGGCGCTCCTCGACGCGCTCGGCGACAAGGCCAAGAGCGGCGAGATCGTGATGCACAACGGGTCCCCGACCGACCCGAACGCGGCCGAGTTCAAGGCCGGCGCGCACTCCGTCCTCGACGGCAAGGTGAAGATCGGCAAGGAGTACGACACTCCCAACTGGGACCCGAACAACGCCAACCAGCAGATGTCCGGCGCCATCGCCTCCCTCGGCAAGGACAAGATCGTCGGTGTCTACTCGGCCAACGACGGACTGGCCGCCGGCATCTCCACCGCCCTCAAGGCGGCGGGTCTGAACGTGCCGTTGACCGGCCAGGACGCCCAACTCGACGCGATCCAGCGGATCCTGATCGGCACGCAGACCATCACGATCGAGAAGCCGTACAAGCCGGAGGCCGACATCGCCGCCACGATGGCCGTCGACCTGGCCCAGGGCAAGCCGCTCCCGTCCGACCTGACGCCCACCACCGCCACCAGCGGCAGCGGCCAGAAGGTCCCGGCCACGCTGCTCACGCCGGTCGTGGTGAACAAGGGCAACATCAAGGACACCGTCGTCAAGGACGGGCTCTACACGGTCAAGGAGATCTGCACCCCGACCTACGCGGCGGCCTGCAAGGACGCCGGTCTCGAATAGCCGGCCCCCAAGCACGAGCTGAGGAGGCGGTTCCCTTGCCGGAGCCACCCGTGCTCACCCTGCGGGGGATCTCCAAACGGTTCGGCGCGGTCCAGGCGTTGAAGGACTTCGACCTGGAGGTCCATGCCGGCGAGGTCGTCGCCCTCGTCGGCGACAACGGCGCCGGCAAGTCCACCGCCGTCAAGTCGATCGCGGGGGTGAACCCGCCCGACGAGGGCGTCATCGAGTGGCAGGGCCGGGCGGTCTCCATCAACCGGCCCCACGACGCCCAGAACCTCGGCATCGCCACCGTCTACCAGGACCTCGCCCTGTGCGACAACCTGGACGTCGTCGGCAACCTCTTCCTCGGCCGCGAGCTGCGCCGCTTCGGCGTCCTGGACGAGGTCCGGATGGAGCAGCGCTCGCGCGAACTGCTCGACACCCTCTCCATCCGGATCCCGAGCGTCCGCATCCCGGTCGCCTCCCTCTCCGGCGGCCAGCGCCAGACCGTCGCCATCGCCCGCTCCCTGATCGGCGACCCCAAGGTCGTCATCCTGGACGAGCCCACCGCCGCCCTGGGCGTGGAGCAGACCGCCGAGGTCCTCGACCTGGTCGAGCGGCTCCGCGACCACGGTCTCGGCACCATTCTGATCAGCCACAACATGGTGGACGTGATGGCGGTCGCCGACCGGATCGCCGTCATGCGCCTCGGCCGCAACAACGGCTTCTTCGACAAGCGCTCCACGACCACCGAGGAGATCATCTCCGCCATCACCGGGGCCACCGACAGCGCCGTCACCCGCCGCCAGGCCCGCAAGCGGGAGGAGGAGCGATGAGACGGGACCGAGCCGCCGGAGACGCCGCCGCCCAGGAACCGGCCCACGACGCCATGCCCGCGGTCGACAGCCGGCTGCTCGTCCGCGAGGAGGGTCTGCGGGGGTACCTCCAGGAGTTCAGCCGCAAGCTGCGCAGCGGAGAGCTCGGCTCCCTGCCGGTCGTCGTCGCCGTGATCATCATCTGGACGGTGTTCGGCAGCCTCGACAGCACGTTCCTCTCGGCCCAGAACCTCTCCGACCTCAGTCAGCAGATCGTCGGGACCGGCATGATCGCCGTCGGCATCGTCTTCGTCCTGCTGCTCGGCGAGATCGACCTCTCCGTCGGCTCCGTCAGCGGTCTGTGCGCCGCCATCTTCGCCGTGCTGAACGTCCTGAACGGCATGAACGAGTGGCTGGCGCTCCTCGTCGCCCTCGCGGGCGGAGCGGTGGTCGGGCTCATCCACGGCTTCTTCTTCGCGAAGGTGGGCGTGCCGGCGTTCGTGGTCACCCTCGCGGGCAACCTCGCCTGGAACGGTCTGATGCTCCAGGTCCTGGGCAGCAGCGGCACGGTCAACATCCCGAGCGAGAGCATCGTCTCCAAGCTCTACTCGACGATCTTCCACAGCCCCGCCGCGGCCTATGTGACGGCCGCCGTGGGCGTGGGGCTCTTCCTCGCGGCCTCGCTCCTGGACGCCCGGCGGCGCCAGGCCGCGCGGGTGCCGTTCCGGCCGGTCGCCGAGATCGTGCTCCGTACGGCGGTCATCGCCGCGCTCGCGTTCGTCGCGGCGTACATCCTCAACCGGTACCAGGGGCTGCCGCTGGCGCTCCTCGTCTTCCTGATCCTGCTCGTGGTGCTGGACTTCGTGCTGCGCCGCACGACGTACGGGCGCCGGATCTTCGCCGTCGGCGGCAACATCGAGGGCGCGCGCCGCGCCGGCATCAGCGTGCCGTTCGTCCGGATGACCGTCTTCTCGATCTCCGGGCTCATGGCGGCGGTCGGCGGCATCTTCCTCGCCGGGCAGATCCAGTCCGCGAGCCAGACCTCAGGCGGCGGCAACCTGCTGATGAACGTCATCGCCGCGGCCGTCATCGGCGGCACGAGCCTGTTCGGCGGGCGCGGTTCGGTGTGGTCCGCGCTGCTCGGCGCGCTGGTGATCGGGTCCATCCAGTCGGGCATGAACATCATGGGCGTCAGCAACGCCGTCCAGTTCATGATCACCGGATCGGTCCTGCTGGCCGCCGTGGTCGTCGACTCGCTGTCCCGCCGCAGCCAGAAGGCCGCGGGCCGCGCCTGATCAGAACACGGGCGGCGCCGCGAACAGCTCCTTCACCCAGTGGGCGCTGGCCTCCTCGCACCCGGTGGTCGGCGTGCCGGGGAAGAGGCGGAACCACGAGACCGCCCGGCCCAGCGCGGCGAGCCGGGTGGCGAGCACCGTGGCCCGGCGCAGCTCCGGGAGGAGGGCCCCAGGTCGGTCCAGGGTTCGAGGTAGGCCTCGCGCAGCCGGTGCACGTGCTCGGGGCCGTGGCGCTCCCGGACGGCCTGGGCGGGGACCAGCAGGCTGCTGAAGGGGTGGGCGACGTTGGCGTCGCCCCAGTCGAAGAAGGTGAAGCGGCCGGCGGCGGGGGCGAGGAGCTGCGCGTCGTGCAGGTCGCAGTGGTCGAGCGAGTCCGGGATGCCGTGCGCGTCGAGCTCGGCGCACCAGTCCAGGAGCTTCGGCCGCTGCTCCCGGAGGGCGCGGCGGGTGTCGGGGGCGAGGGTGGTGTTGCCCTCGACGAGGCCGTCGAAGACCTCCGGCAGCCGGCCGGTGCGTCCGTCGGGCACGCCGAGGCCGGCCATCCGGTCCGTGTACGGGGTCAGGGCCCGCTGCATCCGCGCGTACTGGCCGAGCGCCTCCGCCCAGGAGTCCGGTCCGGCGCCGCCGGCGTCGAGGACGTGGCGGAAGAGCGGTCCGCCGTCGGGCAGGAGCGACCAGCCCCGTTCGGCGTCGACGGCGAGCGGGGTCACGACGTGTTCGGGCACCCAGTCGGCGAGCGCGCCCCGAGGGCGGCCTCGAAGGCGGCGTCGGGGGCGCTCGCCTTGAACCCACGGCCTCGCGCTCCCGGCCCCGGTCCGGAAGCGCACGAGGATCGACCAGGGCCGGACCCTGACCTCGCGGGGTCCGGTCTCGGTCAGGCCGTGCCGGGCGAGCCCCGCTCCGACCAGTCGAGCGCGGCCTCCTGCCAGGCCGTCTCCTCCCAGGGGTGACCGCGTCGGCGAACCGCCCGCGGTCGACCGTCATGGTTGTCGCTTGTCCCATCGGGCGATTGCACCATCGGACCGGTGCCCGGCGCACCTGAATATCCGGGGATCCCGCGGAACGAGGACCCTCAACGAGGAATTCGTATACCAAATCAAGGGAAGGGGAACCCCCTAACACCAACATGAACTGACCAATAGGTCATTGCCGATCTTCACCCTTGTCGGCCTGCCGCAGCTTGGTATACAAAATCCGGAGTCCCTCGCCAAAGGAGTCCCCATGCAGTCGTCCTCGCCCACCTCCGGCGCGCTCTCCCGTCGCACCATGCTCGCCGGGGCCGCCGCCCTCGCCGGGGCCGCCGCCCTCGCCGGGGCCACGGCCACGGGTGCCGCCACCGCCGCCCCCGCCCAGGCGGCGGCCGCCGGCACCGCGGCGGAGGGGCGCGGCGGGCACCGGTCCAGGACCGTGGTGTTCCGCAACGTGCGCCCGTTCGGCGCGGCGAAGGCCACGGACCTCGTGGTCGTCGACGGCCGGATCGCGGACGGCCACGCGCCGCACGGCGCGAAGGTCGTCGACGGCGGCGGCCGGATCGCCCTGCCGTCGCTCGTCGACGCGCACATCCACCCGGACAAGACCACCTGGGGCGGCTCCTGGGTGTCGCGGCGCCCGGCCTCCTCCCTCGCGGACTACGTCGCCCAGGACGTGGACCTGTTCCGCGCCCAGCGCCGCCCGGTCGCCGAGCGCGCGTACGGCCTGATGAGCCACGCCGTCTCCCGCGGCACCCGCGGCATGCGCGCCCACGCCGACGTGGCCCCGGCGTACGGCCTGGCCGGCGTGGAAGGCCTGGCGGAGGCCCGCGAGAAGCTGCGGCACGCCCTCGACGTGCAGATCGTGGCCTTCCCGCAGCACGGCGTCATCCGCACCCCGGGCACGGCGGCGCTCCTGGAGCAGGCGGCCCGCGAGGGCCTCATCGACATGATCGGCGGCATCGACCCGATCGGCTTCGACAAGGCCCTCGACGAGCAGCTGGACACCGTCTTCGGCATCGCGGACCGGCACGGCGTCGGCGTGGACATCCACCTGCACGACCGCGGCGAGAACGGCATGAAGGCGATGCGCGGCATCGTCGAGCGCACCCGCGCGCTCTCCCTCGCCGGCAAGGTCACCGTCAGCCACGTCTTCTGCCTGCCCGGTCTGACGGACCGTGAACTCGGCGCCATCGCCACCGACCTGGGCGAGCAGGACATCGCCCTCACCACGGTCGCGCCCTCCGACTCCCTGGTGCTGCCGATCGCCCGGCTGCGCGAGCACGGCGTCCGGGTCGGGCTCGGCTCCGACGGCGTGCGGGACTCGTGGAGCCCGTTCGGCGACGCCGACATGCTGCACCGCGCGCACATCCTCGGGTGGGTGACGGACATCCGTCTCGACGAGGAGCTCGACGACTGCTACCGCGTCGCGACCCACGGCGGCGCCGACGTCATGGGCCTCGCCCACGCCGACTTCACCCCCGGCGCACCGGCCGACTTCGTCCTGGTGCGGGGCGAGTGCCTGCCGCAGGTCGTCGTCGACATGCCGCGCCGGGACCTGGTCGTCCACGGCGGCGTGGTCGTGGCCCGCGACGGGGAGTTCCTCGCCTGATCCCGTGCGCACCGTGGGCCGGCCTACAGGTACGGACGCGTGATCAGCTCGATCGCGTGCCCGGAGGGGTCCTTGAAGTAGACCCCGCGACCGCCGTGCTCGGTGTTGGCCTCACCGGGGCGCTTCATCTGCGGATCGGCCCTGCGTGGCCGAAAGCGCGCGCCGCCCGCGGAGTTCCGGCCGCGGTCCGTTCATGGCGCGCCGGTGACGAAGTCCCGGTCGCCGTAGCGGACCCGTGCCTGGTCCCAGTCGGCGCCGAGGGCCGTCGTGAACCTGCGGGCCGGCGGCAGGTCGTCGACCGGGGCGACGAGGAGGAGCCGGCCGTCGAGGGTGACGGAACCGCCGCCGAGCTTCTCGCGGGCCTCCGGGTCGGCGAGGAGCGCCTCGCGCACGCGGCTCACCCGGACGCCGGGGACCTCGATCTCGACGGCGTCGGTCTCCGGCGAGCTGCGGGGCAGGCAGCGGAAGGTGAGCACGGCCTCCTGGTCGTACCGCTTGGCGATGACGCCCGCGATGTGGTGGAGCCCGTCGCGGCCGACCCGCTCGACGTCGAACTCCGGGACCGCTCGTACGTCGCCTGCTTCAGCTCCTCCGACCAGAAGACGCCGTCGAGCAGTTCCGAGGCGCCCGGCCGGGCGCCGTGGGCGCGGACGATCCGCCGCACCTCGTGGTCGAAGCGGGTGAGGCGGGTGTCGAGACGGGGTCGTCGGGGTCCGTGATGACGGCGGTGTTGTCGGTCGCGAAGATCTCCGCGGCCGGGCAGTCCCGCCGGTCGGGGTCGGCGTACGCGCCGGGCGCGCCCGCGGCGCCCAGGAGCAGGACGGCGACGGCGGAGGCGAGGAGGCGGGCGCGGCGCCCGGTGCTGACGTTCTTCATGGCCTGGCCAACGAGCCGTGGTGAAGATCGTCGCGCGGCGGCCACCGGCCCACGCCCCCGCGCGGGCGGTTCAGCCGTTCGGCAGGATGACCGCCCGGCCGTTGATCCGGCCCTCGTGCAGCCGCTCGTACGCCTCCGGTGCCTCGTCCATGCCGTAGGTCTCGACGTGGACGTCGACGGCGCCGGTGCGGGCCAGGTCGAGCACCTCGATCAGTTCGGCGCGGGTGCCCCAGTACGGGGAGGCGACGGAGACCTCGTACGCCGTGCTGCCGAAGCCGACGGGCAGCGCGCCGCCGCCGAGGCCGACGATGGTGACGTCGCCCTCCACCGCGCCATCGCCCCGGCGGCCGTCACCGTGGGCTGGACGCCCACGAAGTCGAGCACGACCTCGGCGCCCCGGCCGCCGGTCAGTTCGCGGACCGTGGACGCGGCCGCCGCGTCGGACAGGACCGCCTCGTGCGCGCCGACGGCACGGGCGAGGGCGAGCTTCTCCTCGGTGACGTCCAGGGCGACGACCCGGGCCGCGGTCATGGCGCGCAGCAGCTGGACGGCGACGTGGCCGAGCCCGCCGGTGCCGATGACGACGGCGGTGCTGCCGGGGACGAGCTTCGTCAGGGAGCGCTTGACGGCGTGGTACGGGGTGAGGCCGGCGTCCGTGAGCGGCACGGTCCGCACCGGGTCGAGGTCGCCGAGCGGCACCAGGTGGCGCGGGCTGTCGACGATCATGTACTCGGCGATGGCGCCGGGCGCTCCGAGTCCGGGCGGCCTGATGCCGAGCTCCGCGCCCGCGGGCAGTAGTTCTCCTTGCCCTGGGCGCACAGGAAGCAGCTGCCGCAGCCCCAGGGGCCGTAGACCGCGACGGAGTCGCCGACGGCGAAGCCCTCGGCGCCGGGGCCGAGGGCGGCGACCGTGCCGACGCCCTCGTGGCCGAGGGTCAGGGGCAGCGGGAAGGGCAGCTGGTCGGCGGACCAGCTCATCACGGCGATGTCGGAGTGGCAGACGCCGGCGGCGGTGACCTTCAGGAGCACCTGCCCGGGGCCGGGTTCCGGGTCGGGGACGGTGACGACCTCGGGCGGGGCGCCCACGGCGCGGTACTGGAGTGCCTTCATGGCGGTGTCCTTTCCGGTACCCCCCGAAGATACTTGTAACATACACCGATCAATGTCTCCGCAGGACATTCGGTGATTCCGGTGACGACTTGTCGCCAATCGGCCACTCTCCCGGCCCGCGCGGGCCACAGTAAAACGGAACGCCCGCGGACCGGCGGAGGCCCGCGCGGAAAGGAGTGGTGCCGTGTTCTCCGACTTCTTCGACCGGCTTCTGCGCGGCGGCGGCGGTTCCGGCGGGCGCGGCCCGGCGTCGACCCCCGCGAACCTCGTCCTCGACGCGGACTTCTCCTCCGCCGACCAGTGGGTCGCGGGCCGTTCGTGGGCCTATCCCGACGGCGGACCGACGAACCGGGGCGACAACAAGCTCGACCACCTGGTGGAGGACCCCTCCTACAGCCGCACGGGGACCTTCCGGGCCACCCGCAGGGACGACGGGCTCTGGGACGCCGGGCTGCTCACCACGGAGGGCAGCGCGGAGGGTTCCAGGTGCGGACGGGCGACGTCCTGGAGGCCCGGGTGCGGCTGCCCCGGGAGACGGGCGCCTGGCCCGCGATCTGGACCTGGCTCGACGGCGGCCAGGAGGTCGACGTCTTCGAGTACCACCCCGACAACCCGGACCTCCTGGAGCTGTCGAACCGGGTGCGGGGCCGATACCTCTACTTCCGGGACCCGGAGGTCCGGCCGGGCGTGTGGGTGGACCTCCGGGTCGAGTTCGGGGCGCGCTCCGTGGTGTGGTGGGTCAACGGAGCGCGCGTCTTCGACGACCGCCGCGGGGTGGGGCGCTCCTGGCGGGCGTACCTCATCGTGAACCTCTCCGTCTGCGCGGGCCGGTACCACCCGGCGCCCGACCCGGACGTCTCGGAGATGTCGTACGAGGTGTCGGAGCTGCGCGTGTACCGGAACTGAAGGCCCCCGTCGGGGCCTCCGTTCCGCCCCCGTCCCCCGCCCTTCAGCCCTCCGTTCCGCCCTCCGTTCAGCCCTCCGCGAGGAGCCTGCGCAGGCCGGCGACGAGGCGTTCGTACTCCTCGGCCCGGTTGTAGACCTGCCCGGAGATCCGGATGCCGCCGCCGTCCGGCCAGGGCCAGATCAGCACCCGGCAGCCGAGCCGGGCGGCGATCTCCTCGCGGAGCGCGGCGGCCTCCTGCTGGGTGCGGGCGAGGCTCCGGGGCAGCCGCAGCGAGCGCATCGCGAGGCCCTCGGTGTACGGCAGCGGGGTGAGCCCGGGAGCCCGGCCAGCAACTCGGCCCCGTGGCGTACGAGTGCGTCGTTGTGGGCGCGGACCTCCTCGGCGCCGAGCCGGGCGATCAGGTCGAGGCCCTCGGGGCGGCGAGCCAGCCCGTGTAGTCGGCGGTGGCCCGGTACTCGACCGCGCGCGGAAGCCCCGGTGGTCCTCCCACGAGGGCACGGGCGCGGGCACCCGGGCCCGGTGGCCGGGGGCCACCGCGAGGACGGCGCTGCCCGGCGGGGCGTACGCCCATTTGTGCAGGTTGCCGAACCAGAAGTCGGGGCGTCCGGCCAGTGGTTCGGCGAGCATGCCGGGCGCGTGGGCGCCGTCGACCACGGTGGTGATCCCGCGCTCGCGGAGCTCGGCGAGCAGCCGGGGCCCGCGACGGTCCGGGCGGTGGGCGAGCTGATGTGGTCGAGGAGGGCCACCCTGGTCCGGGGGTGAGTCCGGCGAGCACCGCCTCGCGCACGGCGTCCTCGTCCGGCACAGGGCGGGGTCGAGGGCGACGGTGACCGTCCGGGCGCGGCGGGCCGCCGCCGCGACGACCGTGCCGTAGCCGTGGTCGGTGACCAGGATCTCGTCGTCCGCGTCCAGGCGCAGGGCGTCGAGCGCGAGCCCGGCGGCCTCGGTGGCGTTGGTGACGAAGGCGAGGCCCTCGGGGTCGGTGCCCAGGTGCGCGGCGACGCGGCCGCGGGCCTCGGCGAGGCGGTCGGGGACGCCCAGGAAGAAGGCGTCGGGGTCGGCCGCCGCCTCGGCCAGAAGGTCCTGGTGGACCCGGGCGACCGGGGTCGGTACGGCGCCGAAGGAGCCGTGGTTGAGGTGGGCCACCTCGGGGGCGAGGCGGAACAGCCCGGCCCCGCCCGGGAACGCGGCGGGCGTGCTCATCGGACCTCCACCGTGACGGTCCGGCCGGGGGCGACGCGGGTGCGGACGACCGTGTACGTCACTCCGTCGACGACCTCGGTACGGGCCGGGCGGCGCACTCCGTCGACGGCGACGGCGGTGTGGGCGCCGGGGAAGCGCGCCTCCCAGGTGTAGGCGGCGGTGCCGGTGGTGTGGGTGAGGGTCGAGCGGCGGTCCGTGTCGTGGCGGAGGGCGAAGGCGGAGTCCCCGACCCGCAGGTCCTCGACGCTCAGCCAGTCCATGCCGGAGGGCAGGCGCGGCTGGGTGGTGAGGGTGCGGGCGGGGGCGTTCGGGGTGACGCCCATGAGTCCCTGGACGGTCTGGGCGACGAGGGTGAAGGAGACCTCGGGGTAGTCGCCGTTGGTGCCCTGGCGGGAGTTGACGTGCTGGACGTCCTTCTGCGCGTAGATGTGGCGCATCCACTTCCAGGCGGTGTCGGGGCGGTTGCCGGCGAAGAAGGTGTCCGGGAGGTAGGTCAGGGCCTCGATGTTGTCGGGGCGTCCGTCGCCCTCGGCCTGGGCGTCGATGTAGTCGAGGTAGGCCTCGCGGCGGGCGCCCGGGTCGATGATGCCCTTCATCGGCATGAACCAGCTGTTCTCCTTGCCCCAGCCGGTCAGGGCGCGTCCGTCGGTGGTGTAGCCGCGGACCATGTCGGCACCCGAACCGGTGCCGCTCCAGGTGGAGTTGAAGTACCGCTTGAGGTCGCGGGCGCGGCGCCCGAAGAGGTCGGCCGTGGCGCGGTCGCCCTTGGCGCGGGCGAGGGAGGCCATCGCGCGGTAGGCCTGGTACTGGGAGCCGATGGCGTCGCCCGCCTCGGTGAGGGGCTCGTCGCTCTGCTCGTTGTAGCTGGCGGTGCCCTGGAAGATGCCGCGGCCGGTGCCTTCGGCGACCTTCACGGGGCCGTTGTCCTTCTGTCCGTCGTGGAGGGTGACGAACTCCCCGGTGGTGTGCCGGTAGAACGCCCAGAGGGCGGGGTCGTCGAGGTAGGCGGGGTCGCCGCTCCAGCGGTACGCCTCCTCGGCCTTCTGGACGAGCTCGAAGGGGGCGGGCACCTCGCGGACGAAGAGGCTCGGGCTCCGGTAGTCGATGGAGAGGGGGGTGCGGTTGTCGAAGTTGAGTGCCCAGACCGGGTAGTAGGCGTGCTCGGCGGTGGCGGAGGCGGCGAAGGCGCGCAGCATCTCCCGGTTCTCGGCGTGCAGGCCGAGGACTCCGGCGCCGGCGAGCTGGTGGGCCGCGTCGCGGGAGTAGTAGCCGCTCCGGTTGGCGTAACCGGCCCAGTAGGAGGGCGCGTAGACGCCGGTGCCCGTGCCGCCGGTCTGGCGTTCGTCGGCGTTCAGGGGGCCCTGGGTGCCGGGGAGGTGGACCCAGCTGCCGGCCTTGCTCTTCGCCCAGTCGAACATGGCGGCGACCTCGGGGTCGCTGGAGGAGACGCGGGGGTCGGCGGGGGCCGCCGGGGAGACCATGACGTCGTCGACGTTGATCCAGCCCTGGCCCGAGGCGAAGGCGATCTCCAGGCGGTCGCCGGGGGCGAGCGTGATCCTGCCGAGGGTGTGGCGGCGGTAGTTCGCGGCGGCGGGCAGGGTGCGCGCGGCGGCCTCGGCGCCGTTGACCCGCAGGACGTACCGGCCGCCGGGTCCGCCGGTGGCGATCCAGGCGGAGACGAGATAGCTGCCGCCGCCGGTGGCCGTCACGGTCTGGGAGACCGTCATGCCGCTGCCCGCGTCGAGGTAGGCGAGCCGGCTCCCGGCGTGCGGGTTGTTGACGGCGACTCCGGTGCCCTGGGTGAACTCCCAGCCCGTGCCGCCCAGTTCGAAACCGGGGTCGGTCACGGCGAGCGGTGCGGGTTCGGCGTGCGCCGTGGTGGACGGGGTGAGGAACGCGAGGGCGGCGGCGAGCAGCAGCGTCGTGCGGGAACGCTTCATGGGGTCTCTCCCGGATCGGGGGCGAGCGGTTCGGGTGATCGTTCGGCGGGCGGCACGCTAACAACACGCCCCGAAGACTTGCAAGAGATCTCGCATCAGTTGACAGTCGGTCCAACTGAAAGTTTTCCACGATGGATTGCAAACGAAGCCGATCCGCTTGTAACGTCCCGCCCCATGACAGACAGAGACCCCGGAAGACGACAGGTCCTCCGCATGGGCGCCGGCGCCCTGACGCTCGCCCTCACCGGCTGCTCGGGAAGCGGCGCCGAACCGGGCGGCGGCGCCGCCGGAGACCCGCGCAAGGGCCGGATCACGGTCTGGTCCTGGCAGGGACCGGCCGCCGAACTCAAGGCCCTGCTGCCGGAGTTCCACAAGGCCTACCCGGACATCCAGGTGACCGTCGAGGACATCGGCAACCCGGCGATCTGGGACAAGATCACGGCCGGCCTCGCCGCCGGCGGCCAGGGCCTCGCCGACGTCCTGCACATCGGCGTCGACTACCTGCCGGGCTACGTCGAGCGCTTCCCCGGCGCCTTCGCCGACCTCGCCCCGCTGGGCGCCACCGCCTACAAGGACGCCTTCGCGCCCGGCCTCTGGGGGACCGTCTCCCCCGACGGCAAGAGGGTCGACGCCCTTCCCTGGGAGGCGAACTCGGCCGGCTTCTACTACCGCGCCGACCTCTTCGAACGCGCCGGCGTCGACGTCGGGGCCCTGGAGACCTGGGACGAGACCATCGAGGCCGGCAAGCGCCTCAAGGCCAGGACCGGCGTCCACCTCCTCGGCATCGACAAGCCGGCCTCCCAGCCCGACGCCGCCAACTTCTTCCAGATGCTGCTCCAGCTCCAGGGCGCCTTCTACTTCGACCTGGAGGGCCGCATCACCCTGGACTCCTCCGAGGCCGTCCGGGCCATGACGCTCATCAAGACCATGAACGACGCCGGGCTCGTCAGCGACCTCGCCGGCGGGTGGAACGCCCTGATGAGCTCGCTCAAGCGGGGCACCGCGGCCGTGCTGCCCTGGCCCACCTGGTTCGGCGGGATCATCGAGGAGCAGGTGCCGGACGAGGCCGGCAAGTGGAAGGTCAGGCTGCCCCCGGCCGTCCGCCGCGGCGGCCCCACCTCGGCCACGGTCAACTCCACCCACCTCGCCGTCTCCGGCAGCAGCCGCCAGCAGGCCGCCGCCTGGTCCTTCGTCGAGTTCGCGCTGACCCGCCCCGCCTCCCAGGTGCGGATCTACCGGGGCAAGGGCATCGCGCCCGCCCTCCTCAAGGCCTACGAGGACCCCGTCTTCCACCAGCCTTCGGCCTTCTTCAGCGGGCAGCGCAAGGGCGAGGTCTTCCTCGACGCCCTCAAGGCCCCCAGCCCCGCCGTGAACTACACCTCGGACTACGCACGGGCCCTGAAGCTCGTCACCGACGCCCAGTCCAAGGTGCTCCTCAAGGGCGCCGACCCGGCGAAGGCGCTGACCGACGCGGCCCGTGAACTGGCCCGCCAGACCGGCCGGAAAGCCGCCCGATGACCCAGCTCGTCAGCGCGCGGGCCGCCACCCGGCGGCCGGACCCGCCCCGGCCGCCGGGCGCCGCCGGCGGCGCGGCCGGGTCGCCCGTACCTCTTCGTCCTGCCCGCGGTGCTCCTCTTCGCCGTGTTCAAGCTCTACCCCATCGGCCGGTCGTTCCTGCTCAGCCTGCACCGCACGACCAACGGCGCCGAGACCTTCGTCGGCGCCGACAACTACGTCCGGCTGGCCGACGACCCGCTGTTCTGGACCGCGCTGCGGAACACGGCGGTGATCCTGGCCGTCCAGGTCCCGCTGATGCTGGCGCTCGCCACGGCGCTCGCGGTCGCGCTCGACTCGAAGCTGCTGCGCGGCCGTCCGCTGTTCCGGCTCGGGTTCTTCCTGCCGATGGTCACGGGCCTCGTCGCGTACGGCATCGTCTTCTCCGTCCTCCTCAACAAGGACTACGGGCTCGTCAACTGGCTCCTCGGGCTGCTCGGCGCGGACCCGGTGCCCTGGCTGACCGACCCGCTGTGGGCGCGGATCTCCTGGGCCTCGCGCTGACCTGGCACTACACCGGCTACAACGCCGTCATCCTGCTGGCCCGGCTGCAGACCGTCCCGCGCGAGCTGTACGACGCGGCCGCCGTGGACGGCGCCGGGGCCTGGGGCGCGTTCCGCCACGTCACCCTGCCGGGGCTGCGGCCCGCGCTGCTGCTCACCACCGTCCTGTCGACCATCGGCACGCTCCAGCTCTTCGACGAGCCGTACGTCCTCACCGGCGGCGGACCGGACAACGCGACCCTGACGATCGGCGTGTACCTCTACCAGAACGCCTTCAAGTACTTCGACTTCGGCTACGCCTCGGCCATCGCGTACGCCCTCACCGTCCTCGTCGGACTGCTCGGTCTGATCCAGTTCCGCCTCCTCGGGGAGAAGACGTGACCACCCGAAACCCGGGCCGGAGCATCCTGCTCACCTCCGGGCTCGCCCTCGCCCTGGCCGCCGTCGCGGTCCCCTTCTACTGGCTGGCCGTCGGCGCCACCCACAGCTCGCGGGAGCTCTTCGACAGCCCGCCTCCCCTGCTGCCCGGCGGGCACCTCGCCGAGAACCTCGCCACCCTCCAGGACACGGCGGACTTCGGCCGGGTCGTCCTCAACTCCCTGGGCATCGCCCTCGTCTACACGCTCCTCGCCGGCACCGTGTGCACCCTCGCCGGATACGGCTTCGCCACCTACCGCTTCCGCGGCCGCGAGGCCCTGTTCGGCCTGCTCATGCTCGGCCTGGTCGTACCGGCGCAGATCACCCTCGTACCGCTGTTCACGATGATGGCCGAGCTCCGGTGGCTCGACACGTACCAGGCGGTGATCGCCCCCAACCTGGCGCTGCCCTTCGGCATCTTCCTGATGCGCCAGTCGATGGCCGCGCTCCCGGCGGAACTCCTCGACTCGGGACGGATGGACGGCTGCGGAGAGCTCCGGCTCCTGTGGCGGGTCGCCCTGCCCCCGATGCGTCCGGCGCTCGCCGCGCTCGCCCTGTTCCTCTTCCTGTACCAGTGGAACGACTTCGTCTGGCCGCTGATCGTGCTGCGCGACGACAGCACCTTCACCCTCCCCGTGGCGCTCGCCTCCCTCCAGGGACTGGACGAGACCGACTACGGCGCCATCCTCGCCGGCACCGCCGTCGCCGCCGTCCCGATGGCGGCGGTCTTCCTCGCCCTCCAGCGCCACTTCGTCTCCGGCCTCCTCGCGGGCGCCGTGAAGGAATGAACGAGAACATGCCCATGGAACACGCGCAGCCGACCGTCCCCGTGACCACCGCGCACGCCGCCCCCGCCCCCGCCGAACCACTGCTCGACGACGTGTCGATCGCCGTCCTCGCCCCCGGCCGCCCCGGCCTCGCCCCCGGTGGGAACTGGCCCCGCTCACGGACGGGGTGCGAGTCCTCTCCGTCCACGCCGACGGCGCCCCTGTCGAGATCCGCCTCACGGTGCCGCTCGGCGACGCCACCGGATACTGGCACCCGCAGGCGGCTGGCGGCGCACCCTGGTCGCCGACTGGGCGGGCCGCACCCGGGCGGCCTGGTCGCGGGACCCGCCGCCGGCTGTCTGTACGAGCACTCCGGCGCCACCCTCCTGACCTTCGCCGCCGCCGACCCGGTCCCCGAGGCCGACGTCCGCTTCGGGGTCTCGGAGGAGAACGACACCCACGTCGTCCACCTGGGCCTCCCGCCTCGGCGGAACCGCACCGGCTGCTGCTCGTGCCGCGCGCCCCTCGGTCGCCGCCGCGCTGCGGCCGCTGCGGGCCTGGTTCGCCGCCGCCCGCCCGCCGATGCCCGTCCCGGACGAGGCCAGGCTCCCGGTGTACTCCACCTGGTACGCCTTCAACCAGGACGTCACCGCCGCGAGCGTCGAGGCGCAGGCCGGCCCGGCCGTCGAGCTGGGCTGCGGGGTGCTGATCCTGGACGACGGCTGGCAGCGCCACGGCAACGGCCGGGGCTACGCCGGCTGCGGCGACTGGCAGCCGGACCCCGCCAAGTTCCCCGACCTGGCCGGACACGTGGCACGGGTGCGGGACCGGGGACTGCGCTATCTCCTGTGGGTCGCGCCCTCCTCCTCGGCCCGGAGGCCGACTGCCACGAGCGCTGGGCCGCTTCGGCGCCCGCCCCGGCCACCGTCCCGGGCGCCCGGGTGCTCGACCCGCGCCTCCCCGAGGTCCGCCGGCACGTGATCGAGCTGTGCGTCTCCCTCGTCGACGCGTACGGACTCGACGGGCTCAAGCTGGACTTCCTCGACGAGGCCGCGGTGTACGCCGGGGACGGCGCGGGGGACGTGGGCCGGGCGATGGCCGGGCTCCTCGCCGAGCTGCGCCGGGCCCTGGAAGCCGTACGCCCCGGGCTGCTGCTCGAACTGCGCCAGCCGTACACGGGCCCCGGCATGGCGCCGTTCGGGAACATGCTGCGCTCCGTGGACTGCCCGCGGACGCGACGGCCAACCGGATCCAGACCCTCGACACCTCGCTGCTCGCCGTGGGCGGCGCCGTCCACGCCGACATGCTGATGTGGTCCCGGACCGCGCCGGTGGAGGCGGTGGCCCGGCAGCTGATCGGGGCGCTGCACTCGGTGCCGCAGATCTCCGTGCGCCTGGACCAGGTGCCGCCCGCGCACCTGGCGGCCGTACGGTTCTGGCTCGGGCGCTGGCGGCTGCACCGGGAGCTGCTGCTCGACGGGACCGTGGAGCCGGGGCGGCCGGACGAGCTGTACCCGGTGGTGGTCGCGGCCCGGGACGGGGAATGCCTGGTGAGCGTGCACGGCGACCGGGTCGTGGAGCTCGACTTCGCCGCGTACCGCCGGATCCACCTCGTCAACGGCTCCGACCGGGACCGGCTGGTGGTGGACGTGACCGGGGGCGGCGGCCGGGTGACCGCCCGGGTCCACGGGCCGGACGGCCGTATGATGGCTGATCCGCCCGCGCACCTGCCGGACGGGCCCCGCCCGCTGGCCGTTCCGCGCGGCGGTCTGGTGTCGCTCGTACTCACGGAAGGACCGCGATGAAGGTCGGCATCACCGACGTCGCAGCCCACGCACAGGTCAGCGAGGCCACCGTCAGCCGGGTGATCAACCGGCGGCAGGGGGTGTCGCGGAAGACCCGCGAGGCGGTCGAGCGGGCGATGGCCGAGCTCGGCTACGAGCGCCAGACGCAGGGCCAGCTGGTGGCGGTCGTCACCGAGTTCGTGTCGAACCCTTCTTCGCGGACGTCGCCGAGCGCATCGAGTCGGCGCTCGCCCCGCACGGTCTGAAGACGGTGCTGTGCCCCGTCTTCGCCGGCGGGGTGCAGGAGCTGGACTATCTGACCTCCCTGGTCGACAAGGGCATCGCGGCCGTCGTCTTCCTCTCCTCCTCCAACACGGTGGAGGGCGCGGACACCGACGGCTACGAGCTGCTGCGCCAGCGGCGCGTGCCGTACGTGGGGATCAACGGCGAGTTCGCCGACGGCGTGCCCGCCCCGGTCTTCTCCACCGACGACGCCCTCGCGGCCGAGCTGGCCGTGGACCACCTCCACCGGCTGGGGCACCGGCGCATCGGCATGGCCTCGGGCCCCTCGGGGAACCGGCCGGCCGACCGGCGGGTCCGGGGCTTCGTCGAGGCGATGGCCCGGCGCGGCCTGGACGAGGCGGAGCGCTGGGTGGTCCGGCAGTCGTACAGCGTGGAGGGCGGGCAGGCGGCGGCCACGGCCCTGGTCGGGCTCGGCGCCACCGCGATCGTCGCGGCCAGCGACTTCATGGCGCTCGGCGCGGTCCGGGGCGTCCGCCGCCAGGGTCTGTCCGTGCCGGGCGACGTCTCGGTGGTGGGCTACGACGGCTCGTCCGTCACCGAGTTCACCGACCCGGCGCTCACGACGGTCCGTCAGCCCGCCGACCGTCTCGCCCTGGAGGTGGGCCGCAGCGTCCTCGCCCTGGTCGGCAACCGCGAGGTCCCCACGGGCGAGCTCCTCTTCGATCCGGAACTGGTCATCCGCGCCTCGACGGGCCCGGCCACCCGGTAGCGGGGGCGGGTGTTGCGTAGGCTCGAACGGAGCGTTCCGTGAAAGGGCCGCGCGATGCCGCGTGCCGAGGCCGAGGAGGACCCTGTGAGTACCGCCGGAGAAGGACCGCGGCAGCTGGACGAGGCCAGTGTCGTCAACGCGAAGCGGACGCTCCTGCAGTTGCTCGCACGGGCGGGGGTCTGGTCCGGCGACGCCGAGGAGCTGATCGGGTTCGTCGAGGCGGGCGCGCTGGCCCTCGCGTACGAGGAGATCGGGACGGCCGGGCGGAAGGCGCCCGAGGAGAAGGGCGAGGCGTACGCCTCCGGCTGGCTCGACGGGGTCCGTACCGTCACCGAGGAGCTGGGGGCCGTCTCCGAGCGGGCGCTGCGGCGCGCCGTCGCCGCGGACCCCTCGGCCGCCTCGCCGGACGACCGTCCTCCCGTGGGGCGGACGGGCTGGAGCGGACCCATGTGGCGGTCACCCCGCTCTACCTCTCCTTCACCGATGTCTCGGACCTCGACCCGGAGGTCACCGAGCAGGTGCTGCGGGCGCTGCTCGGCACGATGAGCTCGCGTCAGCGGGCGGGGTACGCGGGGCGGCTGGCGGAGTTCACCTCGGTGCACCGGACGCGGCTCGAACGGCTGTACGCGGAGTACGGGCCCGGGAGTCCGATCGCGATCCACGGCCGGTACTCCCTCATCCACTCCCCCACGAGCGTGGCCGTCCTGGAGCGGCTCGCCACCGCGTCGGCGGACCTGCACGAGGAGTGGGACGCCGCCGAGCTGCCGCCGGCGTGGCTGGACGGGCTGACGACGGCGTGGGAGGCGTCGGCCTGACGGCGCTTCACGAGGGGCGGGGCGGGGGGCGCGGTCCGGCGTACCGGAGCGGCCGAGAATAGGTTAGGCTCACCTAACAAGCGCCTCGCGATGGCCGCTGCCTCGGCATTCCCGTGCCTGGAGGAGCGGCGGGCGGGACGCCAGCACACCTCTGCCCGGAGACAAGGATCCGCCATGCCTGCTGTGTTCACCCCTTCCGCCGCCGCGTTCTCGTGGCGGGTGCCGCCGCGGTCTCGCTCGGCCTGATGGTGACCGGGTGCGGCTCGGACGACACGAAGGACGCCCCGAAGGACTCGGCGGCCAAGGCTCCGGCGGGGGCGTTCCCCGTCACCCTCAAGAGCGCGCTCGGCGAAGCCGTCATCAAGGAGAAGCCGAAGCGGATCGTCACCCTCGGCCAGGGCTCCGCCGAGACCGCCATCGCCCTGGGCGACGTCCCCGTCGGCATCGAGAGCTACCCCTGGGGCAGCGACAAGACCGGCTACCTGCCCTGGATCCACGACGCGGTGAAGAAGGCCGGCGCCACGCTGCCCAAGCAGTTCGACGGCGGCGAGGAGCTCGACATCGAGGCCATCACCGAGCTGGAGCCCGACGTCATCCTCGCCCCCTGGTCGGGCATCACGCAGAAGCAGTACGACCTGCTCAAGGACATCGCGCCGACCGTCGCTTACCCCGACAAGGCGTGGAGCACCGACTGGGACGAGCAGATCGACATCGTCGCCAAGGCGCTCGGGCAGCCGGAGAAGGGCAAGGAGCTCACCGCCAAGATCGACAAGCAGCTCGCCGACGCCGCCGCCACGCGCCCGAACTACAAGAACGTCACGTTCTCGTACATCTACAACACCGGCCCCGGCACCCTCGGCGTCTTCAAGCCCGAGGAGCAGCGCGTCGCGATGGTCTCCAAGCTGGGCCTCAAGGTCGACCCGGTCGTGAACACCTTCAAGGAGACCGAGGGCACCGACTCCGCCCTCATCGGCCTGGAGAACGCCAACAAGCTCTCCAAGAGCGACATCGCCTTCACCTTCTACACGGACGACAAGTCCCGCAAGGAGATCGAGGCCCAGCCGCTGTACGCGGCCATCCCCGCGGTCAAGAAGGGCGCGCTCGTCTACAGCAACGACCAGCCCTTCGTCACCGCCTCGTCGATGATCAACCCGCTGACGGTGCCGTACAGCATCGAGCGGTACCTCCCGATGATCGACAAGGCCGTCGCCAAGGCCGGGAAGTAGCGGCGGGTCCCCGGCGTGACCACTCTCTCCGCACCGGGCAGGGCCCCGCCGTACGACGGCGGGGCCCTGCCCGGCATGTCGCGACCGCCGCCCTGTGCCTGATCCTGCTCGCCCTGGCGGTCCTGGCCAGCGTGATGTTCGGCAGCAGGCCGACGTCCGCGGCCGACGTCCTCCGGGTCGTCACCGGCGACGGCGAGGGCTATGTCCGCACCGTCGTCGAGAGCCGCTACCCGCGCACCGCGCTCGGCCTGCTCGCGGGGCTCTGCCTCGGCGTCGCGGGCACGCTGATGCAGGGCGTCACCCGCAATCCGCTCGCCGAGCCGGGACTCCTCGGCATCAACGCGGGCGCGTCCGCCGCGATCGTCGCCGCGACCGCGTTCCTCGGCGCCTCCGGGCAGCACGCGACCGTCTGGTGGGCCCTCGCCGGCGCCCTGGCGACCGGGGTGCTCGTCCACCTCGTCGGCACGGCGGGCGGCGGCAGCGGACCGGTCCGGCTGGTGCTCGCCGGTGCGGTGCTCTCCGCCGTCCTCGCCGCGTTCATCCAGGCCGTCGCGCTGTCCCGGCCGCAGGTCTTCGACACGTACCGCTACTGGGTGGTGGGTTCGCTCGGCGGGCGCGGCTTCGACGCGTTCTGGGCGGTCCTGCCCTTCGCCGGGGTCGGCCTCGTCCTCGCGGTGCTGCTCGCGCCGGGGCTCAACGCCATGGCGATGGGCGACGACAAGGCCGCCTCGCTCGGCATCAGCCCCGCGCGCGTCAAGGGCGCGGGGCTCCTCGCGGCGACGCTGCTCAGCGCCGCCGCGACCGCCGCCGTCGGCCCGATCGCCTTCGTCGGACTCGCCGTCCCGCACCTCGTCCGGGTGCTCGTCGGCACCGACTTCCGCCTGCAGATCCTCTTCACCTCGCTCGTGGGGCCCACGCTGCTGCTGTTCGCCGACGTCATCGGCCGCGTACTGCTCCGCCCGCAGGAGCTGATGGTCGGCGTCGTCACCGCCTTCGTGGGCGCGCCCGCGCTGCTCTTCGCCGTCCGTCGCATGAGGGAGCGGCATGAAGACCGCCGAGCTGAACGACACCCCGGCCGGGGCGGCGGCACGACCGCCGCGGCTCCCGGGCCGGAGCCTCCTGCGGATCGGCCCGTGGGTCTCGGTCCCCGTCCGGCGCCGCACCGTGATCGCCGCCTCGGTGACGCTGCTGCTGCTCCTCGGGGCGGCCGTGGCGACCCTCTCCATGGGGCGCCTCGGCATCCACCCGGCCGACCTTCCCTCGGCGCTCATGGGCGAGGTCACCGGCCGGAACAGGTTCGTGCTGAACCGGCTGCGCGGCCCCCGGCTCGTCGTCGCGATCGGCACGGGCGCGGCCTTCGGCCTGTCCGGAGCCCTCTTCCAGTCGGTCACCCGCAACCCGCTGGGCAGCCCCGACGTCATCGGGCTCGGCGCGGGCTCCGGGGCGGGTGCGGCGGCCGCCGCGCTGTTCTTCCCGGACCTCGTGCCGGTGCCCGTCGGAGCGCTGCTCGGCGCGGTCGCCGCGATGGCGGTCGTGTACTTCTCCACGGGGACGGGATTCCGCAACCCGGGGCGCCTGGTGGTGGCCGGCATCGGCGTGTCCGCGATGGCGACGGCGCTGACCCAGTACGTGGTCTACGCCGTCGAGCGGGACAAGGCCAGCGCGCTGACCGCCTACATCAACGGCAGCCTCGCCGCCCGCTCCTGGGACGACGCGACGACGATCGGGCTGGTGCTGCTCGTCTGCCTGCCGCTCGCGGCGCTCCTCGCCCGGCCCCTGGGCATCGGCGAGATGGGCGACGACCTCTCCACCGGTCTCGGCGCCCGCCCGGCCCGTACGGCGACGGCGGCGGTCTCGCTGTCGATCGTGCTGTCCGCCGGGGCCGTGGCCGTCGCCGGACCGATCGCCTTCGTCTCCCTGACGGCCCCGCAGATCGCCAAGCGGGTCACCCGGAGCGGCGGCCCGCACCTGGTCATGTCGACCCTGCTCGGCGCGCTGCTCCTGGTCCTCGCCGACCTCGCCGCCCAGCAGCTGCCGCTCTTCGACAACCTGCCGGTCGGGCTGTACACGATGGCCGTCGGAGGCGCCTACCTCGGCTATCTGCTGCTGCGGGAGTGGAAGCGCCCGGCCTGACGGCGGTCCCCCTACCGCTGTCCCCCGAGGGGCTCGCCCGCGCGGAGGTTCCAGCGTCCGGCGCGGCCGCTCAGGTGGACGGCGGTCAGGGGCGGACGTCCAGGCGCCGGGCCATGGCGTCCGGTGCCGCGAGGGCGTGGACCGTGGCGGCGCGGATCACGTCCGGTTCGACGACCGCGGTGATCCGCCCGGAGTCGTCCCGCAGGCCGTCGAGCCAGGCCCCGACCCGCACGCGCAGCTCGCGCAGGGACTCCCCGCCGTGCGGGGCCGCCTCCAGATCGGACAGCCAGGCGGAGAGCGCGGCCCCTCCACGGCGGCGACGGCCTCCAGGGTCTGCCCGCGCCACCGGCCCATCGCGCAGCCGGCCAACTCCTCCAGGGGCTCGGCGCTCAGGCCGAGCGCCTCCGCCGTGCGACGGCAGCGCCGGGACGGCGAGGCGTACGCGCGCGGGCCGGGCCCAGGGCGGACGCGGCGGCCTCGGCGCGGGCGACGCCCGCCGGATCGAGCGGACCGTCGTCGTCGAAGCGGACCTCACGCAGCGCCTCGTTCGTCGCGGGCGAGATCAGCGTCAACCGGACTGTCATCGGGTTCCTTTGCGGCGGGTGGGGCGGGCGTGGTCGGAGGGTGCGCGGGGACTCTACCGGGGGGTGCACGGAAAGTGATCCCGGCCTCACGCCCTTGGCTGCGGTCCGCGTACGCGGTACCGTCAGGCGACATTTGAACAGCGTGACGACGGCGAGACGGAAGTCCGGTGGAAATCCGGCACGGTCGCGCCACTGTATGCCGCGGCGTCCCCCCGAGGGTGGCGTCACGGTGAGTCAGACCCGTGGACCGTCGTCCTGCACCACCGTCTGGGACGCGAGTTCCCGCAGGAGGTTCCATCATGGCCGAGGCTGTCGTCTCCGCTGCTGTTTCCACCCTTCCGTCGCCGTTCCGGCTCCGCTGCCCGTGCGCGCCGTACTGCCCTGGGCCTTCTTCGTCGGGCTCCTCGCGCTGATCGCGCTGTACTTCGTGGGCGCCGAGCAGGGTGCCACCTCCCTGTTCGCCGGCTCCGACGTGCACGAGTGGGTGCACGACGGGCGTCACCTGCTCGGTTTCCCCTGCCACTGAGGGGCGACCGGTACATGCACGCCTCGACCGTCAGATCCCTCCTGGTCCGCGGCATGCTCGCGGGCCTGATCGCCGGACTGTTCGCCTTCGCCGTGGCCTACGCGGTGGGTGAGCCGCCCGTGAACAGCGCGATCGCCGTGGAGGAGGCCAAGACCTCCCAGGAAGCCCCGGCCGGCCACGGAGCACACGCCGGCCACGGCGGCGGCACGGTCGCCGCCGGGCCCGCCGAGGAAGAGGAGGTGGTCAGCCGCGACGTCCAGTCGACCTTCGGCCTCGCCACCGGCGTCCTCGTCTACGGGGTGGCGCTCGGCGGCATCGCCGCCCTGGCGTTCTCCTTCGTCCTGGGCCGCGTCGGCCGGTTCAGCCCCGGGCGACGGCGGCGCTCACCGCGACCGCCGCGTTCACCACCGTCTATCTGGTGCCGTTCCTCAAGTACCCGGCGACCCCTCCGGCCGTCGGCAATCCGGACACCATCGGGAAGCGCACCACCCTGTTCTTCCTGATGATCCTGCTCAGCGTGCTCCTGGGGATCGCCGCCGTGATCGCCGGGCGCCGGCTCGCGCCGCGCCTGGGGAACTGGAACGCGACCCTGGCGGCCGGCGCCGGGTTCGTCGTGGTGACGGCGATCGCCTTCGCCGTCCTGCCGGGCAACGAGGACTCCGTCGCGGCGGGCTTCCCCGCCAAGGTCCTCTGGGACTTCAGGCTCGCCTCGCTGGCCATCCAGGCGGTGCTGTGGGCGGTGTTCGGGATCGTCTTCGGCGTCCTCGCCCAGAAGGCGCTGGCGCCCCGGACCGCCGCCGCCGACGCCCAGCTGGGGCTCCCGCCGCCGGCTGACCCGCGCGCTCCGACGACGCCGCCCCGCCCACCACCCGGTGGGCGGGCGGCGTCGTCCCGTCTTCCGTCAGCCGAGGGTCCGCCGCCAGGCCTCCTCGAACATCTCGTGGAGCGGTGCCGTCGGCAGCACCCGTACGAACGGGGAGCGGATCCACTTGTCCCACAGCGGCCGCACCAGGTGGGTCGTCAGCTTCGCGGTCTCCAGCGGCAGGTGCGGGGCCTTGAGCCCCGTCCAGTCGCCGGGCAGGAACAGGGTCCGGCCGGCCCGCGCCCGCTTGGCCTCCAGGACCGCGCCGGTGGCGAGGAGTTCCGCCCGGACCTCCGCGTGCCGCCGGGTCGACCAGCCGTTCCACCGCCGGACGTTCCGGTCGGTGGGCGCGGCGAGGGCCGCCAGCTGGAGGTACAGGGCCGCCGCGTCCCCGCCCGTGCCGAGCTCCGCCGCCACCCGGGCGACGAGCTCCGGGCAGGACAGGCGCGGATCCGCCTCGTACCCGCCGGCCGGTACGGCTCCGGACAGGGCCCGGCGCATCATCCGCTCCAGTCCGCCGCCCGCGAGCAGCGGTGCCAGCCGGTCCAGGTCCTCCGCGAGGTCGGTGACCTCGCGGACCTCGCGCCAGGTCCCGGGGTCGGTGACGGCCGCGGGGCGCAGGAAGGCGGTGCCGTGGGGGCGCACACCACCAGCGGTCCGGAGTCGTAGGCGCTCGCCGGCTCGGCGGGTTCTTCGGTGCCGGGCCACCGGCAGCCGCCGGGGCCCGAACCGCTCGGCGATCCGCTCCGGCGTGTCGCGGACGCGGCCCTCGGGGAGTTCGAGCAGCAGCTCGGGGCGGTCCAGTTCGGCGCGCAGCCGCTCGTACAGCTCAGGGGCCCCGGACAGCGACGGGTCGCCGACGGGCCGGTCCGTCCACGCCCACACGAGGGCACTGGCGACGTCCGTGAGCGCGAGCCCCACCGGGGTGCGGTAGGGCAGTTCGGGCCCGGCCTGCGGTATGGCCCTGACCTCCACCCCGTGCCCTGCCGGGCGCCGCCAGCTCCCAGCCGGCCGCGGGCACGGTGTCGTCCTCGGCGGCGTCGTAGCCCCGGCGAGGCGCCGGGCCCACACCTCCGAGACCGAGGTCGGCCTCCAGGGCGTCGGCCGTCTCGTCGTCGACGGCGGGAGCGCGCCGAGGAGCTCCCGCCACGCCCCGGCCATCCGCTCCACGGCCGCCACGACCCCGCCGGGCCGCCAGAGTTCGGCCGGGTCCTCGGGCAGGGCGGCGGCCAGGACGGTCCTGCGGCCCGCGCCGCCGAGCCGGGTCCACAGCCGCTCGTACGTCTCGGCCGCCAGCGGGGTCGCCTTGTACGGGGCTTGCGCACCAGGGTCCTGTGCTCGTCCCGGTCGTCCCGGCCGACGAGACCGGCGACGACGAGCCGGGCCACGGACCGCCGCACACCCGTCAGTTCGGCGAAGCGCTCGGCCGCCGACTCCGGCACCGGAGCGGCCCGTGCGCGTCCACGGCGGCCACCAGGGCCCGCAGCCGCCCCGCGTCGTCCCGCTCCACGCGCACGTGCCGCACCTCGGCGGCCACGCCCGGGACGGGGTCGCGGTGCGGGTCCTCCGCGACGGGCGCCACGAACCACTGCTCCGCGCCCCCGTCCCGTACACCGGCGGAGGCGACGGCCGTCCCGTACGAGCGCAGGTGGTCCACGAACCCCGGTCCCGACATCCGCCCCGCCCACCAGCGGCTGCCCGCGCGGGCGAACGGCTGCCCGGCCCAGGTGTCCAGGAGCGCGAGGAGAGCGGTCCGCTCCGCGTCCGGGTCGGTGCGACCGCCGCCCGCCAGGCGACGGCGTCGATCGCGCCGAGGAGCTGCGACCAGTCGTGCGGCGGGGCGGGCGGCGACAGCCGGCGTACCTCCTCGACGATCGTCCCGGCCAGGCAGGCGCCGTCGGCGGCGAGCGCGGTCAGCGTCGCCGGGAGGGCCACGTCGGGGGTCCGCCGCCACGGGTCGGACGCGCCGCTGCCGACGAGGCCGCACAGCGCGGGAACGAGCACGGTGTCCGGCGAGGACCGGCGGAGCCGCACGGGCGGCGCCTCGGCGAGCAGCGTGACGCGCCGGTGCAGGGCGCGCCGCCGCCCTCCACCCGGGCTGCCCGCTCCGCCACGGCGACGACGGCCTCCACCAGGAAGGGATCGGTGACGTCCGGCAACTCCCGCGCCACGACCGCACGGAGCGCCGCCGCGGCGTCGGCCGCCGCCGTCCGGTCGGAGCCGGTCGTGGGTCGGACGCTGCCGTCCGGTCGGAACCGGTCGTGGGGTCGGACGCTGCCGTGAAGTCGGAGCCGGCCGTGAAGTCGGAACCGGTCGTGCGGTCGGAACCGGCCGTGGGGTCAGGACTGGCCGTGGGGTCGGAACCGGTCGTTTCGGCGGCCGTCTCCACGCGGGCGGCAGCGGCCGTGCCGGCGCGGGCCGCCGTCAGCAGGGCGTCCGCCGTCTCCCGGCTCGCCGTCCGCAGGGCCCGGGATCCGGCCGCGTCCCTGGTCCGCAGGAGGTACCAGAAGGCCGGGGGCAGGGCGACGCCGCCGGACGGGGTGGCGCGCCGGGCCGGGCGGACCCGGGGTGGCGGGGCGAGTGGTGGCCGTCCAGCTCCCAGAGCAGGACGCCGTCGGCGGTGTACGCGCGCACGCCGGTCCGGGTCTCGGCCTCGGCGAGGACCACGTCCTCCGCGGCGCCCTCCGGCGGTGCCCACAGGGCCCAGGGCTTCTGTCCCTGCCGGTCGATGGCGAAGCGGGCGGAGCGCCCGTCGACGCTCTCCACGAGGTAGTGGTCGGGCGCGGGGTCGCGGTGCGGGGTGCGGAAGAGGATCCGGGTCCCCACGAGACCGTCCCTGCTGCCGAGCGGGGAGCCGGTCAGACCGGCGGGGAGCGGCGCGAGGTGGAGGGCCTCCTGAGCGAGGGCCAGGTCCGCCCCGGACGGTTCCGCCGCCGGGTCGGTGCTCGCGGGGCGGCCGGGAAGGCCGGCACCTCGGCGCCGCCCTCCGGCTCGCCGGTGACCGGGTGGACCGCCTCCCACGGGCGCTCCTGGTAGACGCCGTTGGTCCAGACGCGGGAGCCGTCGCCGATCTGCAGTTCGTTGCTGTCGATGCCTTCGGTGCCGCCGGGGCGGAGGGCGCGGAGGCCGCCGTGCCGTCCTCCTCCGTCGGCGGTCTCGAACTGGAAGCCGTAGGCCCCGTCCAGCTTCCCGCCGAACGGCACCAGTCCGCCCTGCTCGTCGGGGGTGAACGGCTCCTCGGGCCGGTCCGCCCAGCACGCGGTGTCGCAGAAGTAGGGGTTCGGCTTGACCGTCCAGCTCACGAGGAAGGATCCGCCGACGTAGTGGACGGCGTGCATCGTCGCGTCCTCCGGCACCGTGAACCGGCAGGAGCCCCTGACCCCGTCCGGGTCGACGGCGACCGCCCGGCCGCCCCCGAAGACGGTGAGCACCGGCCAGGTGCAGGTCACTCCGGCGACGCCGGTCACCCCCTGCACGGGCCCGCCCTCGCCACCGCCATCGCCGTCGCCGTCGCCGTCAACTTCGGTTTCCGCTTCGGCTTCGGCTTCCGCTTCCGCCGCGAACTCCGCGTACACCGACTCCAGGGCGGGCCAGGCCAGTTCCTCCGGAAGGCCGGCCGTGAGGGAGCGGTGCAGGGCGCCCGCCGCGCTCGTCGCGCCGAGGGCGTCGGCGATGCCGCCGAGGGCGGTCACGGTCGGCCGGTCGAGGAGGGTCTCCAGCTCGGCCACGGACTCCTCGGCGCCCGCCATGCCGCCGCCCCCGACGGTGTCGACGAGCTTGCCGACGCGTCCGGCCACCTCCTGGGCGATGCCCTCGTTGCCCGGGAGGAGGGTCACCGCGGAGCCGGGCCGCCGCTCGCGGCCCATCGGCCAGCTCGGCAGCAGGTTCGCGTGCACGGTCCCTTCCAGGCGGGGGCCGAAGACGGGGTCGGCGGCGAGCGCGGCGAGGTCGCGGCGGGACTCCTCGCCCCAGAAGCGCATCCGGACGGCCGCCCCGGGTCGACGACCGCGACCCCGGCGGCCAGGCAGGCGTCGAGGACGTCCGCGTCGAAGCCCTGGTAGTGGTGGCGGGTGGTGTGCAGGGTCACCGGTGCGGCCTCGGCCCGCAGGCGCGGCCCCCACCGGCCGATCAGGTCGAGGAGTTCCGCCGGGAGCGGCTGACGACCGACGCCGCCGCCGGACTGGAGGGCGTACTGGTACATGCGGACGAAGGTGCCGAGCCAGTGGTGCAGTCCGCCCTCCGGGACGATCCGGCCGTCCTCCATCGCCCCGGTCGCGCCGGAGCCGATCAGCAGCCGCAGCCAGGCGCCGCCGTCGGTGACCCCTTCGGGGAAGACCTCCACGAGGCCGGCCGTGACCGCGTCCGCCGGCGGATGGGCCGTCAGGATCGGTTCGGCCGCCGTCAGCAGGGCGTCCGGCACGCTCTTCTTCCGGGTGGCCGAGAGGATCGTGCCCACGATCCGGGCGACCTCGGCGTCACCGAGCCCGGCCTTCTTGGCGGAGGCCCGTACCCGGCGGACCAGATCCGCGGGCAGGTCGGCGGGCGAGGCGGCCCACGCGGTGAGGAAGTCCTCCAGGGCGGTGTGGGCCGCCGCCGGCTCCAGCGTCTCGGCGAGGAACCGCTGGTGGGCGCCGAACTCCTTGGCCGGCATGGCCCCGCCCCGGGCGAACAGCAGCCCGTTGGCCCGGCGGTAGGCGGGGTCCACGGGCAGCCCGTGCTGGGCCTCGGCGGCGCGCGCCGCCCGTAGGCCCGGCCGCCCGGCCTGCTCCCGTAACCGATCAGCCGGTGGCCCACGGTGTCCCAGAACCACGGCAGGTGCGCCGGCGGCAGCTGCCGCGCCCGCCAGGCCATGGTGTCGACGAACGCGCCGGGCTTGGTCCAGGACCGGCCGAGCTCGGCGCCCATCTCCTGGACCAGCGCACGCGCGCTCTCGACCGCGCCCGGGTCGTGGGCGGCGACCCAGTCGGCGTACGTGGTCGACACGTGCGTACCGGCGGTGGGCAACAGGGCATCCAGCGAGACGATCATGTGAGGGATCGTCGCACGCCCCACTGACACCACCGCCCGGCCGCGGGGGCGCGACCGTCAGGAGGCGTTCGGGCCCACGTCCGTGGGGGTGAGGGGGCGGCGGACCGGGGCCAGGGTGGAGTACTCGTCGGAGCCGATGTCGCGGACGGTGCCGCGGGCGTGGCCGTCGATGTCCTCCGGGACCGACGTCGTGGTGAGGGTCGCGGCGCCGATCGCGGGGCTGCCCGCCGTGAGCCGGTGCACGCCGTCGGAGGACAGGGCCAGACGGGGGTCGACGCGGGTGTAGCCGGCGTTGGGGAGGGTGCCGTCGGCGGCCGCGCCCCAGAGGATGTTGCCCTGCCAGAGGAAGCCGGTGGTCGCGCCCATCGCGACGAGGCTGCCGCTGTCCCCGACGATGAGGTTGTCCGCGACGACGACGTCGCGCGGCTCGTAGGCGCGGGTCTCGCCCGAGAGGGAACTCTTGTTGGCGCGCAGCGTGTTGTGGACGATCACCGCGCGGTCGCAGGCGTCGTTGCCGCGCCGCTCCTCGGTGGTCTCGCCCTCGTGGTGGTCGCGCGTGGTGCCGCTGCCGATGACGAGGGCCCGGCCGGTGAGGCCGGCGAGGTGGTTGTTCACGACCAGGTGGTCGTTGCCGTACAGGCGGATGCCCTCCTTGCCGCCGAGCAGCCAGTTGCCCTCGACGGTGGAGTGGTTGCCGTGGCGCAGCACGATGCCGCCCTGGCTGTCGCGGATCGTGTTGTACCGGATCGTGTTGCCGGAGGACTTCACCGAGATGGCCTCGGGGTCTCCGTCGCAGTGCTCGAACAGGTTGTACTCCACGATCGCGTCGGCCGTGGACAGCGCCCGGCTGCTGACGCCGAGCCGGATCGACTCGCCGCCGTTGGCGCCGGTGTAAGCGTGGCCGGAGAAGTGGTTCTTGAAGACCTGGAGGCGCTGGGCGATGGCGGTGGTGCCGGGGCCGTCGACGACGAGGAAGATGCCCTGGGTGGTGCGGTCGTGGAAGCGGTTGCGGTCGATCTTGGCGTCGTCGCCCTCCACGAGGACCCAGTCGAGGCCGTCCACGTCGGCGAACCGGATGTCGTTGCGGGTCAGCCGGATGCCGGTGCTGCCCGCCGGGATCGTGAGGTGCCGCTCTGCCGCAGCGCGAAGCCGCTGATGGTGATGGAGCTCGCGCCGTCGAGGACGAAGCTGCGCGGGCCGTTGAGGACGGCGCCGCCGCGGCTCTGGGAGACGATCGTGATGCCGCTGCGCCCCGAGAGGTCGATCGCGCCGCCGGAGGGACGGTGTACGTGCCGTCGGCGACGACGATCCGGTCGCCGGGCACCGCGCGGTCGATCGCGCTCTGCAGCGCGCTCAGGAGGTGACCGGTGCCGGTTCCGCCGCCGAGGCGCCGGTGGCGAGCAGGGTGTCGAGCGGGACGGCGGCGGCCGCCGCGCCCAGCAGGGAGCCCTTGAGGAAGGTACGTCGTCGCATGATGCCTCCTGGTGGAAGGGAAGTCGTCGTTCTGTGTCCCGTGATCAGGAAGCTCCGGACGCCGAGGCGGCCCCGGCCGGCCGGGGCCCGGCGCGGTCCCCACGGCCCGCACCGGGTCCCGGCCGGCCGGGGCCGGTTCCGGCGCCGTCTCGCGGCGGCGCCGGCCCGTCCCGGCCGGTGCCGCCCCACGACGGCGCCCGCCAGGACGGCGGCCGCCGCGGCGCCCGTCTCGGTCCTGCTCATTCCGGTTCTGCTCTTCGGAACGCGTCGGCGGGCGTGCCGGGCGGATGGTCATCCTCCCTGGCCTGCCGACCCGCCCCACTCTGCTCGACGCCGCTCACGTTCCGCTCACGTTCCGCTAACGCCGGGCACGGCGCGGACCTGGGCGACGGCGTCCGGGGTCCGGGGCATCGACGTGGCGGTGACGCTCCCCAGGGACGTCCTGTTCGGGTTCTCCGGAGCCACCGGCGGTCTGACGGACGGTCATGCGGTCACGGGAGTGCGCGTCGGCCACTGAGGTACCCTGCTCGCCCCTCGGAGCACGGACCCGATCTCTTCGACGAGAGGCGAGCGACACCGATGACCGAACTGAGCCGGACGTACGTGGACGCGTGCCTGCGCGACGGCGGGCTCGCGACCGCCGTCGCGCGGGCCGAGCTGCCCCCCGCCTTCGAGGAGGCCTGGCGTCCGCACCTGCTGCCCCGGCCCTGGTTCTTACCGGCCGAGGAGACGGCCGCGTTCGCCCGGGACCTGGAGGGCTCTTCGGCCTCCTGCTGTCGCTGCCGGAGCGGCTCTTCGACGGGGACGTCGAGCGGTACGCGGCGGAGATCGGGCTCGCACCGCCGCTGGTGGCGCTGCTCCGCCGGGCCGGTTCGGGCGTCCCCGCCAAGCTGGGCCGCGCCGACGCGTACCACGACGGCACCGCGTTCAAGCTCCTGGAGTTCAACCTCGGCAGCGAGGTCGGCGGCCTCGACATGGACGTCTTCAACCAGTCGCTGCTGCGGGTCCCCGAGTTCGCCGGCTTCGCGCGCGAGCACGGCCTCGCCCATGTCGACATCGCCGCGCGGATCGCCGCCGTCCTGCGCGACCGGGCCCGCCCCGCGCTGTCCGGCGCCGCGGAACCGGTGATCGGGCTGATCGAGGGCGCGGCGGCGTCGCCCCGTACGGACGGCTGATGCGCGCCACCCAGGAGGCGATGGCCGAGCAGGGCCTCGACCTGCGGATCGGCGAGATCGGCGACGTACGCGCGCGTGCCGACGGAAAACTCACCCTGGACGGCACCCCGCTCGACCTGGTGCTGCGGAACTTCGCGGCGAGCCAGCTGCTCGACGACCCGGACGGCCCCGGGGCGGCCGAGCCTTCTTCCGCGCCCACGAAGCGGGCAGGACCGTGCTGTTCACCTCCCTGGAGAGCGGCCTCTACTCCCACAAGAGCGCCCTCGCCCTCCTCTCCGACCCCTCCGGAGCGACTCCTTCGACGCCGCCGAACGGGCCCTGGTCGAGCGGGTCCTGCCCTGGAGCCGCACCCTGCGCGCCCCCGGTCCCCCCGAGCGGATCGACCTCTGCCGGGAACGGCGGGAGCACCTCATCCTCAAGCCCGGGGCCGGATACGGCGGCCTGGACACCTTCGTCGGCTGGGAGCTCTCCGACGCCGCCTGGGGCAAGGCCCTCGACCTCGCCGTCGAACGCGGCGGCTACGTGGCCCAGGAGCGGGTCGTGCCGCGCCCCGAACCCGTCCACGACCCGGTGACCGGCACCGTGGACGACTGGATCGCGGCCCTGGGTCTCTTCCTCACCGACGACGGCTACGCGGGCGCGCACGCGCGCGTGAACCGCGCCGACGGCGGGGCGATCGTCGGGATGAGCAGCAACCCGGACACCCGCATGGTGGGGGTCTTCACGTATCCCTAGCGCACCGACTTGATCGGGACGACCGCCGCCGCGCCGGCCAGCGTGATGAGGGCGGCCGTGACGTACAGCCCGTCGTAGCCGATCGCGCCGACGAGCAGGGAGGCCAGGAGCGGGGCGAGGATCTGCGGGCCGGCGTTGGCGATGTTGAGGACGCCCATGTCGCGGGCCGCGTCGTCGGCGCTGGGCAGGACCAGGGTGACGAGGGCGGTGTCGACGGCCATGTAGCAGCCGAAGGCGAGGCCCGCGATGACGGTGAAGACCAGCATGCCGGTCCAGTCCGGCATGACGACGGGGACGAGCATCGCGAGGCCGGAGAGGGCGCAGGACGTGCCGACGAGGGGCTTGCGGCGGCCGATGCGGTCGGAGAGCAGTCCGCCGACGACGGTGGCGAGCAGGGTGGTGCCGGCGTCGATCGGGGCGAGGAAGGCGACGGCCTCGTTGGCGTCGAGTCCTTCGGGGAGCTTGATGTGGTCCTGGAGGATGTACATCTGGAAGAGGGAGACGGAGAAGAAGCCGAGCATCATCAGGAAGCGGCCGATGAAGACCCAGCGGAAGTCGGCCGACCTCATGGTGTCCGCGAAGGCGGCCAGTTGCCTGCGCAGCGGCACCGGTTCCGCCTTGGGCTGCCTGCGCTCGCGGACGACGGCGGTGAAGAGGACGGCCGCGCCGGCGATCACCGCGCCCATCACGAGGTGGCCGAGGGCGATGTCGGAGGGGACGAACAGGGCGGCGGTGGAGATGCCCACGGCGGAGCCGATGGGGGTGCCGATGCCGACCATCGCCGAGGCGAGGCCCCGGCGCTCGACGGGGACGCGGTCGGGGACGACGGCGGTGAGGGCCGCCTGGTAGACGTTCGTCATCGCCTGGACGAGACACCAGCCGATGGTGACCAGGAGGACCGTGCGGGCGGCGCCGAGGAGCGCCAGCGCGCCGAGGGCTCCCAGACCGCCGCACAGGATCCAGGGGTTGCGCCGTCCCGAGCGGTCGGAGAGGAGTCCGGCCAGCGGGTTGAAGAGGGTCGCGAAGATCGCGGCGACGCCGGAGACGAGACCGAAGTTGGCGACCTTGTTCGCCGGGTCGATCAGTTCGACCTGGACGGGCAGCAGGACCGCTCCGATGCCCATGTACAGCATGTACATGGCGGCGTTGGCCACCGTGAGCATGGGCATCAGCCGGAACAGGTCGCCTCGGCGGGCGGCCGGAGCGGTGACCTGCGGCTCCACGGCCGCCGGGGCTGCAGGCCGGACTTCGGACGCGTTCATGTCGGGTCTCTCCTCAGCCGTGGCCCGGGGAGGCGGGCCGTGCGGCGGTCTTGCGTGAGCGGGAGGGGTGGTGCGGGGGATGCGGAGGGGTGCGGGCGGGCCGCTCGGCCGTCGGGGCCTCGGTTGTCGGGGCCCCGGCCGTCGGAGCCTCAGCCGTCGGGCCTCAGCTGTCGAAGCCGAGGCCGAAGCGGTCGAGGGTGCGCAGCCAGAGGTTGCGGCGGCCTTCGTTCAGGTCGGCGCGTGCCATGGACCACTTGGTGAGGTGGATGCCGATCGAGCGGACGGGCTCGGGCGGGAAGGGGAGCGGCTTGCGGCGTACGAGCTCCAGGCCGGTGCGCTCGGTGTGTTCGCCCGCGAGCAGGTCGAGCAGCACCTCGGCGCCGAAGCGGGTGGCGCCGACGCCGAGGCCGGTGTAGCCGGCGGCGTAGGCGACCTTGCCGTGGTGACTCGTGTCGAAGAAGACGCAGAAGCGGGTGCTGGTGTCGATGGCCCCGCCCCAGGCGTGGCTGAACCGGACCCCTTCCAGCTGCGGGAAGGTCGTGAAGAAGTGCTCGGCGAGCGTCGCGTACGTCTCGGGCCTGCGGTCGTGCTCGGCGCGGACGGGACCGCCGTGGTAGACGGCGTCGTAGCCGCCCCAGAGGATGCGGTTGTCGGCGGAGAGCCGGACGTAGTGGAACTGGTTGGCGCAGTCCGCGAAACCCTGGCGGCGGCTCCAGCCGACGGAGGCGAGCTGCTCCTCGGTGAGCGGCTCGGTCATCAGCGCGTAGTCGTACACGGGCACGGTGTACGGGCGGTGGCGTCGGAGCAGGGAGGGGTACGCGTTGGTGGCGAGCGCGACGCGGCGGGCGGTGATCCGGCCGTAGGGGGTGCCGACGCCGACGACCGCGCCGCGTTCGTCGAGCGAGGTCGCGGGGGTGTGCTCGTGGATGCGGACGCCGAGGTCGAGGCAGGCCCGCTTGAGGCCCCAGGCGAGCCGGGCCGGGTTGACCATGGCCACGTCGTTCTTGTTCCACAGGCCGCCGAGGAAGGTCGGGAGTCGATCTCGGCGCGGACGGCGTCGGCGTCCAGGAGGAGGTGTTCGCCTCCGTGGCGGGCGGCGGCTTCGGCCTCTTCCGCGAGGCCCGCGAGCTGGTAGCGCTCGGTGGCGACGACGAGGGAGCCGGTGCGCTCCCAGTCGCAGTCGATGCCGTGGCGCTCGACGGCGTCCTCGATGGCCTGGAGGTTCTCGCGGCCGAGGCGTTCGAGCCGGCCGATCTCGTCGGGCCAGCGCTCCATGCCGTTGGCCAGGCCGTGGGTGAGGCTGGCCTCGCAGAATCCGCCGTTGCGGCCGGAGGCGGCGCCGCCGACCTCTTCGGCCTCGACGAGCACGACGTCGGCGGAGGGGTCGCGCTCCTTGGCGATGAGGGCCGTCCACAGGCCGGTGTAGCCGCCGCCGACCACGAGGAGGTCGCAGGTGGTGCCGCCGACGAGGGCGGGGCGGCCTGCGGCGGCGGGGGTCGTCGAGCCAGAACGGGGTGTGCTCGACGTCCCGGAGCGAGCTGAGGTGGTCCATGGGGGTTCCTTCGGGGTCGCGGAGACGCCCGGCGCGGGGAGTCTCCGAAGTGCCGCCCATGAGACTCCGCCGCGCACGACAAGGTCAATGGTGTTGACGTAAGGATCGGGACCCCTGCGCGGGTCCGCCGGCTTCGCGTGAGCCGGTACGGGACCCCGCGCGGCCGCCGGCCTCGGACGAGCCAGTACGGGACCCCGCGCGGGCCGCCGGCCTCGGGTGAGCCGGTACGGGACCCCGCGCGGGCGGTCGCCCTCGGTTACGTCTCCGGCTCCCAGCGGTCGAGGATCTCCTCCGCGATCCGCCGGGCCCCCGGCTCGAAGCGGGCGGAGAGTGCGCGGAAGAGCGTCTCGGCGGCCTCGGCGGGCCAGTCGGCGGGCAGGTGTTCGGCGGGCAGGTGCGGGTCGCGGCGGACCAGGTCGAGCCAGTCGGTGTGGAGCAGGAGCAGCCGGCCGAGGTCGTCGCGCGCCTCGGCGGGGGCGGTGGCGTCCCAGCGGGCCAGGAAGGCGCGGTAGCCCTCGGCGATGGCGTCGACGTCGAAGGCGGTACGGAGCAGGGGGCCGGCCTCGGTGGGCGCGGCGGTCTCGCCGTGGAAGGCCCTGATACGGTCCCCGAGCCCGAGCTCGGCCGCGATGGGGGCGACGTCCACCCGGCCGGGGCCGCCCAGAGGCCGCTCTGCAGCGGGCCGAAGCCCGCCCACACGAGGCGCGAGCGCAGGTCGTGGCGTTCCCGGCGCCAGGATTCGGGCAGCGAGAAGCCGACGAGGGTCCAGGTGCCGTCCCAGCCCCGGTTGACGGCGCCGGTGCGGTGGATCCGCTCCTCGCCGTCGGCGAGGACCTCGGCGGCGCGGGGCGTGAGCGAGAAGTACATCCGTCGGCCGCGCCGGTGCCGGGCGAGCAGTCCTCGGGCGACCATGCGGGTCAGCGTGGAGCGGACGGCGTCCTCGCCGACGTCCACGCGGGCGAAGGCGTCGATCACGCTCGCCGAGGACAGGGCCGTTCCGGTGCCGAGGACGTGGATGCCGAAGAAGGTCAGCATCAGGGACTGGGGGCGGGGCGGAGCGCCGGGCTCGGCGGGAGGTCCGGTCTCTGCGGTCGGGGCGGGCTGCGTCACGGGGACAGCGTAGGGCGGGTCCGGGGAACCCGCCCCCAATATTCGGCAGTTCGTTGACGGCCGACAGAAGAATGCCTAACTTGTTGGCCCGACGGTGTGCGACCGGTCGCGATTCCCCGCGCCCCACACCGCGTTCACGGGAAAGGACCCCCGTTCATGACTCATGTGGATCTCTCCGGCAAGGTCGCCGTCGTCACCGGCAGCGGCCGCGGACTCGGCCTCGCCTACGCCCGCTCGCTCGCCACCGCCGGCGCGGCCGTCGTGGTCAACGACGTGGATGCCGAGGCCGCCGCCGAGGCCGTGCGCCTGATCACCGCCGAGGGCGGACGGGCCGTCGCCGAGGTGGTGCCGGTCGGCTCCACCGAGGCCGCCGAGGCCCTCGTCGCCCGCGCCGTCGACGCGTACGGCCGGCTCGACGTCATGGTCACCAACGCCGGCGTCCTGCGGGACCGGGTGCTGTGGAAGATGACGGACGAGGACTTCGACACCGTCGTCGAGGTGCACCTGCGCGGCACCTTCACCTGCGTCCGCGCCGCCGTCGAGCGGATGCGCGCCCAGGGCGAGGGCGGCCGGATCGTCGTCGCGGGCTCCCCCGCAGGACAGCGCGGCAACTTCGGCCAGACCAACTACGCCGCCGCCAAGGCCGGGATCGCCGCCATGGTCCGCACCTGGGCCATGGAGCTGGCGAAGGCCGGCATCACCGCGAACGCCGTCGTCCCGGTCGCCGCGACCGCGATGACGAAGACGATCCCCGTCTTCGCCCCGCACGTCGAGGCCCTGGAGAAGGACGGCGTCGCGTTCCCGGACAGCCTGCGCAAGGGCGAGGGCTTCGGCACGCCCGAGGACGTCGCCGGTCTGGTGACCTTCCTCGCCTCGGACGCCTCCGCCGGGGTGACCGGCCAGTGCGTCGGCATCGGCGGCGACAAGCTCTCCCTGTGGTCGCACCCCCAGGAGGTCTCGGTGGCGTACGCCGACGGCGGCTGGAGCGCCGAGGCGATCGCGGCCGCCTGGCCGGTGACCGTCGGGCGCACCCCGGAGACCGTCGGCATCCCCGCCCCGGTCCTGTGAGCGGCGCCGTGATGGACCTCGACGCGCTCGTCGCCATCGACGTGCACACCCACGCCGAGGTGTCCGCGAAGGGCGGGGCCTCGCTCTCCGCCGAGCTCGACGCCGCCGCGGGCGCGTACTTCAAGGCGGAGCACCGCCACCCCACGCTGCCGGAGATCGCCGCGTACTACCGCGAACGGCGGATGGCCTGCGTGGTGTTCACGGTGGACGCGGAGTCGGCGACCGGCACCCCGCCGGTGCCGAACGAGGAGATCGCCGAGGCTGCGCTGAAGAACCCGGACGTGATCATCCCGTTCGCCGGGGTCGACCCGTACAAGGGGAAGGCGGCGGTCCGTCAGATCCGGCGGCTCGTCGAGGAGTTCGGGGTCAGGGGCTTCAAGTTCCACCCGAACATCCAGGCCTTCCACCCCAACGACCGGATGGCCTATCCGCTGTACGAGGCGATCGAGGAGGCCGGCGCGATCGCCGTCTTCCACACCGGGCAGACGGGCATCGGCGCGGGCGCTCCCGGCGGCGGGGGCATCCGGCTGAAGTACTCGAACCCGATGGACGTGGACGACGTCGCCGCGGACTTCCCGGCATGCGGATCGTCCTCGCCCACCCGTCCTTCCCCTGGCAGGACGAGGCGCTCGCGGTGGCCACCCACAAGCCGCAGGTGTACATCGACCTGTCGGGCTGGTCGCCGAAGTACTTTCCGCCGCAGCTGGTCCGGTACGCCAACAGCCTCCTGAAGGACAAGGTGCTGTTCGGCTCCGACTTCCCGCTGCTCGCCCCGGACCGCTGGCTGGCGGACTTCGCGGAGCTCCCGATCAAGGACGAGGTCCGTCCGAAGATCCTCAAGGAGAACGCGGCCGCGCTGCTCGGTCTCACCGGACGCTGAGGGGGTTCCCCATGCGCAACCAGGGCATCGGCTCCTGGCCCGCCCGCCGCGACCGCAGGTCGCCCCGGCGCACCGCCCTCCTGCACGAGGGCCGCGCGGTCGACTACGCCGAACTCCACGACCGTTGCGCCCGCTTGGCCCACGTCCTGCGGGGCGCCGGGGTCGAGCGCGGGGACCGGGTGGCGTATCTCGGCCCCAACCGTCCGGCGTACCTGGAGACGCTCTTCGCGGCCGGGCTCCTCGGGGCGGTGTTCGTCCCGCTGAACACCCGGCTCGCCGTACCGGAGCTGCTGCACCAGCTGGCCGACTCCGGCAGCGCCGTCCTGGTGCATGCCGGACAGCCGGCCGCGCGGGTGACGGAGCTCGCGGAGGGGCGGCCTCGCCACCCTCCTCGCCGTGGACGGCGGGCCGGGGCCCCGTACGAGGAGCTGCTCGCGGCCGCGTCGGCGGAGCCGCTCGACGAGGAGGTGGGGCACGAGGACGTCTGCCTCATCATGTACACCTCGGGCACCACCGGCCGCTCCAAGGGCGCCGTCCTCACCCACGGCAACATCGTCTGGAACAGCCTCAACGTCCTCGTCGACACCGACCTCGCCGGCGACGAGGTGACCCTGGTCTCCGCGCCGCTGTTCCACACGGCGGCGCTCAACATGAGCTGTCTGCCGACCCTGTTGAAGGGCGGCACGGTCCTCCTGGAGTCCTCCTTCGACCCGGACCGCACCCTGCGGCTGATCGAACGGCACCGCGTGACCCGCATGTTCGGCGTGCCGACGATGTACGACGCGATGGCGGCGGCCCCCGGCTGGACGGAGGCGGACCTGACCAGTCTGCGGACCCTGCTCTGCGGCGGCGCCCCGGTGCCGGGCCGTACCGCCGCCGCCTATCTCGACCGGGGCCTCGCCTTCGTCCAGGGGTACGGCATGACGGAGACCGCGCCGGGCGCCCTGATCCTGGACCGGGCCGATTCGCTGAGCCGGGCCGGTTCGGCGGGCGTCCCGCACTTCTTCACCGACGTACGGGTGCTGCTGCCGTCCGGCGAGGAGGCCGCGCCCGGCGAGAAGGGCGAGGTCGTCGTCTCGGGGCCGAACGTCACCCCCGGCTACTGGAACCTCCCGGAGGCGACCGCCGCGGCCTTCCGCGACGGGGGGCGCTTCCGGTCGGGCGACGTGGCCACCGTCGACGAGGACGGCTACGTCCGGCTCGTCGACCGCCTCAAGGACATGATCATCTCGGGTGGGGAGAACATCTACCCCGCCGAGGTCGAGGACGCCCTGCTCGGGCACCCGGACGTCGCCGAGGCGGCCGTCATCGGCGTGCCCGACGCCCGCTGGGGCGAGGTGGGGCGGGCCGTCGTCGTCACCCGCGCCGGCGCGACCGTCACCGAAGGGCAGCTGATCGCCCACCTGGAGGGGCGGCTCGCCCGCTACAAGATCCCCCGGAGCGTCGTCCTCGCTCCCGAACTCCCCCGCAACGCCGCCGGAAAGCTGCTCAAGGCCCCCCTCCGGGCGCTCTACGGCACCTGATCCGCTCCACCACGTCAAGGAGTACCACCATGACCCTCACCGTCCACGGCATCGACGAGATCAAGGCCCGGGCGGGCGCCGACCTCGGCCACAGCTCCTGGGTCGAGATCGCCCAGCCGCGCGTCGACACCTTCGCCGACGCCACCGACGACCACCAGTGGATCCACGTCGACGCCGAGCGCGCCGCCGCGGGCCCCTTCGGCGGCACCATCGCCCACGGCTATCTGACGCTCTCCCTCCTCATCCCGATGTGGAGCGAGCTGCTCCAGGTCGAGGGCGTGTCCATGGCCGTCAACTACGGCCTGAACAAGGTCCGTTTCCCCTCCCCCGTGCGCGTCGGCTCGAAGATCCGCACGCACGGCCGCGTGGTGTCCGCGGAGGACGTCAAGGGCGGGGTCGAGGTCGTCGTGGACCTCACCGTGGAGATCGACGGCGTCGCCAAGCCGGCCTGCGTCGCCCAGGCGGTGTACCGCTTCTTCGCCTGACCCGCCCGATACGAGAAGGGGGCGGCCGCTTCGAGCGGCCGCCCCCTTCCGCGTGTCTTCGACGCTCCGTCAGACCGTCAACGCGTCCTGAATCCCACGTAGTTCTCGGCGAGGGAGGCCGAGGCGGCTTCCGAGGCGGCGAGGTAGCGCAGGTGCGAGAGGCGCAGCTCGCGGTCGAAGCCGGACTCGGCGGGGTCGGCGTGGAGCAGGGTGGTCATCGTGTACGAGAAGTGCTCGGCCCGCCAGATCCGGCGCAGCGCGGTCTCCGAGTAGGCGTCGACGGCCGTCTCGTCGCCCTGCGTGTGGTGGCGGGTGAGGGCCTGGGCGAGCAGGGTGACGTCGGCGACGGCGAGGTTGAGGCCCTTGGCGCCGGTGGGCGGCACGATGTGCGCGGCGTCCCCGGCGAGGAACAGGCGGCCGTGGCGCAGGGGTTCGGCGACGAAGCTGCGCATCGGGGTGATGCTCTTCTCGGTGATCGGGCCGCGCCGCAGCGTCCAGTCGCCGTCGACGGCGAAGCGGGTGTCGAGCTCGTCCCAGATCCGCTCGTCGGACCAGTTGTCGACGGAGTCGTCCGGGTCGACCTGGAGGTAGAGGCGGCTGACCTGCGGCGAGCGCATGCTGTGCAGGGCGAAGCCGCGCTCGTGGTGGGCGTAGATCAGCTCGTCGCAGGAGGGCGGGACGTCGGCGAGGATGCCGAGCCAGGAGAAGGGGTACGTCCGCTCGACGACCTTGAGCAGGCCCTCGGGGAGGGAGCGGCGGCCTATGCCGTGGAAGCCGTCGCAGGCGACGACGTACGCGCACTCCAGGGTCTCCTCCGCGCCCTCGTGGCGGTAGCGGATGGTGGGGCGGTCGGTCTCGGCGCCGTCGACGGAGAGGGCCTCGGCCTCGAAGAGGACGGTTCCGCCGTCCTTGAGGCGCAGTTCGATGAGGTCCTTCACGACCTCGGTCTGGGCGTAGACCATGACGGAGCGGCCGCCGGTCAGGGACGGGAAGTCGACGCGGTGGGAGCGGCGGTCGAAGCGGAGCTCGATGCCGTGGTGCTCCAGGCCCTGGCGGTCCATCCGGGCGCCGGCGCCGGAGGCGCGCAGCACGTCGACGGTGTCCTGTTCGAGGATGCCGGCGCGCTGGCGGCGCTCGACGTACGCGCGGTCGCGGAGTTCGAGGACGACGCTGTCGATGCCCTGCCGGTGGAGCAGGTGGGAGAGGAGGAGGCCGGCGGGGCCGGCGCCGATGATGCCGACGGTGGTGGTGCGGGAGGTGGACATGCGGGGCTCCGTGGAAGGTCAGGAGGCGGGCGCGTCCTCGGCGAGGACGCGCTGGGCCGTGGCGAAGGCGGCGTTGGCGGCGGGGACGCCGCAGTAGACGGCGGAGTGCAGCAGGACCTCGCCGATGTCCTCGGGGGTGAGTCCGTTGCGCAGCGCGGCCCGGACGTGCAGGGCCAGTTCCTCCAGGTGGCCGTGGGCGACCAGGGCGGTGAGGGTGATGCAGCTGCGGGTGCGGCGGTCGAGCCCCGGGCGGGTCCAGATCTCTCCCCAGGCGCAGCGGGTGATGTAGTCCTGGAAGTCGGCGGTGAGGGCGGTGGTCCGGGCGACGGCCCGGTCGACGTGCTCGTCGCCGAGGACCGCGCGGCGGACGGCCATGCCCTGGGCGTGCCGGCTTCCGTCGTCGGCGGGTGCGCCGAAGTGGCCGAGGAGCGCGGTGAGGACGGCCTGTGTCCGTTCGGCGGGGGCCAGGTGGGCGGCCCCGGCGAGTTCGAGGAGGTTCGCGTCGGGGATGCCGTCGGCGAGCTCGCGGGAGTGGGCGGGCGGGGTCGCCTGGTCGTCCCGGCCCGCGACGACCAGGGTCGGGGCGGTGATCCCGCCGAGCGCCTCGCGCAGGTCGTACGCGGCGAGGGCGTCGCAGCAGGCCGCGTAGCCGACGGGGTCGGCCCCGCGCAGGTCGTCGAGGAGCCGGTCGGCGGTCCGGGCGGAGGCGAAGCCCGGGTGAACCAGCGCGTGGCCATCGCCCCGGCCAGCGGCCCGGTGCCCTCGGCCCGGACGAGCGCGGCGCGCTCCCGCCAGCCCTCCGGCGCGCCGAAGCGCGCCGAGGAGCAGACGACGGCGAGGCCGGTGACCCGCTCGGGTGGTGGACGGCGAGGTGCGTGCCGACGGCTCCGCCCAGGGAGATGCCGGCGTAGCCGAAGCGCTCGGCGCCCAGGTGGTCGGCGAGTTCGAGGACGAGCGCGGCGAGGTCGGCGACGGTGGCGGCCCCGGGAGCGGTGTCGGGCAGGACGTCGGCCGGGGTGCCGCCGTGCCCGGGGAGGTCCCAGCGCACCACCCGGTGGTGCCGGGCGAGCGCGGCCACCTGCGCGTCCCAGACGGCGAGCGAGGTCCCGAGGGAGGGTCCGAGGACGAGGACGGGGCGCCCGCCGGGCCGTCGACGCGGTGGTGGAGGGCGGGGGCGGCGCGGGGCGCGCGGGGCTGTCCTGGGGTGCCGGGGGTCTTCGGGGCGGCGGGGCCTGCGCCGGGGTCGGGCGCGGGTCGGGGGTCATGCGGGGCCTTTCCGGTCGGTGGAGGGGTTCTCCGCAGGGCGTGGTCGACGAGTCGGGGCGCGGCGCCGGTCGCGACCGTGGGGTCGGTGAGGGAGGTGAGGCGGTCCGGGGTGATCAGGCCGGTGAGTTCCGGGGCCTCGGCGAGGACGTCCGCCAGGGGGCGGTGTTCCGTCAGGGCGCGCCGGGCGGCCGTGTCGAGGAGCCGGCGGGCGGCGGCGCGGCCGAGGAGTCCGGAGAGCTCCGCGGCGAGGCGTTCGCTGGTCACCAGGCCCCGGGTGAGGTCCAGGTTCTCGCGCATCCGGTCGGGGTGGACCCGCAGGCCCTCGGCGAGCGCGGCCAGGTGGTGGGCGGCTCCTCCGGCGAGGCGGAGGAGGTCGCGCAGGGTCTGCCATTCGGCGTGCCAGGCGCCGGCCGGCCGCTCGTCCTCGGCGGTGAGCGAGCCGAGGAGGAGGGCGGCGAGCGCGGAGCCCGGCGGGCGGCGGCGACGACGAGGGTGGCGTGGACGGGGTTGTTCTTGTGGGGCATCGCGGAGGACCCGCCGCCCTCGCCCTCGGCGAGTTCCCCGGTCTCGGTGCGGCTGAGGAGCAGCACGTCGGCGGCCGGTTTGCCGAGGGCGGCCGCCGTGAAGGCGAGCGCGGTGCCGAGGTCGGCGACGGGGTGCGCAGGGTGTGCCAGGGCAGGACCGGGGCGGCGAGGCCCAGTTCCCGCGCGTACGCCTCGACGAGGGCGGGTCCGCTGCCGGGCGCGCCGGCCAGCTGCTCGAAGGCGGCCAGGGTGCCTGCCGCGCCGCCCAGTTGGGCCGGGAGGGTGAGGGCGGTGAGCCGGTCGGCCGCGTCGAGGACGAGGCCGCGCCAGCCCGCCGCCTTGAGTCCGAAGGTGGTGGGGACGGCGTGCTGGGTGAGGGTGCGGCCTGCCATGGGGTGTCGCGGTGGGCGGCGGCGAGCCGTCCGAGGGCGGCGGCCGCGCGGTGCAGCGGGGCGGTGATCAGGGGCAGGGCGCGGGCCGCGACGAGCATCGCGGCCGTGTCCATGATGTCCTGGCTGGTCGCGCCCCGGTGGACGTAGGGGCGGCCTCGTCCGGTACGGCGGCGGTCAGTTCGGCGACGAGCGGGATGACGGGGTTGCCGCCGGCGCGGGCGCGGAGGGCGAGCGCGCGCGGGTCGAACCGGTCGGTGCGGGACGCGGCCCCGGTGACGGCCTCGGCCGCGTCGGCGGGCGCCTGGCCGAGGGCGGCCTGGGCCCGGGTCAGGGCGGCCTCGGCGTCGAGCATCGCCCGGAGGAAGGCGCGGTCGCCGGTGGCCGCCTCCACGTCGGTACCGGCGCGGACGGGGTCGAGGAGCCCGACGTCGTACGGCTCGTACGGCTCCTCGTCGTGCTCAGCGGAAGTCAAGGAACACCGTCTCCTCCGGGCCCTGGAGCCGGACGTCGAAGCGCAGGGTCCGGGGTCCGGCCCCGGTCGCGAGCAGGGTGGCGCGCCGCTCCGGCGGGAGCGAGGCGAGCAGCGGGTCGGCGTCGGCAGCCGGTCCCGGCAGGTAGATGCGGGTGAAGAGGTGGTGCAGGAGGCCGCGGGCGAAGACGCAGACGGAGAGGTACGGCGCTCCGGCCGGTGCCAGGGTGCGGACGGCCCAGCGGCCGTCGGCGTCGGTGGCGACCCGGCCGAAGCCGGTGAAGGTGACGCCGTCCCGGCCGGCGTGGCCTCCGGTGACGGGGTCCTTGCGGAGGGAGCCGGGGCGCCGGTCCGGTCGCCGTCGGGGCCGGGCTGCCAGATCTCCAGGAGCGCGTCGGGGACGGGCGCGCCGGCCCCGTCGTACACGTGGCCGTGGACGGTGAGGGCGTCCGGGTGTCCGGCGGGGGCGATGTCGGGGCCGCCGGGGAAGGGCAGCGCGTACCCGTAGAAGGGGCCGACGGTCTGGGCGGGGGTGGGCTTCCTGCTCGTCGTCATCGGCCTTCCTCGATCCAGGTCGCGGCGGGGCCGTCGAGGACGATGTCCCAGCGGTAGCCGAGGGCGTGTTCGGGGGTGGTGAGGTCGTGGTCGTAGGCGGCGACGAGGCGGGCGCGGGCGGCGTCGTCGGTGACCGACTGGAGGATGGGGTCGTAGGCGAAGAGCGGGTCGCCGGGGAAGTACATCTGGGTGACGAGCCGCTGGGTGAACGCGCTGCCGAAGAGGGAGAAGTGGATGTGCGCGGGGCGCCAGGCGTTGGTGTGGTTGCGCCAGGGGTAGGCACCGGGGCGGATCGTGGTGAAGCGGTACGTGCCGTCCTCGTCGGTCAGGCAGCGGCCGGCGCCGGTGAAGTGGGGTCGAGCGGGGCCGGGTGCTGGTCGAGCCGGTGGGCGTAGCGGCCGGCGGCGTTGGCCTGCCAGACCTCGACGAGCTGGCCGCGCACGGGGCGGCCGTCGCGGTCGAGGATCCGTCCGGTGACGGTCATCCGCTCGCCGAGGGGTTCGCCGGTGCTCCCCCGGGTGAGGTCGGCGTCGAGCGGGGTGACGTCGGTGGCGCCGAAGACCGGTCCGGAGAGTTCGACGGCCTCGGGGTCGCGGACGGGGACCAGGGGCCGCCGGGGGTGGCGGAGGGCGCTGCTGCGGTAGGGCGGGTAGTCGCGGGCGGGGTGGTGCCGGGTCTCGCCGGTGCGCGTGTACTCCTCCCGACGGGCGTCGATCTCCTTCGAGATGTCCTGCTGGGTGGGGGTGCGGCTCGGGGTCATGCCGTGGTCTCCGTCTTCACGGGGGCCGCCGTCAGGCGGACGAGGTCCTCGGGGGTGACGCCGGGGGCGGTCTCGACGAGCCGGAGTCCGTCCTCGGTGACGTCGAGGACGCCGAGGTCGGTGATGATCCGGTCGACGCAGCCCCGGCCGGTGAGGGGCAGGGAGCACTCCTCGACGATCTTGGGGGTGCCGTCCTTGGCGGTGTGCTCCATGAGGACGACGACCCGGCGGGCTCCGTGGACGAGGTCCATGGCGCCGCCCATGCCCTTGACCATGCGGCCGGGGATCATCCAGTTGGCGAGGTCGCCGCGGGCCGAGACCTGCATGGCGCCGAGGATCGCGGTGTCGATGTGGCCGCCGCGGATCATGCCGAAGGAGAGCGCGGAGTCGAAGAACGCGGCGCCGGGCAGGACCGTGACCGTCTCCTTTCCGGCGTTGATGAGGTCGGGGTCGACCTCGTCCTCGTAGGGGTAGGGGCCGACGCCGAGGAGGCCGTTCTCGGAGTGGAGGACGACGTCGACGCCGTCGGGGAGGAAGTTCGGCACGCGGGTGGGCAGCCCGATGCCGAGGTTGACGTACGAGCCGTCCGTCAGCTCGCGGGCGGCGCGGGCCGCCATCTCGTCCCTGGTCCAGCTCATCGGGTCCGTACCGTCCTTCGTTCGATGCCCTTGTCGGCGGCCTGGGCGGGGGTGAGCGCCAGGACCCGCTGGACGAAGACGCCCGGCAGGTGGACCTGGTCGGGGTCGAGCTCGCCGGGTTCGACGAGTTCCTCCACCTCGGCGATCGTGACGCGTCCCGCCATGGCGGCGAGCGGGTTGAAGTTGCGGGAGGCGCGGGCGAAGACGAGGTTGCCGTGGCGGTCGCCCCTGGCCGCGCGGACGAGCGCGAAGTCGGTGGTGATGCCGCGTTCGAGGACGTACGTCCGGCCGTCGTACTCGCGGGTCTCCTTGGGCGGGGAGGCGAGGGCGACGCCGCCGTCCGCGGCGTACCGCCAGGGCAGTCCCCGTCGGCGGCCTGGGTGCCGACGCCCGCCGGGGTGAAGAAGGCGGGGATGCCGCAGCCGCCGGCGCGGAGCCGTTCGGCCAGGGTGCCCTGGGGGGTGAGTTCCAGCTCCAGTTCGCCGCCGAGGTAGCGGCGGGCGAACTCCTGTTGTCGCCGATGTAGGAGCCGGTGACGCGGCTGATCCGGCCGTCGGCGAGCAGGATGCCGAGGCCTCCGCCGTCGACTCCGCAGTTGTTGGAGACGACGGAGAGGTCTCGGGGGCCGTGGGCGTGCAGGGCGCGGATGAGCACGTCCGGTACGCCGCTCAGCCCGAAGCCTCCGACGGCGAGTGAGGCGCCGTCCGCGATGTCCGCCACCGCTTCGGCGGCACTGGCGACCACTTTGTCCATGTAACGACCCGTTTCGCTCGGGATTCATTCGGGATTGACGCTGCGGATGTTCGCCTGCTGAACTTCAGTTCAGAATTTTGGCGGGGCGAGTGTCCATCCGCGCCACGGGCCGTGTCAACGGCGCGGGTACGGTTTCCCGCACTTCCGCCACCACCACAGCGAGGAGCCGGACGATGCCGCAGCCCACCGAGGTCCCGGCGCGCCCGAAGTCGCGGAGGCCTCCGAAGCCGCCGACGCACCCGAAGTCGCGCGCGCCTCCGAAGCCGCCGGCGCGCCCGACGAGCTGGTCGGACCGCTCGAACGCGGGCTCGCCGTGCTCCGTGCCGTGGCCGCGGGGCCCGAGGTCCGCCACCGGCCCGGCGACCTGGCCCGGACGACCGGGCTCGCCCGCTCCACGGTGGACCGGGTCACGACGACGCTCGTCCGCCTCGGCGTGCTGCGGGCCGAGGGCCGCGACCTGCTGCTCGCGCCCCGGGCCGCCGAGCTCGGCAACGCCTATCTGGCCTCCTGCGGACTGCCGGAGCTCCTCGGCCCGCACGCCGTCGCCCTCGCCGACGCCCTCGACGAGTCGGTGTCCGTGGCCGTCCCGGACGGCGACGGCGTCCGCTTCCTCGCCCAGGCCACCCGCCGCCGGGCGATGGCGATCTCCTTCCGCACCGGGGACCTCCTGCCGGCCGAACGGTGCGCCCCCGGCGCCCTGTTCGCCGCGCGGTGGGACGCGGCGGACCACGAGCGGTGGCGGGAGCGGCGCACGAAGGACCCGCTGGACACCGGCTTCCCTCCGTGCCGCCCCGGCCGGCCGCTCCCTCCGACGAGGTCGAGGCCGAGTTCCTCGACCGGGTGCGGAGGCCCGCGAGGCCGGATGCGCCGTGGACGACCAGCTGATCGAGCCGGGCTGCTCGCCGTCGCCCTGCCGGTACGGGGACCGGACGGCGCGGTGGTCTGCGCGGTCAGCGTCGTCAGCCACACCAGCCGGCACAGCGCCGCGTCCCTCACGGAACAGGCCCTGCCGCCGCTCCGGCGCGCGGTCGCCGCGATGGAACGGGCCCTGGCGGAGCCGGGGCGGCGGAGGCCGCGCCGCCCGCCGGACCGGCGCCCGCCTCGGGAGCGAGCTCAGGAGGAGCTCGGCTCCGGCTTCCTCCAGTCCCTCGCGCGCGGTCTCGACGTCCTGCGCGCCTTCGGTTCCGTCCGGGGCCCGTCCGGCTCTCCGAACTCGCCCGGCTGACCGGGCTGCCCTGGGCGACCGCCCGCCGGTCGCTGATCACCCTGCGCCATCTGGGGTACGTACGGGAGGAGGCCGACGGCTTCCTCGTCCTCCCCCGGGTCCTGGAGCTCGGCTACGCCCGGATCTCCGGCCTCAGCCTGCCGGAGATCGCCACCCCGCACCTCGTCGCGCTCGTCCTGCGCGTCCACGAGTCCGCGTCCGTCGCCGTCCTCGACGGGGACGACATCCGGTACGTCGCCCGGGTCGCCAGCACCCGCATCATGCACATCGACATCACGGTCGGCACCCGGCTGCCCGCCTACGCCACCTCCATGGGCCGCGTCCTCCTCGCCGCCCTCCCCGCCCGGAGCGCGCCGCCCGCCTCGCCCGCATCACCCCGAGGCCCTCACCCGCACACGGTCCGGACCCCGAGGGCCTCGACGACGCCGTCTCCACGACCGCCGCGCGCGGCTACGGCTGGGTGGAACAGGAACTGGAAGAGGGCCTCCGCTCCCTCGCCGTGGCCGTCACCGACGGCACCGGCCGCGTCGTCGCCGCCGTCAACGTGGCCCTGCACGCGGGACGGGCCACCCCGAGGAGAGCCTCTCTGCCCTGCTCCCGGCCCTCCGCGAAACCGCCTCCCTGATCAGCGCGGACCTCGGCGCCGTGGGCCGCTTCACCCAGGTGCCCCCCGCCTGACGGCCCGCGCGGGCGCGGCTGTCAGGCCTCCGGGGCCGGGGGGCGGAGGGAGGCCACCGCCGTCAGCATCAGTTCGAGGGCGAAGGGGTAGCCGCTGTCGCGCATGTCGGCGGCGAGGAGGGAGAAGGTGGCGGCGATGTGGGGTGGGTGTCGGGCGAGAGGCGGCCGTAGACCGCGTGCCAGACTTCCGCCTCCTTCTCCTGGGCGGCGGGCGGCAGGGCGAGGGCGGCGGCGTCCTGGGCGGCGAAGGCGAGGGCCTGGTCGACGAAGGCGTGGTAGATCCGGACGGCGAGGGCGTCGGGGAAGCCGGCGGTGCGCAGGACCCCGAGGATGCGCTCGACGGCCCGGGTCTCGTAGGGGCGTCCGGTGGTGCGGTGGGCCGCGAGGGCGGCGGCCTGCGGGTAGGCCTGGTAGCAGCCGTGGATGCGGAGGCCGAGGTCGCGGAGGTCGGTCCGCCAGTCGCCGGTGGCCGTCCAGCCCTCCTGGGCGCGGCCGATCATCTCGTCGGCGACGGCGAGGAGGAGGGCGTCCGTGTTCCGGAAGTAGCGGTAGAGGGCGGTGGGGTCGGCGCCGAGCGCGGCGCCCAGGCGCCGTACCGAGAGGGCTTCCGCGCCGTGCTGGGCGATCAGGCGCAGCGCGGTGTCGACGATGAGCCGCTCCGAGAGGACGGCGCCCTGCTTGGTGGGGCGGCGGCGCTGCCGGCTGCCTTCGGGGACCACGCGTTCGGACATGGCCGGAACCTTACGTCAACGCCATTGACGTGTAAACGGCCCGACCGCTTGCATGGCGCCCACCAACCGACACCACTTGTTCTGGAGCGCCCATGACCACGGCCGATCTGGTCTTCACCCGCGGTCCCGTCTTCACGGCGGACCCGGCCCGCACCCGGGCGAGCTCGCTCGCCGTCGTCGGCGAGCGGATCGTGGCCGTCGGCCACGACGAGGTGCGCGACCTCGTCGGTCCCGGCACGGAGGTCGTCGACCTGACGGGGAAACTCCTACTCCCCGGCTTCCAGGACGCCCACGTCCACGCCGTCTCCGGCGGCAAGGAGCTCGCCGAGTGCGATCTGACCGGCACGGTCGGCGTCGCCGACTACCTGGCGCGGATCCGGGAGTACGCGGACGCCCACCCGGAGAAGGCCTGGATCACCGGCGGCGGCTGGTCGATGGAGAGCTTCGAGGGCGGCATGCCCACCCGGCAGCTGATCGACTCCGTCGTCCCCGACCGGCCGGTCCTGCTGTCGAACCGGGACCACCACGGCGCCTGGGCCAACTCCCTGGCCCTGGAGCTGGCCGGGATCGGCGCCGACACCCCGGACCCGGCCGACGGGCGGATCGAGCGGGAGGCGGACGGCTCCCCGAGCGGCATGCTCCAGGAGGGCGCGATCGGCCTGGTCGCCCGTCTGGTGCCGGAGACGACCGCCGAGGAGCGGCTCGCCGGTCTGCTGCGGGCCCAGAAGCTGCTGCACTCGCTCGGCATCACGGCCTGGCAGGACGCGCTGCTCGGTTCCTTCAGCGGCATGTCCGACCCGTCGGAGGCGTATCTGACGGCCGCGAACGACGGTTCGCTGACCGCCCGGGTGACCGGTGCGCTCTGGTGGGACCGGGAGCGGGGCGCCGAGCAGATCCCCGAACTGGTCGCCCGGCGCGAGAAGTTCACCTCCGGCCGGTTCCGCGCCGGGTCGGTGAAGATCATGCAGGACGGCATCGCGGAGAACTTCACCGCCGCCATGATCACCCCGTACCTGGACGGCTGCGGCTGCGCCACCGCCAACAGCGGTCTCAGCTTCGTCGACCCGGAGGCGCTGCGCGGGTACGTGACCGAGCTGGACGCGCTCGACTTCCAGGTCCACTTCCACGCCCTGGGCGACCGGGCCGTCCGGGAGGCCCTGGACGCGGTGGAGGCCGCGGTCGCCGCCAACGGGCGCCGGGGCAACCGGCACCACCTCGCCCACCTCCAGGTCGTCCACCCCGACGACCTGACGCGCTTCGCGAAGCTCGGCGCCATCGCCAACATCCAGCCGCTGTGGGCCGCGCACGAGCCGCAGATGGACGAGCTGACCATCCCGTTCCTGGGTGCCGAACGCGCCGCCTGGCAGTACCCGTTCGGGAGCCTGGTCCGCGCCGGGGCCACCCTCGCCGCCGGCAGCGACTGGCCGGTCAGCAGCCCGAACCCGATCGAGGGCATCCACGTCGCGGTCAACCGCCGCGACCCGGAGGCCGAGGACGACCGGGTCTTCTACCCCGAGGAGCGCATCGACCTCGGCACGGCGCTCGCCGCCTACACGGCGGGCACCGCGCACGTGAACGGCCTCGACGACACCGGCAGCCTGCGTCCCGGCCACCTCGCCGACCTGGTCGTCCTGGACCGCGACATCCTCACCGGCCCGCCGGAGGAGATCCACGAGGCCCGGGTGGAGCGGACGTACGTCGGCGGCCGGCTGGTCCACGCGGTCTGACCGGGCCTCACCGGCGCAGCGAGGACGCCCGTACGTCCAGCCGCGTCGGCACGAGGGTCCCGGCGGGCTCGCGGCGGCCGTGTTCCAGGACCGCCACGAGGTGCTCGACCCCGGCCTCCGCGACCGCCTCGGGCCGCAGGCTCAGGGTGGTCACGGGCGGCTCGGTGTGCAGGGCCGTCGCGTCCTCGCTGACCAGGACGAGGAGCAGGTCGTCCGGGACCTCGTACCCGAGGCGGCGCGCCGCCTCCAGGACGAGGGCGGGCTCGCCTCGGCCACGACCAGCAGGGCGTCGGGGCGCTCGGGCCCGTCGGCGGTCAGGGCGGTCTCGACGGCCCGCACCACCGGGCCGTTCCCGGCCTCCGCGACGCGCACCGCCCGTTCCGGCAGGCCGTGGGCGGCGCACCACTCCCGGTGGGCGGCGAACACCCCGGCGTGGAAGCGGGTGTCGCTGTCCGGCACCACGAGGACGGGCCTGCGGGCCCCCTGCTCCAGGAGGTGGTCGAGGGCCTCGCGGACGGCGCCGCCCGCGTCGACGTCCACCCAGTACGCGCCGGGCAGTCCCTCGGCGGACCGGTCCGTGAAGACCGGGATGCCGGCGGCGAGGAGGCTCTCGACGACCGGGTCGTCGGCGACGGGGTCGGCGACGACCACGGCGTCGAGGGACAGGTCGGCCCACTCGCTCTGCAGGAGCCGGCGGGCAGCAGCACCACGGCGTAGCCGCGGCGCAGCGCGGTGGCCGCGGTGGCGCCGGTCAGCCGGGCGTAATAAGGCGACTCGAGAAGGTCCAGGGAGTGGCGGCGAACTCGCCGACCACGTATCCGATCAGCCGGGCCCGTCCCGCGCGCAGCTGGCGCGCGGTGGCGTTGGGCCGGTAGCCCATTCTGCGCGCGGTCTCGCGGGCCTTCTCCCGTACCTCGGGGGAGAGTCTTCCGGTGCCGTTGAGCGCCGCCGAGACGGTCGTCTTGGACAGGCCCGCCTCGCGGGCCACGTCGACCAGGCGGACGCGCGGGGTGGGCGGCGAGGGCTGCCCGTCGTGCCGTTGATCTTCGGTCATGAGGTGATGCTGCCACCCTCGTGACCTCTGCAAAACCGTTCCCGCAAACTCGTGTGCAGGTCTTGTGCGGAACGTTCCCGCACCAATACTCGCTCCATCCCCCGAGACCGTCACTACACCTGTAAAGGGGTGGGTCCCTCCCCATGCGCATGCCCAGAGCCCTCGCGCTGCTCGTCTGTACCGCCGCCCTCGCGGCCACCACGTCCGCCTGCTCCGGCGCCACGAAGCCCGCCGCCGGCGGCGGCACCGACTTCAAGGTCAGCCCGACCTCTCCGGCCGCGCAGGGCCCGCTGGACTCCTTCACGTGGTCCCTGTACGCCGAGCCGTACACCCTCGACTACGCCCTCGCGTACGACTACCCGCCGAACACCGTCCTCGCCAACGTGTGCGAGCAGCTGCTGCGGGTCACCCCCGACATGAAGATCGTGCCCGGTCTCGCCGTGAAGTGGTCGCAGCCCGACCCGCGCACCCTCGTCTACACCCTGCGTCCCGGGGTGAAGTTCCACGACGGCACCACCATGACCGCCGACGACGTGGTCGCCTCCCTCAAGCGGCAGATGGACCCGAAGACCGGCTCCCCCTGGGGCTCCTCCTTCAAGACCGTCGACGCCATCGAGAAGACCGGCCCCCTGGAGGTGACGATCCGCCTCGGCAAGGAGGACGTCCTCTTCTCCGAGCTGATGGCCGCCTCCCCCGGCACCGTCGTGAGCGCCGCCTCGCTCGCCGAGCAGGGCAAGAACTACGGCACCCCCAAGGGCAGGCTGAACTGCACCGGCCCGTACTCCCTGGAGAGCTGGGCCCAGGGCGACAGCATCACCCTGAAGAAGAACCCCGCCTACTGGGACAAGTCGCTCGCCCCCAAGTCCGAGCGGGTGAAGTTCACCTTCGTCGAGGACGCCTCGGCCCGCTCCAACGCCCTCCTGTCCGGCACCGCCGACGGCGGCTACCTGGTCCCGTCCTCCTCCTTCGCCCAGCTGCGCGCGAGCAGCAAGGGCTCGCTCCTCTTCGGCCCCAACACCGCCGCCGCCGACCTCGCGGTCCTCGACTTCCACGGCGTGCTCGGCAACCTCAAGGTCCGCCGGGCCCTGTCGATGGCGCTCGACCGGAAGAACATCATCAAGGCGGCGGCCGGCGGCGTCGGCGTCCCCGCCAAGGCCCCCGCCGCCCGGGGCGCCTGGGCACTGGCCCCGGAGAAGACCGCCGAGCTCTTCGACACGCTGCCCGAGCCCGTGTACGACGTCGAGGCCGCGAAGAAGCTCGTCCAGGAGGCCCACGCGACCGGCCGGACGCTCACCGTCGTCACCAGCTCGCTCGCGCCCGAGATCAGCGTCGTCGCCAACGCCGTCCAGGACGCCGGCCGCCGCATCGGCCTCGACGTCAAGCTGAAGCCGGTCTCCCCCGACGCGTACAGCAGCATCTTCGTCGACCCGGCCGCCCGCGAGGGCCTCGACCTGGTCATCACCAACGGCTACGACAACACGCCCGACCCGCTGGAGTTCTACCAGTACCTGCGCACCGGCGACTTCGGGAACTACGGCCGCTGGTCGAACGCCGAGTACGACGTCGCCTTCGACCGCGCCAACGCCGAGCCCGACCCCGCCAAGCGCGCCGAGCTCACCGCGAAGCTCCAGAAGATCGCCCTGGACGAGCTGCCCATCATCCCCGTGTACGAGGCGCCCTTCTCGGTCTTCCTCGGCAAGCGGATCACCGGCGCCCCCACCGGCATCGCCCAGCTGTACTACCCGTGGGCCGCGACGATCGGGGCCTCCCAGCGATGACGCGCTACCTCGTCGGACGGCTCCTCGGCCTGGTGGCGGTGCTGTTCGTGACCTCGCTCGTGGTCTTCGGCTCCATCCACCTGGCCCCCGGCGACCCGGTGTCGTTCCTCCTGCACGGCCGCCCCGCGACCCCCGCGACCGTGGCAGCCCTGCGGGCGGAACACCACCTCGACGACCCGCTGGTCACGCAGTACGCGAAGTGGCTCGGCTCCGTCCTGAGCGGCGACTTCGGCCGCTCGGCCCAGTACCACCAGGACGTGGCCTCGCTCATCGGCTCCCGGCTGCCCGGCACCGCGCTGCTCGTCGGCTACGCCGCCGTGCTCGTCGCGGTGATCGGGATCGCGGCCGGCGTCCTCGGCGCGCTGCGCCCCGGCGTCCCGGACCGGACGGTGCTCATCGGCACCGGCGTCGCCACCGCCACGCCCTCGTTCGTGACGGCCATCGTGCTCATCTCGCTCTTCTCGGTGCAGCTCGGCTGGTTCCGGGACCGGGCGGCGGCACCCCGGCCTCGTTCTCCGAACGGCTCCACCAGCTGACCCTGCCCGCCTTCGCCCTGGCGCTGTCCTTCGCGGGACTCCTCGCCCGGGTGACCCGCTCGGCGATGCTCGACGAACTCGGGCGCGAGCACGTCGAGGTGGCGCGCGCCCGGGGCGTCGCGGGCCGGTCCGTGGTCCGCCGGCACGTGCTGCGCAACGCGCTGGGCCCGATCGTCACCGTCGGCGGCACGATGCTCGCCGGCCTCCTCATCTCCACCTCGATCGTCGAGACCGCCTTCGACGTCCCCGGGCTCGGCCAGCTGCTCGTGCAGTCGGTCTCCGCGAAGGACTTCGCCGTCGTGCAGGCGATCACGCTCCTCAGCGTGGCGGCCTTCGTCCTGGTCAACCTCGTCGTCGACCTGCTCGCCCCGCTCATCGACCCCCGTCTCTCCCTCGGGGAAGGCTCCTCATGACCTCCACCACCTCCGCGGTGCCGTACCGCAGACCGGGGCTGCGCGCCCTGCGCCTGTTCGGCCAGGGGCCGCTCTTCGCGGTCTCGGTCGCGGTGCTCGCCCTGCTCGTCCTGGTCGCCGTGCTCGCGCCCGTCCTCGCCCCGTACGACCCCGACGCGCTCGACCTGTCGGCGAGCCTCGTCGGCACCACGGGCGACCATCTGCTCGGCACCGACCAGTCGGGCCGGGACATCCTGTCCCGGCTGCTCCACGGCGCCCGCACCGGGCTGCTCGGGCCGCTGCTCGTCGTCGGCGTCTCCACCCTGCTCGGCACGCTCCTCGGCACGGTGGCCGCCTGGCGCGGCGGCTGGGTGGACACGGTCCTCTCGCGGTCCATGGACATGGTCTTCGCGATCCCCGGCCTGCTGCTCGCGATCCTGCTGGTGTCGGTCGTCGGCGAGGGGCTCACCGCGCCCGTGATCGCCATGTCCGTCGCCTACACCCCGTACGTGGGCCGGCTCGTCCGCGGCATCGCCCGGCAGGAGAAGGCCCGGCCGTACATCGAGGCCTACCGGGTGCAGGGCTGGTCCGGCTGGACCGTGTCCGTGCGCCATCTGCTGCCGAACATCGCGCCGACGGTCTTCGCGCAGTCCGCGATGAACTTCGGGTACGCGCTGATGGACCTGGCGGCGCTGTCCTTCCTCGGCTTCGGCGTGCAGCCGCCGGCCGCCGACTGGGGCGCCATGATCAACGAAGGGCAGTCGGCCGTCCTCCAGGGGGCGATGCTGCCGGCCCTCGCGCCCTCCGCGTGCATCGTGCTCGCCGTGGTGGCGTTCGGCATCGTCGGCGAGGGGCTCGCCGACCGGATCGCGAAGCGGGAACGGTGAACGGCATGCGCGAACTCACGGATACCGCGCCGGTCCTGGAGATCGAGGGGCTCGGGGTCCGGCTGTCCGGCGACCGGGCCGCCCGGCCGATACTGGACGGGGTGAGCCTGACGGTCCGGCCCGGGGAGACGGTCGGCCTGGTCGGCGAGTCCGGCTCCGGCAAGTCCGTGGCCTGCCGCAGCGTCCTCGGGCTGCTGCCCGCGGGCGCCCGCACCGAAGGACAGGTCCGGGTCGCCGGGCGGGACGTCCTCGCGATGGACCGCGCCGAGCTGACCGCGCTGCGCCTCCGGCAGGTCTCCATGGTCTTCCAGGACCCGCGCGCCTCCGTCAACCCGCTGCGGCGGGTCGGCGACTTCCTCACCGAGGGCATGCGCGCGGCCGGGACGCCCGCCGCCGAGGCCACCGCCCGCGCCGAGGAACTCCTCGACGCGGTCGGCATCCGCGACCCGCGCGGCGCCCTGCGCCGCCATCCGCACCAGTTCTCCGGCGGCATGCTCCAGCGGGTCGTCATCGCGGCGGCCCTCGCGAACGAGCCGGCCCTCCTCGTCGCCGACGAACCGACCACCGCGCTCGACGTCACCACCCAGGCCGAGGTCGTCTCCCTCCTGGCCCGGCTGCGGGCCGAGCGGGGCACGGGCATGCTGTTCGTCACCCACGACCTCGAACTGGCCGCCGCCGTCTGCGACCGGGTGTACGTCATGTACGCGGGCCGGATCGTGGAGACCCGGTCCACGGACGACCTGTTCGACCGGCCCCGGCACCCGTACACGGCGGGCCTGCTCGCCTGCACGCCGCGCCTCGAACCGGGCGCGCCGGCCCCGGCCCGTCCCCGGGCGCCCCGTCTCCCTCGCCGAGGCGCCGCCCGGCTGCTCCTTCGCCGCGCGCTGCGCCCACGCGCTGCCGCGCTGCGCCGAGGAGAAGCCCGCGCTCGTACCCCACGGCGACGGTCTCGCGGCCTGCCACCGTGCCGAAGAAGGGATCACGCTGTGACCGCCTCGCCCAAGGAGGGTCTGGTCGTCGAGGGACTGCGCAAGCGGTACGGGGACCACACGGCCGTCGACGACGTGTCCTTCACGCTGGCGCCCGGGTCCTGCCTCGCCCTCGTCGGGGAGTCCGGCAGCGGCAAGACGACCACGGTCCGGATGCTCGTCGGCCTGGAGCGCCCCGACGGCGGCACGGTCCGCCTCGGCGGCCGGGACCGCTCGGCGCTGCCGCGGGGCGGGCCGAACGGCTCGCCAGGGCCCGGAGATCCAGATGGTCTTCCAGGACCCGTACCTGTCGCTGGATCCCCGGATCACCGTCTCCGGCTGCCTGGACGAGGTCCTGCGGCTCCACACCGACCTCGACCGGGCCGGCCGCCGGACCCGGGTCGCCGAGCTCCTCGACCAGGTCGGCCTCGGCGAGCGCGAGGCCTCGGCCCTGCCCAAGGGCCTCTCCGGCGGGCAGCGCCAGCGCGTGGCGATCGCGCGCGCCCTCGCCGTGGAGCCCCGGGTCCTCGTCCTCGACGAGGCGGTCGCCGCGCTCGACGTGTCGATCCAGGCGCAGATCCTCGAACTCCTCGGCACGATCCGCCGCGAGTCGGGCATCGGCTACCTGTTCGTCACCCACGACCTGGCGGTGGTGCGGCACGTCGCGGACGAGGTGCTGGTGCTGAAGTCCGGGCAGGTCGTGGAGACGGGTTCGACCGCGCGGGTCCTGGACGCGCCGGAGCACCCGTACACCCGGCTCCTCCTGGACTCGGTGCCCTGCCGCGGCGGCACCCGGCCGGAGGGTGAGGGGCGCGGGCCGGGCGCTCGGCCTTCCGGCCCCGGCCCGCGCGCGGTCAGGCCTCCAGCCGGGCGAGGACCGCGCGCACGGACCGCTCCAGGACCGCGCGGGACTCGTCGGTGGGGTCGACCAGTTCGAAGGCGTGGTGGCCGTTCGGCGCGTCGATGACCTCGACGTCGGCCCCGCGCTCCTTCGCGGCGGTCAGGAACTCCTCGACGGTCGCCGCGATGACCTCGTGCTCCAGACCGGCGCGGGTCAGCACGACCGGCGGCCCGTCCGCCGTGCCCACGGTGTCCACCGGGCGGAAGCGGGACTCCACCGTGCCCCAGCCGGGCAGCGGGGCCAGAGCCGGATAGTTGGCCGCCACGCACCGCAGCCACGGCGGGGGCGCGGCGAGCCAGTCCGCGGCGAGGAGCCCGCCGGTGGAGAAGAACCAGAGCGCGATCCGGTCCCCGTCGACGCGCGGATCGGCGCGGACCAGGTCGACGGCCTCGGCGAGGTCCTGGGCGGCCCGGGGTAGTCGGTGAGGCCGTGGAGCCGGAGGTCCGCGGTGACTCCGACGACGCCCGCGTCCGCCGCGTAGCGGCCGTATCCCAGGAAGCACGGCGTGTCCCGTGGCGTGGGCCGCCGGTCGGGCTCGACGGGGCCGCCGTGGACGAAGACGATCGCCGGGCGGGGCCCGTCGCCGTCCGGGAGGTGCAGGTCGACCCGCCCGATCCGGTCGCGCGGCCGCTCCGGCGGGTCGAGCAGGAAGGGCAGGAGGTGGGAGGGCCGCTCGTGTCCGTCCTCGGGCGCGGTCACCCGGTGGCCCTCGCCGGCCGCCGCGCGGAGCAGCACCTCGGCGAGCTCCCCGGGCGCGGAGAGCATCGGCCAGTGTCCGGTGGCGAGTTCGAAGAAGCGGAACCTCTCCTCGGTGAACATCCGGAACTGCGGCGGGCCCGAGGCCACCGCCATCTCGACCAGGGCGATGCTCTGCCCGTTGGCGGCGCACAGGACGCCGGTGGTCGGCAGGGCGGCCGCGGCGCCGGTCAGCCGGAGCGGCTCGGTGAGCGTGCCGGCCGGCTGGGGCGCGGCCTCGCGTTCCAGCCGCCCGAGCGCCTCGGCGGGGATCCCTCGACGCTGCCCCAGCGCGACCAGGTACCGGCCGCCGGCGGCGGGACCGGCGCGTCGGGCCGCGCGGCGAGCAGCTCGCGCGCCTCCGGGTCGGGCAGGGACCGCACGGCGGCCTCCCGGCCCCAGGGGCCCCGTGTCGACGGAGACGATCCGCGCGACCCGCCCGGCCCTCCGGTCGGCGGCCCCGAACACCGGGTGCAGCCCGTACCCGTGTCCCACGAGGACCACCTCGTCCGCCTCGATCCCGTCGATCAGCCGGACGAGCTCCTCGATGTGCGTCTCCAGGCCGGTCCCCGGACCGGCCTCTTCGCCCCGCTCCCCCAGCCCGGCGAGCGTCACCGGGTACGCCTCCGCTCCCGCCGCCCGCAGCCGGGCCGCGGTCTCCTCCCACACCCAGCCACCGGTGAAGGTGTCCGGCACCAGCACGAACGCCGTCATGACCGTCTCCTCGTCACTCCTCGGGAATGTCTCGCGAGCACGCTAGGAACTCCCCCTGCGGGAGATTCAAGGGACGGGCCGGGGAGGTCCGGCGGGAGGTCAGAATGGTGGGGTCCGAAGGGGGGCGGGTTCCGCTGAAGGAGGTTCACCTCGTGTCGTCCGAGGGTCTGTGGAGCATCGGGGAGCTGGCGGCGCGGGCGGGGGTGACCGTCAAGACCGTGCGGTTCTACTCCGATCGCGGGCTGCTGCCGGAGGCGGGGCGCAGCTCCGGGGGGCATCGGAGGTACGGGGCCGAGGCGCTCGACCGGCTGCGGTTCATCCGGTCCCTGCGGGCCCTCGACCTGCCGGTGCCGGAGGTGGAGCGGGTCCTCGGGGAGGGCGGGAACGACGACGCGCTCGAAGAGGCCGTCGCGGGTCGACTGCGGGACGTGGGGCGCAGTTGACGGCGCTGCGGTGGAAGGAGGCCTCGCTGCGGCTGGTCCGGGAGTGCGCGGCCGGGGAGCGCACGGAGCGGCTGCGGCTGCTCGGCGCGCTGCCCGCGCCGCCGGACACGGACGCCCTGGTCCGGTTCTGGCGCCGGGCGCTGCCGGCGCGGCTGCCGCGGCCGGTGGTGTCCCTGGTCCTCGACGCGGTGGTGCCGTCGCCGCCGGACGAGCCGGACCCCGAGCAGGTGCTCGCGTTCGCCCGGCTGCACGCGCTGGTCACCGATCCGCGGCTCGAACGGCCGGGGTTCCGGCCCTCGCCGCCGCTCCCGGAGGGCGAGTACCGCCCGGCCGTGCTGTACGAGGGGCTCGCCGAGGCGTACGGGCTCGCCTCGGCGCAGGTGCTGGCCGGGCGGGAGCCGCAGGACGGCGGGGCCCTGGACTGTTTCGTCTCCGCCTACGCCCACGCGCGCGGGGAGCCGGACACGCCGGACTTCCGGCGGCGGCTCGTCGGTCTGCTCGCCCTGGACGACAGTCCGGTGCTCCCCGCTACTGGAAGCTCGCCGCCGGCCTGTTCGCCCCGGACCAGCCGGTCCTCGGGCTGCTGCACCACCACTCTCGGTGGCCCTCCGGACCGGGTGTACGGCCCGGCCGCCTGAGGCGCCGCCGGGCGGGTGGCGTTCGGCGGCACCCGGGTGAGGGGGTGCTTGCGGGGCGGCGGGGCGGGGAAGGGGCGCACGGACTCAGGACGACGAGGAGGTGGTGCCGGTGTCGGGGCCGACGACCGGGGATGTGAGGGAGCGCCGTGCTGGCTGAATCTGTCCGCGCACGATCTGGAGGCGGCGCAGCGCTTCTACGGGGCCGTGCTCGGGTGGACGTTCCGGCGGGGTGCCCTCGGCGACGCGTACGTGGTGGGTGACCGGGACGGGGTGCCGGTGGCCGGGATCGCGGCGGTGGCCGCCGAGCCGGCGGTGCCGGTGGCCTGGACGGTGTTCTTCGCCGTCGACGACGCCGACGCGGCGGTGGCGCGGATCCGGGAGCGCGGCGGCACGGTCGGCGTGGGGCCGATGGCGTATCCGCCCGGGGCCGGGCGGCGCTGGCGACGGACCTGGAGGGCGCGGTGTTCGGCGTGTGGGAGGGGCGGCTGATCTCGCGCTGGCACGTCGGGGAGCGGCAGGCCCCGGCCTGGCTGGAGCTGCACACCCGTGACGCGTTCGACGCGGCCGTGTTCTACGGCGGGGTGCTCGGCTGGGCGGACGGGAGCCAGGGCGGCAGCGAGGTGTCGTACGAGCACGACGGGTGGTGCTGCGCCGGGACGGCGAGCCCGTCGCCCGCCTCGACAGCGGCCCGGTGGAGTCCGCCTCTTCCCGGCCGCAGCTGCGCCCGCGCTGGCTGGTCCGCTTCCGGGTGCGGGATCTGGCGGCGGCGCGTGCGGCGGTCGAGGCGCACGGCGGCTCGGTTGTGCCGGGCGGCGAGTGGGCCGGGATGCGGCCCTCGGAGGGCGACGAGGAGCGTCGGGTGGTGGTCCGGGACCCGGAGGGGCGCTGTTCACCGTGGAGGAGGAGCACTGATCCGGGCCGGGTTCCGCGTCCGCCCGTGCCCCGGTGGCCGGGGGCAGGGGCGGCGGCCGTCAGCGGGCGGCGGCGCGGGCGGCGACCCCGGCGAGGAGCCGCTCGCGCTGGGCGGGGTCGGTCGCCAGGTCGATCGCGGTCCACGCCATGGCGAGGCCGCCGTCGAGGACGGCGCGGTCGGCGGCGGGCGTGGTCCCGTACCGGGTGAAGTCCGGTGGTGCATGATCGTGTCGCCGCAGTCGTACCCGATGGAGGGGTGGATCGTCGGGACGAGGTGCGAGACGTTCCCCATGTCGGTGGAACCGCCGCGCAGGCCGGGGTCGTTGGGGAGGACGGTGCGGCCGAGGGCCTCGGCGGCGGCCTGGTAGCTGCGGCCCATGGCGAGGTCCTGGCGGAGGTCGGCGTAGTCGTTGCCGACGGTCTCCAGGAGGAGTTCGGCGCCGGTGGCGAGGGCTCCGGCCTCGAAGCAGGCCCGTACCCGTGCCTGGAGTTCGGCGAGTTCCTCGCTGGTCCGGGCGCGGACGTCGTACGTCGCGGTGGCGCGGTCCGGGATGACGTTCGCCGCGTCGCCGCCGAGGTGACGACGCCGGAGACGACGGCGTCGGGGACCATCTGCTGGCGGTGGGCGGCGATGGCGACCTGGGCGATCATCATGGCGTCGGCGGCGTTGACGCCCCGGTGCGGCATGGCGGCCGCGTGCGCCGGGACGCCGGAGTACGCGACGGAGAGGCTGCTGATGGCGAGGGTGGACAGGCCCACGGCGTCCTGCGGCGCGGCGTGCACCATCATGGCGGCCGCCACGTCGTCGAAGGCCCCGGCGCGGAGCATGTCGATCTTGCCGCCGCCCGACTCCTCGGCGGGGGTGCCGAGGAGCGCGACGGTGATGCCGAGGTCGTCGGCGAGCGGCGCCAGGGCGAGGGCGGCGGCCACGGAGGCGGAGCCGTTGACGTTGTGGCCGCAGGCGTGGCCGATGCCGGGGAGCGCGTCGTACTCGGCGCAGATCCCGACGACCAGGTCGCCGCTGCCGGCGGTGGCGCGGAAGGCGGTGGGCAGTCCGTACGCCTCCCGGGTCACGTCGAAGCCCGCGCGTTCGACGAGGTCGGTGATGCGGCGGGCCGCGCGGTGCTCCTCGTAGGCGAGTTCGGGGTCGGCGTGCAGGGCGTGGCTGAGCCCGATGACCGCTGCCTGGTGGCGGGTCAGGAGGGCCCGGCTGTGGTGGCGGGCCGTGGTGGTCGTCGTCATCGGAGGTCCTTGGACGGGGTGCGGTAGAGGAGGGAGACGGCGCCGCCGGCGACCGAGATCACGGCGCACAGCACCCAGGAGGTGGTGTAGGCGCCGAGGTCGGGCAGGGTGTGGCCGGGGGCGGTGTGACCCGCGAAGACGGTGAGGACCGCGGCGGCGCCGAGCGAGCCGCCGACGTTGATGATCAGCTCGTTGATGCCGGAGCCGACGGAGGTCCGGTCGTGCGGGACGGACTCGACGGCGAGGGTGCGGGTGGAGTGCTGGAGGAAGCCGTTGCCGAGTCCGGCGAGCCCCGTGCCGAGGAGGAAGAGCGGGGCCGAGGCGTGCGTGGCGAGGACGACGACGTACCCGGCGGCCATGAGGGCGGAGCCGGTGACCAGGGTGAGCCGGTCGGTGAGGCGGGCGGCGACGGCGGGGGCGGCGAGCGCGCCGAGGGCCATGGCGAGGAGGTTGGGGAGCATGGCCAGGCCGATGACGACGGGGCCGTAGCCGAAGCCGTAGCCGGTCTCGGCGGGGCTCGTGCCGAGGAAGACCGGGTGGGCGATCTGGAGGCCGAGCATGCAGAAGCTGAAGGAGAGCGTCACGACGGAGACGACGACCACGTTGCGCCGGGCGAACATCCGGACGTCGATCATGGGCTCGGCGGTGCGGAGCTCCACGAGCACCCACAGGGCGGTGACGAGGACGCCGCCGACCAGGGTGGCGAGCGTACGGGTGGAGGTCCACTCCCAGCCGGGGGTGCCGCCGAGGCCGAGCGCGAGCATCAGGGCGACGAGGCCGACGCAGAGCAGGACCGCCCCGCCCAGTCGACGGAGCCGCCGGGGCGGTCCTCGGACTCGGGGAGCAGGGGCCAGGTGACGGCCAGGGCGATGCTCACGCCGATGGCGGGCACCCAGAGGGCGGCGGTGGGGCTGTCGACGGTGGAGGCGATGACGCCGCTGGCCAGCAGGCCGAGTGTCAGGCCGCCGATCAGCGCGGCGACCATGCGGCTGATGCCCCGGCGGCTCTCGGCGTCGCCGCCGTCGGGGCGGTTGCGGAGGATGCCGACGAGCAGCGGGAAGAAGCCCGCGATGGCGCCCTGGAGGATCTGGCCGGCGAGCAGCACCGGAAGGAGCGGCTCAGCCCGACGAGCACGGAGCCCGCGATGACGATCGCGAGGTTCCAGCGCAGCAGGCGGCGGTGGCCGTAGAGGTCGCCCATCCGGGAGAGGACCGGCGTGAAGGCGACGCTGGCCAGCAGGTTCGCGATGCTGATCCAGTTCAGGTCGGCCGCGGTGACCTGGAGCGTGTCGGTGAGGCTCTTGAGCAGCGGGGAGAGGAAACCCTGCGTCATGCCGCTGGAGAGCTCGACGAGCGCCACCGAGGCGATGACCGCGCCGGCGGGGACGGTGCGTACGGCTCTTCTGTGCACGGGGGCGGTGCGGGTACCGGCGTCCGTCATACGTACTACCTCTTCGAGAGGGCCCGGGGGCTCGATGGAGAAGGGGGGCCGCCCGACGGGTGGGGTACGGGGGCGGAAGATGCACCACAATGTGGCGAGCGAACGGCACTTCGGGCAAGAGTTGACCGTGAAGACGGCCGATTGCGGCAGCGGGTGGGGGGTCCACGGCGGATTCGGGCATGAGAAGGGCACGCGGGGCGCCTTCGGGCGGGCGCGCGGGCGGCAGGGAGAGGAGACGCGATGGCGGCGGATCGGACGGCACGGCACGGCGGCGTCACCGGTGACGGGGGTACGGGCGGGGTCGGCGGTGTCGGTACGGGCGGGGTCGGCGGTATCGATACGGGCGGTGTCGGTACGGGCGGGGCCGGGGGCGCCCAGGGCGGTGGCGTCGGCGGTTCTGGGCCCGGTGGCGTCGGCGGTTCCGGGCCCGGCGGTGGCGGTTCCGGGCCCGGCGGCGGGCCCGGCGGCGGCCTGGACGCGCTGGACCACGGGATCCTGAAGGTCCTGCACCGCGACCCCGCGCGCCGTTCGCGGAGGTCGCGGCGGCCGTCGGGGCGCACGAGCGGACCGTGGCGCGGCGCCTGGAGCGGATGACCGCCGACGGGCGGGTCGCGTTCGTGGCGTCGCTGATCGCCGAGTACCTGTACGAGGGGGTGACGGCGGAGATCGCCGTGCGGTGCGCGCCGGGCCGCGTCCACGAGGTGGCGCTGACGCTGGCCGCCCTGGAGGAGACGCGGTCGGTGGAGGTCGCCACCGGGGCGCTCGACGTGTTCGTCGAGCTCCAGGCGGCCGGTCACGACGCGCTGCTCACCCTGGTGGACACGGTGATCGGCCGGCTCGACGGGGTCGTGGACATCCACTCGGCGGTGGTGCTCCGGCTGCTGCTCACGGCCAGCGACTGGGCGCCGTACGACGACGAGCCGACGGAGGTGCGGCGGCACGCCGTCGAGGGCACCGCGCTGCCGGAGCCGCCCGTCGTGGACGAGCTCGACCGGCGGCTCGTCGAGCTGCTGCGGCTCGACGCCCGCATGTCGACGACCCGTCTCGCGCGGGAGCTGAGCGTGGGCGAGACGACGGCCCGGCGGCGCCTGGCCCGGCTGACGGCCTCGCACGTGCTGCACCTGCGGCTGCACGCCGACCCGGCGGTCCTCGGCTACCCGGTGGAGGCGCGGTTCCGGCTCGGGGTGCCGCACCGGGAGCTCGACCCCGCGATCCGGCTGCTCGCGCGCGAGCCGCCCTGCGCCATCTGGTGGTCACGAGCGGCGGGACGAGCCTGCTCGGGTACTCCAGCCATCGCGACACCCGGGACTTCCAGGAGTTCACCGCCCGGGTCTTCGCCCGGCTCCAGGGCGTGACGTCGACGGAGACGGCGCTGCTGATGCGTACGTACAAGAGGGCGGGGTTCGCGGTGGCCCAGGGCTGAGGGCCCACCGGTCGCACGAAGGGCCGGACACACGCGGGGCGCGGGACGCGGGGAGACCCGCGCGGACGTGAGGCACGGGGCACCCGCGAGGGCGCAGGGTGCGGGGAGACCGCGAGGACGCAGGGTGCGGGAAGATCGTGGGACGCAGGGTGCGGGAAGACCGTGGGACGCAGGGCGCGGGGAGACCGTGCGGCGCCCTGGACGCCTGAAGGGCCCCGCCGGTCGCGTCTCCGCGGCCGGCGGGGCCTCGTGGTTCCGGCGGGCGTCTCTGCGGTCCGCCCGCCGGACGGGCGGCGCCGTCGCGGGCCGTCCCCACGTACCGCGCGGCGGCGCGCCCGGTCGTCGCCGCCGTCAGGCGGCGGTGGTCCGCGAGGCGGTGCGCGGACCGGCTCCGGCCCGGTCTCCCGGCGTCGCCGGAGGCCGGTGCCGCGAACTTCGCGGGGATCAGCGCGGCGGCGACGGCCGCGACGAGGCCGACCCCGCAGCCGATGAGCATCGCGGCGCGGAAGCCGTCCTCGGAGGGCAGCACGTGGCCGCCGAGGGTGGTGGTCATCTGGGCGAGGACGACGCCGATGACGGCGGCCGAGACGGAGGTGCCGATGGAGCGCATCAGGGTGTTGAAGCTGTTGGCCGAGGCGGTCTCCTCCTGCGGCACCGCGCCCATGATGAGGGCGGGCATGGCGCCGTAGGCGAGTCCGACGCCCGTGTTGCAGATGAGGGTGACGGTGAGCAGGCCCCAGGTGGAGCCCATCAGGGCGAGGGAGGAGCCGTATCCGGCGGCGATGACGAGCGCGCCGACGGAGAGCGTGACCTTGGGGCCTCGGGCGGCCGAGAGCTTGGCGCCGAGGGGCGCCAGGACCATCATCATCAGGCCGGCGGGGGCCATCCAGAGGCCCATGGCCATCATCGACTGGCCGAGGCCGTAGCCGGTCGCCTCGGGCAGCTGGTAGAGCTGGGGGACGACCAGGGACTGCGCGTACATGGCGAAGCCGACCAGGACCGAGGCGGCGTTGGTCATCAGGACGACCGGGCGGGCGGTGACGCGGAGGTCGACGAGCGGGTCGCGGGTGCGCAGTTCCCAGGCGCCCCAGGCGAGCAGCACGACGGCCGCGACGGCGAACAGGCCGAGGTGGTGCCGCTGCCCCAGCCCCAGGTGGCGCCCTTGGAGACGGCGAGCAGCAGGGAGACGAGTCCGACGCCGAGGCCGAGGGCGCCGGGGAGGTCGAAGCGGCCGGGGCGACGCGCGGCGGCCGGCGGGGACGACGCGCCAGATGAGGGCGCCGACCAGGAGGCTGAGGCCGGCGGCGACCCAGAAGAGCACGCGCCAGCTGGAGTTCTCGGCGACGGCGGCGGAGAAGGGCAGGCCGAGGGCGCCGCCGACGCCCATGGAGGCGCTCATCAGGGCGATGGAGCCGCCGAGCCGCTCGGGCGGGAGAATGTCGCGGAGCAGGCTGATGCCGAGGGGGACGACGCCCATGCCGAGGCCCTGGAGTCCGCGTCCGACGATCATCGGGGCGACGGAGGAGGCGAGGGCGCAGACGACCGATCCCACGACGAGCGGGACGACGGAGACGAGCAGGACGCGCCGCTTGCCGAGGGTGTCGCCGAGCCGGCCGGCGACGGGGGTGGCGACCGCTCCGGCGAGGAGGGTGGCGGTGATCACCCAGGAGGCGTCGGAGGCGGTGGTGCCGAGCAGTTTGGGGAGGTCGCCGATGAGCGGCACCACCAGGGTCTGCATGAGTGCCGCCACGATGCCGGCCATGGCGAGGACGCCGACGACGCCGCCTGGGCGGGCCTCGGGCTTGGAGCCGTCCACGGGTTCTCCCTCGGTGCTTTCTCCGGTTTTCCGGAACAGGTATATGCATCATGCACATCGCTTGCAGCATGCACAAGCTGTGCAGGATGCATATTCCGTCGTGGCAGGAGAGAATGCCCCATGGACAAGCCCACCCACCTGGTCGAGTTCGAGAGCATGCTGCTGGGACGGCACGCCCATCTGTACGGGCCCCGCGCCCGCGCGGCCGGCGGCCACCTCGACCGCAGCGCGTACGTGCTGCTCACCCGCATCCGGATGCACGGGCCGATGTCCATCGGTCAGCTCACCGAGGCCTTCGGCCTCGACGCCTCCACCCTCAACCGGCAGACCGCCGCGATGCTGCGCGCCGGGGTCGTGGAGCGCATCCCGGATCCGGACGGCGGCATCGCCCGCAAGTTCCGCATCACCGAGGAGGGCGAACGCCGCCTGGAGGCCGACCGGACCTCGAACATCGAGGGCCTGGAGCGGGTGCTGGAGGAGTGGTCGCCCGAGGACGTGGCCCGCTTCGCCGCCTACCTCGAACGCTTCAACCGGGACATCGAGCGCCTCGAAGGCCGCCCCTGGCCGCGCCCGTAGCCCCTCTCACGCGCCGCGCCGCTCCGCGGCCCGCCGGTCCGCCGTCGCCAGGACGGTGTTGACGAGCGCCACGACGGCGAAGGAGACGGCCCAGACCGGCCGTCCGAGACCGAGCAGCGCGAGCGCCGCCGCGCCGAACACCAGGGCCTTGACGCCCAGGACGCCCGCGAGCGGGACGCGGAAGCGCGCCCTGGGCGCGGCGAACAGACCCCAGACGACGGCCGCGGCGGCGGGCGCGGCGACCGCGAGCAGCAGCCGGAGCGCCACGCCCTCCCGGTGTCCCACCCCACCAGGCCAGGAAGGCGAGGGCGGCGAGTTCGAGCAGGAACGCCAGCCCCTCGTTGAACACGTGCAGCGGACCGGGCAGCTTCATCGGAGACCTCTCGACGGCGATCACGCGCGGGTGAACGGGCCGAGCGTAGACGCCGCACACCGCTCGCGTCAGAAGTCTTTACCTCCGGGCCCCGACGGCGGTAACTTCCGCCCGACGCAAGATGTTTCAGAAATTTTCCGATTGTGTTTCCAGCGGTGCCGATCCCCTTTCGCCCCCACCGGCCCGTACGGAACGCGCCTCCGCCTGGAGAACCAGATGAGCCGCACCCCCCTGTCCCCGCCAGGACGCCCGGTGGCCGTCCTGGCCGTGGCCGCCGGCCTGCTCGGCCTGCTCGGCGCGCCCTCCCAAGAGCCCTCCCCCCGGACCGCCCCGGTCGCGGCGACCGCCGAGAACACGGCGACCGTCTTCTACTGGACGAGGACGAAGAACTGGGCCGCCCCCCACCTGCATTACGCCCCCGACGGCGGTTCCTGGACCACGGTCCCCGGCGTCGCCATGGAGCCCGCCTGTACGGACTGGGTCAAGAAGACCGTCAGCCTCGGCACGGCCGCCGGACTCCAGGCCACCTTCAACGACGGCAGCGGCACCTGGGACAACAACGGCGGCCGGAACTACGCCCTGGGCACCGGGAACATCACCGTCAAGGACGGGGTCGTCGCCCACTCCGACCCCTGCGCGGACACCGTCCCGCCCCGCCGCCAAGGCGACGGTCTACTACTCCGCCGAGGCGCTCGGCTGGTCCACCGTCAACGTCCACTACCAGCCCGCGGGCGGCGCCTGGACCGCCGTACCGGGCGTCGGCATGCGGGCCGCCTGCGCCGGCTGGTGGAAGCGGGAGATCGACCTCGGGACGGCCGTCTCCCTCAAGGCCGCCTTCAACAACGGCAACGGCACCTGGGACAACAACGGCGGTTCCGACTACACGATCGGCACCGGCGTCTCCACCGTCCGGAACCGGGTGGTGACGGCGAACGCCACCGACCCGTGCGCCGCCACCCCGCCCGACACCCGGGCCCCCACCGCCCCCGCCCGGGTCACGGCCACCGCCGACGGCGTCTCGGTGCTGCTGACCTGGGACCCCGCCACCGACGACCGGGGCGTCACGAAGTACCAGGTCACCCGGACCGGCGGCGGCAGCGGCACGGTCGTGACCGACGTCGCCTCCACGGTGTTCTCCGACACGAACCTGGCCGAACGGACCGCGTACACCTACACGGTGAGGGCCGTGGACGCCGCCGGGAACGTCTCCACCGCCTCGGCCGCCGCGACCGCCACCACCGGCGACAGGCCGGCCACGCCCGCGACCGGCAAGCCGCTCGGCACCGACCCGCGCAAGGACCCGATCTACTTCGTCCTCACCGCCCGCTTCAACGACGGCGACCCGTCGAACAACCGGGGCGGCGGCCAGCACGTGAAGTCGGGGAACGCGGCCGCCGACGACCCCATGTTCCGGGGCGACTTCAAGGGCCTGATCCAGAAGCTCGACTACATCAAGGGCCTCGGCTTCTCCGCCGTCTGGGTCACCCCGGTGGTCCTCAACCGCTCGGACTACGACTACCACGGCTACCACGGCTGGGACTTCTACAAGGTCGACCCGCGCCTGGAATCCGCCGGCGCCTCCTACCAGGACCTGATCGACGCCGCCCACGCCAAGGGCATGAAGATCTACCAGGACGTCGTCTACAACCACTCCTCCCGCTGGGGCGCCAAGGGCCTCTTCGTCCCGACCGTGTACGGCGTGCGGGACAGCCAGTGGAGCTGGTACTACGACGAGAAGCAGCCCGGTTTCGAGTACGACGGCCTGACGATCGACGCGAAGACCGGCAAGTCGTACTACAACGGCGACCTGTGGTCGACGGCCGAGCCCACCGGCAACACCTGCGTGAACTGGGGGAAGCCGACCGGCGGCAAGAGCGCCGAGGGCTACACGGTCTACAACTGCCAGTGGCCGAGCCCCACTTCGGGCATGTTCCCGAAGGAGCTCTACCACCAGTGCTGGATCGGCAACTGGGAGGGCGAGGACTCCCGCTCCTGCTGGCTGCACGAGGACCTGGCGGACTTCGACACCGAGAACGCGACCGTGCAGAACTACCTGATCGGCGCGTACGACAAGTACATCGACATGGGAGTCGACGGATTCCGCGTCGACACGGCCGTGCACATCCCGCGCACCACCTGGAACCGCCGCTTCCTGCCCGCCGTCCAGGAGCGGGTCGCCCAGCGCCACGGCGCCGAGGCGGCGAAGAACTTCTTCGTCTTCGGCGAGGTCGCCGCCTTCGTCAACGACAAGTGGAACCGCGGCTCGGTGAACCACTCGGCGCAGTTCTACACCTGGAAGGAGCGCAAGGAGTACGACGCCGACGACGCCAGGGCCGCCCTTGAGATGTACGACTACGAGCAGCAGCGGGGCACCGGCGACCAGCCCACCTCCACCAACGCCTTCCTGGACGGGAACAGCTACCACACGCCCGACCACAGCCGCTTCTCCGGCATGAACGTCATCGACATGCGCATGCACATGAACTTCGGCGACGCGCAGAACGCCTTCTCCAACGGCAAGGACTCCGACGACAGTTACAACGACGCCACCTACAACGTCGTCTACGTCGACAGCCACGACTACGGACCGAACAAATCGAGCGAGCGGTACGCGGGCGGCACCGACGCCTGGGCCGAGAACATGTCTCTGATGTGGACCTTCCGCGGCATCCCGACGCTGTACTACGGCTCCGAGATCGAGTTCCAGAAGGGGAAGAAGATCGACTGCGGGCCGACCTGTCCGCTGTCGACCACCGGCCGCGCCTACTACGGCGACCACCTCGCCGGCTCCGTCACGGCCTCCGACTTCTCCCAGGTCTCCTCGGCCTCCGGCGCCGTCGCGACCACGCTCCAGCAGCCCCTGGTCCGGCACGTGCAGCGGCTCAACCAGATCCGGCGGGCGATCCCCGCGCTGCAGACGGGCCAGTACTCCACCGAGGGCGTCTCGGGCGGCATGGCGTTCAAGCGCCGCTACACGAGCGGCTCGACGGACAGCTTCGCGCTCGTCACCGTCTCGGGCGGCGCCACCTTCTCCGGCGTCCCGAACGGCACGTACACCGACGCGGTCACCGGCGACGTCCGCACCGTCACGAACGGCACCCTCCCGGTCGCCGCGCCCGGCAAGGGCAACCTCCGGTGTACGTCCTGAACGGTCCCGGCAGGATCGGCACGGCCGCCCGTATCTGAAGTAGCGGGACCCGTACCCGAAGGAGCAGGACCCGGCGAGGGGCGGAGAACGGAAAACCGCCCCTCGCCGCCATGTTCAGGTCAAGATTCTGTTACGTGAACGGGCTTGTCGGACAGAAGACTTCCTTCCGCACCCGCTCCTCTGGGATCTTGCGTCCACCCCACACATCACAGGGCCCGGCCGGCGCCACCCGCGCCACCGGGTCATCGGAGGACGCATTGTTTTCCCACATATCCGGCCGCGTGAGACTCGCGGCGACGGTTCTCGGTACGGCTCTGGCGCTCGCCGGACCGGTCTCGCTCGCCCAGGCGGCCCTGCTCGACAACGAGCCGCTCGCGGCCTTCACCGCGAACGCCCGGACGAACACCGCGGCGCCCGCCGCCTGGGCCGCGGGCACCCGCGCCTACCTGGTCATCACGGCTCCCGGTGACACCACCGCGGTCCGCAACGCCGTGGCGGCCAACGGCGGTTCGGTCTTCTCCTCCTTCGACGCGATCGGCGTGATCGTCGCGCACTCGACCTCCGCCTCCTTCGCCGCCACGATGCGCGGCGTCGCCGGCGTCCAGAAGGTCGGCGCGACCCGCACCTCCGACGTCCCCGCCGACGCCTACAACCCGGCGCTCCCGGCCAACCCGACGCAGGCCGCCGCGCCCACGACCGAGCCCGTCCGCTCGGACATGACGCAGATCAAGGCCGACCAGGCCTGGGCCGTCAACCAGGGCTCCGCCACGGTCAAGGTCGGCATCCTGGACACCGGCGTCGACGACCAGCACCAGGACCTCGCGCCGAACTTCGACGCCGCCGACTCCGTCTCCTGCGCCTACGGCAAGCCGGACACCCGCGTCGGGGCCTGGCGCGACGTCGACCAGCACGGCACCCACGTCGCCGGCACGGTCGCGGCCGCCAAGAACGGCAAGGGCGCCATCGGCGTCGCGCCGGGCGTGAAGATCGCCTCGGTGCGCCTCGCCGAGCCCAGCAGCACCCTGTTCTACGCGGAGAACACCATCTGCGGCCTCGTGTGGGCCGGTGACCACGGCTTCAAGGTCACCAACAACAGCTACTACACGGACCCGTGGCAGTTCAACTGCCCGAACGACCTCGACCAGGCGGCCATCCTGGAGGGCGTGGGCCGCGCCCAGGCGTACGCCGACGGCAAGGGCTCCTCCAGGTCGCGGCGGCCGGCAACTCCAACGTCGACCTGGCCAACAAGACCACCGACACGTCGAGCCCGAACGACTCGACGCCGGTGACCCGGACCCTCACCAACGACTGCCTCGACATCCCGGCCGAGCTGCCGGGCGTCGTCACGGTCGCGGCGAACGGCACCAGCGGCACGTCCAAGGCCTCGTTCTCCAACTACGGCAGCAACGTCATCGAGGTCTCGGCCCCCGGCGAGTCCGTCTACAGCACCGCCCCCGGCGGCAAGTACGCCACGCTGAGCGGCACGTCGATGGCCTCCCCGCACGTGGCGGGCGTGGCCGCGCTGCTCGCCAGCGCCAACCCCGCGTACACCCCGGCGGACCTCCGGGCGAAGCTCGGCGAGCAGGCCACCGACCTGGCCTGCCCGGCGGACGCGCGCTGCACCGGCACGACCGCGAAGAACAGCTTCTTCGGCGAGGGCCGCGTGGACGCCCTGAAGGCCGTCGGCGCCACCCCGCCGGCCGGCGCGTACTTCGAGAACCCCAACGACTACGCGATCGCCGACAACTCCACGGTCGAGAGCCCGATCACGGTCAGCGGCGTCACGGGCAACGCGCCGGCCACCCTCAAGGTGGGCGTCGACATCAAGCACACCTACATCGGTGACCTCAAGGTCGACCTGGTGGCCCCGGACGGCACCGTGTACACCCTGCACAACCACACCGGCAGCGGCACGGACAACATCCTCCAGACGTACACGGTCAACGCCTCCTCGGAGGTCGCGAACGGCGTCTGGAAGCTCCGCGTGAACGACAACGCGAGCCAGGACACGGGCCGGATCGACGCCTGGAACCTGACCTTCTGACACCGCGCACCCCCGGACGGGGCCGGAGCCGCCACGGCTCCGGCCCCGTTCCGCGTCCTCCGGAGCAATGCGGGAGTTGCGCCGGCGGAAGAAAGTCCGTACCGGGGGTAGGCCTCCCGGGGCCCTTGTTGTACGTTCCGTCTAACAAGCTTGCTAGACGCGACGTCTAACAAGCGTCCGAGCCGCTCGCGCGACCCCGAGGAGCAGCACCATGGCCAGCAGCACCGTCCGCCCGGACAACGAAGACCACGACGTCGCCGCGCGGCTGCTCCTGTCGTCCGCGAAGCTGTCGTACGACCCGGCCGTCGACGTGGACTGGGACACCCCCCTCGACAAGGACTTCCACGGCCAGTGCCCGGAGTGGAGCACCCTCTACGGCACCGCGTACTGGGACGAGATGACGGAGGCCCAGCGCAAGGAGCTGACCCGGCAGGAGGTCGCCTCCATCGCCAGCACCGGCATCTGGTTCGAGATGATCCTCCAGCAGATGGTGCTGCGGGACATGTACGCGAAGGACCCCACCGACCCGCGGTTCCAGTGGGCCCTCACCGAGATCGCCGACGAGTGCCGCCACTCGATCATGTTCGGCCGCAGCTCGGCGAAGCTCGGCGCCCCGCCTACCGGCCGCGCCGCGCGGTCGTCGAGCTGGGCCGGGTCTTCAAGAGCGTCGCCTTCGGCGAGGCCGCGTACGCGGCGATCCTCGTCGCCGAGGAGGTCCTCGACGTCATGCAGCGGGACTGGATGCGGGACACCCGGGTCGTCCCCTTCGTCCGCACCATCAGCAACATCCACGTCGTCGAGGAGTCCCGGCACATGAAGTTCGCCCGGGACGAGACCCGCAGGCGGCTGGCCCGCGCCGGCCGGGCCCGCCGCCGCTTCCACGCCCTCGTCATCGCCATCGCCGCGTACTTCATCGTCACCAGCATGGTGACCCCCGAGGTGTACGTGCAGGCCGGGCTCGACCCGGAGCGCGCCTGCCGGGAGGCCGCGGCCAACGAGCACTACAAGGCGCAGCTGCGCTCCAGCTGCTCCGGACTCATGGAGTTCCTGGCCTCGGCCGGCCTGCTCACGCGGCCGGCGCTCGCCGTCTACCGGCGCGCGAACCTCATCTGACCCGCACCCTCATCCGCATCCGAGCTGAGTCGACGACATGACCTACGCGATCACCCAGACCTGCTGCAACGACGCCACCTGCGTCGCCGTCTGCCCGGTCAACTGCATCCACCCCACGCCCGAGGAACCGGACTTCGGCACCACGGAGATGCTGTACATCGACCCGAAGTCCTGCATCGACTGCGGCGCCTGCGCCGACGCCTGCCCGGTCGACGCGATCTTCCCGGTGGACCGGCTCACCGGACGCCTGCGGGAGTACGAGGCGGTCAACGCGGAGTACTACGCGGACCGCGCACCGGCGGCGGCCACGGACCCGGCCGTGTTCCACCCCTGGGGCGAGCCCTCCTTCGACCGCTCGATCCCGGCCGGCTTCGCCCCGATCCGGGTCGCGATCGTCGGCACGGGACCGGCCGGCATGTACGCCGCCGAGGACCTCCTCCTGCACACCAACGCCGAGGTGACGCTGATCGACCGGCTGCCGGTCGCCGGCGGTCTCGTCCGGTACGGCGTGGCACCGGACCACCCGGCGACCAAGGGCGCCGGGGAGAGCCTCGCCCGCTTCCACACCCACCCCCGGGCCCGCGTGCGGCTCGGCGTCGACATCGGCGTGGACGTCACCCCCGAGGAACTCTCCGCGCACCACGACGCGGTGGTCTACGCGGTGGGCGCGCCCTCCGACCGGCGGCTCGGCATCCCCGGCGAGGACCTGCCCGGCAGCGTCTCGGCGACCTCCCTCGTCTCCTGGTACAACGCGCACCCGGAGACCGGCGCGGACGCCGTGCGGCTCTCCGCCGAACGGGTCGTGGTGGTCGGCAACGGCAACGTGGCGCTCGACGTCGCCCGCGTCCTCGTCTCGGACCCCGGCGCCCTCGCCCGTACGGACATCGCCGACCACGCCCTGGCCGCCCTGCGCGACGCGCGGGTCCGCGAGGTGGTCCTCCTCGGCCGCCGGGGCCCCGAGGACGCCGCGTACACCGCCTCCGAACTGCTCGCCCTCAAGCACCTGCCCGGGGTCGACCTGGTCGTCGACGCGCACGACCCGCGCACCGGCGCGGCGATCGACGCGGCCGGTCCTGGACGAAGGCGGTGCTCCTCCGGGCGTCGGCCGGGAGGCGGTGGACTGGACGCGGGCCCCGCCGGGAGCGGCGCCGGATCGTGCTGCGCTTCCACTCCGCCCCGGTCGAGGCCCTCGGGACCGACGCCGTGCGGGCGGTCCGGGTGACGGAGGAGGGTGCGGCGGCGGGTACGGAGATCGCGGCGGGCTGCTCGTCCGGGCCGTCGGCTACCGGGGCGTACCGCTCGCGGGGCTGCCGTTCGACGAGGCGACCGGCACCGTGCCGCACGAGGCCGGCCGGGTGGCGGGCTGCCCGGCAGCTATGTCGTGGGCTGGATCAGCGCGGGCCCTCCGGGGCATCGGGGCCAACCGGGCCTGTGCGGAGGAGACGATCGGGACGCTGCTCGCGGACGCGGTCGCCGGGGCGCTGCCGAAGCCGACGGGCACGTCCCAGGAGTTCCGCCGTCTCGCGAAGGGGCGCAGCGCGCGGGGCTCGTCGACGCGCGTGGTCTCGCCTCCATCGACCGGGCCGAGCGGGCGCGGGGCCGGGAGGCGGGGCGTCCCCGGTGAAGCTGGCGACGGTGCCGGAGCTCGTCGCGGCGGCGCGGGGCGGACGTCCGCGCCTGCGGGGCTGAGCCGTTCCCGCGGGGATCCGGCCCGGGACGGCGGGCCGGTGCCGTCGGGAAGGGACGGCCGTACGGGGACGGTCAGACGGAGACGGTCAGCGCCTGGCGGACCACGATCGCGTTGAGCCGCACCGCGAAGGGCACGATGTCGGTCAGGTCGAGCGCGAGGGTCTCGGCCTTCGACAGCTCGACCGTCACGTCGACGCAGAACGCGAGGGCGTACATGTGGTCCCCGGTCTCCTCGTCCTGGAGGGCGAAGAACAGGTCCCGGTAGAAGCGGGTGCGCTCCCCGGTCTCCTCGTAGAAGGAGAGTCCGGGCTGCCCCTCCTGCGCGGCGAGCCCGGTGAAGGCCTGGACGAGCTCCCGCTCGACCGTGGCCCAGAAGCCGGCCTCCGCGCACTCCGGCGGCAGCGCCTGGCGGACGGCCTCCTTGAGGGAGAGGACCATCACGAGGACGGGGCGTGCTCCTGGAGCCCCCAGCCCCGGACCATCTTCACCACGTCGCTGTCCGGGACGGCGGAGGCCGCCCGGTGGATCGCCTCGAAGTCGAAGTTGACGGTCGCCGGGGCGATCGCCTCCTGGAACACCCGGTCGATGGACCGGGCCTGGTCGAGGTGGTCGGGTCCCACCTCGACGACGGTCCTGAAACTGGCGGCCAAAGCTCCTCCTGGATGCTCTCGGTGATCCGTCCGATGATCGGTGCGGTGATCAATTCGGTGATCAGGAGGGTCAGTATGCCGAGGCGCCCCGGGCCGGGCGCGGGGCGTCCGCCGTGCGGACGGTTCAGCCGCGGCGCGGCGCGGCTTCCCGCCGCGCCGGAGCCCGCGCCGCCCTTGCGGGACGCGGCGGGCTTCCCGCCCGTACGGGAACCGCCGCCCGGCTTCCCGCCGGTGCGGGACCCTCCGCCGGGCTTCGCCGAGCGCGCCGGCTTCTGCTCCCTGGGCTGCTTCTGGCCCTTCTTCTCCTCGGCGCGGCGGCCCTGGGTGCTGTTCACGGTGCGGCCGCGGACGATGCCGATGAACTCCTCCACCAGGTCGGGCGCCTCGTCCGCCTTCGGCCACGACAGGCCCACCCGCGACTGCGGGACGTCGACGAGGGTCCGGTAGGTGAGGTCCTTGCGGTGGTGCAGCCGGGCCAGCGACTGCGGGACGGCGAGCACGCCGACGCCCGCGGCGACCAGCTCGATCGCGTCGGCGGTCGTCTCCGGGCGCTCCAGGGCGGGGCGGCCCGGCGGCCGCTCCCAGCCGAGGGTGTCGTCGAGGGGGTGCAGGACGAGCTCCTCGGCGAGGTCCTCCGCCGACACCTCCTCCACCGCCGCGAACAGGTGGTCCTTGGGGACGACGACGACCGTCGTCTCCGTGTACAGCGGGATCGCGCTGAGGTCGTCCCCGTCGACGGGCAGCCGGACGAGGCCCGCGTCCACGGTGCCCTCCCGGAGCGCGCCGAAGGCCTCGGCCGGGGTCACGGCGACGAGGGCGAGGGGGACGTCGGGCAGGCGCTCGTTCCAGATCCGCACCCACTTGGCGGGGGTCGCTCCCGGCACGTAGGCGAGCCGGAAGGAGGCGGAAGAAGAAGCGGGGGAAGCGTCCGTGCCTGTCACCCCGCCAGGTTACCGGTAGCTGCCGTGGTCGGAGGTCGCCCGCATGCTCGATACCCTTGACACCATGACGTCGCACCAGAACACCCAGACCATGAAGCCCGCGACCGCGGCGAAGAAGCTGGTGTGTACCTCGAGGCCACCCCGCAGAGTTCCGGGAGGTGTCGTCTCGCGCGCCGAGCTGACCGAACTCCAGGCCAACCCGCCCGCCTGGCTCCAGGAGCTGCGCGAGAACGGCCCGCACCCCCGCCCGGTCGTCGCCAACAAGCTCGGCGTCTCCATCGCCGGTCTCGCGCGCGGCGGGATCACCGAGCCGCTCACCACCGAGCAGATCGAGGCGATCAAGCAGGAGCTGCCCGAGTGGCTCAAGAAGGAGCGCGCCACCCAGTCGGAGGTCCGCAAGGAGACCGTCCGCATCAAGGAGCGCGACGCCGAGCGGGCCCGCCGCCGGCAGCAGGACGCCTGACCCTCCCTTCCACGCCGGTCCGGTCCGAGTCCCTCGGGCCGGACCGGCGTGGCGTTTTCCCGCGCGCGGGAGGCATCCCCCCATGAGTGACACCAGCACCGCGTACGAGCCGGCGGTCGTCGTCGGCGTGGACGGGTCGGAGCACAGTCTCCGGGCCCTGGAGTGGGCGCTGAGCGCCGCGGAGGGCCTGGGCGCGCCGCTGGTGGTGGCCCATGTGCGCCCGAGGCGCTCCAGCTCGGCGCCGCCCGCATCGCCTCGCTCGGCACGGAGCCGGAGCTTCCCGACACGGTGGCGCGGGCCGTGCGGACGGTGGTGGAGGAGCGCGGGCACCGCGTCCCGGTGCGGTACGACTCGCTCGACGGGTCCGTGACGGACGCCCTGCCGGCGGCGGCGCGGGGCGCGCGGCTCCTGGTGACCGGTTCGCGGGGGCACGGCGGCTTCGCCAGTCTGCTCCTGGGCTCGACCAGCCGGACGCTGGCCATGACGGCGCCCTGCCCGCTGGTCGTCGTCCCGCACGAGGCGCGTGCCGCCGCCCTGGAGGACGGGGCGGGGCGGGCCGGGTGCTGCTCGGGATGCATCCGGAGGAGACCTCGGACGAGGTGGTGGCCTTCGCCTTCGAGGCGGCGCACCACCGGGGCGTGCCGCTGGAGGTGGTGAGCGCCTTCCGGCTGCCCCCGCCGCAGGCCGCGCTCCTCGCGGCGCCCTCGCCGGCGCTCCAGGTGCCGCCGCTGCTGCCGCTCGCGGACGACGCGGAGGAGCTGCTGGCGGAGGCGGGGCGGGAGCAGGCGCGCGGCTGCGGCCGTTCGCCGCGCGCCGGCCGGGGGTGGAGCTGGTGCCGGTGGTGGTGCCGGGGACGCGGCGGGCCGGCTGGTGGAGGGCTCGCGGGACGCGGGCCTGGTGGTCGTGGGACGGCATCACCGGCACCGTCTGGGCTCGCTGCTCATCGGGTCCGTCGCCCACGCGGTGCTGCACCACGCGCACTGTCCGGTGGCGGTGGTGCCGCCCGCGACGGCGGGCTCCGGGCATGACAGTCCCCGGCGGTCCGGGTCGGTTCGCGCGGTCGTCGGCCGTCGCCGACGGCTCCGTGCCCGACCGACCCGCCGGGGCCTGGCCAGAGCCGAGATCAGGGTCACGCGGGCCTTCGGACGTCTCCGTCGGCGGGTGCGGCTCTCTCCGGTTTTCCGGTGTAAGAACGAGTGTCCTCCGTTTTCGTGCCGTTTCAAGAGGTTTCCTCCTTTTACGTATTGAGCTTTCAGTGCGTGCCGAGGGGCCTGTCGGTGGTGCCTGGTAGACAGGGCCCATGACGACCGCAGATCACGCCGCCACCGCCCGCCGCAACGTCCAGCCGCCGTCCGCCGGGGCCTCCCTCGGCGCGGGGGTCGTGGTCGTCGACGGGGCGGGCCGGATCCTCCTGGGCCTGGACCGCTCGGGGGTGTGGGAGCTGCCGGGCGGCGCGGTCGAGCCGGGCGAGTCGATCGAGGAGGCGGCGGTCCGCGAGCTGGCCGAGGAGACGACGCTCCTCGCGGACCCCGCCGACGTGGAGGTCCTGGGGCTGCTCCTGGACACCGTGACGTCCACGGCGCTGACCCGGATGACGGCGGCCACGGTGGTGCGCGGCTTCCGGGGCGTGCCCGCCGCGGCCGAGCCGGAGAAGATCGAGCGCTGGGAGTGGACGGACCCGGACCGGCTGCCGGAGGCCCTGTTCCTGCCGTCGGCGCAGGTGCTGCGGCTGTGGCGGCCCGCGCTCCCGATCCCCGACGGCCCGTTCCACCGCTACGCCCTGGGCCGGCTGCCGGGCTGACCCGGCCGGGGACGCCGTGTCGCCGAGCGGGTCCCGGTGAGCGTGGCTAGCGTGGCCGGAGGAAGACGTCATCGCACCGGAAGTGGGAGTCACCGTCATGGCCGCACGACCTGAAGGCACGCCGGTCTGGACCGACGCGATGTTCACCGACGTCGAGGGCGCCAAGACGTTCTACGGCGATGTGCTCGGCTGGACCTTCGGCGAGTCCTCCTCGGAATTCGGCAACTACACGCAGGCGTACAAGGACGGCAAGGCGGTCGCCGCGGTCGTCCCGCCGATGCCGGGGCAGGAGGGGGAGCCGCAGTCGGCCTGGTGTCTGTACTTCGCCTCGCCGGACGTCGCGGCGACGGCGGAGAAGATCCGGGCGCGGGCGGCACCGTCCTGATGGAGCCGATGCGGGTCGGCGACTTCGGCTCGATGTGCATCGCGCGGGACCCGTCGGGCGTCACGTTCGGCGTCTGGCAGGGCGGCGAGCACGAGGGCTTCGAGCTGGAGGGCGAGCCCGGCGCGTACGCCTGGGCCGAGGTCTTCACCCGGGAGCCGGCGAAGGCCGACGCCTTCTTCACCGAGGTCTTCGGCTACGGCTCCCGGAAGATCAGGGACGAGCACATGGACTACCGGGTCTTCGACCTCGGCGGTCCGCAGCCGGTGCTCGGGCGGATGGTGATGTCGGCGGAGGACTTCCCGGCGGAGGTTCCCTCGTACATCCAGATCTACTTCGCCGTCGACAACTGCGATCTGGCCGTCGAGCGGGCCGAGGCCCTCAAGGGGCGGAAGGTCTTCGGGCCGATGGACAGCCCGTTCGGCCGGTTCGCGGCGATCCTGGACCCGCAGGGCGCCCCGTTCGCGGTGATCGACGAGAGGACGACCGTCGGGGACATGCCCGAGTTCGAGTGAGCGGTGCGGCGCGGCGCCACGGGGGCGCCGCGCCGCCGTGCGTCAGCGGCCGTCGCGGACGGCGACGATGCCGTTGAAGACGCCCACGTACGCGGTGCCGTCGGGGCCGATGGTGATCGGTGCCCAGTTGTTGTCGTAGGACAGTCCGGTGCCGGTGAAGCGCGAGTAGGCGCGCTTGCCGGTGCGGAAGTCGACGGCCGTGAGGTACCAGGCGTCGATGCCCCAGAAGTTGGGGCGCTTCTCGTAGAAGTAGACCAGGCCGTTGGCGGTGGAGAGCTTCGGGACCGTGGAGGGCGAGCGGACGTCGCTCTCCCAGACGGTGTCGCAGCCGCTGCCGTCGGCGCCGACGTCGATCCGGGCCGCGCCGCCGACGACGCTGCGGCCGAGCAGGAGCGTGCTCGGGTTCTCGTAGCCGTAGTTGTTCTCGACGACGAGGCTGTTGCCCCAGCTGATCAGGGAGTTGTCGGTGGTGGAGGCGCCGGATCCGAAGACCGGCACCTTGCAGACGAGCCGCTCGCCGGCGGGGACGTCCGCGCCCCGGCGGTAGACGAGGACGTTCATGCGGTCGTCGGCGTTGTCGGTGATGGCCACGTACTGGTCCTCGGTGCCGAAGAGGTCGGGCGTGGTGCCCGAACCCTGGTTCACCGAGCCGGGCTTGGTGCCGGTCCCCGGTCGTACGTCTCGCGCCACCGCACGCGCGGGACGCCGTCGGCGTCGGCGCGGAAGGCGTACAGGGCGTGGTCGGTGACGATGGAGACGCCGTCCTCGGCGACGGAGAAGGAGTTCTGGATCTCCTCGCCGTCGAGCCGGATCGCGCGCAGGGCGCCCGTCGCGGGGTCGACGGTGCCGACCCGGCCCAGGCGGGTCACCCACCAGATGCGGCCGTCCCAGTCCGGCATGACGGAGGTGACGGGGTCGCAGACGCCGCTGGGGAAGAGGTTGGTCCAGCTGACGCAGTCGTGCGGGACGAGGGAGGTGAGGTCCCAGTCGTTCTCGACGACGAACTGCCAGTCCCCGTCCGCCTTCTGGCGGTGGGCGATGCGCAGGACGTGCTGGCGGGAGTCGGCGAGGACCACCCGGTCCTGGTCGTCGAGGTAGAAGTAGGCGCCGCCCGAGGTGTCCTTGAAGATCTTCTCGTGGGCGGCGATTCCCTTTGCTCCCCAGGGGTGGGAACTATTTATGGCATGAGCTTCGACTACATGCCGGAGCTGCGCCGGGGCCTCGGGCACCCTTCGCCATCGGCTTGATGGGGGTGATATGAGGCAGTTTGTACGTTATTTTCAAGCGGAGAGGCCGGCTGTAGCGGGCACCTGTCTCAAACACGCGCCGCGCACTGTTTGCGCATACATCGCCGCGCAAACCGCCCATACCGGGCGCTGGGGAGAAGTGATGCGGGTGATCTCCTCGCCCTCCGTTCCGCAGGCCCTCTGAGCTGGCCTTTCGGGGATCCGGAAGCGCTGGGGAGGATCTGGGGAGAACGGAGCCGTCAGCAGCACCTCGCACCTACGCCATCAAGCCCGTTCGCCGGACGGTTCGCCGCCCTCTGGACGGCTCGTCGCCGTCGCGGCAAATCACCATGAGTGACAACGGGCCGGGCCGGTGAGGGGGCCGATCTCAGCAGGCGACCCTGGAGAGGAATTTGCGCCGGCAGGTGGCGCGGATCCTGTAGCTGGAGTCCTGGGACCCACCCGCCGTCGGGAACTGTGGTTCAGCCGAGTCGACCAGGCGGGCGGGCACCCCTCCACGATCCGCCGCCGGATCCCCGACGACCTGATCCGCCCCCGCGGCCAAACCCCGCACCCCCGGGCCCGAAGCCGGCGGACGCTTGCGGACGAGGTGCCGGGGATCTCGGTGATCGGGAGGTCGTACTCCGGCGCTCCGAACTCCGCGACGGCCGGCGCCCAGCCGGAACTCCCCTCGCGAGTCTGCAACCGGCTGAGGACGAGGAACCCGAAGACATCACGGAAGGCTCGGCATGACCCCGCACTGCCCTCTCGGCATCCTGGACGCCAACACCCTGGAGGAACTGGCCCGCGTCATCTGCGGCGACGAACACCTCTACTACCGCAAGGGTTACGAGATCGCCCGGTTCCTGGAACACGCCGGCTGGCAGCGCGTGCCGGAGTACGACGGCGAGTACCGCAGGGAGTGGGCCTTCGCCCGGCTCACCGAGCGTCGCGAGGACCCCACCGAGCTGGAGAATGTCCTGCACCGGCTCGCCGACCCGCGCGAGTACCTCGACGAGCCCGAACAACTCCCCGCCGTCATCTCCGCCGTCAACGCCTTCCTCATCCATGAGGGCGTACGCCTGGAGAACCCCGGCGGCCGCCCCCGCCTCGTCGCCTGCGACCCCTCTCGCCCATCCGGGCAGCCTGGGCCCAGTCGAACTCAGAGCCACCATGACCGACCTCATCACGGACCAGAACATGGCCGGCCTCCTCCAGCACCGCCTGGACGAGGCCCACACCTGCTACGCCAACGGCGCCCATGTGGCCGCCATCGTCATGCTCGGCAGCCTCCTCGAAGGCGTCCTCGTCCACGTCGTTCACGAGCGCGACGCCTCCTGCTCGGCCGCACCTCTCCCGACAGGGTGAGCCTGGATTCTCTGATCAAGACCTGCCACGACGCCGGCTGGATCGGGGCCGACGTCGAACGCTTCTGCCACGAGTTGCGCAAGTACCGCAACTTCGTCCATCCGCGCGCCGAGATTCGGGAGGCTCACGCCCCGGACCGCGACACCCTGGACATGTGCTGGCCCGTGGTCAACGCGGTCCTGAACGACCTCGCCGACTCCCAGCCCAAGGCAGCCTGATCATCCGAACCGCACCGTCCCGCGCACAGCTCGTCAGACGAGCCTGAGCACGGGCGGCCGTCCGGCACCCCCAGCAGCTCCCAGCCCCGGAACGGAGCAACGCCGCAGGCCAGCACCCCTAGACGTCTACCTGCGCAGGTCAGCGCCCGCGGGCGAGGACTTCTTGAAGATCTTCCGAGGAAAGCTGGACGAGTGGGGCTGCACGCTGCGGCGTTCGTCCCGGAAGCGCGGTCGATCTAGGACGCCGCGGCGGGCACGCGCCTGACGTGGCGCGCTCGCGAGATCAGCACGGTGACCACGATCAGCGCGGCGAGGCCGACCGAGATCCAGTAGCCGGTGCCGTAGAGGCTTTCCGCGGCGACCTCGATGTCCGTTCCGGGAACGGGGACGACAGACGCGCTCAGCACCCCGGTGATCAGTGCCGACCCGAAGGCGATGCCGATCGCCATGGCGGTGCCGACCACGCCCGCGGCCATCCCGGCTTTCTCCTCGGATACCGCCATCTGGGCAATGCTGAAACCGGCCGCATATCCCATGCTGCATCCGAGGCCGATCACACCGGCGCCCACGAGGTAGTGCCACGGGCGGTCGTGGGCCAGAGCAAGCCAGCCGAGCCCCGCGGCGGTGAGGAGAGCACCCATCACCAGCACAGAAGCGCCGCGCCCCTTGGCGACCAGTCGATCGACCACCTTGCCACCCACCACGAACATCACCGCGAAGGGCACCATGAGCCAACCCGTCTGCAGCGCGGTGCGTCCGAGGCCGTAGGCGTCCTTCGACGGGAGGTACGCGGGAATGACCTGGCTGTAGGTGCTCAGCAGCAACAGGAACGCCGCGTTCACAGCGCCGAACAACGCCACCGACAGGGACGCCGCGGTGACGAGGGGCGACTTCAGCATCGCCACGTCGAACACCGCCACCGAGGACCTGCGTTCGACACGTACCCACAGGACTCCGCCGACGACGCCGGCGATCAGCGGAATGACGGCCGCATTGCCCCACACCAGCCCCTGCGTCAGCGTCAGCAGCACCGCCGCGACCCACGCGATCATCCACACCGTGCCGAGCACGCCGATGCGGCCGACGGACTCGGCGGGCGGGGAGTGCGGGATGACCACGAACGAGACGATCGTCGTCGCGGCGAACGCCGCGGCGAGGATACAGAAGAAGGTGCGCAGGGACAGGTTCTCGACGATGACCCCACCGCCAATCATGCCCACGACAATCCCGACTCCTGTGGCGATGACCAGCACGCGAACCGCCGTGACGATCCCCTCTTCCGCCAGGTTCCGCCGCAGAAAGCCCAAGGGCAGCAGCTGGGCCGCGGTACCGAAGCCCATGATCGCGGAACCGATGAGCAGGGCCGGATACGAGTCACCCACGGCGGGGATGAGAGCTCCGACGGTGAGACCCCCGGAGGCGAACACGGACGCGTTGCGGTCGCCGGACACATCGGCGAGTCGGGGAAGCAGGATGTAGCCCGCGCCTCCTCCCAACGTGAGCAGAGTGAAGATCCACATGGTGGCGGAGACCGTTGTGAGTCCGTACTGCGCCTGGATGACCGGCAGGAGCGGTGGCAGGATGAACATGATCGCGTTGGTCAGGATGACGAGCAGGGCACCCACTCCGATGAGCGCCCCCCTCCGCGGCGCTTTGGCCGCCCGCAACTCCCCCGCCAGGCCGCTCAGTTCGCTGTGCTCAGTCATGTTAGTCTCCGAGTGATTGTTTGCGGGACCACGCATGCATGAGTACGGCCTGCCGCCGAAATCGGCGGGCCGTACGTGCGGACAGCCACCCGGCTGGGATCTGCTCCCCTCTACGCCTGGGTGGCGTCTCCTGATACGGCGGTGGACCTGCGGGCCCACCGCCGTACGCTGTTCTAAGCCGTCGTGAACGGCCACCTGTTGCGGTTCATCTCGAACCGCCCTCGCCGACCGACGCTGCCCCCACGGTCACGGCGTCGTCGTTGCGGTGTCGGCCGGAACGACGGCCGTCCCTCGCGCCCGAGTGGCCACGATGGGTTCGGCGAGCACCTCGGCCCGGCCACTGTCGTCGACGGACCTGCAGATGATGCGCAGCTCGAAGTCGACGGTCCGGCTGCGCCTTCCCTTCGACGCCAGGCGCGCCTCGACCTCGACCACATCACCGCCGCGGACCGGGGCGAGGAACTCGACCGACGCATACCCGGCGAACAGGCTCTCGTGGCCGTCGATGGTGATCGCCAGGTGCGTTCCGGCGTCCCCGAAGAGCTTCAGCCCGAAGGCCCCGTCGACCAGGTTCCCCGCGTAGTGCGCGTCGGAGTGGGCGACGTAGCGCTGGTGCACCACCTTCATGCGATCTCCTTGTGGATGCGGCCGAGGCGGCGAGCGACGGTCTCGCCGTCGAGCTCGATGCCCGGGTAGCCGCGCTTGGCGAGTTCGGTACACATCCGGCGGTACTTGCCGACACCACCCACGTAGCCGAGGAAGGTCGTCGGCTTGCCGGCCACGTTCGAACCGCGGTACCAGGAGTCGGTGGTCGCGTAGAGGGTCTGGTTGACCGTGTCCTCGGTGATCTTCACCCAGTCGTCCTGAGCCTCGACCGTCGGCTCGACGACCTCGGCGCCGCCGGCCTTCGCGTGCCCGATGAGATCGGTGATCCAGTCGACGGCCTGCTCGATCGTGACCACGACATTGCTCGCGAGCGCCGGACTCTGCGGTCCGGCGATCATGAAGAAGTTAGGAAAGCCGGCGGTCATGATGCCCAAGTACGTCCGGACGCCGTCGCTCCACGCGTCCTGCAGCCTGCCGGACTCCGGGGTGGAGACGTTGAGCGCGAACAGCGGGCCGGTGAAGGCGTCGAATCCGATCGCCAGCACGATGGCGTCGACCTCGTAGGAGCCGCCCCTGGTGACGATGCTGTCGCTCGTCATGGTGTCGATCGGCTCGTCGCGCAGGGAGACCACCGAGACGTTCGGACGGTTGAAGGTCTCGTAGTAGTCGGTGCCGAAGCAGCTGCGCTTCGCGCCGAGCGCGTGGAAGCGGGGCTCGAGGACCGCGGCGGTCTTGGAGTCATGGACGATCTGGCGGATCTTCCCCCGCACGAACTCCGCCGCGGTCTCGTTGGCCCTCGCATCGGTCAGCAGGTCGGAGAACTCGCCGCCGACGCCGTTGAATCCGCTCCGTACGTAGGCCCGCTCATAGCGCTCACGCCGCTCCTCATCGGAGACGTCGAACGCGGCGGCGTCCGGGATGCGGTCCGGGATGCCACCGAGCGAGTGGCGGCACTCCTCGCGGATCGCCGCGTAGCTGCCCTTGATCTCGTCGACGTAGTCCGCCGACAGCGGGGCGTTCCGTGCGGGAAACACGTAGTTGGGCGTGCGCTGGAACACGGTGAGGTGCTCGGCGACCTCGGCGATGAGCGGAATGCTCTGCACCGCGGACGACCCGGTACCGATCACGGCGACGCGCTTGCCCGCCAGATCGCTCAGCGGAATGTTCCACCGGCTCGTCGAGACCGTGATCCCGGTGAAGTTCTCCAGGCCCGGCACGTCGAAGTCCTTGGGCGCCGAAAGACCGCCCGAGCCGGCGAGCAGATGGCGACCCCGCCGGGTCTCGCCGGAGTCGAGCGTCACTTCCCAGAGCCGCTCGTCCGGGAGCCAGGTCGCGGAAGTCACCCGGGTGTTGAAGCTGAAGTGCCGGCGCAGGTCGAAGCGGTCCGCGACGTGGTTGATGTACTTGAGGATCTCGGCCTGCGGAGCGAAGCGCTCACTCCACGTCCACTCCTGCAGGAGCTCCTGGCTGAACGAGTAGGAGTAGTAGATGCTCTCGACGTCGCATCGGGCGCCGGGGTACGTGTTCCAGAACCAGGTGCCGCCGACGCCGGGCGCGACTTCGAACCCTGCGAAGGTCCAGCCCTTCTCGGCGGCCTTGTACGCCGCGTAAAGGCCTGAGAATCCCGCGCCGACACAGAGGAGGTCGACGACGGGGGCGGTGGGTGGAGCGGTCTCAGTCATGCGTGTGCCTTCGGGTAGTCGAAAGGTGGGTGACATCTGGCCGTCAGGGCTTCGCCTCGGCGGGGGCCGTTCGCCCCTCCGCCCATCGGCGCGCACGTCTTAGTCATCCGACTTAGTCGTATGACCAACGGAATCTAGCCACGGGCCCGAGTGCCGTCAATAGCCGAACGCGCGTCGAGTCGGCTTACGTGTGCGCGCTCAGCCGCCGGCAACGCCTCGGAGGTGGCGCGCCACCTGCGAGATCGCTTCGTCCGTCCTGGCGAACACGCCCACTTCGGTGAAGAAGCCGTGGAACACGCCGGCGCAGCGGGTCGCGGTGACCTCCACACCGTCACGCCGCAGCCTCTCGGCGTACGCCTCGGCGTCGTCGCGAAGCGGGTCGACCTCGGCGGTGAGAACCAGTGCCGGGGGGAGATCCCGCAGCGATGCGGCGTGCATGGGGGCCGCGTAGTGATCGACCGTTCCCTCGTGGTCGGGTCCGAGGTACTGCTCCCAGAACCAGCGGGCATCCGCGCTGGTCAAGAGGGGTGCGTCGGCGAACTCCATCCAGGACGGGGTGGCGAACGCGTCGTCGACAGCGGGGTAGACGAGCACCTGGGACACAGGCCCGGGCAGCCCGGCGTCCCGGAGCTTGAGGCACAGCGCGGCGGCGAGACTTCCGCCTGCGGAGTCGCCTGCGACGGCGATCACCTGCGGATCGAGGCCGTACGCGGAAGCCGATCGGCGCAACCAGGCAAAGATGTCGAGACAGTCGTCCAGGGCTGCCGGATAGGGATTCTCCGGTGCGAGTCGGTACTCCAGGGAGAGCACCGCCCACCCGGATCGGGCGGCGATCGCGCGGCAGACCTCGTCGACTCCGTCGAGGGTGCCGAGGACGAAGCCGCCACCGTGCAGATAGAGCAGCACCGGGCGCGGACCGGCGGACAGCGGCGTGCCGTCCGGGTGATAGAGGCGCGCGCGGAGCTCACCGGAGCGGGCCGGCAGGGTCAGCTGTTCGACCAGGTCAAGAGGGGTGAGGGGCCGCTCCGGCGGCGAGGTCGCCAGGATCTTCCGCGCGGCCTTCACACCCAGTTCCCGTACCGGTCTGGTGAGGGTTTCGGCGATGAACCGCGCCGCATGCTGCGCATCGGCATCCAGCTGGTCCCAGTACGCGGGCTTCACTTCATTCACTGTCGGGCCTCTCCGAAGTCATTGACAGGTCGCGAGCCGTACCCCACCATCCTAGTCACCTGATCTAGTCATTTGATCGAGTCATTTGGCCAAGATGATCACGGTCCATCCGAGATCCGCGGCGACCGATTCGCGGCGCGTGTGATCTCCCGAAGTCGAAAGGACTGGAGGATGACCGAAACCACGACGGCCCCTGCGGTGTCCCGCGCAGCGACGGCCACAGAGGTCGACATCAGGATCGAGGACGATGCGACTCCGCTCGTCCGGTTGATCGGCCGCACGCTGCGGGATGCCGCCCGCGCGGGCCATGTGCTTCCGGCCCCGCAGGAGTCGGCCGCCACGGTGGCGATCCGGTCCCACGACACCCCGCAGGCGGCGACGATCACCTTCGGCAGCGGCACCGTCGACGTGTCGAGCGGAGTCCTCGTCGAATCCGATGCCACCCTCACCGTCGACCTGAACGCCCGGTTCGCACCCACCTCCGATCCCTCGGGCGACGCGGACCTGGCCGCGGGCGCGCTGCTCGCTCTGTCGCCGCCGGTGCCGGACTGGCGGACGGCCGCCGAGCACTTCTGGAATGCCGGGCGCTCCGTACCGGGGTTTCCGGACGTGCTCATCGCGGTGACCGAAGGCCCGGAGGGTCTTGAGCAGGTCGTCCTGGGCGACGGCGAGACGCACTACCTGATCGCCGGCGCACCGGAGACGCTGGCCGGCGTGTTCTCCGGATCCGACGACCTGCTCGCCGTCCTGTCCTCGGGTGTGCTCGGGATTCAGGGCACTCTCTCTCAGCTGTCGGTCATGATCGGCGCATCCTGGAAGGTCCGTTACGATGTCTGAACTCATCAAGCCCGTCACCGGAGTTGACGTCCGGGACACCAGCGTTCGGGCTGTCCGGATCGAAGCGACGAACCACGAGGGCTCGTTCCTCGGCAAGACGCTGGCACCGAAGAAGTTCGCCTCCGGCGTGGACTCGGGGTTCGCCTTCGCCGACCTCCTGTTCGGGCTCGACCTCGGCAACGCCCCGGCCTTCGGCTTCGCGTATCCCGCTTGGCGCGGGCATCTGGACGACGTCTACTTCCGCCCCGACCTCTCGACCCGGGTCGAGTGGGAGCCGGGTCTCGACGCCGTGATCGGCGACTACTGGCTGAAGGACGGCACGCCGGTCCCCCTCTGTCCGCGCAACCTCACGCGCAGGATGGTCGACCGGCTCGCCTCGCTCGGCTTCGCCGCGACCGTTGCCGTCGAGATCGAGGCAACCGTCTTCGAGGAGTCCATCCACGAGGCGCGCGCACGCGGATACCGCGACCTGACTCCGCTCGGCGGGAGCGCGGGTACGGCCTATCACCTGGCGAAGTCCAAGGACTGGACCGGTTACATGAACTCCGTCGCCGACCGGCTCGACGCGGTCGGCATCGAGTGGGAGGCCTGGAACGACGAGGACGCCGCCGGCCAGATCGAGATCAACCTGGCGCCCGGTGATCCGATCGCGGTCTGTGACGCCTGGGCGCGAACCCGCCAGATCATGCGCGAGCTCGCGTTCGACCTCGGCCACACGGTCACCTTCATGGCCAAGCCCACCGCGGGCTACGGGCAGGCCTCGCACATCAATCTGTCCCTCCAGCGCGACGGCGTCAACGCGTTCTACGCGGAGGAGGGGCCGTCGGAGGTGATGCGCCATGCCGTCGGCGGTCTGCTCGCGACGATCGAGGGCAACACCTCGATCGTGCTCCCGCAGATCACCTCGTACCGGCGCCTGGTGGACCTCAGCGGCCCGCCGGTCACCGCCACCTGGGGCATCAGCAACAAGACCACCGCGGTCCGGGCAGTGTGCGGGCACCCGTCGTACTCCCGCCTGGAGTACCGGGTCCCCGGCGCCGACGCGAACCTGTACCTCGCGCTGGCCGGCGTGCTGGCCGGTGTGATCGCGGGCGTGGAACGCAAGATCGAACCGCCGGAGCCGGTCGCCGAGATGGCGTGGTGCATGCCGCCCGGCGAGATCACCCGGCTGCCGGACACCATCACCAAGGCCGCCGCCGCGCTCGAGGCGGACCCGATCCTTCGCGATCTCCTCGGTGCCGAGTTCGTCGACTACTGGGTCGGGTCGCGCCGGTGGGAATGGATGCAGTTCCACACCGCGGGCGGGGATCCGTTCGCCGAACTCTCCGAGTGGGAGTCCGCCCGATACTTCGAGCTGCCGTGAGCGCGACGGGCGACACGCCGACGGCGATGCGGCCGCTGATCGGCATCACCGGCCGACGGATCCGGCTGGAACTGATCAGGGGTGGGGACCGCCGGTACGGCGATCGCTGCACCGACAGCTACATGTCCGACTACGCGATCCGGATCGCACAGGCCGGCGGTCTCCCCGTGAACCTCTCGTACGAGACGGATGCGGAGGCGGTCTGCCACTGGCTGGCCGGCGTGGTCATCACCGGTGGGCAGGACCTGCACCCGGCGTGCTGGGGAGGGGACACGTCGGTGGTCCGCGACGTCGACCCGCGGTCGAATCCGATGGTCCACGACGTCGAGCGGGACAGGTACGAGCTCGCGCTCGTACGTGCCGCGCTCGACCGGGGGATACCGGTGCTCGCCGTGTGCCGGGGCATGCAGGTCCTCAACGCCGCGCTCGGTGGCACGCTCATCGCCGACCTTCCGCCCGGTGCGGTGCGGCATCTGTCCCCGGAGGCCGCACCCACCGACGGCACGGACGATCACGTCGTGACGTTCGAGCCCGGCTCGATCGTGGCGGGACTGTTCGGGGCTCGGGCGGTCACCAATTCCTGGCACCACCAGGCTGTCGACCACTGCGGCACGGGGCTCGTCGTGACGGGACGGACGGCCGACGGTGTGGTCGAGGCGGTGGAGTTCCCGGGCGCACCCGTTCTGGGAGTCCAGTGGCATCCGGAGTGGATGGAGAGCGACGATCCGACGATGACGTGGATCGTCGAGGAAGCCGTCAAGCGCCTGTGACGAGGCGACCCGGGTGTCCGCCTGCGGGGTCGCCGGCAGGCGGACACACCCGGTTCGCCGGTCGCCGTCCACCGGCCGGTCCGGGCGAACTCGGCGGCGAGGCGTGCACAGGGCTTCTTGCGATCAGGCGAGCTTCGCAGTCAGCCACGCATCGAGCACGTCGACGATGATCTCTGCCTGCTCGGCGGCCCGGGAACGATCGGCATACGTCAGCCAGTTCACGACGAAGCCGTCGGAAAGCGCACCGATGACATAACCGATCTGATCGATCGTCTCGGGCGTGATGTCCTGGCCGGAGGCCGCTCTCGCGAGGATCGACCGCACGACGTTGAACGCCTCGTTGTACACGGTCACGGCCGGGTGCGACTCCTGGCGTTGCGCCCAGCTGATCAGCTCCACGGTCGCGGACGCGAATTCCGAAGAGGACTCGAGATACCAGTTCGTCAGGCCGCGGAGGATCGCACGCGCAGTCGCGGCGACGTCGCCGTGTACATCGCTCTCGATCAGAACCTCACGGTACCGCTCCGCCAACCTCTCGAAGACGGCTGCGAACAGCAGCTCCTTCGTCTGGAAGCAGTAGTGCAGCGTCGCCAGCGGGGCCTTCGCCTGCTCGGCGATCCGGCGAGTCGTCGCACCGTCGACGCCGTGGGTCGCGATCACGTGGATGGCGGCGTTCACCAGATCGTTGCGTCGCTCGGCCGTCGGTACCCGTGCCACCTGTGCCCCCTGTCGAAGTTGGACGTTTGATCAAGTCGACAACCAGGCTAACAGGCGACTCTGCCCGGATCGGCGCACGCAGCGACTCCCCCGCATAAGAACTTAGTCATTTGACTTGATCGAGCGACCATGATGGAGCAGCATGACCTCACCGCATTGCGGAGGCGTGATGTGGTCGCCGGTCCTGACTGGAAGGAATTGCCATGTCGACCTCAGGACTCTGTCGGATCACTGCCGACACGACCCCCGAAGAGGCGGTCGAGATCATCCTGCGAGACGGCGGGGTGATCGTCGACGGGCTCTTCGACGACGCGACGATCACGGGTCTCAAGAACGACCTGGATCCCGTGCTCGACGCGGTGGACACGGGGCACGACGCGGTGTTCGCCGGCAACCGCACCCGCCGGGCGGGCGGCCTGTTCGCGAAGACCGAGCACATGGTCACCGTGGCGCTGAACCCGCTGTACCACCGGGTCGCCGAGCTCATCCTCAACAAGCCGCTGAACGTCTTCTTCGGAGAGGAGGCGGTGCCGGCCCCGGCGGGTATGCACATCGGTGCCACCATGGCCATCAAGATCGGCCCCGGCCAGGGCGCGCAGCCGCTCCACCGCGACGATTCCGTCTGGCTGTGGCGGCATCCGGACTACCAGCGCGAAGCTCGGGTCCAGATCATGGTCGCGGTCAGCGACTTCACCGCGGAGAACGGCGGGACGCTGGTGATTCCCGGTTCCCACCTCTGGGACGACCACCGGGCGCCTCGGTACGAGGAGACGATCCCCACCGAGATGAAGGCGGGCTCCGCGCTCATCTGGATCGGATCGACCTATCACGGCGGCGGCGAGAACACCACCACGGACGGTCACCGATTCGGCCTTTCGATGGGCTGGGACCTCGCCTTCCTGCGCACCGAGGAGAACCACTTCCTCACGTACAGCCTGGAACAGATCCGGAAGCTCCCGGAAGAGATCCAGCGAGCCCTCGACTGGTCGTCGGAGCACTACCTCGGCTGGGCCGAAGTCGCCGGCCAGATGTCCGACCCCTCGGACCTGCTCAAGCGGGACGACTACACCTCGATCGACGCCGGCCTGCCCACCACGCTCTGACGAGGATCAAGGAACCGAGGAAAAAATGGCATTCAGAGACCTGCTTTTTCTGCTCGCCGACGTCTGGATGATCGTCGTCGGATTCACCTTCGGATGGAAATTCATTCGGAATTTCAAGAACTATCTTCTCGGCCTCGAATGGATCATCGTCGCCACCTCCGGGTCGAACTTCCTCGTCTATGCGCTCGTGGGCGCCGACGAGAAGAGTCCCATGTACACCGTCGCGTTCTTCTTCGACCAGTTCTCCCGGTCGGTCGGCATCACGCTGATCCTCGTCATGGGCCTGATGCAGGTGACACACCGGTACAAGCCGTCCGTGCGGACGGATGTCGGGGCGTTCGTGTTCGCCGCCGCGGTCGGACTCTTCCTGCTGTTCTTCAGCGGGCGGCTCGGCGTGGGGGTCGCCATCTTCCTCATCGTGGTCAATGTTCTGACCACGTTGTTCCTGATCTACTTCGCGAGGCGGCTCTGGTCGATCGACGCGAAGGGAATGGCCGCCGGCGTGATTCTGGCGACCGCCGCCGGATGCGCGATCGCCTGGACATACGACTTCGTCCACATTCCAGGTGACGACGCGGCGCACACCCTCTTCTACATCGGCGCGCTGAGCACCTGGGGTCTCCAGATGTTCACCTACTACTTCGCCTACCGCGTCCTGCACAGGCACAACGAGTCGGTCGATGCGGAGCCGAACCGACACGAGCAGAGCCGTGCCGTGGCCGGGGAGCAGTCGTGGTCGTGAAGGAAACACCTCAGCGAGAGGCAGATGCGGCCTCTCGCCGTCCGCAGCCGGCCGTAGGGCCCCAGCAGATGGGAGAGGACCCGTCCATCGCGACGCTGACCGGGTTGCTGGCCGAGCGTGCGCAGCGATCACCCGATCGGGAGTTCCTGCGCTTCGGCGACGGATCCTGGACGTTTGCCGAGATCGACGACTGGACCTCCAGGCTGGCACATCGGCTGATCGAGGTGGACGGCATCCAGCCCGGCGACCGTGTCGCGATCATGCTCCCGAACATCGTGCACTGGCCGGTCGTGTGGCTGTCCGCGCTGAAGGCCGGGGCGGTGGCAGTACCGGTCAACTCCTCGTACAAGCGGGCTGATCTCACCTTCCTCCTGCGGGATTCGGGAGCCCGGGTCGTGTTCACCGACCACGAGCGGGCAGGTCTCCTGAAGGAAGTCACCGACGCCGAAGCCGAGTTGGCTGACCTGCGCATCATCGACGTCGCAGCGGACGGGTCCGCGCCGTTCCCGGCGACCGCTCCGGCGGTGAGCGCCGCCGCCGAGACCTTGGCGAACCTCCAGTACACGTCGGGCACCACCGGCTTCCCCAAGGCATGCATGCTCACCCACGACTACTGGGTGCGGCTGGGCTGGACCTGCGCCGCACTGACCGGCCTCGGGTCCGACGACGTCCTGCTCACCGCGCAGCCGTTCTCCTACATGGATCCGCAGTGGAACACCGCGCTCGCCCTGACGATCGGGGCCCCGCTGGTCGTGTTGCCCCGGTTCTCCGCGTCGGGCTTCTTCTCCGATGTCCGCCGCCACCGTGCCACTTTCTTCTACGTGCTCGGGTCCATGCCGACGCTGCTCTTCAAGCAACCGCCGAACCCCGACGACCTGGACAACCAGCTGCGCCTGGTGCTCTGTTCGGGCATCCCGGTCGGGATCCACGCGCAGCTGGAGGAACGCTGGGGAGCGCCGTGGCGGGAGATCTACGGCATGACCGAGTCCGGCGTCGACCTGTTCAGTTCCGTCGATGACGTGAACGCCGTGGGGAGCGGGAGCCTGGGGCTTCCGGTGCCGACGAAGCAGGTCCGGGTGGTCGATCCGCAGGGCGCCGACCTGCCCGACGGCGAGCCCGGTGAGCTGATCGTCTCGGGCAGGCCGCTGATGCGCGGCTACTGGAACCGTCCGGAGGACACCGCCAAGGTGCTGCGGGACGGCTGGCTGCACACCGGCGATGTCGTCGTCCGCCGGCCGGACGGCGGCGTCCAGCTCGTCGGCCGGATCAAGGACATGGTGCGCCGGGGCGGCGAGAACATCGCGAGCGCCGAGGTCGAGGCCGTCATCGAACGTGACGAGGAGGTCATCGCCACCGCCGTCGTCGCCGAACCCGACGAGACCTTCGGTGAAGAGGTCAAGGCCTTCGTCCAGCTCGCCGCCGGGGTGCCGGCCGACCGTACGACCGCCGCACGGATCGTCGACCGGGCCGGCCGCCAGCTCGCCCGTTTCAAAGTGCCGCGCTACGTCGAGTTCGTCGTCGACTTCCCGCGGACACCGTCCGAGCGCGTGTCCAAGCCGGCCCTCGAGGCCCGCGCCGCGGCCGAGCCCGGTGTCACCTTCGACCTGGGCGCCCGGCGCGGCTCTGCGAGCGCACCCACCGTCCCGTCCTCCCCCCCGTCCACGGACGTCCTCGACGTCGACGTCGTACGGGGCGTGGCGGTACTGACCCTGCGCCGTCCGGAGAAGCTGAACGCCATGGACGTCGTCACGCGAAGGCGACTCGCCTATGTCATAAGGAAGTTCGGGGCCGGCGACAACGTGCGCGGAATCGTGCTCACGGGTGAGGGCCGGGCGTTCTCAGCCGGCGAGGACCTCCAGGCGCCGCCCTCCTCGTACGAGGAGATGCGGGAGGCGTTCGAGACCTTTCACGACATCACCCGCGCCATCGTGGAGACACGGGTCCCCGTCATCGCGGCCGTGAACGGTCTCGCGGTGGGCGGTGCCTCGGAGATCACCCTCTGCTGCGACGCGCGGATCGGCAGCCCGGCGGCGGAGTACTACCAGCCGGAGAACGGCCGGGGCATCACGATCTCGAACGCGTCGAGCCTGCTGCTGACCCGGCTCGTCCGGAACCACGCGATGCGCATGGTCCTCGGCTCGCCGCGGATCGGCGCCGAGGAGGCCCTCCGGATCGGCCTCCTGGACGAGGTCGTCGCGCCCGGCGAACTGGTCGACCGTGCCGTCGACCTGGCCGTCGAGTGGACCCCGGAGAACAACACGACGGCGCTCCACCTCGCGCTCCTGCGGCCGCGGCTCGACGAGATCGAGCAGGCCTTCGCCCGTGAGGACGACGCCGCGCGGGAGACCTGGGAGAGCGGGGTGTTCCGCGCGGGCGTCGAAGGCTTCTGGTCCGCGAAGGGCGCCGGCAAGTAGCTCCGGACGGGGTCGACACGACCCCGTCCGCAAGGAACGACAGAGGAGAAGACGTGATCGACACGGAGGCCGCGGTGCTCACCGCAGTGAACGAACCGCTCGAGATGACCGCGATCCAGGTCGACGATCCCGAGCCCGACGAGGTGCGCGTCGCGGTCTCGCACGTGGGCCTGTGCCACAGCGACCTGCACTACATGACCGGCACGGTGCCGACCGACCTGCCGGTGGTGGTGGGTCACGAGGTGGCCGGAGTCGTCGAGGCGACCGGCTCCGCGGTGACCGGACTGCGGGTCGGCGACCGCGTGGTCGGGGCGCTGACGCCGTCGTGCGGCCGCTGCGTCAACTGCGAGGCCGGCCGTTCGACGCAGTGTCAGCGCGTGGCGGAGGTCCGTCGTCGCCCGCGTCCCGCGTTCCAGCTGACGAACGGCGAGCCGGTCGAGCGGCTCGGCGACGTCGGCGCGTTCTCGCGGCACACCCTCATGCGGGAGAACGCGCTGGTGAAGCTGGACGACGCGGTGCCGCTGCACGTGGGGTGTCTCCTGGCGTGCTGTGTCATCACCGGCGTCGGCGCCGTCTTCCGCGGTGCCCGGGTGCGTCCGGGAAGCACGGTGGCGGTGATCGGCTGCGGTGGCGTCGGGTCGGCCATCATCCAGGGGGCCAGGCTGGCGGGGGCCTCGGCCGTCGTCGCGATCGACCTGGACGAGGCGCGACTTGAGGCCGCGCGGGGCTACGGCGCGACGCATGTCGTGAACGGGGGTGCCGAGGACGTCGCCGCGGAGGTTCGGAAGCTGCTGGGCGACGGCGTCGACTATTCGTTCGAGGCCGTCGGCTCGGCGCGCACCGCGGCCACGGCACTCTCGGTGGTGCGGGCGACCGGCACCGCGTGCCTGGTGGGCATCGCCCCGGAGGGCACCGAACTCAAGGTGCCCGCGTCGGACTTCTTCTTCGGCGAGAAGCGCCTCATCGGCTCGTACATGGGATCGGGGCAGGTGCGCCAGGACATCGTCCAGCTCGCGCGCCTCTACCAGCAGGGGCGGCTGTTGCTCGACGAGATGGTCACGCAGGTCATCCCGTTCGGCGAGATCAACGAGGGCTTCAAGGCGATGCGCAGCGGTGACGTGACGCGCGTCGTCGTCGACCTCAAGGCCTGACCAACAACGGATGCAGAGGTGACTCACATGTCGAGCGGCGAGACGACGATTCCCCAGCCGGTGAACTACATCGCGGACGCCTGGAGCGACTGCGAGACGATCAAGGGCGAATGGAACGTCGACCCCAACACCCGGGAACCGGTGCACCGCATGGTCACGACCGGATCCGAGGACATCGAGCGGGCGCTACAGCACGCCGAACGCGTGTACAGCGTCGGCCGGTGGGACGACGATGCCCGCCAGGAGCGCGCCGACGTGCTCGAACGCGTCGCCGCGCTCATCGAGACCCGAGTCGAGGACATCGCCCGTACGGATGCCCTGACCAGCGGTGTGCCGATCGGCGTCACCCGGAAGGTGGCGGCGTTTCTGCCCTCCAGGATACGGGCGACGGCGGCGGACCTGCTGAACATCCCCCGGGTGCGCGCTCTGGCGGCGGGCGGCCGCGATGTCCGCCTGTACAAGGTCCCGTGGGGGCCGGCCGCGATCCTCACGCCGTGGAACGGCCCGAGCTTCATTCCCGCGGCGAAGGTCGTGAGCGCGGTCGCGGCGGGCTGCCCGGTGATCCTGAAGCCGTCGGAGCACGCCCCGGGCAGCGCGCAGATCGTCGTCGAGTGCTTCGTCGAAGCCGGGCTGCCCAGCGGCGCGCTGCAGCTCGTACACGGCCGGGGCGACGTGGGTGCCGCACTGACCAGTGACCCGCGCATCAAGGTCCTGTCGTTCACCGGTGGTCCGGCCGCCGGCCGGGCGATCGCCCGGGCCGCCGCGGAGGACTTCAAGGTCCTTCAGCTGGAGCTCGGCGGCAACAACCCCGCGCTCGTCCTGGACGACGCCGACGTCGAGGTCGCCGCCGATGGAATCTTCGAGGGCATGACCAAGCTGAACGGCCAGTGGTGTGAGGGGCCGGGCAGGTGCTCGCCCACAGCAGCCTGGTGGGGCCGCTGCTCGAAGCGCTGATCGAGCGCATCTCCAAGGTCGTGATCGGTCATTCGCTCGACGAGAGCGCCGAGCTCGGTCCGATCTCGAACGCACCGCACTTCGCGACGCTGGAGAGCCGGATCGAAGGACTGCGCGCCCTGGGGGCGAGCGTCCACCAGCCGGCCCGGCTGCCCGAGCTCGGCGGGTTCTTCCTCTCGCCGACCGTCGCCGCCGGGGCCGACCCGGCGAAAGCCACTGCGGAGTTGTTCGGTCCCGTGGTGTCCCTGCACGCCGTCGATTCCGACGAGGAGGCGCTGCGCATCGCGAACGCCCACCCGTCGGGACTCGATGCCTATGTGTTCGGCGGGGACACGGAACGCGCGATCGAGGTCGGCTCGCGCGTGCTGTCCGGCGAGGTGCGGGTCAACGGCGCCAAGCTCGCCGACCTCGGCGACGATTCCGCGCAGAGCTTCTGGGGACCGTCCGGCCTCGGCGGTCACGGCCCCGCCGAGTCGGTGCGCGTGTTCTGCGGTGACCGGGTGGTCGGGGTCGACTCGCCGGACCTTCCGCTGTGAATCGCGTCGCTGTCGTGTTCGGGACACGGGTGAACGACGCAGCGGCTGAGGGCTGACGTCTTCGACTCAGCCGTCGAGATCACCCGATGACCAACCCAGAGCCGCTGGAGAACCACCTTGCTGAACCTCTCGATCCTCCTCGAAGACTCCGCCCGCACGTTCCCGGACCGGGACGCGCTCGTGCTCGGCCCGACCCGGCTGACCTACCGCCAGGTCGACGCGGCGGCGAACCAGGTCGCCAACCTGCTGGTGTCCCGGGGCATCCGCCCCGGTGACAAGGTCGCCCTCAGCTGCCCCAATCTGCCCTCTTTCCCCATCGTCTACTACGGCGTGCTCAAGGCGGGTGCCGTCGTGGTCCCGCTCAACGTGCTGCTCAAGGGCCGCGAGATCGCCTACCACCTGGGCGACGCGGACGTCTCGGCGTATTTCTGCTTCGAAGGAACCCCGGAGCTCGCCATGGCCGCAGAGGGTCATGCCGGCTACCTCGAGGCGAAGACGGTCGAGCACTTCTTCGTCATCACCGCCGACCAGGAATCTCCCAGCCCGATCGCCGGTACGGAGACGCTCGGTCAGGCACTTTCCGGTATGAGCACCGTGTTCGAGTCGGTGGTCAGGGAGCCGACCGACACCGCGGTCATCCTCTACACGTCGGGAACGACGGGACAGGCCAAGGGAGCGGAGCTCTCCCACGCGAACACGATGATGAACGTGCTGGCCAGCAACCGGTTGTTCCGCAACGAACCGGCCGCCGACAGCCACGTGGTGTGCCTTCCCCTGTTCCACACCTTCGGCGCGACGGTGCAGATGCACGCCGGGTTCTCGGTCGCGGCGACCTTGCACCTCGTGCCGCGCTTCGCCGCCCGTGAGGTGGTCGAGCTCATGAGCCGCGAGGACATCACGTTCTTCGCGGGTGTCCCGACCATGTGGTGGGGGCTGCTCAACGCCCTCACCGACGACGTCGACGTCCGTCGGATCGCCGGCAACCTACGGATCGGCATCTCCGGTGGGGCGGCCCTGCCGGTCGAGATCATCAACCGGGTCGAGCAGCGCCTCGGTGTCACCGTGCTCGAAGGGTACGGGCTGTCCGAGACATCGCCCGTCGCCACGTTCAGCGACCCCCGGTTCGAGTCCCGACCGGGCTCGATCGGCGTCCCGATCTGGGGTGTGGAGCTGAAGCTGATCCGACCGGACTGGACGGAGGTCACCGAGGCCGGAGAAGTCGGCGAGATCGCGATCAGGGGCCACAACGTCATGAAGGGCTACTACAACCGCCCGGAGGCGACGGCCGAGGCGATCCGCGACGGATGGTTCCGCACCGGGGACCTCGCGCGACGCGACGAGGACGGCTTCTACTACATCGTCGACCGGGCGAAGGACCTCATCATCCGCGGCGGTTTCAACGTCTACCCCGCGAGATCGAGGAGGTGCTTCACACCCATCCCGCGGTGAGCCTCGCGGCGGTCATCGGAGTCCCGCACGACAGCCATGGTGAGGAGGTCAAGGCGTTCGTGATCCTCGAGAAGGACGCCTCCCTCACCGCCGACGAGCTCATCGCCTGGGGCAGGGAACAGATGGCCTCCTACAAGTACCCCCGCAGCGTCGAGATCGTGTCGAGCCTGCCGATGACCGGCAGCGGAAAGATCCTCAAGCGCCGGCTGGCCTGAAGTCGAGCCTCTGCCACTGACAACACGAAGCAAGGAACGTGTGATGAAGACGGACAACGTCGAGTACACCAACTTCAGTGGATGGGTCGACCCTCCCAGCAACGTCCAGCCCGCCCTGCAAGAGGACATCACCTGTGAGGTGGCGGTCGTGGGTGGCGGACTGGCCGGGATGTCGACGGCGCTGCGCCTGGCCGAGCGCGGCCAGGACGTGGTGCTGTTGGAAGCCGAGTTCTGCGGCCACGGCTCCGCTTCGCGCAATGCCGGGCAGCTGGCAGGTGCCCCGGGCGGCGACATCCAGTTCCTGAACATCCTCTACCCCAGGAAGTTCCCCGGCATCGTCCGGTTCGCCGAGAACTCCGCGCACTTCGTGGAGCACCTGATCGAACGGCTGGACATCGATTGCGACTACGAGGCCACCGGCAACGTCTGCGCCGCCGTGTCCCGTGGGCAAATGGGCCGCGTGCGTCGCGTGACCAAGATCCTGCGGAAGGCCGGCGGGAAGGTCGAACTCGGCACGAGTGCGGAGCTGGGCATCCCCCGCGGATTCCTCGGCGGTTTTCGCGAGTCCGTCGGCGGGATGATGAACCCCGGCAAGTTCAGCCTGGGCATCCGCCGCGCCGTCCTCTCGTCGCGTGCCCGGGTCTTCGAGCGCACGAGGGTCACCGACATCACGCGGGACGGCCATCACATCACCGTCAGGACACCCGGTGGTGAGGTGCGCGCGAGGAAGCTCGTGCTCGCGACGAACGCCTTCGGCGGCGAGCTGGCGATCGCTCCGAAGCGACTGTCCGTGCCGATCTGGGTCACCGAGGTGGAGACCGAGCCCATCGATCCCGCGCGGCTGGCAGCACTCGGCTGGACCAGCCGTTCGGGAGTGGTCACCCAGCACAACTTCATGGAGAACTACCGGCTCACCTCGCGCAACACCATCGTGTTCGGCGTGCGTCGGATCCAGCGGGGGAAGAGCTACCCGCTTCCCCTGAGGAAGCCGGACGAGGCAGTCGTCGCCGACCTCGCACGCGGCTTCGAGACCCGCTTCCCCGCGCTGGCCGACGTCGCAGCAGCGCGCGCCTGGGGCGGATGGATCGGGATCACGACGTCGTGGCTTCCGCTCGCCGGCAACATCGACGACAACGTCTTCTACTCGGTCGCCTGCAACGGCCACGGCCTGGCCCAGGCGCCGTACCTCGGCTCGCTCATCGCCGACCACATCGTGGACGGAGAACAGCACGAGGACCTGAAGGCCCTCTGGGTGAAGAAGCCCAAGTTCGGACGCCCCGTGATGATGGGGGCTCCAGGACTGCGGACCATCTGGACTGTCGACCGGATCAACGACCGGATCAACGGAAGTCGGCGGAATGCCCGACGCGGCGCGGCTCCGGTGAACTGACCGGGCCATGGGGCAGAGGGGCCTCAGGACTGCCGTTCCTACCGGCAGGTCCGCGGGGCCCCTTCGGCATGTGTGCACGACTGTCACCGACGGGCCGGGGCCGATGACGAGTCGACAGGCTTCGTCGCCGGCCGGGACCGGCGGAAGGCGCTGTCAGGACCTGCTGCGTCGGCCGGGGCGCCGCGACCGCCTGCGTCGGCGACTCGCAGTCGGAGCAGCGGTGCGGTCCGAGGTGACCGGACCCGGCGCCCGGCAGTCCGCCGCCTCTTACGTGAGAACGGGCACGGCCGGCGAACCGATCACCACCCGGTTCTCTCTGCCTCCACCCGGTCGTGACCGGGATTTCGAGAATCCCCCTCCTCCCGCCGGGACGGCCTCCTGCTGCCGAGCCGTCCGAGGAGGAAAGCCACCGGGACGGAGAACAGACCGGGAGTGTGGAAGGGGTACCAGTCGAACGCCGCTTCCGGCCACAGTGCGTAGTCGGTGCCGGAGACCACGGGTGAGCAGAACGTGAGGACCGTGCAGAGGAACAGCCCGCCGTAGACCGACCACGACAGCCCTCGGCGGTTGAACCCCGGCCAGTAGAAGGAGTGGACGAGCGCGGGGAAGACGCACGTCGCCGCGACGCTCAGCGAGAAGGTGACCAGGAACTCGACGGGGTACTGGCTGACGGCGACGGACAGCGCCAGCCCGCCCACACAAAGGGCGACGACGACCGAGCGAAGAGCCCGGATCTCGCCCTGATCCGTGAGGGGGCGGCCGTTCCTGACGATGACGTCACGTGTGGGGGAGACGGCGGCGGCGAAGGTCACGCTGGTCACCGCTGTCAGCACGGCGAGGAAGGCGAGGCACGCCATCACGGTGATGAGGACCACGCGTGCCGTCGACGCCCGATCGAGGACGCCGGATGCGAGCAGGATCGGGGCCCCCTGACCGTTCGCGTCGACCCCACCGATCACCTCGCTGCCGACCACGGCCGCCGCCGCGAATCCCACCGTGATCAGGAGGAGGTAGAAGGCACTCGTGAGACCCACCGCGATGCTCGTGGACCGGCGTGCGCACCACCCGTTCCGCGCGGCGGCGACACGGAGGATCAGGTGGGGCATCATCGCCGTGCCGAGGACGACGACGATGTGGTCACTGATCGTGTTCACAGGGCCGAGGCCCGCCGTGTGCGCCAGAGCCCCTGCTCAGATACGCGTCCGGATCCGTGCTCTGTTCCACCGCGGCCGAGAGCAGGGCGCCCGGGCTCCACGAGAACTTTCGCAGGGCGAGCAGGGCGACCACCGCGAGCGTCACCAGCGTGACGGGTACCTTGACGACCTGCACGAAGCTGGTGCCCCTCAGGTCCGCCACCCCCGCGAAGCAGGTCACGAGGCAACCCATCAGCACCGTGCAGAGCACCTGGGCCGCGTTGCTCGACATGCCGATCAGGAGGGCCGCGCTGATGCCGGCGGCCCGTAGCTGGACGATGAGCAGGGGGATCGTGATGACGAGCGTCACCACTGCTGCCGCCGTGCGCGGTCCCCGGCCCGACGCGCGCAGGGAGAACAGGCCGCCGAGCGTGTAGTGCCCGCTGGCACGGATCCTCCCCGCGAGGAGGAGCAGCGCACCGAGCGCGAGGACGCTGTCGACGGCAGAGGCGAACCCGTCGTAGCCGAAGAGGGCGATCGCCCCCGAGATCGCGAACAGGGCGACGACCGTGATGAACTCACCTGCCAGGGCGAAGCCGTTGAAGACCGGCGAGAGGGACCGGTCGGCAACGTAGAGGTTCTCCGGACGGTCGTCCTGGCTCGCGAGGGTGAAGACCCACAGCAGGCACAGGCCCTCGGGACTGGTAGGCGCGCATGTTGAGGCGTCGCGTATTCCACCTGCCAGGACTGTGACTAGTCGCTCTGAGTAGTGAGGTCGGTGCTCGTGGCCTGGCCCTGGACAGGTAAGTTCACGGTGGTGTGTTCGAAGCACTTCTGAGGGGGAGATCACCGGTGGACGTTGTGGCGATCATGGAAGCACTAGCTGAACAGGGCATCACGGTGCTCTTCAAGGCCGACGCCGAGCGGATGGCAGAGCGGCGCAAGCCCTGGACATTCGTGGCCAGTGGCGCCCCTTTGCGTGACGACATCCTCGTGCGAACCGATGCCGCCTCGGTGGAGCAGTGCCTCGAAGCCTGCCTGCCTCGCCTGCGCGAGTTGGGCTTTTCGCTGCCCGAGTGACGAGAGTGGCCATCCGGGATACAACATGCCGGCTCACCGCGTGTGGTCGCCGGGGGCGTATCGGCTCCAGGTGCCGCCGGCCTCGGTGACGAGCCGGGTGGCGGTCTTGTCGTGGTAGCCGAGGGCCTTGGCGATGACCGGCGCGGGGGCCTGGAGGACGAGGTGCCGGATGGCGGAGGTGCGGGCTCGTTGGGCCGGGACACCGAGGTCACGGAGGGGGCCGAGCAAGCTGGTCGGGTTCATCGGCTGGCCCGGGCGGCGGCCGGGGAAGAGCCAGTGGGCGGAGAGGTTCACCGTGGGCGTGCGGGCTGGGAGTGAGCGGAGGTGGTCCCGAACGAGATCGGCGACGGGCTCGGGCAGGGGCGAGGGCGGGTCTCCGAGCCGGAGGTGGACCTGCTGGCCGTCGTCCAGGATGTCGTCGGTCGTCAGGCGGACGATGCGGGTGAGGGGTTGGGCGAACAGCAGGACGAGACTGGCGGCGACGCGGATTTGCAGCGGGATGGCATCGTTGCCGAGGACGTGGCGCAGGGCTGCCAATCGCTGGTGCTGGCCCATGGGTTGTGGGTTGGTCGTCGTGCGGTAGGGGATGGCCAGCCGGGGCATGCGGCGTGTGTCCATGCACCAGCGAAGGAATGGCTGTGCCGCGCGGCGGGTGGCGTAGTTCTCGGCGTGCCAGGCGTCGAGATCAGCTTGGCTTGTCGCCGCCAGGGTGCTGCCTCGTTGGGTGAGCCAGGTGAGGAAGGCGCCGGCCTGAGTGGTCTGCTGGCGGTGTTCACTGACGGTGCTGACGCTCAGCGGGCCGATATCCACCTTGGCCCGCAGCTTGCGGAGCTGGTGCCAGTGGGCGAAGTGCCGCAGGAGCCGCTCGTGTTCGGGGTCCGTGGTCGCCGCGAGGCGTTCGGCCAGCCAGCGTTGGAAGAACAGCAGCCGGCGGTCCTGCCGGGGTAGGACGCCGCATTCCATGAGCAGGTCGCGCAGGTAGGCGGCGGTCCGCCAGTTCGTCACCTGTTGGATCGCCTCGTGGGTGAGGGCGATGTTGCCGGTGGCGAGGTCCCTCAGCAGTGCGGGGACCTGCGGGTTGTTCAGCCAGACGAGGCGGCCCTTGGGGCGGTCCATTCCGACCAGCAGGTCGTGCAGCGGGAGCAGGCGCGGGTTGGGGCGGCCGGTGCCGTCCTCCAGGATGCCGGTGAGCCTGCTGGAGAGGGTGCAGCGTTCGCAGAGCCAGCCGCCGAGGAGGAGGCCCTCGAAGCCGCAGCGGCTGCAGAAGAAGTCACGCGTGATGCCGGCGCAGTCCCGGCAGAGCGGCTGGCCTTGATCGTTGCGGCCGGGCAGGAGCCGGTCGGTGGAGCACCCGGGGCAACGGCCCCGGACGCGCATGGCACGCTCCAGGCAGGTGCGGCAGATCGGTCCGTCGGACCAGTTGGCGGACTTCGCTGCCCGCCGACCGCAGCGGGCGCAGTCGCGCAGGTGCCAGCGTTCGTACTGTTCGGGTGTCACGTCAGTCACCCCTCGTCGGTGAGTCGGACTCGTGTCGGCCGGCGGGCGGCGAGGTTGATCGGTGCGTCCTGTCCGGCGGTGCGGCGGAGGCGGACGTAATCGGCGGTGGTGGGGATCAGGTCGCTGGCGGTGCAGTCGAGGATGTCGCAGAGCGCGGCGAGCACCGGCAGGGACAGCCGCTCGGGGGTGCCGGAGACGAGGCGGTGGACCTGGGAGGCGGACAGGGTGATCCCGCGTTCGGCCAGGTGCGGCATGAGTTCGGGGACGGTGAACATGCCGCGGGCGGCCATCAGCTCGCGCAGGCGCCACCGGTAGGTGATCTGGCGGGACATCACGAAGTCCTTCCCGGCCGCATCGCGGCCTCAACGGTGGCGTCCAGGGCCCGTCGCAGGGTGCGGGTGCGGAAGTCGGAGGAGACGCAGGTGTAGATCGCGGTGGTGGAGGCGTACTCATGGCCGACCTGCTGCTGGACGAACAGCGGATCGTAGCCGTCTTCGATCAGGTGGGTGATGTACGACCTGCGCAGCGAGTGGAACTCCAGCGCCGGATCCAGGCCGAGCGCGTCACGGTAGGCGGCGAAGCGGGAGTCCAGCCGCTGGAGCCCGACCCGCAGCCCCCGCTCGGACGGCCACAGAGCGGGCCCGTGGGCGTGCCGCATGCCGGGCCGAACCTCGGTGACCCACTCCTCGATGACGACCGGCGTCCACTGCCAGACGGTCAGCACGCTGCGGCGCTTGGGCGGCGAGCCCTTCTTCGCCTTCCCGTGGCGGACCATCAAGGTGCCGTAGTCGCCGAACTCCCGGCCGTGCGGGTTGGGGCCGAAGTCGATCTCGTCGAGCATGCGGGTCTCGTTGCGGCGCAGGCCGTAGCCGTAGGCCGTCTTGAACAGCGCCGCGTCCCGGAACGCCGGCAGCCAGCCCTTGCGTCCCTTGCCCCGGACGCGTACCACCTGCTCGTCGGCGTAATCGAAGAACACCTCCAGCTCGAGTCGGGTGAAGGCGCGGCGCTCGGGTTCGCCCTCGCCTTCGTCAGCGTGTACCGCCGCGTTCCAGTCGTGGACCACCTGGACCGGGTGCGTCCCGAACCGCAGCAGGCACTCCTCCGCCCAGCCGTACGCCGGGTTGGTCACGAAGTCGCAGAACTGCCGTACTGATCCTTGGTAGTTGCGCAGCGTCGACCGCGCGCAGCCCCGCACCGAGCGGAGGTCCACCGACCACTCCTCGACGTGCTGGGGCGCCCACTCCCACGGCAGCCCATCCGCGTGCCGGGCGAACGCGCGCACCGTCCGCTCCTGGTCACCGACGTAGCCAAACGACAGGTTCCTGGCCAGCTGCTGGTTGCGCCAACCGGCCGGCATCGCCTCGAAGACCTGCTCTTCCGGGCGCAACAGCGGCAGGCCGTCGACCAGGTGCAGCCGCGCCGAACCCGGCACCAGGGTGTCCCCACCCATTCGATCACTCTCCGTCCATTGCATTCGACGCGAGAATCTCGCATCAGATGCGACCGAAGGGCGTTTTCCCAGGTCCGTACCTCGAAGGAGTGAAGACAACGGCCAGTCACGGCCCGATCCGATACTGTCCGGCAGAGGTCCCCGGCCTACCGTCCGGCCAAGGTCAGCGCCCGGATCCGGGATCACGGGGCAGTCGTGCAGGTCTGGTGTCGCCAGTTCGCATCAGTTGCAATTGGCGCCGGTAGGAGTATCCGAACGGAAATTAGCGGTAGCGGAGCGATCTTGATTCCGGTTCGGTGACGTGCCCGTTTTGCCTGGTCAGCGGGCTCTACGGTCCTCGGCATGCCTGTTGAGTACCTGTCTGCTGAGCAAGAGGCCCGCTACGGCCGGTTCGCCACGGAACCTTCGCCCGGGGAGCTGGAACAGTTCTTCCGCCTGGACAAGAAGGCCCTGAGCCTGGCGCGGGCTAAGCGCCGTCCGGCGACGAGGTTGGGGTGTGCGGTGCAGTGGGGCACAGTGCGGATGCTCGGCACCTTCATGACCGAGGATCCCACGGCGGTCCCGGCCGCCGTGGTGCGGTTCGTTGCCGAGCAGCTCGGCATCGACTACGAGCACTTCGCCGGGTATGGGGCGCGCTCTCAGACGGCCTACGAGCACGCGTGGGAGATCCGAGACGAGTACGGCTATCGGGACTTCGGTACGGGTGAGGCGGAGCTGCGGGAGTTTCTGGCAGCACGGGTGTGGTCGTCGCTGGAGGGGCCGCGCGCTCTGTTCGACCGGGCGGTGGTGTGGCTGGTCAACAACCGGGTGCTGCTGCCCGGCGTGACGACGTTGGCCCGGATGGTGGCCGCGATCCGCCAGGAGGAAAACGACCGGCTGCATGCCTCGCTGTACGAGGCGGTGCCGTACGACTTGCGCACCGAGATGATCCGGTTGCTTGAAGTGCCTGAGAAGAAGCGGGTTTCGGAGCTGGAGCGGCTGCGGCTGGGCCCGATGCGGGTGTCAGGCAAGGCCATGGAGCTGGCTCTGGACCGTGCCCGCGAGGTTCGCGGCCTGGGTGCTGGAGCCGTCGACGTCGGGCGGGTCCCGGCCGCCCGGATGACCGGGCTGGCCCGGTACGGGCTGACCTCGAAGGCGCCGACACTGAAGCGGCTGGAGGTCACGAGGCAGACCGCAACCCTCCTGGCGGCGGTGCGGCACCTGGAGACCGCGACGGTGGACGACGCGCTCGATCTGCTGCACGCACTGATGGCCACCAAGCTGCTGGCGAAGGCCGAACGGATGGGCAACGACGCCAAGCTCAAGGCCCTGCCACAGCTGAGGAGGGCGGCGAAGAAGGTCGCAGCGGCAGTCGACGTGCTGATGACGACGCCTCCGGCGACCGAGTCAGGCGAGATGGTCTCCGTGGTGGACGCGTGGTCGGCAATCGAGCAGGTCGTTCCGCGCGAGCAGCTGGCGGAGGCGATTGCCACGATCGCCGCGGTGGTCCCGGACACGGACGGGGACGACGACGCGGAGTGGCGGGCTGAACTGGTCGCCCGCTACGGCACGGTCCGCGGCTTCATCCGCCTTCTGGTCGAGGTCATCGACTTCGGCGCGGTCGAGGCCGGCGACCCGGTGGTGAAGGCGCTCAAGCAGCTGCCTGACTTGATCGGCCGTAAAAAGGTCGGTGTGAAAGAGGTCTCCATGGAGCTGGTGACCGGCTCGTGGCGGCGGTTGGTGTTCGCCAACCCCAACGTGCCGCACGGCCTGGTGGACAAGGCGGCGTACTCGTTCTGCGTCTTGGAGCACCTCCATCGCTCGCTGCGGCGGCGGGACGTGTTCGCCAGGTACGGCGACCGCTGGGGCGACCCCCGGGCGAAGCTGCTGGCCGGGGAGAAGTGGACGGCCTCCGAGCCGAAAGTGCTTACCGCGCTCGGCCTGGAGAGCGAGCCGGCCGGGCACCTCGCCGAACTCGCCTCCGCCCTGCGCGCCGCGTACGTCCAGGTCGCCGCCGGGCTGCCGGGCAACAGCGCGTTGCAGGTCGTGGGCGGGAAGCTGAAGCTGGCCAAGCTCGGCAAGGCGGAGGAGCCCAGGCTCATGCCGCCGTTCCGTCAGCTGGTCAACGGCATGCTGCCGAAGGTCGACTTCCCGGAGCTGCTGCTGGAGGTCGCCGAGCTGACTGGCATGCCGGAGGCTTTCACACACATCTCCGGCGCCGACTCCGGCATGGAGGACTTCACCACCAGCCTGTGCGCGGTACTGCTGTCCGAGGCGTGCAACGTCGGGATGACACCGGTCATCAAGCCGGACGTCCCGGCGCTCACCCGGGGGCGCCTGGTCCAGGTCGACCAGGGCTACTTCCGTGCCGAGAACATCTCGGCGGCGAACGGCCTGTTCATCGAGGCGCAAGCGAAGATTGACGTCGTACGGGCGTGGGGTGCCGGCCTTGTCGCCTCCGCCGACGGAGTCCGGTTCACGGTCCCCGTGCAGACTCTGTACGCGGGTTCGAATCCCCGGTACTTCGGCCTGCGGCACAAGGGCGCCACCTGGCTGAACGTCGTCAACGACCAAGTGATGGGGCTCGGCGGGGTGGTCGTGCCGGGCACGCTGCGCGACTCGCTGTTCATCCTGGACGCCATCCACGCCCGCGACGGCGGCCCGAAGCCGGAGACAGTCATCACCGACACCGCGTCGTACTCCGACATCGTCTTCGGCCTGTTCGCCATCTGCGGTTACCAGTTCTCCCCCAGGATCGCCGACATTTCTGATGCCAGGCTGTGGCGGACGAACACCGCAGCCGACTACGGCCCGCTCCAGCCCGCCTCGAACCACACCATCCGTCTGGACCGCATCCGCGCCCACTGGGGCGACATGCTCCGCGTGGCCAGCTCCCTGACCCTGGGCGAGGTCCGTGGCCACGACCTGATCCGCATGCTCTCCCGCGACGGCAAGCCGACCGGGCTGGGCGACGCGTTCGCCCATTACGGTCGGATCTTCAAAACCCTGCACCTGCTCCAGTTCGTCTCCGACGAGGGATACCGGCGGATGATCGGCGCCCACCTCAACGTCACCGAGGCCCGCCACCGCCTCGCCCGGAAAATCTTCTTCGGCCAGCGCGGCGAACTGCGCCAGCACTACCGCGAGGGCATGGAGGACCAGCTGGGCGCCCTCGGCCTGGCACTCAACGCTGTAGTGCTGTTCAACAGCCTCTACATCGACGCCGCCGTCAAGCAGCTCGCCGCCGACGGCTTCCCCGTCACCGACGAGCCGCTCGCCCGGCTCTCCCCTCTTCAGTACGACCACATAAACTTCCTCGGCCGCTATGCCTTCACCCGGCCCGCGGCGCCTGGCCTGCGCCCGTTGCGTGACCCCCACGCCCACGACGAGTCAGACGACGGCGAGGCGGAGTAACGGAGGCGTCGCACGATGCCTGATCACTTCCACCAGCACCAGGGTGGTGGCCGAGGCCATCCGCACTCGCCGCACGGTTCCTGGCCGGGCTTTCCTCGAATGTGTACAGCGCCAGTAGGTGGCGGGCGAGGGCGAGTGCGGCAAGCAGCGCGACGAGCACGCACACGCCCCACCAGCCAGCCTGGCTCCAGACGCGTATCCCGAGCCAGGAACCTGCGCTGCCGCCCAGGTAGGCGCAGGTCATGTAGGCCGTGTTGAGCCGGCTGCGGGCGTCGACGCGCAGGGCGTAGACGCGGACTTGATTGGCGACCATGCCGGACTGCATCGCGGTGTCGAGGAGCAGCGTGCCGAGTGTCAGGAATGTCAGACCCAGTGTGCCGCCCTGGGCACCAAGGGTGAGGATCGCGGCCGAGACGAGGACGCCAAGCATGCAGACGAGGTTCACTGGATCGGGGCCGTAGCGGTCCACCAGGCGGCCAGCGAGCGGGGTGCAGACCATGGTCGCCGCGCCGACCAGGGCGATCATTCCTACCGCCTGGGCACCCAGCCCGTAGGCCGGTCCGGCGAGCAGGAGCGCCAGGCAGGTCCAGACTGCGGAGAACCCGGCGAAGACGGTTGCCTGGTAGAAGCACGAGCGGCGCAGTTCTGGCTCGGTGCGCAGCAGGCGCAGCGGCTCGGCCAGGAGCGCTGGGTACGGCTGGCGGGAGGACGGGGTTGTGGTCGGCACCGCGAACGCCAAGACGGTGGCGAGGAGCAGGGCCAGGACCGCGGCGATCAGGTAGGGGCCCGCCAGCCCAGCCACTCACCGAGCGTGCCGCTGAAGGTCCGGGCCAGCAGCATGCCGCCGATCGATCCGCTCAGCAGGGTGCCGATCACCGCTCCTGGCGGTCGGCGGCCACGAGACCAGCCGCCAGGGGGCCGACGATCTGCGCGCCCACGGTGGTCAGGCCGACAAGGGTGCTGGCGGCAATGAGGGCCGGCAGAGCCGGTGCGCAGCCCGCTGCGAGCAGTGCCAGGCCGGTCAGGGCGAGGAGGACGACGAGGAACGAGCGGTGCGGGAGCCGGTCGCCAAGCGGCACCAGCAAGACCATCCCGGCCGTGTAGCCGGTCTGTGTGGCGGTCACCACCGCAGCGGCCGAATCGGGCGACACGTGCAGCCCGGCGGCGACCAGTGGACCGATGGCCTGCGGAAAGTAGATGTTGCCCACCGCCACGGCGCATGTGACAGCCAGGATCAAGACCATCCGGCGGCTCATCCTTCAGTCCACCGGCCCGCCCGCGACATAGATGACCTGGCCGGAGACAAACCCCGCCCCGGGGCTTACGAGGAAGGAGGCGGTATGTGCGATGTCGTCAGGAAGGCCCACCCGGCCGACCGGGATGGACTGCTCCGCCCTGTACCGGAACTCCTTGAAGCTCAGGCCGAGCCGCCGAGCCGAGGCCCTGGTCATGTCAGTCACGACGAATCCCGGCGCGATGGCGTTCGCGGTCACGCCATGCGGGCCGAGCTGGAGAGCGAGGGACTTGGTGAAACCGATCAAACCCGCCTTCGCGCTGGCGTAGTCGACACGGCCGACGTCACCGACCGCGGAGATGCTCGACATGTTGACGATGCGTCCCCATCCGGCCGTCACCATGTGCGGGCAGACGGCCCGGGCGGCGAAGAACGGGCCGCTGAGGTTGATCCCCAAGACCGTGTCCCACTGCTGCGTGGTCATGTCCACAAGGTCGGCACGGGGTCCGATGCCGGCGTTGTTGACCAGCACCGTCGGCGGCCCGAACGCGGCGGCGATCCGGGCGACGGCCGCAGTTACCGCGGCCTCGTCGGCGACATCAGCGGCGACGGCCAGCGCTGCCCCGCCGACACTTGTGATGGCCTCCACGGTTTCGGCGCAGTCCGCCTCGTCCAGATCGATCACGCCGACCGCCAAGCCGTCGCCCGCCAGGCGCCTGGCAACAGCGGCACCGATACCGCGGGCAGCACCGGTGACAACCGCTGTCCGCTGCACATGAGTTGTGGGTGTCATGGGAGGAAGTCCACGGCATCGACGTTGCGTCGCCAATCGATGTAGCGTATGGCTTAATGATCAGCTTTGTGCTCGGCGTCGAGGACCTCGCGGACACCCGCTTCGCCCTCTCACCCCTGCACGAAACCCTGTTCAGCCTGCGGGTGCTCCAGGATCCGGGCCTGTCAGCGCTGCATCTGCCCTGGCGCAGGTCCGTACTCGGCAGGCTCGGCACGCTCGACACCGGTCTACTGATGTCCCTGGTCGCCCAGCGGCGTACCCTTCCCGACTTCCTGACCCCGAATCCCGCGAGCTTCGCGCCGGCCTTCGAAGAAGAACTCTCCGTCGTCCGTCAGGCGTCCTGCGCCCGGGTCCGTCACGACCTGCTGCTTGCGCACGCGCCCGACCCTGTTCCCGAAGCGCTCCGCGATGCCACCGCCGCCGAAGACGCACCTGTCGCCAGACTCCGCGACGCCATCTGCGATCTCCTGCGGCAGTACTGGGCGGTGGCCATCGAGCCGGTGTGGCCGCAGATGCGGCTGGTACTGGAAGCCGACATGACCTACCGCGCCCGCCAGCTTGCCCTGGGGGGCGCGCGACTGCTGTTCGCCGACATGCACCCGAACCTGCGCTGGCAAGGCGGAGAGCTGTACATCCACAAGATGATCAGCAGGCACCGGGTGGCCGCATCTGGCCGGGGGCTGCTGCTCCTGCCGTCCGTGTTCGCACACAAGCCCGCGCCCCCCGTCAGTCCGGACGAGCCGCCGAGCCTCGTCTATCCCAGCCGGGGAGTAGCCACGCTGTGGGGCACGGAGATGCCGACCGTCGACACAACCGCCCTGGTGTCTCTGCTCGGTTCACCCCGAGCAAGACTGCTCAGCCTCCTGGAAGAGCCGCTGCCCACCGTAGAGCTCGCCCGCCGCCTCAGGGTCACCCCAAGCGCTGTCTCCCAACACCTGCGTGTCCTGCACTCCACAGGACTGGTCACCCGGACACGTGACGGACGGCATGTGCTGTACCGGAGAAGCACGCTCGGCGACCGCCTCACGACCACCGCTACCAGACCGCGAACTCACGGCAGCTGAGGTTCAGCAGTCCGCCTCCGCCCAACCCCGCCCGGCCGGGCGACTGCCCACTCCACCGAGCCGCTGACTGGTACCCCACCCGTCCACTGACCGGCTCGCCCTGTCGGCAAACGATCGTTTGACGACAGGCGGCCGACGCGTCCAATGAACCCGTGCAATCCGGGGGTTCACGGCGGCGCGAATCCAATCAGATCCGATGGTGATTGCTGACAGGGTTTGACGACAGGTAGGGTCCGATCCTCCACGCGAAAGGGGCCCCTCGGTGGCGAACCTGGTCTACAAGCGGGTCTCGACCGACCAGCAGTCGACCGCCCGGCAGAACCTCGTCCTGGACGAGGCCGGGATCGAGGACCCGGTCGTCTTCGAGGAGGACCCGGGCACATCCAGCCGCCTCCACCCCCTCCAGCGCCCGAAGTTCCGCGAACTGCTCACCTACGCGCGACCGGGCGACACCGTGCACATCTCCGAGATGTTCCGCCTCGTACGCGGTACCGGGCACATCCTCGACGTGCTCGACGTCCTCCACCGCGACCAAGTGGCGCTTCGCATCCACGACGGCGCGTTCTCCGCCATGGACCTCACCGCCCGTCACCCGCGCACCGGGGAGTTGCTGTCCACCGTGAAGTTCATGGTGCAGACCCTCGCCGCCGCCGGCGAACTCCAGCGCGACCTCCAGCGCGAGCTGACCTACGACGGACTGCGTGCCGCCGAGGCCAAGGGCAGCAAAGGCGGGCGCCGCCCGGCCGTCCCCACCGCGAAGACCGACACCGTCCGCGCCTCCTACCTGGAGGGCCGTTCGATTGCCGCCCTTGCCCGCGACCACGGCGTCAGCCGCGGCGCGATCCGCACCGCCGTCGCCGACCTCCTGCCCGACCACACCGCCATCGAGGAGGACTCCCCGGCGCCGGAGCTGCCGGTCATCCTCGACATGCCGGGCAAGGTCGCCGACTTCCTACGCACCTCCGAACTGGACGACATCGAGCGGGCCGCGCTCGACCAGGGGGTGACCGTACGGCGCGGTCAGGGCTACACCCTGCGCGTCAGCGCCGTCCCTGCCATGCACCGCGGGCTCCTCGCCCGCTGCCAGCCGCTCGACGGCGGCCACGGCGCCCCGCCGTCCCTGCCCAGCGCAAGGCCCGCCGCGAGTACGAGAACCGTGTCAGCGCCCTCATCCCGACCGGACCATGATCCGGGTCAGCGGCTACCGCTAATTTCCGTTCGGATACTCCCCGAGGGCCGCACAGGCCGATGAAGACCAGGAAGGCACTGATCACGGAAGCCCGGGCGGCCGAGCCGACGGGGTCGAGTACGCCCGAACTCAGGAGGAGCGGAGTCGTCACCGGGTCACCGCCCGGACTCTCGCGTGGAGGACGTACTCACAGGACCGGCGTGGGGCCGGCCGGAAGCCAGGGGCTGCTCGGCGGGATCGCACAGCCACGTCGACCGGTCCTCGTACCACCCCACGGCAGCGAGGAAGACACCGAGTTGCAGGATTCCCCCCATGAGGCCGAGCGTGAGCCGCCCGTACACGTGGGTCCCGGAAAGGGTTGTGGAGCAGGACAGTACGACACCTGTGGCGAGGGGCACTGCGTTGGCGACCAGGAATGCTCACCGGACGCGCCGCGCGGCACCGTCGGCGTCGCGTGTCGGTGCGGGCGGACCGCCGGGCGGAGCCTGAACGAAAGGGAAGCGCACGGAAGCCTCCGGGCAGCGAGGGTGCGGGTGGGGTGACGGCCCGGGTCCCACCGTGGCCCGCGTCGGGCGTTGCTGGTCCGGGTGGCCCCCGCAGCCGACCTGTTGGGCCGGGGTGCTGGAGAGGCAGGCACGGCTGACCGTACAATCGAAACCGATGCCGAATCGATTTCGAGTTTACGCATGGTTGATCGCGGTCCGTCAATTGCCCCCGCCCCCTGACCGCCACCTCACCCGGTGGCAGGCGGCCGCACCTTTCCGGACAATGCCCCTATGAGGACCGATGTCGACGCGCTCCTCCGGCGTCTGGCTCAGGAGCTCAGGCCACGGACGGACGAGGCGGTCGACGCCGTCTTGCGGTTCACTCGCAGCGAGCTTCCCGAGCTGTGGCAGTACGAGGACATCGCCGCTTTCGCGTCCGAGGAGACGGCCGGGCACGTCACCGCGCTCCTGGCAGTGCTCGAACACGGCTCGGAAGCGGCAGAGGCCGCGCCCCCGCCCCAGTCCGTCGAGCTCGCTCGGAGGTTCGCCCGCAACGGGGTGCCGATCAGCACCCTCCTGCGCGCCTACCGGCTCGGTCACGTCGGCCTGCTGCGGCTGATCCAGGCGAAGGTACCGCGGTTCACCGACGACCCGGAGCTGATCAACGCCGTGGCGGTCCGGCTCATCGAGACGGGCTTCGAGTACGTCGACCGCAGTTCCGTAGGCGTCGTCGCGGCCTACCAGGAGGAACGCGACCGCCGGCTGCAGCGGCGGCTTCTCCTGGCCAACGAGGCAGGCCGGCGCATCGGAACCACGCTCGACATCGGCCGCACCTGCCAGGAACTGGTGGACGTCGGCGGCGAAGGCTTCGCCGACTTCACCACCGTAGACCTCCTCGCCTCCGTCCTCGACGACGAGGACGCGTCGCCACCGTCGGAGCCGTCACCGCTCCGCCGCGTCGCCCAGCGGTCCGTACCGGACGACGGCACCACGGAGTTCCCCGTACCGACCGGACGGACACACAGCTACCCGGCGGAATCGGAGCCGGCCCGTGCACTGGCGACCGGCACGCCCGTACTACGCCGCGTCGGGGCATCCGACGCCTCGTACGGCGCAAGCGGAGGCCACCCGCGCGGTGAGTTCCACTCGGCCATGCTGCTTCCCCTGGCGGCCCGTGGGGAGACACTGGGCCTCGCCCAGTTCTTCCGTACGGGAAGCAGCGCGCCCTTCGACGAGGACGATCTCCTCCTCGCCCAGGAGATCGCAGCCAGAGCGGCGGTGTCCATCGACAACGCCCGCCGGTACACCAACGAACGTTCCACCGCGCTCACCCTCCAGCGGAGCCTGCTGCCGCGGCACACGGTGGAGCAGTCCGCCGTCGTCGCGGCCTCACGCTATCTGCCCAGTGGCTCCCGCGCCGGCGTGGGCGGCGACTGGTACGACGTGATCCCTCTGTCCGGAGCCCGAGTGGCCCTCGTCGTGGGCGATGTCGTCGGACGCGGACTGCGCGCCGCCGCCACGATGGGCCGCCTCCGCATGGCGGTGCGTGCCTTCGCCGACATCGATCTGATGCCCGACGAACTTCTCACGCACCTGGACGACGTGGTCATCCGCCTCCAGCACGAGGAGGGGAAGACGCGGGCGAGACCAGCGCGACCTGCCTTTACGCGGTCTACGACCCGGTCTCCCGCGTGTGTTCGCTGGCCAGCGCCGGACACGTCCTGCCGGCCGTGGCCACTCCACCGGACCGCGAGGGCGACACCTCCGGCTCCCGGTCCGTCGAGTTCCCGGAGATGCCGATCGGCCCGCCGCTGGGCCTGGGGGGACTCCCCTTCGAGACCGTGCAGTTCGAACTGGCAGAGGGGAGCCTGCTGGTCCTGTTCACCGACGGCCTCATCCAGAGCCGTACACGCGACGTCGACACCGCTCGCGAGCTGCTGCGCGACGTCCTCACCCAGGAGTCCGAGTCACCGGACGAGGTCTGCGACCGACTGATCGCCGCACTGTTGCCCCAGCGCCCCGTCGACGACATCGCCCTCCTGGTGGCCCGCACCATGTCGCTCGACGCGGACCACGTGGCAACCCTCGACCTCCCCTCGGAACCGGCTGCCGTGGCCGGGGCGCGCCGCTTCGCCTCCGACACGCTGACCGCTTGGGGCCTCGACGAGCTGTCCTTCACCACCGAGCTCATCGTCAGTGAACTCGTGACGAACGCGATCCGCTACGGCAAGAGCCCGATCCGACTGCGGATGATCCTTCAGTCCACGCTGACCTGCGAGGTCTTCGACGCCAACAGCACCGCCCCACACCTACGACGCGCCCGTACATACGACGAGGGCGGCCGCGGACTGCTCCTCGTCGCCCAGTTCGCCAAGCGCTGGGGCACACGGCACGGCCGCGAGGGGAAGGTGATCTGGGCGGAGCAGGCCCTGCTCGTGGGCGATCTTTGAGGGCGCCTTGGAGCACGGTGGGCGAGGGGCAGGGATGCTCGCGGGGAGGGGCAGCATGTCCAGTGGAAGTCATGACCGGCGGGACCTTGACGGAATCCGCCCTAGAACTAAACTCGAACTCAATTCCATATTGAGTCTTGCCGCAGCCTTCGAGCCAGACCGCGACAGGGATCTCGCCCGCTCGAAGGCGTCGGCAAGACGGAGAATGCGATGACGTGCCGCACTCGCGGGCTCATCGCGCCGCCAAGTCGTCGAGTCGGTGCGCCAGGGACGCCCCTGGCTCGACCCTGACCAGGGCATCGCCTCGACCTCGCACCTGGGAGGTCAGGTCATGGCGATGCCCTGGTCACCCACCGACACCGCGCCTGCCGATACGCAGCCGTCGCGATGCCGTCGGCGGGCACCGAGCGTGTCGGTGGGCCGGATCCACTGGGCGACATCGAGGCGGCCATGGCATGCGACACCCCGCCGGAGGGTCGCCCGAGCCGGCGAGCACGCCGAGAAGGAGCCCGACACGCCCCTAACGGAGGGCACAAACAGCCGACGCGCCCCGTCGTCACGCGGCGCGACTCGCTCGCGTGACGCGGATCGCCCGATCAGACGGCGTAGGTCTCGAGGTACGCGGTCACCATGCGGCGCGCTTCGTCGATCGTGACGTCGTCGCCAGTCGGCGATTGCCGATACGCGATGTCGAAGAGACGGTTGCCCACCTCGAAGGCGAGGTGCAGGACGAGCCGGGGAGTGTCGGCCGGCAGCAGCCCACGCTCCACGAGAAGGCGCCAGAGCCGGTCAGCCTGCGCCGCGTCGAATTCTCGCACCAGGTCGCTGACCATCTCGTTGCGACCCGCGAACCACAGCTCGACACAGCTGCGATGCGCGCGGAAATAGTCGCGCATCGGGTCGATGACGACGTCAGCGGCCTCTCTCAGTGTGGGCAGCTCGGAGCTTTCCAGGGCGGTGGCGATGAGCTCCTCGACCGCCTGCAGATGTCGACGCAGGAGCTCGGCGTCGACCTGATGTCGGTCGGAGAAGTAGTGGTACATCGAGGCGATCGGGATGCCCGCCCGCTCACCGACAGCCTTCAGGGTGGCCGCCTCATAGCCCTGCTCGCAGAGCAGCTTCTCGGCGGCGTCCAGGATGGCCCGCCTCCGTTCCATGCCGCGACGCTGCACAGCCGGACGAGCCGCCGCCTGGGCTGTCAACTTTTTCTCGAACACAATTCGAGATCGTATCAGCCGCACCTGTCGATCACCCTCGCGCGAGGGTGGCGGCACGCGGGAGCAGGACCACTGCTGACGCCACAACCTCAATCCCGGCTTGACCGCGCACGAGCCTAAAATTAAAGTCGAATCGAGTTCGAGTTTTACCTCGACAGAGACCCCCTCCGGGTCCCTGTCACCACAGCATCGCTCTCAGGTCCTCGCCCTCGCTGCCGTTCGGCAGCCACGAAGCGGCCGCAAACCCGTCTCAGGGCCTGTCCAGAAATGAGATGAACACGAATGACTAACCACACCGAGCGTGACGTTGCGGTGATCGGCAACGGGCTCATGGGATCGTCGATCGCCCGAGCGTTGGCACAGTCCGGTTGGACGGTGACCGCGTACGACCCGGACACGGCACGCGCTCGGGCCCTGGCCACCGAGCTGCCGGGAATCGAGGCCGAGGCGGACCTTGAAACGGCGGTCGCGTCCGCCCGTCTGATCCTGACCTGCGCCCCGTCCTACGAATCCGTGCTCCAAAGCCTGGAGTGTGTCGGGGACTGGAACGGCAAGACACTTCTCAACACGGGAACGAGTTCGACGGACGAGTCGAAGAACGCCGGTTCATGGGCCGTCGAGAAGGGCGTCCCCTACCTGGACGCCGCGATCCTCTGCTTCCCCCAGGACATCGGCACCGAACGCGGCTACGTTCTCTTCTCGGGGAGCCCCGAGGCCTGGGCGGAGCACGAGAAGCTGCTCGCCGCACTCGGCCCGGCGATGCGGTTCGTCTCCGACCAGGTGCAGGCCGCGAGCGCGGTCGACCTCACGATCGTCGGCGGAGTGTACGTTGCCGCGCTGGCCGCCTACGTCGACGCCGTGGCCTATGCCCAGAGCCAGGGCGTTCCGGGTGATGTCCTCGACGAGGCCACCGACAAGGTTCTCGCGGCGCTGAAGGACGCGGCCGGGGAGGCCGTGGCGGCGATCGGCAGCGGCGATTTCACGACGGACCAGGCCACGCTCTCGGTGTTCACCCATGGAGGCGAGACCTGCGTCGACGGCATGAGGGGTGCCGGCTTCCACACGAATGTGCTGGCGGCCGCCGTGGGCAATCTCAAGGCGGCCGAGGCTGCGGGACTGGGCCAGAAGAGCTTCTACGCCCTCGCGCAGGTCGCCACGGGCGACCCCGCCAGCCGGCAGCACTAGCAAAGAGCCTTTCGGGAGAGCATCTTCATGACCGACGACGTCTGCGGCTCTACCCGCCACATCCCCCTTCAGGGATATTCCGGCAGAGCACGGTCGTGGCAGAAGGCGAGCTGGAGCCGGGTTCTCCGTGAGGCGAGCGTGGGGAGCCTGATCATGCTCATACCCACCCTCCTCTTCGGGTTCTTCATGTCCTGGGAGATCGGCATGGCCATCGTCCTGGCGACGGCGACATCGGTGACCCTTTCCTCAATCTCGTTCTCCCTCAGGGGGCATACGTTCGAGTGTGCGGTCAAGAAGGGCATCATTCTGACACTGGGGTGGTGGGAGCGGATCTGAGGAACAGCCCGTCGCCCATGCAGGAAGGCCTCAGGTCGGCATTCCAGCCGTAACGTCGGGGCTCGGCGCAAGTAGCCGTGGCCGTGAGCGCACCCACAGCGAACGGGAGTTCCGACATGGCCTGACAGAGCGTCACGAGTGGGGTCATGAAGTGGGCGTGGCGCGCCACCAGAACAAGGCCTGGTGCTGGTCAGACGCTGTCCAGAGCGGAGACGAGGCTGGCCACCGTGACGGTGTTGAAGACGAAGGCGATGCACGCGTTGACCGTCACCGTCCGACGCATCTCCCGGGACAGCACGGTGACGTCGGTCGTACCGAACGTCGTCATGACCGAGAAGGCGAAATAGACGTAGTCGCTCCAGATCGGGAGCTCCTCGCCGGGGACCTCCAGCGCCCGCTCACCCCCCAGGAGATTGTCGGCCTGGAAGGCGACCGCGAAGGACACGGCGACACAGATCCATGCGACGGCGACCAGGGTGAGCGCCACCACCGCCCGAGCGACCGGTTCGAACGAGGAGCCGATGTGCCCGGGCCGCCACACCACGGCCACCACAAGCGCCGCCGCAGCGATGAAGAGGGAGACTCCCGGTCCGGGGGCCGTCCCGTACACGTACCGCTGGAGCCACGTACCCCGTGTCTCCCGGCCTGCCCAGTTGCGTACGCGCTCGGGAGAGGCGGTCGAGAAGGCGATCACCGTGATCAGGAGATAGGGGAAGAGATAGGCAAGCAGCAGCAAGACGCACACGTCCGCCACCGACGTCTGCGCCCAGCCGCGGTCAAGGCCGAGGAGGAGCACAGCCGTGCCCACCGCAATGAGGCCGCTCACCGCCGACCGGCGACGCTCGGAGAGCCACTGATTCCGGCTACGCCTCTCGGACACAGACGAACTCCTCGGGAATCGCGGCTGCCGACCTGGTCGGAGCCCGACGCTACGGCATCGTGTCGCCCCGTCGACGCAGCGCTGTGGAGTGTCGTCGGGTGCGGGCGCCAGCGGTTCCGGACCGCCCTGCGGACGATGTCGATCGGCAAGATCCTCAAGCAGGGCCTTGCCCGACACCCTCGATCCGACCGCGACGCGTACCACCGCTTCGGTGCGACGCAGCCGGCCATGCGGTCCGGTCGCCTGCTCATTTCGATCACTGCGCCACTCGCGGACAAGGAGTGCCCACTTTGCTCACGACGGGATACACAGAAGCGGAGTTCGGCGGAGTCACCGTACTGATCGGCGCCGAGCGAGGTGCCTACCCGTACGCCAACTCCATCCTCGTACGCGGCAGCGCCGAGACACTGGTCATCGACCCGTCGCTGTCGCTCGTCGACTCGGCACCACCCGCAGACATGGTCCTCGTGAGCCACGCACACGAGGACCACGTCGCAGGCCTCGGCGGCTACGAGGTGCCCGTCCGTATCCACGAGAAGGACCTCGCCGCCCTGCGATCTCGCAGAGTCATGGCCGCCGGCTACGGCCTCCCACCGGAAGCCACTGAGCAGACCGAGACGATGCTCCGCGACCAGTTCCACGTCCGGGACCGCAACAACGCGACGGGGTTCACCGACGGAACCGTGTTCGACCTCGGCGGTCGCACGGTGACGGTCGTGCACCTGCCCGGCCACACGGCCGGCCACTGCGGTTTCCTGATCGAGCCGGACGGATTCCTCTTCGTGGCAGACATCGACCTGACGTCGTTCGGTCCCTACTACGGAGACGTCGGCAGCAGCCTCACCGACTTCGAGGCGTCCATGCGGCGCTGCAGGGCGATCGACGCCCGGTGGTACGGCACGGCCCACCAGCGGGGCGTGATCGAAGGTGCCACCGAGTTCTCGGAGCGCCTCGACACATTCGCCGGCGTGATGGCGAAGCGCGACGCGACCCTCCTGACGTTCCTCTCCGAACCCCGGACCGTCGATGAGATGGCCGATCGCCGCCTGGTCTACGGCTCTCACGTCGAAGGCGCCCACGTGCTGCCGGTCGAGCGCCGAACCGCGGCGCAACACCTGAGCCGATTGGTCGGCGCGGGCCGGGTCGCGGAGGTCGAACCAGGACGGTTCCGCGCCACGTGACGCCCACACGTCCTCCGGGTGTACTGGCGCCGCCTGCTCGCGTATTCTCGAATACGAGTCGACTTTCATTCTTAGCGCAGTGAAGAACGGTACAAGGAGTCGCTAGTCATGGCCGCAGTGGAAGACAGTGACGAGGAGACCTGCGACGTCGTGGTCGTCGGCGCGGGAATGTCTGGCCTGATGGCGGCCACGACGCTCGCGGACAGGGCGGACGTCGTGGTACTCGAAGCGGCGGATCGGTCGGGGGGACGCGTCGAGACGGTCCGGAAGGGCGAGTACTGGATCAACGTCGGCACCCAGTTCACGGAGGGGACCGGGCCCTTGATCGACGCTCTCCATCGGCACGACATCGAGATGGGGTCCCTGGCCGACACGAGCGTGGCGCTTGTTCTCAACGGCGCACTGGTCGACACGTCCGACGTACTCGCCCTCATGTTCCGCACCCGCATGGGCTTCATGGATCGCGTCGGCATGGCCATGGTCGGTGCCCGCATCCTTGCCGCGGCCCCGTTCCTGGAATCGGACAGCCGCCTCGCGAAGAAGGTGCGCGCCAGGCTCGACGCGCGTCCCGCATCGGATCTCCTGCGCGGTGTCCGCTCCGAGCTGACCCGGACCATGGTCCGTTCGTGGTCAGGGCAGTGGATGGGGTGCGAGCCGGAGGAGACGGCGGCGACCCAGCTTGTGGTGTCGATCGGACTCGCTCTGACGGACCCGGCGAAGGTGCCGAACTTCGCCCTGCCGGCCGGTGGCAACCAGACCTTGACCGACATCCTGGCCGCCGACCTCGGCGAGCGTCTTCGGCTCGGGGCGACCGTCCGGACAGTGGAGAAGAGCGGGGACGGCGTCGTCGTGGACTACGTCGCGGCCGGCCGCTCGAAACGGATACGTGCGAAGCGCGCCATCGTCTCGGTTCCCAGCGACATCGCGCTGCAGATCCTTCCCGGACTTCCGACGACACATCGCAACGCGTTCGGCGACATCCGCTACGGGCGGTACGTGATCGTCGGATTCTTCACCGAAGAGGAGGGGCCTCAGCCCTGGGACGGGCTCCTCGCCGTGTCCACGCCGCAACTGTCCTTCCAGGCGATGTTCAACCACGCCGCCGCGCTACGTAAGAACGGTCCGCGGAAGCCGGGTGGTGCGCTGGCGTGTTTCGCCGGCGGCGCTTCGGCCGACGCGCTGTTCGACCTCTCCGACGAGGAGATCGTCGCCCGCTTCTCCAGGGATCTACTCTCGGTCTACCCCCAGCTCGAAGGGAGACTCGGCGACGGGATCGTACGACGCCACCGCCGTGTGGTGCCGTTCTGGGCACCCTGGGGACGTGAGTCGCTGCCCACACTTCGCAACCCTCTCGGGCCGATCCATCTGGCCGGCGACTATCAGCTCGACATGCCGTCGCTCGCCGACGCGGCCACGTCGGGCGAGAACGCGGCGAAGGCGGTCCTGTCGGACCTGGGCCGCTGAACTCCACTCCGGGGCAAGGAGAACAGATCAGGCGTCCCGGCCCCAGGGCCCAGAGCGGCGCACGCGGTGTGTCCGAGGCCGACGATCACCCTTTCACCTGTGAGGATGTCACCGTCGGCCTCGGCGTCACCCCACCTTGTCCTGCCTTCTGCCCACTCCCGCTCTGCGAGTCGCCGTGATCGCTCTCCTCGTCCTGCTGTCCCTGCTGTTCCTGTGGACCGTCGTGTCCGACCGGCTGGCACGGTGGAGCATCACCGCCCCGATCACCTTCGCCGCGGCCGGCGTTCTCCTCAGCGGACAGGACCACCCGGTCGTGCCGCTCGACGTGGACACCCACACGTTCCAGCGGGCCATCGAACTCGTCCTCGCGGTCATGCTGTTCACGGATGCCACCGAGGCGCGGGAATACGCCCGGCTGCGGGGTCCGGTCGGAGAGGGGCGGCTCCTCGGGATCGCCCTGCCGGCCTCCCTCCTGCTCGCCACCCTGGCGGGCGCCCTCGTCTTCCCCGGGAGGAGCTGGTGGCTCCTGGCAGTCGCGGCGCTCGTCGTCATGCCCATGGACCTCGCCCCGGTCCTGATGATCCTCCGGGACGAGCGCGTACCCCTGCGGGTGCGGGCGGCGCTCAACATCGAGGGCGGGTTCAACGACGGACTGATCTCGCCGCTCTTCGTCTTCTGCGTCGCCAACCTGGTCTCCGCCGAGGGCGACACGTTCGGCGACCTCCTCCTCAACGCCCTCAAGGGCGCGGTGTACGCGGCGATCATCGGCAGCGTCCTCGGGTTCCTGGCCTCCCAGGTGGTGCGCCGGGCGCTGGAGTCCGGGTGGGCCAAGCCCGCGAGCCTGCGCATGGCGGGGCTCGCCCTGCCCTTCCTGACGTACGCGGCTTCCGTGCTGGTCGAGGGCAACGGCTTCGTCGCGGCGTTCGTGGCGGGCCTCTGGTATGCGAACACCGTCTCCGTGATCGGGAGCGACTCCCTCACCCTGGTGGAGGACGTCAGCCATCTGCTGGCCCTGGCGGCCTGGTACGCCTTCGGCGCGCTGGCCGCCGAGGCGTTCGCCGACGGGATCGCGCTCCAGGTCCTCGCGTACGCGATCCTCGTACTGACCGTGGCCCGGTTCGTTCCGGTGATGGTGTCGCTCACCGGCACCGATTTCACCCGCCCCGAACGCGTCGCGATCGGCTGGCTCGGGCCACGCGGTGTCACCTCGATCGTCTTCGCGGTCCTTGCCTCCATTCAACTCCCGAAGGAAGAAGCGGACTTCGTGGTGAACGTGACCGCAGCGACGGTCCTGCTCAGCGTGGTCCTGCACGGGGTGTCGGCGGAACCGGTCGCCCGCTGGTTCGCCCGGCACCCGCAGCCCGAGGAGCGGGTGCCACCGCTGGGTCCCGGGCGATAGTCAGGCAGCCGTGTTCAGCGCCGAGACCACGCCTGCCACGGCGATCGAGCTGCAGACGAACGCGATGACGGGCGTTCGCGGCCACCGCCCGGCGTATCCCACTGGACAGAGCACCGTGACCTCGGTCGTCCCGGACATCCTCATGACCTTTGCGGCGAAGTGCACGTACGTCACCCCAGACGAGTTCCTCACCGTACGGAATCTGTAGGACCTGCTCGCCCTCGACGGGATCGTCCGCGTAGAGAGCCAACGCGAAGGCGACGAACTCGCTCGATCGCGTCGCGGACGCTCAGCGAGCGCATTCGGCCGGGTCCACACCGGAGTACAGCCAGTACGAGCTGCCAGCGTGCCTGAGATCGTAGGACCGCTTGGGCCCTGACCACCCTGCTTCTGCCGACCCGGGGGCCTCCATGCCCAGGACCCACGCGCGCGCTCGGGGCCGATGACGATGGGTAGCGGTCTCGCAGGCACGAGGAAGTCAGCTCACCAGCGGTGCTGTCGCCCCGAACTGGCTGCTGCTGGGGAGAATCTGGGAGAACGAAGGCGCCCTGGGGAGCGGCTGGGGAGAATCGACCGGCTAAGACGGCGTCATCATGAAAGCCTTGGAAAGCTGCAAAGTCGCAGGCCAGCACACCTCGCACGGCCATCCGTGCAGGTCAGCGCGATAAGGGCGAGGACTTCTTGAAGATCTTCTCGAAGTCGAGGCGGGTGAGGGCCTCGACGGTGGAGGAGCGCTGCGGCAGCTTGTACTCGGCGAGGGTGGCCAGGGTGCGCGGGTCGAGCAGCTTCAGGAGGAAGCCGCTGAAGGTGCCGCAGACGGTGACCAGGCGGCCGGCGGAGTCGAAGGTGACGGTGGCGCACTCGCCGCCGACGGGGGCGATCTTCTCGCTGGTGACCTCGGGGTCGCGGCCGAGCGGACCGGACCAGGGTAGGTGGCGCTGCCGGCGCCGTCGGCGTGCATGCCGCTGCGGCCGTTGGGGGCGAGGTGCGGGTGCTGGACGGGGCCCTTGCCGGGGACCGGCCGGGCGGTGGCGGGGCGCCCTCGTAGGGGCGACGAGGCGGAAGCCGGGGGCGAGCGGTATCTCCTCGGCCTGGGCGACGGGCGCGGCGCCCGTCAGGAGGGTCGCCGCGAGCGCGGCGATCAGCGCGAGCGCGCGTGCTCGTCTGCGGGGCGGTGGGGTGGTCAAGGCGGCTCCTCGGGGTCCTGACGTGTGTCGCGCCGGCGGCCGACGCTAGGCCCGAGTGCGTGAAATGTACATGGCATTGCCCGCTGCTTCACGGGCGGTTCACGAGACTGAAACGATCAAGGCCGGAGGCTGGAGACCACCTCGGCGGTGGCGGCCACCCCGTTGTGGATGGTGGGTGCCATGCCGGTGCCGGCGAGGAAGAAGCCGAGCAGGGCGCAGACGAGGGCGTGCGTGAACTTCAGACCGCTGTTCCGCACGAAGATCACGGTCAGCACCAGCAGCAGCACCACGACAGAAATGGAAACGGCCATCGCTCTCACGTCCCTCCGTCGCCGCACCGGAATTGCGGCGTTCGGCGGACAGTGTGGCGGAACGAGCGGTCCGTCCGGGCGTATGACGGGTCGGCCATACGGGTGAGATCCGGTCAGGGCGCGGCGGGCAGGCAGTCCTTCCAATCGACCGTGCGGTCGCACCAGCGGTTCAGCAGGACGCGGTCGTGGCCCACGGCGAGGAGGCCCGCGCCGGTCTCGGCGCGGTAGGCCTCGACGGCGGCGACGAGGGCCGCGGTGGTGGAGGCGTCGAGCATGGCGGTCATCTCGTCGCAGATCAGCCAGCGGGGCGGAGGGTCAGGGCGCGGGCCAGACAGGCGCGCTGGAGCTGGCCGTCGCTGACCTCGTGGGGCGGCGGCCGAGGAGGTCGGGGGTCAGGCCGACGGCCGGGGCGAGGGCGGCGACCCGGGCGGCGGCCTCGGCGCGGCGGCCGGTGGCGCGCAGGGTTCGGCGATCAGGTCGGTGAGGGTGAGGCGGGGGTCGGCGGCGGTGCGGGGCTGCTGGAAGACGACGCCGACGGCGGTGCGCTGCTCGCGCGGGGCGCGGTGGCGCCAGGCCCGGACCTCGGTGCCGTCGAGGACGAGGCGGCCCGCGTCGGGGCGGTGCAGGAGGGCGGCGACCCGGGCGAGGGTGGACTTGCCGCAGCCGCTGGGGCCGAGCAGTCCGACGGACTCGCCGGGGCGAGGGTGAGGAGGCGCCGCGGAAGACGGGCTCGCGGCGCTCGTATCCGGCGGTGACGGAGTCGAGTTCAAGCACGGGGCTGCTCCGGGTGGTGGCAGGCCACGCCGGCCGCCGGTTCGGGGCGGGTGGCGCAGCGGTCGGTGGCGCGGGGGCAGCGCGGGGCGAAGGCGCAGCCCCGGGCAGGTCGGAGAGTTCGGGCGGCATGCCGGGGATCGGGGTGAACGCCCGGTCGGGCAGGGCGTCGAGGAGCCTTCGGGCGTAGGGGTGGCGGGGTCCGGTGGGGCCGAAGAAGCGGTGGGCGGGGGCGACTTCGACGATCCGGCCCGCGTACATGACGGCGACGCGGTCGGCGACGCGCGCGGCGGCGGTCAGGTCGTGGGTGATGAGGAGCAGGGCGCGGCCCTCGTCGGCGTGGCGGCGCAGCTCGTCGGCGGTGCGGTCGACGAGGTCGCGGTCGAGGCCGGTGGTGGGTTCGTCGGCGAGCAGCAGCCGGGCGTCGCCGATGAGGGCGAGGGCGGTGGCGGCGCGCTGGGCGAGGCCGCCGGAGAGCTCGTGCGGGTGGCGGTCGAGGTGTCCGGCGGGGAACGCGGCCCGTTCGGCGGCGGCCTCGGCGGCCCTCCGCCGGTCCCGGCGGGGGTGCCGGTGAGGGCGCGGACGGTCTCCTCCAGGTGGGACCGTACGGTGCGGACGGGGGTGAGGTGGGCGGCGGGGCTCTGCGGTACGAGGCCGACGCGCCGTCCTCGTACGGTGCGGGCGAGGGTCTTCTCGTCGGCGGCGAGCAGGTCCGTGCCGTCGAGGAGGGCCGTGCCGGAGGTCTCGGCGTTCCCGGGGAGGAGGCCGAGGAGGGCGGAGGCGAGGACGGACTTCCCGCAGCCGGACTCGCCGACGAGGGCGAGGCACTCCCCCGCCGCGAGGTCGAAGTCGGCGTCGCTGACGGCGGCGACGGTCCGGCCGCCGCGCATCCGGAAGCGGACGCTGAGGCCCCGGACGCTGAGGACGGCGTCCTCGGCCCGCTCGGCGGTGACGGCCTGGAGGGCGCGCTCGACGCGGGAGTTCACAGGGACAGCTCCGATCGGCGGCGGGGTTGAGGCGGTCGCGCCAGACGCCCGCGAGGCCGGCGAGGGCGAGGGTCGGGACGATGAGGAGGAGGCCGGGGAAGAGGGTGGGCCACCAGTCGCCGGCGAGCAGCGAGGAGCGGGCGTTCTGCACGAGGTTGCCGAGGCTGGCCCGGTGGCTGGGGAGGCCGAGGCCGAGGAAGGAGAGCGCGGACTCGTGCCACATGGCGTGCGGGACCATCAGGACGGCGGCGAGTCCGGCCTGCGGGAGGACGGCGGGCAGCAGGTGCCGGACGGCGACGCGCCATCGGGAGGAGCCGCCGGAGATCGCGGCGTCCACGTACGGCCGGGTGCGGAGCGACAGGACCTCGGAGCGGACGATCCGGGCGGTGGAGAGCCAGTGGGTGACGGCGACGGAGGCGATGACGGGCCAGACGCCGGGCCGGAAGAGGGCGACGACGAAGATGCCGAGCAGCAGGTGGGGCACGGAGGAGAAGGCGTCGACGAGCCGCATCAGCCAGCGGTCGGCACGGCCGCCGAGCGCCCCGGCCGCGGCGCCGACGGTGGTGCCGACGACGGTGGCCACGAGCGCGGCGACGAGTCCGACGAGGAGCGAGATCCGCAGGCCGTAGACGCAGCGCAGGAGGAGGTCGCGGCCGAGGTCGTCGGTGCCGAAGGGGTGGTCCCAGGACGGCGGGAGGAGCTTGCGGGAGAGGTCGACGGCCTGCTCGTCGAGCTGGACCAGCGGGGGCACGAGGAGGACGGCGAGGAGGATCGCGCCGACGGTGAGGGCGGAGGTCCACAGCCGCAGGCGGTGGGTGCGGGGGTCAGCCATCGAAGCCCACCCTGGGGTCGGCGAGCCCGTACAGCAGGTCGGAGAGGAGGTTGCCGAGGAGGACGGCGGCGGTGGCGAGGACGGTGAGCGCGGCGAGCAGCGGGAAGTCGACGGAGGTGGCGGCCGTGACGGTGGCGGCGGCGATGCCGGGCCAGCTGAAGACGGTCTCCACGAGCAGGGCGCCGGTGATGAGTTCGGGGACGCGGGAGCCGACGAGGGTGAGCATGGGGAGCATTCCGGAGCGGAGGGCGTGGCCGGTGAGGACGGTCCGTTCGCGCAGGCCGCGGGCGCGGGCGCCGCGCACCGGGTCCTCGTCGAGGGCGTCGCCGACGCCCTGGCGGACGTAGAGGAAGAACCAGGGCAGCTGGGAGAGGCCGAGGACGAGCGCGGGCAGGACGAGGTGGCGGGCGACCTGGCCGGCGGTGACGGTGTCGTCGGCGGTGTCGGTGAGTCCGCCGGCGGGCAGGGCGCCGAGCTTCAGGGCGAAGAACCAGATGGCGAGGAGGCCGAGCCAGAAGGCGGGGGCGGCTTCCAGGGTGTACGCGGCGGAGCTGACGGCCCGGTCGAGGAGGCCGCCGCGGCGGCGTCCGGCGAGGACGCCGAGGAGGGTGCCGAGGAGGAGGGCGACGGCGAAGGCGGTGGCGGCGAGGAGGAGGACCAGCCGAGGCGTTCGCCGATGACCTCGGCGACGGGGCGGCGCATGACGGCGGAGTCGCCGAGGTCGCCGGTGAGGGCCGAGGCGAGCCACTCCCACCAGCGGGTGAGGAGGGGCAGGTCGGCGCCGAGGTTGGCGCGGAGCTGGTCGAGGTTCTCCTGCGAGGCGGTGAGTCCGGCGGTGCCGGCGTAGGCCTTGACGGGGTCGAAGGGGGAGGCTTCGGCGACGGCGAACACGGCGAGGGTGACGCCGAGGAGGACGGGGACGGCGGCGAGGGTCCGCCGTCCCGTCATCCGGGCCATGGCCCCCCAGGGGAGGCGGCGGCTCACTTCTGCGGCGCTCCCGGGGCCTTCGGCTTCCAGGTCTCGACGTTCCACCAGGGGCCGGAGGCGAGGCCGTGGTCGTGCGGCTCGGTCTGGGTGGACAGGCCGTCCCAGCCGTCGTTGACGACGTAGAGGTGGTCGATGTGGGTGAGGAAGGTGTAGCCGGGGTCCTTGGCCAGTTCGCGCTGGACGGTGTCGTACGCGGCCCGCCGCTTCGCGAGGTCGTTCGTCCGGCGGCCGTCCTCCAGGGCGCGGTCGACGGTCTCGTTGGCGTACTGGGCCATGTTGTTGAAGCCGTCGCCGGCGAGGGTGGACTTCAGGAGGAGGTACTGGTCGAAGTCGGGGTCGCCGGGCGAGCCGCCGCCCGCGAGGACGGCGTCCGTCTTCATGCGGGGCTCGATGACCTCCCAGGTCCCGGCCTGGGTGGTGAGGGCGATGCCGGCCTTCTTGGCGTCGGAGGCGTAGGCGAGGGCGTGGTCCTGGCGGAGCTTGTCGCCGGAGAGGTACCAGAGGGGGAAGGCGGCGCGGACGCCGTTCTTCACGCGGACGCCGTCGGGTCCGGGCTTCCAGCCGGCCTCGTCGAGGATCTTCCGGGCGGCGGCGGGGTCGTGGCGGCGTTCGGTGCCCCGCGCGAACCAGGGGCTGTCGGTGGGGACGGGCCCGTAGGCGGGCTTTCCCGCGCCTTCGAGGATCTTGTCGACCATGGCCTGCCGGTCGACGGCGAGGTCGAGCGCGCGGCGGACGGCGGTGTCGCCCGCGACCGGGTGGTGGGTGGGGAGGGTGACCGTGCGGTAGTCGAAGGTCTTCGCGGTCCAGGTCTTCTTCGTCCTGTCGCCCTTGAAGCCGGCGGCGAGGTTCGGCGGGAGGATCGCTCCGTCGAGGTCGCCGGCGCGCAGGCGGGTGGCGCGGACGTCGTCGTCCTTGATGATCGCCATGGTGAGCTTCTTCACCGCGGGCGCGCCGTTCCAGTAGCGGGGGTTGGCCGCGAAGCTGAGCTTCTCGCCCCGGGACCAGCCGGTGAGGACGTACGGGCCGGTGCCGATGGGCCTGCTGGTGAACGCGCCGGTGTTGACGTCCTGCTTCGCGGTGATGTGCTCGGGGGCGATGGCCTGGACGGTGCGCTCGGCGAAGGGCGCGTAGGGGTACTTGAGCCGGAAGACGACGGTGTGGTCGCCGACCGCCTCGACGCTCCTGAGGGCGTCGAGCTCGGTGCGGGAGGGGTTGTTCGTCCTCGGGTCGAGGATCGTCCGGTACGTGTGAACGACGTCCTTGGCGGTGAAGGGGACGCCGTCGCTGAAGGTGACGCCCTCGCGGAGGGCGTACGTGTAGGTGAGGCCGCCGTCGCCGATGCGGGGCAGCGCCACGGCGAGGGCGGGGCGCAGCCTCATGTCGGCGTCGAAGGCGAGGAGCCCGTCGAAGATCTTGGAGTTGCCGTCCTTGCCGTAGCCGAGGAGGGGGCTGAGGGTCTCGGGCTCGTAGGCGACGCCGACGACCACGGAATCCTTGGGTCCGCCGGAGCCGCCGGCGGTGGAGCCGGGGTTCGCGCAGGCCGCGGTGGCGAGGGCGAGCGCCCCCGTGAGGATCGCGGCCGCCGCTCTGCGGATGGATCGGGCGGTCATCGTGCCCACACCCTTTGAAGATCAACTGTTATTGCGAACAGCTTGCAATTAAACAGCAGGTAAAGGGTGCGGGCACACGGGGTCCCTACCCGGGTGCGGGCAGGCCCACCAAGGCGGCGATCGCGTCCTGGTGCCGGCCCGCCGAACCCAGCGCGATCCGGCCGGACTTGGCCCGCTTCAGCGCCAGGTGCGCCGGGTGCTCCCAGGTCATCCCGATCCCGCCGTGCAGCTGCACGCACTCCTCGGCGGCGCGGACCGCGACCTTGGAGCAGTGGACCTGGGCGACCGCCACGGTGAGCGGCGCGTCCGGGCTGCCGGTGGCGAGGGCGTCGGCGGCCGCGCGGGCCGCCGCCCTGGCCCCACGACGTCCAGCCAGAGCTGGGCCATGCGGTGCTTCAGGGCCTGGAAGGAGCCGACGGGCCGGTTGAACTGGTGCCGCTCCCGGGTGTACCGGACGGTCTCCTCCAGGCACCACTCGGCGAGGCCGAGCTGCTCGGAGGCCAGCAGTCCCACCCCGGCGAGCGTCCCGCGCCGCACGGCCGCGCGGGACGCGTCGCCCCGGCGAGCCGGGTGCCGCTGCCGGGCGAGGGGGTGACGCGGGCGAGCGGGCGGGTGAGGTCGAGCGGGGTCAGCGGCTCGACGGCCGCCTCCGCGGCGGGCACGGCGTACAGGCCGTCGGCGCGCGGGACGAGGAGGACGTCGGCCGCGACGGCGTCGGCGACGCCCGCGACGGCGGGGCGGACGGCGACCCGGCCTCGGACGCGGCGGACGGGGACGGCTCCGCGTCCTGCGCTCCGGACGGGGACGGTTGCGCGTCCTGCGCTCCGGACGGGGACGGTCCCGCCTCCTGCGCTCCGGACGGCGATGGCTCCACACCTGGCGCTCCGTGCGGGAACACCTCCGCGTCCGGTGCGGTCGACAGGGGTACGGCGAGCACCGCGACCGTCCGGCCGCCCGCGAGCTCCGCCAGGAGCTCGACGGCCGGGCCGCCGCCCTCCCCGCCAGGCCGAGCAGCGTCTCCGTGGCCACCACCGCGCTCGTGAGGTACGGCAGCGGGGTCACCGCGCGGCCCAGCTCCTCCAGGACCACGGCGGCCTCGCGGTGGCTCGCGCCCTGGCCGCCGAGCTTCTCGGGGACGAGGAGGCCGGCGGCGCCGATGTCGCCCGCGAGGGACTTCCAGAGGCCGGGGACGTACGGGGCGTCCGTCTCGATCCGGTCGAGCAGCACCCGATGGCCGGCCCGGTCGGCGAGCAGGGCGCGGACCGCCGCCCGCAGGTCGTCCTCGGTCTCGGAGTAGAGGAGATCGGTCTGCGCTGTCATCGGGCGAGGTCCTTCCAGGCGACGTCCTTGTCGTTGCGGGGCTCCGGGGGCAGGCCGAGGACCCGCTCGGCGACGATGTTCAGGAGCACCTCGCTGGTCCCGCCCTCGATCGAGTTGCCCTTGGAGCGGAGGTAGCGGTAGCCGGCGTCGCGGCCGGTGAAGTCGACGAGCTCGGGGCGCCGCATCTCCCACTCCCCGTACAGCAGGCCCTCGTCGCCGAGGAGTTCGACCTCCAGGCCGCTGATGGCCTGGTTGAGCCGGGCGAAGCCGAGCTTCATGGCGCTGCCCTCGGGGCCGGGCTGGCCGGCGACGAGCTGCTGGCGGAGGCGTTCGCCGGTGAGCCGGGCGACCTCGGCCTCGACCCAGAGGTCGAGGAGGCGCCGGTGCAGCTCGTGGGTGCGCAGCTCGGGGCGCTCACGCCAGGTCGCGGCGAGCTTGCCGATCATGCCGCCCTCGCGGGGGACGCGGGCGCCGCCGATGGAGACCCGCTCGTTCATGAGGGTGGTCTGGGCGACCCGCCAGCCGTCGCCGACCTCGCCGAGGCGGTGGGCGTCGGGGATGCGGACGCCGGTGAGGAAGACCTCGTTGAACTCGGCCTCGCCGGTGATCTGGCGCAGCGGCCTGACCTCCACGCCGGGGTCGGTCATGTCGCAGACGAAGTAGGTGATGCCCCGGTGCTTCGGCGCGTCCGGGTCGGTGCGGGCGATGAGGATGGCCCAGCGGGCGAGGTGGGCGCTGGAGGTCCACACCTTCTGTCCGTCGATCACCCAGCTGTCCCCGTCCCGTACGGCACGGGTGCCGAGCGCGGCGAGGTCGGAGCCGGCGCCGGGCTCGCTGAAGAGCTGGCACCAGACCTCCTCGCCGACCCACAGGGGCCGCAGGAAGCGGGACTTGACGTCCTCGGAGCCGTACGCGAGGAGGGTGGGGGCGGCCATGCCGAGGCCGATGCCGATCCGGCGCGGGTCGTTGTCGGGGCGCCCGCGGCGGCGAGTTCGGCGTCGACGACGGCCTGGAGGGCGCGGGGCGCGTCGAGTCCGCCGAGGCCCACGGGGTAGTGCACCCAGGCGAGTCCGGCGTCGAAGCGGGCCTTCAGGAAGTCGGTGCGGCCGGTCGTGGCGGGCGGGTGCTCGGCCAGCAGCTTCCGGGTGCGGGAGCGGAGTTCCTCGGCGTCGGTCATGCGCGGGCCCCTTCCGGGAGGACGACCAGGCGGCCGGTGGTGGTGCCGTCGGCGACGCGCTGGACGGCGTCGGCCGCGCCGGCGAAGGGACGCGCTCGCCGATCAGGGGCTTGATGAGGCCCTTGGCCGCGTAGGCGGTCAGGGTCTCGTGGCAGCGGCCGATCGAGGCCGGGTCCTTCGCCGCGTACAGGCCCCAGTGGAGGCCGAGGACCGAGTAGTTCTTCACCAGGGCGTGGTTGAGGGCGGGGGCGGGGACGGTGCCGCTCGCGAAGCCGACGATCACGATCCGGCCCTCGAAGGCGACGCACTTGGCGGACTGCTGGTAGGCCTCGCCGCCGACGGGGTCGTAGATCACGTCCGCGCCCCGGCCGCCGGTCGCGGCCTTGACGGCGGCGACGACGTCCTCGGAGCGGCGGTCGACCACCAGGTCGCAGCCGAGGGCGCGGGCGACGGCGGCCTTCTCCGGGCCGCCGACGACGCCGATGACGGTGGCGCCGCCGCCTTGCCGAGCTGCACGGCGGCGCTGCCGACGCCACCGGCCGCCGCGTGCACGAGGAGGGTCTCGCCCTCCTTCAGGGCGGCGCGGCGGTGCAGGCCGAACCAGCCGGTCTGGTAGCCGATGTGCAGCGCGGCGGCCTCGGCGTCGTCGAGCGCCTCGGGGCGGGCAGCAGCCCGGCGGCGTCGGCGAGGGCGTACTCGGCGAAGCCGCCGTGCGGGAGGGCCACGGTGGTGACGACCCGGCGCCCGTCCTCGGTCTCGGCGCAGACCTCGACGCCGGGGGTGAAGGGCAGCGGGGCCGCACCTGGTAGTGGCCGCGGCAGAGCAGCGCGTCGGGGAAGTTGACGTTCGCGGCGCGGACCCTGAGGAGGACCTGACCGTCGCCGGGGTGGGCGGTTCCACCTCCTCGCGGCGCATCACCGCGCCCGGTTCGCCGTTCTCGTGCACACGCCATGCCTGCATCCGGAATGCCTCCTCCGTACCGAGCGGTCGGTGGCATACTAAGCGGTCGCTTGCCTGCGGGGAACGGGTCAGCCGGACTTCTTGGGACGCGCCCGCACGTGCATGCGCTCCCCCTGCGGCCCGTACAGGCTCAGGAACTCCACCGGCGCGTCCCCGGCGGGCCCGAACCAGTGCGGGACGCGCGTGTCGAACTCGGCGGCCTCCCCTGCCGTCAGGACGACGTCGTGCTCCCCCAGGACGAGCCGGAGCTTCCCGGAGAGCACGTACAGCCACTCGTACCCCTCGTGCACCCGGGGCTCCGGGGCCTCGTGCGCCTTCTCCTGGATCACCTTGTACGCCTGGAGCCCGCCGGGCTGCCGGGTCAGCGGGTACATCGTCCGGCCGTTGCGCACGATCGGCTTCGCCTTGACCCGGGGGTCGCCCACCGGCGGGGCGCCGACCAGCTCGTCCAGCGGGACCTGGTGGGCGCGGGCGAGCGGAAGCAGCAGTTCGAGGCTGGGCCTGCGCTGCCCGGACTCCAGGCGGGAGAGGGTGCTCACGGAGATGCCGGTGGCGGCGGAGAGCTCGGCCAGGGTCACCCCGCGGTCGCGGCGGACACGGCGGAGGCGGGGGCCGACCTCGGTCAGGACGGCGTCGATGCGGTCGTCTTCGGTCATGCGGCCAGTCTTGCAGAAACGGCAAGTTTCCTTGCGTACCGAACACAACCGGAATGACCCTCTCCCCATGAATACGCACACGAACACGCACACGAACGCGGAGACGAACGCGCAGCCGAGCCCGCACATGGACACGCACGTGGACACGCACATGGACGCGCGCGTGAACGCGCACCCACAGCACACTCCCGAGCGGTACGACGCGGTGGTCGTCGGCGGCGGCGCCGCCGGGCTCAGCGCGGCACTGATCATGGGCCGCTCGCGGCTGCGGACCCTGGTCGTCGACGCGGGCGAGCCCCGCAACGCCCCCGCCGCCCACATGCACGGGGTCCTCTCCCGGGACGGCATGAGCCCCGCCGACTACCTCGCGACCGGCCGGCGCGAACTCGCCGCGTACGACGTGGACGTGCGGAAGGACCGGGTCACCGGCGCGGCACCCGACGGCGACGGCTTCCTCGTCTCCCTGGCGGACGGCACGCGCGTGCGGGCGCGGCGGCTGGTGGTGGCGACCGGACTCGTCGACGAGCTGCCGGAGATCGACGGGGTCGCCGAGCGCTGGGGCCGGGACGTGATCCACTGCCCGTACTGCCACGGCTGGGAGGTCCGCGACCTGCCGTTCGGAGTGATCGCCCACCCGGCGATGCCCGCCCACCAGGCGCTGATGGTCTCGCGCTGGTCGAAGGACGTGACGCTCTTCCTGCACACGGCCGACGGGCTCTCCCCCCGGGACGCGGAGCTGCTCGACGCGGCCGGGGTCGAGGTCGTCACCGGCGAGGTCGCCGGGCTCGCCGTCGAGGACGACCGGCTGACCGGCGTCCGGCTCGCCGACGGGCGGATCGTGCCGCGCTCGGTGGTCTTCGTCGGGGCGCGGCGGCTCGCGGCGCGGGACGGCGTGCTGCGGGAACTGGGCGCCCGGCTGCGCGAGACCCCCTTCGGGGAGTTCGTCGCGGTCGACGAGACCGGCCGGACGAGCGTTCCCGGCGTCTGGGCCGCCGGGAACGTGACGGGACCGCAGGAGCAGGTCGTCAACGCGGTGAGCCGGGGCTACCGGGCGGGCGTGGCGATCAGCAACGAGCTCCTGTTCGCGGACCTGGAGGAGGCGGCGGCCCGTCGGCCGGCCGGATGAAACGCGACGCCCCGGGCTGCGCCCGGGGACCCTCGGGCGAGGATCGGCCATGGTGACCACATTCGGCCACGGACGACGCAAGGACGGGACCCCATGCTCGGTACGCAGTTCACCACCGGCTCACCCGACTGGCTCGACCTCGGCAGCCCGGACACCGGCGCCGCGGCCGCCTTCTACGGCGCGGTCTTCGGCTGGGAGTTCCGGTCGGCGGGCCCCGACACCGGCGGCTACGGCTTCTTCCAGCAGGACGGCGCCACGGTCGCCGCCCTCGGCCCGCTCACCGAGGAGGGCGCGCACAGCGCCTGGACCGTGTACTTCCAGACCCCGACGCCGCCGCGACCCAGGCCGCCGCCGAGCAGGCGGGCGGCACCGTCCGCGTCGAGGCCTTCGACGTCATGGGCGCGGGCCACATGGCCGCCCTCACCGACCCCGCCGGCGCCCGGTTCGCCGTCTGGCAGCCCGGCGAGGTCAAGGGCCTGAGCGCACCTCCGCCCCCAACACCCTCCTGTGGACCGAACTCCACGTCCCCGACCCGGAGTCCACCCTCCCCTTCTACCGGACCCTGTTCGGCTGGCGCTGGTCCGAGATGAACGCCCCCGGCATCACCTACCGCGTGATCTCCACCGCCGAGGGCGACCAGGAGGCCACCTCCTTCGGCGGCGTCGCCGAACTCCAGGAAGGAATGAGACCGTCCTGGATCCCCTACTTCATGGTGGACGACCCCGACTCCACCTCCCGCACCGCCCAGGGCAGCGGCGGCTCGGTCCTCCTGCCCGCCGCCGACATCCCCGACGTCGGCCGCATCGCCTGGCTCGCCGACCCCTTCGGCGCGGTCTTCGCGGTGATGAAGCCCCTGCCGAGGGGTAGGCCGACCGAGGGGCGGGCCGACCGCGCTCAGCGGCGGCGTGCGCGCAGCCGCTGAGCGCCGAGCAGCAGGGCGTCCCAGGGGCCGACCACCTCACCGCTGCCGAGCAGCAGCTCCGCGATCGCCCGGTCCCCGTGGTGGACGAGGAGCAGGCCGTCGTCGGCCTCCGTCAGACGGAGCTCGGACCAGGGATGTCTCCAGAGCTGGTCGGGCCCGTCCCACAGCTGGAGGCTCCGATCGGTCACGCGCAGCTCGAAGCGGGTGGCGTCCGCCGGCTTGGTCGGCCGTCCGTCCACCACGGGAGGACGGACGGAATACAGGCTCAGCACTGCCTCGCCCGCTTCGAGCGCCCCCTCGCGTACGCCGTTGATACGGCCGAGCCGCGCCCCGGACCAGGTGCCGAGGGCGCCACAGGCCAGCACGGCGAGCCCGCCCAGCGCCCACGACCACCCGGACCGCCACAACAGCTCGATCACTCCGCTCGGGAAGTAGGAGAACGTCAGGGCCGCCGGCGCCAGCATCCCGATGATCCCGCCGCCGACCGCACCCCGCACCGCCCTTCGGTGGATCAGCCGCTCCTGGTCGGCCGTCGGCCCGGTCACCTGCCGCGAGTTCACGTACGCCATTCGCCCACCCCCGTGGAAAAGGACTCCGTGGAAAAGGACTCCCTCGACCGACCCTAGCGGCCGAAGAGTTCGAACGTCACCGCCGGGCGGTCGCCGAAGCGGTCCGAGGCGCGGGCCGTCGCCGTGGTCAGGAAGTCGCGGACGTACTTCTCCGGGTCCTCGTCCGTGAGGGCCTCGATGTAGGCGCGGTGGCAGAGGAGGGAGCGGATGGCGCGGTCCAGGCCGGGGGTGGCGTCGATGGCGTGGGTGGGGGTGCTGGAGGCGGCGACGGCGACCCAGCGGACGCCGTTCCAGGGGCGAGGCCCTGGTCGGTCAGTTCGGGGAAGATCCAGCGGTTTCCGGCGTCGGCGGCGGCGTCGAGGGTGGCGCGGCCGACGGCGAGGTGGTCGGGGGTGTTCCAGGGGGCGCCGGGGAAGCCGCCCCAGGTGTCCCGGTGGTTGAGGGTGATGACGAGTTCCGGGCGGTGGCGGCGGATCGAGGCCGCGATGTCGCGGCGGAGGCCGAGCCCGTACTCGATCACGCCGTCGCGGTGGTCGAGGAACTCGACGGTGTCCACGCCGACGACGGCGGCGCTGTCCCGCTGCTCCCGCTCGCGCAGCGGCCCGCAGACGTCGGGGGCGAGGGTGTCGATGCCGGCCTCGCCGCGGGTGGCGAGGACGTACGTGACCTCCTTCCCGCGTCCGTCCACGCGGCGACGGCCGCCGCGCAGCCGTACTCCAGGTCGTCGGGGTGGGCGACGACGGCGAGCGCGCGCGTCCAGTCGCCGGGCATCTCGAGGAGGTCCTGTGCATCCGTGTCGATCATGACCGCAGGATACGGGTCGCCTCCGACACCGTCGGGCGGAACGCTCCCGCGAGGATGACGGACCGTGAGATGTGGCGCGGGCGGTCGGGGTTGAGGCCGCGCCGGGCCGCGAGGGCGACCGCGAGGCGCTGGGCGCGGACGAGGGCCGCGACCGGGTCGATCGCGTCGGCGGCGAACAGGGCGCCCGTGGACTCCACTTCGTCGCGCAGGCCGGAGGGCTCCGGGCCGATGCAGCAGACCAGGCTCGCGCGGTCGCTGATGGTGATCGGGCCGTGGCGGTACTCCATCGCCGCGTACGACTCCGTCCAGGCGCGGGCCACTTCGCGGAGCTTGAACGCCGCGTCGTCGGCGAGCCCGACGGTCCAGCCGGTGCCGAGGAAGGTGAACTGGCCGCGCCGCTCCCAGGCGGCGGGCAGCCGCTCGTACAGGACGAGTTCGGTGTCGGCGATCGAGGGCCGAGGTCCACGCCGAGCCCGGCGCGCAGGAGTTGGAGGGCGGTGGTGGCGAACCGGGTCTGGACGACGGAGCGTTCGTCGGCGAAGCCGAGGTCGACGACCCGGTCGGCGAGCCGCCCGGCGGGGCTGTCGGGGACCCCGGTGACGACGAGCGTCGGGATGCTCCCGGCGGCGCGGGCGAGCAGGTCCACGACCTCCGTGGTGGTGCCGGAGCGGGTGAGGGCGACGATCCGGTCGTAGCCCCGGCCGAGCGGGGTCGTGTCGGAGGCGGGGAACGCGTCGGTCTCGCCCGCGCCGAGGGACTCCCGCAGGGCCGCGTAGGCACGGGCCATGAAGTACGAGGTGCCACATCCGACGACCGCGACGCGCTCGCCGCGGGCGGCAGCAGGCCGGCGTCGCGGTCGGCGATCTCGGCGGCGCGGCGCCAGCAGTCGGGCTGGCCGGCGATCTCCGCGCTGACGTGGGTGCTCATGGTCCGGATCCTCTCCTCGCTGAGTCCCTCGCGGGTCCGACACCGAGTTGTATCCCGTGGGACCGGAGCGCGCCATGAGCAATCCATACTCAATGCTTGGACTTTTGTGGGTTTCCGTCCGCCCGTCCGCCGCAGGAGGCGCGGACCACCAGACGGGGTCTCAGCTGCACCTGGTGGAGCGGGGACGCGTCGCCCTCGGCGAGCCGCCGGAGCAGGATCTGCGCGGCGAGGCGGCCGAGCTGGTACTTGGGGGGCGAGACGGCCGTCAGCGGGGTCTCGGCGACATCGGCGAACTCGTTGTCGTAGCTGATCAGGGCGAGGTCCTCCGGCACCCGGAGGCCGGCGCGGCGGGCCGCTCCGAGCAGCAGGGCGGCCTCCCGGTCGCCGAAGCAGAGCGCGGCGGTGACGCCGGAGGCGCGCAGCGCGCCGAGGGCCCGGTCGGCGCGCCGCGGGTCCCAGCGGGCCATCACGTCCCGCTCGTACGTCCCGGCGGGCAGCCCGAGGTCGTCGAGGGCGCGGGCGAAGCCGGACTCGACGGGCGCGGTGGTGGGGGCGTCGGTGCGGGCGACGAGCCCGAGCCGCTCGTGGCCGAGGGCCCGCAGGTGGCGCACGGCGTCGTAGGCGCCGCCCTCGTGGTCGGTGCAGACGTGCTCGGTGGGGTCGCCGGGGCCGTGGGCGGCGAGCCGGCGCTCGACGAGGACGGCGGGGACGGGCAGGGCGAGGAGTCCTCGGCGCGCCGTACCGGGTCGGTCGCGGTGTGCAGGCCGGGGACGAGGAGGAGGCCGTGGACGCCCGCGGAGAGGAGCCGTTCGACGGCGGCGTCCTCCTCGGCGGGGTCGTAGTGCGAGCAGGCGAGGACGAGCCGGGCGCCGCCGCCGCGAGTTCCCTCTCGATGCCCTGGAGGACGCGCGGGTAGTAGAAGGTGGTGTCGGGGACGAGGACGCCGACGATCCGGCGGTCGGCCCGGTCCCGCTCGGGCCGGTGGGCGGCGAAGGTGCCCGCGCCCTGGCGCCGCTCGACGAGGCCGAGGGCGACGAGGTCCTCGTAGGCGCGGCGGACGGTGGTGACGGACAGGCCCGTCTCGGTGGCGAGGGCGCGCTCGGTGGGGAGCTTGCTGCCGGGGGGCCAGGTGCCGTCGAGGATGCCGCGCCGCAGCTCGGCCATGAGGGCCCGGAACTTCAGCTCCCGGCCGGAGGCCGGGGTCTCGCGTGCCGCCATCCGGACCCCTCGCGCGGACCGGGGCGCACGCCCCGGTGTCATTGCTGCTCGATTGCGCGCCGAATCCTATGACGTGTTCTCTCAGATCTCGTCCCGGGCGAGGGCGAGGAGCCGGTCGAGGACGCGCGGCCCGCCGGCCCGCACCCCGTCGTGCTCGTACTCGTCGGTCACCCAGGTCCGCAGGCCGCGCACGGCGCGCGCGGTCTCCAGGGAGTGGGCGGTGTCGACGTACATGTCGTCGTGGTAGACGGCGGCCGCCACCGGCACCCGGTTGGCGGCGAGCCGCTCGGGTCGTACAGCGGCGCCCAGTCGGTGCGCGCGGCGAGCAGTTCGGCGGTCTCGCGGAGCGGGCGCAGGGCGGGGTCGGTGGTGAAGTGCCAGGGGTGGACGGTCTCGCCGGTGAAGAACGGGGTCGCGCCCTCGGCGAGCGCCGTGCGGGCGTCGAACTCGGGGTGCTCGGCCCGGACGCGCTCGGCGGCCCAGTCGGTGGGGCCCCGGCCCTGGGCGTAGATGGCCTCGTGGAGGACGGCGTACAGCGGGTGTCCGGCGTACGAGAGGTGCGCCTGGACCTGCTCCAGGAAGGTGTCGGAGAGCGCGGGGCCGCCCGGGGTGGGCACGAAGGCGCCCTCCAGGAGCAGATGGAGCTGGTGGGTGCCGTCGCCGGAGCCGAGGAGGATGCCGAGGGACTGGAAGGCCTCGACGGTGAGGAGGCCGCCGCCGGGGAGGGTGACCTCCTGGTCGAGGAGGTGGGCGGCGATGGCGCGGGCCCGTTCGGCGTCCTGGGGGTAGCGGGTGAAGTGGGCCTCGTTCTTCCGCCGTACGCGGGGGTAGGCGGCGCGGTAGACCTCGTCGGCGGTGGCGTCCAGGGAGGGCAGGCCGCCGGTGACGAGGACGGTGTCCAGGCCCTCGGGGGCGGTGGAGAGGTAGTGGGTGGCGCAGAAGCCGCCGAAGCTCTGGCCGAGGACGGTCCAGGGGGCGCCGCCGGTGAGGCGGCGCCGGATCAGCTCGCAGTCCTTGACGATGGAGTCGGCGCGGAAGCGGGTCAGGTACTCCGCCTGCTCGGCCGGGCCGCCGCGCAGCGGCAGGGTCTGCCGGTTGGCGGGGGTGGAGCGGCCGGTGCCGCGCTGGTCGAGGAGGAGCACGCGGAACTCCCGCACCGCGCGGCCGAGCCAGGCCTGCGGCCCGATGAAGCGGCGGGCGCCGAAGCCGGGGCCGCCCTCCAGGTAGACCAGCCAGGGAAGCTTCTCCCGGCCCGTTCCGGCGTGCTCGCTCGCGACGACCTCGCGGCCGAAGACCTCGATGCGTTCGCCGTCGGGGCGGTCGTGGTCGAGGGGGACGGGGAAACGGTGGTCGGTGAGGACGAGGCCCGGCTGGCGGTAGGTGGTCAACGCTGTTCCCGCTCCTGTTCGTACGCCCCCGCGAGAACAGTGGATCACATGGCGGGGGCGTACGAGAGCTCAGGACTCCGTACTAGGCATCCGTACCGAGCACTCGGGGCTCAGGGGGCGATCGGCAGCTGCCGCTTGTGCTCGGTGAGCTCGTAGCGGCGGACGATGGTGGCGTACGCGGCCTCCGCGACCGGCTTCCCCTCCAGGAAGTCGTCGATGTCGTCGTAGGTGACGCCGAGCGCGTCCTCGTCGGCCTTGCCCGGGTCGAGGGTCTCCAGGTCGGCCGTGGGGGTCTTCCACACGAGCTCGGCGGGGGCGCCCAGCTCGTCGGCGATCGCGCGGACGCGCCGCTTGGTCAGGCCGGTCAGCGGGACGACGTCGGCGGCGCCGTCGCCGAACTTGGTGAAGAAGCCGGAGACGGCCTCGGCCGCGTGGTCGGTGCCGACGACGAGGCCGTCGTGGGCTCCGGCGACCGCGTACTGGGCGATCATCCGCTGCCGGGCCTTGATGTTGCCCTGCACGAAGTCCTGGTGGTGGGCGTCGCGGAAGGTCGTCCCGCCGGCGAGGCAGGCCTCCAGGGCCGCGTCGCTGGCGGCCTTGACGTCCACGGTGAGGACCCGGTCGGCGCGGATGAAGCCGAGCGCGGTCTGCGCGTCCCGCTCGTCGGCCTGGACGCCGTACGGCAGGCGCATCGCGTAGAAGGCGGCGTCGTGCCCGGCGGCGCGGGCCCGCTCCACGGCGAGCTGGCAGAGCCGGCCGGCGGTCGTGGAGTCGACGCCGCCGCTGATGCCGAGGACGAGGGAGCGCAGCCCGGTGGAGGTGAGCCGCTCGGTGAGGAACGCCACCCGGCGCTCGATCTCCACCTTCGGGTCGAAGACCTCGGCGACCTGGAGGTCCCGGGCGATCTGCTGCTGGAGGGCGGTGGGCGCCGGGTCGGTCACGGGGTCTCCTCGTCAGGGTCGGTCGGCGGCGTACCCGCTGGTCCGGGGTGCGCCGGGTCGACTCTACGCGCCGTCCGCCCCCTCCCGGGCCGAGGTGTCCGGGGTGCACAGCACCTCGACGCGCTGGACGAGGTTGTTGGCGAAGCCGCCGCGGTTCCACGGGCCGGTGAGCGGCTGGACGTTCCCCTCGGCGTCGGTGGCCCGCACGGTCAGGTGGCGCAGCCCCGGCGTCGCCGTCCAGGCGGCCCGCCAGGCGGACCAGGCCCAGGGGTGCGCGGGGTCCCGGTCGAGGACGGCGTCGGTCCAGGCCGCCCCGCCGTCCTCGCTGATCTCGACGCGAGTGACCGGGCCGTGCCCGGACCAGGCGCGTCCGGTGAGCGTCACGGGCCCGGGGCGGACGACGCGGGTGCGGGACATGAAGTCGGGAAGCCCGGCGGCACCATCAGGGCCCGGGGCGCGATGAGGGTGACGGGCTCCCCCGGGTCGTCCGGCTCCCGGCGCAGGCGGTAGGCGACGCTCTGCTGGAAGCCGGTGTACGGGGTGTCGCCGAGCGTGATGTCGTGCAGCCACTTCACGTGCGCCATGCCGTACCAGCCGGGGACGACGAGCCGGAGCGGGCTGCCGTGCTGCGGCGGCAGGGGCGCCCCGTTCATCGCGTACGCGACGAGGACGTCCCGCGCCGGGTCGGCGGCCGTCGCCAGGGGCAGGCTGCGGCGGTAGTCCTGCTCGACGCCGCGCTCGACCCCGTGGTCGGCGCCGGTGAACACCGCCTCGGCCGCGTCCTCGGCGATGCCCGCCTCCGCGAGGAGGGCGGCCAGCGGCACGCCGGTCCAGTCGGCGGTGCCGACGGCCTCGTCCAGCCAGGGCTGGCTGACCGGGCGGGGGTGAGCCGGGCCCGGCCGTTCCCGCGCACTCCAGGGTGACCCGGCGGGTGACGGCGGGCCGGGCCCGGAGCGCCGCCAGGTCCAGATCGAGCGGCCTCAGGACCCGCCCGCCGACGCCGAGCCGCCAGCCCTCGGGGTCGGTGGCCGGGATGTCGTAGTGCGTCAGGACGTAGTGGAGGCCGGGCGGGGTCACCTCGTACCGCAGGGCCTCCAGGGGCAGCCCGTGGTTCCGTGCGGCGAGCGCGAGCTCCTGCACGCTGACACCCTCACCGGGTCGTGCCACCCTCCCGGTGCGCTGATGGCGCCCAGCCCGCTCAAGGATCCGTCCATGCCCTCATCGTCCGCCCGGGTGAGACGCCCGGCACGTCGGGTCGCGCCGGGTCCTGCCGGGGCGGCGCCGGGCTGACTCTCGGGCCCTGTCGGCACTCGGGCCCGCCGGAGGCCACGCGGCACCTGGCGCGTCGGGCCTGTCGGCCCTGTGGGTGACCGCGCGGCGCCCGGCGCTCAGGCCCGTCGATCCTGCCGGAGGCCGCGCCCCGCCCGGCACTCGGGCCCGCCCAGCACGTCGGCCCCGTCGATCCCGCCCGAGGCCACGCGGCACCCGGCGCGTCGGGCCCGTCGGCCCTGTGGGTGACCACGCGGCGCCCAGCGCGTCGAGCCCGTCGGCCCTGCCGGAGGCCACGCCCGGCCCGGCACTCCGGCCCGCCCGGAGCGTCGAGAGCGTCGCCCGGCGCGTCGAGGGGTCCCCTCACTCCTGCCGGGCGCCGCGGAGGGCCTGTTCGAGGCCGTCCTGGGGAGGCCGGTGAGGGCGCGGAGGAAGATCTGCTGGTAGGCGGGTTCGCCGAGGGTCGCGCGGGCGGAGCCGGTGTATTTCTCGCGGAGGGCCCGGAGGCCGGGAGGCCGCGCCGGGGCTGGCCGGTGGAGCGCCAGTAGGCCTCGCCGGTGCCGGAGACGTCGGCGGCGCGCGCGCCGTCGCCGGCGGCCGCGAGGGCGGTGGCGAGGACGTCGAGGCCGAGGGCGACGCCGAGGCTCGCGCCGAGGCCGCGGGTGCCTTCGAGCATGGCGCGGGCGTGGCGGCGGCGGCGGCCGGGTCGCCCTCCATGAGGCAGGTGAGGGCGAGCTGGTACTCGAGGGCGGTGCGGGTCCAGTGTTCGTCGAGTTCGCGGCACAGGTCGCGCAGGTGGAGGGCCCGTTCCCGTGCCTCGGCGAGGCGGCCGAGGCCGGTGAGGGCGAAGACCCGCACGAGGTGGCAGCGGAGCCGGGCGGCGGAGTCGGCGGGGCCGCCTGGGGCGGCGTCGAGGACGTGGTCCACGACGACGTACGCGGCGGCGGGCCGGCCGGTGGTCAGGGCGAGGAGTCCGGCGAGGGCGGCGGCGTCGAGGGTGAGGTCGCCGGGCCCTTCGGACGCGGCGTGCTCCGCGCACTCCGCGTACCGGGCCTCGCGGGCGCAGTTCTCGCTCACCTCCTGGGCGGGCCGGGACTCGCCCTGGAGGACGAGGGTGACGCCGAGGGCCCACAGGGCGCGGGCCCGGACGCGGCCGCGGGCCCCGCTGAGGAGCAGGGCCTGTTCGAGGCCGCCGCGGGCCTCGCGGAGGCGGCCTCGGCAGGACCAGGCGAAGGAGACGGAGCCGACGAGGTCGAGGGCGGCGTCGGGGTCGGTGCGCAGCAGCCGGTCGAGGGCGGTGCGCAGGTCGGTGTGGTGCGCGTCGACGGTCCGGTACCAGCGGAGCTGGCGGGCGCCGTGCCATTCGGTCTCCGCCCGGCGGGCCAGGTCCCGGAAGTGGGCGGCGTGCCGGTCGGCGACCGTCCTGGTCTCGCCGGTCCGCTCCAGCCAGGTCGCCCCGTACTCGCGGATGGTGTCGAGCATCCGGAGCCGGCCGGCGGCGTCGGGCGGGCGGACCACGGAGGAGCGGACGAGTCCGTCGAGCGCGCCGGGCAGGGTCGTGGGGTCCAGGGGCCGCCGCCGCACACGGCGGTCGCGGAGGCGAGGTCGAAGGGGCCGCGGAAGACGGAGAGCCGGGCCCAGAGGAGGCGTTCGAGGGGGCGCTCAGCTCGTGGCTCCAGCCGATGGCGGCGCGCAGGGTCTGGTGGCGGCTCGGCCACACCCGTCCGGGTGGGCGAGCAGGTCGAAGCGGGCTTCGGGCGGGGCGTCGAGGCGGGTGCCGAGCTGGTCGCGGACGGCTTCGGCGCCTTGGAGGCGGATCTGCGCGGCGGCCAGTTCCAGGGCGAGCGGGATGCCTTCGAGGCGTACGCAGATCTCGCCGGCGGGTCCGGCGGCGGGGAAGTCCGCTCCGGCGGCCCGGCGGAGCAGTTCCAGGGCGTCGGCTCCGGCGGGCGGCAGGGGTCGAGGGCGACGACCCGCTCGCCGGGGACGCCGAGGGGCGCCGGCTGGTGGCGAGGACGGTGAGTCCGGGGCGGCGGCGAGGAGTTCGGCGACGAGCCGGGCGCAGGGTCCGGCGAGGTGCTCGCAGGAGTCGAGGACGAGGAGCAGCCGGTCGTCGGCGAGCCGGCGGCGGAGTCCGGTGGTGGCCGCGCCGGGGTGTGGTCGGCGAGGTCGACGGAGTCGGAGACGAGGGCGACGAGGAGCCGGTCGTCGTCGAGCTGGGTCAGGTCGGTCCACCAGGCGCCGTCCGGGTACGCGCCGGCGGCGCGGTGCGCGGCGCGCAGCGCGAGCCGGGTCTTGCCGACTCCCCCGACGCCGGTCACGGTGACGAGGCGGTGGTCCGCCAACGCGGCGGACACGCGCTCCAGTTCCGTACGGCGTCCCACGAAGCCGGGGTTCTCGTCCGGCAGATGTCCACGCACGGGAGCAGTCTCCCTCATGTGCGCGCCGAACGGGCCCGTGGCACCCGTTCGTTACGCCGCGGCCACTCCGCGCCGGTCCGGCCGTAATTCGTTTGACCTGGTCACGGGGGCGCGCTGCACTGTGGCGGGGCCACGGGGCGTGGTGCCCGCGCGACCGGGGAGGCAGCGTTGCCCATGAGGATCCGTCCCACGACCGACGAGGACCTCGGGATCTTCGTCGACACGCTCCACACCGCGTTCGGCCGGTTCCCGGAGACGCCGGCCGAGGACGGCGGCGGGGTCTGGTGGTCGGCGTTCGAGATGGACCGCGGTCTGCTCGCGCTGGCGGAGGACGGGCGGCCCGTGGGGACGGCCAACGCGTACTCCTTCGAGCTCACCCTGCCCGGCGGGGCCGTCGTCCCGGTCGGCGGGGTGTCCGCCGTCGGCGTGCTGCCCTCGCACCGGCGCCAAGGGGTGCTCACCGCGATGATGCGGCATCAGCTCGCCGAGCTGCGGGCCCGCGGGGAGCTCCTCTCCGTGCTGCTCGCCTCCGAGGCCACGATCTACGGCCGGTACGGGTACGGTCCCGCGACCTCCACGGGGCGGCTGACGGTGCGTCGCCACCGGGCGGAACTGGCCGCTCCCGGGCGGGCGACACCGGCGGCGACACGAACGGCGGCGCGGACGGCGACTCGGGCGGCGGCGCGGACGGCGACACCGGCGGCGGCTCGGGCGGCGGCTCGGTGGAGGTGCTGCGGCGCGGCGAGTGCGCCGGGATCCTGGAGGAGGTCTACGACCGTTACCGGCGTGCGACGCCCGGCGCGCTGTCCCGGCCGCACCGCTGGTGGGCCCGGCGCGCGGGCAGCCGCCGATCGCTCCGGCTCCGCGGCACGTGGCCGTCCACCGGGACGCCGACGGGGTCCCGGACGGGTACGCGAGCTACTCGCTCGGCGAGGCCCGCGTCCTGACGGTCGACGAGACCGTCGCCACCGACGACGCCGTCTTCCTGTCCCTGGCCCGGTTCCTGCTCGGGCACGACCTGGTCGACCGGGTCGTGTTCAAGCACGTCCCGTCCGATCACCCGCTGCGCTGGCGGCTGGCGGACTTCCGCGCCGCCGAGGCGGGCGACGACGGCGACTGGCTGTGGGTGCGGTTGCTCGACGTCCTGGGGCGCTGGCCGCGCGCGGCTGGTGCGCGGACGGCGAGCTCGTCCTCGACGTGGACGACCCGTTCCTCGGGGAGCGCGGCCGCCATCTGCTGACCGTCAGGGACGGCAGGGCGGTGTGCGTGCCGACGGACCGGGATCCCGACCTGTCGCTGGACGTGCGGGACCTGGGCTCGGTCTACCTCGGCGGGACCGCGCCGAGCACGCTCGTGCGCGCCGGGCACGTCCGGGCCCACCGTCCGGGCGCGGCCGCCCTCGCCGACGCCCTGTTCCGGGGCGAGCGCGCCCGCACTGCCTGCACTGGTTCTGACCGCGCGGCGGGTTCATCCCCTTGACCGTCACCTCGACCGAGTGCCATCCCTGGGCCCCGTCGGGCATGGTGTCGGTGGGCCGTTCCGGCTGGGTGGCGCCGGTGCCGTCGGTGGCGCGGACGGTGAGGGTGTGGCGGCCGGGGGTGGCCTGCCACGAGTGGACCCACTGGCGCCAGGTGTCGACGCCGTCCGCCGCCGCGAGCCGGGCCTCCTGCCAGGGGCCGTCGTCGACCCGTACCTCCACCCGGCGGATGCCGCGGTGCTGGGCCCAGGCGACCCCGGCGACCGTGACGGGGCCGGGGCGGGGCGGGCGAAGGCGTGCGGGGTGTCGATGCGGGACTGGGTCTTGACGGGGGCCTGGGCCGCCCAGCCGCGCGGGACCCAGTAGGCGTCGTACGCGGCGAAGGTGGTGAGCTCGATCGACTCGATCCACTTGCAGGCGGAGACGTAGCCGTACAGGCCGGGGACGACCATGCGGACGGGGAAGCCGTGGCTGAACGGCAGGGGTTCGCCGTTCATCCCGAAGGCGAGGAGGGCGTCGCGGCCGTCCATGACGGTCTCGACGGGGGTGCCGATGGTCATGCCGTCGACGGAGCGGGCGACCAGCTGGTCGGCGGGCCTCCTCGGGAGGGCGGGCGGACGCCGGCCTCGCGGAGCAGGTCGGCGAGGCGGACGCCGAGCCAGCGGGCGTTGCCGGCGTACGGGCCGCCGACCGGGTTGGAGACGCAGCACAGGGTGATGTCCCGTTCCACCACCGGCCGGGCCATGAGCTCGCGCAGGGTGACGGTGCGTTCCTCGCGGACGCCGCTGCCGTGGATCCGCAGCCGCCAGCGGTCGGCGTCGACCTTGGGGACGACGAGGGCGGTGTCGACCCGGTAGAAGTCGCGGTTCGGGGTGACGAAGGGGCTGATGCCGGGGACGGGGAGCTGCGCTCCGGCGGGCACGGCCGGTGCGGGGACGCGGGCCGGGGCAGGCGCAGGGCCTCGCGGGAGGCGGTGGCGTTCTCCTGTACGGGGTGCCGATGGCGCGGGCGACGGCGGCGGCCCCGGTCGCGGCGAGTCCGGTGGAGGCGGCGATCTTCAGGAAGCCGCGCCGGTCCGTCCGGGCGGGGCCGGGCCCGGGGGCGAGGAGCCGGCCGGTCAGGACGTACAGCAGGAGCGCGCCCGCGGCGCCTCCGACGAGGGAGGGCACGGCGTCCGTGACGGATTCGGAGTCGGGTCGGGTGACGGCGGCGACGGCTCCGAGGATGCCGAAGGCTCCGACGGCCGCCGCGCCGAGCGGGCGGTGGCGGAGCGCGAACACTCCGATCCCGAGGGCGAGGAGGGCGAGGAGGAGCAGGATGCCGAGCTGGAGGACGGCCTTGTCGTTCTCGCCGAAGGCGCGGATCGCCCATTCCTTGAGGGCCGCGGGGGTCCGGTCGACGACGGCGCCTCCGACGGCCACGACGGGGCCGGCCTCGGGCCGTACCCAGAAGGAGGCGAGGTCCGCGACGGCCAGGGAGACGTACGCGGAGACCAGGCCGCCGAGCGCGGCGAGGAGACGGTCGGTGCGGGTGGGTCCCTGGTGTTCGGGGAGCGGCTCGGGCGCGGGCCTGGTGGCGTTCATGGTCGGTATTTCGGCACACCCGGCCGCGCGCATGGGGCCGCGTCACCCGTATGGGTCTCAGCGCGTGTCCGGGTGTTCGCCCGGCACCGCCAGGTCCTCCACCGCCTCGGCGCCGACGACCGCTCCGGTGGACTTCCTGCCGCGCCTGAGCCGGCGTTCGAGCCAGGAGGCGAAGGTGGTGAGGGCGAGGTTGAGGAGGACGAAGAGGACGGCGACGACGGTGAAGCAGGCGATCGTGTTGGCCCCGTAGTTGGCGCTCATCGGGCGTACGGAGGCGAGGAGTTCGGAGAAGCCGAGCATCGCGCCGCCGAGGGCGGTGTCCTTGACGATGACGACGAGCTGGCTGACGAGGGCGGGCAGCATGGCGGTGACGGCCTGCGGCAGCAGGACGTACACCATCGTCTGGCCCTTGCGCATGCCGATGGCCTTGGCCGCGTCGGTCTGGCCGGCGGGGAGGGCGAGGATGCCGGCGCGGACGACCTCGGCGAGCACGGAGGCGTTGTAGAGGACGAGGCCGGTGACGACGGCGTACAGGGGGCGGCTGTCCGGGCTGATGCCGGTGAACTGGGAGTAGGCGGCGTTCGCGAAGAGCATCAGGATCAGGACGGGGATGGCCCGGAAGAACTCGACGACGGTGCCCGCCACCGCGCGGACGGCGCGGTGGTCGGAGAGCCTGAGGATGCCGAGGAGCGCGCCCAGGGGCAGGGCGATGGCCATGGCGAGTCCGGCGGCGATCACGGTGTTCTTCAGGGCGGGCAGGAGGTACGTCTCCCAGACGCGGGCGTCGGTGAAGAAGGGCGCCCATTTGGCCCAGTCCAGCTGGTTCTTGTCGGCGAGGCCCGCCACGACCCACCACACCACGGCGGCCAGGCCGAGCAGGAACAGCAGCGACCAGAGGAGGTTGCGCCGCCGGGCGCGGGGGCCGGGGACGTCGTAGAGGACGGTGGGCGATTCCTTCACCGCTTCACCGCCACCTTCTTGGCCAGCCGGCCGAGGAGGAGGCCGGTGGGCAGGGTGAGGCAGAGGAAGCCGACGGCGAAGATCGCGGAGATGAGGAGGAGTTGGGCCTCGTTCTCGATCATCTCCCGCATCAGCAGGGCCGCTTCGGAGACGCCGATGGCGGCGGCCACGGTGGTGTTCTTGGTGAGGGCGATGAGGACGTTGGCGAGGGGGCCGACGACGGAGCGGAAGGCCTGCGGGAGCACGATCAGGCGCAGCACCTGCGGGAAGTCGAGCCCGATGGCGCGGGCGGCCTCGACCTGTCCGAGGGGGACGGTGTTGATGCCGGAGCGGAGGGCCTCGCAGACGAAGGCGCTGGTGTAGGCGGTGAGTCCGAGGACGGCGAGCCGGAAGTCGATGGTGGTGAACCGGTCGGCGCCGAGGCTGACCCCGAGGGTCTGGAAGAGGCCCAGCGAGGTGAAAACGATGATGACGGTGAGGGGGATGTTGCGGACGATGTTGACGTAGACGGTGCCGAAGCCCCGCATGAGGGGGACGGGGCTGACGCGCATCGCGGCCAGCAGCGTCCCCCAGACGAGGGAGCCGATCGCGGAGTAGACGGTGAGCTGCACCGTCACCCAGAAGGCTCCGAGCAGGTCGTACCCCTGGAGGAAGTCGAACACGGCGGCCGGCTCACGGGACGACGACGCCGATCTTCGGGGCGGGCTCCGCCTTGTATCCGGCGGGGCCGAAGTTCTTCTGGACCGCCTTCTCCCAGGACCCGTCGGCGACCATCTTCTCCAGGGCCTTGTTGATCCGGGCCTTGAGGGGCTGCCCTTCTGGACGCCGATGCCGTAGTTCTCGTTGCTCAGCTTGAAGCCGCCGAGCTTGAACTTGCCCTTGAAGTCGGGCTGCGAGGCGTATCCGGCGAGGATCGAGTCGTCGGTGGTGATGGCGTCGATGACGCCGTTCTCCAGGCCGGTGAGGCACTCGGAGTAGCCGCCGTACTCCTGGAGCTGCGCGTGCGGGGCGATCTTCGTCTTGACGTTCTGCGCGGAGGTGGAGCCGGTGACCGAGCAGAGCTTCTTGTCGTTCAGGTCGGACGGCTTCTTGATCGAGTCGTCATCGGCGCGGATCAGCACGTCCTGGTGGGCGAGGAGGTAGGGCGGCGAAGTCGACCTTCTCCATCCTCTTGGGCGTGATCGAGTACGAGGCCGCGATGAAGTCCACGTCCCCGCGCTGGAGCAGGGTCTCCCGGTCGGCGCTCTTGGCCTCCTTCCAGACGATGTCCTTCGGGTCGTGGCCGAGCTGCTTGGCGATGTACGTGGCCACGTCGACGTCGAAGCCGGTGTAGGTGCCGTCCGGGGTCTTCAGGCCGATGCCGGGCTGGTCGAACTTGATGCCGACGGTGATCTTGCCGCCGTCGTCCCGTCCCGGGAGCGCGCCGGCGGCGTGCGCGAATCCGGCGGAGGTGAAGGAGAGGACGACGGTCGCGGCGACGGCCACGGTGGCCCTGCGGGTCCTGAGCGGGTTCATGAGGATCACCTCGGGGGCTGGCACGGGTCAGTGGTGGAGGATCTTGGAGAGGAAGTCCCTGGCGCGCTCGCTGCGCGGGTTGCCGAAGAACTCGTCCGGGGTCGTCTCCTCGACGATCCCTCCGTCGGCCATGAAGACGACGCGGTGGGCGGCGGAGCGCGCGAAGCCCATCTCGTGGGTGACGACCACCATCGTCATGCCGTCCCGGGCGAGTTGCCGCATGACCTCCAGGACCTCGTTGATCATCTCCGGGTCGAGGGCGGAGGTCGGCTCGTCGAAGAGCATGACCTTCGGATCCATCGCCAGCGCGCGGGCGATCGCCACGCGCTGCTGCTGGCCCCCGGAGAGCTGCGCCGGGTACTTGTCGGCCTGGGAGGCGACGCCGACCCGGTCGAGGAGGACGCGCGCCCGTTCCTCGGCCGCCTTCCGCTCCTTCTTGCGGACCTTGATCTGACCGAGGGTCACGTTGTCGAGGACGGTCTTGTGCGCGAAGAGGTTGAAGGACTGGAAGACCATGCCCACGTCGGCCCGCAGGGCCGCCAGTTCGCGTCCTTCGGCGGGCAGCGGCCGCCCGTCGACGACGATCTCCCCCGCGTCGATGGTCTCCAGACGGTTGATCGCCCGGCACAGCGTCGACTTCCCCGAACCGGAGGGCCCGATGACGACGACGACCTCGCCGCGGTGGATCGTGAGGTCGATGGACCGGAGGACGTGCAGGGGGCCGAAGTGCTTGTCGACCCCGCGCAACACGACGAGCGTGTCGCCGCCGTCCGGTACGGGCATGGCACCCTCCAGGGTCACGCCCCCGCTTGCCGCTCCCTCCCCACGTTCATGCTCCGCCCTCCGCCCGGCCCGCGCACCCGGACGGAGCAGTGCACGGAAGGTGAACGCGGGACCACCCTTCGGGTCGGCACCCGGTCGGCGGGTCCGGACCCTGCGTCCGGGGCGGGCGGCCCCACACTGGGGGTGGGAGCCGAGTGTGCGAGGAGGGTCCGCCATGAGCAGTGCCGCGCCCAAGGTCAGCACGTTGCCGCCGGAGCACCGGGAGCGTCTGATGGCCTTCGCCGAGGATGTGTACTTCGAGTCCGGCGACCGCCTGTTCGAGGAGCAGCAGCACGCCGACCGCTTCTGGATCGTCAAGACGGGCGCGGTGACGCTCGACGCGAAGGTGCCGGGCCGCGGGTCGCCCGTGATCGAGACCCTGCGCCACGGCGAGCTGGTCGGTCTCTCCTGGCTGTTCCCGCCGTACCTGTGCCAGTCGGGGGCCGAGGCGATGACGCCGGTGCGGGCGTACGAGTTCGACGCCCCGGCCGTCCGGTCGATGTGCCGCTCGGACGTGGAGTTCGGCGCCTCGGTCACGTACTGGGTGGGGTCGATCCTCGCCCACCGCCTCCATGTGACCCGGGTCCGCCTCCTCGACCTGTACGCCCCGCACGGGAGCGGCATCATGGCCTGACCGGCGCGCGGCCCGTGTCCGGCGCCGTGACGTGACGGCTTCACGGCGCCGGGCACGCGCTAGCCGAGCAGGACGTCCGCCAGGTCCGCCCGTCCGGTGACGCCGAGCTTGCGGTAGATCCGGCCGAGGTGGTTCTCCACGGTCCGCACGGACAGGACGTACGCCTCGGCGATCTCCCGGCTCGTACGGCCGCGCGCGGCCATCAGCGCGATGTCCCGCTCCCGGGCGCTCAGCGGCACCGCCGCCGCGGCTCCGGCCAGCGCCGGCGTCGCCGCCTCCTGGCACCGGCCGCGCAGCGCCAGGGCCAGGGCCGCGGCCCTGGCGGCGCTCGCGGCGCGGTCCCGGCTCCGCCACGCCCCTGCCGCCTCCCCGAAGGCCTCTGCCGCGTACAGGTGCAGGCCGAGCCCCGCCATCCGCCCGGCGACGGCCTCCAGAGCCGCCGGATCAGCCCCGCCGCCGCGTGCGCGGCCCGAACCTCCGCGAGCGCACCCTGCACGAGCGCGGTCGCCGCCGCCAGTTCCCCGGCCGCCTCCCCGCGGTGCCCCCGGTCCCCAGCGCAGCACGTCGTGCAGCAGCGCCGTCGCGGCCGTGGCCTCACCCCGGGCGAGCGCCGCGCGGGCCGCGTCGAGCATCAGCTCCCGCGCGGGACCCTCCGCCCCGCGCAGCAGGAGCACCCAGCCGTGGGCGCGGAGGGTGTCGGACTGGCAGAGGGAGCGCCCGGAGCGGGGACGGGCGGCACCCCGGCGCGCCGGGCTCCCGGGCGGCCGACGGCGGGTGCGGCACGTGGGCGGACGGCAGCTCCCGCGCTCCGGGTTCCTGGGCAGCCGTCGACCCCTCCGGCACACGGGCGGGCGGCAGCCCCGCACTCCCGATGTCCGGGCGGCCGTCGACCCCTCCCCACACGGGCAGGCGGCAGCCCCGCACTCCCGATGTCCGGGCGGCCGTCGACCCTCCCCCACACGGGCAGGCGGCAGCCCCGCACTCCCGATGTCCGGGCGGCCGTCGACCCTCCCCACACGGGCAGGCGGCAGCCCCGCACTCCCGATGTCCGGGCGGCCGTCGACCCCTCCCCACACGGGCGGACGGCAGCCCCGCGCTCCGGGTTCCTGGGCGGGTGCCAGGGTTCCGTCCACGGATGCGCGGACGGGGCGAGGGACTCCGCCTCGGGGCGATGCGGCCCGTCTGGGCGGCGGCGAGGACGAGGCCGCCAGGCGCGCTGCTCGGCGAAGTGCTGGCCGCAGAGACGGGCGAGGGCGCGGGCCTCGCGGAAGTGTGCGAGGGCGTCGGTGACGAGGCCGCGTTCGAGGGCGATGCGGCCGCGGACCCAGGCGAACCAGACGGTGAGGGCGGGGACCGCGTCCCGCATGGCTTCCTGGCCTTCGAGGGCGGTGCGCTCCGCTTCGTCGAGGCGGCCGGACTCCAGGAGGGCCGCCGCCACGAGGTACAGGCTGCGGGCCGGGTAGTAGGCGGTCCACCGGTCGGCGAGCCCGGACTGGACGGCGTAGGCATGGCGGCCGGTGCGCACGGCCTCGTCGACGCGTCCCGCGGAGAGCCGTACCCGCAGGTGCGCCTGGAGCAGCAGCACGTCGGTCTGGGTCCAGGTGCCGCCGCCGGTGTCCTCGCCCCGGGCTTGGGGTCGGCGCCCTCGGCGAGGGCCAGGACCGCGGCGGCCTCGTCGTTGCGGCCCACGGCGCTCAGAAGCCCGGCCCGGCAGGCCGTGAGCGCGGGCCGGTTCCCGATCCGGTCGGCGGCCCGGTCGAGGACCGCGAACGCGGCGGGGCGTCGCCGAGGCCGTAGAGGTGGTGCTGCGAGAGCGCCGCGGCGGCGGACTCGACCTCGCCGGGCGTCCGGGCCTCGCCGAAGGCCCGTTCCAGGACCGGGATGCTCTCGCCGAACTCGCCGCGCTGGCCGAGGCCTTCGCCGAGCAGCAGTCCGGCCACGACGTGCGGGCCCCGGGCCAGGGCGGCCCGCGCGAGCCGGCACATGGTGTCGACGTCGCCGTCGTCCAGGGCGTGCCCGGCCGCGCGGACGAGCAGTTCGGGGTCGGCGGTGCCGGTGGCGTCGAGTTCCCACCGGGCGAGGGAGAGCGCGTCGCCGTGCCGCCGCGCCCCGTACTGCCGTACGCGTCCGGCCTGTTCGAGCAGGAGGGAGCGGGCGAGGAGGCGGGGTGCCACGGCGCAGGAGCAGGGCGTGCCAGGGGTGGGCCAGCTGGACCCGGCCGCGCCGGTCGTCCTCGGTGACCGTGACGAGCCCCTCCTCCTCCAGCTCGGCGAGGGCCCCGGGCGTCACCCGGGCCAGGGCGTCGGCGAGCCCGAGCGGGCCGCACAGGGCGAGCAGCCGCAGCAGGGTGCGCCGGTCCTCCGGGAGCCCGCGGAAGCGTCCTTCGGCGGGGGCGTCGAGCAGGGTGTCGTCCAGCGGTCCGGTGAGGCACCACACCTCGTCCACGGGCCGCAGGGTGCCCTCCCGCACGGCGGCCCGCAGGATCTCCCTGGTCCACAGCGCGTTGCCCCGGCCCGCTTCCCACAGGGCCCGTACGGCGGGGCGGAGACGGGGCGCCGAGCGCGTCGGCGAGGAGCCGGGCGGTGGCGGCCCGGTCGAAGGGGCCGACGCGGAGGTGCTCCACGGCGTCCTGGTGCCAGAGCGAGCGCAGCGCCTCGGGCCAGTCGGCGTCCTGCGGCAGGGTGGCGACGAGGAAGAACCCGGTGGTCGCGTCGGTGGCGAGCGCGGACAGCAGGGTCAGCGAGGAGGCGTCCAGGTGGTGCAGGTCGTCCACCAGGAGCAGGGGCGGGCCGGCCCGCCGGGGCGGCGAGCAGGTGCCGCAACTCCTGGAAGTGGCGGCCGAGTTCGCCGGGGAGCGCGGGGCCGGTGAGATACGGGGCGAAGGCCGCGAGGGGACGTGCGAGGCCGCCTCGCTCACCGGGAGCCGCACGGTCCGGTGGCGCGCGGCGACCTCGTCGGCGAACTCGGCCGTCAGTCTGCTCTTTCCGACGCCGCCCTCCCCCGTGACGACGACGCCCCGGCAGCCGGGCCTGCGCAGTCCGCCGCGCAGCCGCTCCAGTTCGGCCCGGCGCCCGCTGAAGGGCAGGGGCGTTCCATTGAGGGGCGTTCCATTGAGGGGTGTTCCGCCGAGGGGCGTTCCGCCCAGGGGTGCCCCGGCGGCGGGCAGGGCTCTTCCGTCGCCCGTCACCGGCCTCCCCACCGCCCTCTCCGCCCTTGTTCCGCTTGTCCGTTGAGTAGGTGTCCGCCGGGGTTTGAGTAGGTGTCCACTCTGTCGCCGTTCCCTGCGGCGGCGGAGGCTATGCGACAGGCGGGCACCACGACCGAAAGCCCGCCGGTCGTCGGAAGTGCTTCGGGGAGTACGACATGAGCGCCGTGCCGGCGTCGGGGGATCGGGGAGCTCGTGCTCCTCGGCGGAAGCCGTACGGGTACGGGGGCCGACGGCCTGGTGTCGCTCGCGGTGCGGGGCGGCTGGCGGGTCCGGACACTCACCCCGTCCACGGGGACGGGAGGACGTCTGGACCACGCCGCTCACCGCCTTCCTGGCGGCGCCGGACAGTCCGGACCGGATGGTCCTCGTGGCGGAGGGCCGGGCCTGCGGCGCGGTGTTCGCGCTCGCGGACCGGCATCCGGAACGGGCGGCCGCCGTGGTGGCGCTCGCGCCGGAGCCTCCGGCGGACGGCCCGGCGTCCGGGCTCGCCTGTCCGGTCCTGGTGCTGCCGAACCCCGACGAGGGGGCCGGGCGGGCCGTCGGCCGGTTCCTGGCGCGTCTCGTCACGCGTCCCGGGAAGGCACCCGCCCCGGGAAGGGACCCGCCCCGGGAAGGGGCCCGTCCCGTACGGAACCGGGCGCTCTCCCCCGCCGACCTGCACGAGCCCTCGGTCATGCGCGGGTTCGCCGAGGCCGGGCCGGTCCACCGGCTCGCCTCGCCCGGCTCCGTACCGACCTGGGTCGTCACGGGGCAGGAGGCCGCGCGGGCGGTCCTCGCGCATCCCGGCCTCCGGGGGACACCGCGACGACGGCCGGATACCGGCCGCAGCCACCGGAGTTGGCCTCCTCCACCCGGGCGACGCCGACACGATCACGGTCGACGCCGGGGAGCACGCCCGGCTGCGCGGGCTCGTCGAGCGGCACCTCACCCGGAGTGGACCGGCTCGCTGCCGGACCGGCTGCGGCGGGTCGCCGACGGGCTCCTGGACGCGCTGCCCCGGGACCGGGAGGTCGATCTGGTGGCCGCGTTCGCGGTCCCGCTGCCCGTGGCCGCGCTCTGCGAGCTCCTCGGCGTGCCGGAGCCGGACCGGCCGTACCTCGCCGACTGGCTCGTCCGGCGGGTCCCGACACCGCCGCCCGCCGCGCACGAGGACGTCGACGCCCATCTGGGCGGGCTCGTCGGGGAGCGGCGGAAGCGGCCCGCCGACGACCTCCTGAGCAGGATGTGCGGCACCGCCCGCGACGAGGACGTGGTCGCGGCCGCCCGTCTCCTGCTCGTGTCCGGGGCCCGGCCGACGACGACGCTCCTCGGGAACGGCGTCGCCGCGCTCCTCGCCGAGCGCGACCGGTGGCGGCTGCTCGCCGGGGATCCGGACGCCGTCGCCGGACCGGCGACCGAGGAACTCCTGCGCCACGTCACCCCGTATCCGGTGGGGTTCGCGCGCCGGGCCGTCGCACCGGTCGAGGCGGCCGGTGTCCGGATCCCGGCGGGGCACCGCGTCCTGGCGTCCCTGACGGCCGCGAACCACGACCCGGCCGTGTGCCCCGGCGCGCACGACGGTCCCGACCCGGGCGCGTCCCGTACCCCACGCCTCCTTCGGGCACGGGCCGCACGCCTGCCTGGGCGCCGGCTTCGCCCGGGTGGTGGTCCGCACGGCGCTCGGGACGCTGGCCCGCCGCTTCCCGGCCTGGACCTGGCGCCCGGCGCCCGGGAGCTGCACTACCGCAGGAGCCGGGTGCGGTACCTGCTCGCGCTGCCGGTCGTGCTGGGACCCGAGCACCGCGCGTAGCCCCTTCTTCCCTCTTCCCCTTCCTTCTCGCACGGGAGACGTCCGCATGGAAGCCACCACGATTCCGGAGCTGATGGCCTACTGTCAGGCCGATCCGGCCTACTTCGAACCGCCGTGGCACATGCGGGACGGGGACAGTCTGTTCGCGGCCGGGAAAAGGCCCTGTCCGCCCGGCTGGCGCCGCCGCGCCAACGGTCTGTGGACGGTCGTCGAGCCCGAGGGCGGGCGGCTGCCCGAGCAGGGCTGGAAGATCCACGTGTCGGCCACGGCCGACGACGCGGACGCCGTGTGCGACCTCGTGTCCGCGTTCTGCCTGGACCGGGGCGTCACCTTCAAGTTCCTCCGCAGCGGGGCCGCGCTGCGGCTCCTGAACAGCAAGTACGCCGACCGGGGCGGCAGCGGCAAGCTCCTCACCCTCTACCCGGCCGACGACAGCGTCCTCGCCGAGCTGCTTCCGGAGCTCGCGGCGCTCCTGAAGGGCTTCACCGGCCCGTACGTCCTCAGCGACGTCCGGTACGAGGACTCCCCCGTGTACGTCCGGTACGGGGCGTTCGTCCCGCTGACGTACACGGCGCCCGGCGGTGAACTCGTGTACGCCGTGCGGGCACCGGACGGCACGCTGGTGCCGGACCGGCGCGACCCGGTCTTCACGGTCCCGGAGTGGGTGACGGTCCCGGAGGTGCTGCGCGCCTCGGTCGAGCGCCGCACGGCGGGCGGGGAGGAGTTCCCGTACCTGATCGAGAAGTCCCTGCACTTCTCCAACGGCGGCGGGGTCTATCTGGCCCGGTCCCGGGAGGGCGGCGGCTACGTCGTCCTCGTGGAGGCCCGGCCGCACGCGGGGCTCGACCACGACGGCGCCGACGCCGTCACCCGGCTCACCCGGCAGCGGGAGGTCCTGGAGAGGCTCGAAGGGCTCGACTGCGTGCCCCGGGTCCTGGACCACCTGGTCGTCTGGGAGCACCACTTCCTCGTCGAGGAGTACGTCGAGGGCGAGACGCTCCTGGAGGAGGTGTTCGCCCGCTATCCGCTCGGCAGCCCCGAGCCCACGGCCGAACAGCTCGCCGCGTACACCGCGTGGGCGACCGGCGTCCTGGCGAAGGTGGACCGGGCGCTGATGTCCGTCCACGCGCGCGGGGTGCGCTTCGCCGACCTGCACCCGGCGAACGTCATCCTGCGCCCCGACGGGCGCGTGGCGCTCATCGACTTCGAGATCGCCGGCGACCTCGACGACCCGAAGCCCCCGGCGCTCGGCGCGCCCGGGTTCACCGCGCCCGAGGGCATGTCCGGGCGGGAGGCCGACGCGTACGCCCTGAACTGCCTGCGGCAGTGGATGTTCCTGCCGATCAACCCGCTCCAGGAGCGCGACCCCGTCAAGTACGCCACCCTCACCGAGGTCATCACCGCGCATTTCCCGCTGCCCGAGGGCTTCGGCGCCCGTCTCGTCCGCAAGCTCGGCGAGGGCCGGAGCCCTTCGGGAGGACACCGCGGCCCGGCTGTTCGCCGGGGCGCCCGAGGACTGGCCCGCCGTCCGCGACGCGCTCGTCGCCGGCATCCGCGCCAGCGCCACCCCGGGGCGTACGGACCGGCTCTTCCCGGGCGATCCCCAGCAGTTCGGCACGGGCGGCGTCGGTGTCGCCTCCGGAGCCGCCGGGGTGCTGTGGGCGCTGCGCCAGGCGGGCGCCGCCGTGCCGGAGGAGTACGGGGAGTGGCTGGCGGCGGCCGTGCGGCGGGTGAAGGAGCCGCGCCCCGGTCTGATGGACGGCCTGCACGGCGTCGCGGCGGCGCTCGACGCGCTCGGGCGCCGCGAGGAGGCCCTGGAGGCGCTCGGCCGGGCCCGTGCGCTGCACGCCGGTCTGCGGGCGCCCGGACTGCACTCGGGTCTGGCGGGCGCCGGGCTGAGCCTGCTCGGCTTCGCCGGGCTCACCGGCGACGGGGAGCTGCGCGCGGAGGCCCTCGGCATCGGCGAGACGCTCGCGGCGGAGCTGGGGCGCGAGGGCTCGGCGATGTTCCCCGCCCAGGGGCGGGTGGGGCTCGAACACGGCCTGACGGGCGTGGCGTACTTCTTCCTGCGGCTGCACGAGCTCACCGGCGACCCGCGCCACCTCGACCTGGCGCGGACGGCGCTGCGCCGCGAGACGGACCGGGGCAGTTCCTCCCGGACGGGGCTTCCGGCTCCTGTACGGCAACCGGCACCTGGTCTACCTCGGTCCCGGCAGCGGCGGTCTCGCGCTGGTCCTGGCCCGGTACCTGCGCGCGCGGCGGACCCGACGGCCCCGGAGGCGGTGGAGTTCGCGCGGGTCGTCGCCGGGTGCGGCACGCCTGCCGGGCGCCGTTCGTCCGCCATCCCGCGCTGTTCATGGGGCGGGCGGGCATCATCACCACCCTCGGTCTCCTCGACGTGCCCGAGGACCGGCCGCACGTGCGCGAGCACGTCCGCCGGCTGTCCTGGCACGCCGTCTCCCACGAAGGCCTCCCGGCCTTCCCCGGCAACCAGCTCCTGCGCCTGTCCATGGACCTGGACAGCGGAAACGCGGGCGTACTCGTTGCCCTCGGCGTCGCGTTCGAACGGAACGCGTCGATCGTCCCTTCCTCGATCTGCGGGCACCCGCGACCGGGGAGCCGCTCACGGAACACGGAGGGAGGTGAGAGAGATGGCCTGCGTTCTCCAGCTGCAGTCGCTCGGCGAGGCCGAGTCCGCGCACCCGTGCAACAGCATCGTGACCTCCTACAAGGGCACCTGCTGACGGGTCCGGTGCCGGGGCCGTCCCCACGGCGGCCCCGGCACCGGCACACCCTCCCGACCCGCTTCGAGGAATCCCGTGAACACACCGCCCCCGCCCGGCCCCCTCCCGAGGAACGCACGGCCTCCGTCCGGCGCGTCCTGCTCGACCACGTCCGGCCCTCCTGGTCGGCGCTCGCCCTCGGCGGTCTGCTGAGCCTGGTGACCGCCGCGGCCGGTCTGACGATCCCGCTCGTGGCCGAGCGGCTCATCGACGGGCTGACCCACGACCGGCCCCTCGGCGGCGTGCTGTCCGCGATGGGGTCCTCGTCGCCGTCACCGCGCTCGCGGGCCCGGTCGCGCAGTACGTGCTGCGCCGGGCCGCCGAGACGGTCGTCCTCACCGCGCGCCGCCGCCTCTCCTCGCACCTCCTGCGGCTGCGGATCGGCGAGTTCGACCGGACCGAGCCCGGCGACCTGATCGCCCGGGTCACCTCCGACACGGCGCTCCTGCGGCAGGTCACCACCGACGCGCTCGTCGGCACCGCCACCGGGGCGCTCACCCTCGCCGTGACCACGACGCTGATGTGCCTGCTCGACCCGGTGCTCACCGGGATCACGCTCGGCGTGCTGCTCCTCTCCGGCTGGGTGGTGCGCACGGTCATGGCGCGGGTCAACGAGGCGGGGACCGCCGCCCAGGAGTCGGTGGGCCTGGTCGGGGCGGCCCTGGAGCGGGCGCTCGGCGCGCTGCGCACGGTCAAGGCCTCCGGCGCGGAGGACCGCGCCGAGGCGGCCGTCCACGCGGCGGCCGAGTCCTCCTGGCGGGCCGGGGTGCGGGCCGCGAAGTGGCTCGCGCTCGCCGGGAACACCGCCGAACTCGCCGTGCAGACCGCCTTCTTCGCCGTCCTCGCCATCGGCGGCAGCCGGGTCGCCTCCGGCGCCCTGGACGTCGGCCGGCTCATCGCCTTCCTGATGTACGTGTTCTACCTGGTGCCCGCCGTGCAGCAACTCGTCGGCGGCGTCAGCCAGTACCACCTGGGGCGGCGGCGGTGAACCGCATCCGGGAGACGGAGGCGCTGGGCGCCGAACCGAAGGGCCGGGGTCCTGGACCGGAGCCCGACGGCTCCCCGTACCGGCCCGTCTGGAGTTCCGCGACGTGCACTTCCGGTACGGTCCCGGGCTGCCGCCCGTGCACCGGGGGGTGAGCTTCTCCGTGCCGTCCCGGGGGACCACGGCCTTCGTCGGCCCGTCCGGGGCGGGCAAGACCACCCTCTTCTCGCTCCTGGAGCGCTTCTACGAGGCCTCGGCCGGCAGCATCCTCCTCGACGGGCGCCGCCTGGACAGCTGGGACCTGCGCGAACTGCGCTCCGCCATCGGTTACGTGGAGCAGGACGCGCCCGTCGTGTCCGGTTCCCTGCGGGAGAACCTGCTGCTCGGGCGGCCCGGCGCGAGCGGCCCCGAGCTCGACCGGGTCCTGCGCACGGCCCGCCTCGACGAGCTGGTGGAGCGCCTGCCGGAGGGCCTCGACACCCTGGTGGGGCATCGCGGCACCCGGCTCTCCGGCGGCCAGCGGCAGCGGTGGCGATCGCCCGCGCGCTGCTGCGTCGCCCCGGCTGCTGCTCCTGGACGAGGCGACGTCCCAGCTGGACGCGGTGAACGAGGCCGCGCTGCGGGACACCGTCGCCGACGTCTCGCGGACGACGACCGTCCTGATCGTGGCGCACCGGCTGTCCACGGTCGCCATGGCCGACCGGATCGTCGTCCTCGATGGGGGTGTCGTACGGGCCGTCGGCACCCACGCCGAACTCCTCGCCGGCGATCCGCTCTACGCCGAGCTGGCCGCGACCCAGTTCCTCGAACCCACCGCCTGAACCCCGAAGGAGATCCGCCCGATGGAATGCCCGTACGCCGGATCCGTCCCCCGCCCGTGATCGGGGCGGAGACGCTCCGGGACCACGCGGCCCTGGCGCGGCTGCGCGAGAGCGGCACGGTGGAGGTCAGCCTCGGCGGCCGCGAGGACGGCCTGATGGTCACCCGGTACGGGGTGGCCGCCGCCGTCCTGGTCGAGCCCGCCCTGCGCGGCGAGCACCCGCTCGCCGTGTCCATGCGCACCGGCGAGGACGAAGAGGCCTGCGACGAGGAGCAGTTGTTCTTCCTGCCGACCGAGGAGCACCGCAGGCTGCGCCGTACGGTCTCCCGCCATCTGACGCACCGCCGGGTCGCGGCGCTCGTCCCGCGCGTCCAGCGGGAGGCGGACCGGCTGCTCGCGGCCGTGCCGCCGGGCGAGGCCGTCGACCTGGTGCGGGTGTTCTCCGCCCGTTCCCGGTCGCCGTGCTCTGTGAACTCCTGGGCGTCCCCGGGAGGAGCGGGGTACGTCCGCGACTATCTGTACGGATGGGTCGCGGAGTACGGCGGGGCGAGCACCGTCACGGAGAGCGCGGGCCACGCGCTGGCCCGGTACCTCGAGCAACTGATCGGGGAGCGGGCCCAGTCACCCGGGGACGACCTGATCAGCGCGATGCTCCGGCGGGGCGGCGAGGACGACGGGCCGCTGCGGGAGGACGCCCTCGCCGCCGTCCGGTTCCTGCTCGTCGCGGGCCACCGGCCGGTCACCCGGCTGATCACCGACGGCCTGGAACTGCTGCTTCGGCAGCGGGAGCACTGGGAGCGGCTCGTGGCCGAGCCCGGCCGGCTCGACGCGGCCGTGGAGGAGCTGCTGCGCCACGTCACCCCGACGACGCTCGCCTCCCGCTACGCCGGGACGCCGACCGAGGTGGACGGGGCGGCGCTGGCCGGCGGGGACGGGGTGCACTGCGCGCTCGCGGCCGTCAACCGGGATCCGGAGCGCTTCGAGGACCCGGACCTCTTCGATCCGGACCGTTACGCCCCGGCCGGACGCCCCAGGCGCACCTCGCGTTCGGCCTCGGGCACAAGCACTGCCTGGGTTCGGCGCTCGCCCGCGCCGAGCTCCGGATCGCCTTCGGCACCCTGCTCGCCCGTTTCCCGCGCATCGCCCTCTCCGCACCGGCGCCGGGCGCCGAGGAGGAGCCGGAGCGGCGACGCCTCTGGGTGGTGCTCGACCCTGACGGCGACCACGCCCCCGTACCGCCCTGCCCCGTACCGCGCTGAAGGAGCCGACGTGGAGATCCCCGACCACCCGCTGGAAGTCCTCTGGGACATCACGTACGCCTGTCCCCTGCGGTGCACGCACTGCTACTCCGAGTCCGGGCGGCGCCCGGCGCGCCGGCTCTCCGGCGAGGACATGCTGCGGGCCGCCGACGCGATCCTGGCCCTCGGGACGGAGGGCGTCTGCCTGGCCGGGGCGAACCCCTGCTCGTGCCGGAGCTGTTCGCGGTCGCGGAGCGGTTCACGGCCGCCGGGGTGCCGGTGTCGCTGTTCACCAGCGGCTGGACGCTCGACCGGGCGTCGGCCGAGGCCGCCCTCGGCGCCTTCACGGCGGTGAGCGTGAGTCTCGACGGGGCGACGGCCGCCGTCCACGACCGGATCCGCGGCGGCGCGGCTCCTTCGACCGGGCGGTGGCCGCCCTCGGGCTGCTGACCGCGGGCACCGGGGCCGCCGTGGGCGTCGACTACGTGGTCATGCGGAGCAACGCCCACCAGGTCGAGGAGTTCCTGACGTCCGTCGCGCCCCGGTTCCCCGGCCTCGGGCAGGTGTCGTTCGGGGCGGTCGTCCCGGAGGGCTCGCCAGCCGGGCGGGTTTCGCGGAGCACGAGCTGCTGCCCGAGGAGCGGGTACGGCTCCTGGGCAGCGCGGAGTACGGGCGGCGGCTCCAGGAGCTCGCGCCTCCGGGCGTCCGGGTGACGAGCACCGACAACCTGGCCCTGCGGATGAGCCCGGAGCTGATCGCCGAAGGCGTGTGCCTGCCCGTGCTCCAGATCGAACCGGACGGCGCGGTGCGGGCGATGGCGGCCTACGAGGGGACCGTCGGGAACGTCCTGACGGATCCCCCGGCGGAGCTGTGGCGGCGGGCCGTCGCCCGCTGGGACGACCCGTTCGTACGGGAGACGCTGGCGCCGGTGCGGACCATGCGGGAGTGGGCGGAGGCCACCCGGGCCATCGACCTCCGCTTCGGCACGGAGGCCGACCGGCGGCGGATCGCCCGCCGGCCCGTCTTCGTCCCGGGCGACTGAAGGCTACCGGGCGGTACGGTGGGGGCGCAGCACCGCACCATCCCGTACTCACTCCAGCGAGGAGCGGCGAGGCCCGCATGAGCGACCCGAGGACGGCACGCGAGGCGATCGCCCTCGTCACCGACGAATTCAGCGAACTCGCCTTCGACGAAGGCCCCTTGACCGGTGACGGGCCGCTCGGCTGGCCCGGTTACTCCGCCGCGCACGCCCGCGCGGCCGACCGCACCGGCGAGACCGAGTCGGTGGTCTGCGGCACGGGCGTGGTGGGCGGGGTGACGGCGGTGCTGATCTCCTTCGAGTTCCGGTTCCTCGGCGGCTCCCTCGGGGAGCGGACCGGCGCGCGGGCCGCCGCCGCCCACGCCCTGGCCCGGGAGCGGGGCTGCCCGTGGTCGTCCTGCCGGCCACCGGCGGCAGCCGGATGCACGAGGGCATGCGCGCCCTCCTCCAACTCCAGCTCCTGGCGGGCGAGTCGGAGCGCACCCGGGCCGCGGGCTGCCGCAGATCGCCGTGCTGCGGGATCCGACGACGGGCGGCGGCTGGGCCACGCTCGGCGCGGGCGCCGACGTCGTCCTCGCCCTGCCGGGCGCCCAGGTCGGCTTCGCCGGCTCCCGTGTGCGGCCGCCGGACGCGGACCCGGCCGCGTACACCGCCGAGGCGCAGCTCGCCCACGGTCACGTCGACGCGGTCGTGCCGCCCGGTGCGCTGCGCGAGACCCTCGGGCGCTGGCTCGCTGCTCGTCCGCCCCGCCGGGGCCCGGTCGCCCGCCGTCCGCGCTCGGCGGTCCGGCCGCCTCGCCCGAAGTGAGCGGCCGGGAGGCGGTGGCGCGCGCCCGGCACCCGGAGCGGCCCCGGGCGGCGCGTACCTCGACGCCCACTTCACCCTCCGCGAGGAGATCTCCGGCGACCGGTGCGGGGCGTCGACCCGGGCATGCGGTGCGGCTTCGGGCGGCTCCCCGACGGCCGTACCGTCGCCTACGCGGCGCAGTGCGGCACCGCGACCCGCCCGGCCGGCTTCCGCACGGCGGCCCGACTGGTGCGCCTGGCCGGCCGGCTGGGGATCCCGGTGCTCACCCTGATCGACACGCCCGGCGCGGCGAACGACGCGGCGGCGGAGCGGGCGGGCGCGGGACGGCCATCGCCGATCTGTTCGCCGCCGTCGCCTCCGCCCGGACCCCGCTGACCTCGCTGCTCATCGGCGAGGGCGGCTCGGGCGGCGCCCTCGCCCTCGCCGCCCCGGGCAACACCTGGGCCACGCCGGACAGCTACTTCTCCGTCATCGCGCCCGAGGCCGCCGCCGCGATCCTCAAGCGCGCCCCCGAGGAGGCGGCGACCACCGCCGACCAGCTCCGTCTGCGCCCCGTGACCTGGTCGATCTCGGCGTCGTCAGGGGCGTGGTGGAGTGATCCCGATCGGGTGAACGGCGGGCGCGTGCCGTGCTCCGGGGCCCTCGGGGACGGGAGCATACGGAGGACATCTCCACTCCTAGGAAAGGCCGCTGCCGTGCGCCGTGCCCTGATCGTCGTCGATGTACAGAAGGACTTCTGCGAGGGCGGCGACGTCCCGGTGAAGGGCGGGGCCGGACGGGCCGTCGCCATCGCCGACCTCGTCCGGGACTCCGACGGCCGGTACGCGCACGTGGTGGCCACCCGTGACCACCACGTCGACCCGGGCGACCACTTCTCCGACGAGCCGGACTTCGAGAACTCCTTCCCGGTGCACTGCGTCGTCGGTACCGAAGGGTGCGAGTTCCACCCGGACTTCGCGCCCGTCGTCGACTCCGGCGAGGTGCACGAGGTCTTCTTCAAGGGGGCCCACTCGGCGTCGAAGAGCGGCTTCGAGGGCTTCACCGAGGGCGGCACGCCGCTGGGCGACTGGCTGCGCGAGCGCGAGGTCGGCGGGGTCGACGTCGTCGGGATCGCGACGGACCACTGTGTGAAGGCGACGGCGCTCGACGGCGTCCGGGCGGGCTTCGACGTGCGCGTCCTCCTCGACTACACGGCGGGGGTCGCCGCGGGCACGACCGCCGGCGCGCTCGACGAACTGCGCGCGGCGGGCGTCGAGCTCAGCGGGGAGCCGGTGGTCCTCGCCTGACCCGGCGGCATCGGCGCGGTGGACCCGCCGGCCGCCGGCGTGCCGGCGGGGTCTACCGCGGCTGGATCGCGGCGGCGTAGACGTGGTCCGGGGTGACGATCGACGTGATCGCGTGGGCGAGCAGCGTCGAGGGCTCCTGGCCCTGGCTGGTGATGTCGGTGTTGATCATGATGACGAGCGTGGCGTCCCGCTCGGGCAGGTAGACGGTCACCGTCTCGTAGCCCGGGATCGAGCCGTTGTGGCCGATCCAGCCGTTGGCGTCGAAGATGCCGAGGCCGTAGCCGAGGCCGGGGAAGCCCGTGGGCAGCGTCCTGAGCCGCTGGGCCTGCGTCTCGGGGCTGAGGAGTTCGCCGGTGGCGAGGGTCTTCGCCCAGTGGCGCAGGTCGCTCAGGTCGGAGATCATCGCCCCGGCCGCCCAGGCCCAGCTGGGGTTCCAGTCGGTGGAGTCCGCGACCGCGCCGCTGAGCGTCTGGTTCGTGTAGCCGCGGGGGTGCGGCTCGGGGAACTCCGGGCCGGTCGGGAGGAGCGTGTGGCGCAGGTGGGCCGGGCGGAGCACGCGGTTGCGCAGGAACTCGGGGAGCGGCCGGCCGGTGACCTTCTCGACGACCAGGCCGAGGAGCACCAGGTTGCTGTTGGAGTACTCGAACTTCGTGCCCGGCTTGAAGGTGTTCTTGTGCTTGAAGCCGTACGCGAGCGACTCCTCCGGGGTGAAGGAGCGCTGCGGATCGCTGAGCAGGTCGTGGACGAAGTCCGGGTCGGAGGTGTACGGGAAGAGGCCGCTGCGCATCTCGGCGAGGTGGCGCAGGGTGATGCGGTGGCCGTTCGGCACGCCGTGGACGTAGCGGGCGATGGGGTCGTCCAGGCCGATCCGGTGGTCGTCGACGAGCTTCAGGAGCGCGGTGACCGTGAAGGTCTTGGTCTCGCTGCCGATGCGGACGAAGCCGTCGGTGGTCATCGGTTCGCCGGTGCTCCTGTCCGCGACGCCGGTGGCGTGGACGTAGCTTCCCCTGCCCGGCATCCACAGGCCGACGGCGACGCCGGGGATGCCGGCCTGCTCGCGGACGTCCTCGATGGCCTTGTCGAGGCGGGCGGTCAGTTCGGGGCCGAGTCCGCCGGGCGGGCAGTCGTCCTCGCCGTGCCGCTGGACGGTGACGGCGTGGGCGGCGGTGGCGGGCGCCGCCGTCATCGGCGCGAGGACGGACGCCACGAGCAGCGTCGCCGCGAACAGCCGTCGGGAGGGGTACGTCGCATGGCGGGGTGCCTCTTCCGGGTCACGAGAGCTTCGGGACGGCCACATCACCACCGGGGGCCGGGGCGGCGGCCCCCGTCTCCCGTGCGGGGGCGGCGAGTCCACCCGTACGGGGCCACGCGCGTAACCGGGACGGCCCCACGGCCCGGATGCCGGACAATGGCAGCCCGACGACCTGGAGACGGACGAACCATGACGCTGAACGAGGGCCGACGCGTGCGGCTGGCGGTGGATCTGCGGCTGGGCGGGCAGGTCACCGCCTCGGACACGGGGGCGGAGGCCGGGTTCCTGGCCCTCGCGGCCGGGCGCCGAGGGCACCGTCGAGCGGGTGGACGCGGACCGTCCGCAGAGCCACGAGGTGCGCGAGTACGAGCGGCTGAAGTCCCTCCTGGACGACTTCGGCCACCAGATGCCCCCGGGCAGCAGGCAGCAGCTGGAGGAGCGGGTCGAGGGCCTGGAACCCGAGTGGACCGCGTACCAGGAACACGGGCTCCGTCCGACGGTCCGCGTCCGCTTCGACAACGGCTTCGTCCTCGACGACGCCCCCGGGGACCTCTTCACCGCCTCCCCCTGACCGCCTTTTTGCGGTCTCCGCAAAATTCTTTGCCGGTTTTCCTCCCCCGTCCGAGTCTGGGCAGCGCCAGTGTCCGTCTCGTCGAAGGGGGAACTCACGTGCTCACGACATCCCTGGCCGCTCCACCCGCCCCGCTCGGCGCGCGCCGCCGCTGGACGGTCCTCGCCGTCTGCGCGCTCAGCATGTTCCTGGTGGGCGTCGACGCCACCATCGTCAATGTGGGGCTGCCCGAGATAGGCCGGGGCCTCGGCACGGGCACCCGTGGTCTCGAATGGGTCGTCGACGCCTACACGGTGGTGATGGCCAGTCTGCTCATCGTCTCCGGCGCCCTCGCCGACCGCCTGGGGCGCCGCCGGGTCTTCCGCCGCGGGCTGCTCGTCTTCGGCCTCGCCTCCGTCGCCTGCGCCCTCGCCCCTCCCTCGGGGTGCTCGTCGCCGCCAGGGCCGTCCAGGGGATCGGGGCCTCGATGCTGAGTCCAGTGGCGCTGGCGATCGTGGTGGCCGCGATGCCCGACCCTCGGGAACGGGCCCGCGCGATCGGGGTGTGGGCCTCGGTCTTCGGCCTGAGCATGGCGGCGGGCCCGGTCACCGGCGGGGCGCTCATCGCCGCGTTCGGCTGGCGCGCGGTGTTCTGGTTCAACGTGCCGGTGGTCGTCCTCGCGCTCGTCCTGGTCGCCCTGTTCGTGCCGGAGTCCCGCGGGGAGCGGGCCCGCCGTCTCGACCTGCCCGGTCAGGCGCTCCTCACCGTGCTGCTCTGTCTCACCGTCGGCCTCCTCATCGAGGGGCCCCGCATCGGCTGGTCCTCCCCCGCCGCCCTCATCGGGTACGCGCTGACCGCGGCGGCCGTCGCCGGTTTCGTCCTGGTCGAGCGGGGGCGCGACGAGCCCCTGATGGACCTCGGCCTGTTCCGCCGGCCGCCGTTCGTCACGGCGGTGGCCGGGGCGACGGCCGTCTTCGTCGCCCTCAACGTGACCCTGCTGCTCAGCACCCTCTACCTCCAGCACGGCCGTGGCTGGACCCCGCTCGCCAGCGGCGCCGCGACCCTGCCCATGGCGCTCGGGGCCACGCTGTGCGCGCCCTGGTCCGGTGTCCTGGTGGGCCGGATCGGACCCAGACGTCCGCTGCTCCTCGCGGGCGGGTTCATCACCGCCGGCGGTCTCTGTCTGGTGGGCCTGGACGGGGGCACGGGCGTGCCGCTGATCCTGCTCGCCTTCCTGCTCATCGGCATCGGGTTCGGCTTCGCCAACGCGCCCCTGACCAACACGGCGGTCGGCGGTCTGCCGCCGTCCCGGGCCGGGGTCGCGGGCGCGATCACCTCCACCTCCCGCCAGGTCGGCGTGGCGGTCGGCATCGCCGTCGCCGGCGGGCTCGTCGCGGGCGCCGACCCGGCCGGGCTCGCCGCCGCGGCCCGCCCGGGATGGTGCGTCGTGTCGGCCTGCGGGCTCTTCCTCCTCGTCGTGGCGCGCACGGCGGGGACCCGGCGCTAGGGCGCCTTTCCCCAGTCTTGGACGGGCGCTTGACGTCCGTTGTACGGGGGCTTCATCGGGCGCGGCGAGAGTGGCAGCACTCCGGAACGCACCGGCGTCCGGGGCACGTTCACTCGAAGCAGGAGCCTGTGATGAAGCGCACTCCACGTACCCGCGTCCTCCTCTCCGGCGGTCTCGCCGTCGCCGCCCTCGGCACCTTCGCCGCCGGGGTCGGCGTGGCGCAGACTGGAGAGAAGGACCGGGGCCAGGTCAAGGCCGTCGCGAAGGACGACCGGCGGGGCAAGGTCACCGAGCGGGAGATCGCCGGTCTGTTCGACCGCTGGAACGCGGCGCTGCGCTCCGGCGACCCGGAGCGGGTCACGGACCTGTACGCCGAGGACGCGGTCCTGCTGCCGACCGCCTCCCGCGGATCCGCACGGACCACGCGGAGATAGCCGACTACTTCGAGCACTTCCTGCAGAAGAAGCCGCAGGGCGAGAAGATCCGTACGGAGATCGACATCCTCGACTCCGACTCGGCGATCGACGCCGGTCTCTACCGCTTCCACCTCACCGACCCGAAGACCGGTGTCACCAAGCCGGTCGAGGCGCGCTACACCTACGTGTACGAGAAGCGCGGGGGCACGTGGCTGATCGTCAACCACCACTCCTCGGTGCTCCCGGCCGAGGGCTGATCCACCAGGGTCCTTCGGCCGCGGTCCGCAGCCCGATCCGTACGCACAGTCCGCCGCCGGGCGCGTCCCGCAGGGCCACCGCTCCGCCGTCGTCCGTGACCAGCTGCTTGACGATGGCGAGCCCCAGGCCGGAACCGGAGCGGCCGGTCAGTCCCTGGCCGCGCCAGAACCGGTCGAAGGCGCGGGCCTGTTCGGCGGCGGACATGCCGGGGCCCTGGTCGAGGACCTCCAGGACCGCTTCCTCGGGGCCGCCCGTCTCCAGCCGCACGGTGATCGTCCCCGTCCGGGGAGACCTCCAGGGCGTTGGAGAGCACGTTGTCGAGGACCTGGTCGAGGTTGCCGGGCCCGGCGAGCACCCGTGGCGGGTCCTCGGCGTCGCCGGTCAGGACGATGGTCACCCGCGTTCGTCGGCGGCCGGGCGCCAGACCTTCAGCCGCTCCTCGACCAGTTCGCGCAGTGCGAGGGGTTCGGGCGCGGACACCTTGGCCTCGGCCCGTGCGAGCACGAGGAGGCCGCTGACCAGTCGGCTCATCCGTACGACCTCGGCGGTGGCCTGCTCGACGTCCTCGCGGACGAACTCGTCGTCGACGCCGTCGGCGATGTTGTCGAGCGAGAGGCGCAGCGCCGTCAGCGGGGTCCGCAGCTGGTGCGAGGCGTCGGCGACGAAGATGCGCTGCGAGGCGACGAGGGTGTCGAGGCGTTCGGCGCCCTGGTTGAGGGTGCGGGCCAGGGTCTGCGTCTCCTGCGGTCCCGTGACCGGCGAGCGGGCGGTGAGGTCGCCGTCGCCGAACCGGCTGGCCATGTCGTTGAGCTGGCGCAGCGGCTTGGTGAGCAGCCGGGCGACGATCGCGCCGAGTCCGGCGGCGACCGCGAGGACGCCGGCCGCGAGGATCGCCCGGAAGCCCCAGATCCGCCACAGCCGGTCGCTGAGGTCGGCGGTGGCGTACCGGACGCGGACCGCGCCGACGATCCGTTCCGGCTCCCCGCCTCGCGGCGGGCGTACACGGGCACGGTGACGACGAGTTCCGGCCCCACACGAGCCGGGACCCCAGTCGACGGTGGTCCTGCCGCGGGCCAGGGCCGCGCCGAACGCCGGGTCGTCCGGGTGGGCCGGAAGCGGCAGCGGCGGCAGCGCGCTCCTGCCGTCGGCGGCCACCACCTCGACCGCCCCGGGCGTCTCGTCGGCGTAGGCCGCGGACATCCGGGCGAGCGCCTGCCGGGCGGGCGCGTCGCCGTCCCCGAGGAGCAGCGCCATGGTGGTGGCCTCGCGGCGCACGGACTCCTCGGTGTCGCCGCGCAGCTGGGCGGTGAGCGTGAAGGCGACGGGCACGGTGAAGGCGGCGAGCGCCACCGCGACCAGGGCCACGTAGCTGACGATGAGGCGCCTGATCACGGGCGGCCCGCGGGCTCCACGACCAGGCGGAAGCCGACGCCGCGGACCGCCTCGACGGTCACGGCCCCGGCCAGCTTGCGCCGGAGCGCCGCCACGTGGACGTCGAGCGTCTTGGTCGGGCCGAACCAGTTGGCGTCCCAGACGGCTTCCATGATCTGCTCGCGGGACATCAGCGCGCCCGGTTCCTCGGTGAGGAAGGCGAGCAGGTCGTACTCCTTGGGCGTCAGCGCCACCTCGGCCTCGTCCAGCCACACCCGCGCGGCCTTGCGGTCGACGCTCAGCCGGGTGCCGTACCGCTGGGGGCCGGCGGGCTGCTCGGCCGGCCGGACCCTGCGCATCACGGCCCGGATGCGGGCGATGACCTCGCGCACCCCGAAGGGCTTGGAGACGTAGTCGTCGGCGCCGATCTCCAGGCCGACGACCCGGTCGGTCTCGTCGCTGCGGGCGCTGATCACGATGATCGGCACGTCACCGCGCCGCCGCAGGGCCCGGCAGACGTCGAGCCCGTCGGTGTCGGGCAGCCCGAGGTCGAGCAGGACCAGGTCGTACGGGGTGGTGACGGCGAGCCCCGCCGTCCCCGTGGTGACCCACTCCACCTCGAATCCGTAGCGCAGCAGGCCGCGCCGGAGGGACTCCGCGACCGGCTCGTCGTCTTCCACAAGGAGTACACGCACGGGGAAACCCTAATTCGGGTTCCGTACACCCGTTCACCACTGGTGGGCGGGCCCGGGGCGCCGCCGCTCCGTGAGCGGCCGTCAGATGCCGGGGCCGTAGCCCGGGTCGGGTCCCTGCCGGGGCTGCCACCAGGTCGCGAGGCCCCACAGCGCGAGTCCGGCGAGGGCCGCGCAGACGAGCGCCGCCGCCCAGGGCCGGAGCCACCGGGTGGCCGCCGCCCAGGCCATCGGGGGGCCGACGAGGCCGACGAAGAGGATCAGCGGCAGGTCGACGAGGAGCACGCTCCAGTCCCGGGCGTGGTCCTCGAAGCCGCCGTCGATGCTGTACGCGGCCCGGGGCAGCGCGAAGGCGCCCGCGACCGTGACGCCGACGACGGCGAGCAGACAGCCGACGGCGCTCACCGCCAGGTCCCGCGATCGCTGTGCCGGGTTCTCGCTCATGCCCGGGACGGACGCGGGACGGCGACGCACGGTTCCGGGTCCTGGGGTGCCGGGTCAGGGCGATGGCGGTCAGCACCAGTCCTTCGCGGACGAGCCAGCGTCCGGTGAAGTGGTTCCGGCGGGCGGCGCCGACCATCGGGCCGGGGACGAGGAGCCGGGCGGTGAAGGTGCCCGAGGCCGCGTCCGGGTCCCCGGGGGCCGGCGCGAAGTCGACCGACGCCTCGTCGAATCCGAGCTCGCTGCGGGTCAGCGGGTACCAGGTCTTGAAGACGCTCTCCTTGGCGCTGAACAGGAGCCGGTCCCAGGGGACGTCCGGGGCGCGGGCCGCCAGCGACAGGAGCCGGCCGCGCTCCTCGGGCAGGGACACGCGTTCCAGGACGCCTTCGGGCAGGGCGGCGGCCGGTTCCGCGTCGATGCCGAGGGACAGCACGTCCGTGGTCCTGGCCAGGGCGGCGGCCCGGTATCCCGCGCAGTGGGTCATGCTTCCGGCCACCCCGTGCGGCCATTGCGGCTCCCGGCGCGGGCCCGGCACGACGGGGGTCTCGGGCAGGCCGAGGCGGCGCAGCGCGAGCCGGGCGCACAGCCGTACGGTGGCGAACTCGCGCTGCCGCCCGACGACGGCGCGCGCGACGACGGCGGCCTCCTGGGGAAGAGCGTGACGGGCTCGGTGTCGTCGCGCCGCCAGGCGGAGACGACGGCGTCCGGCAGCAGTTCCGCGATCATCCGGCGCGCTCCCCGGCCTCCTCGGCGGCCCGGTCCCGCGCGCCCGGCGCGGGCGGCGGAGTGATCCAGTACCGGCGCTTCGTGCCGTACGCGCTCGTCCGGACGTCCTCAAGCACGCCGCCGTTACGCTCGATCGTCCGCGCGGAGCCCGGGTTGTCCTCGTCGCAGGTGACGAGGACGCGGTCCAGGCCCAGGTCGCGGGCCCGGAGCAGGAGCTGTCCCAGGGCCCGGGTCGCCACGCCCCGGCGGCGGGCGGACGGCCGCACGCTGTAGCCGACGTGGCCGCCGGCCTCGTGGAGGAAGTCGTTGAGCGAGTGCCGCAGCTCGGCGGCGCCGAGGCAGGTGCCGCCGTCGACGATCCACAGGTACGTGGCGTGGACCCGGCCCGGGGCGGCGGGCACCGTGGTGTCGCCCTGCTCGCGCAGCCGCGCCACCCAGGCGGCGAAGACCTCCGGCCGGTCGAGGCCGGCCCGGGGCGAGCCGCAGTCCCGCCCCGTCCTGCTGCGCGTCGGCGGGCCATTCGGCGTGCGCCTCCGTCCAGGCGGCGTGCAGACCGACGGTGGGCGTGATCAGTTCGAGCATGGATGCGACAGTACCGGCCCCGTCCGGCGTACTCGGCGGTCCGCCCGCACGATCCCGCGCGCCCCAGCGGGACTCAACCGCGCGCGGCCCGGAGCGCGGTGTGGACCGACCAGACCACCGAGACCAGCGGGACCGCCACCACCGCGCCCACGACGCCCGCGGCGATCGAGCCGGCGATCACCGAGATGGCCACCACCAGCGGGTGGAGCCTCACGGCCCAGCTCATGACGAGGGGTGCAGCAGGTGTCCCTCGATCTGGCCGATGACGACGATCAGGGCGATGACGATGCCCGCGACGAGCGGGCCCTTCGCGGCGAGGGCCACGACGGCGGCGATCGCGAGGGCGATCGGCGAGCCGATCAGCGGGACGAAGGCGGCCAGGAACTCCAGGAGGGCGAGCGGCACGGCGAGCGGGACCCCGAGGATCCGAAGGGCGACGCCGACGAGCACCGCGTTCACGGCGGCGACCAGGACGATGCCGTGCGTGTAGCCGGTGAAGGTGCGCCAGGCCGCCCGTCCGCCGGTGCCCACGCGGTCGCGCACCGACGCCGGCAGCTGCTCCTGGAACCATGCCCACTGCCGGTCCCCGGAGTGGATGAAGAAGACCGCGCTGAACAGGCCGAGGACCAGGGTGGTGAGGACGGCGACCACGTGGCCGGCTCCGCTCAGCGCCGTATTGAGCAGGGTGGAGCGGTGGCTGGTGAGGAAGTCCCCGATCTTCTCCTGCACGCCGGAGAGCGAGTCCGGGGAGAGCCGGAACGGCGGCCGCTCCAGCCAGCCCTCGATCCGTCCGACGCCGTCCTTGAACTCGCGCACGAGCGTCGTCCTCCCCGGCGACCGCCTCGCCGACCAGCGCGAGCACCCCGAGGACGAGCGCGATGCTGCCGAGCAGGGTGAGGGCGACCGCCGCCGCGCGGGGCAGCACCCGGGCGACCAGGTCGGCGACGGGCCGGAGCAGCGCGGTGATCACCAGGCCGAGGAAGACGGCCACGCCGATCTCGTGGAAGCGCCCGAGCACGGCGAACAGGCTGTAGACGAGGAGGCCGACGACGAGCAGCCGCCACGCGTAGGCGGCGGCCGTACGGAGGAAGGGGCTGACCGTCGGGGGTGTGCCTGGCTGCATGGCCATCGACGTACCACCGCCGGATCGCCGTGCCACGCCCGGAGCACCGGATTCGCCCGACCCGGTCGCGGCATTCGGCCGTCCGGGGCGTGGAGGGGCGGGGCCTGTCGTCAGGATCACAGCGGAGATGCGGTGAAGGCCGGGGGCCGGGGGCGTGCCCCTGGGCAGAATGGGCCCCTCGATTCGGCGTCTTCATCCTCGGGGGAACGTGACGTGTCCAGAGTCAACCGGTGGTGCCTCGTCCTGGCCGCGGCCGCGCTCTCGCGCTCGCGGGGTGCGGCAGCGCGCCGCCGCCGCTGGAGTTCGGCGCGGCGAAGCCCTCGGGCCCGAAGCTGGACGCGCGGCCCGCCGCGAACAGCGCACTGCCGCTCGCCCAGTGGCCGAACGCCTGCGAGGTGCTGAGCGACACGGAGATCCGGTCGATCCTTCCGCAGGCGACCGACTTCGCGCGGGACCCGGTGAAGGTCACGATCATCGACTTCAACCCGCTGTCCGAGTCCGCTCCCGGCACGACCGGTGACGTCCCGGCGGGCGGCTGCGAGTTCAAGTTCGGCCTGCCGTCCGCGTACGAGAGCGAGCACAACAGCAGCATCAAGGTCACCTTCACGGCCGTCGCCGATCCGGCGCTCGTCGGGCGGCACTACGCCGAGGACCTCGCGGACGCGCGCAAGCGGGCGGGCGAGGGCGCGTACAAGAAGGAGTTCCGGGACCTCGGCACCTCGCTCGGCACCGACGGCTGCTTCCTGCCGGACGTCTCCGACGGGCCCACCTGCCACCAGGGCGCGTACCAGTTCGAGGTGAGCGGCATGTCCACCGCGGACGGCGTCGGCGAGTACCCGCAGTCGAAGCGGAACTGGACCGAGAAGGTCCTCACCGAGGTCGTCCGGACGCTGGGTCCCCGCATGCGATGACCGTGACCGGGCGGGTGCCGGCGAACGCCGCGACGGCCGCCCGTCCGGGGTCGGTCCACTCCCGGACCCGCAGGCCCTCCCGGCCGCCCGCCTTGAACCGGGCCTCGCCGCGCACCCAGAGGCGGAGCAGCGCCGCCTCCGGGTCCGGCCCGGCCTCCGCCTCCCGCAGTTCGGCCCCGGTCAGGAGCCGGCGCAGTACGGGAGGGGGCCGGGTCTGCGCGCGGCGGGCTCCACGTCGACGCCGACCGGGCCGGGGCCGACGGCCGCCGCCGCCAGACCGTCGGCGTGGCTCAGGCTGACGCCGAGCCCGGGGTGGCGGCTCAGGTACGGGCGGCCGTGCCCGTGCCGCCGGCATCCCTCGCAGAACTGGTCCGGGCCGCAGGCGCGCGGCGGAGCCCGGTGAACCGGGAGACGCACAGCCGGACGAGGAGGCGGGCGGCCAGCACGTCGTCGCGGCGGCGCGGCACCCGGATCCGGTCGAGGCGCCGCCGCTCCCAGGGCGCGAGCAGGCCCTCGTGCAGTTCCGGGTGGCCCAGGACCTCCGCGGTGGTAGCCACCGCGCCAGCGCGGGCGACGGGTCACGGAGCGGCACTCAGGAAGCGCTCCTGGACGCGCCCGATGGTGCGGAAGTCGTCGATGGTGACCTCCTGGAGGTCGATGGAGCTGCCGGACAGCTCCTCCAGGAGGTCGATGAACTCCAGGAAGTCCATGGAGTCGATGAGCCGGGCCTCGATGAGGTCCTCGTCCCTGTCGATCGGGCCGTCGAGACCGGGGTTCTTCTCGTGGAGCCACGCGGCGATGGGGTCCATGGGGGCGCTCCTTGCTGTGCCGGGGTGCGAAGTGCGGAGTCGGTATCGGTGTCGGGGAAAGCGGGGGGGGGAGGGGTCAGGCGCGCGCGTCGCGCAGCCGGTCGAGAGCCCGCTCGGGGGTGCCGTGGGCGAGGACCATCGCGTGCACCCAGCGCTCGACGCCGAAGGCGACGCAGGCGCTGTACGCGGGGCCTTCGGAGCCCGCACGGATGTCGAGGCGCTCGCCGAAGAAGTTGCGGTGCCGGTTCACGGAGGCGATGGCGGTGCCGTCGGGGGCGCTGAACTCGTGCTTGACGGGGTCGAGCGCCATGAGCCGGGCGCGGGAGCCGCCCTTGTCGTAGAAGGGGTCGTCGGCCACGGCGCGGTCGAGCTCCAGACCGAGGCGTCCGGCCAGCTCCTGGATGAACGCGGCGCCGTGTTCCAGGTGGTCGAGGGCGCCCTGCTTGGTACCGAGGTAGAGGACCTCGCGCATGTGGAAGCCCCACAGGCGGCGCAGTCCGTCGTAGTGGGTCTCGTTGCGGAAGCAGCGGCCGGCGGCGGAGAGCCGCAGTCCGTCCTCGCCGACGTCCCGGCCCTCCAGGGAGAGCAGCAGGCCGTAGCAGGTGGCGGAGGGCAGGAGGTGGCCGGTCGGCCGGAGCGGCAGTGCGCCCGGCGTCTCTCCGGCGGCGAGGCCGTCGAGCGCCTCGGGGGCGAACCTCCCGGCGGAGACGCCGAGATGGGGGAAGTTGCGGAAGAAGTCGAGGCGCGCGAGGCCTTCGACGGAGAGCAGCGGCGGTCCCACCACCTCGGGGGCGGAGAGGCGCGCGGCCAGTCCGGTGAGCAGCTCGTCGAGGCCGTGCAGCAGGGCGGTGTGGACCGGGTCCAGCGTGATCAGGCCGGGACCGGGGCTCTTCAGGCCGCCGTCCGGGAGGACGGCGATGCCGGGTGTGCTCATGGAAACGCTCCCTCTGGGCGTGGGCGAACAGTCACGGCGTGGGGTCCTCGTCGACCACGGCACGGCGAAGAAGCCGCCTGACGCTCCATCAGGGGCCGGACTGCGCACGGCGACCCTAAGCCAGCCCGTCGAAGGTTGTCTAGACCAAAGCCCTCGCCCCGGCGAGTCGCCCGCACCGGCAACCCGACACACCGATGCGGCACTTGACAGGAGGGATGGTCTAAACCAATTCTTCTGAACGACGTGGCCGACTGACCTCCGGCCACCGCCTCTGGAGGAACCATGACGACACCCACTCCGCCCCGCCGTGCCCGTCGCCCCGTCTCCACCGGGCGGCGTCGGACCTGCCGTACTTCAGCGCGGACGGCGAGTCGTACCTCGCGCAGACCACCCTGCGGGAGCTGCGGAAGTCCCGGCCGCTGCGGGTGCTCTCCGAGGAGGACTTCGCCCACTGGCAGACGTACGGCTACGTCGTCGTCCGCGAGGCGATCCCGGCGGAGGCCGCGCGGCGCCTGCTCGACTTCGCCTGGGACTTCCAGGGCCTCGACCCCGACCGGCCGGACAGCTGGTACGAGGACCGGCCGTTCCGCTCCGAACTGGACCAGCAGCTGCACGTGTACGGCTTCGTGGAGGCATACCACCACCAACTGCTCTGGGACAGCCGCCAGTCCCAGCGGGTGTACGACGCCTTCGTGGACGTGTGGGACTGCGAGGAGCTGTGGGTCACCCAGGACCGGCTCAACCTCAACCCGCCCAATGTGCGCAACCGCGACCGCGCCCTGATCGAGCCCACCGACCGGGGCTTCGACATCGACCTGCACTGGGACATCGACACCACGCTCGGCGTGCCCCCGCAGCGGGTGCAGGGGATCATCGCGCTCAACGACACCAAGCCGGAGTCCGGCGGCTTCCAGTGCTGCCCCGAGCTCTTCCGCCGGTTCGAGGAGTGGAAGCTCGGCCAGCCCGCCGACCGGGACCCGATCCGGCCCGCCGTGGACCGCGCCGAGTTCCCCGTCGTCCGCCCCGATCTGCACCCCGGCGACCTGCTGATCTGGAACGGCCTCCTCGCCCACGGCGTGGCCCGCAACACCTCGGCGGACCAGGTGCGGGCGGTCCAGTACCTTTCGATGATGCCGGCCCTGGAGGAGCACGCGAAGCTGCGGAAGTCCCGGGTCGAGTCCTGGCGCCACCTGCGCACCCCGCGCTGGAACCGCACCCTGGTCGGCGACCCCGTCCTGCACGAGTCCAAGCGCTACCCCACGGCCACCCTGAACGAACTCGGGAGCCGTCTGCTGGGGCTCAGCTCCTGGCACGCCACGGAGACGGACCCGGACACGGGCGAGGCCACGGGCGAGCTCACGGACACCGCCACGAAGACGGCCACGGCCACGGAGCCGGGCGAGGAGGCGGCGTGCGCCGTGTCTGCCTGACCCTGCCCACCCACCGCTCCTGCCCGGAGACGATCCGGGCCGTCGCGGAGGAAGCCGCTTACGGCGCCCGGCGGTTCGGCGTCGAGGTGCACCTGCTGGTCCTGGACTCCTCCGCTCCCCCGGTCCTCGCCGAGCACCGGCGGGCGGTGGCCGCGCTGCCCGCGTCCCCGGCGTGGTCGTCCACCACCTCGACGAGGACGGGCAGCGGTCCTTCCTGCGCGAGGTGATCGCCCGCTCCGGCGCCGCCGAGCCGGAGCGGCTGCTCGACCTGATGCTGCCGTCCCGCGTCTCGTACGGCGCCTGCACCAACCGCGCCTTCCTGTTCGCGGAGGCGCTCGGCTGCGCGTCGACGCACCGCAGGGACTCCGACAGCCGCTACCAGCACCTGGACGGGGAGCCGGTCTTCCCCCTGCACCACGAGCTCACCGCGCTGGGCCGGCCGGCCGCCGAGGTGGCGGGGCTCGTGTCGCGGAGCAGACTCGACCCCGCGTCCGCGCACCGGCCGGTGGCCCTGGTCGGCGGCTCCTTCGTCGGCGAGATGTCCGTGGACGTCGCGGAGATCCACCGGCTCGACCCGCTCGTCTACGAGGACGTCATCGGCCTGTCCGTCCCCGACGGCTATCCGGAGATCTGGCGCGGGAACCTGATCGCCGAGTCGTTCCGGGGCGCCGGGACCGCCGCCTTCACCGGTGACCTGACCACGCTCACCACCGTCGGCCCCACGCGCGTCGACATGTGCAACATCGCCCTCGCCCGCGAGGTGTACGGCCGGGTGCCGCTGCCGCCCGCCACCGACACCATCGGCAGCGACTACTTCCTCCTCCACCTGGTCCACGACGCCCGGCTGCCCGGCGTGCTGCACAACCGGCACATCGTCAACTTCCACACCTCGGAACGGCGTTCGGACAGCGGCTTCCTCGCCTACCAGCTGAGGTTCGCGAAGTTCCTGCTCTCCTCCCCGCACCTCCACTCCGTGTACGCGGCGACGAGGGCGGCCGGCGAGTCGCTGCTCGACACCGGGGCGGGCTCCGCGCCTCCGCCGTCGCCGACCTCGTCCGGGAGAGCACGCGCCTCGACCGGGCGGAGAGCACCGAGCGCCTCGACGTCGTCGACCGCTCCTACCGCAAGCTCGGCGGCCGCTACACCGAGGCGGCGGACTTCCTGGCCGCCCGGCGCGAGCGGCTGATCGACGAAGTCCGTCAGGACATGGCGGAGTTCGCCGTCCTCATCGACAGCTGGGCGGGCCTCGTCAACGAGGCCGCTTCCCCGAAGGGCCTCGCATGACGAAGACGTACGCGGTCACCGTCCGCTACGAGGGCGGCGAGCGGCGCCGGGGCCCCGTCACGATGGGCCAGGCCAACATGATCCGCTGCATGCTGCGGGACGAGCCGGAGCACATCAACATCCACGCCGTGTGGTCCGTCCCCGAAGGGACCACGACGGAGTCGGCGATCGACGCGCTGCGCGCCCTGGTGGTGCGGCACGAGGCGCTGCGGACGACCTTCCCCCACGCGCCGGGGGAGGCTCCGCGCGAGCAAGTGGTCGCCTCGGAGGGAGAGTTCACCGTCAGGGTCCTCGACCACGAGGAGCTTCCCCCGGAGGGCCACGCCGACGAGGTGGCCCGCCGGGCCCGCGTCGACCGCTTCCACCTGGACCGGGACTTCGGCCTGCGGATCTCCCTGGTCGCCGTGGAGGGCGTGCCGCTGTCCGTCGCCCTGGCGGCCAGCCACGCCGTGACGGACATCAGCGCCCTCTCCGTCCTGGAGGAGGACTGGCTCGCCCTGCTCGCCGGCCGGCCGCTCCCCGCCGTGACGGCCTTCACGCCGCTCGACCTCGCCGCCGAGGAGGCGTCCCCGGGCGGGCTGCGCAAGGCCGGGGCGTCCCTGCGGCACTGGGAGCGGATCATCCGCACCGGCCCGCAGGCGATGTTCGCGGAGCCGGGCGCCGTGGGCACCGAGGTCGAGGCGGAGCAGCTGACGCTCCGCTCGGCGCGCGGCGCGCGTGCGCTCGCCCTCGTGGCCGAGCGCACGGGCGGCCTGCCGTCCACGGTGCTCCTGACGGCCTGGTGCGCGCTGCTCGCGCACCGCACCGGCCAGTCCTCCTGCGTCGCCGCCGTGCCGACCTCCAACCGGTTCCTGCCCCGGCTCGCCCGCTCCGTGAACACCGTGTCCCAGGACGCGCTGCTCTCCCTCGACGTGCGGGTGCCGTCCTTCGACGCGCTCCTGCGCACGGCGTGGGGGCGGCGCTCAACGCCTACCGGCACAGCCAGTTCGACGCGGTCCGCCTCTGGGAGATGATCGACGCCGTCACGTACGAGCGCGGCAGCCGCTTCACCCGCGACGCCGTCTTCAACGACGTCAGCACGGTCCCGACGGGCCCGTCCGCGGAAGGCTCCGACGGTCCCGAACTCGACCTGACCCGGGGGCCGTCGCAGGTCCTGCCGGCCCGTGTGCTGACCTTCGTCCACGAGACGGCGCCCGTGCTCCGGCTCGGCCTGTGGGTCGATCCCGCGCTGTTCTCGCCGGACGAGGCCGAGGGCTTCCTCACCGGTCTCGTACGCCTCCTGGAGGCGGCCGCGACCGGGGACGTGCCGCTGGCGGAGCTCACCGGGGTGACGGGGGTCCGGCCGGTCGAGCGCGACGAGCGCTGGCGCCGGGTGGACGGCTCGTGGGTGTCGCCGCCCGAGGTGGCGGAGGTCCTGAGCGGGGCGCTGGGAGGCGTACCCGTGCACGTCGCGGCGGAGGGTCCGGACGAGGACGGCCTCACGGCCTTCCTCGCCTGCGGCGACTCGCCGTTCACCCGGAGCGGGCGCACGCGGCGCTGATGGAGGCCCTCCCGGGCCGTCCCGGCGTGCTGGCCCCGCGCCAGTACGTGATCGTGCGGGACGCACCGGCGGAGGCGGACCGCACCGGTGCGTGGCTCCGGCAGCCGATTCTCACGGAAGGGGCCGGCCGGGACCGGCGCATGTGACATGACGACGAACAATGACGTGACCGTGGAGCGGGAGACCGACTCCCTTCCCAGCCCCTGGCGTTCGCACCGCTTCCGGCTGTTCTTCGCCGCCCGCAGCACCTCGCTCCTCGCCGACGGCATGCTGATGGTCTCGCTCACGACCGCCGTGCTCGGCGCGGGGTACGGGGCGGCGGGCGTGGGCTACGCGCTGGCCGCGTGGATGGCGCCGATCGTCCTGCTCGTGCTGTTCGGCGGCGTGCTCGCCGACCGGTTCACCCCGCAGGTGATGATGGTCGGCGCCGACGTGGTGCGGATGGCGGCCATGCTGGCGCTCGCGGCGCTCCTCGCCGCCGGTGACATGCGGCTGTGGCACCTGATGGCGCTGCTCGCGCTCAGCGGCGCCGCGACCGCCATGTTCCAGCCCGGTCTGGCGAGCCTGGTGCCCCGGGTCGCCGAGGACATCCAGCGGGCCAACGCCCTGCTCCGCGTCTCCGAGTCGATCTGCACCCTGCTCGGCCCCGGCGTCTCCGGCCTGCTCGTGGCCCACTGGAACGTCGCCGGGTCCTTCGTGGTCATCGCGGCCGCGTACGCGTGCAGCGCGCTCGGCCTGGCGCCGCTGCGGAAGCTCGGCACGGCCCGGGACGAGAGCGACGAGCCGATGCTGCGGCGCCTCGCCACCGGCTGGCACGAGTTCCGGTCCCGTTCCTGGCTGTGGGGGGTCATCGCCGTCTGGGCGGTCTACGGCCTGTTCGTCTTCGGCCCGGCCCTGCCGCTCGGCGCGGCCCTGCTGACCGAGCAGCACGGCGCCGGCGGCTACGGCTGGATCGCCTCCGCCGACGGCGCCGGCACGATCGTCGGCGGCCTCCTCGGCATGCGGGTGCGCCCGCGCCGCCCGCTCGTCGCCGGCGCGTGCGCCATGTTCTTCTTCTCCCTCAACCCCTGGCCCCCGCCCTCGGCTGGTCCTTCACCCTCACCGCCCTCACCGGCGTCGTCGCCGGCTGCGGCTTCGCCTTCTGGGGCGTCATGTGGGCGACGAGCGTCCAGACCCACATCCCCCTCGCCGTCATGAGCCGCGTCTCCGCCTACGACGTCGCCGGTTCCATCATGGTCATCCCCTGGGCCGCGCCCTCTCCGGCCCGGCCGCCGACGCCCTGGGCGCCGACCGCGTCCTGCTCTTCTCCTCCGCCATGGGCCTCGTCCTGATCGCCGTCATGCTCTCCGTACCGGCCGTCCGCGCGCTGCGCCGGGCACCGGAGCGGGCCACGGAGCCGGACGGCGTCCTCAAGGGGCACTGAGCCCCATCGCGAGGGCCACCACCCCGAGCAGCCCGAGGTACGCGCACGCGTGGACCCGGTCCGGGATGCGGGGCGGGCGGCGGCGCAGGACGGCGATGACGGGCAGGGCGCCGAGGAGCAGGGCGCCCGCCGCGTACGGGTCGACCAGCCCGACCAGGCCGGTGCCGGGGCCCGTCGCGAGGGCGGCCGGGGCGGGGAGGCAGCGAGGGAGACCACGACGGCGGGGAGGGCGACGGCGAGGGTGAGGGGTTCGCGAGGGCGGTCGCGAGCTTCATGGGGTGACCGGCCCGGCGCATGGCGGGACGGTCATCACGCTGCCGCCGACGCCGAGGAAGGCGGCGACCGCGCCGATCGGGGCGCCGGCGGTGGCGGCAGGCTCCGTGCCGGTACGGGGCCTGCGCTGCTTACGGGGTCCGTGCCGCTCGCGGGCTCCGCGCTGCTCGTGGAGTCGGTGCTACTTACGGGTTCTGTGCCGCTTGCGGGTTCCGTACTGCTTACGGGTTCCGTGCCGCTTACCGGGCGCAGGAAGCCGGGCCGGAGCAGCAGGTCGAGGGCGGTCAGGGCGATGTACGCGACGAACGCCCAGCGGGCCAGGGCGGGCGGGGCGAAGCGGGAGGCGTACGCCCCGGCGCAGGCGCCCGCGGCGAGCAGGGCAGGAGTGCGCCGCTGCCGCGCAGGGCGAGGAGGACGGGCCGGGGGTGACGGCGGTGGCGAAGGCGGCGCTCACGAGCATGACGAGGGCCGAGGTGGCGGTGGCCACCGGCAGGGCCGCCGGGCCGAGGCGGAGTCCGCCCACACCACGACCGGGACGGCCACGAACCCGCCGCCGAATCCGAACAGGACGGTCGTCGCCCCGGTGAGGAGACCGATCGCCATCAGCGTCACCATGTCCATGGGTCAAGACCATCAGGTCGTCGGCGGGTCCCGCATGCGATGGTCGGCCGTCTTCCTTCGTGTCTCGGCCGCTACGGTGGAGCCGTGAGGAACATCCCGCTGGACGACGTCGACCACCTCGACCGGGCGGTCCTGCCGATCGGCACCGACTATCCGGCCGGGCGGGTCCTGGACTGGCACGAGCACCGGCGGGCGCAGTTCCTCTACGGGGCGACGGGCGTCATGGTCGTCGACACCGCCGACGGCACGTGGACGGTCCCGCCGGAGCGGGCCGTCCTGATCCCGGCCGCCACCCCGCACCGGGTCCGGATGCTGGGCGTGAGCACGTGCAGCCTGTACGTGGAGCCGGGCGCCGTGCCGTGGTGGCCGGCGCGCTGCACGGTCGTGGACGTGCCGCCGCTGCTGCGCGAACTGCTGCTCGCGGCGGTCGAGTTCACAGCTGACTACGCCCTCTCGGGGCGGGAGGGCGCCATCGCGACGCTGCTGCTGCACGAGATCGCGGCGCGCTCCCGCTCCGTTCCACGTCGCGCTCCCCGCCTCCGGGGACCTCGCGGCGCTGTGCCGGAGTACCTGGCCGCGCCGGACGCCGCCGTCACCAACACCGACTGGGCGGCCAGGTCCGCGCTGAGCGAGCGGGCGTTCACCCGGCGGTTCCGCGCGGAGACGGGCGAGAGCCCCGCCGTCTGGCGGTCCCGCGCCCGGCTCCTCGCGGCCGTGCCCTGCTGCGCACGGCGACGGTCAGCGAGGTCTCCGGCCGCCTCGGGTACGGCTCCCCGCCGCGTTCACGGCGGCGTTCACCCGGTCCTTCGGCACGCCGCCGTCCCGCTTCGCGGCGGGCAGGCCCTGAGGGGTCAGAAGATCCCGCCGAGCAGGTCGAAGAACCAGCTCATCAGGACCGCCAGCAGGACCGCGATGCCGAGGAGGACCACGGTGACCCAGGAGCAGCCGCCCCCGGACCCCACGTGGTGCTCGTCCCCGCCGCCCACCTCGACGTCGAACAGGTCCATTCCCGTACCCCCCGCACCGTGACGCGCGGAGCCCCCCGGCCCCGCCGGAACCACTGTCACACGCCGGACGGCGGCCGGGGAGCCCGTTCCCGTACTCAGGCCGTCCGGGCGCGGATACTCAGGGCGGGGCGGCCCGTGTCGTGGGAGCGGGTCCGGCTTCCGTACGATTCCCCACGTTGCCACTCTTACGTCTGAAGGAGATCCCCATGGCCCAGGTCACGCTGAAGGGCAGCCCCGTGCAGGTCAACGGCGCTCTGCCGGCCCCCGGCAGCCAGGCTCCCGACTTCACGCTCGTCGCCGAGGGGCTGGCGGACAAGTCGCTGAAGGACTTCGCCGGTCTGCGCAAGGTCCTCAACATCTTCCCGAGCGTCGACACCCCGACGTGCGCCTCCTCCGTCCGCGCCTTCAACGAGAAGGCCGGTGAGCTGGAGAACACGGTCGTCCTCTGCGTCTCCGCCGACCTGCCCTTCGCGCAGGCCCGTTTCTGCGGTGCCGAGGGCCTGGAGAACGTCAAGAACCTCTCGACGCTCCGCGGCCGCGAGTTCCACACCAACTACGGCGTGGACATCGCGGACGGGCCGCTGGCCGGTCTGACCGCCCGCGCCGTCGTCGTCCTCGACGAGAACGACACGGTGCTGCACACGGAGCTCGTGGGCGAGATCGCCGACGAGCCGAACTACGACGCGGCGCTCTCCGTCCTGAAGTAGTCCGCGGCCCGACCGGGCCCCGAGGAGCCCTCCACCGTCACCGGTGGAGGGCTCTTCCCGTTCTCCGGGGGCTCAGGCGCAGCCCGGACAGAGCCCCCGGTACGTCACGTCCGCCTTCGACACCGTGAAGCCGAACCGCTGCGCGGGCGGCAGGACGTCGAGCAGGTCCCCCGTGGGGTGGACGTCGCGGATGAGCCCGCAGTTCGAGCAGACCAGGTGCTGGTGGGGCCGGCGCGCGTTCGGGTCGTAGCGCTTGGCCCGCCCGTCCGTGGAGAGCTCCACGACCTCGCCCAGGGCGACCAGCTCGCCGAGGGTGTTGTAGACCGTCGCGCGGGCGATCTCCGGGAGGCGTTCCACCGCGCGCGCGTGGACCTCGTCCGCCGTGAGGTGCACATGGTCCCCGGCCAGGACCTCGGCGACGACCCGGCGCTGGGACGTCATCCGCCAGCCACGCGCGCGCAGTCGCTCCAGCAGATCGCTCATGTCTCACCTCATCGTCGTCGGACAAAATTGGCGTGGTTCTTGACTTGGACTTCGTCCATCGTAGGATCGGTTTCGTAAATGGCCAAGGGACAGGAAGACTCCAGCACGGCGGGAGAAGCACACGTGAGACCCGCGCCAGGCCCGTCCGCCGAACGCACTTCCTGAGCACTGTGATCCGCCAGGTCCGGAAGGATTCCCATGTCTGAGAACCACGAAGCAATCGTCACCGACGCGAAGGCGGAGGGCCAGGGCGGCTGTCCGGTCGCGCACGGCCGCGCCGCCCACCCCACCCAGAGCGGTGGCAACAGCCAGTGGTGGCCGAACCGGCTGAACCTGAAGATCCTCGCCAAGAACCCGGCCGTGGCCAACCCGCTCGGTGAGGACTTCGACTACGCGCAGGCCTTCGAGAACCTCGACCTGGCCGCCGTGAAGCAGGACATCGCCGAGGTCCTCACCACCTCGCAGGACTGGTGGCCCGCCGACTTCGGCCACTACGGCCCGTTCATGATCCGCATGGCCTGGCACAGCGCCGGCACCTACCGCATCAGCGACGGCCGCGGCGGCGCCGGCGCCGGCCAGCAGCGCTTCGCGCCGCTGAACAGCTGGCCGGACAACGGCAACCTGGACAAGGCCCGCCGTCTGCTGTGGCCGGTGAAGAAGAAGTACGGCCAGAACATCTCCTGGGCCGACCTCATGATCCTCGCGGGCAACGTCGCCCTGGAGTCGATGGGCTTCGAGACCTTCGGCTTCGCCGGCGGCCGCGCGGACGTGTGGGAGCCCGACGAGGACGTCTACTGGGGCCCCGAGACCACCTGGCTCGGCGACGAGCGCTACACCGGCGACCGCGAGCTGGAGAACCCGCTCGGCGCGGTGCAGATGGGCCTCATCTACGTCAACCCGGAGGGCCCCAACGCCAACCCGGACCCGGTCGCCGCGGCGCGTGACATCCGCGAGACCTTCCGCCGGATGGCGATGAACGACGAGGAGACCGTCGCCCTCATCGCGGGCGGCCACACCTTCGGCAAGACCCACGGCGCCGGCCCGGCGGACCACGTGGGCGCGGACCCGGAGGCCGCCACCCTGGAGGACCAGGGCCTCGGCTGGAAGAGCACCTTCCGCTCCGGCAAGGGCCCCGACGCCATCACCTCCGGCCTGGAGGTCACCTGGACCACCACGCCGACCCAGTGGGGCAACGGCTTCTTCAAGAACCTCTTCGAGTACGAGTACGAGCTGACGAAGAGCCCGGCGGGCGCCCACCAGTGGGTCGCCAAGAACGCCGAGGCGATCATCCCGGACGCGTACGACCCGGAGAAGAAGCACCTCCCGACGATGCTCACCACCGACCTGTCGCTGCGCTTCGACCCGGTCTACGAGCAGATCTCGCGCCGCTTCTACGAGAACCCGGACCAGTTCGCGGACGCCTTCGCCCGCGCCTGGTACAAGCTCACCCACCGCGACATGGGACCGATCGTGCGCTACCTCGGCTCCGAGGTCCCGTCCGAGGTGCTGCTGTGGCAGGACCCGCTGCCGGCCCGCTCGGGCGAGCTCGTCGACGCCGCGGACATCGCCTCCCTCAAGGAGAAGATCCTCGGCTCGGACCTCACGGTCACCCAGCTGGTCTCCGCCGCCTGGGCCTCCGCCGCCTCCTTCCGCGGCAGCGACAAGCGCGGCGGCGCCAACGGCGGCCGCGTCCGCCTGGAGCCGCAGCGCAACTGGGAGGTCAACAACCCGGACGAGCTGGCGCAGGTGCTGCGCGTCCTGGAGGGCGTCCAGGAGTCCTTCAACTCCGCGCAGAGCGGGGAGAAGCGGGTCTCCCTCGCCGACCTCGTCGTCCTCGCGGGCGTCGCGGCCGTCGAGAAGGCCGCCGCCGACGCGGGCCACTCCGTCGAGGTGCCGTTCACGCCGGGCCGCGTGGACGCCTCCCAGGAGCAGACGGACGTCGAGTCCTTCGCCGCCCTGGAGCCGACCGCGGACGGCTTCCGCAACTACCTGGGCAAGGGCAACCGCCTCCCGGCCGAGTACCTGCTCATCGACCGGGCGAACCTGCTCACCCTGAGCGCGCCCGAGCTGACGGTCCTCGTCGGCGGTCTGCGCGTCCTCGGCGTCACGCAGCCGCAGTCCTCGCTCGGCGTCCTCACCGAGACGCCCGGCAAGCTGACGAACGACTTCTTCGCCAACCTGCTCGACCTGGGCACGGAGTGGAAGTCCACCTCCGCCGACCAGACCACGTTCGAGGGCCGCGACACGGTCACCGGCGAGGTCAAGTGGACGGGCAGCCGCGCCGACCTGGTCTTCGGCTCCAACAGCGAACTGCGCGCGCTGGCCGAGGTCTACGCGAGCGACGACGCGAAGGAGAAGTTCGTCAAGGACTTCGTGTCGGCGTGGGACAAGGTCATGAACCTGGACCGGTTCGACATCGCCTGATCCCCGCCGCTGGTTCCCAGCGCGGCTCAGGCCGCCCGGGTGGCTTTCACGCCACCCGGGCCGCCCTCGCGCCGACACCCTCCCGTGACGCCGTCCTGACGCCGCATGAGACAACCGAAGGGCGTCCGTCACCGTCCTCACGACACGAGAGGGGCGGCGGGAGGCCGGAAGTCCGGCCTCCTCCGGTGCCCCGACGAGACCGATCGTGAGGAAGACCGCTTTGATACGTGTCACGCGGCGTGACCACCGCCGTGGCATTGCTCGCACTGACGGCGGCGGCGCCCTGGTCGGCGTCCGCCCAGCCGTCACCCGGATCACCGTCGGCGGCCCCGGGGGACCGCTTCGACGGTGCCACCCTCCCCGACGGCTGGCGGATCACCGGGGACGGAACGGGCCGGCAGCTGGTCTGGACGTCGCCCGAGCGCATACCCGTGGGCGACGCCCGGATCGAGTTCCGCGCCGGGGACCGGCTCCTCGGCCATCCGCTCCCCCGGCCCGACGGACGCTCCTACGCCCTGCCCTCGACGGCGTCCGGCTCGGCGAGGGCACGGAGCTGCGGGTCACGGCCGGCGGCCGGCGGCTCGACGCGACGGGCCGCGCCGGCATCGCCGGCGAACGCCCCTCGCCCCGCCGCCGTGAACCCGGCCCCGCTGCCCGCGAACCCGGTCGACCCGGGAGTCCCGGGCCGCTACCGGACCGTCAGCGGCGAGTACGCCCTGCACTCCGTGCGCCTGCCCGGCCTCCCGCAGCCCGTCGAGATGCGCGCCACGGTCGTCGGCCCCGCCGACGCCCTGGGCAAGCGGCCGGTGGCCCTCTTCCTGCACGGCCGCCACGCCACCTGCTACACCCCGGGACGGAGGACGTCCGGCTCGTCTGGCCGTGCCCGGCGGGCACCCGGCCGATCCCCAGCGAGCAGGGATACCTGCGCGCCCAGCGGCTCCTGGCCTCCCAGGGGTACGTGACGGTGTCCATCGCGGCGAACGGCGTCAACGGCCAGGACGCGGACGTCGAGGACGCCGGCGCCCAGGCCCGCTCCTCCCTGGTCCGGCTGCACCTCGCCCGCTGGGCGGACTGGTCCGCGAACCGGACCTCCGCCCCGGCGGCCGTACGGAAGACCGCGCCCGCCGACCTCTCGCGGGTGCTCCTCGTCGGGCACTCCCGGGGCGGCGAGGGCGTCAACCGGGCCGCGCTCGACAGCCTGAACCCGCCGCCCGCCGCCCAGGACGGCTACCGGGGCCCCGTACGGTGGAAGATCCGCGGCAACGTCCTGATCGGGCCCACGGTGTTCGGCCAGAACCCGGTCCCCGACGTGCCGTCCACGACCATCCTGCCGGGCTGCGACGGCGACGTGTCCGACCTCCAGGGCCAGATCTACGTCGACGGCACCCGAGGCGTCGGCAAGGGCACCGCCCTCCACAGCGCGGCCTACGTGATCGGCGCGAACCACAACTTCTTCAACAGCGAGTGGACTCCGGGGCAGGCGAAGGCGCCGACCGACGACGACTTCTCCTCCGAGGACGGCACCGACCCGGTCTGCTCCCCGGCACGGCGACCCGTCTGACGGCGACCCAGCAGCAGGCCGTCGGCGCCACCTACGTCGCGGCCTCCGCCCGGCTGTTCGTCGGCGGTGACGACGCGGTCCGGCCGCTGCTCGACGGCACCGGCCGCCGCGCCCCTCGGCGGGCCCGGCGCGGGTCCTCACCCACGCCGTCGGCGCCCGCCGCACACCGGCGTTCCTGCCGGGCTCCTCGGTCGCCGTCTCCGGCGGCGGCCGGCTCTGCGCCCAGGTCGACCCGACGCCGCCCGCGCCTGCCTGTCGCCCGAGGAGGGCTGGTCGCCGCACTTCGCGTACTGGGAGACGGCCCCGAACCGGGCCGTGACGCCGTCGCGATGAAGTGGACGGGCACGGGCAGCCGGGTCACGGTCCGCCCGGCCCGGCCGGTCTCCCTCGCGGGCGCCGAGTCCCTGGCGCTGCGCGTGATCGTCCCGCCCAACAGCACCGGCACCGCGCTCGACGTCGCCGTCACCGACGGCTCCGGCCGCCGCGCCCAGCTGGGCCGCGTCCGCGTCGACGGACTGCCGGGCAGCCCGCGCACCGCCGCCCACTGGAGCCGTGAGGTCCGCGTACCGCTGTCCGCCGTGACCCGCGCGGGCCTCGACCTCGGCGGATCGCCGCGCTCGAACTGACCCGCGCGGCGGCGCCGGCCGAGCCTGGCTCATGGACGCCTGGGGCTGGCGCCCCGGCACTCCGGCGGTGAACCCGACGCCGCTCACGCGCGTCGACATCGGCCGCCTGACGGTCGCGGAGGGGAACTCCGGGGTCCGCACCTACCGGGTGCCGGTCACGGTCTCCGGCCGGGGCAGCGGGCAGGTCCGCCTGTTCACCCCGTGCCGGGCACCGACCGGGTCACGTCCCGCACGGTGACCGTGCGGCCGGGACGCCATGACATCGACGTACCGGTCGAGGTGCGGGGCAACACGCGCTACGGCTACGACCTGCGGTACGACGCCTTCGTCAAGGCGGTGCGCGGCACCGTGGTCGGAGCGCACCGGGGCGGCGTGACCGCGCGGAACGACGACGCCATGCCCACGATGCGCCTGACGCCCCTCGCGGACGACGTCACCGAGGGCTCGGCCCTGCGGTGGCGGGTGACGCTCTCGGCACCGGCCGACGTCGAGATCTCGGGCGGCGTCCTCCTCAAGCCGGTGGCCGACGGGCAGGAACTGTCCACCAAAGACGTGGACCCGGCCTGGCTGGAGGCGAACTTCGGGAGAAGCCGGACCCCGCGAGGCCGCTGTCCAAGACGGTCGAGGGCGACACGAGCCTGTGGCTCTCCGTCCCCGCCGGGCAGACGACGACGGAGGTGAGCGTCCCCACCGTCCGCGACGGGGTCGCGGAGCCGACGGAGTCCCTCCGGGCCGCGCTCTTCGCGTACGACGAGTCCTGGGAGCGGGTCCCGGGCCCGGAGTTCACGGGCAGGGTGCGGGACGCGGCGTGAGCTGACACCACCCGCGCCCACCATGGCACCCCATGGCGCCACTCGGTGCCATGGGGTGCCATTTCACATCTACGCAGGTCAGAACGGGTGTCCATCGAAGCCACCTCTTCACCCTCACCCCGACGCTTGCGCATGGCGCCACAGTGGTGCCATCATGACGTCATGGACCTCACCCCGTATGTCGACACCCTCCGCCGTGAACTCGCGGTGGCCGCCGAAGCCGGTGGCGAAGAGGCGCGCGAGCTGGCCGAGCGGCTCACCGCTCCCCTGGAGTCGGCCGCCCGGCTGACCATGCTCAACGTGCTCTCCGCCGCGACGGACGAGATCACCCGTGAGCTCGCGCCCGGTTCGGTCGACGTACGGCTCCGGGGCCTCGACCCCGACTTCGTGGTGACGCCGCCGCCCACCCGCGGCGCCCCCGCGGAGCCGGACACCACCACCGAAGCCCTCCCGGCCCCGGCTCCCGCCGAGGGCGACGAGGGCGGCACCGCCCGCGTCAACCTGCGCCTGCCGGCCCACCTCAAGACCCGCGCCGAGGAGGCCGCGGCCCGCGAGGGCCTGTCGGTCAACGCGTGGCTGGTACGGGCCGTGTCGGCGGCGGTCGGCGGCTCCCCGGCCGCGTACGCCGGAGAAGTCCCAGAGCACCGGACAGAGCATCACGGGCTGGGTGCGCTGACCGCGCCCCACCCGCACCGCACTTCACCCGCACCACTCCACCCACACCGCGTCCCACCTGCGGGGACGGCCTGAAGACTCACGAGGACGGGACAGCCATGCCTTCTTTCGACACGCCCGCACCGATCGCGGTCACCGCCTACGTCTACGCCGGTTCCCTCCAGCTCACCGCGAGCGACCGCCCCGACACCGTCGTCGAGGTGCGGCCCCGCAACCCCAAGAAGGACCTGGACGTACGGGCGGCCGACCAGACCGAGGTCACCCACGTCGGCGGCGTCCTGACCATCACCACCCCCAAGGCCAACCTGCTGGGGCGCGGCGGCACGGTGGACGTGACGGTGGAACTCCCCACCGGGTCGCGGGTCGACATGACCGGCGCCGCGTCCACCCTGATCGGCGAGGGTCGGCTCGGCGAGGTCCGCGCGAAGACCTCGGCCGGGGACGTCCGCCTCGACACCACCGGCCCCCTGCACCTGACCGCGTCGCACGGCCACACCACCGTGGAACGGGTCGAGGGCACGGCCGAGATCACCAGCAGCAGCGGCAGCGTGCGCGTCGGCCTCGTCGACGGCCCCGCCGTCCTGAAGAACTCCAACGGCGCCACGACCGTCGGCACCGTGACCGGCGAACTGCGCGTCAGCGGCGCCAACGGCAGCATCGACATCGCCCGCGCCGAGTCGTCGGTCACCGGCACCTCCACCAACGGCGCCCTCCGCGTCTCCGAGGTCTCCCGCGGCGAGGTCCAGCTGGAGACCTCCAACGGCTCCATCGAGATCGGCATCCGCGCGGGCACCGCCGCCTGGCTGGACGTCACCTCCCAGCGCGGGCACGTACGCAACACGCTCACCGCGTCCGAGGCCCCGGAGGAGACCGAGGAGACGGTCAAGGTCCGCGCGCGGACCAACTGGGGCAACATCGACATCCGCCGCACCAAGGCCTGAGCACCACCCCTTCCACCACCCCACAGCCCCCTCACCCTTCCTCAGGAGGGCCCCATGCGTACTTCTGTCATGCCCATGACCACTCCGGCCATCGCAGCGAACGGGCTGCGTAAGTCCTACGGCGACAAGACCGTCCTGGACGGCATCGACCTGACCGTCCCCGAGGGCTCGGTCTTCGCCCTCCTCGGCCCGAACGGCGCGGGCAAGACCACCGCCGTGAAGATCCTCTCCACCCTCATCGGCGCCGACGCCGGCCGGGCGACGGTGGCCGCCACGACCTGGCCGCCCACGCCCAGTCGGTGCGGGCCGCGATCGGGTGACAGGCCAGTTCTCCGCCGTCGACGGCCTGATCACCGGCGAGGAGAACATGCTGCTGATGGCCGACCTCAACCACCTCTCGAAGAAGGAGGGCCGCCGGATCACCGCCGAACTCCTGGAGCGGTTCGACCTCACGGAAGCGGCGCAGAAGCCCGCCTCCACCTACTCCGGCGGCATGAAGCGCCGCCTGGACATCGCGATGACCCTGGTCGGCTCCCCGCGGGTGATCTTCCTGGACGAGCCGACCACCGGCCTGGACCCGCGTTCCCGGCACAACATGTGGCAGATCATCCGTGAGCTGGTCGGCGGCGGGTGACAGTCTTCCTCACCACCCAGTACCTGGAGGAGGCCGACCAGCTCGCCGACCGCATCGCGGTCCTCAACGGCGGCAAGATCGCCGCCGAGGGCACCGCGGAGGAGCTCAAGCGGCTGATCCCCGGCGGCCACGTCCGGCTCCGCTTCACCGACCCGGCCGCCTACCGCACCGCCCTGGCCACTCTCACCGGCGCGGCATGCGACGACGAGGCTCTCACCCTGCAGATCCCCAGCGACGGCAGCCAGCGCGAACTGCGTTCCCTCCTCGACTGGCTGGACTCCGAGGGGATCGAGGCCGACGAACTCACCGTGCACACCCCCGACCTGGACGACGTCTTCTTCGCCCTCACCGCCACCAACCACCCGAAGGAGTCCGTCCGATGAGCACCCTGGCCCTGGCCGCCCGCGACACCACCACCATGCTGCGCCGCAACCTGCTGCACGCCCGCCGCTACCCCTCGCTGACCCTGAACCTGCTGCTCACGCCGGTCATGCTCCTGCTGCTGTTCGTCTACATCTTCGGCGACACCATGAGCGCCGGCATGGGCGGCACCGACCGGGCCGACTACATCGCCTACCTGGTCCCCGGCCTGCTGCTGATGACCATCGGCTCCACCACCATCGGCACCGCCGTCTCCGTCTCCACCGACATGTCCGAGGGCATCATCGCCCGCTTCCGCACCATGGCCATCCACCGCGGCTCGGTCATCACCGGCCACGTCATCGGCAGCGTCATCCAGTCCGTCGCCAGCGTCCTGCTGGTCGGCGCCGTCGGCCTGGCGATCGGCTTCCGCACCACCCACGCCACCCCGATCGAGTGGCTGGCCGCCCTCGGCCTGCTGATCCTGTTCGCCACCGCCCTGACCTGGATCGCCGTCGGCATGGGCCTGGTCAGCCCGAACGCCGAGGCCGCCAGCAACAACGCCATGCCCCTGATCTTCCTCCCCTGATCTCCAGCACCTTCGTCCCCGTCGACCAGATGCCCGGCTGGTTCCAGCCCATCGCCCAGTACCAGCCCTTCACCCCCGCCGTCGAAACCCTCCGCGGCCTCCTCCTGGGCACCGAGATCGGCCACAACGGCTGGCTCACCCTCGCCTGGAGCCTGGCCCTGACCACCCTCGGCTACTTCTGGTCCAAGTCCGTCTTCAACCGCGACCCCAAGTAGCAGACGCCGGGGAAGACGTTCGCCGGGGCCCTGCAGGGCCCCGGCGAACCGGTCTCACTTGGACTGCGTGGAGAGGCTCACGCCGCTGAAGCTCTGTGCGGCGGCGAGGCTGAAGTAGACCCAGCCGGAGGGCGGGTTGTCGATCGTCAGGGTCTCGTTGTTCCCGGCGCTGGTGGACTTCGCCTGGTAGGCGCTGGTGGTGGCCCAGCTGCCGCCGCCGTAGTACAGGTCGGCGTTGCCGGTGCCGCCGCTGCTGGTGATGGTCAGCTGCTTGACGCCGGCCGGCAGGTACACGAAGTGGTAGCTGTAGTTGCCGGTGGTGGCGGCGAGGTTGTCCCGGCGGCAGTTCTGGTCGAACTGGCGGGGGTCGCTGCCGGTGCAGAGCGGGACGGGAGCGGCCGTCGAGGCGTCCGGCAGCGTTCCGCAGTCGTTGGTGGCGCAGTCCGTCGACAGCCAGGTCGCGAAGTCCGCGTCGTAGCGGGTGCCGATGGTCTGCTTCAGGACGGTGCGGGCTCCGGCCCAGTCACCGGTGCGGTACTTGCCGAGCACGGTCTGGATGTCCGCGGGGTGCTTCTGCAGCATGTAGCGGACGGCGAGCCAGCCCCAGCGGTAGACGCGGTTGGAGTTGACGTCGGGGTCCTCGTCCTGGCCGTAGACGGTGTCGAAGAGCTCGCTGAGCTTGTACGTGTTCCGGGCGGCCTCGGTGATGGCGTTGGCGTTGCGCTCGTTCCGGTAGCCGTACGAGATGTTCTCGGCGATGCCCTCGACCCACCAGATGGTCGGCGTGGTCATGCCCGCCTCGAAGTCGCCGTACATGTTGAAGCGGCCGTCGAGGTAGTGGGTGTACTCGTGGTTGAGGTTCCAGATCTCGAAGGCGGGGCGCAGCCAGCTGGCCTCGTGGGCGATGAAGCGGGCCTGGTTGCCGGGGACCGCCGGGTTGCCCTCCTCGTACATGCCGCCGTTGTCGACGTCGATGTCGTAGATCGCCCAGGCGTACAGGGCGTACTGGGTGTAGTCGTCGAAGGCGACGACCTCCAGGTTGGTGTTCACGTCACCGGGGATCGCGCCCTTGTCGCCGATGATCCGGTGGAAGTAGGCGTCCTGGCCGATCAGGCTGGTGCAGGTGCTCGCCAGCTGGTCGGGGGACATGTCCTGGGCGCGGATCTTCAGGCCGGCGTTGCAGGTGTGCTGGGTCGGCAGGACGAGGGGCAGGACGCGCTGGCCCAGGTCGCAGATGGCGTAGGCCGCGCAGTTGCCCTTGTCGTACTGGCGCGTGTACCAGCCCAGGTTCATGGTGAGCGGGGCGGTGGGGCCGACGTTGGGGTACCGGTTGATCAGGTCCTTCAGGAGGGGCCGGACCCGGTCCTTGAGCTCGGGGACGTCGAGGGCGTAGCCGAGGTAGCGGCCGACGTTGCTGACGACGTCCAGGCGGTTGAGCTCCGCGCCGTTGCGCGTGACGAAGCCGGCCCAGGTGTCGAGGATGGCGGGGTCGGCCTTGAGGGCGGCCCGCCAGCCGCGGGCGTCGTTCTTGGCCTTGAAGCCGTTCTCGACGACCCACTCGACGTGCTGCATGGCGAGGTTCATCTGACCGGGCCACGTGCCGTTGTAGCCGCCGAGCATCCACTTCACGACACCGGCGTACCGGCCCGCCTCGTGGGTGCTGTCGATCAGCGTGACGACCTCGTTGAGGATCTCGCCGTTGGCGTCGGTGACGTCCTTGCTGCGCGGGCTGGCGAAGAAGGCGTCGAGGGCGCCGCGCGCCGCGCCTTCCAGGGCCGGGCCGTAGGCGCCGACGACGTCCGCGTTGTTGTCCTGCACGTAGTACCCGGCGCGCAGGAACATCACCAGCTGTCCGGTGGAGGTGCTGTTGTTGCCCGCGTACGAGGCGGAGTTGTCGCGCAGCGCGTTGGCGACGGTCACCATCTGGGCTTCGCGGAAGGTCTTCCGCGCGTTCTCCCCGGTGAGGTTGAACAGGGGGTAGGTACAGGTGATCTGGGGGAGCGCCTTGAGCTCGTTGACGAGCGCGGTGCCGGTGGCGTTGATGACGCCGGAGAGGTCTCCGCAGGCGTCGGCGGCGGCCGAGGACAGCTTGCTCGTCCTGGCTGCGGGCGCGGGCGGCGGGGCGGACTCCTCGGCTCCGTCCTGCGAGGAGAGGCGGAAGCGGGGTTCTTGCTGATCGCACGGGGCGACTTGGGGACCGGGATCGCCCGCGGCGAGGCCGTGGTTCCCGCCGCGTGCGCACCGCCCGGAGCCGTGGCGCCGACGGGGCGGCCTGGCTCTGCGGTGCGAACAGGCCGAGCGTGATGAGGACCGCCGCACCGAGCGCGGGAAGTCTTCGCGCGTGGGTCTTCGGTATCCGGAAGGGAAGCATCTGTGGGGGCCTCCGGGGCCGTTGGGGCCACATGCTGGGAAGCACGGGCGTCTGACACGTGACGTGTAAAATTTCACATGTCGCATTGTTCTGGAAGACCTACGGCAGGATTCATCGATCAACGCGGTGAAAAAGCCCCGGAGACCCCGTGGTTCGCCCTGTGTCACCCGGCGGGAAGCGGCACCTTTCGCCCGGTCGGGCTTCGTCTGGCCGGATTTCGTCCGGCCAGACCCCGTACGGTCACGCTTCGTCCGGTCAGGCTTCGGCCCGTCGGGCTTCGTCCGGGCGGGCTTCGTCCCTGAAGGGCGGGAAGGTCGGCGGGAACAGCTCATCGGCGCCCCGGCGCAGGACGTCGCGCTCGCCGTAGGCCGCCCGCATCTTCTCGAACAGACCCTGGGCCCGCTCCTGGAGGGCCTCGAGATCGACCCCGGGGATGCCGCGGTCGACGAGGACGGGGCGGCCGGCGACGACGGAGTCCGTGGCCTGCCGCGCGGTGCCGCTGAGCAGGAAGGTGCGGACGGGGTCGTCCTGCACGCCGTCGCGGATGTCGCCGAGGGCGAAGGCGACCAGGTCCGCCTGGGCGCCGCCCGGAGCCGTCCCAGGTCGTCGCGGCCCAGGGCGCGGGCTCCGCCGAGCGTGGCGGCCTCGACGTACCGCTCGACGGGTGCCGCGTCCATCCTGCCGTCGACGGTCTTCGCGAGGTGGACGCCGAGGTCCATGCCGCGGATCAGGTCGGGCGGGAAGGAGTCGGTGCCGAGGCAGAGGTTGATCCCGGCCCGCCGGTAGGCGCCGAAGGAGTGCAGCACGTCCCCGTACCGCAGGGAGGTCTGCGGGCAGTGCACGACGGACACCCCGGCGCGGGCCAGCGTGTCCAGATCGCCCCGGTCCTCGCCGTGCACATCGGGGTGCCGGTCCACCAGCACGGTGTGCGGCACGAGCAGCCGGGTGTCCAACAGGCCGGTGCTCCGCAGAAGTTCGAGGGGGGTCATGCCGTGCAGGTCCTGGACGAGGTCCCGTTCCAGGGTGCCCTGGAGCGCGTGCAGCCGCACGAGGACGTCGCGCCGGAGGGCCGTGGCCGCGGTCTCGCGCAGCAGCTCCTCGGTGAGGGTCTCGACGCGGCAGGGCAGCAGCACGCCGGTCAGCAGCGGATCGGCGAGCTCGTCGAGGTGGTCGAGGAACCGGACGGCGTCCCGCAGCCCGGCCCGGCCCCGCTTCTCGTCGAACGCCACGTCCCGGCCGCCGTCGGGCAGCGCCACGTTGACCCCGGAGCGGTAGGCCGGGCCGAGGTAGCCGCGCAGTCCGAGCCGGCGCGAGGTCTCGGCCATCGCCACCAGCTCCTCGTACGGCTCCGCCCACGCGCTGTGCACCTCGGAGGCGATCGGCATGTAGGTGGTGATGCCGTGCAGGGCGAGCTGCACGAGGGCGTACTCGCGGACCGTGTGCCGCTCCTCGGGGGTGAACACGTCGCGGCGGCGGTGGGTGAAGTAGTCCAGGGACCACTGGAGCCCGTGGCCGCGCTCGGGGTCGGACCACGAGTCGAGCACGAGGTGGTCGATGTCGGTGAGCGCGTCGAGGTCGATCAGCCCCGGCATGACGAGCGACTGCCCGAGGTCCCGGTCCTCGTCGACCGGACCGTCGTAGCGCGGGCCGACGTACACGATGACGTCGTCCTCCCACACCACCTCGCCGTCCCTCAGCAGTACGTGACCGCCGTCCTGGTGGGCGAGTACGTGGCGGGCACGCCAGCGGGTGCGCATACGACCTCCTGAGGGCTCATGGCGGAGCCGCCATCGTAGGCATTGGTATACCGAATGAGAAACCTCGCCCTTCGGGCGACGAAGGGCCCTGTCCCCAGCCCATCTCGTCGGTATACCTTCTCCGCCATCCCCTCACGCTCACCCTGACGCTCGCCCTCGGCCGGACGCGACGCGAGCCGCGTCCGGCCGCGCGGGGCGTCAGTCGACCACGACGGTGTTCTGGGCGGCGCCGACGCGCCAGGCGCCGTCCTCCTTGACCAGGACGTAGAACGGGCGGCCCTCGGGCCGGTCGGCGATCCGGGCGCCGTCGTGACCGACCGGCTGCTGACGGACGTTCACCGCGGCGACGTCGGGGCGCAGGAACAGCACGCGCTCGACGTCGTAGACGGCGGTGGACTCGGCCATCGCGCCGGGCAGCACCTTGCGGGTGAAGGCCTCGATCTCCTCGAAGCCCGACAGCCGCTTGCCGTGGCCGGTGGTCCACACCGGGTCCTCCGGCGGAAGACGCCCAGGAACCGGTCGACCAGCTCGTTCTGCTGGGCGTGCTCGACCTCGGCGACCAGGCGGCGGATCGCGGCCACCTCGGCGTCGGTCTCCGGGCCCTCGGGGCGCCGAACACCTCGACCGGCCGGTACGAGCCCGACACCAGCTCGGCCACCGGGCCCGGCCCGGACGGCTGCCAGCCGAGGGCGGCGCGGGCGGCGGCGCCGCTGACGCTCTGGTCGAGGGCGAGCGCGTCCGCGAAGAGCGGCCCGAAGTCTCGGCGGTCCGCTCCACCGACAGCACGCGCGGGGCGGCGAGCACTCCGGCGGCGCGGCGGCGGCGCGGGCCAGGTCGCGGACGGGGTGGCCGACTCGCCGACGCCGTGCCAGACGGTGCCGGCCTCGGCGCGCTCGACGGCGGCCACGAACAGCTCGGCCAGGTCGTCCACGTGGACGGTCGGCCAGCGGACGCCCTCCTCGCCGAAGTACTCGGGCACCCCTGGGTGCGGGCCCGGTCGACGAGGATGGCGGGGATGCCGCCGCCCCGGCCGTACACGATGCCGGGCCGGACGACGACGGCGCGCACGCCCTCGGCGACCTCCGCCAGCGCCCGCTGCTCGACCTGCGGGCGGTAGCCGACGATGCCGATCGGGTTGACCGGGGACTTCTCGTCGACCTCCTGGGCCTCGCCGGTGGCGCCGAGGACCCAGACGCCGCTGGTGTAGACGAAGGGGCGGCCGGTGCCGCGCAGCGGGTGGCGAGCGCGTCGACGGCGCCGAGGTCGGCGTCGACGTCACCGCTCGGGGAGCCAGGTGGATCACCGCCTCGATGTCGGGGGTCACCAGGCCGGCCAGCGAGGACGGGTCGGCGGTGTCGGCGACCAGCCGGGCGTGCCAGGCCGGGTGCGACGCGGTGCCCGGGTGACTCCGACGACCTGGTGTCCGGCGGCGGCGAGGTGGTCGGAGACGGCGGCGCCTATGTAGCCGGTGGCGCCGGTGAGCAGAACCTTCATGACGTTCCCGTCTTGAGGAGAGAGACGCGATGCCTCGTTCGATGACATGGTGACGTGCTGCTTCAGTTGATCACATTTCCGTGCCGAATCATCCGTGTATCTCAGGGAGTTCAGCTGCTCGACCGGGCCGTCGGACGCGGCCGACGAGGCGGCGACGTCGGCATCGGGCGGGGCGTCGGGGACGGTCCGGGGCACCGGAAACCGCGACTGGCTGAAAGTTGACGGACGCTCAGCTTTCCGTACGCCCCAACTCGCTCCGTAATAGAACCCGTTCTACTGCACGGATCCGGCACCCGAGGGCCTCGGGCGCCCCTTTTGACCTGTGGATCCTTCGGTGCGGCCGCCTCTCATTTGTGACGGGAAACCTGATGGACCTTCCCGGTCCGTCCGCGCCATCCTTCGAGGCGAACAGGCCGAGCGTGGACGGGGTGCCGAGGCAGTAGGGGGTCATGAGCGGGATAACCATTCATCTGCCGGGAGGCGGCTCCGGCGCGCAGGCCGGGCCGGGCGCGGGCCCCGTGACGCTGCGGCTGGGGCCCGGCGAGGCGGCCCGGTTCGGGCGGGGCTCCGCGACGAGCCCGGTGGAGCTGCGCCTCGCGGACGCGGCGATCTCCCGGCTCGCCGGGGAGATCCGGGTGACGGACGACCACTGGCAGCTCAGCAACCACAGCGCCACCCAGAGCTATCTGGTGGAGAACCCCGAGGGCGCCGGGGAGTACCTGAGGGTGCCGCCGCGGCGGGCCGGGGCCCCATCCCGTTCGAGTTCGCCCGTGTCGTGCTGCCCACCCGCGGCGGCAGCACGGTCGCCTTCCAGGTGTTCGCACCCGACCACGTCTACCTGGACCCGGACCGGGCGGGCGGCCCGTGGGGCAGCCACACCCTCACGGCGTACTCGCTGGACGAGACGGCCCTCTACTTCCTCGTCCTGGTCGCGCTCTGCGAGCCACGGCTGCGGGACGAGTCGCCGCTCGCGGTGCCGACCACCCCCCGGATCGTCGAGCGCCTGGGCGGCCATCCCGGCTGCGTCGGCCTGACGCCACGGGCGGTCAGCTCGCACATCGACTACCTCGCCGAGGAGAAGATGCGGCTCGGTCCCCCGGCCGAGCGGCAGGAGCAGGGCCGGGACGCCCGCCGCAACGGCAAGCGCGAGGCGATCGTCTCCGTCGCGCTGCGGTTCGGCCTCGTGCGCGAGAGCACCTCGCGCTCCTCCCGCCCCGGGCGCCGGGGTCCAGGAGCAGCCGGCAGCGGTGCGGTGAACCCGGGTGGGGACGCGCCTCGGGACACGGCCGGTGTCCCGGAGGGCGGTGACCGGACGGACGTGCTCCCGCGCGGCCACCGCGTCGGGCGCTGGGAGGTCGGGGAGCCGATCGGCGCCGGCGGCTGGGCGACCGTCCACGCGGGCCTGGACACCGAGGGCGACGGTGTCCGTGCGGCGGGTCCGCGCGAGGTGGCGCTGAAGTTCCTGCCGACGGCCGGGCTCGCGCCCGCCAGGCGCGGAAGGTCGCCGAGGCGGCCCGCCGCGAGGTCGAACTCGCCCGCCGCGCCGGCCATCCCGGCTGATCCGCCTCCTCGGCTCCGTCGTGCTCAGCGAGCCGGACCGGCCGTCCCTGGACGGTGCGATCGTCCTGGTCATGGAGCGGGCCCGGGGCAGCCTGCGGGACGTGCTCGCCGCCGGGACGACCGAGGCCGAGGCCGCCCGGCTGTTCGCGGGGATCTGCGAGGGGCTGGCCCATCTGCACCACAGCGGCTGGGTGCACGGCGACCTCAAGCCGGACAACGTCCTGCTGATGCCGGACCGTTCGGTCAAGCTCTCCGACTTCGGGCTCGCCACGGAACTGACCGGCGCCGACGGCACCCACGGCTACGCGCCGCCCATGGGCACCATGGACTACCTCCCGCCGGAGCGCTGGAAGGCCTCGCTGGGCGAGCACGGCGTACGGATCCGGCCCACCGCCGACATCTGGGCCCTCGGCATCATGATCCACGAGGTGTTCACGGGCGGCGCCTCCCGTTCCCGGGCGCCACGCCGGTCTCGCGCGGGGCGCGGCACAGGAGTACGCGGAGGGCGTGCCCGCTGCGCATGGACGACGCGGTGCCGCCGTTCTGGCGGGCGCTGGCCGCCGACTGCCTGGCCCCCGACCACGCCGCGCGCTCCGCGCACACGGCGGATCGCCTGCTGGCCCGCATCACCGCCCACCGGGCCGCCGGACCGGCCGGGCGGCCCCGGCACCGGGGCCGTGCCGCGCTCGTCGCCCTCCGGGCGGGTGCGGCCGCCGCCGTGCTCTGGGCGGCCGCCGCCGGCGACGGCGCGGCGGCCCGGCCGGTGCCGGACGGCGGCGGACTCCTCGCCCACGTGCGGGTGTTCAACGCCGATCTGCCGTGCAGGCTGCGGCCCACCCGGGACCCCGAGTGCAGCCTCGGTCTGGCGGTCGACCCGAGGCGGGCCTACACCGCCGACAACGTGGTGCCGAAGCGGGTGTGGCACGGCGATGTCCTGGACGCCGACTGCGAGTTGGCGCACGGAAGGCCCATCATGGACGAGACCGACACCACCTCCGCGCAGTGGTTCCGCGTCCGCCTCGCCCCGGACGCCGTCCGTCCGTCGCGTGGCTGCCCGCCATCCGCACCCACGACCACCCGTGCTCCCCGCCTGCCCCGCCCCTCCCGGCAGCGGTAGGTGCCACCCCTCGCTTCCCTCACACTCCCCGCCCCTCCCGCGCTGTCACTCCGGAGCGTTCCGGGTGCCGCGCCCGGCATCCCGCTGGCTACCTTGCCTGCCCGGTGCCACGGCTTCCCGACGGCACCCGAACTCCCTTCAGCACAGGGTGACTTACGGAGCAGAGGAGCAGGAACACGTGTCTGGCACAGCCCTACGTCGTACGAGCCGCGGGAGACGCGGCGCGGCGGTTCTGCTGATCATGGCGGCCCTGTCGCTTCCGGGCGGCCCGGCCTGGGCCCAGGGCCCGAGCCCCGTCCCCGGCCCGCTCGCGCACCTCGCGCCGGCCGACGACTACTGCGACATCCCGCCGGACCGGGACATCGCGGTGACCCGCAAGGTGTACGAGGTCGGACAGCGCCGCGGCGTCTCCGCCAAGGTGATGCTGGCCGGCTTCGAGACCGGCTGGATCGAGTCCCGCATGAACAACCTGGCCTGCGGGGACCGGGACTCGCTCGGCGTGTTCCAGCAGCGGCCCTCACAGGGCTGGTGCGATCCCGCGCAGTGCCTCGACGTCGACTACGCCGCGAACAAGTTCTTCGAAGTGGCCCAGCAGATGGAGCCCGACTGGGCGGGCAGCACCGCCGGCGAACTGGCCCAGGCCGTCCAGCGTTCCGCCTACGGCTGGAAGTACGACACCGCCGAGGACAAGGCCCGCGCCATGCTGGACGAGGCCTTCCAGCCGTACGGCACGATCGGCGCGAAGTACGCGGCCCTGGGCGGCGGCGGAGGCCCGCTCGGCGCCCCGGTGCGCGCCGAGGAGGACGCGTCCCTCGGCGGCCGCTTCCAGCTCTTCCAGAACGGCATCGTGATCTGGCACCCGGACGTGGCGTACGCCGTGTACGGCGACATCCTGCAGAAGTTCTGGGCCACGGACGCGGAACGCCGCTGGGGCTTCCCCACCATGGACGAGGCCGACGCCTCCACCGCCCCCGACGGCACCCGAGGCCGCTACCAGTTCTTCGAACACGGCCTCTTCCTCTGGTCCCCCAGACCGGGACCCACATCGTCCACGACGCCATCTACGACGCCTTCCACGCCGCAGGCCACGAAACACAGCTCGGCTACCCCACCACCGACGAAATCGCCGAAACCGGCGGCGTCAAGCAGGTCTTCCAGAAAGCCACCATCCACTGGAGCGCCTCCCGAGGCACCTGGATCACCACCAACTGACCTGGAGGCACTGATGAGATCACCGAATCTCCGGCGCGCCCTGGGCGCGCTGGTCCCGCCTCGCGGCGCTCGCGGCGACGCTGACCGTGGCACCCGCCGCGAGCGCCTCGGTGCCGGACGGCACGATCGGGCGCGGCGAGACGATGGACCGCTCGTGGTCGTGGGTGGCCGAGCAGGTGCCGTACAGCTGGGACGGCTGCCACGAGAACCAGTACGGCTGCTACCGCCCCGACTGCTCCGGGTTCGTGTCGATGGCCTGGAACCTCAGCAGGTCGCTGACCACCTGGGACCTGTGGAACGTCACCTACGACATCCCCGCGAGCGACCTCCAGCCCGGTGACGCCCTGCTCATGGACGTCGACGGCGGCACGCACCACGTGGCGCTGTTCGCGCGGTGGGCCGATCCGGCGCACACCCAGCCGGTGGTGCGCGAGGAGTACGACTTCGGGCACGTGGCCGAGGAACGCGTGTGGAGCAACGGGCTGCGCGGGTTCGCGCCGCGCCGCTACAACCAGCTCGACGACAGAATCCCGTACGGCACGATCGCGGTGAAGTACGACAGCATGGGCGGCCCGAACGGCGTCCTGGGGGCACCGACCACGGGCGAGCGCGACTCCGCCCTCGGCGGTCGCTTCCAGGTGTTCCAGAACGGCATGATCATCTGGCGTCCGGACGTGGCGTACGCGGTGCGCGGCGACATCCTCCAGCGCTTCTGGGCGACGGACGCGGAGGGCCGCTGGGGCTTCCCCACCATGGACGAGGCCGACGCCTCCACCGCCCCCGACGGCACCCGAGGCCGCTACCAGTTCTTCGAACACGGCCTCTTCCTCTGGTCCCCTCAGACCGGGACCCACATCGTCCACGACGCCATCTACGACGCCTTCCACGCCGCAGGCCACGAAACACAGCTCGGCTACCCCACCACCGACGAAATCGCCGAAACCGGCGGCGTCAAGCAGGTCTTCCAGAAAGCCACCATCCACTGGAGCGCCAGCAGGGGCACCTGGATCACCACCAGCTGACGCACGGCACGGCAGCACGGCAACGCGACGGCGCGGCCCCGGTGTTCGGGGCCGCGCCTGTGTCAGGTCCGGGTTCCGCGTGCGGGGGTCACGGGTTGATGCCGTCGTACTGGAGGACGCGGTAGGCGGTGGTCTGGCGGTTGGCGTCCGAGGACCACTGCGAGACGATCAGGGTCAGGAGGTCGGACCGGCGCTGCCCGGGTGGATGTATCCGCCGTAGAGGAAGGGCATCTGGGGCTTGCCCCAGTGGCTGACCGGCCAGGAGCTGTTCCCGACGATCTGCACCTTGGGGGCCGACCAGACGGCGTCGGGCCGGGAGGCGGTGCGGGTGCAGATCGAGTAGTCCGTCACGTCGAAGTAGCTCATGCAGTACGTGCCGCCGACGCGCTTCACGGAGAACTCGCCGATGTTGTTGCCGGAGAGGATGACCGAGGGCCCGACGTCCCTGGTCCACTGCCAGCGGCCGTTCAGATAGGCCCAGTTCTCCTGCGCCCCGAAGTTCCCGGCCCGGAACTCGTCCGGCGAGATCCGGAACAGCTGGATCGCGCCACCGTCCGCCGTGTTCTTGTGCCCGCCGTTCCAGCGCTTGGAGAAGATGTACAGGTAGCCGTTGTCGATGCCCGCGAACGACCACATGCCGTACATGCTCTGGTTGGCGCCGAGGCGGTCGCCGGGCCAGTGGTACGGGTAGTCGTGCCAGGTCACGCCGTGGTCGTCGGAGTAGGCCACGCCGGACATCAGCGACCCGTCCCAGCCGGGCGGCGGGTCCCAGGTGAACACCGAGGTGTACTGGATGTAGGTGCGGCCGCCGAACTCGATGCAGTCGTTGGGGATCCGGGAGACCTCGGTGTCGCCGTAGCCGTTGTCCGCGTTGTGCCAGTAGTCGAAGAGCTGCTCGGCCGCGCCGCCCGAGGGCATCGCCCAGGTGAAGGAGATCGGCGTCCGGCCCGAGCTGTCGAAGCTCGCCTGGTTCAGCATCACCGGGGAGCCGATCCAGTCACCGGTCTGCCGGGCCCCCGTCCAGCTGTCGCCGAAGACGTAGCCCCACGTGCCGTCGTGCTCCCGGTAGTACAGGATGCCCAGGTCGCCCGAGACCAGCCCGTGCGCGCTCGCCGAGTCCCCGGGCTGCTCGCACAGCGGGTGCCGACCTGCCCGCCAGCAGGGCGCCGCGCGGTGCCGCGGACGCGGTGCCGGGCGCGGCCACGGACAGGCCCGCGCCCACCGCGAAGCCCATGCCGGCCTTCAGCGCGGTCCGCCTGCTGGGCACGGGGCCGGGCTGGGACGGGTTCGTCATCTCTCGGTCCTCCATGTCAGAACCAGCTCTGGAACGCGGTGTCGTTGCACGCGAAGGTGCGGAATCCATAGGCGTCGCTGTCGTCGATGCAGCGGCCGGTGACCTGGTTCTGGAAGCGGACGGTGCCGTCGCCCCACACCTTGGTCCACCAGCTCTGCTCGGCGTTCGAGTTGCAGTACACGGTCCGGAACCCGTTGTCGGTGTCCTCCACGCAGCGCCCGGTGTTCACGTTCCTCAGCTGGCGGGTGCCGTCGGCCCACACGTGCACGGACCACTTCTGGGCGTTGGTGCCGTTGCAGCCCCAGGTGCGGAATCCGTTGGCCGTGTCGTCGATACAGCGGTGCGTGGCCTGGTTCTCGAAGGACTGCACGGCGTCCTCCGCGATCGCGGCGACCGGCCGCGCCCCGGGGCGCCCGCCTCACCGGCGAAGGCACCGGGCGCCGCGGTCAGGGACGTGAGCGCGACGAGCGCCCCAGCAGGGAAGTTCGCGTTCTGCGCACGAGACCTCTTCCTCGACTCGAGTCGTGTGCGCGACGGCGTGGTCCGCCGTCGGCGACCCGCAAGGTAGCCAGGGGCGCCCGGCCCGAGGCATCCGGAACGTTCCGGGTTTCGCCCCTCCTCCCCCACGGCTACCCCCCTCCCCGACCGGGGTGGAGCGGAGAACAAAGACTGGCCGAAACCCGTTTGCCGGGACAGCCCCCGAAAGACGGTTTCGTCCCCTCCTGAACCCTTGCGCCAGGCGGTCGAAAGCCTCTATAAGGTTCCGTGTAGGCATCGGTTGGGATGGCCGGAAAGGCATCCATGCCGCCGACCAGGGGGACCCTCCACTTCCCGCCGGAAGCACCGTGCGCGCACGCGTACCGACGGAGGACGTGAGGCCATGACCGACAACGACGCCTTTCGCGATGCCATGACCCGTCTCGCGGTCGATCCCGCGTTCGCCGAGCACCTCGACGGCGACCCCGACGAGGTGGCACGCCGGCTCGGCCTGACCCCCGAGCAGGTCACCGAGCTGCGCCGGCTCCGCGTCGACTCCGGTACGGCCGAGGGACCGTCCACCCTCGACGCCCGGCTGTCCAAGTCGTCTCTTTTCTTCGGCAACGCGGCCCACGCCCTGGCCGCCCACGACGCGCCCGTCGACACCGCCCCGCAGGACACGGCGGAGGCCCTGGGCCACTCCCCTGACCTGTCCGCCCCTCTCGACGCGACGGCTTCCGACCCGGCCGGTCTGATCGGCGGCTCCCTCGCCGACACGCCCGTCGCCGACGGCTCCCTCCTCGGCGACCTCGGCGGGCTGGGAGACGCCAGTGGCTGGGGCGATGCCGGCGACTTCGGCGGCTTCGGGGACGCCGGGAGCTTCGGGGACGCCGGAGGCCTCGGGGACGCTGAAGGCTTCGGGGATACCGGAGGCCTCGGGGACTTCGGCTCTTTCGGTGACGGCGACACGGGCTTCGGCGAGGCCGGGCTCGGCGGCCACGACGGCGGCTTCGGCGACGGTCTCGGAGGCGGGGGCGGGTTCGGCGAAGGGTTCGGCGACGGGTTCGGCGGTGGTGCCGGGGACGGGTTCGAGGGCGGCCACGGCGGTGGACTCGGCGGAGGGCTCGGCGGAGGGTTCGAAGGCGGTCACGGCGGCGGGTTCGGCGGAGAGTTCGGTGGCCACGGCGGCGGTCCCGAGGGCTTCGGACACGGCGGCGTCTACGCGGACGGCGACGACGGCGGCTCCAGGGGCGGCGAAGGCGGCGGAGGCGAATCCGGCGGCGGGGGCGGAGACGGCAGCAGCAGCGAGAACGGCCGACGGCCCGGCTCCGGAGGCACCGGCGGAGGGACGGCGGCGGGGACGGCGGGGGTGACGGCGGCAGCAGCGAGAACGGCCGTCGGCCCGGTGGCGGCTCCGGAGGCGGAGGGGCGAAGGCGGCGGCGACGGTGGGGGCGGGGACGGCGGCAGCAGCGAGAACGGCCGTCGGCCCGGCGGCGGAGGCACCGGCGGAGGAGGTGGAGACGGCGGCGGCGACGGTGGTGGCGGAGAGGGCAGCAGCAGCGAGAACGGCCGACGGCCCGGCTCCGGCGGCACCGGCGGAGGCGATGGGGGCGGCGACGGCGGCGGGGGCGGTGAAGGCAGCAGCAGCGAGAACGGGCGCCGACCCGGTGCGGGCGGCACCGGCGGAGGAGGCGGCGGTGACGGAGAGGGCGACGGCGGCAGCGGTGAGAACGGCCGGCGGCCCAGCGGGGCGGCGGGCGCGACGGGGCTTCCGGTCCCGACTCCGACGGTGCCCGCAGCGGGCCGGCGCGCCCCAGGCTCGACCGGCTCGGTGACGGTCGTCTGCGCACCGCCGGACCGGGGCGCGACGCGCTCGGCGGTCTGTCGGGCGGTTCCTTCGGCGCCGGTTCCTGAGGCGCCGGGCCGACGACCATGCTCTGCCATGCCTGTCGCGTGCACGTGCGGCGCGACTTCCCGTACTGCCTGCGCTGCGGCACCCGCGCCGCGGCGCGGCCCGGCGGCGTTCGCCGCGCCCCGGCTGCGCGGCCTCGACGACCGGGCCTCCTCGTCCCGCTGACCGGCGAGGTCACGACGCTGGGCCGGGGCGCGGACAACGACGTCGTCCTCGCGGACGGCAGCGTGTCGCGCCGTCACGCCCGTGTCGTCCGGGACGCGTCGGGCTTCCGGGTCGAGGACCTGGACTCGTTCAACGGCACGGCCGTCGCCGGGGTGCCCCTGCACGGTGGTGCGGCACGCCTGGACGACGGTGCCGAACTGTCCGTGGGCGACGTGCGGATGGTCTTCGAGCAGCCGCGGGACGCGCGGATCGGTTCCCGGACCGTCCTGGTCGGCACCCGGCTCACCGAGCTGCCGTCCGGCGCGGACCCGGAGCCGGACGCGCCGGAGGCGCGGGCCCGCTCACCGCACGGCCGCGCCGCCGCGGCGGGTGGGCGCTCAAGCAGGTGCCCACGAGCGGCCGCGCGGAGCCGTACTGGGTGCTGAGCAGCACGCGGACCGGGAAGTACCTGCGGCTCGACGAGCGCGAGGTGTTCCTGTGGAACGCCCTCGACGGCGACGTCACCGTGCGGGACCTGCTCTTCGCGTACGCGGAGCGCTTCGGCGAGCTCGCGCTGCCGCGGATCGAGCCGCGCTGGCGGCGTTCGCGGGCGCCGGGCTGCTGCGCGGCATGCCGGGGCAGCGGGAGGAGAAGGCGGTGTCCGGGCCGCGCCGGGTGGGGCGGGCGGTGTACCGGGCGCTGCTGAGGTTGGAGGTGTCCGTGCCGGGCCTCGACGGGGCGGTGACCCGGTTGTACGCGGGAGGCGGCTGGCGGTTCTTCACCCGTACCGGAGTGGCGCTGGTCTGGCTGTCGCTGCTCGGCGGTCTGGTGGTGTTCTTCGCGGTGGCGCAGGGCCGGCAGCACCTCCTCGACTTCGGCGGGTCCGGCGTCTGGGGCCCGGTCGCGCTGGCCGCCGGTTACGTCTCGGCGCTCGTGGCGCACGAACTGGCGCACGCCCTGGCGGTGAAGTCGTACGGCCGGAGGGTCCGGCGGGGCGGCTTCCTGCTGATGATGGGGATGCCGTTCGCGTTCGTGGACACGAGCGACATGTGGTTCGGCACCCGCTGGTCGCGGGTCGTGGTCGCGCTGTCCGGGCCCGTGTCGACGGCCGCCCTGGCGGGCTGGTGCGCCGTGGGCGCGGCCTTCCTGCCGGTGGGGCCGGTCTCGGCCGTGCTGTTCCACCTGGCCTTCGGGCTGTATCTGAACACCCTCTACAACTTCAACCCGCTGATGCCGCTGGACGGTTACCAGGCGCTCACCGACGCTGCGCGTGCGCGGCTGCGCGAGGAGGCGAGCGCGTACTTCCGTACGGGGCTGTGGCGGGACCTGCGGGCGGGCCGCCGACCCGGGCCCCGGCAGGCGGGCATGGCGGCGTACGGCCTGGCCGTGGTCGTCGGGACGTACGGCTTCCTGGTCCTGGCCCTGCTGGCCTGGCGGTCCCGGCTCGGGGAGTGGCTGGAGGGCGGGTGGCCGGGCCGTGGGACACGGTGATCGTGGCCGTGGTCGTGGCCCTGGTGGCGTTCCCGGTGTGGGCGGCGCCGGTGCGGTGGCTGGTGCGGGTGGTGAAGCGGCGCCGCGCGGCGTGGTGACGGCCGGGCGCGCCCGGCGGACGGGGCGGCCGTGGACGGCGCGCCCCTGGAGGGACGGCATGAGCGACACACACGGGGCGGACGCCGGCTGGGCGGTTCCCGGCTACGAGGCCGTGCGGGCGCTCGGCCGGGGCGCGGGCGGGCGGGTCGTCCTCGCGCGTCACGAGGCGACGGGAGTGCCCGTGGCCGTCAAGTACCTGAGCGAACGGCTGCACGGCGACCGGGAGTTCCTGACCCGGTTCCGTGCCGAGGCACGGCTGCTCGGCGAGCTGCGGCACCCGTGCGTGGTGCGGCTGTACGAGTACGTGGAGGCCCGGCGGGGCGCGGCGATCGTCATGGAGGCGGTCGACGGGGTCACCCTGCGCGAGCTGCTGCGCGCGCACGGGACCACCGGCCCGGAGGCGGCCCTCGTCCTGCTCAAGGGTTCGCTGCTCGGGCTCGGCGCGGCCCATGCGGCCGGGGTGGTGCACCGCGACTACAAGCCGGAGAACGTGCTGGTCCGCGCCGACGGTTCGAGCGCCCTCGCCGACTTCGGCATCGCCGTGCGCGCGGGCCGCGAGGCGGAGGCCGCGGCACGCCCGCGTACATGGCGCCCGAGCAGTGGGACGGCGAGCCGGCGAGCCCGGCGGGCGACGTGTACGCGGCGACGGCCGTGTTCCACGAGTGCCTCACCGGCCGGAAGCCGTTCGCCGCCGACGACCTGATCGCGCTGCGGCTGCAGCACCTCCGGGCGCCGGTCGAGGTGGCCGACGTGCCCGAGGCGGTGCGCGACCTGGTCCGTGCGGGCCTGGCGAAGGACCCGGCGGACCGGCCCGGCATCGAGGCGTTCCTCGCCGGACTCGAACGCGCCGCGACGGCCGGCTACGGCGCGGACTGGGAGGAGCGCGGGCGCCGCGGGCTCGGACGGCTCGCCGCCCTGCTCGCCCTGCTGTTCCCGTTCGCCACGACGCCGGCGGTGTACGAGGCGACACCGGCGCTGACGGTCCTGGGCCGTCTGACGGGCGTCCTCGGAAAGACGCTGGTCGGGGCGGCCGTGCTGGCCGTGGTCGCGGCCGGTGCGGTGGCGGTGGCGCACGCCGGGACGGCCGACGACACGACGACGACGCGGCCGTCTCCGTGCCGTCACGGCCTCCGGCCTCCGGTGCCCCGGCCCCGTCCTCCTCCCTCCCGCCCCGGCCTCCCCGACGCCGAGCGGGTCGCCGTCCGACTCCGACAGCCCCTCGACCGAGCCGACACCGGGCGACACGACGACGGCACCGACCACGGACACCCCGGACCGGACCCCGACGTCCGACCCGGCCCCGGCCACTCCGCCCCCACCGCGCCGACGCCGACCACCCCGGCTCCGACCACCACGACCCCGGAGGCGCCGACGCCGGGCACGATCACGATCGTCATCGGCTCCCTGCGCCGTGGGGCGGGCAGCACGCTGATCGCCGACGTGACCGTCGACACCACCGGCACCGGTCCGCTGACGCTCACCGCGGACTTCTACGCCGACTCGCCCGCCGAGTCCTACGGTTCGCAGTCCCGGCAGCTGTCGGGCGGCACGCGGTACTCCCTGACCTTCCAGGGCGACTTCGCGAACCACCCGTGCCGGGGCACCTGGAACATCGCCGTCAGCAGCAGCCCGCGGTCCCCGGGCGGAACGCGGACGGCCTCCGCCGACGCCCCGCCGTGCTGAACCACCACCCAGGAGAACGAGGCCCGATGAGCACACCGCTGACGCCCCGGCCCCCGCCTCGGTCGCCGGGCGCCCGCTGTCGGACTGGTCGCGGGACGGCCGGTTCGGCACCTGGTACGCGCTGGGGGCCGCCGGCTCGGCGGAACCGCCCTCGGCGCCCTGCGCGTCCACCGCTCCTGCTCGCGCCGAACGGCGCGCGGGAGCAGCTCGCGGCGGCGGTGCGCTCGGTGGCGAAGCTGCGGCTGCCGGGCGTACCGGCCACGGTCGACCTGCTGCAGGAGGCGGGGACGTGTGGCTGGTCGTCGCGCGCCCGCCGGCCCGTACCGTCTCCGACCTGCTGGCCACGGGCGCGCCCGGCCTCGACGAGGGCAGCGCGGCGAGCGTGCTCAACGAGACCGCGCAGACGCTGCTCGCCCTCCACACGGCCGGTCTCGCCCACGGGTCGCTCACCCCCGACCACGTGGTCCTCGCCCCGGACGGCACCGCGCTGCTCATCGGGGCGGCGCTGGCCACCGCGCTGGGCGGGGCCGACACCTCCACGGCCTCCCTCCAGGACGCCGACGTCGCGGCGTGGGCGGCGCTCGCCCGTACCCTCGGCACGGCCTGGGCGGCGCCCGGCACCCCGGCGGCCGACCTGTTCGCCCGCTGCTCCGACACGGCCGGGGCCGACGGCCTCGCCGCCGCCCGCACGACGCTCACCTCGGCGCGCGCGGCACTGCCCAGGACTTCCTGCTCAGGACGGCCCTGAGGGCGGCGGCCGCCACCGCCCTGACAGAACTGACGGAACTGACGGAACTGACGGGTCGGCGCCCCCGAGGCGACGGAACCGGTGGCGGACGCCCCAGCCCCACCCCAGCCCCAGCCCCGTCGTCTCCCCGTCTCCTCCGCCCCCGTCTCCTCGGACGAGCAGCGCACCGTCCTCGGCAAGCGCCACCGGAGCGACCCCGCCACGCCGCTCACGCCCATGTCCGGTGGAGACGGGGACGACGACGAGATCGTGCTGCGTTTCGGCCCCGGTGTCCCGCCCTCCGAGGAGGAGGCCCTGCGCGGCCTGTGGGCCGCCCCGCGCCCGCTTCCGCTCCCGTCCCCGTGCGCCGCCGACGGCGGCGCCGGACCAGTCTGCTCGGCGCCACCGCCGCGCTGGTGGCGGTGGCGGCCGTGCTGTGGCTGCTGCTGCGTCCGACGGAGGGCCCGGCGGTGACGGCGGTCCAGGTCACGGCCCGCAGCAGCGGTTGACGTGCGGCGGGACCGCCGACGTGACCGGTGTGGTGACGACGGACGGCCACGCCGGCCCGTTCACGTACCGCTGGCTGCGCAGCGACGGTCAGCGGTCCGGGTGCTGACCCGGACGGCCTGCCGCGGCGAGCACGAGGTGGCCCTGCACCTCCGCTGGACCGTCCGCGGTCCGGGGCGGTTCCACGGCACCGCCCGCCTCCAGGTCCTGCGCCCGGACACGGCCCGCTCGAAGCCGCGGCCGCCTTCACCTACGCGTGTGCCGGGTGACGGTCACGACGACGGCCGCGGGCAGGACCGGTCAGAGGGCGCCGACGATGTCCTCGACCCGGGCCTTCGCGTCGCCGAAGAGCATGGCGGTGTTCTCGCGGAAGAACAGCGGGTTCTGCACGCCCGCGTAGCCGGAGGCCATCGAGCGTTTGAAGACGATGACCTTGTTGGCCTCCCAGACCGTGAGGACCGGCATGCCGGCGAGCGGGCTGGAGGGTCCTCGGCGCCGGCCGGGTTGACCGTGTCGTTGGCGCCGATGACGAGGACGACGTCGGTGTCGGCGAAGTCGTCGTTGATCTCGTCCATCTCCAGGACGATGTCGTACGGCACCTTCGCCTCAGCCAGCAGGACGTTCATGTGGCCGGGCAGGCGGCCCGCGACCGGGTGGATGCCGAAGCGCACGTCGACGCCCTTCGCGCGCAGCTTGGAGGTGAGCTCGGCGACCGGGTACTGGGCCTGGGCGACGGCCATGCCGTAGCCGGGGGTGATGACCACGGAGCGGGCGGCGGTGAGGAGTTCGGCGGCGGCCTGGGCGGTGATCTCCTGGTGCTCGCCGTAGTCGACGTCCGAGCCGGAGGGCGCCTCGATGCCGAAGCCGCCGGCGATGACGGAGAGGAACGAGCGGTTCATCGCCTTGCACATGATGTACGACAGGTAGGCGCCGGAGGAGCCGACGAGCGCGCCGGTGACGATCAGCAGGTCGTTGCCGAGGAGGAAGCCGGACGCGGCGGCGGCCCAGCCGGAGTAGCTGTTGAGCATGGAGACGACGACCGGCATGTCGCCGCCGCCGATGGAGGCCACCAGGTGCCAGCCGAGGGCGAGCGCCAGAACGGTCACGGTGATCAGGAGCCACAGCTCCGGGGTGATCACGAACCACACGGTGAGGGCGAGGAACAGGGCCAGCGCGCCGAGGTTCAGCGCGTTCTTGCCCGGCAGCGTCAGCGGCTTGGAGCTGATCTTCGCCGACAGCTTCAGATAGGCGACGATGGAGCCGGTGAAGGTCACCGCGCCGATGAACAGGCCGATGAACACCTCGGCGTGGTGGATGCCCAGGGTGCCGAGCGCGTCGAGGGACCGGGCCTCGTGGCCCTCGGGGTCGTGCTCGACGTCGAGGAAGCCGTTCCAGCTGACCAGGACGGCCGCCAGACCGACGAAGGAGTGCAGCAGCGCGATCAGCTCGGGCATGCCGGTCATCTCGACGCCCCGCGCCCGCCGCAACCCGATCAGCGCGCCGATCAGCATGGCGACGGCCATCAGGCCCAGGCCCGCGGTGCTGATGTCGCCGTCGATCGCGAGCACGACCGTCGCGACGAGGGCGACGGCCATGCCGAGCATGCCGAAGGCGTTGCCGAGCCGGGCCGACTCGTGCTTGGAGAGTCCTGCCAGCGCGAGGATGAAGAGCAGCGCGGCAACGAGGTAGGCCGCCTGAGCGGCGATGGTCGCAGTCATGTCAGCTCCGGTTGAACATGGCGAGCATGCGACGCGTCACCGCGAAGCCGCCGAAGACGTTGATACTGGCCAGCAGGACCGCCACGGCCGACAGCACCGTGATCGCCGTGCTCGCGTGCCCGATCTGCAGCAGCGCGCCGACGACGATGATCCCGGAGATCGCGTTCGTCACCGACATCAGCGGTGTGTGCAGGGCGTGGTGCACCTGGCCGATCACGTAGTAGCCGATCACGATCGCCAGTACGAAGACCGTCACGTGGGGCAGCAGCGCCGCCGGGGCGAACCCGGCGGCGAGGAACAGCGCCAGCGCGGCGACGGCGACGCCGCCGAACTTCCGCTTCGCCGTCATCGGCTCCTTCACCGGCGACGGCTTCGTCCCGGCCACCTCGGTCGCGGGCGTCGGGGCGGCGGAGACCTGCACCGGCGGGGCGGCCACGCCGACCGGCCCTCCCGTACGACGGTGATCGAGCGCTGCACCGGGTCGTCCCAGTCCAGGACCAGACGGCCGTCCTTGTCCGGCGTCATCAGCTTCAGCAGGTTCACCAGGTTCGTGCCGTACAGCTGCGAGGCCTGCGCCGGGAGCCGGCCGGCGAGGTCGGTGTAGCCGATGATCGTCACGCCGTTGGCGGTGACGGTCTTCTCGCCCTTCACGGTGCCGACGACGTTGCCGCCGTTGGCGGCCGCCATGTCGACGATCACCGAGCCCGGCCTCATGCCCGCCACCATCTCCGCGGTGATCAGCGTCGGCGCGGGGCGCCCGGGGATCAGCGCGGTGGTGATCACGATGTCGACCTCACGGCACTGCGCGGCGTACAGCTCGGCCTCGCGGGCCTTGTAGTCCTCGCCCATCTCCTTGGCGTAGCCGGTCTTGGAGACCTCCACCTCGGGGACTCGATCGACAGGTACTCGCCGCCCAGCGAGCGGACCTGGTCGGCCACCTCGGGCCGCGGGTCGGTCGCCCGTACGATCGCGCCGAGCGAGCCCGCCGCGCCGATCGCGGCCAGGCCCGCGACGCCGGCCCCGCGACCAGCACCTTCGCCGGTGCCACCTTGCCCGCCGCCGTCACCTGTCCGGTGAAGAACCGCCCGAACGTGTGAGCCGCCTCGACCACGGCCCGGTAGCCCGCGATGTTCGCCATCGACGACAGCACGTCCATCGACTGCGCGCGGCTGATGCGCGGCACGGCGTCCATCGAAAGGGCCGTGAACGGCCGGCGGCCCAGCGCCTCGACCATCGCCGGGTCGAACGCCGGCGCGAACAGGGCGATCACCATCGCCTCCGGCCGCACCCCGTCCAGCTGCGCGGGGCTCGGGGCGTCGACCCCGAGGACCACGTCCGTGGCCGTCGCGTCGCCGACGGTCGCGCCGGCTGCCTCGTAGGCGCCGTCGGTGAAGCCCGCCGCGACACCCGCGCCCGAGTCGACGACCACCTCGTACCCCAGCTTGCGGATCTGTTCGACGGTGGCCGGCGTGGCCGCGACGCGGTGCTCACCCGCCCGCGCTTCCTTGAGGACTCCGACGATCACGAGTGTTCTCCGTTCGCTGCTCTGGCTGTCAACGACGTGCTCTCGACCCGATCAGACATCCGTCGCGGTGCGCCGCGCAATCACCCCCCGGGGAGACTTCCCCGGAGGGCCGGGCGGGAGATGCCGTCGCCGACGGCTCAGGCGCGACGCCTGGCGGCGGCCAGGGTGTCCTGACCTCCCGCACCACGCGGGCCGCGTCCTCGGGGTTGTTCACGACGTCCGTGCGGTTCATGTCGATGACGAGGACCTCGCTGGCCGAGTAGTGCTTGTGCACCCAGTCGTCGTAGCCGGACCACAGCGTGCGGTAGTACTCGACGAGGGCCTCGTCCTGCTCGAAATCGCGCCCCGCAGCCCGATGCGGTGCAGCACCGTCTCGAAGTCCGCCTTGAGGTAGACCATGAGGTCGGGCGCCTTGCGGTACGGGAGGCCGTCGATCTCGCGCATCATCTCGTCCAGCAGCCCCTCGTACACCTGCATCTCCAGGGAGCTGATGCGGCCCAGGTCGTGATTGACCTTGGCGAAGTACCAGTCCTCGTAGATGGAGCGGTCGAGGACGTTGTCGCCCTGCTTGTACGCCTCCTTGATCGAGGCGAACCGCGTCTGCAGGAAGTAGAGCTGGAGGAGGAAGGGGTAGCGCTTCGCCTGTATCTCCTCGGGGCTCGCCGTGTAGAAGAGCGGCAGGATCGGGTTGTCGTCCACGCTCTCGTAGAAGACGTCGCTGCCCAGCTCCTTCGCGAGCAGCTCGGCAACGCTCGTCTTGCCGATCCCGATCATGCCTCCGACGCAGATCACTGACATACCTCACTTCTCCCTGGGACTTGTGTGCGCGGCGGGAGTCGGGCTGCCCACACCGCCCGGCGTGTTGCGGCGGTCACTCGATTCCCAGGATCTTCATGATCGGTGTCACATGATCCCCCGCCCGGGCCGGGCCCCGACACAGGCCGCTGTGCGGGGGCCTCCCAGAAGAACAAGCCATCGCCTCGTGGCCGCTCAGAAGCATAGAGGACGCCCGCGCGCGCGGCCCGGAGACGAGGTGCCCGGCGGCGGTGCCGGGGCACCGGCAGGCGTCGTGTTCCGCCGATTCCTGCCTGTGGTTCTGCCTGGAGCGGGGGACGGCCCGCTGCTTGGCTGGGGGAGCGGGCGGGAACCCGGACCCCGCGAGGGTGTCCGGCCCGGAGTGACTTCCCCTGAGCGGAGAGAAATTGAGCGTGGTGTTGACGACCGCCTCCGTGCCGGACCGGGACAAGGTCGCGTACTGGAACGACGCGGTGAGCAGGACGCTGGTGCCGGTGGAGGTCGCCCCTCGCGGCGACGGGCCGTTCGACGGCCGGATCTCCACCGACCGCCTCGGGTACCTGCAGGTCTCCACCGTGGAGGCCGACGCGAAGCGGGTCAGCCGCACGCCGGAGCTCATCGCCGGGTCGTCCGAGGCGCTGGTGGCGGTCGGCGTCCAGATATCGGGCACGGCCACCTTCGTCCAGGACGGCAGGCGGGCCGAGGTGCGGGAGGGCGACCTGGTGGTGTACGACACGACCCGGCCGTACTCCTTCGACTATCCGCAGCGGTTCGCCGCGCACGTCTTCCAGCTTCCGCGCCGCGCGCTGGGCGTGTCGGACGGCGACATCCGGCGGGTGACGGGCAACGTCGTCGGCAGCGGGGACGGCTTCGGCGCGGTGCTGCTCCCCTTCCTGGCCACCCTGGCCTCCTCCCCGCCGACGGCTATCCGCCGGCCGTCGCGGACCGGCTGGCCGGCAACGTCGTCGAGCTGTTCGCGACGCTGATCGCCGAGCGGGCCCACCCGGACGGCGCGGACACGGACGCGCCGAGCCATCTGGTGCGGCGCGTCCGCGACCACATCAACCGGAACCTGGGCGACCCTGACCTGTCGCCGGAGCGCATCGCCCGGGCGCAGCGGATCTCCGTGCGGTACCTGCACCGGCTGTTCGAGGGCGAGGGGACCACGGTCGGCCAGCTCATCCGGCAGCGGCGCCTGGAGGAGTGCGGCCGCGAGCTGGGCCGCCGCGGCGGGACCGCCCCACCGTGTCCGCCGTCGCCCAGAGGTGGGGCTTCGTCAGCCCGGCGCACTTCAGCCGGTCCTTCCGCGCCGCCTACGGCGTCTCCCCCGTGAGTGGCGCGACCTGCGCACCGCCCGGGAGGACCTCGGGGAGCCCTGCGGTCGCTTCGGCGCCCGGCACCGCCCCGGTGTCCGGGGCGCCGGCCGGTACGGGCCGGCCTCGCGCCGGCCGGCGGGTGAGGTCCCGCTCCGGCCGCCCCGTGCCGGCCGGCGGCAGTGCCCGGCGCGGGGCCCGCGCGCCGCATCGCCCTTCACTTCGGCCCCTCCCGGCAGGAGACCCTGTGTGACCGACTTCGTCCCCCGCCCCTCGACCCGCCCTGGACCGCCCCACCCGGGCGTTCGTGTCCCGGCACGCCTGCCCGCCGTCGGCGCGGGACCGGGACGTGGAGCGGGCCCGTCTGGACCTCGCGCGGCTCCAGGGCGCGGACGGCCCCGACGCCCGCGACGAGGGAGCCGTCTCCGCGGAATGGTTCGCCCTGCCGGGCGGGCCGACCGGCCACGTACGGGTGCGGGTGGTCAGGCCGGCCGACAGCGTCGACGGGATCCCCGTCGTGCTGTTCCTGCACGGCCTCGGCTGGGTCCTGGGCGATGCCGGCACCCATGAGCGGCTGGTGCGCGCCTTCGCCCTCGGCGCGGACGCGGCCGTGGTCTTCGTCGACTACGAGCGCGCTCCCGAGGCGCGGTACCCGGTCGCCGTCGAGCAGTGCTACGCGGTCGCGCGGTGGATCTGCGAGCGGGGCGGCGAGATCGGCCTGGACGGCAGCCGGATGGCGCGGTGGGCGATTCGGCGGGCGGCAACCTGGTGGCGGCGCTGACCCTGCTCGCCAAGGAGCGCGGAGGGTGCGGCTGGCGCAGCAGGTGCTGCTCTGCCCGGTCACCGACGCCGGCTTCGAGACGTCCTCGTACCGGGAGTTCGCCACCGGCTACTTCCTCGACGGTGCGACCATGCGCTGGTTCTGGGACCAGTACCTGCCCGACGTACGGCGGCGGGACGAGGTGACCGCGTCGCCGCTGCGGGCGTCCCTGGAGCAGCTCGCCGGGCTCCCTCCGGCGCTGGTGGTCACCAGCGAGGCGGACGTGGTGCGCGACGAGGGCGAGGCGTACGCGACGAAGCTCCGGGCGGCCGGTGTGCCGGTGGTGTCCGTGCGCTACCACGGGACGGTCCACGGCTTCATGGTGCTCGACCAGCTGCGCGACACGGACTCGGCCCGAGCCGCGCTCGTCCAGGTCCTCGACACCGTGCACGTGGTCCTGCACCGGCACCGCGGCTGAGCCGCCGCCCTCACTCGGCGGGGAGCGCGTCCAGGAGCTCCTGTGCGGTCTTCAGGTGCTTGTCGTCGGCCGCGTCGCCGAGGGCGAGGACCTGGTGCAGGCAGTAGCGGGCCTCCTCGGTCTCTCCCAGTTCGATCAGGGCCTCTCCCAGGTGCAGCAGTTGTTCGGCCTCCTTGTGGGAGATGCCGATGCCGCTCGACTGGACCTGGGCGTCGCGGAAGTGGTCGGCGGCCTCGCGCCATCGCCCCAGCGCGGCGCAGTCGTGACCGAGTGCCTGGATCGTGTGGGTGCGGAAGATGGCGGCGACGTGCCCGGTCACCGGGCAGTCGGGCGCGTCGAGGAACGCGATGATGCGCCCGTGCTCGGCCAGGGCGTCCTCGGCGCGCCCGAGCAGGCGCAGGGCGTTTCCGTAGAGGCGTGCGGCCTGGGGCCAGACCTCGTAGTACCCGGTCTCTTCCGACAGGTGGATCGCGGCGAGGGACTTCTCCGCGACGGCCCGGACGTCGCCGAGGTGCCCGTACGCGCTGGCCGCGTGCATCAGTGCCGAGGCCTGCTGGTGGACGTCCTGGGCGCGGCGGGCGTGTTCCAGCCCTTCGGCGGCGCGTTCGACGGCCTCGTGGTGGCGCTGCTCGCAGAGGCTCAGGGCCCAGGAGTGGCAGTTGAGGTGGAAGGCCCGCATGTACGGGTCGTCCAGCACGGCGGCGGACTCGGCGGCCAGGCCGAAGACTTCGGGCCAGTGTCCCCAGTGGACCCACAGGTCGCAGAACCACTCCATGGCGTGGACGGTCCTCACGACCTGGGCGTGCTCACCCCTGTGGGCGGCGGCGCGCAGCGCGGCGAGCCAGGAGGGGCTTCGCACTGGAGCCAGGCGCGGGCCTGCTCGGAGTCCTCCAGCGGGACCAGGCCCTGCCAGGAGGGCGGGGCGCGCCGTACTTGGGCTGGTACCAGCGGCCGGCGACGGTGGCCGTCTCCAGCAGCCAGGCGCGCAGCCGGTCGTCGGCCGCCTCCCGCTCGCCGGGTTCCTCTTCGCCGGACAGCCGGGAGCGGGCGAACAGCCGGAGCAGGTCGTGCAGTTGATAGCGGTCGGTGAAGGTGGCCTGCAGCAGTCCGGCCTCGACCAGCTCCTCCATCATCTCCTCGGCCTCGAAGACGCCGGTGGCGGTCAGAGCGGCGCCGTAGGCGGCGGTCATGTCCGGACCCGGGACCAGGCTCAGCAGCCGCAGCATGCGCGCGGCCTGGCGGCTCAGCTGGCGGTAGGACAGTTCGAAGGCGGCCTCGACCCGCACGTCGCCGGCGGCGAGCGCGGCCAGTCGGCGTTCCTCGTCGGTCAGGCGCCGGACGAGGTGGTCGACGGTCCACCCGGAACGGACCGTCAGCCAGTTCCCCGCCACCCGCAGGGCCAACGGCAGCCGTCCGCACAGCTCCGCCACCCGTGCCACGGCCTCGGCCTCCGCGTCCGCCCGTTCCTCGCCGAGGATCCGGTGCAGCAGAGCGACCGCCTCGTCCTGTGCCATCTCCGTGAGGGGGAGGCGGTCGACGTCCTCGAGGCCGGTCAGGGGGCGCCTGCTGGTGACGAACACGAGGCTCCGCCCGCTCGCGGGCAGCAGCGCGCGCACCTGCCCCTCGTCGCGGGCGTTGTCGAGGACCACCAGGCACCGGCGGTCGCCCAGCAGCGCCCGCAGCAGCCCCGCGCGTCCCTGCGGGCCTTCCTCCGCCAGTCGGCGGTCGGACACGCCCAGGGCCTTCAGCAGCTTCAGGAGTGCCTCGTCCGTGTCCACGGGGCCGTCCACTCCGTGCAGGTCCACCACGAAACACCCGTCGGGGAACCTCTCCGCCAGGTCCGCCGCAGCCTTCAGCGCCAGCGTCGTCTTCCCGCAGCCGGGAGGTCCCGAGAGGACCCACACCGACGCCTCCCCGCCCGCCGGGGTCCGTTCGGCGGCCTTCCGCAGGAGCGCCAGCTCCGCCGCCCGCCCCGTGAAGTCCCCACCGTGCGCGGCGGCACGACCGTTCCCGCCACCGCGACCGCGCGCGTCGGACGCGCGGCCCGCGCCGTGGCCAGCAGCGCCTCCCGCTCGTCGTCCCCGAGTCCGAGGCCCTCCGCCAGCGCCACCACCGTGCGCCGCTGCGGAACCAGGCTGCGTCCCCGCTCCATGTCGCCGATGGCCCGGACGCTCACGCCCGACGCCTCGGCCAGCTCCTCCATCGTCAGACGGCCCCGCTGTCGCAGGCCGCGCAGAACGGTGCCGAAGGACTTCTTCCCGTACACGACTCCTCTTTCCTCCCTACCCCGGGGAACGAGTAGGTGCGTGATGTCCAGGCGGAACCGCGGGCCGCGGCCGCCGGTGCCCGCCACTGGCCGGGGCTCATGCCGCAGGCCCCGCGCAAGGTGCGGCTGAAGTGCGAGGGGGCGTCGGTGTCCGGCACCTCGGAGAGGACCGGGACCAGCCGCCCCGGGCGGGAGGGGCGGGGCCGGGTCGGGTGCCCGTCGAAGCGCCCGTTCGGGCGGGCGGGACATCGGGGTGCGGGTCATGGCGAAGCGGTCGGGACCGGGCTCGTCGGCGCGTGCCCGGGGCCGGGGGCCGCCGGGGCGGGCTCGCCGGAGCCTCGCGGTCATGCGCTGTTCTCTCTCGATCGGATGCCCGCGGACCGGTGGTCCGCGGTTCTTGATCAGTCTGAGGAAACGGCGACGTCGGCACATCGCACGAATCGTCCATTGCCGGGACCCCCGTGGGGATACGAAGCGACTACTCTCCGTCGTCGCGCCGCCGCGCGAGCCGGGTCAGTTCGGCGCGCGAGGCGACGTCCAGCTTGGTGAAGGCCCGGCGCAGGTGCGAGCCCACCGTGTGCGGCGAGAGGAGAGGTCCTCGGCCGCCTGCCGGTTGGTCAGTCCGCGGGCCACGAGCCGTACCACCCGGAGCTCCGCGGCCGTCAACTCGGGCCAAGCGTCGGAGAGTCCGGCCGTGGAGGGCCGGCGGCGGACGCCGGCGGCCCGCAGGCGCCGGCGCACCCGCGCGAGGTCCCGTCCGGCGCCCGCCCGGGTGTAGAGCGCGAGGGCCTTCTCGAAGTACGGGACCGCTTCCGGCGTGCGGGTGGCCGCCAGCTTGCGTCCGGCGTCCTCCAGCGCCGACGCCCGGGCCAGTGCCCGGGGCAGTCCTCGTGCAGCCGGACGGCGCGTACGAGGGGGCGAGGTCGTTGTCGAGGAGCCCCGGGCGTGTGCGGCGGTGGCGGCGAGGAAGGGAGGCCGGGGTTGAGCGCGGCCCGCTTCTCGGCCAGGGCGACCGCCTGCGCGGCCCGTTCGTGTCTGCCCGCGCGCAGTGCCATGCGGACGAGCACCGGGGCGTCGGCCGGGTCGATCAGGCCGGCGTAGGCGGGCCGGTCGGCGGCGGGGGACGTCATCACCGCGTCGAGTTCGGCCATGGCGCGGTCGGGCCGGTCCTCGAAGTCGGCCGTCAGCGCCAGCATCCAGGCGCCGAAGTGCCGGACGACGGGCGCGTCGTCGCTCCGCATGCGCCTCGCCTCGGCCGCGTACGCCTCGCGGTCCGGCGGTCGCCGGTGTGGAGGGCGACGCGCAGCATCACGTACCGGAGGGTGACGTCGGCGAGGTTCCCGGGCCGGGATCGTCGGCCGCCGGGGCGGCGGCCTCCGGGTCGGCGCGGGCGTCCGACAGCCGTCCGGTCTCCAGGAGGATGCGGGTGCGGGTCATGAGCCACATGCGGGTGGCGGCGGTCCTGCCCTGCTCCCGGGTGATCCGGATGCCCTCCTCCGCGACGGCGAGGGCCTCCGCGGTGCGTCCGGTGGTGTTTGCCAGGAGGGCGTGCCACAGGGCCTCCGGCACCCACAGCGAGGTGCTGACGCCCAGGGCGTCGGCCAGCGCGGCGGACCGCTCGGCCTGCCGGAACGCCTCGGCCAGGTCCATGCGGTGGAAGCTCACGGCCGAGCGGACCGTCGTCAGCGTGGCCTCGGCGGTGCGGTCCCCCGCCGCCGCCGCGGTCTCCCACGCCTGTGCGGCGACCCGCTCGGCCGCCGTGTGTGCGCCCGACATCGACAGGCCGACGGCGAGCACGGCGAGCAGCCGTCCCCTCGCGGTCGGGGAGATCCCGGGCAGTGCCGCCCCGGCGCGGGCCTGCCGGACGGCTTCGGAGAAGTCGAACGGGACGGCAGGCGTGCCAGGGCGAGGCGTATGAGCGCCTCGTCCTCGGGGGCGAGGCCGCCGGCCGCGAGGGCGGTGGTTCCCAGGGCGCGCGCCCGGGCGGCCCGGCCCGTCTGCCAGAGCAGCGGAATCGTCTCGGCGACGACCCGCGGCCGTTCCGGAGCGTCCGCCGGGGTGAGTTCCAGGGCCTTGAGGCTGCGTTCCGCGGCGGGTCCGGGGCGGTGGCCGCGAGTTCCGCCGCTTCGGTGCGCAGCCGGTCGGCCTCCGTCGTGTCTCCCGGCGCCGCTCCCCGGTCCGCGTCGCGTCGGCCGGTGCACCCCCGGCGGCGGCCCGGCGGCCCGGCGGCGCGGGGCCCGGCGCAGGGACGGTGGGAGGCCGGCTTCCACGGACTCGCGGATCAGGTCGTGGCGGAAGGCGAGGTGGTCGCCGCTCTCGGCGAGCAGGTCGGCGTCGAGGGATTCCCGTACGGCCGTGATGAGCGCCGCCGGGGACCTGCCGAGCAGTTCGGCGAGCTGGGCGACGGTGACCGTGCCGCCGCGGCGGCCGCCGTCCGCACCAGCTCCCGCGCCTCGTCGGACAGCTGGTCGAGCCGGCGTACGACGGAGGGGAGTTCCCGGGGGGCGGGGGGTCCGGCCGTCAGCCGGGCCGTGCCGTTCTCGATCGTCACCGCCTCCTTCGAAAGCGAGCCGAGCAGGTCGACCAGCAGCCGCGGCACTCCCTCGGCACGGCGGGCGAGGCGGAGGACGTCCGGGCCGGGCGGAGCGCCGAGGACGTCCTCGGTGATCCGGTCGATCGCCCGGTCCTCCAGTGCTTCGAGGACCAGTTCGTGTGCGCCCGCCTGACGGATCCTGTCCAGGGTGGTGCGCACGCCGGACGGCACGCTGCCGGAGCGCACGGCGACCAGCCACAGGATCGGGTGCGCCGCGAGTCCCGCCGCGAGGGTGTGGAACGCGAGGAGGGTCAGGTCGTCGCACCACTGGAGGTCGTCGAGGACGATGAGCAGGGGTCCGTTGCGGGCCGCTTCCCGCAGGTGGTCCCCCAGCTCCTGGAGCAGCCAGAACCGCTGTCCCGGCGCGGTGGCGAGGTTCCGGAGGCGCGGGGCGCCCGGCAGCGGTTCCTCGCCGGAGAGGCCGGCTTCGAGGAGCGGGCCGAGCGGTACGGGCCGGTCCTCGGGCGCCGCCGTCCCGGCGAACGCCCGCGTCCCGTGCCGCCTCGCGGCCGCCGCTGCCTCGGCGAGGATCCTGGACCTGCCGATGCCGGCGGGGCCCTCGACGCGGACGATGCCGCCTTCGCCCCGGCCGAGCGCGTCGATCCGCTCCTTGAGGAAGGCCAGTTCGGCGTCCCTGCCCCGGAGGGGTGTCCGGGCGCCGTCGGGCCCTCGGGCACGGTCCTTGTCGTCACTCGGTTCACGCTCATACGGCGGAACAGTATGAACCATGCGAATTGCCCGCCGCCGCCCGGTCCCCGGGGTGTCTCAGTCGAAGCGCAGGTCGGCGAGTTGCCGTTCGAGGGCGGTGACGTCGTCCTCAGGCTCCTCCGCGACCGGGCGCGCCGCCATGAGCGCGGCGAGTTCGGCGCCCGCGCGGCGGACGCGGCCGGGCAGGCCGTCGGTGTACTCGTCGCCTCCCGAGCCCCAGTCCTCGGAGGCCGCGAAGACGGCGGTGGGGACGACGACGGCGCGGAGGTAGGCGAAGAGCGGGCGTACGGCGTGCTCCAGGACCAGGGAGTGGCGGGCGGTGCCGCCCGTCGCGGCGGTCAGGACCGGCTTGCCGGTGAGGGCGTCCGGGTCGATCACGTCGAAGAAGGACTTGAAGAGGCCGCTGTAGGAGGCCGCGAAGACGGGGGTGACGACGACGAGGCCGTCGGCCGCCGTGACCGCGTCGATCGCGGCGGACAGGCGCGGCGGCGGGAAGCCGGTCACGAGGTGGTGGGCGATGTCGCCGGCCACCTCGCGCAGTTCCACGACCCCGGTCGACGGCGCGTGCCCTCGGGCGGTGAGCGCGTCGCGGGCCGATTCGGCCAGCCGGTCCGCGAGCAGACGGGTGGAGGAGGGGTGCTGAGGCCCGCGGAGACGACGGTCAGCTTCACGCGGCGGACACCTCCCGGGCGGCCCGCAGGGACGCGTGGGTGGGGGCCTCCGGCACGCCGGCGGGACGCGTCCGGGCGAATTCCCGCCGCAGGACGGGCACGACCTCTTCGCCGAGGAGGTCGAGCTGTTCGAGGACGGTCTTCAGGGGCAGGCCCGCGTGGTCCATGAGGAACAGCTGGCGCTGGTAGTCGCCGACGGTCTCCCGGAAGGTCAGGGTCCGCTCGATGACCTGCTGGGGAGCCCACCGTCAGCGGGGTCTGCTCGGTGAAGTCCTCCAGCGAGGGGCCGTGGCCGTACACCGGCGCGTTGTCGAAGTACGGGCGGAACTCCCGTACGGCGTCCTGGGAGTTCTTCCGCATGAAGACCTGGCCGCCGAGGCCGACGATCGCGTCCTCCGGCCGGCCGTGGCCGTGGTGCGCGAACCGGTGCCGGTACAGCTGCACCATGCGCCGGGTGTGGTCGGTCGGCCAGAAGATGTTGTTGTGGAAGAAGCCGTCGCCGTAGAACGCGGCCTGCTCCGCGATCTCGGGGGACCGGATGGAGCCGTGCCAGACGAAGGGCGGGACGCCGTCCAGGGGCCGCGGCGTCGAGGTGAAGGCCTGGAGCGGCGTGCGGAAGGTGCCCTCCCAGTCCACGACGTCCTCGCGCCACAGCCGGCGCAGCAGTGCGTAGTTCTCCCGGGCGAGGTCGATGCCCCGGCGGATGTCCTGTCCGAACCACGGGTAGACGGGGCCGGTGTTGCCGCGGCCCAGCATGAGGTCGACCCGGCCGTCGGCGAGGTGCTGGAGGGTGGCGTAGTCCTCGGCGATCTTCACCGGGTCGTTGGTGGTGATCAGCGTCGTGGACGTGGACAGGACCAGTCGCTCGGTGCGGGCCGCGATGTGGCCGAGCAGGGTGGTCGGCGACGAGGGCACGAACGGCGGGTTGTGGTGCTCGCCGGTCGCGAAGACGTCGAGTCCGACCTCCTCGGCCTTGAGCGCGATCGCGACCGTCGCCTTGATGCGCTCGTGTTCGGTCGGGGTGCGGCCGGTGGTGGGGTCGGGGGTCACGTCCCCGACGGTGAAGATGCCGAACTGCATGGGGGTGTCTGCTCTCCTGAGCTCGTCCGGTTCCCGTGCGGGAAGCCGGGGCGGGGTGGCGCCGGGGAGTTCCGGCGCCACCCCGGGCGGGTCAGCGGTGCGGGGTCACTTCGCCAGGAAGGCGAGGAGGGCGGCGTTGACCTCCTCGGCGTGGGTCCACAGCAGACCGTGCGGGGCGCCCTCGATCTCGACGTAGTCGGCCGACGGCAGCGCCTTGTGGAAGGGCGCGCGGTGCCCTCGGCCGGGAGGATGCGGTCGGCGGTGCCGTGCAGGATCAGGGCCGGCACGTCGACGGCGGGGATGTCGGCGCGGAAGTCGGTGTACCAGGTCGCCGGCGCGGCGGACGCGGCGAAGGAGCCGCCGCGGGCGGCGGTGTCCCAGCTGTTGCGGACGGCCTCCTCGCTGATGCGGGTGCCGAGGTTCTCGTCGAGGTTGTAGAAGTCGTGGAAGAAGGACGTGTAGTAGGCGTACCGGTCGGCCTTGACGGAGGCGACGACGCCGTCGAAGAACTCCTTCGGGGCGACGCCGTCCGGGTTGTCGTCGCTCTGGAGCAGGCAGGGCTCCAGGGAGGCCAGGAAGGCGACCTGGCGACGCGGCCGGAGCCGTACGTGGCGACGTAGCGGGCGACCTCGCCGGTGCCCATGGAGAAGCCGACGAGGACGGCGTCCCGCAGGTCGAGGGTCTCCATCACGGTGTTCAGGTCGGCGGCGAAGGTGTCGTAGTCGTAGCCGGTGGTCGGCTGGGAGGACTGTCCGAAGCCGCGGCGGTCGTACGTGATCACGCGGTGGCCGGCGGCGAGCAGCGCGGCGCTCTGGCGCTCCCAGGAGTGGCCGTCGAGCGGGAAGCCGTGGATGAGGACGACCGGCTGCCCGGCGCCCTGGTCCTCGAAGTACAGCTCGATGGGGGTGGTGTTCTCCTGGCCCACGGTGATGTACGGCATGGGGGGTCCCTCGTTTCGGGTGGACGGGGCCGCGCGTCGGAGCGGCGCGGCATGTCCGTCACGCTAGGACCGGTCGCGGGCCTGCTGTTGCCGGACCGCGCACCACACCTTGCACGGGGGCGCAGAGGTCGCGCTCAGTCGTCGACGGCCGTCCCGGCGTCGTCCTCCGCGAGGACGATCCGGGCCAGGTGGACCCTCGACCGGACCGAGAGCTTGCGGAAGATCGACGCCAGATGGGTGTTGACCGTGTGCGGGGAGACGACGAGGGCCTCCGCGGCCGACCGGTTGGTGTGACCGGCGGCGATCAGCCGGGCCACCTTGCGTTCCGAGTCCGTGAGCGCGTCCCAGCCCTGGTCGGTGCGCGGCCGGAGGCGGCGGCGCGCCGGCCGGGGCGGCGGGTGGCCCGTTCCAGGTCGGCCCGGACCCGGTCGGCCTCGGCGTCGGCCCCGGCCCGGGTGTAGAGGTCGTGCGCCCGGGTCAGGGCGGGTGTCACGGCGGCGTCGCCCGAGGTCAGCAGCGCGCGTCCGAGGTCGGCGGACGCGGCGGCGAGTGCCAGGGCCGGGGGCCGGTGAGGAGGACGTCCACCGCCCGCTCCAGGAGTGCGTGGTCGGCGGTCACGAGGGCGGACGCGTGGGCGGCCGTCCCCGGGCGGTCGGCACGGCGGGGTTGCGGTCGGCGTGTGCGGCGGCCTGGGCCGCGAGGTCCTCGGCCAGTTCCGGTCCCCGCCGCGCAGGGCGATGTGCACGGCCTGGACGACGTGCGGCGCAGCAGCCGCCACCGGAGGAAGGGTGGTCGCGCTGCGCGGACCGGAGGAGTCCGGCCGCCGCCGCGTGGTCGCCGTCCGCGTCGGCCATGACGGCCTCGAAGTACCGGTGCGTGGCGTGGTTGCCCGTGTTGGGCCGGTCGGCCACGGTCGTCCGTACGACGTCCAGGTGTTCCCGCGCGGCTTCGCGGTCGCCGCGCAGCATCGCGAGGAGGCCGCGGTTGACGCGGATGTTGACCAGGTTGCCGGGCACGCGGAGGTCCGCTTCGAGCCGCTCGGCGGTGACGAAGTCGGCGTCCGCGTCGTCGAGCCGGCCGAGTGCCGTGTTCAGCGTTCCCTGCGCCCAGATCAGCATGGCGGGCCGCAGGGGGGCCTCGCCCGCCGTCCGGAGCAGGCGCCCCACGGCGTCGAAGTCGTCCGCGTGGATCAGCGCGACGGCCTCCTCCGGGAGGAAGGCCGAGTCGAACACGCTCAGGGCCGTGTGGTGCGCGACGGCGGCGGCGCAGTCGCCCGCGTTGAGCGCGATCTCGCCGAGCCCCACAGGGCGAGGACGCGGGCCTCCGGTCACCGGACCGCTCCGCCTCCGCGAGCGCCCGTTCGCCGGTCTCGCGGGCGGCCACGAGGTCGCTCCCCGGGACCGGGCCAGGGCCTGCCGGGCGGTCAGCCGGGCCCTGACCACCGGGTCGGTGACGGCCGCGAGGGCCGTCGTCGTGCGGCGGGTCAGCTCGTGGACGTCGTCGAGGTGCCACAGCGCGTCGCCGAGGACGCACTGCAGACGGGCGAAGACGTCGAGGGGCGGCCGCCGGGCGAGCAGCGCGTCGCCGGTGTCCCGTGCCCGGGTGTACCGGCCCGCGCGGGTCAGCGCGACGACGGCCCGTTCTCCCACGTCGTACGCCAGGGGGACCGGGGCGGTACGAGTTCGAGGGCGCGGACGGCGAGGTCGGCGGCGAGGTCGGGCAGGGCGGCGCTCACGTCCGTGGCGGCCTCGTCGAGCAGTCCGATCGCCTCCGTGTCCCCGGGTTCGGCGCTCTTCAGCAGGTGCGGGACCGCGTCGGCGGAGCTCCGGCCCGCCGCGACGAGCCGGCTCGCGGCCTCCCGGTGCAGTGCCCGGCGTACGGAGGGGGCGAGGTCGGCGTACACCGCCTGGCGGAGCAGGTCGTGGCGGAACAGGAGGCGTTCGCCGTCGTCGTGGAGGAGGGCGGCGGCGAGCGCCTCGTCGACTTCGGCGCCGAGTCCCGAGGCGGGCCGGCCGCACAGGGCGGCGGCGTCGGCGAGCGAGAACGCGCGGCCGAGGACCGAGCCGATCCGCAGGAAGTGCAGGGTGTCCGGCCGGAGGCCGGCCAGTCGGCCGCGGACGCCGAGGACCAGCCGCTCGGGCGGTTCCGGCCCGTCCGCGCCCGTCGCCGCGATGCCGGCGAGCGTCTCGGTCGCGAGGAAGGGGTTGCCGCCCGCCCCGTCGAGGAGTTCCCCGACCCGCGCCGGCACGTCCCCGCCGAGGACGTCGTGCGCCAGTTCGGTCAGGGCGGTCCCGGACAGCGGCCGCAGGGGAGGGTCGTCGTGAGCGGTCCCTGTCCGTACAGCCGCGGGTCCTCCCGGCCCGTGAGCAGCCAGAGGACCGGGAGCTGAGCAGCCGTGCAGGCAGGACGCTGAGGGCGAACCGGCTGAGCGGGTCGGCCCAGGGGACGTCGTCGACCGCGATCAGCAGGGGCGTGCCCGCCGAGCGTTCCTCGATGAGCTGGGCCAGCCGTTCGACGAGCCAGATGCGCTGGTCGTGGTGGCCGGCGAGGTCCGCGAAGTCCCTGGCGGTCAGCAGCGGCGGGTCGCCGTGCAGGAGCCCCGAGGCCAGTGAGGCGAGGGGGGCCAGTTCGTGCAGTTCCTCGGCGCGTCCGTGGCTGACGAGGAAGCCGTGGGTCCGCGCGAGCGAGACGGCCTCCTGGAGCAGCGCGGTCTTCCTGATCCCGGGCTCGCCCAGGAGGAGCGCGACCGCTCCTCCCTCGCCGTCGCGCACCGTCTCGACCAGGCCGCGCAGCCGCTCCAGTTCGGCTTCGCGGCCGCGCAGTCCGGGCCTGCTGAGCGTCGTCGCCACGGTGTGTCCCCCGGGCAGGTCGGGGCTCATCCCTTGACCGATCCGGCGAGCAGTCCCCGGGCGAGGTGCCGCCTGAGGGAGAGGAAGACGAGCAGCGGGACGAGCGCCGCCACGAAGGCTCCCGCGGTGAGCCGCTGCCACTCGTTGCCGTAGGTCCCGGCCAGGTCCGCCAGCCGGACCGTCATCGGCGCGGTCTCGGCCGTTCCGCCGGAGAGGGTCAGGGCCACGAGGAGGTCGTTCCACACCCAGACGAACTGGATGACGGCGAAGCTCACCAGGGCGGGGCGGGCCAGCGGCAGCACGATCCGGAGCAGCAGCGTCCCGTGCGAGGCGCCGTCGACGCGGGCCGCCTCGATCAGGTCCCGGGGCAGTCCGGCCAGGAAGTTGTGCAGGAGGAACACCGCGAACGGCAGCGCGAAGACGGTGTGGGCGAACCAGACCTGGGCGAACCGCGCGGGACCGGTGAGGTGCCACGCGGGCAGGAACAGCCAGCCCTGCGAGAAGAGCCTCAGGAGCGGGACGAGCGCCATCTGCAGCGGCACGACCTGGAGCGCGAAGACGCCGACGACGAGCGCGTCGCGCCCGCGGAAGTCGATCCAGGCCAGGGCGTACGCCGCGAAGAAGGCCAGGACGAGCGGGAACAGCACGGAGGAACGGTGATGACGACGGAGTTGACGAAGTACTCCGCGAGCCGCCCCGACCCGTTCCCGCCGCCGGACAGCACCGCGCGGTAGTTGTCGAGCGTGAGGTGCGGCCTGCCGAACAGGGTCCACCAGCCGGTCGTCCTGATCTCCTCCTCGGGGCGGAGCGAGGAGAGCAGCAGGCCGAGGGTCGGGGTCGTCCAGAGGACCGCGATCACCACGGCGACGCACGTGAGGGCGCGGGAGGACAGGCGCTCCCGGACGCCGTTCACCCCGCCCTCCGCCGCGCCCGGACCTGGTGGGCGACGAAGGGGGTGACGAGGAGGAAGAGGAGCACGGCGAGCGCCGCGCCGCGGCCCGTCTCGCCGTAGCGGAAGGCCTGGTCGTACATCTCCTGGGCGAGGACGCCGGTGTCGAACTGGCCGCCGGTCATGGTCGTGACGACGTCGAAGGCCTTGAGGGTGCCGATCGCCTGGGCGAGGAGCACGACGAGCAGCGTGGGTCTGATCGACGGCAGGGTGATCCGCCGGAGGATCTGCCCGGGGGACGCGCCGTCGAGCAGGGCCGCCTCGGTCAGCTCCGGGGGTACGGCCCTGATCGCGGCGGTCAGCAGGACGGCCGCGAAGCCCACCTGGGCCCAGACCGTCGCCACGATGAGGAACAGGACGTTCCAGGGCGTGTCCACGAGCCACTGCCTCGGTTCGCCGCCGAACGCGACGACGAGCCGGTTCAGCAGCCCGATCTGTCCGGCTCCGGCGGGACGGTAGGCGTAGACGAACTTCCAGACGACGCCGGCGCCGACGAAGGAGATCGCCATCGGGGTCAGGAGCAGGGACAGCGCGAGCGCCCGGAACCGCGACCGGGCGACGGCCGCCGCGTAGAGCAGACCGGCCGCGGTCGACGTCAGCGGCACGAGCACCACCCACGCCAGGGTGTTGCGCAGCGCCGTCAGCGCCCGGTGGTCGGTGAACGCCCAGGCGTAGTTGTCGAGGCCGGTCCACGCGCCCGTGCCGCCGTCGGTGAACGACAGCGCCAGGGTGCGCAGGCCGGGCAGGACGAGACCGACCGCGAGCAGCAGCAGCGCGGGGGCCAGCAGGATCAGGGCCGCGGCCCTCCTCCGTACCGGTCCCCGGTGCAGTGCGAGCAGGATCAGGGAGACGACCGCCGCGAAGGCGGCGACGCCCTGGAGCAGGTACAGCAGCTTGGGCTGCTGGGCGACGGCGTCGAACGGCATCAGTGGCTCGGCCAGGACCGTTCGACGGACTCGGCGACCTGCCGGGTGCTCGCGCCGCCGATCCAGTCGACGGCTCCCTTCCAGAACGTCCCGGCGCCGACCGACGCCGGCATCAGGTCCGAACCGTCGAAGCGGAACCGCGTCCGGGGGTCCTGGAGCAGCCGGATCGAGAGCCGGTCGACGGGGGTCGCGGCGTTCGCCGGGTTCACGCCCTTGTTCGCCGAGACGAAGGGTCCCTTCCTCATCCGCGCGTTCGCGAAGTCCGCGGAGGCCAGGTACTCCTGGAACGCCCGGACCTCGGGACGGTCGGCGAACGCCGCCGCGAAGACCCCGCCGCCCAGTACGGGATGGCCGGCCGGGTCGTCTCCCGGCAGGAGGAAGGCGTAGACGTCCTTGTCCGGTCCGATCCGGGTGCCCTTCGGCCACATGTCGGCGTAGAACGAGGCCTGGCGGTGCATCGCGCAGTCGCCGGAGAGGATCGGCGCGCCGCCTCCTGGAAGGAGATCGAGGCCATGGACCGGGCCGGACCGAAGCCGCCGTTGGCGTACCGGTCGTTCTTGAGGATGGACCCCACGGTGTCCATGGCCTTGATCACCCGCGGGTCGTCGAAGGGGATCTCGTGGGCGACCCACTGGTCGTAGACGCGGGTGCCCTGCTGGCGGAGCAGGACGTCCTCGATCCAGTCCGTCACGGGCCAGCCGGTCGCCTGGGCGGACTCGATGCCCGCGCACCACGGCTTGACGCCCGAGGCCGCGACCTTCTCGGTGACGGCCATCAGCTCGGTCCACGTGCGGGGGACGCTCAGTCCCCTGGCGCGGAAGAACTTCGGGGAGTACCAGACCAGCGACTTCACGTTCGCGACGAGCGGCGTGCCGTAGAGGGTGCCGTCCACGGTCGCGTAGCTGTTCCAGTCCGCCGACCAGCCCTGCTGCGCGAGGGCCGCGACCCCGGCGCTCGCGGGCTTCAGCCTCCCCGCCCGCGCGAAGCGTTCCAGAAGGCCGGGCTGGGGGAAGAACGCCACGTCGGGCGCGTTTCCGCCGTCGACCCGGACCTGGATCCGCGCCTCGAACTCCCCGTCACCCTCGTACTGGACGTCGATGCCCGTGCAGTGCGCGAAGTCCGCCCAGGTCTCTTCGAACAGATCGGCCTCCCGGTCCCGGTTCTCCGCGTAGACGGTGACCTCGGTGCCGGGGTGCTCGCCGTACCGGGCGTACGGTGCGCAGTCCGCGGTGGTGTGCGGGCGCGAACCGCCGTCCTGCGGGGTGCCGCAGGCGGTGGCGGTGACGACGAGGGTGATGACGGCGAGCGCGAGCCTCGCGCCGGACCTCATGGGTGTGGTTCCTCCGATCGCCCGCCGCGTGGTGTCGGCGGACGTTTCGGAAAGCTACCGCGTTCGAACGACAGAGACCAATCGTTCGAGGTTCAAGCGTCGGGGCGCGGTGGTGGGGCGCTTCAGAGACCGAAGCGGGCGCGGCGCTCCTCGGGCACCAGGTCGGCGTACTCGGGGTGTTTGCCGATCCAGGCCCGGATGAAGGGGCAGTACGGCAGGACGCGCAGCCCGCGGGCCCGGACGTCGTCGAGGGCGCCGCGGGCGAGCAGCCCGCCCAGGCCCCGGCCGCCGAAGCGGGGATCGATCTCGGTGTGGATGAAGGCGATCTCGCCCTCCGAGAGGTGGTACTCGGCGAAGCCCGCGGTCTCGCCGCCGTCGTCGCCGGCGAGGATCTCGTACCGGGACTCCTCGGGCCGGTCGGTCACTCGGGGTTCCATGGGTGCTCCTGTGCGGTCGTGGTGGGACGGGGTCGGTGGCTGCCGGTCAGAGGGTGCGGCGCACGCCCGCCTGGCGCTCCAGGTTGCGGAGCTGGACGGCGAGGTCGCCCTCGACGGCGAGGTGGGCGGGGCCGCTGCGGCCGATGGGCAGGACCTGCTCGCTGCGCATGTCCTCCAGCATCAGGGCGAACGCCGTGTACATCGCGACGACCGCCACCAGCAGGCCGAGCGCCCCGGACGTGCGCGTCAGCCATTCGGCGCCGGTGAGGCCCGCGAGCCCGGTGGCCGCCCAGCGGGGCAGGGAGACCGCGAGGACGAGCCACAGCGCCCGCTTGGGCCCGGTCACGGCGGTCATCAGCGCGCCGAAGCAGAGCAGCGCCAGGTTGAAGACGCCGAGGACCTTCAGGCCGTCGGCCGCGCCGCTGAGCATGATGAGCGCGTAGGGCAGCCAGCTGCCGGCGAACACCGCCATCAGGGTCGCCGCGATCACGTCGCGGGCGCCGAAGGCCAGGAAGCTGACCAGGAGCTGGAGGACGAAGGCCGGCAGCACGGTGAAGGCGACGGCGGTACGGGCCTCCTCGCCGAAGATCCCGAGCTGGAGGCAGCCCGTCATCACGGAGGCGATGGCGATCGTGAAGAAGCCGAGCGGCATGGGCGAGGCGATGGGGCGCAGGTTGATCCGCGTCATCGACCGGAGGTCCGGTTCGAAACGGCGTTCCGGGGCGCTTCCGGCGGGGCGTCGGTCATCGGACGGTTCTCCTTCAGTGGTCGAAACAGGGGTCGACGAACGACGGCCGGGTGTCGGGGGCGGAGCCGCGGGCGACGCGCCACCGGCGGTGCTCCTCGGACTCGGCGGCGGCCTCGGCCACGAGCGCGGCCTGACGGGCACCGCTCTGGTAGCCGCCGAAGTGGGCCACGGGGCTCCACGCGGGGCTCACCGGCGGGACGGCCTCGTCGAGGCCCTCGTACTCGGCGGTCGCGTAGACGATCCGCCCGCCGACGACGGTGAGGACGGACTCGATGCCGGGGATGACCTCCTCGGGCACGGTGAGGTAGTCGTGGGACAGGATCGCGAGGTCGCCGTACGAGCCTTCCCGCAGGGTTCCCTTGACGTCCTGCTCGCCGGTGAGCCGGGCTCCGCCCCGGGTGTACAGACCGAGGGCGGTCTCGCGGTCGATCAGGTTCTCCGCCGGGTAGAGCGCGGTGCCGCCGACGGTGCGTCCGGTCACCAGCCAGTGGAGGGCGACCCACGGGTTGTACGAGGAGACGCGGGTGGCGTCCGTTCCGGCGGCGACGGTCAGGCCGCGGTCGAGCATGGCGCGGACCGGCGGGGTGTGGGCGGCGGCCTCGGAGCCGTAGCGGTCGAGGAACGCGGCGCCCTGGAAGGACATCCGGTTCTGGACGGAGACGGCGCCGCCGAGGGCGGCGATCCGGTCGAGGCTGCCGGCCGAGACGGTCTCGGCGTGGTCGAAGAGCCAGCGGTTGCCGCCGGGGAAGAGTCCCTCCGCGGCGAGCTTCTCGAAGACGGCCAGGTCGCGGCGGATCGTCTCGTCGTAGGTCGCGTGGAGCCGGAAGCCCCAGCCGTTCTCCAGCAGCAGCCGTACGGCCTGCTCGAACTCGGTCTCGTAGCCCGCGGCGAGCTCGGGCCGGGGCTCGGAGAAGTTCTCGAAGTCGGCGGCCGCCCAGGTCAGGTTCTCGCCCGCGCCGTTCAGCCGGAGCCACTCGTCGCCGTCCCCGGGCCTGACCGTCTCGGTCCAGCGCTTGAGGTCGGCGAGCTCCTGCCCGGCCGTCTGCGGGAAGAGGTGGTAGGCGATCCGCAGCGACAGCTCCCCCGACCCGGCGAGGTCGCTGACCGTCGCGTAGTTGTCGGGGAAGTTCTGGAAGCCGCCGGCGGCGTCGACGGCGGACGTCAGGCCGAAGCGGTTCAGCTCGCGCAGGAAGTGACGCGTCGACGTCCGCTTGTCGGCCTCGTCGAGGGCCGGCGCCTTGGCCAGCGTCGAGTACAGGACGAGGGCGCTCGGCGCCGCGAGGAGGACGCCGTTGGGTTCGCCGTCCCGGCCCCGGACGATCTGCCCGCCCCGGGGGTCGGGGGTCTCCCGGGTGAACCCGGCGGCCTTGACCGCGGCCCGGTTCATCAGGGCCGACTGGTACAGGTGCAGCACGAAGACCGGGGTGTCGGGGGCGGCGGCGTTCAGCTCGGCGACGGTCGGCATCCTGCGCTCGGCGAACTGCTCGGCGGTCCAGCCGCCCACCACCCGGATCCACTGTCCCTTCGGGGTGCGGCCGGCCTGCTCGCGCAGCATCGCCAGGGCCTGCCGGAGGCTTCGTACGCCGTCCCAGCGCAGCTCCAGGACGTAGTTCAGGCCGCCCCGGATGACGTGGAGGTGCGAGTCGTTGAGTCCGGGGACCACCCGCCGCCCAGCGCGTCGACGACCCTGGTGCCCGGTCCGACGAGGTGGGCGAGGTCGTGGTCGTCGCCGAGGCGGCGACCCGGCCGTCGCGGATCGCGACGGCGCGGGCCTCGGGGCGGCCGGGCTCACCGGTGAACACCTTGGCGTTGCGGACGAGGAGGTCGGCGTGCGCCTGCTCCCGGCGCGGCGCGGGGACGAGGCCCGCGACCGGCATGCTCGTGGCGGGCCCGGTCATGCGAGGGCCTTGCGGAGGATGTCGACGGCGACGCCGATGGCGAGCTCCGCGCCCCGGGTCTCGCGCAGCGCGTTCAGCATCACGAAGTCGTGGATGACGCCCTGGACGCGCAGGGCGGTGACGGGCACCCGGCGGCGCGGAGCTTCGCCGCGTACGCCTCGCCCTCGTCGCGCAGGACGTCGGCCTCGGCCGTGACGACCAGGGCCGGCGGCAGGCCGGTGAGCTGCTCGGTGGAGCCGCAGCGGCGAGGCGGTGATCTGGGCGCGCTCGGCCTCGTCGGTCGTGTACTGCTCCCAGAACCACTTCATGGCGTCGCGGCGCAGGAAGTAGCCCTCGGCGAACTCGTGGTACGAGCCGGTGTCGAAGCCCGCGTCCGTGACCGGGTAGAAGAGGACCTGCTGGACGAGCGTGACGTCGCCGCGCTGCTTGGCCATGAGGGTGAGGGCGGCGCTCATGTTCCCGCCGACGGAGTCGCCCGCGACGGCGATCCGGGTGCCGTCGAGGTCCTTGTGGTGGCCCTCTCGGGCGACCCACTGGGCGACGGTGTAGTTCTGCTCGATCGCGACGGGGTAGCGCGCCTCGGGCGACAGGTCGTACTCCGGGAAGACCACGGCCGCCCCGGTGCCGACGGCGAGTTCGCGGACGAGCCGGTCGTGGGTGTGGGCGTTGCCGAAGACCCAGCCCGCGCCGTGGATGTAGAGGACGACGGGGAGCGGGCCGGTGGCGCCGCGGGGGCGGACGATCCGGACGCGGACGTCGCCGGTCGGGCCGCCGTGGACGGTGGTCCACTCCTCGTCGACGTCCGGCAGGGGGACGCCCTCGCCGTTCTGGACGTCGTCCACGGCCTTGCGGCCTTCGGCGACGGGGATCTGGTAGAGGTACGGCGGCTGGGCGGTGGCGTCGGCGAAGGCCTGGGCGGCGGGTTCGAGGACCGGACGGTTCTTCATGGGGTTTCTCCTTCGGGGGATGTACGGGACGGGTCGGGCCGGAGCGTCAGCGGGTGGCCCGCGCGGCGGCGAGGATCACGTGGGTGACCACGGCCGGACGGGAGACCGCCACTGCATGGGACGCGTCCACTTCGGTGATCTGCGCACCGGCACGCCGGGCCATCCACCGTTCGGCGGCGGCCGGGATGTTCTTGTCGGCGGTGGCGACCAGCGCCCAGGACGGGATCGTCCTCCAGGCGGGTTCCCGGCCTTCTCCTCCAGCGCGGCGGTGGCGACCGGGCGCTGGGTCGCGGCCATGACCGCCGCTTCGGCGGCGGGCACGTCGGCGGCGAACTGACCGGGGAACTTGGCCTGCTCGATGAGGAGTTCGGTGCCGGTGCCCCCGCCGGGCAGCGGGTAGGGCCGCGGGTTCACCGTGTCGCCGAGGGTGGAGCCGGGGAACTTGGCGGCGAGCCCGGCCGCGCTCTCGCCCTTGTCCGGGGTGAACGCGGCGATGTAGACGAGGGCCTTCACGCGGCTGTCGCCCGTGGCGGCGCCGCTGATGACGGCGCCTCCGTAGGAGTGGCCGACCAGGACGACGGGCCCGTCGACGGCGGCCAGCACACCGCGCAGGTAGGCGGTGTCCGCGGCGAGACCGCGCAGCGGGTTGGCGGGGGCCAGGACGGGGTAGCCGGCGTGCTGCAGCCGCCGGATCGTGCCGCTCCAGCTGGAGGCGTCCGCGAACGCTCCGTGGACCAGGACGATCGTCGGCTTAGGGTCGTGCCGGCCGGTGCCGCTGTCGGCGGCGGCCGGGCGGCTCGCGGGGGTGGCGGGGTGGCGGGCGCGGCGCCGATCAGGGCGGCCAGCGTCGCGGGCACGGCGAGGGCGAGGTGCGCCTCGTGAGCTGCATGGGTGGGTGGTTCCTTGTCGGGTGGTGAGGCGTTCGGGTGGTGAGGCGTTCGGGTGTGCTCGGTCGAGCGGGAGGCGGGGCGCCGGGCGGGATCCGGCTCGGGAGAGGGGCCGGGGCTCAGAGCCCGTACGCCTCCAGGAGCCGGAGCCAGATCTCGCTCACCGTCGGGAAGGCGGGCACGGCGTGCCACAGGCGCTCCAGGGGGACTTCGCCCACGACGGCCACGGTGGCCGTGTGGATGAGCTCGGTCGCCATCGGGCCGGTGAGCGTGCAGCCGACGACGACCCCTCGGGTCTCGTCGACGACGAGCTTGGCGAAGCCCCGGTAGTCGTCGGCGTGGAGCGCGGCGCCGGCGACGTCGTCGACGCGGTACTCCACCGCGCGCACGGCGAGCCCGGCTTCGCGTGCCGCGCGTTCCGTGAGGCCGACGCTCGCGACCTCGGGGCGGGTGAAGACGGCCTGCGGGACGGCGAAGCGGTCGGCCTCCGCGCTCCACGGCTGCCGTCCGCCGGTGACGGCCGGACGCCCGGCGGCCCGCTCGGCGATCGCCGCCGCGCAGGCACGGGCCTGGTACTTGGCCATGTGGGTCAGCGGCGCCCGGCGGTTGACGTCGCCGACGGCGTAGAGCCAGTCGCCCTCGGCCGCGGTGACCCGGCAGGTGTCGTCGACGGTGAGCCAGTCGCCGCCGGGCAGTCCGACGGTCTCCAGGCCGAGGCCGACCGTGCGCGGGCGCCGGCCCACGGCGGCGAGGACCTCGTCGCAGACCAGGGTGGTGCCGTCGTCGGTCTCCACGGTCACGGCACGCGTGGTGCCGTCACGGGCGACCCGGACGGCCGAGACCCCGAAGCGGATCGTGACGCCCAGATCGCCCAGTCCCCGGGTGACCTCTTCGCCGGCACAGGGCTCCCAGCCGGTCAGCAGGGCCTGGTCGCGGACCAGCAGGGTGACGGAGGAGCCGAGCGAGCGCCAGGCGGTGGCCGTCTCGCAGGCCACCACTCCCCCGCCGATGACGACGAGCCGCTCGGGCACCGCGTCGGCGGTGGTGGCCTGCCGGTTGGTCCACACACCGATCCGGTCGATCCCTCGACCGGCGGAAGGGCGGGGTCCGTGCCGGTGCAGACCACGACCGCGCGCCGGGCCCGCAGGGTGCGGACCGTGCCGTCGGCCCCGTCACCTCCACGCGGCGCTCTCCGGCGAGCCGTCCGTGCCCCCGTACGAGGGCGATGCCCGCGCCGTCGAGCCAGTCGGCCTGACCGGTGTCGTCGCCTCGTCCGGTGAAGCGGTCGCGGCGGGCGAGGACGTGCGCCGGGTCGAGTGGCGCCGTGACCGCCTGCCGGGCCCCGTCGACCGAGCGGGCGTCCTCCGGGCCGCGCCGGGGCGCAGCAGGGCCTTGCTCGGCACGCAGGCACGGTAGGAGCACTCGCCGCCGACGGCCTCGGCCTCGACGACGACGGCGGTCAGCCCCGACCGGACGAGCCGGTCGGCGACGACCTCCCCGCCCGGCCCTCCGCCGAGCACGACGACGTCGTACGCGTCCTCCATCAGCCGTGCACCAGAGGGGTGTCCACGAGGTGCTCGGCCAGGAACCACACCTGTGCCTCGCCGGTGCGGATGACCTCGGAGACGAGCAGGTCGGCGCTGCCCTCGTCGCCCTCGCCCGAGAGCCGGGCGGCGGCGTCGCGGGCGTCGATCAGGATCCGCTCGTGCGCGTCGAGGAGCCGCGACAGCATGACGGGCACCGGCTCGACGCCGTCCGGCGGACGGGGGACCGACGTCAGCTCCGCGACGTGGCGCGGGTCTCCGACGGCGACGCCGCCGAGGCTCTGGACCCGCTCGGCCAGCGCGTCCACGATGGCCAGTTGGGCCTCCGCGTGCTTGTCCAGCATCAGGTGGAGCGAGTAGAAGGTCGCCCCGCGCATGAGCCAGTGGTGCTTCTTGTAGAGGGAGTACAGGATCTGCGTGTCGGCGAGGACGTGGTTCAGCCGCTGGCAGGCGTACATGCGGGTGTCGTGCCCGAGGCCGATCGGCAGCTGCTTGAGCGTGCCGAACGCCTGGGTCTCGGCGCCCTTCTGGTGCAGCAGCGGCTGGCCGCCGCCGTGCGGGTTCGTGAGGGTGTCCATCGGGTGCTCCTGTACGGGGAGAAGGGGTGGGTGGGTCCGGCCGCCCGGTCGGGGCACGGTCGGCCGGACCCGGTCCGTGGGGCTCGCGCTCAGCGCCCGGCGTTCGCCGGGGCGGCGGGAGTCCGGTGCAGGACGAGCCGGGCGAGGAGTCCGCTGCCGAGACCGGCCGCGAGCGCGGGGCCGGCCCACCAGGACGGGTACGGCGAGAGTCCGAGGGCCGCGTCGAGGGACCAGGCGCCGGGGCCGGTGGCGGCGAGGGCGGCGGCGGTGCCGATGAGGACGAGCGGGTACTCGTATCCGTCGTTCTGCACCCACAGCCCGTGGCGCCACTTCACGGTGAGGGCGACGGTCATGACCCCGATGGCGCCGGTCGCGGCGAGCGGGGTCAGCAGGCCGGCGGCGAGCAGCAGGCCCGATCCGATCTGGCCGCCGCCGGCCGCGAGGGCGGTGAGGGCACCGCCGCGGAAGCCGTCGGCGCGGAACTCCTCGGTGCCGCCTTCGAGTCCCTTGCCGCCCAGGTGCGAGCTGACCTTCTGCACCCCGTGGCCGGCGACGAGCAGTCCCACCAGCAGACGCAGGATCAGAATGCCGGTGTCCACGGGGGTCAGCCGGCCGCGTGCGCGCCGATGACCGACTGCGCGTACACGACGCCCAGGCCGTACGCGCCCGCGTGGGCCTTGACGATCTCCATGACGTCGCCGTACGTCTCCTGGCGCGCCCAGTCGCGCTGCAGCTCCAGGAGGACCTGGACCCAGGTCACCGGGACGGCGCCGGCGGCGATCATCCGCTGCAGCGCGTGCTCGTGGGCGGCCGGGCTGACGCCGCCGGAGGCGTCGGTCACGACGTACACCTCGTAGCCCTGCTCCAGCGCGGAGAGGGCGGGCAGCACGAGGCAGACCTCGGTCCACAGACCCGACAGGACGATCTTCTTGCGGCCGGTGGCCTTGACCGCCGCGACGAGCGCCTCGTCCTCCCAGGCGTTCATCGTGGTGCGGTCGATGATCTCGTTCTTGGGGAAGACCTCGGCGAGCTGCGGCAGCAGGGGCCCGGAGAAGGACTCGGCGGCGACCGTGGTCAGGACGGCCGGGACGTCGAACGCCCGCGCCGCCTTGGCGAGACCCACCGTGCTGTTGATGATGGCGGCACGGTCGCCGCTGCCGGTGCCGAAGAACATCTGCGGCTGGTGGTCCACGAACAGCATGACCGCGTTGTCGGGCGTGAGCAGGTCCTTGCTCGGGGCGGCCTGCACCTTGGCGATGTCGAACATGAGGGGTCCTTTCGAAACCGTCGGAAACGTGCCCGCCGCCTCCGCGGCCCGGCACTTCCTCAAGCTACGAGCGACCCGACCGGCCGAGTTGACCTCCCGCGCCCAGGGGTTGGCACGACAGCGCACAAGCGGACACCGCCGCCCGGAGCGACCGCCGCGCCCACCCCGCCTCCCGCCCCGGCCGGAGGAAAGACCGGCTCAGCGCACCCGCCCCGCGCCTTCAGCTGCGTCGCCGGGACCTCCGGCGCGTCCAGGCGGTCGCCGTCGTAGCCCTTCACCTCGCCGAAGCGGTCGCCCGCCGTCCACTGCTCGCGGGCGACGCGGATCTCGTCGTCCGTGCGGCCGATGAAGTTCCACCACATGACGATCTCCTCCTCGAAGGGCTCGCCGCCGAGGAGCATCAGGCCGGCGTCCGAGAGGGCGCGGAGGGGGAGCTCGGTGCGGCCGCAGCCGAGGTAGAGCATGGAGCCGGGGAGGACGGGGACGCCGTCGACGTGGGCCTCGCCGGACATGGCGAGGACCGCGTACTCGAAGTCGGGCTCCAGGGGCAGGTTCGTCTCCGTCCCCGCCGTCAGGGCGAGGTCGGCGCCGACGAGCGGGGAGTACGTCGTGCCGGGCGAGGCGGCGCCGTCGAGGGTGCCGAGGATCACCGTGGCGGTGAGGCCGGGCGCGGTGACCCGCGGGAGTTCGGCGTGGTGCTGGAAGTGGGGTTCGATGTGCCGGTGGGCGTCGGGAGGGCGACCCAGAGCTGTGCGCCGTGCAGGAGGCGGGCGTGCGGGCGGGGGCTCTCCTCCGAGTGGGAGATCGCCCGGCCGGAGGTCATGAGGCCCAGTTCGCGGGGGCGGATCGTCTGGAGGCTGCCGGTGGAGTCGCGGTGCAGCACCTCGCCCTCGTGGAGCCAGCTGACGGTCTGCAGCCCCATGTGCGGGTGGGGCGGGACCTGCATGCCGGGTTCGTCGGCGATGTCGTCGGGGCCGTAGTGGTCGACGAAGGCCCAGGCCCCGACCATGCGCCGGCCCAGGTTCGGGAGCAGCCTGCGGACCTCGGTCGACTCGCCGAGCTGGACGCGGCGGGGGCTGAGGAGCTCCCGCACCGGTTCGGCGACGACGAAGCCGCGTCCGCCGCACACGGTCAGCGCGGCCTGGCGATCGAGATTGCTCATGGTGCCCGTCCATCCTCGATGACATGCTCAATGGTGGAATGTTCAACTGATCGGCGGTGTTGACCTGGTCGACCACCCCACAGGGTGACAGATCCGGAGCTCTGGAAAGGGAGAGCAAGTGAGCGACACGTACTACGAGTTCGGAACGGCCGGAGAGCGGTGGGACCGGGCGCAGCTGTTCTTCGACGCCAAGGAGTACGGAACGGCCATCCGCATCCTGAGCGGCCTCGTCGCCGAGCACCCGGAGCAGACCGCCCAGCGGCTCCTCCTCGCCCGTGCCTACTACCACTCCGCGCAGCTCTCCCGCGCCGAGACCGAGCTGCGCGCGATCCTGGACCGCGACCCGGTCGAGCACTACGCCCGGCTGATGCTCGGGCGCACCCTGGAGCGCCAGGGCCGCCCGGACGAGGCCGCGCCGCACCTGCGGATGGCCGCCGCCATGACGGGCGAGACCCTGTCCTGACGCGCCACTGATACCCCCGCACGGTATGGTCGGGGCCGGGAGGTCCTGAATCGTGCGCGCACACCGAGCGGAACGCGGCAGACGAGCGGGAGGTGCCATCGGGCACCTCCTGCTCGTCGTCGTGCTCGCGCTCGGGTGTTCCTCATGCACGCGGTGGGCCACCCGAGGGCTCCGGCGGCGGCATGGACACCGCTTCCGCCCCGCACCACGGCGCCCCGGCGCAGGCCGCCGCGCCGCAAGTCGCCGCGCCGCGGCCGCCGCCCCGCACCACGGCGACAGCTCCGACGCCCGGCACGAGCCGGGCGCGGGGATGGACATGACCACCCTCTGCGTGGCCGTCCTCGGCGCCTGGCTGCTCGCGGGGCTCGTCCGGGCCGCGCTCGGACGCCGCCCGACTGGCTCGCCGTCCTCCTCGCGCGGCTCACGCCCGCGCTCGGCCCGCACGCCCCGCCGCGCCGGCCCCCGACCTCGCCCAGCTGTCCGTCCTGCGGATCTAGGCCGTACGCCGCCGCGGGCGCGCCCGCGCTGCCCGTGAACGTTTCGGCCCGCCCTTTCCGTACGCGTACTCCGTACGTACGAACAGCACACGAGGTATCACCCACATGCGTGCCTTCACCCACCGCACCACCCGGAAGTTCGCCCTCGCCGGCGCCGTCACCGCGGCCGGGCTCCTGCTCGCCGCCTGCGGCACGGACGACGGCGGGAGCGGGTCGGACCGCGGCAGCGCCCCGCGACCGTCACCGTCTCCCCTCCACCACCGCGCCGGAGGGCGGTGCCGGGGCGGCGCGCCCGGCGCCTTCAACGACGCGGACGTCATGTTCGCGCAGATGATGATCCCCACCACCAGCAGGCCCTGGAGATGGCGAAGCTCGCCGACGGCCGGGCCGAGGACCCCGAGGTCAAGAAGCTGGTCGCCGCCGTCGAGCGGGCCCAGGACCCGGAGATCCGGAAGATGAAGGCCTGGCTGAAGGGCTGGGGCGAGCCCGAGTCGCCCGCGATGAACCACGGCGGCATGACCGGGATGATGTCCGAGCAGGACATGAAGGACCTGGCCGCCACCCGGGGCAAGGCCTTCGACCGCAAGTTCGCGGAGCTGATGATCGCCCACCACGACGGCGCCGTCGCCATGGCGAAGGACGAGCAGCGGAGCGGCGGCAACGCCACGGCCAGGAAGCTCGCCGACGACGTCGTGCGGACCCAGTCCGCCGAGGTCGCCCAGCTGAAGAAGATCCTCGACCGGCTCTGACCCGGCACGCCGATCCGGCTCCCGGCGGCCCGTCCCCCGGCGGGGCGGGCCGCCCCCTCGACGTACCCCCGCACCCCCTCGCGAAAGAACGATGAACCGGTACTTCCCGCGCCTCGCGGCCACCGCCGCCGCTGCCGCCCTCGCCCTGACCCTCACCGCCTGCTCCGGGGACTCCACCCCAAACGCCTCCGACGCCTCCGACACCCCAGGCACCCCCGACACCTCCGCCCTCAGCCACATCCACGGCCTCGGACTGCGCGGCGACACCCTCTACGTCGCCACCCACCAGGGCGTCCACAGCCCGGACGCCGACGGCGGCCGCGGCTCGTCGGCGACCGGCGCGACGACTTCATGGGCTTCACCGTCACCGCGAGGGCGACTTCCTCGCCAGCGGGCACCCGGCGCCCGGCACCGGCGGGGCCGCCGACCTCGGGCTCGTCGTGTCGACGGACTCCGGCCGCACCTGGCGGGAGAAGTCCCTCGCGGGGAAGGTCGACTTCCACGCCCTCGACACCGCGTCCGACGCCACCGTCTACGGCTACGACAGCGCCGAGGGCCTGCTGCGGGTCAGCGCCGACGGCATGACCTGGGAGGACCGCGCCGCGCTGCGCGCCCTCGACATCGCCGTCTCCCCCACCGCCCCCGGCACCGTCCTGGCCACCACCGAGACCGGCGTGGTCCGCTCCACGGACGGCGGCCGGACCTTCGCGCCCGCCGCCGGACGGGTCCTCGCCTACGTCTCCTGGGCCGCCCCCGACGCCCTCTACGGCATCGACCCCGACGGCGTCCTCTACCGGGGACGGACGGGGCGCCTCCTGGACGCGGGTCGCCGCCGTCCCGGGCGGCGCCCGCAGGCGCTCACCGCCGTGGACGCCCGCAGACTGCTCGTCGCCACCGGGGACGGGGTGTACGAGTCGCGTGACGCGGGCCGCCGCTTCGAGCGGCGGATGGCGGTGGAGTCCAGGGGCCACTGAGGGGCCCTACGCCCCGGCCCGCCGGTCCACGACCACCTCGCCGCCCACCACGACCGTCTCCGCCACCGTGCCCGGGATCTCCTCGGGCGCGATCCGGAGGATGTCGCGGGAGAGGACGACGAAGTCGGCCAGCTTGCCGACCGTCAGGGAGCCCCGCTCGTGCTCCAGGAAGTTGGCGTGGGCCGAGCCCATCGTGTAGCCCTCGACGGCGGTCGCGACGTCGATCGTCTCGCCCGCCGTCCAGGCCTCGCCGCCGCCGGGCGGACGGCGGGTGACGGCGGCGTGGATGCCGACCATGGGGTCCATCTCGGCGACGTTCCAGTCGCTGGAGAGGGCGAGGACCGCGCCGGCCGCGTGCAGGCTGCGCAGCGGCCAGGCCTTGTGCCAGCGCTCGGGGCCGACGTTCTCGGCCCAGTCCTGGCCGGGTCCCGCGATGTCGGGGGCGGCGTGCCGGGGCTGCATGCAGGCGACGACGCCGAGTTCGGCGAAGCGCGGGTGTCGGCCGGGTCGAGGCACTCGACGTGGACGACCTGGTGGCGGGCGTCGCGCGGCCCGTTGACGGCGCGGGCCCGCTCGACGGCGTCGAGGACCGTGCGGATGCCCCGGTCGCCGGTGGCGTGGACGAAGCACTGGAAGCCGCGCGCGTCGAGCCGGGTGAGCAGCTCGGCGAACTCCTCGGGCGGGTAGAAGGTGTCGCCGCGGTGGTGGGAGCAGCCGGCGTACGGCTCCAGGAGGGCGGCGGTGCGGGGCTCGACGACGTCGTCGATGTACAGCTTGAGCGGGCCGACCCGCAGCCGGTCGTCGGCGTACGCGCCGGCGGCCGCCTCGAAGGCGGCGAGGTCGGCCTCGGTGGTGCCGCGCGGGTGGAAGAGCGCGGCGACGATCCGGGAGCGGAGCCGGCCCTCGGCGCGGGCGCGCTCGAAGAGGGCGAGGTCGTCGAGGAGTTCTGCGGTTCGACGACGGTGGTGATGCCGTAGCCGATGGCGTCGTCCAGGCTCTTGGCGAGGCGCCCGTACTGCCGGTCGGGCGAGGCCCAGGGCAGGCCGAGCTCGCGCAGGGCGCGGTGGCCCTCGCGGGAGAGGCCCTTGACGGCGAAGTCCTTGACGAATCCGGTGGGCTCGCCGGTGGCGGGGTCGGTGACGGCCCGCCCGAAGGGCAGCTCGGTGTGGTCGCGGTCGACGCCGAGGGCCCGGAGGGCGGCGGTGTTGAGCCAGGCGGTGTGGACGTCGTAGCTGAGGACGAAGGCGGGGGTGTCCCCGGTGGCCGGGTCGAGGTCGGCGGCGGTGGGCATCCGTCCGTCGGGGATCGCGGAGTAGTCGAAGGCCTCGGCCTCGATCCAGTCGGCGTCCGGGTGGGCCTCGTGCCAGGCGCGGATGCGGGCGTGGATCGCGTCGAGGGTGCGGACCCCGGCGAGCTGGACGCAGGCGTCGTCGGAGCCGAGGCGGACGTGGTTGTGGGCGTCGACGAAGCCGGGCAGGACGAGCCGTCCGCCGGCGTCGAGGATGCGGGTGCCGGGGCCGGTCCAGGCGGCCGCTTCGGCGTCGGGGCCGATCCAGACGAGGCGCCCGGCGCGGACGGCGAGCGCCTGGGCCTCGGGAGCTCCGGGTCGACGGTGTGGATGCGGGCCCCGGTGAGGACGAGGTCGGCAGGGGCGGTGCGGTTCATGGGGTGGGACTCCGGTGTCGTACGGGAGGGGTTACGGGGTGGGGGCGACGGTGCGGCGGGCGAGGAGCACGTACACCAGGGCGGAGACGGCCGCACCGAGGAGCGTGAGGTCCGCGCCGCCGAGCGGGGCGACGAGGGGGCCGGTCCACAGCTCGGAGTCGCAGGTGAGCGCGGAGAAGGCGAGGCCCGCGAGGAGCGCGGTCATCCCGGCCGGGTGCCAGCCGGAGCGGTACCAGTAGGCGCCGCCGGTGTCCGCGTGCAGGCCCGCGGAGTCGTAGGTGCAGCGGCGGAGCACCATGTCGGCGAGGAAGACCCCGCCCCAGGGGGCGAAGACGATGATCAGGAGGAGAGGAAGGAGAGCAGGAGGTGGTGAAGTCGGTGAGGAAGAGGGCGCCGAGGGGCCGACGGCGGTGACGGCCGCGCTGATGACGATGGCGCGGGCGCGGCTCCAGGGGATGCCGAGGACCTGGAGGTTCAGGCTCGACGAGTAGAGCGTGATGATCGAGTTGGTGACGGAGCCGCCGAGGACCAGGGCGAGGAAGAGGGGCTGGAACCAGCCGGGGAGGAGGCTCTCGGTGCCCGCGACGGCGTCGGTCATGTCGACCTGGGTCGCGGCGGCCACCCCGGCGACGCCGAGGGCGACGGAGGAGACGAAGCCGCCGAGGGCGCCGCTCCAGGTGATCGCCCTGAGGCTGGTGGTGCGGGGCAGGTAGCGGGTGTAGTCGGCGGGCATGGGGAGGTACGAGAAGGGGCCGGCGAGCATGACGACGAAGGCGAGGCTCCAGCCGGAGGCGCCGGGCGCGGCGGCGGGGGCGGCGGTGTCGGCGCCGGGCAGGACCAGGACGAGCAGGGCGGCGAAGCCCACGGCGAGGACGTACGCCATCCAGCGTTCGGCGAACTGGACGGTGGCGTGGCCCCAGAGGGCGACGGCGAAGGTCAGCGCGAGGGTGACGGCGAGCGCGAGGGCGCGGGCGGCGTGTCCGCCGTGCCAGCCGAGGTCGCTGAAGAAGGCTTCGAGGGCGAGGGTGCCCACCACGGTGTTGACGATGGTGTAGCCGATGCTGACGATCCAGTTCAGCAGGCCGGCGGGCCAGTTTCCGCGCCGTCCGAAGGCCGCGCGGGAGATGACGAGGGTGGCGGTGCCGGTGCGCACGCCGCTGAGTCCGGCCGCGCCGATGGCGAGGAAGGAGAGGCCGCCGAGCACGACGACGCCGGTGGCCTGCCAGAAGGAGAGCCCGAAGGCGACGGCGAGGGCGCCGTTGATGACGTAGGTGAAGGTGAGGTTCGAGCCGAACCAGAGCCAGAAGACGTCCTTGGCTCCGCCGTGCCGCTCGGCGTCGGGGATGGGGTCGATCCCGTGCTCCTCGACCTGGAAGACCTCGTCGGTCGCCGCCCGGACCGTGGTGGTCACGGGCGTCGTCTCGTGTTCGAGCACATCGCACTCCTGTCGCGGATCGATCTTGAATGCCGTTCTAAGTTTTAGAACGGCATTCAAGATGTGCGATGGATTCAGGCCACGTCAAGACCCCGGCGGCTTGCGGTTAAGGTCGGTTCCGGACACGGCGGAACACACAGGGACACGGAACGGGGACGGCGGCGGTGGCAGGCGCGGCACGACGGCGGGACGGACACGTCACCCAGGAACGGATGCTGGAGGAGGCCATGACGGCGATCGCCGAGGACGGCCTCGCCTCCCTCACCATGTCGGCACTGGCCGAACGGCTCGGCACCAGCGGCGGCCACATCCTGTACTACTTCGGCAGCAAGGACCTGCTGCTGCTCGCCGCCCTCCGCTGGAGCGAGGCCGCGCTCGCCGAGGAGCGGCGCGCGCTGCTCGCCCGGCGGCTCACGGCCGAGCGCAAGCTCGACCTCTTCCTGCGGCTCTACCTCCCGCGCGGTCCGCGCGATCCGCGCTGGACCCTGTGGATCGAGCTCTGGGCCCGCACCCCGGCAACGCCGCGCTCCGCGAGGCGCAGGCCGAACTGGACACGGGCTGGCAGGAGGACCTGGAGTCCCTGCTCGCGGCGGGCGCGGCACGCGGGCGTTTCGCCCCGCTGGACGCCGGCGCCCGCGCCTCCGAACTCCTGGCCCTGCTCGACGGGTTGAGCACCCGCATGGTCCTGGGCCAGGAGCCGGGCCGGGACCCCGGCCCGCCCTGGAGACCGCGCGCTCGGCGGCGCGGGCACTGATCCCCTCAACACCGATGCGACCGACGGAAGTGACCCGGAGTCAGTCCCGGTGAGAATTCAGGCCGTTCAGCCGCGATAGGCCTCCAGCAGTCGCAGCCACACCTCGCTCAGCGTCGGATACGCGGGGACGGCGTGCCACAGGCGGGCGATCGGCACCTCGCCCGCGACGGCGACCGTCGCCGAGTGGAGGAGCTCCCCGATGCCGGGCCCGACGAAGGCGGCGCCGAGGACCACCTCCCGGTCGAGGTCGACGACCATCCGGGCGTGCCCACGGTACCCCTGGGCGTACAGGCCGGCCCCGGCGACGGACCGCATGTCGAGGTCCACGGCCCGGACCCGGCGCCCGGCCCGCTCCGCCTCGGCGAGGCTGAGCCGACGGCCGCCGCCTCGGGGTCGCTGAACACGACCTGCGGGACGGCGGCGTGGTCGGCGGTGGCCGCGTGCGCGCCCACCGCCCGGTGTCCGGGAGGCGTCGCCGCCCCGCGCGCGGCCGGCGATCACGGCGCCCGCGATCCGCGCCTGGTACTTGCCCTGATGGGTCATCAGGGCGCGGTGGTTGACGTCCCCGACGGCGTAGAGCCAGTCGCTTCCGGCGACCCTGAGGGTGTCGTCGACGTCGAGCCAGGAACCCGGCGTCAGGCCGACCGTCTCCAGGCCGATGTCCTCGGTGCGCGGCTTCCGTCCCGTCGCGAAGAGCACCTCGTCGCCCTCGACGTGGTCGCCGCCCTCCAGGACCACGGTGACCGGGCCGCTTCCCCGTCGCGCACCACCGCGCTCACCGCGGCGCCGGTGCGGATGTCCGCGCCGCGCGAGGCGAGCGCGGCGGCCACGTGCTCGCCGAGGAACGGCTCCATGCGCGGCAGCAGCCCCCCGCCCCGTACGAGCAGGGTGACCTTGGCGCCGAGGGCCTGGTACGCGGTGGCCATCTCCACGCCCACCACTCCCCGCCGACCACGACGAGCCGCTCGGGGACCCGGTCGGAGCTGGTCGCCTCGCGGCTGGTCCAGGGATGCGCCGCGGGCAGTCCCGGCAGCTCCGGGAGGAGCGCGCGGGTGCCGGTGCAGACGGCGACCGCGTGCCGGGCGGTGAGCAGGTGCCGCTCGCCCTCGGGGCCCGTGACCTCCACCCGGCGCGGCCCGTGGAGCCGGCCGTGCCCCGGAAGGTCCGTACGCCGATCGAGTCCAGCCAGTCGACCTGGCCGTCGTCCTTCCAGTGGCCGACGACGGCGTCCCGGTGGGCGAAGACCTCCATCGCGTCCAGCGGGCCGTAGACCGATTCCCGCAGGCCCGCGACCTTTCGCGCGTCCGAGCGGGCGATCGCGGGGCGGAGCAGCGCCTTGCTGGGCATGCACGCCCAGTACGAGCACTCGCCGCCGATCAGCTCGCTCTCCACGATCGCCGCGGTGAGGCCGCCCGCCCGCACCCGGTCGACGACGTTCTCTCCGACCGGGCCCGCGCCGATCACCACCACGTCGTAGGTGTGCTCGTCTTCCACCGTTCGTGTCATGGGTCCCAGTCTGGTGGCAGCGGTGCGGAATAGCGCGGCTCGATACGCCGTTGTGCCGGGCGAGTCCCCAGAGGACCGTGAGGACCGCGAGGACCACGCCAGGACCCGAAAGGCAGGCAGCATGAGCACCGTAGAGCTCACCAAGGACAACTTCGACGAGATCGTGGGCGGAGGGGACTTCGTCCTGATCGATTTCTGGGCTTCCTGGTGCGGTCCCTGCCGTCAGTTCGGCCCGGTCTTCGAGGCGGCCTCCGAGCGCCACCAGGACCTCGTCTTCGCCAAGGTGGACACCGAGGCGCAGCAGGAGCTGGCCGCCGCGTTCGAGATCCGCTCGATCCCGACCCTGATGATCGTCCGCGACAACGTGGCCGTGTTCGCGCAGCCCGGCGCGCTGCCGGAGGCCGCCCTGGAGGACGTCATCGGGCAGGCCCGCGAGCTGGACATGGACGAGGTCCGCAAGTCCATCGAGGCCGCGCAGGCGAAGTGACCCACCGCGAGGGGGTACGGAGAGCCTCCGTACCCCCTCGCGTCGTGTTCCGCGGGCCCGGCCCGATCCGGAGGAAAGGTCCTAGCGCTCCAGGACCAGCGCGATGCCCTGGCCGACGCCGATGCAGAGCGCCGCGAGGCCCGTGCCGGAGCCGGCCGCCGCGAGCTGGTGCGCCACCGAGCCGGCCAGCCGGGCGCCGGACGCGCCCAGCGGGTGGCCCAGCGCGACCGCCCCGCCGCGCGGGTTCACGATCTCGGGGTCCAGTTCCGGCCATTCCGCGAGGCAGCCGAGCGCCTGGGCCGCGAAGGCCTCGTTGAGCTCGAAGGTCCTCAGGTCGGCGAAGGAGCGCCCGGCCTTCCCCAGGGCCCGGCGGACCGCCTCGACCGGGCCGAGGCCGAAGAGCTGCGGCTCGATGCCGGTGACCGCGGAGGTGCGGATCCGGGCGAGGGGCTCGCGGCCGGTCTCGCGCAGTCCGTCCTCGTCGACGAGGAGCAGGGCGGCGGCGCCGTCGTTGAGCGGCGAGGAGTTGCCCGGGGTGACGGTGCCGCCCTCGGCGCGGAAGGCGGGCTTGAGCTTGGCGAGGGCCTCCATGGACGTGGAGTCGCGGATGCACTCGTCGCGGGCGAGCTCCGCCCCGGGGTACGGGACGACCTCGTCGTCGTAGAGCCCCTTCGCCCAGGCCTCGGCCGCCTTGCGGTGGCTGGCGAGGGCGAAGGCGTCCTGCCGCTCGCGGGTGATGCCGTGCCGGTCGGCGATCAGCTCGGCGCCCTCGCCGAGCGCGACCGTCCACTCGGCGGGCATCTTCGGGTTCGTCATGCGCCAGCCGAGGGTCGTGGAGTGGAGCTGCTGGTGGCGGCGGGAAGGCCCGCTCGGGCTTCTGCAGGACCCAGGGGGCGCGGGACATCGACTCCACGCCGCCCGCGATCGCCACGGAGGCGTCACCGAGGGCGATGGCGCGGGCCGCCTGGACGACGGCTTCGAGGCCGGAGCCGCAGAGGCGGTTGACGGTGACGCCGGGGACGGTGACGGGCAGTCCGGCGAGCAGGACGGCCATCCGCGCGACGTCGCGGTTGTCCTCGCCCGCGCCGTTGGCGTCGCCGAAGTAGACGTCGTCCACGCGCGCGGGGTCGAGCGCGGGCGAGCGGTCGACGAGCGCGCGGACGACATGGGCCGCGAGGTCGTCGGGGCGGGCGGAGGCGAGGGCGCCCCGAACTTCCCGATCGGGGTGCGGACGGCGTCGACGATGTAGACGTCGCGGATGCTCATCGGTTCTCTCCCACGTGACCTGCGGAACGACTCTGTTCGCCTGGTGAAACAATCTTCGCCCGATGGGGCGCGCAGAGTCTCTGCCGCACGGCCCGCCCTGTCAACGGGGCCCCTTCGGGCCACCGGGGCGGGGCGCGGCGGTCAGCGGGTCACGGCGGGGCGGACCAGGGCCGTGAGGCCGTAGTCGAGCTCGTGGCCGTCGACGAGCACCGCCTCCACGGTGAGCGTCCGGGATCGATGTCGGCCCGGACGCCGTGCCCCTCGTAGATCGGATAGCCCGTCTCGCCGTGCCGCCCGGTGGCCTCGACCACGGCCGAGCGGACGGCGCTGTCCGCGACGGAGGCGCCGCCCCGGTCCTCGACGTGCTCGGGCACCAGCAGGATCTCGAACCGCTTCGGAACTGTGCTCATGCACCGAAGCTAAGCGCTCGGCCGGAGCCCCGCCCGCCCGGAGCCGGACCCCGGCCGGAGCCCCGCACTCAGCTGGACTCCCGCCGGACGACCCGCGAGTCGAGCAGGTCCCGGAGAGGGGCACGGTGTCCGGTTCCCGTACGGCGCGGTCGACCAGCTCCGCCAGCTCGCGGCCGCCCACCATGTCGATCCGCACGGTGGAGAGCCGGGGCCGCAGCAGCCGGCCGAGGAGCAGGTCGTCGGCGCCGATCACGGCGGTCTCCCCGGGCACGGAGATCCCGGCGTCCTGGAGCGCCCGCATCAGGAGCATCGCGTACTCGTCGTTGTACGCGAAGACGCCGTCGAGCCCCAGCTCGCGCCAGCGTCCGGCGAGCGCCTCCGCCGACTCCTCCTCGTACCGCAGCGGCAGGGCACGACGGTGGCCCCGGCGCCCTCGGCGGCGCGGCGCGCCCCGTCGAGGCGGGGTCCGGAGAACATGGTGAGGCCCGGCTCCTCGGGCACGACGACGCCGATCCGGCGCCGGTCGGTCTCCAGGAGGTGCTCGGTGGCCACCTCGCCGACCCGCCCCTGGTCCATGACCAGGGCGCGGGTGCCGTCGACGCGCCGGGTGCCGAGGGTGATCACGGCCCGCGCGCCGGACCGCTTGAGGATCTCGACGCCCTGCCCGGTGAGCTCGACCTCGCCGAGGGAGACCACGGCCACCGGCCGCAGCTCGGCCCAGGCGCGGGCGGCCTCCCCGGGCTCCAGGCCGACGCTGCCGTACTGCACGACCGTGTAGTCGAGGCGGCGCAGGGCCCACTGGAACTCGTTGAAGAACTGGCTGTACAGCGACCCGACCGCGACGTGGGGGGTCGGGAGCAGCACCATGCGGCTGTGGCCCGCGCGCAGGCTGCGGGCGCGGCGTGCGGCACGTAGCCCAGCTCCTCGGCGGCCTCGCGCACCCGCTGCCGGGTGGGCTCGCTGATGCGGACGGCCGAGGTGTTGTTCAGGACGTACGAGACGGTGGCCCAGGACACGCCCGCGAGGCGCGCGACGTCGGCACTCGTCGGGACCGCGCGCCCGGAGGGGCGTTCGGGGGACTGTTCGGTTGGCTGGCTCATCGATCCGGCATCTTTCCAGAACAATCCGGCCCCGGCTCTGGCGGATGGCCGGAAACGAGTGCTACACATGCTCACACGTGTCATTGACACGTGTAACTGTACCGTTCAATCCGCTTCTCGCCCCCGCATCGGGCGATCTCCTCAGGAGGGCAAAGTGGCCCTTTCCTCCCCCGGGACCGGCTCCGACACGGGCGCCCCCGACTCCGCCACCGCCACCGGCTCCCCCGCGGCCCCCCGGCCGACGCGCGGCCTGCTGCCCCTGCTGCTCGCCGGGAACACCGCGATGTACGCCCTGTACATCGGCGTCCCCGGCATGCTCCTCGCGCTCCAGATCGAGGCCATCGACCCCGCCGACAAGGTGGCGAACTTCGGCCTCGTCTCCGGCATATCCGCGATCTTCGCCACGGTCTTCAACCCGGTCGCGGGCGCCCTCTCGGACCGCTCGGGCCGCCGCAACCCGTGGATCCTGGCCGGCGGCCTGCTCGCCCTCCCCGTGATGCTGCTCCTCGGCAGCGTCCACACGATCCTGCTCGTCACCATCGCCTGGTGTCTGGGGCAGGCCGTCATGAACATCTACCAGGCGGCCCTCACCTCCGTCGTCCCCGACCGGATCCCCCTGGCCTCGCGCGGCAAGGCCTCGGCCGCCGTCGGTCTCGGCCTCCCCGTCGGCTCCACGATCGGCGCCCTCGTCGGCGCGGCCTTCTCCGAGCACTACCGCACCGGCTACCTCGTCTTCGGCGCGATCGTCGCCGCCACCGCCGTACTGTTCACCGCCTGCGCCCGCGAGGAGCGCATGGCCCCGAAGGCGCCGCTGCCGGTCCGGCAACAGCTCGCGGCCTTCGGCAGCGCCCTGCGGAACCACGACTTCCGCTGGGCCTTCATCGGCCGCGCCCTGCTCATCCTCGGCTACTTCTCGGTGGCCGGGTTCCAGCTGTACATCCTCAAGGACCACACCGTCCTGCCCGCCGGACTGAGCCCCGAGGAGGCCGTGGCGATCCTCATGCCGGTCAACTCGGTCGCCATGGTGGTCTCCACCGTCCTCGGCGGCTGGCTCTCGGACCGCTTCGACCGCCGCAAGCTCTTCGTCGGCGCCTCCGCCGTGCTCGCCGCCGTCGCGCTGCTCGTCCCCGCCGTCTCCGACAGCTGGGCCGCGATGCTGGCCTTCTCCGTCGTCAACGGCCTCGGCTTCGGCTGCTACATGGCCGTCGACACCGCCCTGGTGACCATGGTGCTGCCCAAGGCCGAGGACGCGGCCCGGGACATGGGCGTCCTCAACGTCGCCAACGCCGGACCGCAGATCGTCGCCCCCTTCGTGGCCTCGCTCATCGTCTCGCTGAGTGGCGGATACACGGCGCTGTTCCTGATCGCGGCCGTACTGTCGGTACTCGGCGCGCTGGCCGTGCGCCCCATCCGCGGCGTGCGCTGACCCGCGCCCGACCCGCGCCGGCACCCGCCGAGCACCGAGACACCGCAGGAGAGGCGGCACCATGCGACTGCACACCACCACCTGGGGATCCGGTGACCGGACCGCCCTGCTCGTCCACGGCATCATGGCCGACCACCGCACCTGGCGCCGGGTCGGACCGGCGCTCGCGGAGCGCGGCTACCGGGTGATCGCCGTGGACCTGCGGGGCACGGGCGAGCGGCCGGGCCGCGGGCCCGGAGGCGTACCGCCCGGAGGACCACGCCGACGACCTCGTCGAGACCCTCCCGCCGGCGCGGAGCTGGCGATCGGCCACTCGCTCGGCGGGCTCGTCCTCGCGCGGGCGGTGGAGCGCCTCGCGCCGGCCAGGGCGGTGTACTCCGACCCGGCCTGGCACCTGGCGGCCGGTCCCTGCGGCTACCGGGCCGAGCTCTTCGTCCGGGGCAAGTCGATGACCCGGGAGCAGATCAGGGGCTTCAACCCGCACTGGCCGGAGGAGGACGTCGACATCGAGATGGCGTCGGTACGGGACTGGGACGAGCGGACGGCCCACGGCCTCACGCCGTTCGTGGGCGCCGACCTGTGGCCCGCCCGGCCCGTGGTGCCCTCCCTCGTCACCCTCGCCGATCCGAGCGTCCTGGTCCGGCCCGAGCACGCCCGGATGCTCGCCGGGCGCGGATTCGAACTCCGTACGGTGAAGGGGGCGGGACACACCGTCCACCGGGACGACTTCGACGGGTTCGTCTCCGCCCTGGAGGGCTGGATCTGACGTACCGTTCAGCCATGGACGACGAGTCGATGGACAGCTCGATGGTGGGACTGCCCGGCCGGGTGACCGGCACCGTCGGCCCCGGTCTCGTCGGCGAGGTGATCGTCCGGATCCGCGGTGGTGCCGAGCACTTCCTCGCGTATCCCGCCTCGCCGAAGGAGCGGATCGAGGTCGGAACGGTGGTGATGGTCATGGAACATCTCCCTCCACGCACCGTCTATGTCACAGCCGCGTACGACAGTTGACCAAACCGTTGAGGACGCGCCCGTCACGGGCGCACACTCCCTTCACCGGGACCGCTCGGCCCCGGTGAAGGGGGACCTTGTCCATGGGCATCGGCATTCTGGCGGGCGTCGTCGTCGGCGCGCTCGTCGTTCTGATCGGTGTGTTCAAGATGATGTGGCGCGTCGCGGAGCCCAACGAGGCGCTGATCATCTCCGGTTCCAACCACAAGATGGAGGGCCTCGGCACGGGCATGGGGTTCCGCATCGTCACCGGTCGCGGCACCCTCGTGCTCCCCGGCGTGCAGGCGGTGCGCAAGCTCTCGCTGGACCTCAACGAGACGCAGCTGTCCGTCGAGTGCGTCACCCACCAGGGCATTCCGCTGAAGGTCCGCGGTGTGGTGATCTTCAAGGTCGGCGACGACTTCGTGTCGATCGCCAACGCCGCCCGCCGCTTCCTCGACCAGCAGAAGCTCATGAGCGAGCGGGTGCACATCGTCTTCGCCGGTCATCTCCGCGCCATCGTCGGCGGGTTGACGGTCGAGGACATGATCCGTGACCGGGAGAAGCTGACCGGACAGGCGCGGTCGGCCTGTGGCACGGAGATGGAGAAGCTCGGCCTGATCGTCGACTCGCTGCAGATCCACGAGATCGAGGACCCGACCGGGTACATCAAGAACCTGGCCGCCCCGCACGCGGCCGCCGTCCAGCGGGACGCGCGGATCGCGCAGGCGGAGGCGAACCGGCGGGCGACCGAGGCCGAGCAGCAGGCCGCGGCGCGCATGTCGGAGGCGACCCGCGACAGCGAGATCCTCCAGGCGGGCTACCAGGCCGAGCGGGACCAGGCCTCGGCCCGTGCCCGGCAGGCCGGCCCGCTCGCCGACGCGGCCTCGCGCCAGGAGGTCGTCGTCCAGGAGACCCGGGTCGCCGAGCTGGAGGGCCTGCGCAAGGAGCAGCAGCTCCAGGCGGAGGTCCGCAAGCCGGCCGACGCGATGGCGTACGAGACCCGGACGCTGGCCGCGGCCGAGCGCGACGCCCGGATCTCGGCCGCCGAGGCCGAGGCGAAGGAGACGGAGCTCGCGAGCGCGGCCCGGGCCACGGCGACCCGGCTCACCGGTGAGGCCGAGGCGGCGGCGCAGCACGCCAAGGGCCTCGCGGTCGCCGAAGCCACCCGCGCGAAGGGCCTGGCGGAGGCCGAGGCCATCAAGGCGCGGGCGGCGGCCCTCGCCGAGAACCAGGAGGCCGTGGTCGCCCAGCAGCTGGCCGAGAAGTGGCCGGAGATCGTCTCCGCGGGCGCCTCCGCCTTCGGGAACGTCGACCAGATGGTCCTGCTCAACGGCGCCGACGGCATGGCCGACGTCTTCGCCAAGGCCCTCACCATGGGCGGAACGGGCCTCGGCCTGGCCCGCCAGCTCCTGGCCACGATGAGCCCCGCGACGCAGGAGAAGCTGGGCGGTGCGGTTCCGCCGGCCCCCCGGGCCGAGGAGAGCGTGGAGATCCCCGTCGGCGACGGACGGTAACCACGCTCGGCAGGGCCCGGTGCCGTCACGGCACCGGGCCCTTTCCGCGCTCCGCTCGGCCTCAGTTGTGCCCGAACTTCCGCTCCTTGCGGTGGGACGCGTGCTCCACGAGGGGCAGCGACGTCTCCCTCGCGGGGGCCGGGGCGCTCTTCTCCTTCGCCACCGCGTCCGCGCGGTGCTCATGGCCGCCGGTACGGGCTCCCCGGTTCGTCCGGGTCTGTTTCTTGCCCACGATCGTGCCTCCCGTGACGGGTGTCGGACGGTGGTCCGTGTCCCCTCAGCCTGGCACGGGGGTACGGAACCCGCATGTCAGGCGGGGCGCGGGCTCCGCAGCTGTCCCGGCAGGCCCTACGGTGGCCCCCATGACGACGTATCCGCACTCCACGACCGAGGCCGATCCGCACCTGATCGGGCCCGTCCGCACCTCCTACGCCCCGGACTGCGACGGGGCGCCCGACCCCGGGGAGATCGTCTGGACCTGGGTGCCGTTCGAGGAGAACGACGGCAGGGGCAAGGACCGGCCGGTGCTCGTGGTGGCGCGGGAGGAGTCCGGCACCCTGCTCGCCGTCCAGCTGTCCAGCAAGCGGCACGACCACGACCGGGAGTGGGTCGCGATCGGAACGGGGTCCTGGGACAGCGAGCGGCGCGAGTCCTGGGTGGACCTGGACCGGGTGCTGCGGCTGTCCGAGTCGGGGATGCGCCGCGAGGCCTGCGCCCTGGACCGGCCCCGCTTCGACCTGGTGGTGGGGCGGCTCGTGGAACGGTACGGCTGGTCCTGACCGTCCCGGTCAGGCGCTCCCGCCCAGGACCCGCCGGAACGCGGCGAGGGTGGGGGTGCCGGAGGCGCGGTCCAGGACGGCGAAGACGACCTCCTCGAAGTGGCCGGAGAAGCGGCCCTCGCCGGTGAGGAGGGCGGTGAAGGCGGCCGCGACCCGGGCCGGGTCGTTCTGGAAGACGCCGCAGCCCCAGGCGCCGAGGACGAGTCGGCGGTAGCCGGTCGCGGCGGCCGTCTCCAGGACGCGTTCGGCGCGGGAGGCGAGGGCGGCGGGGAGGCGGTCGGCGAGCTCGGGGTCCGGCGGCGGACGACGCCCGCGTTGGGCGCGGGGAGGTGAGGAAGCCGACCGTGAAGGGCTCGGGGAGCAGGGCGCCGCGGTCGTCGCGGAAGACGGGGACCCGGGGCGAGTGGATGACCCGGTCGGTGTAGAAGGCGTCCCTCTCTGCCCGGTGGTGGGCGTAGTACTCGGGGACGCGCAGCAGGGTGGAGTGGAGGGCGGAGGCCCGGCAGAGGGCCTCCTCCTGGGCCTGGGCGCCGTTGAGGTAGCCGCCGCCCGGGTTGCGGGCCGAGGCGAAGTTCAGGACGGCGACCGGGTGGGCGGGGGTCGTCGTGGTCATGCGGCGGGCGGCGGCGAGGCTGCTCTCGGGGGTGACGGCGAGGGTGGGGACGCGGTCGGTGTCCGGGGTGACCGGGACGGGTCCGGGGCCGTGGAGGCGGGTGCCGGAGAGGGCGGCCGCCAGGTCTTCGGCCAGGGAGACCGTACGTCCGTCGGGGGCGCGGTAGCGGCCCGCCGCGACGATCTCCTCGGTCTGCCGCGCGATCGCGCGCAGTCGTGCGCTCATGTCCTCCAGAGTGATCGTTTCGCCACGGTGGGGGCAACGGGTTTTACGGGGCTGCGGGGAAAACCGGACACGCAGGGGCACAGGGGGCGCAGGGGCCCGGCGCGGGGCGCTCTTGCACGCTGCCCGGCGGTGGCTTTAGGTGGAAGCAGCAGTTCGACCCGAGGACCAGGAGGTGCACGGATGTCGCCCAGCGGCATACCGCGCGGCGGCCCCCCTCTGACCGAGGCGGAGGCGGAGGACCTGCTGCGATGTATCTGTTTCAAGACGGGTCCGCCCCGCACGGTGGGGTGGAGCTGGAGTGGCTCGTGCACGAGCTGCGTGACCCCCGTCTTCCCGTACGGCCGCCGAGGCTCGCGGCCGCGCTCGACACCGTACGGGCCGTGCCCCTGGTGTCGGCCCTCACGTTCGAACCCGGCGGGCAGCTGGAGCTCAGCTCGCGTCCGGCCGGCTCCCTGATGGAGTGCCTCGACTCGCTCGCCGCCGACCTGCGCGCGGTGCGGGCGGCGCTCGGGCCGCTCGGTCTGACCCTCAGCGGTTACGGGTGGACCCCTGGCACGCGCCGCGCGACCGGGTCCTGCACGAGCCGCGGTACGACGCGATGGAGACCGCGCTCGGCCGGACCGGGCCGTCGGGGCGGGCGATGATGTGCGATTCGGCCTCGGTGCAGATCTGCCTGGACGCCGGTCTGGAGGAGCCGGGTCCGCTCGGCTACCACCGGCGCTGGCAGCTCGCCCATCTGCTCGGCGCGGTGCTGGTGGGGGCGTTCGCCAACTCCCCGGTGCACGGCGGACGGCGCACCGGCTGGCGCTCGACGCGGCAGGCCCTGTGGGCGGACCTCGACCCCCGGCGGGCGCTCGCTCCGCCGCCGGACGGGAGCCGCGCGCGGAGTGGGCGGCGCACGTCCTGGACACCCCGGTGATGTGCGTACGGGCCGAGGAGGGGCCGTGGGCGGTGCCGGTGGGGCTGACCTTCCGGGAGTGGCTGCGGACGGGTCTGCCGCGCCCGGCCGACGCCGACGACCTGCGCTATCACATGACGACGCTGTTCCCGCCGGTGCGGCCGCGCGGCCATCTGGAGCTGCGGATGGTGGACGCGCAGTCGGGCCCGGACGGCTGGATGGTGCCGGTGGCGGTGACGACGGCGGTGTTCGAGGACCCGGAGGCGGCGGAGGCCGTGTACCGGGCGGTGAAGCCGCTCGCGGAGCAGGCGGGTCCCGGTCCCGCCCCGCGCAATCCGCTCTGGGAGACGGCGGCGCGTGACGGCCTCGCCGATCCCGGGCTGCACGCCGCCGCCCGCGCGGTGTTCTCCGCCGCGCTCGACGCGCTGCCCCGGATCGGGGCGAGCGAGCAGGTGCGGCGGGCGGTCGCCGCCTTCCACGAGCGGTACGTGATCCCCGGGAGCTGCCCGGCCGACGACTTCGAGGTGGTGACGTCATGACCGCGACCGGGACGGGAGCGGATCCCGAGTCCCTGCGGCGGCGGGCCCTCGACGCCCTGACCGTCGCGCGGGACCGCACCGCGCTCCTCACCTCCTGCGTGGAGGACGGCGAACTCACGGCGCAGCACTCACCGTTGATGTCTCCGCTGGTCTGGGACCTGGCGCACATCGGGAACCAGGAGGAGCAGTGGCTGTGGCGGGCCGTCGCGGGGCGCGAGGCGCTGCGGCCCGAGATCGACTCGCTGTACGACGCCTTCCAGCATCCGCGCGCGAGCCGTCCGTCGCTGCCGCTGCTCGCGCCCGGCGAGGCGCGGGCCTATGCCGCCGACGTGCGGACCCGGGTGCTCGACGTCCTGGAGAGCACCCCGCTGGAGGGACGGCCGCTGGTCGACGCGGGCTTCGCGTTCGGCATGATCGCCCAGCACGAACAGCAGCACGACGAGACGATGCTGATCACCCATCAGCTGCGGAAGGGTCCGGCGGCGCTGACCGCTCCCCGCCGCCGGTCCTGCGGTCCGGTCCACTGCCCACCGAAGTCCTCGTCCCCGGGGCCCGTTCACCATGGGGACCTCGGACGAGCCGTGGGCCCTGGACAACGAACGGCCGGCGCACGCCCGGGTCGTCCCCGCCTTCCACATCGACACCACCCCGTCACGAACGGCTCCTACCTCGCCTTCATGGCCGACGGCGGCTACACGGACCGCCGCTGGTGGCGGCCGGAGGGCTGGGCGCAGATCCGGGAGCACGGCATCGGGGCCCCGCTGTTCTGGCGCCGGGACGGCGGGCAGTGGCTGCGCCGCCGCTTCGGGGTGACGGAGCCGGTGCCCGAGGAGGAGCCGGTCCTGCACGTCAGCTGGTACGAGGCGGACGCCTACGCGCGCTGGGCGGGGCGGCGGCTCCCGACCGAGGCGGAGTGGGAGAAGGCAGCCCGCCACGACCCGGTGTCCGGGCGCTCGCGCCGCTATCCGTGGGGCGACGCGGATCCGGGTCCGGAGCACGCCAACCTCGGGCAGCGGCACCTGCGCCCCGCGCCGGCGGGCAGCTATCCGGCGGGGGCCTCGCCCCTCGGCGTACGGCAGCTGATCGGTGACGTGTGGGAGTGGACGGCGAGCGACTTCCTGCCGTATCCGGGGTTCACCCCCTTCCCGTACAAGGAGTACTCGGAGGTGTTCTTCGGCCCGGAGCACAAGGTGCTGCGGGGCGGTTCGTTCGCGGTGGACCCGGTCGCCTGCCGGGGCACCTTCCGCAACTGGGACCTTCCGGTGCGGCGCCAGATCTTCTCCGGCTTCCGGACGGCGCGGACCGCGGAGCTCGACTGATGTGCCGTCATCTCGCGTACGTGGGCGGGCCGGTGGCGCTGGGGGACCTGCTCGTCCGGCCGGCGCACGCCCTGCTGCGCCAGTCCTGGGAGCCGCGTACGCAGGACAGCGGCGTGGTGAACGCCGACGGCTTCGGCGTCGGCTGGTACGCCGAGGGGGATCCGGTACCCGCGCGGTACCGGCGGGCCGGCCCGATCTGGGGCGACCTGTCCTTCGCGGACCTCGCCCGGGTGGTGCGCTCCGGGGCCTTCCTCGGGGCGGTCCGGGGGCCACGTTCCCCGGCGCCGACGGGGAGGCCGCGGCGGCTCCGTTCGCCGCCGGGCCCTGGCTGTTCAGCCACAACGGCGCCGTCGGGGCTGGCCGGACTCCCTCGCGGCGCTCGCCGGGGCGCTGTCGGCCGGGGAGCTGCTGCGACTGGAGGCGCGCACCGACTCGGCGCTGCTCTGGGCGCTCGTGCTGCACCGGCTGCGGGCCGGGGACGCGCCGGGGACCGCCCTCGGCGACACGGTGCGGGAGGTCGCGGCCGCGGCCCCGGTTCCCGGCTGAACCTGCTGCTGACCGACGGGGAGCTGATCGCGGCGACGTCCTGGCGGAACAGCCTCTGGTGTCTGTCGGGCCACGGCCGGACGGTCGTGGCCTCCGAACCGTACGACGACGATCCGCGCTGGCGGGAGGTGCCCGAGCACACGCTCGTCACCGCCGACCGCGCGGACGTCACCTCACCCCGCTCAAGGAGCCGTCCGCGTGAGCCCGTTCCAGCTGACCCGCACCCTCGCCCCCGACGCCGCGAGCGCCGATCTGCGCGCCGACGTCCTCCACGGTCTGTCCCGCTCCCCCAAGGAGCTGCCGCCCAAGTGGTTCTACGACGCCCGGGGCAGCGAGCTCTTCGAGGAGATCACCCGGCTGCCCGAGTACTACCCCACGCGCGCGGAGCGGGAGATCCTGGTCGCGCGGGCGCCGGAGATCGCCGCCGCGACCGGGGCCCGGACCCTGGTGGAGCTGGGTTCCGGCTCCTCCGAGAAGACGCGGTTCCTGATCGACGCGCTGCTTCCGGGTCTGGACGCGTACGTGCCGGTGGACGTGAGCGAGTCGGCCCTCGTCGGAGCGGCCGAGACGCTGCTCGCGGACCGCCCGGACCTGTGGGTGCACGCGCTCGTCGCCGACTTCACCCGGGGCTCGCGCTGCCGGGGACGCCGGGGCCGCGCCTGGTGGCCTTCCTCGGGGCACGATCGGCAATCTGCTCCCCGCCGAGCGGCGGACCTTCCTGCGCTCGGTCCGCGCGATGCTCGCGCCGGGCGACGCGCTGCTGCTCGGCACGGACCTGGTGAAGGACGAGGCCACGCTCGTGGCCGCCTATGACGACGCGGCCGGGGTGACGGCCGAGTTCAACAAGAACGTCCTGTCCGTGATCGACCGGGAGCTGGGCGCGGACGCCGATCCGGCCGCCTTCGAGCACGTGGCGGTGTGGGACGCCGAGCGGGAGTGGATCGAGATGCGGCTGCGCGCCCGCCGCGCGCTGACCGTGAAGATCCCGGAGCTGGATCTCGTGGTGCCGTTCGCGGCGGGCGAGGAGATGCGGACGGAGGTGTCGGCGAAGTTCCGTCAGGCGGGCGTACGGGAGGAGCTGGCGGCGGCGGACCTCGAACTGACCCGCTGGTGGACCGACGGCGAGGGCAGGTTCGCGCTGTCGCTGGCCACGGCGAGCTGAGCCGCCGAGGCCAGGGCCCGGCGGTCGGGATATCGAACACTGGGTATCGGATCCAGTATTCGAATATGGGCGACCATGTCCCGTGCGGTGACGACCCGCCACAGTGACGCCCCGAGCGGGTCGTCCCCGACGTACGCCGCCGCGTCGGTGGGCCGGTAGTCGATCCGTACCGGCAGCACGGCGCAGCCGGCGTCCAGGGCGGCCTGGAACGCGGCCGGGCGGAAGCGCCCCGGTCCCGTCCGCACCAGGTCGACCCCTCGGGAAGACGACCACCCGGCCCCCGCCGGCGAGCACCCGGCCATCTCCCGCACCGCGCCGGGCAGGGCCCTGAGCCGGTCGCGGTCGAGGAAGAGGGTGCCGCCGAAGGCGGCGAGCGTGCCGAGGACGGGCCAGTGGCGGACCTCCGTCTTGGCCACCATCCGGCCGGGCAGCACGGCCGCGACGAGGGGGATGTCCAGCCAGGAGACGTGGTTGGCGACGACGAGGAGCGGGCCGGTGACCGCGCCGGCCGTCCCCTCGTACCGGACGCGTACGCCGAAGGCGCGGACCACCGCCCGCACCCAGCCCCGGACGAGGGCGAGGCGGGCGGCCGCCGGGAGGAGCGCCGCGGCAGGGGCGAGCAGGACGCCGAGGAGGACCGCCCGGTCCCGGCGGTCAGCCGGACCGCGGCACGGACGGCACCGGCCCGTCCGGCGGGGTCGTCACGTCCGGTGTCCGGGTGGACGGCGCAGCGGCCTGGGGTGCAGGGCGCCGTGGGAGCCACGGCGAGAGGGCCGTGGCGCCGGTCACGACGCGGGGACGAGCGAGAGGAAGTGGTTGAGGTAGCGCGGGTTGGTGCGGCGCAGCGAGAGCAGGACGTAGAGGTCGGCGGTGCCGAAGTCGGGGTCGTGCGCGGGGGCTCCGCAGACCCAGGCGCCGAGCCGCAGGTAGCCGCGGAGCAGCGGCGGGAGTTCGGTGCGGCCCTCGGGGCGGGCGACGCCGGCGGGGCTCCACAGCTTGTGCGGGGTGACCCAGTACTCCTCGGGGGCGAGGTGCTTGTCCTTGACGGTGTCCCAGGTGGCGGCGGCGAGGGTGCCGCCGTCGGCGAGCGGGATCGAGCAGCAGCCGGCGAGCCAGTTGTGGCCGGTGCGGGTCATGTAGCGGGCGAGTCCGGCCCAGATGAGGGCGATCACGGCGCCGTTGCGGTGGGCGGGGTGGACGCAGGAGCGGCCGACCTCCACCAGGTCGTGCCGGACGGGGGCGAGCCGGGTGAGGTCGAACTCGCTCTCGGAGTAGAGGCGTCCGGCGACAGCGGCCCGCTCGGGCGGCAGGATCCGGTAGGTGCCGACGACCTCGCCGGTGCCCTCCTCCCGTACCAGGAGGTGGTCGCAGTACGCGTCGAAGGCGTCGCCGTCCAGGCCGGGCTCGGGGCCGTCGAGCAGGGCGCCCATCTCACCGGCGAAGACCTGGTGGCGCAGCCGCTGGGCGGCCCGCACGTCCTCCTGGTCCCGGGCGAGGCCGACGACGTACCGGGGGCGGGCCGCTCGGCCGGGGCCTGGGGCTGCGCGGGGACGGCCAGGGGCGGTACGGAGACGGCCTGGGGCGGTGCGGGGACGGCGAGCGTGCGCGTCGGTACGGACATGGCGGACTCCTCCGGCGGACGGAAGGGGAAGGGGCGGGACCGGGCCGCGTGCGCGGTGGCCCGGCTCCTTACTTCTCCCGTCGCCGGCTGGATTCGACATGACCGTCCGGGGGCTCGCGGGTGTGCGAACGCTGAATGCTATTCGGCGAGGGTCTCCGTGATCGCGGTCGATGCCTTCCTGGCGGCCTTGACGGGGTCCGCGCCCTGGAGGACGGCCGTCATGTACGGCTTGATGGGGTTGTCGGCCTCGACGTCCGCCCACTGCGGGGAGTTGGGGGTGGCGCGGCCGCGCGCGGCGCCCTTCGCCATGACGGCGGTGGCCTCCTGGCCGGCGACGACGGAGGCGAGGTTCTTCTTGTTGGGCACGTAGCCCATGGTGCGGGCGAGTTCGGACTGCCACTTCTCGCCGGCGAGCGCCTTGACGACGTCGAGGGCCGCGCCGCGGTCGGGGGCGTTCTCCGGGATGATGAGGTCGGAGCCGCCGGTGAAGACGGCGCAGGGCTGGCCGGCCTTCTTGCCGGGTATCGGGAAGTAGCCGAGCTTGTCCTTGAGGCCCGGGTTGGCCTTGAGGATGGCGGCGACGGCGCTGGGGGTGGCGATGAGCTGGGCGACGTCGCCCTTGGCGAAGACGTCGGCCTGCGGCGGGGTCTGCTCGTCGGCGTTCTTCGGGCCGTCGCCGAGGGCCTGGAGCTTCTTGTAGAAGGCCATGCCGCGCTGGGCGGCCGGGCTGTCGAGCGCGCCGGTCCACTGGCCGCCCTTGTCGACGGCGAGCTCGCCGCCCTCGTCCCAGACGAAGCCGGCGAGGGTGTACCAGTCCTGTCCGGCGAGGTAGATGCCCTGGGAGCCGTCCTCGTCGAGCTTCTCGGTGTCGTCGAGCCACTGCTCGCGGGTGGCCGGCGGCTGGTCGATGCCGGCGGCGGCGAACAGGTCCTTGTTGTAGATGACGATGCGGTTGGCCGCGTACCAGGGGATGCCGTACTGGGATCCGGAGATGCTGCCGGGCTCGGCGAGGCCGGGCAGCCAGTCCTCGCGGCCGAGGTCGCGGACCGACTCCAGGGTGAGGTCGAAGAGCTTGTCGGTGTCGGCGTACTGGGCGACCTGGGTGTTGCCGACCTCGATGACGTCGGGGCCGCCGGAGCCCTGGATCGCCTCGGTGACCTTCTTGCCGATGCCGGTCCACTCCTGGATGGTGAAGTCGAGCTCGACCCCGCTGTGCTCCTTCTCGTACGCCTCGGTGAAGCGCGAGAGGAAGTCCTCGCTGACGCTGTCCCGCATGAGCCAGACGTGCACGGTCTTCGTCCCGCCGTCGCCGCCCGGGAGCAGCCCGCAGCCCGCGAGGGCGAGCGCGGCGGCGGCGGCGAGGGGGCAGGCGAGATGGCGGTTCTTCACGGGGGTCACCTTCCGCGGTTCAGCACGGGGTCGTGCGCATGGGGGGCTGACCCGGCATGGGGGGACCGAACGGGGTGTTCGCGCGGGTATGTGGCCTGGATTCTGGTCTGGACCAACGAGATGGTCAAGTCCTTGACGAACCCGCTCCCCGCCCGGACGGACACCCCCGTTCGTTACCGTCGGTAGTTACCCGCGGGTCACCCGGCCCCCGTCGTGTCGCGCGCCGACGCGCCCTGGGGCACCGTGGAGGGACCGCACCGAGAGGAGTTCGGCCCCCATGTCGAATCACACCTACCGCGTCACCGAGATCGTCGGCACGTCCACGGAGGGCGTCGACCAGGCCATCCGCAACGGCATCGAGCGCGCCTCGCAGACCCTGCGGGGACTGGACTGGTTCGAGGTGACGCAGGTACGCGGCCACCTCGTCGACGGCACGATCGAGCACTACCAGGTCGGCCTGAAGGTCGGCTTCCGGCTGGAGGGCGAGGACTGAGCCGCTCCGCCCGGCCTCAGGTGCGGCCCTCCTTCTCCTGAGCCTCCCTCAGCGCCTCGGAGGGCTCCGCCCAGCGGGCCCGCACGACGTCGAAGCCCGCCGCCTCGGCCGCGTCGCACACCGCCGGGTCGTCGTCGACCAGCATCCTGACCACACGGTCGGCGGCGAGCCGGCGCAGGATCTCCACCTTCGTCACCCGCGCCGGCCGGAAGTCGCGGTTGCGGCGCATGTGCACGGCCCCTCCGGCAGCCCCTGCCCGGCCAGCCACTCCACGGTCGCGCGGCGGCAGCGCTCGGGCCGCCCGGTGAGGTACACCACCTCGCACTCCCCGGCCGCCTCGCGGCACAGCGCCACGCCCTCCTCCAGCGGCGGATCGTCGGGCGCCGCCCCGAAGAACCCCTCCCAGTCCTTGGGCCTGCGCTCCAGGAAGTGCTGGCGGTGCGCGGTGCCGGCCAGCGTGTTGTCGAGATCGAAGACGGCCAGAGGCCTGTTGTCCGCTGTCACCCGCCCAGCGTAGGACCCGCCCCTGACATCCCCTCCTCGGCGCCGCCGCGCGGCCGCCCTCGCGAGGAGGGCGGCCGAGCTGTGCGCGGTGCGGTCAGCGGCTCGCGTACGGCAGGAGGGCCATCTCGCGGGCGTTCTTGACGGCGGCGGCGAGGGACCGCTGCTGCCGGGCCGTCACGCGGGTGACGCGCCGGCTGCGGATCTTGCCCCGGTCGGAGAGGAACTTCCGCAGCAGGTCGGTGTCCTTGTAGTCGATGTACGTGACGCCGGCCGCGTCGAGCGGGTTGGGGCGGGGCCTGGCGGGCTTGCGGGGTTCGGGGCGTCGAGCCATGGCGGGTTCTCCTTGCGTGGTCGTGGGGTTCGCTTGGCGCGGGGTCGGTCAGGCGGCGTCGAGGAGGGGGGCGAAGGCGGCGGGCAGCCGCTTCCAGGCCTCGGGCCCCGACGCGTACTCCGCGTCGGTCAGCAGGCAGGAGTCGAGGAGCCGTTCCAGCCCGTCCCGGTCCAGGCCGGGCGAGGTGAAGACGAGGTGCTGGCAGCGGTCGCCGTGCTCGGGATGCCAGTCGAGCGCCGCCGCCGCCCGGCGTACGGGAGGAACCATCTCCCAGGCCGCGTCCGGCAGCGACGCCAGCCAGGGGCGGCGCTCTCCACGCACAGCGCGCCGCCGGCCGCGTCCCAGGCGAGCAGGGTGTCGGGGCGGTCGGCGAGCCAGAACCGGCCACGGCTCCGGGCCGCCGCGCAGCACAGGTCCTCAAGTGCCCGGTACAGGCGCTCGGGATGGAAGGGCCGTCGTCGACGCCAGACGAGCGTGGCGACCCCGGCCTCGTCCGCCTCCTGGGGCAGCAGCGCGCACGCCGGGTGCTGGGCGGCCGCGGCGGCCTCGACGTCGAAGCCCGCGAGCGCGGCCCTGGCGAGTTCGGCGGATGCGGCCGGTACGCGCCGGGCGGTGGGGTGCAGCTGGGCGAGGAGGGCGTGGTCCTCCTCGTCCGCCCCGTCGCTGTCGACCACGGCGAGGACGGGGGCGTACTCCAGTTGGCGCGCCCAGGTGTCACCGACGGTCCGCCGGTCGGTGGCGGCGGCGGCCAGTCCGGCCTCGGCCAGGTCGTCCCCGTTCCCGAGGTACGGCAGGACGAGTGCGGGGTCCACGGCCGTGATCACGCCCGTCACGACCAGGCGGTCCCCGCCGTGTCCGGCGATGACCTCCGCCATGGCCTTCGGTTCGACCGAGTCCCACAGTTCGACGACGGCCAGCCGGGTCAGGCCGCCGTCCGCCATGCGCTCCAGCTCGGGGACGAGGTCCTCGCGCAGCGCGCAGCACGCGCAGTCGTTCACGAGCGGCGCGTCACCGCTGGAGACGGGGCCGGAAGCGTCGCGGACGAGACGGAGGACGGTGCCGTCGGGCGCCGAGGCCAGGTCGTGGTGCAGTGCCACGCTCCCCGGCACGGTCCGCAGGAGGCGGTCGACGACCTCCTTGCGGGCGTCGGAGTGGAGCCCGGCGACGATCACGACGGGGAGCTGCCGCTCGTACGCCATCAGCGGGCTCCGTAGCGGCGCTCGAAGCGTTCCACGCGGCCGGCGGTGTCGAGGACCCGGGCCGTGCCCGTGTAGTAGGGGTGGCTCGCGGAGGAGATCTCCACGTCGACGACGGGGTAGGTGTGGCCGTCCTCCCAGTCCACGGTCTTGTCGCTGGTCATGGTGGAGCGGGTGAGGAACGAGGTGCCGGAGGCGGAGTCGCGGAAGACGACGGGCCCGTAGGCGGGGTGGATGCCGGGCTTCACGGCAGGAACCTTTCGACGGTGGGACACGGGCGGGGAGCGGGCGACGTCGGCGCCCTTCGCGGAAGTCGCCGATCTCGGCGCGCCACGACAGGTACTATATGGCAACGATTTTCATTATCGACAAGCTCGTCCTTCGAGAAAGGCGGCACCACCCATGTCAGCCCACTGCCAACTGACCGGCGCCAAGCCGGGATTCGGCAACGCCATCTCCCACTCGCACCGGCGCACGCCACGGCGCTTCGACCCCAACATCCAGCGCAAGCGCTACTGGCTGCCCAGCGAGGGGCGCCACGTCCGCCTCACCCTGAGCGCCAGGGCCGTCAAGACCGTCGACGTCATCGGCGTCGAGGCCGCGGTGGCGCGGATCCGCGCACGGGGAGGAAGGTCTGATGGCGAAGAAGAGCAAGATCGCGCGGAACGAGCGGCGCAAGGAGGTCGTCCGGCGCCACGCCGCCCGCCGGGCCGAGCTCAAGGAGATCATCCGGCGCCCGTCCACCCCTCCGGCGGACCGGGCAGCCGCCCTGGAGGAACTCCGCCGGCAACCGCGCGACGCCAGCGCCACCCGCGTCCGCAACCGGGACGGCGTGGACGGCCGCCCCCGCGGCTTCCTGCGCAAGTTCGGACTCTCCCGCGTACGGACACGGCAGCAGGCCCACGCGGGATTCCTCCCCGGAGTCACCAAGTCGTCCTGGTAGGCACCCCTTCGGCCCGTCGGCCCGACCGCAGGACCTCGCGGCCGGGCCGACACCCAGCCGATCCCGGGCACGATCGACGGCTCGGTCCACCAGGTCCCGCGGCGTCTCGTGAAGACGTACGAGCGCGGCCCGTCCCGCACCGACGCCCTCCACGCGGCCCTCGACGCCCGCCTCCTCTCCCCCCGACGAACAGGCGCCCTTGGACGGCTTTCCCGTGGTGGGGTTCCGGTCAGGAGGGGGCCGATTCGGGACAAAGCCGGAGGAAGCCGGGATACGAAGGGGGCAGGCTGCTTACTGTCGACGGGTCTGCCGGCGCCAAGCCCCCCCGGGGGCGGGACCCGTGGCCCCGAAGGTCTGAACGGAACCGGTCCGGCACCGCCCGTGCCCAGCCCCGTATCTCCACCCCGTAGCTCCACCCGCGCCTTCCGCCCGCGTCTTCTGCCCGCATCGTGTGCACCGCCGAGGTAGGGAGAAACCACCGTGCCGTCCTTGCTGCACTACGAGATCCTCACGGACCCCACATCACTCCAGGCCTCACGCCCTGGAGCGCCATCGACGGGGACGGTGTACCTGATCGTCTCCAACCCGCACCTGGCCAACGTCAAATGGACCCACATCGACGTCCTGATCCCCATCGGCAGCGGCAGCGGCGACCTGACGGACAACGCCGCGGGGATCACCGCGAGCATCCCCACCAGGAGCTACCAGCCACAGCCCGGTGAGGTCGCCCCGGGCTTCAGGCTGTACTCCGCGAGCGATGGCCGCTTCCGGGCCTCGGCCCCGCGGGCAGGAGATGACGTTCCCGGCGCAGGAGCACCTGGTCCTGAAGCTGGAGAACATCCCGGTCTCCGACCGGGCGGGCCTGGCCACCGTGTCGGTCCATGAACTCGCCTACGGCGGAGACCACAAGGCGCCGTCGTACACACAGACGGGCTTCTACTACGGCACCACGCTCGGGCTGGTGAAGCAGACGCCGCAGGTCCCGCAGAACTTCCGCGCGGATCTGTCCCTGGTGGGCACGGGCCAGAACGTCGTCCTGCGCTGGGACGGGCCGGACAGCCTCACGTACTGGATCCGCTACCCGGACGGGGCCCTGGAACGCGTCGACCCGCCGGTACGGACCACGCCCACACCGTACGGTCCCCACCGTCACACACCCCGCCGCTCCCTGACGCGCGGCACCACCTACACGCTCATGGCCGGGACCGTGGACGGCAACGGGCAGGCGCAGGAGGGGTACTTCCTCACCACCACCGTCCACGCGACCGTCCCCGAGTTCGACAACGGGGTGCGCACTCCGTGGGTGGAGGGGACGGCGAACAGGGGCCGGGTCACCTTCGCCGCGAACGGCGCGGAGGTCCACCGGCCGGACGGCGGCCTGGGAACGGTAACGGCCGACGACGTCACCACCCGTGTGGTCCAGGGGCCCACCGACAGCGCCGGTTGGATCACCTTCCCGGACCGCGGTGTCAACGTCTACCACGGCCATGACGCCACTCCGGGTGTCCTCACGGCCGCCCGGGTCGACGCGGAGGAGGGCGTGAACGCCCCGTGGGTCGGGGACCGTGCCCACGAGAAGGGCTGGATCGGGTTCACGCAGGACGGCGTCGACGTCCGCAAGAACGACGGCGGGGGCGCCATCGACGCGTACAAGGCTTCCCTGACCGACCTGCGGACCGACACCGCCCGTGTGAAGGGTCTGCTCACTCTCCTGGGAGGGATGAAGGTCAGCCACGACGGCAAGGGAGTGCTGGAGACCAGCGCCGACGGGAGCTTCGTGTTCCATCACGGCGGCTCGATCAAGGGCCATGTGGTGTTCGGCTACGGGATGTTCGTCCATCTCGGACAGGCCTCCCTCTCCATGAGCGTCAAACCCGTCCCCGCCGTGGGCATTCATGGCTGCAATCTCGCCGTCGGGGGAACGGTCATGGCGGGGGTGGACAGCGGCTCGACAGCGAGGAAGCTCTAGCGCCGCAGCGGCGGAGCGGGATCAGCCGAACAGCTGGGAGCCGAGCGGGCGTTGGCGGTCGAAACCGGGGAGGATCAGGAAGGTCGCGCTGGCGGTCGTGGTGGTGAAGCTCAGCAGCGCGTCGGAGGTTTCCATGTGGGCGAGGGTGGCGGTGAAGGTCCGCAGGTCGTTCTGGAAGCTGATGAAGAGCAGGCCGGGGGCGGGGGCGTCGGTGCTGTAGGAGCGGCGGAGCATGAGGCCGGTGCCGACCACGGCGGGGTTCGCTCTGCGCACGTGGGCGTCCGCGGGGACGAGATAGCGTCCGTCCGGCGTCTTGGCCCCGAGGTCCGGGCCCGACGCGACGGGGCCGCCCGACAGGGGGACGCCGTCGGCACGGCGGCGTCCGAAGACCGCCTCCTGTTCGGGCACGGAGAGGGCGGCGAACCGCGACAGGTCGAGTTCCATGTGCCGCAGTACGGCAAGGGTGCCGCCGGCGACCGAGGGAGGACCGGCCAGCCACAGGTCGCGCTGCTGCTCGGCGCTCGTGTGCGGTCCCACGATGCCGTCGATGAAACCGAGCGGGTTGCGGGGCGCGGTCAGACCGTCGCCGACGGGCACGTTCGCACCACGGCGGGCGGACTGCCGCCAGCGTTCGTGGACGCGGTCTCCGGCCTGGGCCAGGAGCGCGGCGGCGACGACCGGGAGGAGCAGCGCGTCACCGGCGCAGATCTGGATCAGCAGGTCGCCGCCCCGGGCGCGCGGCGCGATCCGCTCGCGGGAGAACCGGGGCAGGTCCACCGCGCCGGGCAGCGAGGCACCGGCCGTGCGGACCAGCCGGGGCCCACGCCGACGGTCACGGTGAGGTCGCCCGGCGGCAGGCCGAGCAGCCGTGGGTCGGTCCCCGCGACGAGCGCGCGGACGGCCTGGCCGAGTTCGGCCAGCAACGGACCGGGAGCCACGTCGGCGCCGAGGTCGGCCACCAGCGCCAGGAGGTTCGGCTGGGCCGGTTGCGGGAGGGTGATGCCCGCCTGGTGGCGGCCGGTCGGCGACACCTGTGCGCCCGACGCGGGGAAGGGGCCGACTCGGCCGGTCCTCGGGCGATTCGCACCCCGCGGTGAGCCCGGTGGTCGCCACGGCCCCGGCGACACCGATGAACGCGCGGCGTGACGGACGGGAGTCGGCTCGGTGCATGGAGTGCAGAGTGCCACACCGGAATCGTATGTGTGGGTCAACCTTCCGTTTTCGGAGTGGAATTGGGTGGTGTCATGCCAGAATGGGGATCATGCCTCGATTAGCTCTTCGCGTGCTGGCGACGGTACTGGGCACGCTGACGCTCGTGACCGGCTGCGGGGACGGCGGCGGTGACGACGGATCGGGCAAAGGCCGGCGACCGAGCGGTGCGCAGGTGACGATCCGGGTCCCCGGCGACGCCCCGACGATCTCGGCCGCGATGTCGCTGGCGCACCCCGGTGACCTGGTCCTGGTCGCTCCGGGCGAGTACCACGAGTCGGTGAAGGTCTCCACGCCTCGCGTCACCCTTCGGGGCGAGTCCCGGGACCAGGTCGTCATCGACGGACGGTTGCGGCAGCCGAACGGCGTCGTCGTCGCGGCTCCCGGGGTGGCCGTGGAGAACCTGACCGTACGGAACAACACGCAGAACGGCGTGCTGGTCACCGGTTCGGCGAAGGCCGCGGCGGCCGGGCTGCCGGGGCACGGCGGCGGCTACGACACCGGTGACGAGCCCGTCACCTTCCTCAAGTCGTTCCTGGTCTCGCACGTGACCGCGACCCACAACGGGCTGTACGGCATCTACGCGTTCTCCGCCCAGGACGGCGTCATCGAGCACTCCTACGCGTCGGGCGGCGCGGACTCGGGGATCTACGTCGGACAGTGCAAACCCTGCCGCATCGTGGTGCGGGACAACATCGCCGAACTCAACGCGGTCGGTTACGAAGGCACCAACGCCGGCGGGGACATGTACGTGGTCGGCAACCGCCTGGTCGGCAACCGGGTCGGTCTGACCACCGGCTCCGACCACCAGGAGAAGCTGCTCCCCCAGCAGGGCGCCGTCATCGCGGGCAACCTGATCGCCGCCAACCAGCAGCGGGCCACCCCGCAGCAGGCCGACGGCGGGTGGGGCATCGGCATCGGCGTCGACGGCGGCAGCGACAACCGGTTCGTCCGCAACCGCGTCGCCGGGCACAGCAACGCGGGGCTGGTGATCACCGCGACCGCCGACCTCCCCGCGGTCGGCAACCAGATCACGGACAACACCTTCACCGGCAACAGCGTCGACGTCGGCTGGACGTTCCCCACCGCGGCACGGGGACGGGGCAACTGCCTGCGCGGCAACGAGCTGCGGACCACGGTGCCCGCCCGGCTCGCGACCACGGCCTCCTGCCCCCTGCCGTCCACGACGCTCTCACCGGGCGGCCGGTGGGCGGTGCCGACGGCCCCGGCGGCATCCCGTTCACCGAGGTGGCGGTGCCCGCTCCGCAGCCGCAGTTCCCCACGCCCTCACCACGGGCGCCACCGTCGTCCCGGCCGTGCCGGACCTGCCGGACCTGGCGGGCGTCCCGCTGCCGTCGGCGTCCCTGCTCGCCGCGGGTGCGCGGGTGCGGACGTCCTGAGCGCCTCCGCGCCCCGGGCGTCCCGCCCGCCCCGAGGACCCCTGACCGGGCCTACTTCTTCGGGGTGACTCCGGGGACCGGCGTGACCGGCAGGAACTTCTGGGTGTCGAACGCGATGTCCACCGGCTGGGGCGCGGACCCGACGTGGACGCGGACCCGGTACATCGTGCCGTCCGCGCCCACCCAGTAGCGCACGCTGCCCGCCGTGTCGGCACGGCCGGGGAAGGACGGCCCGGTCATGACGTCCACCGGATGCCCGTCCACCCGGTCTCTCCCCCACCAGGCGGCGCCGTTCTGCGGCAGCAGTTCGGCGTTGTCCGGCCGGTCGTCGCCGAGGCCGAGCGCGATGGTCAGCGAACTGTCCAGCGAGCTGCCGGAGGACTGCAGCGGACGGCGGTACCAGCCCGTGCGGGGCGGCGAGGCGGGGGCGTACGCCGGGGCGTTCGCCATCGGGTGGACGAACACCGAGCCGGCCGTCCACTCGATCAGTCCTTCGCTGGACGTGTCGCGCCCGGTGCCGTGGACCACGCCGTAACCGACCCCGGCCCGGTAGTCGACGGATCCGGTGACGACCAGCCCACCGGCGGTGCCCGGCACGGTGATCGTCACCGCGCGGCCGCGCGCCTCGTAGTTGCGGAACCGCGTGATCGCCAACCGGTTCGCCTCGTCCGAGGTCAGTGCGCGCGGACCTGTGGGCTCGGAGCCGCCTCCGGTGAGCAGGAACGCGGCGCCCGCCGCGACGGCTGCCGCGGCGACGCAGACGGCCGCACGGCGCGGCCGTGACCATCGGCGCCGGCCGGTCGCCCGGCCCGGCCGTGCCTGCTGGGATCTCCCGCTCCGTACACGGCTCGACGTGGACACTCTGCTTCCCCACCCTCTCGGTTCACCCGCGTCACGCGGACGCAGACTGCCCGACCGCGCCATTCGGACCGCGGTCGGGCAGATCAGATCACTGTTGTTCGGTTCGTTCAGTGTTTCCGGGGGCTGCGTTTCCGGCTCATGAACGTGACGGCCAGGCCCGCGCCCAGCAGCAGACCGACGAAGCCGATCGTCTGCGTCACCCCGGACGGACCGGTGTGTGCCAGCGAACCCGGGTCCCCGCCGTTCGGGCCCGGCTTGTTGGGGGGCGGCGTGTGCGGAGGCGGTGTGGAGTCGGGCGGTGAGCTCGGCTTCGTGGTCGGCTTCGGCTTCCCCTTCGGGATGTAGACGCCTGCGTCGATCGTGTGATTGACGCCGCCCGGCTTGTCCGGTGCGGTGACGGTCGCGTAGCCGTTGCACAACCGTCCGGTGGTCGGCGGTGTCACGTTGGAGTCGTGCGTCCGGTCGGAGCCGGCTCGCGTGAGCGTGAACCGCAGCCTGTCCGCGGCGGGTTGCCTCGGCACCCCGCTGGTGTCCGCGGTGCACACGTTGAACTGCACCGTGTATTTCGCGCCGGGGACGAGCTGGTACGCGGCGCCGACCCCGCCGAAGTAGTACTCGCCGGCGTCATCGGTCCTGGTCGTGGCGACCTGCTTGCCGTCCGCGTCCAGCAGGTTGACGGTCGCCTTGGGCAGCAGTGGTTCCCCGGGTCCTGGATTCCGTTGTGGTCGCCGTCGAACCAGACGAGGTTGCCGATCTGGACGGGGGCGTTCGCCGCCGCGTAGGCGATGTCGCCGAGTCCGCCGGCCTTGCCGAACCCGTTCTGTTCCTGGCCGACGAACTGGTACGCGTTGGTGTTCGGGGCGTTGCCCGGGCCCTCGCCGGTCGTGATGTGGTGGTAACCGGTGCCGGCCGTCTCGATGTTGACGGTCGGGTCGAACTCCGTGCTGACGACCCAGTCCTGCTGCGGGATGTAGGCCACGGAGCCCAGCGCGTTCTCCTGGTGCGGGCCCTGGAAGAAGTCGCCGGGGAAGTACTCGACGACATCGGCGTCCTGGCCGCCGTTGTTGGTGGGGGTGGCGTGGTTGGGGCAGTTTCCGGTGCCTTCCCACGCGTATCCGCCGGTGGGAACGGCGCAGGCCATGGTGATGTCGCCGCCGGACATGCCGAGTTCCGGCGTGTTGTTCCCCGGGCGGGGGTCGAGTCCCTTGGCGCTGAGCACGTCCATGAACCGGTCGCGGAAGCCCAGGACCATCGAGCCGTCGCGGCCGAAGGCGAGGGAGGCGAGTTCCGGCTGCGGATCGATGAAGGCGTTGCCCGCCTTCCGCTCGTCCCACGTGGCCAGGGTGGTGTTCCACGGGTTCCAGTGGGTGGCCTGGGGAGCGGCGCCCGCACCGGTGAAGACGGTGCCGCGCTTGTCGGTGAGCGTGTGGGTCAGCACCGTGGTGAACCGATCGCCGTCGTAGGCGTAGACGACGGCCTTGAGGTCCGTGCGCTGCTGTGTGCTCTCCGCGCTGCACACACCGCCGACGTACAGCGTGTTGTCGTGGACGTCGAGGCCGAAGGGCCGCCAGTCACCGGGGCTCGCGCATCCCGGGTCCGGGATGGGCGTCGTCGCCCCGGGCGCCGGGGCGGTGGCCCCTGTCGCGTCGAAGCTCACGAGGCTGCGGGTCAGCAGGTTCACCGCGTACAGGGTGGAGCCGTCCTCCGACAGGGCGAGGCCGCCGATGCTCTCCTTGCCCGGCGCGTCGGTGAATCCCGGGTCCTTGTTCATGTCGGCGGTGTCGTGCGACGTCACCGCGGCACCCGGCACCTGCGCGAACAGCTTCGGCGCGCCGGAGCCGCTCACCGGCACCGTGTAGATCGCGCCGGGGCCCTCCGGCCCGTACGGGGCGAACCGGCGGGCGAACGCGCTCTGGAACAGCCGGGTGCGGTACCTGTCGTAGGCCAGCCCGAAGGTGGTGCCCACCTGAGCCTGTGTGGCCAGCGTGTCCGGACACGCCACACCGCCGGGACAGGTGCCCCGGGTCCGCGTCCCGAACGCCACCAGTGCCCGGGTGTCCGTTCCGGTGGCCCTGTTCTGGACCGGCACGAAGTACCGGGAGTCCGGCAGGGCGTAGTCGGCCGGGTTCCACACGCCCGTCACCACCGAGGCGTTCTTTCCGCCGGAGACGTTCACGAACGACGTGAAGCTGTCGAAGTGGTTCTCCGCCGTCGACGCGGGTGCCGCCCGCAGGTGGTCCTTGTACGGCGCCGGGATGCTGACGTCGACGCGGTACCGGCCGCCTCTCAGCGTCGTGGACCGCGACACCACCACCTTTCCGGTGGTGTCCGTGACCCCGGTGACACTGTGCCCGGCGGGGTCGGAGACCTTCACCTTCATGCCGCGCTGCGGCACGTCCATCGTCGTGTTGATCACGCCGGTGCCGAAGAAGTCGCGCAGCACCTGGACCGTCAGCGTGCCGTCCTCGGCCGAAGCGGCGGCCGGCCCGGCCGTCGCCCCCAGGGCGCCGCCCGCCAGCAGGAGAACGGATAAACCCACGCGCGCCAGTGGCCCCGTGAACCTCGGGACCGCTCGGCGCGAGTCTCTGTCGACTCGGTTCATGGCATCACTCTCCACACAGGGAAAGAAAAGGCCCCGTCACTGCCGCGCGGACCTCTTCGCGATGATTTCTTGGGGGAGTTGTGGGCGAGCCGTAAAGGCCGCAGGCCGGGAAAGGCGTACACATGTCCACTACCTTGGGCGGGGCTGCCCTGCGTGTTCGTTTTCCGCAGTTCAGCCGCGGCACCCTCCACGGCCGACCTCGCCGACCGCCGTCGCGAGCAGCACGCGATATTCTATGCACCGAACTTTCGCCGCCACCAGCAGGATCCTGAAATTCACCGGAATCCGTGATATTTCCCGGGCGCCCGGAGAATGGCGACCGAAAGAATATGCGAATTCAATGCGACTGCTAAATTCGGCCACCATGTCCCGAATTCTCGACCAGATATATCCGGCCATGCCGACGGGTAGGCCGGAAAAGACTCACGGGCGGCCCCGGCGAACTCCCGCGCCCCCTCCGGGACCGCCTGCCGACCCACCGCCCCCGGACGCCTCCTTCGCCTCAAACAGGCCAAACGCGGACCATTCGATAAAGTCGCCCCATGCATGACTCCCCCCACGATCCGTACGTCCGTGTCCGAGGCGCCCGTGAGCACAATCTCGCCGGGGTCGACGTCGACATCCCGCGCGACGCGCTCGTCGCCTTCACGGGGGTCTCCGGCTCCGGCAAGTCGTCGCTGGCTTTCGGGACGATCTACGCCGAGGCCCAGCGCCGCTACTTCGAGTCGGTGGCGCCGTACGCGCGGAGGCTCATCCATCAGGTGGGGGCGCCCGCGGTGGGGGAGATCACGGGGCTGCCGCCGGCGGTCTCCCTGGAGCAGCGCAGGTCCTCGCCGAACGCCCGGTCCTCCGTCGGTACGGTGACCACCCTCTCCAACTCCCTGCGGATGCTGTTCTCGCGGGCCGGGCACTATCCGGAGGGGGCGGAGCGGCTCGACTCCGACGCCTTCTCCCCCAACACGGCGGTGGGCGCGTGCCCTTCCTGTCATGGTCTCGGGACGGTTCACGACACGAGTGAGGAACTGCTCGTGCCCGACCCGGACCTGTCGATCCGTGAGGGCGCGATCGCCGCCTGGCCGGGTGCCTGGCAGGGGAAGAACCTGCGGGACGTGCTCGACACGCTGGGGTACGACGTCGACCGGCCGTGGCGGGAGCTCGACGCGAAGGACCGCGAGTGGATCCTCTTCACGGACGAGCAGCCGGTCGTCACCGTGCACCCGGTGCGGGAGGCGGACCGCATCCAACGGCCCTACCAGGGCACGTACATGAGTGCGCGCCGGTACGTCCTGCGCACCTTCTCGGACTCGAAGAGTCCGACCCTGCGGGCGAAGGCGGAGCGCTTCCTCACCGGCTCGCCCTGTCCGGCCTGCGGCGGCGGGCGGCTGCGGCCCGAGGCGCTCGCGGTGACCTTCGCGGGCGGAACGTCGCCGAGCTCGCCGCGCTGCCGCTCACCTCCCTGGCCGGTCTGCTGTCGACCGCCGCGGCGACGGCGGGCTCCACGGAGACGGCGCGCGTCCTCACCGAGGACCTCGTCGCCCGGATCGCCACGGTCACCGAACTCGGCCTCGGGTACCTCAGCCTGGACCGCGCCACCCCACGCTGTCCAGCGGAGAGCTCCAGCGGCTGCGGCTCGCCACCCAGCTGCGCTCCGGGCTCTTCGGCGTGGTGTACGTCCTCGACGAGCCGTCCGCCGGGCTGCACCCGGCCGACACGGAGGCCCTGCTCGTGGTCCTGGACCGGCTCAAGGCCGCCGGGAACTCGGTCTTCGTCGTCGAGCACCACCTCGACGTCGTGCGGCACGCCGACTGGCTCGTGGACGTCGGCCCGCGCGCCGGAGTGCACGGCGGGCGGGTGCTGCACAGCGGCCCGCCGGAGGGACTGGCCGACGTCGAGGCGTCCGCGACCCGGCGCTTCCTCTTCGACCGGACACCCGCGCCCGCGCGGACGGTGCGGGAGCCCGCGGGCTGGCTGCGGCCGGGGCCGGTCACCCGGCACAACCTGCGGGCGGTGGACGCGGCCTTCCCGGTCGGCGTCCTCACCGCCGTGACGGGCGTGTCGGGCTCCGGGAAGTCGACGCTCGTCGGCGCGCTGACCGAGGAAGTACCCGGGGTGGGACGCATGGTGACGGTGGATCAGCGGCCGATCGGCCGTACGCCGCGGTCCAACCTGGCCACGTACACCGGCCTGTTCGACGTCGTGCGCAAGCTCTTCGCGGAGACCGAGGAGGCGGGGCGCGCGGGTACAGGGCCGGGCGGTTCTCCTTCAACGTGCCCGGCGGCCGCTGCGAGACCTGCCAGGGCGAGGGCTTCGTCTCGGTGGAGCTCCTCTTCCTGCCCAGTACGTACGCGCCCTGCCCCGACTGCCACGGCGCCCGCTACAACCCGGAGACCCTCCAGGTGCGACTGCGCGGACTGACCGTCGCGGAGGTCCTCGACCTGACCGTCGAATCCGCCGCCGCGTTCTTCGACGGGACCCCGCCGCCGCCCGGAGCCTGCGCACCCTCCTCGACGTGGGCCTCGGCTATCTGCGGCTGGGGCAGCCCGCCACCGAGCTCTCCGGCGGGGAGGCGCAGCGCATCAAGCTCGCCTCGGAGCTCCAGCGGCCGCGCGGCGCCCACACCCTCTACGTCCTGGACGAGCCGACGACCGGGCTGCACCCGGCCGACGTGGAGGTCCTGATGCGCCAGCTCCACGGTCTCGTGGACGCCGGGCACTCGGTGATCGTCGTCGAGCACGACATGGACGTCGTGGCCACCGCCGACTGGGTGATCGACCTCGGCCCCGGCGGCGGCGACCGGGGCGGCCGCGTGGTCGCCGCGGGTCCCCGGACCGGGTGGCGCGGGCGGCGGAGAGCCGCACCGCGCCGTATCTGGCCCGGTCCCTGGGGTCCGGCGAGCCGCGCTGACCCCCTTCTACGGGATCAGGCGGCCGTGTCGAAGGTGTAGTGGCGGGTGTGGTCCAGCATGTCGGCCGGGGTCACGTCGTTCCACGGGCGCATGGTGTCGCCGAGGTCGACGACGTTCGCGGTGCCGGCGGCCGGCAGGTACGTCGACCGGGGGTGGCGGGCCTGCCACTCGGCCCACAGCTTGTCCACGAAGGCGTGGTGCAGCCAGAACACGGGGTCGTTCGGGGAGACTCCGGTGGCCATCTGGCCGCCGACCCAGACGTGGACGCGGTTGTGGAGGTTCACCCCGCGCCAGCCCTCCAGGTGGTTGCGGAAGCCGTCCGACGAGCTGTTCCAGGGGGCCGTGTCGTAGGTCTCCATGGCGAGCACGGAGTCGACCTCGGCGCGGGTGGGCAGCTGGCGTCCGCCGGCCCCGAGGTCGCGGCGGAGGTAGTCGCGCCCGTCGACGCGGACGTTGATCGTCCAGCGGTTCCCGGTGCGGGCGAACGGGCCGTCCGTCACCTGGCCGTCCCGGACCCGGCCGGTGCCGCCGAGGAAGTCGGGCGCCCAGATCGAGGAGCGGGAGGTGCGGTCGGCCGTCCAGTCCCAGTACGGGAGGGTGACGGCCGGGTCCACGGACCGCAGCGCCTCCTCGAACTGTATGAGGAAGCGGCGGTGCCAGGGCAGGAACGAGGGCGAGCGGTGGCCGACCCGGTCGCCGCTGTCCGTGTCGCTCATGATGAAGGCGTTGTGCGTGGTGACGAAGGTGTCGTACTGCCCGGAGCGCTTGAGCTCCAGGAGGGCGTTCACGAAGCGCCGCTTCTCGTCGGCGGTCAGGGTGGCCTGGTTCTTGCGTACGGTCATGGTGGTGCGCTCCTGGATCGGTCAGACGAGGGTGAGCGGAACGAGCGGGGCGCCCTGGAGTTCGCGGACGGCCGCGCGGGCCACCGCCCTGGGCGTGGCGACGGGCTCGTAGTGGTTGATCACGCTGATCCAGGTGCCGTCGGCGTTCTGCATGACGTGCAGTTCCTCGCCGTCGATCGTGACGGAGTAGCCGCCCGCGTGGTGTCCCCCGTGGTGGCCGCCGCCGTGCGAGGGGCCGCCCTTGATGCGGCGGCCCTGGTACACCTCGTCGAACGGGTCCGGGGTGGCCGGGGCGGCCGGGGTGGCGGCGGCCCGGGGCTCGGCGACGGCCTGGCCGGCCAGGGCGAGGCCGGCGGCGGCGCCTGCCGCGCCGCCGCGACGCCGAGGGCCCGGCGGCGGGTGATGCTGGACATGAAACCCCAAGTGGTCGGTGCGACCGGGGTCTGGTCAGGTGCCCCCGGCAGTCCCCATCAGTACCCGGGGTGTCGGCGCGCCGGAAATCTCCGGCGGCCGGTTGGCCGTGAAGTGGCCAAGATGCCACGGTAAGTACAGTTTTGAACGGAGTTGATCTTGTTGTCGGGGCGGCCGGGAGCGCCCCGGAGCGAAGATCCTACGGAGAAAGTGATCCTTTTGTGAATGATCTTCGGTTCCGGGGTGCGGGGTGTGGCGGAGCCCACGCCGCCAGAGTGTCCGGATCCGATCAGCCCCGGGGGGCCTTGCGGCGTGCCCGCAGCCATTCCCTGTTCATCGCCGCGATCGACGGCAGCGGGATGCCCTTCGGGCAGGCCGTCGCGCACTCCCCGGTCAGGGTGCAGCCGCCGAAGCCCTCGGCGTCCATCTGGGCGACCATGTCGAGGACCCGGGTCTCGCGTTCCGGGGAGCCCTGGGGCAGGACGTTCAGGTGGTTGATCTTGGCGGAGGTGAAGAGCATCGCCGAGCCGTTGGGGCAGGCCGCCACGCACGCGCCGCAGCCGATGCACTCGGCGTGCTCGAAGGCGAAGTCCGCGTCGGCCTTGGGCACGGGGGTGGCGTGGGCCTCGGGGGCCGCGCCCGTGGGCGCCGTGATGTAGCCGCCGGCCTGGATGACCCGGTCGAAGGCGGAGCGGTCGACGACGAGGTCCTTGACCACCGGGAAGGCGGAAGCGCGCCAGGGCTCGACGTCGATGGTGTCGCCGTCGCGGAAGGAGCGCATGTGGAGCTGGCAGGTCGTGGTGCGCTCCGGCCCGTGCGCGTCGCCGTTGATGACGAGGCTGCACGCGCCGCAGATGCCCTCGCGGCAGTCGTGGTCGAAGGCCACGGGGTCCTCGCCGCGCAGGATGAGGTCCTCGTTGAGGGTGTCGAGCATCTCCAGGAAGGACATGTCGGGAGAGATGCCGTCGACCGCGTAGGTGGCCATGGCGCCCTCGGCGCCGCCGTCCTTCTGGCGCCAGACGCGCAGGTTGAGCCTCATGCGTAGCTCCGCTGGGTGGGATGGACGTACTCGAAGGTGAGGTCCTCCTTGTGGAGGACGGGGGCGGCTCCGTCGGGGTGAACTCCCAGGCGGCGGCGTACGCGAACTCCTCGTCGCGGCGCGCGGCCTCGCCGTCCGGGGTCTGGGACTCCTCGCGGAAGTGGCCGCCGCAGGACTCGGCGCGGTGCAGCGCGTCGAGGCACATGAGCTCGGCGAGCTCCAGGTAGTCGACGATCCGGTTGGCCTTCTCCAGGGACTGGTTGAACTCCTCGCCGGTGCCGGGGACCTTGATGCGGCGCCAGAACTCCTCGCGGATCTCGGGGATGCGGCGCAGGGCCTCGGTCAGGCCCTCCTCGGTGCGGGCCATGCCGCAGTGCTCCCACATGAGTGCGCCGAGTTCGCGGTGGAAGGAGTCGGGGGTGCGGTCGCCGTCGACGGAGAGGAGGAGGTTCAGCCGGTCCTCGGTCTCGGCGACGGCCTCGCGGACCGCCGGGTGGTCGTCGGTGACGGGTTCGGCGCCCGGATGGCGGGCCAGGTAGTCGTTGATGGTGGCCGGCAGGACGAAGTAGCCGTCGGCGAGGCCCTGCATGAGGGCGGAGGCGCCGAGCCGGTTGGCCCCGTGGTCGGAGAAGTTGGCCTCGCCGATGGCGAAGAGGCCGGGGACGGTGGTCTGGAGGTCGTAGTCGACCCAGAGGCCGCCCATCGTGTAGTGGACGGCGGGGTAGATCCGCATGGGGACCTCGTACGGGTTCTCCGCGGTGATCCGCGCGTACATGTCGAAGAGGTTGCCGTACTTCTCCTCGACCGCGGCCCGGCCCATCCGCCTGATCGCGTCGGCGAAGTCCAGGTAGACGCCCTGTCCGCCGGGGCCCACTCCCCTGCCCTCGTCGCAGACGTTCTTCGCGGCGCGGGAGGCGATGTCACGGGGGACGAGGTTGCCGAAGGAGGGGTAGACGCGCTCCAGGTAGTAGTCGCGCTCGTCCTCGGGGATCTCTGCGGCCGGACGGGTGTCGCCCTTCGCCTTCGGCACCCAGATGCGGCCGTCGTTGCGCAGCGACTCGCTCATCAGGGTCAGCTTGGACTGGTGGTCGCCGGTGCGCGGGATGCAGGTGGGGTGGATCTGGGTGAAGCAGGGGTTGGCGAAGTACGCGCCGCGCCGGTGGGCCCGCCAGACGGCCGTGGCGTTGGAGTTCATGGCGTTCGTCGACAGGTAGAAGACGTTTCCGTAGCCGCCGCTGGCGAGGACGACGGCGTCGGCGTGGTGGGTGGAGACCTCGCCCGTGATCAGGTCGCGGGCGACGATGCCGCGGGCCCGTCCGTCGACGACGATCAGGTCGAGCATCTCCGTACGGGCGTGCATCTCGACGTTCCCGGCGGCGATCTGCCGGGACAGCGCCTGGTAGGCGCCGAGGAGGAGCTGCTGACCGGTCTGGCCGCGGGCGTAGAAGGTGCGGGAGACCTGGACGCCGCCGAAGGAGCGGGTGTCGAGGAGGCCGCCGTACTCGCGGGCGAAGGGGACGCCCTGGGCGACGCACTGGTCGATGATCTCGACGGAGATCTGGGCGAGCCGGTGGACGTTGGACTCGCGGGCCCGGAAGTCGCCGCCCTTGACGGTGTCGTAGAAGAGGCGGTGGATCGAGTCGCCGTCGTTGCGGTAGTTCTTGGCGGCGTTGATGCCGCCCTGGGCGGCGATGGAGTGGGCGCGGCGCGGGGAGTCCTGGAAGCAGAACTGGACGACGTGGTAGCCCTGTTCGGCCAGGGTGGCGCCGGCGGAGCCGCCGGCGAGGCCGGTGCCGACGACGATGATCCGGTGCTTGCGGCGGTTGGCGGGGTTGACCAGTTTCGCCTGGAAGCGGCGGGTGTCCCAGCGCTCGGCGACGGGCCCGGCGGGCGCCTTGGTGTCGGCGATCGGCTCGCCGGTGCCGTACTCGACATAGCTCATGTCAGCTCACCACTCCGGTCATGACGGCGACGGGGACGGAGACGAAGCCCGCGGTCAGGACGAGCGCGAGGGTGTTGGCGAGGGCCTTGAGGAGGCGCTCGCGGCGGGCGCTGCCGACGCCCAGGGTCTGGGCGGCGCTCCAGAAGCCGTGCCGGACGTGGAGGCCGAGGGCGAGCATGGCGGTGATGTAGACGACGTCGCCGTACCAGGTGGAGAAGGTGTCGACGACATTCTGGTAGGGCTTGCCCTCCTCGAAGCCGCCGGGGTGGACGGTGCCGGTGGTCAGGTCGAGGATGTGCCAGACGATGAAGAGGCCGAGGATGATCCCGCCCCAGCGCATGGTGCGGGTGGCGTAGGAGGAGCGCCGGCGGCGGTGGACGTACGCGGTGGGGCGGGCCTTCAGATCGCGCCGGCTGAGCTGGTACGCGGAGACGGCGTGGGCGACGACGGCGGCGAGCAGCACGATCCGGACGATCCACAGCGCCCAGTGGTGGTGCAGGACCGGGGCGCCCATGACGCGCAGCCAGTGGCCGTAGGCGTTGAACTCCTCGGGGCCGAAGAAGACCTTGAGGTTGCCCGCGACGTGGGCGACGAGGTAGCCGAGCATGACGAGCCCGCTGACGGCCATGACCGTCTTCTTGCCGATCGTCGACGACCAGAAGCCACGGGACGGTGTCGGTGGGGGGGACGGCGGGCGGGGGGCCGTCCGCTCCCTCGGGGGTGCCAGAGCCATGTCCTCGACGCTAGAGCCGAAGGGCCCGAGAGGTCCAAGACATGGTCCGGCTGATCTCGATAGGACTTCTCTATCGATGTCCTCTACGCTGGGCCCATGCAGTTCCAGCAGCTCCTCTATTTCGTCGCCGTGGCCGAGACCCGGCACTTCACCCGGGCCGCCGAGCGCGTCCACGTCTCGCAGCCCTCGCTCTCCCAGCAGATCAAGGCGCTGGAACAGGAGCTGGGCGCGGAGCTGTTCAGCCGCGCCCGGGGGAACATCACCCTCACCGACGCCGGCGAGGCCCTGCTGCCGCTCGCGCGCCGGATCCTCGCCGACACCGAGACGGCCCGCCTGGAGGTGCAGGAGCTGGCCCAGCTCAGCGGGGCCGGGTGCGGCTCGGCGCGACGCCGAGCCTGTGCACGGGCTCCTCCCGGACGTGCTGCGGTCCTTCCACGACCTGCACCCGGGGATCGAGCTCCTCATCGAGGAGGGCGGCTCGCACGACCTCGTACGGGAACTGGCGCGCGGCGCGCTCGACCTCGCGCTGGTGGTGCTCCCCCTCCCCTCCCCCTCCCCGGCCCTCACCACGGTCGAGCTCCTCCGCGAGGACCTTGTGGTCGTCTCCGCCGCCTCGGAGCCGGCCCCGCGCCGCCCCGTACGGATCAAGGACCTCCGGGACCAGCCCCTCGTCATGTTCCGGCACGGCTACGACCTGCGGGAGCTGACCGTCGCCGCCTGCCGCGCGGAGGGCTTCGAGCCCACCTTCACCGTCGAGGGCGGCGAGCTGGACGCCGTCCTCGGTTTCGTCCGGGCCGGTCTCGGCCTCGCCGTCGTCCCCGCGATGGTCGCCGCGCGGGCGGCCGCGACCTCCGCGTGACCGCCCTCGCCCGGCCCGGCCTCCGGCGCACCATCGCCCTCGCCCACCGCAGCGACGTGGCACCCCCGAGCCGCCCGCGAACTCCAGCGCCTCCTGCTGCGCCGCACCTGACCCCACGACGGCCCTGCGCCCCGCCACCGCCCGTTGCGGGCCGCGCCTCGCCCCGTCGTGGGCAGCGGTGGGGTGGGTGAAGCGCGGCGTGCGGCGTGGGGCTAGATCGCGTCGGCCAGGAGCAGGAGTGGATGCGGTCGGGGGCGCCGGGGCGGGCGTAGTACCAGCCCTGGGCGGTGTCGCAGCCGAGGTCGCGGAGCTGACGGGCCTGGGCGGCGGTTTCGACGCCTTCGACGGTGACGGCGAGTTCGAGGCTGTGGGCGAGGGAGACGATCCCTTCGACGATCTTGAGGTCGACCGGGTCGACGGGGTGCTGCTGCATGCCCCGGGTGAAGGAGCGGTCGAGCTTGAGGACGCTGACCGGCAGCCGCCGGAGGTTGGCGAGGTTGGAGTAGCCGGTGCCGAAGTCGTCGAGGGCGATGTCCACGCCCATCTCGGCGAGCTGCCGCAGCGGCTTGAGGAGGTCCTCGTCGGCGCCTATCAGGGCCGACTCGGTCACCTCCAGGCAGAGCGCGCCCGGTTCGAGGCCGGAGCGCTCCAGGACGTCGACCGTGTCGGCCACCAGGCGGGGGTGGTGGAGCTGGGTCGGGGAGAGGTTGACGTTGATCCGCAGGGGGCCGCCGTCGGAGTGCCGGGTCTGCCAGAAGCGGGCCTGGCGGACGGACTCCTGGAGCACCCAGCGGCCGAGCGGGACGATGAGGCCGGTGTCCTCGGCGAGCGGGATGAAGCGGTCCGGGCCGAGGACGCCGTGCTGCGGGTGGCACCAGCGGACGAGGGCCTCCGCGCCGTGCACGCTGCCGTCGTCGAGGTGGACGAGCGGCTGGTACTCGATGAAGAACTCGCCGCGCTCCAGGGCGGCCGGCAGGGCGGTGGTGAGCCCGTGCCGGGTGATGGCGCGGGCGTCGGCCTCCGGGTCGGCGAGCTCGAAGCGGTTGCCGCCCGCCGACTTGGCCCGGTACATGGTGATGTCGGCGCTGCGGAGCACCTCGGCCGGGGTCCGCTCCCCGCCGGGCCCTCGACCAGGCCGAGGCTGCCGCGGACGGTGAGTTCGCGGCCGTCGATGCTCAGCGGCGTGGCGAGGGCGGCGAGGATGCGGTCGGCGAGTTCGGTGACGTCCCGCTCGCCGCCGGGGGCGGTGGTGAGGGCGACGAACTCGTCGCCGCCGAGCCGGGCCACCATCTCGCCGGCCCCGGTGACGCAGCTCTGGAGCCGGTCGGCGACCTCGACGAGCAGCCGGTCGCCGGTGGAGTGGCCGAGGCTGTCGTTGATGACCTTGAAGCCGTCGAGGTCGAGGTAGCAGAGGCCGAAGCGGGCGTTGTCGCCGGGGGCGAGCGCCTTCTCCAGGCGCTCGAAGAACAGGGTCCGGTTGGGGAGTCCGGTGAGCGCGTCGTGGGTGGCCTCGTACCGCAGGCGCAGATGGAGCAGGCGCCGTTCGGTGGTGTCCTCCAGGAGGGCCAGCTGGTACTGGGGGTGGCCTTCGGCGTCCCGGAGGAGCGAGACGGTGAGGTTGGTCCACAGGACCGTTCCGTCGCCCCGGTAGAACGGCTTCTCGACGCGGTAGTGCTCGCGCTCGCCCCGGACCAGCTCCTCGTACAGCTTCCAGACGTGCGGCCCGTCCTCCGGGTGCACCCATTCGCTGACCCTCCGGCTGCGCAACGACCCCTCCATCCCGCCGAACATGCGGGTGAGGGTCTCGTTGATCTCCAGGACGTTGCCGTCGAGGTCGGCGATGCCGATGCCGATCGCCGCCCCGTCGAAGACCGCGCGGAAGCGGCTCTCGGTGGCGTGCAGGGCGATCTCCGCGGCGCTGCGGGCGGCGAGCGCGGAGCGGGCGATGGACTCCTGCTCGCCGAGGGTCCGTTCGCGCAGCGCCTGCGCGTAGCCGGAGGCCATGGCGTGCTGGAGCCGGGCGCAGCGGGCGCGCAGTTCCTCGGCCCCGAGGTCGGACTCCGTACCGCAGTAGAGGACCAGGTACGAGTCGACGACGCCGAGGCTGCGGCCGAGCGCGTCCGGGTCGGTGCAGTGGGCGGCGACGAGGGCCGCTCCGGTGCGCTGGGCCGGTGCCGTGTCGAAGGGGCGGGCGTGCAGGGCGTCGCACAGGGTGCGGGCCAGCGGCAGCAGGTGCCCCTCGAACTCGGAGCGGGTCAGCGAGGTGGCGGTCACCGGGAAGATCGCGCGGCTCCAGATGGTGACGAACCGCCTGAGTCTGTCCTCGGGGCCGTCGGTCTCGGCGAGGGCGCCGGACGGCTGCGACGGGACCTTCACGGCTTGCGCCCCACCCCTGCGAACCCGGAGAAGGCGTACGGGTCCTCCTCCTCGGCCGGACCGTCCGGACGCCAGAGCGGCATCGGGACGAGTCCGGGCTCGACCAGTTCGGTGCCCTCGAAGAAGCGGGCGATCTCGTCGCCCGACCGCATCACCAGGGGGTTGCGGATGGTGCGGTAGACGCCGACGGCGCCTCCGGCCCGCTCCTCGGTCAGCGGGATGCCCTCGTACGAGGCGTGGGTGAGGACGACGAGGCTGCCGGGGGCGAGGGCGTCGACGAGTTCGGCGACGGCCTCGTGGGGGCGGTCCTCGTCCTCCAGGAAGTGCAGGACGGCGACGAGGAGCAGGGCCACCGGCCGGTCCAGGTCGAGGAGTCGGGTCACCTCGGGGCTGTAGAGGATGTCGGCCGGCTTGCGCAGGTCGGCGGCGACGACGGCGGCGCCGTCGTCGCCGTCCAGGACGGCGCGGCTGTGGGCCACGGCGACGGGGTCGTGGTCGACGTAGACGACCCGGGCGGCGGGGTCCGCGGCCCGGGCGACCTCGTGCACGTTGCCGAAGGTGGGTATGCCGGAGCCGATGTCGAGGAACTGGGTGACGTCGTTGTCAACGGCGTGGCGGACGGCGCGGCGCATGAAGGCGCGGTTCGCCTGCATGATCTTGGGCAGGCCCGGCATGAACTCCATGGCCTTGCGCGCCGCTTCCCGGTCCACTTCGAAATTGTGCGAGCCGCCCAGATAGAAGTCGTACATACGGGACACACTCGGTACCGAGATGTCGATACCGGGCGGGGCCCAGGCGGGACGCTCCATCGATGTCTCCAACAAGTCGCCATGGGGGATGCGGCCATGCGTGCGCGGCCGGTGTTCGAGGTGAGGCTACTGATCACCCGCCGAGAGAGCGAGTGGAAACGGAAATTCGCGGTCCGTTCTTGGTCACACGCCATTGGCACGTGCTCGTGGAACGCAGAGTTCACGCCTTCAGGCTGTGCAAATTCACGTGCATATGAGCGTGCGTCGCTTCCCGAGCCGGTGCCGCTCGCGCCCGGCGGGGCCCCAGGCGCCTTCCGTACCTCGGCTGTTGCCGTTCCCGGGGCTCCGCCGCCGGTGCAGGATGCCCTGTCGGCCGTCCCGTCCGACAGGGCGACAACCGGACAGATCTCGCCGGGGAGGCCTGAACGGCCCGTGTCGGCCACTCTTCTGGAAATCGGCGGGCCCGGCAATACGGGACATGACGACGAATCCGCCTCGCACATCTGGTGAAACGTCAAGTCCGCACCCCCGGAGATCCCCTCCATCCGGCGAATCCCCGGCGTTTCCGCCCCGGCGCGCCGCCGATGTGATCATGCTCGACGGCGTGTCTCTGTATGGATCACTCCTCGCGCGGCCGCTGGCGGCCCTCGGACTCCTGTGGCTGCTCGCCGCACCGGTGCCCGCCGCCGCAGACGCCTGCGCCTACGCCTCGACCGATGCGGACGGTTCGCTGATCGCGGTGGCGATCGCCGGCGGCCACCACGACGACCGGGGGAACGCGAACGGCGACGGAAAGGGCCAGGGAAAGGGCAAGGGCCACGACCACCACGGCGAGGGAAGGGCAAGGGCACGACCACCACCACCATCACCCGAAGCCCTGCCACCCCGAGCCGCCCCCGCCCTGTCCGTCGCCCACGCCGACGCCCACCCCGACGCCCACGCCGACCCCGACGCCGACGCCCCGGCCTCCGTCGCCGTCCCCGTCCCCACACCGCCGCCGCCCAAGCCGAAGCCGGAGCCGCCCAGGCCCCGGCCCGTGCCGCCGGCCACCCGGCCCGCACCCCGCCCGGAGCCGCCGTCCCCGCGCCTCCGGCCACGCGGCCGCCGGAGCCCGCGCCCGCTCCGCCGGCTCCCCGGCCCCGTCCCCGACGCCGCCGCCCACGGTGCGGCCCCACCCGGCGCCGCCCGCGCCCGTGGCACTGCCCAGCTACCGCCCGGCGACGCACACCAAGAAGCAGGGGGCACCTCCGTCGTCACCGCGACGCTGATGATCACCGCCCCGCCGTGCTCGCGACGGCGATCCTGCGCCCCCGGTCCAAGTGACCCGCGTCCCCCTCATCCGTCCACCCTCTGAATCCCGCCGGAGGAATCCATGTCCGAATGGCTCGTTCTCTCCCTCGCGATGGCGGCGGCCTGCGCCGTCGTGCTCACCATCGTCGTCATCAACAACCGCCGGCTCCCCGAGGACGACGACCCCAGCGAGACCCCGGACGTCATCGAGTACATGACGATGATGATCGGCGTGATCTACGCGATCGTCCTCGGTCTGGCCATCGCCGGCGTCTGGGAGGCCCGGGGGGCCGCCCAGGAGACCGTGCGGCAGGAGGCCCAGGCGATGCACGAGATCTCGGCGCGCGTCGAGGTGTACCCGCCGGCGGTCCGCGACCGGATCCGCGCCGACGTCGACGCGTACGTCTCGTACGTGGTCCACGACGAGTGGACGCACATGTCCCAGACGGGCGAGCTCAGCGACGAGGGCACCGCGCTCCTGGAGAAGGTGCGGCGCAGCGTCACCGACTACCAGCCGGCCAACGACTTCGAGGGGCAGGCGTACCAGCCGCTCGTGGACCAGGTGACCCTGGCCGACGACGCCCGCGGCGCGCGCGGGCAGAGCGCCGGGGAGACGATGCCGGGCGTGGTCTGGTTCGGTCTGATCATCGGGGCCCTGGTGACGGTCGGCCTCATCTTCACGCTGCAGATCCGCAGGACCGGCCGGGAGTTGCTGCTCGCCGGGCTCTTCAGCGTGCTGATCGCCTTCCTGCTGTTCCTCATCTGGGACTTCGACGCGCCGTTCGGCCGGGGCATCTCGGCGACCGCCGCGCCGTTCATCGATCTGTTCCCGCAGCTCACACGGTGAATCCGCGCGTGCGAGTGGGCCACCCGGGGGACATCGGTGCCCCATTCGCACGTCTGGGATCGCGGCTGTGGTAGGGCGCTCCTAGCGTTTCGGGCATCGAGGTGCGCGGTCCTTCGCGGGAACCCCCTTCCGCGACCGCCCCTCGGGACCCGGAGGATTCACCATGCGCGCGATACGTGCCGCATCCACTGCCCTGTCGGTGGCGGCCGCCCTCGCCCTGGCCGCCCCGCCGCCCTCGCGGCGGAGGGTGCTCCGCGGCCGCCCGCGGGCACCCGGGGCCAAGGCACAGGGCGATTTCGTCGTGTCGCCGTCGGTCGTCGCCCCGGGCGGCCGGGTGACGCTGAGCGCCCCGGCTGCGCGAGTACGGCGACGGCCTCGGCCGGCATCTTCGACACCGCCACCATCGCGCCGGGTGCGAGGGTGACGGCCACGGTGGACGCGGACGCCAAGCGCGGCGCCGTCTACACGGTGCTGTTCAACTGCACCGGCGGCGTGCAGGACACCGTCGCCCTCAGCATCAGCGGCACCTCCACCGCCACCCCGACCATCAGCGCCACGGTCCTCACTCCCCGCGCGGGGTGCAGGGCGGTCTCGGCGGCTCGATGGCCCCAGCTCCGCCGAACTCGCCGCCGGCGGGGCGCTGGTCGTGGCGCGGCGCGGCACCGCGTATGTGATCCGCCGCCGCTCCCGGGCGGCCGGCGCCACTGAGCCTCCCGCCCGGGTTCCCGCCGGGTCGGACGCCCGTCGCCCCGGGCCCTGGCAGGGACTCGGGGCGACGGGCACCGTGGGCCGACCGGGAGGTTCGGCCGGTCAGACCCCGCGCCGGTCACGCGCCGACGGCGGGCGATGAAGACCCGCCGCCGAGCGCGGCGGCGGCGACGAGGCTGCCGCCGACGGCCATCTCGGTGGAGCTGGGGCCATCGAGCCGCCGAGGCCGCCCTGCGCGCCCTGGCCGGCCAGGACGCGGAACGACTGGGTGAGCGTACGGCCGCCGCACTGGACGGCCAGGTTGTACTGGCCGGGCGTGGCGTTGTCGAAGATGCGCGCGGTGGCGGTGGAGACCCCGTTCACGGCGGCGGAGAGCGTGACCGTCGCGAAGGCGTTGGACGTGACCGTGCCACCGGAGCAGCCCCGGACGGTGATCGTGAGGAGCGCCCCTGGTGGACCGCGAAGGGGGACACGGTGACGCCGTTGGAGTTGTCTCCGCCCCGCGCGGTCTGGAAGGGGCTGACCGTCACGCTGCTGGGCCCGTTGGTGGCGGTGGCGAGGGGGGCCGCGAGTCCGAGCGCCGCGAACGCGGTCGCCGTCACCGCCAGAGTGCGTGCAGCACGCATGGTTGAACCTCCAGTGGAAGACGCCCCGAAGCGGTGCTCCGGAAGTTTCGACGAGTACGCCTTCCATGACGAACCATCACAAGCCGGTGCGGGCCGTGCATGTCGGCACTGGGCCACCCCGGTGAGGCGACACGCCGGGGAGGAGACCCCCTGAGGCGAAGGAACCGCAGGTCACGGGCTTTCGGGATGCTTATCTGACGATTACTCGGATGGGTCAGCGGGGCCGTCACCCGCCTGCCCCGCACGCCCGTCTCCGGCCGCGTACGTCCCTGCCCGGCGCCGGACACCCGTCCGGCGGCGGCCCCACCCGTTCGCGCCGTCCGGGGCGACGGCCCGTGCGGCCGCCCTTACCGTTCTGACGACGCCGAGAAGGAGAACCATGCCCCGAAGGACTTCCGCGTCTTCGAGCGCAGGAGACGCCAACCCTGGGGCGTCCTGGCCCTCGCCATGCTGTCCGGACTCGCGATGATGCGCAACGGGTGGACATCGCCCACGGGCCCCCGCAACCCGCCGCCGCGGCACGGCCGATGGCCCGCCCGGTCACCCGCCGCCCGCCGCGAGCACCGGTCTGGAGCCGCTGCCCTACGCCCCGGCGTCCCGGGTCAAGATCCCGGCGATCCAGGTGGCGGCGCCCGTCATGGACGTGGGCCTGGACGAGAACGGCTGGGTGGCGGCCCCGCCCCCGGAGGACCCCAACCTCGCGGGCTGGTACCAGAACGGCATCGCGCCCGGCCAGCGCGGCACCTCCGTCCTCGTCGGCCACGTCGACAACGCGAAGGGCCCGGCGGTCTTCTACGGCCTGGGCTCCCTCCAGAAGGGCCAGCACATCGAGGTCGAGCGGTACGACAACCGGGTCGCGGTCTTCGAGATCTACGGAGTAGAGGTGTACGCCAAGGACAACTTCCCCGGTGTGCAGGTCTACGCCGACAACGGCGAGCCGGAGCTGCGGGTGATCACCTGCGGCGGCGGGTACACGCGCGCGCACGGCTACGACGGGAACGTCGTCGTCTACGCGCGCATGGTCGGCTCGCGCTAGCCGGGCACCACGCGCGCGAAGGGCCCCGCACCCGAGGTGCCGGGGCCCTTCCGCCGTGTCCGGCGGTCAGCGCCGGGGGACGGTGATGTGGTAGCCCGCGTCCAGGAGTTGGGGCAGGTAGCGGCGGAGCGCGGCCACGCTCTGGGAGCGGTTGCCGCCGGCGTCGTGGGAGAGGACGACGACGCCGGGCGCGGCTCCGTCGAGGACGCGGCGGACGATGGTGCCGGTGCCGGGTTCCGTCCAGTCCAGGGTGTCGACGGTCCAGGCGAGCGGCTCCATGCCGAGTTCGGCGCCGATCTCGAAGGAGATCCGGTTCCAGGCCCCGTAGGGCGCCCGGTACCAGAGCGGGGGCGCTCCGAGGGCCCGTTCGATGACCTCGCTGGTGGAGCCGAGCTCGTCGCGGATGCGGGAGGGCTTCAGTTTGGGCACGAGGGGGTGGGACCAGGTGTGGTTGCCGACGACGTGGCCGTCCGCCTCCATCTCCCGCAGCAGGTCCTGGTTGTCCACCGCCATCTCGCCGCAGACGAAGAACATCGCCCGGCAGTCGTACGCGCGCAGGGTCTCCAGGATGCCCGGGGTGTAGCGGGGATCGGGCCCGTCGTCGAAGGTCAGCACCATGGAGCGGCCGACCCCGGACATGCTGAGGAAGGGCCGCTGCCGGACCGGCGGCAACGCGCGGCGGAAGGCCGGGGCGCGTACGCGGTCATGGGCTGGAGGCGGTACGCGGAGGGGCGCAGCCGGGGGCCCGCGCCTGCGGTCCGCGGCGGGGCCCGCGTGTCCCGTGCCGGTCGTGGCCCCGGGGCGGTGGGCGCCTCGGGCGTGGCGAACCGGTCCGCCGCGAGGACTCCGACGGTGGCGGTGGCCCCGAGGGCGGCGGCGAGGCGCAGCACCGCACGACGCCCGATGGGCATCTCATCCTTTTCATGACCAATGGTTCGTACGGGCGAGGGTCGGCGCGGCTCAGCGACACCGGCCGTCCGTCCGAAAGCACCCGATGAGCCGATAACCTCGGAGGGTGAGCGAACAGCAGTCCGGTCGGTTCGAACGCGGGACCGACGGCCCGAAAGTGATCATGGCGGGGATCGACGGCTCCGCCTCCTCCCTGCGCGCCACGGCGTACGCGGCGGGGCTCGCCCGGCGCCAGAACGCCCTGCTCGCGCTCGTGTACGTGCAGCCGGTGGTCCCGGCGGGCGTCGCGCTCGGCGCGCCCGTGACCGGCACGACCGAGGAGATCGCCGAGGAGCTCGTCGCGGAGATCCGGACGTCCGCCGAGCGGGTCAAGGACCTGTGGCAGGTGCGGTGGGAGTTCCACACCTTCCGGGGCGACGCCTACGCGGGCCTGGTGCAGGCCGCGGAGGAGCTGACGGCGGACGCCGTGGTGGTGGGCGCCTCGGAGTCGGCGGGCCACCGCATCATCGGTTCGGTCGCCGTCCGTCTGGTGAAGGCGGGGCGCTGGCCGGTCACCGTCGTCCCGTGACCGGCCGGGCGCGGTCCTCGCCCTCCTCCCCCATCACCAGGCCGTCCCTGCCGGCGCCCCGGCCGAGGACCACCCGCCGGATCGTGTCGCGGACGTCGGTCTCGTGCGCGTCCAGGCCCTCCGCCGCGCCGAGGTCCACCACGCGGCCGCGCGCGGTGTCGAACCACTGCGGGAGGAACTCCGCCCGGGTGACCTCCCAGCGTCCTCCGGCGGTCCTGGGCGGGGCGAAGGTGAAGCGGCCGATGCTGCTCATGTTGCCGCGCGGGTCGTAGGAGCCCTCGTGGTTGATCATGTCGCCGGCGATCTGGTCGCCCATCCCGTAGACGATCCAGGTCCCGTTGACCTTCTCGTACGCCTGCGGCACGTGCGCGTGGGTGCCGGCCAGGAGGTCGATGTCGGGCCGGCCGCCGCTCTTCGAGGCGGTCAGCGCCCGGCCGAGGAGAGCTGCCGTGCGTCGGGTTCGGTCTGCCACTCGGTGCCCCAGTGGACGCTGACCACGACCACGTCGGCGCCGGCCGCGCGGGCGGCGCGCGCGTCGGCGATCACCTGGTCCTCGTCGAGCCGCTTCACCGCCCAGGGCTGCCCCTCGGGCAGCGGGTAGCCGTTGGTGCCGTAGGTGTAGGCGAGGTGGGCGACCGTGGCGCCGCCGGCCTTCAGGAGGGTGGGCCGGGCCGCCTCCGCGGCCGTACGGGCGGAGCCGGCGTGCCGCACACCGGCCCTGTCGAGCGCGTCCAGGGTGCGGCGGAGGCCCGCCGCCCCGTCGTCGAGGGTGTGGTTGGAGGCGGTGGAGCAGGAGTCGTAGCCGGTGGCCCTGAGCGCGGCGGCGACCTCGGGCGGCGACTTGAAGGCAGGGTAGCCGGTGTAGGGCCCGCCCTCCTCCCGTACGCGGTCTCCATGTGACAGATCGCCAGGTCGGCCCGGGAGACCACGGCCTTGGCCCCGGCGAACACGGGGCCGAAGTCGTAGCCGGCGTCGTCCGCGTCCTCGGCGGCCCGCCGGATGACCGAGTCGTGCGGGAGGACGTCGCCGGAGACGACGAGGGTGAAGCCGGTGGGCGCGGAGGCGCCGCCGGAGCGGCGGACGGGACCCCGTCCGCGCGGCCGTGGCGCCCGGGTGGTGGTGCCTCCCCCGGCGCAACCGGTCGCCGCCGCGAGCAGGAACGCGGCCAGCGCGGCCGCCTCCGCGGATCTGGTGCGTGAGGTCATGTGCGGCACTCCACCCGAATCATGTGATGAGCATCTGTTCTGATGAACCGATCCCTATGAACTGATCTCCCGGGAAAGCCGCAGTCAAGGGTCGGGGCCGCGCGGGGCGACGAACCCCGCTGAAACGGACGCACCGACTCCGCACGACCGTTCGCCGTGCCATTCGTCGCTCGGTGCGACCGTTCGTCGCAGACCGCTGTCCGTTCCCTGTCCCCCGCCGTCCGGATGCGCTCGTATACGCCCCGGACGACGAGCACGGGAGAGGCGGGCGGCATGACGACGGCGACGACGGCGAGGACCGACGAGCGGACCCTCGAAGAGCTCCAGCGGGACCACGGTCCGGCGCTGCTCGCCTTCCTGCTCACCCTGACCCACGGGGACCGACAGCGGGCCGAGGACCTCGTCCAGGAGACCCTGGTGCGGGCCTGGCTCCACCCCGAGGCCTTCGACGGCCCCTACGACTCGATGCGCCCCTGGTTGTTCACCGTGGCCCGCCGCCTCGCCATCGACGCCCGCCGCTCACGCCTCGCCCGGCCCGCCGAGATCGGCGACGGCGCCCTCGCCGTGACACCGGACCCCGCCGACGCCACCGCCTCGGCCGAGGCCGCGCTCGACGTACGGGCCGCCGTGCGGGAGCTGAGCCCCGAGCACCGCGCGGTCCTCGTCCGGCTCTACTTCCACGGCCTCACCGTCAACGAGGCCGCCGTCGAGCTCGGCATCCCCGCCGGGACCGTCAAGTCCCGCTCGCACTACGCGCTCCGGCAGCTCGGCCGCTCCTGCCCGGCTACCGGCCGCGCCGCCCGGCCCTCGCCTGAGCCCGCCCCGGGAGGCCGTTGCCCGGTCCCGTGCCGGGGCCCCACAATGACGCCGTGACGCTGACACTCGCCGCCGCCGAAAAGGTCCTCGCCGACAACTTCGCCCCTGGGTGCTCGATCTGGGACTGACCGTCGCATCCGTCGACGGCCACGAGGCCGTGCTCCGGCTCCCCTGGTCGGACCGGCTCGCCCGGGAGGGCGGCGGCCTCTCCGGCCAGGCCCTGATGGCGGCCGCCGACACCGCGACGGTGATCGCGGTCGCCGCGGCCCGGGGCGGCTTCGTGCCGATGACCACCGTCCAGCAGTCGATCAGCTTCCAGCGCGCGGTGGTCGGCGCCGACGTCCTCGTGCGGGCCCGGCTCACCAAGGCGGGCAAGCGGATGGCCTTCGCCGACATCACCATGACGGCCGAGGGCACGGAGGAGACCGCGGCCCACGCGACCGCCGTCTACGCGCTGCTCGGCTGACCCCGGCCCGGACGGCGCGCCCTCCCGTCGCCCCCGACCCGCCCGGCACCAGGAACCCCACCCGTACCGATCCGGCCGGGAAACGTATCCGAAACCGCACGGGCGAGTTGAGCAAAGCGGGACCCGCGGGGGCCCTTCACGGAGGAGGCTCTCCCCGGGCCCCCGACGTCCGGGGCCCTCCATGTCCGGGAGAAGGTGGGAGCGTTGCTGCCCGAGAGCACGAACGGCGCCGGCGGCACCAGCGGTGGCGGCCTCGCCGTCCCGATGGCCTGGCTGTGCGCCGAGTACCTGGCCGACGAGGTGCTGCGGGCCGCCGCGCTCGTGGCCCCCGGCTCGCTGGAGTACCGGGCCGGGCTCCAGGCCCTGGCCCTCACGGTCCACCTCGCCGAGGAGCCCGAGGGACCGGAGGGGCCGGGGGACCGGCGGCGCGCGGGGCGCCTACCGCCTCGACGAATGGCTGCGGCACACCGCGTACGACCGGCCCTGGCCGCCCTGGGTCGAGGAGCGGCTCGCCGCACGGCGGGCGGCCGGCGACGAGGGCCCTGACCTGGCGCTCGCCCGGACCGCCTGGCGCCGGCTGCGGGACACCTGGATCCGCGCCGCCGACCTCGACGGCCGGACCGACCCCGAGGGGCCGGTCGACGAGTCCGAGCAGATCTGGCTCCCCGCCTGGAAGCTGGGCCTCCCGCTCGCCCATCTGTCGCTGCACCTGGGCTGAGTCAGGGTGCCGAAGGGTGCACCCCGGACGGTACTTGGGGACGCGCACCGTCACCTTCATCCCGGCACCGGCCCCGGTCTCGATGACGAGTCCGTGCTCCGCCCCGTACACCTGGCGCAGCCGCTCGTCCACATTGGACAGGCCGATGCCGGAGCCCGCCGGGTGCTCCCCGCGCAGGACGGCGCGCAGCCGCTCCGGGTCCATGCCGATGCCGTCGTCCTCGACCGTCACCACCGCCTCGGCGCCCGCGTCCCGGGCCGCGATGGTGACCCGGCAGCCCCGCTCCCGGTCCTGGAGGCCGTGCTTGACGGCGTTCTCCACGAGCGGCTGGAGGCAGAGGAAGGGCAGGGTCACCGGCAGCACCTCGGGGGCGATCTGCAGGGTCACCTTCAGCCGGTCCCCGAACCGGGCGCCCGCCAGCGCCAAGTACTGCTCGATCGCGCGCAGTTCGTCGGCGAGCTGGGCGAACTCCCCGTGCCTGCGGAAGGAGTAGCGGGTGAAGTCGGCGAACTCCAGGAGGAGTTCCCGCGCCCGCTCCGGGTCGGTGCGGACGAACGAGGCTATGGCGGCGAGGGAGTTGAAGATGAAGTGCGGGGAGATCTGGGCGCGCAGCGCGCGGATCTCGGCCTCCACGATCCGGGTGCGCGAGCGGTCGAGTTCGGCCAGCTCCAGCTGGACGGAGACCCAGCGGGCCACCTCGGTCGCGGCCCGCACGAGGACGGCCGACTCCCGCGAACCGTAGGCGACGAGCGCGCCGAGCACCCCGTCCTCCCCGGTGAGCGGGGCGGTCACCGCCCAGCGCAGCGGGCACGCCGGGTCGTCGCAGCCGCTGTGCGCCGAGCGGCTGCGGCCGGTCTCCAGGGTCTCGGCGGCCTGCCCGGGGACGTGCGCGCGGTGGTGGTCCTCGCCCGGCCCGTCCCAGGCGAGGACCGCGCCCCGGTCGGTGAGGCAGAGCGCCTCGGTGCCGAGCAGCGAGCGGAGCGTGCGGGCCGCCTTGCGGGCGGTCTCCTCGGTGAGCCCGGCGCGCAGCGGCGGCGCGGCGAGCGAGGCGGTGTGCAGGGTGTGGAAGGTGGCCCGTTCGACGGGCGTGCCGAGGTCGCCCTCGGCGGCGCGGCCGCCGCGCCGGGCGGTGAGGCGGCCGAGGGCGAAGCCCGCGGCGAGCGGCACGGTCGCGGCGGCGGCCGCGGCGGCGAGGGCGATGCCGTTCATCGGCGGGCCCGGACGCGGGTCATGGTCGTGCCTCCTGGGCGGGGACGGGAATCGTGCCGGTGATCTCCTCCGGGAGGTGGAGCCGGGCGAGGATCGCGGGGTGCCGGGCGGGATCCGGCGGGGGTGGCGAGCGAGACGAGCACCATCGACAGGAAGCCGAGCGGGACCGACCAGACGGCCGGCCAGGCCATCAGGGTGTGCGGCCAGCCCTCGGGGCGAGCCCGGCCCGGGTCGCCATCACGGCGGCGAGGGCGGAGCCGCCGCCGAGCAGGAGTCCGGCGACGGCGCCGGGCGGGGTGAGCCGCCGCCACCAGATGCCGAGGACGAGCAGCGGGCAGAAGGAGGAGGCGGAGACGGCGAAGGCGAGGCCGACGGCGTCGGCGACCGGGACCTGCGAGGCGACCACCCCGACGCCCAGGGGGACGACGGTGGCCAGCAGGGTCGCGCGGCGGAAGTGCCGGACGCCCCGGGAGGCAGCACGTCCTGGGCGAGGACCCCGGCGACGGACAGGGTGAGCCCGGAGGCGGTGGAGAGGAAGGCGGCGAAGGCGCCCGCGGCGAGCAGGGCCCCGAGGAGGTCGCCGAGGACTCCGCCGAGGATCCTGTCGGGCAGGACGAGGACGGCGGCGTCGGCGGAGCCGGTGAGGGCGAGTTCGGGGGCGTAGATCCGGCCGAGGGCCCCGTACAGCGGCGGCAGCAGGTAGAACCCGCCGACGAGGCCGAGGACGACGAGGGTGGTGCGGCGGGCGGCGCGGCCGTGCGGGCTGGTGTAGAAGCGGACGGCGACGTGCGGCAGGCCCATGGTGCCGAGGAAGGTCGCGAGGATCAGCCCGTACGTGGCGTACAGCTGGTGTCCGTCGCGGCCGCCGGCCAGCGGCTGGGACCAGCCGAGGGGTCGGAGCCGCCGGCGGCCCTCGCGGGGAGCTCGGCGCCCGGCGCGAAGGAGAGCGTGGTGCCGCCCCGGACGTGGTGGGTGCCGGGGGCCAGGGTGACGGTCCGACCGGTGTACGCGACGGAGTCGACGCTGCCGGTGACGGTGACCGTCAGCGGGTCGTCCAGCCCGATCCGTACCGTGTCGGCGACCTCGACGACGGTGTGGCCGCGCAGCACGGCGGGGGCGTCGAAGCGGGCGCGGGGCGCCCCGTCCCCGTACCAGGCGGCGAGCAGGAAGAGGGCGGGGACGAGCAGGGCGGTGAGCTTCAGCCAGTACTGGAAGGCCTGCACGAAGGTGATGCTGCGCATCCCGCCCGCGGCGACCGTGCCGGTGACGACCAGGGCGACGAGCAGTCCGCCGACCCAGTCGGGGGCGCCGGTCAGGATCTCCAGGGTGAGCCCGGCGCCCTGGAGCTGCGGCAGCAGGTACAGCCAGCCGATGCCCACGACGAAGAGGCTGGCGACCCGCCGGGCCTGCGGGGATTCGAGGCGGGCCTCGGCGAAGTCGGAGAGGGTGTACGCCCCGGAGCGGCGCAGCGGGGCGGCGACGAGGACGAGCAGGACGAGGTGTCCGGCGGTGTAGCCGACCGGGTACCAGAGCATGGCGGGGCCCTGGACGAGGACGAGTCCGGCGATGCCGAGGAAGGAGGCGGCGGAGAGGTACTCCCCGCTGATGGCGGCGGCGTTGAGGCCCGGCCGGACGGTCCGCGAGGCGACGTAGAAGTCGGAGGTGGTGCGGGAGATCCGCAGGCCGAGGGCGCCGATGAGGACGGTGGCGAGGACGACGGCGGTGACGGCTGCGACGGCGTGGGTCTGGTTCATGCGGGGCGGTCCACCGCTCTCAGCGCTCCACGAGGCCGGTGAAGTCGCGCTCGTTGCGCTCGGCCCGGCGGACGTACCAGTGGGCGACGGCCCAGACCACCGGGTACACCCCGAAGCCGAGCGCGGTCCAGACGAGCGCCTCGGGCGCGGGCAGCGCGAGCAGCAGCGGCAGCGGGCCGACGAGCAGGGTCAGGGCCCCGAGGGCGGTGAGGGCGGCGCGGAGCTGACTGCGCATCAGGGAGCGGACGTAGGTGTGCCCGAGGGTGGTCTGCTCGTCGATCTCGGAGCGCGCGGGCGGGTGCGCGGGGCGCCGCCCGGCGGGCGCGGGCACGGCGCCCGGTCCGTGGGCGGAGGCGTACGTGACGGTCTCGCGCCGGGGCCTGCGCGGGGTTGGGGCTCCGGCATCGGCGTCCGCTCTCTGGCTGTCTCCTCGGCTCGTGGAGTGTACGGGGACGGGGTGCGGCGCCGGTAGGGGTGCCGGTCAGCCGCCGGCCCGGCGCATCAGCAGGTCGCGGAGGGTGCGGGCGTGGCGGCGGCTGACGGCGAGGTCGGTGTCGCCGATCCGCACGGAGGTGGCGCCGGCGTCGAGCCGCAGCTCGTCGATCCGGCCCAGGGCCACGAGATGGCTGCGGTGGATCCGGACGAAACCCCGGGCGGCCCACCGCTCTTCGAGCGTGGAGATCGGGATGCGGACGAGGTGGCTGCCGTGGTCGGTGTGGAGGCGGGCGTAGTCGCCGTGGGCCTCGACGTACGCGATGTCGTCGACGGGGACGAAGCGGGTGACGCCGCCGAGCTCCACGGGTATCTGCTCGGACGCGGCGGGGGCGGCGGTGGCGTGGACCAGCTCGTGGACGCGGCGGACGGCCTCGGCGAGGCGCTCGCGGCGGACCGGCTTGAGGACGTAGTCGACCGCCTTCAGGTCGAAGGCCTGGAGGGCGAAGCCCTCGTGGGCGGTGACGAAGACGATGTGCGGGGGCCGGGCGAAGCCCGCGAGCAGCCGGGCCACGTCCAGGCCGGTCAGTCCGGGCATGTGGATGTCGAGGAACACGACGTCGATGCCGTCGTCGCCGTCGGGGCCGGTCTCCAGGGCCCGCCCGATCCTGCGCAGGGCGCGGTGGCGTCCCCGGCGCCCTCGGCGGTCCGCACCCGGGGTCGGCGCGCAGCAGGTAGAGCAGCTCCCGAGGGCGGGCTCCTCGTCGTCGACGGCCAGTACGCGCAGCATGCGGCGGAGTCTAGGCCAGCGGTGGCGCGGACCGTCCGGGCGGTTTCGGCATCCGGCGGGGCGGTGCTTAGGGTGTCCGGCGTGCGTGTACTGCTCGTCGAGGACGACGAAGACCTCCGGTTCGGGGTGGCCGCCGCGCTGCGGGCCGCCGGGCTCGCCGTCGACGAGGCCGCCGATCTGCCCCGGGCCGACGAGGCGCTGTTCGTCACGGCGTACGACTGCGCGGTCTTCGACCGGATGCTGCCGTCCGGGGACGCCGCCGTCTTCGTGGACGGGCTGCGGCGCGCCGGGCGGGACGTGCCGGTGCTGTTCCTGACCGCGCGCGACACGGTGGCGGACCGGGTGGAGGGCTTCGCGAGCGGCGGGGACGACTACCTCGTCAAGCCGTTCGCCGTGCCGGAGCTGGTCGCCCGGGTGCGCAGCCTGTGCCGCAGGGCGGCGGTCGTCCGCCCGCCGGTGCGCCGCGTCGGCGACCTGGAGATCGACACCGCCCGCCGGCACGTCCGCCGGGCCGGGGTGCTGCTGACGCTCACGGGCCGGGAGTTCGCGGTCCTTGAGGTCCTCGCGGCGCGCGCCGACCAGGCGGTGTCCCGCGCCGAGCTGATCGAGAGCTGCTGGGACGAGATGGCCGAGCCGCAGTCGAACGTCCTGGAGGTGCTGGTCTCCCAGCTCCGCCGGAAGCTCGGGGACCCGCCGCTGATCCACACCGTGCGCGGGCTCGGCTACCGGCTCTCGCCGCCGGACGGCACCTCGTGAGGAGCACGTCGCGGACGCTCACGCCGACGGCCCGGTGCTGCGGCTGCGCCGGCGGATCAGCCTGCTGTTCGCGCTGACCAGCGCCGTGGGGCTGGTCGCGATGGCCGTGCTCGCCGTGCGCAGCGACAGCGGCCGCTGGCGGGAGCAGCTCGACCACACGATGGACGCGGACACCAGCTGGGCTCTCGGCCTGCTGGAGACGGACCGGGACGGGCGGCTCGTCCTGGACGTCCTCGCGGACTCGGTGGACACCGCCTGCCCGCCGCTGACCGTGCTCCTCGTGGAGCCCGGCGCCCCGGGCGCGCTGAGGGTCGAGCACGCGCCGGCGAAGCCGTGTCTGACGGTGGGCCGGTCCGTGGTCCAGGAGGCGGGCCGGGCGGCGGTGCGGGCCGACGGCGTACGGGCCTTCGACGGGCGGACGACGGACGGCGAGCCGGTACGGGTGTTCGCGCAGCCCTTCTACGCGCCGGAGGCGCCGGAGGACGCGGGGCCGCAGGGCGTCCTGGTGACCGTGGCCGACGCGGGCGCCCCGGGACGACCACCGGCGGCTGGTGTGGCTGGTGACGGGCGGCTGCGCGGTGCTCGTCCTGCTGTCGGCGGCCGTCGGTCACGTCCTGTCGGGGCGGGCGGTCCGGCCCGCGCTCCTCGCGCTCGACCGGCAGGAGGCGTTCCTCGCGGACGCCGCGCACGATCTGCGGACCCCGGCCGCCTCGCTGCGGACGCTCGCCGAGACGGCGCTGCGCGGCGAGACGGACAGCGCGGACGTGCACCGGCGCACGCTGCGCCTGGCGGAGGGATGGGCCGGCTCGTCGACGGGCTGCTCACCCGGGCCCGGCTGATGTCCGGGACGGCCGCGGTGACCCGGCAGCCGCTGCGTCTGGACCAGTTGGTGGAGGCGGTGGCCGAGGAGTCCGCCGGTGCGGGCGGCCACCGCGTGCGGGTCGAGGCGGCGGAGGCGGTCGTGGTGGCCGACCCGATCTCGTGCGCCGGGCCGTCGGCAACCTGCTGGACAACGCGCTCGCGCACGGCCACGCGCCGGGCGTCCCGGCGGACGTGCTGCTCACGGTGGGCCGGGACGGCACGGTGACCGTCGAGGACGCGGGGCCGGGTCTTCCTCCGGAGGTCGCGGGCGCCCTCTTCGAGCGGTTCCGCAGCGGATCGGGCTCCACCGGCCTCGGTCTGTCGATCGCCTCCTGGGTCGCCCACGTCCACGGCGGCACCCTCACGGCGGGCCGGTCGGCGGCGGGCGGGGCCCGGTTCGTGCTCCGGCTGCCGGCCTCGGACTGACCGGCGTCCCCGTCCTCAGCAAAACCTCAGCATCCGTCCCCGAGACTCCCCTGGACCGACCATCCAGGGGGAGTTTCCCGTGTTCCGCAGCACCGCCCGTCCGTTCCGCGCCACCGCCCGTCCGTTCCGCAGCACCGCCCGTCCGTCCACCACCGCCCGTCCGTCCACCGCCGCCCATCCTTTCCGCACCACCGGCCGACCGTTCCGCACCACCGCCCTTCCGCCCCGCGCCACCGCCCGCCGCCGGGCCCTCGTCCTCGCCCTCGCCGTCCTCGGCACCGCCTCCCTGGCCTCCTGCACGGCCGGGCCGGGACAGGACGGGAACCGGCCGCGGTCCTCGGCCGCCGTCGACCCGGCCGCCCGCCCCGAGCTGCGGCGCTTCTACGGCCAGAAGCTCGTGTGGCGGCCCTGCGGCGACCTCCGGTGCGCCGAACTCACCGTCCCGAGGGACTACTCCCGGCCCGGCGACGGCAAGACCTTCGTGCTGCCGGTGGCGAAGGCGGCGACCGCCGTCCCCGGCCGGCGTCTCGGCTCGCTCGTCCTGAACCCGGGCGGTCCGGGCGAGCCCGGCGTGAAGCTCGTCGAGGACGGGATCGCCGACGAGATCGGCAAGGGCGTGCGCGAGCGGTTCGACATCGTGTCCTTCGACCCGCGCGGGGTCGGCGGGAGCAAGCCGGCCCTGACCTGCGTCACCGCCGACGAGACCGAGGCGGCGGACGAGACCCCTCTATCCCCGTACGGACGCCGAGCGCGCCGAGGCCCTCGCGGGCGCGCGGGCGCGGGCCGCCGCCTGCGAGAAGGCCAGCGGTCCGCTGCTGCCGCACGTCGGGACGGACGACGCGGCCCGGGACCTGGACGTGCTGAGGGCGGCCCTGGGCGAGCGGAGGCTGACGTACGTCGGCTGGTCGTACGGCACGAGCCTGGGGACCTCGTACGCCGAGCAGTTCCCGCGTCGCGTGCGGGCGATGGTGCTGGACGGGGCGATCGACCCGTCCCTGGACTGGCGGCAGCGCGCGCTCGGGCAGTCGGCCGGCTTCCGGGACGCGGTCGAGGAGTACGCCGAGTCCTGCGCCGACACGGTGGGCGAGGGCTGCCCCGGAAAGACGCCCCGGGAGATACGCGCGCTGATCGACCGGCTCCTCGAACGGACGCGGCGCGCGCCGCTGCCGGTCGACGGCTCCGAGGACGGTCTCGACGCGTCGGGCCTGATCGACGCGCCTCGCTGTCCATGTACACGCCGGAGGCGCAGTGGGAGGGCCTGTCCGAGCGCTGCGCGCGGCGGACGACGGGACGGGACGAAGCTGGCGGCCCTGGCGGCGGCCGACGAGGAGGCCCCGACTCCGAACCCGACGCCGGTGCCGGGCCCGCCGCCGGTGCCGAGCCCGACGCCGACCCCGCCGCCGGTGCCTCCGAAGCGCCCGCGAGCGGCGTCCCCGAGGACAACAGCGAGGCCGCCCTGATCGCGGTCAACTGCCTCGACGTCCCCACCCCGCGACGCGCGGGCCTACTGGGACGCCCTGGCTCCCGCCGACGAGGCGGCGGGGTGTACGGCACGTCCGGGGTGACGGGTGAGCTGGTCTGCAAGGACTGGCCCGCCGGGACCCAGCGGCCGCACCGGGTGCGCGCGGCGGGCGTTCCGCCGGTCCTCGTCGTCGGCACGCAGGGCGATCCGGCGACGCCGTACGACGAGGCGGTGAGCCTGGCGGGGCAGTTCCCCGGCGGCATGCTGCTGTCCTTCGAGGCCCCCGGGCACACCGGTTACGGCCGGAACGCCTGCGTGGACGAGAAGGTCGAGGCGTATCTGGTCTCGCTGACGAAGGTCCGCCCCGGCACTACGTGCGCGCCGTAGCGTCCGGCGGGTCGAGCAGGTCGAGTTCGGCGGTGAGCGCGGCGGCGAGGGCGTCGAGGTCGGGGACGGCCTCGCCGTCGGCGACGAGGCCGATGTGGACCCGGCCGCCGTACGGGGACATGGCGACGGCGAGGGACTGGCCGCGGGCGAGCGGGGCCATCGGGAAGAGCGCGCGCAGCGGGCGCCGCCGAGGGAGAGCGCGGAGCGGGGCAGCGGGACCTGGGTGACGAGGAGGTCGAAGAGGAGCCGGGCGGCGCCGGCGGCGAGGGGCGCGCCGAAGCGGTGGGCGAGCGGGTGCAGCCGGTCGGCGAGGAGGGCGACGGCGCCCGCGCCCGGAAGGGTCCGGCGGCCTTGTTGCGGTCCATGGCGTCCCGGACGGCGGCGAGCCGGGCGGCCGGGTCGGCTTCGGTGACGGGCAGGTCGAGGAGGTAGCCGGAGAGGCTGTTGCCGGGGCCGGCCGGGGTGCCGGGGCGGCGGCGCGAGACCAGGACGAGGGCCCGGGGTCGGCGCCGGGGAGGGCAGGCCGCGCCCGTCGAACCAGCGGCGCAGGGCGCCGGCGACGAGGGTGAGGAGGACGTCGTTGGCGGTGCCGCCGGTGGTGCGGCGGATCCGGTGGACGCGGTCGAGGGCAGGGTGGCGGTGGCGATCCGGCGCGTGCCGCTGGAGTCGGCGGCGAGCGGGCCGGTGGGGCGCGGGTCGAGGTGGCCGGCGCGGGCGACGGAGGAGCCGACGACCGAGGCGCCGACCTCGACGGCCCGGCCGAGGTCGCCGAGGCGGTCGCGGGCGATGTCGAGGAGGCGGCCGGGGCCGGGCGGCCAGGAGCGCGGGGGACGGGCCGGGGCGGCCCGCCGGGCGGCGGCCGGCGGCGATCTCGTCGAAGATCCCGGCGCCGATGGCGACGGCCCGCATGCCGTCGGCGAGGGCGTGGTGGAGTTTGACGAGGACGGCGAAGGAGCCGTCGGGGGCGCCGCTGAGCAGGTACATCTCCCAGGGTGGCAGGCCCCGGGCGACGGGGCGTTCCATGAGTTCGGCGGCGAGCCGGGCGGTCTCGGCGGGAAGTCGGTGCCGGGAGGGCGATCTCGCGGACGTGCCGGCGGACGTCGAAGTCGGGGTCGGTGCTCCAGGCGGCGCCGCCGACGGGGAACAGGACGTCGCGGACGCGCATCCGGAGCCGGGGACGGCGGCGGCGCGCCGGGCGAGCAGGTCCAGGATGTCGGCCGGTTCGTGCCCGGCGGTGACGGGCGGGGGCCGAAGTGGGCGAGGGCCCCGAGGTGCAGGGGGTGATCGGTGGATTCCAGGTGCCAGAAGGCCAGGTCCAGGGGTGCCAGAAGCTCGCTGCTCACGATGTCCTCTTGTCCTGCGGTGTCTTCGGTGCGCGCTGCAGAGGTGGGGAGGGGCGGGTGAACGAAGTCAATCCCGTACCGTCAGTTACGGTCAAGTACGATCAGTTCACGCTCAGTTAAAGAGTGGTGAATTCGCACCACACGCACTTGCCGCCGCCCCTCGACTCCACGCCCCACGCGTCGGAGAGCTGGTCGACCAGGAGCAGTCCCCGCCCGGACACCCCCGCCTCCCCCGCCTCGCGGCGCCGGGGCAGGGCGCTGGACCGGTCCTCCACCTCGACCCGCAGCCGTCGCGGCGGCCCGGCGAGGATCCGCAGGGTCACGATCGCTCCGCCGTCGGTGTGCATCAGGGCGTTGGTCATCAGCTCGTCGGCGACCAGTTCGATCTCGTCGGCGCGGTCCTCCGCGTCCCAGGCCCGGACGGCGGCGCGGATCATGTGCCGGGCCGAGCTCAGCGCCTCGGGGTCGCTCTGTGCCACGTGCTGCTGGAAGCGGCCGGTGTCCCGCGGGTGGTACCCGCCGTGGCGGCGCAGCAGCAGGATCGCGACGTCGTCCTCGCCGCCCCGGTCGGCGACCACGTCGCACAGGTGGTCGGCGAGCTCCTGGAGGTCGGCGGGGCCGCGCCGGACGAGCGAGGAGAGCCACTGGAGGCCCTCGTCGAGGTCGGCTCCGGGCTTCTCCACGAGGCCGTCGGTGTAGAGCAGCAGCGTCTGGCCGGGGTCCAGTTCCAGGGTGGTGACGGGATAGCCGAGCCGGCCGAACTCGGCGGAGAGCCCGAGCGGCAGCCCGCCCTCGACCGGGATCCTGCGGCAGCGGCCGTCGACGTCCCTGATCAGCGGGTCGACATGGCCGGCGCGCACCACCTGGACGACTCCGGTGACGGGGTCGACCTCGGCGTAGGTGCAGGTGGCGAAGCGTTCGGTGTCGAGTTCGTGGAGGAAGACGGAGGCCCGCGCCATGACCGTGGCCGGGGGTGGCCCTCGGCGGCGTAGGCGCGCAGCACGATCCGCAGCTGGCCCATGACGGCCGCCGCGTGGGTGTCGTGGCCCTGGACGTCTCCGATGACGGCGCCGACCCGGTCGCCGGGCAGCGCGATGACGTCGTACCAGTCGCCGCCGACGTCGCGGCCGAGGCGGGCGGAGCGGTAGCGGACGGCCGTCTGGGCGCCGGGCACCTCGGGGATCCGGCGGGGCAGCATCGCCTGCTGGAGTCCCTCGGCGAGGTCGTGCTCCTGCTCGTAGAGCATGGCGCGCTGGAGGCTCTGGGCGATGCTGCTGCCGAGGGCGACGAGCAGGGTCCGCTCGTCCTCGCTGAAGCCGGTCTTGTCGCTGTAGAGCAGGCCTAGGGCGCCGATGGGCCGGGCCTGGGCGATGAGCGGGAGGTAGGCGGCGGCGGTGATGCCGAGTCCGCTGATGTGGGGCCAGAGCACGGGGAAGGAGTCGGCGAAGTCCCGGGCCGAGTCGATGAAGCGGGGCGCAGGGTGCGGATGACCTCGCTCATCGGGTACGGCTCGTCCACCCGGGTGAAGCGGGTGCCCGGCACGAAGGAGCCGTCGGGCCCCTCGGCGACCAGGCGGATCCGGCCGGAGTCGAGGAGGCCCATGACGAGGCTGGCCGCGCCGAAGTGTTCGAGCGCGTGCGAGTCGTTGAGCAGGTCGACGACGTCCTGCACGGTCCGGGCGTAGGCGAGGGCCGCCGTGGTGCCCTCGACGACGCCGGCGCGCTGTCTGCGGCCTTCGTCGAGGCCGAGCCGGGCGGCGGACTCGGTGAGTTCGTGGGTGGCGTCGCGCAGGATGCCGATGATGCGGACGGGCCGTCCGGTGCCGTCGCGGTGGACGAGGCCCTGGGTGTGGGTCCACTGGTGGCTGCCGTCGCGGCGGCGGATGCGGAAGTAGGCGCCGTACTGGTCGCTGCCGTCCTTGAGCGCCTGGGCCACGAGGGTGTCGAGCTGGCGGCCCTCGTCCGGCAGCACCCGCGGGCTGAGGCTCTCGGGTCTGCCGTCGTAGTCGGCGCGGTCCATGTCGAAGACGTCGAGGGCGGCGTCGTCCATGGTCATGGTGCCGGTGAGCAGGTCCCAGTCGAAGCCGCCCATCCGGAAGGCGGAGCCGTAGTCGGCCAGGATCCGGGCCCCGGACCCCTCCTCCTCCGGCGCGCGGCCCGGCCGCGCGTCCGCCTCCCCGCCCCCGCTGCCCGCGTTCATGGGGCCACGCTAGGCGCAGCCCCGCCCGTGCGCACCAGGAAGATCCCTTTCACCCCTGGAAGGTCTCCGGTCGCTCGGGCTCCGGGCCCGCCGGGAAGAGCTCGTCGGGGGGCAGCTGCCCGTCCGGGACGGTGGGCTGCTCGCCGGGGGGCTCCCCGAACGGGTCGGGGAAGGGCTCCGTGGACGGATCGGTGTACGGGTCGGGGTACGGCTCCGTGGACGGGTCAGGGACCGTCGGCGCCGTCGGGTCGGTGCCCGTGCCGCCGGTCCCGGAGGGGTGGGGACGTCGGGGAGCGGGGTCGAGGGGCCGGGCCCGACCGGGTCCGGGAGGCGGGCGCGGACGGCACGGGGTCCGGGAGGCGGGGCGGCCGGGGCCGGTCGGGTCGGGGGTGCCGGAACCGGTGAGGGCGCAGGTGTCGGGGTCGCAGGCCGGCTCGACGTCGGGTGTGCGGTCCTCGCCCCCGTCGGTGCCGGTCCGCCGCTCGATCCAGGTGCGGTCGGTGGTGTTGACGATGACCAGGCTGGTGACGACGGAGTCGGCGGGCCGGACGGTGACCACGCGGTCGGGTCGAAGCCGTCCCAGGGCTCGCCCTGGTGGACGCCGCCGCGGTCGGCGGCGGGGCTGCGGAGCGGGTTGCCGCAGGCGCAGCGGACGCGCGGGAGCCGTACTGGTCGACGAGGACCGACGTGCCGGTCTGCAGGACGGCCTGGAAGGCGGCGGCCTTGCCCGCGCGGTAGCCGTGGTCGGTGACGCGGGTGTCGGCGCGCAGGGCGACGGGGTGAGCCCGCGCAGCCAGTCGGCGACGCCGCCCTCGGGGATGCCGGCGGCCTCGGCGAAGGCGTGCGCCTTGGTCCGGTCCGCGGCGAGGAGGGCGACCTGCCGTTCGACGTCGCAGCTGCCGATCGCGCGCGTGCCGCCGTAGAGGCCGGGGCGGAGCCGGTGACCTCGCGGGCCTGGCCGGTGTCGTCGTCGGGCTGTCGCTGCGGGGCGGTGGGCGGTGCGGTGTTCCGGACGGTGGAGGCGGTGAAGGGTCGGGGCCCTGGGCGCCGAGCGGCTGGAGGAAGACGTCCGTGACCGGAGTCGCGGCGGGTTCGCCGCCGGCGCCCTCCCCACGGAGGAGCAGCCCGTGAGCAGCAGGGCCGAGACGAGCGTCGCGGCGCGGGGCCGGTCCGGCGCGTCCGGCGGAGGGATGGGCTCACCTGGTTCTCGACTTTCTCTCCCCCGGGCCCGGCGCCCGGTGTGCGGCCAGTCCCTCCTGTCTGTCGCAGTGCGTGAGGGGCCGCAAGCGGAGCGCGTCCGACCGGGTGCGCCGGCCAAGGACTTGAACACGTTCAAGAGAGGCTCTACGCTCCATCTGTCAGTTGAACGCGTTCAAGTAGGGGGTGCTGACGCATGACCACGCTGTCGGTCCTGGTGAATCCGATCGTGATGATCGGCATGTTCTGGGTCGTACCGACCGGACTCGCACTCCTCGACGGCCCCCGGCCACCCGGCTGGGACCCGCTCCGGCGCGCCTGGCCGCTGCTCGCCGCCCCGGAGCCCTCGCCCTCTGGCTGCCCCGCTCCGGAACCGCCGCCGCGCTCGCCGCGGTCTACGCCCTCGGGACACTGGCCCTCGCGCTCCAGGCCCCGGCCCGGCTGATGCTGACGCGCTCGCTCCGCCCGAGCGAGATCGCCGTCCTCACCGCCCTGGTGGCACCCTCCGTCGCCGGCCTCGCGCTCGTCGCCGAGCGGGCCTCGTACCCGCTGTTCGGCTTCGACCTGGACGTCCTCGCGCTGACCGTCCCGCACTTCCACTTCGCGGGCTTCGCCGCCGCACTGGTCGCCGGACTCGTCAGCCGTACGTCCGACGGCCCCACGGCCCGCCTCGCCGCGCTCAGCGTCCCCGCCGGCACCCTGCTCGTCCTGCTCGGCTACTTCGTCGACGACTGGGCCGAGCTCGTGGGCGCCGTCGTCCTGACGGCCGGCATGGCCGCGGTCTCCGTGCTGACCCTGCGGGAGCGCCGCGAGCTCGCCGCCGGCCCGCTCACCCGTGGCCTCCTCGCCGTCTCGGCCCTGGTCCTCGTCGTCACCATGACGCTCGCGCTCAGCTGGGCGCTCGGCGAGGCGACCGGGCTGCCGCACCTCTCCTGACCTGGACGGCCGCCACGCACGGCCTGGGCAACGCCCTCGGCTTCGCCGTCTGCGCGCTCCTCGCCCGGCGCCGCCTCGCGACGGACCGCCCTTCTCCCGCCCTTCTCCCGCGAACGGAGCTCCCGGCATGACCCGCCTGCTGCACGACTTCTCCCGGCCCGACCGCCGCCCCGCCCTCAGCTACCGCGAGGTCGGCGCCACCCGCACCCCGGAGGCCCTCCCGAGCGCTACCACCACCTGCGGCACAGCGCGGTCGTCGGCCACGGCAGGGCCGCCTTCGAGACCGCCGGCGCGGCCGTCACCACCTGGCGGACGCACCGCGCCTCCGGGCGCGCGTCCACGCCGACGCCGACCGCGCCGCGCCCGGCGTCCGCCTGGAAGTGGCGCTGGGCGCCGGACCGCTCCGCATCGGCGTCCCCTGCGAGGTGATCTGGACGGCGTACGAGGAGGACCGCGTCGGCTTCGCCTACGGCACCCTGACCGGACACCCGGAGTGCGGCGAGGAGTCCTTCATCGTCACCCTCGACCCCGACGGCACGGTCCGCTTCACGGTCACCGCCTTCAGCCGTCCCGCCGCCTGGTACACCCGGCTCGGCGGGCCCCTGATCCCGGTGCTCCAGCACGCCTACGCGCGCCACCTCGGCCGGACCCTCGGGCGTCTCGTCAGGACCTGATCCCGGGCCGATACTGGTGGTGATGGAGTGGTTCACCGCACCCGACCAGTGGCTGAGCCGGATCGTCTTCCAGCGGGGCCTCGCCGGGCTGTACTGCGTGGCGTTCCTTTCGGCAGCCCTCCAGTTCCGGGCGCTGATCGGCGAGCGCGGCATGCTCCCGTACCGGAGTACCTGCGCCGGACCCGCCCGCGCCACACGCCCTCGCTCTTCCACTGGCGCTACTCCGACCGCCTCTTCGCGACCGTCGCCGGGTCCGGCGCCGCCCTCGCGCTCGCGCTCGCCGCGGGCGCCGGGGACGCCGTGCCGCTGCCGGTCTCGATGCTCCTGTGGCTGGTGCTGTGGGGCTCTACCTGTCGATCGTGAACGTGGGACAGACCTGGTACTCCTTCGGCTGGGAGTCGCTGCTCCTGGAGACCGGGCTCCTCGCCGTCCTCCTCGGCAACGACGACACCGGCCCGCCGGTCCTCGTCCTGTTCCTGCTGCGCTGGCTGCTCTTCCGCGTCGAGTTCGGCGCCGGGCTCATCAAGATCCGCGGCGACCCCTGCTGGCGGAACCTGACCTGCCTCTACCACCACCACGAGACCCAGCCGATGCCCGGCCCGCTGAGCTGGTTCTTCCACCACCTGCCGCGCCCGCTGCACCGGGTGGAGGCCGCGGCCAACCACGTCGTCCAGCTGTTCGTGCCGTTCCTGCTCTTCACCCCGCAGCCGGTGGCCACGGCGGCGGCCTGTCTGATGGTGGCGACCCAGCTGTGGCTGGTGCTCTCCGGGAACTTCGCCTGGCTGAACTGGCTCACGATCGTGCTCGCGCTCTCCGTCGTGGACGCCTCCCCGCTGGTCGGCGAGCACCCCCAGCCGGATCCGCCGCTCTGGTACGTGGTCGTGGTGGTCGCGTTCACCGCCTTCGTCCTGGTGCGGAGCTACCGCCCGGTGCGCAACCTGTTCTCCCGGAACCAGGCGATGAACCGCTCGTACGACCCGTACCACCTGGTCAACAGCTACGGCGCCTTCGGCACCGTCGGCCGGATCCGGGACGAGATCGTCATCGAGGGCACCGACGAGCCGGTGCCGCGCGAGGGCACGGTGTGGCGGGAGTACGGCTTCCGGGGCAAGCCGGGCGATCCGCGCCGGCTGCCCCGGCAGTTCGCCCCGTACCACCTGCGGCTCGACTGGCTGATGTGGTTCGCCGCGCTCTCCCCGGGGTACGCGCGCGAGTGGTTCGGGCCCTTCGTCGAGCGGCTCCTCGACGGCGACCGGGACACCCTGCGGCTGCTCGCCCACAACCCCTTCCCGGACGCGCCGCCGGTCCTCGTCCGCGCCCGGCTCTACCGCTACCGGTACACGACCTGGCGCGAGCTCCGGGAGACCGGGGCCTGGTGGCACCGGACGCTGGTGCGGGAGTACCTGCCGCCGATCCGCCTGCGGGAACCCGCCGACGGCTCCCGCTGAACGCGCCGGTGCCCCCGGGCCGCGGACGGCCGGGGGCACCCGGGGTGAACACGGGAAGATCAGTCGATGCCCGGCAGGATGTGGGGCTCGGCGAGGTCCTCCTCGTAGCCCGCGAGCCGGATCGGGGCCGCGTGGGCCCACACGTCGAGGCTGCCCAGCTCGCCCTTGCGGCGGGGCCGCTCGGTACGTTCGGCCGGTCGCGGTTCCTGCTTCGTCAGTTCGGGTGTCACCGCGCACTCCTTTGTGTCGCGTCGTATGGGACAAGTGCCGGCCGGTCGCGGTGGCGCCGTTCGTGGCGGGACCGCGGCCTTGGTGGCAGGCCTGTCCCAGGAAGGCCGTGAGGAAGGTGTGTCTCCTCGGTGGCCGACCGTGTGCCTCAGACTAACCAAATGAGCGCGCCTGCGCTCTACCGGGCTCCAAAGTGTGACGCAATCGGGTGAAGCAAGACGGAAAAGCGCCCCATCAGGCCGATGGGGCGCTCTTGCCGGAACCGTGGGAACCGCTGTAGCGGGGCCCTCGTGTCGGGGTCTACCAGTTGGCGGGGGCGTAGTCCTTCAGGAAGCAGCCGTAGAGGTCCTCGCCCGCCTCGCCGCGCACGACCGGGTCGTACACGCGGGCCGCACCGTCGACGAGGTCCAGCGGGGCGTGGAAACCGGCCTCGGCGAGGCGCAGCTTGTCGAAGTGGGGACGCTCGTCGGTGATCCAGCCGGTGTCGACCGAGGTCATCAGGATGCCGTCGGTCTCGAACATCTCCTGGCCGCTGGTCCGCGTCACCATGTTCATCGCGGCCTTCGCGGCGTTGGTGTTCGGGTGTCCCGCGCCCTTGTAGCCGCGGCTGAAGACGCCCTCCATCGCCGACACGTTCACCACGTAGGCACGGCCGCTGGCCGCCTTCTTCGCCGCCTCGGCCATCGCCGGCCGCAGCTTGCTGATCAGGATGAACGGCGCCGTGTAGTTGCACAGCTGGGTCTCGAGGAGCTCCACCGGGGAGATCTGCTCGATGCTCTGCACCCAGGTGTTGGTGTCGACGACGTCGGGCACGAGGCCGCCCGCGTCGATCGCGGTGCCGTCGAGGTGCTTGGCGATGGTGGCGTTGCCCGCGACCAGCGCGAGGTCGGCGACCTGCTGGGCCTCCAGGTCGCGCACGCCGGCGGGAAGCTCGGACGAGCCGACGAGCTCGCCGACCGCGCCCGAGTTGAACGCGCCGATGACGTGGTGGGCGGGCAGCTCGCCGGCGGGCAGCGGGCCGCCTCGCCCTCGACGAGGGCGGCGTACGCGGAGGGCAGCCGGCGCACGGTCTGCGTCGCGTTGTTGATGAGGATGTCGAGCGGGCGGCCTCGGTCATCTGGTCGGCGAGCGCGACGGCCTGGGCCGGGTCGCGCAGGTCGATGCCGACGACCTCCAGGCGGTGCATCCAGTCCGCGGAGTCCTCCATCGCCTTGAAGCGGCGGATGGCGTCCTTGGGGAAGCGGGTGGTGATGGTGGTGTGGGCGCCGTCGCGCAGCAGCCGCAGCGCGATGTACATGCCGATCTTGGCCCGGCCGCCGGTGAGCAGCGCGCGCTTGCCGCTGAGGTCCGCGCCGGCGTCGCGCTTGGCCCGGTTCAGCGCCGCGCAGGGCTGGCAGAGCTGGTGGTAGAAGTAGTCGACCTCGACGTACCGCGTCTTGCAGACGTAGCAGGAGCGCGGGCGCTGGAGTATCCCCGCGATCCGCCCCTCCTCGGTGACGGAGGTGGGCAGCAGGCCCTCGGTCTCGTCGTCGATGCGCTGCGCGGAACCGGTGGCCGTGGCCTCGGTGACCGCCTTGTCGTTCGCCGTCTTCGCGGCCCGGCGCTCCTGGCGGCGGCGCTGCTTCACGGTCCGGTAGATCCCGGCGGTGGCGCGCCGGACGGTGATCGCGTCCGGGTGGTCGACGTCGATCTTGTCGAGCTCGTCGAGGACGCTCAGGCAGACGGCCAGGCGCTCGGGGTCGATGCCCGGCCCGTAGTCCTGGTTTTCTTCGGTCACCGTCATGGCCTTCGGGTTCCTCGTTCGCTCGTACGTCGCCGCTCGCCGGCTTTCAAAACCCCAACTTTACGGAGCGGGGGGCCGCGCCTCCAAACCCGTGCGGGGGGCGTGGTCGAAGACACAGTCGCCGCACAGCCCGCCGCCCGGGACGCGGTAGTAGAGGCAGCAGCTGGTGCGGCGCAGCCGCGGGCCGCGGACCGTCCCGGCGAGGTCCGGGTGGTCCAGGAGTCCGGAGACCAGGGCGGCGGCCCGCTCGGCCGCCTCCGGACGGCCGTGGGCGCGCGCCCAGCGGACCAGCTCGCGCAGGGCGCCGGCGAGGGCGGAGCCCGCGTTGCCCCACAGCAGGCGCGGGGAGACGTTGCCGTCCCGGCGCAGTGCCGCGTGGAGCGGGACGAGATGGGCTTCCTGGACGGCCGCGCGCAGCTCGTCCACGGTCCCGGGGCGGGTCCCGGTCCCGGCCCACCACAGGTCGTCGGGGGCGGTCAGCGCCCCGTCCCAGTGCAGCTCGGCGGGGTCGAGTGCCGGGAAGCGGCCGTGGACCGCCGCCGGGCCGAGGGCCGTGGACCAGAGCCGGGCGGCGAGCCCGAGGTGGGCGACGGAGGCGCCGACGCGGCGCTCGGGGGCGCAGAGCCGGGCGGTGACGTGGTCCACGCGCGCGGTGAGGGCCCGTCCTCCCCCGCGTACAGGCGGGCGAGCGGCCGGTGCGCGCCGCCGGTCGCCGGGGCGGTGGTCCGCAGGGCGAAGAAGCCGCCCGGCGATCCGCCGCCGCCGCTCGCGCCGAGTCCCATGCGCACGCCCCGCCCCGGAATCCTGTGACCGGCCCCCACCGTAACTTCTCCCGAAAACTTCTCCCGAACTCCTCCCGGATGCGCCGAAGCCCTCCCGGCCGGTCCCGAGTGATCGGAAAGCCTGCTTTGCACCCGTTCCGACCTGCGCGGGTGTACATCCAGGGGCGTACGCGCGGGCGCGTACTCCTCGGCGGTATCCCCGAAGACGTCCCCTGGTACGACGACGCGGGCGGCCGGGAGGAGAGATCGTGGAAGGTATGAGTCCACTCATGCTGTCCGTCGTCCTGGCCCTGGCCTCCGCGGTCGCCTACGCGGCCGCGGCGATCGTGCAGGAGCGGGTCGCGGCCTCCGCCGAGGCCCGCGCTACGCGCCGCTGCGCAGCCCGGCCTGGTGGGTCTCCGTCCTGCTCAACGGCGTGGGCGCGAGCCTGCACGTCGCCGCCCTCGCGTACGGTCCGCTCAGCCTGGTCCAGCCGCTGGGCGCCCTCACGATCGTCTTCGCGCTGCCCATGGCGGCCCTGTTCGCCGGCCGCCGGGCCGGGCGGCGGGCCTGGCGCGGCGCGCTGATGGCCACGGTGGGCCTCGCCGGGCTGCTGAGCCTCACCAGCGGCGCCGAGGGGTCCCTGAGCGACGGGGAGCGCTGGCTGCTCGCGGGCGCCACCTTCGGCGCGGTCGCCGTCCTGTTCACGGCCGCCCGCCTGGTGGGCCGGTCCGTGCTGCGGAGCATCGTGCTCGCCGCGGCGGCGGGCGTCTCCTTCGGCATGGCCTCGGTCCTGACGAAGTCGGTGGCCGAGGAGTGGACCCCGCGGGCCCCGCTCGCCGAGTGGACGGGGCTGCTCGTGCTCTCCGCGTTCGCGGTGACCGGGCTGCTGCTCTCCCAGGCCTCGTACCGGGGCGCAGGGCTCGCCGCCCCGCTGGCCACCGTCACGGTCGTCAACCCGGTGGTCGCCGCGGCGGTGGGTGTGACGCTCTTCGGCGAGAGCTTCCGCTACGGCGCGGCGGGCACCGTCGCGGCGCTGATCTGCGGCGCGGTCGCGGCGGGCGGCCTCGTGCAGCTCACGCTCGACCGCATGACGCCCCCGCCGGAGTCCCTGTCGGCGTCATCGGACGCGCCGGCGACGTCAGACGGAGACTCCCGCGCCCTGAGATACGCCAGGGGTCGATGTCGGAGCCGTACCCGGGACCCGTCCTGATCTCGAAGTGGAGGTGCGGTCCCGAGCTGTTGCCGGTCGATCCTGAGCGCGCGATGCGCTGCCCGGCGTGCACCCGCTGCCCCTCGCGGACGGTGAGCGCGGAGAGGTGCGCGTACTGGCTGTAGCGGCCGTCGTCGTGGCGCACGACGATCTGGTAGCCGTACGCGCCGCCCCACCCTGCGGACACGACCCGGCCGCCGGCCACGGCCTTCACCGAGGTACCGGTGGGCACGGGGAAGTCAACCCCGGTGTGGTAGCCGCTGGACCAGGAGGAGCCCCGGGTGCCGTACCGGGTGCCGATGCCGGCGGAGACGGGCGCGGAGTAGTTCTCCGTGGACGGCTCGGCGACGGGCCTGGGCTTGTGGGTCGGCTTGGTGCTGGGCTTGGGACTCGGCTTCGGGTGTGCCGGGTGGGGGGTTTGGTGCTCGGCTTGGCCGTGGGGGGCTTCGGAGCCGGCTTGTGGGCGGGCTTCGTGGAGGGCCGGGCGTCGTGCCCGACCACCGGGGTCTTGGGGAGCACGGCCCCGGGGGCGCGGTCCTGGGCGGCGCGGCCTGGCGGGCCGCACGGTCCGCGCGGGCGGTTCGGCCTTCTGCGCGGCCTTCGCCGCCTCCTCTCCGGCTTCCCTCGGCCTTCTTCGGGGCCGTGATGCGCAGGGTCAGGCGCTGCCCGGGGTGGATGAGGTCGGGGTCGTCCCCGACGACCTTCCGGTTGGCCTCGTACAGCCGCTGCCAGCCGCCCCTGACCTGCTCGTCGTGAGCGATCTTCGACAGGGAGTCGCCGGGCGTCACCGTGTACATCTCCCGGACGGTGGGCACGGTGGTCGGACTCGCGCTCCGGGCCGGCCGCTCGGGTAAGAGTCGCTGCCCCGGCAGGGAGGCCGTACGGACGGCGTTCCCGCCGCCGGCTGGCTCGTCCCCGCGTCCGGCGCCTGCCCCCGCGGGCGAGGCCCGCCCGGGGCCGCAGGACGGCCAGGCTCCGGGGCCCTGCCCCTTGAGGACGCGTTCGGCGATCGCGATCTGCTGGTCCTTGGAAGCCAGGTCGGCACGCGGCGCGTAGTGCGTGCCGCCGTACCGCTCCCAGGTGGACTGGGTGAACTGAAGGCCGCCGAAGTAGCCGTTGCCCGTGTTGACGTGCCAACTGGAGGAGGACTCGCAGGCCGCTACCTTCTCCCACACATCGAGCGAGGCCGCATGCGCGGCGCCCGCACCGATCAACGGCAGCGCCATGCCGGCCCCTCCCGCCGTGACGGTGAGCGAAGCACGGTTGATCCGGCTCGGCTGGTGGCGGCGGTGACGTCCGCGTACGGCCATGGGCCCCCCTTGAACACAGCGACAGCCGTCCAAGTTAGGGGCGCCACACACTCCGTGACAAGGGCCACGCCCAACCTCAAGCCCCGTATGTCACCTGTGCGTTGATTCCGCTCCCCCTCAGGCGGGGCCGGGCTCGGGCTGAGGTTCGGGCTCCGGCACGGGTTGCGGCACGGGCTCCGGTACGGGTCCCCCCGGCTCGGGCGTGGGGTCCGGCGTGGGCGCGGGGTCCGGCGGCACCGGCACCGGCACCGGGTTCGGCGGCGGCACGGGGGCGCCGGCGGGGCAGCGGCTCGGGAAAGGGATGCGTCATCGCGGACCTCCCGGTCGACGGGGCCCCTGGCACTGGGGCCCCTGGCACTGGGGCCCTGGCACCAGTGCCTCCTGGCACGACACCGGGACCTCCTGGCACCCAGGGCCCACAGGGGCTCCCTTCCAGGGTGGCCCCACCGCCTCTCCTCGCCCGCCGGGTCACCCGCCCCTCATGGACTCATGGGGCTCATGGACCCATGGGGCTCATGGAGAGGGCGGCTGACCTCGGGTCCGCTCAGACGCGGGAGGGCACGGCGTGCGGACCGCGCACCGTGTCGCTCCCGGGAACGGGCGCGGACGCGTCCGCTCCCAGCTCCACGATCCGGTTCTCACCGTCGACGTGCACGACACGCGGCACGAGGTTCCGCGCCTCCGCGTCGTCCACCTGCGCGTAGCTGATGAGAATCACCAGGTCCCCGGGGTGCACCAGATGGGCGGCGGCCCCATTGATCCCGATCACCCCGGACCCGCGCTCACCCTCGATGACGTACGTCTCCAGACGGGCCCCGTTGTCGATGTCGACGATGTGGACGAGCTCACCGGGCAGCAGATCGGCCGCCTCCATCAGCTCGGCGTCGACGGTGACCGACCCGACGTAGTGCAGGTCCGCCTGGGTCACGGTGGCACGGTGGATCTTGGACTTGAACATGGTACGCAGCACGAAGAAACTCCTGATCTGTCTGCTCCCTGCCCGCTTCGGCGGGTCAAGGGCGGTCTTCGGAGCGTACAACGGTTCGCTTGTCCGATTGGCTGTGCCCATGTGTCGCAGGGCCCACGCCGACCGTTGGCCGACCTCTCTGACGCGTCGCCCGCACGGCCCCCTCCGGAGCGGTGCGGTGACCTCTCGGGCCGTGCCCGTCCGTCCGTCCGGGGGCCAGGTTCGCCCGCCCGTGCGTGCGACCACGGAGACGGGGTACACGCGTGTTCCGGAACGATCCGGAGCCGTACGCGCGCGGAAGGAGGACGTCATGTGCCCGGAGCCCGGATACAGGCGGGCGCCACCGGGCGGGGAGGGAATGCGACGCCCCGTTCGGATCCCGTGAGAAAGGAAGAATCATGATGCTCTCCTTGGCCGCTGCCTCTGGACTCGCTGCCTCCGGATCGGCCTCGTTGTTCCTGATCCTGGTGGGAGTGGTGTTGGTCGTGGTGCTGGTCGCCGCGTTCTGGTGGGGTTCGCGGCGCGTCGCGCGCCGACGGCGGGACGCCCGTGTGTCCGAGCAGCCGCACGTGGAGGCGGGGCGGGGTTCCTGGTCGCCCCCGGAGGAGGGGCCCGAGCGATGAGGAGGGGCGCACACGCCCCGCGATGGAACGGAGACGGAGGAGGGACCATGGGTGAGCGGAAGCAGTACAGGAGGGACGAGGGCCGCGCCGGACGGCCGCGCACCACGCCTGCCGAAGCGGAGGGGGAGAGCGGCGACAAGGAGGCCCGCAGGGAGGCCGAGGAGGCCGTGTCCTCACGGGGCTGTCCCGTGGTCGGCGCGGGACCGGTGAGCGGCAGGGGCCGCGGGCCGGGAAGCCACCGATCCGGAGGGCGCAGGCGGTCACACCGCCAAGCACCAGCGCCCCGGGTGGGGCGCGAGGAGCAGACGCGCGAGCACGGCGGCTGACGGCCTCGCGTCCCCACCTCGGCGGGTGGGTGGCGCGTCCGGCGCCGCTCCCGTACGCCGGCGCCCCGCGCGGTACATCGCGCGGGGCGCCGGCGTACGGCTGTGCGGGGCGGGCAGGTGTCAGCGGTGGCGCAGCCTGCCGAACAGGCGGCGTGCCCCGGCGCGCCTGCGCGGGTCGGCCGCGGCGCGGCGAAGGGACGCCGCCGCGTCACGGCCCTGGGGACTGCGGGCGAATCGCTTGATGCGGTCCAGCAGTGCGGTCATGGGGTTCTCCTCCGATGTCCGTGTCCTGGGAATCCGTGTTGCCCCGGGCGGCCGCCTCACACTTCTCTTTTGTTGACGATCGGTCAGACGTGTTGTGCGGGAAGGTCGTTCTTGGACGGGAGCGGCGCGGTCAGGGCGGCCGTCCGGGTCCTGTCCGCCGCCTGGCCGACGGGCTCGGACCGGCGCGTTCCGACCGTCTCCGAGGACGGCGGAATGATCCCCGCGGACCCGGGTACGCGGACGCTGTCCAACCCGCAGGGGAGGAGCAACCAACCATGGGCCTGGGACTGTTCATCATCATGATCGCCGTCGGCGCGATCCTCACGTTCGCGACCGACTGGGAGATCGAAGCGGTCGACCTCGATCTGGTCGGCCTGATCCTCATGGGCGTCGGCCTGCTCGGGACCGCCGTCTACACCAGCGTGCTGCGCCGCCGCCGGATGGTGGTCCCGCCAGTGGCGCCCACGGTCACCGACGACGACCGTCGTGACCTGCTCTGAGGCGGCCCGCGCGTCCGGCGCCGCGCCCTGCACGAACACAGCGACAGAGGAGTGACAGCGATGACCGACCATCTGTGGTCCTTCAGTGCCGAGTCCGGCCACCTGGCGGGTACCGACCTCACCGGGTGGCGCGTCGAGGCCGCCGACGGGCACATCGGCAAGGTGGACAAGCATTCCGACGAGGTGGACGACTCCTATCTCGTCGTCGACACGGGCGTCTGGATCTTCGGCAAGGAGGTGCTCGTCCCGGCGCGGGCGGTGACCCGCGTCGACCTGGAGGAGCAGACCCTCCACCTCGCCCTGTCGAAGGAACAGGTCAAGGACTCGCCCGAGTTCGTCTCCGACAAGCACCTCGCGGACCGTCAGTACCGCGAGGAGATCGGACAGTACTACCGCATGTCCTGGCCCTTCGGGGGAGGCATGGGCGGCTTCTGACGGCCGCCGGTCCGCGCAAGCCCCGCAGCATGTCCCCGACAGGGGGACGACGCGCCTCCGGGAGAAAGGTGTCGCCATGTCCAAGGTGGAGGAGCCGGTCGAGGGCGAGGCCCGCCAGGCGGGCATGGTGACGTTCCACCGCCTCGGCGAGACCCGGACGGAGGCCATGTTCCAGATGGACTTCGCCCCCGGAGAGGTGACGGAACAGGCGGACGACAAGCTCGGCTTCGTCGAGCGCAAGGCGGCAGGCGACCTCAAGCGGTTCGAGTCGTTCGTCGAGGGGCGCGGTGGCCTCCGGACGGGCGGCCGGGGCGGCTCGGTCTGAGGGCCCGGCGTCGGCGCGCCCGTGGCGGGGCCCTCGCCCCCGCCCCGGCCGCGCGCCGGCGAACGCGGCCGCCCCGCTCGGGCCCCTCCCGATGCGGGGCGGCCACATGCCCGGCCGCCCCCGCCGTTCCCCGACCGTCCCCGACGGACTGTGCTCCGGCTCGAAACCGAGAGGTGTGGATCCCGATCGGCGGGGCAGGCGGAGATCGAGCGAGGGACACGCTCGCGCCGGACGATCCACGCTCCCCTCTGCCGTGGATCGGTGGCACCTGTGAGTGGCCCGCACCCGTGGAAGGTGCGGGCCACTCGCCTGTCGTCCCGAGCCTCCGTACCGAGGCTGCGTACCGAGGCGCCGTACCGAGCCGCCGTCCCGAACCGCGGCCCCGCGCCACTGCCCCCGGCCGTCGCTCCGAGCCCGTCCCGTGGGGTCGCGGCCCCGGTCCCCGGCTCGTCCGAGGGCCGAGGCGGTCTTTCCGCGTCCTCGGGGTTCGATCCGGGAAAAGCGGTAAGCCGAACCTGTAGGCCCCGGAAGCAGGCTGACGGACGATCGGCCCACGGAACCCGCCCAGGAGGCGCTCATGTCGAACCCGACCCGAGCCCTCGGCCGCGTGGCGCCGTGCGCCGCGCCGGTGGGACCGGCCGTCGCCACGCCGACCGTCCCCGCGCCGGCCGTCCCCCTGCCGGATGCCCCGCGCACGGCATCTCCGTGCACGGCATCTCCGTACGCGGCATCTCCGTACGCGGCGTCCCGGTGCGGAGACTCCCCCGCGAGGACGGGGCAACGCCCGCGCGCTCCGGAGGCCTCAGTCCCGTCCGAGGACCCCAGTGCCCCGGGCCGGAGCGGGAGGGGCGTACGTACGCTCCGCCGCGACCCCGGCGCACCGCGCCGACGGGACGGACAGGAAGAGCGGGAGGGGCGGGAGGGGCCGGACGGGCGGACCGGCGGCCCCGCCACCGGCGGCGGTGGCCACGCGCCCCGCGCACGGCCGGTACGCCGCGGGCCTGACTCCGCACCGTGCCGCGCCGGACGGAAGCCCCGCACCCGACGGGGCTTCCGCCGTGAGACGGTGCGGTTCCGCTCCCGACCCGTGCTGCCGAGGAGGATCCATGGACGAACGGGACAGCGGTGCGCCGGAAGACGGCCCGAGGGTGCACCGGCACGGCGACGAGGCACCGGAGCCGGGCACCGGCACCAACACCCGCACCCCCACCGGCACCGACACCGACACCCGCACCCCCACTGGCACCCGCACCAACACCCGCACCCCCACCAGCAGCCACGACGGACGCGAGGAGACGGAAGAAGAGCGCGCGGACCGGCGCTGGCAGGAGCTTCTCCAGGAGATCCGGGTGGCGCAGACCGGTGTCCAGATCCTCCTCGGGTTCCTGCTCACCGTGGTGTTCACCCCTCTCTTCCACGATCTGGAGCAGACCGACAAGACGATCTACCTGGTCACGACCGTCCTCGGATCGCTGGCGACGGGTGCGCTGATCGGGCCCGTCTCCTTCCACCGGCTCGTGTCGGGACGGCGGGTCAAGCCCCAGGCCGTCGTCTGGGCCTCCCGGCTCACCTTCACCGGACTCCTGCTGCTGCTCGCGACGCTGATGTCCGCCTTGTTCCTCATCCTGCGCGTGGCGACGCACGACCCGTACGTGCCCTGGCTGGTCTCCGGCGTCCTCGCCTGGTACCTGCTCTGCTGGTTCGCCCTGCCCCTGTGGGTCCGGGTCCGCTACGCCGACCGGGGCTGACCGGGGCTGACCGGGACGGAGGAGGGCGGTCCGCCGATCGGCGGACCGCCCTCCTCCGTGGGGACGAGTCCCCGTGGATCCGGCGCTTCACCGCTCAGCGGGGACCGGAGGGCAGGTTCTCCTTGATCTTGGCGATGGCGAAGCCCCACCCTGCGACACCGTCGGCTTGCCCGGGACGGCCACTTCCGCCGGGTTGGTCAGGACGTCGAGGAGGACCGGGCCGGGCAGGGCGAGTGCCTTGCGCACGGCCTCGTCCAGTTCGCCCGGCGCGGTGACGCGGATGCCGGTCAGCCCGAGCGCCTCGGCCACCGCGGCGAAGTCGGGGTTGTCCAGCACCGTGCCGAACTCGGGAAGCCCCGCCTGTTCCTGCTCCAGTTTGACCATGCCGAGGCGGCGGTTGTCGAAGACGACGAGTTTCACCGGCAGCCGTTCGGAGCGGATCGTCATCAGGTCGCCGAGGAGCATGCCGAGGCCGCCGTCGCCGCAGAAGGCCACGACCTGCCGGTCCGGGGCCCACAGCTGCGCCCCGATGGCCTGGGGCATGGCGTTGGCCATGGAGCCGAGGTTGTAGGAGCCGATCAGCCGGCGGGTGCCGCGCATGCGCACGAGCCGCGAGAGCCAGACGGTGGCCATGCCGGTGTCGGAGGTGAAGATCGCGTCGTCGGCGGCGTGGCGGTCGACGGCCGCCGCGAGGGCCTCGGGGCGGACGTCCGCCTCCCGGTTGTCGAACACGGCCCGTACGCGTCCCAGCAGCCGCCTGTCGTGGGCGGGGTCGGCGAGGCCGGCCTGCCCTCCCGCCAGTCCGCGTACCGTTCGCGGGCGCCGTCGAGGTGGGAACGCGAGGCGACGGGCGCCAGCAGCGGCAGCAGGGCCCGCAGCGTCGCGCCCACGTCCCCGGCGAGCCCGACGTCCACCGGGACGCGGCGGCCGAGGTGCTCCTCGCGGGTGTCGATCTGCACGACCCGGCAGTCCTGCGGGTACCAGTCCCGGTAGGGGAAGTCCGTCCCGAGCATGATCAGGGTGTCGCAGGAGTCCATGGCGTGGGCCGCGGCCGGGTTGCCGATGAGGCCGGTCTGGCCGACCTCGTACGGGTTGTCGTCCTCGAAGCCCTCCTTGCCCTTCAGGGTCAGCACCATGGGCGCCGAGAGCAGCTCGGCGGCGCGCAGCACCTCCTCGCGGGCCTCCCGGCGCCGCGGCCGACCAGGAGGGTGACCCGCGAGCCCCGGCCGATCGTCTCGGCCGCCTCGGCGAGCGCCGGGTCGTCGGGGCGCGTGACGGCCGGGCGCGGAAGCGCGAACCGCGTCGGCCGGTCCTCCTCGACCTCCTGGTCGCCGAGGTCGCCGGGGACGGTCAGCACCGCCACGCCCCGCCGGGTGACGGCCGCCCGGACGGCGGTCTCCAGCAGCCGGGGCATCTGGGAGGGGAGGTCACGGTGACCCGGTACACGGCCACGTCCCGGAAGAGGAGGTCGTTGTCGACCTCCTGGAAGTAGTCCCCGCCCCTCTCCGACAGGGGCACCTGGCCGCAGATCGCCAGGACCGGCGCCCCGCTCTTGGCCGCGTCGTACAGTCCGTTGAGCAGGTGCACCGAGCCCGGTCCCACCGTGCCCATGCAGACGGCCGGCTCTCCGGAGAGCTGGGCGCGCGCTCCGGCGGCGAAGGCCGCCGCCTCCTCGTGGCGGAAGCCGGTCCAGTCGATGCCCTCGGTGGTCCGGATGGCGTCGGTGATCGGGTTGAGCGCGTCGCCGACCACGCCGAAGACGCGGTCGACGCCGAGGTCTGCGAGCCCGTCGACGATCACCTGTGCGACGGTACGGGGCATGGGGTCTCCTTCCTCTGAGGCTGTCGACCGGTTCACCGGAGGGTGAACCGGTCCGGATGGGCCGCCTTCCAGTCGCCTGCCCAGGTGTCCGGAACCGATGCGGACGACAGGAGCAGACCGGGTGCGAGCGGCTCGTACAGTTCGGCGTGGGAGCGCACGGCGTCGGGTCCGACCCGGCGCAGCAGCATGCCGGGCTCCAGGTCCCCAGGGCCGTCGGCGCCCATGGCGGCCATGAGCGCGAGGGCGCTGCGGACGGTCGCCTCCTGGAAGCGCCGGACCCGCTCCGCCTTGTCCTGGACGTCGAGGGCGCGGGCGCGCCGGCGGTCCTGGGTGGCCACCCCGACGGGGCAGGTGTTGGTGTGGCAGCGCTGGGCCTGCACGCATCCGAGGGCGAACATCATGGCCCGCGCGGAGTTGGTGTAGTCGGCGCCCTGGATCAGGCGCTTGACGATGTCGCTGCCGGTGGCGACCTTGCCGGAGGCGCCGATCCTGATCCGGTCGCGCAGCCCCGTGCCGACGAGGGCCCGGTGCACCGTGGTCAGGCCCTCGGTGAGGGGCAGGCCGACGGCGTCCGCGAACTCCAGCGGGGCGGCGCCCGTACCGCCCTCCGCCCCGTCGACGACGATGAAGTCGGGCGTGAGGTCCTCCTCCAGCATCGCCTTGCAGACGGCGAGGAAGTCACGGCGCGCGCCGACGCACAGCTTGAAGCCGACCGGCTTGCCGCCGGAGAGCTCCCGCATCCGGCCGAGGAAGCGCACCAGCTCCCGGGGGGTCCGGTAGACGCGGTGGTACGGCGGGGAGATCACCGTACGGCCTTCGGGGACGCCGCGGACGGCGGCGATCTCCCGGCCGACCTTGGAGCCGGGCAGCACTCCCCCGATGCCGGGCTTCGCGCCCTGGCTGATCTTCAGCAGGACGCAGGCGACCTGGCCGAGCGCGGCCTTCTCGGCGAACAGCCGCGGGTCGAAGCCGCCGTCCTCGGCGCGGCAGCCGAAGTACCCGGTCCCGATCTCCCAGACGAGGTCGCCGCCGGGGGCGAGGTGGTGCTCCGATATCCCGCCCTCGCCGGTGTCGTGGGCGAAGCCGCCGCGCCGGGCGCCCTCGTTCAGGGCGCGGACGGCCGGGGCCGACAGGGAGCCGAAGCTCATCGCCGACACGTTGAGCAGGGCCATGTCGTAGGGCCGCGCGCAGTCGGGGCCGCCGATCCGGACCCGGGGCGCCTCGTCCGGCACCTGGCGTGGCGCCATGGAGGGGACCAGGTACTCGGTGCCGGTCCGGTCCAGCTCCAGTTCGGTGCCGAAGGGGTCCTCGGCGTCCGTCCCCTTCGCCCGCTCGTACACGATGGACCGGGTGTCCCGGTCGAAGGGCACGCCGTCGACGTTCCTCTCGACGAAGTACTGCTGCACCTCGGGGCGGATCGCCTCCATCGCGAACCGCAGGTGTCCGAGGAGCGGATAGTTGCGCAGGATCGAGTGGCGCCGCTGGACGACGTCGTACGTCGCGACCGCGGCGAGCAGCAGGGCGGGTCCGGCCGCGCACCACCACCACGGGGACACCAGGACGGCCGCGAGGCCGGTGGCGAGCGCGGCGAGGACGGAACAGACCACGGGCAGTGACGTCACCATGGACGGTCGTCTGTCCCGTACGGGCGCGGTCAAGCACGCGGGGGGAGGGCGCGGGGCGGGGCCGGGGCCGTGATCCACCAGGTTTAGCGTGCGGGACTCCGGCCAGACGGTGCCCATGAGTGCTTCGGAGAACAGCGGACGGAACCCCTCCCCGGACCGGCCCCCACGCCGTCCCGGACCGCCCCGGCCTGAGGCGGGTGGACGACCCGACGTGGACGGGGCGTACGGGCCGGCCGTTCTCGCGGGCCCGCGCCTCCTTCCCGCGCCGTCCGTGGAGACGGCCCCGGGACCGGGGCGGTCTGCGGGCCGTCGCGCGCGCCCACTGGACCGTGACGGCCGGTGCCGCGGCCGGTACGGCGGCGGCGCTCGCCCTCGCGTACGGGTGGGGGCGCCGGACCGGGCGCCTGGCCGCACGACGCGGCCTGGGGCCGGTGGCCCTGTTCTTCGCACGCCGCGGCTGAGCGGGCGGCGCTTCCGCCCCCGCGGGAGGCCGGAGCGCGCGTCCGGCGCCCTTTCACCTTTCCGTCAGTCACCGTCTTCACGGAGGTCGACCCCCATGGTCCCCCTGCTTCTCGTCCTGCTCCTCGCCCTGCTGCTCTTCGGCGCCGGCTTCGCCGTCAAGGCGCTCTGGTGGATCGCCGTCATCGTGCTCGTCCTGTGGCTGCTGGGCTTCGTGGCCCGGCCGAGGGGCGGCACGAGCCGCTGGTACCGCTGGTAGGCGGTCCCCGGGCGGGCGCGCTCCGCCCGGGGCGCTGAGCCCGGCACCCCTGAGGGGGTGCCGGGCTCGGCCGCGTGTTCAGGCGCTCAGCACGGAGTCGTCCTCGGGGCGCGCGCCCGGCAGGCGGTGGCGGGCGGCGATCAGCGCCGCGTCCACGTCCCGCGTACCGGTGGAGACACACAGCGTGTAGGCGAGGTCGTCCATGCGCCGCCGTACTTCTTCGCCGCCGTTCTCGGCCTTGAGCATCCTGAGCGTCTCGTACTGCTCGATGAGCTCGCGCAGGACCGCGGGGTGGGCCATCAGCACGTACTGCTCCCCTCGTCGTGGGGCGGGGGACCGCCCGGTTCGGGGGCGCGTGTACCCCGGTCGCGGCGTCGCACACCCCCCGTCCCGGGGCCGGGGAGGGCGGGTTCCGGCCGGATGACCGGCACTGCCCTCCTGCTGTCGATCACGGAGGGGTAGTGTCGTCATGATTGCCGTACGGCAACGATCGCGGCAGCCGGAGCCGACCCGGGGGAACGGCCGGCCGGCGCGCGGCGTGGGCCGGACGGTCCGTGTGCGCACATGGTGGGGAACGAGGATGGGACATGTCTGAGACGACGACCAGGGGTTCCTCCGGACGGGAGCGGTCCGGGCCGGCCGCGGTGGTCGAGCCGGAACTCCGCCAGCTGCTGGCCGGGCTCACGGCGGTGCGGGACGGCGACTTCGGCACCCGTCTGCCGGACGAGGCCGACGGGCTGATGGGCGAGATCTCCCGGGTGTTCAACGGGATGGTCGACCAGCTGTCCCTGTTCACCTCCGAAGTGACGCGGGTGGCGCGCGAGGTCGGCACGGAGGGGACGCTCGGCGGGCAGGCCGCCGTGCCCGGCGTCTCCGGCACCTGGGCCGATCTGACGGACTCGGTCAACGCGATGGCCGGCAACCTCACCACCCAGGTCCGCGACATCGCCCACGTGGCGACGGCCGTCGCCAAGGGAGATCTCTCCCAGAAGATCGACGTGGACGCGCGCGGCGAGATCCTGGAGCTGAAGAACACCATCAACACGATGGTGGACCAGCTCTCGGCCTTCGCCGACGAGGTGACCCGGGTCGCCCGCGAGGTCGGCACCGAGGGCAACCTCGGCGGCCAGGCCACCGTCCGGGGCGCCTCCGGCACCTGGCGCGATCTGACCGACTCCGTCAACTCCATGGCGGGGAACCTCACCGCCCAGGTCCGGGCGATCGCCCACGTCGCCACCGCCGTCGCGGGCGGCGACCTGTCGAAGAAGGTCGACGTGGACGCCCGGGGCGAGATCCTGGAGCTGAAGACGACCATCAACACGATGGTCGACCAGCTCTCGGCCTTCGCCGACGAGGTGACCCGGGTCGCCCGCGAGGTCGGCACCGAGGGCAACCTCGGCGGCCAGGCCACCGTCCGGGGCGCCTCCGGCACCTGGAAGGACCTCACCGACAACGTCAACGTGATGGCCTCCAACCTCACCGGGCAGGTGCGTTCGATCGCCCAGGTCGCCACCGCCGTGGCCCGCGGCGACCTCTCCCGCCGGATCACCGTGGAGGCCAAGGGCGAGGTCGCCGCCCTCGCCGACACCATCAACACCATGGTGGACACCCTGTCCGCCTTCGCCGACGAGGTGACCCGGGTCGCCCGCGAGGTCGGCACCGAGGGCCGGCTCGGCGGCCAGGCCAGGGTGCCGAACGTGGCCGGGACCTGGAAGGACCTCACCGACAACGTCAACTCCATGGCGAACAACCTGACCGGCCAGGTCCGGAACATCGCCCAGGTCACGACCGCCGTCGCCAACGGCGACCTGTCGAAGAAGATCGACGTGGACGCCCGGGGCGAGATCCTGGAGCTGAAGACGACCATCAACACGATGGTCGACCAGCTGTCCTCGTTCGCGGCCGAGGTGACCCGGGTGGCCCGCGAGGTCGGCAGCGAGGGCAGGCTCGGCGGCCAGGCCGAGGTCGAGGGGGTCTCCGGCACCTGGAAGCGGCTGACCGAGAACGTCAACGAGCTGGCGGGCAACCTCACCCGCCAGGTTCGCGCCATCGCCGAGGTCGCGAGCGCCGTCGCCGAGGGCGACCTCACCCGCTCGATCACCGTCGAGGCCTCGGGCGAGGTGGCCGAGCTCAAGGACAACATCAACGCCATGGTGGGCTCGCTGCGCGAGACGACGCGGGCCAACCAGGAGCAGGACTGGCTCAAGTCCAGTCTGGCCCGGATGTCCGCGCTGATGCAGGGCCACCGCGACCTGGCCGTCGTCGCCGAACTCGTCATGGACGAGCTGACCCCGCTCGTGGGCGCCCAGTACGGCGCGTTCTACCTCGCCGAGGAGGGCGCCGACGGCGTCGAGCTGGGCCTCGTCGGCTCCTACGGACGCCCCGCGGGCGACCGGGACCGGGTGCGCTTCCGGCTGGGCGAGTCGCTCGTCGGGCAGGCCGCCCGCAGCCGCCGCACCGTCACCGCCGAGAACGTCCCCGAGGACTACGTCACGATCTCCTCGGGTCTCGGCAGCACGTCCCGGGGCAGCCTCGTGGTGCTGCCGGTCGTCGTCGAGGAGCAGGTGCTCGGCGTCATCGAGCTGATGTCCTTCAGCCCCTTCACCTCCGTGCACCGGGACTTCCTGGAACAGCTCATGGAGACCGTCGGCGTCAACCTGAGCACCATCGTCGCCAACGTCCGCACCGACGAGCTCCTGGACGAGTCCCAGCGGCTGGCCGGCGAACTCCGCTCGCGCACCGAGGAACTCCAGGTGCGGCAGGAGGAACTCCAGCGCTCCAACGCCGAGCTGGAGGAGAAGGCGGCCCTGCTCGCCACGCAGAACCGCGACATCGAGGCCAAGAACCTCCAGATCGAGCAGGCCCGGCAGGAGCTGGAGGACCGCGCCCAGCAGCTCGACCTGGCCTCCACGTACAAGTCGGAGTTCCTGGCCAACATGAGCCACGAACTGCGCACCCCGCTCAACAGCCTGCTGATCCTGGCCCAGTTGCTGGCCCAGAACCCGACCCGCAACCTCACGGCCAAGCAGGTCGAGTACGCCGGCATCATCCACTCGGCCGGGTCCGACCTGCTCCAGCTGATCAACGACATCCTCGACCTCTCCAAGGTGGAGGCCGGGAAGATGGACCTCAACCCGGAGCGCGTGCCGCTGCGCAGGCTCTCGACTACGTCGAGGCCACCTTCCGCCCCTCACCTCGCAGAAGAGCCTCGCCTTCACGGTCTCCACGGCCGCCGGCGTCCCCGTCGACCTCGTCACCGACGACACGCGGCTCCGGCAGGTGCTGCGCAACCTGCTGTCGAACGCGGTCAAGTTCACCGAGCACGGCAGCGTCGAGCTACGCATCGAACCGGCGTCGGACGACGAGCTGCCCGTGTCCGTGCACCGCGGCGGCCCCGTCGTCGCCTTCCGCGTCGCCGACACCGGCATCGGCATCGCCCCCGAGAACCTGGAGGCCATCTTCGGCGCCTTCCAGCAGGCCGACGGGACGACCAACCGCAAGTACGGCGGCACCGGCCTGGGCCTCTCCATCAGCCGCGAGATCGCCCATCTCCTCGGCGCCGCCCTCACCGTCACCAGCGTGCCGGGCGAGGGCAGCACCTTCACCCTCTACCTCCCCGTCGCCCGCACCGACTTCGCCGAGCAGCCCGCCCCGCCGCCCTGCCGACGGACTCCCCGGCAGGGCCTGCCGTCCCGGCCCCGCCCGGGGCGGCGCGCTCGCGCTGTCCGGCGGGCGGCCGCCCGGCCGCCCCGGCGCCTCCTCGTGATCGAGGAGCGCCCGCGCGGGCTCCTCGCCGTCGTCGCCGAGAACGCGGTCGGCCAGCTCTCGGCCGACGGCGGGCAGACGGGCCGGTCGGACATCGAACTGGTCGCGGTCGTCGGCCCCAGGAGGCCGCCGCCGCGCTCGCCGCCCAGCCGTTCCACTGCGTCGTGCTCGACGTCGACATGGCGGACGGCGACGCCCTGCGCTTCCTGGACGCCATGGACGGGGACGAGGCGCTGCGCACCGTCCCCGTCCTCGCCCACAACAACCGCCGGCTCCCCGCCGACGAGGAGGGCGCCCTCCAGGACCTCGCCCGCCGCCGACCGCTGGAACTCCTCTCCAGCCTCGACGAGCTGCGCGAGCGGATCGCCCTGCACCTGTCCGCGGAACAGCCCGGCGACGTCGTGCCCCTGGTGCGCGGCGACCACTGGGTGCCCGCGCCCCGGGCCGTCGACAGCACCCTGAGCGGCAGGACCGTGCTCGCCGTCGACGACGACGCCCGCAACCTGTACGCCCTCAGCGGCATCCTGGAGCTGCACGGCATCACGGTGCTGCACGCCGAGAACGGGCGGAAGGGCATCGAGACGCTGCTGGCGAACCCGGCCGTCTCCCTCGTCCTGATGGACGTGATGATGCCGGAGATGGACGGCTACACCGCGACCGCGCGGATCAGGGAGCTGCCCCAGTACGCGGACCTGCCCGTGATCGCCGTCACCGCGAAGGCCATGCCGGGCGACCGGGAGAAGAGCCTCGCGTCGGGGGCCAGCGACTACGTCACCAAGCCCGTCGACGCCGACGAACTCATCGCCTGCGTCAGCCGCTGGCTCGACGGAGGGACGGCCTCGTGACCACTCCCCGCCCTCCGGCGGCGGCGTCCCGCACCCCGCGACGACGTCCCGGCCGTCCCGGACACCGCGGCCGTCGACGGTCGGCTGGCCGCCACGGTGGAACGGCTGCGCGGCGAGGTGCGCGCCGCGCACGCGGCGGCCGAGGGCCGCGCCCTGATCGAACTCGCCAAGGGGTCATCGTCGAGCGCCTGGGCTGCGGCCCCGCCCAGGCGGCCCGCCAGCTCGCGGAGCTCGCCGACCGGGCCGGACTGTCCCGGCTGGAGCTGGCCGCGGACGTCATCAACCAGGCGGCCCACGACCGGATGGCCGAGGCGACGGACGAGTTCGTGAGAACGGCCGTCGGCGAGCCCCGGCCACCGCCGCCTCGGTCGCCGTGCGGCTGCGCACGGCGGAGAGCGCGGCGCTCGGCGCCGGCGACACCCAGGCCGTCGCCGAGTCCCTGCTCCGGCACGCCCTCGAACCGCTGGGCGCCGTCGCCGTCGCGATCTGGACCACCGGTCCTGACACCTCGCTGAGCCTGCGCGGACACGCCGGCTTCGGCCTCGACGAGGCGGCCCGCTGGCACTACGTGCCGCCGGGCGTGACCACCGCGCCCGCCAGGCTCTCATCGGACGCCGAACCGTCCGGTACGCCTCCCTGGCGGCCTCGGGCATCCCTCCATCGGCCGCGGGCGCCATCCCGACGGCGGCCGGGTCGTCGTCCCCGCCGGGACCGGCGGCCGCATCCACGGCGTCCTGGAGATCTGCTGGGCCCGCCCGCTCGACCCCCTGCCGCAGGTCGTGGAGCGCCAGATCGAGGCCCTCGCCGAGCTCTGCGCCCACACCCTGGAGACCCTGCCCGAGGCGTCCCCCGGGGGCTTCTCCGCCCCGGCGGCCTCCCGGTCCCCGGCGGGAGGGGCGACGGCGCTGGCCGAACTCTCGGACGGGCTCTACGACCCCGCCCTCGTCCTGACCCCCCACCTGGACGAGGCGGGGAAGCTCGTCGACTTCCGCATCAGGCACGCCAACGCGCACTTCCAGGATCCGGCCGGACGGCCCCGGGGCTCCGTCGACGGAGCCCTGCTCCTGGAGGCGTACCCGGCGACGGCGGGCGGCAGCGAACTCTTCGAACGGATCGAGCGGGTCTACGCCACGGGGGAGCCGTTCCGCGCCCGCCGGGTCCGGCTGACGGCCCTGGTGGACCAGGTGCCGCTCGCCTCGCTCGCCGACATCAGCATCAGCCGGTACGGCGCGAGCGTCCTGTTCATCTGGCGCGTCGAGGACGAGTCGGCGCGCCTGGCCAGCCTCCTCCAGCACGCCCAGCGCCTCGGCCGGGTCGGTGCCTTCGAGGAGGACCTCGTCACCGGTGACATCACCTGGCACAGCCAGCTGTACGAGCTCTTCGGCCGCAGGACGACGGAGCCGCCGGTCGCCCTGCGCGACCTCGCCGCCACGTCCACCCCGACGACGCCGACACCGTCCGCCGCTTCCTCCAGAAGGTGCTGCACCAGCGGCGGGTGGGCTCCGCCGCCTTCCGCATGCTCCGCCGCGACGGCGTCACCCGGCACATCCGGGTGACCGCCGAACCCGCCCTGGCGGCGACGGCGGTCTCCAGACCGTCCGGGGCGCGTACCAGGACATCTCGGCGCAGCACTGGACCGAGGTCGCCCTCACGGCCACCCGCGACCGACTGGCGGCGACGGAGGAGGCGGCCGAGGAACGCAACCGGCTGACCCTCCAGCTCCAGCACGCGATCATGCCGCCGGCCATGCCGCCGCTGGACGCGCCGGGACTCGACGTGGCCGTGCGCTACCGGCCCGCGGAGTCCGGTTCCCTGGTCGGCGGCGACTGGTACGACGCGGTCGTGCTGCCGTCCAAGAAGGTGCTCCTGTGCGTCGGGGACGTCGCCGGCCACGGCGTGGAGGCCGCCACCGGCATGGTGGTGCTGCGCAACGCCCTCCGCGGCCTGGCCGTCACGGGCGCGGGCCCGGGGCAGCTGCTGTCCTGGCTCAACGGCGTCGCCCACCACCTCACCGCCCAGGTGACGGCCACCGCCGTCTGCGGCGTCTACGACCCGGAGAGCCGTACGCTGCGCTGGGCCCGCGCGGGACACCTCCGCCGGTGCTGGTGCGCGGGGAGGAGGCGCTCGACCTGCCGCTCCTGCGCGGGGTGCTGCTGGGGGCCCTCGCGGAGACCGAGTACGAGGAGACGGAGCTGCGGCTCGAACCCGGCGACACGGTGCTGATGTACACCGACGGGCTCGTCGAGCGGCGCGACACCGCCGTCCACGATTCCGTCGCCCAGCTGCTCACCGTCGCCCGGCAGCCGTCCGACAGCCTCGAACACCGGCTGGACCAGCTGCTCGCGCGCAGCAAGTCGGACACGGACGACGACACGTGCGTGGTGGGTGTCCAGGTGTTCTGACCCCGCCCGCCCCGAGACCGGCCCCTCCCCACGGAAAGCAGGAGACATGTCCGAGCGTGAACCGAACCTTGATGTCGACGTCGAGATCCGCGACGGCCGCACCGCGGTGCTGACCGTGGCGGGCGAGCTGGACATGGAGACGGCCGGCCGGCTCCAGGAGCTGCTGACGGAGCAGTTCGGCCAGGGGCGGCGCCGCCTCGTGCTGGATCTGTCCGCCCTCGACTTCATGGACTCCTCGGGGCTGAACGTCCTGATCCGGGCGGTCAACAGGGCGCGGGAGAGCGACGGCGACCTGTACCTCGCCGCGCCGACCCCGGCCGTGCGCCGCATCCTGGAGATCACCGGCGTGATGACGACCATCCCGCCGCACGACGCCGTGGCGGACGCGCTGGCGGCGGCCGGCGGCACGAGATAGCGGACGGACGACCCGGTCCCGTGCACGGGACCGGGCGCAGGAAAGAGAAAGAGGAAGAGGAAGACCGTGCGCGAGATCGCCGAGATCGAGCAGGCGCTCCGCCGGGCGGCTCCCCACCGGCTCGTGGAAGTCGTCGAGGACGCCCTCAAGGACCACGGGGTGCTGCGGGTGGAGCTCCGCATGGCGGACTACGGCCTGCGGACGCTCCAGCTCGTCGGGCACGTTCCCGGGGCGGACCCGTCGGTGCCGATCCACGACAGTCCCCAGGGGCGCGCCTTCGGTGCCCAGGAGCCCCACGTGGCCCGGGAGTCCGGGGAACTCCGGCTCCATCTGCCCGTCACGGTCCGCGGGGACCGGCTGGGGGTGCTGACGGCCGAGCTGCCCCCGCGGGCCGAGGTCGGGCAGCTGCTGCCGGGGCTCGCCCAGCTCTGCGAGGCGCTCGGCCACGAGATCCTGGTGGCGGAGCGCGACACGGACCTGTACGTCCTGGCGCGGCGCGCGACCCGGCTCACGCTCGCGGCGGAGATGCAGTGGCAGCTGCTGCCCGGCCGTTCCTGCGCCCGTCCCGAGTTCGCCCTGGCCGCCCATCTGGAGCCCGCCTACGCCATCTTCGGCGACAACTACGACTGGTCGGTCTCGGACGGCCGGCTGACGCTGACGGTCACCAACGGCATGGGAGAGGGCATCGAGGCCGCCCTGCTGACGAACCTCGCGATCAACGCGCTCCGCAACGCCCGCCGGGCGGGCCTCCCCTGGCGGACCAGGCCGCGCTGGCGGACCAGGCCGTGTACGCCCAGTACCGGGGCGGGTCCTTCGTGTCGGTGCTGCTGCTCTGCTTCGACCTGGCCACGGGTGAGGTGGAGGCCGTGGACGCCGGTTCGCCCCGGCTGTGGCGGCAGCGGGGACAGGTGGTGGAGTCCGTCGGCTTCGAGGCGCAGCTGCCCCTCGGCATGTTCGAGGACACCGTGTACGTACCGGAGCGGTTCTCGGTGCGGCCGGGCGACCGGCTGCTGTTCGGGAGCGACGGCGTGTACGCGGCCGTCTCGCCGGCCGGGGAGAGCTACGGGGACCGGGCGCTGGCCCGCGCGCTGCGGGGACGAGACTGCTGCCGCCCACGCACGTGCCGCAGGCGGTGCTCCGGGAGCTCGCCGTCCACCACGGCGGCAGTCCGCTGGAGGACGACGCCCTGGTCGTCTGCCTCGACTGGCACGGCACCGCGTCAACAGTTGCCGTATGACAACTGTATCCTTGGGGCAACACCCGGGCGGTGCCCGGAAGAACGCGTCGAGGACGACCAGAGGTGGCAATGAGGACATGGGGTGTGCGCCCGGCCGGAGCCGGCGTCGCGCGGGGGTCAGGCCGAACTGACGTCCTTCAGCGGAGTGCGGGCGCGTGACGAGGCGGCCCCTCCGCCCCCCGCCACCGCGTCGTGGAACCCGGTGAGCCCCCGCAGCAGCGCCTTGCGGCTCGTCGGCGACATGTCCCCGATGACCGCGAGCAGGGCCTCCTCACGCTGGACCCTGAGGTCCCGCAGGTACGCCTTGCCGTGCGCGGTCAGGTGCAGCTCCAGCTGCCGGCGGCTCACGGGGCTGGGCAGCCGCTGCACGAAGCCCAGCGCCTCCAGCCGGTCGCACATGCGGCTCACCGAGGGCGGGGCGGAGCCGAGCAGCTCCCCCAGGGTGCGCAGGCTGATCCCCTCCTCGCGGTCCAGGCTGTACAGCACGCGCAGCTGACTCGCCGAGACGGGTGTCGACGACACCATGTCCCGGCCGCGCTCCCACAGCACCTCCAGCAGCTCGATGAGCTCCCGGGCGGACTCGGCCGTCCGCTGCGGCTCCCCTGGCGGCGGGGCGGGGTTGCTCGTCATGCCTGCCGACCCTCCTCGGACGTCCGGGGCCGGGGACAGCGGCCTTGCGACGGACCGGTCATCTCCACATCTCTCCAGAAGGCGGTACGGATCCGGTGGATCGACACGTGACAGTGGAAGGCGCACTGCGCGGGGCGGCACCACACCTCCTCCTGGACTCCCTCCGTACCAGTCTCGCGCAGCTGTACGCCGCGACCTCCGCCGATCTGCTGCTCGTCGACTACGGATGCACGACCCTGCGCCCCGTGGAGCCCGTCCAGGCCCCTGCCGGGATGCCGGACGCGCCCGTGGACGCGGGCCCCGCCGGCCGCGTCTTCCGCACCCAGCAACCATATCTTTTCCGTGATGTCGGGCCCACGGCGACCGTTTACCTGCCCGTCACGGTCCGCGGAGAACGGTTCGGCGTCCTGGTCGTCGTCCTGCCCGCCGAGCGCTCCGCGCCGGAGACCACCGCGAGCCTCGCCCGGGTCGCCGAGACCCTCGGGCACGCCCTGCGCGTCGCCGACCGCCACACCGACCTGTACCGCCGCACCCGCAGGACGCACGCCCTCAGCATCGCGGGGGAAATGCAGTGGGACACCCTGCCGGGCCGGGCCTGCGCCGGACCCGCCTTCGACCTCCACGCCCACTGGGAGCCCGCCTACGCCTCCGGGGGGCACCTCCTCGACTGGAGCGCCACCGAGCGGGACCTCCTGATCGTCGTCGCCGACGGCGCCGGCCCCGGCACCCCGGCCGCCCTGGCGAGCACCCTGGCCCTGATGGCGATCCGCAACGCCCGGCGAGCCGGGCTCGACCTGGTGGCCCAGGCCAGCCTCACCGACCAGGCGCTCTACGGGCAGTACCGCGGGCGGCACCCGCTCTCCGCCCTGCTGCTCCGGATCGACCTGGTCACCGGCGAGGCCGAGGTGGTGGACGCCGGGTCGCCGACGCTCTGGCGCCTCCGCCCCGCCGCGACCGAGCGCATCGACCTGGACCGCCAACTGCCCCTGGGCATGTTCGAGGACACCGTCTACGCTCCCCAGCGCCTGCGCCTCCTGCCCGGCGACCGGCTGGTCTTCGTCGCCCACGGCGCCGGGGAGCCGACGGCCGGCGGCGGGGACGAGGCACCGGACGGCCCCGTGGCCCGCGCCCTCACCCGGGTGCGCCACCGGAAGGGCGCGGACGTCCCCGGGCCGTCGTACGGGCGCTGCGCGACACCGCCGCGGCACGTCGCCCCCGTCCTCGTGCTCTGTCTCGACTGGCGCGGCCACGGGGCCGGGGCGCCGGACGGGGACCGGGCCGGCGTCCCCTGACGCGCTGCCCGCCGGGTGATCCGCGGGGCGTGCGGTGTGAGAACCATGAAGAGGGAAAGGCGGGTACGAGGAGCCCAGCCACCGGCCCAGGACGAGGGGAGCACCAGCGCCATGACGGACGCGATCACCGCGGAGCGCGCGGTCCCGGAGCCCCTGCTGTCCGCGGGCGTCGTCTACGGCGACGCCTCCCGGGCGGGGCGATCGCGTCGGCGCGCGCCTTCACCGCCGAATTCCTCGCGGCCGCCCCGACCGTGCTCCGCGGACCGGTCGACGACGAGCGCGTCGAGCTCGCGCAGCTGGTGGTCAGCGAACTGGTCACCAACGCGATCCGGCACACGGCCGGCCCCTGCCGGCTCCTGCTCGAACTGGGCCACGACGTCCTGGAGATCTCGGTCTTCGACCAGGAGGCCGCCGCCCCCGTGCCCCGCGGGCACGACCCCCGCCGCATCGGCCAGCACGGCGTCGAGATCGTCGTCGCCGTCTGCGAGAGCCTGACCGTGGAGCCCGCCCCGGCGGGGAAGCGGGTCCGCGCCCGCCTCTCCTGCTGCCGGAGCCCGCCGGCCCGCGGATCCGCCGGGCCGGCGGGCGCGGTGACGCACCGGCACCACGCCCGGGTCCCCGGCCTCCGGGAACGTCCGGGGCGTGATCCGCGGACCGGTCACCCCGGTCGTCCGCCCGCCGGCGTGCCCGGCGGGCCAGGGACCGCCGCTGGGCCTCGGTCAGGCCGCCCCACACGCCCGACGGCGGATGCGGCTGCGCCAGGGCCGAGCGCAGGCACGGTTCGCGTACCGGGCAGCGCCGGCAGACCCCCTTGGCCTCCTCCTCCTGCGCGAGCGCGGGAGCCCCGGTCCCCACCGGGAAGAACAGATCGGGGTCGACCTCCTGACAGAGCGCGGCCGCGCGCCAGCCTTCCATGTGAGCCTCCTGGCACCTGAGGGGGATTCGTGTCCCCGTCCGCCTGACCGCTCGTCCGTCCGTGAAACCCGCGCGGGGCGGGCACGACGCTCCACCACGTCATCGCCACACCGAGACCGAACACCAGGACCAGCAAGACCGGCACGGCGGAATCCTTCCGGGAGCGGACCGCGTTCCGGGATCCGACTGACCCCGAACACCGCGCCGAAACCCCGTCCTCCGCCATGGATCCGGAGGACGGGGGAACGCGGTCCGACCTCCTGCGAATCCAGCCGCGCCAGCGCCCCGCTGAGGCCCCATCAGGGCCTGCCCGCCCGGGGCGGAACCCTCGTCCTCACCATCGCCCGAGGGCCGCTTCCCGTGAAGCACCTGTGCCGGAATCGTGGGGATCGTGCGGGGCCGGGCGGTACGCGTACCGGAAGAGGGGGGTTCACTTGATGTACGGAGCCCCCTGCGCAAGGGTGGAGTCACGAGCTGTCGTCGAGTGGGAAGGTGGCGGGCCACGACGCGCGGGCCACGCTTATGACTGTTTTCGAGGACGAGTCCAGCCGCTCCCGGAAGACCGCGGAAGCGGGGAACTCCTGGTGGCGCGGTTCGCCGCACCCTGCGGTGGTGGCCGACCGCGAGGGCGGCGTCGTGGAGTTCAACGCCGCGGCGGCCGACCTCTTCCCGCGACTGGGGTCGGCAAGGGACTGGACGAAACCGTCCCGCGCTGGCTCGCCGACGCCCACCGGCGGCTGGCCCGCCCGGCGCGCGCACCCGCCGGGAGGGACCCGCGACGCTGCGCGGCAGCCACGACGGCAGGCTCCTGAGGGCCCACCCCACCGAGTCCGGCCGGGGCGACGTGGCCTGGTGGCTGGTCGACGACTCCGACCTGACGGCCGCGCAGGACGCCCTGCGCACCGAACGGGAGCGCCACGCGATCCTGGCCGAGGCCTCCACCCAGCTGCTGGCCTCGCTCAACCCCGACCGCTGCCTGGAGAAGGCGGCCCTGCTCGCCGCCGACCACCTCGGCGACGCGGCCCTCGTGATCTCCCCGCCCGGGACGCGGAACCGCTCCACCGTGGTCACCGCCATGGCCGGGGGCTTCGAGCGGACGCAGCTCACCCTGGACCCGGCCGTCGTGCCCGGTCTCGCCGAGGCGCTCCGGGGTTTCCCGCCGGTGCCCGCCCGCTGGATCGACCCGGCCGAACTGCCGTCCTGGGCCGTGCCCGAGGGCTTCGGCGGGACCCCGGGTCCGTCGCCGTCACCCCGCTGCCCGGCCACGGCGTGCCCGCGGGCGCCCTGGTCCTGCTGCGGCGCGGCGGACAGCGGGCCTTCGACGCCTCCGAGGAGCACTTCGCCCGGCTGTTCGCCGCCCGCGCGGGCGCCGCCCTCTCGGCCGCGCGCCTCTACGCGGAACAGGCCCGCGTCACCCGCACGCTGATCGCCGAACTCCTCCCGCCCCAACTCCACCACGTCGACGGCGTCGACTTCGCCGGCGGCTACCGCACGTCCCGGAGACCGAGCGGATCGGCGGCGACTTCTACGACGTGCACCCCGGCACCGACGACGGCCGCGACACGCTCGCCGTCCTGGGCGACGTGTGCGGCAGGGGCTGGACGCCGCCGTGCTCACGGGCCGGATCCGCAGCACCGTACAGGCCCTGCTGCCCTCGCCGGCGACCACCAGGACGTCCTGCGGCTGCTCAACGGCGCCCTGCTGACCGCCCGGCACACCCGCTTCGCCACCCTGGTCCTGGCCTCGGTGCGGCGCACGGGCGGCCGGGTGCGGCTCCGGCTCACCAGCGCCGGCCACCCCCGCCCGCTCGTCCTGCGGGCCACGGGAGAGGTGGAGGAGGCCGACACCGGCGGGACCCTGGTGGGCGCCCTCCCCGTCGTCACCAGCCGGTCCACGACCGTGGACCTCTCCCCCGGCGAGACCTGTCTGCTCTACACGGACGGGATCACGGAGGCCCGGGGCGGGCCGCTCGGCCCCGCCATGTTCGGCGAGGACCGGCTGCGCTCCGCGCTCTCCGAGTGCGTGGGGCTCCCGGCCGAGGCCGTCGTCGAGCGCGTACAGATGATCGCCGGGGACTGGGTGGGCGACGGTCCTCACGACGACATGGCGGTCGTCGCCATCACCGCGCCGCACACCACCCATCTGTCCGCGGTGAACGGCCACACCCGGGGCAGGTACACCGCATGAGCACGCAGACCACCACCCCGGCCGACGTCCTCGCGGCCACCCGCCGACGGCTGTGGGCGGCCCTGGAGACCAGGGACGAACCGGCCGCCACCGCCGCCGTCCTCGGCGCCCACGACGCCGGGGTCCCCGCCGAGGACCTCCTCCTCGACGTGATCGGCCCCGTCCAGGCCGGAATCGGCGCGGAATGGGCCGCCGGCCGCATCGGCGTCGCCCAGGAGCACGCCGCCACCGCCATCCAGGACCGGGTCGTCGCGGCCCTCGCCCACCGCACGGCGGGCGCGGCCGGGACCCGGCCGGAGACCGGGAGACGCCCCGGCACATCACCGTCGCCTGCGTCGACGGCGAGTGGCACGCCCTGCCCGCCCGGCTCCTCGCCGAGGTCCTGCGCGGCCGGGGCTTCCTCGTCGACTACCTCGGGGCGCACGTCCCCACCCCCACCTCATCGCCCATCTGCACCAGACCGGCACGGACGTCGTCGCCCTCTCGTCCTCGCTGCCGGTCCGGCTCCCGCGCCCACGCCGCCGTCACCGCCGTCCAGGCCATCGGACTCCCCGTCCTCGTCGGGGCGCCGCCTTCGGCCCCGACGGCCGCTACGCCCGGCTGCTGGGCGCCGACGGCTGGGCACCGGACGCCCGGACCGCCGCCCGGCTCCTCGCCTCCGGTCCGCCCCGGCCGCGCCCGGCCCGGCCCGCCGCCGACCCGCCGCACCTCGCCGACCAGGAGTACACCCTGGTCACGCGTGCCCGGACCCGGCTGGTCCGCCAGACCCTCCAGGGCCTGGAGGACGCGGTCCCCGCGATGGCCTCGTACACCGACCGGCAGCGGGAGCGGACGGCCGAGGACCTCGCCCACATCGTCGACTTCCTCGGCGCCTCCTCTACGCCGACGACCCCGGGCTGTTCACCGGCTTCGTCACCTGGACCGCCGGGATCCTCCGGGCCCGCGGCGTCCCGGGCGGCGCCCTGGTCGCCGCCCTCGACCTGCTCGCCGACGCCCAGCGCGACTTCCCCGCACGCTGGCGCACCTCGCCGCCGGGCGCCGTGCCCTGCTCGCCGTACCCGCCCTGCCCGCCCTGGGACCCCGCTCGTGACCGCCCCCGACCACACCTTCGGCGTCGAGGCCGGCACCACGCCCGACGGGATCCTGCGCGTGGCGCTCGCCGGCGACCTGGCCTGGGACAGCGCCGACGAACTGCTGGACGCGGTCCGGGACCGCCTCGTCCCGGGAACGCCCCGACGGGCCTCCGCGTCGACTGTGCCGGACTCACCCTCTGCGACTCGACGGGCCTCTCCGCCCTGCTGGCCCTCCACCGGCTCACCGAGGCCGCGGGCGTCCCGCTGCGCCTCGACCGCAGACCGCCCTTCCTCGACCGGCTGCTCCTCCTCACCGGCACCCACGAGCACCTGACGGGCCGGTCCGAGACCGCGGGACCCGACGGCGACACCCCGAGCGGCACGGCGGAGGGCCCCGTCCCGCTGGTCCCTGACGGACCTTCACGGCCTTCACCGAATCGCGACACCATCGACGCATCCGTCACGGCGGCACGAGGTGTAACAGGGCGGGACGGGACAAGCGGACACCGCACCCGCTCGCTGACAGCCCCTCAGCCGGAGGACCTCATGACCCAGCGCCCCGTCGCACCGCTCCCCGCACCGCGCGGCCTCATCCAGCCGATGGCCATGGACCTGTTCACCGCGGACGTGGCGGTCCGGATCGACACCACCGTCGGCTACGACTCCCGCGACCCCCATGCCCTGAGCATCGCCTTCCACCTCCTCGGCGAGGACCCGGTGGTGTGGCGCGTCGACCGCGAGATGATCCTCGCCGGATCGCTCGGCCCCACCGGAGACGGCGAGGTCCGGATCCGGCCCACCCCGACGGCGGGCTCCTGCTCCGGCTCGGGCCGGCGGCACAGTGCGCCGTCGTCCGCTGCGAGCAGGAGGCGATCGGCCTCTTCGTGCGCGAGACCTTCGCCCTGGTGCCGCGGGGCGCGGAGGAAAGCCACATCGACTGGGGGCCGCTGCTCGCGTCCCTGGGGCACTGAGGTGCGGCGGGAAGCGGCTCCCTCAGCCGGGACGGCCGCGGTCGGCCGAGCGGAAACAGGCTGTGACGTCCTTGCCCCGCGGGCAGGGGCGGGTCCGCACGTCGTCGGCGAGGGCGTCGACCAGGAGCAGTCCGCGGCCGCCCAGCGCGCCCTCGTCCGGGCCGCGCTGCTCGGGCACCCGCGGGGAGGCGTCGTGCACGGTGACGTGCAGGCACTCCTCGTCCCAGGTGAGGATCAGCTGCGCGTCGCTGCGGGCGTGCACATGGGCGTTGGTGACGAGTTCGGAGACCGCCAGCACGACGGAGTCCGCCACGCCGGGGGCGGTACGGTCCCAGCCGAGCGCCGCCAGGTGTTCGCGCGTCCAGTCGCGGGCCGTCTTCACGCTGCTGCCCATCGGCAGCGAACGCGCCCAGCCGACGGCCCTCATCGAGGGATCCCGTGTCATGTCTCTCCTCCTGAGCATCGGTCAGGGACTCCGTCTGCCCCTCACCCGTCGGGGAAAAACCGACCGGAAACTCATGCGGATTCGACAGGTCTGAACGCGAGAAGTCGGGGTAGGCGACCAGTCCCGGGCCATGCGTACCCACGAGAAGCACACGTGAAAGGAGACAGGTGTGACGGTCACCACGATGTCGATGGCGGGAGTCGGGTCCGGAACACGGGCGCTGCCGGAGATCCCTGACGCGTTGACGGTCGCACCCAGGGACGCGAGGGCCCTGTCGAAGGTCTTCTTCCGGGAGCTCGCGACGCTGGAGGAGGGACGCCCGCGTACCAGTACGCGCGGAACACCCTCATCGAGATGAACATGAGCCTGGTCCGCTACGCCGCCGGGCGCTTCCGGCACCGCGCCGACGAGATGGAGGACATCGTCCAGGTCGGCATGATCGGCCTGATCAAGGCGATCGACCGGTTCGAGCTGTCGCGCGAGGTCGAGTTCACCACCTTCGCGGTCCCCTACATCGTCGGCGAGATCAAGCGGTTCTTCCGGGACACCTCCTGGGCGGTGCACGTTCCCCGCAGGCTCCAGGAGGCGCGCGTGGAGCTGGCCAAGGCGACCGAGGAACTCAGCACCCGTCTGGGACGGATGCCGACGGTCAAGGAACTGGCCGAGCTGATGAGCCTCAGCGAGGAGGAGGTCACCGAGGCGCGGCTGGCTTCCAACGGCTACAACTCCTCCTCGCTCGACGCCGCCCTCAGCGGCGAGGACGAGGACAACGACGCCTCGCTGGCCGACTTCATCGGCACCGAGGACCCCGCCATGGAGCTGGTGGAGGACTTCCACTCGCTGGCCCCGCTCATCGCCGACCTCGACGAGCGCGACCGCCGGATCATCCACATGCGGTTCGTCGAGGAACTGACCCAGGCGCAGATCGGTGAGCGGCTCGGCTGCTCGCAGATGCACGTCTCGCGGCTCCTCTCGCGCACGGTGAAGCGCCTGCGCGAAGGCCTGCTGGGCACCGGCGCCGACTGATCCGACCGCCCCGGACGGCTCCGGGTTCCGCACCGGACACGCCTCCGGCGCGGGAACCCCGGAGCCGTTCTCGTCCGTGCCCGGTCCGCCTGGACCCGGTGCCCGGCCTCCCGCAGGAGCCGGGCCGTCCGGTCGAGTCGAAGTCCGGGGCGGCGGGGCCGGGGGCCCGGTCGTCGTGGGTGCCCGGGTAAGTCCCTTGCCCCGTCGGCGGACCATCATCGGCGCGCCGGTCCCCGTGTCCCCGGACGGGCCGCTCCGGGCCGCTCCGGGCCCGGTGGACCCCGGTCGGACGAAGGTCACGGCCACCCCGCTCGAAGCCCGGACCCCGCGGCGGTTCCCGCACCATCGCGGCGGTGTTCCGTTCCGCCCGGGGACCGCGGCGCATGCCGTCCCCGGGCGCGGGTACACGGGGTCCGATCGCACGAGGACGCCCAGGGAGGAGACGGCTCATGTTCGGTCGAAGAGTTCCGGCAGGGGTGCCGAAGGGACGGGACGCCGGTGCCGCCGGCGGGGACGGGGGTACGGGCAGAGGCGTGCGCCGCGCGGACGACGTGGCGCGGGCCGGCGGGAGCCCGGAGCCCGTGGGCCCCGGCACCGCCGCGCCCTGGCCGAGGCCCCGCCCCGCGCGGGCCGGGCCGCTTCGTGCGGGCGCTCGTCGCCCTCGCGGCCCTCGCCGGCATGGTGGCGTTCGCCGTGGTCCTGGCACGGCTGACGCTGGAGGCCTCGCCGGCGTCCGTGCCCCTCACCCACGACAACCTGACGCCCGGACGCTCGATCGAGGCGTACCTCAGCCGCCCGCGTTCCTGGACACCGTCAAGCAGCTCGGGGCAACGTCCTCCTCGGCGTCCCCTTCGGGATCCTGCTGCCGCTGCTGTCCCGCAGGGCCCGCGGCTTCCTCCGGGTCGCGCTCCTCACCGCCGCCGCCATGCTGCTCGTGGAACTGGTGCAGGGGGCGCTCGTGACGGGCCGCGCCTTCGACGTCGACGACGTCCTCCTCAACACGACGGGGGCGCTGCTCGGGTACGTGACCGTCGGCCGGCGGCTGGGCCGGGCCGTGCACCCCGCACCCGCCCCCGCTGGTGGCGGCGCCGGCGTCCGGCCGGCACCTCGGCGTGACGGCCGGGACGGAGGGCTCCGGCATGGGACCGGCCGGGGCGGGTAGCCGTCGGGGCATGGCCGAAGGCAGCGTCCCCGAACTCCGGCTCCCGACTCCCGACCCCGGTCCGTCCGGCGCCGAGGGCGCCGGGCCGGACGCGGCCGTCGAGGAGCGCGCCCCGATTCGCCCGCCGACCTCCCCGCGTCCTCCTGGTTCGCGGTGCTGAAGGGCTCGGTGCGCGAGTTCACGGACGACGAGCTCATGGACCGGGCGGCGGCGCTGACGTACTACGGCGTCCTGTCGCTCTTCCCCGCGCTGCTCGCCCTGGTCTCGCTGCTCGGGATCGGCGGACGGCGGACCACCGAGCGGGTGACGGAGAGCCTCCGGGAGCTGGCGCCGGGACCGGCCCGCGACGTCCTGGAACAGGCCCTGCGGGCCCTGAGCGGCAACACCGGCACCGGTGCCTTCGTGGCCGGGGCGGGCTCCTGGTGGCGCTGTGGTCCTCGTCCGGCTACGTCGGCGCCTTCATGCGCGCCGCGAACCACGTCCACGACGTCCCCGAGGGCCGCCCCTGTGGAAGCTGCTGCCGGTCCGGCTCGGCATGACGGCGGCGCTCATGGTGACCGCCGCCGCGGGCGCCCTGCTGCTCGTGCTCGGCGGCGACGCGGCACGCCGGGCCGGAGAAGCGCTGGGCGTCGGCGACACCGCCCTGACGATCTGGTCGGCGGCCAGATGGCCCGCCCTCCTCCTGCTCGCCGTGGCCATGATCGCCCTGCTGTACTGGGGAGCCCGAACGCCAAGGGCCGCGGATGGCGCTGGATCACCCCGGGCAGCGTGCTCGCCCTGCTGATCTGGATGGCCTCCTCGGCGGGCTTCGCGGCGTACGTCTCCGCGTTCGCCTCGTACAACCGGGTCTACGGGACCATGGCCGGCGTCGTCGTCTTCCTCGTCTGGCTGTGGATCGGCAATCTGGCCGTGCTGCTGGGCCTGGAGTTCGACGCCGAGCTGCTGCGCCGGCGCGCGGTGGTCGGCGGCATGCCGCCGGACCGGGAGCCGTACGTCAGGCCGCGCGACACCCGGGCGTGGAGCGACGAGGAACGCCGCGAGGCGGGGCTGCCGGACCGGACGCGCCACCACGACGCGTGAGGGGCACGACGGACGCCGCCGGGGACGCCGCCGCTGTGGCGTCCCGGAGCGGCGGTGCCGAGAATGAGAGGACCGGGCGGCGTGCCGGACCGGTGCCGCACAGGGATTCAGGTGATCGCTTATGTGCAGGTGGCTCGCGTACCGGGGGACGCCGGTGCTGCTCGAAACGCTCCTCTACCGGCCCGCCCCCTCCCTGATCGACCAGAGCCTGCACTCCAAGATGGGCGTGGAGACGACCAACGGCGACGGATTCGGCATCGGCTGGTACTCGGAGCACGCCGGCACCCCCGCGCTGCTGCGGGAGATCGGGCCCGCGTGGAACAACCGCAATCTGCGCGAGCTGGCGGACCACGTCGAGTCCCCGCTCTTCTTCGCCCACATCAGGGCCTCGACCGGCACGGCCGTGCAGCAGTCGAACTGTCACCCTTCCGGCACGGCCGCTGGATGTTCATGCACAACGGCGCCATCGCGGACTTCCCGCTGCTGCGCCGCGACCTGACCCTGCTCGTCGACCCCGCGCTCTACTCCGACATCGAGGGCACCACGGACTCCGAGGTCCTCTTCTACCTGGCCCTCACCTACGGCCTGGACGACGACCCTCCCGCGGCCGTCGCCAGGACGGCAGGCGTCGTGGAGCGGGTCGGCCGCGATCACGGGGTGGAAAACCCCCTCCAGATGACGCTCGCCCTCACCGACGGCGAGCGCGTCTGGGTCTTCCGCTACTCCACCGCCCGCGCGTCCCGCTCGCTCTTCTACAGCAGCCGCGTCGACGCCCTGCGCCGCCTCCACCCCGACGTCGCGTTCCTGCGCGGCGTCTCGGAGGAGACCCGCCTCGTCGTCTCCGAGCCCCTGGGAGACCTGCCGGGCGCCTGGAACGAGGTGCCGGAGAACAGCTACGGCGTCGTCCAGCCGGGCGCGGACGAACTCCACCGCTTCGCTCCGGCGGCGGTCTGACCGCACCGCCGGGAAGTCGTCTCCGCGGGGCCGGTCAGTGGTCCCCGGGTGCGGCGGGACGCACGGAAACGGGCGGCGGCCCCCCGGGGATGCGGGGGGCCGCCGTGGTGCGGGCTACGGGGTCAGGGCAGGGTCCAGTGCTGGTTCGGGCCGCCGTTGCAGGTCCAGATGATCAGTCGGGTGCCGTCGGTGGTGCTGGCGGCGGGGTCGTCGAGGCAGAGGCCGGAGCCGACGCCCTTCAGGGAGCCGTCGGCCTGCGGGGCCCATTGCTGGTTGCTGCCGCCGTTGCAGGTCCACAGGTCGACGAGGGTGCCGTCGGCGGTGCCCGCGCCGATCACGTCGAGGCACTTGCCGGCGTGCAGCAGGCGGCCGTTGTCCCAGGTCCAGGTCTGGGCGGGGGCGGTGTTGTCGCAGCTCTGGACGACCGCCGCGGTGCCGTCGGCGGAGGAGTCGCCGGCGGCGGCGAGGCAGGTGCCGGTGACGCCGGACGGGACGGGGCCGGTGAACGAGTCGGCGCCGGTGCCGGGGGTGAGGGCGAAGGCGTCGAACTGCTGCGTCTGGTAGCCGGTCACGGCCAGGCCTGCCATGCCGGAGGTGAACGAGTGGTCGGTGGCGGTGCCGACCGTCCGGCCGTCGATCGCGGCGGTCAGGGTCGAGCCCTGCAGGGTGAGGGCCATGCGGTGCCAGGTGTTCAGGCCGGGCGCGTCGACGGTGCCGGAGGCCAGGGTGGTGGAGTTCCAGCGGAGGTCGGTCTTCAGGATCGCCCAGGCTCCCGTGTCGCTCAGACGCAGGTGGTAGGCGTTCAGACCGTTGTTGTTGCGGCCCTGCTGATTGACGCGGCCGAGGACCTCGGTGGAGCCGGGCTGCTCGAACAGGGTGTCCGCGCTGACGGTGTAGTTCACCCAACCGCCGTCGCCGACGATCGTGTAGGGCATGTTGTTCGACTCGTCGGTCCAGCGGATCGGGGAGACCGGAGCCATCTGGCGCAGACACGTGGCGGTGCGGCCGCCGGCGCAGGGAACGGTCTGGAAGGCGCCGTTCATGTCGGAGAAGTACTTCGGGGAGGCCGTCGCGGCCGGCGTGTCGAAGCCGTCGGCGTAGGGCAGCTTCAGCGGCGCGGGGGCCGGCGGGGTGGCGCCGCCCTTGCCCTGGCCGGTGGTGGTGGTCACCGTGTAGAGGTGACCGGGCTGGAGGGTGAGGGTGTACGTGCCGCCGGCCGGGGTGACGTCCTTCTGCCGGACGAAGTCGTCGGACGCGTCGGGGGTCGCCAGGTCGGTCGCCCAGACGTGCACCTTCCCGGTGGACAGTCCTCCGGTGACCGTGAAGGTCGCGGTCTGCGCCGTGGTGGCGTCCATGGTCTCGATGACCGTGGAGTAGTCGCGGCCGTTCGGCGACCTCAGCGCGACGTAGCTGCCGTTCGTACGGTTGCCGCCCAGGTAGCCGACGGCCGAGTCGAGGTACTTCCAGCCGGGCCGGGTGAACTGGGTGGTGTGCGCCGTGGCCCACGTGGTCCGGCCGATGGAGTAGTTGCCGGACCAGGGCTGCGCGGCGAGCGACATGCCGTCGGTGGAGAAGGAGAGGTTCTGGTAGAGCGCGGCGACGACCGGCCAGTTCATGAACGAGGTCATCCTGCCGTCGATGTAGTCGCGGTTGATCGCGCGTGCCACCGCCGGGGCGCCGGTGTTGTAGTCCTGCGAGCCGCCTCGCTGGCCCAGATCGGCTTGCCGAGGGCCTGGGCCGTCGCCGTGCTGTTGCAGGTGGACATCGGGCCGAGGTAGCCGCAGGGGTAGTGCATGCCGATGACGTCGATGGCGGAGCCGAGCTCCGGGTCGCTCGTCATCTCCTGGGCGAGGTTCCAGTCGTAGCTGTCCGCCCCGACGACCTTGGTGCCCGCGCGGCCGCCGGCGACCAGCGCCTTCTTGAGGTTCTTGTACCAGGTGGCGTCGTACTCGCGCTCGTTCCAGCCGCCGATGTAGTCGATCGGCAGGTGGTGACGGTCGGCGCAGCGGAACCAGCCCATGATGTAGTCGATCATGTCCTGGGACCAGAAGTACGGCTGTCCGGGCGAGGGGTTGGCGGGGTCGTCGACGCCGATCCAGCCGGGTGCGCCCCAGGCGAGGCCGTAGAGCTTGATGTCGGGGTTGCGGGCCTTGGCCTGCTCGGCCAGCCACCATTCGTAGCCCTGGTCGCAGTCGACCGCGCCCCGGGAGTGCTGGTAGCTGGCCTCGGCGCCGTCGGTGGAGTTGGTGTCGCCGCCGATCTCGATCTTCAGCGACTGGAGGGCGGCGCCGTAGCCGGGCTTGAAGAGGTAGTCGAGGAGCTGGCTGCGCTGCGGCTCGGGGTAGTCGATCAGCAGGCGGGAGTTGCCGCCTCCGCCGCTGGCGGCGCCGACGCCGTCGAAGACCCGGCCGGTCTTGGTGCCGTCCACGGTGATCCGGGTGCCCGCCGGGGGTGCGGCGGCATCGGCTGCTTCGGCGGGGTGGCCGCCGGTCCGGCGGCGAGTCCGGCGAACAGGAGGAGCGAGGCGGCCAGGGCCGCCCTCCTCAGGACGCGTCCTGGGGTGGTGAGGACATGGAGGGGCCCGTGCATGGAGATGCCTTTCGTCCGGGCGCGGGGGGAACGGTCGAAGAGCGACTGCCACTCAAAAGCAAACAGAATCGACCGCGTCCGAACGTTAGGGTGTGAGGCGTCGGCGGTCAATGGTTCCTCGCTCGATTTCCCCTCGACCAATTCCGGGTAGGCCGTCCGCCACCGGCCCGTGATCACTCCTCCGGCGCCTCCCGGTCGAGCGCCGTCGAAATGGATTTCCGTGTGGTGCGGAGTTTTCTGAGCACGTTCGCCACGTGGTTCTCCACGGTCCTCGGGAGAGCCCGAGCGCGGTGGCGATGTGCTGGTTGGTGGCACGGGCCGCCAGCAGCCCGGCCACCTCCCGCTCGCGGGGCGAGAGCCGGTCGCCGTAGCCCCGGCGGCCGGGCGACGGCGCGCGGGCGAGACCGAGGTCGTGCGCCAGCCGCCGGCAGCGGCCCAGGTCGCCTTCGGCCCCCAGCCGGGCATAGCCGTCCACGGCTTCGGCGAGACCGCCGCCGCCCCGGGCCGGTCCGCCCGGGCCAGCGCGGCCCTGTTCCGCTCACGCGGCGCGGGCCGCGTCGTACGGCCTGCCGACGCTCCGCCACGCCCGCCGGGCGGCGGCGAAGCGCTCGGCCGCGGAACCGGGCTCGGCGTCGAGCAGCAGAAGGCCCCGTACGAGCTCCAGTTCGGCCTCGGCGGCCGGGGCGTCCAGACCTCGCAGGCCCTGTTCCGCTTCGGCGGCGAGGCCCTCCGCGAAGGCGCGGTCCCCACAGGCGAGCGCCGCCTCGACCGCCACCGGAACGAGCCCGGTCGCCTTGGGCCACGTGGCACCACGGCGCAGCAGTGCGACCGCCGGCCCGGCCACCGCCCTCGCCTCCCGCGGCACGCCCCGCGCGAGCAGCACCGCTGCCCGCCCGGCGGCCGTCCGCAGCGCCACCGGAGCCGTGAGCCGGTCCGCCGCCCGCCCCTCCGGCCCGGCGAAGTGATCCAGCGCCCGCCCGCTCCGCCCCGCGCGGCGGACAACAGCCCCAGGGCGAGCGACCGCTCGCTGTCGGTCCGCGCGAGATCCGGACACCCCGCCTCCACCGCCTCGTCGGCCAGTACGTCGAAACGTTCCGCCAGGCCTTCCCAACGGCCCGCGAGGAGGTCGAGCCGGAGCAGCCCCGCCCTGCCCTGGAGAGCGAGCACCGGGGCGTCGGCGGCCTCTGCCAGACGGACGCTCTCGGCCAGCAGGGCCGCCGCGCGGAGGTCGTGTCCGAGCGCCGTGGCGGCGGCGCCCGCGTTCCCCAGGAGGCGGGCGTTCCATCGGCGCGCGCCGATGTCCCCGCCTCCGCGCGGGAGGCGGTCGAGCAACGGCCAGACGGCCGGATCGCCTTGCCCGCAGCGCAGGGTGAGCCGCGCGGAGAGGAGGGCTGGGCGGGGGGTGGGGGTGGGGGCGGCGGGGCTGGGACTGGTGGGGCCGGGGCGGAGGGGGTGGGGACTGGCGGGAGCGTCGTCGGAGTGCCGTACGGAGTCGGCGCCGGAAGTCGTATCAGGGCCAAGGCCCGTATCGGGGCGGGGCCGGGGTCGGCGCCAGGGCTCGTGCCGTCGGGGCTCGCGCCGTCAGGGCTGGCGCCGGGGCCGAGGCCAAGGCCAGCGTCGGCGGTGTCGGCGGTGTCGGCGTCAGGGTGCCGCACGGAGTCGGCGCCGGAGGTCGTATCGGGGGCGGGGCTCGTATCGGGGCCGAGGCTCGTATCGGGGCCGAGGCTCGTATCGGGGGTGGGGCTCGTATCGGGGGTGGGGCCGGTGTCCGTGTCAGGGCTCGCGTCGTCGGAGCCGACGCCCTCGGGGCCCGCACCGGGCCCAAGGACCGCGTCGGCGCCGAGTGCTGTCGTGGCCCGTTCGAGCCACTCCCGGGATCGGTGGGGAGGCTCGCCTCGTCCAGGGCGAGGGCGAGGGCCGCGTGGGCGGCGAGTTCCGGATGGGCGGTGAGTTCGGGTACGGCGATGAGGAGCTCGGTGTGGCCGGTTCGGTCGTCGTCGCGGTCGAGCAGGACGAGGCCCAGGGCGAGGCGGACGACGCCCCGGGCGGCGGCGGGCAGTTCGGGCAGCTCCAGGAGGGCCCGCAGGCGGGCGGGGTCCGCCGCGTGGCCGAGGCCGTCGGTCGTGAGGCGGGCCAGGGCGAGTGCGGCCCGGTCGTACCGGTCCGGGTCCAGGCCGGGCTGGTCGAGGATGCCGCAGAGCAGCGTGACGGCCGCCGTCGGGTCTCCGTCCGCCGTGGCCCCGGCGGTCGCTTCCTCGGCCCGCCGCAGCCAGGCGGCCCGGTCGCCGAGGGCCAGCCGGTGGTGGGCGATCCGGGCCGCCGGGACGGGGTCCGCCGCCCAGGGCCTCGACGGCGCGCCGGTGCAGGCGGAGCCGACGCGGCAGCGGCAGCAGCTCGTACACGGTCCGCGCGGCGAGCGGGTGGCGGAAGGCGTAGCACTGGCCGCCTGCTTCGCGGAGCAGGGCGCCGCGCAGGGCCTCGACCAGCCCGCGGCCGCCGGAGTCCGGGTCGAGTCCGGCGACCTCGACGAGCGACGGCTCGTCGGCGGGCCGGCGAGCACCGCCGCCGCCTCGGCGATCGCGGCGCCCGGCGGGGAGAGCGCGGCGATCCGTTCGGAGACCGCCTCGCGCAGACCACGGGGTACGGGCGCGTCGCGCAACCGTCGCACGTCGCCCGCCGTCCCCGCCCCCGTCCTCTGGGGTACGGGGCCGCCGGGTGCGGTCTCGTCGAGCAGGGCGAGGTCCTCCTCCAGCACCAGCGGCAGGCCCCGGCCGCGCTCGTGCAGGGCCGCGACCAGGGCCCCGGTGACCGGCCCGCCGAGTGCCGCCGTCGCCAGTCGCCGCACGTCGGCGACGGTCAGGGGCGGAGGTGGACGGTGGTGCCGGCGGCGCCGGGCGGACGGCGGTGGGCGGCGCCGAGCGGGAGCCGGCCGGCCGGGAGGTCCTCGGTGCGGTGGGTGAGGACCAGGCTCAGCTGCTCCGGGAGGTCGCGGGCGAGGAGCAGGAGCAGCTCGCGCGAGGCGTCGTCGGCCCATTGGAGGTCCTCGACGACCAGTACGGCCGGGCCGAGCTCCCGGAGCAGGGCACGGACCGCCGCGAGCAGTTCGGGAGGTCCGGCCCGGTGGAGGCCGGCCCGCCGCTCCCCGCGGCGGCCGGTCGGCCGAGGCGGGCAGCAGGCGGGCCAGCGGGGCGGCCGCCGGAGGGAGCGCGGTGTCGCCGAGCCAGGGTCCGGCCTTGTCCAGGGCGTCGGCCAGCGGCCCGTACGGGGAGGGTTCGCGCAGCGGGTGGCAGAGGCCGGTGAGGACCGGGCGGCCCTCGGCGCGCAGTACGGCGGCCGCCTCGGCGACCAGGCGTGACTTGCCGGCGCCCGTCTCCCCTCGACCAGCGCCACGGCCGGCGGCGTGCGGATCGTGTCGAGCAGGCGGCCCAGCTCGCGGTCGCGGCCGACGAGTGGGTACCGGCCGACGCGTGGGTACCGGCCGATTCCGGCGGTCCCGCCGGGGGTGAGTGGTCGTGCCATGTGTCCGTCTCTCCGCCCTCGGCGTCAGGAGGTCCACCGTCGGCCACCGGGCGGCCGGAAAACCATCCGTATTCCGTCGACTCCGGATACCTAATCAATGAATTCGGAATTCCTGAGTAGTCCGTTTCCCGGGTATCGATAACGAAGCGATATCGGGCGGGAGTCGAATGTTTTGAGCTCTTGACGGCGGGGTGAACCGCCGGTTTTGCTGTGACGCACCGCGTTTGAAAGTGATGACATGTGATCGATTGTGTTGAGATCCATGGTCTCGCTCTTCCCTCTGGAGCCGCCCCATGTCCGCCACCCGCGCCCGCCTGCTCCCCGCCGCCGTGCTGGGGCTGTCCGCCGTCCTCGGCCTGACCGCCTGTTCCTCGGGCCAGACCGCCGGCAGTTCGGACGGCTCGGCCGCACCCGTCAGCGGGAAGATCTCGCTGACCTACCTGCAGAAGCAGGGCGACCAGGAGTACTTCGTCGGCGAGGCCGCCGGGGCGAAGGCCAAGGCCGACGCGCTCGGCATCGACCTCAAGGTGGTCAACCTCGGCAACGACGCCAACAAGACGGTCGGCGAGGTGCAGTCGGCGATCGCGCAGAAGAGCAACGGCCTGATCGTCGTGGTCCCGGACCCGGCGGTCGGCCCGCAGATCGTCCAGACCGCCCGGGACGCCAAGGTCGCGCTGCTCACCTCCGACGACCAGGTCTGCGCCACCGGCCCGGCCCCCGCCTCCTGCGCCAAGGGCGACCTGGTGCCGCGCATCGGCTTCAGCGGCGAACAGATGGGCGCCCAGGTCGGCAAGCGGGCCGCCGAGGAGTACCGGAAGGCCGGCTGGAAGGCCGCCGACACCCGGATCATCTCCGCGTGGAAGCAGGACGTCACCGTCTGCGGCGACCGCGTCAAGGCCGCCAGGGCCGCCTTCGACGCGGCGGTCCCGGGCGTGACGACCCTCGACGTCGCCACCGACAACACCCCTACCGGCGCCCAGGACAAGGTCGCGGCGACCGTCACCGCCAACCCCGGCGTCAAGCACTGGGTGGTCTGGGGCTGCAACGACGAGAACGTCCAGGGCGGCGTCACCGCGCTGCAGAACGCCGGCATCGCCCCGCAGGACATCGACGGCGTCGGCCTCGGCGCCTACCTGGCCTGCAAGGACTGGAAGTCGGGCAAGCCCTCCGGGATGAAGGCCGCCCTGTTCATCAACGGCGAGGACGTCGGCGCGCTCGCCGTCCGGACCATGTACGACCACCTCAAGAACGGCAAGGAGTTCCCGGCCGAGGCCTTCGCCCCGACCAAGATGGTCGACGCCGCCACCTGGCAGACCGCGGGCGTCAGCTGCGGCTGACCCACAGCCGGGAGCCGGTGCGGCCCTACAGCCCCGCCCGCCGCACCGGCCCTCTCCCCGTCCCGCCCGCACCGGCCCTCTCCCCGTCCCGCCCGTACCGCACCGCCAGTTGAGGCCATGATGACCACACCCAGCCGCTCGCCCGCCGCGCCGTCGGCCCACCCGCCCGGCCTGACCGCCGAGAACGTCGGCAAACGCTTCGGCACCGTCCAGGCGCTGCGGGGCATCGACCTGAACTTCCCGCCCGGCCAGGTCACCGCCCTGATGGGCGAGAACGGCGCCGGAAGTCCACCCTGCTGCGCATCCTGACGGGCGATCACCGGCCCAGCGAGGGAAGGGTGCTGCTCGACGGCGACGTACTCGACCTGAACTCGCCGATCGACGCCCGGCGCGCCGGGATCCGGATCATCCCGCAGGAGCCGGAGATCATCCCGCACGTGTCGGTCGCCGAGAACGTCTACGCGGGCGCCCTGCCGCGCCGCGCGGGCCGCCGCCTGGACCGCGCAGAGCTGCGCCGCCGCATCGCCGCCGACCTGGACAGGCTCGGCTTCGCCAAGGTCCTCGACCCCGACCTGCTCGGATCGGAACTCACCGCCGCACAGCGCCAGTTGGTCGAGATCCTGCGGGCGCTCACCGGCGACACCCCGCCCCGCGTGATCGCCTTCGACGAGCCCACCTCCTCGCTCTCCGAGCACGAGGTCGAAGCGCTCTTCGCCCTGATCGAGCGGCTGCGCGCGGAGGGCATCGCGGTCGTGTACGTCTCCCACCGGATGAAGGAGATCTTCCGGCTCGCCGACCGGATCGCGGTCCTGCGCGACGGCACGCTCGCCGGGGTGGCGGACGCCGCCGGGACGGACGAGAAGGAGCTGGTCCGGTTGATGGTCGGCCGTGACCTGGCCGGTCTGTTCGTCCGTCAGAACGTCGCCACCGAGCGGGTGGTGCTCCGGGTGGACGGCCTCGTCACCGACGACGTCCACGACGTGTCGCTCACCGTCCACGCCGGTGAGGTCGTCGCCCTGGCGGGCCTGATCGGCGCCGGCCGCTCCGAGCTCGCCCTCGCCCTGGCGGGAGACGTGCCGATCCGCTCCGGCACGGTGGAACTCTCCGGCCGCCGGCTGCGCCTCGGCAGCCCGCGCCGGGCGATCCGGCGGCATCGGCCTCGCGCCCGAGGAGCGCAAGGCCCAGGCGCTGTTCCTGCACCGCAGCATCCGGGACAACACCTCGCTGGTCAGTCTCGAACGGCTGCGCCGCCGACGCTTCGTCCGGCTCCGCCAGGAGAAGGAGCTCGCCCAGCGCTATGCCGACCGGCTGCGGGTGCGCGCCCCCTCGATCGAGACCGAGGTCCGCACCCTGTCCGGCGGCAACCAGCAGAAGGTGGTGCTCGCCCGCTGGCTGGCCCACAGGCCCGATCTGCTGATCCTGGACGAGCCCACCCGCGGCGTCGACATCGGCGCCAAGGCCGAGATCTACCAGATCGTCGCCGACCTCGCCCGCGACGGCGTCGCCGTCCTGGTGATCTCCTCCGAGCTGCCCGAGGTCCTCGGCCTCGCCGACCGCGTCGTCGTCATGCAGAACGGCCGGGTCACCGGGGAACTCGGCCGCGCCGAGGCCTCCGAGGAGGCGATCCTCGCCCTCGCGATGGCCGACGACCTGACCACCGACTCCCGAACCGACCGCCACTCCAGCACCGGAGCACACACCCCATGACCACCAGCACCGCCCCCACCACCGCACCGCAGCGGCGCGCCGGCGCCCGGGCGCTGCTCGGCTCCGTCGGCGGCCAGAACCTCAGCCTGATCGGCGCCCTCGCCGTCGTCGTCGTCCTGTTCGGCTCGCTCAACCCCAACTTCCTCGGCTGGGACAACATCCAGGTGATCGCCGAGGCGGCCACCATCGCCGGGCTGCTCGCCGTCGTCCAGACCGTCGTCATCATCTGCGGCGGCCTGGACATCTCCGTGGGCTCGCAGGCCGGTCTGGCCTCCGTGGTCAGCGCCATGGTGTTCACCTCGGCCGGTTCCAGCGCCCCGGCGGGCATCGGGGCCGCTCTCGCCGTCGGCGCGGCCGTCGGCCTGTTCAACGGCGTCGTCATCGTCTACGGCCGGGTCAACCCCACCATCGCCACCCTCGCCGGCCTCGCCGCGTACAAGGGCGTCGCCCAGCTCGTCTCCGACGGCCGCGCCCAGGGGTACGTGCTCGGCGACCCGGTCTTCGTCTTCCTCAGCCGCGGCAAAATCGCCGGGCTGCCCACCATGATCTGGATCCTGATCCTGGTCGCCGCCGCCGTCCACGTGCTGCTCACCTACACCGACATCGGCCGCAACGTCTACGCCATCGGCGGCAACGACACCGCCGCCCGCCTGGCCGGCATCAACCTCAACAAGTACCTGATCTCCGCCTACGCGCTCAGCGGCGCGGTCGCCGCCCTCGCCGGCGTACTGCTCACCGCCCGCACCGGAAGCGGCCAGCCGGTGTCCGGCAGCGAGGGCCTGGAGCTCCAGTCCATCACCGCCGCCGCACTCGGCGGCTGCGCCCTCAAGGGCGGCAAGGGCGGCATCGGCGGCACCCTGCTCGCCGTCGCCCTCCTCGGCGCCCTCCAGAACGGCCTCACCGTCCAGGGCATCAACAGCTTCTGGCAGAACGTCGCCCAGGGCACCCTCCTGGTCGCCGCCGTGGTGATCCAGCAACGGCGCAACCACGAACGCGCCGTCGGCCTGCCGGCCTGACCGCGCCGACATCGTCGCCTCCCCCTCCATCCACCGCCGAAAGGAAGTCCCGATGAGACGCCTTCCCCGCCCGCTACGCCGCGTCGCCGTGGGCGCGGCGGGCCTCGGGCTCGCCCTCACCGCCGCAGTCCTGCCGTCGGCGACCGCACCGGCCGCCGCCGTCGCCGCCACCGCACCCGCGCCCGCGCCCGCGCCCGCGCCCGCGCCCGCGCAGACCGTGACGATCAACGGGTCCTCCGCCGGGCGGCTGTACGACGGCATGGGCGCGATCAGCGGCGGCGGCGCGACCTCCGGCTGCTGGTCGACTACCCGGAGCCGCAGCGCTCGCAGGTCCTCGACTACCTGTTCAAGCCCGGGTACGGCGCCGCCTGCAGATGCTCAAGGTGGAGATCGGCGCCGACGCCAACTCCAGCGACGGGCCCGAGCCCAGCCACATGCGCAGCCGCACCGACCTCGACTGCGACCGCGGTTACGAGTGGTGGCTGATGGAGCAGGCCAAGCAGCGCAACCCGGAGATCAGGTTCTACGGTCTCGAGTGGGCCGGGCCGGGCTGGTTCAACGGCGGGATGTGGTCGCAGGACAACATCACCTACCTGACCAAGTGGCTCGACTGCGCCAAGGGCCACGGGCTCACCGTCGGCTTCCTCGGCGGCTGGAACGAACGCGGCTACGACAAGAACTGGTTCGAGGGCCTGCGCACCGCCCTCGACGCCGCCGGCCACGCGGGCACCCAGCTGGTGACCTCCGACAGCGACGACGAGAACTGGTCGGTCGCCTCCGACCTGGCCACCGACCCGGCGTTCAACCGCGCCGTCGGCGTCGTCGGCCTGCACGGCGTGTGCTGGCACTCCACGCCCGTGTACACCGGCTGTCCCGGCAACAGCACCGCCATCGGCCTGAACAAGCCGCTGTGGCAGTCCGAGGACGACAACGACAGCTACGGCGCCAACCCGTCGGCGCTGGCCCGGAACCTGAACCGCGAGTACATCGACGCGCGGGTCACCGCCAACCTCAAGTGGGCGCTGGTCAGTTCGTGGCCCGCCCACCTCCCGTACTACGGCGCCGGGCTGATGGCGGCGGACCAGCCCTGGTCCGGTGCGTACTCGGTCGGCCGCGACATCTGGGCGATGGCCCACACGACGCAGTTCGCCAAGCCCGGCTGGCGGTACCTGGACGGTGCCGCCGGCTACCTGACCGGCACCGGAGCCAACGGCGACCCGCACGCCGGCAGTTACGTGACGCTCAAGTCCGGCCAGAACTACAGCACCGTCATCGAGACGACCGACGCCACGGCCGCGACCACGCTCAACCTCAAGGTGGGCGGCGGTCTGTCCACCGGTCCCGTGCACGTCTGGGCGACCGACATGAGCTCGACCGACCCCAGCCGGTGGTTCCTGCACACCCAGGACATCAGCCCGCGGGGCGGCGCCTACTCGCTCACCCTGCAGCCGGGCTACCTCTACACGGTGACCACCACCACCGGCCAGGGCAAGGGCGGCGCCGTGTCTCCCGCCCGGACCGCTTTCCCGCTGCCGTACACGGCCGATCTCGCCACCGCCCGTACCGGATTCGCCGCGCCGTACTTCCACGACTGGGCCGGCGCGTTCGAGACCGCCCCGTGCCCGGCGGGCGCCGGAAGCGCGAACTGCGTGCGCCAGGTCCTCACCACCGCGCCGATCCCGTGGCACGACGACATGGGGTACACCCCGCTGACCCTGTTCGGCGCCCCCGAATGGACCAGCTACCAGGCGGGTGTCGACGTCCAGTTGGAACAGTCCGGCTCCGCGGAGCTGCTGGGGCGCCTCGACCACATCGACCACGACCGCTCCGCCTACCACTTCCGGATCGGCTCCGGCGGTACCTGGACCCTGTTCACCGAGAACCGCTCCGGCGTCGACACCACCCTCGCCACCGGCAGCTACGCCGGTGCCGGCACGGGCACCTGGCACCACCTGTCGCTGGCCATGCGGGGGCCGTCGATCACGGCGTCCGTCGACCAGGTCGAGGTCGCCTCGGTCACCGACTACAGCCACCTCACCGGACAGCTCGGCCTGGGCGTCGACGGCTTCCAGAACGCCGACTTCGCCAACCTCACCGTCACCCCGCTGGCCGGTCCGGCCGTCGGCAGCCTGGTCAACGTCAACAGCGGGATGTGCCTGGACGTCGCCGGCGCCTCCACCACCGAGGGCGCCCAGGTCATCCAGTGGACCTGCGGCAACCAGCCCAACCAGCAGTGGCAGCTGGTCCCGGTGGCCACCGGGACCTACCAGCTGATGTCGGCCAACAGCGGGATGTGCCTCGACGTCACCGGCGCCTCCACCACCGAGGGCGCCCAGGTCGTCCAGTGGACCTGTGGGGGTGACAAGCCCAACCAGCAGTGGCGGTTGAGCCCGGTGGCCGGCAGCGACGCGCACCAGCTGGTGTCCGTCAACAGCGGCATGTGCCTCGATGTCACGGGCAACTCGCGGATCGCCGGAGCCCAGGTCATCCAGTGGACCTGCGGCGCCGGCAAGCCCAACCAGCAGTGGACCACCGCCTGAGGTCGCCGGCCTGACCTCTCGCCGCCGAACTCCCGGGACCGGAGGGCTCGTCGCCCCTCCGGTCCCGGACCCGTTTCACCCGGCGTCCGTGCTCTCCGGGTAGACGGCCGCGACCCGCTTCCGGTCCACGCCGAGCTTCCGCAGCACCTTGGCGACGTGGTTCTCCACCGTCCGGGGGGAGAGGAAGAGCGTCTCGGCGATGCGCTGGTTGGTGGCGCCGGTGGCGAGGAGTCCGGCGACCTCGTGCTCGCGCGGCGAGAGGCCGCTGCCGTATCCGCGGCGGCCCGGACCGCGGCGGGGGCGCCGAGGTCGCGCAGGAGCCGTCCGCAGCGTCCGGCGTCGGCGGTGGCGCCGAGGTCGGTGAAGAGGGCGGCGGCCTCGGTGAGCGGGGCGGCCGCCGTGCCGGGGTCGGAGGTCAGCAGGGCGTCGCCCTGTCGTTCGCGCGCGCGGGCCCGCTCGTAGGGGCGGCCGATGGCCTCCCAGCTGTCGGCCGCTGCGGCGAAGTGCCGGGCGGCGGTGGCGGGTTCGGTCTTCTGGTGCAGCAGGCCGCGGGTGGTCTCCAGGTCGGCGGCGGTCGCCGGGGCGTCGCGTCCGAGGATGTCGTGACCGGCCTCGGCGGCCAGTCGCTCGGCGGCCTCGCGGTCGCCGCAGGTCAGGGCCGCCTCGACCGCGGCCGACAGCAGTCCGGCGGCCTGGGGCCAGGCGCCGGTGCGCCGGACGGTGACGACGGCGCGCTCGGCGACCTGGCGGGCCCGCAGGGCCTCGCCCCTGGCCAGGTGGACGGCGCTCAGACCGGCGGCCGCCCGCAGCTCGTGGCCCACCACCAGCAGGCCGGCCCCGGCCTCGACGGCCTCGGCGAACAGCTCCGCCGCCCTGGCGTACCGTCCTCGGGACGCGGCGAGGGTTCCGGTCAGCAGGGCCCGCTCGGCCTGGACGAAGACCGAGGTGGGATAGGAGTCGACCAGCGTGTCCAGCCGCTCCTCCAACCCCGCCCAGCGTCCGGCGAAGGCGTCGATCCGCAGCAGCGTGCCCCGGGAGAGGAATGCGACGATCGGGCTGCCGACCCGGCCCGCGACCTGCCCGGCCTCGGTCGCCAGCGCGGCGGCGCGCCGGTCGTGCCCGAGGTAGACGGCGGTGTCGGCGACGTTCTGGAGGGCGCGTCCCGTCTGGCGGAGCAGCTCCCGGTCCTGCGTACGGCGGGGCAGCCGCTCGGTCGACTCCCATACGCCGGGGTCTCCCTGACAGGTCATCAGGGTGAGGCGGCTGGCGCGCACCGCCGCCTTCAGCACCTCGTCCGGGCTGTCGCGGACCACGTGCTCGGCGCGCTCCAGCCAGGCCCGGGTGTACGCGGGGCCCTCCGCCTCCTTGAGGGCCAGCGCGACCATCGCCCGCACGGCGCGCTCGGGGCGGTGGGGTTCCAGTTCGCCGACCGCGCGTTCCACCTCGTCGAATCCGGCGGGGTCGGCGTTCTCGTTGAGCATGCCGAGGCCCAGGCCGAGGCGGATCTCGCCGCGGACCGCCTCGGGCAGCCGGGGGTCGTCGAGGAGCCGGCGCAGCAGCCGGGCGTCGGTGTGGAAGTCGACGCTGGAGGCGGCGATCCCGGCCAGGGCCAGGGCCGCCCGGGAGCGTTCCTCGCCCTCCGGTTCCGGGGCATCGAGGAGCCTGCGCAGCAGCGTGGCCGCCGTGCCGTCGTCGCGGACGGCGATCGCCTCGTCGACGGCCTGCCGCGCGCACCGGAGCCAGCCGGCCCGGTCTCCCGCCGCGAGGGTGTGGTGGGCGATCTGCACGGACGGGGCGGGGTACGGCTCCGCAGCGCCTCGACGGCGCGGAGGTGCAGGCGGCGCCGGGCGGGGCCGGGCACGTTCCGGTAGACGACCTGTTGGCCGAGCGCGTGGCGGAACACGTACGTGCCCTGGTCGGCCTCGCGCAGGACGGAGGCCCGGAGCAGTTCGGTCAGGGCCCCGGCGCCCTGGTCCTCGTCCAGTCCGGCGAGGGCGGTCAGCGTCTCCTCCCGTGCCGGGGCGGCGAGCACGGCCGCCGCCGCCGCCAGCGCGTCGGCCTGCGGCGACAGCAGGCCGAGCCGTTCGATGACCGCCTCGCGCAGGCCGCGCGGGGCGTCCGCGTCCTGGAGCCGGTCCACCGCCTCGCCGTATCCATGGGTTCCGCTGTACTCGGCGAGGGTGATCAGGTCCTCCTCGGCGACCAGCGGCAGGCCCTCGCTGCGCCGGTGGAGGGCGGTGCCGAGGGCGGGGGTGGCGTGCGCGCCGAGGGCTTCGGAGGCCAGTTCCTGGATCTCGGGCTCCGTCAGCGGGCCGAGCCGGATCACCGAGCCTCCGGTGCCGGGCGGGTGGCGGTAGGCGGCGCCGAGCACGGTGGCTCCCGGCGGCAGGTCCTCGGCCCGGTAGGTGAGGACGAGGCCCAGCCGGGGCGGCAGGTCGCGGGCGAGCAGGAGGAGCAGGTCGCGGGTGGCCTCGTCCGCCCAGTGCAGGTCCTCGACGACCAGCGTCGTCGGGCCGAGCGCGGTGAGGAACGACCGTACGGCCTGGAGCAGCTGGAAACGCCGGCCGGGGAGGTCGGCCGGCCGCTCCGGCGGGGCGGGAGCCGGTCGGCCAGGTCGGGCAGGAGCGGCGTCAGGGCGCCGGCGGTCGGCGGGAAGCCGGGGCGTCCGTCAGGTCGGCCTTGCGCAGCGCGTCGACCACCGGCCCGTACGGGAACGGTTCGCGCAGCGGTGGCAGAAGCCGGTCAGCACCTGGTGCCGTTCGGCGCCGAGCGCGATCGTCGCCTCGCGGACCAGCCGGGACTTGCCGACGCCGGCCTCCCCTCGATCAGGACGACCGCGGGCGGCCGGCGCACCGCGGCCAGCAGCTGGCCGAGCTGCCGCCGCCGCCCACCAGCCGGAATCTCCCGCCCCGGTCCCCGGTCCCGTCCCCGAGCTCCCGCATCACCCTGATCACCGTCCCGCGCCGCACCGGAACTCGCGGAAGAAGGCCGTGGGCGCGACGACGTACCAGCGAATCGCACAGGACGGGGGCGGCGCGTCGGCCGTCCGCATGTCAGGTCCTGGACAGGAACAGGGTACGCAACGCCCTTCGCGGGCTTTCCGCGGCCACCGTCACCGCGTGCCGTCCCGGTCGCGCAGCCACCGCTCGAAGTCGACGGCGACGATGCGCTCGTCGTGCGCGCCGGCCGCGTCGTCGGAGGCCAGCCAGACGATGGGCGGGCCCATGACCGAGGGGTCCAGGAAGCCGTGTCCCTCGGGTACGGCGCCGGGGGGCAGCATCCCGGTGACGGTCGCGCCCCCCGGCAGCAGCAGGTTGACCGTGACGTCCGTGCCGCGCAGGTCGGCGGCCATGATCCGGGACAGCGACTCGCTGCCGGCGCGCGAGGGCCCGTACGGGACGAACCCGGCGCGGCGCGTGGTCGCCTCACTCACCGAGACGTTGACGATACGGCCGCCGCCGGCGGCGAGCATCCGTGGCGTGACCTCGCGCGCGACCAGGAAGTAGCCGGTCAGGTTGGTGTCGATCACCGCGCGGAAGCCCTCGGCGGGCACCTCCAGAAGCCCTGCGGGCGCGTCATGAAGGACGGATTCACCGTGCGCATGCCGATCCCGGCGTTGTTCACGAGCATGTCGATGCCGCCGAGCCGCGACCACGCCTGGTCGACCGCCCTGGCCACGGACGCCTCGTCCCGTACGTCCAGTCCGATCCCGACGGCCCCCGGCAGCCCTCGGCGACCGCGCCCGCCCGTCGTCCGGACCGGCCGGTCAGCGCGACCGCCGCTCCCGCCTCGGCCAGGGCGGAGGCCATGGCGAGCCCCAGCCCGCTCGTCCCACCGGTCACCAGCACCCTCATCGGATCACCCCGTTCCGCGAACGGCCCGCTCGCGCGTCGGCCGTGGTCCTCGGCAGCGTGGGAGCACGCATGGCCGTGACGCCAGGCCTTGGAGCGCGCGCGAAGTCAAGGCGCGAAGCGCGCCGTCGCCAGCAGCGTGCCGTCCGCGGCCAGCAGGCGGGCGCCGGTCAGGGTGGCGGGGTCGACGGGCGCCGGGCGCCCCAGTAGCCGTAACCGGCCCGGAGGGAAAGGAACCGAGGGGTACGGCGGAGCCGTCGGCCCGGACCAGGAGGCACCGCACCGGGCCGTCGGCGGCCCGCCGGTCACCGAGGTCGACGGACATGTACACCCAGCCGTTCCCGCCAGTGGCGTCCGCCGGGTGCGCGTAGATCCGGCCCACCTCACGGCCGCTCCCGGTCCCGTCCGGCATGAGCAGCGCCGCCTCCAGGACGTGCGGCGACGGCGCCACCGCCGGGGCGCGCCCTCCACCACGGTGCCGACCGCCCAACCGCCGAACCCGAAGGCCAGGGCCGCGGCCACACCCGCCAGGGCGATCCGGAGACGGTGCCCCGGGAGCGGCGCCGGGGGCCGGGGCGGGCGTGGGGGCCGGGGCGGGCGTGGGGGCCGGAGGGGCGTGGGGGCCGGAGGGGCGTGGGAGCCGAGGCGGGCCCGGGAGCCGAAGGGGCGTGGGAGCCGAGGCGGGCCCGGGGGCCGAAGCAGGCGTGGGAGCCGGGGCGGGCGTGGGGGCTGAGGCGGGCCCGGGGTCGGAGCAAGCCCGGGAGCCGGAACAGACGCGGGAGCCGAGGCGGCCCCGGGGCCGGAGCAGGCCCGGGAGCCGGGGCCGGGGTGATCGCCCGTACCACCCGGCTCTCGAAGCCCACCGGGGTTCCGCTCCCGGCAGCAGGCCGAGCAGGCCGTCCCCGACCGCCGTGAGCCGCTGCACGTGGGCCCGGCAGTCCGGGCAGCGGTCCAGGTGGGCCACCGCCTCGGCGCGCTCGCGCGCGGGAGGATCCCGAGCGCGAGTTCGGCGCCCTCCTCGCGCAGCCGCTCGCAGTCCATGCCGCTCACCGCGTCTCCTCGCTCTCCAGGAGCGCCCGTACCTTGATCGTCCCCGTCCGGATCCTGGTCTTCGCCGTGCCCAGCGGCACGTCCTCGAAGGCGGCGACCTCCCGCGCCGTCATCCCGTAGATCCCGGCCATCACCAGCGCCCGCGCCTGCTCCCTGGGCAGTGCCGCCACGGCCCGCCGGACCCGCTCGGCCGCGTCGTCGGCGAGCGCGCGGCGCTCCGGCGTCTCCGTGACGATCCCGACCAGCGCCTCCAGGTCCTCCGGGGCCACGGGGCCGCGCGCCGGGCCCGTACCGCGTCGATCGCCAGGTTGTGCGCGATGGCCGTCAGCCAGGTCCGGACGGAGCCGCGCCGGCCGTCGTACACCTGGGCGTGCCGCCAGGCCCGCTCGAAGGTCTGCTGGGCCACGTCCTCCGCGAGCGCCGGATCGCCGACCACGGCGACCGCCACCCCGTAGACGGTGCGCTGGAACCGGCGCACGAACGCCACCGCGATCTCCGGATCGCCCGTGGCGAGACCGGAGAGCAGTGCCTCGTCGGGAACCCGCTCCAGCGGAAGGCCCATGCGTCCCACACCCGTGGTACGTCCGAAGTCCCCGAAGGGATCGTCCGAGCCCATTGTCCGCCGGGCCCGCAATCCCGGCGCGGCCCGGCGCCGTACCTCCTGTGGGGGCACCACCGGAGGACCGAACGATGACGACACCACTGACCCGCGGACCGCGCGGCCGCGCGCTGCTCGCCCTGTCGGCCGCCTCGCTGGCCGGTCTCCTCGCCGCCTGCGGAGGCGGCGGAGGCGGTTCGAGCAGCGGCACGACCCCACCGCCCCCGGCGCAGAAGAGCACGGCGCCCGCGGGCGCGACCCGGGTGAACGCGGACCTGGCCGACTTCAGGATCACCCTGTCCCGGCAGGCCTTCACCCCCGGCACGTACGCCTTCGTCGCGACGAACACCGGGCACCACGAACACGCCCTGGAGGTCGAGGGACCCGGCGGGGAGCACCGCTCCAGCACCGTATCCCCGGGAGAGTCCACCACCCTCACGGTGACCTTGAAGGACGGGAAGTACCAGATCTACTGCCCGATCGACGGACACAAGGACCTGGGGATGAAGACCGCGATCACGGTGGCCGGCGCCCCGGTCAACAAGACCGGCACCACCCCGGTCGCTCCCGCTCCCTCTTCTCCGACCTCTCCCGGCAATGGTTACTGACCGGGCCCGCCGCGCCGCCGTGCTCGTGCTGCGGGTGGCCGCCGCGGGCCTGACGGCGACGATGGGTGCCGTCCACCTCTACCTGTGGGCCGACGGCTACCGCGATCTGGCCACCATCGGCGGCCTGTTCCTGCTGAACGGCGTCCTCGGCTGCCTCCTCGCCGTGGCCCTGCTCCTCACCCCGTACCGCTGGCTCGGCCCGGTCGCCACCGCCACCGCGCTGTTCACGGCGGGGACGCTCGGCGCGCTGTTCCTGAGCCTCACCACGGGGCTGTTCGGCTTCGAGGAGTCGACGGACGGCGAGTTGGTCCGCCCCACCATCGGGGTCGAGACGGCGGGCGTCCTCGTCCTGACCACCCTGGCGGTGTCGGCGCTCAGCCACCGTCACCATCCCGGCCGGCGCTGACGAGCCCCGACTCATAGGCGCCGATGACCAGTTGGGCGCGGTCGCGGGCCCGCAGCTTGTGCAGGAGCCTGCCGATGTACGTCTTGACGGTGCCGTGGCTGAGGCGCAGGTACGCGGCGATCTCCGCGTTGGAGAGGCCGCGTGCCACGAGCACCAGGACCTCCCGCTCCCGGTCCGTGATCTCCGCCGGCAGGGAGACCGGCGCCCGGTGGGCGGGGGGAAGCCGGGCGAACTCGGCGATCAGACGGCGGGTCACCGAGGGCGCGAGGAGGGACTCCCCGGCGGCGACCGTACGGATCCCCTCCAGCAGGGCCTCGGGCGAGGTGTCCTTGAGGAGGAAACCGGCCGCGCCGGCGCGCAGCGCGCCGTACACGTACTCGTCGTGGTCGAAGGTGGTGAGGACGAGGACGCGCGTCCCGGCCGTCTCGGGCGATCCGGCGATCTGCCGGGTCGCCTCGATGCCGTCCGTGCCCGGCATCCTGATGTCCATCAGGACCACGTCCGGGCGGAGCCGCCGCGTGTTCTCGACGGCTTCGGCGCCGGTGCCGGCCTCGCCGACCGCGCTCAGCCCCGGCGCGGTGTCGACGAGCACCCGGAAGCTGCCCCGGAGCAGGGACTGGTCGTCGGCGACCAGCACCCGGATCGGTTCGGTCACTCGGTCGTCTCCTGTCGGCTCGGGGCGACGGCATGGGCGGGGTCGTGCGGGAGGAGGGCCGACACGGCGAAACCGCCGCCGGGTCCCGGCCCGGCCTCCAGCGTCCCCCGTACATCATCACGCGCTCCCGCATCCCCACGAGGCCGTGCCCGCCCTTGAGTTCAGCCCGGCCTGACACGGCCGTGTTCCCGGCTCCGTCGTCCACCACCTCGATCCGTACGTCTCCGCGCGCGTCGACCGCGACCGTCACGTCGCAGCGCGTCCCTGGCCGGCGTGCTTGATCACATTGGTCAGCGCCTCCTGCACGATCCGGTGGACGGTCAGCGCCGTCCCGCGGGAGCGCGGCGGCCGGGCGGACGCGGAGCCGGGTGCGGACCCCCGCCCGTTCGGCGCGCCGGACGAGGGACGGCAGGTCGTCGAGGCCGGGAGGCGGCGCGGTCTCCGCCGGACCGGGGCTCCGCGCGGGCGGTACGGTGCCGTCGCCGCGCAGGACTCCCAGGGCGCGCCGCATCTCGGTGAGCGCCTCCCGGCCCACCTGCTCGATGACCCGGACGGCCTCGCGCGTCTCCTCGGGGCGTTCCCCGGCCACGTGGTGGGCGACCGCCGCCTTGACGACGATGACGCTGAGGCTGTGGGAGACGATGTCGTGCAACTCCCTTGCGATGCGCAGGCGTTCCTCGGCGAGGGCCTCCTCGGCCAGGCGCCGGTCCCGTCCGGCCGCCCGGTCCCGCCGTTCCCGTACGACACGGCCCGCGGCCCACGCGGAGCCGACGACCAGCCACACGAGCGCCGCCGTTCCGGCCGCTTCGGACCAGGGGCCCGACGGTGTCAGGACCGCCTCCCCGGTGACGACCGCGGCCGCCGCACCGGCCAGGGTCAGCGCCAGTGCCGTCCGGGCCCGGCGGGCCGGTTCGACGAGCGCCACCGCGTAGACGGCCAGGGCGGTGGGGAGGTAGGGGTCGCGGGTGATGTCGAGCAGGGTCGCCGCCGCCGAGGCGCCGAGCACCGCCGCGAGGACGGGCAGGGGCCACAGCCGCCGTACGGCCAGCGGCGCTCCCACGCAGACCGCCACCAGCCAGCCCGCCCACGGCGGGCCGGAGAACCAGGGCAGGCCGTCGGCCCCGTCCTGGGCGGCCAGCGCCGCGTGGGCCGCGACCACCAGGACCGCCGCGAAGACGTCGAGTACCAGCAGATGCGGGCCTGTTCGGAGGCGCCACCGGGCTGTACGCATCGCACGACGATACCCAGGGCCGCCCGTCCGGCCTGCCCGAACCCTTCGGTCCGCCCTGCCCCTGGTCGTTCGGCCTGCCCGGATCACCCGGGCTGTCCTGATCATTCGTCCTGCCATGATCATCCGTCCTGCCCCGGCGCTTCGGCCTTCCCCGGTCATCCGGCCTTCCCCGGTCATCCGGCCTGCCCGAAGAGGAACATCGCGGTGCCCACGACTCCCACCAGGAGGAGCCTTCCGGCGACCGTGGCCGCGCGGGAGCGGGCCCGGTGCGCAAGGCGGCCAGGCCCAGCGGGACGAGCGCCACGCACAGGCCCGCGGCGGCGGCGACCGACCAGGCGGTCGTCCCCTTCAGTACCCCCAGCGGCATGGCCGACGCCAGGGCCAGCGCGGTCGCGCGCAGGGGTCCGAGCACCCGTGCGCGGTGGGCGCCGACGGCGAGGAGCACCCAGCCGCCCATGATCGCGGCGTTCAGCGTGCTGAAGACGTGGAACGCGCCGTAGGTCTCGCTCACCGTCCGGGCCGCCGCCGACGCCCCCTGGACGGTGACCAGTTGGAACCCCAGGTGGTCGACGCCGGCGTGGAACGTCCGGGCGAACAGGCCGAGGAGGGTGAACGCTCCTCCCCACAGGGCCAGTTCACGGAAACGCTCTCCGATCCTGGCGGCGAGGAGTACGACCCCGGGCCAGAGCAGCACCCATCCGGCGGAGACGAGGCCGTACGAGGTCTCCATGAGGTCCGGACGGCGCTCGTAGGCGTCGAGTTGCGCGGGGAAGAAGAAGCCGAGGCGCAGGCGCAGCAGTACGCCGGCGAGGACCAGCGCCGGCCCGACGACGAGGGACGCGCCGCCGAGCCAGCGCCCGGGAAGGCGGGGCCCGGAAGGGAGGCGGAGGGAGCGGAGGGTCGGATGCGTGAGGGTCATGGGGGCCACGATGGCGCCGTCGTGGGCACCGCGTCGTCGGACCACGGACCACACTTCCGGATCGGACCGTGGTCGTACGGAGGTGCTCGGAGTCAGGCGCCGTTGGCGTCCAGGAGGCGGCGGGTGCGGTCGCTCGCGCCGCTGAGCGCGAGGGGGACGCCGAGGCCGGCGCACAGGCGGTGGGTGCGGGCGAGGGCGCTGAGGGTGGCGGGGCTGGGGTCGGCGGACGGGACCTCGATGACCACCCGGGCGGGGCGGTGCTGCTCGACGAGGGCCTGGATCTGGAGGGCGGCCGCGGCGCGATGGGTGACGTCCAGGTCGCGGTGGAGCGTCACGTGCAGGGCATCGTGACGTACGGCATGGCTGATGAGCATGGTCCCTCCGCACGGGAGACGAGGAAGGCCCACGGCTGGACGTCCGCGTGGGCGGTTCGTCCGAGGATGTCACGACTGGTGGCCCGGTGGCGGTCTCGTGACGTGCGCGCCGCGGAGTGTCCGTACGGCGGTGACGGGCGGGAACCGGGGGCGCGCCGGGTCTCGAAGGGCCGGAGCCCGGGCCGCGCAGCGGGCCGGACTCCGGCGGGGCGCACGTGAGCCGTGCACCGGCGTGCCGCCCGCCTCCCGGACGGGCGTCACGCTCGTGGGTTTCAGTGCCAGTACTTCATGGTCGAACCTCCTCCCCGCTCGTGGGCGCAGGGTGACCTCGAAGCGGTCGAGACCGCGGAGGGTCAGATTGCGCCGGTGGTCCGGTTCCGCGACCGCCCGTGCGTCCGGGTAGTCCCTGGCCAGGGCCCCGAGGACCGATCCGGCGAGCCGGATCGCCATGGACGCGCCCAGACAGGCGTGGGCCCCGCGCCCGAACCCGAGGTGCGGGTTCGGGGCGCGGTCGAGTCGCAGCTCTGCGGGGTGGTCGAACCGCAGCGGGTCGTGGTTGGCCGCGCCCAGGAAGAGCGTGACCGGATCACCCGCCTTGACGGTGACGCCGCCCAGTTCGGTGTCGGTGACGCAGACCCGGGCGTCCGCCTGGACGGGTGCGTCGTACCGGATGAGTTCGTCCACGGCCGTGGCCGGGCTCGCCCGGAACGCGGCGAGCGCGCCGGGGTGGTGAGGAGGGCGGCGCGGCGTTGCCGAGGAGGCGTGAGGCCGATTCGTAGCCGGCGTGGAGGACGGCGCGCAGACTGTTCCGAAGAACCGTTTCTGCCACGCCGCTGTCCGCCGCGTGCTCCGCCACGTACGCGATGAGCCCGTCCTTGGGCGGGTCCGCGAGCCATCCGCCGGCGTACTCCGCGAGCCGGGCGCGGGCGGCGACGGCGGGTTCGTGCTTCTCGGGCCACAGCCCGGCGTCCATGCCGTCGACGACGGTACGGGACATGGGCACGAACCAGTCGAGCTCGGGCGCGGGGACGCCGAGGAAGGCGGTGACGAAGCTCAGGGCGACCGGTTCGGCGAGCTCTCCGACGAAGTCGAAGGAGGGCCGGTCGGCCAGCCCGGCGAGCAGGTCCGCGATCCGGCGCTCCAACTCCTCGTGCAGGGCCTGGCGGTCCTGGGCGCGGAAGCCGTCGAGCAGCAGGTGCCGGATGGCGGTGTGCTCCGGCGGGTCGAGGGTCTGGACGCTCAGCAGGGGGGCGGGGATGTCCTCGCCGGCGCGGCGCCAGTCGGAGGCGAAGCGGTTGCTGTCCGTGAGGACGGCGAGGCAGTCGGCATGGCGGGTCAGCACCCAGGAACCGAGCAGTTCGTGCCAGAAGACCGGGGTGCCCTCCCGCAGGTGGGCATAGGCCGGGTAGGGGTTCCGCAGGATCGACGGGCGGGCCAGATCCAGAATCGGGTCCACGGCTGCCGCTTGCTCCACGAAACATCTCCCCTGCGTATCGGGCCTGGTTGAGGCCTTGGCCGCTGTCCGAGTCGAGCCTGCGAGACGCCGAACCACCGGTACGTGGAACGCCTCACTGATGTTTCACCGGCGGTTCACCGGGCTTTTCCCGTACATGATCCGAGCCGAGCGCCGGTGACGCTACCACGCAACTGGGGTGGCTGGTATGACTACCTGCCACAGATCTTTCACAAAGCTTCGGGGAGTTACGGAAGATGACCGGTCAAGATCAGACAATCGTTCACGATGTCCCGGTAAACGTCGCTCAACAGCCCAACCCCTACCCGCTCTTCGAACGCATCCGTGAGCACGGAGTCGTTCAGCGCGTCCGGCTGAATCCCACCCTTGAAGTCTGGATGGTCACCGGCTACGACGAGGCCGTGGCCGCGCTCACCGACCCGCGCCTCAGCAGCAGCCCCGTCGGCGTCACCGGACTGGAGGAGGAGATGGCCCACCAGGAGCGCACCAACGTCCTGATGGCCAGCATGCTCGTGGCCGACGGCGAGCACCACACCCGGCTGCGCAACCTCGTCTCGAAGGCCTTCACCTTCCGCCGCGTGGAGGCGCTCATGCCGCGCGTCCAGGCGCACACCGACGCCTTCCTCGACGCGATCGCGCGGCGCGGATCCGCCGATCTCGTCTCCGAGTTCGCGCTGCCGCTGCCGATGGCCGTCCTCAGCGAACTCATCGGCATCCCGGCCGAGGGACAGCCGGACTTCGCCCGTCTCGCGGTCGGCCTCATCATGCCGCCCAACACCCCGGAGCGGCTCGCCAAGGGCGCCAAGGCACGCGCCGAACTCATCGAGTTCTTCGAGCCGTTGATCGCCGCGCGCAAGGCGGACCCGAAGGACGACCTGCTGAGCGCGCTGTGCGCCGCGCAGGCCGAGGAGAAGATCAGCGACCGCGAGCTGACGGCCATGGCCATCCTGCTCACGCTCGCCGGCCACGAGACCACGGCGAGCCTCATCGCGAACGGCGTCCACGCCCTGCTGCGCCACCCGGAGCAGTTCGCCGCGCTGCGCGACGACCCCTCGCTGCTGCCCGGCGCGATCGAGGAACTCCTGCGCTACGAGGGCCCGGTGAGCCGGGGCGTCGCGCGCTTCACGGTCGACGCGTACGAGATCGGCGGCGTCACCGTCCCGCCCGGCGAGATGATCATCATCGGGCTCGCCGCGGCCAACCGCGACCCGGCGCGCTACGACCGCGCCGACATCCTCGACGTGGCCCGCCGCGAGGTTCCGCAACAGCTCGCTTTCGGCCATGGTGTGCACTTCTGCCTGGGCGCTCCGCTGGCCCGCGCGGAGGCCAGGATCGCGATCGGCACCCTGCTGCGGCGCTTCCCCGACCTCCGGCTCGCCGATCCGGACGCGGACCTGAGCCGGCGCGAGGGCATCCTGCGCGGCATGGCGACGCTGCCCGTGACCTTCACCCCGCAGGCGTGAGGGGACGACGGTGACGGCGGCGGAATTCGACGAGATCGCCCGGGGTACGACGAGTCGCGCGGCGGTACGGAACGGGCGGCCGGCTTCGCGGACATGCTGGCGCCGCTGCTCGACCCGGCGCGCCCGGTGCTCGACATCGGCGTCGGCACGGGCATCGTGGCCGCCGAGCTGACCGCGCGGGGCACACCGTGCACGGCATCGACCTCTCCCCGGATGCTCTCCCGGGCACGGGCCCAGCTCGGCGCCCGGGTCGCGGTCGGCGACGCCTCCCGGCTGCCGGTGCGGAGCGGTTCCGTCGACCAGGCCGTCTCGACCTGGCTGCTGCACGCGGGCCGGACAACCGGGCCGTCCTCGCCGAGGTCGCCCGGGTCCTGCGGCCGGGCGGCCGCTACCTGGTGATCCCCGCCGGCGGCACCCGCCCCACGGACGACGTCGGCCTCCTCGTCGCCGAACTGGAGGACCGCCTCGATCCCGAGGGCACCCGCCGCGACGGCCCCGAGTGGCTGGCCCCCTCGCCTCCGCCCACGGCCTCCTCTACCAGGGCACCGCCTCCACACGCCCCACCTCCTTCTCCGTCTCCCCCGCGCCATGGCCTCCTCCTGACCCGCGGCCTCTTCACCGGCGCCTGGGCCGTCCCCTCCACCGCCACCTCCCTCCTGAACGAAACCCGCTCCCGCCTCCTCGCCCTCCCCACCCCGACGTCCCCGCCCCCGCGAATCAGCCGACCTCGTCCTCCTCTTCACCCGAGAACCCCCTACGGGCTGACCCCTGCCCCGTCGCGGGCCGCGCCCGGCGGGGCGGTGCCCGGCGGGGCGGTGCCCGGCGCGGCTCCCCATTACGGTCCCCGCGCCCGGCCCTTGCGGGCCGCCGCCACCGGGGCGGCGCCCCGCCAGGGCGGCGCCCACCCGTTGCGGGCCGCGCCCGCCTGGGCGGTGCCCCGCCGCCCCGTTGTGGGCAATCGTTCCGCTGGGGCGGAACGGGTGGGCACAACGGACCCGCGCCCTGCCGGCGCCAGAGGCTGCTGCGCTGAACCCGCACCCCGTGCAAGCTGACACAGGGTGCGGGTCCAGGCTTCGGAACGCGGAGGCGCCGCTAGAGGCGCCGTCCCGTGCTCCACCCGTCCCGCCCAGCGGGACGATTGCCCACACGGGGCGGGTGGCGAGGCCGGCACCGCCCAGCGGCCGCAGGCACGCACGTGGGGCACCGCCAAACAGGGCGCGAGCCCCACCCGGGCGGGAGTGCACGAGAGGCGCCGTCCAGCAGGGCGCGGGCTCACACGGGTAGCTGGCGCGGGCCCCACACGGGAGGCAAGAGGGGCACCGCCCGCACGGGCGCGGCCCCGCGCGAGGGGTGAGCGAGGGCGCCGCCCAGCAAGGCGCGGGCCCCACGCGGGGCAAGAGCGAAACGCGTCGCACCACCGGGCGCGGGCACGGCGCGAGGGGCTGAGCGCGTCGCATCGGGCAAAGGGGGACGGTCTGTCAGGTGCGGCCGCGTAGGGCTGTCGCGTAGATCTCGTCGGGGTCGAGGCGGCGGAGCTCCTCGGCGATGAGTTCGGCGGTGGTGCGGACTTTGAGGGCGAGGACGCGGTTGGGCTGGCCGGGGATGGCGAGGTGGGCGACGGGGCCTTCGGGGCGGTCGATGCGGATCTCGCCGTCGGCGGTGCCCATGCGGACGGCCGTGACGACGGGGCCGTCGGTGACGACGCGGTCGACGGGGACGCCGAGGCGGACCTCGAACCAGCGGGCGAGGAGTTCGGCGCTGGGGTTCTCCGCCTCGCTCTCGACGGCGGCCGAGGTGATGGTGAGCGGGGCCTGGTCGAGGGCGGCGGCCAGCATCGAGCGCCACGGGGTGAGCCGGGTCCAGGCGAGGTCGGTGTCGCCGGGGGCGTAGGAGGCGGCGCGCCGCTCCAGGGCGTCGAGGGGTCCTCGACCGCGTACATGTCGGTGATGCGGCGCTGCGCGAGCGAGCCCAGCGGGTCCCGGGAGGGCACTTCGGGGGCGTCGACGGGCCACCAGACGACGACGGGCGCGTCGGGCAGGAGCAGCGGCAGGACCACGGAGTCGGCGCGGGCGCCGAGTTCGCCGTAGAGCCGGAGGAGGACCGTCTCGCCCGAGCCGGCGTCGGTGCCGAGCCGGACCTCGGCGTCGAGCCGGGTCTCGTACCGCTCGCGGGGGGTGCGGGCGTGGCGTTTGATGACGACGAGGGTGCGGGAGGGGTGCTCCCGGGAGGCCTCGTTCGCTGCCTTGACGGAGTCGTAGGCGTTCTCCTCGTCGGTGACGACGACGAGGGTGAGCACGGCGCCGACGGCGGGTGTGCCCACGGCCCTGCGTCCTTGCAGGATCGCTTTGTTGATCTTGCTGGAGTCGGTGTCCGTCAGATCGATCTTCATATGCGGCGCCCGTCCCTTCCTCTGCGGCGAGCCTAACCCTCCCGCGCGGCGGACGCGTGCGGGCCCCGGACGGTTCCTACGCGGACCGCTCCTCCTCAGGCGCCTCGTGGCGCGCGGCGGCGCGGGCCTGGGCGCGGCGGCCGATGACGGCCGAGGCGGCGATCGCCGTGCCGACGAAGGCGGTGGCCACCACCCAGGGGCGGTCGAGGACGTGTCCGGTGGCGTGGTCCAGGAGTAGCGTCCGGCGCCGGTGATGCCGATCGCGGCGGCCGCGAAGCCGAGGAAGGCGGGTACTCGTAGCCGCCGCCCATGGCGAAGAAGCCGGCCGGGGCGTGGACGGCGACGGCGCCCGCCATCGCACCGGCCGCGGCGGCTCCGGCGGCCGGGGTGGCGAGGCCGAGGGCGAGGAGCGCTCCGCCGCCCGCCTCGCCGAGACCGGCGGCGATCGCGCTCTCGCGGGGCGGGTCGAAGCCCATGGCCTCCATCGACTTGGCGGTGCCCTCGATGCCGCCGCCCCCGAACCAGCCGAGGAGCTTCTGCGTGCCGTGCGCGGCGAGGACGGCGCCGGTGCCGACCCTGAGCACGAGCAGCCCGAGATCGCGTCGGTTGGGGTGGCCCATGAGGTTCTCCAGGTGCGGGAGGCGGAGGCGTACACCGTCCACTCTCGTCCGGTCCGCCCCGCGCGCCCTCGAACCCCGCCCGGAATACTCCACTTGAGTCATCTTTTGCGGCGATTGCCCACTGTTGCTTGACTGAGTGGGCTTGACGTCCCCGAGGGAAGTGGGTGCGCATGTCCGCCGAGTCCACCGAGACCGCAGCCCTGCGGGAGAGGGTCCGGGCGCTGATGCCCCGGGCGAAGGAGGACCTGACCGCGCTGGTGGCGATGCGCTCGGTCGCCGACCCGCGCCAGTTCCCGCCGAGGAGTGCGCGAAGGCCGCCGACTTCCTCGTACGGGCCTTCACGGAGGCCGGGCTGCGGGACATGCGCCGGGTGACGACCCCGGACGGCACGGACGCGGTGGTGGGGCACGCGCCGGGGCCCGAGGGGGCGCCGACCGTGCTGCTGTACTGCCATTACGACGTGCAGCCGCCCCTCGACGACGCCGCCTGGCGGACCCCGCCGTTCGAGCTGACCGAGCGCGACGGGCGCTGGTACGGGCGCGGCGCCGCCGACTGCAAGGGCAACATCGCGATGCACCTGACGGCGCTGCGCGCGCTCGGCGGTCCGGAGGGCCGGGGCTTCCCGGTGAGCCTCAAGTTCGTGGCGGAGGGTTCGGAGGAGCAGGGCACCGGCGGGCTCGAACAGCTCGTGCCCCTCCAGCCCGAACTGTTCGCCGCCGACACCCTGCTGGTCTGCGACACCGGCAACTTCGCGCTCGGCCTGCCCACCGCCACCACCTCGCTGCGCGGGCTGACCAACGTGGTCGTGACCGTCTCCACCCTCAAGGGCGAGATGCACTCCGGCATGTTCGGCGGCCCGGCGCCCGACGCGTTGGCCGCGCTCGTCCGGATCCTCGACAGCCTCCGCGACGAGCATGGCAACACCGTGGTCAAGGGGCTGCCCGGGGACGGCTCCTGGGAGGGTGGACTATCCGGCCGAGCAGTTCCGCACGGACGCGGGCGTCCTCGACGGGTGTCCCTCGTCGGCACGGGCTCGGTCGCCGACGAGCTGTGGGCCCGGCCCGCCGTCACCGTCCTCGGTATCGACTGCCCGCCGGTGGTGGGTTCCTCGGCCGCGATCCAGGCGAGGGTACGGGCCAGGGTCAGCCTGCGGGTGCCGCCGGGGATCGACGCCGACGACGCCCTGCGCGCCCTCACCGACCACCTGGCCTCGGCCGCCCCGTGGGGCGCCCGGGTGGAGGTCGAACCGGAGAGCGCCGCCAGCCCTTCCGGGCCCGCACCGACGGCCCTGCCTACCGGGCACTGGGGGCGGCGCTCCGCGCGGCGTACGGCACGGACATGGTCCAGTCGGGGCAGGGCGGTTCGATCCCGCTGTGCAACGTGCTCGCCGCACACTTCCCGGAGGCGGAGATCGCCCTGATCGGCGTCGAGGAGCCGGGCTGTCTCATCCACGCGCCCAACGAGAGCGTGGACCCCTCGGAGATCGAGCGCATGGCGCTGGCGGAGGCCCTCTTCCTGAGCTCCTACGCCACCCCGCTCTGACCCTCCTCCCTGTTCGACGACCCCACGCGCGAGGGTCCCCGCGCGACGACCTCAAGGTCCACCACCCCAAGGGCAACGGCTTCAAGCGCAATGACCTCAAGCGCGACGACCCCACGCTCAACGAAAGGACCGGTTCCCTTCCATGACACAGACTCATGACCGCGCCCAGGACCGCGCCCCGCGAGGGGACGTGCCGCCCGGCCCCCTCGGGATGCTCGCCGGTCTCGCCTGGCAGGCGCTGCTCGTCGCCGGGCTCGTCTCCCTGGTCCTCGGCGTGCTGGTGCTCGCCTGGCCGAAGGCCAGTCTGCTGGTGGTGGGGGTGCTCTTCGGCCTCTACCTGCTGCTCAGCGGTGTGATGCAACTGGTCGCCGCCTTCGGCACGCACGTCACCACGGCCCTGCGGGTGATGGCCTTCATCAGCGGCGCGCTGTCGATCCTGCTCGGTCTGTTCTGCTTCCGGGGCGCGACGCAGTCGATCCTGCTGCTCGCGCTGTGGATCGGGATCGGCTGGCTGTTCCGCGGCATCACCCAGACCGTGGCCGCCGCCTCCGACCCGGTGATGCCGGCGCGCGGCTGGCAGGTCTTCCTCGGCATCATCAGCGCGCTCGCCGGAATCGTGCTGATCGTGTCCCCGCTGGAGTCCGCGGCGGTGCTCACGGTCCTCGGCGGCGTCTGGCTCCTCGTCGTCGGCGTGGTCGAGATCGTCACGGCCTTCATGGTCCGCTCCCGCGCCAGGACCTCCCGCCGGGCGCCTGAACCGCACGCGCCGCCGCCGCCGTCCGCCGCCCGCCCGGTCTTCCGGGCGGGCGGCCAGTTCTCCGGCCCGTGCGCTACATTTTGCCGGTCCTTGACCACCGATCCCCCGTGATCGCGACCTTCCGGAGCCGGCATCCCATGAGCGACATCGTCAACGGCCTCGGCCGGGCCGGCGCGTACGGCGCCCTCGGCGTGGTCCTGCTGATCCTCGGCATCGTGCTCGTGGACGTGCTGACCCCCGGCAAGCTCGGGCGGCAGATATGGGAGGACCGCAACCGCAACGCGGCGATCCTGCTGAGCTCCGCGCTCCTCGGCATCGGCGGCATCGTCTTCACCTCGATCTGGACGACGTACGAGAACTTCGGCAAGGGACTCGTCTCCACCGCCGCGTTCGGCCTCCTCGGCCTGGTGATGATGGCCGTGGCCTTCCTCGTCGTGGACCTGGTCACGCCGGGCAAGCTCGGTGCCACGCTCGTGGACCCCGAACCGCATCCGGCGGTCTGGGTGACGGCCTCCTGCAACATCGCGGTCTCGGCGATCGTCTCCGCCTCGATCGCCTGACCGGACGGGCGTCACCGGGACAGGGCTCGACCTCCAGGAAGCGGCGGCCGCGCGGCCCCTGTAGAGAGCGCGTCCCAGCCGAGCCGTTCGAGCGCGGGGACGCAGGCGCCCAGGGCCGCCGCCTCCTCCTGGGCGGCGCCCGTGCCGGGCGGCCCGAGCCACTCGACCACGGCCGTCCCCGGCCGGTCCCCTCTCTGACCCGGTAGCCGGTGGAGAGCCGCTCCCCGGAGGCGTCCACGGCCGAGGGCGTGATCCCGCCGGACTCCAGGGCGAGGGCCACCGCCCGGACCGGCCGTCTCCGCTCCCATTCGGCCGGGGCGGTCCTCGGATCGCCGCCCCGGCCCAGGGTCAGCCGTCTGATCTGGAGCAGCCCTTCGACGGCCGCGCGGATCTCCCGCGACCGCTGCTCGACCTCGCCGGGAGGCACCGGCGGCCCGTCGCCCGTGGCCGCCTCGAACACTCCCGAGCCACCGCCCGTACCGCCCGTGCCGCTCGTCACAGGAGCCGCCGGATGTCGCCGCGGACCCGGTAGAAGCCGCCCGCAGCCGGGTGCAGGGCGTCCACCACGTACCGCGCGCCGGGCTCCCGGATCGCCCGCGGAACTGCACGTTCCACCCGGACTCGTACCCCTGCGAGACGACCCGCACCCGGGTCCGGCCCGACTCGGTCACGCACTCCACGACCACCGATCCGGCCGGGGCGTCGCTGACGGCCGTCACGGCGGTCACGGTCGTCGCCGGCTCGTACACGGGCAGGGCCGCGGCGAGCTTGACGTCCCGCGCGACCGGGACCGTGCCCTCCATGGCGGCCTCGATCGCCGTCTCGCTCGCGTCCACGCAGACCAGCGAACCGTCCGTGGTCACCAGGTAGAGCCGCTCGTCCCGGTACTGCATGGAGAGCGCCGAACCGCCGCCCGTGCCGAGCTTCCACAGCCGGGTGCCGTCCTCCGCGAAGCAGTAGACGGAGGAGGCGGAGTCGGCGGCGAAGACGAACCGGCCGCCGGGCGAGGTGGCGCAGGAGTAGACCGGGCTGTCGCAGGAGTACACCGCCTCCACCCGCCCGTCCTTCTTCGCGAGCCGCTGCACCTTCTTGCGGGACGTGCCCGCGTAGACCGCGGTGTCCTCCTGCCAGCCGAAGAGGACCCCGCCCTCGGTGGCCGTGTGCCACAGCTCGCCGCCGCCGTCCGGCGCGTGGGCGGCGACGCCCGCGTGTCCCCGTAGTAGACGGCGTCGCCGTCGGCGCGGACCATCCAGGCGTGCTCGCCCTGGCCGCCGCGCGCCCACTGGTGCTCGTCCTCGTGGTCGATGACGGTGAGGCGGCCGGAGCGGTCGGCGACGTGCAGGACGCCCTCGTGGATGTCGAGCCAGAAGATGTCGACGTCGGTGGCGATGTCGTACGCGGCGAAGGGAGTTTGGACGAGAGGTCGTACACCTTGCCGTCGTCGCAGCCCGCGTAGATCCAGAAGTCGTCGGCGACCAGGCACTTGACGCCGTCCGGCAGGCTGAATCTGGCCTGGACCTCGCCGGCGCGGTCGAGCGTGAAGACGTCCCCCGCCTGGTTGCCGACCCAGCAGCGCTCCTCGTCGACGTGGATGCCGAAGGCGGCCGAGCCGGTGCGGAAGCGCCACAGGACGGGGCGACGGCCCGCGCGGTGGAGGGCGCGGACGTGACCTCACGGCGCGTCACGGCGCGCGCGCGCGCTGGCCCCGGACCGCGGGGCGTACCCTTGCGGACCTTCTCGCCGATCTTCTTCGCCGCCGCGGCCTGGGCCTTCGCCGCCGTCGGGAAGGTGGACCGCTGGGTCTGGCCGTCCGCGCCGATCCGGCCGTAGCGGACCGACACCGCCAGGTCGTCGACGGTCACTTCGTAGAACTTGTGGGCACCGCCGCCGTCCTGCGACAGCTCCAGATAGGTCGTCGTCGTCATGGTGAAAACGGTAGGGGCCACCACTGACAACGGCCCCCGGTGAAGCATTGGCCAAGGACCAAAGACCCGGGCATTCGGGACTTCCGTCGCGGCATTCCGGACATTCACCCCTGTAACGATGGTGCGTGAAGATCATCCGACGAGCCGTCACCTCAGGAACGGCCGGAAGGGCCTCATGACCGAGCCACAGAAGCGGCCCCTGCCCGTCCGCGTCCGCCGGCACCCGGACGGCATACCGATGAACGACCTCTTCCGCTCGACGACCGGGCCCGCGCCGGTGACCGGCCCCACGCCGGTGACCAAGCACGCGTCGGCGACCAGGCACACGTCGGCGGCTGGGCCCATGCCGACGACCAGGCACACACTGGTGACCGGGCCCGCGCCGGTGACCGGGCCCGCGCCGGCGATCGGACCCGCGCCGGCGGTCGGGCGCACGTCGCCGATCGTGCGCACGCCGCCGGACCGGGCCGCCCGTGCCGCCCGTGCCGACCAGTCCGACCGGTCCGACCTCACCGACCGAGCCGACCGCGCCGCGAAGCGACCGGAGGAAGCGTCCGCCCCTCCGTGGCCCTGCCCCGCCGACCGCCGCCCGCCGAACCCGATCTGACGGAGCGCCCGGGGCCCGCCGTCCCCGGCTGGGTCGCCGTCCTGACCGGACTCACCGCGCTTGCGGGCGCGGCGGCGGCGCTGTGGCGGGCCCGCCCGCCGAGGGCGGTCGAGCCGCCGCTCTGGGAGTGGGCCGCGCTCGCCTGCTGCGTCGTCGTCGCCGTCGTGTCCTTCGGCGGGCTGACCCGTGGCAGGACGGGCTCCGCCTGGGTGCTCTCGCTCTTCGGCCGCTACCGGGGCAGCGTCCGGCGCACGGGCCTCGTCTGGATCAGCCCCTTCGTGCTGCGGCGCCGGATCGACGTACGGCTGCGGCACTGGCGCAGCGAACCCATCGCCGTGGTCGACGCGGAGGGTTCGGCGCTGCGCGTGGTGGTCCTGGTGGTCTGGTCGGTGCGGGACACCGCCCGCGCGCTGCTCGCGGTCGACGACCATCTCGCCTATCTGCGCGAGCAGGTGGAGGCGGCGACCGCGCGCGTGCTCGCAGCTGCCGGCGGACGCCTTCCGGGGCGGCGCGCCGACCCTGCGGGACGCCGAGGCGGTCGGCGACGCGCTGACCCGGATGCTCGCGGCCGAGTGCCGGCCGGTCGGCATCGCCGTCTTCTCCGCCCAGCCCACCCGCATCGAGTACGCCCCCGAGGTCGCCGCCGCCATGCGCCGGCGCCAGATCGCCGTCCTGGACGCCAAGCACCGGGACTCGGTGCTGACCGGTGTGATCGACGCCGTGGACGACACCGTCACCCGGCTGACCACGCGGGGGCTCGTCGAGCTGGACGACTTCGAACGCCAGGCCCTGGTCAAGGACTTGACCGTGGCCTTCTACACCCGCGGTGGCGGCCCGGCCGAACCGAACCAGGAGTGACGAGGACCATGGACCCGTACAGCGACAGCCCCGTGTTCGACGTTCCCGCGTTCACCGAGGCGATACCCCGGACTGCGCGTGCGCGGGCTGCGCGGAGGCCGCCCGCGTCGGCCACGCGCCGGGCGGCCCGCGCGCCCTGCACGGGATGCGCCGCGCGGTCGTGGCGACCGTCGGCGTCGTCGCCCTGACCGGCGCGGGTGCGGGCCCGGCCGCCGCCGAACCGGCTCCGGCGCACGCGGGCTGGGACGGCTCCCGGTACTGGTTCCGGAACGCGGCGGGCGAGTGGCGCTGGACCAGTCACCACGCCACGTACCAGCAGCGCACCGGCGCGACGTCCGGCGGCGGGCGCACGGGAGAGCCGGTCTTCCACGGCAAGGAGGGCTGGGACGCCGCCTGCCGCGTCTACTGGTACCGGTCGCGCGGCCACTGGTACTGGACCGGCCACGCCTGGAAGTACGAGCAGCGGACGGGCCGCCCCGCACACCCTCGAAGCCCGCCACGCCCACGGAACCCTCCTCGCGGGGGTGGACGGCGCCGGTCTCCTCGTACGTCTTCACCGGCTACTACAAGCAGCCGGGCTCCTGGTCGAAGGGCTACCACACGGGGCAGGACTTCGCGGTGCCGTCCGGTACGGCGGTCCGCGCGGTGGGTCCGGGCCGGGTGGTGCGGGCCGGGTCCGGAGGCTCGTACGGCTACGAGGTGGTGATCCGTCACCCCGACGGCCGCTACACCCAGTACGCCCATCTCTCCCGGATCGACGTGTCACCCGGGCAGAGCGTGTCGGGCGGGCAGCGGATCGCGCGCTCGGGGGCGACCGGGCGGGTGACGGGCCCGCACCTGCACTTCGAGGCGCGGACCACGCCGTCCTTCGGCTCGGACATCGACCCGCTGGCCTATCTGCGCGGCCACGGCGTGTCCGTATAGGCCCCTTCAGGTCTCGCCGGTTCCTCGCGGCCACACGAAAACAGTTCGGTGACCGAACTCTTCTGCGCTAGGCTCCCGCCCATGACGCTTCCGCGCGACTACCGCGGCCAGACCTGCGCCCTCGCCCGCTCGATGGAGATCGTCGGCGAGCGCTGGACGCTGCTGATCCTGCGGGACGCCTTCTACGGGGTCCGCAGGTTCGGGGAGTTCGCCGCCCATCTGGGCGTCCCCGGGCCGTCCTCACGGACCGGCTCGCCACCTCACCGAGGCGGGCGTCCTGGCGCGCCGCCCCGAGTCGGGCACGGGCCGCCGCGAGGTGTACGGGCTCACGCCCAAGGGGTCGCGCTCTGGCCGGCCGTGCGCGCGCTCACCGTCTGGGGCGAGGAGTTCTACGCGGCGGAGGGCGGCCCGCGCCGCGTCTTCCTGCACGCGGCGGACGAGGCCCCGCTCGCACCGGACGGGCACTGCGCGGCCTGCGGCGCGGCCGTGCCCGTCCAGGACGTCCTGGTCGCCCCGGCCCGGGGCTCGCCCCGCGGCCCCGGACGCCGACCCGGTGACGGCGGCACTCGCCCGGCCGCACCGGCTGCTCACCCCGCTGCTCGCCACCGCGCCCCGGGGCGCCCCACGAAGGTTCACCCTCATGAAGATCCTGGTCGTCGGCGCCGGTGCCACCGGTGGCTACTTCGGCGCCCTGCTCGCCCGCGCCGGCGAGGACGTCACCTTCCTGGTCCGGCCGGCCCGGGCGGCCGCGCTGCGCGAGCGCGGACTGCGGGTCGTGGGGCGGGACGGGAGTGGACGGTGGAGCCCGTCTCGTCACGGCCGACGAACTGCGCGCGTCGCCCGGACCGCACGAGCCGTACGACCTCGTCCTGCTGTCGGTGAAGTCCACCGGCCTCGACCGGGCGATCGAGGACCTCGCACCGGCCGTCGGCCCGGACACGGCCGTCGTCCCGCTCCTCAACGGCCTCGCCCACATCGACGCCCTGAACGCCCGCTTCGGCGCGCGGGCCGTCCTCGGCGGCGTGGCCAAGGTGGTGACCGTCCTCGACGACTCCGGTGACATCCGGCGGCTCGCCCCGCTCGCCCACCTGGCCTTCGGCGAGCAGGACGGGACGGTCTCCGCGCGCGTGGAGCGGATCCGCAAAGTCCTCGAAGGGGCGGGCATCGACGCGCCGGTGCCGGCCGACGTCCTCACGGCGATGTGGCACAAGTGGGTGTTCATCACGACGTTCGGCACGGTGACGAGCCTGATGCGCGGCACGGTCGGCGAGGTGTACGACACGCCCGGCGGCCCGGCCCTCGGCCCGGCGGTCCTCGACGAGGCGGCCGCGGTCGCCGCCGGGGCCGGTCACCCCGTGACGGAGGAGGAGCGGGCGGCGACCCTCGCCGTCGTGTCCGCGTCGGGCTCGCCGATGGTGCCGTCGCTCTACCGCGACCTGGTCGCGGGCCGCCCGACCGAGGTCGAGCACCTCTTCGGCGACCTGACCGACCGGGCGCGCGCCCTGGGCGTGGCGACCCCTCCTGGACCTGGCGACGCTGCACCTGCGCGTCCACCAGCGCCGGGCCACGGCCGCCGGGGCCTGACGGGAGGACGCCGTCTCCCCGCGCGGGGAGACGGCCCGCCCGCGCGGGCGACGCCGGGCCATCCGGTCCGGCGGCAGCCTGGGCCGCATGATGAAGCTCAAGGCCCTGCCGGACGTGCCCCGCTGGGCCGCCGTCGCCGCGCACGCCGTCCCGCTGGTCGTCCTGCCGTCCGGTGTCTGGCGTGTCGCCCTGACGTTCGGCGCGCCGGTGGCCCGGGTCGAGCATCCGACGCCCGGTCTGGCCGTCTACCAGCTCTGCCTGACCGTCCTCGCCGAACTGCTCGCCTTCCTGACGCTGGGTCTGGTCCGCTCGTGGGGCGAGGTGTTCCCCCGCCGGCTGCCGTTCCTCGGCGGCCGCCCGGTCCCCGCCCGGGGCGCGACGCTCGCCGCGCTGTCGGGGGCGTTCGGACTCGCCGCCCTCACCTGCTGGTTCACGTACGTGGCGGTCGCGGGCTTCGCCCCGTACTCCCCGCCGGCCTCACCGAGAGCCCGCTCCAGAAGGCCCTCTTCCTCGCCTGCTACCTCCCGCTCGCGGCCTGGGCCCCGCTGCTCACGGTGGTGGCCGTCGCGTACCACCGGCGCCGAGCGGGCCGAGCGGGCCTGGTGCGCCGAGCAGGCCTGCTGCGCCGAAGCGCGCCGCGCCGAAGAGATCCTTGACTGCTCAAGAATCCTGATATGCTTGAGCAGTCAAGGAGGTAGCAATGAGTGCTGCGCTGGATGCGTCGCTGCGTCTCGTGCGGGCCCAGACGGCCCTGGTGAAGCGGTTCGACGCGAGCCTGTCGGGGCTGCACGGCGTGAGCCTGGCCGACTTCACGATGCTGCTGCGGCTGGGACAGGCGCCCGGCGGCCGGATGCGTCGGGTCGACCTGGCCGAGGTGCTGGGGCTGACCGCCTCGGGGTGACCCGGGGACTGGCTCCGCTGGAGCGGATCGGCCTGGTCTCACGCGAGACGGACGCCCGCGACGGTCGGGTGGCCCATGCCGCCCTGACCGACACCGGCCGCGAACGCCTGACGGACATGCTCGCCACCGCCGAGCAGATCGCCGCCAAGGTCTTCGCCGCCCCCCAGTGGAGCGAGGAGGACATCGCCCTCCTCTCCGGCCTGCTCACCCGCCTCGGCGGCACCGGACTTCCCGGTCACGGCGCCCCGCCCCCGTAACCCCAGAGGAGCACCCCATGGAAACCGGCCCCGCCGACCCCGCCGACCCCGCGACGGCCATCCGCACCGAGGGACTGCGCAAGGTCTACCGGCGGGGGCAGGACGACCTCGTCGCCCTCGAAGGCCTGGACCTCACCGTCGGCAAGGGCGAGTTCTTCGGCCTGCTCGGCACCAACGGCGCGGGCAAGTCCACCACGATCGGCATGCTCACCACCCTCGTCACGCCCACCGCCGGAAGCGCGTGGGTCGCGGGGCACGAGGTGGGCGCCGATCCGGTCGGCGTGAAGTCCCGCATCGGCGTCGTCCCCCAGACCGACACCCTGGACCGCGCGCTCACCGTCCTGGACAACCTGGCCTTCCGCGGACGCTACTTCGGCCTGCCCGCGCAGGCCGCCCGCCGCCGGGCGCTGGAGCTCCTGGAGCGGTTCGGCCTCGCCGCCGAGGCCGGCGCCAGGACCTCCCAGCTCTCCGGCGGCCAGGCCCGCCGGGTCATGATCGGCCGGGCCCTGATGCACCTGCCCGAGGTGCTCTTCCTGGACGAGCCGACCGCCGGCGTCGACCCCCGGGCGCGCGCGGACCTCTGGCGGATCATCGGGGACCTGCACGCGGCCGGCCAGACCGTGGTGCTGACCACGCACCACCTCGACGAGGCCGAGGCCCTGTGCCGCCGCCTCGCCGTCATCGACCACGGACGCCTCCTCGCCTGCGACACCCCCGAGGCGATCAAGGCGAGCAGCGGCGCGCAGACCGTCATCACGGTCCGCTACGACGCCGACGCCCGCCCTGTCGAGGAGGCGGTGCGCCGCGCCCCGGCGGCCCGCACGACCTCGCCGTCGAGGGCCCGACCGTACGGGTGCGCACCACGCGCCCCGACGGCGTGCTCGGTCACCTGCTGCGCGAAGGAGGCGCCGCGGGCCTGACCGTCCTCGACGCCGCCACCACGCCCCCAGCCTCCAGACCGCCTTCCTCACCCTGACCGGACGTGACTTCCAGCCATGACCACCGCGACCGTCCCCCTCCCCCGGTCCTCCCGCCGGACGGCCTGGCACGCCTATCGGGCGCTGACCGCCCGCGACCTGCACGTCCTCGGCTGCAACCTTCCGGTCCTGCTCGTGCAGGTGGGCCTCCAGCCGCTGCTCTTCACCTTCGCCTTCGCGTACGTGATGCCCAGCATCGGCAGCGGACTCGGCGGGGCGACCTCGTTCTCCACGATCCTGCTGCCCGGCCTGATCGCCAGCACCCTGACGCTGCAGAGCGTCATGTCCGTCACGGGGCCGCTGGCCGCCGAACTCGGTCCCGGCCGCGAGATCACCGACCGCGCCCTGGCCCCGCTGCCCGTCTGAGCCCTGGGCCTCCAGAAGATCACCTCGTCGGCGGTCTTCGGCCTGGTCTCGTCCCTCGTGGTCGTCCCGGTCGTGTGGCTCGTGCACGCGCCGGGCGCCGGGCCCCGGGTCCGGGTCGACAACTGGCCGCTGCTCCTCGTCACCCTGGTCCTCAGCGCGCTGCTCGCCTCCACGCTCGGGCTGCTGCTCGGCACGGCGGTCGACGCCTCCGCCTTCGGCGCGCTCCTCGGCCTGCTCCTGGCCGCCGCCACGATGCTGGGCTGCGTCTACTACCCGTGGACCGCACTGGACCCGATCGGCTGGGTGCAGGTCCTCACGCTCGCCAACCCGCTCGTCTACATGAGCGAGGGCCTGCGCGCGAACCTGACGCCCGCCACCGGCTCCATGCCGGCCTGGGCCTATCTGACGGCGCTCACCGCCGGCACGGCCGTCCTCGGTCTGCTCGCGCTGCGCCGCTTCACCCGGCGGGTCAGGACCTGAGGGCTCCCCCGCACCGCGCGCCCCTGCCACACTACGTACCTCAGGGCCACCGCCCGCCCCGAGCCGTCCCCGAGGAACCGTGATGCGCGTCGCCCTCTTCGTCACCTGCGTCAACGACGCCGTCTTCCCCTCGACGGGCGTGGCCACGGTCCGGCTCCTCGAACGGCTGGGCGTGACGGTCGACTTCCCGGCGGCGCAGTCCTGCTGCGGCCAGCCGCAGTTCAACACGGGCTACCGGGCGCAGACCGAGCCGCTCGTCCGGCGCACGGTCCGGGCCTTCGAGGGGTACGAGCACGTCGTCACCCCGTCCGGTTCGTGCGCGGCGATGGTCCGGCACCACTACCCGTCCTTCGGCACGGAGGCCGGGGCCCTGGCGCCGCGCGTGTACGAGTTGACGGAGTTCCTGGTGGACGTGCTCGGCGTGACGGACGTGGGCGCGTACTTCCCGCACCGGGTGACGTACCACCCCTCCTGTCACGGCCTGCGGCTCCTCGGGCTCGGGGAGCGGCCGCGGCGGCTCCTGGAGGCCGTGAAGGGCCTGGAGCTCGTGGAGCTGCCCGGCGCGGAGGAGTGCTGCGGCTTCGGCGGCACCTTCGCGGTGAAGAACCCGGACGTCTCGGCGGCGATGGGCGCCGACAAGATCACGAACGCGCTGTCCACGGGCGCGGAGGTCCTGTGCGGCGCGGACAACTCCTGCCTGCTGCACGTCGGCGGCATGCTGAGGCGGCAGGACGCGCCGCTGCGCGCGCTGCACCTGGCGGAGATCCTGGCGAGCACGGAAGAGGAGCCTTGGACGTGAGCGGTACTTTCCTCGGGATGCCGGCCTTCCCGGAGGCCGCGCGGAAGGCCGTGGGCGACTCGACCCTGCGCGCCAACCTGCGGCACGCCACCCACACCATCCGGGACAAGCGCGCGCGGGCGGTGGCCGAGCTGGACGACTGGGCCGCGCTGCGCGAGGCGGGCAAGCTCATCAAGGACCGGACGCTCCGTCACCTCGACACGTACCTCCTCCAGTTGGAGGAGTCGGTGACGGCGGCCGGCGGCACCGTGCACTGGGCGGCCGACGCGGCGGAGGCGAACCGGATCGTCACCGAACTCGTGCGGGCCACCGGGCAGACCGAGGTCGTCAAGGTCAAGTCGATGGCCACCCAGGAGATCGGGCTCAACGAGCACCTGGAGGCCGAGGGCATCGCCGCCTACGAGACGGACCTCGCGGAGCTGATCGTGCAGCTCGGCGAGGACCGCCCCTCGCACATCCTGGTCCCGGCGATCCACCGCAACCGCGGCGAGATCCGCGACATCTTCCGCGAGAAGATGGGGAGTTGGGGCCGACCGGCGCCGGAGGGGCTGAGCGACACGCCGGCCGAGCTGGCGGAGGCGGCCCGGCTGCACCTGCGCGAGAAGTTCCTGCGGGCGAAGGTCGGGATCTCGGGCGCCAACTTCATGGTCGCCGAGACCGGCACCCTCGTGGTGGTGGAGTCCGAGGGCAACGGGCGGATGTGCCTCACCCTCCCCGAGACGCTGATCTCCGTCGTCGGCATCGAGAAGGTGGTGCCGACCTGGCGGGACCTGGAGGTCTTCCTCCAGACGCTCCCCCGCTCCTCGACGGCCGAGCGGATGAACCCGTACACGAGCACGTGGACGGGCACCACCGACGGCGACGGACCGAGCGCCTTCCACCTGGTCCTCCTCGACAACGGCCGCACCGACGCGCTCGCCGACGAGGTGGGACGGCAGGCGCTGCGCTGCATCCGCTGCTCGGCCTGCCTCAACGTCTGCCCGGTGTACGAGCGTGCCGGCGGCCACGCGTACGGCTCGGTCTACCCCGGTCCGATCGGCGCGATCCTCACCCCCCAGCTCCGGGGCACCGCGAGCGGGATCGACGCCTCCCTGCCGTACGCCTCCTCGCTGTGCGGCGCCTGCTACGAGGTGTGCCCGGTCGCCATCGACATCCCCGAGGTCCTGGTGCACCTGCGCGAGCGGGTCGCCGGGGAGGGCGGGAAGGGCCACCGCCTGGAGCGGGCCGCGATCGAGGCGTCCACCTGGGTCCTGGACCATCCGGGCGTGCTCGCGGCCGGGGAGCGGCTTGCCTCCCGGACCCGCGCCCTGCACCCCAGGCGCCTGCCTGGTCCGGGCGCCCGCCAGTGGTCGGACCACCGGGACCTGCCCGAACTTCCGGCGGAGCCGTTCCGCGACTGGTGGAGAAAGAACCGCACATGACCGACTCCGGTTCGAGGGACCGCACATGACCGACTCCAGCACGGGGAAACCGCACACGACCGGGTCCCGCGAGCGGATCCTCGCCCGGATCCGTACCGCCGTCGCGGACGCTCCGAGGCCGTCCCCGTCGCCCGCGACTACCGGGCCGCCCACGCCCCGGACGACCCGGGCGGCCTCCTCGACCTCCTGCACGAGAACCTCGCCGACTACCGCGCCCACGTCCACCGCACCACCCCGGACGGCCTGGCCGGGCTCGTCGCGCGGCTCCTCGCGGAGCGCGGCGCGCGCAGTGTCGTCGTACCGCCCGGACTGCCCGAGGTGGCTCGCCGCGGCCGAGGCGGCCCGGCGGTTCGACGAGCCCGGCTGAGCCCGTACGAACTGGACGGCGTGGACGCCGTGGTGACGGGGTGCGCGGTCGCGATCGCGGAGACCGGCACCATCGTCCTGGACGGGGTCCGGGGCAGGGCGCCGGGCGCTCACCCTCGTTCCCGATCTGCACCTGTGCGTGGTGCGGGCCCCGGAGCAGGTGGCGGCCTCGGTGCCGCTCGCGCTGCCCCGGCTCGATCCGGCGCGTCCGCTGACGTGGATCTCGGGGCCGTCCGCGACGAGCGACATCGAACTCGACCGGGTGGAGGGCGTGCACGGGCCGCGGACCCTGGAGGTGGTCCTGCTGACGGAGGCCTGAGGCGGGCCGCTTCAGTCGGCGTCCGGCTCGGCGAGGAGGTCGTCGACGATGGCGAGGCGCGTCTCGGGGAAGTACTCGGCGATCGCCTCGCGCATCATCGCCTCGCCCTCCGGGTCGGGGGTCCCGCACTTCTCCCGGGTCTCCCGGTCGGGCCAGCGCGCGTACGCGACCCAGGTGCCGTCGTCCGCCTTGTGGAGGCGCGAGCCGTGGCTCCCGCACTCCTGATGGATCGCCAGGGTCACCCGGTGCCAGCCGTCGATGAGCAGCTGTTCCTTCCCCGGGCGCACGCGCCACCGGTACACCACAGCGAACATCTCCCCGCCTCCCTCGTCACGTGCGGCACCCCGCGCCGCCTTCAGGGAGCACTGAACTATACCGACCAGTTCACAGTCAAGACTGAACGGTTCGGTAGACCGGGTCCGTTCAGGCCCGCAGGAGCGGGAACCCGGCCCCCGCCCAGAGCGCGCGAAGGGTCGCCGGCTCGTCCCCTCGTCGGTCCGCCAGACCCTCGCGGACCGGGTGATGTCGTCGTACGGGGCCAGCCCGGGTCTCCGGTGGTGGCGAAGTCGGCCCAGGCGCGCGTCATCCGGCCCGCCAGCTCGTGGTCGGCGGGGGTGGGGGCGCCGCCGATGAGGAAGGCCACGCACTCCTCGCCGACGTTGCCGAAGGCGAAGGGGACGTCCGCGCAGTGCCAGGCCCGTACGGTCCCGCGCGGTCCCGTACGGCGGCGGTCGAAGCGCGGAGGAACGCCCGGCCCCGCCCCGGACCTGCTGCTCGGCGAGCCGGTGGGCGTACTCGCCGAAGAGGAGGTCGCCGAAGACGGCCAGGTAGACCTCGGACGGCGGGGCGTCGGGCAGTGCGGCGCGGTAGCCGGGGACCAGACCGTCGGGGAGGCCGAAGTCCTTTGCGAACCTCGCGAGTTGACTCTCCGTGGTGACCTTCGCGCAGCTGCCGACGGCGTCGAGCAGCCAGTACTCCTCCGTGGTGTGGCAGACGAGGAGGTCCACGTCCCGGCCCGCCCCGGCGGCGAGGCCGGTGAGGGGGTCGACGGGGAGGACGTCCCCGTCGAGGACGGGGGCGTAGAGCGAGGGGTCGTAGTGGCGGGAGCCGGAGTCGGGATCGCGGCGGTACGCCTCGACGACCCGGTCGGAGGCGGCGACCAGGGCCTGCGGAGTCGTGGCGGTCAGGCCCTCCGCGGTGGCAGGGCAGCCGGCCTCCGCGGCGATCTCGCGCGTGGTCGCGGCGGCGATGCCGAGGGGTAATGAGGACTGGCGGGGCTGTGCGCGACGGCGTGGTGGAACAGTCCGCGCGCCCGGTCCATCACCATGAGGCAGGCGACCGACGCGGCCCCGGAGGACTGACCGGCGAGCGTGACGTTGCCGGGGTCGCCGCCGAACGCGGCGATGTTCTCCGCACCCAGCGCAGGGCCGCGACCTGGTCGAGGAGGCCCCGGTTGTCGGGGTACGACGTCCCGCCGGAGGCCGGGACGTGTCCGAACCCCTCGAAGCCGACACGGTAGTTGAGGGTGACCACGACCAGTCCGGCGCGGGCGAGGGCGGCGCCGTCGAAGTCGGGCTGGGCCGAGGAACCGAAGGTGTAGGCGCCGCCGTGGATCCAGACCAGGACGGGCAGGGGGCCACGGCCCGAAAACGGCTCCGGGGTCCAGACGTTGACGGTGAGGACGTCCTCGTCGCCGGGCGACCACGCGGGCGCGCCGGGAAGTTCCGCCGACTGCGGGGCGATGGGGCCGAAGGCCGTGCGGTCCCGCACTCCGGTCCACGCGGCCGCCGGAGCGGGCTCACGGAACCGGAGGGCGCCGAACGGCGGTGCGGCATAGGGATTCCGAGCACGGCGACCACCTCGTCGGACGCCCGGAACCCCCGTACCGCGCCGCTCGTCGTCTCGAAGATGTCCATGGGACTCAGCCTGTCATCGCGCCCGCGCCCGGCACCAACACCGAGATCAAGACGATTCACACACCGTCGATGTCAGTCCCCCTCAGGGGACGAGGCGGACGACCTGCGGGTCGTGGTCGCTGGCCTGGTCGGCGAACTCGCTGTTGACGTGGACGATGTCGTAGTCGAACGAGGTGAGGGCCGGGCTCGTCAGGATGTGGTCGATCGCCTGGGAGTTGCCCTGGTACACGTAGGTGTAGCGCTCCGCGGCGGGGAGGGTGCCGACGAGCGGGGTGAGGACGCCGCCGGAGGTCAGCGTGGTGACCGTGCCGGAGAACTCGAAGTCGTTGAGGTCGCCGAGGACGACGACGCGGGCCGAGGGCTGTACGGCGAGGATCTTCTTGACGAAGCCGTTGACCTGCGCGGCCTGCTGTCCGCGCTGGGTCTCCGAGGAGCGGGCCGGCGGCTGGAAGCGGGAGTACAGGGGCTGGTCGCCGCCCTTCGAGGTGAAGTGGTTGGCGACGACGAACACGGTCCTGCCCTGGAAGGTGAACTCGCCGACGAGCGGCTTGCGGCTGGCGTTCCAGGCGGGGTCGGACGGGTTGATCCGGCCGGGCGAGACCGACAGGGCTGCGGTTCCCGCGTTGTTCACGACGGAGACGGCGGTGGTGGAGGTGCCGCCGGGGCGGTCGGTGAAGCTGACGCGGGCCGGGTTGTAGAGGAAGCCGACGCGGATGTTGCCGCCGGGCTCGCCGCCGTCCTGGTCGTCGACCGGGTCGATCTGGCGGTACTGGTAGGCCGGGCCGCCCGCGGCCGTGACGGCGGCGATCAGCTGGGCGTAGGTCCGGTCGGCGGCGACGACTCCGCCGTCCGTGGCGCCGTCGTTGTCCTGGACCTCCTCCAGGGCCACGACGTCGGGCGAGGCGAGGTTGCGGACGATGCCCGCGGCGAGCCGGTCGAACTTGCTCTGCGGGTCGGTCGGGTCGAGGTTCTCGACGTTGTACGTGGCGACGGCGAGTTCGCCCGCGGTCTGTGCCCGGGTGGTCTCGGGGGCGAGGGCGTGGTCGGTGAGGGTGCCGAGGGTGGTGGCCTGGATGCCGTAGCCGCCGAAGTTGTCGTAGTCGAGCGGTCCGGCGGTCGTGCCGGCGAGGACGTCGCCGACGTCGGCGACCGGGAAGGCGGAGCTCAGCAGGGACTCGATCTTGACGCGGCCGGCGTTCTGGGAGGCGTACGAGCCGTAGACGGTGCCGCCGCGCGGGGTGGCGTGCTCGTTCGGGTCGGCGGTGACGAAGAGCTCGCCGTAGGGCGTGGTGGCGCCGACGACGCGGGCGCCGCTCACCTGGACGCGCATGCCTTCCAGGGACTCGTAGAGGTCGAGCGCGTACGTCGAGGGGCGAGGGTCAGGCCCTCGATGGAGCCGCCCCCGGCGTCGGGCGCGTACGTGTCCGGGATCGAGGCCGCGTCCAGCGTGAAGGCGGCCGGGAGCGGGTTGCCGGTGGAGAGGGTGGAGGTGATCGTCGCGGAGGTCAGCTCGGTGAGGGACTGGCCGCCCTCGGCGGAGCCGCCGGGGTAGTACTCGGAGACCGTGCCCCTGACGGTGACCTTGTTGCCGGCCTTGGTGGTGGGGGTGGTGGATCCGGTGTACACGAAGAGGGCTTCGCTGGTGGCCGCGTTGCCGTCGCCGACCGGGTCCTGGATCCAGTATCCGCGGGAGGTTCCGGTGGAGCGGATCGCGGTGACGATGCCGGTGACGGTGACCTGCTGGCCGGTGTACGGCGAGAGCCGCTTGGTGCCCTGGACGGCGGCGATGGTGACGGTGGCGGCGTGCGCGGGGAGCGCGAGGAGGCCGGCCGTGAGGGAGCCGACGAGGGCGGTCGCGGCGAGCAGGCCGGTGCGGCGGCCTCGGGCGGACGGGTGACGGGAGGTCATGGGGTGCCTTTCGCGAGGTGTCGTGGAGGGATCGCGGAGCACCGCGCCGGGCGTGCGTGGGGGGCGCGCCGTGGCGGCAGGGCAGTTGTAGTGGCGGCGCATGGCGTGGAGGGAACCGAAAGGTGTTCTGTTCATGTCGCTTCTACGCGCGTCACCCAGTGTGCGTGTTTTGCCATGCCCCTGTCACTACTGCCCGCCCGACGGACCGGACCCCCTCCGCAGCACGGGCAGGAGGGGGTCGGCCCGACGTCACGGACGGGCGGGCCTCAGCCCAGCCGGGTGTCCGCGTAGACGTTCATCGCCCGCCGCTGGTACTCCGCGAGACCGACGGCGATCCGGTCGAAGTTCTCGCGGAAGCGGTGGTCCTCGGCGTAGGTCCCGGCCAGCCCCCGGTACGCCTCGGCGTTCGGGGTCCAGAAGCGGCAGACGTCCCGGTAGTGGGCGTCCACCTCGGCCTGGACCGCCGGGTCGTCGACGGGCGTGCCGGCGGCCATGTGCTCGGCGAAGCGGATCATCTGGGCGGTGACCTCGCGCTGCCACCGCTCGGCGGTCTCGGGGCTCATCCCCTCGACCGCCTGCCGGGACTGCTCGTACGCCTCCGGCCAGCGCTCCCGCGTCTCGGCCTCGATCCCCGGGTCGGGCTGGAAACCCTCGAAGAGGTTCTCGGGGCGGTTGATGCTCACCATGTCCTGCTCCTCGTTCTCCTGCAGTTCGGCGATGGTCCGAGCGACCGTGCGGGCCAGGGTGCCCAGCCGGTCCCGCTCCGCGAGCAGCCGGGCGTGGTGCCCGCGCAGGACGGTCACGCGGTCCGCCCGGCTGTCCAGGACCTCCCGGATCTCGCGCAGGCCCACGTCCAGCTCACGCATGAGCAGGATCTGCTGGAGGCGCAGCAGCTGGGGCTCCTCGTAGTGACGGTGCCCGTCGTCCGCCGTCCACGCCGGCTCCAGCAACCCGATCTCGTCGTAGTGCCGCAGCGTCCGGGAGGTCACCCCGGACATCCGTGCCACGTCCGCGATCGACCAGGCCATGACGGTGTCCTTTCCTCGCCGGGGCCGGCGTTCCGGCCCCGTTCGAAGACCGTAGGGGTTGCCGCAGCGTCAACCGCAACCGCGCCCCACCCCACAAGGGAGGCAACCTCGAAGCGAACCGGCATCGCCGTCATCACGGCCGCCGCCGCCCTCGCCCTCGTCCAGCCGTCCGCCGCCCTCGCGGCCACGAACCCCGGCTGGACCGCCCCGAGCTGCAACCGCGTCGTCGGGGACGGTGCGGTCACCTTCACCACGGACGACGGAGCGAGCATCGCCGGCACCGTCGTCACCCCGCTCACCTCCCCCGTCACCTCCGTCGGCGTGAGCTTCGACCCGGCCGACCCGAACCACTCCGTCGCCGGTGCCATGGTCCGAGGCGGCGCGGTGACCACCGACGGCGGCGCGACCTGGAGCGCCTCCACTACGGCCCGTACTTCATGGGCTACGGCACCGACCTGTTCCGCCTCGACACGGCCACGGGCGCGCTCGGCAAGACCCACAACGCCTTCGACGGCGTGTCCGCCATCGCCTTCAATCCGGTCCGCCCCTCGGTGATGTACCTGGGCGTGGAGGAGGTCGGCACGCCGAGCTGACGGCTCGGGCGAGGCCCGGAGGCCGGGCGGTCCCCTCCTCGGGGGCCGCCCGGCCTCGTCGTACGCGGAATCCGCTCTCGCGGGACGGGTCGTTATTCGAGCAGTTCCGCGTACGAGCCCATGGCCAGGGCGATGTCCGCCTGGGCCCAGAACCGGTGGTAGGTGAAGACGGGCGCGGCGCCGCCCGCCAGATAGGCCTCGACCTTCGGCCAGGCCGGGTCGTTCTTGTAGAAGGAACGGATGGAGGCGAAGGTCGACGAGGAGTTCACCGCGTCGCCGTTCGGCATGGTGCCGGTCCAGCCGCTCGGCACGTACACGGGGTCGTCGAAGCGGCTGTAGTCGGCGCGGGTCTCCGGGACGGCGATGCCCAGGGCGTCCTGGTGGTGGTCCCACATGCCGTCGAGGAGGGCCTTGGCGACGCGCTTGGCCTCGGCGTGGCCGGACCTGGCCGCGTAGTAGGTGAGGGTCTTCGCGTAGGAGCCGGCGACACCGACGTCGTCGGTGTAGTCGGCGACGGTGACGTGCAGTCCGGCGTTGGCCCCGGGACTCGCCGCGTTCCAGGTGTCGGGCGCGCCGGACCACTGGAGGGTGGAGGGACGCGGTAGGTGCCGTCGGGGTTGATCGTGGTCTTCGACAGGGCCCAGGAGACCCACTTGTCGAGGACGGTCTTCGCCTTGGCGTCACCGGTCTGCTGGTAGTACTCGGCGACCCGCTCCATCGACCAGGTCTGGAAGCCGAACCACTGGTTGGACGGCGGGTCGTGGTAGACGGGCTTCTCGTCGTAGTACATGCCGTGGAAGGTGGGCGTCCCGGCCGGCGGGGTGGCGTAGCGGCCCTGCCAGCTGTTGGTGGCGCCGCCCGCGATGGCGCCCTCGTCGGACTGGAGCCAGCGGTAGAACTCCAGCTGCCGCCCGAGGCTGGTCGCCCAGTCCGCCTGCCCCGTCGCCGACTTGGGCTTCAGCGGGGCGTAGGAGCTGAGGGCGTAGGCGGCCAGGGGGTTCTGGTAGCCGCTGTGGTTGTGGCTGGAGCCGATGCGCCAGGACCAGCCGGCCGAGGTGTCGGTGGCGCCGCCCCAGGCGTAGTACCAGGACAGCAGGTAGTGGGCGCTGTCCTTGCCGGTGCCGGCCGGGCAGGCGGTCGGCCCGACGCAGTTCCCGACCTTCTTGAAGTACTTGTCGAACATGGCGTACCGCAGGTAGTCGCCCATCTTGGCGGCCTTGCCGACGGTCGTGGCGACCTGGGAGCCCTTGCCCTGCTCCTTGGCCCAGAGGTCGGCCCAGTAGGCGGCCTGGATGGCGCGGGCGTCGGCGTCGGGGGCGTCGGTGTACTTCCACTGCTTGGCGTACGAGGAGTCCCCGGTGAAGAGGTCCAGGTAGCCGTTCTTCCCGCCGAAGGAGAAGGTGTCGCAGGTGGGGTGGGTGACGGTCTCCCAGACGGACTCCTGCGGACCGCGCTGGAAGGTGTTGATGTACGAGGGGCCGGTCGCCGTCGGTCCGGCGGAGCACTTCCCGGGCCCGTTGCCGTAGCCGTAGACGTTGTCGACGTCCTGGATCCAGTGCATGCCGTAGATGTCGTCGGTGCCGTAGGCGCTCTTCAGCTCGGCGGCGATCGGGTCGGAGCCCGAGGTCACGCCGGAGTCGAGCCGCGCCGGGTACTGGGAGGGCAGGTCCCACTCGGGGGCGTACGTCGCCGGCTTCGAGGCGTTGTAGGAGGAGGTGGTGGGCTGGTCGGCGTGGGTGGGGATCATGAACTTCTCCATGGTCTCCCAGGCGCCGTTGAACTTGGTCCAGTCCCCGGTGATCTTCCCGTACATGGCCTGGAGCCAGATGAGGTAGCTGTACGCCTCCGAGGTCGTCTCGTGCCCCTGGTCGGGGGCCTCGACGATCAGGGTCTCCACGGAGTGGTACGGGATGCCCTCGGGCGAGAAGTAGCCGTTGGCCGGGTCGGTGATCTTGCCGTGGAGGGCGAGGAAGCGGGCGTCGTACGTGGAGTTCGCCGCCAGCTGGGCGACGGTGACCTCGGCCTTGGCGTGGCCGGGGGCGGTCGCGGTGAAGACGGCGGAGCCGGTGCCGGTGGCCGCGGCGGCGACGGTCACCTTCTGGGCGGTGCTCCAGTTCGCCGGGGTGAAGGTGAGGCTCGCCGGGGTCGCGGTGAGGTTGGTGTTCCCGGAGGTACGGGAGACGGTCACCGTGACGTTCGCGGTGGGGGCGGTGGAGAGCTTCAGGTCGAAGGTGCCGGTGGAGCCCTGGCGTACGCCGAGCTGGGTCGGGGAGGCGACGAGCGCGGGTCCCGCGGCGACCGTGATGCCGACGGGCGCCGACTCGGCGGAGGCTCCGAGGCTGTCGTAGGCCTTGGCGTAGAGGGAGTGGGCGCCGGTGGCGAGACCGGCCGCGCTGTAGCTGAAGGGCGCGGTGGTGTCGGTGCCGAGGAGGGTGGTGTCGCTGTAGAACTCCACCTTGCTGACGGTGGCGCCGTCGGCGCGGCGGCGGTGGCGGCGAGCGGCACGGCGTCGCCCTCGGTGTAGACGGCTCCCGGGGCCGGGCTGGTCAGGACCGCGACCGGGGGCTGATGGGCGCCGGCGCACGTGGTGCCGTTGACGGCGAAGCCGGTGGGGGCGGCGTTGGCCCCGCTGTAGGCGAACTGGGCGCCGGTGGTGGTGGCGGCGCCCGCGGCGAGGGTGCCGTTCCAGGACGCGTTGGTCACCGTGACGTTCCTGCCGGACTGCGACCAGACGCCGTTCCAGCCGTTGGTGAGCTTCTGGTCGCCGGCGTAGGAGTACGTCAGCGTCCAGCCGTTCAGGGGCTCGGCGGCGCGGTTGGTGAGCGTGAGTTCGGCGGTGAAGCCCGAACCCCAGTCGCTGGTCCTGTAGTCGACGCTGCACTGGACGGCCGCCGCCTGGGCGGTGGTGGAGCCGACGGCCGTGAGGCCGAGGGGGAGGGAGAGCGCGGCGGCCAGGGCGGTCAGTTGCCGGCGCGGTCTCGTTCTCGGTCGTAGACGTGGCATGCGGGTGGTTCTCCTCGCGGCTCGGTGGGGTCGGTGATGCGAAGAGCGGAAGGTGCGACGGTCAAGCTCTGAACCAGTGGGAGCGCTCCCACTGTGCAGTGGGGGCCCAACGCCGTCAAGGTGCGTGCGGAAGTCGAAGCCAAAAGCCGAGGAATTTACTCAACTCCTCTTTTGCTTGGCGTCAGTTGACGCTACGGTCCTCCCCGACCCAGTGGGAGCGATTCCGTCCGGTCGGCACGCCGTCAGGGGTGTGCCCCGACTGCGAGGACTCGCTCATGCGACATCCCCCACGTCCGTCCGCGCTGCTCGCAGGAGCGGCGCTCACGATGGCGAGCACCGCTCTCGCCGTCATGGGTACGGCCTCCGGAGCCGCGGCCGCACCCGCCTGCACCGTCGCGTACTCGGTCGCCGGCCAGTGGTCCGGCGGCTTCCAGGGCGCCGTGACCGTCACCAACAACGGTGCGGCGCTGAACGGTTGGAGCCTCGGCTTCGATTTCCCGGCCGGCCAGGTCGTCGGTCAGGGCTGGGGCGGAAGTGGTCCCAGTCCGGGACCTCCGTCACGGTCGCCGCCGAGGCTGGAACGGCGCGCTCGGCACGGGCGCGCAGGTCTCGGGCGGCTTCATCGCCTCCTGGACGGGCGCCAACACGGCGCCCACCGCGTTCACGCTCAACGGCACGCCCTGCGCCACGGACGCACCGCCGGAACCCACCCCACCCCGACCGCTCCGACCACCCCGCCCACTCCGACGACACCGCCCACGACACCACCGACCACGCCCCCGACCACCCCGCCCCCGCCCCGCCCCCGGCGCGCCCGAACTGTCCGTCTCCGGAAACAAGTTCACCGACCAGAACGGCGCCACCCGTCGCCTCCTCGGAGTCAACCGATCCGGCGGCGAGTTCATGTGCGTCCAGGGGCACGGCTTCTTCGACGGTCCCGTCGACGACGCCTCCGTCCAGGCGATCGCCGACTGGAAGGCCAACACCGTCCGCATCCCCCTCAACGAGGAGTGCTGGCTCGGCCTCGACAACATCAAGCCGGAGTACCGGGGCGCGCCCTACGTCGCCGCCGTCGAGGACCTGGTGGCCAAGGTGCTCGCCCACGGCATGACCCCCGTGGTCGAACTGCACTGGACCCACGGCCAGTACACCGGGAACTCGGCGGGCTGCTCCGACGTGCACGCCTCCTGCCAGAAGCCGATGCCGGACGCCCGGTACACCCCGGCGTTCTGGACCTCGGTCGCGAACGCCTTCAAGAACGACCGGCGGGTCGTCTTCGACCTGTTCAACGAGCCCTATCCGGACCGGGCCGCCTCCACCGCGGCGCAGGCCTGGTCCTGCTGGCGCGACGGGGGCGCCTGCCCCGGCATCGGCTACGAGGTCGCCGGCATGCAGGACCTGGTCGACGCCGTCCGCGCGACGGGGGCGAAGAACCTCGTCCTCGTGCCGGGGATCGCGTACTCCAACGACCTGAGCCAGTGGCTCGCGTACCGCCCCACGGACCCGGCGGGCAATCTGGCCGCCGCCTGGCACGTCTACAACTTCAACACCTGCTCCGACGAGACGTGCTGGAACACCGCCCTCGCCCCCGTCGCCGCCCACGTGCCGCTCCTCGCGGGCGAGATCGGTGAGAACACCTGCGGGCACGCGTTCGTCGACCGCGTCATGAAGTGGTTCGACGACCGCGGCCTCTCGTACCTGGGCTGGACCTGGAACACCTGGAACTGCGGCTCCGGCCCCGCGCTGATCACTTCGTACGACGGCACCCCCACCCCGTTCGGCATCGGGCTGCGCGACCACCTGCGCGCCCTCACCCCCTGAGAGGAACCCCATCCCATGAGCCGCACCAGCCGTACCGCCCTCCTGGCGGCCCTCGGCCTCGTCGCCGCGACCGGGGCCACCGCCACGGTCTTCGGCACCACCGCCGGCGCAGCCACCCCGGGCTGCAAGGTCGACTACCGCGTCACCAACCAGTGGAACACCGGCTTCGGCGCCGACGTCGTCGTCACGAACACCGGCGACCCGACGTCCTCGTGGACCCTGGAATGGACCTACGCCGGCAACCAGCAGGTCACCCAGGGCTGGAACGCCGCCCTCACCCAGTCCGGGGCCGCCGTCACCGCCCGGAGCATGTCCTACAACGGGGCGCTCGCGACCGGCGGTTCGACCTCCTTCGGCTTCAACGCCTCCTACAGCGGCACCAACGCCGTACCGGCCGCCTTCAAGCTGAACGGCGTCACCTGCAACACCGCCACGCAGCCGACCGACCCGCCGACCACCCCGCCCACCACTCCCCCGACGACCCCACCGACCACGCCGCCCACCACCCCGCCCGCCGGCACCAAGGCCGACAACCCGTACGCCGGCGCCAAGGTGTACGTGAACCCCGAGTGGTCCGCGCACGCGGCGGCCGAGCCCGGCGGCACCAAGGTCTCTAACCAGCCCACCGGCATCTGGCTGGACCGGATCGCCGCGATCAACGGCTCCAGCACCTCCATGGGCCTGCGCGCCCACCTCGACGAGGCCCTCAGGCAGAAGGGCTCCGGCGAGCTCGTCGTCCAGCTGGTCGTCTACGACCTGCCCGGCCGCGACTGCGCCGCCCTCGCCTCCAACGGCGAGCTCGGCCCGACGGAGATCGGCCGCTACAAGACCGAGTACATCGACCCGATCGCCGCGATCCTCGCCGACTCGAAGTACGCGGGCCTGCGGATCGTCACCACGGTCGAGCTCGACTCGCTGCCCAACCTGGTCACCAACGTCTCCGGGCGCGCCACGGCCACCCCCAACTGCGACGTCATGAAGGCGAACGGCAACTACATCACCGGCGTCGGCTACGCGCTCAAGAAGCTCGGCGCGATCGCCAACGTCTACAACTACCTCGACGCCGGCCACCACGGCTGGCTGGGCTGGGACGACAACTTCGGCCCCTCCGCCGAGCTCTTCAAGCAGGCGGCCACGGCCGAGGGCTCCACCCTCTCCAACGTGCACGGCTTCATCGTCAACACCGCCAACTACAGCGCCCTGAAGGAGGACCACTTCACCATCGACGACAGCGTGAACGGCGTCTCCGTACGGCAGTCCAAGTGGGTGGACTGGAACCGGTACACCGACGAGCTGTCCTACGCCCAGGCCATGCGCGCCAAGCTGGTCTCGATCGGCTTCGACTCCCACCTCGGCATGCTGATCGACACCTCCCGCAACGGCTGGGGCGGCACCGCCCGGCCCACCGGCCCCGGCGCCACGACCAGCGTCGACACCTACGTCAACGGCGGCCGTTACGACCGGCGGATCAACCCCGGCAACTGGTGCAACCAGGCCGGCGCGGGCCTCGGCGAACGGCCCCAGGCGGCCCCGGCCGCGGGCATCGACGCGTACGTCTGGATGAAGCCCCGGGCGAGTCCGACGGCGCCTCCCAGGTCGTCCCGAACGACGAGGGCAAGGGCTTCGACCAGATGTGCGACCCGGCGTACACGGGCAACGTCCGCAACGGGAACAGCATGTCGGGCGCCCTGCCGAACGCCCCGCTCGCGGGCAAGTGGTTCTCGGCCCAGTTCCAGGAGCTCCTGAAGAACGCCCATCCGGCGCTGTAACCTCGCCACGGACGACCCCGGGGGATCCCGATCCCCGGGGTCGTCCGTACGCCCGCGCTCAGCTCGACTCCCGCACGATCAGCTCCGTCGGCAGCACGTGCCGCCGCGCCGCCCCGGGGCCCCGGCGCCCTCGTGGGTCTCCTGGATCAGCATCCGCGCCATCGTGCGGCCCATCTCCTCGATGGGCTGCCGCACGCTCGTCAGCGGCGGGTCCATGAGCCGCGCCACCGGCGAGTCGTCGACCCCGACGAGCGCGACGTCCTCGGGCACGCGGCGGCCCGCCTCCCGCAGCACCCGCGCGCGCCGGCCGCCATGACGTCGGAGGCGGCGAAGACGGCGTCCAGGTCCGGGCTGCGGTCGAGGAGCTCCCGCATGGCCCGCCGGCCGCCCTCCTCGGTGAAGTCGCCGTCGGCGACGAGCGCCTCGTCGGGGTCAGGCCGGCCTCCGTGAGCCGCCCGGTAGCCGCCGAGCCGGGCCCGGGCCACGTACATGTCGAGGGGCCCGGTGACGGTCGCGATGCGGCTCCGGCCGCGCGCCACCAGGTGGGCGACGGCCGTGCGCCCGGCGCCGATGTTGTCGGAGTCCACGTACGGCACGGGCTCGGCCTCGGTGCGGCGGCCGTTCATGACGACCGGAGGCCCAGCTCCCCGACGCGGTCGGGCAGCGGGTCGTCGCCGTGGACCGAGGCGAGCAGGACCCCGTCGACGCGCTGGGCGGCGAGGTACTGCTCGAACCGCTGCCGCTCCCGCTCGCTGCGGACCAGGGTCAGCAGCAACTGCTTGTCGGCATCGGCCAGTTCGGCGCTGACTCCGCGGATGAGGTCGAGGAAGTAGGGCTCGGCGAAGAGCCGGGCCTCGGCCTCGGGGATGACGAGCGCGATCGCGTCGGCGCGGCTGCCGGCGAGGGCGCGGGCGGCCTGGTTGGGCACGTAGCCGAGTTCGGCGACGGCCCGCGCGACGGCCGCCCTCGTCCGCTCGCTCACCCGGGGAGCCGTTGATGACCCGGGAGACCGTGCCCCGGCCGACCCCGGCCATGGCCGCGACCTGCTCCAGGGTGGGTCTGCCGCCCTGCCGTCCGCTCACGACTCCCGAACTCCCCTCGTAGGACTGTGCGCCGCTCACCAGCGCCCCCACAGGAATGGGAGCGCTCCCACACTAGTCCACCGCCCCCGGCCGCGCCACGCGTCCGCGTTCAGGAGATGACGGCCCCACGGCCGCGGGGCGCCGCGAAACGCCCGGAAAACCTTCCAGTAACGAATCCGTGTTCATGTCTTGACACTCGCACCCGCCAGGCAGCAACCTTCCGGCAACGACGTGGGAGCGCTCCCATCGGGGTGCGACACAGCTTTGCGGCACAGACCCCGGCAGGCGCCGCCGAGCCGCGATCAGCCGGCCGGGCCTCTTGGCGCACCGAAGACGCACAGAGAGCACCACCTTGGACGAGGAGAGTGGAATGCGCACTTCCAGCAGCAGACGCGGCCGACGCGCGGCGATCGCGGCGGTCGCCGTCGTCGTGACCGGCACGGCCCTGCTCACCGGTTGCGGCAGCGACGACGACGGCAAGGACGGCACCAGCGGCCAGGGCGCCGGGAAGATCACGCTGCGGATCGGGACCTTCGGTTCCTTCGGCTACGACGACAAGACCGGCGCCAAGCTCTACGCCGAGTACGAGCGGCTGCACCCGAACATCAAGATCGAGGAGTCGAACGTCTCCGACGGCCAGAAGTACTGGGACACGCTCAAGCTGCGCCTCGCCCAGAACAGCGGCGTCGCCGACATCCAGGCCGTCGAGGTGGGCTACATCGCCGAGGCGACCGGCCCCGCCATGGCGAACAAGTGGGTCGACCTGGGCAAGGAGGGCGGCGCGGACCTCGGCGCCTTCCTCGACTGGAAGGTCAAGCAGGCCACGACGGCCGACGGCAGGGTCATCGGCCTCGGCACCGACATCGGCCCCATGGCCATCTGCTACAACAAGGACCTCTTCGCCAAGGCCAAGCTGCCCACCGCCCGCGAGGAGGTCGGGAAGCTGTGGGCCGGCAGCTGGTCCAAGTTCATCGAGACCGGCGAGAAGTACAAGGCGGCCGCGCCCGCCGGCACCGCCTTCCACGACTCCGCGAGCGGCCTCTTCAACGCCGTCGTCTCCAGCGACCCCGTGCAGTACGCCAACGCGAGCGGCCGGCTCGACTGGGAGAACAGCCCCGGTGTGAAGAAGGCCTGGGAGACCGCCGTGAAGGCGGCCCAGGGCGGACTGACCGCGAAACTGCGCCAGTTCGACGAGAAGGGCACGTGGAACGCGGCCTTCAAGAACTCGAAGTTCGCCACGGTCGCCTGCCCGAGCTGGATGACCGGCATCATCAAGGACCAGGCGGGCCCCGCCAACCAGGGCAAGTGGGACATCGCCGCGCCGCCGGTCGCCGGCAACTGGGGCGGCTCCTTCCTCGCCGTGCCCAAGGCCGGCAAGCACACCAAGGAGGCCGCCGAGCTCGCCGCCTGGCTGACCGCCCCGGCGCAGCACGCCAAGGTGTTCGCGGTGAACGGCAACATCCCCTCCTCCAAGGACACGCTCCTCTCCTCGGCGGTCCAGGAGGCGAAGCTGCCGTACTTCGGCGACACCCCGGTCGGCAAGATCTTCTCCAGCGCGGCGGTCGGCATCACCCCCGCCGCCATCAGCCGCTACGACGGCCAGGTGAAGACCTTCCTCACCGACAACGGCATCCTCGACATCGAGCAGCGCGGCACCGATCCGGCGAAGGCCTGGGAGAACGTCAAGAAGCTGGTCGACGACAAGATCGACCAGTAGCGGGGCGCCCGCCGGTCCGCCGCCGCCTGCCGGGCGGCGGACCGGCACCGCCCGCACCACCGCACGCATCGAACTGGAAGGACCGCCCCGTGGCCACCTCCGTCCGGGCGGAGCGGGACGACTCCCCGCCGCCCGCCGCACCGCCCTCCTCCTCCGGCTCACGGAGCCGCCGCCCCGCCCCCGGCGGCCTGCGCAGCACGCTCTACCGCTGGGACGTCAAGGCGATCCCGTACGTCTTCATCGCCCCCTTCTTCCTCACCTTCGCGGCCTTCGGCCTCTTCCCGCTGATCTACACGGGCTGGCTCTCGCTGAACCGGGTCGAGCTCGGCGGCGACCCGACGTGGAAGGGCCTGGAGAACTACACCGACCTCGCCACCAGCGAGTTCTTCTGGAACGCGCTCCTCAACACCTTCACCCTCGGGGTGATCTCGACCGTTCCGCAGCTGCTCATGGCCCTGGGCCTGGCGCACCTGCTCAACTACAAGCTCCGCGGCGCGCTTCTTCCGGGTCGCGATCCTCGCCCCGTACGCCACCTCGATCGCGGCGGCGACCCTGGTCTTCGCCCAGCTGTTCAACACCGACTACGGGATGATCAACAGCCTCCTCGACTGGACCGGCGTCGGCCCGGTCGACTGGGAGTCGTCCAAGTGGCCGGCGCAGATCGCGATCTCGGTGATCGTCACCTGGCGCTGGACCGGCTACAACGCGCTGATCTACCTGGCCGCGATGCAGGCCGTGCCGCAGGACCTCTACGAGGCGGCCTCGCTGGACGGGGCCTCGCGCTGGCGCCAGTTCCTCAGCGTCACCATCCCCTCGATCCGGCCGACGATCCTCTTCACAATCATCGTCTCCACCATCGGCGCCACCCAGCTGTTCGGCGAGCCGATGCTCTACGGCGGCAGCGTCGGCATCAGCGGCGGCAGCGGCAACCAGTTCCAGACGCTGAGCCTGCTGATGTACGAGAAGGGCTGGGTGACCGGCGCGCTGGGGCAGGCCTCCGCCATCGCCTGGGTGATGCTCCTGCTGCTCCTCCTGATCGGCGGCGTCCAGGCGCTCGTCTCCCGCCGCGACCGCACGAAGCCGAGGGGATGACCTCATGGCCCGCACACTCGAAGCTCCTGGATCGCCGGCGCGCGCCCGCCGTTTCCGCCCGTCGGCCGGCCGCCAGCACCACGCGGGGCCGCTGACGTACGTCCTGCTCGTCCTCGCCGCCGTCGTCTCGCTCTTCCCGCTGTACTGGAACGTGGTCGCCGCCTCCCACACCGGCGAGCGGGTCGTGGAGGCCCCGGCGCCGCTGCTGCCCGGCAAGCGGCTCCTGGACAACCTCACATTCGCCTGGAACCAGGTCGACATGGGCGAGGCACTGATCAACACCACGGTCGTGGCGGGCCTGGTGGCGCTGTCCACCGTGCTGTTCGCCACGCTCGCCGGCTTCGCCTTCGCCAGACTGCCCTTCCGGGGGCGGGGGATGCTGCTCTCGCTGGTGGTCGCGACGATGACGGTCCCGCCGCAGCTCAGCGTGATCCCGCTCTACCAGATCATCACGGACCTCGGCTGGTTCGACCAGCTCCAGTCGGTCGTCCTGCCCTCGCTCGTCGCCGCCTTCGGCGTGTTCTTCATGCGCCAGTTCCTGGTGGAGGCGCTGCCGGTGGAGCTGGTGGAGGCGGCCCGGATGGACGGGGCGCACAGCCTGCGGATCGTCTGGCACGTGGTCTTCCCCGTGGCCAGGCCCGCCATGGCCGTCCTCGGCATGCTGGTCTTCGTCCAGGCCTGGAACGACTTCTTCTGGCCGTTCATCGCGCTCACCCCGGACGGCAACCCCACGCTCCAGGTGGCGCTCGCCGGGCTCGGCGCGGGCAACCACAGCGTCGACCAGGCCGTGGTGCTGACCGGCGCCCTCATCTCCACCGTGCCGCTGCTGCTGGTCTTCGCCCTCCTCGGCAAGCACATCGTCGGCGGCATCACGGCCGGCGCCGTCAAGAGCTGACGAACCCTCTGTTCCCTTACTCCGCACCCACGTTGGGAGAGCTCCCCCATGACCGCGTCCGAAGCCCGGCCGCTCACCGCCGTCCGCTCGTTCCCCGCCGACTTCCTGTGGGGCGCCGCCACCGCCGCGTACCAGATCGAGGGAGCGGCGGCGGAGGACGGCCGCACCCCTTCGATCTGGGACACCTTCTCGCACACTCCCGGCAAGGTCTTCGAGGGGCACACCGGTGACGTGGCCGTCGACCACTACCACCGGTTCCGCGAGGACGTCGGGATCATGTCCGAACTCGGCCTGAACGCCTACCGGTTCTCCGTCTCGTGGTCCCGCGTCCAGCCCACCGGCCGGGGCCCGGCCGTGCAGAAGGGCCTGGACTTCTACCGCGCGCTCGTCGACGAGCTGCTCGCGGCCGGGATCGAGCCGGCCCTGACCCTCTACCACTGGGACCTGCCGCAGGAGCTGGAGGACGCGGGCGGCTGGCCGGAGCGGGCGACGGCCGAGCGGTTCGCCGAGTACGCGGGGATCGTCGCCGCCGCCGTCGGCGACCGGGTGAAGCGGTGGACGACGCTCAACGAGCCCTGGTGCAGCGCCTTCCTGGGGTACGGCTCCGGGTGCACGCCCCGGGCCGCACCGACCCGGTGGCCTCGCTGCGCGCCGCCCACCACCTCAACCTCGGGCACGGCCTCGCGGTCCAGGCGCTGCGTGCCGCGCTGCCGGCGGACCGGCAGCTCTCGGTCTCGCTCAACCTGCACGAGATCCGGCCGCTGACCGGTTCGGCCGAGGACCTGGACGCGGCCCGCCGGATCGACGCCGTCGGCAACCGGGTGTGGCTGGGCTCGATGCTGGAGGGCGCCTACCCGGAGGACCTGCTCGCCGACACCGCGCACCTGACCGACTGGTCCTTCGTGCGGGACGGCGACACCGCGACGGCGAACCAGCCGCTGGACCTGCTCGCGATCAACTACTACACGCCGACGGTCGTCTCGCACGTACCGGAGGGGGCGGAGAAGCCGCAGGACGACGGTCACGGGGCCAGCGAGCACTCGCCGTGGCCCGGCGCGGACGCGGTCGCCTTCCACCGGGCGCCGGGCGAGCCGACGGCGATGGGCTGGGCGGTCGACCCGGGCGCGCTGTACGACCTGCTCACCCGGGTCTCGGCCGCGTACCCCGGTCTGCCGCTGGTGGTCAGCGAGAACGGGGCGGCGTACGAGGACGTGGTCGGTCCGGACGGTGCGGTGCACGATCCGGAGCGCGCCGCCTATGTGCACGCGCACCTGGAGGCGGTGCACCGGGCGCTCGCGGACGGGGTGGACGTGCGCGGCTACTTCCTCTGGTCGCTGCTCGACAACTTCGAGTGGGCGTACGGCTACGCGAAGCGGTTCGGCGCGGTCCGGGTGGACTACGACACCCTGGAGCGCACCCCGAAGTCCAGCGCCCGCTGGTACGCGCGGGTGGCGCGCTCGGGCGAGCTGCGCGCGCCCGGCGGGGAGTGAGGCACCCCTGGGAAGGGCCGTGCCGGGCGCCCGGCACGGCCCTTCCCACACGCCGGGGCCCCGTCAGATGTCGACGACCCGGTAGGCGATGACGTAGATGCCGCCGGAGCCCTCGACCGTGCGCCACTGGGTCTCGGCGCCGACCTCGCTGCCGGTGACGAGCGTGGCGCCCAGCTTGTCGTCGCTGCTGGTGGAGTCGTAGTCCCACAGGGTCAGGGTGCGGGCCTGCTCCTTGCCGAGGATGAGCGCGGCGTTGCCGTTGCCGTCCTCCATGGAGCGGACGTAACCGGTGCCCATGGTCTGGTACTTGACGCCGTTGCCGGGCCAGACCTTGACGGCGTTGCCGTTGGCGTCGGTGATCTTGAGGTAGGCCTCGTCGTGGTCGCCCTCGCTGTTCTGCTGGCAGTGCAGTTCGAGCAGTTCGATCTTCACGTAGTCGATCGGCTCGGCGTGCGCGGTGCCGGCGAAGGCGCCGAGGCTGCCGAGTCCGAGCAGGGCGGTGGCGGCCATTCGTGCGGCTCGGTTCTTGCGCATGGTGTGTCCCCCGACACATCGGGTCACTCGCGTGACGGTTGGTTCCGGTCCGCTCGTCTCCGGCGGTCCGGTGTGCCGTTTCCCCCCGGCACGACACCCACTGTGCCCGGCGGGTCCGCCCTGCTCTACGCGCGTTCCGCTGGGCGGAACGCGCCCGGGAATCAGGGGCTCACAGGACGGGGCGGCCGACGGAACCGGTCTGTGCCGTCCGCCACCCCGGGCCAGCGTGCGGGTGATGGCGGCCCCCGCCTCGGCCACGGCCCGGGCGAGCGCGTCGAGGCCGCGGCCCGCCGGGACCATGCCGGCGAGCGCCGCGACCGTGCGGCCGTCCGGGGCGCGGACCGGCAGCGAGGCGCAGCACACCCCTCCATCACGTCCTCGCGGTCGAACACCGCCCCGCTCCCGAGGGGCCCGCGCAACGCCTTCCCGCGGCGGTGTCGAGGTGGAACGCGATGCCGTCCCGTACCGGGAGCAGCGGCTCCAGGTCGCCGGGCACCGAGCTCACGGTGATCGCCATGTCCTCGCGCAGCACGGCGAGGACGACGCTGGCGCCGGTGGTGGCCCGCAGGCGCTGGAGCGGCAGCCGGGCGGCGGGGCGCAGGCCGGGGTGCGGTTCCCAGGCCTGGCCGAGACGGTAGAGCTGCGGGCCGACCCGGTAGCGGTTGCCCCTGCGTTCGACGGCGCCGACGCCGATCAGCTGGTCGAGCAGCCGGTGGACGCTGCCCTTGGGCACTCCGCAGGCGAGCGCGAGTTCGGTCACGCCGGCCTCGTCGCCGTTCCGGCGCAGGGCGTCGAGCAGCGCGAACGCTCCTTCCAGCACTCCCCTGCCGCGTTCCTGGCGCCCCGGTGCGGCCGTCTCCGCGACGCCGCCCGTTCTCCGTGCGATCCCGGTGTCCATGGAGTCCCCTGACTCGGTACGCCCGGCCGTGGTCCCCGATGGCACGGCTCCGGGCACATCCCCACGATGCCGCAGACCGGACCGTTCCGGCGAAGGGCTTGTGTCGCCGTCGTGTCGCCGCGCGCCCCGGCCCGATCGTCGGGGCACCCCTTAGGGTGATCGGCCATGAGAGACGCTCAACCGCCCGCCCCCGGTCCCGCCGGCGCATGGCCGTCGGACTGGTCGCCGCCGCCACCGTCGTCGCGGGGCTCGCGACCGCGTTCGCCGTCGCCGCGCCGCCCTCGACGTCCGCCCCCGCCCCACGGCCCAGGCCTCCGCGAGGACGAGCCCCTGGATGCGCGCGCCCGGGGCGCCGCTGACGGTGATCGCCCACCGGGGCGCGCCGTCGGCGGCCCCCGAGAACACCCTGGTCTCGGACGAGGTCGCCCGGCGCGGCGGGGCCGCCTGGATCGAGAACGACGTGCAGCCCAGCAAGGACGGCGTGCCGTACGTCCTCCACGACACCACCGTCGACCGGACCACGGACGGCACGGGCCCGATCCGTTCGCTGACTTCCGGGCAGCTCGACGAGCTGGACGCCGGTTCCTGGTTCGCGCCCGCCTACACCGGTACCCGGATCCCGACCCTGGCCGCCCAGCTCGCGGACCTCAGGGAGCGCGGCGGGAAGCTCCTCCTGGAGATCAAGGGCCCGCACAGCCGCGCCGAGGTGGCCCGGATCGTCCAGGAGGTCCGCGAGCAGAGGATGACGGACCGGGTCTTCGTCCAGAGCTTCGACGTCCCGTCCCTGCGGTACGCCCACGAGCTGGCGCCCGAGCTGCCGCTCGGTCTGCTGCGCGACACCCTGGACGCCGACCCGGTGGCGCTCGCCCGGGAGTTGGACCTCTCCGCGTACAACGTCGGGGACGCCGCGCTCGCGACCCGTCCGCAGCTGGTCGGCGATCTGCACGCGGCCGGGGTGGCCGTGAACGTGTGGACGGTCGACAAGCCGGCGCGCTGGAAGGCCCTGGACGCGCTCGGCGTGGACGGCGTCATCACGAACCGCGCCACCGAGCTGAGCGGCTGGCTGTCCGGCCGGACGGGCTGAGCGGCGCCGCGCGCGGCCCGGCGGCGGGGGCGTCAGCGGGTGGTCAGCTCCTCCAGCAGGTCGGGGTTGACCACCCGGAGGATCGTCGCGATGGCGCCGGGGTCGGCCGCGGGCCACAGGACGGCCCTGGCCGCCCGGTACTTGGCGGCGAGCCGTTCCCGCTGCTCGGGCGGCAGGGCGGCGGCCCGGTCCGCGCGGCTGTTGTGCGCGTTGTCGGCGATCTTCACGAGGGTGGCGTCGGGGTTCCGCGCGATGAGGCGGAGCTTCTCCTCGTAGGCCGTGTCCGGGCGGTTGGTGACGGCTTCGACGAGGGCGACGACCCGGTCGGGGATCCCGGCGGCGCGCAGCCGGTCCGCGGTCCATCCGGTGTCCTCGATGACGTCGTGCAGCAGCCCGGCCATGGCCAGGTGGGGGCCGAGCGGTTCCAGGCCGGCGGCGACGGCGCGGACGTGGGCGACGTAGGGGCGCCGGTCTTGTCGACCTGTCCGGCGTGCGCGCGGTCGGCCAGTGCGTCCACCTCGGCGAGAGTCTTCATGGCTCCCATCATCCCCGTCACACGCTGTTCACACGGAATCGGGAATGGCGGTCGCGGCGCGGCCCGTTGCCGGGTGCATGACTCTCGGAGTGACGCTCAGCTCGACTTCCCGGCAGCTTTCGATCGACGACACGGTGCGGCTCGGGAGGGAGGCGTACGAGGCCGGTCTGCACTCGGCGTGGTTCGGCCAGACCTTCGCGTACGACTCGCCCTCGCTCGCCGCGATCGTCGGGCGCGAGGTGCCCGGCCTTCAGGTGGGGACGTCCGCGATACCCGTCTTCGGCCGCCATCCGCTGCTCGTCTCCAGCCAGGCGCAGACCGCCCAGGCCGCCACGGGCGGCCGCTACCACCTCGGGCTCGCCCTCGGCACCCGGCATCTGACGGAGACCGGTTTCGGTCTTCCGTACGAGCGGCCGATCGGGCTGCTCAGGGAGTTCCTCACGGCCCTGCGGCCGCTCCTGGAGACGGGTGAGGCCGACTTCCACGGGGAGTTGCTGACGGCGACGACGCCGTACTCGGCGGCCGTCCCGGGGGCCCGGCCGCCGGTGCCGGTCCTGGTGGCGGCGATGGGCCCGCAGGCCCTGCGGGTCAGTGGTGAACTCGCCGACGGCATCCTGCCGTTCCTCGCGGGTCCGCGCGCGCTCGCCGAGCACATCGTCCCGGCCGTGACCGCCGCCGCGGAGGCCGCGGGCCGTCCCGCGCCGCGGATCGTGGCGCTCGTGCCGGGCGTGGTGACGGCGGACGCCGAGGGCGTACGGGAGAAGGCGGTGGAGGCGCACGCGCTGTACGAGCGGATTCCCTCCTACCAGCGCGTGATCGAGCTCTCGGGCGCCGAGCGGGCGGCCGAACTGGCCCTGATCGGCGACGAGGAGACCGTCGCCGAAGGGGTGCGGCGCTATCGCGAGGCGGGGGCGACGGAGGTGGTGTTCGCCTCGACGGACCTGGGCGGCGAGGACGACCGCCGCCGCACCTGGAAGCTGCTCGGCGAGCTGTCCCGCTAGCTCCTCCCGGCGCTCCGGGCCAGGTCTTCGGCCTGGAGCGCCTCCTCTCCCTCCGTGTCCAGGTGCGGCAGGAGCCGGTCGAGCCAGTGCGGGGTCCACCAGGCGTGGCGGCCGAGGAGGGTCATCACGGCGGGGACGAGCAGCAGGCGCACCACGGTGGCGTCGATGAGGACGCTGGCGGCGAGTCCGAGGCCGAGCATCTTGACGACGATGTCGTCCGAGACGATGAAGGCCGCGAAGACGCTCACCATGATCAGCGCGGCGCAGGTGATGACCCGGGCGGTGATCTCCAGGGCGTGGGCCACGCTGGCCTTCGGGTCCCCGGTGCGCAGCCAGGCCTCGCGGACGCGGGAGAGCAGGAAGATCTCGTAGTCCATGCTCAGGCCGAAGACGATGGCGAACATCATCATCGGTACGTAGCTCTCGATGGGCACCTTGCCGGAGACGCCGAGCGCGGGGCCGCCCCAGCCCCATTGGAAGACGGCCACGACGACGCCGTACGAGGCGGCGATGGAGAGCACGTTGAGGGCGGCCGCCTTGACGGCGACGAGGAGGCCGCGGAAGACGATCAGGATGACGAGGAAGGCGAGCGCGACGACGACGGCGATGATGACCGGCAGGCGGCTGGAGACGAGGTCGAGGAAGTCGACCTGGGAGGCCGTGGTCCCGGTGACGTAGGTCCGGGCGTCGGTGCCGGCGACGGCCTGCGGGAGGACGTCGTCGACGAGGTGGTCGGTCAGCTCGGTGGTCCGCTCGTCCTGCGGGGAGGCCGCCGAGTAGGCGGTGCCGATGAGCAGGTCTCCGTCGGGGGTGGTCTTCAGGGGGGTGATGAAGGCGGCGTCGGGGACGCCCGTCAGTGATTTCTGGAGCTGGGTGCCGAGGGCGGCCCGGTCGGCGGCGGGCACGGCCGACTGGTCGACGACGAGGGTGAGCGGTCCGTTCGCGCCGGGTCCGAAGGCGGTGGAGATGAGGTCGTAGGCCCGCCGGTCGGTGAAGGACTCGGGGTCGGCTCCGTCGCCGATGTGGCCGAGCTGGATGAAGAACAGGGGGAACGCCAGGACGAGGAGGGCGAGGACGCCGCCGGTCAGGAACCACCAGGGGCGTTTCTCGACGCGTTGGGCGTACCGGTGCCAGGTGCCGTGCACGGGTGCGCCGGGCTCGGCGTCGGTCTCCGCCACGGGCTTGCGGACGTGGTAGCGGTCGATGCGTCTGCCGACGAGTCCGAGCATGGCGGGGACGAGGGTGAGCGCGGCGATGACGGCGGTGACGACCGTGAAGGCGGCGGCGAGGCCGAGTTTGCCGATGAAGGTGACGCCGGAGACCCACAGGCCGGAGAGGGCGATGATGACGGTGCAGCCGGAGACGAGGACGGCGCGGCCGCTGGTGGTGGTCGCGAGGCCGGCCGCGTCGGCGGGATCCCGGCCGTTCATGAGGTTCTGGCGGTGGCGGGTGATGAGGAACAGCGCGTAGTCGATGCCGACGCCGAGGCCGATCATGGTGGCCAGGGTGGGCGAGACGGTGCCGAAGGTGAAGGCGGCCGCCATCAGGCCGAGCAGGGCGAGTCCGCAGACCGCGCCGAGGAGCGCGGTGATCAGGGGCAGGACGGCGCCGATGACGCTGCCGAAGCCGATGAGGAGGACGACGATGGCGACGGCGAAGCCGATGGCCTCGCTGCTGCGGTCGTCGGCCGTGGGGCGGGCGAGTTCGCCGAGGGGTCCGCCGTACTCGACGGTGACGCCGGCGTCCCGGAGGGGCCGCACGGCCGCGTCGACGCCGTTCAGGTAGTCGGTGCCGAGGGTGGACGGCGGGACGCTGAAGCGGACGGTGATGTAGGCGGTCTTTCCGTCCGTGGACAGCGGGCCGGTGTCGGGCGTCCCGGCCGGGAGCGCGGGCGGGGTGGTGCCGGGCGGCGGCAGCGGGTTCTGGGCGCTGAGGACGTCGGGGAGCTTCGCCAGGGCGGTGACGGCCGAGTTGACCGCGGACGCCTCCTGGGTGAGGGGTCGGGCGGGGTCGTTGAGGACGACCTGGGCGCCGTATCCGCCGGCGGCGGGATCGTGTGCCTTGAGGACGGCGAGGCCGTCCGCCGACTGCACTCCGGGGAGGGCGAAGTCGTCGGAGAACTGTCCGCCGACGGCCCGGTCGACGAGCTGGAGTCCCGCGACGGCCGCCAGCCAGAGGGCGATGACGACGACGAAGTGGCGGGCGCACCAGTGACCGAGCCGGTAGAGGACGCCTTGGGCGGGTGCTGGCCGGCTGGTGGCCGGGGTTCCTGCGTTCATGGCGAGGCCGTGTCCGGGTAGGGAGGTCCCCGAGCGGTTCCGGCGCCGACGTCGTGCGGGCCTACTCGGTCCATTCTTCGCCCGCCGGGGCGCTCCGGCACCTCGGCCGGGTTCAGGCCGGCAGGTGGTGGGTGTGGGAGGCGCGGCGGGCGGCGGCGAGGAGGGCGTGGATGCGGGGGCCGGCCTGGTCGAGGTCGGTGAGGGGGGTGGGGAACGGCAGCCGGGCGTCCCGGTGGTGGCCGGTGCGGTGTTCGAGGCGCAGGGTGAGGCCGTACCGGTCGAGGGCGAGGGGCAGGACGCGGGCCAAGTCCTTTTCGGGGCGCGGCCGGGCGAGGCGGAGGAGCAGGGGACGAGGGCGGCGTGGCGGTCGGCGAGGTGGGTGAGCATGGTGGCCTCGGCCGTGGCCGTGGGGTCGGGTTCGGTCGCCCGGATCTCGTCGAGGGTGACGAACGCGCGTCCCTCGTCGTCCTCGATGACGGCCTGGCCGAACTCCACGCAGCTGCTGGTGTTGTCGGCCGAGGTGTACGGGGCGGAGAGCAGTCCGGTGAGGGTGACGCGGGCGCGGACGCGCCGGCGGACGGGGGTGGGGGCGATGTCGGTGAGTTCCAGGCGGACGGGGATGCGGGCGGTCCGTCCGGTGGGGCAGTCCTCGGAGGGGTCGTGGAGGTGGAGGTGCCCCATGGGTCCGGTGCCGTCGAGGAGGTGGACCTCCTGGTGGGCTCCGTCGGTGGTGACGGTCATCGAGTGGGCGGCGGTCAGGATCGACCGGACGCGTTCGGCGGGCGTGGGCCGCGCGGCGCGGGTGCTGGAGGGACGCATGCACGTACTCCCGGAAGAGGACTCGACAGTTACTTAGGCGAGCCTAACCTAACTTACTCTCGGGAAGAGAAGAAGGTCACAGTCGTACGCCCTCCTGCTCACTTGTCGATCTCCCCTAGCATCCGAGCCATGACGGTCCTGCCTGACGACGGGCTCTCCCTGGCGTCCGAATTCCCAGACGCGCCACATGAGCAGTGGCAACACCTCGTGGCGGGTGTCCTGCGCAAGTCCGGCAAGGAGGTCTCCGGCCCCGCCGCCGAGGACGCCCTTTCCACCCTCCTTGAGGACGGCCTCGACACCCGCCCGCTGTACACCGCGCGCGACACCGCGCCCGACACCGGCCTCCCCGGCTTCGCCCCCTTCGTGCGCGGCGGACGGGCCGAGGGCGGCGCCGTCGGCGGCTGGGACGTGCGCCAGCACCACCGGACGGCCGACGGCGAAGCCGTCCTCACCGACCTGGAGAACGGCGTCACCTCCCTCTGGCTCGGCGTCGGCGGCACCGGCATCCCGGTGTCCTCGCTCGACGGCGTCCTCGAAGGCGTCTACCTCGACCTCGCCCCCGTCGTCCTCGACGCGGGCGAGGAGACGGAGGCGGCCGCCGAGCGCCTCCTCCGGCTGTACGAGGAGCGGGCGTCGCCCCGGAGGCCGCCCGGGGCAACCTGGGCGCCGACCCCTGGGCCACGAGGCCCGCACCGGCCGCGCCGCCCCCACCCTCGCGTCCGTCGCCGGCCTCGCGCGCCGCTGCGCCGACTCCTACCCGGGCCTGCGCGCCCTGACCGTGGACGCCCTGCCGTACCACGAGGCCGGCGGCTCGGCCGCGCAGGAGCTCGGCTGCTCGCTGGCGACCGGCGTCGCGTACCTGCGCGGCCTGACCGGGGCCGGACTGAGCGTCACCGAGGCCTGCGGACAGCTGGAGTTCCGCTACGCGGCCACCGCCGACCAGTTCCTGACGATCGCCAAGCTGCGCGCCGCGCGCCGCCTGTGGGCCCGCGTCGCCGAGGCCTGCGGCGCGCCCGAGGCGGGCGCCCAGCGCCAGCACGCGGTCACCTCGCCCGTGATGATGACGCGCCGCGACCCCTGGGTGAACATGCTGCGCACCACCATCGCGACCCTCGCCGCCGGCGTGGGCGGCGCCGACAGCGTCACCGTGCTGCCCTTCGACGAGGCCCTGGGCCTGCCGGACGCGTTCGCCCGCCGGATCGCCCGCAACACCTCCACCGTCCTCATCGACGAGTCCCACCTGGCCCGGGTCATCGACCCGGCGGGCGGTTCCTGGTACGTGGAGAAGCTCACCGACGAACTCGCCCACGCCGCCTGGGAGTTCTTCCGGACGATCGAGCGCGCGGGCGGCCAGGAGGCCGCGCTGCGCTCCGGCCTGATCGGCGAGCGGCTCGCCGAGACCTGGGCCGCGCGCAGCAAGAAGCTCGCCACCCGCCGCGAACCCATCACCGGCGTCAGCGAGTTCCCGCACCTCGCCGAGAAGCCCGTCGACCGCGCGCCCGCGCCCGCGCCGCTCTCCGGGGCCTCCCCGCGTCCGGCGCGACGAGGCGTACGAGGCGCTGCGCGCCCGCTCCGACGCCCACCTCGCGGCGACCGGCGCCCGGCCCCGCGTCTACCTGGCCGCGCTCGGCCCGGCGGCCGCGCACTCGGCCCGGCTCACCTTCGCCGCCAACCTCTTCCAGGCGGGCGGCATCGAGGCCGTCACCGAGGGCACGTTCGAGGAGAGCGGCGCCCGCGAGGCCTGCCTCTGCTCCAGCGACGCGCTGTACGAGGAGCGGGCCGAGGCCGCCGCCGGGAGCTGCGCGCGGCCGGGGCCGAGCACGTCCTCCTGGCCGGGCGCCCGCGGCGTACGCCGGTGTCGACGCGTACGTCTTCGCCGGCTGCGACGCCGTCGCCCTGCTCTCCACGACCCTCGACCGCATGGGAGTGTCCTGATGTCCATCCCCGATTTCTCCGGGATCGAGCTCGGGGCACAGACCGCCGCCGGCGGGCCCGACGAGTGGCGCGCGGCCGTCAAGAAGGCGGCGGACGGCGACGACCTGCTGTGGGAGACCCCGGAGGGCATCACCGTCAAGCCGCTGTACACCGGGCGGGACCTGGAGGGCCTGGACTTCCTGGACACCCGTCCGGGCATGGCCCCGTACCTGCGCGGCCCGTACCCGACGATGTACGTCAACCAGCCCTGGACGATCCGTCAGTACGCCGGTTTCTCCACGGCCGAGGAGTCGAACGCCTTCTACCGGCGCAACCTCGCCGCCGGCCAGAAGGGCCTGTCGGTCGCCTTCGACCTGCCGACCCACCGCGGCTACGACAGCGACCACCCGCGCGTCACCGGTGACGTCGGCATGGCCGGTGTCGCCATCGACTCCATCTACGACATGCGACAGCTGTTCGACGGCATCCCGCTGGACAAGATGTCCGTGTCGATGACGATGAACGGCGCCGTGCTGCCCGTGCTCGCGCTGTACATCGTGGCCGCCGAGGAGCAGGGCGTACCGCCCGAGAAGCTGGCCGGGACCATCCAGAACGACATCCTCAAGGAGTTCATGGTCCGCAACACGTACATCTATCCGCCCGGCCCCTCGATGCGGATCATCTCCGACATCTTCGCGTACACCTCGCAGCGGATGCCGCGCTACAACTCCATCTCCATCTCCGGGTACCACATCCAGGAGGCGGGCGCGACGGCCGACCTGGAGCTGGCGTACACCCTCGCCGACGGCGTCGAGTACATCCGCGCGGGCCGCGAGGCCGGGCTCGACGTGGACGCGTTCGCACCGCGCCTGTCGTTCTTCTGGGCGATCGGCATGAACTTCTTCATGGAGATCGCCAAGCTGCGCGCCGCCCGGCTCCTGTGGGCCAAGCTGGTGAGGCAGTTCGACCCGCAGAACGCCAAGTCCCTCTCCCTGCGCACCCATTCGCAGACCTCCGGCTGGTCGCTGACCGCGCAGGACGTCTTCAACAACGTCACGCGGACCTGCGTCGAGGCGATGGCGGCGACCCAGGGCCACACCCAGTCGCTGCACACCAACGCCCTCGACGAGGCGCTCGCGCTGCCCACCGACTTCTCGGCGCGCATCGCCCGCAACACGCAGCTGCTCCTCCAGCAGGAGTCGGGCACCTGCCGGACCATCGACCCCTGGGGCGGCAGCGCGTACGTCGAGAAGCTGACGTACGACCTGGCCCGCCGCGCCTGGCAGCACATCCAGGAGGTCGAGCAGGCCGGCGGCATGGCCAGGGCCATCGACGCGGGCATCCCCAAGCTGCGCGTGGAGGAGGCCGCGGCCCGCACCCAGGCCCGGATCGACTCCGGCCGGCAGCCGGTCATCGGCGTCAACAAGTACCGGGTGGCGTCCGACGAGCAGATCGAGGTCCTGAAGGTCGACAACTCCTCGGTCCGCGCCCAGCAGATCGAGAAGCTGCGGCGGCTGCGCGCGGAGCGCGACGAGACCGCCTGCCGGGACGCCCTCGACGCGCTCACCCGCGCCGCCGGCGGCGACGGCAACCTCCTGGAGCTCGCCGTGCGCGCGGCCCGCGCGAAGGCCACCGTCGGCGAGATCTCGGAGGGCCTGGAGAAGGTGTACGGCCGGCACGCGGCGCAGATCCGTACGATCTCCGGTGTGTACCGCACCGAGACAGGCGAGTCCCCCTCCGTGGAGCGCACCCGGGCCCTGGTCGACGCCTTCGGCGAGGCCGAGGGGCGCCGGCCGCGCATCCTGGTCGCCAAGATGGGCCAGGACGGCCACGACCGCGGCCAGAAGGTGATCGCCACCGCCTTCGCCGACCTGGGCTTCGACGTGGACGTCGGCCCGCTGTTCCAGACCCCGGCCGAGGTGGCGCGTCAGGCCGTCGAGGCGGACGTGCACATCGTCGGGGTCTCGTCGCTGGCCGCGGGTCACCTGACCCTCGTGCCGGCGCTGCGGGAGGAACTGGCGGCGGAGGGCCGCGAGGACATCATGATCGTCGTCGGCGGCGTCATCCCCCCGCAGGACGTGCCGACGCTCCTGGAGATGGGCGCGGCGGCCGTGTTCCCGCCGGGGACGGTGATCCCGGACGCGGCCCACGACCTGGTGACCCGGCTCGGGGCCGACCTCGGGCACGACCTGTGACCGGTCTCGACGCGTACCTGAAGGGCGTGCTCGACGGGAAGCGGGCGGTGATCGCGCGTGCGATCACCCTCGTCGAGTCGACGCGCCCCCAGCACCGGGCCCTCGCGCAGGAGCTCCTCACCGAGCTCCTGCCGCACAGCGGCAAGGCCGTGCGGATCGGGATCAGCGGGGTGCCCGGGGTCGGCAAGTCGACCTTCATCGACGCGTTCGGGACGATGCTTACCGGGCTCGGCCACCGGGTGGCGGTGCTCGCCGTCGACCCCTCGTCGACCCGGACGGGCGGCTCCATCCTCGGCGACAAGACCCGGATGGAGCGGCTCGCCGTCGACCCGGCGGCCTTCGTCCGCCCCTCCCCCAGCGCGGGCACGCTCGGCGGGGTCGCGAAGGCGACCCGCGAGTCGATGGTCGTGATGGAGGCCGCGGGGTACGACGTGGTGCTCGTGGAGACGGTGGGCGTCGGCCAGTCCGAGACCGCCGTCGCGAACATGGTCGACTCGTTCCTGCTGCTCACCCTGGCCCGTACGGGCGATCAGCTCCAGGGCATCAAGAAGGGCGTCCTGGAACTGGCCGACGTGGTCGCCGTCAACAAGGCGGACGGCCCGCACGAGCGCGACGCCCGCGCCGCCGCGCGGGAGCTGGCGGGCGCCCTGCGGCTGATGCATCCCCAAGCTCTCAACTCCGTTCGAGCAGGGAGACCCCACTCGCCGACGCGGCCTGGACGCCGCCGGTGCTGAGCTGCAGCGCGCGGGAGTCGGCGGGGCTCGACGAGGTCTGGGACCGTCTGAAGCAGCACCGGGCGCTCCTCGACTCGACCGGCCGCCTGACGGCCAAGCGCCAGGACCAGCAGGTCGACTGGACGTGGACGATGGTCCGCGACGAGCTGCTGCGGCGGCTGAGCGCCGATCCGGCGGTCCGGGACGTGACGCCCGCTCTGGAGCGGCGGGTCAGGGACGGCGAGCTGACGGCGACGCTGGCCGCCGAGGAGATCCTGAGGGCGTTCGGGGAGCGCCGGGACTGAGGGACACGAGGACGCCGGGCCCCGGGGGGGGGATCCCCTGGGCTCAGGCGTCCTTCTCCATGCCCGGACGCAGCCGCGCGAGCAGGGCGTACAGGGTGGCGCTGTCCTCCGCGCCGAGCGTGTCGAGGGCGCCGTGGGTCGCCTGCATCTCCTCGCGGACCCGCCGGATGACGTCCCGGCCCTCGTCGGTCGCGACGACGTTCTTGACGCGCCGGTCGTGGGCGTCGGCCTCGCGGCGCACCAGACCGCGCCCCTCCAGGCGGTCCACGATCCCCGTGACGTTCGACGCGTCGCAGACCAGCAGGGTGGCGAGGGCGCGCATCGGGAGCGGCCCGCTCAGCTGGGCGAGCACCTTGGCCTGCGTGGACGTCAGCCCGTGGTGGGCGGCGGCCGCGGCGAAGTCGCGCCACTGGGCCGTGCCGATGGCGGCGAGGAGCTCCAGGAGCTGGAGCTTGGTGGGCGTCTCGGGGGTGGTCGCGCTCATGGTTCGAGCGTACTCACGATCCTTGACATTATCAATTGTTTACTTAAGCACCTCAAGCATTCACTTGACCTCCTCAAGTATCGGGGCCTACCGTCGTCGCATTACTTGATGACGTCAAACATCTACGACGTGAAGCACCGAGAAGGTCCCCACACATGAGTCACGAGACCACCCCGCCCGCCGCCGATCCCCGGCGCGAGACGCTCGTCGTCTTCGCGCTGAGCCTCGCCGCCATGGTCGTGTCGATGATGCAGACCCTGCCGGTCCCGATCCTCGGCCTCATCCGCGCCGACCTGGGCACCTCGGCCGCCAACGTCAGCTGGGTCACCACCGCCACCCTGCTCTCCGCCGCCGTCTTCACCCCGCTGCTCGGCCGCTTCGGCGACCAGCACGGCAAGAAGCCCACCCTGGTCGCCGTCCTCGGCGTCATGGTCGCCGGCTCCGTCGTCGCCGCCCTGGCGACCTCGCTCCCCCTGCTGATCCTCGGCCGCGTCCTCCAGGGCGCCGCCACCGCGATCTTCCCGCTGGCCCTGTCCGTGCTGCGCGAGGAGGTCCGCCCGCAGAAGCTGCCCGGCGCCATGTCCCTCGTCAGCGGCACCCTCGCCTTCGGCAGCGGCCTCGCGCTCGTCGCCACCGGCCTGCTCACCTCCGGCTCCGACGCCGACTACCGCAGCGCCTTCTGGATGGCCACCGGCTTCGCCGCGATAGCCCTGCTCGCCGTCGTGTTCCTCGTCCCCGCGACCCGCCACAAGACCGGCGGCCGCACCGACTTCCTCGGCGCGCTCACCCTCGGCGCCACCCTGCTGCTGCTCCTGCTGCCGATCTCGCAGGGCCACGAGTGGGGCTGGACCTCCGGCCGCACCCTGGGCAGCTTCGCGGCGGCGGCCGTCATGACCGTCGTCTGGGTCTTCACCGAGCTCAAGGTCCGCGAGCCCCTCGTCGACATGCGGATGTTCGTGCACCGGCCGGTGCTCATGGCCAACCTGGCCGGCGTCCTCGTCGGCTTCGGCATGTTCGCGAACTTCCTGGGCGTCTCGTACCTCGTCCAGATGCCCGAGGCCCTCACCGGCTACGGCTTCGGCGCGTCCATCCTCCGCGCCTCCGTCGAGTTCCTGCTGCCGGGCGCGATCGTCTCCCTGCTCGCCTCGCCGATCGGCGGCCGCATCGTCCGCCACCGCGCCCGCGCACCGCGCTGGCCCTCGCCGCCGCGCTCGGCGCCGTCGGCTTCGGCTGGCTCGCCCTCGACCACGGCCACACCGCCTCGGTGATCGGCGCCGGCGTGATCGTCGGCGCGGCCGTCAGCTTCGGTTACGCGGCCATGCCCGCCGTCATCATGGCGAGCGTCCCGCACCACCAGAGCGGCATCGCCAACGGCATCAACTCCATCTCCCGCTCCACCGGCAGCGCGATCGGCAGCGCCGTGGTCACCACGATCCTGGCCTCGAAGACGATCGAGCACCTGCCCGCCGGCGTCCCCGCCCTGCCCGCCGAGTCCGGCTTCACCCTCACCTTCTGGATCGGGGCCGCCGCCTTCGCGCTCGTCGCGGTCATCGCCCGCTTCGGCCTGCGGACCGGCCGGACGCCCCGCACCGAGCAGGCGGGCGCTCCGGCCGCCGCGACCTCCTCGGCCTCCTCGGCCGCCGAGAAGGAGACGGCCTCGGCGTGACGCGAGGGCGGGCCCGTCCTCCGACGGGCCCGCCCCTCGTTCCTCGCCCCGGTGCGTCAGACGCGGTCGGCCGCGATCAGGACGTACTGGAAGGAGCCGTCCTTGTACGACTCGATGAACGCCTCCTCGATGCCGGTGACCAGCGAGGACGTGGCCCGCAGCTCCCAGTAGGGCAGGGTGTCCGGCGTCAGGTCGATGACGGCCTGCGGGACGAGGCGGTTGTCGGCCATCGCCTTCAGGTACTCACGGCGCGAGTGGATGTTGCACTCGAAGTGCGCGTTGATCTGCGAGACCCACTTCGAGGGCTGGCCGTACTTCGGGTTCCAGCAGCCGGTGATGGTCACGTAGCGGCCGCCGACCTTCAGGAAGCGGGAGTGCTCGGCGAACAGGTCGTCCAGGTCGACGTACATGCTCGACTCGTTGTTCCACGAGCCGGCGATGCTGCCCTTCTCGAAGGGGGTGTCGAGCATGTTGCAGACCTGCGCGCGGACGTAACCGTCGATCTCCAGCTCCTTCGCGCGCCGGTTGCCGAACTCGGCCTGCGTGGAGGAAAGGGTGACGCCCTCGACCTTGCAGCCGAAGCGCTGGTGGGCCATGACGCTCGAACCGCCGCGGCCGCAGCCCGCGTCGACGAGGGTGTCCTCGGGGGTGATGGCACCGAGGTGGTCGAGGAGTACCTCCGCCTGCGCCGACTCCAGCCGGTGCAGCTCGGAGATCAGCTTCTTCTCGTACTCGCTGTCCTCGACGTCCCCGAGGGAAGCGTGGTCCACGGCACCGATGCCGTAGTGGTGGTGGTACAGCCCGTCGACGTCGCCCAGGCGCAGGTTCACGGGCCTGGCCTCGGCGTTCCAGTAACGGGCGATGTCTCCCTGGTACGGCGTCGCCGGGCCGGGAACGAACGCGGAGGTGCCGTTGACGGTGGGGAGCTCGGTGTTGGTCACAGATGGAATCCGTTCTTACCAGAAATCGGGCAGGCTGTAGCGGTACGTATTGGTCTGGTGCCAGTAGTGGTTGCCGTCGACCCACACGGCCACTCCCTTCAGGAAGCGGAGCACGCTCGGGACGGGGCAGGCGGCGGCCAGTTCGGCGGACGCGGCCTCGAAGTCGCGCATGAGGTCGTTGTGGACCTCGACCGCCTTGAGGTACGCGTCCTTCTCGGAGAGGTTCTCCCGGTCGGCGAGCACCACGGGCAGGTTCATGTGCCGGCCGGGGCTGGCGAGTTCCTTGGTGTACGAGTACAGGTCGTTGACGATCGTGCTGGCGTTGCCGGCCAGCGCCAGGACCCGCTGCATCGCCGGCTGGGCGTGCAGGTCGGCGGGGAGCTCGTAGCCGCCGACGGTGTCGGTGATGGTGGGGCAGGGGCGGAAGTTGTTGAACTGCCGCATCGTCAGGTACTCCCACACCTCCGGCACGTGGTTCGTCTCGTCCCACGCGGCCTCGGCGAGGTAGCCCATGTGCAGCCGGGCCATGTCGTGCCGGAACCGGTCGGCCTGGGACGGGGTCGCCAGACGGACGAAGTACTCCATGGCCGAGCGGTAGGAGCGCCGGGGCGCGTCCGCGTGCAGCGACTCCTCCCACGCCGGCTGGTACTCCGCCGTCGAGTGCAGCGGGTCGAGCGCGGTGTGCGCGAGGAGGAGCCGTCCGCCCAGACCGATGGGCGAGCCGCCGAGGTCCTCGCAGTAGCAGTCGTCGACGGCGTTCTCCGCGACCATCAGCCGGGCGGCGACCATGAGGTGCTCGATGGTCGGGGCGTCCGGGTGGCAGGCCACCATGTAGGGACCGACGCGGAACCCGTCGAAGTCGCCCTCCCAGTCCTCCGGATAGAGCTGGATCTCGTCGAGCGCCCAGGACTTGATCCGGCGGCTGACCTCCGCCACCCGCACCGGGTCGGGCTCCGGCACCGGGTGCCAGTAGAGCCCCAGGATGATCAGCGCGTCCGCCGGCGCCCCACGGGCGCCGCCGTGGCCCCGCGCCCGGCACCAGGGACAGCCCCGCCGTACCGAGCCCACGGGGACCCCCGGAACCCATCCCGGCTCGGGCCGCGACACGGGGCCGCGGCGACGGGGTCGACCGCGGGGCCCCGACGGAGGCCACGGTGGAGGCCCCGACGGAGGACACGGCAGAGGCCTTGGCGGGAGCCCCGGTGGAGAGCCCGGCGGGAAACCCGGTGGGAATCCCGGCGGGAAGTCCGCTGGGAATCCCGGCAGGAGCCTCAGCGGGCGCCGCGCCGGAGATCCCGGCGGGAGCCGTGGCGGAGATCCCGGCGGGAGCCGTGGCGGAGGTCCCGCCGGGGCTCCCGTGACGGCTCCGGACGGGCTGTCCGGACGGGCTTCGGCCGCGACGGTCTGGGCCGCCGTCAGGGCCTGGGCCTCGGCAGGACCGTGGGGTACGGCGAAGCCGTGGGCCGCCGCGTCCGCGAGGACGCGGGCGGTGAACGAGGCCGCGGCGCCGGGCAGGCTGGACTGCAGAGGGGAAAGCCCGGGATCGGGCATCCGTGACTCCTTGGAGAGGTGGGGGCCGTCCGGATTCCGGGCATGCCGGCCCGGCCCGGAAGGGTGCGGGTGGAGGTGGCCTGCGGGGAGGGGCTAGTCGCGCCGGCGCGCGATCTGCACGTTCTCCAGGACGCCGAGCGCGTTCGGGACCAGGACGGCGGCGGAGTAGTACGTCGTGACGAGGTACGACATGATCGCCTGCTCGCTGATGCCCATGAACCGCACGGACAGGCCCGGCTCGTACTCCTCGGGCAGACCGGTCTGGCGCAGACCGATGACGCCCTGGTTGTCCTCGCCGAGACGCATGGCGAGGATGGAGCTGGTGTTCTCCTTGGTGATGGGGATCTTGTTGCAGGGCAGGATCGGGACCCCGCGCCAGGCCGGGACCTGGTGGCCCTGGAGCTCGACGGTGTCCGGGTACAGCCCGGCCCGGTTCCACTCGCGCCCGATCGCCGCGATCGTCTTGGGGTGGGCGAGGAAGAGCTTGGTGCTGCGGCGGCGGCAGAGCAGCTCGTCGAGGTCGTCCGGGGTGGGCGGGCCGGAGTGCGGCTGGATCCGCTGCTTGAAGTCGGCGTTGGGCAGGAGCCCGAACTCCGGGTTGTTGATCAGCTCGTACTCCTGGCGCTCGCGCAGCGCCTCGATGGTGAGCCTGAGCTGTTCCTCCGTCTGGTTCATCGGCCCGTTGTAGAGGTCGGCGACCCGGGTGTGGACCTTCAGGACGGTCTGGGCGACGGAGAGTTCGTACTCGCGCGGCTTGAGCTCATAGTCGACGAAGGCGCCGGGGATCTCGGCCTCGCCCTTGTGGCCGGCCGACATCGCGATCTCGGCCTCGCCGTACTTGTTCTGCCGCTGGTCGGGCAGCGAGCTGAAGTTCTGGATGTGGGCCTGGAGGCTCGGCGCCGAGGCGAGGATGCCCGCGAAGTCGGCGCGGGAGAGGGTGAGCAGGGTGCCGGAGGTCTCGGCGGTCGCCGTGTAGTCCCAGCCGGCGTCGCCGTCGAGGAGGGCGTTCTCGCCGAAGCGGTCGCCGTCCGCGAGCACCGAGACGGCCACTTCGTCGCCGTACTTGCCGACGGAGGTCTGGCTGACGCGGCCGTGGGCGATCATGTGGATCTGCTCGGCGGGCGCCCCGCGCTGCACGAGCACCTCACCGGCGCTGAAGTCGCGCTGGACGCACCGGTCGGCGAGGGCGTTCAGCACGTCGAGATCCTCGAAGCCGCGCAGCAGGGCGAGTTCGCCGAGCTCGCGGGGGATCACCCGGACGCGGGCGCCGTCCTGGACGAACTCGATGCGCCCGTCGCCGACCGTGTAGCTCAGTCGGCGGTTCACCCGGTAGGCGCCGCCCTTGGTCTCCACCCGGGGAGCATCCGCAGCAGCCAGCGGGAGCTGATCTCCTGCATCTGCGGGGCGGACTTGGTCGTGGTGGCGAGGTTGCGGGCGGCCGCGGTGCTCAGACTGGACTGCTGGGGCGGTCCAGTCTGGACATCCGGGCGGTCGTCAACGGTCATCGAGCGAGCTCTCTTTCGCACGGGCGGCGATCGGCGCACGGGTGCGCCGAGAACCGTGAAAGAAGATGAAGGGGGCGAGGGTCCGGGAATCCGTCCGGATCTCGGGGAGGACAGTAACGGCCGCCGTGCCCGCTTCGCTCGAAGAGTCCGAGAGCATTACCTCCTTACGGTGATCTTGATCGAAATCATGTTTAACCCGCTGACCAGCGAGATTTCGGCCAACCGATCGAGAGTCGGCCAACGACGCGCCACGGGGCCGCCGCCCTCGGTCACCCGTTCGGCCCCCGGTGCGGGGGGCCGACGGGCCCGATCACGCGCGACTGATCCATACGGGGGAAGCGTTCGCCCTCGCGTGCGTCGTGTTGACGGTCGGTCAGCGCTTCAGCTGCCCGTCCAGCCACTGGAGGACCTCGGGGGTCACCGGGTCGGTGATGTCGGCGAACTCCTCGTGCTTCTTCAGGAACTTCGCCACGTAGGGGCAGACGGGGACGATCCGCATCCCGGAGGCGCGGACGTCGGTGAGGGCCTGCTCGACGAGGATCCCGGCGAGGCCCTGGCCCGCGTAGGCCTCGTCGACCTCCGTGTGGAAGAAGACGCGCCGGTCGTCGCGGTCGCGGTAGGCCGTCAGTCCGGCGCGCTCGCCGCCGACGAGGATCTCGTACCGGTGCCGGGCGTCCACGCGCCGGACGACGGGGGCGGTGGCGGTCTGCTCGGGCGTGTCGGTCATGGGGAATGCCTTTCGTGCGGGTGGGGGTCCTGAACGGGGACACGTTCGCACGTCGGCGGCGTGCCGGGGCACGCGGGTACCGGCGGAATACGCGCGCCCGCCCCGCGCGATCTGCTCGCGGGGCGGGCGCCGGGGAGCCGCGGTCAGGAGACGCGCTTGAGGGTCCAGGCGTTGTTGTTGAAGCCGGAGTTCGGGAAGGCCACACAGGAGCTGGAGTAGTACGAGGCGGTCTGGACCCAGCCGACGGGGTAGTACGTGGAGCCGCAGGCCTGGACGACGGTGCCTATGGGCAGGCCGGTGAGCTGCTTGATCTGCTTGATGTTCGGGTCGAAGTTCTGGGTGCCGCAGCTGGCGCTGTAGCCCCAGCTGACGTCGACGTAGCCCGCCGGGGTGGCGGTGCTCGCGCAGGTGGTCGTCACGTCGCCGGGGGCGGCCTGGGCGGGCGCGGCGGTGAGCGCGAGTGCCGCGGCGGCCGCGAAGGCCATGGTGGTGGCGCGGAAACGAGTCATGACGGGACTCCTATGGATCCGAAAACGATCAACGGGAAAACGACAGCTCGTTTTACGGTCTGGAAGCGACCCGTAACAGTCTGTTTCCGGTCGTGGAGATCAGGCCACCAGACCGGCCGATCCGGCCAGGGCCGCCCCGGCCCCCGCACCTGCGCCGACCGGGGCCGGCCGTGCGGCTCAGCGGTGCGCGGGGTTCTTGCGCGGCGCGATCCGGGCGTTGGGCAGGGCGGGGGCGGGGAGGCGGTCGCCGGGGTAGCCGTCGACCGTGCCGAAGCGGTCGGAGGCCTTCTCCCACTCCTCGCGGGCCTCGACGATGTCCTCGTGGCTGCGGCCGATGAAGTTCCACCACATGACGATCTCCTCCTCGAACGGCGTTCCGCCGAGGAGGACCGCGCGGGCGGGGGCGTCCGACTCGTTGGTCAGGGTCAGGGTGTCGGACCCGGTGGGGGCGTAGCCCAGTTCGGCCGGGCGCAGCGGAGTGTCGCCGAGGCGGACGTCCCCGCTGTCGACGAGCAGGCCGTGTTCGAAGGAGGGGTCGGTGCGGAGGGTGACGGTCGCGCCCGGGTCGATCAGGAGCTCGGCGCCGAGGAGCGGGGTGAAGGTGCGCACGGGGGAGGAGGAGCCGGCGAGCGAGCCGAGGAAGACCCGGACGTCCGCCCCGTCGACGCGGACGGTCCCGGGGGCGTAGTGCTGGAAGTCCCGGGCGGTGTTCCGGTGCTCCTCGGGAGGGCGACCCACAGCTGTACGCCGTGCAGGACGGTGGTGCGGGCGGTGGAGACCTCGGTGTGGCTGATGCCGTGGCCGCCGGTCATGAGGTTCAGCTCGCCGGGCCGCACGTAGGCGTGGCTGCCGAGGCTGTCGCGGTGCTCGATCTCGCCGCTGAACAGCCAGCTCACGGTCTGGAGCCCGATGTGCGGGTGGGGCGCGACGTCCATGCCGCCGGATTCGGCGACGTCGTCGGGGCCGTAGTGGTCGGCGAAGCACCAGGCGCCGATCAGCGTCCGGGCCCGCTGCGGGAGCGTCCGCCGCACGGTCATGGCCCGGGGTCCGCCCAGGGGACGTCCCGCGCGGTCAGGACCTCGATCTCCGTGGTGTTCATCGCCGACCCCTCCATGGAAGTAGTTTCATTTTCAACAATCATGGGTGATGATAGCTCCTGCGACAGTAGGACGTACGGTCGACGGACGAGATCATCGGGTCTCGGGAAGGAGCACACGGTGAGCGACAGGGCAGGGGTCCCGGCGGACGGGCGGGTCTACGTCGACAAGCAGAGCCCCATGGCGTACCACGCGCTGGTCCAGACGGCCGAGGCCGTGCGCACGACGGCCGCCGCCGCGGGGCTCGACCGCGTCCTGGTGGAGCTGGTCAACCTCCGCGTGTCCCAGATCAACGGCTGCGCGTACTGCCTCGACGTGCACACCGGGCCTCCTGCGCGCCGGCGAGACGACCCGCCGCCTGGGCGTGCTCGCCGCCTGGCACGACACGGAGCTCTTCACGGCGCGGGAGCGCGCGGCCCTGGCCCTCGCGGAGGCCGTCACCGCCCCCGCCGACGCCGAGGCGCAGGAGCGCGCCTACGACGCCGCGCGCGGCGCCCTGACCGACGACGAGATCTCGGCGGTCGTCTGGGTGGCGATCACCATCAACGCCTTCAACCGGGTCTCGATCCTGAGCAAGCACCCCGTGCGGGAGGCCTCCCCCAAACCCTGACGCGGCGAGGCCCGGTGCCTTGGGGGCACCGGGCCTTCGCGTGGGGCGGCGTGTCGGGTCGGTCAGGTGGAGATCGCGGGGAGCAGCCCGGTGGCGGCGCGGCCAGGTCGGTCAGCTGGTGCAGCTGCCCCAGCTCGTGCAGCCGGTCGAGGCCGTTGAGCTGGCCGGCGATGCCGGGGAACCGCCCGCGGGACTCCTCGGGGATGCCGGTCGTGGCGAGGGCGTCGAGCTCGCTGATCGGGTTGATCTTGGGGCCGAGCGGTCCGGAGGCTTCGGCGGCGCTCGCGGTGGCCGCCGCGGACGCGCCGAGGCACGAGAAGGCGGCGGCGACGGCGAGGATCGAGGAGATGCGTCGTGTTGAGGTCACACCCTCACAACGGGCCGGCCCGCCGTGGGACACGGCCCGGCCCCCGCTCTCACGGTTCTCACCGTCCGAACGGGGGTCCCCCCGGGCGAAGCTGAGGGGCGAGGAGAGCGAAGAGGCTATTTCAAGGGGTTTTGAGAAGGAAGCCTCTTCATGGCCTCGCCCGGGACGACCGTAGCAGTCAGGAGGGGATCAGGTCGCGCAGATTTTCGGGAGTGAACACGCGCGAGCCGGGCGGCAGGCCCTCGGGCCGGTCCAGGCCTATGTACGTGACGGGCCCGTCCGGCGGCGTCGAACCGTCCCACCGGGTCGTCGCCGCGGCCTCGGAGTCCATCAGCTCGACGAGGTGGCGGACCGTCAGCGGGGTGCGGGCGAGCAGGCCCCGGAGCAGGACGGCGACCGACACCCGGTTCTCCTCGACCCGGTTCGCGGACGGGGTGCCCCGCAGGTATAGGTGCAGCCACCGCGCGCGCCAGCCGCCGTCCTCGCCCCGCTCGAAGGCGAGCGGCAGCGCGACCCGGCCGGGTCCGCGCAGGTCGGACTTCATCCGGACCGTGCGCGGCTCGAACGGGCGGCCCTTCTGCTCGGCCTCGCGCAGCATGAAGCCGAAGAAGGACTCCTCGACCTCCTCGAAGTCCTCGCCGGAGAAGAGGTTCACCTGCGGGACGACGTAGCTGCCGCGAACGGCGCCGAGCCGCAGGTCGATGAATTCCGAGGCGCCGTCGGGGGCGTCGGTGATGTCGCCGGAGTGCGCGCCCTCGACGCTGGTGAGGGCCGTGTACGAGAGCCAGGTGACGGTCGCGTAGTCCTCGTCCAGGACCAGCGCCGACAGGTCGTAGTCCGTGCTCTGCGCGGTCTGCTTCCAGTAGGTGAAGAAGCGCAGCAGCTCGCCCTCGACGGGCGAGACGGAGCCGCGCGGCAGCACGCCGACGCCCGCCGTGGTCGCCCGGCCGCTGAGCGGGAGCGCCACGTCCAGCACGGCGGGGTCGACGAGCAGGCGGCCCGGGTCGGGGAGCCGGCGGCGCGTCTCGGCGTCGAGGACGGCGCGGAGTCGCTCGCGCACGGCGGGCGGCAGCGGCGGGCGGGTGTCGGCGGCGACCCAGGCGGCGCCGAGCCGGTTGACGAAGACCCGTCGCTCCCCGCCGTCCCCGCGCGGTTCTGGACGTGCTCGCGGAGGGAGAGGAGGACACGGCCGGAGACCCGCGGGGCGGCGCCCTCGAACGCGGCGAGGACGGCGTCGCGTTCCTCCGGCCCGTCGGCCGCGCGCAGCAGCCGGTCCAGGGCGCGCGCCAGTCTGCCGGGGCGGACGTCAGGAGGGCGGCGGCCCCGGCGACGTCGCCCCGGCGGAGGAGTTCCTCGACGCGACTGTCGAAGGAGGGCGCCTTCCGCTCGCCCCGGGCGACGGCGAACACCTCGGCGGCGTGGGGCCACCGCGGGTACTCGTGCGGGTGCAGCCGCTCCCCGAGGCGCTTCCACGCCTCGCGGTGCTCGGCGACGTCGCCGAGCTTCGCGGGGCCTCGGCGACGACGGCGTCGAGGGCGCCGAGCAGGGCGCGGCGGACGGGCCGGGACAGCGCGCGGAACCGGGTCGGCCCGTACAGGCCGACGTCGCCGTCGGAGAGGGCGCAGGCCAGGCGCAGGACGTCGGTGACCGTGTCCAGGAGGAGGGGCGCGCCCGCCTGGAGCCGGGCCCGGTTGACGACGGCGCGGCTCTCCCGGATCGGGATCTCCTCGGGCTGCGGCCCGTCGGTCCGGTGGGCGGCGAGGAGGGCGAGGTCGCGCAGGTGCTCCTCGCCGAGCGGGGTGGTGCTTCCGGCCAGGGACAGGTAGAGGGCGGTGACCTCGTCGTCGGGGGTGCCGCCGGGGTGCAGGACCGTCAGCCGGTCGCCCGCCGCGGCGATGAGTTCGTCGTGCGCGGCGAGCATCTGCTCGTACGTGTGCCGGTAGGTGCCGTACGACGGGAGGGTGAGGAGGTCGAGCACGCCGGCGCGCAGCCGTTCCAGGACTCCGGGGCGCGCGGTGTCGTCGTCGAGGGCCTCGGCGACGCAGCGCCTCCAGAAGTCGAAGGTGTCGGGCACGCCGGCCGGGAAGTCGATGAAGTACGCGTTGTGCCGGACGTGGTCGCCGAGCATCTCGCGGACGGTGTCGAGGGTGCGGGCGGCGACGGCGGCGACGGTCTCCTCCGGCCGCCGGGACAGCTCTTCGAGGAGCCCGGCCGACAGCTTGAACCCGGCCGACATCAGGGCGGCGTCGAACTGCCGGGCCACGACGTCGCCGCCTCCGCCCCGGGGATGCCGGGGAGGGGAGGCGACGGGTGTGCCGGACGACCAGACGTTCGAGAGCGTGGACCATTCGGGCATGCTGCCAGCCCCGCACGGCCCGGCGCATGCGGATTTCGGGCCGTGAGGGGGAGCGGAGGGGAGGTCAGGGCGTGGTGCGGACCGGGAAGCTGAAGGAGTGTCCGTTCTGCTTGAGCCAGGGCAGCACCTGCCGGAGGGCCGCGACGGTCTGGCTGCGGTCGCCGCCGCCGTCGTGGAAGAGGATCGTGGGCCCGTTGGACAGCTCGTTCTTGACGGTGTTGACGATCGAGGCCGTGCCCGGCTGCTCGAAGTCCTTCGTGTCCACGTTCCAGCCGAGCGGCCGCATCCCGCGGCGGCGGCCATCTTGCGGCTGTCCGGGGTGAACGCGCCGCCGGGCGCCCGGTAGTACTCGACCTCCGCGCCCCGGACGCGTCCTCGATCATCTTCTTCGCGTCGAAGATCTGCTGCTTCTGGTACGCGACGGACTTCTTGTCCATCGTCGTGTCGTGGGTCACGGTGTGGTCGCAGAGCTTGTGGCCCTCCGCGACGACGCGCTTGACGATGTCGGGGTGCTGCTTGGCCATCGGGCCGACCATGCAGAAGACGGCTTTGACGTCGTTCTGCTTGAGTATGTCGAGCATCTGGGGCGTCCAGCGCGGGTCGGGCCCGTCGTCGATGGTGATGTTCACGGCCGAGCCCCCGCCTCGGCGGCGTGCGCGATGCTCACGGGCACCTGCTGGGGCCGCACCTGATCCGGCGTCCGGGACGCTCCGGCCGGCGTCTGCGAGGCCGGTGTGCCGCCCATCTTCGCGGAGGCCTCGTTGTCCATCAGTGCCGCGGCGCCCCACACGGCCAGGCTCAGCCCGACCGCCGACGCCACCACGGCTATGTGCGCGGTGTACTTGCCCTGCCCCATGAGATCCCCACTCCCCGATCACTGCTGTCTCCCTGCTGAGAGGACGGTACGAGGGCCGCGCGGTTTCACCGAATCCGGACCGTCTCATTTCCTTCGGTTTGCCGGGGTCTGCGTGTTCTCACGGATCCGTGGTCCACCGTGCGCGAGCATGTCGGACGCCGAAACCGTCACGATGAGCGGAAGAAGGACCCACGTGCCCGGCAGCGACAGCGAGAACCCGGCGATCGCCTCCCCCACCCCCGCCGAGACCCGGCCCATGACCAACAGGGACTGGTGGCCCAACCAGCTGGACCTCCAGGTCCTGCACCAGCATTCGCCCCTGTCCGATCCGATGGGCGGGGAGTACGACTACGCGAAGGAGTTCGCCGGCCTCGACGTCGAGGCGCTGAAGCGGGACGTCTTCGCGGTGATGACGGACTCCCAGGAATGGTGGCCCGCCGACTACGGCCACTACGGGCCCCTGTTCATCCGGATGAGCTGGCACGCGGCGGGCACGTACCGCATCGCCGACGGCCGGGGCGGCGGCGGGCGCGGCGCCCAGCGCTTCGCGCCGCTCAACAGCTGGCCGGACAACGCGAGCCTCGACAAGGCGCGCCGTCTGCTGTGGCCGGTCAAGCAGAAGTACGGGCGGAAGATCTCCTGGGCCGATCTGCTGGTCTTCGCCGGGAACTGCGCCATGGAGTCCATGGGGTTCAAGACCTTCGGCTTCGGCTTCGGGCGCCCGGACGTCTGGGAGCCCGAGGAGATCTTCTGGGGTCCCGAGGACACCTGGCTCGGCGACGAGCGCTACAGCGGCGACCGGGAGCTGACCGGCCCCTTCGGCGCCGTGCAGATGGGCCTGATCTACGTCAACCCGGAGGGCCCCAACGGCAATCCGGATCCGGTCGCCGCCGCCCGGGACATCCGGGAGACGTTCGCGCGCATGGCGATGGACGACGAGGAGACGGTCGCGCTCATCGTCGGCGGCCACACCTTCGGCAAGTGTCACGGCGCGGTCGATCCGCAGTACATCGGCCCGGAGCCCGAGGCCGCCCCCATGGAGCAGCAGGCCATCGGCTGGCGGAACTCCTACGGCAGCGGCGTGGGCGCCGACGCGCTCACCAGCGGGCTCGAAGGGGCGTGGACCAACGAGCCGACGAAGTGGGACAACGGCTACCTGGACAATCTGTTCCGGTACGAGTGGGAGCTGACGACCAGCCCCGCCGGCGCCCAGCAGTGGACCCCGAAGGACGCGGCGGCGAAGGACACGGTGCCCGACGCGCACGACCCTGCGAAGCGGCACGCCCCGATGATGCTGACGACGGACCTCTCGCTGCGGCTCGACCCCGTCTACGCGCCGATCGCGAAGCGCTTCCACGAGAACCCGGACCAGCTCGCGGACGCGTTCGCCAGGGCCTGGTACAAGCTGCTCCACCGCGACATGGGCCCCCTCTCCCGCTACCTCGGCCCGTGGATCCCCGAGCCGCAGCTCTGGCAGGACCCCGTCCCGCGGTGGACCACCCGCTGGTCGGCGAGGCGGACGTCACGGCCCTCAAGGCCCGGGTCCTCGACTCGGGGCTCTCCCTCTCCCAGCTGGTCACCACCGCCTGGGCGTCGGCCGCGAGCTTCCGCGGCACCGACCGGCGCGGCGGCGCCAACAGGGCGCGGATCCGGCTCGCCCCGCAGAAGGACTGGGAGGTCAACGACCTGCCCGAGGTGGCCCGGACGATCGAGGTCCTCGACGGGATCCGCGCGGACTTCGAGGGCTCCGGCGGGCGCGGATCTCGCTCGCCGACCTGATCGTCCTCGGCGGGTGCGCAGCGGTCGAGCGGGCCGCGAAGAACGCCGGGTACGACGTCACCGTCCCGTTCGCGCCGGGGCGCACGGACGCCTCGCAGGAGCAGACCGACGTGGAGTCGTTCGCGGTGCTCGAACCGCGGGCGGACGGCTTCCGCAACTACCTCCGGGCCGGGGAGAAGCTGTCGCCGGAGACCCTGCTCCTCGACCGCGCCAACCTGCTGACGCTGACCGCGCCCGAGATGACGGTCCTCGTCGGCGGGATGCGGGTCCTCGGCACCGGCTTCGGGGGTTCGGCGCACGGGGTCTTCACCGACCGGCCGGAGTCGCTGACCACCGACTTCTTCGTCGGGCTCCTCGACATGGGCACGGAGTGGAAGGCGTCGACGGACGACGAGAACGTCTTCGAGGGCCGCGACCGCGCCACGGGCGAGGTGCGGTGGACCGCCACCCCCGTCGACCTCGTCTTCGGCTCGCACTCGCAGCTGCGGGCCCTCGCGGAGGTGTACGCGTCGGCGGACGCGGGCGAGAAGTTCGCGCGGGACTTCGCGGCCGCGTGGGACAAGGTGATGAACCTCGACCGGTTCGACCTGCGCTGAGCGGGGCCGGGGACGGCGAGGGGCCGACCGCACCGTACGGCCGGTCCCTCTCCCCCGTCAGCCTGGTGGTGTCGACACCAGGTGTGACACGCTCTGCCGCCGGACCGCCGGCCGGCACCAGAGTGGTCGTCATGACCTCCCAGCACACCACTCTGATCACCGGCGTCACCCAGGGCATGGGCCACGCGCTCGCCCTCGACCTGGCTCCCCTCGGCGGCACCCTCCTCCTGCACGGCCGGAACGCCGAGCGCCTCGAAACCGTGGCCGCCGAGGTCCGGGCCGCCGGTCCCGGCACCACGGTCCGCACGTATCCCGCCGACCTCTCCGACCTCGACCAGGTCCACGCGATGGCCGCCCGGATCCGGGCGGCGGAGCCGCGCCTCGACGGCCTGATCCACAACGCGGTGGCCGGAGGCGGCTCACGGCCGCTCGTCCGCGAACTCAGCGCCCAGGGCCACGAACTCCGCTTCGCCGTCAACCACTTGGCCCCGTACGCCCTCACCCGCGCCCTGCTTCCGCTGCTCACTGCCTCCGCCCCGGCGCGGGTCGTCAACGTCGCCTCGATCGGCCAGGAGACGATCGACTTCGACGACGTCATGCTGGAACGGGACTACGAGGGCCTGCGCGCCTACTGCAGGAGCAAGCTCGCCATGATCATGGCCACCTTCGAGCTCGCCGCCGAACTGGCGGGCACCGGCGTCACGGTGAACGCCCTGCACCCGGCCCACCTGATGGACACGACCGGCGTCCGCGCCTACGGCCTCACGCCCGTCACCACCACGGAGGAGGGCGTCCGTCCGACCGTACGGCTCCTCCTGGACCCGGAACTCGCCACCGTCACGGGCCGGTACTTCGACCGGTTCACCGACACGCGGGCCCACGAGCAGGCGTACGACACGGACGCGCGCGAGCGCCTGATGAAGCTGACGCGCGATCTGGTGGGGGCGGCCTGAGCGGCCACCCGTCCGGGGGACGGCCGGTGGGTCGGCCGGGCGGGAAGGGCCCCGCCGTCGATCATGGGCAGCGGCTACGTCCCCATATGCGAAGGAAGATCCGGCATGCCGCTCCCCCAGGCCGAACCGCAGGCCCCCACGACCCCGAAGGCCCGCGTCTACGCGATGCTGGACACCGACGGGGACGGGGTCGCCTCGAAGCACGACTACTTCGTCCGCATCGAGCGGGCCCAGCGGGCGACCGGACGCGCCGACGACGACCCCTGGTCATCGCCGCGCGCACCACCGGAGAACGCGCCTGGGCGGCGATGGACGCCAACGGCGACGGCGTGATGACGTACGAGGAGTACATCGCCTGGGTGGACGCGGACAAGTTCGACAACATCTGCCAGTACGCCCTGGGCGCCCTGTTCGACCTCGCCGACGCCGACCGGGACGGCAGCCTGGACCGCGCGCAGTTCACGACGCTGCGCCAGGCGCTGGGCAACCGGGCCGACAACGCCGACGCGGCCTTCGACGCGCTGGACGGCGACGGGGACGGACGCGTCGGCCGCGCGGAGTACCTGGCGTCGATCCGCGCGTATGTCACGGGTGAGGAGTCCCCATGGGGCCGCCCTGTACTGACCGGGGCCGCCCGTCACCCCTTGGACCGCGTGCCGTGCCGCGCCGGACGTGGGCAGCAGACTCGCTCCCGGTGACACCCCCACGCAAGGAGCCCGCATGTCCCCGCTCGTCTCCTCCCGGCGCGCCGCCGGTGTGCTCGCCCTCGTCGTCGCCGCGGCGGCGGCGACGGCCACATCCGCGCCGCCGCCGGGAGCGGTCACGGCGCCAGGCCGACCGTCGTCCTGGTGCACGGCGCCTTCGCGGACGCCTCCGGCTGGAACGCGGTCGCCGAGGGCCTCCGGCACCGGGGCTACGAGGTCGTCGCGCCCGCGAACCCGCTGCGCGGTCTGGGCAACGACTCCACGTACACCGCGAGCGTCCTGAAGGGCATCCGGGGTCCGATCGTCCTGGTCGGCCACTCGTACGGCGGCGCCGTCATCAGCAGCGCCGCGGCGGGCAACCCGAACGTGAAGGCGCTCGTGTACGTCGCCGCGTTCATGCCGGACAAGGGCGAGTCGCCCGCCGAGCTGTCCGCGAAGTTCCCGGGCAGCGAGCTCGGGACGGCCCTGCGTCCGGTGCCGTACACCGACGGCGCGGGCAGCGGGACCGACCTGTACATCCAGAACGACAAGTTCCACGACGTCTTCGCCGCCGACCTGCCCGAGCGGCAGACCCGGCTCATGGCGGTCGAGCAGCGTCCGATCACGGCCGCCGGCTTCGCCGAGAAGGCCCGAACGGCCGCGTGGAAGACGGTCCCGTCCTGGTTCCTCGTGGCCCGGCAGGACAAGGCGATCGCCCCGGACCTGGAGCGTTTCGAGGCCCGGCGGGCGGGCTCGCGCACCGTGGAGATCGACTCCTCGCACGTCGCCATGATGTCCCACCCCGAGACCGTCGTCGGCCTCGTCGACGAGGCCGCCGAAGCCACCTGCTGACGCCGAAGGAAGAAACGCCATGAGTGACAGGCCCACCATCGTCCTGGTCCACGGCTTCTGGGGCGGAGCCGCCCACTGGGCCCACGTCATCGTCGAGCTGAACAAGCGCGGTTACGACAGGATCCACGCCGTCGAGAACCCGCTCACCTCGCTCGCCGACGACGCCGAACGCACCCGCAAGATGGTCGAGCAGGTCGACGGCCCGGTCGTCCTGGTCGGCCACTCCTACGGCGGCGCCGTCATCACCGAAGCCGGCGACCTGCCCAACGTCACGGCCCTCGTCTACATCGCGGCCTTCGCGCCCGACGCCGGCGAGAGCCCGGGTGGAATCAGCCAGGAGATGCCGCCCGCCGCCTTCGAGAACATCGCCCCCGACTCCGACGGCTACCTCTGGATCAAGCAGGACGCGTTCCACGAGAGCTTCTGCCAGGACCTCGCGCCCGAGGAGGCCCTCGTCATGGCCGTCACCCAGAAGGCCCCGCTCGGCTCCACGTTCGGCGACGAGGTGACGGCGCCGGCCTGGCGGAACAAGCCCGTCTGGTACCAGGTGTCGACCGAGGACCGCATGATCCACCCGGACAACGAGCGCCGCATGGCCGCGCGCATGAACCCCCGCAGGACGATCGAACTCGACGCGAGCCACGCCTCCTTGGCCTCCCGGGCGCGGCCGTCGTCGACCTGATCGAGGACGCCGTCAACGGGACCGCCGGCTGACCGGACCCCTTCGCGCACACGGCCGGCCCGGGGGCCTTCCCCCCGGACCGCCTCCTCAGACCGTCGCCGGGTTCCCGTCCGGCGCGTGCCCGGCGGCCTCGGCGGCGGTGTGGGAGGAGGCGAAGGTGAAGGCCCGGGGGGACGGCCCGTGTTCCCGCAGGTCCGCGAGGCGTTCCAGGGCCTCGGCGACGGTCGGGACGTGGCCGGCGGGGACCCACCAGAGCACCATGTGCGCCTCGACGTGCCGGTGGAACCACTCACGGCGCCGCCGCATCACCTCCAGGTGCCCGCTGCGGTACGCGAAGTCCCACAGGGCCTCCTGGCTCTCCCAGACGGACAGGTTGACGATGACGTCCTCGCCCAGCGGGCGCATGCCGGTGGCGTCGGCCTCGCCGTCCTCCACGAGCCGCCAGACGAAGCCGGGGGCGGTGTCGGCGGCGGCGTTGACCGGGTCGAGCATCTCGACGAAGTGGGCCGCGCGCGGGTCGTCGAGGGGAAGCGGAGCGCGGCGACGTTGAGCTGGGCGAGGTGGTGGGCGTGCGGGGATGCGGTCATGGCCTCATCCCAGCACGGGCCGCTTTTCTATGTCAATCGTCGTTGTTTTTAGAAGCCCGGGGCGCCGCTTCGACCGCCTCCTCTTCGACCACCACGCAGCACTCCCCCGGTCGGGCGTCCATGCGCGCGCGTACGGGGCCCTCGGTGCCGAGCAGTCCTTCCAGGAGGGCGAGGTTCATGCCGCAGACGAGCGGCGGGAAGCTCTCGGCGACGGCGTGGAAGGGGCAGTTGCGCATCCGGACGGCGCCGTCCTCCCGGTACGGCTCGTAGCCGCGGGCCGCCAGCGTCTCCACGGCCTCGTCGAGGCCGCCGCAGAGTCCCGCCGGGCCGCGCAGGGCCTCGCCCCGGCGGCGCGCCGCCGCGCAGAGTCCGGCGTCGAGCCCGGCGTGCTCGGCGGCCTCGGCGAGCAGCTCGGCGGCGGTGCGGTAGTCACGGGCGGGCAGTGAGACCGAGCGTTCGCCACGCGCGCGCGTGTAGACCTTGGCGGGCGGCGGCCCCGGGCCCGAGCGCCCGGACAGGCGGCGGCTGCCGCTCTCCAGGAGCCCGCCCCGGTCAGCTTGTCCAGGTGGTGCGCGGCGAGCGTGCGCGCCACCCGGCCGCCTCGGCGGCCTCGTTGCGGCCGACCTCCCGGCCCTGGGCCACGACGTACTCGTACAGGCGGCGTCGTACAGGGTCCTGCAGCACCGCGATCGCTTCGATGTCCTCCACGGACCCATTCTAGGAACAATGCGGATTGGCGTTAGAAGGTACGCTTCCCGCACCGAACCGCCGGACGACCGGGAGCACGCGATGACGGAAGCGACGGAGCGCGGCCGCGGCTGCGCAGGGAACCGCGGCAGGCGCGCAGCCGGGCGCGGGTGGAGGCCATCCTCGGCGCGGCCGACCGGATCCTGTCTCAGGAGGGTTACGAGGCCCTGACCATGCGGCGGGTCGCCGAGGAGGCGGGCGTCCCGGTGGGCAGCATCTACCAGTTCCATCCCGACAAGGGCGCCGTCGTGGACGCGCTCGGCCGGCGGTACCTGGAGGGCTTCGCGACCGCCATCGACGGGCTCGTCGAGCGGGCCCTCGCGGGGAACTGACCGACCTGGTGGGGACGATGGTCGAGGTCTACGGCGAGCTGTTCCGGTCCCAGCCGGGCGGCATGGCGCTGTGGGCCGGGCGGCACCTCAGTCCCGAGCTCGCCCGCGCCGACGAGGCGAGCAACGCGCTGGTCGCCGAGGGTCTGCTGCGCATCGTGGAGCACCTGACCGGCGGGCCCGGCGGCGAGCGGGCGCGGCGGGCGACGCGGATGGTGGTGTGGGCCGCCAACGCCGTGCTGCACGAGGCGTACAAGGGCGGCGGCGAGCCGGACCTGGAGACCGTGGACGAGCTCAGGCGGATGCTGGACGGCTACTGGAACGACCTGAGGGAGCGGCTGGCGGCCGAGCGCGGGTGAATCCGGCCCGTCCCGCCCATAGAACGTGAACAAGTGTTCATGTTACGGTGCGGCCCACCTCGGACGGCGAGCGCAGCAGCGAAGGCAGGTGCCCGTGACAACCAGCCCCACCGGTCCCACCGACCCCACCCGACTCCCCCGGCTTCCGGGCGACTTCGTCTGGGGCGCGTCGACCGCCGCGTACCAGATCGAGGGCGCGGCCGAGGAGGACGGCAAGGGCGCCTCGATCTGGGACACCTTCGTGCGGCGCCCCGGGGCCGTCCGCGACGGCCACACCGGCGACGTCGCCTGCGACCACTACCACCGGCTCGACGAGGACGTCGCGCTGATGCGCCGGCTCGGGCTCGACGCGTACCGCTTCTCGGTGTCCTGGCCTCGCGTCCTGCCGGCCGGCACGGGCAAGGTGGAGCCGCGCGGCCTCGACTTCTACGACCGGCTGGTCGACGCGCTGCTCGCCGCCGGGATCGAGCCCACCCCCACCCTCTTCCACTGGGACCTGCCGCAGGCCCTGGAGGACGAGGGCGGCTGGCTGAACCGCGACACCGCGCACCGGTTCGCGGAGTACGCGGCGGTCACGGCCGAGCGGCTCGGCGACCGGGTCAAGCGGTGGATCACCCTGAACGAGCCCTTCGTGCACATGTCCTTCGGCTACGGCTTCGGCGTCCACGCCCCGGGCCGCGCCCTGATGCTGGACGCCCTGCCCGTCGCGCACCACCAGCTGCTCGGCCACGGGCTCGCGACCGCGGCGCTGCGGGCCGCCGTCCCCGACGGCCAGGTGCTGATCGCCAACAACTGCACGCCCGTGCGCCTGCGCCCGGACGCCCGCTCCGCCGAGGACGCGGCGGCGGCCTCGGCGTACGACACCCTGCACAACCTGCTCTTCAACGACCCGATCCTCCGGGGAGTTACCCCGACCTCTCGGCGTACGGCATGACCGACCCGAGCTGGGGAGGAGTGGTGCGCGACGGGGATCTCGCCACCATCGCCGCCCCGCTGGACGGCCTCGGCGTCAACTACTACAACCCGACCTGGGTGACCGCCCCGGCCGATCCCGCCGCGGGGCTCCCCTTCGACCTGGCGGAACCCCAGGAGACGTACGAGCGGACCTCGTTCGGCTGGCCGGTCGTCCCCGACGGGCTCACCGAGCTGCTCACCGGCCTCAAGGACCGCTACGGCGACGCCCTTCCGCCGGTGTGGATCACCGAGAGCGGCTGCTCGCAGCCGGCCGGGCAGCACGACCAGGCACGCATCGACTACCTCGCCGGACACATCGGCGCCGTCGCGGACGCCGTGGCCCGGGGGGTGGACGTGCGCGGCTACTTCACCTGGTCGCTGCTCGACAACTTCGAGTGGGCCGAGGGCTACCACCAGCGCTTCGGCCTAGTCGAGGTCGACTTCGCCACCGGACTGCGCACGCCCCGGGCGAGCTTCGACTGGTACCGCGCCCTCATCGCCTCCCACCGGCCCTGAGCGGCGGAGCCGTCATGACCCACGCTCCGGAAGCGGCCGCCGAGGACAGTCCCGCCGTCTTCGCCGAGCCCACCGTCCCGGTCACGGCCGGCTGGACGGCCGGCCTCTCGCTGGCCACCCTCGCCGTCTTCATGGCGTTCATGACGCCCATCCAGATCCTGCTGCCGCTCCAGCTGGAGCGGATCGACCCGCACGACAAGAACGCCGCGCTGTCGCTCGTCACCGGTCTCGGCGCGCTCGTCGCGGTGCTCGCCAACCCGCTCGCCGGGGCGTGGTCGGACCGGACGACGAGCCGGTTCGGCCGCCGCCGCCCCTGGATCCTCGGCGGGGCGCTCGCCGGGGCGGCGGGGCTCGCGGCCACCGCCACCCAGCACACGGTGGCGGGGTCGCCGTCGGCTGGTGCCTCGCGCAGGCGGGCCTCAACGCGATGCTGGCCGGGGTCACCACCCGATCGCCGACCGCGTGCCGCTCGGCCAGCGCGCGGTGGTCTCCGGCTGGACCGGCCTCATGCAGTCCATCGGCCTGGTCCTCGGCGCGCTGATCACCACGCTGCTGGTCACCGGCGTCGGGGCGGGTACGTCACGCTCGCCGTGCTCACGATCGTCCTCGCCCTCCCCTTCGCCCTGCGCCAGACCGAACCGGCCCTGCCCCGGGAGCTGCGCCCCGCCTTCGACGCCCGCGCCTTCGCCCGCTCGTTCTGGGTGAGCCCCCGGCTCCACCCCGACTTCGGCTGGGCCTGGCTCACCCGCTTCCTGATCAACCTGGGCAACGCCCTGGGCACCCTCTACCTGTTCTACTTCCTCGCCGACGCCGTCCACTACGGCGACCCCGGCACCGGCGTGCTGATCCTCACGGTCGTCTACACCCTCTGCGCCGCGCTCACGGCCATCCCCGTGGGCGTGCTGTCCGACCGCGCCGGGCGCCGCAAGGGCTTCGTCGTCCTCTGCTCGCTGGTCATGGCCGCCGCCGCACTGCTGCTCGCCCTGGTCCACACCTGGCCGTCCGCCCTCGTCGCCGCCGCCGTCCTCGGCGCCGGGTACGGCATCTACCTCGCCGTCGACCAGGCCCTCGTCACCCAGGTGCTGCCCGAGGCCGCCGACCGCGCCAAGGACCTGGGCGTCATCAACATCGCCAACTCCGGCCCCCAGGTCCTCGCCCCGCGCTCGCCGCGCCGGTCATCGCCCACCTCGGCGGCTACACCGGCCTGTACGCGACCGCGGCCCTGGTCATCCTCGCCGGCGGCATCCTCGTCGTCCGCATCCGAGGCGTGGCCTGACACCGATCGGCACGCGCACCACCCGCCCACCCTCCCCATCCTGAAATCCTGCATTCAGAGCCTTGCCCCTGTTTGCGCGTATGCGAGATTCGGCGCACCGCGGTGCGGTACACGGCCGCGGTCCGTCCGGACATCCAGGAATCGCTGCGGGAGAGGTCTCCACCATGCCGGTCCAGCACGCCCCGAGGAACGACTCGCGATGGAGAGGCGCACCATCGAGGTCATTCCCGACGCCGAGCGGCACGGCACGCCGCGCAGCCAGTTCACGCTGTGGTTCGGCGCCAACATGCAGATCACCGCGATCGTCGACGGCGCGCTGTCCGTCGTCTTCGGCGCCGACGCCCTGTGGGCGATACCCGCCCTCCTCCTCGGCAACGTGCTCGGCGGCATCGTGATGGCCCTGCACTCCGCGCAGGGACCGCGGCTCGGCGTACCCCAGATGATCTCCAGCCGCGCGCAGTTCGGGGTCCACGGGGCGGTCCTGCCCCTGCTGCTCGTGATCCTCATGTACCTCGGCTTCGCCGCGACCGGCAGCGTGCTGGCGGGACAGGCACTGGCCGAGCTGCTGCACCTCGACGACGCGCGGATCGGCATCCTCGTCTTCGGCGTCCTGACAGCCGTCGTCGCCGTCACCGGCTACCGGCTGATCCACGCCGCCGGCCGCGTCGCGACCGTCGCCGGCGTACTGGGCCTCGGCTATCTCCTCGTAAGGGTGTTCACCCAGTACGACGTGGGCGCGCACCTCGGGACCAAGGGCTTCGAGGCGGCGACCTTCCTGCTCGCCGTGGGGCTCGGCGCCGGATGGCAGCTGACCTTCGGCCCGTACGTCGCCGACTACTCGCGCTACCTGCCGCGCGACACCCCTACGCGTGCGACGTTCTGGTCGACGTTCGCCGGTTCCGTCATCGGCTCCCAGTGGGCGATGACGCTGGGAGCGCTCACCGCGGCCGTCGCGGGCAAGGCCTTCCTCGGCGACCAGGTGGGCTTCCTCGGCGAGCTGGCCGGTCCGGCCGCGCTCGCCTTCCTGGTCTACCTGGTGATCGTGGTCGGGAAGCTGACCGTCAACTGCCTCAACGCGTACGGCGGTTTCATGTCGATCCTGACGACCGTCACGGCCTTCGACGGCCGCTCGCGGATCTCGGCGGCCGCCCGCGCCGCCTACATCGTCGGATTCATCGCGGTGTCGATCGGCATCGCGCTCGCCGCCAGCGCCGACTTCCTGAACAACTTCAAGAACTTCGTGCTCCTGATCCTGATGGTGTTCACCCCGTGGAGCGCGATCAATCTGGTCGACTACTACCTGGTCTCCCGGGAACGCGTCGACATCCCCGCCCTGTACGACCCCGAGGGCCGCTACGGACGCTGGAACGTCACCGCGCTGACCTGTTACGCCGTGGGCGTCGCCGTCCAGATCCCCTTCCTGGCCACCAAGTTGTACACCGGCGCGCTCACCAGGAAGCTCGACGGCGCCGACATCTCGTGGATCGTCGGCCTGGTCGTCACCGGGGCCCTGTACTGGCTGTGGGTGCGGCGCACGGCCGACCCGCCGGCCGAGACCGTCCACCCGGCCGCGACCGGGGACGGCGACCGCGCCACGGCACCCGTCCGCTGACCCGTACGCGCGCCGCGCATCGACCGGGGAGTGCGGCGGCGGCCTCAGCTCCCCAGGGCGCGGGCCCTGCGGTACTCGGCGCGCGCGAGGAGGGAGAAGGCGACCGTGGCGCAGAACGCGAGGCCGACGACCACCCACTCCAGGGTGCCGCTGTGCTGGTCGGGGTCGACCTCGAAGACCTTCTCGATCCAGTCGGGCCAGACCAGGGTCAGGAGGAACAGCAGTCCGCTGAGGGAGGCCGCGATCGCCTCGATCCAGCCCCGCAGGCGTACGTTGCGCATCATCGTGCTCACCTTCACCGTCGGAGACCGTCGGGGCTTCAGACCGAGGACAGGTCGATCCGGAACATGCCGCGCCCGTGGGTCACGCAGACCAGGGTCTCGTCCATCCAGAACAGGTCGTCGACCGAGCAGTTGGTCGGGCCCTCGTTCGTCGGCGACCAGGTCGTCCCGGCGTCCTCGCTCGCGAACAGGCCGACCTCGGTGCCGCTGTACAGGAAGGCGTGGCGCCGGGGATGCACGGCGAGGGCCCGTACGGGAGCAGCGGGGAGGGTGGGCGAGAGGTCGGTCCACTCCGCACCGCCGTCCGTCGTGACCCACAGGTTGCCGGGCTCGAAGCCGCCGAAGGCGACGTACGCGGTCTTCGCGTCCGCCGGGTGGGCGGTGATGCTCGTGCAGTACCGCTGGGGCCGCAGCGGGTTCGGGCCGATCACGCCGACCCGGTCCCAGGTCGGCGTCGCCGCCGTGCCGTCGGTGGTGTGGAAGAGCATGCCGTTGCGGTGGCCCACCCAGACCACGTCGGAGTCGGCCGGAGCCACGGCGAGCGCGCTGATCAGCGATCCCGCGCTGGGTTTGATCGACTCCCAGCGGGGGCCCGAGGTGGACGTGTTCGTCGCCTTCGCGTTGTCCGTCCGCCACAGCGAGAGCCCGCCGGCGAGGAGCCGCTGCGGGGCGTTCGGGTCCATGACGAACGGCGCGATGAACAGCGCCTGCTGGTTCTTGGCGTCGGGGATCCGGAACGGCAGCGGCTTCCAGTCCCAGCCGGGGATCGCGGGGTTCCAGAACTGGCCGCTGATGTAGCGGTCCGGATCGTCGGTGGCGCCGCCGTCGTCGTTGCGGTGGATGTTCAGGAAGACGTACTCGCCGTAGAGGACGGCGGGGTCGGTCGGGTCGCAGGCGCACCAGCCGCCGTCGCCGCCCTGGAACTCCTTCCATCCCTCGGTGCCGGTCGCGGGGTCGAACACGAGGGTGCCGTTGTCCTGCGCACCGCCGATGATCTTTCCGCTGACGGTGTTGCCGGAACCGGCGAAGAACTGCGTGACGCCGTAGTTGTTGTCCAGCTCGGTCCAGCCGTCGACGAACGGCGCCTTCGGCTCCGTCCCCACCACCGCGAGGTCCACCGCCTTGAACACCCCGCCGTCGTTGCCGAAGAACACCGTCCTGTTGTGCACCCCGTCGTAGGAGGGTGCGAGACGATGGCGTGGTGGTCGGCGTGCGCCGAGGCCGGGTCCCACCAGGTGCTGATCTCGGCCAGGTGGTCGCCGCCGTCCGTACTGCGCCACAGGTCGACGCCGCCGGTGACGATCAGGTCCGCGTCCGTCGGGTCCCCGGCCCAGATCGCGTTGCTGTACCAGCCCTGGTCGCCCAGGTAGTCGGCCACCTGGCCGGTGGGGTCCTTCGTCTTCCTGATCTGGTACGTCCTGCCGCCGTCGGTGGACCGCCAGATGCGGCCGGTCTGCGCCTGCACCGAGGCGTACACGACCGTCGGGTCCTTCACCGCGTAGGCGAGTTCGACCCGGCCCGACCACGGGCCGTGCGTCGCGGCCTGCCAGGTGACGCCGCCGTCGGCGCTCACCCAGGCCTCCCCCGCGTTGAGCGCCCCGGCGACCGCCCGTTTCTCGTCGCCCGGGGCGAACACGACCTGGCCGAGCGGGACGCCCAGGACCCGCGTCCACGTCGCCCGCGCCGGGTCGGCGCTGCGGAACAGTCCGGTGTCGGTCGCCGCGAGGACCACGGCGCCCGAGGCGGAGACCGCGATCCGGGTCACGCCCCGGAAGTCCGCGGTCTGCGTCGCCGGCAGGGGCGCCCAGGTGGTGGCGTCGGTGGTGCGGAAGACTCCGTTGCCGCGGAGGGCGTCGACGTTCGAGAAGCCCTCGCCGGTGCCCACGTAGATCGTCGCCGGGTCCGAGGGGTCCATCGCCAGGCAGGCGCAGGCGAGGTTGCCGAGGAAGTCGTCCACGGGCGCCCACTTCGCGCCGCCGTTGCGGGTGATCCACACACCGCCGCCCGCGCTCGCGGCCCACATCTTGTTCGGGTGCCCCGGGTCGACCACGATGCCCCGGGTACGGCCGCCGATGTTCCCGGGCCCGAGCCACTCCCACCGCGTGAGCGTCATCCCCGCCGTCGGCGCCGGCCGGTCCGCCCGCGCGCCGCGGTGGTGCCCGATCGGCACACCGGCCGTCTGGGCGGCCGGGAGGTGCTCCGCACCAGGGAGCGCATCCGGGCACGCGCCGTCCCCTGCGCGTGCGGCGGCACCGTGCCGTCGTCGCCGCGTTCCTGTTCGTACCGGAACAGCACCCGCGCGTTGGGCAGGTCGGGATAGTCGAGGCGGCGCAGTGCCCGGCGCACCGCCGTGACGGGAAGACCGTCCAGTGTCTCGTTCGTGGCGCCCCGGCTCCGGCGGAGCAGGCGCACCTGCTCGACGCTGATGTCCTTGGCCTGGGCGAGCTGTTCGTCCGAGAGGGTCATGACGCACCTCTGAGTGCGAGGCAATCCTGTTCGCTTCGAAGAGCGAAGGGTGGCGGGAGGAGAGTGGCGGGAGGAGGGAGGAGGGTGACCGGCGGGGTCACGGGCGGAGCCTGCGGGGGCGGGTCTCGGCCGTCTCGTCGAGCACCACCTCCCAGACCGTCGAGGCGGTACGCGTGTCCACCGCCCTCAGGACGACGGCGTCCTCGCCTCCGGAGCCGGGGCGCACGGTGAGCTCCATCCGGAGGTCGCCGACCTGCCCGTAGTCCAGTACGTCGGCGGCGAGCGGCGGATGCGGCGACGCGGCCTCGGCCTCCGTCTCCGCCTCGGCCGCCGTCCCGGCCAGCGGCTCCACCGACGGAGTCGCCACGCCGACCCGCAGGGCGCCGTGCGCCTCACGGGGCTGACTCCCCGCCACATCGGGGCCTGGTGGGGCGCCGCCCCGGTACAGGGCCCGAGCGGTCCACCGGATCACGAGCGGGTCCCGCTCCTCCACGGTGCTCACGGTGAACTCGGGCGAGTCCTGCAGTGCCGGACGAGCCCACTCCGGCAGTGCCAGAGCGGGCGACGTCCAGAGTTCCGTTCCCTCGCCCGCGTCGAGCAGCTCGACTTCGAGTACGGGTGAGACACCGACGTGGAGCGCCACCACGTTTCCGGCCACGATCGCGCAGGGGCGGAGTGCGCGGCCACGACGCCACACCACCGCGCCGGTCTCCAGATCCAGCGCGATGAGGGTGCCCTGACGGTCGCGGACGACGGCCCGTCCGGCGGACGCGTCGGCCACGCCGCGGGGGATCCTGGGCATCCGGCCCCCGATCACCGGTTTCTGGTGGGGTGGGACAGCCGCCGCGGACACGCCCCGGTCGCGATGCGGAGCTCAGTCACCATTGTCTCCGGCCTCCCCGGGGCGGCAACCGGAGGAGGCCCGCCGGGCCCTGACCGTCCGGCGCCCTGCCGCCCTTCCGGAGCCGTACGGCGAGGACGGCCGCGGAGGCGGCGAAGAGGCCGGCGGTGATGAGCAGCCACCGCCCCAGGAAGACGCCGGCGGGCAGGCCGGTGGTGCTCGTGTAGTGACCGACCTGACCGAGGATCAGGGGCCAGTACACGAGCAGCAGCATGCCGGAGACGAAGGCCGGGACCCGGATGTGGTTGATCCAGGCACGAGGGCTGTTTCCCCTTTCCCTCCCCTCCCCTGTCCCTGCCCTGCCCTGCCCCTGCCCATGTCCGCGTCCGCGTCCACGTCCCAGGACCCGTTGGACGGCGAGGTCGGTGACCGCGTACAGGGGCAGGAGGACGAGGTCGTGCAGGAGCGCGGCCCCGACGAACCACAGGGCCACGCCGAGGGGGTCCCCCCGGAGGAGGCGCAGACCGGCGTAGCAGGCCAGGGCGAAGGAGGCGAGGACGAGGAGCAGATGGAGCGGCGAGGCGCCGTAGCGGCGGCGGAAGGCCGTGGCGACCGTGTGCGTGGAGGGCGTCATGCCGGTTCCCCGAAGGTGAGGCGGGTGACCCATTTGGTGTTGTGGACCCCGGGGGCGCCGGGAACGATCGTCCGGGCCGGATAGCCGTGGTCGTGGGAGAGGGGGGCGCCGTTGACCCCCACGGCCAGCAGCGAGCGGGGGTCCCGGACCTGCGCGGCGCTGAGGACGACCGAGCTGAACGATCCGCCCCGCTGAAGGGATTCGACCAGGACCCGCGGGGTGTGCGCGCCCAGGCCGACGAGCGCGGCGAGGTCGGTGAGGCGGACCCCGCTCCACAGCTGGTCGGGGTCGACCAGCCCTCCACGCAGGCGATGGGCAGCAGCGCCTCGTTCCGCGGCAGGGCCAGCAGCCGGTCGTAGGTGAGGTCGACCTGACGGCCCGCGCCCCGTACGGTCAGCCGCCACGCGGGGCCGAGGTCGCTGGGACGGATGCCGACGGAGGCGGCGGTCTTGTTGATCTGGAAACCGTTCGGTCCGGGACCCGGGTCCTGCCCGTGCGGGGCGAGCAGCGCCGTCTCCCGGAACCGGCCGCCCACGCTCTGCCCCGCCGTCACCAGGAACAACGCCAGCGAACCGAGACCGACCATGCCCAGCGCGCCCCGCCGGGAGATCGTGGGCTCGGCGGGACGGGGCGACACCAGACCGGCCGCCTCCTCGCTCTCGGGGGCGGGCTGACGCGGCCCGGCGCGCAGGGCCCGCAGGGTCCGCCTCAGCCGGAGGGCCACGTGGACCGCGAAGGCGCCGATGAACACCCAGGCCCCGTAGAGGTGGAGGGTGTAGAAGGAGCCCGGGAAGACGTAGTGGAGCTGCACGTTGAGGATGCCGGTGACGAACTCGAAGCCCGCGCCTCCCACCAGCAGGAGCAGCGAGATCCGCTCGGCAGCCTGGGCGGCCGAGCGCACCGGCGGCCAGGCGAAGAGCTTCGGGATCACCGACCACAGCTTCGCCAGGAGCACGGGCACGAGGACGACGCCGAGCGTGACGTGCGTGCCCTGGGTGACCCGGTAGAGCCAGTACGGGGAGGTCGGCCAGGAGAAGAGGGCGAAGCCCAGCCACCCCTGTCCGGGGTCTGGTCGTTGACCGCGGAGAGGTCCGGGTCGTACGCCGCGTACGACAGCAGGCCCGTGACGAACAGGATCGTGATCCCGAAGAGCAGGACGATCCCGAAGACCGCCGTCAGCCAGGGGCCCCGCAGCGGACTGCGCCAGAACTCCGGCCGGGACGGCCCGCGCGGCGGACCGTCCGCCCACCCTGAAGCCAGGGCGGACCGCAGGCGGGCGATCGGTGCGGGGCCGCCGTTGTCGTGGTCCTCGGGGGCCGTTGCCGTACGTGCCGGTCCGCCGCCGTCGGCCTCAGGGGCAGTGCCCGTACGCGCCGGGCCGCCACCGTCCTCTTCTGGGCCCGTGCCCGTACGCGCCGGGCTGTCGTCTTCGGGGCCCGGTCCCGTGCCCGTACGCGCCAGGCCGTCGTCTTCGGGGCCCGGTCCCGTACGTTCTGGGTCGTCGGGGGCGGGTGTCCCGCCGTCGTTCGTGTTCATGGGGTCTCTCCGGGGTTGTTCCGCTTTCCAGGGGTCGCGGGGCTCCCCGCCGGGCAGGACACGGCCTTCCGCGCGGGCGGAAGGCCGGGACGTCTCGGGCGGCCCAGCCGCAGAGGACGGCCAGGGCGGCGACGGAGTACAGGACCGTGCCGGCGTCGGCCCACGTAGGGCCGGTCAGGTAGGCGACCGCGCCCGCGACGGCGACGCCCAGCCACTCCCAGCGGCCGTCGAGGGCCACCAGGGCGATCAGGAGGAGGGCGTACCAGGAGTAGCCGGGGGTCGTCAGGAGGAACGCGGTCCCGGTGACCAGGAGGGCGCCGCTCCACGGCCGCCGGGGGTCGCCGCGCCGGATCACGTACAGGCTGACGGCGAGCGCGCCGACGAGCACGGCGGGCAGGGCCCAGGCGTCGGGGAGCAGCAGGCGCAGCAGGGCGTAGCGGTTTCCGGCGGAGGCGTCCTGGTAGCCCTCCTCGTCGGCGTAGCCGCCGAGGTAGCCGAGGACGGAGGAGCGGGAGAGCAGGACGTACGGCGCGTAGAGGGCCGTGAGGACCGCGGCGGCGGGGAGCAGAACGGCCGCCGCGTCGCGGGCGCGGCGCACGCCGGAGAGGGCGCCGGGGAGGAGGACGGCCGGCAGGAGTTTGACCGCGATGGCCAGGCCGAGCAGGGCGCCGCCCCCGGCGCGGTGGCGGACCGTCAGGCCCAGGGCCGTGACGGACAGCAGGACGGCGAGGCCATCGACGTGGGCGTTGTTGACGGCTTCGACCGGGACGGCGGGGCACCAGGCCCAGTAGGCGGCGGTACGGGGGTCCCCCGGCGGCGGAGGATCCGCAGCAGCACCAGCGTGGTGGCCGCGGCGAGGACGGCGCCACCCGTCTGGAGGGCCTGTGGCGGACCCCGTCCGGTGAGACGGCGTGGACGAGGAGGAAGTACAGCTCGCCGGCCGGGGGTAGACCGTGTGGACCAGGGGCGGTTGATCCGGGTGCAGACCCCCTCGGAGACGGGCGAGAGGTCCGGACCTCCGCACGCCCGCCCGGTGGGGAACAGCCAGCCGTCGCGGTACGGGGCGAGGGCCGCGTCGGCCGGGGCGTGGTCGTAGGGCGAGACGCCCGCCGCCTGCACACGGCCGTCCCAGGCATAGCGGTACGCGTCGGTACTGGTACGGGGCGCGGCGACGAGCCCGGCGGCGGCGACGGCGATCCCACCGACGAGGACCAGGACGGCGGCCCGCCGCGCGGGCACCCGGCGCAGGGACCGGGCTGCCGCCGCGAACAGGGCCCAGCACACGGCGTACCACGGGAGCAGGCCCGTCGGGTCCGTGCCGGGACCGCCCTCGCGGACGGTGAGGACGAGGGCGGCGACCAGTGCGGTGAGGAGGACGGCGGTGACGGTGGTCGCCCTGGCTGGGAAGCGCTCGGTCCGGCTGGGGAGGCGGGGGTCCGGCCGGGGAGGCGGGCGGTCGGGCCGGAGAAGCGGCCGGTCGGGCCGGAGAGGCGGGCGTCCCGGCTGGGAAGCGCTTGGCCCAGCTGGGGAGGCGGGCGCCCCGGCTGGGAGGCGCTCGGTCCGGCGGGGAGCGGGCGCCCCGGCTGGGAAGCGCTCGGTCCGGCTGGGAGGCGGGCGCCCCGGCTGGGGAAGCACTCGGCCCGGCGGGGGAAGCGGGCGCCCCGGCTAGGGAAGCACTCGGCCCGACCGGGGAAGCGGGCGCCCCAGCCGGGGAAGCGCTCGGGCGGCGCTTCACCGCGTGGCTCCGGCGGAAGCGGCGCGGTGGGGTGCGGCGGGGCGAGTTCGGTGAAGTGCCGGCCGGTCACCGACCAGCTGCGGACGGCCCGCCAGCCGGTGGCCTCGGCGTGGCGCAGCAGTGCCGCCCGGCCGACCCGGGCCCACGGGAAGGCGGGGCCGAAGGTGCCGCGGCCGTCGTCGAGGCGTACGTCGTGCCGCTCGTCCACCTCGACGGGCGCGGTCTCGGCGAGCAGCCGCCCGCCGGGGGCCAGCAGGCCCGCGGTCCGCTCCAAGAGGGCGGCGGGGTCGCCGCCGATGCCGATGTTGCCGTCCATCAGCAGGGCGGTGTCCCAGCGGTGTTCGCCGGGCAGGGGTCGAACACGGAGCGGCACAGGGCCGTTCCGCCGCGGCGCACCGTCTGGGACACGGCGGCCGGCGCCACGTCGATGCCGAGGGCGCGCCGGCCGCGTTCGGCGAGTGCCGCGACGAGCCGGCCGGGTCCGCAGCCGATGTCGAGCACGGCCCCGCGACAGCGGGCCAGGACGCTCTCGTCCGCCGCGTCGGCACCGGCGCACCAGCGCTGGACGTCCAGGGGCAGCAGCCAGCCGTCCGTCCGGTGGAGGAAGAGGGGTCCCCGGCCGGTGCGCAGGGCCAGGGCGTACGGGTCCGCCCGCCACGCCGGGGACGGCGCACCGCACGACCGGGGGCTCGTGGAGGACGTGGAACGCGGGGGCTCGCAGGGCCCAGGGGACTCGCAGAGCCCAGGGGACTCGCAGGGCTCGTAGGGCTCGGGGACTCGTAGGGCCCGTGGAGCTCGTACGGCCCGTGGAGCTCGTACGGCTCGTGGAGCTCGGGGCGGTCATCGTGCCACCGGCAGGCCCGCGGCGAGTTCCTGGTGGCGCCTCGCGAACCGCCCGGTCGGTGCGAGCGCGGCGACCTCGGCGGCGTCCGCCGCGGTGTCGACGTCCCGCAGCGGGGCAGCAGCGCCGTGCGGAGTCCGGCAGCGCGCAGCCGCCGGTACTGGGCGGCTCCGGTGCCGGGGACGGACATGGGGACGCCGAGCAGCAGGGCCGGGTCCGGGTCCGCCAGGCCCAGGGCCCAGAAGCCGCCGTCCGCCGCGGGGCCGAACCAGGCGTCGTACGCGTCGAGGGTGAGCGCGGGCGCGAGGAGTTCCAGGGTGACCTGCGGGGTGTCCATGCCGATCAGCAGCGCGGGCCCGGCGCAGCCGGCGAACGCGGCCGCGAGCCGCTCGTCGAGGCCGCCGCCGGACTGGGGACGACCTCGAAGCCGGCGGGCAGCCACGGGCCCGGGGCTCCGTCCAGGACCAGGACGTGCCGGTCGGCGGGGGTGGCTGCCGCGGCGGCCAGGGTGTCGGCGAGGGCGGCCTCGGCCAGGACCGCCGCCTCCTCGTGCGTGAAGGGCGGACAGAGCCGGGTCTTGACCCGGCCGGGGACGGGTTCCTTGGCGATCACGAGCAGGCTGGTCACCGCGCGCCTCCGGGGACGGGGCGTACGAGGGCTCCGCGAGCACGGCGCGCATGTCGCGGACCGCGTGCCAGGTGCCCCGCCAGGTGCCGGTGACCTTGGACTTCCCGGTCCGGGGCCGGTAGGGCACGTCCTCCTCCGCACCCGCCAGCCCGCGTCCGCGCCCGGACGACCATCTGGAGCGGGTAGCCGGACCGCCGGTCGGTCAGCTCCAGGCCGAGCAGCGCCTCCCGGCGCATCGCCCGCAGGGGCCGAGGTCGTGCAGCCGCAGCCCGGTGCGGCGGCGCAGCATCCGGGACAGCGCGGCGTTCCCGGCGCGGGCGTGCGCCGCCAGGCGCCCCGGCCCTGCGGCCGGCGCCGCCCAGCACGAGATCGGCCTCCCCGGCCGCGACGGCGCGGACGAAGCCGGTCAGCAGGCCGGGATCGAGGGAGGCGTCGCAGTCGCTGAAGCAGACGTACTCGGCGTCGGAGGCCGTCGCCCCGGCGTGGCACGCGGCCCCGAAGCCGCGCCGGGGCTCGGTCACGACGGTGGCCCCGAGGGAGCGGGCGAGGTCGGCGGACCCGTCGGTGGACCCGTTGTCCACGACCAGGGCCCGCCAGCCGGCGGGGACGCGGGCGAGGACCCAGGGCAGGGCCTCGGCCTCGTTCAGACAGGGAAGGACGACGTCCACGGTGTGTTCGGTCACGCCTGCCACCGTAGGAACTTCCGCCGGGCAAAGCGGACATCGACTCCTTACGAAACACGGACGTCGGCCGTACGGGGCAGTGCGGGTGCGGACGGCGGGGACCGGGGGTGTCACGCTTGCGGCCATGAGCACGCCCCGCCCACGCCGCCCGCCCGGCTCCTCGTCGTCGACGACGACCCGACCGTCGCCGAGGTCGTCACCGGTTACCTCCGCCGGGCCGGCCACGGCGTCGAGCACGCCGCCGACGGGCCCTCCGCCCTCGACGCCGCCGCCCGGTACGACCCCGACCTGGTCGTCCTCGATCTGATGCTGCCCGGCATCGACGGTCTCGAGGTGTGCCGCCGGCTGCGCGCCGAACGCCCGTCCCGGTGGTCATGCTGACGGCGCGCGGGACCGAGGACGACCGGATCGCGGGCCTCGAACTGGGCGCGGACGACTACGTCACCAAGCCCTTCAGCCCGCGCGAGCTGGTCCTCCGCGTCGAGTCCGTCCTGCGGCGCAGCCGCACCGCGCACCGGCCGCCACCGCCCCGCGGTGCTGCGCGCGGCCGGGATCAGCGTGCACCCCGAGACCCGCCGCGCCACCAGGAACGGCCGGGACCTCACCCTCACCCTGCGGGAGTTCGACCTCCTGGCGCACTTCCTCGCCCACCCCGGCCGGGCCCACGGCCGCGAGGAGCTGATGCGGGACGTGTGGGGCTGGGAGTTCGGCGACCTGTCCACCGTCACCGTCCACGTGCGCCGCCTGCGCGCCAAGATCGAGGACGATCCGGCCGCTCCCGCCTCATCCAGACCGTCTGGGGCGTCGGCTACCGCTTCGAACCGACGGAAGCGGCGGAAGCGGCGGAAGCGGCGGGACCGACGGAAGCAGCGCAAGCGACGCAAGCAGCGCAAGCGGCGGGACCGACGGAAGCGGCGAAGGCGGCGGGACCGGAGGGCGTCCGATGAAGGACGTCCTGCTCATCGCGGCCTTCGCCCTGGGCGGTGCGGCCTGTGCCGGCGTGCTCGGGGCGGTGGCGCTGCGTCTGCTGCGGCACCGGTCGGTCGCCGTCTGCCTGAACGTCGTCGCCGCGGTCACCGTCACCGCGATGCTGGCCGGCACGCTCGCCGTCGCACGGGCGATGTTCCTGTCCCCGCACGACCTGACCGTCGTCACGCTCGTGGCCGCGATGGCCGCCGTGGTCTCGCTCGCCACCGCGCTCGTGCTCGGGCGGTGGGTCGTGGCCCGTGGCCGCGACCTCGTCCGCGCGGCCCGGGACTTCGGCGAGGGCGGCAGCTTCGCCGCCCCGTCCGCCCGGCCCACCGCGGAGCTGGCCGCCGTCACCCGCGAACTCGCCGCCACCAGCGCCCGGCTCGCCGCCTCCCGGGAGCGGGAACGCGCCCTGGAGGCCTCCCGGCGCGAGCTGGTCGCCTGGATCTCCCACGACCTGCGCACCCCGCTCGCCGGGCTGCGGGCCATGGCCGAGGCCCTGGAGGACGGGGTGGCCGCCGACCCGGCCCGCTACCACCGGCAGATCCGCACCGAGGTCGAACGCCTCGACGCCATGGTCGGCGACCTCTTCGAGCTCTCCCGCATCCACGCCGGAGCCCTCGAACTGACCCCCTGCCGCCTCTCCCTCCAGGACCTGGCGGCCGACGCCCTGCTCGGCGCGGACCCGCTGGCCCGCGAGCGGGGCGTACGGCTGCGCGGGGACGGCGTCGTCCCCGTACCGGTCGACGTGGACGGCAAGGAGATGACCCGTGTCCTGGCCAATCTCCTCGTCAACGCCATCCGGCACACCCCCGCCGACGGCACCGTCGCCGTACGCGTCGACCGGCGCGAGGACACCGCGGTGCTCTCCGTCACCGACGGCTGCGGCGGGATCCCCGAGGACGACCTGCCGAAGGTCTTCGACACCGGCTGGCGCGGCAACCCGGCCCGCACCCGCCCGCCGGCGCGGGACTCGGGCTGGCGATCGTACGGGGCATCGTCGAGGCCCACGCGGGGCGGGCCCGCGTGGACAACGTGCCGGGCGGCTGCCGTTTCGAGGTGACCCTGCCGCTGGCGGCCTCGGACGCCTGACCGCCGCCGGTACCCGCCCGGCTACCGGGTCGACCGTCCCGCCCGGCCGGGGCCCGCTGTCCGGCACGCGCGAACTCGGCCATCCCCTCGGCGAAACCGACCTCGGGACGCCAGCCCAGTTCGCGCCGCAGCCGGGACGAGTCCGCAGTGACATGCCGGACGTCGCCGAGCCGGAACTCCCCGTCACCACGGGGTCCGGGCCGCCGTGCTCCGCCGCGAGCGCGGCGGCCATCTCCCCGACGGTGTGCGGCTCGCCGCTGCCCACGTTGTACGCCCGGTGGCCGCCGGGCGGCAGCGTCGCCGGGCCCGCCAGCACGGCCGCGTTGGCCCCGGCGACATCGCGCACGTGGACGAAGTCCCGCCGCTGCGCGCCGTCCTCGAACACCGGGGCGCCTCGCCCCTGGCCAGCGAGGACCGGAAGAAGGAGGCCACGCCCGCGTACGGGGTGTCGCGCGGCATGCCCGGCCCGTACACGTTGTGGTAGCGCAGCGACACGGCCGTGCCCCGACGGACCGCGCCCAGGCGGCGGCCAGGTGCTCCTGCGCCAGCTTCGTCGTCGCGTAGACGTTCCGCGGATCGGCCGGGGCGTCCTCCCCACGAGGCCGGGGACGAGCGCGGCCCCGCAGCGCGGACAGCGCGGCTCGAACCGGCCGGCCTCCAGATCCGCCACCGTCCTCGGGCCCGGCCGCACCACCCCGTGCTCATCGCACTCGTAGTGCCCCTCTCCGTACACCACCATCGACCCCGCCTGCACGAACCGGCGCACCCGGGCCTCGGCCATGCCGACCAGCAGCACCGCGGTCCCCAGGTCGTTGCAGGCGACGTACTCCGGCGCGTCGGCGAAGTCCTTCCCCAGCCCCACCATCGCGGCCTGGTGGCAGACGGCGTCCACCCGCGCAGCGCGCCGCGCACCGCCTCCGCGTCCCTGACGTCCCCCGGACGAACTCGGCGTCCGGCACCTCGGGCGCGCCGGGATGGGCCGCCGGCAGCAACGCGTCGAACACCACCGCCGTGTGTCCCCCGGCCGTCAGCGCGGCCACCACCCGCGAGCCGATGAACCCGGCTCCTCCTGTGACGAGTACTCGCATGCCCCGCACGCTACGGACTCCGGCCCGGCCCGGACCGCTCCCGCACCGGGCCGTAAGGCTTCCGTCATGAACGGCCCCGGAGACCGCTGCGTCCGTCTGCGGCCGACCGCCTGAAAACGCGTCAGAGGCCGTTTCAGATTTCTCTGAAACGGCCTCTGACATACGACTCTTTCGAGTCGGGACGACAGGATTTGAACCTGCGACCCCTTGACCCCAGTCAAGTGCGCTACCAAGCTGCGCCACGTCCCGGTGCTCGTCTCCGCGGGGTTTCTCCCGCGTCGCCGTGCAGGGAAAACATTACCTCACTCCGGAGGGTGGAACGACGCACGGGCCGTCACCGCGTCCGAGGTGAGGAGGTCGGCGCCGCAGGTGGCGGCCAGGGCGGTGGCTTCGGCGAGGGTTTCGGCGGAGCCGGTGGCGTGGGCGAGGTCGAGGCGGGCGAGGGCCTCCTCGTAGCGGGAGGGTGAGGCCGCGAGGTGGGCGACGGCCTGTTCGAGGAGCCGGCGGGACTCGGGCGGGTCGGCGAAGAGGGCGAGGCAGCGGAGGGCTTCGCCGAGGGCGGTGTGGGTGCCGAGGCGTTCCGCGTGGGTGTGGGCCTCGCGGGCGATCCGGGCCGCGCGGTCCGGGTCGGTGGGTGCGAGGGCGCGGGCGAGGTCGAGCGGCCAGGAGCCCAGACGATGTGGTGGCGGCCGCGGACGGTGAGGGCCTCGGCGGCGCCCTCCAGGGTGGCCACGGCCTCCTCGACGCGGCCTTCGGCGAGCAGCAGCCGCCGAGGGCGCTGGGGCCGTCGGGGAGGACGATCGCGCCGGGCCAGGGCGGGCCGAAGGAGTACCGGTCGGCGACGGCGCGCGCCTCGGCGGTACGGCCCCGGGCGACGAGGGTGTCGACGAGGAGGCAGGCGGTGTCCCAGTGGACGGGCAGCCCGTTGCCGACCTGGTCGGCGAGGCGGAGCCCCTCCTCCAGGTGGTGCTGGGCGCGGAGCAGGTTGCCGCGGCGCCGGTGGACCAGGCCCAGGAGGGTGTGGCCGAAGGCGAGGTGGGCGCCGCTCCAGCCGGAGATCTCGAAGGCGCGGACCGCCTCGGTGAAGAGGGCCTCGGCCCGGTCGGGACGGTCGGCGAAGGCGTACGCGATGCCGGTGAAGGCGGGGATCTCGAAGCCCCAGACGGGGTCGGTCCAGCCGAGGCCCCGGGCGGGCGCGCCGTCGACGAGGGAGAGGTCGCAGAGCCGTACGACCTCGGCGGCGGGTTCGCCGCGCATGGTCGCGTCGAAGCTGCGGACGGTGATGAGGGCCCGCTCGGAGTTGTCGGCTCCGGTGAGGCCGGCGGTGAGCTCGGCGAGGCGGCGGGAGCGGTCCGGGCCGTCCACCTCGGAGGCCTGGAAGCCCTCGTAGATGAAGTGCGCGGCCTGGAGCCGTCGTCGGCCGGTGCCGGGCGGGGTGCGGGCGTACTCGACGGCGGCGGCCCGCGCGGCCTCCTGGAGCTGGTTGTTGTGGGCGAGGGCCTGGACGAGCCGGTAGGTCGCGTCGATGCGCAGGTCGTCGTCGAGTCCGGGGAGGTCGAGCGCGGAGCGCAGGTGGCGGACGGTGGCGGCGGGCGCGGTGAGCAGGAGGCGCAGCCGAGTTCGTACAGGACCCTGGCGTACGTGTCGGGGCCGGGCGGTTCGGCGAGGGCCCGCTCCAGGCAGCGGCGGGCCGCGTCGGGGGCTCCGACGGCGAGGTGTTCGACGGCGGCGGCGCGCAGTCCTTCCACGATGTCCTGGTCGTCGTCGGGGTGGACTTCGAGGAGGTGGCGGGAGACGGCGGCCGGTCCGTGGCCCGCCTCGGTGAGGGCCCAGGCGGCGCGTCCGTGCATGGCGGTCCGCAGGCCCGAGGGCACGGAGCCGTACACGGCGCTGGCGATGAGCGGGTGGGTGAACTCCAGCGGCGGGACGGGCACGAGGGCGAGTCCGCCCCGTCCGCTCCCGGGCGGGGCGGTCACGATCCGGGCGGCCCGGAGGCGTTCGGTGTCCTCGGCGACCTGCTGGGGCGCATGCCGGTGACGGCGGCGAGGAGTTCGGGGTGCTGTCGGTGCCGAGGACCGCCGTCGCCCAGGCGACGCGGGTCGGGCCGCTGCCGAGCTCCTCCAGGCGGGCGACGATTCCGCCGCCCCGGGCGGCGGCGCCGAGGTCGCGCAGGAGGCCCGCGGAGCCGGCGACGGGTTCGAGCATCCGGTCGCGGGCCTTGGCGAGCAACTCGACGGTCTCGTAGGGGTTTCGGAGGTCACCGTCCACAGCTCGTGGCAGAACGGCTCGTCCGCGTGGCCGCCGAGCACGTCCCGGGCGAGTGCGGCGGTGGCCGTGGAGGTGAGGGCGTTCAGGCCGAGGGTGAGGACGGCGCGGTCGGCGAGCGTCGCGGGCCCGCCGGGGCCCTGGGGTTCCCGTACGAAGGGGCGGTGGGCGAGGACGAGGAGGACCGGCAGCCGGTGGTCGCGCCGGGTCCGGGCGAAGGTGTCGAGCCAGGCCAGGGATTCGGCGTCGGCCCAGTGGACGTCGTCCACCAGGAGCACCGGGGGCCGGTCCTTCAGCCGCTCCGCGAGGCGGTCCAGGAGCCGGGCGAGGCCGAGCAGGACGCCCTGCGGGTCGGCGGGCGTGTCCGAGGACGGGGAGGCGAGGCCGAGTGCCGGGGCGAGGAGGTCGTAGTGGTCGCCGAAGAGCCGCCGCACCTCGTCGGCCTCGAAGCCGTCCAGGGCGGGCTGGAGCAGCTGGCGGGTGAGGTGGAAGGGGACGGAGGTCAGGGTCTCGCCGCCCCGTGCGGTGAGGACGGTGCACCGGTCCCGGGCGATGCGGTGCACCTCGGCGAGGAGTGCGGTCTTGCCTATGCCCGGCTCGCCCCGGTAGACGAGTATGCCGCCGCGCGCGGGCCGCCCGCCGCGGCTCCCGCGACGAGTTCGTCGACGGCGTGGGCGGCCGCGGCGAGCTCCGAGCCGCGTTCGAGCAGGCCGTTCCGCACGGCGCCGCAGACGCTCGGCGTGAACGGCGTTGTGGGCGACGACTGTTCGGGATCCGTCGGCACCGGTCACTCACTCCCACACGTACTGTTGGCATGACGCTCCCGGCACCACCCGCACGGACCGGAACAGCCCCGGACGGACGAGCCTAGCGCTCGTGATCGCCCGGGGGCGACAATGGACGGGTGAACCGGACAATGGGTGACCACGGGGCGGGCGCGGCAGGGATCGTGACGCGGCGGGGCGTGCCCGCAGCGCCCGGCCGCGCGACGGGCTGGGCCGTCCGCTGCCGTACGGGGCGGCGGGGTGCCCCGGCAGCCCGAGGGGTCGTGCGCGGGCCCGCGGAGACCGTGCGCGAGGCGCAGCGGCTCCTGGACGCCGGGATGCCCTTCCACGCGCACGAGGTCTTCGAGGACGCCTGGAAGTCCGGTCCTGAGGCGGAGCGGGACCTGTGGCAGGGGCTCGCCCAGCTGGCCGTCGGCCTGACCCACGCGGCCCGCGGCAACACGGCGGGCGGGGCCCGGCTGCTGCGCCGTGGTGCCGACCGTCTGGCGGGCGCGCGGCCCGTCCCGGGGCGTACGGGATCGACGTCGGCGGACTGGTGGCGTGGGCACGGCGGTTGGCCGCCCGCGCGGAGGGCGGGGGCCAGGTTCCGGTGGACGCCGCCGCGAGGCGCCCCGGCTACTCCTCCAGGGCGCGCCGCAGGACTGAGGTGTGGCTGACCGAGGGTCCTTCGCCGCCGTGAGGAGGGTGACGGTCCCCGGGCGGCGAGCTCGCGGAGCCGGTCGAGCGCGGCGGCGGCCTCGGGGGCGTCGAGTTCGGCCTCGTAGCGGCGCCGGAACTCCTCGTACGCGCCGTCGGGGCCGTGGTACCAGCGGCGGAGTTCGGTGGACGGGGTGAGCGCCTTGGGCCACTCGTCGACGTGGGCGTCCGCCTTGCCGAGGCCGCGCGGCCAGAGCCGGTCGACGAGGACGCGCACCCCGTCGTCGGGCGAGGGGCCTCGTAGACGCGGCGGACGCGGACGGCGGGGCGTGTGCGGGCATGGCCCCAGGGTGCCGGACGGAGCCGGGCTCACCCTCGACGCGCAGCGCCGGGAGGAGGACGGCGTCGACGAAGGTGCGCATGGTCGAGGCGTCCGCGAACCGCTCCTCGAAGATCCGCTCGATGCGGAGCATGCCCATGAAGCAGGGGGCGACGAATCCGATGGCCGGGTTGTCGGCCTCGACCTCGCCGCGCTCGACCGCGCGGGCCACGACGGCGTCGATGGCCGCGATCTCGGGGGCGATGACGGTCTCGCGGAGGGCGGCGCGCAGGTCGGGGTGCTGCATGTAGGCCTGGGCGACGGCCTCCATGAGCTCGGCGTCCCGGTCGCGGCGGGAGGCGGCGATGTGGGCGGCCTCGCGCAGGTCGCCGGCGAGGGTGCCGGTGTCGATGTCGGTGAAGACGGCGCAGCGGCGCTGGGCGAGGGCGGCGGTCACGAGCCGGGGCTTGGTGCCCCACTGCCGGTAGAGGGTGGCCTTGCCGCACTTGGTGCGGGCGGCGACGCCCTCCATGGTCACCGCGTCGTAGCCGCCCTCGCGGAGGAGGCAGAGCACGGCCTCGTAGAGCTCCGTCTCGCGCTCCGGCGTGATCTTGCTGCGACGGGCTGCGGCGGTCGCGGCCTGCGTGGACATCGATGCCTCCCGGAACACGTCCATCCCTGCTCATACGAGAGTAGGGGGTGCGCAATCGAGACGCAAACGTATCGAGACGCTTGCGTCTCGATGAAATCGGATCTAGGCTCACTCCGTTTGTTGCCGATTTGACGGATTAGAGGGCCGCGCGATGGCTGTCGGGATGCACGGGATACGAGGGGGGCACGACCGGGACGAGGACGCGGGGAACGCGTCCGCGCCCGAGCCGGACCCCGAGCCCGAGCCGTCAGCCGCACCCCCGATCCGGTCCGGGTCGACGCCCGCGCCCGCGCCCGCGCCCGCGCCTGTGTCCGCGCCCGCATCCGTACCTGCGGCCGCTCCCGCGTCCGCGTCCGCCAGGCCGCCGCTCCTGCGGGAGCTCCTGCTCGTCACCTCGCTCTTCCTCGTCTACAAGTTCGGCCGGCTCTTCGCCAACGGCCACGAGGCCCGCGCCTTCCGGAACGCCGACCGCGTCTGGGACGCCGAGCGCGCGCTCCACCTGCCGGACGAGGGAACGGTCCAGCAGCTGCTCCTGCACGCCGAACCGCTGGTCCGGACGGCCAACACGTACTACGCGGTCGTGCACTTCCCGGCCACGCTCGCCTTCCTCGTCTGGCTGTACTGGCGCCGCCCCGCGCACTACGTGTGGTCGCGCCGGGTCCTCGCCCTCGTCACCGGCGCCGCGCTCGCCCTGCACCTGCTGATGCCGCTCGCCCCGCCCCGGATGCTCGCCGCCTCCGGACTCGTCGACACGGCCCGCGTCTACGGCCCCTCCGTCTACGGGGCGACGCCGGAGACCGACTCCATGGCGAACCAGTTCGCGGCCATGCCGTCGCTGCACTTCGGCTGGGCCCTGATGGTCGCGATCGGTCTGATCGCCGCCACCCGGTCCCGCTGGCGGGTGCTCTGGCTGCTGCACCCGCTGCTCACCCTGCTCGTCGTCGTCGGCACCGCCAACCACTACTGGTTCGACGCGCTCGCCGCCGCCGCCCTCCTCGGCCTCGCGCTGCTCGCCGTCCGCGCCCCCGGCGGCGGACGGCACCCCACCTGTACCCCGCCCGCTCGGTGCGGCACCCTCCCGGTCGGAGCCCTGCGATGAACCCCGCCGCCGGCACCGCGCTCGCGGTCCTCCTCTCCCTCGTATCCGCCGCCGGGTACGCGCTCGCCGCCGTCGCCCAGTCCCGGCTCGCCGCCGCCTCCCGGCCTCCCCCGACGGGCGCGGCGCACTGCGCGCCCTGCTCGCCCGCGGGCAGTGGTGGTGGGCGGTCGGCCTCAACGCCGCCGGAGCCCTCGCCCACGTGGCCGCCCTGCACTACGGGCCGCTGACGCTGGTGCAGCCGCTCGGCGCGCTGACCCTCGTGGCGGCGCTGCCGCTCGGCGCGTACTGCGCACGGCGCCGGGTGACCCGTACCGAATGGCGCGGCGCCCTGTGGACCCTGGGCGGGCTCGTCGGACTCGTCGCCGTGACCGGGCCCACGGCCCCCGGCGAGGCCCTCAGCCTCCGCGAGTCCCTGATCGTCGCCGCGGCGACCGCGCTCCTCATCGCCGTACTGGCCTCCGGGCGGCTGCACGGGCGCGAACAGCGCGGGACCGGCGGCCCGGCCGCGCGCGGACTCGGGCACGCCACCGCCTCCGGGATCGCCTCGGGCGTCGGCTCGGCGCTCACCCAGACGCTGACCGCCGCGCTCGCGCTCGACCTGCCCGGCAGCGAGCCGACCTGGTGGCAGACCGCGCTGCTCGCGGTGCTGATATCCGCCTTCGCCAGCGGTGGCCTGCTGCTCTCCCAGGCCGCCTACCGGGGCGGACTCGCCGCCCCGCTCGCCGTCGTGAACCTCTCCAACCCGGCCGCCGCCGCGATCATCGGCGTCGCCCTGCTCGGCGAGACCTTCCGCGCGGGCGCCTGGGGCTGGCTGGTCGCGGCCGGCGCCTCGCTGGTCGCGGCCCGGGAGTGATCCTGCTGACGAAGGGCGGGGCGGAGGTGACGACACCGGTGGTGGCACAGGTGCCGGTGGTGACGCAGGTGCCGGTGGTGGCTTCGGCCGCCCGGTGGCGGCTTCCGTGGGTACGGTTCCGGGCCCCGTGACGGGTTCGGCCGGTACGGCCGCCGTCCCGGTGACGGCCTCTGCGGGTACGGTCCCGGTGACGGCTCCCTGGCGGTTCCGGCCCCGGCCCCGTGCCGACTCCCGCACCGGCTCCCGTGCCGACGCCCGCACCGGCTCCCGTGCCGACGCCCGCGCCGATCGCGGGCTGAGGAGCGGACGCCGTCCGGGCGGAGGCCCGCCCGGACAGCACCCGTTCGAGGGGGCGACGACCCTCGTCGTCCGATCGGCCGGAATCCATCGGAACCGATCGGCGAGGAAGTCCCCGGGGCCGGCCCGGCGTTATGCTCGGCGCGATTTGCCCGGGTTCCTGTCGACCGGGCATCCGCCCCCGGCCGTCGAAGGACTCCCATGACCTCCGCCCCCACCGGTTCGCTGTCCGTCTCCTCCGCCACCCCGGAGGAGTGGGCGCTCGTGCGGTCCTGGGCCGCCGAGGAGGGTGGAATCCCGGGCTCTCCGACGCTCCGGCGTTCTTCGCCCAGGACCCCGCGGGCTTCTTCCTCGGGCGGATCGACGGGAGCCGGTCTCGGCCATCTCCGTCGTCGGCTACGACGATTCCTACGCCTTCCTCGGCTTCTACCTCGTCCGCCCCGAACTCCGCGGCCTCGGCCACGGCCTCGCCACCTGGCGCGCCGCGCTCGCCCACGCGGGCGGCCGGACCGTCGGGCTCGACGGGTGCCGGCGCAGCAGGACAACTACCGGCGCTCCGGCTTCGCGACCGCGTACCGCACCGCCCGGTACGTGGGCGAGGTCCCGGCCCCCGACCGCCCCGTGACCGGCCTGGTGCCCGCCGGGCGGGTCGGCGCGGCCGCCCTCGCCGCGTACGACGGCGCCTGCCACCACGCCGACCGGCCGCGGTTCCTGGACGCCTGGCTGACCACGCACGGCCACCGGGCGCTCGCCCGCGTCGTCGACGGCCGTCTGACCGGGTACGGGGTGGTTCGTCCCGCGCAGGACGAGGCCCGCGTGGGGCCGCTGTTCGCCGACACCCCGGCGGACGCGGCGGCCCTGCTCGACGGGCTGGCCGCCGAGGCGCGGGAGTTCGGCGCGGCCCGCGTCGCGGTCGACATGCCGGAGGCCAATCCGGCGGCGGCCCTCCTGGCCCGGGAGCGCGGTCTGGAGCCGACGTTCGAGACGGCCCGGATGTACACGGGCCCGGTCCGCCCGGTGGCCCGGGAGCGCGTCTTCGGCGTCACCACGCTCGAACTCGGCTGAGGCCGTACCGGCTTTCCTCCCCACCACCCGGCCGAGGCCGCACCGCCCCACCCTCATCACCCGGCCGAGGTCGCACCGCCCTTCACCGCCCGGCCGAGGCCGAACGCGCCCTCCCCGCCGCCCGGCCGAGGGCGCGTGCCCTCCCTCGCCGCACCCCCACCACCCCATGAGGGGTGACAAGGGTTTTCCCGTATCGGGTTCACCCCCGTTCCCTACTGTCCTCCGCACCGGCAGATATCATCCCCCGAGCGCACCATGACAGGTGCATGCGGAGGGTGCTGTCCGCCGGTGACGGCCTTGACCCGGGCCGTCGCGCCGGTGGCGGCGCACGGGCCCCCCAAGCCCAGGGAACCACGGCGGCGACCCCACTTCGTTCCGTGCGTCCCGCGCCGCCGCCACTGCTCCGCAGTCACGTCGTACTCGAAAGGGCCACACCTTGAACGGTTCCAGGCGGAGAGTCATATCCGTGGTCGCGGGCGCCGCGATCCTCGGTGCCGCTGCCATGACTTCCGGGGCGTTCGCCGCAGCCCCGGTCGCTGCCACCCCGAAGCCGGGTCCGGCTTCGCAGGCGATGCGGGCGCTTCCCCACGCCCCCGTCGAGAAGGTGATCGTCACCTACAAGAGCCGGACCGCCGAGGCCGGTTCCAACACCGCCGCGAAGAGCGACACGGCCGAGAAGGCCGCGCAGACGGGCGAGAAGCTCTCCTTCGAGCGCCGCCTCGCCGGCGGTGCCGCCCTCGTCAACCTGGGCGGCAAGGCGACCAAGCAGGACGTGACGGAGGTCATGGCCGCGTTCCGCGCCGACCCGTCCGTCGCCTCGGTCGAGCCCGACATCCGCGCCTACGCGATGGCGGTCACCCCGGACGACACCGACTACGCCAAGCAGTGGGACCTCTTCGAGCCCACCGGTGGCATGAACGTTCCTGCGGCCTGGGACAAGACGACCGGCTCCGGCGTCACCGTCGCCGTCATCGACACCGGCTACGCCGCCCACTCGGACCTGGCGACCAACATCGTCTCCGGCTACGACTTCATCTCGACCGCCGCCGACGCCCGCGACGGCAACGGCCGCGACGCGGACCCGAAGGACGAGGGCGACTGGAACGCCACCGCCGGCGAGTGCGGCACCGGCTCCACCGCCTCCAACTCCTCCTGGCACGGCACCCACGTGGCCGGCACCATCGCCGCGGTCACCAACAACACCAAGGGCATCGCGGGCATCGCGTACAACGCGAAGATCCAGCCCGTGCGCGTGCTCGGCAAGTGCGGCGGCTCGTCCTCCGACATCGCCGACGCGATCACCTGGGCCTCCGGCGGCACCGTGCCGGGCATCCCGGCCAACCCGACCCCGGCCAAGGTCATCAACATGAGCCTGGGCGGCGCCAGCGCCACCTGCCCGAGCGTCTACCAGACCGCCATCAACGGCGCCGTCGCGCGCGGCACCACCGTCGTCGTCGCCGCGGGCAACAGCAACGCCAACGCCTCCGGCTTCACCCCGGCGAACTGCACCGGCGTCATCACCGTGGCGTCGACCAACCGCGCCGGCTCCCGGGCGTACTACTCCAACTACGGCACCATCGTGGACGTGGCCGCCCCCGGCGGCGAGACCCGCAACGCCACCGACACGCCCGGCACCGTCACCACCCCCGAGAACGCGATCTACTCGACGCTGAACTCGGGCCTGACGACCCAGTCGACCGAGACGTACAAGCCCTACCAGGGCACCTCGATGGCGGCGCCGCACATCGCCGGCCTCGCCGCCCTCCTGAAGTCGGCCAAGAGCACCCTCACCCCGGCCGACATCGAGTCCGCGATCAAGAACAACGCCCGCCCGCTGCCCGGCACCTGCACCGGCGGCTGCGGCACCGGCATCGCCGACGCGGCGAAGACCGTGGACGCGGTCCTGAACACCACCCCGCCGACCGGCACCGTCTTCACCAACGCGGCGGACGTGCAGATCCCGGACAACACCACCGTGACGTCCCCGATCACCGTCACCGGCATCGCCGGCAACGCCCCCGCCACCCTCAAGGTCGGCGTGGACATCAAGCACACCTGGCGCGGGGACCTGGTCGTCGACCTGGTCGCCCCCGACGGCACGGTGCGCAACCTCAAGGCCTCCTCCTCCTCGGACAGCGCCGACAACGTGAACACCACGTACACGGTCGACGCGTCGAACGAGGTCGCCAACGGCACCTGGAAGCTCCAGGTCCGCGATGTGGCCTCGGGTGACACCGGCTACATCGACTCGTGGAGCCTCACCTTCTGACGCACCACCGCACCACCTCTGAACCACCCCCCACATCAGCATCTTTGCTGGTCAGCGACGCGCCCGTGGTCTACACCACTGGCGCGTCCTGGCGTTGTGGGAGCGTGTGCGCGCCGGCCCCCCTGTCCGTATGCCGGACAAGGGGCCTGGACTGTGCCCGTGGGCTCCGTATCCTCTGCGCACGGGGCTCATGGGCCGGGTCCCGAGGGGCCGGAGGTGGTGGACAGTGACGACAGCTCCGCAGAACCCTGCCCCGGTGGGCCGGGAGGAGCTCCTCGCCCGGCTCGAACGGGCCCTGCACACGCGGGGCCGCGCCCTGCTCACCGGACCCGCCGGCGTCGGCAAGACCGAGGTCGCCCTCGCCGAGGCGGCCCGCGCTGAGGCGCGCGGCGAGACCGTGCTGTGGCTCGCGCCCCTGTCGTCCGACCGCGAGATACCGGGGCGGCCGCCGCCGCGCTCGTGGCCTCGGTGGCGGCGACCGTGACCTGGCCGGGACTCGGCACCGGCCGCCCGCCCCGAACCCTCCACCGCCGGGGCGGCCGCACTCGGGCCGTCCCCGCGGGCGGACACGGAACCGGCGGGCACGGAAGCGGTGGGCACGGGACCGGCGGACGGGGAACCGCCGGGCACGGGAGCGGCGAACCCCGTCCGCCGCGCTCGCCTCCGAGGTCCTCGCCTCCGCCGTCCTCTCCTCCGGGGTCCTCGACTCCGGGGTGCTCACCTCCGGGTCTTCGACCAGCTGCCAGGACCCCAGCGCACCGCCGTCGCCATGCTCTGCCGCGAGGCGCCGATCGACGCGGGCGGCTGGGACCCGATCGCGCTGCGCCTCGGCATCGCGCGGATCCTGCGCGCCCTGACCTGCCGGGGCCCCGTCCTGCTCGTCGTCGACGGGGTGCAGCACGTCGACGCGGACAGCGTGGACCTGCTCCGGTTCGCCCTCCACCTGGCCCCGCCCGCGCTGCGGGTGGTGGCGGTGGAGACCCCCGAGCCGTACGCGGAGGCCCACGCGCCGTACCGCGAGAGCCACCGGCACGAGGACCCGCACGCCGCGCACCTGTGGGTGCCCTCGGAGGCGGACGTGCTGCGCGTCCCGCCGCTGCACGCCGACGAGATCGCCGAACTCCTCATCCACCACCGGCTGCCCTCCCGGATGGCCGGCCGCATCCACCGCGCGAGCGGCGGCAATCCGCGGCTCGCGCTCGCCGTGGGCCGCTCGCTCGCCGACGCCCGCACCCCGGTCCACCACGCGGAGGCGCTGACGCTCTCGGGCCGCGCCCGCGACCTCGCCCGCCAGCTCCTGGGCGCCGCGCCCCCGCCGTACGCGAGACGCTGCTGCTCGCCGCGCTCGCGCTGCGCCCCTCGGCGACGCTCGTGCGCCGTGCCGGGCGGCCCACCGCGGAGGCGGACCTCGCCGCGGCCGAGCGGGCCGACCTGGTGTCGCTCTCCGAGGACGGCTCGGTGACCTTCACCGCCGGGCTGCTGCCCTCCACCCTGGTGCACGACGCCTGCTGGGCCGAGCGGAGCGCCGGGCACGCGGCGCTCGCGGAGGTCGTGGACGACCCCGTCGAGGCGGTACGGCACCGGGCGCTGGCCACCGAGCGGCCGGACGAGGAGCTCGCCGCCGAGGTCGCGGCCGCCGCCGACCTGGCCCGGCGGCGCGGGAACAGCGCGCTCGCCGCCGAACTGGCCCTGCTCGCCGCCGAGTCGACCCCGGCAGGCACGGGACGCGGCGGATCGCGCGGCTCGTCGACGCCGCCGAGGAGGCCGCCCGCGCCGCCCGCGCCGACCTCGCGATGCGGGCCGCCACCGATCTGCTCGCCCGGGACGCGGGGCCGTCCGACCGGGTCAGGGCGCGGCTCGCCGTGCTCGACACCGCGGGTCAGGGGCTCACCGGGCTCGACGAGATGTACGCGCACGCCATGGAGGACTCCGAGGGCGACACCGCCCTGCGGGCCGCCGTGCAGCTGCGCCTCGCCGTCAAGTACGTGCTCGCGGACGGCGATCCGGAGCGCTCGCGGACGGCGGCGGTCGAATCGGCCGCGCTGGCCGCCTCGATGGGCGATCCCCGGCTCGCGGTGCAGGCCCTGACCGTGCAGGCGCGGATGGAGCGGGCCTCGGGGTCCCGGACGCGGAGGCCGTGCTCGCGCAGGCCCGCGCCCTGGAGCTGGCCGAGCGGCCGCTCGGCATCCGCAACGCCGCCCAGATCCTGACGATCCGTCACGCCCTCTTCGACGACCGGCTCACCGACGCCCGGGACGAGCTGAACGCGCTGCTTCCGCTGGTCCAGCGGCGCGGCTCGGTGGAGGACACGATCGAGCTGTTCTCCACGCTCGCCGCGATCGAGTCCCGCAGGGGCGCCTGCGCGGCCGCCCTCGCGCACGCGGGGCAGGCCCTCGCGCTCACCCTGGAGGCGGGCCTCTCCCGGGCCCGCCTGGTACACCCTCGCGCTCGCGGAGACGGCCGGCGGCAGCTTCGCGCGGGCCGCGAGCTACGCCCGCCGCAGCGTCCAGGCCTCGGAGGAGGAGGGCGACCGCGTCTTCCTCTCCCGCAGCCGGTACGCGCTCGGCCGCGTCCAGCTGATCAACGGCGACGTCGCCGCCGCCCTGGAGACGCTGCGGCGGGTCCAGGCCGACGAGCGCGCCCAGTCGACGGTGGACCCCGCGATGCTGCGCTGGCACGAGGAGCTGGCCGAGGCGCTGCTCGGCCAGGACGCGGGCGACGAGGCCCTGGCACTGCTCGCCGAGGTCCGGCCGGTGGCGGAGCGGCTCGGCCGGACCACGGTCCTGCTCGGCTGCGACCGGGCACACGCGCTGTGCCTGGCGGCGGAGGGCCGGACCGACGAGGCGGCCGAGCTCCTGACCCGTACGGCCGAGAGCTTCGGCCGCGCCGGGCTGCCGCTGGAGCGGGGCGGGCGCTGATCGCCCTGGCCCGGGTCGAGCGGCGGCGCCGGCGCAGGTCGGCGGCGCAGAGCGCCCTGCACGAGGCGGCCTCGGTGTTCGAGCGGGCCGGGGCGGCGCCGTGGCTGGCCCTGGCGAGCGAGACGCCCGCGGGCGAGGCCGCCGGTCCCGGCGCGGGCGGCGAGGAGTCGGTCCCGGCGCCTCCTCGCTGACCGAGGCGGAGCTGCGCCTCGCGCGCCTGGTGGGCCAGGGCGCGAGCAACCAGGAGGCGGCCGCGAAGCTGTACCTGAGCGTCAAGACGGTCGAGGCCCGGCTGACCCGCATCTACCAGAAGCTCGACGTCCGCTCCCGCTCCCAACTGGCCACGGCCCTGCGCCCCTAGGGCCCGTCCGCCCCTGCTCCGCCGGACGGGGCCCCGGCCCACGACGTGCGCCGTCCCGGTCAGGCCGTCGGCGCGCCGAACCACGCGCGCAGGGCGCCGCGCAGGTCCTCCTGGTCCTCGCCGGCCCAGGCGACGTGGCCGTCCGGGCGCAGCAGGACGGCGGGGGCGTCGAGTTGTTCGCAGGGGTCGACGACGTGGTCGACGCGGTCGGCCCAGCCCTCGGCCGAGAGCCGGCCGGTGCGGTCGAGCAGCAGGCCGCGGCCGCCGTGCGTCAGCTCGTAGAGGCGTCCCTGCTTGAGGGGGAGGTCCCTCAGGCGCCGGCCGAGGAGCGCGTGGCCCTCGCCGAGGTCGTAGCGGACGTCGACGGCGGTGATCATGCCGGTGATGTACCGGTTGACCTCCTCGAAGTCCATCAGCTTCGAGAACAGTTCCCGCAGGGCGGTCGGGCCGGGTTCGGCACCGAGGAGCGCCATCTGCGCGCGGGTGTTCTCCAGGACGCGGGCGCCGACCGGGTGCCGTTCGGCCTCGTAGGTGTCGAGCAGTCCCTCCGGCGCCCAGCCGTCGACCGCGGCGGCGAGCTTCCAGCCGAGGTTGAAGGCGTCCTGGATGCCGAGGTTGAGGCCCTGGCCGCCGGTCGGCGGGTGGATGTGCGCCGCGTCGCCGGCCAGGAACACCCGGCCGACCCGGTAGCGCTCGGCCTGCCGGGTGGCGTCGCCGAAGCGGGAGAGCCAGCGGGGCGCGTGCACGCCGAAGTCGGTGCCGGCGAAGGCCCGCAGCTGCCGCTTGAAGTCGTCGAGGGTGGCGGGGACGGCGCGGTCCTCGGCCACGCCGTCGGCGGGGACGACCACGCGCCAGGTGCCGTCCCCGAGCGGGGCGAGGCCGAAGCGCAGCTGGGTCTTGTGGACCTCCGCGACGGCGGCGGTGATCGACTCCGGGTCCGCCGTCACCTCCATGACGCCGAGGAGCGTCTCGACCGTCGCGGGTTCGCCGGGAAGCCGACGCCGAGGAGCTTGCGCACGGTGCTGCGGCCGCCGTCGCAGGCGGCGAGGTAGCGCGAGCGCAGCTCGGTGCCGTCGGCGAGCTCGACGGTCACGCCGTCCTCGTCCTGGCTCAGCCCGACCACCTCGCCGCCGCGCCGGATCTCCGCGCCGAGCTCCGCGCGCGCTCTTCGAGCAGCCGCTCGGTGTCCGGCTGCGGGGTGGCGAGGCCGTACGGGTGGGCCGTGTCGAGCCGCTCCGGCCAGGCCTTCATCACGCCGCCGAAGAGGCCGCCCACCGAGAACCGCTTGCTGATCGCGCTGAACCGCTCCAGCAGTCCGCGCTGGTCCATCATCTCGACGCTGCGCGCGTGCAGGCCCTGTCCCCGGGACTCCAGGGTCGGTTCGGCCAGCTTCTCCAGGACGAGGACCCGCACGTCGTGCAGGCGCAGTTCGCTCGCGAGCATCAGGCCGGTCGGTCCGCCGCCGACCACGATCACGTCAATCATCAGTACGCCCCGTTTTCCGCAGTTCCTTGCTTCGAACGGAGATTTTGCGACACATGGGGGCCTTGCCGCAAGGCCCCCATGCGCTATACTCTGAGAGTGGCAAGGAGAGGTGTTCCTCCTTGCCTTCGTTGTTTTCCGGGGCCGGGCCGCCGGTCAGGGAGAGCTCCGGGCTCTGGGCCGGGCCCGTTGACGGGGCCGTCGGCGGCCGTGCGGAGTACGGAGGGGCGCCGGGGTCTGTTCGAGTGACCTGTGGTCCGGCGCCGAGCGCGACCCCCTCGGCGCGGTACTTACATCGTATGAACCCATCCGATGCGCCGCTCCCTCCCGGGCGTCCGGCCGCACTCGCCGACCGCACCGGCTACGACGAGGCCTTCCTCGGCCCCGTCGTCCCGCTGGCGCTCCCGGTCCGGGACACGATCGAGACGGTGATCCTGCCGTACACCCACTTCACCGTGGTCTTCCGCCCCGACCGGCGGCTGGCCGCCTCGACCGCGGTCTGCATCGAGGGGCGGGAGCTCCTCCTCGACACGCCCCGGGAGGACGTCTGGGCGTTCGACCCCCGGCTGCCGGAGGAGCAGCAGGCCGGCGACGAGATCTACCGGAACAACAGCCTCGACCGGGGCCATCTGGTGCGCCGCCTCGATCCCGTCTGGGGGCCGTCGGCCCTGGCGTCCCAGGCCGACGCGGACACCTTCCACTTCACCAACGCGGCTCCCCAGGTGGACGTCTTCAACCAGGGCAAGGAGCTCTGGCAGGGCCTGGAGAACTACCTCCTCGACAACGCCGCCGAGTACGACCGGAAGCTGACGGTCCTCACCGGCCCGGTGCTCCAGGACTCCGACCCGCCCTACCGGGGACTGCAGGTGCCGCTGCGGTTCTGGAAGGTGGCGGCGTTCATCCAGGACGGGGCGCTCGCCGCCGCCGCGTACGTCCTCGACCAGAGCCCCGACCTCAGCCGGGACGCGGACCGGGCCCTGGCGGGGGCGACGGCCGGCGCGCCGCCGCCACTGGGCCCGTACCGCATGTACCAGGTGCCCGTCTCGGACGTCGCGGAGATCACCGAGCTGGAGTTCGGGCCACTGCCGGACGTGGACGTGATGCCGGCGTTCCACGCCCCGGAGGAGCGCTGGCGGCGCCTGGAGTCGCACGCGGACATGGTGCTGCACCCCTAGGGCTTTCCTGGGGACCAGGCCCGGACCGGGTCCGGGGGCGGCGATCGCGGCCGTTCCCGCCCGGTGGAACGACGAGAGGGGTCGGCCGGGTCGAGGTCACCGGGCACCCCCGCCCGGACTGGATCGGCACGGCCTTCCTGGTCGGCCCGCGCACGGTGATGACGAACCGTCACGTGGCGGCCGAGTGCGCCCGCTTCGAGGACGGGCGCTGGACCCTGGAGTTCGGCATGTCGGCGCGGGTAGACCCGGCGGAGGAGCTGCCCGTCGAGGGCGCGCCGCCCGGCCCCCGGTGCCGTACGAGATCACCGACGTCATCGGCGTCCGTCCCGACGTCGACACGGCGCCGCTGCGGGGGCCGTGTCGGAGGGCGGTCTGCCGACGCCGCTCGCGGTCGCGGCGGACGCGCCGCCGACCTGCCGGGCCGTCCGGTGCACGTGATCGGCCATCCGGCCCGGGACGGGCGGCGCGACGGGCCCGAGTCGATGGGCCGGATCTTCATGGACGTCTACGACGTGAAGCGGCTCCAGCCGGGAGCGGCCACCGGGTTCGCCCCGGCGGTCCGATGATGAAGGACGACTGCTCGACCCTCGGGGGCAACAGCGGGTCCCCGGTGTGCGGCCTCGCCGACCACCGGGTCCTCGGGCTGCGCTTCGGCGGCCGTTACCGCACGGGGAACGTCGCCGTCCCGCTCCGGGAGCTCTTCGAGGACCCGCCGCTCGCGAAGGCGGAGGTCAACTGGGTGTGGGGCGGGGCTGTTCGGCGAGGGCGACGGCGTAGGCGCCGCGGGCGGTGGTGCCGTCGGCGAGGCGCCACTCGGCCGTGACCCGGCCGCGGCCCGGTCCGCCGTCCGCGCCGGGGCGCAGGACGCGCCGGATCCGGAGCGTCAGCGGCGCGGCCGCGCCGGTCTCCCGTACGACCACGTCGGTGTGGTCGGGGCCCTCCTCGACCCGGACGAGCTCGGCTCCGGTGCCGGCGGGGACGAGGGAGGCGGCGACGGTGGGGTCGGTCGTGTCGTCGACGTTCTGGTGCTGGGCCTCGGCGCGGCCGGCGAGCAGGGCGTACAACTGGGCGACGAGCACCGGGTCGTGGGCGCCGTCGTAGATCCAGCGGGTGCCGAGGACGCCGTGCTCGGAGGTGCCGATGAGGGCGTGCCCGGCGCCCTCCAGGGGCGCGCCCCGGTAGGTCATGGGGACCAGGTGGGTGACCGCGTCCGGGCCGGTACCGTCGGTGACCGCCATGAACTCGATGCCCACCTCGCCCGCCGGGTCGTCGAGCCGGAAGCCGCCCGCCTTGACCGGGCTCGGCGCTTCGGCCCCGCCGGTGTACCAGGTGCGGCCGGGCAGCCACGAGGTGAGCAGCTCCAGCTTGGTGGGCTGCATCGTGGTGTGGTGGATGACGGCCATCGTGCGCTTTTCCCTCTCTGACCAGGGGCGGAGGGCCCGGGGCGGAGGCTCCCGGGCGGGGACCCGCAACCTAACAGACGGGCCCGGTCCCGATGCGGGGGCGTCCACGCCGTCCTAGCCTGGAACCGGAGTGTTGTCCCCGGCCGGCAGGAGGCCCGCCGTGAGGTACTCGCACACACGGATCCGGCGCGTCTGCGTGACGTTCGCGGCCCTGGGCGTCCTCGTCGCCCCCGTCGGCGCGGGCGCCGCCTTCGCCGCCGAACCCCCGGTCCCGCCGCCCTCGTGGCGGCGGCCCTCCCCGTCGGCGGACGCGGGCTTCCCGAGCTCACCCCGGCCGTCGCCGCCCGCCTGGACCGGGCCGTCCAGGACGTGATGAAGGAGACGGGCGTCCCGGGCGTCACGGTGGGCCTCTCCGCGCCCGGCAAGGGCACGTACATCCGCTCCTTCGGCGTCGCCGACAAGGCGACGGGGCAGCCGATGGACCCCGGGCTCTATATGCGGATCGGCAGCGAGACCAAGACGTTCACGGTGACCGCCCTGCTCGAACTGGCCGACCGGGGCGAGGTGGGCATCGACGACCCGATCTCGAAGTACGTCGACGGCGTGCCGAACGGCGACCGCATCACCCTGCGCAACCTGGCGTCCATGCGCAGCGGTCTCTTCAACTACTCGGCGGACGAGGGCTTCTACAAGGCGCTCACGTCCGATCCGTACCGGCCCTTCACCCCGCAGGAGCTGCTCGCGTACTCCTTCAAGCACCCGGTCCTGTTCCAGCCGGGCGCCGAGTTCGACTACTGCAACACGAACCTGATCCTGCTGGGGCTCGTCGTGGAGAAGGTCAGCGGGACGCCGCTGGACGAGTTCGTCCAGAAGAACGTGATCGAGCCGGCGGGCCTGCGCCACACGGTGTTCCCGACGGACGCCGCGTTCCCGAGCCCGCACGCCCACGGCTACACCGAGCAGACCGCCTCGGGGAAGCTGGAGGACTCCACCGACTGGAACCCCTCCTGGGGCTGGGCGGCCGGTGCGATGATCTCCGACCTCCAGGACATGCGCACCTGGGCCCGGGTGGTCGCGACCGGGACGCTCCTCACGCCGAAGACGCAGGCCGAGCGGCTGCGCACGTACCCCTCGGGCATCCCCGGCGCGGGCTACGGCCTGGGCATCTTCGACATCCAGGGCTGGATCGGGCACAACGGCTCCCTGCCGGGGTACGAGTCGCTCACGGTCTATCTGCCGGAGGCGAAGGCCACCCTGGTCGTCCTCCTCAACACGGACGTGCTGCACGACGACAACGAGCCGAGCACGCTCTTCGGGCAGGCCATCACCCGCGTCGTGACCCCGGGCCACGTCTTCGACATCCCGGTGGTGGAGGCCAAGCCGAGTCCGAGCGGCAGCTGACTGATAATCTCCGAATTGTCCTGAATGATCCCAGGCACTCGTCCGTGGCCCTCACCCGTGGCGTCCGTCCGCGCCGCCGCAGAATCGGGAGCAGCAATGACCGGTGGACCCGAGCCCCTCGGCGCCGACGCCCGCGAGGCGCTGGAGCGCGAGCTCGCCGATCTGCGCACCGAGCGCGAGGCCGTCGCCGCCACGCTGCGGGACGGCGGCGGCGACGAGGTCGGCGACCGGGCCGACCAGGCGGACGAGCTGCAGCGGGCCGACGAGCTCGACCGGCTCGACACCCGCGTCACCGAGATCGAGGGCCGCCTCCGGGAGGGGCCGTCGCCGGGCGCCGTCCACCGACGCGGTCGGCGTGGGCAGCAGCGTGACCCTGCGGTTCGCGGACGGCACCGAGTCGACCGTCCGGATCGGAGAGCTGGCGAACGCCCTGGACGCGGGCCTGGTGACCGCCGACAGCCCGCTCGGCAAGGCGCTGCTCGGCCACGGCGCCGGGGACACCGTCACGTACGACACACCCGAGGGCCGGACGACGGCGGTCGTGCTCTCGCTCGGCTGACGCGTGCCGGACACCGCCGACCCTTCCCGCCGGGCCGCCAGGAGGTCCGGGCGGCCGACCGCAGGGCGGCCCCGGGCACACCGTCCTGGTGGCGCTCGCCCTCGCGGTGCCGGTCACGAAGCTGGCCTACACGGTCGGCGGCGGCGACGCCGTGCGGGACGTGCTGGTCGGCATGGAGCCGGCGAACTGGCCGGACATCCTGATCGGCATGGTGATCACGGACCCGCTCCTCGGGTCGGTGCTCGGCGTCGTCGTCTCCCGCGTGGTCTTCGCCCTGTTCGCCGCGCGCGGGCGGTCCCCTCGGGAGCGGCCCGGCGGGGCGTTCCGCCGGGCGGCGCTCACGGTGGTCAACCCGGTCGCCGTGGGGTCGTCGACGCCTGTTTCTTCGGGCCGTGGTGGGGCCTCGGCACGGGCTCGCCGCCTTCGCGCTGCGGCAGGGCGTGGTCGTGGAGTACCGCACGGGCGGCGCCGCCCGCACCACCGGAACGGGCGGGAGCGGACCCTCCACGAACCCGGCTACCGGCCGCCCCGTGGCTGCGCCGGGCCGCCGGCGCCGAGCAGTGGGTGGCCCTGGCCCTGACGGTGCTCGTGCTGCCGCTCCTGGCGTTCGTGTCGGCGCTCGACGGGCAGTCCTGGACGTCGATCGTGGAGTGCCGGGTCACCGCCGGCACCCGGACGGAGAGCGACCGGCTGATCGAGCTGAGCCGCAAGGGCGACGGCGTGGTCGGCTGGAACCTGGACGCGGAGCAGATCTCCAACGGCTCCGGGTGCGTGAGCGAGGAGAGCCGTTACGTGCGCGAGCCGTGGTGGCGCTGACGGCTCAGTGGCCCGTGACGATCCCGGAGACCAGGTTGATGGTGGTGGCCAGGATGCTCGCCCCGAAGACGTACGACAGCAGGCAGTGCCGCAGGACGACCGAGCGGACCGTGGGGCTGGAGACGTTCGTGTCGGAGACCTGGTAGGTCATGCCGAGGTTGAAGCTGAAGTAGAGGAAGTCGCTGTACTTCGGCGGGGCCTGGGAGTTGAAGTCGATGCCGCCGCCGGGCGTCGGGGCGTAGTAGAGGTACGCGTACCGGGTGGCGTACATGAGGTGGAGCGCCGCCCAGGCCATGAAGACGCCGCAGAGCGCCGTCGCGGCCGCCGCGTGGCTCAGGTCGGTCCTGCCCACCAGGAGCAGCACGACGATGCCGACGAGCCCGCACAGGGAGGTCGCGACGACGACGAGTTCCTCGACGACGGGCCGGAACTCCTCGCGCCGGACGTTCCGGTGGGTCGTGGCGGCGTCCATGGGCCACAGGACGAGCCAGCCGGTGACGACGAAGAGGGTCTCGGCGGCGGCGATGCCGGCGAGGACGCCCAGCGGCGTGTGGGTCAGGGCGGCGACGACCGCGCCGGTCGCCGCGCCGGCGAGCGCCGACGCGGCGAGCCGGGACACGGCGCCGGACCGCCTCGGGTCCACGGCTCAGGGCTCCAGGACGACGACGGCCTCGTCCGTGTAGGCCAGGAAGGTGAGGGTCTCCTGGAGGTACAGCTCGACGCTGTCCGCGTCGTGCGCGGTGTAGCCGATGGCCACGTCCTGGCCGAGGCGCAGGGCGAAGTCGCCGCCCCGGGTGGAGAGGACGAAGCCGCCGTCGAGGGCGGGCGCCCAGATCGGGGAGCCGTCGAGCATCCGGGCGAGGTGGGCCGCGATCGGGTAGCCGTGGTCGGAGGTCTCGCTGACGGCCCGGTACTGGTCGGCGCCGAGCAGCAGCGCGTACGGACCGTCGACGCCGGCGAGCCGCAGGAGGTGAGGGCCCTGCTGACGGCGTCGGGGTAGTCGCGGGGCTCGGGGGCAGCCGCAGCACCGGGTTGGAGCTGCGGGCGCGCAGCCTTCGACCCCTGCGGCCTCGTACCCCTCGAAGACCATGCGGTCCTCGATGAGCGCCAGGGCGCGGGCGGCGTCCTTGACGGGCTGCCAGTCGGAGTCCTTCGAGCCGCGCTCGACGTCGTCGACGGCGGCCCGGTCGACGGTGAACGGCACCCTGAGCTCTACGAGGGGCCGCGCCTCGCGCAGCCGCGCCCTCACGCCGGGCGTCGGCGCGGTCAGTTCGGAGAGGTGGCCGGTGCCGACGGCGGAGAGTTCGGGGCCCTCCGGGTCGGGGACGTCGACGACGCGGCGCCCGGCGACGTTGCGGCGGAAGGTGCGGCGGGCCTCCTCCTCGATCTCGGCCCACGCGGCGGCGGTGATCGGGGCGAGCGCGCGGTGGAGGTTGCTGGTGGACTCGGGGGACGTCATGGGACGGGGCTCCTTTCAGGCCGCCGATGCCCAGGGACTCCCCGGGGACCGCGGCGGCCGAGGGGGCGGGAAGGTCGTCGAGGAGGCCGGCGCTCGGCACGAAGAAGAGGCAGCCGGTCACGGCCCGGGAGAAGTCGAGGATGCGGTCGGTGGTGCCGGGGGGATCCCCGAGGAACATGTTGCGGAGCATCCGCTCGGTCACGGCGGGCGTCCGCGCGTAGCCGATGAAGTAGGTGCCGAACTCGCCGGTGCCGATCCGCCCGAAGGGCATGTTCGCGCGGAAGATCTGCTGCTGGACGCCGTTCTCGTCGGTGATCGTGTTCAGCGCGACGTGCGAGTCGGGGGCCTTGACGTCGTCGGACAGTTCGATGTTGGACCCTTTGCGGCGCCCGATGGCGTGCTCCTGCTGCTCGACGGTGAGCGCGTCCCAGGCCGCCATGTCGTGCACGTACTTCTGGACGAACACATAGCTGCCGCCCCGGAAGTGCGGGTCCTCGTCGCCGATGTGGACCGCTTCGGCCGCCGTCACGCCCTCGGGGTTCTCGCTGCCGTCGACGAATCCGAGCAGGTCGCGGTCGTCGAAGTACGCGAAGCCGTGCACCTCGTCGACGACGGTCACCGCGCCGCCCAGGGCGGCCAGGACGTGCCGGGCCAGTTCGAAGCAGAGGTCCAGGCGCCGGGCCCGCAGATGGAAGAGCAGGTCGCCGGGGGTGGCGGGGGCGCGGTGACGGGGGCCGCTCAGGGGCGGGAAGGGACGCAGCTCGCGGGGGCGGGGGCCGCCGACGAGCCGGTCCCAGGCCTCGGAGCCGATGCCGACGACACAGCTGAGGGCCGAGTCGGGGAACGGAACGCCACCGAACGGGTCAGCCCCGTCAGGTCCCCGAGCGCCTCCCGCACCGCGCTCTCGCCGCCCGGATTGACGGTGACGACCAGGAAGACGGCCGCCCGCGCGGGCGGGGCGACGACGGGCTGGGGCACGACCATGACACTCCCCCGGAAAACAGCGTGAAAGGGACAGCGTCAGCGTAGGTGCGCATGATCCGGTACGCAGCCCGGCGCGGGCCCCGGCGATCCCCGACACGGCCGGATTCGGGCCCTCCGGCGATCCGCGACGCGGCCGGATTCGGGCCCTCCGGCGATCCGCGACGCGGACGGACTCGGCCCTCCGGCGATCCCCGACGCGGCCGCACGCGGGGCCCCTCCCCGGCGGGGTGGCAGGCGCCGGACAGCGGGCTTAGCCTGCCCGGAGGGGCCTTTCCGTCCCACCGTGCCCGTGCGTCCGCAGGGGCGAGAGGTGAAGCGCCTTGAGCACCGACCAGGACGAGAACGCCTCAGCCCGAGACGAGCGCGAACCCCGGGTGGGCCCGGCCCCCAAGGGCGAACCGGAATTCCGTCCGTACCACCACCCGGCCGCGGGCTGGGGCGCCGCGAAGAGCGTGACGAACTTCCTCGTGCGCGAGGGCGCGCTGGTCGACGGCCCGCGCGCGATCATGCGGATGAACCACGAGAACACCGGCTTCGACTGCCCCGGCTGCGCCTGGCCCGACGACACCAAGGGCCTCCACCTGGACATCTGCGAGAACGGCATCAAGCACGTCACCTGGGAGATGACCCGCAAGCGGGTCGGGCGCGAGTTCTTCGCCGCCCACTCGGTGACCGAGCTCGCCGGGTGGAGCGACTACGACCTGGAGAACGAGGGCCGCCTCACCGAGCCGATGGTCTACGACGCGGAGTCGGACCACTACGTGCCGATCAGCTGGAAGGACGCCTTCGCGCTCGTCGGCCGCACCCTGCGCGGCCTGGAGGACCCGAACCAGGCCGCGTACTACACCTCGGGAAGGCTCGGCAACGAGGCCACCTTCCTCTACCAGCTGATGGCCCGCGAACTGGGCACCAACAACCTGCCCGACTGCTCCAACATGTGCCACGAGGCCAGCGGCCGCGCCCTCCAGGCCTCCCTGGGCACCGGCAAGGGCACGGTCGACCTCCAGGACTGGGAGACCGCCGACGCGCTGTTCGTCTTCGGCGTCAACGCCGCCTCGAACGCGCCCAGGATGCTCACCGCCCTCGCCGGGGCGTACCACCGCGGCGCGCGGATCGTGCACGTCAACCCGCTCGTCGAAGCCGCCGCCACCCGCACCATCGTCCCGCACGACTTCACGGACATGGCCCTGTTCAAGGCGACGAGGACCAGCACCCTGAACCTCCAGCCGCGCATCGGCGGCGACATGGCGCTCGTCCGCGGCATGGCGAAGGCGGTCCTGGAGGCCTCGTCGACCGATCCGAAGGCCCTGGACCGGGAGTTCATCGAGCGCCACACCTCGGGTTTCGAGGAGTACCGTGCGCTGTGCGAGGCCACCCCTGGGAGGAGCTGGAACGGCAGTCCGGGCTGAGCCGGGCCGACATCCTCAAGGCCGCGGGCGTGTACGGGGAGGCCGACCGCTCCATTGTCAGCTGGTGCCTCGGCATCACCCAGCACGAGCACGGCGTCGACACCGTGCGGGAGATCGTCAACCTGCTGCTGCTCCGCGGCAACCTCGGCCGGGAGGGAGCGGGCCCCTCCCCCGTACGCGGCCACAGCAACGTCCAGGGCAACCGCACCTGCGGCATCGACCACCGCCCCGGCGCGGAGTTCCTGGACCGGCTCGCCGAGGCCTGCTCGATCGAACCCCCGCGCGCGCACGGCAAGGACACCGTCGCGAGCATCAAGGCCATGCACGCGGGCGAGATCAAGGTCTTCGTCGGCATGGGCGGCAACTTCGCGCTCGCCGCCCCCGACACCCCGTACACCTACGAGGCGCTGCGCGCCTGCGAGCTCACCGTCCAGGTCAGCACCAAGCTCAACCGCAGTCACCTCGTGCACGGCCGGCAGGCCCTCATCCTGCCCTGCCTCGGCCGGACCGAGAAGGACCACCAGCGCAAGGGGATCCAGAGCACCTCGGTCGAGGACTCGATGAGCATGGTCCACCTGTCCGTCGGCATGAAGAAGCCCGCCTCGCCGCACCTGCTCTCCGAGCCGGCGATCGTCGCCGGCATGGCGCGCGCCGCGCTGCCCGACAGCGCCACGCCCTGGGAGTGGTACGTCGAGGACTACGACCGCATCCGGGACACCATGGCCCGCGCGCTCGACGGCTTCGAGGACTTCAACCGGCGCGTACGGCTGCCGCTCGGCTTCCGCATCAAGCAGCCCGCCCGCGAGCTCGTCTTCCTGACCCCGTCCGGGCGCGCCGAGTTCTCCGCCGCCGAACTGCCCGACGTGGTGCCCGCCCCCGGCACCCTGGCGCTCGGCACCATGCGCTCCACGACCAGTGGAACACCACGATCTACTCCGACGACGACCGCTACCGGGGCATCAGGAACTGCCGCACCCTGGTCTTCATGAACCGGGCGGACATGCGCGAGCGCGGGATCGCCGACATGGGCCGCGTCGACATCACGAGCACCGCGAAGGACGGCAGCCGGCGGCACCTGAAGGGCTACCTCGCCGTCCCGTACGACATCCCGCGCGGCTGCGCCGCCGGCTACATGCCGGAGATGAACGTGCTGTGCGCCCTGGGCGACTACAGCAGCCAGAGCGACCAGCCGATCATGAAGCACGTCAAGGTGACGATCGAGTCCGCTTCGTGACGGAGCGTCACCTCTTTCTGGCCAGCCGGTCCAGGAGGAGGTAGGCGCGCCGTTCGGCGGCGGCGAGCTCGGTGGGGTCGATCTCGGCGGCCAGAGCTCCCCGCCGCGGCGTCGTCGGCCTCCCGCAGCTCCACCGCGGCCGCCGCCAGGCGCGTCTGGACGAGCGGGAACGCGCGCACGGCCCGTTCCTCCAGGGCGCGTTCGGCCCGCTCCGAGACCGCCGCGCAGGCGGCGAGCGCGCGCTCGGCCCGTACCGCCGCCCGGTCGTGGACCACGAGCAGCGCGCAGCCGAGCCCGATGCCGACCCCGAGCGCGCTGCTCAGCGCCCGGTCCCGCACGAGGGCCCCGGCGAGTGCGGGCGCGGCCAGGTCGGTCAGGAGCAGGGCCAGCGGGGTGAGGAAGACGACGCCGAGCCCGTAGTTGCGGGCGACGACGTACTCCAGGAGGAACTCGCACAGGACGATGACGAGGACGAGCGTCACCGGCCCGGGGCCCAGGCCGAGGACGCCGAGGGCGAGCAGGAGGCCGGCGACCGTGCCCAGGGTGCGCTGGACGGCCCGCTGGGCCGCCGTCCGCACGTTGACCGAGTGGAGGACGGCGGCGGCGGAGATCGCCGCCCAGTAGCCGTGCCCGAGGCCCAGGAGGAGGGCCGTGCCGCCCGCGAGGCCGGTGCCGAGGACCATCCGCAGGGCGGGCACGAGGAGGACCGCCGCCCGGCCGTGGGCCGGTCCCGTCACCAGGGCGGCGGCCCTGAGTTCGGCGGCGCGCAGGGTGGTGGGGTCCGCCGGGACCGACCCGGGTCCCGGCGCCCCGGTTCCAGTGGGGCGGCCGGGCCCGGCGGGCGTGCCGGACCGGGCGATCGGGGCCGGGAGCTCCAGTTCGGGCAGGAGGCGCGGGGACCGGAGGCGGCGGCTGACGAGCAGCCGGACCTGGCGGCGCAGCGTCCGGGCCAGGCCGGCGGGGTCGTCCGGCGGGCGGCGGGCGGAACCGACCAGCAGTGACCAGGCGAGGTCCGCGAGGCGGACGCAGGTGTCGTCCCGGCCGCTCCGCTCGGCGCCGGACGGGGCAGGACACCGAGGGTGCGGTACGCCTGGAGGACCGCCGCGGTCGCCCGGTGCCGTACGGGCCGGGCGGGGCCCGCGTACCGCTCGCGTCCCACAGGTCGGCGAGTTCGCGCAGGGCGGCGGCGACGGCGAGCCGCTGCGGGCGGTCCGGGTGCGCGAGCCGGCCCGCCACGGCGAGGGCCCAGGCGACGGCCGCGCCGCAGGCGGCCAGGCCGGCCCGGGGCAGGACGTCGGCGGGGGCCGGGGCTCCGTTGGCCGCCACCGCGAAGGAGAACAGCAGCAGCACCGCGCCGAGCCCGCCCAGCCGGGCCGCGTCGCAGGCGAACTTCGCCAGACCGGCCACCAGGGCCGTGGCCACGACGGTCACGGCGGCGCCCGCTCCCCGTCCCGGGGTGCGCCCAGGCGGCGAGCGCCGCGCCGCAGGCCACGCACGCGGTCATCGCGACGGCGACGACGGCGAGCACGCGGGCGCGGCGCGCGTAGGGCAGGTTGCGGCCGAAGGTGGTGGTGAAGGAGCCCAGCATCGTGTAGACGGCCTGGTCGGCGCGGCCGGTGAGCGCCAGCGGCAGCGCGGGCAGCGCCATGGCGAACGCGGCGCGCAGCGCGAAGGACAGGGCTCCGTCCACGCTCTGGAGGGCGAGGGCGCCCCTCGGGAGAGCGCGCGCCCCAGGCGGGCGGCCGCACGCCGCGGTGCACGAGGACAGGAATTCATGGCCCGATCACCCTCGGCGCATTCTCCGCGCAAGTCAAAGAGGCATTTCCGATCGTGCGATGCGTATCGCCGATGAAGCAGTCGCAGCGATCCGATAGGCCACACCTATCAGCTCATCGAAAACATCTCTTTGACTTTGCTCCGAACGGGGCCGAATCTGCTCTGCGGCCCGAATTCGATATTCGCGAGGAAATGAGGCGGACCCGAGCATGAGCGCCATCGAGGACCCGGTCGACGACCTGAAGGTCACCCCGCCGAAGACCTGGGCGACGGGCCTTCCCGCCGTGGCGCACGCGCTGGAGTACTCCCTGGGCCAGACGTCCCCGCGGCGGACCGCGCTGACGCTGCTGAACGTCAACCAGCCCGGGGGCATCGACTGTCCGGGCTGCGCGTGGCCGGAGCCCGCGCCGGGCGAGCGGCACCGGAACGAGTACTGCGAGAACGGCGCCAAGCACATCAACGACGAGGCCACCTCGCGGCGCGTCACCCGGGAATTCTTCCGCGCGCACTCGATCGCGGAGCTCGGCGGCATGTCCGACTACTGGCTCAACCAGCAGGGCCGGCTCACCGAGCCGATGGTGAAGCGGCCGGGCGCGACGCATTACGAGCCGATCGGCTGGGACGAGGCGCTCGGGCTGCTCGCGGGCGAGCTGAAGGCGCTCGACTCCCCCGACGAGGCCCTCTTCTACGTCTCCGGCCGGCTGAACAACGAGGCCGCGTTCCTCCTCCAGCTCTTCGCGCGCGCGTACGGCACGAACAACCTGCCGGACTGCTCCAACCTGTGTCACGAGTCCAGCGGTTCCGCGCTGTCCCAGACGCTGGGCATCGGCAAGGGCAGCGTCTCCCTGGACGACATCCACCACTCCGACCTGGTCTTCGTCGTGGGGCAGAACCCGGGCACCAACCACCCCCGGATGCTGTCGGCCCTGGAGGAGACCAAGCGCAACGGCGGTCGGGTCGTGGCCGTCAACACGCTGCCCGAGGCCGGGCTCATGCGCTTCAAGCACCCGCAGAAGGCCCGCGGGATCGTCGGCCGCGGCACGCCGATCGCCGACCAGTTCCTGCACATCCGCGCCGGCGGCGACCTCGCCCTCTTCCAGGCCCTGAACCGGCTCCTGGTGGAGGCCGAGGACGCCGCACCGGGCACGGTCCTCGACCGGGACTTCATCGAGCGGAACACGGTCGGCTTCGCCGAGTTCGCCGAGCACGCGCGGACGGTCTCCTGGGAGGACGTCCTGACGGCGACGGGGCTGTCCCGCGAGGAGATCCAGGAGGTGTTCGAGCGGGTCCTGCGCAGCGAGCGGATCATCGTGTGCTGGGCGATGGGCCTCACCCAGCACAAGCACGGCGTCCCCACCATCCGGGAGGTCGTCAACTTCCTCCTGGCACGCGGCAACATCGGCAGGCCCGGCGCGGGCGTGTGCCCGGTGCGCGGCCACAGCAACGTGCAGGGCGACCGCACGATGGGCGTGTGGGAGCGGATGCCGCAGAGGTTCCTCGACGCCCTGGAGAAGGAGTTCGGCTTCACACCGCCGACCCGCCACGGCCTGGACGCGGTGAACGGCATCCGCGCCATGCGCGACGGGCGCGCGAAGGTCTTCCTGGGCGTCGCCGGGAACTTCGTACGGGCCACCCCCGACAGCGCGGTCACCGAGGAGGCGATGCGGGGCTGCCGGCTCACCGCGCACGTCTCCACCAAGCTCAACCGCTCCCACACGGTCTGCGGCGGGACCGCCCTCATCCTGCCCACGCTGGGCCGCAGCGACCGGGACGTGCGGGACGGCGTCGAGCGGTTCGTGACCGTCGAGGACTCCATGAGCGACGTCCACGCCTCCCGGGGGAAGCTGCCGCCCGCCTCCCCCGACCTGCTCAGCGAGGTCGCGATCGTCGCGCGTCTCGCGCGCGCGACCCTCGGCGACGAACCCGCCGTCCCCTGGGAGGAGTTCGAGCGGGACTACGGCGCCGTCCGGGACCGGATCTCCCGGGTCGTGCCCGGCTTCGAGGACTTCAACGCGCGCGTGGCCCGGCCGGGCGGCTTCCACCTGCCCAACCCGGTGAACTCGGGGTCTTCCCCACCCCGAGCGGCAAGGCGGTCTTCACGTGCAACGCGTTCACGATGCCGCACGTCCCCGAGGGGCACCTGCTGCTGCAGACGCTGCGCTCGCACGACCAGTGGAACACCGTCTGGTACGCGCCGAACGACCGCTACCGAGGCATCCACGACGCCCGCCGGGTGGTCATGGTCAACCCGGCCGACCTCGACGCCCTCGGGCTCGAAGACCGTCAGCTCGTGGACCTGGTGAGCGTCTGGCACGACGGGCGGGAGCGGCGCGCGGAGGGCTTCCGGGTGGTCGCGTACCCCGCGAGCCGGGGTTCCGCCGCGCCTACTACCCGGAGACGAACGTCCTGGTGCCGCTGGACAGCGTCGCCGACATCAGCAACTGCCCGACGTCCAAGGGCGTCGTGGTCCGCCTCGAACCGGCCGGCGGACGGAGCGCCCGATGGGACGGGTGACCCAGCGGCGGCGCGTCCTGCGCGTGCGGGACGGGCAGCCCTCCCACCGCCCCGACACCCTCGCCGTCGAGGAGCCGATGGAGATCCGGGTGGGCGGCCGTCCGCTGACCGTGACGATGCGCACCCCGGGCGACGACTTCGACCTGGCGGCCGGTTTCCTGGTGAGCGAGGGCGTGGTGCGCGGGGCCGGGGACGTGGCCGGGATCCGGTACTGCGCGGGCGCCACGTCCGACAGGGGCAACACGTACAACGTGGTCGACGTCGTCCTCGCGCCCGGTGTGGCCGCCCCGACGCGTCCCTGGAGCGGAACTTCTACACGACCTCCTCCTGCGGTCTGTGCGGCAAGGCGAGCCTGGACGCGGTGCGGACCACGGCCGCCTGGTCCGTCGCCGAGGACCCGCTGCGGGTGGGTCCCGAGGTCCTGACGGCGCTCCCCGACCGGCTGCGGGCGGCGCAGAAGGTCTTCGACAGCACCGGCGGGCTGCACGCGGCCGGGCTCTTCTCGGCCGAGGGCGAGCTGCTGTGCCTGCGGGAGGACGTCGGCCGGCACAACGCCGTGGACAAGGTCGTCGGGCACGCCCTGCGGGAGGGGCTGCTTCCGCTGCGGGGGACGGTGCTGATGGTGAGCGGCCGGGCCTCCTTCGAGCTGGCGCAGAAGGCGGTGATGGCCGGGATCCCGCTGCTCGCGGCCGTGTCGGCGCCCTCCTCGCTGGCCGTGGACCTGGCCGCGGAGAGCGGGTTGACGCTGGTCGGGTTCCTGCGCGGGACGTCGATGAACGTCTACTGCGGCGACGACCGGCTGGAGGCCGGGCCCGTCGGCTGATGGCGGTGCCGATTGGCGTTCGGACGGGCGGTCGGGTAGACCCGTGGGGTGCTGTTCCGCCAACTCGAGTACCTGGTCGCCCTCTCGCGGGAGCGTCACTTCGCCCGCGCCGCCCAGGCCTGCCACGTCTCCCAGCCCGCCCTGTCGGAGGCGGTCCGGAAGCTGGAGGACGAGTTCGGCGTCCCGCTGGTCCTGCGCGGCCGCCGGTACGAGGGCCTCACGCCCGAGGGCGAACGGATCGTGGTGTGGGCGCAGCGGCTGCTCGCCGACCGGGACGCCCTCAAGAGCGAGGTCGGCGCGCTGCGCACGGGGCTGAGCGGCCGGATGAGGATCGGTTCGGTGCCGACGGCGTCCGGCGCGGTCGCCCTGCTCACGGCGCCGTTCTGTCTGGCGCACCCGCTGGTGACCGTGGAGGTGGCGACGGACCTGCGGGCGGAGGACGTGCTGCGGCAGCTGCGGGACTTCGAGATCGACGCCGGGGTGACGTATCTGCACAACGGGCTGCCGGAGAACTTCCGGGCCGTTCCGCTGTACGAGGAGCGGTACGTGCTCCTCACCGGCGCCGCCGACGCCCCGGCGGACCGGACGACGGCGACCTGGGCGGAGGCCTCGCGGCTTCCGCTCTGTCTGCTGACCGGGACCATGCAGGGGCGTCAGGTCCTGGACGGGCTGTTCGCCGAGGCGGGCGTGCGGCCCTCCCGCGGGTGGAGACGGACTCGGTGGCGGCGCTCTTCGCCCATGTGCGGACCGGCCGCTGGGCGGCATCGTGCCGCACGCCTGGCTGCACGTCTTCGGGGTGCCGCACGGCATGCGGGCGGTGCCGATGGCCGAGCCGGCGCGGTCGGTGCCGGTCGGCCTGGTGACGGTCGTCCGGGAGCCGGAGCCGGTGATGGCCCGCGCGCTCCGGGAGGTCGCGGGCCGCACCGATGTCGCCGCCGCCCTGGACCGGCTCCGGGAGACTCCGTACCGCACTGAGCTCCCGGGCGGTCCGTACGGGCGGTGGTCAGGCGCGGCAGGCTCCGCGCGTCCTCGTGCTTGCGGACCACGCAGTGCAGCGAGTCGTCCACGACGTCCGCGACGATCGTGTCGCCGGGATCGGCCTCGCCGCCGAGCAGCAGGGAGGCGACGCGGTTGTCGAGCTCCGCCTGGATCGTGCGGCGCAGCGGGCGGGCGCCGAACGCCGGCTGGTAGCCGTGGGCGACGAGGAGCTTCTTCGCCGCCTCGGTGACCTCCAGGGTCAGGCCCTGCGCGTGGACGCGGTGCTTGCTGCGGTCGAGGAGGTGGTCGACGATCTCCGACAGGTTCTCCTCGGTGAGGCTGTGGAAGACGATGATGTCGTCGATGCGGTTGAGGAACTCGGGCAGGAAGCGGCCCCGCAGGTCCTCCATCAGCTCGTCCTTGAGCTCGGCCGCGTCGCCCTCGTGGGCGAGGATGCGGTGGGCGCCGATGTTGGACGTCATGATGACGACGCAGTGGCGGAAGTCGACCGTGCGGCCCTGTCCGTCGGTGAGGCGCCCGTCGTCGAGGATCTGGAGCAGCGTGTTGAAGACGTCGGGGTGGCCCTTCTCGATCTCGTCGAAGAGCACGACGCTGTACGGCTGGCGGCGGACCTTCTCGGTGAGCTGGCCGGCCTCCTCGTAGCCGACGTATCCGGGAGGCGCGCCGACGAGCCGGGCGACGGTGTGCTTCTCCTGGAACTCGCTCATGTCGAAGCGGATCATGCGGTCCTCGGCGCCGAAGAGCTGCTCGGCGAGGGTCTTGGCGAGTTCGGTCTTGCCGACGCCGGTGGGACCGAGGAAGAGGAAGGAGCCGACGGGACGGTTCGGGTCGCCCATGCCGGCCCGGTTGCGGCGCACGGCCTCGGCGACCGCGGTGACGGCCTCCTCCTGGCCGACGATCCGGGCGTGCATCTCCTCCTCCAGCCGGAGGAGCTTCTCCTTCTCGCTGGCGGTGAGCTGGGAGACGGGGATGCCGGTGCGGCGGGAGACGATGTCGGCGATGTCGGAGGCCGTGACCGAGACGACGCCCTCGCGGCGCTCCTCGATCCCGGCGAGTTCGCCCTCGACCTCGGCGATCCTCTCCTTGAGGTCCTTGGCCTTCTCGAAGTCCTCGCCGGCGACGGCCTGGTCCTTCTCGCGGCGCAGCTTGGCGAGCTCGTCCTCGCGGCTGACGACCTCGGTGGAGCGGCCGCCGCTGCGGAGCCGTACGCGCGCGCCGGCCTGGTCCATGAGGTCGATGGCCTTGTCGGGCAGGAAGCGGTCGCTGATGTAGCGGTCGGAGAGCTCGGCCGCCGCGGCGAGGGCGCCGTCGGCGAAGCGGACCTGGTGGTGGGCCTCGTACGCGTCGCGCAGTCCTTCGAGGATCTGGACGGTCTCCTCGACGGTCGGCTCCGGGATGAGGACGGGCTGGAAGCGGCGTTCGAGGGCGGCGTCCTTCTCGATGTGCTTGCGGTACTCGTCGATGGTGGTGGCGCCGACCACGTGCAGTTCGCCGCGGGCGAGGGCGGGCTTGAGCATGTTGCCCGCGTCCATCGAGCCCTCGCCGGTGGCGCCCGCGCCGACGACGGTGTGCAGCTCGTCGATGAAGAGGATGATGTCGCCGCCGGCCTCCTGGACGTCCTCGATGACCTTCTTGAGGCGTTCCTCGAACTGTCCCCGGTACTGCGCGCCGGCCACCATGCCGGACAGGTCGAGGGAGACGACCCGCTTGCCCTTGAGGGTGTCGGGGACCTCGTCCGCGACGATGCGCTGGGCGAGTCCCTCGACGATGGCGGTCTTGCCGACGCCGGGCTCGCCGATGAGCACGGGGTTGTTCTTGGAGCGCCGGGAGAGGATCTCGATGGTCTGCTCGATCTCGTCGGCCCGGCCCACGACCGGGTCGAGCCTGCCCGCCTTCGCCTCCTCCGTGAGGTCCCGGCCGTACTCGTCGAGGGTCGTGGCGGGCTGCTTCGCGGCGGCGGGGGCGCCGCGCGGCTCCGGGCGGGCCGCCTGGTCGGTGAGGCCGCGGAGCTTCTTCACGTCCAGGTCCTCGGCCCGCAGGAAGCGGGAGGCGCCGGAGTCGGCGTCGCCGAGGAGGGCGCTGAGGATGTGCTCGGGGCCGATGTACGAGACCCCGGCCGCCTGCGAGTAGGCGTGGGCGGTCGCGAGGGTCCGTTTGGCCGCGGGGGTCAGGCCGGGTTCGGCGGACGGCTCGGCGGACTCCTGGGGCAGGACCTCGGCGAGCTGCCCGGCGAGCCTGTCGGGGTCCACTCCGCCCTGGGAGAGGAGCCGGCGGGTCGGCTCGACCTGGGTCGCCGCCCACAGGAGGTGTTCCGTGTCGAGGTCGGAGCTGCCGTCCTCGTCGGCCTTGCGCGCGGCCGTGTTCAGCAGTTCGTGGGCGGACTCGGTCAGCAGCCGTCCGATCGGCACGCGCTGCACCGCCGGCGGCGACGAGGCCGGTGACATGCCGAAGAACCGGTTGAACAGATCGCTGAACGGATCCGACGATCCGAAGGGTGAACCGAACGCCATCGACATGGCAGCTCCTGAAAGCGCGAGACGGGGGTCCTTCCCACTCAAACCCGGCGTCCTCGGCTCCGCAATCGGAGCGGAAGCGGCGGCGCGGCGCCGCCGATCCTTCCGGTCCCGCCGTCGGCCTGGTCCGACACGGCCACCCACACGGACGCCCGAAATGCCCGGATCGCGGCTCCGGCCGCCGACGATGGCCCCATGACCTCCGCGATCCCCCGAACACCCCGGCCCCCGCCCCCGGCCCCGCGCCCCAGGTCCGCGCCTCGGCGCTCGTACGGCACGCCAGGCTGTGGCTCGTGCCGACCGTGCTGTGCGCCCTGGTGTCGCTGCTGCTCTCGCTCCTCTACATGGGCGGCATCCTCAGCCCGAACGACCACCTGGACGAGCTGCCCATCGCCCTGGTCGACGAGGACGCGGGTCCGCCGCTGCCGGGGCAGCGGGAGAACCTCGGGAAGCAGATCACCGACACCGTCGTCTCGGTGGGCTCCACGAAGACCTCCGTGGACTGGCGCCGCCTCGACGCCGCGGCCGCGCAGGACGCGCTGGCCTCCGGCAAGGTCTTCGGCGCCCTGGTCGTCCCGAAGGACTTCACCGCCTCCGTCGCCGCGCTGACCACGAACCGGGCGACGGTCCGCCCGACGCTCACCGTGCTCACCAACCCCGGCCTCGGCAGCCTGGGCTCGTCCCTGGCGGCCCAGATCAACCAGGGCGCGGCGCACCAGGCCTCGCTGACCATCGGCAAGCAGCTCGCGGCCACCGCCACCGTACCGACCACGCGGCTGCTCCTGACCGACCCCGTCGCGGTCACCACCCGCGTCGGCCATCCGATCGGCCGGCACAGCGGCCTGGGCCTGACCGCCTTCTACTACACGCTGCTGCTCGTCCTGGGCGGCTTCATCGGCGGAAACCTCATCAACGCCGGCGTCGACACCGCGCTCGGCTACGCCGACAGCGAGCTCGGCCCCTGGCACACCCGCCGGCCGACCGTCCCGATCAGCCGCACCCAGACGCTCGTCCTGAAGATGGTGATGACCGCGGGGATCGCGCTCCTGACCACCACCCTGGTCATGGCCGCCACGATCGGGATCCTGGGCATGGACGCCGACCACCTGCCGACGCTGTGGCTCTTCTCCTACTGCGCGACGGTCGCCGTCGGCCTCGGCGTCCAGGCCATCAACGCGGCCTTCGGGGGCATCGGGCAGCTCGTGTCCATGTTCATCTTCATCGCCCTGGCGCTCCCCTCCTCCGGGGCGACCATCCCCCTGGAGGCGACCCCCTCGTTCTACCGCTTCCTGGGGATCTTCGAGCCGATGCACCAGCTCAGCGCGGGCGTCCGGGCCATCCTGTACTTCGACGCCCGGGGCGACGCGGGTCTCACCCGCGGCTGGATCATGATCGCGATCGGCGTGGTGCTCGCCCTGGCGTTCGGCTTCGCCCTGACCCACTACTACGACCGCAGGGGGCTGCGGCGCCTCACGCCGCAGCCCGAGTGAGGGACTACCAGGTGCTGCTGAACTGGATGGAGCGGTTGTCGTTCCGGGTGTTCCAGAGGGTGGACATGCCGGAGCGGGCGCCGACCGTGTCGGAGATGCCCTTGTAGCCGGCGCTGTAGTACACGGTGCCGACGTAGCCGTCGTACCAGTTGTAGGCGGAGGCGGCGTTGTTGCCGGCGGCCTGGCCGCTGCCCGAGCCGGTGCCGGGGCAGAAGTACAGCGGGCGGGCCGGGGTGTAGGGCATCTTCAGGGCCAGCATGTCGTAGATGTTGTGACCGACGTTGACCCACGCGCCCGAGTAGTTGGGGCTGTAGTAGAGGCGGAAGCGGAACTGGTCCGAGTGCGCCGCGCACGTCTCCATCGACATGATGGTGTCCTCGTCGCTGGAGATCCACGCGGTGGGGTCGCCCTCCGCCTGGGCCATGCCCGTGCCGGAGAGCGCGGAGGCGCCCATCACGGCGGCGACGAGGGCGGTACGGAGGCGGCGGCGCCGCGAGGTGGTCTGCACAGGAGTCTCCCGAGTGATCGTCAGAACGGAAATCGGCAAAGGAAGGAAGGCGAGGAAGAAAGGCCGGGAAGGAAGGCCGGGAAGGAAGGCCGGGAAGGAACGTGAGTCAGGGGCGGGCGAGGACGTCCGCCGCCTTGCGCAGGCTGCCGTCGAGGGCGCGGCGGTCCGCCGCCAGCGCCGTGGCGTCCCGCGCGATCGAGGCGCGCTGGATCCGGGTCTCCGCCGCGTGCCAGACCTCCGCGACCCGGTGCGTGGCGCGGCAGTCGATGTCGGCGAGCGCCGTGGCGATCTCGGTACGGGACGCGCCCTCGGGAGTCGGCCGGAACCGGGGGTCGTCATTGGCGGCCATGGGAGCCGGGTACGTGAAGCCCTTGGCCTTCATGCAGGCGGACCAGCGCGCGAACACCGCCTTCACCAGCGGGTCTTCCATGGACCGGGGTACGACTCGTTCGTGAGGCGCTGCACCAGCGGGGACACTCCTGGACCGGACCGCCCAGGGTCCGGCGGGCCTCGCCGAAGCAGCCGCCCTCGGGGATCCTCCGCCCCGCGTAGAAGCCGCGCCGGGCCTCCGGGCCGACCTTCTCCAGGAGTTCGGCGGGCACGTCGGTGCCGCCCAGGACGAGCTGGGCGTCGGCGGAGAGCTGCGGCCGCGCGTCGGCCGCCCTCAACGCCTTGTCGTAGCGGGCCTGTTGCGCCGGGTCCACCTGGTAGCCGAACTTCGCCGACATCCCGCGTCATGGATCCCGTACCGCCAGTCGAGCAGGTTCTTCGGGCCGATCGGGGAAGCTCCGGTGCCGGCTTCCAGTCGATCCCGAAGCCCTTGAGGCACCGGCCGACCAGCTTCCGCTCCGCGCGGGCGAGGGTCCTGCCCTGCTCGGCGGTGGGCCGGTACGCCTGCATGGGCAGGGTCCAGACCGACGGATCGGCGGAGGACCGCGCGGGGCGGTGGTGGCGGGCTCCGGCGCCGCGGGCCCGCGGGCCCGCCGGTGGAACACCCGGCCAGGGCGAGGGCGGTCACCGCGAGGACCGCGCCCGTCCACAGGATTCCGCTCCGGCTGCTCGTCATCGGTGGAACGTTCCTCACATGAGTGGTCGCGGGAGGGGCCGGCCGCACCACCCTGACGCGGCGGCCGGAAGACCGGAAAGCTAACAGCGCGCACCGCTCGCGCACCGCCCCTCGGCCGCGTCCCACGGTGTCCCGGAGCCTTCTCCGGCAAGATCACGGAGAGCAGGATACCCGCCCGTCACCGCAGGTCAGCGCCCTACCCGCGCCCCCGCTCCCGGCCCGCTCCCCGAACCGCCGCCGAGGCCTCCCACAACCGTCCCGCACCGCGTCCCGTCTCACGGAAAAAGCCGGAAACAGTCGGAGAAAGCCGAAAAAGCCGGAAACGACCGGAGGCCGTATCGGACGTCTCCGATACGGCCTCCGGCGACCCTGGGCGTCCGGGCTACGCGAACTCGTCCCACGGCGGCTCGGGCTCGTCCATGTCGAACGGCGGCTCCTCGTCGTGGAACAGCGGGCCGTCCGACTCCGGCCCCGCACCGCCGACACGGAAGCGGACGCGGCGTCCGGAGCGGAGGCGGCCGCCGGAGCGGGACGGCGGCGGGCGCCGAGACGGACCCGGCGGCTTGAGCGGGGCGGGGCGTGAGCCGGGGCGGCGGCGGGCGCGGCGGCCCGAGCGGGCGCGGCGGGGACGGATCCGGTGCCCGTCCCTCGGCCCCGGCCTGGGCCAGGGCGTCGAGGACGCCCTCGGCGTACTTGGCGAGCTTGGCCTCGCCGACGCCACCGACGGTGCCGAGTTCCGCGACGGTGGCGGGCATGAGGGTCGCGATCTCGCGGAGCGTCGCGTCGTGGAAGACGACGTACGCCGGCACGCCCTGCTCGCGCGCCGTCGCGGCCCGCCAGGCGCGGAGGGCCTCGAAGACCGGCACGGCGGCCGCGGGCAGATCGACCGGTACGCGCGCGGCCTTGCCGGAGCGGGCCCGGGCTCCTTGCGGGCGGGGCGGCGGCCTTCTCCTGCGCATCGGGACCTGGCGGCGTCCGCCGAGCACCTCGCCGCTGTCCTCCGTGAGCACCAGCGTGCCGTAGTCGCCCTCCACCGCGAGCAGCCGCTGCGCGAGGAGCTGGCGGACGACCCCGCGCCACTCGGCGGTGCCGAGGTCCGAGCCGACGCCGAAGACCGACAGCTGGTCGTGGTCGAACTGGATGACCTTGGCGGTCCGCTTGCCCTGGAGGATGTCGATGATCTGGCCGGCGCCGAACTTCTGGCGCCGTTCCTTGGCGAGCCGCCACACCGTGGACAGCAGCTTCTGCGCGGCGACGGTCCCATCCCAGGACTCGCCCGGCGTCAGGCAGGTGTCGCAGTTGCCGCACGGCGTGCCGGTCTGCCCGAAGTACTCCAGGAGCCGGACGCGGCGGCAGTCGACCGTCTCGCACAGGGCGAGCATGGCGTCCAGGTGCATGGCCAGGGAACGGCGGTGGGTCTCGTCGCCCTCGGAGCCGTCGATCATCTTGCGCTGCTGGACGACGTCCTGGAGGCCGTACGCCAGCCAGGCCGTGGCCGGCTCGCCGTCGCGTCCGGCGCGGCCGGTCTCCTGGTAGTAGCCCTCGACCGACTTGGGCAGGTCGAGGTGGGCCACGAAGCGCACGTCGGGCTTGTCGATGCCCATGCCGAAGGCGATGGTCGCCACCACGACGACCCCGTCCTCCCGCAGGAACCGGGCCTGGTTCGCCGCGCGCGTCCGGGCGTCCATGCCGGCGTGGTACGGGACGGCGTCGATGCCCTGCTCGACGAGGGCCGCCGCCGTCTTCTCCACCGAGGCGCGCGAGGCAGTAGACGACGCCCGCGTCCCCGTCGTGCTCGGTCCTGATCAGCTCCAGGAGCTGCTTGAGCGGGTTGTTCTTCGAGACGATGCGGTACTGGATGTTCGGCCGGTCGAAGCCGGCGACGAAGTGCCGGGCGTCCTCCAGGCCGAGCCGCTTCGCGATCTCGGCGTGGGTGGCCTCGGTGGCCGTCGCCGTCAGCGCGATCCGGGGCACCTTCGGCCACCGCTCGTGCAGCATCGACAGGGCGAGGTAGTCGGGCCGGAAGTCGTGACCCCACTGGGCGACGCAGTGCGCCTCGTCGATCGCGAAGAGCGACACCGTCCCCCGGTCGAGCAGCCGCTGCGTGCCCTCCGTACGAAGCCGCTCGGGGGCCAGGTAGAGCAGGTCCAGCTCGTCGGCGAGGAAGGCCTGCTCGACGGCCTGCCGCTCGTACGGGTCCTGCGTCGAGTTCAGGAACCCGGCCCGCACCCCGAGCGCCCTGAGCGCGTCCACCTGGTCCTGCATCAGGGCGATGAGGGGCGAGATCACGACGCCCGTGCCCGCTCTGACCAGGGCCGGGATCTGGTAGCAGAGCGATTTGCCACCGCCGGTCGGCATCAGGACGAGCGCGTCGCCACCGCCGACGACCTGCTCGATGATCTCCTGCTGCTCCCCGCGGAAGGAGCTGTAGCCGAAGACACGGTGGAGCACCCGGGCGGCGTCCGTGAGCTCGGCGTCGGTGTCCGGGGCGTCAGGGGCGGCAGGCGCGTCAGGGGCGTCGGAGAGGACCATTCGTGAAGCCTAGCCGTCCCCACCGACACCCCGCCCCACCCTGTGGACAACCCCCGACCCCCGACCCCGGCCCTCGTCACCACACCACTACGTCACTACGTCACCGCATCACTACGTCACCGCATCACCGCATCACCGCATCACCGCATCCCGGCCTCCGCGGGGGTGTCGTCGAGGAAGCCGCCCGACTGGTGCTGCCACAGCTTCGCGTAGGCGCCCTCGGCGGTGAGGAGCTCCTGGTGCGTGCCCTGCTCGACGATCCGGCCGCGGTCGAGGACGACGAGCCGGTCCATGCCGGCGACCGTGCTCAGCCGGTGGGCCACCACCAGCGCCGTCCGCCCCTCCATGAGCCGCCACAGGGCGTCCTGCACGAGCATCTCGCTCTCGGAGTCCAGGGCGCTGGTCGCCTCGTCGAGGAGAAGGACGGGCGCGTCCCGCAGGATCGCGCGGGCGAGGGCGACCCGCTGCCGCTGGCCGCCGGACAGCTTGACGCCGCGCTCGCCGACCATGGTGTCGAAGCCGTCGGGGAGCGCGTCCACGAACTCCGTGACGTGCGCCGCCTCGGCCGCGCGCCGGATCTCGGCCTCGGTGGCGTCCGGCCGGGCGAAGGCGATGTTCTCCCGCAGGGTGCGGTGGAACATCGCGGGGTCCTGCGGCACGTACGCGATCATGCTGCGGAGTTCGGCCTGCCGGAGGCGGCTGATGTCCTGGCCGCCGATGGTGATCCGGCCGCCTTCGATGTCCGTCATCCGCAGCAGCAGCCGGGTGAGGGTGGTCTTGCCGCCGCCGGACCGGCCCACGAAGCCGATCCTCGCGCCGCTGGGCACGTCCAGGTCGAGGTCCTCGAAGAGGGGCTTCGCGCCCGCGTGGGCGAAGGTGACCTTCTCGAAGCGCACCGCCGACCCCTCGGGCCGGAGGGGTTCCGGGGTCTCCGGGTCGAGGACGGTCGGCCGGTCGAGGAGGAGCTCGGTGAACTGCGCGGCCTCCGTCATCGAGCCCTCCAGACGCCGGTAGATCTGGTTGAACTCGAACATCATCCGGGTGGCGTTGGCGTAGTACGTGAAGGCGACGATGACGGCCTCCACGCCGTGCTCGCCGCCGCCGAGCGTGACGGCGAGGACGAGTCCGAGGACGTTCGTCAGGACGGACATCGGCGCGATGAGCGTCTCGATGCGCAGGTTGCCGTAGTCCCAGGAGCGCAGCATGAGCTTCCGCGACTCGGCGACGCGGGAGCGGTGCTCTGCGGCCTCGCGCCCCTCCGCGCCGAAGGAGCGGACGGTGTCCATGTTCGTCAGGCTGTCGGCGACGTGCCCCGACACCCGGGCGATGGCCTGTTCGCGCTGGGCGACGAGTGCCTGCCTGCGCCGGATCAACGGGGTCACGCACACGCCCGTGACCGTGAGCAGGACCAGGAGTCCGACCACGAGCAGCGGGTCGTACTGCCAGAGCACCACCGAGGCGAACACCAGCGGCACCAGGTTGCCCATGACCGAGAACGTCAGCGTGTCCGCGCACTCCTCGAACCGGGAGGCGAAGCTGAGCACCCGTTTCGTCAGCGATCCGGCGAAGTTGTCGTGGAAGAACGCGGCGTCCTTGGCGAACAGTTCGTCCATTCCGATCACATACAGGTTCTCGATGCCCCGGGCATCGAGCCGGTTCAGGCAGTGCAGCCCGACCCTCATCAGCGCTTCCCCGAGCAGCAGGACCCCGGCGAACCCCAGGACATACGGAAGCAGCTGACCTAGCCCCACGCCGGCACCCTCTCCGGCGATGCGGCCGACGAGCTTGGCGACGACCAACGGGGCGATGTAGTTGGTGCCGATGCCGGCGAGCGCCGGCAGCAGCAGAGCGGGAGCCGCCAACCATCGGAGACGGAGCAGTTCCCGTCCGTAGAAGCGGATGGCGAGGAGTACCGACCCCTTGTTCGGCAAACTCCCTTTCGATTCGGATGTTCCAGGTGTTTCAGGTGATCCCATGACCAACCCTGTGCTGTCGTACCGAAACTGAGCAAAGGGAGTCTCCCGCGCGGGGCCTCTCGCGGTCCAAGCATTTTCGCCGTGACGACACGCGGAAACACCACGTGGTGGCCGGGATTATCCCGACCACCACGTGGTGTTTTTCCTGTGTCCGAGGGGGGACTTGAACCCCCACGCCCGATAAAGGGCACTAGCACCTCAAGCTAGCGCGTCTGCCATTCCGCCACCCGGACCGGTAGCTACCGCGTTTCGCATTTCTGCTGCCCGCGGCGACAGAGAACAATCTACCAGGCCTCGGGGGTGCTCTTCACCCACGTTTTCGGTGGTCAGCGGGGTGGGCGGGGAGGTCACGGGAGACCGTGGCGGCGGGCGGGTTCCAGCGGCGGGTGCGGGGCGGGGTGGAGGGGAGGCCGTAGTCCTTCTTGAGGTGCTCGGGGATGGCGTAGTGCATGACGCGGCCGCGGGTGAGGGAGGACAGTTCGAGGACCGTGGTGAGGTGGCCGAGGCGGTCCAGGGCCCAGGCGCCGAGGGGGAGCGGTCCTCGATGGTCTCCAGGACGCCGAGGAGGTGGGGGACGGACTTCACGACCGTGTCCCAGGGGGTGCGGGGGACGTCCAGCCAGTCCCCGCAGGTGTCGCCGACGAGGTAGCGGATGAGCGCGGAGACGATCGGGTCGAAGAAGGTGCCGGGGACGACCTCCTCGTAGAGGTCGATCAGCTGCCGGGTCAGGTGGACGCCCTCCGGGGAGGGTCCCATGTGGCGGATCATGTAGAGGTCGAGGAAGCGGCGGGACTCGTCGAGGGTCTTGGGGACGGCTTCCTGGTCGACGCCCAGCATCGCGCCGACCACGCGCCAGGCGTAGGAGTAGGCCTCGGCGCCCTCGGTGGACATGTGGATGCCGAGGCGGTGCAGGCTGTCGAGGACGAGCATCGAGAAGAACATCTGCCCGCCGATCATGTCCTCCTGGCAGATCGGCACCCCCAGCGCCCCGACGTCCCAGAGGTTCTCGCGCCCGAGGTGGTGGCGGATCGAGGCGTGCAGGAGGCGGACCTTCTGCGCGGCGGGGATGAAGCGGCTGCCGGCCTCGAAGGCGTCCGGCTGCATCAGGTGGACCGTGAACTGTCCGGTCTCCGCCATCCGCTTGGAGGGGTACTTCAGACCGTGCGTCGCCGACAGCAGCTTCGCCACGTGGGGGACGAGGTAGCAGGCGGGCATGGAGGAGAAGGAGAGGGCGGTGGAGATGTGCACGTTGTTGTCGATGAAGAACAGCCGGGCCTTCTCCATCTCCGCCCAGTCGACCCAGGACGGCGGGGCGCTCGTGGCGTTCAGGTACTCCCGGGCGACGTCGGGCAGCCCGTCCGGGAGCGGGGCGCCCGCGGTGGAGACGTACCGCATGAGGGTGTTGAACGTGCCGACCTCCCCGCGCTCGAAGAGGGCGGCGACCGTGGCGTCGGCGAGTTCGTCGCCGACGTCGCGCAGGGCGTCCATGGATGCCTCGGTGGGGGTCATGGGAAGGACTCCTTGTCCAGCGTCGTTCTGCGTCAGGAACGGCGGACCGTCGCCGAGTGCGCCAGGGTCGTGAGCGCGGCGGCGGGGGCCGCCGGCAGGTTCAGCTCGTCGAGGGCGCGCAGGGCCTCCTCGACCCGCTCGGTGATCATGGCCTCGACGCGGTCGGGGCCTTGAGCCGCCGCATCACCTCGCGTACGGCCTCCAGGGCGTCCCCGTCGGCCCCGGGGCGGCCGAGGAGCGCGCGCAGCCGCCCGCGGTCCTCGGCGCCGGCGAGGCGCCAGGTCTCGGCGAGCAGCGCCGTGGGGCGGTGTCCGCGCACGTCGTCGGCGTCGGCCTTCCCGGTGGTCGCCGGGTCGCCGAAGAGGCCGAGCAGGTCGTCCCGCAGCTGGAAGGCCTCGCCCAGCGGCAGTCCGTACGCGGAGTAGCCCGCGCGCAGCCGTCCGCCCGCCCCGGCCAGCGCGCCGCCGATCAGCAGGGGCTGTTCGACGGTGTACTTGGCGGTCTTGTAGCGGATCACCTTCAGTGAGGCCGTCGTGTCCGGGGCGGCTCCGGTGTGCAGGATCTCCAGGCACTCCCCCGCGACGAGGTCCCGGGCGAGCGCCGCCCAGAACGGGCGGGCCCGGCCGAGGTAGGCGGCGGGCAGGCCGCTGGTGACGAAGAGCTGCCCGGCGAGCGACATGAGGAGGTCGCCGACGAGCATGGCGAGCGATCTGGCCCCGGCGGCGGCCCGCGGATGGTGTGCCACCGCGCCGCGCAGGGCCATGTGCGCGGTGGGGCGGCCGTGCCGCAGCGGGCTGTCGTCGATCAGGTCGTCGTGCACGACGGCGGCCGCGTGCACCAGTTCCATGGAGGCCGCCGCCCGGACCAGCGCGTCGCTGTCGGGCTGCCCGACCGCGCGCCAGCCCCAGTAACAGAACGCCGCCCGCAGCCGCTTGCCGTCCGCGACCGCCGTCTCCAGCTGCTCGGCCACCGGGCCCAGGGCCGGGTCGACCGCGGCGAGCCCTCGGCCTCGTCGGCGACGTGACGCCGCAGCACCTCGTCGACGCGCGCCTTGAACGCGGCCGACTCCCACCGCTCAGCCACCGTCGCCGGCCCGCCGTGCCAGCACGTGCCGGGCGAGCACCTCCAGGTGGGCGGGGGCGGGGACGCGTACCGGTCGATGACGAGCCGCCGCGCGCCTCCAGGTCCCGCTCGGCCTCCGCCGCCACCTCGGCGACGTCCGATCGCCGCAGCAGTCCCCGTACGAGCCCGATGCCCGAGCCGACCGTGCTCACCGCGAGATCGGCGAGCCCCGCCGCCAGCAACACCGCCCGCTCGTCCAGGCCCCCGAGGACCCCGTCCCTCGCGCCACACCCACTCCCTCGCACCGCGTCGACGCCACTCCCGCCATGATCGCGCCGGGCGGGCGGCGGCAGCGGCGGAATCACACGAACGAGTGATCATCTCGGCGAAACGCTCGACGCACCCATCTCCCCCAACCCCGTACGCCCTCTTGCCACTTGGGCTCCCCATTCAAAGAATGCACATGACAACCGAAGGATTCTCGGTCGTCCGGTCACTCAACGGTCATTCCAGAGGGGAACCCCCACATGAAGAAGCCTCTCGCCGGCGCCCTGCTCGCCCTGCTCCTGACCGGAGCGGCGGCGGTTCCGGCCGCGGCCTCCGCACCCCGGGAGACGGTCGCACAGGCACCGGCCGCAACCGCGGTGAACTTCGCGGGAACGGTCGCGCTCAGCAACTGTTCCGGCTCCGTCGTCCGCACGCCCAGCTCCCTGCCGAGCGACCCCGCCCTCGTCCTCTCCAACGGACACTGCCTGGAGACCGGCTTCCCGGCGGCCGGCGAGGTCGTCGTGAACAAGCGCTCCACCCGCTCGTTCACGCTGCTCAACTCGGCCGGAACCGGCGTCGGCACCCTGCGCGCCAGCAAGATCGCGTACGGCACGATGACCGACACGGACATCTCGATCTACCAGCTGACCAAGACGTACGCGCAGATACAGAGCACGTACGGCATCAGCGCCCTGACCCTCAACGACACCCACCCGGTGCAGGGTTCGGCGATCAGCGTGGTCTCGGGGTACTGGAAGCGGATCTACAACTGCAACGTCGACGGCTTCGTGTACCGCATGAAGGAGGGCGACTGGACCTGGAAGGACTCGGTCCGCTACACCTCGGCGTGCAACACGATCGGCGGCACCTCCGGTTCGCCCGTCGTCGACGCGACCACCGGAAAGGTCGTCGCCGTCAACAACACGGGCAACGAGAACGGTGAGAGCTGCACCGTGAACAACCCGTGCGAGATCGACGAGAGCGGCGCCGTGACCGTCCGCCAGGGCATCAACTACGCCCAGGAGACGTACATCATCGTCCCCTGCATCGGCCCCGGCAGCGTGATCGACCTCAACCGCGCCGGCTGCGCCCTGCCCAAGCCGTGACGCCCCGCCGTCTCCGCGGCTCGCCCGCGGAGACGGCGCACGACTCACCACCGGGTGAGTACGCATACTCATCACGGGGCCCCGCTCTCGCCGAGACTGTGTGCACCAGCGAGAAAGGCCCGTGAAAGTGAACGTCCCGTACCCCCGTCGCGCCCTCCCCGGCCTGCTCGTCGCAGGCCTGACCGCGACCCTGCTCCTGACCGGCTGCGCGGGCCAGGAGCGCGTCTGCGGCTCCGGCGAGTACCCGGTCAAGGCCGTCGGCAACACCGACGGCCAGGACTGCGTGGCCGACGGCCAGGAGCCCCCGGAGGGCTGGGTCCGCTATCCGGCGGGCCAGGTTCCCCACTACGTCGGCGACGAGTGGGACCGGCACTGGAGCACGCTCGTCGTGGACGACCAGGGCCGGGTGGTGAGGAACTGAGCGACCGTCAGGGTTCATCTCGTACGCTCCCGGCAGCGCCTCGACGCGCTGCCAGACGCGCGCGGACCGCGCCTCGTCGACGACGGGGCGGCGGACGGCGCCGAGGGCCCAGAGCTGCTGCTGCTCGGTCGCGGAGTCCTTGCCGTGCAGCTCGACCGCGTGCGCGGAGAAGTCGCGGACGAGGACGGCGAACAGCTCGTCGAGGACGTCCTCGTCGAGACCGGTCAGGGCCGCCTGCTCCAGGACCAGCTGCCCGTGGACGACCAGCGCGAAGAGCTGGCCGACGGCGAGGAGCAGGTCGAGGTCGCGGCTCTGCTCCTCGTCGGGGGCGGCCTTGAGGACGAACTCGCAGAGCGCGTCGGCCTGTTCGCGGAAGCGGGCGACGTTCGGCACGTGGGCGTACGTGTCGTAGGCCGGGCGCCAGTCGTGGAAGCGGACCGCGCCGAGACCGCGGGCCGGACCCTGGCGGAAGAGGAAGGCGTCGTCGGCCGCGTCCAGACGGGTCGGGACGGGCTCGTACGCGACCGGGTCGAGGAGGTGGTTGCGCATGAACTTCAGGATCAGCGCCAGGTTGACGTGGACCGTGCCCTCCAGCTTCGGCAGACCGCGGATCTCCACGGCGGCCTCGGCGAAGTAGTTGTCCTTCTCGAAGCCCTTGGCGGCGATGACGTCCCACATGAGGTCGATGACCTTCTCGCCCTCCGTGGTCACCTTCATCTTCGTCATCGGGTTGAAGAGGAGGTAGCGGCGGTCGTCGGGCCCCGCGGTGCGGAAGTAGTCGACGGCGCGGTCGCTGAACAGCTTCATGCCGACGAGCCGGACGTACGCGTCGGTCAGCTCGCGCCGCACGTGCGGGAAGACGGTGACCGGCCGGCCGTACAGGACGCGGTTCTGCGCGTGGGTCACGGCCTCGTACATCGCGTGCTCGCAGATGCCGATCGAGGCGGTGCACAGGTTGAACTTGCCGACGTTGACGGTGTTGAGGGCGGCGTCGAAGGCGGCGCGGCCGGTGTGCAGCACGTCCTCGGCGGCGACCGGGTACTCCTCCAGGCGGAACTCGCTGACGTACTTGGAGGAGTCGACCACGTTCTTGACGAGGTGGTACGCCGGGTGGCGGCTGTCGGCGGCGAAGAAGACGTAGCCGTCGGGGCCCTCCACGTCGGTGCGGCGGCCGAAGACGGAGACGAGCCCGGCGGCGTTGCCGTTGCCGATGTAGTACTTGGAGCCGGTGGCGCGGAAGCCGCCCTCGCCGTCGGGCGTGAGCAGCATGTCGGTGGAGTAGATGTCGGCGCCGTGCGACTTCTCGGAGAGGCCGAAGGCGAACACCTCGCCCTGGGAGAGGAGTTCGGCGGCGCGGGCGCGGGCGGCGGCGTTGTCGCTCTGCCAGACCGGGCCGAGGCCGAGGATGGTGACCTGCCAGGCGTACCAGTAGTCGAGGCCGTAGAAGCCGAGGATCTCGTTGAGGGCGGCGATGCGGGCGGTGTCCCAGCGCTTGTCGCCCTCGTCCGCGCCGGCGGCGGAGGACGGCGTCAGGAAGGTGGCGAAGAGCCCCTCCTCCGCGGCGAAGGCGAGGAAGTCGCCGAGCCAGGCACGGGTCCGGTAGTCCTCGATGATCCGGCGCTTGCCGCGCGCCTCGAACCAGTCGACGGTGGCGCGAAGCAGCCGGCGGGTCTCCGGGTCGAAGTGGGCGGGGTCGTAGGTGTGCGGGTTGAAGAGCAGCGGGTCGGCCATGACGTCCGCCTTTCGGGGGTCGAGGGGTGGGGTGGGGCCCGGTTCGGCGGGCGCGGTTCAGCTCCCGGCGTCGAACCGGGCGAGGGTGGCGAGGACGTCGTCGAGCCAGGCGATCATCATCCGCTCGTACGCGATGCCGCCGCGCAGCACGGCGTGCTGGAGCTCGCGCTCGGCGTCGGGCGGGCCGGCCGGCGGCTCCCGAAGTCGCGCGCCTCGCCCGCGAGGTAGTGGGCCAGCCGGTCCGTGTGCGCCCGCCGGTGCCGCTCGACCTCGCCGGTCAGCGCGGCCGGATCGTCGAAGGCGGCGCCCGGATCTTCACGGCGAGGTCGTGCCGTACGCCTCGGGCTCGATCGGCGCGGCCAGCCACGCGGAGAGCGCGGTGCGCCCGGCGGCGGCGACGGAGTACTCTTCTTGTCCGGGCGCCCCTGCTGCGGACGTCCCGGACGGCCACCCAGCCGTCGTTCTCCATGCGCTTGAGCACGCGGTAGATCTGCTGGTGGGTGGCGGTCCAGAAGTATCCGATGGACCGCTCGAAGCGCCGGGCCAGCTCGTAGCCGGATCCGGGCTTCTCGAGGAGCGACACGAGGATCGCGTGGTCGAGCGCCATGCGCCCGATCTTGCTATGCAACGAGTTGCATAGCAAGGCGGACCGGCCCGGTGAGACACGGCTCACGGGCGTTGTCAGTGGCGGGCGATAGCTTCGAGAACGTTCGAGAAGGTGTACGAAGAGGGGGAAATCGTGGGTGTCGCGCGTGCGTTGAAGGTCGTTCTCGTCGATGTCGACGACGAGGTGGTGGCGGCCTGGAAGTCCGCGTTCGCGGACACGCCGGAGGTCGAGATCCGGCGGGGTTCCCTTCTGGACGTGGACGTCGACGCGTGGGTGTCCCCACCAACGCGCGGGGCCGGATGGACGGAGGGTCGACGCCGTCGTCAAGCGGCACCTGGGCGCCGGGGTCCAGGTGCGGGTGCAGCGGGCGATCCGCGAGGGGTTCGGCGGGAGTCTGCCGGTGGGCGGCGCGGTGTGCGTGCCGTCGGGGGCGGCCGTCCCGCGGTATCTGATCTCGGCGCCGACGATGCGGCAGTCCGCGCAGGACGTCAGCGACACGATGAACGTGGCGCTGGCGTGCGCGGCGGCGTTCCAGGCGGTGCACCTGCAGAACCTGGCGAAGCCCGGCAGCATCCGGTCGGTGGCGCTCGTCGGGATGGGCGCCCGGACGGGGCGGGTGCCGGCGCAGGTGTGCGCCAATCTGATGTGGACGGGCTACACCCTGTTCCACGACCACGGGTTCGCGGACTACGACGAGCTGCGGGCGGCGGTACTGGGCCAGCTGGACGACATCGAGGGCGCGGGACCGGGGCGGCGGGTGCGGATCAAGGTACCGGCGCAGACGCCCCCGGCGGACCCCCTGGGTCTCGCCGCGCTGTTCGAGGGCGGCGGTGAGCCGTGGCTGCCGCTGCTCCGCCCGGTGATCGAGGCGCAGCCGGGGGCCGGGGGCTTCATCGGCCCGAAGCGGAGCCCCGAGGTGGTGCCGGTGCGCGAGCTGACGTTCCAGGCGCTGAAGCCGCATCCGCCGCACAAGTGGAAGGTGGTCGCCTTCGGGCAGAACCCGTATCCGCGGGCGGAGAGCGCGACCGGCATCGCGATGTTCGACAACACCTTCCACGACTGGAAGGACAGCCAGTTCGGCCGGGTGGTCAGCATCCGCTGCCTCATCAAGGCGGCCGCGATGTGGAAGTACGGCATCGTCAGGAAGACGCCGATCGCCGACGTCCGGGCCCTGCTGGGGAAGGAGGACACGGTCCAGCCGCCGGAGTGGTTCCAGGCGATGCTCACCCAGGGCGTGCTGCTGCTGAACGCCTCGCTGACGGCGAGCGCGGACGGGGCGGTGCCGACCGAGGGGCACACGTCCTTCTGGCGGCCGGTGGTCGAGCAGATCGTCGAGGAGATCCTCCGGGCGAAGCAGGACGCCGAAGAGGCGGACCGGGGAGTGGTGTTCGCCTGGTGGGGCGCGCACGCCCGGAGCCTGAAGAGGGTCGTCCAGCGCCTTGAGAAGAAGTACCCGGGGGTCGAGGTCCGGCATCTGGACCACGTGAACCCGGCGGCGCAGGGGGACGCCTTCTGCGAGGGGGACCACTTCGCCCGGGTGAACGACGCCCTGGCGGCGGTGGGGGCGGAGCCCGTCGACTGGCTGCCGAGCCGGGGATGGGACCGGCACACGACCGACGCGGCCGGGTCCGCGCGCATGGGGGCGTTCATCGCGTCGACGATGGAGCTGCACCAGCTGTACCTGGAGCGGCTCACGAGCGTCAAGGACGAGGGACTCGTCCTGCCGCCGATCACCGGGGTGTTCGACACGCCGGTGATGGACTTCCGGAAGGCCGTCGAGCCGGTGCGGCGGGTGCTGGCGAACCTGGACCGCCACATCGAGCGGTCGACCCGGTTCGCCGAGGCCAAGGCGGCGGAGGCGGACGGCACGGGCGGGCTTTCGGCGGACGCGATCTCCGCGCTGTACCTGTACACGTGCGAGTCGGCCTTCTACCGCGAGATCAACGCCGTGCTGAGGTCCCCGGACCGGGAGCGCCTCGTACCGTACCTGCCGTACCTGCGCCTCCTGTTCTCCGCCGTGGCCGGCCTGCCGGCGCGGAAGCGGCCGCTGTGGCGCGGCGTGGCCCTGGACCTGCGCTCCCAGTACCCGCTGGGGCGCACGGTGACCTGGTGGGGCGTGTCCTCCTGCACCTCCGAGCAGGGCGTGGCCAGGGGCTTCCTCGGCAGCCGCGGCCGGCGGACCCTGTTCGAGGTGACGCCGGCGCGGGCGGTGGGCATCCGGCGGTTCTCCGCGTTCACGGGCGAGGAGGAGTACATCCTCACCCCTGGCACCCAGCTGAAGGTGACGGAGGTGACGACCGAGCGCGGCGGTCTGTGCACCGTGCGCCTGACCGAACTGGAGGGCCGGGGCCTGGTGTCCTAGGCGCCGACGGCCTTACGTCAACATCGTTGACCCGGAGGGCGGGCGGCGGTTCGATGCTGCCACCGAGTCGGCCGTCCGCCCGTCCGCCGCCCGACTCCTCCGTCGCTTCAGGAAGAGAACCGCCCATGACCGACCTCACCGATCTCGCCTATCTGCCGGCCACCGAGGCCCTGCGCCGCTTCCGGGACCGCTCGCTGTCGCCGGTGGAGCTGATGACCGCCGTCATCGCGCGCGCCGAAGCCGTCGAGCCCAAGGTCAACGCCCTCGCCGAGCGGACCTTCGAGGAGGCGCTCGCCACCGCGCGCGAGGCCGAGGCCCGGTACGGGGGCAAGGGGGAGGCGCCCCGTGCGCTGGAGGGGCTCCCGGTCGCGACCAAGGAGGAGCAGCCGCTCGCGGGCCGTCGCAGCACCGACGGTTCGCTGGCCTTCCGCGACGAGATCGCCGACGAGACGCACCCGGTGGTCCAGCGGGTCCAGGAGGCGGGCGGCATCGTCCACGCCCGCACCACCACCCCGGAGTTCAGCTGCGCGGCCTTCACGCAGTCGCGGCTGTGGGGCGTGACGCGCAACCCGTGGAACCTGGAGTTCAGTCCGGGCGGTTCCTCGGGCGGCGCGGGCGCCGCGCTCGCGGCCGGGGAGACGACGCTCGCGACCGGCTCCGACATCGGCGGTTCCATCCGCATCCCCGCCTCCTTCACCGGCACGGTCGGATACAAGCCGCCGTACGGCCGCGTGCCGGCGATGGCGCCGTTCAACCTCGACACGTACTGCCACGACGGCCCGATGGCGCGGACCGTCGGCGACACCCTCCTCCTGCAGAACGTCATCGCGGGCCCCCATCCGCTCGACGCGGTCTCCCTGCGGCCCAAGCTCACGCTGCCCGAGCGCTTCGAGGGCGTCGAGGGCGTGCGGGTGGCGCTGTCGGTCACCCTCGGGGACTGGCCGGTCGACCCCGAGGTCGAGGCCCACACCCGCGCGGTCGCGGAGGCCCTGCGCGCCGCCGGAGCCGTCGTCGAGGAGGTGGAGGTCCCGATCACGCGGGCGGAGGTGATGGAGGCGGCGATGATCCACTTCGGCTCCGTATTCGGCCCGTACGTCACCTCGGTCGCCGCCGAGCACGGCGATCTGCTCACCACGTACGCGCTCGACTTCGCCGAGCGGACCGCCGAGGCCGTCCGCGAGCCCGGCAGCTTCCTGCGCGGCCTGGAGCTGGAGGCCTCGATACAGACGACGCTCGGCCTCCTGCTCGACCGTCACGACGTCCTGCTCTGCCCGACCACCGCCGTCCCGGCGCTCAGGGCGGACGACGACTACCTCGCGACGAAGGTCGTGATCAACGGCGTCGAGCTGGACACCTATCTGGAGGCCGCGATGACCACCGTGTTCAACATCGCCAGTCGCTGCCCGGTCCTGAGCGTGCCCTCCGGAATCGCCTCGCCCGGCGTGCCGACGGGGGTCCAGGTCGTCGGACGCACGTACGACGACACCACCGTGTTCCGCGTCGCCTCGGCGATCGAGGCCGTACGCCCGTGGAACGTCCGCCCGGCCCTCTGACACGCTCAGGGCAGGGGCCGGGGCCGTTCGGACCGCTCCGGAACGGCCCCGGCCCGCCACTCCCCGTACCGTCAGAAGACGGTGATGAACCGGGCGGTGCTCGGCACCCCTTGGGCGTTCAGGGCGAAGAGCATGTAGGTGCCCGGCAGGACCACGCCCTTGTCGGCCGGGATCGACACCGTGTACGTGCCGGTGCCCGTGGCCGTCGAGGTCAGCGGGACCCTCCGCTGGTCGTTGTCCGTGGAGTGGGTCGCGGCCGCGCCCGCATCAGGACGAAGGAGGTCACCGGCCCGTCGGTGGTGACCGTGAGCGAGGTGCCGGCGGCGGCCCGGGGCGGTACGCCGCCGGTGAGGGCGGGGCGCAGCTTGGGCGAGCCGTCCGCGTTGAGCAGGTACGGCGGGGTGAACACGGCTCCGTCGGAGTGGTTGGTGGCGCAGTCGCCGCACAGGCCGCCGCCGCCGGAGAAGATCCGCCCGTCGGGCAGCAGGTTCGCCACGCTGTGGTAGTTGCGCGGGATGGCCATGCTGGCGAGCGGGGTGAAACGGCCGGTCGCCGGGTCCCACAGCTCGGGGGTCAGCACGGACGTGGCGTCGCTGAACGGCACGGGGTACGCCTGCCCGCCGAACACGGCGACCTTGCCGTCGGGCAGGACGACGCTGTTGCCGAAGGCGCGGGCGTACCCCATGTCGCCCGTGCGGGCGGCCCGGACCTGATCGCCGTCGACGCTCACGGTGTACGCGCGCCGGGTGGCGGGCGTGTTCTCGTACGCGGGCGAGCCGCCCAGGGTGAGCACCTTGCCGATGTCGTACGGGACGGCGTTGCCGGTCATGGCGTCCTGGCTGTCGGCCCGGGTGCCGGCGGAGGTGATGCTCCCGGTCCCGCCGGTCGTGATCCAGTTCATCTGCTTGCTCGGGCCCAGCTGGAGGACCTTGCCGCCCGAGGTGGCGTACATCCACATGTGGTTGTCGGCGCGGTAGGGGCCGCGGGGTCGGCCGTCATCGCCGGGACGGCGGGGACGCCGGGGAGCTTGCGCCAGGTGCCGGTGTCCGGGGACCAGACCTCGCCGGACTTGTCGCCCGCGGCTCCGCTCCAGGATCCGCCGAGGACGAAGGCCTCGCCGGTGGAGAGCAGGGTCATGGCCTGGTAGCCGCGGGCGATGTTCATGTCGCCGGTCGCGGACCAGGTGTCGGTGGCCGGGTCGTAGACGCTCGCCTTCTCCGCGTTGCTGCCGCCGGTGACCAGGACCCGGCCGTCGGCGAGCATCGCTATGCCCGGACAGAACATGTCGTGGCCGGTGTTGTCGACGCGGCGCTGGGTGACCTTGCCCGTCTTGAGGTCCAGGATCGCGGTCTGGGTGTAGCCGTTGCTGCCGCCGAAGCGGTCCATCGCGTACGCCGACCAGGCCAGGAGCTTGTCACCCGGCAGGACGGCGGTGGCCACCGGCACCAGGGGGAAGCCGGTGATCCGGCTCCAGGAGCCGTGGGCGGCCGGGTTCGCCGGTCCGCTCAGGCGTATCTCGGCGGCGGAGGTCCAGGGCCGCGGTTCCCGGCCTCTCTGGTGACGGTCAGGCGTATGTAGCGGGCGTTCGCGACGCGGGTGAAGGTGGCGGTCTTGACGGTGTCGTCGTCGCGCCAGGTGCCCGAGGCGACCGGTGCGCCGAAGGTGGTGCCGTCGGTGCTGGTGGTGACGGTGTACGCGCCCGCGCGCCCGTTGATGCCGTCCTTGCGGGGCTGGTAGACCAGGGCGGAGACGGCCGTCGTGCGGTGCATGTCGACGGTGATGGTGTGCGGCAGCGGGGCCGTGGTCCCGGAATACCGGCTGTGCCAGAGGGTGGCCGAGTCACCGTCCAGGACGTTGGCCGCGCGACCGTTCTCCCTGGTGGTCTCCTCGTCGCTCGCCGTGGCCGTCCATCCGGTCCTCGGCAGGTCGACGGTGGCGGCCGGGGTTCCGGGGTCGCCGAGGATGTTGAGCTCCGCGGCGGAGCTCCACGGGCCGCGGTTGCCGGCCTCGGTGACGGCGGTGAGCCGGACGAAGCGGGCGCCCTGCGGGGCGAAGCTCAGGGTCTTGGCACTGGCGTCGTCGGCGAGGGTTCCGGTGGCGACCGGACTGCCCCAGCTCCGGCCGTCGGTGCTCACGCTGATGCTGTACTGGCCGATGCGCCCGTTGATCCCGACGGCGCGGGGCTGGTAGACGAGCGCCGAGACCACCGTCGTGCGGTGCATGTCGACGGTGATGGTGTGCGGCAGCGGGGCCGTGGTCCCGGAATACCGGCTGTGCCAGAGGGTGGCCGAGTCACCGTCCAGGACGTTGGCCGCGCGACCGTTCTCCCTGGTGGTCTCCTCGTCGCTCGCCGTGGCCGTCCATCCGGTCCGGTCGAGCACGGGAGCCATGGGCTCCATGGCGCTCGCCGGGGCCACTCCGTGGTGCGGCGACTGCTGCGCGACCTGCTGGTCGAAGGCCCCCGGCGGGGGCGTCGGGCCCCGGCCCCCCGGCCCCGTGCTCGCCACTCCGAGCCAGGGGGTGAGCCCGACGAACAGCGAACCGAGGGCGAGGGCGATGAGCAGAGGGGAGCGACGGAATGCTCCGGCAAGGGCGCGTATGCGTCTGGGCTGCAATCGGACCTCCTGGGCGAACCGCGAATCGTGGACCGCGAACCGTGAACCGCTGCGAATCCCTAGAACATAGGTCAGCTCAGTTCAACTCACCCCCAGAACAGATGAGTTGATGCGACACGGGCCCCGATCCAACCCCTCGGCCGACCCCCGACCGGCTCCGGCCGACCTCCGGCCGATCCCCGACCGCGCCCCGGCCGACCCGGAAAACGACCGAGGGACCGTTTCAGATCACTCTGAAACGGTCCCTCGGTCTACGACTCTTTCGAGTCGGGACGACAGGATTTGAACCTGCGACCCTTGACCCCCAGTCAAGTGCGCTACCAAGCTGCGCCACGTCCCGATACCCGTCTGACCTGGGGTTTCCCCCGGCCGAACGTGCATGAGAACCATACCGCACTTTCCCCGGTGGTCATGCACGCGTTTCCCGGCGCTCGTGTGCGGGTGACGCGCCGGACGGGCGACGCTCACTCTCCGTGACGCGCCCTCGCGCCCCGGAGTGCGCCGCGCGCCCGCGCCGGTGGGGGCGGGAGGGGGTTCGGCGGGCCGGAGGGCGGCGCCACCTGGGCGGAAAGGGGGGCGGAGGGCTTCTGGAATGTCAGCACTCTGGGGAAGTAGTGACGCATGTGGCGATACGGAAGGGCTCATCGCCATATGCCCGCGACTTTGTTGCCGTTGGCATGTGGCAGAAAGATGACCATGGGGAAGGGACTCGGGACCAGGTCGAGCAGGCCAAGAGCACACGAAACACAGCCAGACACGATCGTCAACCACGCCTGTTTCAGACAAACTCCGTGGCGATATTGATCCGTTCCGGAAAGATCAACACCATGAATGGGTCGGCCTGTTCGGGACGGGACCACTGCCGATGCTCCACCTGCTCGGACAACTCGCCGAGCGGGCGATTCGCAGGGGAGGACTCGTATGAACAATTACTTCAACAGCCGACTGCATCATGAGCTCAGGGAAACGGTCCGCGACTTCGCCGAGCGTGAGGTCCGACCGCGAATAGCCGAGATGGAAGAGTCGCGGACGGTCCACCACGAGTTGTCCCGGAAGATCGCCGAGCAGGGCTGGCTGGGCGCGACAATCAGCCAGGAGTACGGCGGGATGGGCGCCGGCCACCTGGCCAAGACGATCATCATCGAGGAGCTCTCCGGGTCAGCGGCGCCATGGGCGCCATGGTCCAGGCCTCGCAGCTGGGCACGGCCAAGATCGTCCACTTCGGCAGCGACGAGCAGCGCAAGACCTGGCTCCCGGAGATCGCCGCCGGTGCCTGCCTGCCGACCATCGCGGTCACCGAGCCCGAGTCCGGCGGTCACGTCCTCGGCATGAGCGCCAGCGCGGTCCGGGACGGCGACGACTACATCCTCAACGGCAGCAAGGTCTACGTCGGCAACAGCCACGTCGGCGATCTGCACGGCGTCGTGGTCAGGACCGGTCCGGGATCGAAGGGGCTCACCGCCTTCCTGGTCGAATCCGATCGCCCCGGCTTCAGGACCGGTCCGCAGCAGCCGGCCATGGGCCTCCACGGCTTCAGCTTCGGCGAGCTGATCTTCGAGAACTGCCGGGTGCCGGCCTCCAACCGGCTGGGCGACGAGGGCGACGGCCTCGCCGTCGCGTACTCCTCCAGCGTGCTGTACGGCCGGGCCAACCTCACCGCCGTCTCCCTCGGCATCCACCGGGCGATCCTGGAGGAGACCACCCGCTTCGCCTCCGAGCGCATCCGCTACGGCAAACCGCTCCACGACCTGCCCACGGTCAAGCTGAAGCTGGGGCAGATGCAGTCCCGGCTGATGACCGCCCGGCTGGCCGCGTACCACGCCGTGCACCTGCTCGACCAGGGCCTCTCCTGCGACACCGAGCTGATGAACGCCAAGCTCGTCAACGTCGAGTCGGCGATCGACTCCGGTCGCAACGCCATGGAGATCCACGCGGCGGCCGGTCTCTTCACCGACCGGGCCATCGAGCGGTACCTGCGCGACGCGCACCACATCTTCGCCCCGGCCGGCACCTCCGACGTCCAGCTCCTGCGGCTGGCCGAGGTCGCCCTCGGCCAGGACAAGGGCAGCTGGTCGGAGCGGCTTTCCGAGCTGGTCCGCACCCCGGAGCGGGAACCGGCGCACGTCTGATCCCCACCCCCACGGCCCGGGAGCCCCGGTACGGCAGCTGCCGTACCGGGGCTCCCAGTGCGCGAAGGATCCGGCGGTCAGAACATGCCGTCCTCGCGGCGGTGGATCTGCTCCACGAGCTCCGCCGCCATCGCCTTGATCGTCTCCAGGCCGGCCCGCCCCCAGGGGCGTACGTCCGTGTCCACCACGCAGATGGTGCCGAGCGCGACGCCCGTACGGTCGATCAGCGGGGCGCCCATGTACGAGCGGATGCCGATCTCGTCCACGACCGGGTTGCCCGCGAACCGCGGGTAGTCGCAGACGTCCTCAAGACCAGGGCCTTGCGGCGCACCACCACGTGCGGGCAGTAGCCGTGGTCACGGGCCATGAAGCGGCCGACGCCGCCGCCCGCGGCGGCCGCGCCCAGGTCGCTGCCGGAGTGGGTGCCCTCGGGGGTGTGCAGCCCCGCGAAAAACTGCCGGTTCTCGTCGATGAAGTTCACCATCGAGAAGGGGGCGCCGGTCACCTCGGCGAGCCGGTGGGCGAAGTCGTCGAACGCCGGGTCCGGCCGCTCCCCCAGACCGAGTTCGCGCAGCCGCTGCACGCGGGCCGGCGCCTCCTTGTCGATGGGGGTCAGCAGGAGGTGACCGGTCGGGTCGTAGGTCATGGCGTGGCTCCGTAGCTCGGCACGGTGTCCGGGATGGTGGTGAGCAGATGCTGCACGAGGGTCAGCAGGGTGCGGATGCCGGAGCTGGAGATCCGGGCGTCGCAGAGGACGACCGGCACCTCCGGCTTGAGGTCGAGGGCGGACCGGATCTCGTCCGGCTCGTAGCGGTAGGCGCCGTCGAACTCGTTGACCGCCACGATGAACTGGATCCCGCGCCGTTCGAAGAAGTCCACGGCGGAGAAGCACTCCTGGAGCCTGCGGGTGTCGGCGAGGACGATCGCTCCGAGCGCGCCCTCGGAGAGCTCGTCCCACATGAACCAGAAACGCTCCTGGCCGGGGGTGCCGAAGAGGTACAGGACGTGGCGCTTGTCGAGCGTGATCCGGCCGAAGTCCATGGCGACGGTGGTCGTCGTCTTGGACTCCACGCCCTCCAGGCTGTCGGTGGCCGCGCTGACCGAGGTGAGCAGCTCCTCGGTGCTCAGCGGTTCGATCTCGCTGACCGCGCCCACGAGGGTCGTCTTGCCCACGCCGAATCCGCCCGCCACCAGGATCTTGAGTGCGGTGGGGAAGGGGTCGCCGGCGAAACTGTCGTGGCGCTCAGAGCCGTTGTCGTAGGCCATCGAGCACTGCCTCCAGCAAGGAACGGTCGGTTGGATTGGCGTGGAAGCGGGGTGCCCGGGCGGTCAGCGCCCCGCAGTCCACGAGATCGGAGAGCAGGACCTTGGTGACGACGGCCGGGAGCCGTAAGTGCGCCGCGATCTCGGCCACCGAGGTGGGCCCTTCGCACAGCCCGAGGGCCAGGCTGTGCTCGGGCCCCATGTGCGCCTGGGGTGACGATCCGGTCGCCATCACCAGGGACAGCAGGTCCAGCGCGGTGGTGGGTTTGGTCCGGCCGCCGCTCACGGTGTACGGGCGGATCAGCCGCCCGGCCGCGTCGTCGAGCCAGGGCCCTTCCTGGGGGGACGTCACGTCTACTGCCCGAGACCGCCCACCGCTCCGGCGGCCTGCCGGGCGGGGGTGACCAGGTACGGCCGGACGCTCTTGACGAGCATCGCCATCTCGTAGCCGAGGACGGCGGCGTCCGCCTCGCGCCCGGCGAGGACGGCCAGACAGGTGCCGGAGCCCGCGGTGGAGACGAACAGGAGGGTGGAGTCGAGCTCCACGACCACCTGGCGGACCTCGCCGCCGTCGCCGAACCGGGCGCCCGCGCTGCGGCCGAGCGAGTAGAGCCCGGAGGCGAGGGCCGCCATGTGGTCGGCGGCGTCGGGGTCGAGGCCGTGCACGGATTTCACGAGACCGTCGGAGGAGAGCAGGACGGCGCTGCGGGTGTACGGGACCCGCTGCACGAGGCCGCTGAGCAGCCAGTCGAGGTCCGAGGAATGGCCGGTCGGCACATTGCTCGCCATGGTGATCTACTCCTTGTGCGCGTCGCCGGGACGCAGCGATTCATGGGGGGCGGGCTGGGATTCGGCGAGGCCGATGCCGCGCTGGAACGCGGCCATCAGGCCCGGGTCGTGCAGGGCGTGCTCCTCGGGCCTGCGGGTCACGGGCTCGTCCCTCAGCTGCGGGACGATGTGCTCCTGTGCGCGCCGCTTGGGGAGCAGGGGCCGGCCGTCGTCCTCGGCACGGGGAGCCGGGGGAGCGGGAGAGCAGGTGCTCCGGCGGGCCGGTGTGCTCGGCGACGAGCGGCCGCGCCGGTGCCGCGGGGGCGTGGCCGGGGTTCCCGTAGCCGTTCGGCTGCGTCTGCGTACGGGGGTACGCGTACGGGCCGGGGTCTCCTCGTGGCGGGCGGCGGCCCGCTCCGGGAGGGGGTGGGCGCGGGGGCGGCGGCCGGGGTGCCGAGGGTGGGGGCGTCCCGATCGGGCGGCGTTCCCGATCGGGCCGTCGACGGCGGGCGTCCGCGGGCGGGCCGGGGCGTGGGCCGCGACCGGGGCGGGGGCCGGGGCTGGACCGGTGCCGGGGCGGCATCGGTGCCGGGGCGGCGGGCCGGTCCTGCGGCTGGATCTGCACCTGGCCGGGCGGGATCGCCGTGGAACCGGCGGTCGCGGCGGCCTGGCGCTCGTGCTGGGCGAGGCCCTCGGGGTCGGCGCCGAGGAGGCCCTGCGGGAGCACGAGGACGGCCTGGACGCCGCCGTAGATGTTCGACTGGAGGCGTACGGCGATGCCGTGGCGGCGGGCGAGCGCCGAGACGACGAAGAGTCCGATGCGGCCGTCCTGGAGCAGGTGCGCGACGTTGACCTGGTCGGGGTCGGCGAGCAGCGCGTTCATCTTGTTCTGCTCGGTGACGGGCATGCCCAGGCCCCGGTCCTCGACCTCGATCGCGAGGCCCGCGGTGACGTACTGGGCGCGCAGCAGCACCGTCGTGTTGGGCGCGGAGAACAGCGTCGCGTTCTCGACGAGTTCGGCGAGGAGGTGGATGACGTCGGCCACGGCATGGCCCCGGAGCGTACCGTCGATCGGGGGACCAGCTTGACGCGCGGGTACTGCTCGACCTCGGCGATGGAGGAGCGCAGCACCTCGGTCATGGTGACCGGATTCGACCACTGGCGGCGGGAGATGGCGCCGCCGAGCACGGCGAGGTTCTCGGCGTGGCGGCGGATGCGGGTGGCCAGGTGGTCGATGTGGAACAGGCCCTTGAGCAGCTCCGGGTCCTCGACCTCGTTCTCCAGTTCGTCGAGGAGCTGGATCTCGCGGTGGACCAGGGACTGCAGGCGCCGGGCGAGGTTGACGAAGACCTCGACCTTCTGTTCGTTGCCGACGCTGCTGGAGAGCCGGGAGGCCTGGACGACGGCCGCCACGGCGGCCTCGTGGGACCGGTTCAGCTCCTGGGAGAGCAGGTCGAACTCGTCGCCCGAGACGGGGGCGGCCGGCTGCGCGGGGCGGGGCGGGAGCCCCTCTCCCTTGCGCAACTGTTCGACGACCGACTGGAGTTCGCCCTGTCCGCGGACGGTGGTGCGGCGCAGGAGTTGCAGCGGTCGAGCACGGCCTTGGCGGCCCGGTCCGCGCCGAGCGCGGCGGCCGTCACGGAGGCGATGGTGAGGGCGGCGGCGCCGGTGAGCGCGGCCCAGAGCGCGGGGTGGGGCTGGCTCCCGTGGAGCGGATGGTGAAGAGGACCGCCGCCGCCCCTCCGAGGGCCACCGCGACGGCGGGAAGTACGGAGGTGCGCAGGAGTTGGGGGCGTATGCGGGCTTCCGTGGGAAGCAGTGCCGGGGTCTGCGCCGGGGGTTGCCGTGAGTGCCGGTGGCGGAGCGGGCGCCTGGCGGCCGTGCCGCCCGCCCTCGCGTCGATCGGGCCGCGAGGCGGGTGCGCGAAGTTGAGACATGAGTGTCCTTGGTACGTGCCCAGGGGTCGGCGTACTGCGGGGGTGTGTGCTGCGGGGTCTACGGGGAGGGTGTTCTACAGACGTGCGACGAGCCTACCGATGATCATCAGCCACACACTGTAGTCGTCAACCGTTCAGGTGCGGTGCGCAGTTGACAAACTTACCCGTAGAGCGGGCCGCTCTGGTATCGCCCCTCACACGACCGGCCGAGAACGATCGGCCGAAAGTCGACGCCATGGCGCGAAGAGTTCCCCGCCGGGGGCTCCGCCGAGCGGGAGGGGGCGGGAACGGAAGGGGGCGGAGGCGTTCTCACGCCTCCGCCCCCTGCGGAAATCCTCCCGGCCGGAATCCCCGGAGGAGGGCGGCCCGTCGCCGCCCCTCGCCCCAGGAGGCGCGCACGCCCTCCGGCGCACCCGTACCGCACCCGCTCCGGGTCCGTCGGGGACTCCCGGACGGGGGGCGCCGGTCCCCGGGCCCGCCCCGTCCTCGCACCCGTGTCCGGGTGTACGTCGGCCTCGCCCGCAAGCGCCCGGTAACGGTCGGTGAGGCCGGCGGCCCTCCGGCCGCCCCCCTCAGCCCTCAGCCGACGAGGGCGACGGGGCCGTCCCAGGCGTCCTGGTCGACGGTGAGGGTGTAGCCGCCGCGGGTCTCCTTGCTGTTGACCAGGTACTGGTGGCGCGGCTGTGGTCGGTGTACTGGCCGGCGCCCCAGGGCCAGTCGGCGGTGGTGGTGTTCTGCTTGTCCCACAGCGCGTACCAGAGGTTGCCCGGCAGGTCGGTGCGGTCGGTCGCGGTGGCGACGGCCTTGGCGCTGGAGCTGGTGAAGCCGTAGAAGCCGCCGCGGTAGGTCTTGGCGCGCAGCGTCTTGGTGAAGGAGCGGACGTACGTCAGCACGGCGTCGTTGCAGGACTTGTTCGTGATGTCGTACGGCTCCATGTCGAGGAAGATCGGGCTGCCGGCCTTCATGCCGAGCGCCGACGCCTTGGCCACCGCGTCCGTGGCGTCGGCGACGCCGAGGGACGCCGCGGTGGAGGCCGTGAGCTTCTCGGGGTTGGCGCTGGTCTGGCAGGGCGGCTGGGCGCCGACGTAGAGCGGGATGAGCTTCCAGCCCGCGGCGCTGACCGACTTCACCCAGGACGCGGTGAGGTTCGGCTGCGCGCAGCCTCGGTTCTTGCCTCCGACGTACACCGCGGCGCCGCCGTAGAAGCCGTCGCCCTTCCACGCCTTCATGGCGGCGAGGGAGGGGGCCGTGCAGGTGTCGAACGCCCGGCCGGTGAAGGTCTTCTGGGCGGGCCAGGTGGTGGCCGCCATCGAGGTCTGCGCGGCGACGACGGCGCCCACCGCGGCGACGGCGGCTCCCGTCGCCGCCGCGATGTAGCGGCGCTTCTTGGAAAGCCGGTGCCCGGCCATACCCACCTCATTCATAGGAAAACGCGGCACGCGGCCGCGGCCGGCGGAGCGGCTCGACGCATGGTGCGCTCCGCCCGTGCGGAGCAGATCGCACTGTAACGGAGGGCGATCGGCGCCGGACGGCCCGGGTGGCACGGTCCCGGCCCCGTGGAACGCCCTGCCGTCCGGTCGTTGACCGTTTGTTGATCGGCCGTCGATCGGGGACTGGCCTACTGCTGGTCAGCGGCCTGTCGGGGGACTTGGGCCGGGGGGGGAGAGGTGGTCATGCGGAGGCCGACGGAGGCGGGGGAAGCGGCGGGAACGAAGGGAGCGGCGGGGCACCTGGACGTGCGGCTGCTGGGGCCGGTCGGGGCCCGGCTGGACGGAGAGCGGATCGAGCTCGGACCGCCGCAGCAGCAGGCGGTGTTCGCGATGCTGGTGCTGCGGCGCGGTCACGTCGTCGGGGTCGGGCAGCTGGTGGACGGGGTGTGGGGACCGGCGGCCGCCCGCGCAGTGCGCCCTCGACCGTCCGCACGTACGTCTGGCGGCTGCGCGCGGCCCTGGAGCCGGACCGGCGGCACGGGCCCGGAGCGGGCTGATCCTCACCTCGGACGACGGCTACCGGTTCCCGGTGTCGGCGCTGGACGTGTCCGTGGACGCCGAGGCGTTCGCACGGGAGACGCGGGAGACGAGGGAGACGCGGGAGGTGAGGGAGGTGAGGGAGGCGCGGGGGAACGCGGACCGGGACGGTTCGGCCGAGGCCGTGTACGAGCGGCTGACGCGTGCGGTCGGACGCTGGCGGGGCGTCCCCCTGGCCGGGGTGCCGGGGCCCTGGGCGGAGCGCCGCCGCGAACAGCTGACGGAATCCCTGGCGGCGGCGCGCGAGGAACTGTGCGCCGCCGCCCTCGCACTCGGGCGGTACGGGAGGTGGTGGCCGAACTGCGCGCGATGGTCGGCGAGTTCCCCCTTCGGGAGCGCTCGCACGGGCTGCTGATGACGGCGCTGCAGCGCACCGGCCGCCAGGTGGAGGCGGTCCGGGCGTACGAGGAGGCCTGCGAGGTACTGGCCAGGGAGCTGGGCGCGCGGCCGTCCGCCGAACTGAGGGAACTGCGCCGCGGCCTCCGTACGGGCCGCACGGCCCCTCCCCGCGCGGCCCGGAGCCCCGGCGTCCGCACGTCTCCCTCGCCCCAGCCGTCTCCCTCGCCCCAGCCGTCTTCCTCACCCCGCTCGTCTTCCGCGCCCTGCCCGCCTCCCCCATCCCCTCCGTCTTCCCCGTCCCCTCCGTCTTCCTCGTCTCGTCCGGTTCCTTCGTCCCGTCCGGCTCCTCCGTCCCGTCCGGCCACCACGGAGGTCCGCCGACCGGGAGTCCCCGCCGCGGGCGGCTCCGTGGTCCCGTACGTCCATCCGGATCAGCCCGCTGGGACCATCGCCCACCTGCGGAAACCACCGCTGGGGGCGGGCGGCCGACCGGGCCGTGCGGGAAGGACCGCCGCACCGCTCCCCTCCGGCATCGGGTACTTCACCGGGCGCGAGCGGCTCGTCGGCGAGATCCGGGACCACCTGCTCCAGGCCTGCCCCGGGCACGGCCGGGCGATGGCGGTGGCGACCGTCACCGGCATCGGCGGTGTCGGCAAGACCGCGCTCGCCGTCCAGGTGGCGCACGGCCTGCGCGCGGCCTTTCCCGACGGGCAGTTGTACGTCGGTCTGGGTGCGGGTGCCGTTCCGGCGGACCCGGTCGGTGTGCTCGCCGATCTGCTCTCCGTGCTCGGCACCCCGTCCGACCGACTGCCGCTGGACCCGGAGGAGCGTGCCGCGCTGCTGCGCACCCTGCTCGCGGACCGGCGCGTGCTGCTGGTCCTGGACGACGCCCGGGACGCCGCGCAGATCCGCCCGCTCCTGCCCGGGACGGCGGGCTCCGCCGTGCTCGTCACCACCCGGGCCCCTCATCTCGCGGTCCCCGGTGCCCGTTCCTTCGCCGTGGACGTCTTCACGGAGGCCGAGGCGGTGACTTTGCTCGGTACGCTCGCGGGCCCCGCGCGCGTGGCCGCGGAGCCCGAAGCCGCCCGAGCCCTGGCCGAGTCCTGCGGCCGTCTGCCGCTCGCCGTGCGCATCGTCGGGGCCCGGCTCGCCGCGCTGCCCCGGCACGGCCTGGGCGCCTTCGGGGCGCGGCTGGCCGACACCGCCACGCTGCTCGGCGAGCTGAGCCACGGCGACCACACGGTGGAGTCCGCCTTCCGCCTCGGCTACCGGGCCCTGACGCCCGCCCGCGCCAGGGCCTTCCGGCTGCTGTCCCTCCTCGACGCCCCCGACCTTCCGCTGCCCGTCGCCGCCGCGCTGCTCGGCATGGAGGAGGACGCGGCCGAGGACCTCGCGGAGGCCCTGGTCGACGCGGGAATGCTGGAGTCCCCCGCTCCGGGCCGCTACCGGCTGCACGACCTGCTCCGGCTCTACGGCCGGCGCCAGGCCGAGTCCACCGAGCGCGCCGAGGACCGGGCGGCGGCGCTGCGCCGGGTCCTGTCCCTCCTCTACGACAGCGCGGTACGGGTGGCCCGGACGGCGCTGCCCGACGACGTCCCTCCCGGCGTGGCTCCGCGCGGCGGGCGGTGCGGGCCTCGCCTTCGAGGACACCGAGCAGGCCCGGACGTGGTTCCGCGCGGAGCACGCGGTGCTGACCTCCGCCGTGGAGCAGTCGCTGGCCTCGGTCCCCGACGCCCTGCGGACGGCGGTGGAACTGCTGACGCTGATCGCGGTCTGCAGCCTGTTCCCGAGCCGTGGCCATTACGAGGACGCCTGCCGGCTCGCCGGGCAGGCCGCCCGGTGCGCGGAGGAGGCCGGGGAACCCGCGTACCGGGCACGGGCGCTGCACACCCGGGCCTGGCTCTCCTGCCTGGTGGGCGCGTACCCGGCGGCGGAGACGGACCTGCGCGCGGCGCTCGACTGGGCGGAGGAGGCCGGGGACGGCAGGCGCCTTCACATGTCGGGGGTGCTGCTCGCGCTCGTCCTGCGGGCCACGGGGCGCGTCGGTGAGTCGGAGGCCGCGATGGCACGGGCCGAGCGCTTCGCGGGGATCCGGACGATCCGGCGAGCCCGGCGGGCTTCGCCCGCTTCGTGGCCCGGCTGCACGTCGCCGTGGGCGCGGACCGGCCGCTCGCCGGGCTGCCCCTGATGACCCCGCTGATGCGCCGCGTGGACACCCAGGGGACCTCGCTGGTCAGGGCCCAGGGCGTGGCCCGTCTGGGGTCCGCGCTGAGCGGCCAGGCCCGGTCGGAGGGCCGGCCGGGGACGGGGCGTAGGGCGGCGCCACGGGTGCGGGACCGGCCGGGACACCGGCCCGGACCGGGACGTCCTCAGTCCTCGCCGAGGAGGGCGCGCAGGCGCTCCGCGTCGGGGACCCGCAGGCGTCGGTCGATCTCCAGGGCGCGGCGCAGGAAGGTCCGGCTCTCGGCGATCCGGTCCAGGTCGGCCAGGGCCGCGCCGACGCCCTCGGACGCGCGCGCCTCCCGTACGGCAGGTGCATCTCCTGTGCCAGGCCCAGTGCCTGCTCGTAACATTCGAGCGCCTCGGCCGGGGAGCCCAGGCCGAGGCGTACCCGCCGAGGACGAGCAGTGCTCCCGCCTCGCCGCCCCGGTCCTCGACCTGCCGGCAGAGCTTGAGGCTGTTCAGCGCGTGGGCGAGGGCGTCGGCGTGGGCACCGCGGGCGCACTCGGCCTCGGCCAGGTGCATCATCACGTAGGCGCGGGCGAAGTCGCTGTTCAGCTCGTCGCACACGCCGAGCGCCTCACGGAGGCCCGCCTCCGCCTCCGCCCCTCTCCACGGCCGAGTTGGACCCGGGCGAGGAACGTCAGGGCCTGCGCCGTACCCATCTTGCTGTCCATCTCGCAGAACAGCCGCAGCGCCTCGCGAAGGCCGTCGGCGGCCTCGTCGTGGGCTCCGGTCAGCCGCAGGACGTCGCCGAGGTCGGTCAGGGTGTTCGCCTGGCCCATGACGCTGCCCAGCCGCCGGAAGAGTGCCAGGGCCTGGCGGTGCCGGAGCTCGGCGTCCGCGTACCGGCCGACGGACTTGAGTACGTCGCCCAGCGCGGTCAGGGCATTGGCGCGCGTGAACTCGTCCAGGTCCCCAGGAGTTCCAGCGCCTTCTCCAGGTGGGCGATCGCCTCGTCGCAGTGACCGCCGAGCTGCTGCAACTGGCCCATGTCGATCCAGATGACCGCCTGCCCCCGGCGGTCGTCCACGTCGACGAAGCGGTCGAGGGCCTGGCGCAGGATTCCCTCGGCCTCGCCGAACCGCCCGGTCAGGCACTGGATCCTGGCGAGGTTGTGCAGCGTGGCGGCCTCCTGGCGGCGGTCGCCCACGGAACGGAAGAGTTCCAGGGCCGTCAGCAGCCCGGCCTCGGCCCGCTCGTACTTCCCCTGAAGGACTTCGAGGGTGGCGGTGTCGCGGCGGGCCATGGCCTGTCCCGCGACGTCGTCCGTCGCCAGCGCCGCGTCCAGGGCGATCCGGAGGAGGGTCAGCGCCTCCAGCCAGTGGCCGCTCCTGCGGTGGAACTCGGTCATCGCCACGGAGATGCGGATCGCGTGCGTGGGGTGTCCGTGCCGGGCCGCGTACTCCACCGCGGCCCGCAGGTTCGCCCGCTCGGCCCGCAGCCAGGCCATCGCCCCTCCGCGCCGTCGAAGGCCGGCAGGGCGCGGAGGGCCGCCTCTCGAGTGACGTCTCGGGTTCGCCGTACCGGGCCAGGTGGCGGTCCGCCTCGGTCGTGGCGTCCAGGCAGTGACCGAGGAGGCGCTCGACGGCGGCCGCCGATTCGGCGGCGGTGTCGGCGGCGGCCAGGGTACGGGCGTACTCGCGGACCAGGTCGTGCATCCGGTAGCGCCCGCGCGACGGCTCCTCCAGGAGGTGGCGGTTCTCCAGTTCCTCCAGCAGCGCGCGGGTCCGGGCGAGCGGCATGCCGGCGAGGGCGCGGCGGCGTGCGCGTCGACGTCGTCCCCGAGCAGCAGCCCCAGGCGCCGGAACAGCACGCGGGCCGGTGGCGCGAGGTCCTGGTAGGAGAGTTCGAAGGCCGCCGTCACGGAGGTGCCTTCCGTGACCAGGGAGTCGAGCCGGCCGTGGGCGGCTCGCAGGTCGCGGACCACGTCCGCGGGGGTCCAGGCGGGGCGGTGGCGCAGCCGGGCCGCGATGAGCTGGAGCGCGAGCGGGAGGAAACCGCAGAGGGCGGCGAGCGCGGGGACCGCAGGATCGTCCACCGTGATGTCGGCGCGTGCCGCCTTGGCCACCAGGAGGCGTGCGGCCTCCTCCTCGGAGAGCACCCGCAGGGTGACCGGGGTGCTGTCGGCGAGTGCCTCGAGCCGGTGGCGGCTGGTGATCAGGACGAGGGAGCCGGGGTGCCGGGCAGCAGCGGCTCCACCTGGGCGCTGCTGCGGGCGTCGTCGAGGAGGACGAGCACGCGGCGCCCGGAGAGGCGGCTGCGCCACAGGCCGGCGCGCGCGGAGGGTCGGCGGGGATGTCCTGCGGGCTCTCGCCCAGGGCGAGCAGCAGGTGCGTGAGGGCGTCCGAGGGCTCCAGGGACGGGGTTCCGGGCGTGTGGGTGTGCAGGGGCAGATAGATCTGGCCGTCGGGGAACGCTTCCTTGAGCCGGTGCGCGATGTGCACGGCGAACGCGGTCTTGCCGATGCCGGGCATGCCGTCGACCGCGTGGATGCCCACGACCCCGCCGCCGCGCGCGACGTCCCCGGCGGCCGCGAGGAGACGCTCGCGCTCGCTGCCTCGCCCGGTGAAGGACGCCACGTCCCGGGGCAGGGTGTTGGGGACCTCGGGCGCCGGCCGGGTCGCGTCGGCCGGGTCGTCGTCGAGCGCGTCCTGGTAGGCGAGCCGGACGGCGGGCCCCGGCTCGACGCCGAGGTCGTCGACGAGCGCGCGCCGCAGACGGTGGTAGACCTCCAGTGCCTCGGCCCGGCGGCCCGTCCGGTGAAGCGCCCGGAGGAGCTGGGCGTGGAAGGTCTCCCGGTGGGGAACTCCTCGACCAGACGGAGGAGTTCCGGCAGTTGATCGCCGTGCCTCCCCAGCTTCAGGGCGGCTTCGCCGCGCAGCTCCAGGGCCTGGAGGTACGCCTCCTGCCATGCGGACACCTGGGCCGCCGCCTCGTGCGCGAGCGCGGGGAACTCGGCGAGCGGGGCGCCCCGCCACAGCGTGAGCGCGGCATCCGCCTCGCGCAGGGCGCCCCTCCAGTCGAGCGCGGCTCGGGCGCGGCGCGCCGCCTCCAGACGCCGTGCGAGGAGCAGGTGGTCGAGCTCCCCGTCGGCGGCGCGCACCACGAGCCCCCCGCCCTCGCTCCGCACCCGGGAGTGGTCTCCGAGCGAACGCCGCAGCCGCATCAGGTGGTTGTGCAGCGAGGCCCTCGCGCGGGCCGGTGGCCGTCCGTCCCACAGGAGCGTCTCCAGCCGGTCGAGGGAGACGACGCGGTTCCGTTCCAGGAGCAGTGCCGCGAGCAGGGCCCTGGCCATCGGGGAACTCGGGGAGAGTTCGACCCCTCCGCGTCGTGAACCGTCAACGCGCCAAGAAGCCCGAACCTCACGCCCACCCCGTCGTGCACCGGGGCCGGTCACCCCGGAACAAGATCATAACGGGGCTGCACCGGGGCGCCGTCGGAGACGCGCACGCCGCACGGGGCCGCGCGACGGCCGCCCGTGGGCGCGGTTATGGCGCCGTTAGAAGCGGTGGGCAGCGTGGGGCACGAACAGAGCGCACCACGTTTCCTGGGGAAAGATGAACATCAGCGTGCTGGGACCCGTCGTCGTGACGGGAGCGGAAGGGAGCGAGTCCGCACCGAGCGCGGCCAGGGACCGGGCCTTCCTCGGTGAACTCCTCGTCCACACCGGCTCGTTCGTGTCGAGCGACCACCTCGCCGAGCAGGTGTGGGCCGCCGCCCCACCTCCGACCCGCTCAACGCGGTCCAGGTCCGCGTCTCACGCCTGCGGAGGCTGTTCCGGGCGGCGTGGGGCGAGGACGGTGACGCGGTGATCGTCACCAAGCCGGGCGGTTACGTACTGGACCTCGACCGGCGGTCCGTCGACGGAGCGGCCTTCGAGGACCTGGTCCGTGACGCGCGGCGCCGCCGCCGGTACGGCGACCGCGCGGGCGCGCTGGCCGGCGTCGAGCGCGCCCTGGATCTCTGGCGGGGCGCCCCTTCGCGGACTCGCTGGACACCCCGTGCCTGGCGGCCGAGGCGCGGCGCCTCCACGACCTCAGGACGGCCGCGCGCGAACTGCACGCGGAGCTGCTGCTGGAACTCGGGCGCGCCGAGGAGGTCGTGGGCTGCCTGAGCGAACTGACCGGCCGGCATCCGATGCGGGAACACGCGCATGCCCTCCTCATGCGCGCGCTGCGGAGCTGCGGCCGTCCGCGGAGGCGCTGCTCGTGTACGAAGGTCTCCGGGGGCGCCTCGCCGAGCAGCTCGGCGTGGACCCCGGCGAGCAGGTACGGGCTCTCCACCAGGCGCTCCTGACCGGGCGCGCCCCGACGGGGCCCGACGGGCAGGCCCCGGGTCGGGCCCCGGACCGGACGAAGACTCCCCGCCGGCCGGGACCACCGTCCGGGCAGGGTCCCGGCCCGGGGCCAGGTCCCGGCCCAGGCCCCGGCCCACGTCCGGGCCACATCCGGGCCACATCCGGGCCACGTCCCGGGCCGCGCGTCCGCCTCCGTCGCGGCGCCGGAACCGGCGTCGGCACCGGCGTCGGCACCGGCGTCGGCACCGGCGTCGGCGTCGGCGTCGGCCTCGTTCCCGGCCACGGGATCGTTCGCGGGTGGACGGGCACCGCCGCCCCGGGCGCCCCGCCCGCCGTTCCGCTTCGTCGGACGGGTGGAGTCGGTGCGTGCCGTCGAGCGGGTGCTGCTGGACGCCCCGGGGAGGGCATGGCTCGCGCCGTCGCGGTCAGCAGGATGCCCGGTGTGGGCAAGAGCGCCTTGGCGGCCCTCGTGTCGTACCGCCTGAGGGAACGGTTCCCGGACGGCCGGGTCCATCTCGAACTGGGCGCCCACGGCCCGTGCCCGCCGACACCGGCGCGCGTTCTGCGGCAGGCCCTCACCGCGATGGACGTCGCGGTTCCGGAGCCGCAGCGCGTCCGCGCGCCGTCCACGGACGCGAGTGACCTCGGCGCCCTCGCCACCCGGTTACGGCGTGCCGTGGCAGGTCGGCGCGTCCTGTTCGTCCTGGACGACGTCGCCGGCGCGGCGCAGCTGCGGCCGCTCCTGGAGCCGCTCTCTGGCTGCGCGGTCCTGGCGACGAGCACGACCCCGCTCACCGGTCTCGACGGGTTCACCTCCCTGGGGCTCGGTCCGCTCCCCGTCCGACTCCGTGGCGCTGCTGGGTTCGCTCGCCGGTACCGGACGCGGGGCGGGGACGCCGACTCGCTGGAACGGATCGCCGCCCTGTGCGGGCACCTGCCGTTGGCCCTCAGGGTGATCGGTGCCCGGCTCGCCGCTCATCCGGCCCTGTCGCCGGCGGACCTGGCCGACGCGCTGACGCCCGGGGAACGGCGGTTGGACGAGCTGGACTTCGACGACCTGAGCGTGCGCGGGTCGCTCGCCTCCGGATACCGCCACCTCATCCGGGCGATGGGCGGTCGCGGCCGTCTGGCCGCGCGGCTGCTGACGCTGATCGGACGGCAGGGGCTCGGCGCACTGACCCCGGCGTCGGCCGGGCGGTTGCTGGAGGCCGGTGCGACGACGGGGCGGCGGCGCTGGAGGGCTCGCCGCCGTGGGGTTCGTCGCCTCGGGCGATCCTGGACGTACGAAGTGCACCCGCTGGTGGGGCACTTCGCGCGCGAGATCGCGAACGGCGCCTCCGTCGCGGCGTCCTCGGCGTCCCCGGCCCCGGGGGCCCGGACGGCACGGACGGCTCCGCCGCCCGTACGCGCACGGGCGGACGCACGCGCACGGCTCGTTCCACGGACACCCCTGCACGCGGACCACGGGGTGAGGCCCGGGGCCCGTCCACCCGCCGCCGCTCGCGCGTGCAGCGGTCGAACAGCGTCCGTGCAGCCCGCACGGACATCCTCCCTTGCTCGACCCACCCGACCACGGGAACCGGCGGCAGGAACCCTGTCCCCACCTTCCCGACCCGTAGAAGGACGACAGCATGACGGTGAACAGGAAGATCGCCAGGATCGCGACGGCCGCGGCACTCGCCACCGCGGGCGTCATCGGCTACGCGGGATCCGCCGCCGCCGGAACCAACGGCCAGCAGGTGACCATCTCGACGCGCTGGTCCGACCAGATCAGGATGTGCGGCCGCAACCACGCCGACCAGGAGGCCTGCACCGGCTGGATCGCCTCGCCCAACGACTGGACCCCGGTTCCCGGTTGGTGGTGGAAGGGCGAGATCACGATCCAGGGCTGGCAGAGCGAGACCGGGGAGTACCGGATCGGCTACTGCGACGTGCCGACCGAGCAGGCCTCCGACTGGACCCAGTGCGCCCTCTACGGCACGCTCTGACGCTTTTTTTCCACTGACGCATCAGCATCCCGGCGTCCGTCCGGGGTTTCACAACACGAGGTGATCATGAAGATTCGCAAGGCACTCGGTACCTCCGCCGCCCTGATGGCCGTACTCCTGGCCGCCGCTCCGAGCGCCTCCGCCGGTGGCAACTGGGACTACGGGACGTCGCGGCTGAAGCTGAGCAACGGCTACCTGTTCACGACGATCGCGGCCGACTGGGACTACCCGACCGAGCAGCCCGGCGGCGGCGTGTACTGGAAGATGGACGAGTGGTACGAGAAGAACGGCGGCGGCACGATCACCGCCCAGTTCGGCTTCAGCTACCACGGCTACAGCTACAACAAGGGCTGGTTCACCCAGAACGTGAACACCACGTCGCACGAGTTCTTCAACGGGCTGGGCTTCAACGACTGCGCCAACGTGGTCGGCTGGCTGGCCGTGCAGGACCAGGGGACGTTCTACAACGCGCCCGTGACCGCCTGCTGACGTGCCGCGCCGGCCTCCCCGCCTTCCGCGGGGAGGCCGGCCTCCCCCCGCTCCCTCCAGCCGCCCAGCGGAGAACCACCATGATCGATGCCTTCATCGGCGCGAATCCCCTTCTGGGGCCGTCCCTCGTCCTGATCGTCCTGGCCACCGCGATCGCCGCCCGGCCCCTGTACCGGCGTCACGGACGGGCCGCCCTGGCCTGGCTGGGGACCGCTGCCTCCGGCGCGGTCGTGCTCGTCGCCACGCTCGCCCCGCTCGGACCGCACGCGCCCGCGTCCCGGATGTGCTCGGTCCCCGAGGACTTCGCGGCCGCGCTCGTCGCCGATCAAGCCCTCCTGAACATCGCGCTCTTCGTACCCCTGGGCTTCTTCCTGACGGCGTCCACCCGGCGCCCCGTCACGGTGGTGCCGGCCCTGGCCGTGCTCTCCGGGGCGATCGAGGTGACACAGGCGCTGGTGCCCGGCATGGCACGGGCCTGTGACGTCTCCGACCTCGGCGCGAACGCCCTCGGAGCACTCGCCGGCTGCCTCGTCGCGGTCGCCTGGCGGCGGCGCCGCGCGGCGGTCTCCCCGGCACCCGGGCGGGCCGGGCGCCATGACGTCCGCAACGGGTGGTCGTCGCCGTCCTCGGCGGACTGCTCCTGTCCGCCGTGGCCGTGCCCGCCGTCGGCCTCACCCTCTCCGACGCGGACGCCTCGCAGCGCCCGGACGCCGAGCAGCTGGTCGCCGCGTCCGACGCCACCCGGGCCTTCTTCGGGCCGGGCGTGGCCCCGACCGACGTGCGCTACGTACCCGCCTCGGCGGACCGTCCCGGCAGGCTGGACGTCGCCACCTCCACGGGCTCCCTCGCGCTGGCCTGGCCGTCCGGAGAGCCGATGGCGGGACAGCTCGCGGCGTTCGTCCCCGAGAAGGCCTCGACGGCGAAGCTGACGGACGAGTCCGCCCTCGACGCGGGGGCCGCGTTCGCCCGGACGCACTTCCCGTGGGCGCTGCGCGGCAGCCGTGCGCAGGTGTACTCGGCGGCGGCCCCGACCGGCAGGCCAGGGTGGTGCAGTGGCGTGCCCGCGCCGGGGGCGTCCTCCTCCCGATGCGTCTCGACCTCGTCGTGGGGGGCGGCCGGAAAATCCTCTCCTTCGCCGCCCGGAACGAACAGGCTCCCGCGCTCCCTCCGGTGAAGATGTCCAGGGAGCAGGCCACCGCCAAGGCCCTGGCCGCCCGCCCCGACGCCCGTGTGACCGGCAGCGACCTCATCGCCCGCCGCGACGGGCGGCGCCAGTGGCGCGTCCTCTGGCTCGTCTCCCTCACCCCGCCGACATCCGGAAACGCGACGCCCGGGAGCACGACGCCCGGAACCGCGACGCCCGGGAGCGCGACTCCCGGAACCGCAGTGCCCGGGAGCTCGACGCCCGGAAACCCGGCGCCCGGGAGCTCGATACCCGCGTCACCGCCCCGGGCCGACCACGCGCTGTACGGCATGGCGTTCGACGCCGAGACGGGCGCACCCTTCGGAGAGCCGGCGCGGCCACGGCCCTGAGACGGCGCCTGCCGCCCGTCCCGTCCGTGCGAGGAGACCGCGGGTCAGCGTCCCTTCCCGGCGGGCTCCGGGCACACAGGCATCCGCACGGTCTCCGCGAGGTCGTCCTGGGCCGGCGTCACCTCTCGCCCGCGAGGTCGAGATCGTTCCTGGGTTCCTCGGCAGGAGCCTGCGCCGGCCGGGGGCGGCGCCACGGACGCGGGATCGGCCGGGACACCGTCCGCCACCAGGCCTCCCCCGGCAGCTTCCCCGCGGGCTCGAAGGGCTCGCCGGGCTTCGGGAAGGCCACCGCCTGGCCCGCCTCCTCGGCCGCGTCCTTCGTCCACTCCCCGGGCTCGGCCCAGGGGTGCGGGGCGAGGTTGAAGGTGCCCCAGTGGATCGGCAGGAGCACCCCGGCGGGCTTGCCGCCCTGGAGGTCGAGATGGGCCCGCATCCCCTCGGCGGGGGTCATGTGGATGTCGGTCCAGAACTCCGAGTAGGCGCCGATCTGGATCATCGTGGCGTCGAAGGGGCCGTGGGCGGCGCCGATGTCGGCGAAGCCGGAGAAGTAGCCGGTGTCGCCGCTGTGGAAGAGGCGGTGCTCGGGGCCCCGCACCACCCAGGAGGCCCAGAGCGTGTGCTGCGTGTTGCGCAGGCCGCGGCCGCAGAAGTGGCGGGCCGGGGTGGCCGTGAGCAGCAGGTCGCCGACCTCGGTGGACTCGTTCCAGTCCAGCTCGCGCAGGCGGGAGGCGGGCACGCCCCAGCGCTCCAGGTGCGCGCCGACGCCGAGCGGCACCGCGAAGAGCGTGTCGGTGCCGGCCAGTGCCTTGATCGTCGGCAGGTCGAGGTGGTCGTAGTGGTCGTGCGAGATCACGACCACGTCGACCGGGCCGAGCTCGGCCAGCGGTACGGGCACGGGGTGGAGCCGCTTGGGACCCGCGAAGGGGAACGGGGAGCAGCGGTCGCCCCAGACCGGGTCGAAGAGGACCCGGTGGCCGTCGATCTCCGCGAGGATGCCGGAGTGGCCCATCCAGGTCAGGCGCAGGCCGGTGGCCGGGGCTCGGCCAGGTCGGCGAGGGTGGTGGGGTGGACGGGGATCGCGCCGGTGGGGCTCGGCGCGCGCGTCCCTCCTTCTCGAAGTAGATCTTGGCGAGTTCGACGCCGGACCCGGAGGGGCCGCGGCGCGCCGGTTCGGGGTTCTGGAAGATCCCGTCCGCGAAGTTCGGCGAGCGGCGGATCCGGGCGAGGCGGGCGCCCGTGGGGTCCGCGCCGAAGGACTCGGGGCGCAGGGCGCGCAGCCGGGCCCGCGGCGAACGGTCGGAGCCGGTACCGGTCACAGGACCTCCTGATCTCTGGGGTCGTTCCATTATGGGCGGCCCGGACCCGGGACGTCCGGGCGGTCGGCCATACTGAACCGTCGTTCAGTACGACCCGCCCGTCCGACCGTCCCTCCGAGGAGATCCGCGATGAGTCCCACCCCTGCTGTCCGTCGACTGGACCGATCACGTGACCGGGCGACGGGGCCATCTGGTGGTCGACCGGCTGGTGCGCGGCGTGGCCAGCGGGGGTCTGCGGATGCGGGAGGGCTGTACGGCGCAGGAGGTCGCCGGGCTCGCCCGGGGCATGACCATGAAGGAGGCCCTGCACTACGACCCGTCCGCCCGGTACGTGCCGCTGGGCGGCGCCAAGGGCGGCATCGACTGCGACCCCCGCTCCCCCGAGGCGTACGGCGTCCTCGTGCGCTACCTGCGGGCGATGCGGCCGTACGTCGAGCGGTTCTGGACCACCGGGGAGGACCTCGGGCTCACCCAGGACCTGGTGGACCGGGCGGTGGCCGAGGCCGGGCTCGTCTCCTCCGTACAGGCCGTGTACCCGCTCCTGGAGGACGAGGCGGAGGCCCGGAAGCGGCTCGCCGACGCGTTCGCGATCGAGGTGGACGGCATCGGGCTCGACGAGCTCGTCGGCGGTCTCGGGGTCGCCGAGTCCGTGCTCGTCGCCCTCGACCGGGCCGGACGGCCGTACGCGGGGACCCGGGTGTCCGTGCAGGGCCTCGGCACGATGGGCGGGGCGACCGCCCGCTTCCTCTCCAGGCCGGGCTGCGGGTCGTGGCCGTCGCCGACGTCCGGGGCACGATCGTGAACCCCGACGGCCTCGACGTCGAGGCGCTGCTCGCCGCCCGTGACGCGCACGGGACCGTCGACCGCTCCGCACTGCGTCCCGGCGACCGCGAGGAGCCCGGGACGCCTGGCCTCGGCCGACGCCGAGGTCCTCGTCCCGGCGGCCGTCTCGTACGCGATCGGCGCCGCGGACCAGCACCGGATCACCGCCCGCTGGATCGCCGAGGCGGCCAACATGCCGGTCCTGCCGGAGGCCGAGGAGGCGCTCGCCGCGCGCGGGGTGACCGTCCTCCCGGACGTGGTGGTGAACTCGTGCACCAACGCCTGGTGGTGGTGGACCCTCTTCGGCGACGTCGAGGCCGACGCGGAGCAGGCCTTCGAGCGGGTGCGGCGGGCGATGCGGACGCTCGTCGGCGGGATGCTCGACCGGGCGGAGGCGGAGGGCGTCAGCCCGCGCGCGCGGCGCACGCGCTGGTGGACGAGCGCCTTCCGGTGATCGCCGAACGCTACGGCTGGTACTGAACCGGCCACGCGCCGAAGCCGTGTGACGATCATGCCCTTGTCATGTGCTGTGTAGGCTGCACGGCGTGGCGAGAGTGCGGTTGAGCGTGGCCGAGCGGCGGGAGGAACTCCTGAGGGCCGCCGTCGAGCAGATCGAGGCCCGTGGCGTCGCCGCCGTCCGGATCTCCGACGTGGCCGCCGCGCTCGACGTGAGCAACGCGCTCGTGCTCTACCACTTCTCGTCCAAGGAGCAACTGGTCGCCGCGGCCTTCGCCCACGCGGCCGAGGGCGACCTCGCCCAGCTGCGCCGGCTGCTCGGACGGCGCTCCACCGCCGTCCGGCGGCTGCGGGCCGCGCTCCGCTGGTACGCCCCGACCGGCCGGGCCAAGGGCTGGCGGCTGTGGATCGAGGGCTGGGCGGTCTCCTGCGCGACCCCGAACTGCGCCGGGTCGCCGCCTCCCTCGACCAGGAGTGGAAGGCCGCGCTGACCCGGGTCATCGAGGAGGGCGCCGCCGCCGGCGAGTTCCGCTGCGCGGATCCCGCCGGTGCCGCCTGGCGCCTCACCGCCCTCCTCGACGGCCTCGCCGTCCAGACCACGGCCTACCCCGGCTCCCTCCCCGCACCACGATGCTCCGCTGGGCCGACGCCGCCCTCGCCCGTGAACTCGGCCTGCCGACTCCGGGGGCGTCCGCACCGGAGGGGCCGGGGGCACCGGAGGCCCCCCAGGACGAGCCGGGAGACCCGGCGGACGGCCCTGGCGGCTAGGACAGCCCGGACAGCCCTCTGTAGTCGATCCGGCCGCGCCCTCCCGCTCCCCCGCCCTCGTGCCCGTGCCCGCCCCGCCCCCGGTCAGATCAGTTCGTACACCGCCGAGACCGTGACCTGCTCCTCGATCTCGCCGGGTGCCAGCGGGACGCCCGGTTCGTCGGCCGGGACGGGGGCCGCGCCGAGGCCGGGGCGGACGGATTCGCCCTCGCTCAGGGAGACCAGGCGGCCGAGGCGGTGGCCGCTGAGCCGGGCGTGCTGCGAGGCCTTGTCGTACGCGTCGCGGTAGGCGGCCTCGCGGGCCTTCGCGCGCAGCGCCGAGGGGTCGGCGACGTCGAAGACGACCCCGTTGATCCGGCCCGTGCTCCCGGCGGCGTCGTTGACGGCGCCGATAACCTGGCCGGTCCGGTCGATGTCGCGGACCTTCACGGAGAAGGACTGCCCCGCCTGATAGCCCGTCACCTTGCTTTCCCCGTCCTTGGTCTGGGTGTAGACGGGGGCCAGCGAGAGGCTGTCGGTGCGGATGTCCCGGTCGGCGATCCCCTGTTTGTGGAGCACCGCGAGGAGCGTCTCGGCCCCGGTGCTCTGCGCCGCCATCGCCTCCTTCGCCGTCGGGCGGGTGGCCTCGACCCCGGCGGACAGGATCGCCAGGTCGGGTGCGGCGGACGCGCGGCCGTTGCCCGTGACGGTGACCGTGGCCGTGGCCGGGTCGGCGTCGCGGGCGGAGGTGCGGAGGGCGGCCCGGCCGGGCGCGGCGGCCAGGGCGGGGCCGCCGTGCCGGCGAGGAGGCCGCCGAGCACGGCGGTGGCGGCGAGCAGGCGGGCGGTGCGGGCGGCGCTGGGCGGCGGATCGTCACGGGCGGGTCCCTTCGGGGTGGGTGCCGGGGCTCCGGCGGGCACATCCCAGCACCCGGCGGCGCCGCCTCCCGCGCGCCACTCCTGACCGCCGGCGCCCTTCACCTCCCGCACCAACCGGGGCCCGTCCGTCCCCGCCGGTCCGCCCGCCGCTACAGGGGCATGAGGTCGGGGCGCTTCGCCTCCACGTGGTCGCCCGAGCTCTCGCCGCGCAGCCTGCGCCCGATCCAGGGCACCAGGTACTCCCTGGCCCAGTGGATGTCGTCGCGGCGCACTTCGAGGGTGCCGCGCGGCGGCTCCGGCGGCCAGGGCTGGTCCGGGTCGGCGGGCACCTCCATGCCGAGGACCTGGGCGGCGCGCAGGGCGACGCGGGTGTGTCCCTCGGGCGAGAGGTGCAGCCGGTCGTCGTCCCAGGCGCGCCGGTCCTGCACGGACTTCAGCGACCACAGGTCGAGGACCGGGCAGCCGTAGCGGTCCGCGATGGCCCGGACGTGCCCGTTGTACGTGGCGATCTTGCCGCGCAGGTGCTTGAGGAGGGTCACGCCGCGGGTGTCGAAGCCGGTGGTCACCATGACGGTGCCGACGGCGGAGGTGAGGTCGGCGACGGCGCGCTCGAAGCGCTCGGCCACGTCGTCCGGGTCCGTCCCGGGGCGGATGATGTCGTTGCCGCCCGCGCAGAAGGTCACCAGGTCGGGGGCGAGTTCCTTCGCCCTCGGGACCTGTTCCGCCACGATCTGGTCGAGAAGGCGCCCCCGTACGGCGAGATTGGCGTACCGGAAGTCGTCGTGCTCCGGCAGCTGGTCGGCGAGCAGGACCGCGAAGCGGTCCGCCCAGCCGACGTACGTCCCCTCGGGCCCGGGGTCTCCGACGCCCTCGGTGAAGCTGTCGCCGATCGCCGCGTACGACCCGAATGCGTTCTGGTCTGTTGATCTCGAATCGTCTGCCACGGGACCACATCCTTCCCCTTCGGGTGTGACCTACGCGACCGTAAGGAGGGGTTGACGCAGGGTGACATATGCCACCGATAAAGATTCCCCCAAACCGGAATACGCCGGAGGCCCGGCACGCGGGTGCCGGGCCTCCGAGAGGTGATGCCGCGTCAGATGCTCACGCCGTGCTGGCGCAGGGCGGCCAGCGGGTCGATGTCGGAGCCGTACTCCGGCCCGGTGCGCATCTCGAAGTGCAGGTGCGGGCCGGTGACGTTGCCGGTCGCGCCGGAGAGGCCTATCTGCTCGCCGCCGGTGACGGTCTGGCCGGCGGAGACGGAGATCGAGGACAGGTGGGCGTACTGCGAGAAGGTGCCGTCGGCGTGCTGGATGACGACCTGGTTGCCGTACGCGCCGCCGTCGCCGGCGGAGTAGACGGTGCCGGGGCCGACCGCGTGGACGGGGGTGCCGGTGGAGGCGACGAAGTCGACGCCGGTGTGGTAGCCGGAGGACCACATGGAGCCGGCCTGGTGGTACGGGGTCGACGTGCCGGCGCCGGCGATCGGGGCGACCCAGCCGGAGGAGGAGCCCGTGCCGGCCGAGGAGGCGGGCGCCGGGGCGGAGGTGGTCGCGGCGGCGGCCGGGGCCGGGCGCGCCCGCTGTCGCGGGAGGCGCGGGGGCCTCGTCGCCGTTCTTGCCGGAGCTCCGGGTGCCCCGGTGGTCCGTCCCGGCCGTGCTCTTGGCGCCGAGGGTGAGCTTCATGCCGGGCAGGATCATCGAGGGGTCCTCGCCGACGACCCGGCGGTTGTCCGCGTACAGCTTCTGCCAGCCGCCGGCGAGGTGGTGCTCGGAGGCGATCTTCGACAGGTAGTCGCCCCGGACGACGGAGTACGTCTTCGGCGCGGCCTTCGCGGGGGCGGCGGGAGCGGCCTTCACCGGGGCGGCGGCGGGAGCGGCGGCCTGCTCGGCGGCGTGGGCGCCGGTGGCTCCGAGGAGCGGAGGGCGACGACGGCGCCGCCGGTGCCGGCGGCGGCGAGGCCGCGGGTCAGGCGGCTGGACTTGGGGCGGCGGTGCTTACCCTTCGCGGGCATGGCGAATTCCTCTCCGGCGCCTGCGAGGTGAGCTGTCGGGTTCGGACTGGAGATGTCCGGCCGCGCTCTCGCGCGACTTCACCCCGAGCCGTCCTTCTCCGAAGGAATCGGCGTACTACCTGGGTCCCCCGCTCCTGCCTTCTTCGGGTGGATGTGGATTCCGGTCGGTGGCAGGATTCGGCGGTCCGTCCGGATTGAGCGCGACGCTAGACGAGGGGGGTCGGGGCGAACAAGCCGCGATTTCCAAGTGCTCCGGATCCCACTGGAATACGGCCGGAATTCCGGTCACCCTCCGTGGATGGCGTCCCCGCGATCCCCTTTTCCCGGGGGGTATTTGGAAAAGACGATCAGGCACGGTCCGTCACGGTTATGACGCTGCTCACGCGCCGATCCCCATCTCCCCTGCAAACGGGGCGGGTTATTCCCAATCAGGCAATCCGGACAGATCGACCATTCCCGTCCCAGGGGGTGCGGGTCGGGGTCCCCACCCGAGATGATTGCCCCAGGAACCGATCCACAGAAACAGAACAGGAGCAGCCGTGACGCAGCAGCTGCCGCAGGTCCCGCCCGCCGAAGCCGCCGAGCCCGAGCTGACGGAGGTCCGCAACTTCCGGGACGTGGGCGGCCTGCCGACGACGGACGGGCGCGCCGTCCGCCCCGGCCGCCTCTTCCGCAGCGGCCACCTCGCCCACGCCACGGAGGACGACGCCGCCTTCCTGGCCTCGCTGGGGCTGCACACCGTCTTCGACTTCCGCAACGAGTCGGACCGGAAGGTCGAGGGCGCGGACGTCGAGCTGCCCGGCGTGCGGAACGTGAACATACCCCTCAACGACCCCGCCGACGGCAAGGAGTTCTGGAAGCTGGTGCGCGACGGCGAGACCGCGCAGCTGCGGGAGGTCCTCGGCGACGGCAAGGCCGCCGCCCGGATGGCCGACTCGTACCGGAAGATGGTCGTCGAGCGGACCGAGGAGCACGGCCGGATCCTGCACGCCATGGCGGAGGAGAGCCTCCCGGCCCTCATGCACTGCGCCGCGGGCAAGGACCGGGCCGGGCTCGCCATCGCGATCACCCTGCTCGCGCTCGGGGTCGAGCGGGAGGCGATCGAGGCCGACTACGTGAAGTCGAACGACCCGCACCGCCGCTACAAGGTGCGCCGCAGCTCCACCGGCGCGGACGCGATGTCGCCCGAGGTGATGGAGCTGCTGAGCCCGCTCTTCGACGCGCGGGTGGAGTACCTGCGGGCCGCCTTCGAGACGATCGAGGCGACCTGGGGCACGGTCGACGCCTATCTGTCCGAGGGCCTGAAGCTGGCCCCCGAGACCCGTGAGCGGCTGCGGGAGCGCCTGGTCACGGAGGCGTAGCCGCCCCTACTGGTTCTGCCCGCCGAGCATGAAGAGCAGGTAGAGGAAGCCGGCGAAGAGGTGGCCGGCGATCAGATAGGCGAAGAGGCGGAGCACGAGCCCCTTGGGGAACTTGCCTTCACCGCGCTCCTCGCCGGTGACCGGTACGGACTTCTCGGACATGTCGGCCCTTTCCTGAAGAATGGTCATGGAACATCAGCGCCGGTGCGGGGTCCCGTCGCCGAGGCACAGCTCGGCGGCGGGGCTCTGCATCAGGGTGTGGACGAAGAGCAGCTCGGCCCCGCCGGGGGTGGCGGCGCCGATCCGGTGCGGGGTCAGCGAGTCGAAGTGCGCGCTGTCCCCGGGATCGAGGACGTGGACGGCCTCGCCGAGCGCGAGCCGCACCCGCCCCTCCAGGACGTGGATCCACTCCTCGCCGGGGTGGACGCGCACGATGTCGGCCCGGGTGGCGTACGGCACGTGGACCCGCAGGCACTGGAGGGCGCGCCCGGCGCCGCCCGCCTGGCGGTAGATCCAGCCGTCGGCCTCGACGGGTTCGGAGCGGCCGGCCCGGACGACGGGGTCGCGTTCGGGGGGCGTCTCCCCCAGGAGCTCGGAGACCGTCGTACCGTAGATGCGGGACAGGGCGAGCAGCATCGGCAGCGAGGGCTGCCGGTTCCCGGTCTCCAGGCGCGAGAGGTGGGCGGCGAGAGGCCGGCCCGCTGGGCGGCGGCCTCCAGGGTGAGTCCCCGGCGGCGGCGCAGGGCCCGCAGCTGGGGGCGACGTCGGGCAGGACGTCGGGGTGACGGGGTCCGGGAGGTCTCCCCGGGGACGTGGTCCATGCGTCCATTCCGCCAGGATCGTGCCTCTGAGGCAAGTTTCTTGCCTCAGAGGCAAAGCGATCGTGCTAACGCTGTGCGACCGCCTGCTTGACCAGCGTCTTCCCGAAGTCCCACATCAGCCCGCCGCCGCCGTGGGCGTCGTCCATGACCGCCGTGAAGGCGGTGACGAAGCGGTCCACGTCGGCCTCGTCGATGATCAGCGGCGGGATCAGCTTGATCACCTCCAGGTGGTCCCCGGAGACCTGGGTGAGGATCCGGTGCCGCTGGAGCAGCGGGACGACGACCATCTGGGCGAAGAGGCCCTTGCGGGCCGCCTGGAGCATCGTCCAGCGCCCGCGCAGCCCCAGCGAGGACGGCCGCCCGAACTCGATCCCGATCATCAGGCCGCGCCCGCGGATCTCGTGCAGGAGCTCGTACCGGGGCACGAGCTCCTTCAGACGGCCGGAGAGCAGGTCGCCCATCCGGCGGGCGTGGGCGACCGTGCCCTCGTCCTCCATGACCGAGAGGACGGCGAGCCCGGCGGCCATGGCCTGCGCGTTCGATCCGAAGCTCGCCGAGTGGACCAGGACCCGGTCCATCGACGAGTAGACCTTCTTGAAGATCCAGTCCTTGCCGAGGGTGGCGCCGACCGGCACGTAGCCGCCGGAGAGTGCCTTGGCGACGCAGACCAGGTCCGGTTCGACGCCCTCCTCGTGCTGGTAGGCGTAGAAGTCGCCGGTCCTGCCGAGGCCCGTCTGCACCTCGTCGGCGACGAGCAGCGCGCCGTGCCGGTGCAGGAGGTCCTGGGCGCCCCGGAGGAAGCCCGGGGGCGCCTCGTGGACGCCCTTGCCCTGGATGGGTTCGACGACGAAGGCGGCCACGTCCCCCTTGCGCAGCTCCCGCTCCAGGGCGCCGAGGTCGCCCAGGGCGATCGCGGTGTCCGGCAGGAGCGGGTCGAAGCCCTCCCGGAAGCCCTGCTCGCCGTTGACGGAGAGGGAGCCAGTGGTGAGCCCGTGGAAGGCGTGGTGGCAGTAGAGGACCCTCGGCCGCCCGGTGGCGTACCGGGCGAACTTGAGGGCGGTCTCCACGGCCTCGGTGCCGCTGTTGCCGAAGAAGACCCGGTCGAGGTGCGGGCTGTGGGCGAGCAGCTTCTCGGCGAGGAGCCCCGGCAGCGGCTGGCAGTCGAAGCGGGTGAGGTCGGCGAGCTGGGCGTCCAGGACGTCGTGGAGGGCCTTGCGGACGACGGGGTGGTGCCGTCCGAGGCCCATCACGCCGAAGCCGGCGAGCATGTCGAGGTGGTCGGCGCCGTCGGCGTCCCAGAAGTGGGCGCCCTCGGCCCGCTCGTAGACCCTGTCGAAGCCGATGGTGTGCAGCATGCGCGGCAGCTGGTGGTTGAGGTACCTGGCGTGCAGCTCGTACCGCTCCGCGCCGCGCTCGGAGAGCAGCGCCCGCAGGTCGAACCCGCCGGTCATGACGTGCTGTTCCCGGAGACCGTCTCCCGGACCGCGCGCAGGGACTCCTTGAGGGAGCCCATGGTGGCGAGGACGGCGGTCGGCTCGTAGCCGCAGTGCGCCATGCAGTTGGCGCAGCGCGGGTCCTTGCCGCGGCCGTACTTGTCCCAGTCGGTGTCCTCGACGAGTTCGCGGTACGTGGGGACGTATCCGTCGCTCATCAGATAGCAGGGGCGCTGCCAGCCGAAGAGGGAGTAGTTGGGGATGGCCCAGGCGGTGCAGGGGAAGTCCGCCTTTCCTTCCAGGAAGTCCAGGAAGAGCGGCGAGTGGTTGAGGCGCCAGCGGCGCCGGTTCCCGCCGGCGAAGGCCTTCTTGAAGAGTTCGCGGGTCTGTTCGACGCCGAGGAAGTGCTCCTGGTCGGGGGCCTTCTCGTAGGCGTAGGCGGGCGAGATCATCATTTCGTCGACCTGGAGGTCGTCGTTGAGGAAATTGAGCACCTCGATGATGGTCTGCGGGGTGTCGGTGTTGAAGAAGGTCGAATTGGTGGTGACCCGGAAGCCGCGCCGCTTGGCCTCCTTGATGGCCGCCACCGCCTCGTCGAACACGCCCTCCTTGGCGACGGACTCGTCGTGCCGCTCGCGCAGCCCGTCGATGTGGACGGCGAAGGCGAAGTACGGGGAGGGGGTGAACTTCTCCAGCTTCTTGCGCAGCAGCATGGCGTTGGTGCAGAGGAAGACGTACTTCCGGCGGGCCACCAACTGGCGCACGATCTCGTCGATCTGAGGGTGCATCAGGGGCTCTCCGCCCGCGATGGACACCATCGGGGCGCCGGACTCCAGGACCGCGCCGACGGCCTGGGCGACCGGCATGCGCTGCTTGAGGACGCCCGCCGGGTGCTGGATCTTCCCGCAGCCCTCGCACTTGAGGTTGCAGGCGTAGAGCGGCTCCAGCTCGACGATCAGCGGGAACTTGTCCCGCTTGCGGAGCTTCTGTTCGAAGAGGTAGGTCCCGACCCGGATGGACTGACGGAGCGGCATGGCCATAACTCGTTCACCTCCTGGGGAGCAGCAAAGAACGGTGCCATTCGAAGAATGCGGGAAGGACGGCACGAAGAACACGGAAGGCTGATATTCCCCCGCGTACCGTGCCGATCCGAACCAGTTCATGTTCCGGAGCGTCCACGACCACCCGGACGGCCGCAACCGGGCGGGCGTCCGGCCCCTCCCCGAACGCTCCGGCGGCCCGCGCGGTACGGAGGGTGGCGGCGGACTCCATGTCGACGGCGATCGCCCCGCCGGCCCGGAGGGCGGCCCGCTCGGGGCCCCGCACCACGTGCTCGGAGCCGATCAGCGGCCCGGTGTGCACGGCACGCCCCGGCACCGCCCTGACCAGGGCCTTCACCAGCAGCTCGGTCCCGGCGCAGAGGGTCGTGCCGTCGGCGTCTCGGGTCTCGTCGGCGACGATCAGGTCCCCGGGTGCATGCCCGGGGCGAGGCCCGCGCAGAAGCCGGAGGCGATCACGGCGGCGTCGCGCCACTGCTCCTCGCCGAGGATCCCGGCCACGGCCCGATGCGCCCGTTCGGGCCCCATGCCGGTGCGCAGCACGGTCACGGGGCCCGGTGCGCCGCCCGGTCCCCGCTGCGCAGGGCGAACCGCTCGATGCCGAGCGCGCAGGCGATCAGCAGCGGCGGTCCGGCGCCGGGGCCGGGCTCGCGGCCCATCAGCCCTCCTTGCGCGGCGCGGGCTCCCCGTACACGTAACGCCCGAGCGCCGTGAGCGGGAACACCTGCCGGTAGAGGTGGTAGTTGATGGAGAAGTCCCAGGGGAAGCCGGTGCCGGTGAAGTGCGGCTCGTCCCAGGAGCCGTCCTCCCGCTGGGTCTCGGCCAGCCAGGCGACACCGCGCCGGACGGGCTCGGAGTCGCGCTCCCCGGCGGCGAGCAGGGCGATCAGCGCCCAGGCGGTCTGGGAGGCGGTGGAGGTGCCGCGTCCGATCCACCGCTTCTCGTGGTACGAGCGGAGGTCCTCGCCCCAGCCGCCGTCCTCGTTCTGCACGGAGCCCAGCCAGTCGACGGCCCGGCGGATCGCGGGGTGCGAGGCGGGCAGTCCGGCGGCGACGAGGGCGGGGAGCACCGAGCCCGTGCCGTACACGTGGTTGACGCCCCAGCGGCCGAACCAGGCGCCGTGCGGCTCCTGTTCGGCGAGCAGCCACTCGATGCCCCGGCGGGCGCGCGGGTCCTGGGCCATGCCCTCGTACGCGAGCATCTCGACGACGTGGGCGGTGACGTCGGCGGAGGGCGGGTCGATCACCTCGCCGAAGTCGCAGAACGGCAGCCGGTTGGGGAAGGCGCTGGTGTTGTCGGCGTCGAAGGCGCCCCAGGCGCCGTTCCTCGACTGCATGCCGAGGGTCCAGCGGGCGCCCCGGGCGATGGCGGCCTCCACCCGGGCGGGGTCGGGGTGCTTCACCCGGCGCAGGGCGAGCAGGACCTCGGCGGTGTCGTCGATGTCGGGGTAGTTGTCGTTGTGGAACTCGAACGCCCAGCCGCCGGGCGGGAGTCCGGGCCGGCGCACCGCCCAGTCCCCGGTCCGGGTGATCTCCTCGTCGAGCATCCAGTCCACGGCCCTGACGAGCGCCGGGTGGTCGGGGGCGAGCCCGGCGTCGGCGAGGGCGATGGTGGCGAGGCAGGTGTCCCAGACGGGCGACTGGCAGGCCTCGATCATCCGTGAGCCGTCCTCGCGCCACACGGCGAACCGGTCGAGGGACTCCAGTCCGGCCCGCATGACCGGGTGCTGGAGGTCGTAGCCGAGGAGGTGGAGGGCGATGACCGAGTAGACGGCGGGGGGCTGGATGCCGCCCCAGCAGCCGTCGTTCTCCTGGCGTTCGACGATCCACCGGGCGGCGACGTTCATGGCGGTCCGGCGCACCCGCGCGGGGCGAAGCGGTGGTAGACGTGCAGCGCCTTGTCGAGGCGCTGGAAGAGCCCGTCCCAGCCGGTGGCCGGGGCGAGCGGCCGGGGCGGGTTCGGGCGCGCCGGATCGGTGTGCAGCTCGTCGAGGGGGAAGGGCGCGGGCCTGACCGGGCGCTTCGCGGAGACCACGGTGAGCGGCACGATCGTCTGCCGGGCCCAGCAGCCGAAGTCGTAGATGTTGAGCGGGAACCACTTCGGCAGGAAGAGCAGTTCCGGCGGCAGCTCGGGCAGGTCCTCCCAGCGCCACCAGCCGAAGAGGGCCAGCCAGATCCGGGTGAAGACCCGGGCGGCGGCGATCCGCCGCGGGCGCGGACCCAGGCGGAGGCGCGGGCCATGTGCGGGGCCTCGGGCGGGTCTCCGGCGAGCCGCAGGGCCACATAGGCCTCGACGGTGGCGGAGAGCTCGCCGGGTCCGCCGTGGAAGGTGGCCCAGGCGCCGTCCTCGCGCTGCTCGCGGCGGACGTGGAGCGCGGCGGCGCGGGTGGTGTCGGCGTCGAGGATGCCCAGGAACTGGCGGAGGAGCAGGTCCTCGGCGTCCATGGTGACGTTGGTCTCCAGGTCGCCCTTCCACCAGCCGGCCGGGTCCTGGCGGGCGAGCAGGTGCTCGGCGGCCCGTTCCGCTGCCCGCGCGGCGCTCTCGTCGAGCTCCTCCGACGCGGTGGTGTCGTTCGTCTTGCTGGCCGCGGCCGCCCGGGGGCCCACGGCCCCGGCGCTTCCGTCGGTCGTCGCTGTCATGGCTTCCCCTTTGCGCAGTCGGTTCCTTCTGCTTCTACGGGTCTGCCGTCGGCCGGCGCCGGAGGGCACCGGCCGGCGACCGCGAGCTCATATCAGGGTGATGGTGATCATCTCTTCCGTACGACGACGAAGTCGGCCAGTGCGGTGAACTGCTCCCGCACCCGCGCCGGCATGTCCACCTCGTGCAGCGCGGCGATCGCGACCGCGTGCTGGCGGCGGGCCTCCTGGGAGGTCCACTCGCGGCCTCCGGCCTCCTCGATGAGGGCGGCCCGGTAGGCGAAGTCCTCCTCCGTGAAGGAGGCGAACTCGCTGGACTTGGCGTCCTCGGCGAGCAGGCGCCCGAGCCGCTCGGAGGCCTCGCCGCCCGCGGCGAGGGCGGCGACGACCGGCAGGGACTTCTTGCGCTGGCGCAGGTCGCTCCAGGTCTGCTTGCCGGTGGCGTCCGGGTCGCCCCAGATGCCGAGCAGGTCGTCCACGGCCTGGAAGGCGAGGCCGAGGTGGTAGCCGTACTCCTCCAGCTTGTCGGCGGTCCGGTCGTCGCAGCCCGCGAGGACGGCGCCGATGGAGGCGGCGCAGGCGAGCAGGGCGCCGGTCTTGTTGCCCTCCATCTCCAGGCACTCCTCGACGGTGACCCGCTCGCGGTGCTCGTAGGAGATGTCCTGCGCCTGCCCGTCGATGAGCTTGCGGTTGGCGGTGGTGAGGCGGCGGGTGGCGCGGCCGGCCTCGGCGGTGCCGAGTTCGAGCAGCACCTCGTTGGCCAGGGCGGAGAGCGCGTCGCCGACGAGGATCGCCTGCGCGGGGCCGTGCACCTTCCACACCGTGTCGCGGTGGCGGCGCTGCTCGTCGCCGTCCATCAGGTCGTCGTGGAGCAGCGAGAAGTTGTGCACGAGCTCCACGGCGACGGCGCCGGGGATCCCGACCTCGGGCGCGACGCCCGCGGCCTCGGCCGACATCAGGGCGAGCGCCGGGCGGACGGCCTTGCCGCTGTCGGCGTCCGTCGGATTGCCGTGGGCGTCGATCCAGCCGAAGTGGTAGGCGGCCACGGTGTCCATGGGGGGCGCGAGGCGGTCGACGGCCGCCCGCAGTACGGGGGTGGACAGGGTCCGCCCCGCTCCAGCAGTGCGGACACGTCCGCGGTGTCGACGGCCGGATTCCCGGCTGCACTGTCGGCACGGTCCTCCTCTTGTTCCGGTACTCACACTCATACCGCCTCCTGCAGCGGATGGTCATGGCGGCGGCCGAGGGCGGAGAGCGCGGCGCCCGCGGCGCTGAATCCGCTGCGGACGGCACCCTCCATGGTCGCGGGCCAGCCGGTGGCGGTCCAGGCCCCGGCCAGATAAAGCCCCGGGCCCTGGTGCGGGCGCCGGGCCTGAGGCGGCCGACGCCCGGGGTGGGGGCGAACGTGGCCGTCCGCTCCCTGGTGACGAAGAAGTCGCGGATCCCGGCGCCGCGGGCGGCGGGCAGCAGCCGCTCCAGCTCGGGGAGGTACTTCGCGCGCAGGGCGGCGACGGGTTCGTCGATCTCGTCCTGGGCGGCGGACTGCGAGATGGCGAGGTACTGGCCCGCCCCTCGCCCACCACCACCCTTGCCCGAGGGCCCTTCGGACCCGCCCCTCAGCAGCCCCGAGGAGTCGGTGCGGTCGAAGACCCACTGCACCGGGGAGCCGAGCGCGGTGAAGAAGGGCCGCTTCAGCACCTTGCGGTCGTAGACGACGTGCAGGTTGAGGATGGGGGCGGTGGCGATGTCCAGGAGCCGGTCGGGGTCGTCGAGGGCGCCCTCGGGGAGCAGGCCGTGGGTCTCGTGCTGGGGCACGGCGAGGACGACGGCGTCGGCCTCGATCCGCTCCCCGGCACGTCGACGGCCCAACGGCCGTCGTCGGTGCGGGAGATCCGCTCGGCCTTGGTGCGCAGCGCGGTGCGGACGCCGAGGGCGTCGAGCTCCTTCGCGGCCCGGGTGTCGTGGAGTTCGCCGAGCGGGACGTGGGCCCAGCCGATGTCGGCGGCGCCGGGCTCGGAGAGGAGTCCGGTCTTGAAGACCATCGCGGCGAGCCCCATGGAGGCCTGCGGGGCGGGGGCGTTGAGGGTGGGGATGCCGACGAGGTCCCAGAGGGCCTCGACGGTCCGCGGGGACTGTCCGTGCCGGCCGAGCCAGGTGGCGAAGTCGATGCCGTCGAGCGCGGGGTCGGCGGGGTCGAGCTCTTCAGGGCGAGCGCGGCCCGGCCGACGGAGGCGCGCTCGGCGAGGAGAGGTGGGGTACGTGGCGAGGCTGCGCGCGAGGTGCAGCGGCACCGGCAGGTTGTCGCGGCTGATCCGGCCGAGCCGGGGCCGCGGGGTGCGCGACGTCGAGGACGGGGACGTCGAGACGGTCCTGGAGGGGGGCGAGGCGGGCCCCGTCGACCCGGTCGAGGAACCAGCGGTACGCGGTGCAGCAGCGCAGGTAGACGTGCTGGCCGTTGTCGACGGTCAGGTCGCCGCGCCGGAAGGAGAAGGCGAGCCCGCCGAGCCGGGGCCGTCCTTCGAGCAGGGTGACGTGGACGCCGCTCTCGGCGAGCTGGAGCGCGGCGGTGATCCCGGCGAGTCCGCCGCCGACGACGACGGCCCGGGGCCGTTCGGTCTCTTCGTGGTTCACGCGGCCTCCGTTCGGGTCGTCACGGTCGGGTGCGGGGTGCCTCGGGCAGGGACGCCGGGGCGGCGCCGGAGGTTGCCCGGGAGGAGACGGGCGCATCAGGCGCGCCTCCTGACGGTGCGGCGGGCGATGTGGCGGGTGTCGAGGCCGGAGAGCCCGCGCACCGCGACGTACGCCTTCTCGCGGCCCGGCAGCGAGACGCGGCCGCGCAGGACGGCCTCGGGGTCGCGCTCGATCCGGTCGAGGAGGCGCCGGTAGATGCCGGCCATGGCGGCGACGCAGGCGCCGCTGCGCCGGTCGAGCATGGGCAGCAGCCGGTAGCCCTCGGCGAACAGGGCGCGGGCGCGCCGCACTTCGAAGTGGACGAGCCCGGCGAAGTCGGCGCCGGGGGCCGGGATGTCGCTGCCGAAGCCGTCCGAGCAGCCGAACTTGGCGAGGTCGTCGGCGGGCAGGTAGGTGCGGCCGTTCCCGGCGTCCTCGCGTACGTCCCTGAGGATGTTGGTGAGTTGGAGCGCGAGGCCCAGGGTGTCGGCGTACTCGCCGGCCCGGTCGGCGCCCTGGGCGCCGGGCTGGGTGCCGAAGACGCCGAGGGAGAGCCGGCCGATCGCGCCGGCGACGCAGCGGCAGTAGACCTTGAGGTCGTCCCAGGTCTCGTAGGTCGCGCCGCGGACGTCCATGAGGACGCCGTCGATGAGCTCGTCGAGGCCGCCGAGCGGGATCGGGAAGCGGCGGGCGGAGTCGGCGAGGGCGACGGCGACGGGGTCGATGTCGTCCTCCTCGACCAGGCCCTTGCGGATGCGGTCGAGGACGTCACGGGTGGCTTCGAGCCGCTCCCGCTTCTCCTCGGGCGCGAGCGTGCCGTCGCCGATGTCGTCGACGCGCCGCGAGAAGGCGTACAGCGCGGACATCGCCTGTCGCTTCTCGGCCGGCAGCAGCCGGATGCCGTAGGCGAAGTTGCGGGCCTGCCGGCCGGTGACCGCCTCGCAGTAGCTGTAGGCGGCCTGGACCGGTGCGGACGGCTGGTGCTGGGTCTCCACGGTCGCGCTCACCCCTCTTCCGCGCCCGGAGCAGTACCGCTCCCGCCTGGCGCATCAGGCTCGGCTTGGTGGACTTCGGTGTGCCGGCCAGTACGTCGAATCCGGCGTCCCGGACGGCGTCGAGCGCCGCGAGCCTCCGGCGGTGAATCCGGCGAGGAGGAGGCGGAGGCGTCCGTGGACGCTGCCGACGAGCGGGGCGCCCGCGTGCAGGAGGGCGCGGGCCCGCTCGGCCTCGAAGGCGACCAGGGCCCGCACGGAGGCTCCGGCGGTGGGGGCGGCGAGGTCGTCCTCGGTGACGCGGAAGCGCTCCAGGTCCTCGGCCGGCAGATAGATCCGGTCGCGGGCGAGGTCCTCGGCGACGTCCTGGAGGTGCTCGACGATCTGGAGGGCGGTGCAGATCTCGTCGGAGCGCCGGATCCGCTCGGGGGTGTCGGTGCCGGTGATCGCGAGGACGAGCCGGCCGACGGGGTTGGCGGAGAGCTCGCAGTACGCGAGGAGGTCCTCGTACGTCGCGTAGCGGCGGACCAGCTGGTCCTGCCGGTTGGCGGCGAGCAGGCCGAGGAAGGGGCCGGGGTGAGCCGCGGCGGCGGACGGTCGGCTGGAGGGCGCGCAGCAGGGGTGGTGCGGGGTGGAGTCGAAGACGCGGTGGAGGTCGGTCTCCAGGGCGTCGAGGAGGGCGAGCCGGTCCTCCGCGGCTTCGGGGGCGACGCCGAGGTGGCGGGCGTCGGCGCCGCCGGGGTCGAGGTCGCCGTCGCCGACGTCGTCGACGAGCCGGGCGTAGCCGTAGACGGCCATGAGGTCGTCGCGCCAGGCGCGGGGCAGGAAGAAGGGGGCCACGGGGAAGTTCTCGTCCGCGGCCTTGCCGAGTGTGGCGCGCGAGGAGGCGTCGGTGCGCTCCTGCCGGGTCTCCGTCACTGGGCGCTTCCCGACGGAGGGACGGCGACACCCTCGTGGAGTTGGAGATTCTGCGTCATGGCCGTCACGTCTCCCGTTCTACACTGCCGATCCAATCCATCCTATTTCGGACACGCCGCCGACCCCTGCCCGTGGGGCCACCACCCGCGGGGCCCGGTGGCCGCGGGTATCGCCCTACTTGCCGCGAAACAGACCGGTCCAGCTTACGTTGTACGACGACCTTCGCCATTCCGGGGTGGCGGGCATCGTGGACCCCACCCGTACGGGCCGTCAACCAGCCCCCACCGCAAGGGAGTTGGCGGTCAGACGGCACCCGTGCCGGAGACCACCATGGCGAGGGTCGCCTCGACGGCGACGCTCCTGCCCTGCGGGAGAGGCGGCGCAGTGGTCCGTCGACCAGGAGGAGTGACAGTCCGTGCACGGCGGACCACGCGGCGGCGCCGGTGGCGGGCGGGCGCCGGGCCGCGCGGTGCCGGGCCGCCGAGGACGTCGAGCGCCTCCTGAGCAGGGTGAAGGCGCGGATCTCGGGTTCGCCGGGCGGCTGCTCGGCGGCGCCCTCGTCGGCCGGGTGGGGCGGGGCACGCAGAACGCGGACCGGTAGAGGCCGGGCTGCTCCACGGCGAAGCCGACGTATCCCCGGCAGAGGGCGGCGACCCGGCGCTCGGCCGCGAGGACGGGGTCGTCGGCGCCGGGCTCGCGGGCGGCGGCGCGCTCCATGGAGGCGGCGAGCTCCCGCCGGGCGTGGGCCCGGACGGTGCGCAGGAGTTCGCCCCGGCCGTCGAAGTGCCGGTAGGCGGCGGTGGGCGAGACGCCGACCCGGCGGGCGGCCTCGCGCAGGACGACCCGCTCGGGGCCGCCTTCGGTGGCGAGGTCGACGGCCGCGCAGATCAGCGCGTTGCGCAGATCGCCGTGGTGGTACGTCTTTCCCGCCGAGGTCGCAGCCATGGGCTCATCCTGCCCGAAGTTAACCGCATGAACATTCCAGGTGGGGGTTGCGACGCGCAGAAAACGGAAGAACCCCTACCGGATGATTCCGGCAGGGGTTCCGCAGGGCCGCGGGACTAGCGCGCGGTCTCGCGCTCGTACGCCTTGAGGACCTCGTCCGTGGGGCCGTCCATCAGGAGCTGCCCTTCTCCAGCCAGAGCACCCGGTCGCAGGTGTCCCGGATGGACTTGTTGCTGTGGCTCACCAGGAAGACCGTGCCGGCCTCCTTGCGGAGCTCGCGGATGCGCTCCTCGGAGCGGATCTGGAACTTGCGGTCACCGGTCGCCAGCGCCTCGTCGATGAGGAGGACGTCGTGGTTCTTGGCGGCCGCGATGGCGAAGCGGAGCCGGGCGCCCATGCCGGAGGAGTACGTCCGCATCGGCAGGCTGATGAAGTCGCCCTTCTCGTTGATGCCGGAGAAGTCGACGATGTCCTCGTAGCGGGACTTCACCTCCTCGCGGCTCATGCCCATGGCGAGGCCGCCGAGGATCACGTTGCGCTCGCCGGTGAGGTCGTTCATGAGGGCCGCGTTGACGCCCAGGAGCGAGGGCTGCCCGTCGGTGTAGACCTTGCCGCTCTCGGTGGGGAGCAGTCCGGCGATGGCGCGCAGCAGCGTGGACTTGCCGGAGCCGTTGGTGCCGATGAGGCCGATGGCCTCGCCCTTGTACGCGGTGAAGGTGACGCCGCGGACGGCGTGGACCTTGCGGACGCCGCGGGAGACCTCGGCCTGGCCTCGGCCGACGATCCGGCTGAGCGCCGCGGTGGCGCTGCCCTTGCCGCCGCCTCCGGCGTTGACCCGGTAGACGATGTGGACGTCGTCGCAGATGACGGTGGGGACGTTGCTCTGGGTCGTGTCAGCCACGGCCGTACCTCTCCTCGGCCTTCCAGAAGTAGACGAAACCGCCGATGCCGAAGACCAGCGCCCAGGCGAGGGCGGTGATCCAGACGTGGTCCGGCAGGTTGTGCGCGCCGTAGCCCTCGATGAGGGCGTAGCGGATGAGGTCCATGTAGACGGCCGCCGGGTTGTACATGAGGACGTCGGCGATCCAGGCGGGCTTGTCGGCCAGCATCCCGGAGATCGAGAACATGACGCCCGAGGCGTACATCCAGGTGCGCATGATGAAGGGCATCAGCTGCGCGAGGTCGGGCGTCTTGGCGCCCATCCTGGCCACGATCATCGAGAGGCCCGTGTTGAACACGAACTGCAGCGCCAGCGCGGGGAGCAGGAGCAGCCACCGCAGGAGGGTAGCTGCCGAAGAAGACCGCGACCAGCACCAGGACGATCATCGAGTACAGCAGCTGCTGGAGCTGCTGGAGCGAGAAGGAGATCGGCAGGGTGGCGCGCGGGAAGTGCAGCGCCCGGACGAGCCCCAGGTTGCCCGAGATCGCCCGCACGCCGGCCATGACCGAGTTCTGGGTGAAGGTGAACACGAAGATGCCGGTGACGAGGAAGGGGATGTAGACCCCCTTGGACATGCCCCGGCCGGCGTTCAGGATGAGCCCGAAGATCAGGTAGTAGACCAGGGCGTTCAGGAGCGGGGTCGCCACCTGCCAGATCTGGCCGAGCTTGGCCTGGCTGTACTGGGCGGTCAGCTTCGCGGAGGAGAAGGCCACGATGAAGTGGCGCCGGCTCCACAGGTCGCGGACGTACTCGAACAGGCCGGGCCGGGCGCCGCTGACGGCGAGGCCGTACTTCGCGGCGAGGGCGGCCGGCTCCAGGCCCTCGTCGACGGAGGACGGAGGCGCGCTCGTCGCGACCGCCCCGCCCAGGTGTGTGTCACTCACAGTCGAAACTTTCGTGTTCAAGATGCGCGGCACGTGAAGTACCACGATGTCAGACGACCGGGGGGCGACCCAGCCGGGTCAGCCGCCACACCGTACGCCACCTCATGGGCCGGCGCGGTCCGCAGGGGGTCGCCCAGCCCGCGCGGAATCCGCCGACCCACGCCTTCAGCGCGGAGGGCGAGGGCCGCCGGGCCAGGGTCAGCAGCAGCCAGACGCCGGGGTAGACCGGCACCAGCGGTGCGGGCAGATTGCGACGTGCCAGCCACACGCGGTTACGGGCCACGTTGAAGTGGTACGAGGCGTGCCGGGACGGGGCCGTGGTGGGGTGCAACAGCACCATGTCGGAACGGTAGTCGATCATCCAGTCGGCGTCGAGGGCGCGCCAGGCGAGGTCGGTCTCCTCGTGCGCGTAGAAGAACTCGTCCGGCAGGCCGCCGACTTCGGCGAAGACCTTGGTGCGGACGGCGTTGGCGCCGCCGAGGAAGGTGGTGACCCGGGAGGAGCGCATCGGGTCGCCCGAGCGGAGCCGCGGCACGTGCCGGCGCTGGGTGGCCCCGGTCTCCGGGTCGGCGATCCGGAAGCCGATGATGCCGAGGCGCGGGTCGGCGGTGAAGGCCTGCCGGACCAGCTCGGCGGTGTCCGTGTGGGCGAGCAGCCCGTCGTCGTCGAGGAAGAGCAGGACGTCGACGTCGGTGCCGCCGGGTCCGAAGGCCTCGATGCCGACGTTCCGGCCGCCGGGGATGCCGAGGTTCTCGGGCAGGTCGACGGTCCGGACTCAGTCGGGCACCCCGGTGACCGGGGTGCCCTGACCGACGACGACGACCTCGATCGGGTCGCCCTCCTGCTGCGCGACCGAGTCGATCAGCGCGCGCAGGTCGTCGGGGCGGTTGCCCATCGTGATGATGACGGCGCCCACCCTGAGCGGCGTGCTCACGGCCGGCCTCACTTCAGCCTGCTGGAGACCATGATCGACACCAGGTGCAGCACGGTCTGGAGCAGCGCGATGCCGGCGAGGACGGCGACCCCGAGCCGGGAGAAGAAGAGGTCCCCCCGGACCTGGTCGGCGATCGCCAGGACCACGATGAGCAGCGAGGCCTCGATGCCGAGGACGAGCCGGTGGAACTTGAGCGCGGCGGCGGCCCGGCGGGCCAGCGCCATGCCGGAGGAGCGCGGCTCGGAGGCCGCCTCCTTGACCGGCGGCAGACCGCCCTGGTGGCGGGCGACGCCGACGAGGTCGGTCTCGGCCTTGATCAGGATGGCGCCGAGGGCGGCGAGCGTGCCCAGGAAGGCCCAGAGCCAGTCGATCCGGCCCGTGCCCCACAGGTCGGCGGCGCGCAGGCCGAAGCCGACGAGCACGGCCGCGTCGCACAGGTAGGCGCCGACCCGGTCCAGGTAGACCCCGGCCAGCGAGTACTGCTTCTTCCAGCGGGCCACCTCGCCGTCGACGCAGTCGAGCAGCAGGTAGAGCTGGACCATGAGCGCGCCGAGCAGCGCCCCCGGGATCCCCGGCAGCAGCAGCGCCGGTGCGGCGAGGACGCCGGCGAGCGTCATGACGTACGTCAGCTGGTTGGGCGTGACCTTGGTGCCGACGAGCTGCCGGGTGATCCTGAGCGAGATCTCCCGCATGTAGAGGCGGCCGCCCCAGTGCTCGCCGCTCCGCCGGTCCTTCACGCCCGGGGGTGAACGACCGGGCGGAGTTCAGCTACCGATGGCTTTGGCATAGTCGGCGTACGCGTCCCTGATCTCGTCGTCGGACAGGTCGAGGTGTTCGAGGATGGTGAAGCGGCCCGGCCGGGTCTGCGGGGCGAAGGACACCGCCCGGACGAACTCGTCCACGGTGAAGCCCATCTCCTCCGGCAGCACGGGCAGCCCGTGCCGGCGCAGGGTCTCGACCATCACCGCGGCGGTGTCCCGCGCGCCGCGCAGGTGCATCGCGAAGGCCGCGCCGAGGCCGCACTGCTCGCCGTGGCTGGCCGCGCGGGTCGGGAAGAGCAGGTCGAAGGCGTGGCTGATCTCGTGGCAGGCGCCCGAGGAGGGGCGGCTGTCGCCGCTGATGGACATGGCGATGCCGGACATCACCAGGCCCTCGGAGAGCGTGACGAGGAAGTCGTCGTCGCCCACGCCGCCGGGGTGGCGCAGCACGGCCTCGCCGGCGCTGCGGGCCATGGCGGCGGCCAGGCCGTCGACCTTCTCGCCGGTCTCGCGGTGGGAGAGCTCCCAGTCCTCGATCGCGGAGAGGTTGGAGATCGCGTCGCCGATGCCGGAGCGGATGTAGCGGACCGGCGCGTCCCTGATCACGTCCAGGTCGATGACCAGGGCGATCGGGGTGGGCACGCCGTAGGAGCCGCGGCCGTTGTCGTTGTCCAGCGTGGAGATCGGCGAGCAGATCCCGTCGTGCGACAGGTTGGTGGCGATGGCCACCAGCGGCAGCCCGACCCGGGCCGCCGCGTACTTGGTCACGTCGATGATCTTGCCGCCGCCGAGGGCGACCACGGCGTCGTACCGCTTGCCGCGCATGGCGTCGGCGAGCTTGACGGCCTCGTCGATGGTGCCGCCCGAGACCGGGTACCAGTCGGCACCCGGCAGCTCGGGGGCGAAGTGGTCACGCAGCTTGAGGCCCGAGCCGCCGCTGATGGCGACGGCGATCTTGCCGTTGCTGGAGATCCGCTGGTCCGCGAGGAGCGCGGACAGGTCGTCCAGCGCTCCCCGGCGGATGTCGACGACGACCGGCGAGGGGATCAGCCGGGTCAGTACTGGCACGCGATCTCACGGCCCTTCGCGAGGTCGTCGTGGTTGTCGATCTCGACCCACTTGACGTCGCCGATGGGGGCCACGTCGATCTTGAAGCCGCGGTTGACGAGCTCCTGGTAGCCGTCCTCGTAGTAGAGGTCGGGGTCGCGCTCGAAGGTCACCCGGAGGGCGTCGGCGAGCTCCTCGGCGGCCTCGCCCTCGATGAGCGTGACGCCGATGTACTCGCCGGTGGCGGTCGCCGGGTCCATCAGCTTGGTGATGCGCTGGACGCCCTTCTCCGGGTCGACGATGACCTTCATCTCCTCGTCGGCGAGGCTCTTCACCGTGTCGAGGGCGAGGATGATCTTCTTGCCGTCGCCGCGGGCGGCGAGCAGGGTCTTCTCCACGGAGACCGGGTGGACGGTGTCGCCGTTGGCCAGGATCACGGTGTGCTTGATGGCGTCACGCGCGCACCACAGGGAGTAGGCGTTGTTCCACTCCTCGGCCTTGTCGTTGTCGATGAGCGTGAGCTTGAGGCCGTACTTGGCCTCCAGCGCCTCCTTGCGGGCGTAGACGGCCTCCTTGCGGTAGCCGACGACGATCGCGACCTCGGTGAGGCCGATCTCGGCGAAGTTCCTGAGCGTGCCGTCGAGGATGGTCAGCTCGTTCTCGGTGCCCTCGCCGGACACGGGCACGAGGGCCTTCGGGAGCGTCTCGGTGTAGGGGCGCAGACGCCGTCCGGCACCGGCTGCCAGTACGAGGCCGATCATGCTGTTTCTCCTTCGTCGTGAACGGCGGGTGCTCCGGAGGAGACCCAGAAGCGGATGGACTCCACGAGCACCACGAGGGCGACGGCGACCGCGAGGGCAGTCAGCGCCAGGGTGAAGTCGTCGCCGCGGTCCGCCAGGAGGGCGGCGAGGACGGTCACCAGGAGCGTGCGCCCTCGTGTCCGCCGGTGACGCGCACCAGCCAGGCGGGCGGCGCGCCGGTGCCGCCGCGGATGCGGTACACCGTGTCGTAGTGATGGTAGGCGACGGCCGCGACCAGCCCGAATGCGGCGGGAGGACGTGGGCGGCGTCCGACTTGACCGCGAGGACGAGCACGGTGCCGTACTCGGCGGCGCGGAAGACGGGCGGCACGAGCCAGTCGAGGGGGCCCTTGAGGGGCTTGGCGACGGCGAGGCCGGCCATGGCCGCGTACGCGAGGGCGACGGCCACCACGGCCCAGTCGCCGAAGGGCGTCCCGGCGGCCACCGCGAGGAGCGCCGCCGCGCCGAGGAGGGCCACGACCGGGGCCGGGATCGGACGCCGCCGGGCCGCCTTCGCGAACACCCCGGCGATCGGGCCCGAGTCCGTGAGGTCCGCCAGCGCCTGCGCCGCCCGGTCGGTCCGCTTGGCCTTGCGGGTCAGGAGCGCAGGACGCGTCCCGCCGTGGTGTAGCAGGCGCCGAAGGCGCAGCCGATGATCAGGGCCCAGAAGACGGTCCGGGGGCTGGTGGCGGCGGTGAGGACGGCGATCATCGCCCAGCGCTCGCCGATCGGCAGGATGATCATGCGGCGGGCCCAGACCGTCCAGCCGACGCCGTCCAGCCTGCTGGAGAGGGCGGCGGTCGGGCTGGTGTTGGCCGTGGCGTCGTGGTTGGCCTCGTTGAACGAGAAGTCCACGACGTGCCGGCAGGTCATGAGGACCATCGAGCCGAGGGCGAGGGCCCAGACGTCGTCGCCGTTGCGGGCGGCGCCGAGGGCGAGGCCCGCGTAGAAGGCGTACTCCTTGGCCCGGTCGAAGGTGGCGTCGAGCCAGGCGCCCATCGTCGAGTACTTGAGCGCGTAGCGGGCGAGCTGCCCGTCGGTGCAGTCGAGGACGAAGGAGACCAGGAGGAGGACACCGGCGGCGACGTACCCGCCGCGTTCGCCGGTGGCCGCGCAGCCGGCCGCGATCAGCGCGGTGAGCAGCGAGGCGGTGGTGACCTGGTTGGGGGTGAGTCCGCGCGCGCGCACCAGCGGGCGATGTAGCGCGAGTACGGGCTGATGAAGAAGGTGGTGAAGAAGCCGTCGTGCGCCTTGACGGCCGAGCGCAGGCGCACGGCCTCGTCGTCGACGGCGTCGACGGCGGCGCGGGCCGCGTGGCGGGCCTCGGCGTCGGCGGGCACGGCGGCGACGAGGGTGCCGAGCGCGGGCCGGTGGACGGCGACGCCGTCGGCGTCGAGGGCCTCGGCGAGCGCGTCCGTCAGGCCGTCGGTGAGGGTGCCGGTGCCGGCGGCCCCGGGGTCGCGGAGACCGCGGCCAGGGCGCGGGCGAGCGCGGGCGGGCCTCGCGCTGCGCGGTGAGCGCGCCGGGCGCGGCGGCCGCGGGAAGCGGGGTCGGTCAGGGCGAGGCGCAGCGCGTGCAGGTGGCCGACGAACCGGGGTCGACGAGCGCGACGCGCTCGGCCGCCGGGACGGCGGCGAGGAGGGCTCCGGCCTCCTCGGCGCCGGAGGCGATCCGGACGTCGAAGCCGAGCGACCGCAGATCAGCGTCGAGCGGGGATCCGGGTGCCGGGGGCCGGTGAGGATGGCGGTCGACAGACGAACTCACTCCTTGGAGCTGACGGAGGGGCCGGCGGGGCCATGGCGGTCCCGGGCGCGGCGGTGCGGCCCGGCACCGGGCGGCGACACGTCGGCTGAGGCTATCGGATGAACGGAACGCGATTTCACCGAGGCTTCGCCCGCAGGCCTCCCCCGGGACCGTGCGTGTCCGTCCGGGTGCGACGCGTCCCACGGAGATCATCATCGATGATCGGCGGCCCGCCCCACGAACCCCGGTCCGTCAGGCCGTCGGCGACCTTTCCCCGTTCCGGCGTCGTCGCAGGTCAGAGCATATGACAACGGTGTTCAGTACCGTGTTGCACATACCCCCACCCGTAGTTCACTTGCGAATCGGGGCACACGAACGACACGACCTGGAGGCCTTGTCATGGGGGCTGGACACGACCACGGGCACAGCCACGGCGGCCCGCCGCCGACGGGCACCGCGGCGGCGGCGTACAGGAACCGACTGCGGATCGCGCTCGGCATCACGCTCTCCGTGATGGTGATCGAGATCATCGGCGGTCTGGTCGCCGACTCGCTCGCGCTGATCGCGGACGCGGCCCACATGGCGACCGACGCCGTCGGCCTCGCGATGGCGCTCCTCGCGATCCACTTCGCGAACCGGCCGCCCACGGAGAACCGCACGTTCGGGTACGCCCGCGCCGAGATCCTGGCGGCGCTCGCCAACTGTCTGCTGCTGCTCGGCGTCGGCGGTTACGTGCTGTACGAGGCGATCCAGCGGTTCATCGAGCCGGCCGAGACCAAGGGCGGCCTGGCCATCGCGTTCGCGGTGATCGGCCTGGTGGCCAACGTGATCTCGCTCTCGCTGCTCATGCGGGGCCAGAAGGAGAGCCTCAATGTGCGCGGGGCGTATCTGGAGGTGCTCGCGGACGCCCTGGGTTCCGTCACCGTGATCATCGCGGCGGGGATCATCCTGGCCACGGGCTGGCAGTACGCCGACCCCATCGCCTCGATCGTGATCGGCCTGATGATCGTGCCGAGGACGGTCAAGCTGCTGCGGGAGACCCTGGACGTGCTCCTGGAGGCGGCCCCCAAGGGCGTCGACATGGCGGACGTACGGGCACACATCCTGGCCCTGCCGGGCGTCGAGGGCGTGCACGACCTGCACGCCTGGACGATCACCTCGGGGATGCCGGTGCTCTCCGCGCACGTGGTCGTCGACCAGGAGGCGCTGGACTCGGTCGGGCACGAGAAGATGCTGCACGACCTCCAGGGCTGCCTGGGCTCGCACTTCGACGTGGAGCACTGCACCTTCCAGCTGGAGCCGGTCGGACACGCGGAGCACGAGGCGAAGCTCTGCCTCTGAGGGACCCGGCGGCCTCCTGTTAGGCTGCTCGTACGAACGCGTGTGAGAGGAGCTGAGGTTGATGACCGTCGCGATGGAGGCTGCCCAGTGCGGCAGCGCCCGGTCGTCCCTCAGCCTCCGGGTCTCCGGCTGACCTGATCCCGGTTCTTCCCACCGGTACGTCACGTCGTCGGCCGGGACCCTTTCACCCAAGGGTTTCCACCTTGTCCGACAACGCTCTGTACGACTCCTTCTTCGCCCTGCACCACGGCCTTCCGCGCCAGGGTCCGGGCTCCGACTCCACCACCCGTCGGCTCCTCGCGCTCGCGGGGCCGCTCCCCGAGCGTCCGCGCGTGCTCGACCTGGGCTGCGGCCCCGGCCGCTCCGCGCTGCTCCTGGCCGCCGAGGCGAACGCCGAGGTGACCGCCGTCGACACCCACGAGCCGTTCCTCGCGGAGCTGCGGCGGACCGCCGCCGCCCGCGGGCTCGACGGTGCGGTCCGCACCCTGAACGCCGACATGGGCGCGCTGCCCTTCCCCGACGGGTCCTTCGACCTCGTCTGGGCCGAGAGCTCGGTCTTCGTCCTCGGCTTCGACCGGGCCCTCGCCGAGTGGCGCAGGCTCCTCGCCCCCGGGGGCACCCTGGTGCTCACCGAGTGCGTCTGGACCACCGAGGAGCCGGCCCCGGCGGCCCGCGCCTTCTGGGAGGAGCACTACACCCTGCGCACCGTCGCCGGGAACGCGGCGGCGGCCGTCGCGGCCGGCTACCACGTCCTGGGGACCTTCCCGCAGCCCGAGGGCGACTGGGACGAGTACTACGTCCCGCTCGCCGCGCGTGCCGACGCGGCCGACACCGCCGTCCCCGGCATGGCCGAGGCGGTGGCGGGGCCCGCGCCGAGATCGCGCTGCGGCGCGAGCACGGCTCCTCGTACGGGTACGCGGGCTTCGTCCTGCGGCCCGCCGACCCGCGCTGGCGCACCCGCCCGGAGCGGGCCGGGGACGTCGGGGCGGTCCACGCGCTGGTGGCCGCGGCCTTCGGGTCCGAGGCCGAGGCCGATCTCGTCGAGGGGCTCCGGGCCGACGACGCCTGGCTGCCGGGCCTGTCGTACGTGGCCGAGGCCCCGGACGGCACGGTCGCGGCGCACGCCCTGATCACCCGCTGCCTGGTGGGCGGCGCCCCGCGACCGCGCTCGCCCCGGTCTCGGTGGCTCCCGCGTACCAGCGGACCGGGGCCGGGCAGGCCGTCGTCCGGGCGGTGCTCGACGCGGCCAGGCTGCGCGGCGAACCGCTCGTGCTCGTCCTGGGCCATCCGGAGTACTACCCGCGGTTCGGGTTCGCACGGGCGTCCGAGTATGGAATCAAGCCAGGTTTCGAGGTGCCGGACGAGGCCATGATGGCGCTCGTCCTGGACGGTTCCGCCTCCGTACCCACGGGCACGATCGTCTATCCGGCACCTTTCGGGGTGTAGTGCCCGATTGACGGTCCGCCGCTCCCGCCGCGCCGGGGTGTACTCCGGTGCGGTGGGAGCGGCCACGTCCGGCCGCCGAAGTACGGACAAGCCGGTTTTGTACGGCAGACTGTGGTGGCCCCAACGGGCCGAGGACCGATGCGAAGGATGGGTATGCCGATCACACCAGCCACCGCGGCTCAGATCTCGCCGGAGATCGCGTCGAACGGTGTCCAGCCGTCCGGAGTCCCGACGCCGATCATGCTCGAACTGGTCGACGAGGAGGAGGACCATCGGCACCGCGGAGAAGCTCGCCGCGCACCAGGCTCCGGGGCAGCTGCACCGCGCCTTCTCCGTCTTCCTCTTCGACGAGTCGGGCCGGCTGCTGCTCCAGCGGCGGGCGCTCGGCAAGTACCACTCCCCGGTGTCTGGTCGAACACCTGCTGCGGCCACCCCTACCCGGGCGAGGCGCCGTTCGCCGCGGCGGCCCGGCGCACCTTCGAGGAGCTGGGCGTCTCGCCGACGCTGCTCGCGGAGGCCGGCACCGTCCGCTACAACCACCCGGACCCGGCCTCGGGCCTGGTGGAGCAGGAGTTCAACCACCTCTTCGTCGGCCTGGTGCAGGCCGACCCGCGGCCGGACCCGGAGGAGATCGAGTCCACCGAGTTCGTGACCGCCGACGAGCTGGCCGAGCGGCACGCGGCCGTGCCCTTCTCCGCCTGGTTCATGACGGTCCTGGACGCGGCGCGTCCGGCGATCAGGGAGCTGACGGGCCCGTCCGGGGCTGGTGACCTCCGGCCCGCGGGCGCGCCTCCCGGCCCCGGTGCCATCGGGGCCGGGGCGCCCGTCCGCCCCTCCGCGCCGACCTCCCGTCCCACAGCTGACGGGAGGGGCGGGTGGGAGGGTCAGGCGGGCCCCAGGGGCAGCGCCGCCCAGATGATCTTCCCGCCGCTCGCGGTGTGCTCGACGTCGCAGGTGCCGCCGGCCTCCTGGGCGATCTCGCGGACCAGGAGGAGTCCCCGGCCGCCGGTCTGCCCCAGTCGGCCTCCAGGGCCTTGGGGCGGTACGGGTGGTTGTCCTCGACGGACACCCTGATCCACTCGGGGCCGATCGCGACCTCCACCGCTATCTCCGGGAGAGCAGGGCCGCGTGCCGCACGGCGTTGGTCACCAGCTCGGAGACGATCAGCAGGAGGCCGTCCATGATCTCCTCATGGACGGGGACGCCCTGGCGGACCAGCAGGTCGCGTACGGCGTGCCGGGCCTGCGGGACGGAGACGTCGACCGCCGCAGCGGTGAAGCGCCAGACTCCTTCGTAGGACGGTTGCCGGGCGGGGGCGCCTCCGTGGGTCTCCACGGTCCCGTTCCCACCCTCGTGCTCGATTCTCGCCACGGATCGAGTCTTGGCAATGCGCGCAGGCAGACCGGCCTACTGACCAGAAGTCGACACTTATCGGCTACCTTCTGATCGGCTGGGTATGCCAACGTCAGTTGTTCGACTGTTCCTGTGCGCTTTCTGAGGATTCCGGAAGCAGGTCTTCCGTGGGTCCCGACGGAGTCACCATACTGACGATCCGCCTGCCGCCCACTCCGATCGCGATCAGCCCGAGCCCGTCGAAGAGCAGCGCGAGCGAGAAGAAGACCCCGAGGACGTACCGGCTGCTGTGCGGCCAGTCGAACAGGACGAGCACGCCGAGCAGCAGACCGAAGGCGCCCTGGAGCAGCGTCCAGCCGAACTGCGGCCCGCGCACCACCACGCTGCCGACCAGCCGGAAGAGACCGCCGGTCAGGAACAGCAGGGCGGCGAACATCGTCAGCGCCTCCGCCGAACCCTCCGGATGCCGGATGACCACGACACCGGCCGCGATGTTCAGGGCGGCCACCACCACGGCGAGCCAGAAGTAGCTGGTGCCCCGGGACTGGATGGCCTGGAGCAGCCCCACGACACCGCCGACGAGCAGCAGCCAGCCGAAGAGCAGCATGGACGTGAGCGTGGCGGCGGCGGTGTAGATCAGGCCGACGACACCGCCGACCACGAGCAGGACGCCGAGGACGGCCAGCCAGCTGAAACTGCGGCTGAGCTTCTTTCCCTCGCGCCTCATCTCCCGGACCGGGTCCGGGCCGCTCTGCGTCCCGCGGGCGTCCTCGGCCATGCGCTGCCTCCTCGGAGCGGCCCCTTCCTGATCGTACGTTCGGACCCGGCGGATAGCATCCGGCCCATGGAGCCGCAGCTGAAGGACAGCGTCACGGACGGGGTCGCCACCGTCGTCATCGCCAACCCCGCCAAGCGCAACGCCATGAGCGCCGGGATGTGGCGGGCCCTGCCCGGCGTCCTGGAGCGGCTCGCCGCCGACGCGGCCGTCCGGGTCCTGGTCCTCACCGGCGAGGGCGACACCTTCTGCGCCGGGGCGGACATCTCGGCGCTGCGGGAGCCCGGGGACGAGCAGCAGGCCCTCGCGGTGCGGGCCGAGGAGGCCCTCGCCTCCTTCCCAAGCCGAGCCTCGCCGCGATCCGGGGCTTCTGCGTCGGCGGCGGCAGCCAGCTCGCCGCCGCCTGCGACCTGCGCTTCGCCGAGGAGGGCGCCCGGTTCGGGATCACGCCTCGAAGCTCGGCATCGTCTACCCGTCCTCCTCGACCCGCAGGCTCACCGCCCTGGTCGGGCCCTCGACCGCCAAGTACCTGCTGTTCTCCGGCGAGTTGATGGAGGCGGAGCGGGCGCTGCGGACCGGGTTCGTGGACGAGCTGCACCCGGCGGGCGCGCTGGACAAGCGGGTCGCCGAGTTCTCCCGGCTGCTCGCCTCCCGCTCGCTGCTCACCCAGGCGGCGGCCAAGGAGTTCGCCGACGGGCGCCTGGACCGGGACGCCCACTGGGCGGAGCAGGCGCGCGGCAGCGGCGACACCGCCGAGGGGTCGCCGCCTTCCTGGAGCGCCGCGCGCCCCGCTTCACGTACGGGCTCTGAGGCTCAGCCGACCTTCTGGCCGCGCCACTGCGCGACGATCGCGGCCGGGCCTTCTCCGGCGAGCCCGCGTCGTACGGCGGCTGCGGGTCGTACTCGGTGAGGAGCTGGATCGTCTGGGCGGTCTCGTCGCCGGCGATCCGGCCGAGCAGGTGCAGCGCCATGTCGATGCCGGAGGAGACGCCGGCGGCCGTGACGTACTTGCCGTCGAAGACGACCCGCTCGCCGGTGGGCTCGACGCCGAGGGCCCGCAGCTCGTCGAAGGCGAGCCAGTGGGTGGTCGCCCGGCGGTCCTTCAGCAGGCCCGCCGAGGCGAGGATCAGCGAGCCGGTGCAGACGGAGGTGGTCCAGGTGCTGGTGGCGTCGGCGGTGCGGAGCCAGTCGAGGATCTCCGGGTCGTCCATGGCCACCCGCGCGTCGGGCCCGCCGGGGACCAGGACGATGTCCGGGCCCGGGACCTCGGCGAGGGTCCGGTCGGCGAGGAGCGCGAGGCTCCCCTGGTCGTTGCGGACGGGTCCGGCCTCCTTGGCCACGAACACGGTCTCGGCTCCGGGGAGCCGGCCGAGCAGCTCGTAGGGGCCTACGGCGTCGAGGGTGGTGAAGCGGTCGTAGAGCAGGACGGCGATCTGCACGTCGGTTCCTCTCGGGTGGTGGGTCCGTGTCAGGTGCTGGGGACGTGGAAGCGGCGGCGGTACTCCGCCGGGGCGGTGCCCAGGGCCTTCAGGAAGGCGCGGCGCATCGTCTCGGGCGTGCCGTACCCCGAGGCGCGGGCGATCTCCTCGACGCCGCCCGAGGTCTCCTCCAGGAGGCGGCGGGCGTGTTCGAGGCGGATCCGGTCGACGTAGCGGCCGGGCGGGACGCCGGTCTCCGCGTGGAAGGCGCGGGCGAAGTGACGGGGCGAGAGCCGGGCGCGGGCGGCGAGCGCGTCGACGGAGAGGTCCCCGCCGGGGTGCTCGCTGATCCATTGCTGGAGGTCCCGCAGCGGCTCCCGGCGGGCGGTCTGGGCGGACAGCTGGGCGCTGAACTGGGCCTGGTTGCCGGGGCGGCGCAGGAAGACGACCAGGTGGCGGGCGACGGTGAGGGCGACGTCCCGGCCGAGGTCCTCCTCGACGAGGGCGAGGGCCAGGTCGATGCCGGCGGTGACCCCGGCGGAGGTGGAGAGCCGCCCGTCCCGCACGAAGATGGGGTCCGGGTCCACCTCGACCCCGGGGTAGTGGCGGGCGAGGTGCTCGCAGGCGATCCAGTGGGTGGTGGCCCGGTGTCCGTCGAGGAGTCCGGCCTCGGCGAGGCAGGGCCCCGGTGCAGACCGAGACGAGGCGTCCGGCGTCCGGGGCGTGGGCGCGCAGCCAGGCGATCAGGGCCGGGTCGGGGCGCGGGTGCCTCGCCGCCGGGGACGACGAGGTGTGCGGGGCCCGTCGGCGACCGCCGCGTCCAGGGAGGTGTCCGGGAGCAGGCGCAGGCCGCTGCGCGTACGGACCGGTCCGCCGTCCAGGGAGGCGGTGCGGATCGGGTACGCGGACGGGTCCCCGGCGGCGCGGGCGGCGCCGGCGAACACCTCGACGGGGCCGGTGACGTCGAGGCTCTGGAGGTCGTCGAAGAGGACGACGAGGACGGGTCGCTGCGTCATGGCTCCATCCTTCGCGGGCCCGGCGGCGTCTGCAACGACGGAGAGCCCACCTTTTCTGCCACGCACCCGGCCGTTCCCGTCGTACCGACCAGTCGGTAATCTCGGGTCCATGACGACCTCCCTCCCCCCGCGCGCGGGCCGCCGCTGCCACAACGCCCTCAACCTGCTGCACTCCACGCTGTACTTCTCGCCCGATCTGGACCGCGAGTTCACCGCCCTCGGCTTCACCGACCGGAGCGCGATGCGGCTCGCCGCGCGCAGCGCCGCCCTCGGCGCGGTGGGCGCGGGCACGGTCGCCGCGACCTTCTACAACTACAACCACGAGCTGCTCGCGGAGCACCTCCCGGCCGTCTGGGAGACCGCCTCCCCGCCGAGGTCCTGGACGCGCGCCTGCGGACCGTCGACGCGACCCTGCGCCGGCTGCTCGGCGAGGAGGCCGTCGCCTCCCGGAGATGGCCGAGGCGGCGGAGCTCGCCCTGCGCGCCACCGAGGCCTGCACCCGGCACGCCCGGCCGCTCTACTCCGCCCACGCCGACCTGCCGGTGCCCGAGCAGCCCCACCTCGCCTACTGGTACGCCGCCACCCTGCTGCGCGAGCACCGGGGCGACGGGCACCTCGCGGCGCTGCTCTCCGCCGGGCTCGACCCCGTCGAGGCCCTCGTCTCGCACACCGCCACCGGCAAGGGCATGGCCCCCGGTGGATCCTCGGCACGCGCGGCTGGCGGCGCGCCGACTGGGACGCGGCCACCGGGCGGCTGCGCGAGCGCGGGCTCCTCGACGCGGACGGCGAGCTGACGGAGTCGGGCACGGCCCTGCGCGCCGAACTGGAGGAGCGGACCGACCGGCTGGACTCCGCCCCGTACGAACACCTCGGCGCGGCCGGGGTCGAGCGGCTCACCGAGCTGGGACGCGGCTTCTCTTCGCGGCGGTCGCCGCGGAGCCTTCCCGCGGACCTGTCCGGCAAGGGCTGATCCGGCCCCGGGACGCGCGCGGGACGGGTCGGTTGCCGCGGACGGGTGACCGACCCGGCAGAATGCACTCGCAAGCTTGAGGCACGAGAAGGCGAGTCGGGACACCGTGACGACGTCCATCGAAGCAAGGATCGCCGAGGAGCTCGGCGTACGCGAGCGACAGGTGAGGGCAGCCGTCGAGCTCCTCGACGGCGGTTCGACCGTGCCGTTCATCGCGCGCTACCGCAAGGAAGCGACCGAGATGCTCGACGACGCGCAGCTGCGCACCCTGGAGGAGCGGCTGCGCTATCTGCGCGAGCTGGAGGACCGCCGGTCGGCGATCCTCGACTCGGTGCGGGAGCAGGGCAAGCTGACGGCCGAGCTGGAGGCGAGCCTGCGGGCCGCCGACACCAAGGCGCGCCTGGAGGACATCTACCTGCCCTTCAAGCCGAAGCGCCGGACGAAGGCCCAGATCGCCCGCGAGGCCGGTCTCGAACCGCTGGCGGAGGGGCTGCTCGCCGATCCCTCGGTGGAGCCGGCGGCCGCCGCCGCGGCCTTCGTGGACGGGGACAAGGGCGTCGCGGACGCCGCCGCGGCCCTGGAGGGCGCGCGGGCGATCCTCGCCGAGAAGTTCTCCGAGGACGCCGACCTCATCGGCGAGCTGCGCGAGCGCATGTGGGGCCGCGGGCGGCTCGTGGCGAAGGTCCGCGAGGGGCAGGAGGAGGCGGGAGCGAAGTTCGCCGACTACTTCGACTTCGCCGAGCCCTTCACGGCGCTGCCCTCGCACCGGGTGCTCGCCATGCTGCGCGGCGAGAAGGAGGACGTCCTCAGCCTGGAGCTGGAGCCGGAGGAGCCCGTGGAGGGCCCTTCCTCGTACGAGGGGATCGTCGCGCACCGCTTCGGCGTCGCCGACCGGGGCCGCCCCGGGGACAAGTGGCTCCAGGACACGGTCCGCTGGGCCTGGCGGACCCGCATCCAGGTGCACCTGGGGATCGACCTGCGGCTGCGGCTGCGGACGGCCGCCGAGGACGAGGCGGTCCGGGTCTTCGCGGCGAACCTGCGGGACCTGCTGCTGGCCGCGCCGGCCGGCACCCGGGCGACGCTGGGGCTCGACCCCGGTTTCCGTACGGGCGTGAAGGTCGCCGTCGTCGACGCCACCGGCAAGGTGGTCGCGACCGACACGATCTACCCGCACGTCCCCGCCAACAAGTGGGACCAGGCGCTGGAGAAGCTGGCGCGGCTCGCGAAGGAGCACGCGGTCGAGCTGGTCGCGATCGGCAACGGCACGGCCTCCCGCGAGACCGACAAGCTGGCGGGCGAACTCCTGGCCAAGCACCCCGAGTTGAAGCTGACGAAGGTGATGGTCTCGGAGGCGGGCGCCTCGGTCTACTCGGCCTCCGCCTTCGCCTCGCAGGAACTCCCCGATCTCGACGTGTCGTTGCGCGGCGCCGTCTCCATCGCCCGGCGGCTCCAGGACCCGCTCGCCGAGCTGGTGAAGATCGACCCGAAGTCCATCGGCGTCGGCCAGTACCAGCACGACCTGGCCGAGGTGAAGCTCTCGCGCTCGCTCGACGCGGTGGTCGAGGACTGTGTGAACGGTGTCGGCGTGGACGTCAACACCGCCTCGGCGCCGCTGCTTTCGCGGGTCTCGGGCATCAGCTCGGGCCTCGCCGAGAACATCGTCGCGCACCGGGACGCCAACGGCCCCTTCCGCTCCCGCAAGTCGCTCAAGGACGTGGCCAGGCTCGGCCCGAAGGCGTACGAGCAGTGCGCGGGCTTCCTGCGCATCCGGGGCGGCGACGACCCGCTCGACGCCTCCTCGGTGCACCCGGAGGCGTACCCGGTGGTCCGCCGGATGGTGAAGGCGACGGGCGGCGAGGTCGCGGCGCTGATCGGCGACACGGGCACGCTGCGCTCGCTGCGGGCCGACGACTTCGTCGACGAGACCTTCGGTCTGCCGACGGTGACGGACATCCTGCGCGAGCTGGAGAAGCCGGGCCGCGACCCGCGTCCGGCGTTCCGCACGGCCACCTTCAAGGAGGGCGTCGAGAAGATCGGCGACCTGGAGTCCGGGATGGTCCTGGAGGGCGTCGTCACCAACGTGGCCGCGTTCGGCGCGTTCGTGGACGTCGGTGTGCACCAGGACGGTCTGGTGCACGTGTCGGCGATGTCGAAGACCTTCGTCAAGGACCCGCGCGACGTGGTGAAGCCCGGTGACGTGGTCAAGGTGAAGGTCCTGGACGTGGACGTCCCGCGCAAGCGCATCTCGCTGACGCTGCGGCTCGACGACGAGCCGGGCGCGGACGGCCAGGGCGGCGCGCCCCGGCGCGAGCGGGGCGAGCGCTCCGGCCGGCCGCCGCAGCAGCGCCAGGGGGCGGCGGCCGCCGTTCCGAGGGCGACAAGCGGAATGAGCGCGGGGACCGGGGCGGCAGCCGGAACGACCGGGGGACCGGGGCGGCCGGGACCGTTCGGCGGCGCCCGCGCCCGCGAACAGCGCGATGGCGGACGCCCTCCGCAAGGCCGGTCTGCTCGGCGAGGGCGGCGCCAAGCGCCGATAGAACCCGCAGGTCGGAGGCGGTTTCCGACCGGACAGCCGGAGTCGTCCCCGTACACCCCGACCGGGTGTGTGCGGGGACGACGCGCGTTCACCCGGATGTTGAATGAGGTCGTCCGTTTTTTCCATTGACGCGCGCAGGGCAAGGCACCAAGATCATCTCCGGCCTCCGCGGAAGGCCGCACACGCTCCTGCTCCCCGAGGTGGTAACCACAGATGAAGCGCATGATCGCGAAGGTGGCGGGTGTCTCCGCCGCCGCGATGACCATGGCCCTGGTCCCGCTCGCGGGCACCTCCTACGCCGCCGGCTGCTCCGGCAGCGGCTGCGACAACCTCGGCCCCGTCTCGCAGGCCTGCGACAAGGACGCCGTCACCAAGGTGTCCGTCTCCGACGGCATCAGCAAGGCCGAACTGCGCTGGTCGGCCGCCTGCCAGGCCGGCTGGGTCCGCGTCAACGACCCGTACGGCCCCGACAACTGGTGGGACCACTACGGCTACGTCGAGAAGTGGCTGGGCGCCGGCACCGACTTCCAGCGCAGCCTCTCCGTGAAGATCCCCGACCCGGGCTCCGACTGGTCCAACATGCTCGGCGGCAGCAGCTTCTACTACCGCGTGTGCCTCAAGGACAGCGGCACGGGCAAGGTCAACTGCAGCAACTTCTGGTAGACCGCGGACCCCCGCGTCCACGGGAAGGGGCCACAGCCCACCGGGCTGTGGCCCCTTCCCGCACGCCCGCGTTACGGCAGGAAGCGCAGCGCCCAGTCGGCGCGGTTGGCGACGGCGAGGTCCTCGTCCTCCGTCATCGGCTGGAGGAGGAGGCGGGCCGCCTTCGGGTCCGCCTGGACCAGCTCGACGATCTCGGTGGCCAGCCCGTCCTGGTCGTCCCCGAGGTCGACGGCGGAGGCACGGATCAGCGTCGGCAGGACCTCCGGGCCGCCGAGGGCGGCGAGGACGCCGCCGAGGCTCCCGGGCGTAGGCGTTCCGCTCGCCGAGGGCGCGGTCCAGCTCCTCCTGGAGGCGCGGCAGGAGACCGGCGTCGCCCGAGGCCGCGATCTCGTCGGCGAGGTCGATCGTCTCGTCCACGTCGGCGTCCAGATCGTCCAGCATCTCGGTCAGCCGGGTCAGTAGGTCGGTCATGGTGCCTCCTGGAATGCGCCGTCCACGAGGACCGGCACGGCGGTCGAGCCGTCGAGCTCGGCGGCCACGGCCACGTCCTGCGGAAAGCCGTACTCGTACAGTTCACGGCCCGAGTCGCAGCCGTGCAAGGCGGCGACCGGGTCCTCGGTCGCGTCCCACAGCGTGGCCGCCGCGGTCGCCTCCGGGGTCAGGGGTGCGTGCCCGCAGGGTGGAGAGCACGGCTCCCGCGCCCAGCAGGTCTTCGAGCGCCGGACGCAGCGAGCCGTCGGGCCACCGCTCGCCGGAGGCGATGACGGCGAGCGGGCGGTCCGCCGTCCCGTACCCCTCGTCGACGAGCCGCCGGGCCACGGCCGAATGGTTGCGCAGGAGGCCGCCACGACCCTCGCACCGCGCGCGGCGGCCTCCGCGGCGATGGTGGAGCCGTTCGGGGACGGCAGGACCAGGCGCGGCGGCCCCAGGGCGGCGCGCAGGGCGGCCGGGAGAGCGACCACGGGTGCTCCCCGGTGGCCTCGCGGCGGCCGACGGCGAGCACGGCGTCCTTCTCCCGCGCGTACGCGGCGGCCGTGGCGTCCTTCCAGCGGTACGGGAGGACGGCGGTGCCGCCCTCGACGGCGACGCCGACGGCCGTGGTGAAGGACAGCACGTCGACGACGACCACGCAGGCGGCCGCCGGGACGAGGACCCGCGCCTCGACGGGGCCCCAGCCGAAGGACACGGTCATCGCGGGCCCCGTCCGCACGGGACCGGCATCAGAGTTCGGTCACCTTGCCGTCGGCGACCTCGATGCGGCGGGTGGTGCGGACCGCGTCGAGCATCCGCCGGTCGTGGGTGACGAGCAGCAGCGTGCCGGTGTACGAGTCGAGGGCGGACTCCAGCTGCTCGATCGCCGGCAGGTCCAGGTGGTTGGTGGGCTCGTCGAGGACGAGGAGGTTCACGCCCCGGCCCTGGAGCAGGGCGAGCGCGGCGCGCGTCCGCTCGCCCGGGGAGAGCGTGGTGGCGGGCCGCAGCACGTGGACGGCCTTGAGGCCGAACTTGGCGAGCAGCGTGCGGACCTCGGCGGGCTCGGTCTCGGGCACGGCCGCGCAGAAGGCCTCCAGGAGCGTCTCCGTGCCGTGGAAGAGCTTGCGGGCCTGGTCGACCTCGCCGACGACGACGCCCGAGCCGAGGACCGCGTCGCCGGAGTCCAGCGGGAGACGGCCGAGGAGGGCGGCGAGCAGGGTCGACTTCCCGGCGCCGTTGGCCCCGGTGACGGCGACCCGGTCGGCCCAGTCGATCTGGAGGGTGACGGGACCGAAGGAGAAGTCGCCGCGGCGCACCTCGGCCTCGCGCAGGGTCGCGACGACGGAGCCGGAGCGGGGCGCGGCGGCGATCTCCATCCGCAGCTCCCACTCCTTGCGGGGCTCCTCGACGACGTCGAGGCGTTCGATCATGCGCTGGGTCTGCCGGGCCTTCGCGGCCTGCTTCTCGCTCGCGTCGCCGCGCAGCTTCCGGGCGATCTTGTCGTTGTCGGGCGCCTTGCGGCGGGCGTTGCGGACGCCCTTGTCCATCCAGTTGCGCTGCATGAGGGCGCGCCCCTCCAGGGCGGCCTTCTTGTCGGCGTACTCCTCGTACTCCTCGCGCGCGTGCCGCCGGGCGGTCTCCCGCTCCTCCAGGTACGCCTCGTAGCCGCCGCCGTACAGGGTGATCTGCTGCTGGGCGAGGTCGAGTTCGAGGACCTTGGTGACGGTGCGGACGAGGAACTCGCGGTCGTGGCTGACGACGACCGTCCCGGCGCGCAGCCCCTTCACGAAGGCCTCGAGCCGCTCCAGGCCTTCGAGGTCGAGGTCGTTGGTGGGCTCGTCGAGCAGGAAGACGTCGTAGCGGGAGAGGAGCAGCGAGGCGAGGCCGGCGCGGGCGGCCTGGCCGCCGGAGAGCGCGGTCATCGGCTGGTCGAGGTCGACGGTGAGGCCGAGGGAGTCGGTGACCTCCTCGGCGCGCTCGTCGAGGTCGGCGCCGCCGAGGTTGAGCCAGCGCTCCAGGGTGGTCGCGTACGCGTCGTCCGCGCCGGGGTGCCGTCGACGAGTCCCTGGGTGGCCTCGTCCATCGCGGCCTGGGCGGCGGCGACGCCGGTGCGGCGGGCGAGGAACTCCGCACGGTCTCCCCGCGCGCCGCTCGGGCTCCTGCGGGAGGTGGCCGACGGCGGCGGTGGGCGGCGAGGCCGCACCTCGCCCTCCTCCGGGGTGTCGAGCCCGGCGAGCAGCCGCAGCAGGGTCGACTTCCCGGCGCCATTGACGCCGACGAGGCCGATGACGTCGCCGGGGGCGACGACGAGGTCGAGCCCGGCGAAGAGGGTGCGTTCGCCGTGGCCGGCGGCGAGGTCCTTGGCGACGAGGGTTGCAGTCATCAGGGAACGAATCCTAGGCGACGCGGCGACGCTCCGGGGATTCGAGGAGGCGGAGCAGTACGGAGCGGTAGGCCGCGCCGGGGAAGCGGTACGGGCCGACGCCGGGGTAGCCCTCGCGCACGGGGTCGGCGGCCGTGCCGGTCTGCCAGGCGAAGTCGCGCCAGACGACGTCCCCGCCCTCGCGGGCGACGACGGCGGTGACCGCGCCGCAGCCGGGGTCCTCGCAGTCGGGGCAGGAGTGGATCTTCTGGCGGGTGCCGTCGGCCAGGAGGAGGCGGTGGGCGTGCTCGGGGCGGACGGCGGGCGGGATGTCCGCCGCGAGGGGCGAGACGGTGTCGAAGCCGTCGGTCTCGTCGAGCCGGTGGAGCAGCGGCCTGCCGTCGACGAGGAAGTCGTGGTGGGGTGGCCGCCGCCCGTCGGGTCGGCGGGGACGAGGGCGAGGAGCTGTACGGGACCGGCATGACTCCAGTGTTTCCTCTTCCGTGGCCGCGCCGTCGCGGAAATGTCCCGGTCCCGGAACGGTCCGGGCCGCAACCGGTACGGTCCGGACATGACGAGCGACGTGATCGTGGTGGGCGGCGGGGTCGTCGGTCTGGCGACGGCGACGGTACTGGCGGAGCGCGGCCTCCGGTGCGGGTCTGGTCCCGTGACGACCTGTTGGGGACGACCTCGGCGGTGGCGGGCGCCCTGTGGTGGCCGTACCGCGTCGAGCCGGCCGCGGAGGTCGGGGCGTGGGCGCTCGCCTCCCTGCGGAGGTACGGGCGGCTGGCCCGCGATCCGGAGCGGACCGGGGTCCAGTGGGTGGCCGGGGTGCACGCGGACACCGTCCTCGACGGGCTCGGTCCGTGGGCCCTGGAGGTCGAGGGGCTGCGGCAGTTGGCGCCGGAGGAGGTGCCGGGGCCGTACCGGACGGGGCTCGCGGCGCGGCTGCCGCTGATCGACATGCCGGTCCACCTGACCTTCCTGCGGGGCCGGTTCGAGGCCATGGGCGGGGTCTACGAGCGGCGCGAGGCGCGCGGCTTCGAGGAGGCGGCGGCGCTGGCCCCGGTGGTGGTCGACTGCACGGGGCTCGCGGCGCGGGAGCTCGTACCGGATCCCGGACTGCTGCCGGTGCGGGGCAGTTGGTCCTGGTGGAGAACCCGGGGATCGAGGAGTGGTTCACGGCGGCGGACGAGTCGGCGGGCGAGACCACGTACTTCTTCCCGCATGCCGACCGGCTGGTGCTCGGCGGGACGGCGGAGGAGGGCGACGAGCGGCTCGCCCCGGATCCGGCGACGGCCGCGGCGATCGTGGCGCGGTGCGCGCGGGTGCGGCCGGAGATCGCGGGGCCCGGGTCCTCGGGCACCGGGTGGGGCTGCGGCCCGCGCGGGCGGGCGGGTGCGCATCGAGGCGGTGCCGCTGCCGGGCGGCGGGCGCCTCGTCCACCACTACGGGCACGGCGGCGCGGGGTGACGGTGGCCTGGGGCTGCGCGGAGGCGGCGGCGGACCTGGTCACCGGCTGAACGGCGGGGCGGAACGGCAGCGGGACGGCGGAACGACGGCGGGGCGGTCGCCATCCCTTTCCGACTTCCGAAGTGCGGAGTTTCGGATGGCAACCGCCCCGCGCGAGGTGCTACTTCCAGAGCGGCGGCCTGCTGTTGCTGTCCGCGTCGGCGCACTGCCTGGCCCGGCGCTCCAGGGCGTCGGCGCGGGCGAAGGCCTTGCGGGCCTCCGTCGTGGCGCCGAGGCGCTTGAGCTGGTTGCCCCGGTCGCGCTCCTTGCGGGCGTCCGCCCGCAGCTTGGTGACGTTGCAGGTGATGGGCTTGGCGGCGGCCGGTTCGGCGGCCGCCGTCTGGCCGAGCAGCACGCCCCGGCGAGCAGCGTCGTGGCGAGCAGGGCCGTCAGGGCGCGGCGCGCGGGCTTGGTGTGGCGCATGGTGGTTCTCCAACTCCAGGGCCGTGGGGGCCCTTTCGAGGCATGGTCGGTACCGACCGGTAACTTTACCTCGGCAAACACCGCGGTCACGTCACACCGGGCCGGGGGCACGCCCTCCTCAACACTCCTCCACAGGACTCCCACTGACGAGGTGATAGGTCGCCCGCGCGTCCAGGAGCAGCGGCACGAGCGCCCGCCGCGACTGGCGCAGCGGTACGAACGCCCCGGCGCCCTCCGGCCGTACGGTCACGCCGTGCAGGGCGAGCTCGTCGCCCACCTCGGCGTACTGGGAGGCGTCCAGGCGGTAGCCGCAGGGCGGGTCGGCGAGGATCTCCGCCGGCTCGGCCGGGTCGTTGTCGGCGCCGCCGAGGTAGACCGGGCCCCGGTCGGCGAAGCCGGTGGCGCGGGCGCGGGAGAGGGCCGCCGCGAGCGGCCCGCGCCGCTCGTCGAGGTAGGCGAAGGCCCCTCGCAGGGCGGCGTGCTGGGTGGCGACGCGGCGCCGGTGGTTGAGGGCCGGGTCGTCCTTCTCGGCCTGGTCGAAGGCGTTCACGCGGGTCTCGACGAGCAGTCCGACGGAGTGCTTGATGCCGGCCGTGTTGCGCAGGATCCGCTCCTGGCCGTCGCCGGCGACCTGCTTGACCGGCTCCCCCGTGATCGGGTCGGTCCAGATGCCGTAGATGCCGCTGCTGTGGCCGGCGAGCCCGGCGGCGGGCCGGACGTAGGACTCCGAGAGCGTCCGGGCCTCGTCGTGGACGCGCGGGTCCGTGTCGAGGCTGCGGGGCCAGAGGGCGAGCAGGTCCTTGTCGTAGTAGCGGGGGGTGGCGCCGTACTCGTGGAGGTCGTAGACGAGCGCGGGTTTCCGGTCGCGGAGGACGGCGGCGATGGCGCGCGCCTCGGCGGTGCTCAGGGCGAGGTGGTCGCGGTTGACGTCGACGCCGTCGCCGTTGCCCCGGGTGTCGGCCTCCCGGCCGTCGGGGTTCGCGGTGGGGACGACGAGGAGGGTGGTGCGGGCGAGGAAGCGCGAGGTCTCCTTGTCCCGGCCGTACGCGAGGTCGCGCACCGTGCTCAGGCAGGCCTCCCGGCCCGCCGGCTCGTCGCCGTGCTGGCTGCAGACGAGCAGCACGGTGGTGGGCCCCGTGCCGAGGGTGGCGAGCCGCAGCGGGCGGCCCTGCCCGGTGGTGCCGATCCGGCGCAGCGACACCCGGTCGCTCCCCGGTCGACGGCCGCGAGGAACGCGGTCTCCTCGGCCTCGCTCGTCCACCGGGCGCCCCGGCTCTCCTCGAAGCCGGTGCGCGGGAGGACCGGCGCGGGCGCGCTGTCCGCCGCCTTGGCGGGGACGGTGACGAGCGGCAGGGCGAGGGCGGCGGCGCCCACCGCGAGGGCGAGCGTCCGCCGGGAACTCCTGCGGCTGGCACGGGGTTCATCGGCGGCTCCCTGTCCTGGCCGGTCGGGTAAGGGGTTCATCGGCGGCTCCCTGTCCTGGCCGTTCGGGTACGGGGTTCATCGGGCCTCTCCGGCAGGCGCGGTCCGGTGACGGCGGCCGGTGGGACGGGCGCGGTCAGGGGCGGGAGGCGGGTGGGCGACGGCAGGGCCGGGGCCTGCCCTTCGTCGCCCGCTCGAAGGCCCCGGCGCCGCCGACGAGGGGCAGCTTCGCCCAGGTGCGGGCGAGGTCGAGGGTGAGGGTCGGGGTGGTCGACGGGGATCGAGGAGGTCCTTGTCGGTGCCTCCGACGATCAGGGCGAGCCGGTGGCCGGCCGGGACGACGTGGTCGGCCGCGGCGAGGTCCAGGGTGAGGGTGTACGCCCTGCCGGGGGTCAGCGGGCGGCCCTCGCGCGGGTCGGCCCAGGTGCCGAGATCGGCCCAGCCCCGGCTGACGACGTCGTACGCGACGTCCGCCGTGCGGGCCGCCGTCTCCTTGAAGCAGGCGCTGTCGCCCGGGGTGCTCGCGCCCCAGCAGCTGCGGTCGGTGAGGGTGGTGATGCCCTCGCCCTCGGCCGTGTAGTCCCGGATCGTGGCGGGCCCGAGGTCGACGAGGACGGCGGTCAGGTGCGCGGTGGAGGTGGTGGGGGTCGCGGTGACCGTCACCTTCGAGGAGCCGGCGATCCGCAGGTCCCGGAGAGCGGGCGGGTGACGAACCCGGCCTTCTCGGGGTCGCGGAGTCGATCCGGGCGGCCCAGTCCAGCTCGCCCAGGCCCCGGTCGTCGGTGAAGGTCGCCGTGGAGCCGGGAGCGGCGGGGCGCGGCCGAGGACGCCGGGGCCGGCGGCCGTGCCGGGGCGGGGCGCAGGGTGGTGGTCGTGGTGGAGCGCGGCGGCCACTGCCGGTCGGTGGTCCAGACGTCCGGGGCGCGCTCGACGTCGGCGACGGGCTCCCGGTCGATGCCGTTGTCGTAGCCCAGGAGGTAGTGGTCGAACCAGCGCTGCAGGGTGCGGACCCAGTCGGCGCGCCGGTAGTCGAAGGGGTCGACGTGGCCGGTCCGGGAGAGCCAGATCTTCCGCTCGACGCCGTGGGCGGCGAGCGCGTCCCACCACTGGCCGAACTGCCCGGCGCGCACGTTCAGGTCCTGCTGTCCGTGGACGACGAACACGCTGGCCCGCACCTTGCCGGCGTCCTTCACGTAGTTCCGCTCGTCCCAGGCCGGGGTCAGGTCGCCGCTGTAGGGGGTGCCCGCGGTGACGCGGTCCTGGACGGCGCCGCAGCGGCCCTGGGCCTCGGGGCTGTTGACGTACTCGGAGAGCCAGCTCGGGTTGGCGTCGTAGAGCGGGGCGCCCTGCGCGTGGAAGTAGTCGTACCAGGAGGAGATGGCACCGATCGGAACGATCGTTTTCAGCCCTTCGACGCCGGTGGCGGCGACGCCGTTGGCGATGGTGCCGTCCCAGCTCTTGCCGATCATGCCGACGTTCCCGGTGCTCCAGGTCGTGGCGCGGGCCGGGGTGCCGCCGGTGCGGGAGGTGTAGCCGCGGGCGCGGCCGTTCAGCCAGTCGACGACGGCCTTCGCGGACTGGACGTCGGAGCGGCCGCCGACGTCGTCGCAGCCGTCGGAGCGGTTGGTCCCGGCGAGGTCGACGGCGACGAAGGCGTAGCCGCGCGGGACGAAGTAGTTGTCGTAGAAGAGCGGGAACTGGACGGGGTTGCCGTCGGCGTCGTAGGTCTTCTTCTGGCTCTCGTTGCCGCGTCCGCAGCAGGCGTAGTACGGGCTGGCGTCCATGATGACCGGGATCTTCCGGCCGGCCGCCGCGGGCTCGCGGGGCGCACGATGTCGACGGCGACCCGGTCGGCGCGCCCGTCGCCGTCGCCGTCGAGGCCGGTGTCCACCCAGACGGACTCGCGGACGGCGTCGGCGTACGAGTGGACCGGGCGGGACTCGCGCGCGAGGGGCGAGGCCGGTCCCGGCAGGGCGCCGGCAGGGGTGACCAGGGTCGCGAACAGGGCGGCCGTGGCCGCGGACACGAGGGTTCCGTAGGTCAGTCGGGCTCCGCGGGTTCTCCGCTTTCGCATCGGCATGCGCGGGAACGTACCCCGGTCAAGTCCCGTGCAAAAGAGTGCCGGAGGCATTCGGGTGGGATTCGGGTGACGGAAGGTTCATGTCGGCCGAATGGCGATCGTGTGACAGGAGGTCCTCTGGACGTGACGGTGCGTCGGGGGCTGAATAGGGTCCGAGCTAAGGATCGACGACCATCCGCGCGTCTTACGTTTCTTATGACTTGGGAGCACCTGTGCACCGCAGACTCATCGTTCCGAGCGCCCTCGCGGCCTCCCTGCTGCTGGCGATCCCGGCATCGGCCGCCTCCTTCACCCCGGGCGCCCCGGGCATCGGCGACTCCTACTACCCCGCCAGCGGCAACGGCGGCTACGACGTCTCGCACTACGACCTGCGGCTGAAGTACCAGCCCGCGACGGACCTCCTGGAGGGCACGGCGACGATCCTCGCCACCACCAAGCAGGACCTGTCGCGCTTCAACCTGGACCTGGGTCTGAAGGTCAGTGAGATCCGGGTGAACGGCCGCCCGGCGAAGTTCGCCGCCTCGGGCGACCACGAGCTGGAGGTCACCCCGGCGAGCCCGCTCGCGAAGAACACGTCGATCTCGGTGGTCGTCCGCTACGCGGGCAAGCCCTCCGAGTTCAAGATCGACGGCTGGTCCGCCTGGGCCCGTACCCCGGACGGCGGTGTCGCCGCGCAGGAGCCGGACTCGGCCGTCTGGTGGTTCCCGTCCAACGACCACCCGCTGGACAAGGCCACCTTCGACGTCTCGGTCCTGGTGCCGGACGGCGTCCAGGCCATCAGCAACGGCGTGCTGCAGTCGCAGTCCTCGCGCCTCGGCTGGACCCGCTTCAACTGGCGCTCCAACAAGCCGCAGGCGACGTACCTGGCGACGCTCGCCGTCGGCAAGTTCGACATCACGACGGACAGGACGGCGAACGGGCTGCCCGTCCTCAACGCGTACAGCAAGGACCTCGGCGACAACGCGGGCGCGGCGCGCGCCTCGATCGAGCGCACGACCGAGGTGGCGGAGTGGCTGGAGTCGGTCTTCGGGCCGTACCCCTTCAACGCCCTCGGCGGCTACGTGCCGAACGTGACCAGCGGTTTCGCCCTGGAGACGCAGACCCGCCCGTTCTACAGCCCGCGGCAGTTCGCCAACGGCGCGAACGTGTCGGTGGTCGTCCACGAGCTGGCGCACCAGTGGTACGGCGACAGCGTGTCCGTCAAGGACTGGAAGGACATCTGGGTCAACGAGGGCTTCGCCCGGTACAGCCAGTGGCTGTGGTCGGAGAAGGAGGGCGAGGGCACGGCCCAGGAGCTGGCGGACTACGTGTACGCCACGCGGCCGGCCGACGACCCGTTCTGGACGGTGAAGCCGGGTGACCCGGGCGCCGACAACCAGTTCCACGCCGCCGTCTACGACCGGGGCGCGGTGGCGCTCCAGGCGCTGCGCAACGAGGTCGGCGACGAGACCTTCTTCGCGATCCTGAAGGGCTGGCCGCAGGCGAACGCCTACGGCAACGCGCACGTGTCGGACTTCGTGAAGTACGCGGAGCGGGTCTCCGGCAAGCCGCTGGCCGGGCTCTTCGACACCTGGCTGTTCCAGCCGTCGAAGCCGACCGCCTTCTCGGCGACCGCGGCCGGTCTGTCCGCGCCCGCCGCGGCGTCGTCGGGCCGCTCCGCGGCGAAGGCGGCGAAGCCCGCGCAGCCGAAGTCGTGGAAGAAGATCGCGGAGACGAACACGATCCACGAGAACGACGCCCCCGGGGTCACGCCGGGCACTGATCCCGGACTCCCCGGTCCTCCGAGGCCGTTCGTCAGCGCTGGGCGCGGCGGGCGGCCTCGCGGGCTTCTCCCGGGCTTTTCTGGCCAGGGGAGGTAGCGCAGGCGTTCGGGGAGGACGGGGCGACCGCCCGGACGATCCGGGCGGAGCGGCGCAGGGTGCGCTCCTGGGCGTCCGTCCACTCCAGGCCGATGGCCTCCCGGGCGTCCGGCGGCATCAGGCCGACGGTGAGGAAGGCGCGCAGCCGCAGGAAGGGGCGGCGCAGGAGCGGCCAGAGGAGGCGGAGGGCGAGCCGGAGCGGGAGCGGGCCCCGGTCCGGGGCGGGCACCGGCAGGTCGGTGTCGAGCAGCTCCCGTACGACGGTGGTGGCCTCGATCTCCTCGGCGAGGACCTTCCGGTAGTACGGCCAGAACGCCTCGATCGTCTGCGGCATGTCCCGGTCGTGGATCCCGAGGATCCGGCCGACCTGGAGCCACTCGGCGTACAGCTGCCGTTCCTGCGCCTCGGTGAGGGGCGGGCGAGGAGGCGGAGCCCGTGCCGGTAGACGGGAAAGCCGGTCGCGTGGACCCAGGAGTAGTAGGCCGGGGTGAGGGCGTGGTAGCGGCGGCCGTGGGCGTCGGTGCCCTGGATCGTCCGGTGCAGCTCCCGGAGGCGGCGGCCTTCCCGCGCGGCCTCCTCGCCGCCGTAGATCCACAGCTGGAGCGAGCGCAGGGAGCGTTCGCCGCGGCCCCAGGGGTCGGTGCGGAAGACCGAGTGGTCGTCGACGCCGGCGCCGATCGCGGGGTGGGCGACCTGGAGGGTGAGGGCGGCGGGCAGCATGAGGAGCGCCCGGACGTCCCCGCGAGGCTCCAGAGCACTCCGCCGACGGGCGGCGGCACGGGTCGTGACCGGTCCGGGCCCGGTCGAGCGGCTTCACACGGTCCATGGCCTTCTCCTCCTGTGTCCAGGCTGCCACGCATGACGAAGGGCCGTCGGCCGGGCGCTGCGGCCGGGCGACGGCCCTTCCAGGACGTACGGGGTCAGGCGCGGTCGGCGCCGACCGGCTCGCCGACGATGCGGGCGGCGAGGGCGTGGGCCCAGGCGTCCACGTCGGCGTTGAGCGCACGCTCGGCGGCGGCGCGCTCCTCGGCGATCTTGGCGGTGCCGGCGGCGAGGATCGCGTCGCGCTCGGCCTGGCCCTCGGCGCGGGCGGCGGCGATGGCGGCCGAGCCCTCCTCGGTGGCGGCGGAGCGGATGCGGGCGGCCTCGTGACGGGCCTCGGCGAGCTCGGCCTCGTACTGCTCACGGATGGCGGTGGCCTCGGAGCGCAGGTCGTCGGCGCGCTCGGTGCCGCCCTCGATGGCGTCGTCGCGCTCGTCGAGGGTGCGCTTGATCTTCGGGAGGATGCCCTTCGCCAGGATGAGGAAGGTGAGCCCGAACAGCACCGCGCCGAGGATGAGCTCGGCCCAGACGGGGTTGAGGGGACCGAGGTCCATCTTGAAGACAGTGGAGTTCGCGAGGGTCATGCGCGCATTCTACCTGCTCCAAAACAGGACAATTCAGACACCGGGGCGAGAGTTGGCGTGATCTTGCGAGCTCGGCCAGATTCCCGGCATCCAGAGGCTACCGGAAGGTAACCCTGGCTGATTGTATGTGCGGCGCCAGCCCAACCCCCACGTACTCATGGGAGTTCACGTGTCGTTCGCCGCACTCCGCCGCGCCCCGGCGCCGTCCTTTCGCTCGCGCTCGCCGCCGCCACCCTGGCGACGGCCGCCCCGGCCGCGTCCGCCGCGACCAACGAGGCGCCGCGCCTGAAGGTGCTCACGTACAACACGTTCCTGATGTCGAAGACCCTCTACCCGAACTGGGGCCAGGACCACCGGGCCAAGGCGATCCCCGCCGCCCCCTTCTTCCAGGGGCAGGACGTCGTCGTGCTCCAGGAGGCCTTCGACAACTCCGCCTCGGACGCCCTCAAGGCGAACGCCTCCGCCCAGTACCCGTACCAGACCCCCGTCGTCGGCCGCAGCAAGACCGGCTGGGACGCGACCGGCGGGTCCTACTCTTCGACCACTCCCGAGGACGGCGGGGTGACGATCCTCAGCAAGTGGCCGATCGTCCGCAAGGAGCAGTACGTCTACAAGGACGCCTGCGGCGCCGACTGGTACGCGAACAAGGGCTTCGCCTACGTCGTCCTGAACGTGAACGGCAGCCTCGTCCACGTCCTCGGCACGCACGCGAACTCGACCGACCCGGGCTGCTCGGCGGGCGAGGCGGCGCAGATGCGCAGCCGCCAGTTCAAGGCGATCGACGCCTTCCTCGACGCCAAGAACATCCCGGCGAACGAGCAGGTCATCGTCGCCGGCGACATGAACGTCGACTCGCGCACCCCCGAGTACGGCACGATGCTCGCCGACGCGGGCCTGGTGGGGGCCGACGCCCGCACCGGCCACCCGTACTCCTTCGACACCCAGCTGAACTCGATCGCGAACTACCGCTACCCGACCGACCCCCGCGAGGACCTCGACTACGTCCTCTACCGGGCCGGCAACGCCCGGCCCGCCGGCTGGACCAACAACGTGGTCCTGGAGCAGAGCGCGCCGTGGACGGTCTCCAGCTGGGGCACGTCGTACACCTACACCAACCTCTCGGACCACTACCCGCTGACCGCGTACTGATCCGTCCCTCAGTACCCGTAGCCGCCGAAGAGGCCGTACAGCCAGACGCCGAGCACCCCGGCGACGCAGAGCAGGACGAACCAGGAACCGGGACTCGTGTGCCGCCCCTGCGGGGCGGCCGGGCGGGCGGACGGCGCGAGCCGCCCGCCCCGCCTTCTTCGCTCCCTGCCCGTCCCCGTCTCCCCCACCGGCTCGGCGGCCGCCGCCACCTCGGCGAGCAGCCGCCGGCACACCGCCGCGAGCTCCGCCGTCCCCACCGTCAGATCCACGACCACCTCCGTCCGGGCCGGGGCCGTCGTCCCCCCGTCCAGCAGCCGCCCCGCCCTCAGCAGCGCCCGGTCCTTCCCCCCGGTCGGGGCGAGACTGATCCACCGCCCCACATGCTCGCCCCGGATCACCACCCCACCGCCCCGCTCCCGGTAGACGGTGCGCTCCCGCCACAGGACTCCGGCCAACTCGTCGGCCGTCTCCCTGAGTTGCGCGTACATCTGACTCCCCTGTGCTCCTGTGCCCCCGACTCGAACAGCGGCCGACTCTACAAGGCCCGCTCCGGCGTCCGTCACCCGCCGAAGTCGTACACGGTGACCGGTATCCCCCGCGCCGTCAGCCGCTCCCGGACCAGGGGCTCCACCCGGTCCCAGGTGCCCCCGGCGAGTCCGCAGCCGATCCGGGGCGTGTGGACCGAGGCCCCCAGCTCGACGGCCTTGTCCGCCAGCAGGCCGAGGGCCGCGTCGATCGCCTCGTACCGCACGGGGACCCCCTTGCTCCGGCTGGTGCGGATGCCCCGCTGGCCCACCAGGTTCGCCACCCAGAGGTACGGCGAGACCCGCACGAACTGGGCCGCGCCGAGCCCGAAGTCGTTTTCCGCCCGCTCCCGGTGCCAGCGGCGGAAGGCCGCCTCGGGCTCGGGCCAGCGGCGCGAGACGGCGAGGACGAAGCCCTTGCCCCAGCCGCCCAGGTCGTTGCAGACGTGGGCGATGATCCGGACGCCCTTGCCCTGGGGCGCGGTGGCGTCCCCGCGTACGTATGCGATCACGGTCATGGGATCACCGTAGGAGGCGGCACTGACAGCCGGACATGTCAACCAGGGTTGACACCCCTTCGAGCGTCAACCTACATTGACAACATGACCGATGCGACCGATCTCGCCGCACGGGCCGGTGACCGCGACCCCCGGGTCGGGCTGAGGGCCGTTTCCGCGTTGCGGCGATTGCTGGAACAGCTGGAGGCCGTCCAGGTGCGCGGTGCGCGGAACCAGGGGTGGTCGTGGCAGGAGATCGCGACCGAGCTGGGTGTCAGCCGGCAGGCCGTCCACAAGAAGTACGGGAGGCAGTGATGTTCGAGCGGTTCACGGAGGCGGCGCGGGCCACGGTGAAGGGGGCGGCGGCGCACGCGGAGCGGGGCGGGGCGGGTGTCGTCGCGCCGGAGCACCTGCTTCTCGCGCTGCTCGACCGGGAGGAGACCCGGGCGGCGGCGGTGCTCGGGCGGCTGTGCCCGCCGGAGCGCCGGGGTCCCTGGTCTCCGCGCTCTCGGAGGCGCGGCGCAGGGCCGGGCTGTCCCGGGCGGACGCGGAGGCCCTGGCGGAGCTCGGCATCGACGTCGGCGCGATCGTCGAGCGCGTCGAGGAGACCCACGGCGTGGGCGCGCTGGCGGGCGACCGCAAGGACGCCGGGTGGTGGTCGGGACGGCTCGGCTTCTCCCGGGAGGCGAAGGCCGTCCTGGAGAGGTCGCTCCGCGTGGCCGTGGCCCGCAAGGACCGCGAGATCGGCGACGAGCACCTCCTCCTGGCCCTCACCGTCCTCGGCGGCGTCGTCGCCGAGGCGCTGGCCGACCACGGCGTCACCTTCACCTCGGTCGACACGGCCCTGTCCTCCCCCGCGCCCTCCTGATCCGGTCCCGCCGAGGTCTTTTACAGCGATGGTGAGACAGCAATACTGTTGAACCATGGAGCAGGCGAGCGACGCGCAGGGGCCCGTGTACACCGTGGACGAGCTGGCCGCGCGGGCCGGGGTCACGGTGCGGACCGTGCGGTTCTACGGGACCCGGGGGCTGCTGCCGCCGCCCGTCATCGGCGCGCGGCGGGTGGGGCACTACGGGGCCGGCCACCTGTCGCGGCTCGCGCTGATCGAGGAACTGCAGCGGCAGGGGATGACGCTGGCCGCCATCGAGCGGTACCTCGAACAGCTGCCGGACGACCTCAGCGCGCAGGACCTCGCCATCCACCGGGCCCTCGTGGCCTCCTGGGCGCCCGAGTCCGCCGAGACGATCACCCGGCGCGAGCTGGAGCGGCGGGCCGGGCGGGAGCTGACCGAGCGGGACGTGGACCGGCTGGCCGCGATGGGCGTGCTCGACCGGACCGAGGACGCCGACACCTACCGGCTCGACGGGGCGCTGCTGCGGCTCGGGGTCGAGCTGCTCGACGTGCCCATCGAGCACGAGACGATCCTCGCCTCCGGACCGTGCTCCTGGAGCACGCGCGCGCGGCCGCCCAGGAGCTGTCCCGGCTCTTCCGGGACGAGGTGTGGAGCCCGTACCGGGAGGCGGGGAGGACCCGGACCACCTGAGCGCGATGAAGTCGCTCTCGGCGCACATGCAGCCGATGGTGGTCCAGGCCCTCCTCACGGCCTTTCAGCGGTCCTTGAGCGAGGAGCTCAGGACCGCCTTCAGGAGTCGGTGAAGACCTCGCCCCGGTCCGCCTTCTCCACCAGGAGGGCCGGGGGCTCGAAGCGCTCGCCGTACGTCGCCGCCAGCTCGCGGGCGCGCGCCACGAAGCCCGCGACGCCGCCCTCGTAGCCGTTGACGTACTGGAGGATGCCGCCGGTCCAGGCCGGGAAGCCGATGCCCATGATGGAGCCGATGTTGGCGTCGGCGACCGAGGTCAGGACGCCCTCCTCCAGGAGCCGGACGGTGTCCAGGGCCTCGGAGAACAGCATCCGCTCCTGCATGTCGCGGAACGGGATCTCGTACCCCGGCTTCGTGAAGTGCTCGCGCAGGCCCGGCCAGAGCTTGCCGCGCCTGCCGTCCTCGCCGTACTCGTAGAAGCCCGCGCCCCCGCTGCGGCCGGGGCGGCCGAACTCGTCGACCATGCGGTCGATGACGGCCTCGCCCGGGTGCGTGACCCAGGTCCCGCCGGCCTCCTCGACCGCCCGCTTCGTCTCGTTGCGGATCTTGCGCGGGAGGGTGAGGGTCAGCTCGTCCATGAGGGAGAGGACCTTCGCCGGGTAGCCGGCCTGGGCGGCAGCCTGCTCGATCGAGGCGGGCTCGATGCCCTCGCCGACCATGGCGACGCCCTCGTTGATGAAGTGGCCGATCACCCGGGAGGTGAAGAAGCCGCGCGAGTCGTTGACGACGATCGGCGTCTTGTTGATCTGCCGGACCAGGTCGAAGGCGCGGGCGAGGGCCTCGTCGCCGGTCCGCTCGCCCTTGATGATCTCGACGAGCGGCATCTTGTCGACGGGCGAGAAGAAGTGCAGGCCGATGAAGTCGGTCTGCCGCTCGACGCCCTCGGCGAGGACCGAGATCGGGAGCGTGGAGGTGTTGGAGCAGAGCAGCGCGTCGGGGGCGACGACGTGCTCGATCTCCTGGAAGACCTTGTGCTTGAGCGCCGTGTCCTCGAAGACCGCCTCGATGACCGCGTCGCAGCCCGCCAGGTCCGCCACGTCGGCGGTGGGCGTGATGCGGGCGAGGAGGGCGTCGGCCTTCTCCTGGGTCGTACGGCCCCGGGAGACGGCCTTGGCGCAGAGCTTCTCGGAGTACGCCTTGCCCTTCGCGGCGGACTCGGCGGAGACGTCCTTGAGGACGACCTCGATGCCGGCGCGGGCGCAGGAGTACGCGATGCCGGCGCCCATCATGCCCGCGCCGAGCACGGCGACCTTGCGGACCTGCCGCTTCTCCACGCCCTTCGGGCGGCTCGCGCCCGAGTTCACCGCCTGGAGGTCGAAGAAGAACGCCTGGATCATGTTCTTCGCGGTCTGGCCGATGACCAGCTCGGTGAAGTAGCGGGACTCGATGGTGATCGCGGTCTCGAAGTCGACCTGGGAGCCCTCGACGGCGGCGGCCATGATGGCCTTCGGCGCCGGGTAGGGCGCGCCGTTCAGCTGCTTGCGCAGGTTGGCCGGGAAGGCGGGCAGGTTGGCGGCGAACTTCGGGTTCGACGGGGTGCCGCCGGGGATGCGGTAGCCGGGGACGTCCCAGGGCTGGCGGGACTCCGGGTTCGCGTCGATGAAGGCGATGGCCTTGGCCATCATCTCCTCGGCGGTGGCGGCCACCTCGTGGACGAGGCCGCTGTCCAGGGCGCGCTTCGGGGCGTACTGGGTGCCCTGGAGCAGCACCTTGAGGAGGGCGTCGGTGATGCCCATGAGGCGGACGGTGCGGGCGACGCCGCCACCGCCGGGCAGCAGGCCGAGGGTGACCTCGGGCAGGCCGATCTTGGAGCCGGGGGCGTCGAGGGCGACGCGGTGGTGGGAGGCGAGGGCGATCTCGTAGCCGCCGCCGAGCGCGGCGCCGTTGATGGCGGCGACGACGGGCTTGCCGAGGGTCTCGATGCGGCGCAGCGCGTTCTTGATCTCGATGGCGCTGTCGAAGATGTCCTGGGCGTGCTCGGGGCCCGCCTTGATCATGTCCTTGAGGTCGCCGCCCGCGAAGAAGGTCTTCTTCGCGGAGGTGTAGATGATGCCCCGGATGGAGTCCTTCTCCGCCTCCACGCGGTCGGCGATCGCCTTGATCGAGGCCCGGAAGGCCTGGTTCATCGTGTTGGCGGACTGGTTGGGGTCGTCGAGGACGAGGGTGACGATCCCGGTCTCGTCCTGCTCCCAGCGGATGGTGGTGCTCTCGCTCATGACTGCTGCTTCTCCGTGAGTAAGGGGTGCGGACGGGACGTCAGACGCGCTCGACGACGGTGGCGATGCCCATGCCGCCGCCCACGCAGAGGGTGGCGAGGCCGTAGCGCTTGTCCTGGCGCTCCAGCTCGTCGACGAGGGTGCCGAGGATCATCGCGCCGGTGGCGCCGAGCGGGTGGCCGAGCGCGATGGCGCCGCCGTTGACGTTGACCTTGTCCAGGGAGACGCCCATGTCCTTGACGAAGCGCAGGACGACGGCGGCGAAGGCCTCGTTGATCTCGATCAGGTCGATGTCGTCGATGGTGAGGCCGGCCTTGGCGAGGGCCTTGCGGGTGGCCGGGGCGGGGCCGGTGAGCATGATGGTCGGCTCGGAGCCGGAGACGGCGGCCGAGACGATCCGGGCGCGCGGCCTCAGTCCGTACCGCTCGCCGACCTCCCGGGAGCCGATCGCGACGAGGGAGGCGCCGTCGACGATGCCGGAGGAGTTGCCCGCGTGGTGGACGTGGTCGATCTCCTCGACCCAGTGGTACTTCTGCAGGGCGACCGCGTCGAAGCCGCCGAGCTCGCCGATGTCCTTGAAGGAGGGCTTCAGGCGGGCCAGGGTGTCGGCGGTGGTGCCGGGGCGGAGGAACTCGTCGTGGTCGAGGACGGTGAGTCCGGCGCGGTCCCTGACGGGGACGATCGAGCGGGCGAAGCGGCCGTCCTTGACGGCGGCGGCGGCGCGCTCCTGGGAGAGGGCGGCGTACTCGTCGACGTCGCGGCGGGAGAAGCCCTCGATGGTGGCGATGAGGTCGGCGCCGATGCCCTGGGGGACGAAGTTGGTCTCCAGGTTGGTCATCGGGTCGGCGAACCAGGCGCCGCCGTCGGAGGCCATCGGGACGCGGGACATGGACTCGACGCCGCCGGCGAGGACGAGGTCCTCCCAGCCGGAGCGGACCTTCATCGCGGCCATGTTGACCGCTTCGAGGCCGGAGGCGCAGAAGCGGTTCTCCTGGACGCCGGCGACGGTGTCGGGGAGTCCGGCGGCGATGGCGGCGATCCGGGCGATGTCGGAGCCCTGGTCGCCGACCGGGCCGACGACGCCGAGGACGATGTCGTCGATGGCGGCCGGGTCGAGGTCGGGGTTGCGGGACTGGATCTCCCGGATGAGGCCGACGACCAGGTCGATGGGCTTGGTGCCGTGCAGGGAGCCGTTGGCCTTGCCGCGTCCGCGCGGGGTGCGGATCGCGTCGTACACGTACGCTTCGGTGCTCACGGAAAGCCTTTCGTGGTGAGGGTTCTTCGAGGGTGCGGGACGGGATCAGCCGAGGAGGAACGGCCGATGATCTCCTTCATGATCTCGGTGGTGCCGCCGTAGATCGTCTGGATCCGGCCGTCGGTGAAGGCGCGGGCGACCGGGAATTCGCTCATGTAGCCGTATCCGCCGTGCAGTTGCAGACAGCGGTCGGCGACCCGCTTCTGGAGTTCGGTCGCCCACCACTTGGCCATGGAGGCGTTGACGGGGTCGAGTCCGAGGCCGGTCGGGTCGGCGTGCTCGGCGATGCACCGGTCCACGAAGGTGCGGGTGACGGCGCACTCGGTGGCCATCTCCGCGATCTCGAAGCGCACGTGCTGGAGCCTGGCGAGCGGCCGTCCGAAGGCCTCGCGCTCCTTGACGTACGTGGTGGTGAGCTCCAGGAGGTGCTCGGCCCCGGCGATGCCGGCGACGGCGATGGCCAGGCGCTCCTGGGCGAGGTTGGTCATGAGGTGGACGAAGGCGCCGTTGAGCTCGCCGAGCAGGTTCTCCTTGGGGACGCGGACGTCCTTGAAGAAGAGTTCGGCGGTGTCCTGGGACTTCTGGCCGATCTTGTCGAGGTTGCGGCCGCGCTCGAAGCCCTCCATGCCGCGCTCGACGACGAGGAGGGAGAGGCCGTGGGCGCCGCCCTCGGGGGTGGTCTTCGCGACGACGATCACCAGGTCGGCGAGGATGCCGTTGGAGATGAAGGTCTTGGAGCCGTTGAGGATCCAGTGGTCGCCGTGGTCCTCGGCGGTGGTGCGGATGCCCTGGAGGTCGGAGCCGGCGCCGGGCTCGGTCATCGCGATGGCGGTGACGATCTCGCCGGAGCAGAAGCCGGGCAGCCAGCGGCGGCGCTGCTCCTCGGTGGCGAGCTTGGTGAGGTAGGGGCCGATGATGTCGTTGTGCAGGCCGATGGCGAGTCCGGGGCGGCCGCCCGGGTGAACTCCTCGGCGAGGACGGAGGCGTACCGGAAGTCGGGGTTGCCGCCGCCGCCGTGCTCCTCCTCGACGGCGAGGCCGAGGAGGCCCTGCCGGCCAGCGGCGAGCCAGGCCTCGCGGGAGACGATGCCGTCCTTCTCCCACTGCGCGTAGTGGGGCAGCACCTCCTTCTCCAGGAAGGTGCGGACGACCGCCCGGAAGGCCTCGTGGTCCTCGGTGTACAGCTGACGCTTCATGCTTCGGGCTCCTGATTTTTCAGGCTGGGTACGGCCCAGTCGCGGGCGACCTCGGCGGTGTCGGCACCCGGCAGGGCGGGGCCCGTGCGGAGGTGCCGGGGTGACGGAGAAGCGGGGCGCGGGGGCGGGCTGGGCGATCCCGTCCCGCTCGGCGAAGGTGGCGCGGGCGGCCAGGTGGGGTGCGAGGGCGCCTCGCGCAGGGAGAGCACGGGGCCACGCAGGCGTCGGAGCCGTCGAAGACGGCGGTCCACCTCGCGGGTACGGCTCCGGAAGCGGTCGGCGACGGCCTCGCGCAGCTCGGGCCAGCGGGCGAGGTCGCGGCGGGCGGGGCGACGTCCTCGACGCCGAGGAGGCGGACGAACTCGGCGTAGAACCGCTCCTCCAGGGCGCCGACCGCCATGTGGCCGCCGTCGGAGGTCTCGTACACGCCGTAGAACGGGCAGCCGCCGTCGAGCAGGTTGACGCCCCGGCGGTCCTGCCAGCCGCCGGCCGCGAGCATGCCGTGGATCATGGTGGTGAGGTGGGCGGTGCCGTCGACGATGGCGGCGTCGACGACCTGGCCCTCGCCGTGGGTCCGGGCGTGCTGGAGGGCGGCGAGGACGCCGACGACGAGGTAGAGGGAGCCGCCCGCGTAGTCGCCGACGAGGTTGGCGGGGACGGTGGGCGGGCCGTCCGGGTCGGGGCCGATCATGCCGAGGGCTCCGGTGACCGCGATGTAGCCGATGTCGTGTCCGGCGGTCGGGGCGAGCGGTCCGTCCTGGCCCCAGCCGGTCATCCGGCCGTAGACGAGGCGCGGGTTGCGGGCGAGGCAGGCCTCGGGGCCGACGCCGAGGCGTTCGGCGACGCCGGGCCGGTAGCCCTCGACCAGGATGTCGGCCCGCTCGACGAGGTCGAGCACGGTGGCGGGGCCGTCCTCGGCCTTGAGGTCGACGAGGACGGAGCGCTTGTTGCGGTTGGTGAGGTCGCGGGCGGGGTCGATGCCGAGGCCGGCGCCGCCGGGGCGGTCGACGCGGACGACGTCGGCGCCGAGGTCGGCGAGGAGCATGGCGGCGAAGGGCCGGGGCCGATCCCGGCGAGTTCGACCACGCGCACCCCCGTGAGCGGGCCGTTGCGGGCGGTGTGCGTCGTGCTCATCGAGCCCCAGGAGTGTGTGACACCAATGATGTAACACCGAAGATGCTAGGAACGTGTTCCACTCGGCACAAGCCCCCGAGCCGAGCAAGCGCTTGGAAATTCCGAGGGCCGGGGCCGGGGCGGAGGCCCGCCCCGGTTCCGCTATCCTCCGCCGACGACAACCGCGCGCGGCGGCGCGGTACGGCCGAGACGAGGGGCTTGATGGAGACAGGGGCGGGCGTGGGACGCGGGACCGGAGCCAGACCGTACGACGTGGTCCTCTTCGGGGCGACCGGCTTCGTGGGCGAACTCACCGCGGAGTACCTGGCCGAGCACGCCCCGGCGGACTGCCGCTGGGCGCTCGCCGGGCGCGGCCTGGGCAAGCTGGAGGCGCTGCGGGACCGGCTCGCCGCCGGACGCCCGCACCTCGCCGGCCTGCCGCTGCTCGTCGCCGACTCGGCCGACCCCGGCTCGCTGCGCGAACTCGCCCGGTCCGCGCGGGTGGTGGCGACCACGGTCGGCCCGTACGTCTGGTACGGCGAGGGCCTGGTCGCGGCCTGCGCGGAGGAGGGCACGGACTATCTGGACCTGACGGGCGAGGCCGAGTTCGTGGACCTCGTGTTCGTGCGGCACGACGCGCGGGCCCGGGAGACCGGCGCCCGGATCGTGCACGCCTGCGGCTTCGACTCCGTCCCGCACGACCTGGGCGTGCACTTCACCGTCCGGCAGCTGCCCGAGGACGTACCCCTGCGGATCGACGGCTTCGTCCGGGCCGGGGCCGCCTTCTCCGGCGGCACCTTCGCCTCGGCGCTGACGGCCTTCGGCCGGGGCCGGAGATCCTGCGGGCGGCCCGCGAACGGCGCCTGCACGAACCCCGCCTCGTGGGCCGCCGGGCCCGCGCGCCGCTCGGCGGACCGCGCTTCAGCCCGGAGACCGGCACCTGGGCCCTGCCGCTCCCGACGCTCGACCCCAGGTGGTGGCCCGCTCGGCGGCGGCCCTCGAACGGTACGGACCGGACTTCCGCTACCGCCACTACGCCTCCGTGAAGACCCTCCCCATGGCCCTCGGAGGCACCGCCGCCGTCGGCCTGGGCGTCGCCGCCGCCCAACTCCCGCCGGTCCGCTCCTGGCTGATGGACCGTTACTCGGCCGGTCAGGGCCCCTCGGCCGAACGGCGCGCCCGCAGCTGGTTCTCCGTCCGCTTCGTCGGCGAGGGCGGCGGCCGACGGGTCTTCACCGAGGTCTCGGGCGGCGACCCCGGCTACGACGAAACGGCCAGAATGCTCGCCGAATCCGCCCTCTGCCTCGCCTTCGACGCCCTGCCGAAGACCGCCGGCCAGGTGACGACGGCGGTGGCGATGGGCGACGCCCTGACCGAACGGCTGCGGGCGGCGGGCATCGTCTTCCGGGTGGCGCACCGGAGTTAGCGGGACTCCCGGCGGATCACGGCGGTGCCCGCGTCCAGGTCGACTCCGGTACGGGGCGGGGCGCCGTCCTGGACGTCGTGGCGGATCAGGCGCTCCTGCTCGCGCTGCTCGATCTGGACGCGCTTGTTCGCGTTGAGGAAGGCGAGGAGTTCGTCGGTGGCGGTGGCGCCGGCGCCGGTCGGGGTGTCCTTGGCGCGGGCGGCGAGGAGGCGGCGCACCCACTTCGGCCTGCCTGTCCGCAGGACGACGTGCCGGGCGGCGCCGAGCAGGAACGGCAGGAGGACGACCACGGCCATGACCATCAGGCTCACCATCATCACCATGCCCGCTCAACGGGCGGCGGAGCGGGGGCGTTCCCCGTGACCGGGTCCGCGCGTCAGGGCCGCACGAGCCGGAAGGGTGGCCGGCCGGGTCCGTGTAGACGCGCCAGGGGCGTCGCCGGTCTCCCCGTCGAGGGTACGGCTCCGAGCGCGAGGACGGCCTCGTGGGCGGCGGCGAGGTCGTCGACCCGCACGTCGAGGAGGAACTGCTGCTCGGGCGCGCCCCAGACGGGCGGGCGGTGGTCGGCGACGCCCTGGAAGGCGAGGACGGGGCCGCTGTCGCCGCGCAGCACCGCGGAGCCCTCGCCGACGGCCCACCGGGGTCGGGGCTCTCGACCTGACCTCCGATCAGATTCCGGTAGAACTCCGCGAGTTCGAGGGCGTCAGGGCAGTCGAGGACGACGCACCGCAGCTGCCCGATCACCCGATCGCCCAGTCGGCGACGACGTACAGGATGGCGCAGGTCCAGGCCAGGGCGAGCACTCCGGCGGTGGCGAGGACCAGGGGAAGGCCGCGTCCGGTCGAACGCGGCGGAGCGGGAAGGGGAGTTGTCATGAGCCCCACTCTGACGGGCCGGGTGGCGCGCCGGTATCCGTACGCGTACTCAGACGTACTCGGTCTCCCGCCCGGGTGTCCCCGATCAGGCCTCCCCGAGCGCCTCCTTGAGGGCCCGGCGGCAGAGCGAGTCCGCGCGGCGGGTGGTCTCCGGGATCCGGTAGCGCGGGGAGAGGTGGAGGGCGTGGGCGCAGGCGTTGGCGAGGGAGACGCGGTGGCCGACCGAGACGAACACGGGCTTCACCCCGGCCTGGGTGCGCAGGGCCCGGCCCACCTCCTCGCCCCCGGCCAGGAGCGGGCGGAGGCGCCGCGCACGGAGCCGGGCTGCTCGTACGTGAAGGTGAAGGGGTTCTTCGCGACCCCGATGGACGGCCGCCCGGTGAGCACCCCGAGGTGGCTGGCGAGGCCGAAGCGGCGCGGGTGGGCGAGGCCGTAGCCGTCGCAGACCAGGAGGCCCGGGTCGGCGGTCAGGGCGTCCAGGGCGGCGAGCACGGTCGGCAGCTCGCGGAAGGCGAGGAGCCCGGGGACGTACGGGAAGGAGACCCGGCCGACCGCCGTGGCCTCCTCCACCACGTCGAGGGTCCGCGCGTCGAGCACGACGGCCGCGGCGGCGACGAGGTCCCGCTCGTCGTCGTAGGCCACGTCGAGGCCGGTGACGTGGCCCTCGCCGACCGCCGGGCCCTCCTCGTCGCGCACGAGCCGCCCGCGCAGCTCCTGCTGGACGGCCCGGGCGGCGCTCGTCGGCGGGCCAGCCCGCCGGAATCTCGATGATCGTCATGATGTGGGACACCCTACGGCCGGGCGCCCGCCGGGGTCAGTGGCCGAGGGCCGCGATGCCCTCCGCCGCGTACCGCTCGTCCGTGAGGCCGCTCAGGGCTCCCGCGACGCCGATGCCGGCGATCGGGGACCCGTGGTGGTGGACCGGGAGGCCGCCGGCGACGCGGGTGCGCAGGAAGGGGAACGCTTCACGGGGCTCCTGGACGGAAGAACGGAAGGCGGGGAACCGGGGCGGCCCGGGGTGCGGGGCGCGGTCCCGGTCGTTCGAGCAGCCCCGTGCGCGGTTCCGGGTCGGCCGCGCGCCCGCTCGCCCCGGTCCGGGAACGGGCGTACGCCGAACGGGCCCCGGACCGGGCCGGGTAGCCTGGCGATCATGTTCGTACTGGAGTTGACCTACACCGCGCCCCTCGAACGGGTGGACGCCTTCCTGGACGCCCACGTCGAGTGGCTCGACGCGCAGTACGCCGCGGGCGTGTTCCTGGCGTCGGGGCGGAAGAACCCCCGGGACGGCGGGGTGATCCTGGCCGCCGGGGTCGACCGCGCGGAGATCGAGAGGATCACGGCGGCCGACCCGTTCAGCGTCGGGGACGTGTGCACGTACCGGATCACGGAGTTCCACGCGACCAAGACGGTCGACGGGATCGCCGCGTACCGGGAAGAGCTGCCCTCCTAGCCCTTGGTGACGAGGCGGGCGACACGGCCCTTCTCGCCGGAGGCCCAGCAGGAGCCGTCCGGGGTGCAGGAGACCGTGTCGTACGAGCCGGTGTCGACCGTGCGCCAGCTGCGGCCGCCGTCGGTGGTGAGGTCGGTGCCGGTCGGGCCGACGGCGAGCGCGGCCGCCTTGCCGTGCGGGAGCCAGGCGACGCCGGAGCGGTAGGCGGGCGGCAGGGTGGCCGAGGGCAGCCAGGTGCGGCCCCGTCGGCGCTGACCGCGCCGGCCCGCGGGAGGGCTGGTCCTTGCGGTAGTCGCCGCCGACGGCGATGCCGTGGGCGCGGTCGCGGAAGGCGAGGCCGAAGACGCCGCGGGCCGGGTCGCCGGCCGGGACCGGCATCTCGGCGGCGGTCCAGGTCAGCCCCGGTCGGCGGAGTGGAGCACGCGCGCGGTGGCCCCACCGCCGGTCGCGAGCCACACGTCCCGGGGCCGGCCGACACCAGGCACTGGCCGCTCGCGGCGAAGCCCGCCTCGCCCGGGAGCGCCTCGGGCATCCCGGCGCTCGGCAGGACGTCCCAGGAGCGGCCGCCGTCGCGGGTGGAGAGGATGCGGTACTTCCCGTCGACCGGGTCGCTCAGGGCGAGTCCGTGCCGCCGGTCGAAGAAGGTCATGCAGTCGTAGAAGGCCCGCGCGTCGGTGTTGCGGAAGGACTCGGTCCAGGTGGCGCCGCCGTCCTCGGTGCGCAACACCGGGAGGCCTCGCCCTCCCGATGGCGAGGACGACGGCCCGGCGGGCGTCGAAGGCCTCCACGTCGCGGAACTCCAGGTCGCCCGCGCCGGCCGGCGAGACGTTCCGCCAGCTCCGGCCGCCGTCGGTGGTGCGCAGCACCGTGCCCTTGGAGCCCGCGGCCCACGCGGTCCTGCGGTCGACCGGCGCGAGCCCGCGGAAGCGGGCGTCGGTGCCGGTCGGTGTCAGCTGCCAGCCGGCCGCCGCCGTGGGGTCTCCCGGCCCGCGCCGGGGCGGCCAGGGTCAGCGCGAGCGCCACCCCGATCAGCCCCACCGACATCATTCGTCTCGTCTTCCCCATGGACGTCATGGCGCCGGAAGCTAGTGCCCCGGGCCGCTCCGCGTCCAGGGTGCGTCCTCGGCCGGGCCTTCCTAGGCTGGTCGCATGACGGAAGGTGAAGGTACGACGGAGGAGCGGCCCCGCCTCAAGGAGTACGGGGGCGAGGGCATCACCGTCACGTTCGAGCCGCGCCGCTGTCTGCACGCGGCGGAGTGCGTCCGCGGTCTGCCGGAGGTCTTCGACCTGTCCCGGCGCCCGTGGGTGCTGCCCGACGCCGCCGAACCGGACCTGGTCGCGGAGGTCGTCCGGCGCTGCCCTCCGGGGCGCTCCAGTACCACCACCACCCCGGCGACGGCGTCCCCGAGCCCCCGGACTCCCCCACCACCGTGCGGCGCACCCCGGCCGGGCAGCTGGTGGTCCGGGGCGACCTCCTCGTCACCGGCGCGCACGGGGACCGGCACGAGACCCGGGCCATGCTCTGCGGCTGCGGCTCCTCCGGGAACCAGCCCTACTGCGACCACTCGGGCCCCTGCGCGGAACCGGACGACGAGGACGTCCCGGAACAGCGCTGACCGCCCGGTGATGCAGGTCACCCTTGAACGGAGTGCACGTTCCGGTCGTCCCGCTCGTCTAGAGGGGTGTCAGGTGCCCTGGTGTCGGGGAGACGCACAGGATCCGAAGCCCGCGTGAGAGGAGCCGGTCTTGTCCGCCGTCATCGAGCAGGCCGTGCAGGCCCGTCTGGTCGCGTCAGCGCCCCGGATGGAAACCGTCCCCGCCACCCTGCGGTACGACCGCGGGGATCCGTACGCCGTGAGCATGGCCTTTCCTCCGCCGGCGACCCTGGAGGGCGTCGAGGTCTCCTGGGCCTTCGCGCGCGAGCTGCTCGTCCAGGGGGTCGAGCGCCCGGCCGGGGTCGGGGACGTGCGGCTGCGGCCGTACGGGTACGACCGCACGGTGGTCGAGTTCCACGCCCCGGAGGGGGTGGCCATGGTCCATGTGCGGACCTCCGAGCTGCGCCGCTTCCTGGAGCGCTCGCAGCACCTGGTGCCGGCCGGACGCGAGCACCAGTACCTGGACTGGGACCAGGGCCTGACCGAGCTGCTCCGGGGCCACCCGTAGGCGGTCCGCGTTTAATCGTTTGCCGCTCCTCCGGCCCCGGGCGTACGGTCGGTCCTGGCCTTGTCGTCACCCGATAGGAGAAGGACGTTGCTCGTCTGAGGTTGCGAGACACCGAGCCGCGCGTGCCCCCTGTGCCGCGTGTGCCGTTCTCGACCTCGGCGTACGAGCCGTTCTCCCACTGCCCGCGCCCCGGTGTCTCTCGCGTCGTCATGTCCACGCTCGCGCGACCCGGAGGCCCGTATGGCACATCACCCCACCTTCCTCACCTGCTCCTCCTCTCCTTCTCCTGGCCGGACGGCACCGAGGTCTTCGAGGACTTCCGGCTCTCGATCGGTCCCGGCCGCACCGGGCTCGTCGGCCTCAACGGCTCCGGCAAGTCCACGCTCCTGAAGCTGATGGCGGGCGAGCTGACCCCGCTGGACGGCACCGTCCGGGTCAGCGGCCGCCTCGGCCACCTCCCGCAGAACCTGGTCCTGGACACCTCGCGGCGGGTGGACGAGATCCTCGGCATCGCCGGCAAGCGGGCCGCCCTGCACGCCATCGAGGCGGGCGACCCGGCGGAGGAGCACTTCACCGCGATCGGCGACGACTGGGACGTGGAGGAGCGGGCCCGCGCCGTCCTCGACCAGCTCGGGCTCGACCACGTCGGCCTGGACCGGACCGTCGGCGAGATCTCCGGCGGCGAGTCCGTCCTGCTGCGCCTCGCCGCGCTGCTGCTCGCCCGGCCCGATGTCCTGCTGCTCGACGAGCCCACCAACAACCTGGACCTGCACGCCCGCGCGCGCCTCTACGAGGCGGTGGAGAAGTGGTCCGGGGTCCTGGTCGTGGTCAGCCACGACCGTGAACTCCTGGAGCGGGTCGACCAGATCGCCGACCTCCGGGACGGCGAGGTCGAGTGGTACGGCGGCAACTGGTCCGCGTACGAGACGGCGCTCGCCGCCGAACAGGAGGCGGCGGAGCGCATGGTGCGGGTCGCCGAGGCCGACGTGCAGCGCCAGAAGCGCGAACTGTCCGAGAGCCGGATGAAGTCGGCCCGCCGCAGGCGGTACGGGCAGAAGAGCTTCGAGAACAAGGTCGCGTCGAAGCTCGTGGCCAACAGCAACAAGAGGGCCGCCCAGGTCACCGCCGGCAAGCAGCGCACCCTGCACGCGGAGCGCCTCGCGGAGGCCGAGGAGCGGCTCGGCGCGGCGGTCGAGGCGGTGCGGGACGACGACGAGATCAGGGTCGAGCTGCCCCGCACCTCGGTGCCGCCGGGCCGCGAGGTGCTCTACCTGCGCGACCTGGAGCTGCGGTACGGGGCGCGGGTCGGCGGCGAGTTCGACCTGCGCGGTCCGGAGCGGATCGCCCTGGTCGGCCGGAACGGCGCCGGGAAGACGACGCTGCTCCGGACGATCGCCGGGGAGCTGGAGCCGCTGTCCGGCGAGGTCGACAGGAAGGTGCCGCTGCGCTTCCTGCCGCAGCGGCTCGACGTGCTCGACGACGGGCTGAGTGTGGTGGACAACGTGGCGCGCTTCGCGCCCGCGGCGACGCCGAACACGATCAGGGCCCGGCTCGCCCGGTTCCTGTTCCGTGGGGCGCGGGCGGATCAGCCCGTCGGCACCCTGTCGGGCGGGGAGCGGTTCCGGGCGACGCTCGCCGCGCTGCTCCTCGCGGAGCCGGCTCCGCAGCTGCTGATGCTGGACGAGCCGACGAACAACCTGGACATGGCGTCGGTGCGGAAGCTGACGGCGGCCCTCGACGCCTACGAGGGGGCGCTGATCGTGGCCAGCCACGACGTGGCGTTCCTGGAGTCGCTGGGGATCACCCGCTGGCTGCTGCTCGACGGCGAGCTGCGGGCGACGACGGCGGAGGAGGTCAGGGGGACGGCTCCGAACCCTCGCCGGAGTGACGCCGGGGTGCTGGAGACCCGGGTCTAGGGGTGGAGTAAGGCCCAGGACTTGGTGCCTCCGCCGGGGGTGAGGACGGGGGCGAGTCCCCAGTCCCCGCCGTGCGCGTCGACCGCCGCGGCCAGCAGCCACATGCTGCGGCTGCGGCGGTCGCGGCATTCCTCGGCTCTGTCGGGCGCGGCATGGGCCGGATGCTGGTCGTAGAGGACGATCCGCAGCGCCTCGAACTGCCAGCGGACGCGCAGGACCATCTCCCGGTCGGGGGTGAACCGGTAGGCGGCGGAGACGAGTTCCGAGGCGGCGAGGACGGCGGTCTCGCGGAGGCCGGAGAGGCCGTGCCGGTCGAGGAGCGAGCGGACCGCCTCGCGCGCGAGTCCCGCGCAGTAGGCGCCGCCGGGGAGCATCATCGAGTAACTGAGGTTCTCCGCGGCGGGAGGTACGGGCCCGGCCGCGGCGGCGGTCGGGAGGCAGCGCAGGGCGCCCTTCATCGGTTTGCTCACATTTCCTGGTGCATGGGGGGTACACGCACACGGGCACGGTAGCCCCGTGTGAGACTTGCGCTACCGACCGTAGCTCACAAGTGGAGCACAGTGCTACCACTTGCGGGTACTCGTGTCATTTCGGCCAAAACGACGGCCCGCCCGGAGCCCCGGCGCCACGCAGCGAGAGGAAGACGGAGCATGCCGCCCAGGAGCAGCCCGACCGCGCGACAGCAGCGCCTCGGGAGCGAACTGCGCAAGCTGCGCGAACAGTCGGGGATGTCGGTCCAGCAGGCCGCCGCCCTGCTGGGCGTCGACCGCACCCGCATCCCGAACATCGAGTCGGGCCGCTTCGGGATCAGCGCCGAACGCGTCCGCACCCTCGCCTTCAACTACGGCTGCCCGGACACCGGGCTCGTCGACCTGCTCGCCTGCATCGCCCGGGAGCGGGACCGTGGCTGGTGGGAGGAGCACCGCGGACTGCTGCCGCCCGCCCTCCTCGACATCGCGGAACTGGAGTTCCACGCCTCGGAGTTGGAGACCTCCGTCACCACCCACGTGCCGGGCCTGCTGCAGACCGAGGAGCACGCCCGCGCGGTCTTCGACACCGCCGTCCCCCGCTGCCCGGCCCCGACCTGGAGGCCCGGCTCGCCCTGCGGCTGCGCCGCCGGCAGGTCCTCGACGGGGACCGGCCGGTGCGGTACGCGGCCGTGATCCACGAGGCGGCGCTGCGCATGCGCTTCGGCGGCCCGAGGGTGGCGCGGGCCCAGCTGGAACACATCCTGGCCCAGACCGAGCGGGACAACGTCTCCGTGCGCGTGATCCCCTTCGCCGCGGGGGGTTTCCCCGGGGCGGGCCAGTCGTTCACCTATGTGGCCGCGCCGGTGCCGCAGCTCGACACCGTGCAGCTCGACTCCTCCCACGGCTCGCTCCTGCTCGACGCCGACATGCAACTGCGCCGGTACCGCGAGCTGTTGGACCGGCTGCGCGGGCTGGCGCTGTCCGCGACCGAATCACGCGCGTTCGTCCGCGCCGTGTCCCAGGATCTGTGAAGGGCCCCACCATGAACGCCACGACCGCCATTCCCGCCTCCGCCCCCGTCGCGATCGACTGGGACGAGGCCTTCTGCAGCGAGGGCGCCAACTGCTTCCGCTTCGGACTCGACGGCTCCGGCCGGGCCTACATCGGCTCGACGCTCTCCCCCGACGCGTACGTCAGCGACTCCGTGGAGGCGCTGCGGGCGCTCATCTCGGCCGTGAAGGCCGGAGCGGCCGACCACCTGCTCTGAGCTGCCGAACATCTGCGCTGCGTAGTCGGCCGGATGACCGGTGGACGCCGACCAGGACGTGACCTGCGTCTCCGGGACCCCGCCGGAACAGGACACATAACGGAACGTAACCGGACATCGCCGGGACGGGCTTGGCCGACGCCTTACAGGGCCTTAACCTACGGTTTCGTAACCTACGAATCCGTAGGTACACCCGTATGCCCCTCTCCGTCCCCAGGAGTCCCCGTGACGCTCACCTCTCCCCCCCTCGGCAGCTCGACAGGGTGGACCGACGCACGGTTGCTCTACGCGCTCGAAGAGGTCGTGGAGAAGGAGCTCAACCGGCACCTGAAGGTCACCAAGGACTGGATGCCGCACGAGTACGTGCCGTGGTCCGACGCCCGGAACTTCCCCGGCTTCTTCGAGGACGGCGAGGCCTGGGAGCCTGCGCAGTCCAAGGTCACCGAGATCGGCAAGATCGCCCTCGTCGTCAACCTGCTCACCGAGGACAACCTCCCGAGCTACCACCACGAGATCGCCAGCCTCTTCGGCCGCGACGGCGCCTGGGGCACCTGGGTGCACCGCTGGACCGCCGAGGAGGGCCGCCACGGCATCGTGATGCGCGACTACCTGCTCGCCTCGCGCGCCGTCGACCCGGACAAGCTGGAGCAGTTCCGGATGGCGCACATGAGCGAGGGCTTCGAGTCCGACAACCGGCACTCGATGCTGCACTCCGTCGCGTACGTGGCCTTCCAGGAGCTCGCCACCCGCATCTCGCACCGCAACACCGGACACCAGTCCGGCGACCCGGTCTGCGACCGGATGCTCAGCCGCATCGCGCTCGACGAGAACCTGCACATGATCTTCTACCGCAACCTGCTGGGCGCGGCCTTCGAGATCGCCCCCGACCTGACCATGCAGGCCGTGCGGGACGTCGTGGTCAACTTCCGGATGCCCGGACACGGCATGCCGGGCTTCGAGCGGGCGGCCGCGCAGATGGCGATCGGCGAGATCTACAACATGCGCATCCACCACGACGACGTCCTCCAGCCCGTCCTGCGCTTCCTCAAGGTCCTCCAGATCGAGGGCCTCGGCCCGGACGGCCTGCGTGCCCAGGAGGAGCTGGGGCTCTACATGAACGGCCTGGACAGCGAGGCCAGCAAGTTCGACGAGAAGCTCGCCGCCCGCAAGGCGCGGATGGCCGCGCGCGCGGCCGGCTGAGCCGTCCCCCGGAAGGGACCCGGCTCAGCGGCTCCGCCGCTTGAGCCGGACCCGCTCCTTCTCGGAGAGCCCGCCCCACACCCCGAACCGCTCGTCGTGGGTCAGCGCGTACTCCAGGCACGCCAGGCGCCCTTCGCACGCCCCGCACAGCTGCTTCGCCTCGCGCGTCGACGCTCCGGGGGCCGGGAAGAAGAACTCGGGTCCGGCCTGGGCGCACAGGGCGGTCTCGCGCCAGGAGAGGTCGGGGGCGGTCAGCACGTCGGTATCCGTCTGCATGACCGACAGCCTGCCGAAGCGCCGTAAACACGCCATCAACGTTCGATCAATGGCGTATACCCAGCGCCGGGAGCACCGTCTCGGCCACCCGGTACGCCTCCTCCAGGAGCGGGTTCCCCGACAGGATGAAGGTGTCCACTCCCAGGTCCTGGTATTCCTTCAGGCGCTCCACGACCTGGGCCGTGGAGCCCACGACCGCCGTGCCGGGCCCGGGACGGAAGAGGCTCATGCCGGGCCAGAGGTTCGGATGGGTCTCCAGTTCGCGCGCCCGAGCCGGGACCTTGCCACCGTGCTGGCGGAACTGGCGCTGCCAGCCGACGCCGTCCTCGCCCGCGCGGTCGCCGAGCTGCCGGGCGTAGGTCGCCTCGCTGGTGACGTCCAGGAGCCGGTCGGCCGCGGCCCAGGCCTCGTCCTCGGTGTCCCGGACGATCAGGTGGAGCCGGAGGCCGATCCGCAGGGTCCGGCCGTGGGCGGCGGCCCGCGCCCGGACGTGGTCGAGCTTCTCCTTCAGCAGGTGCGGGGGTTCGCCCCAGGTGAGGTAGACGTCGACGTGCTCGGCGGCCATCTCGATGCCGGGCGCCGAGGAGCCGCCGAACCAGAGCGGCACGTGCGGCGCCTGGACGGGGCGCAGGTCGCGGAAGGAGGCGCCGGCGTTCCTGAGGTCGTAGAAGCGGCCCTGGTGGTCGAAGACCTCGCCGGCCGTGAGGCGCTTGACGATCGACCAGTACTCGGCGCTCAGCGCGTACCGCTCGTCGTGCTCGACGTGCAGGCCGTACTCCCGCAGGGAGTTCGTCGACCCGTTGACGACGTTGAACCGGAGCCTGCCGCCGAAGAGGTTGTCGAAGCTCAGCGCCATCTTGGCCAGCAGGGTGGGGGAGATCAGCCCCGGATGGACGGCGAGCAGCGGCTTGAAGCGGGTGCTGGTGGAGGCGGCGAGCGCGGAGCCGAGCGGCCACACGTCGTACAGGTCGGTGGCGAGCAGCGCGCCGGTGAAGCCGAGGCGTTCGACCGTGCCGGCGAGCTGGGTGAGATAGCCGAGGTCGACGGGGCGGCGGCCCTCCGGCTCCCACGGATAGGCGCCTTCGCGCGGGATGACGTACCAGAGGACTTCGGGGGCGGGGTGCGTCATCGGGTCAGGCCTTCCGGGGCAGGGCGTCGGCGACGGTGACCGCGCGGTCGACGAATCCGGTGCGGTGGAAGATGTCGGCCGCCGTCTGCTGCTCGGCGATGAACTCCTCCGTGACCTCCTCGATCGTCCAGGGCAGGGCCTTCAGCGCGGTCTCCCAGTCCTCGACCGTGCCGCCCTGGTCGGCGGCGGCGAGCTCGGCGGCCTCGCGCGGGTGCGCGGCGGCCCACGCGTCGGCCCGCCGCAGCGCCCGGGTGAGCGCCTCGACGAGCTTGGGCCGCTGCTCGGCCAGGTCGCGGCGGGTGAAGAAGACGGACCGGTCGCTGATGACCTCGCCGGTGCGGACCAGGGTGCGCAGGCCGCCGGTGCGGCGGGCGGCGGCGAGCTCGGCGCCCTGGGCGACCCAGGCGGTGATCTCCCCGGCGCGCAGCTTCGCCTCGCTGTCCCCGTCCGCGCGGACCGGGGTGATGTCGGTGGCGTACGAGAGGCCGGCGTCGTCCAGGGCCTTGGCGACGAGGTGGGTCTGCCAGGAGCCGACGGCGAGGTGGACGGTGCCGCCCTTGAGGTCGGCGACGGCGCGGACCGGGCTGTCCTCGGGGACGAGGAGGGCGCCGTGGTCGGGGCGGGGCGCGGAGACCGCCGTGTAGACGATGTCGTGGCCGGCGGCCTGCGCGGTGACGGGCGGGGTGGAGCCGGTGCCGCCGAAGTCGATGGTGCCGTCGGCGAGATGGGCGCCGGTGCGGACCCCGTCGGTGTACGGGTGCCAGGTCACGGTCTCGCCGAGGGCGGCGAGCTCCTCCTCCGCGTAGCCGAGGCGGGAGAGGTGGTAGAGGAGGGGTTGCTGCGGTGGACACCGATGACGACGGTCATGCCGGGGCTCCTTCGAGAGAGGGGCGGGTGCTTCTTCGGGGTGTGGACGCCGAGGTCGGCGAGGAGGCGGCGGCGCAGGGCCACGAAGGCCGGGTCGCCGGGGTCGCGGGGCGGGGACGGTCACGGGCTCGTCGGTGACGAGCCGGCCGTCGCGCAGGACGGCCACCCGGTCGGCGAGGCGTACGGCCTCGTCGACGTCGTGGGTGACGAGCAGGACGGCCGGCCGGTGGATCCGGCGCAGTTCGCCGACCAGGTCCTGCATGCGGATCCGGGTCAGCGCGTCGAGCGCGGCGAACGGCTCGTCGAGCAGCAGGAGTTCGGGCTCGCGGACCAGGGCCCTGGCCAGGGCCACGCGCTGGGCCTCGCCGCCGGAGAGGGTCGCGGGCCAGGCCTCGGCGTGCCGTTCGAGGCCGACCTCGGCGAGCGCCCGCAGGCCGGTCGCCCGGGTCTGCGCGCCGCGCGGCAGTCCGACGGTGACGTTGGCGAGGACCTTCTTGGAGGGGATGAGCCGGGGCTCCTGGAAGACGATGGTGCGGACGGCGGGGACCAGGGCCTCTCCCCCGTCGGCTCCGTCGAGGGCGCCGAGGATGCGCAGCAGGGTGGTCTTGCCGCTGCCGCTGGCGCCGAGGAGGGCGACGAACTCGCCGCGCCCGAGGGTGAGGTCGAGGCCGTCGAGGACGGCGCGGTCGCCGAAGACCCGGCGCAGTCCCCGTACGCGTACGGCGGTCATGTGGTCCCTCCCGGTCCGGCGGTGCGCCAGGGCATGAGGATCCGCTCCAGGCCCCGGACGAACACGTCGGCGGCGAGGCCGAGGAGTCCGTAGACGAGGATGCAGACGGCGAGGATGTCGGTGCGGGCGTAGCTCTGGGCCTGGGACATCAGATAGCCGATGCCCTCGGTGGCGTTGATCTCCTCGGCGGCGATCAGCGCGATGACGCTGAGCGTCATGGAGAGCCGCAGTCCGGCGAGGAGCGAGGGCAGCGCGCCGGGCAGGACGACCTGGCGGACGATCGCGAGCCGGCCGAGGCCGAAGCTGCGCATGGCCTCGACGAGCTTGCGGTCCGTGTTGCGCACGCCGCCGGTGGTGGAGACGTACATGGGGAAGGTGGTGGCGACGGCGATGAGCAGGATCTTCGCCGTCTCGTTGATCCCGAACCAGACCATGAAGAGGGGCACGAGGGAGAGGAAGGGGATGGTGCGGAGGGTCTGGAGGGAGGAGTCGAGGAGTTCGTCGCCGAGCCGGGTGAAGCCGGTGGTGATGCCGAGGACGAGGCCGGCGACGAGACCGATGACGAGGCCGAGTCCGGAGCGGGTGAGGGAGGTGGCGAGCGCGTCGGGCAGCTGCCCGTTTCCCCACAATTCCCCTACCGCGTCGATGACTTGCGGGGGCGAGGCGAGGACGTCGGGGGTCAGCAGGCCGGTGGCGGAGGAGGCCCACCAGAGGGCGAGCAGGGCGACGGGGCCGAGGGCGCGGACGGTGACGAGGTAGGTACGGGGGCGGGCGCGGCGGACGGACGGGCGCGGGGCGACCAGCCCGTCCGTGCGCTCCTCTTCGCCGGTGGCGGCCGTCATGACAGCTTCTCGACGTCGAGGAGGTGGGCGGCGATGTCGACCTTGTCCGGGGTGACCTTCTGGTCGGCGTAGAACCGGGCCACGGTCTCGAAGCGCGCGATGTCCTCGGGGGCGATGGGGTCGACCGTTCCCCCCTTGGCGGTGAAGGCGATCTGGACGTCCTTGGCCTTGCCGTTCAGGGCGGTGGGGCCGGCGTCGGTGAAGACGTTGAGGAAGGCGGCCGGGTCCTTCTTCTCCTCGGCGCTGCGCTCGTGGAGGTAGGCGTAGAGCGCCTTGACGATCTCGGGGTGCTCCTTGGCGAAGCCCGTACGGACGGCGTTGAGGCTGTAGTTGTCGGAGCCGATGGCGGTGCCGTCGGCGACGAACCGGGCCTTGCCGGTGCCGATCTCGGCGACGGCGTACGTGGACCAGACGGCCCAGGCGTCGACCTGTCCGGCGTTGAAGACGGCGGCGGTCTGGTCGGGGCGCAGATAGACGCGCTCGACCTTGTCGGCGGGGATCCCGGCCTTGGCGAGGGCCTTGAGGAGGAGGTACTCGCCGGTGCCGCCCTTGTTCACGGCGACCTTGCGGCCGACGAGGTCCCGGACGGAGGCGATGCCCGAGCCCTCGCGGACGAGGATGCCCTCGCCGACGGGGTCGGGGTCGATGGCGGTGAAGAAGGCGAAGCCGGGGCTCTGGGAGAGGGAGGTGATGCCGGAGGTGATGGAGCCGGTCGCGATGTCGAGCTGGTCGGCGTTCATCGCCTGCGCGGCCGGGGCGAAGGGCCCGGCGCTGCCGGTCCAGGCCACCTTGGCACCGACGGCGGCGAGCGCCTTGTCGAGGCTGCCGTCCTTCTTGCCCCGGGCGAGGACGCCGGCGTTGCCGGGGTCGGGGATGCGAACGGTGACCGTTCCCTCCCCGCTCTTCTTCCCCTTCGCGCCGCCGGCGTCGGCCGTGCCGCCGCAGGCGGTGAGGGTGCCGAGGGCGGCGAGGGCCGCCAGAGCGGCGAGCGGGGTGGTGAGTGGGCGCATGGCGGTCGTCCTCCGGGGATCGAGGGGCGTGCGGGGCAGGTGGTGTTACGGGACGGGCTGCGCGGACGGTTCCGGCGAGGACGCTTCCTGCGCGGACGGTCGCGGTGCGGACGGTTCCTGCGCGGGAGCGTCCTGCGCGGGCGATCATGGTGCGGACGGTTCCTGCGCGGGAGCGTCCTGCGCGGGCGATCGCGGTGCGGACGGTTCCTGGGCGGACGCGTCCCGCGCGGGCGATCGTGGTGCGGACGGTTATTGCGCGGGCGCCGTCGGTGCGGTGGCGGCCGCGATCAGGCGAGCGCGGCGCAGCGGCTCCGGGTCGGCCCAGGCCCGTACGTCCACGGCCTCGGGCAGGAAGCCGTGGGCGCGCAGGGCCTCCTCCTGCCGGGCGAGCAGGTCGAGCCGGGTGCCGGCCAGGTCCGGGTGGAGGGTGCGGTGGGTGCCGGGCCGGTAGGCGCCGGCGACGCCTCGGCGCCCGCCCGGTCTCGGCGCCGAGGATCCGGGCGACCTCGGCGGGCTCGCCGGCGGCCCAGTCGGCGGCGCGGAGCAGGACGGAGAGGAAGCGCGCGACGAGCTCGGGGTGCGCGTCCAGGAGGTCCTGGTGGACGGTGAGGGGGCGCGGGGTGCCGTTGTTGACGCGGTGCGCGGGGTCGGGCAGCTCGTCCAGCTCGACGGCCACCTCGGCACCGGCGCGCCGCGCCGCCTCGACGGCGAGGGCCCCTTCACGTAGACGGCGTCGACCTCGCCCCGGCGCAGGGCGTCGAGCCCGGCGGCCCACTGCCCCTGATGGCCGTCGGCCGGTACGTCGACGAGGACGGCGTCGTCGAGTCCGTATCCCGCCGAGGCGAGGGCGCCCTCGAAGCCGCGCAGGGCCATCGCCCGCCAGAAGTCGATGGGCACGGAGTGGCGGGGCACGGCGAGCCGGAGTCCGCGCAGGGCGGCGGCCCCGCGCACCGGGGAGCCGGGGCGACGAGCACCACCTGGCGCTCCTCGATCCAGGTGAGCCCGACGAGCCGGGTCCGCTCGCCGCGCGAACGGGCCCACAGCGCGGGCACGTTGCCGCCCTCGCGGAAGAGTCCGGGCAGGGCGTGGGTGAAGTGGGTGGCGCGGTCGGCGCCGGGGTCGGTGTCCTGGAGCGAGCGGACGGCGATGCCGTCGGGGGCGAACTCCTCGGCCAGCCAGCCCCGGTCGGCGGCGACGCCGGTGGCGGTGGGGACGGGGCAGCGGGTGAACCAGAGCGTGTCGGGAACGCGGGCGTACGTCATGGAGGGCATCCCGGGGTGTGATGGGTCGGGAGACGGCGGCGGGGCGCGGCCGGAAGAAAGGGAAGAGAAAAAGAAGGAGGAGGAGAGCAGGCCTGCGGGCCGGTGGAAGACCGGCGGGCGGGGCCTGCGGCGCGCTCGGCGCGTGCGGCGCCGACGACGTGGCGCGAAAACTACGGCCCGAGGCGTCGGCGGAGGCCCGGGGTCAGCGACAGCCGGTGCCGGCGACGCGCGCCAGGTCGATGTGGCGGCGCCGGGTGAGGGCGAGCGGTATGTGTCGTGCGTTCATCGCCTGCCGGCTCCTTCCGGGTCGCTGCCGCTGGGCTGTCCTGGCCGGAACCTTGCCACGGCCGCTCCGCCGTCCACAACTCGGCTCCCACGATGTGGGATTGCGTATGAACGGAGTGTTTCCGACCTCGCCCGGAGCCCGATTCGGCTCCCGCCATGTGGGAGCGTGGGGGCCCGATCACCCACGGGGAGCGAACCCTATGACGACCCCTACGACGACCGAGGCCGGCATCGTGCGACCCCCGGCGGGCGCCCAGGCGGTCCGCCGCGCACTGGACGTGCTGCACTGTTTCCACGACAACGGGCCCGACCTGAGCGCCTCCGACCTCGCGCGCAGGCTCGGCCTCTCCACCTCGACGGCGCACCGGCTCGCCCGCACCCTGCTCGGCGCGGGCTTCCTGGAGCAGGACGCGCGGACCGCGCGCTACCGGCTCGGTCCGGCGATGACGGAGCTCGGCCGTCTCTCGTACCACCAGCGGGGCTGCACCTGGCGGCCCCGAGCTGTCCGATCTGGCCGAGCGGACCGGCGCGACGGCCGACCTGGCGCTGCGCAGCGGCCCGCACGCGGTGATCGTGGCGGGCGGCTCGGTGACCCCGAAGGTGGGCCTGCGCCGCCGCTGCACTCCACGGCGCTCGGAAGGTGCTGCTCGCGTGGCCCCGGGCGGGCGAGGCGGGCCCGCGCTCACTGCCCCGCTGTACGCGTTCACGGAGCGGACCATCGTCGAACCTCCCGCCCTGGCCGCCGAGTTGGGACGCGTACGGGAGGCGGGGTACGCGCTGAACGACGGCGAGTCGGCCCTCGGGGTGCGGACCGTGGCCGTGCCGGTCCTGGAGCGCACGGGGTACGCGCGCTTCGCGCTCGCGCTCCGCGCGACCCCGGAGCTGATCACCGACGCGCGGCTCGACTGGTACCTGGCGCAGGCGCGGTCCTGCGCGCGGGCCCTGGAGGTGCTGCTGCTCGCCCCGTCGGAGCGGCGGGACCCGGACCGGGCGGGATAGCCCCGGGACGTACGCCCGCGCCGAGCACGGCATCACGGCCCGGCTGCTCACCTCGGCCACGGACGAGGGCCGGACGGCACTCGCCGAACTGGCCCGAGCCGACCCAGCCTGAACCGACCCGGCCTGAGCCGACAGGAGCATGGCGAAGGAGTGGACGCTAGGAGGACGGGCCGTCGTCCGTCGCCCCAGGCGTAGGCGACGGCCTCCTTGCCCCGGACGCGGAGGGCCCCGGTGCGGGCGGCGGAGAGGGGCGCCCGCTCCCCGCCCCTCACTCCCCCGTGGACTCCGTGGGCTCCGTGAACTCCGTGGCCTCCGCAGGCTCCACGGGCCCGCCCTTCGCCCGGCTCGGCTGCACCCGCTTCGGCTCGCCCGGCATCTTCGGGTACTCCGGCGGGTAGGGCAGGTCGCCGAGACCGCGTTCCGCCTCGTCCCGCCGGGCCAGTTCGAGCAGGGACTCCAGACCGAACCGCTCGTCGTCCATGTCCGCGTGGACGTCGCCGGCCTCCGCGTACCGGACCGGCATCGTCCTGATGTCGAAGTCCCGCGGTACGGCCTCGTCGATCTCCTCCCAGCGCAGCGGCGCCGAGACGGGGGCGTGCGGGCGGGGGCGCACGGAGTAGGCGGAGGCCATCGTGCGGTCCCGGGCCGTCTGGTTGTAGTCGACGAAGATCCGCTCCCCGCGCTCCTCCTTCCACCACCGCGTCGTGACCCGCTCCGGCATCCGCCGCTCCAGTTCCCGGCCGCAGGCGATCGCCGCCCGTCTGACCTCGGTGAACGTCCACGCGGGAACGATCGGCACGAAGACGTGGAGCCCCGGCCGCCCGAGGTCTTCGGCCAGCCGCGCAGCCCGTGGTCGTCGAGGACCGCGCGCAGTTCGTGGGCGGCGCGGACGGCGTCGGCGTAGTCCGTGCCGGGCTGCGGGTCGAGGTCGATGCGCAGCTCGTCGGGATGGTCCGGGGCCTCCCGGCGCACCGGCCAGGGATGGAAGGTGACGGCGCCGAGGTTGGCCGCCCAGAGCACGGCCGCCGGTTCGGCGGGGCACATCTCGTCGGCCGGGCGGCCGCTGGGGAAGGTGACGCGGGCCGTCGGGATCCAGTCGGGCAGGTACTTCGGGGCGTGCTTCTGGAAGAAGGACTCGCCGGTCACCCCGTCGGGGTAGCGCTCCAGGGTGGTGGGGCGGTTCCGCAGGGCGCGCGTGATCCCGTCGCCCACGGCCAGGTAGTACTGGACCAGGTCCATCTTGGTGTAGCCGGGTCCGGGGAAGTAGACCTTGTCGGGATGGGAGACCCGCACGGTCCGGCCGCCGACCTCCAGCTCCACCGCTGCCGCCCTGCCTGCCATGCCGGTCAGCCTAGGCCTCGCCGACGACTCCCGCATACCGGACAATCGCCCCATGGATCTTCCGGTGATGCCGCCCGTGAAACCGATGCTCGCCAAGTCCGTGAAGCGCATCCCACCGGGGATGCAGTACGAGGCGAAGTGGGACGGCTTCCGGGCGATCGTGCACCAGGACGGACCGGAGCTCGTCATCGGCAGCCGTACGGGCAAGCCGCTGACCCGGTACTTCCCGAGCTGGTCGAGGCGCTCGCGGCGCGGCTGCCGGAGCGGTGCGTCGTCGACGGGGAGATCGTGGTCGCGCACGGGGGGCGGCTGGACTTCGACCGGCTCGCCGAGCGGATCCACCCGGCCGCGTCCCGGGTCCGGCTGCTCGCGGAGACCGCTCCGGCCCGGTTCATCGCCTTCGACCTGCTCGCCCTCGGCGAGACTCCTGCTCGACGCCCCGCTGAGCGAGCGCCGGGCGGCCTTGGAGCGGGTCCTCGACGGGGTGGGGCGCCGGTCCACCTGGCGGCGGCGACGCGGGACCCGGAGCTCGCCGCCCGCTGGTTCGAGCGGTACGAGGGCGCCGGGCTCGACGGGGTGGTCGCCAAGCCGCTCGACCTGCCGTACCGGCCGGACGCCCGCCTCATGTACAAGATCAAGCACGAGCGGACGGCCGATGTCGTCGTGGCCGGGTACCGCTTCCACAAGAGCGGGCCGGTCGTCGGCTCGCTGCTGCTCGGCCTGTACGACGACGGGGGCGTCCTCCAGCACGTCGGCGTGTGCGCGGCCTTCACCGCCGTCCGCCGCGCCGAGCTCGTCGAGGAGCTGGAGCCGCTCCGGACGGACCCGGACGGGCACCCGTGGGCGGCCTGGACGGACGAGGCCGCGCACGAGGATGCCAGGCTGCCGGGCGCGCCGAGCCGCTGGTCGGGCGGGAAGGACCGGTCGTGGGTGGCGCTGCGGCCGGAGCGGGTCTGCGAGGTCGGCTACGACCACATGGAGGGGACCGCTTCCGGCACACCGCGCAGTTCAAGCGGTGGCGCCCGGACCGGACGCCGGAGTCCTGCGGCTACGGGCAGCTGGACGAGCCCGTCTCGTACGACCTGGCCGAGATCCTCCCGTAGGAGGAGGGGCGGGCACGGGCGGTGCGAGGCGTCTCTCCCGGGAGCCGTCCGACCGCAACGTGATATGCCACACACCCGCATCCGCGAACCGCCCGCACCCGCCCGGGGCCCCGGGCGGCACGCAAGGCGGTGGGCATATGCGACGACCGTCGCCCGGCCCCGTACCTGCGTAAACATCCGGCCACCGGGCGCCCGGTCCGGGCCGCCCGTTCCTCCGCCGGCCCGCTCCGCCGTTGCCGGAGCGCGACAGTGCCGTGCCGGAACCCGTACGGCGATCCGGTACGTATGGGAGAGGAGACCCTTCCCATCCTCTTCGGACCGACTAGGACTGACCTGTGATCACCTCGCCCTCGCGCCTCGTTCCCGTCCCGATCCCCGACAGCGTGGCCGCGATGATCGGTGCCTGTCTGCCGCTCCACGTCCTCCAGGCCGAGGTCGACGCGGACTGCGCGGCGCGCGAGGTGTACAGCTTCCGGGGGCCGCTCTGCGCGGAGGACCGGGCGGACCGCGAGCACGCCCTCGCCGCCCTCGCGCGGGCCAACAAGATCCTCGCCAAGCACCACCCCCAGCTGCCCGTCACCCCCTGACGGGGTACGCCCGTCCGGCCGTCCCCCACATGCGCGGGGGCGGTGACGGTGTGACGCTGCGAGGGTGACCACGACCAGCGACGCAGCGCCCGCGCCCCCGGCCGCCACCGAGCCACCCGCGCTCGACAGCCGCCGCCGCAACATCGTCTTCGGCACGATCATGCTGGGCGTCCTCCTCGCCGCCCTCGACCAGACGATCGTCGGCACCGCCCTGCCCACGATCGTCTCGGACCTCGGCGGCGCCGCCCACATGTCGTGGGTGGTCACCTCGTACCTGCTCGCCGAGACCGTCGCGACCGTCCTCGTCGGCAAGTTCGGAGACCTCTTCGGCCGCAAGGTGATCTTCCAGATCTCCGCGGTCGTGTTCATCACCGGCTCGTTCCTCTGCGGACTCGCCACCAACATGACGCTGCTGATCGTCTGGCGCGGCCTCCAGGGCATCGGCGCCGGCGGTCTGATGGTCACCTCGATGGCGCTCATCGCCGATGTGATCCCGCTGCGCGAACGCGGCAAGTACCAGGGCGCGATCGGGGCCGTGTTCGGCGTCTCGACGGTCATCGGGCCGCTCCTCGGCGGCCTGTTCACCGACCACGCCAGCTGGCGCTGGGCGTTCTACGTGAACGTGCCGATCGCGATCCTGGTCGTGATCGCCGCCGCCCGCACGATCCCCTCGGTGCGCTCGGCGAGCCGGCCGGTCATCGACTACCTGGGCATCGCGCTGGTCGCGATCGGCTCCAGCGCCCTGATCCTGGCGACCAGCTGGGGCGGCAACGAGTACGCCTGGGGCTCGGGCGTCATCATCGGGCTCTTCGCGGGCGGGCTGATCGCCCTGGCCCTGTTCTGCTGGGTGGAGACCCGGGCGGCCGAACCCATGCTGCCCATGCGGCTCTTCGGGAACCCCGTCTTCACGGTCTGCTCGGTGCTCAGCTTCGTCGTCGGCTTCGCCATGCTCGGCGCGATGACCTTCCTGCCGACCTATCTGCAGTACGTCGACGGGGAGTCGGCGACCATGTCCGGCATCCGCACCCTGCCCATGGTCATCGGCCTGCTGATCGCCTCCATCTTCAGCGGCAACGTCGTCAGCAAGACCGGCCACTACCGGATCTTCCCCATCGTCGGCTGTCTGGTGATGGGCGTCGGCCTCTTCCTGCTCTCGCTCATGGGGCCGGACACCGGCACCGGCCTCGAATCGCTGTACATGTTCGTCCTCGGCGTCGGCATCGGCCTGTGCATGCAGGTCCTGACCATCGCCGTGCAGAACACCGTCGACTACGCCGACCTCGGCACCGCCACCTCCGGCGTCACCTTCTTCCGCACCCTCGGCAGCTCCTTCGGCACGGCCGTCTTCGGCACGATCTACGCCAACTCCCTCAAGCCCAACCTCACCGCGGGCATCGGCGAGGGAGCCGCCGTCGCCGGGAGCCTCGGGGTGAACCCGGCCGGGATCGCGAAGGCCGCGCAGAGCCCGGCCGGACTCCACGGGCTGCCCCCACGGGTCGCCGCGCCGATCGTCCAGGCGTACGCGGACACCCTGCACACCGTCTTCCTCTGGACGGTGCCGGTCGCGGCCGTCGGCTTCGTCGTCGCCCTCTTCCTCAAGCAGGTGGAGCTGCGCGACTCGGCCCGCTCCGCCGCCCCCGACATGGGCGAGGGCTTCGGCTCCCCCACCATGTCCGGCGACTCGGAGAAGCTCCTCGAACTCGCCGTCGGCCGGATCCTGCGGCGCCAGGACATGGACACGGCCCGCCGGATCGTCGTCGGCTCCGACACCCGGCTCGACTTCGCCGGGGCCTGGGCGGTCATGCAGGTCGAGCTCTTCACCCGGACCGTCGGGCACGCCAGCCTGGGCCTGATCTCGGCCGGCCGGCGGGTGCCGCCGGAGGTGCTCCTGCCGGTCTTCGACCGGATGGTCGACGAGGGCTTCCTGACGCGGGACGGCAACCTGCTCTCCCACACCACGGCCGGCAAGCGCGAGGCGGACGTCATCACCCGCGCCTGGGGCGACTGGCTGGCCGACCGGGTCGAGCAGGAGCGCGGCCGGCCCAGCGGTCCCGAACTGCGGAGGGTGACGGACTCCATCGCCAAGAAGATCGTCGCCGAGGACCTCGCCAACGGGCTCCCGAGGGAGCGGGTGACGGTGGACGCGGGCGCCCGCTGACTCCCGCTACTCGGCGAAGTCGCCGTCCACGTACACCCACGCGCCCTCGTGGCGGGCGAACCGGCTCCGCTCGCGCAGGGCGCCGGGCTCGCCGCCGTGGACGTAGCGGGCGGTGAAGGTGACGGTGCCGTGCTGGTGGAAGGCGGTGCCCTCGCCGGTCTCCTCGATCTCCAGGCCCGCCCAGCGCATCCCCGGATCGAAGTCGACCTCGCCCGGCCGGGTCTCCGGCGCCCAGGTCCGCAGCAGGTACGCCTCGTCACGGACGACGAAGGCGCTGTAGCGGGAGCGCATGAGGAGCTCGGCGGTGGGCGCCGTGCCGGTGCCCGCGTGGAAGCGGCCGCAGCACGCGCCGTACGCGGCGTCGAGACCGCAGGGGCAGGGCGAGGCCGCGGTCACGGCGGGGGCGGCCGGGGAGGTGCGGGGGCGGGTCTTGCGTCGGGACATGACGTCATTGTCCCCCACCCCGCGCGGGGGACGGACGCCCGGCATGCGGACGGCGGCGTGGACGGCGTGCCGGAGTCCCCCTGCTCAGAGGGCCCGTCCGAGTAGCGTACGCAGCATGAAACTGACGATTCTCGGAGGCGGCGGATTCCGGGTGCCGCTGGTGTACGGCGCTCTCCTCGGCGACCACGCCGAGGGGCGGGTCACCCACGTCACCCTGTACGACCTCGACGAGGGGCGGCTCTCGGCGATCGCGCGGGTCCTCGCGGACCAGGCGGAGGGGGTGCCGGACGCGCCGACGGTGACGGCGACGACGGAGCTGGACGAGGCGCTGCGCGGGGCGGACTTCGTGTTCTCCGCGATCCGGGTGGGCGGTCTGGAGGGCAGGGCGGCCGACGAGCGGATCGCGCTCGACGAGGGCGTGCTCGGCCAGGAGACGGTGGGCGCGGGCGGCATCGCGTACGGCCTGCGGACCGTGCCCGTGGCCGTGCGGATCGCCCGGAGGATCGCCGAACTCGCCCCCGACGCCTGGGTCATCAACTTCACCAACCCGGCCGGCCTGGTCACCGAGGCCATGGCCCGGGTGCTCGGCGACCGGGTCGTCGGCATCTGCGACTCCCCCGTGGGCCTCGGCCGCCGGGTCGCCCGCGTCCTGGGCGCGAACCCGGACGAGGCCTGGATCGACTACGTGGGCCTCAACCACCTGGGCTGGCTGCGCGGGCTGCGGGTCGGCGGACAGGACGTGCTGCCGCGGCTGCTCGCCGACGAGGAGAAGCTCGGCTCCTTCGAGGAGGGCCGGCTCTTCGGCCCGGAGTGGCTGCGCTCGCTCGGCGCGATCCCCAACGAGTACCTGCACTACTACTACTTCAACCGGGAGGCGGTCCACGCCTACCGGACGGCCGAGCGGACGCGCGGGGCCTATCTGCGCGACCAACAGGGCGCCTTCTACGAGGAGATGGCCAAGCCCGACACCCCGCGCTCGCCGCCTGGCACCGTACGCTCGCCGACCGGGAGGCCACCACATGGCGGCCAACCGGGAGGCCGCCGGGATCGGGGAGCGCGACGAGGAGGACCTGGAGTCCGGCGGCTACGAGAAGGTGGCGCTCGCGCTCATGCGGGCGATCGCCCGGGACGAGCGGACCACGCTGATCCTCAACGTGCGCAACGGCTCGACGCTCGGGGTGCTCGACGCGGACGCGGTGATCGAGGTGCCGTGCTTCGTGGACGCGAACGGCGCCCACCCGGTGTCGGTGGCCCCGCTGCCGTACCACGCCGTCGGACTGGTGACGGCGGTGAAGGCGGTGGAGCGCGAGGTCCTCGCCGCCGTGGAGAGCGGCTCGCGGGCGACGGCCGTCAAGGCCTTCGCGCTGCACCCGCTGGTGGACTCGGTGGCGGTGGCCCGCCGTCTGGTGGAGGGCTACACGGCGGAGCACCCGGGCCTGGCCTGGCTGCGGAGCTGAGCCGGACGCGCCGCGGACGGACGGCCGACGAACACCTTTACGCGGTCGGGGCGCGGCCTAGGCTCGCGCCCCATGACCTCACAGCACAAGGGAGTGCGGCGTGCGGTGGCCCGCCTCGCAGCGGTCTGTCTCCTGGCCGCGGGCCTGGCCGGAACGGTGCCCGCGGCCGCCGGGACACCCGCGCCCGGCGCAGGGCCCGCCGTCGTCCCCGTACAGACCACCGGGCCCGCCGACAAGCGGTTCAACCTCGTCTTCATGGGCGACGGCTACACCGCGGCGGAGATGCCGGCGTTCCGGGCGGACCTGGAACGGCACCTGAACACCCTGTGGAGCATCGAGCCCTTCGCCTCCTACCGCTCGTACGTCAACGTGTGGGCGGTGGAGGTCCCTTCGGCGGAGTCCGGCGTGGACTGCGACCCGGGGCTCGGCTCCCCGGCCCGGGACACGGCGCTCGACATGGGCTTCTGGGAGGGTGCGACCCGGGCAGCGTGCAGCGGCTGCTCACCGTCGACAGCCGGAAGGCCGGCGCGCTCGCCGACCTCGTCCCCGGCACGAACCGCGCCAACCGCCAGATCGTCGCCCTCGCCCACAGCTCCACCTACGGCGGCGCGGGCGGGAGTTACGCCACGGCCTCCGGCGGCAACGCGCTGTCCTCGCTCATCACCCCGCACGAGATAGGGCATTCGCTCGGCGGGCTCCAGGACGAGTACGACTACTACGCGCGCGGCGTCCCGGGCGAGACGTACGAGGGACCCGAGCCGTCCTCCGTCCACCACACGCTCCTGACGGAGCGGCAGATGCGGGAGCAGCGGGCCAAGTGGTGGCGCTGGCTCGGCGAGCCCAGCGAGTCCGGCGGGGTCATCGGCCGCCACGAGGGCGGCATGTACAGCACGAAGGGCGTCTGGCGCCCGAGCCGCCACTCCCTCATGAAGACCCTCGGCTACGCCTTCGACCAGGTGGAGCGCGAGGTGATGGTCCGGGCGATCTCGGCCAAGGTGAACCTGGTCCAGGACCACACCCCGAACGCGGCGCCGATCGGGGCGGACCGCACGGTGTGGTGGACACCCTGCATCCGGTGGGCGGCGCGCTCGCCGTGACCTGGAAGCTGGACGGGCGGAGCCTGGACACCGCAGGCGCCCGGACGCTCGACCTGCGGAGACTGCGGCTCTCCCCCGGCACGCACGCCCTGACCGCCACGGTCACCGACCCGACGCCCTTCGTCCGCGACCCGGCGGTCCGCGCCTCGGCGGCGCTCACCCGGACGGTGAGCTGGACGGTCGATCCCGCGCTGACCACCGTACGGGCCCCGCGGCTCCCGGCTTCACCGGGCACACCCCACCGGCGCCCCCGTCGGCGCCCGGAGCGTCGTCCACGCGGACACCACCCACGCCGTGGACGGCACCCCGCCGTGCGCTGGCGCCTGGACGGGCGGCCGGTCTTCCCGTACGGCCGCAACGACCTTGATCTGGACCTGCGTTCGCTGGAGATCGCGCCGGGGACCCACACCCTGACGGCCCGACTCTCGGGCACGGACGAGGAGTTGAGCTGGACGGTGGACGCCCGCCCGGCCACCGCCGCGTACGAGCTGTCCGAGCCGCTGCGGACGGTGCGGCGTCCCGGGCGCCTGGTGGAGTACGTCTACGACGGCGCGTTCACGATGCGGCTGACCGCGCGGGACGACCAGGAGGGCGCCGTGGTCAGCCAGTTCCGGGTCGACGGCGACGGCTGGTACACGTACTACGGCTGGCCGACGGACGCCGGCGCGCCGTTCCGGTTCTCGCCGGGCGGCACGGTGATCGACGACCTCGTGTACGGGAAGCTGGGCCGGAGCCGGGCGGTGCCGTGGGACGACGCGAGCCCGGACTACGGCACGCACACCGTCGAGTACCGGACGGTCGACGCGGCCGGCAACGTCGGCCGGGCGCGGAGCTTCCTGGTGACACTGGTGGAGCCGTAGAGCCGTAGAGCGGTGGAGCGATAGCACGAAGGGGGCCCGTCGGCGGGCCCCCTTCTCGTACTCCTACGGCTCGGGGTCAGGGCTTGCGGGCCACCGCGGCCCACCCCGGGATGGGGTCGTCGCCCTGGACCGGGACGGGCTCGCCCAGCTCCGGGTGCCATTCGGCGGTGAGCGAGACCCCGGGCTCCACGAACTCGAGCCCGTCGAAGAACGCGGCCAGCTCGTCGCGCGAGCGGGGCCGCAGGGTCAGCCCGCGCGCCTTGTACATGGCTGCGGCCTGGGCCGCGCCCTCGGGGTTGAAGTCCCCGGTGACGTGGGACAGGACGAGGTAGCTGCCCGGCGCGAGCTTCTCGACGAGCTTGGAGACCAGGTCGTACGCGCCGTCCTCGTCGCCCACGAAGTGCAGCAGGGCGAGCATCGACAGGGCGATGGGCTGGTCGAAATCAAGGACCTTTCCGGCCCTTTCGAGGATGATCTCGGGTTCGCGGGCGTCCGCCTGGATGTACTCGGTGGCCCCTTCCGGGGTCGAGCGCAGCAGGGCGGCCGCGTGCGCGAGCACGATCGGGTCGTTGTCGCAGTAGACGATGCGGGACTCCGGCGCGGCCTCCTGCGCGATCTGGTGCAGGTTGGGCTCGGTCGGGATGCCCGTGCCGACGTCCAGGTACTGCCGGACGCCGTGGGCGCTGAGCCAGCGGATGGCGCGGTGCATGAAGGCCCGGTTGACCCGGGCCATGTCCCGGCCCCGGGCGTCGACGGTGAGCAGCTGGCGTGCCATCGCCTCGTCGACCGGGTAGTTGTCCTTGCCGCCCAGGAACCAGTCGTACATGCGTGCCGGATGCGGCTTGCTGGTGTCGATCCGTACGGATGCGGGGTCCTGGGTCATCGGCTCTCCTGGTCGGGTCGAACGGGTGGCACTGAAACAAGAGTTACGCGATGGTAGGGGCGGGACGGAAGAGGTCAGGTGAGCAGAAAGTCAGCCTGGCCGGATTTGGCGCCCTGGATGAAAGCGGCGATCTCCCCGTGGGTGTAGATGAGCGCTGGTCCTTCAGGGTCTGCGGACTGTCGCACGGCGACCCTGCCGTCGGCCAGCTTCATGGCCTCCACGCAGTTGCCCCCGTTCCCGCCGCTCCAGGGCTTGTGCCAACCCTCGGCACCGAGCTCCGCGGCGGGCATGCCGTTGTATATGCGATCCATTCACAGCTCCTTGCGGAGATCCCGGAGGATCTCCTTCGTGCGTTGTGCAGTCGCGGCCTGCGCCGCCATGCGGTCCATGACCTCGAGGTGGGAAGCCACCTCGGGGCGCGCGTCGAGATAGACGGCGCCGGTCAGGTACTCGCTGTAGACCATGTCCGGGAGTTCGGGCATGGCGAAGCGGAAGAGGACGAACGGTCCGTAGGTGCCGGGATGGTGGCCGGACGCGAACTCCGCGATCTGCAGGGTGACGTTCGGCAGCTCGGACGCTTCGAGCAGCCGGTCGAGCTGGTCGCGCATCACTTCGGGCCCGTCACCGACCGGTCGGCGGAACACCGTCTCGTCCATGATCACCCAGAACTTCGGGGCGTCGTCCCTGGTCAGCAGGGACTGGCGCTCCATCCGCAGGGCTACATGACGCTCGGTGTCCTCGTCTCTGCCGGCATCGCTGCCGCCACCGACCGCCCCGCTGCGCAGAATGGCGCGGGCGTACGCCTCGGTCTGGAGCAGACCGGGGACGAACTGGGGTTCGTACGCCCGGATGAGGCTCGCGGCCCCCTCCAGGCTGACGTACATGGAGAACCAGCCGGGCAGCACGTCGTGGAACCGCTGCCACCAGCCGGGGAGGTTGGCCTCCTCCGCGAGGGCGACGAAGCCTTCCGCCTCGGAGTCCGTGATCCCGTACTCCTTCAACAGGAGCTGCACGTACGGAATCTTCAGCGCGACCTCGGCGGTCTCCATCCGCCGGACGGTGGCCGGGGCCACCCGCAGGATCTTCGCCGCCTCTTCCCGCTTCATGCCGGCCCGCTCGCGCAGGTCCTGCAGACGCTTTCCGAGGACGACCTGTCCCACCGTGGGGGCGGACCGCGGCTCGCTCACTCTCAGACCTCCCCGACGCGCTGTTTCGATGAGTGTGCCACGAAGCGGGTCCAGAGAGAACACGGCACTCTGCAATTTTCAGAGTGCCACTTGCCAGTGTCCGACGCAGGAGGACAGTGTTCCAGTGAACCAGTACACGTTGTCGCCGTGCGCCACCACGCCACGGCGACAGCGCCGTACGGCAGTCCTGCCCACTGTTGTGAGGAACCGGTCGTGGCTTCTGGTAACGCGCAGCCCTCAGGTCTCATGAGCCCTGCAGCCCCTCGGGTCATGGCCCAGCGCCCACAGCCGCACACCGATCCCGTCCGCCGCTTCGCCTTCGAGCTCCCGGCCCTGACCTCCTCGGTCGCCCGCGCCCGCCGGCTCGCGGAGGAGCGCCTCATCCTCTGGGGCTGCGACCCCGAGATACGCGACACGGTCGCCCTCGTCGTCTCCGAGCTCGTCACCAACGCCGTCGTGCACACCGCCAGCGACCGCGTCGTCTGCGAGCTCCGCGAGGGCGAGGAGACCCTGCGCATAGCCGTCCGGGACGAGGGCGGGCCCGCCGGACCACGGATACGCGACTGCGGCGAGGAGGAACGCGGCCGCGGGCTCCTCATCGTCGACGCGCTCTGCACCGCCTGGGGCGCCGACCGCACCGGCCACGGCACGGCACAGATCGTCTGGGCGGAACTCGCCCACGGCATGGGGGAACCGTGCTGAGGTCGATCCGGATCATCCCGCGGGCCCTCAGGTCCCCCGAGGCCTCCGTACCGGCCCCGCGACGCTCACCCGACTCCCACCGCGGCCAGACCCTTCCGCGCGAGCTCGGCGCCACCCGCCTCGCCGTCCCCGTCGGACTCCACACCGGCCTCGGCTGCGACGCCGTCGGCGTCCCCGCCCGCTTCGGCTTCAAGATCCTCTCGCGGCTCCCCGCCAAGGGCTGCGTCTACGCCGACTCCGACTGGTGGTGGTGGCTCGTCCCCGCCGGCTCCGACCACGACCTCGCCTGGCCGCTGCCCGCCTGCTACGCCCCCGGCGCCGAGATCCCGGACCGCCGTCCGCGCCTCATCCACCACCCCGACGGCACCTCCCCGTACACCCCGCCCATCCCCTCTACCTCCTCGTCTGCCAGCTCACGGGCATCGCCCCGTCCTGGCCTGCGCCTCCGGTGGGAAGCTCGCTCTGACGGGTCCGGGGCCCTAGGCTCGGCGCCATGTTCACTCCGCAGGGCCCCAGCCTCCGCGAACTGACGACTCAGGCCCTCTCCTCGGTCGAGCACGGCTACGACCTGCTGGCGGCCAAGTTCGACGCGACCCCCTTCCGCACCTCCGACCGTCTCCTGACCGCGGTCACCCGCACCCTGGAGACCCTCGGCCCCTTCGACTCGGGCCTCGACGTCTGCTGCGGCACCGGCGCCGGGCTCGGCGTCCTGCGCTCGGTCTGCGCGGGCCGGGTCACGGGCGTCGACTTCAGCACGGGCATGCTGGCCCGGGCCCGGTACGCCCACCCGACCGCCGACCTGGTCCGCGCCGACGCCCTCGCCCTGCCCTTCGCCCCGGTCTTCGACCTGGCGGTCAGCTTCGGCGCCTTCGGCCACTTCCTCCCGGACGCTCAGCGCACCCTCTTCGCGCAGGTCCACTCCGCCCTGCGTCCGGGCGGCACCTTCGCCTTCCCCCTCCCGGCCCCGCCCCCGGTCGGCTCCCGCCCCTACTGGATCCTCTGGGGCTTCGACGCCGCCATGCGCCTCAGGAACGCCGTCTGGCACCCGCCCTTCGTCATGTACTACCGCACCTTCCGCCTCGCGGACGTCCGCACCCGGCTGGAAGGGGCGGGCTTCCACGTCTCCCTCGTCCCGATCGACAGCCTGGGCCACCGGGAGGACGGCAGCCCGCACTGCAGGCTGGTGGTGGCGCGGAAGGCCTGAGGCCCGGGAAAACGCGAAGTGCCGGTCGATACGAGATCGACCGGCACTTCGTGTGGTGTCCGAGGGGGGACTTGAACCCCCACGCCCGATAAAGGGCACTAGCACCTCAAGCTAGCGCGTCTGCCATTCCGCCACCCGGACGGGGTGATTGTCGTTTCGGGGTTTCCCCCGCGGCGACAGAGATAACTCTACCAGGGGTTTGAGGCGCCTTTCACCAGCGTTTCCCGTGGTCAGTGGGCTGACCCCGTGAGCGGGAGCCAGGCGCCCCCCGACGCCGGCTCCGTCAAGGCCACCTTGACGACCGGGGTGCGGTCCAGGCCAATGGGGCGGAGGGAGTCCGTCAGGTCGGGGACGGGTCAGCGGACCTCGACGAGGCGGGCCGAGACCACCACGTTGGCCGCGTAGCCGTTCTCCTCGGTGAAGGTGCCGCCGCAGGTGATCAGGCGCAGTTCGGGGAAGCCGGAGTCGCCGTAGATCCGCGCGGCGGGAAGCCCTCCTGGGGACAACCTCGACCCCGTAGACGGCGAAGACGGCGGTACGGCCGTCCCGGCGGGCGATCTCGACGCGGTGTCCTTGCCGAGGGCGCCCAGGTCGTAGAAGACGGCCCGGCCGTTCGGGGTGTCGACGTGGCCGACGACGACGGCGGTGCCGCGCTCGCCGGGGGTGACCGCGCCGGTGAACCAGCCCGCGAGCCGGTCGTCCTCGGGCGGCGGGGCCTCGATCCAGCCCTCGGAGTCGAGTCCGACGCCGGTGACGGGCGCGTCGATGCGGACGGCGGGGACGCGGACCCGGACCGGGGCGAGGCGGGCAGCGGGGCGGGGGCGGACGCGGGGCGAAGGCGAAGACCCCGCCCGCGTGCCGTCGGGCGCGGCCGCGGCGAGGGGCTGCGGCGGGCCGGCCGGGAGCTCGCCCGTACCGCCGCGCAGCAGGTGCACCCGATGAGGAGGACGACGGCGACGACGCCCCAGGCGCCGCGCCGTCCGGTGCCGTCCGGCGCGCTGCCGGGTCCTCCGCCGTGCCGTCCGCAGGCCCCACGTCCACCCTCCTCGCGTACTGGCGCCCTCCGCCCCGGACCTCGTCACACCGGGGCGGAGGGCCGTCTCAGGCCCCTCGGTCCCGGCCGTCAGGTGCGGCCGCCGGCGCGGCGGCGGGTGAGCACGACGGCGGCGCCGAGCGCTCCGGCGACGAGCAGGACGCCCGTGACCGCTTCGGTCGTGCCGATCCCCTCCGCGGCCGTGCCGGAGGCGGTGGTTCCGTAGCCGGCCTTCACGCCCTTGTGGGCTCCGGTGTGCGTGCCGGTGTCGCCGCCGCCCTGGACGATGGTCAGCGGGGTGGTACCCCGCTCGCCCTTGCAGTCGAAGGTGATCTCGACCTGGCTGCCGGCCTTGGCGTCGACGTCCACGGTCGCCGTGGCCGAGCGGCCCTCGTTGAGGGTCACGGTCTCGAACACGGTGGAGGTGACGGTCACGGACGGCACCTCGCAGCCGTCGGACGTGAGGTGACGGTGCCGCCGGGGTGATCGTCGTGGGGGTGACGGAGAAGCCGAACGACGTGATGTTGTTGTTGCCGTTGCCATTGCCGTTGTTGCCTTCGGCGGCCAGGGCCAGGGGCGCGACCGACACCACGGCGAGGGCGCTGAGCAGGGCGACGGAAGCGGCACGTATCGCGCGCATGGCGGTCCTCCAGATCGGGCGGGGGCTCGGACGCGGAGCGATTCCGCCTCCGGAAGGGGACGACCCCACCGCGATCGAAGCTAGGTCCGCCCCCGGCCCGCCGCCACCGGGCTCCGCCGAACGGGGCATGCCCTAGGGGACGCGGACGACCTGGCCCGCGTACGAGAGGTTGCCGCCGAAGCCGAAGAGCAGGACCGGGGCGCCGGAGGGCAGTTCGCCGCGTTCGACCAGCTTGGACAGGGCCAGCGGGATGGAGGCGGCGGAGGTGTTGCCGGAGTCGACGACGTCCCGGGCGACGACCGCGTTGACGGCGCCGATCTTCGCGGCGAGCGGCTCGATGATCCGCAGGTTGGCCTGGTGCAGGACGACGCCCGCGAGGTCCTCGGGGGCGATGCCGGAGCGCTCGCAGGCCTGCCGGGCGAGGGCGGGCAGCTGCTGGGTGGCCCAGCGGTAGACGGACTGGCCCTCCTGGGCGAAGCGGGGCGGGGTGCCCTCGATGCGGACGGCGTGGCCCATCTCGGGGACGGAGCCCCACAGGACCGGGCCGATCGCGCCGGTGTCCGTCTCGGTGGCCTCGACGATCGCGGCGCCCGCGCCGTCGCCGGTGAGGACGCAGGTGGTGCGGTCGGTCCAGTCGGTGATCTCGGTCATCTTGTCGGCGCCGATGACGAGGGCGCGGCGGGCGGCCCCGGCCCGGACGGCGTGGTCGGCGGTGGCCAGGGCGTGGGTGAAGCCGGCGCAGACCACGTTGAGGTCCATGGTGGCGGGCGAGCCCATGCCGAGGCGGGCGGCGACGCGGGCGGCCGTGTTGGGCGAGCGGTCGATCGCGGTGGAGGTGGCGACGAGGACGAGGTCGACGTCGCCGGCGGTGAGGCCGGCGGCGGCGAGGGCCTTGCCGGCCGCGTGGGCGGCGAGTTCGTCGACGGGCTCGTCGGGCCCGGCGACGTGCCGGGTGCGGATGCCGACCCGGCTGAGGATCCACTCGTCGCTCGTGTCGACCAGCTCGGCCAGGTCGTGGTTGGTCAGCACCTTGGCGGGCTGGTAGTGCCCGAGCGCGGCAATGCGAGTGCCCGTCATTCCCGGGACCCCCTAGGTGGTTGTTCGTCCGGCAGGGTGGTCACCCAGTCTTGCCAGCGACTGATCAGTAACAGGTGACGTAAACCACCAACATTCCCCGTATCGCTTGGCCGACCGTGACAACGGGCCAGGTGCGGACCGGTGTGGGTGCGGTGGCGGGGGCGTGGCGGAGAATGGGGCGGTCAGGGCCTTCCCGGCCTTTCCTGCGGAGAGAATCGAGTGCGGTCACGATGGGACGGGTCACCGAGCGCCGGCGTGTCGTGCGGATCCGGGGCGGTGCCGTCACCACCCGGCCCGACACCCTGGTGGCGGAGGAGCCGCTGGAGATCCGGCTGAACGGACGGCCGATCGCGATCACCATGCGCACGCCGGGCGACGACTTCGCGCTCGCGGCCGGCTTCCTGGTGAGCGAGGGGGTCCTCGCGGCGGCCTCGGACGTGCGGAACATCGTGTACTGCGCGGGCGCCACGGAGGACGGCCGGAACACGTACAACGTGGTGGACGTGCAGCTGGCCCCCGAAGTGAGGGTCCCGGACATCACCCTCGAACGGAACGTCTACACGACGTCCTCGTGCGGGCTGTGCGGCAAGGCCAGCCTGGACGCCGTCCGCACCACCGCCCGCTTCCCGATCGCCGACGCTCCCCCGGTCCGCCTCGCCCCCGAGCTGCTGTCCGAGCTCCCGGAGCGGCTGCGGGCCGCCCAGCGGGTCTTCGACTCGACCGGCGGCCTGCACGCGGCGGCGCTGTTCACGGAGGACGGCGAACTGCTCGACGTACGGGAGGACGTGGGCCGGCACAACGCCGTGGACAAGCTGGTCGGCCGGGCGCTGCGGGAGGGCCTCCTTCCGCTGGAGCGGGCGGTGCTGCTCGTGTCGGGGCGGGCCTCGTTCGAGCTGGCGCAGAAGGCCGTGATGGCGGGGATCCCGGTGCTCGCCGCGGTGTCCGCGCCGTCCTCGCTCGCCGTGGACCTGGCGGCCGAGACGGGCCTGACGCTGGTCGGCTTCCTGCGCGGACCGAACATGAACGTGTACGCGGGCGAGCACCGGATCGATGTGGAGGCGCCCTAGTTCCCGGGCCTGCCTCCTCGGCCTAGTTCTTCGGCGGGTCGATCATCTGGAGTGCGAGGGTGGCCGGGGGCGGCACGACGCCGGGGCCGCCGGCGGCCGTCCAGGCGAGGACCTCGTCGAGGCAGTCCTCGTCGGCGCTCCAACCGATCCAGGCGGCCCTGCCTCCCTGCGCCGCCCTTCGGTGGACGGCTGGACCACGAGGACGTTCGCCTGGGCGCAGGGGCCGAGGCAGTCGCTGGTGCGGACGAGCAGCCGGCCGCCGGAGGCCGCGGCGGCCTCGCGGAGGCGGGTGAGCTGTCCGGCGTGGTCCATGCCGGGGTTCTTGCGGGGGTCTCCGCAGCAGCAGCCCCGGCAGACGACGAGGGAGCAGGGCGGGCCCCGTACCGTATCGGCACGCGGGTCACTCGGGGCCGTCCAGGGTGATCGCGGAGACGGGGGCGACCGTGCCGAGGCGCGGGAAGTCCAGGTCGACGGAGGCGCGGTGCTCGTCCGCGGTGAGCGCGGCCATGGCGTCCTCGGCGAAGACGAGCTCGTAGCCCAGGTCGCAGGCGGCGCGGGCGGTGGACTCGACGCCGAGGTTGGTGGCGATGCCGCCGAGGACGAGGGTGGTGGCGCCGAGTCCGGCGAGCAGCTCGTGCAGTCCGGTGTCCTGGAAGCCGCCGATGGTGCGCTTGACGACGACGGGGTCGCCGTCCCCGACGAGGTCGGGGACGAGTTCGCTGCCGGGCGGCTGGGCGGCGACGTTCGGCCGCTCGACACGGATGTGGACGACGGGCGCGCCGGCGGCCCTGAAGGTGTCGGCGAGCCGGGCGGAGGCGGCGAGGACGTCGGTGCCGGGGCGGGGGCGAGGGCAGCGCGACGATGCGTTCCATCAGGTCGACGAGGACGAGCGCGGTGCTGCCGGGATCGAGTGCGGGCATGGGAGCACCGTAGCGGCCCGGATGATCATCGGGTTCCCGCCGCCGGCACCTCGGGGGCCCGTACGGGCGCGGGGACGGCCGCCGCGGCTTCCTCCGGGTCCTTCGAACGACGCTTCGCGAGGACCGCGCAGACCATCAGCTGCATCTGGTGGAAGAGCATCAGCGGGAGCACGGCGAGGGAGGCCTGCGGGCCGAAGAGGACGCTCGCCATCGGCAGCCCGGCCGCGAGGCTCTTCTTGGAGCCCGCGAACTGTATGGCGATCCGGTCGCCCCGGTCGAAGCCGAGGCGCCGGGCCCCGTACCAGGTCAGGGCCAGCATCACCGCGAGGAGCACGGCCTCGACGGCGAGCAGCGCGCCGAGCCGGGCGGGGGTCACGAGGTGCCAGATGCCGGCGACCATGCCCTGGCTGAAGGCGGTGTAGACGACGAGGAGGATCGAGCCCCGGTCGACGTATCCGAGGACCTTCTTGTGGCGGACGAGGAAGCCGCCCTCCGGTCGCCCACCGCCGCCCTGCCCGAGGGGCTGCGCGCGGCCCCTCTTGCTCGCCCAGCGGCTCAGGAACTGCCCGGCCAGGAACGGCACGAGGAGCTGGAGCACGATCTTCACCAGCGCGTCGGCGGAGAGGCCGCCGGCGCTGTTGCCGAGGAGCAGCGCCGCGAGCAGCGGGGTGAGGACGATGCCGGCGAGCGAGGAGAACGAGCCGGCGCAGATCGCTGCGGACACATTGCCCCGGGCGATCGAGGTGAAGGCGATGGAGGACTGGATGGTGGACGGCACCAGGCAGAGGAAGAGGAAACCGCTGTAGAGCTGGGGGTGAGGACCCCGGGCACGAGGCCGCGCGCGGCGAGGCCGAGGAGCGGGAAGAGCAGGAAGGTGCAGCCGAGGACGGTGAGGTGGAGCCGCCAGTGCTTGAGGCCGTCGAGGGCCTCGCGGGTGGAGAGCCGGGCCCCGTAGAGGAGGAAGAGCAGGGCGACGGCCCCGGTCGACGCGCCTTCCGCGATCCGCGCGGCGGCCCCGGAGGCGGGGAGCAGCGCGGCGAGGGCGACCGTGCCGAGCAGCGCGAGGACGTAGCCGTCGACGGGCAGCCAGGACGGCAGGCGGAGGGGCGGCGGACGGCGGTGCGGCCGGGCGTGCGGGGGTCATGGGCTCCTGTGCTCCTACGGGGTCGCGCGGGTCCATCCTGCTCCAGGCACTGGTGATCGGGAATCCCGTACAGCCCTCTGACTGCCATCACGATCGGCGATAACCTCGTCCTCGTGTACGAGCCCACCCAGCTGCGCACCTTCCTCGCCGTGGCCCAGACGCTGAGCTTCACGCGGGCCGCGGACCGCCTCGGGCTGCGCCAGTCGACCGTCAGCCAGCACGTGCGGCGCCTGGAGGAGGCGACGGGGCGGCCGCTGTTCGCCCGGGACACGCATCGCGTGGAGCTGACGGAGGACGGCGAGGCGATGCTCGGTTTCGCGCGGACGATCCTCCAGGCGCACGAGCGGGCGGCGGCCTTCTTCGGGGGGACGCGGCTGCGCGGGCGGCTGCGGTTCGGCGTCTCGGAGGACTTCGTCGCGACCCGGCTGCCGGAGATCCTGGAGTCCTTCCGGCGCGAGCACCCCGAGGTCGACCTGGAGCTGACGGTCGAGCTGTCCGGGACGCTCCAGGCCCGGCTGGCGGCCGGCCGGCTCGATCTGATCCTGGCCAAGCGGCGCGGGACGGAGAGCGAGGGCCGGCTCGTCTGGGAGGACACGCTCATCTGGATCGGGGCGCCGGGGCTGCGGCTCGACCCGGACCGTCCGGTGCCGCTGATCCTGTACCCGCCGCCGGGGATCACCCGGATGCGGGCCCTGAGGCCCTGGAGGCGCAGGGCCGGGCCTGGCGGATCGCGTGCACGAGCTCCAGCCTGAGCGCGAACGTGGCGGCGGCCCGCGCGGGGCTCGGGGTGATGGCGCACACCCGGGGCCTGGTCCCGCAGGGCTCGTCCCGGTGCCGGCCCGCGCGGGGCTCCCTGAGCTCGGCGACGTGGGCTTCGTCCTCCGCAAGGGCCGCCGGGGCGGGAGACCCAGGAGGCCGCGGACGCCCTCGCGGAGGCGATCCTCGCGGGCGGCGACCGGCTGCACCGGCCGCGCTGAGCGAACGGCGACCGCTCGCGTCCCCCGCCCCGGGCGCGAGGCGCAGGCGCTGAGCTCGGGCGCGAGGCGCTGAGCTCGGGCGTCGGGTTCCGGGCGCGGCGGCGTCGGGTTCTGGGCGCGGCAGCATCAGGCGCCAGGCGCAGTGGCATCCGGCTCCAGGCGCGGCAGCGTCGAGAAGGCGCCAGAGCGGGGCTTCCGGGGTGGGGCGTGAGCGGCCGGTACAGATTCCGTGGAGATTCGTCCCCGAAGGACGCGGCGTCCGGTCGGCCGCGGCTCCGGGAGGCCTTCGACGCGCCCGTCTCACCGGGCCTGACCTGTGGGAACGCGGAATGTCCCGGCTTGGTGAAGGCCCTGCCGCGGGCCGGTCGGGTGGGGTACCGTCACCGGCGCCGTACGGAGTGCGACAAGGGGCGTTTCCAGCCATCGAGCCGTCGAGGAGCAGGTCAGTGCGCGAGTTCACCGTGCCGCCCGTCGAGGCGGCGCCTCAGGTCGGCGGTCTGGCGGACGCCGTGTTCGACCACGCGCTCGCCGAGCCGGGCCGGATCGCCTTCGGCCGGAAGGGGCCGGACGGGCAGTGGCGGGACGTGACCGCCGCCCGGTTCCGGGACGAGGTCGTGGGGCTCGCGAAGGGGCTGATCGCGGAGGGCGTGCGGTTCGGCGACCGGGTCGCGATCATGGCCAGGACCCGGTACGAGTGGACGCTCTTCGACTTCGCGCTGTGGTCGCTGGGCGCGCAGCCCGTGCCGGTCTATCCGACCTCCTCCGCCGAGCAGGTCTTCTGGATGCTGCACGACGCCGAGGTCACGGCCTGCGTGGTGGAGCACGAGGACCACGCGATGACGATCGGCTCGGTGGTCGACCGGCTCCCCCGGCTCCAGCGGCTGTGGCAGCTGGACGCGGACGCGGTGGGCGAGCTGACGGCGGCGGGCGCGGACATCGACGAGGAGGTCGTGCACCGGCACCGGCGGGCGGTGACGCCGGAGACGGTGGCGACGGTCATCTACACCTCGGGGACGACCGGCCGCCCCAAGGGCTGTGTGATCACCCACGCGAACCTGATGTTCGAGACGGAGGCGCTGACGGGCCGCTGGGACCCGGTGTTCCGCTCCCGGCCCGACGAGCAGGCCTCGACGCTGCTGTTCCTGCCGCTCGCGCACGTCTTCGGGCGGATGGTGGAGGTCGCGGCGGTCCGGAGCGGGGTGAAGCTGGGGCACCAGCCGGTGATGGCGGCGGCCGAGCTGCTGCCGGACCTGGTGGCGTTCCGGCCGACGTTCGTCCTGGCCGTGCCGTACGTCTTCGAGAAGGTCTTCCACGCGGCCCGCCGCAAGGCGGAGGCGGAGGGGAGGACGGGCCCCTTCGACAAGGCCGTGGAGGTGGCGGTCGCGTACGCGGAGGCGCTGGAGCAGAAGGCCTTCGGGACCGGGCCCGGCCCGTCGGCGGCGCTGCGCGTGCAGCACCAGTTCTTCGAGAAGACGGTGTACGTGAAGGTGCGCGCGGCCCTGGGCGGGCGGGTGCGGCACGCGATGTCGGGCGGCTCGGCCATGGACCGCCGGCAGGGGCTGTTCTTCGCGGGCGCGGGGATCACGGTCTTCGAGGGGTACGGGCTCACCGAGTCCTCGGCCGCCGCCACGGCGAACCCTCCGGGCGCACCAAGTACGGCACCGTGGGCCAGCCGGTCCCGGGGACGACGGTGCACATCGCGGAGGACGGCGAGGTGTGGCTGCACGGCGGCCAGGTCTTCTCCGGCTATCTGAACGCCCCGGAGGCGACGGCCGCCGTCCTCAACGACGGCTGGCTGGCCACCGGCGACATCGGCGCCCTCGACGCCGACGGCTATCTGACGATCACCGGCCGCAAGAAGGAGATCCTCGTGACCTCCGGCGGCAAGAGCGTCTCCCCCACCGCCCTGGAGGAGCGGGTCCGGGCCCATCCGCTGATCGCCCAGTGCATCGTCGTCGGCAACGACCGGCCGTACGTCGCCGCCCTGGTGACGATCGACCAGGAGGCGGTGGAGCACTGGCTCGCCATGCAGGGCCGGGCTCCCTGTCCCCGCCGAGCTGGTGCGCGACCCGGCCCTGGAGACGGAGATCCGGCGCGGCGTGGTGGCCGCGAACACCCTGGTCTCCCAGGCGGAGTCGATCCGCACCTTCCGGATCCTGGCCCATCCGTTCAGCGAGGAGCACGGACTGCTCACCCCCTCGCTGAAGCTGAAGCGCAAGGCGATCGAACGGGCGTACGCGGCGGAGGTCGCGGCGCTGTACAGCTGACGGAATGCGGGACGGGCCGTGATCGTTGACGCTGGGAGTACCCGAGTTTCCCGCACCGACGTAAGGACCCATCCCACGTGAGCACGGACAGCAACGTTCCCTCGGTCACCCTGAACAACGGCGTGGCGATGCCGCAGCTCGGCTTCGGCGTCTGGCAGGTGCCGGACGACGAGGCGGCGAAGGCCGTGGGCACCGCACTGGACGCCGGTTACCGCTCCATCGACACGGCGGCGATCTACGAGAACGAGCGGGGCACCGGCGAGGCCGTGGCCGCGTCCGGGATCCCGCGCGAGGAGCTGTTCGTCACCACGAAGCTGTGGAACAGCCGGCAGGGTTACGACTCGACGCTGCGCGCCTTCGACGACTCCCTCGGCAAGCTGGGGCTCGACTACGTCGACCTGTACCTCATCCACTGGCCGGTGCCGGCGAAGGACGCGTACGTCGACACGTACCGGGCCTTCGAGAAGATCCTCGCGGACGGGCGCGCCAGGGCGATCGGCGTCTCGAACTTCCTCCCGGAGCACCTGGAGCGGCTGATCGGCGAGACCTCGGTCGTGCCCGCCGTCAACCAGATCGAGCTGCACCCGCAGCTCGCGCAGGCGGAGTCGCGCGAGGTCCACGCCCGGCACGGCATCGCGACCGAGGCGTGGTCCCCGCTCGGCCAGGGCCGTGGGCTCCTCGACGTGCCGGCGATCGTCGCGATCGGCCGCAAGCACGGGCGGACGCCGGCCCAGGTGGTGCTGCGCTGGCACCTCCAGCTGGGGAACGTGGTGATCCCGAAGTCGGTCACCCCCTCCCGCATCCGCGAGAACATCGACGTCTTCGACTTCGAGCTGGACGCCGAGGACCTGGCGGCGATCGCCGCCCTCGACGAGAACCACCGCCTGGGCCCGAACCCGGGGGAGTTCAACGTCGGCGCCTGAAGGAGACGGAGGGGGTGGGTCCGGCGCGCCGCTTCCGCGGTGCGCCGGCTCGGTGACCGGCCACGCCGGGCTCGGTGACCTTCCGCCCCGGCTCAGTAGCCGTCCACCCCGAGCTCGGTGACCGAGGCGAAGAGGTGTTCCCAGACCTCGGCGCCGGGCGTGCCCCGGCGAGGGCCTCGGCGTCGACGGTCTCCATCGCGCGGAGGAAGTCCTTCACGCCCTCCTCCCCGGGTACGGGTCCCAGCAGGCGCCCATGTGGCGGCGGACGCCCTCCAGGAACCGGACGAAGGACTCCAGGTCGCGGACGAGCGGGAAGACGGCGTCGCCGCCGTGGCCGTGGCCGCCGTGCGGCCGGCGCATTCCGACGGCGCCGGTCGCGGGGTGGACGAGGACCTCCCGGGGTCGCGGTAACCGAGGTCGAACGCGCCGACGCGCAGCAGGCCCCGGGGCCCGGGGTCAGGGGCTCGGCGGCGAGCGCGAAGGACGTGACGCCGGCCGCCCAGTGGCGGGGCAGTCCGGCCTCGGCGAGCAGCGTCCGGGTCGGTGCGTGGGTGAGGGCGGCGGGCTGGTCGGCGGCCGGGACGCGGAGGACCCCGGAGGGCCGAAGACCCGTCGAGCCGGGCCGCGGTGAGCGGGCCGTCCGCGGTCCTCGTGCCGGGCCGGAACCACGGCCCGCCGTCCGCCGGTGCCGGTCCCGAGGAATCGGCGCCGCCCGTCGGCCAGTGGGCGAGGGCCGCGTCGTTCCGCTCCACGACGGCCACGCCCCGCGCGTCGAGGAAGACGTAGCGGCCGCCGTCCAGCGGGATCGGCTCCTCCCAGGAGTCGGGGTGGCGCAGGGCCCAGGACTCCTCGTCGCCGTCGAACAGCCAGGGGCCGTCCGGTTCGGTCTCCTCGTACGGTTCGGCCGTGCCCTCGGCGGGGGCGGGCCGGGGCAGCCGGTGGCCAGGTCGAACCAGGCGTCCTCGCACCACAGGGCCCAGACCTTCAGGAGGGGACGCCCCGGCCTCGTACGCCTCGGCGGAGCGGTCGCCGCTGAGGTTCGGCGCGGCCTCGTGGGCGCCGACCGGCCGCCACCAGGCCCACACCGTCCGCCACGGGAGCAGCGGTTCGGCGGCGGCGACGCGCTCGGCGTACTCCCGGTGGCCGAGGACGGTCGCGGCGAAGTGCAGCCAGGAGGCGAACTCGGCGGGCGTCGCCGGGGCGCTCCCGAAGACCGCCTCGGCCTGGGTGAACACCTCGCGGCCGACGCCGCCGTGCTCCTCCGGCAGGGCGTCGAGGCGGGCGCGGAGCCCGGCCCGGTCGTGGCGCAGGACCCGGGCGGGGTCGTCGAGCAGGGCGGCGAGATCGGGATCGGTCACCGGCCCATCGTGCCAGTCCCGGGCCGGGCGGGCGCGGCGGCCGGAGTTCGTTGTCGTACCCGGGACGTAGAGTCGGAGACGGCCCCGAGGGTGCGCGCGGCGGTGACGGCCGCGCGGTGCGACTGCCCGGCGAGGAGAAGGAGTCGGTACGGTGAGCGGTGCCCCGGAGCCCGTGCGGGAGGGCCTCTACCGGGTGCGGAACGTGGCCAGCGGGCTGCTCCTGGAGGTGTACCGGGGGTCGGGCCGCAGCGGCGCGAACGTCCAGCAGGCCACCGGGGACGGAACTCCCGGCCAGCACTGGCACATCACGCCCGTGCCGAACGGCGGCGGCCTCTACCACCTGGTGAACGCGGCCAGCGGCAAACGGCTCGACGTGGCGAACGCGTCCACGGAGAACGGCGCGAACGTCCAGCAGTGGAAGGCCAACAACTTCGGCGCGCAGGAGTGGATCATCGAGCAGGACCTCCAGTCGCCGGGGACGGTGGCCCTGGTGAGCTTCATCAGCGGGCTGTTCCTGGAGGTCGCCGACGAGTCGGAGGAGGACGGGGGGAACGTCCGGCAGTGGGAGGACACCGACTCGCCCTTCCAGTGGTGGCGGTTGGAGCCGGTGTCCTGACCCGGGCCCCGTGCGGGCTCAGCCCTTGCGGGCGGTGTGCACGGTGTGAGCGGTGAGGTGGAACAGGTCCGTGCGGTGGTGCAGGGACAGCGCGTCGGCCGGGTCGAGCAGCCGGTCGAGCGTCTCCTTGTCGTCGGCGTCGAGCCGGGCGGCCAGGCCCTCCGGAGGCGCTCGTAGTGGGCGACGGCCAGCTCCCGGACGGCCGGGGAGACGGGCGCGGGGACGTCCACGAGGAACGTGCGGGTGCCGGCCGGGGTGAGGCCGGCGCGGGCGAGCAGCGCCCGCCAGTCGTCCGGCTCGTCCTTGGAGTCCGGGAGTTCGGCGCGCATCTCGCCGAACCAGTCGGTGTGGGCGGCGTCGAGCCGGGCCTCCAGGCCGGGCCGGCCGATCCCGATGTTCTGCGGCAGGTGCCGGCGGGGCAGTCCGCCCTCGACGAGGACGATCAGGCCGCCGGGGTTCAGGATGCCGGCGAACTCCGCGAGCGCGGCGCTCTGGTCGCCCATGTGGTGCAGGAGTTGCCCGCCCAGATGAGGTCGGCCTCCCCAGGGCGCCGATGCCTTCGGGGAGTTCGGCGTGGCGGGTGGAGACCCGGGCGCCGAGGTGACGGGCCTCGGCGCGGGCCCGGGCCAGGGCGAGGAGTTCGGGGCTGCCGTCGACGGCGACCGCCTCGGCGGCCGGGAACGCCTCGGCGAGCAGGCTGGTCACGACCCCGGGGCCGCTGCCGACGTCGAGGATCCGGCGGACGCCCTGCACCGGCGCGAGGGTGCCCAGCCAGGCGGCGGCCTCCGCGTACGCGGGGCTCGCGATCTCGGCCTGCCGCTCCAGGAGCGGCGCCATCTCGCTCCAGTCGAGGTGGGTGTGGTCGTGACGGTGACCGTGGCCGTGGCCCTCGCCGTGCGAGTGGCCGGAGGGGGACGCGTGATGCTTGCTCATGGCTCCAGGGTGCGGCGGGAGGGCCGGAGAGGCGAGAAATGTTGCCGGTCCGGCAAAGTCCCGGTCCGTCTCAGCGCCGGTTCCGGTGTTCCTGCGGGCTGATGCCCCGTACCCGCTTGAAGGCGGCGCTCAGGGCGAACGCGCCGCTGTAGCCGACCTTCCGGGCGACGGACTCGACGGTCGCGTCCGTCTCGCGGAGCAGGTCGGCGGCGCGCGCGAGCCGCCAGCCGGTGAGGTACGCCATCGGGGCTCCCCGACGAGCTCGGTGAACCGGCGGGCGAGCGCGGCCCGGGACGCCCCGCCTTCGCGGCGAGCGAGGCGACGGTCCACGGGTGGGCGGGGTCGTCCTGGAGCAGCCGGAGCGCCCGGCCGACCAGGGGGTCGCCCATCGCCCGGTACCAGGCGGGCGCCTCGGCCCCCGGCCGGGAGAACCAGGCGCGGACGGCGGCGATGAGCAGCAGGTCGAGGATCCGGTCGAGGACGACGCTCTGGCCGGGTTCGTCGCGGGAGACCTCCTCGTCGAGGAACGGCACGAGGGGCATTTCCACACGTCGGCGGGCAGGTGCGCGAGGCCCGGCAGGGCGTCGAGGAGCCTGCGGCCGACCTCGCCGTCCATCAGGTAGGTGCCGATGAGGACCGTGGTGCCGCCGTCGGGCGCGTTGCCCCAGGTGCGGACGCCGAGGCTCATGGACTGGTCGAGCGGCTCGCCGGAGAGGGTGGTGCAGTCGCCGTCGGGGCCGATCCTGGCGCGGGGCGGGGCGTCGGGGGCGTGGGCGACGGTGTACGGCTCGGGGCCGCGGGCGATGGCGATGTCCCCGGGGCGCAGCGCGACGGGTGCGCCGGTGTCGGGGACGATCCAGGCCTCGCCCTCGGTGACGCACATGAGGCAGATCGGGGCCTCGTCCTCGATGCGCACGGACCACGGCGGCTCCATGATCATGCGGAGCAGGAAGGCGCCTTTGGCACGGGGCCCGTCGAGCAGTTCGGCGAGTGGGTCCATGGAGCGCAAGGGTAGGGCGTCGGGGTCCTGAGACGGAGACGCAGGGGCCGAGACTCCGGAGCATGGGCGGTCGGCGCTCCGAGCGGAAGTCTTGAGCCATGACCACACAGACGGAGCACTTCGAGAACACGACGATCCTGGTGACGAGCGCCACCGGCAAGACCGGGCGGCGCGTGGCCGAGCGGCTGACCGCCCGCGGCGCGACGGTCCGGGCCGGCTCCCGGAGCAGGGCGACCGTCTTCGACTGGGAGGCCCCGGGACCTGGGCCCCGCGCTGCGGGGCGCGGACGCCGCGTACGTGGCCTACTACCCGGACCTGGCCGCCCCGGGGCCGTCGAGGCGATGGAGACCTTCGGCCGGCTCGCCGCCGAGAACGGCGTCCGGCGGCTCACCCTCCTCTCCGGCCGCGGGGAGCCGGAGGCGGTCCTCGCGGAGGAGGCGCTGCGGGCGTCGGCGGCCGGCGTCGAACTGACCGTCGTACGGGCCTCGTTCTTCGCCCAGAACTTCTCCGAGGGATTCCTCGCGGAGGGCGTCGCCGAGGGCGCGGTCGTCTTCCCCGCCGGCGACACGGCCGAGCCCTTCATCGACGCGGACGACCTCGCGGACGTCGTCGTAGAGACCCTGGCCTCGGACGGGCACGCGGGGCGCGTGCACGAGGTGACGGGCCCCCGCCCGGTGGGCTTCGCCGAGGTGGCGGCGGAGATCTCCCGCGTCTCGGGCCGCCCCGTGGCGTACGCGCCGGTGTCCGGTACGGAGTACGCGCGACTGCTCACCGGCTTCGGCCTCCCGGCCGGCGAGGCCCAGTGGCTCGCGGCCCTGTTCAGCGCCCTCCTCGACGGCCACAACGCCTCGGCGACGGACGGCGTGAAGCGGATCCTGGGCCGGGAGCCGCGCTCCTTCGCCGAGGTGGCGGCGGAGACGTGGGGCGGGCCGGCGGCCTGAGGGGACGGGCGCGCCCGGGTGGGGGGTTCAGCCGCGCCTGACGAAGCTCGCGAGCCGGTAACGGGGATCGGCTCGGGGGCGGTCCTGGTCGGGGAGGGCGGCCAGGGCGGTGGTGAGGGTCTCGGTGGTCGCGGGGTCGCCGTCGAACCAGGAGGCGAAGTAGCCGGCGCGGAGTTTGCGGACGGTGTCGCGTGGGGTGGTGCCCTGGCCGTGGCCGGTGAAGTGGGTGCCGGGGGCGGGGGCGAGGCCGTGGGCGGTCGCGGTGGCGGTGATGAGGTCGGCACGGTCGGAGGCCGCGGCGGCGGAGCGGTGGGGGCGGAGGATCGCGTCGATGTCGCTGCCGACGTCGTGGGCGGCGTCCTTGTCGACGGTGGTGACGAGGACGCCGCCGGGGCGGAGGACGCGGGCCGCCTCGGCGACGACGTCCGCGGCGAAGGGCACGAGGTGCAGCAGCCAGACGGCCGTGACGGCGTCCAGGGAGGCGTCGGGCAGCGGCAGCCGCCGGGCGTCGGCGCGTACGACGCGGCCGGGGCCCGCCCGGCGGCGACCCGTGCCATGGCGTGGGCGGCGTCGGCCCCGTACACGCTCAGGCCGGGCCGGACGAGGCGTTCGGTGACGAGGCCGGTGCCGCAGGCGAGGTCGAGCAGGGTGCGGGCGCCCGGCGGGACGAGCCGCAGGACGGCCCCGGCGGCCGCCTCGGCCCGGGGCACCCGCCGCGGGTCCGGTCGTAGTGCGCTGCCTCGGTCTCGTAGTCGAGCACGGTCTCCGCCATGCCCGGGATCCTAACGAGGGGTCGGCCCGCGCCGTGACGGGGTTGATCCTGACGTCACGTCAGATCACGCTGTGGCGAGGTGATCTTGACGTCGGGTCGGCCCGCGCCGTGGCGGGGTCGATCCTGACGTCGGATCAGCTCGCGCCGTGGCCGGGGGCGATCCGTTCGACGCGTTCGGCGAGTTCGAAGTCCTTCTCGGTGACGACGGCGCCGGCGGAGTGGGTGCTCACGGAGACGGCGACGGTGTCGTAGCCGAGGGTGAGGTCGGAGTGGTGGTTCAGCTCCTGCTGGATCTGGGCCACGTGGACGACGAGGGCGGTCGCGGCGAAGTGGTCGCCGAGCCGGTAGGTGCGGATGAGGTGGTCGGCGTCGACGGACCAGCCGGGAAGTTCCCGGAGGCGGTCCTCGATCTCCTTCTGCGACAGCGGCTGTGTGGGCACGGCGGTGCTCCCTCCGGTCGGGTGGTGCGGGCGACGGGGTGACGGGCAGGGGCCCCGGGGGAAAACTACCCGGGGTCCACCTCTGGGATACCGTCTGGCCATGACAACTGTCGTGAGCGACACGGGGTGGGGCCGCTGCTGCGCGGATGGCGCGAGCAGCGGCGGCTGAGCCAGCTGGAGCTGGCGCTGCGCGCGGACTCCTCGGCGCGGCACATCTCCTTCGTGGAGACGGGCCGCTCCCGGCCGAGCGAGGACATGGTCCTGAAGCTCGCGGAGCACCTGGACGTGCCGGTGCGCGACCGGAACGCGCTGCTGCTCGCGGCGGGTTACGCGCCCCGGTACGCGGAGTCGCCGCTCGACGCGCCGCGCCTGGAGACGCTGCGCTGGGGCATCCAGCAGCTCCTGGACGGCTACGAGCCGTATCCGGCGCTGGTGGTCGACGGCACGTACACGGTGGTGGCCGCCAACCGGGGCATCGAGCTGCTGCTCGGCGGGCTTCCGGAGCACCTGCTGACCCCGCCGATGAACGCGATGCGGCTCACCCTGCACCCGGAGGGCCTGGCGCCCCGGATCCGGAACCTGCGGGAGTGGCGGGGCCACCTCCTGGCCCAGATGGACCGTCAGATCGCGCTGGCCCGTTCGGAGCCGCTGCGCGCGCTGTACGAGGAGGTGGCGGCCTATCCGCTGCCGGAGCGGGTCGACCCGGAGGACCGGCCGGACGCGGAGCCGTACCCGTACTTCGCGCTGCCGCTGCGGATCGAGCACGACGGGCGCGTGCTGTCCTTCGTGTCGTCGATCTCGACGTTCAACACGCCGATGGACGTGACCGTCGCCGAGCTGGCCATCGAGACGTTCCTCCCGGCCGACCCGGAGACGGTCGCGTACCTGCGGTCGCTCAGCGCGCCGCGGCCCTGAGGGCCGCCCACTGGAGTCCGGCGAAACCGGCGACGGTGGCCGCCTGCATCGGCGTCCACACGAGGCCGGCGGCGGTCGGCTCCAGCCAGGCGACGAGGGCGACGACGCTGAGGACGGCCCAGAGCGCGTTGGCGTCGACGACGAGCTTCACGGCGGTCGCCGGGGCTGCGGGCGGCTCGCGAGCCAGGCGACGCCCGCGGCGAACGCGGTGAGGAAGACGCCGAGTTCGAGGAGGAGTCCGGCGTCGACGCCGAGGAGTTCGCCGAGGGGGCCGGAGGCGGCGAGGTAGGCGATCCCGTTGGCCCCGGTGACGACGGCGTCGAGGGCGAGGAAGCGGCGCACCGCGGACTGGGGCCGGGTGGTGCGGGCGAGGCCGGCGAGCAGTGCCTGGGACATGACGGATCACCCTCCAAGGGGGACGTTCGTGCTGGTGGTGGGCCCGGAGCCCGAGCGGAGTGCGCCGCCCGGGTTCCGGTGTCCCTGAGCATGCCGGGCGGGGCGGAGGGGGGTCGATTACGCGAGAGGTAATGCGGGAGGCCGGGCCGGACTCCGTGCCGTGGGCGTGCCGTTCCCGGACGGCCGTGTCAGCGCTCCCCCCGGTGTGAGTAGTCTTCGCGCCGGGGTGGCCGGAACCGGCGCCCCGGAGGGGGGAGAACGCGGATGGCGTGGAACAGGGAACGGGCCCGCATGGTGGCCACCGGGGGCGATCACAAGGTGACGCCCGCGGAGCTCTTCTTCGATCTGGTCTTCGTGTACGCGATCACCCAGGTCACCGCCCTCATGGCGGCCGCGCCCTCGCCGGTGCGGATGGTGGGCGCGATGGTCGTCCTCGCGCTCCTCTGGTGGTGCTGGTGCTGCTTCGCCTGGCTGGGGAACGTCGTACGGGCCGATTCCGGCGCCCTGTTCGGCGTCCTCGTCACCGTCATGGCCGTCGTCCTGATCGTGTCCCTCGCCGTGCCGGAGGTCTTCGCGGACGCGCCGGTCGGGCTCTCCCCGCCGCTGGTGTTCGTGCTCTGCTACGGCGCGGTGCGCGTCCTGCACCTGGTCTCGTACTGGGTGTCCAGCCCGGGGACGCGGCGCTGCGGACCACCCTGCGGCGCACGGCCCTGGTGTCGGTGCTGCCGCCGCTGGTGCTGCTGCTGGTCGGCTGCGCGTACGGCGGCCGGATCCAGCTCCTGTGGTGGCTGGGCGCGGTGGCCGTCGACTACGGCGGCATCTACGTCACCGGTTCCTCCGGCTGGCGGGTCAACTCCCCCGGGCACTTCGCCGAGCGGCACGGCCTGATCGTGATCATCGCGCTGGGCGAGTCCATCGTGGCGATGGGCATCGGCGTCGGCCACTTCCCCCTCTCGTACGCCGTGCTGGGCGCCTCGGCGGCCGGGCTGCTGCTCGGCCGGGCTGTGGCGGCTGTACTTCCGGCAGCTCGGCGAGGCCGCCGAGCACCGTCTCACCGGTCTGGAGGGCGACGACCGCACCCGCTTCGCGCGGGACGTCTACACCTTCCTGCACCTGCCGCTGGTGGCGGGGATCGTGCTCTGCGCGCTCGGGATGAAGAAGGTCCTCCAGCAGGTCGCCGACACCGGGCACTACGACCTGGCCGAGCCGCTGCACGGCGCCGTGGCCTGGTCGCTGACCGGGGGCGTCGGCGTCTATCTGCTCGGCGCCGCCGCCATCGCGCTGCGCACCTCGGGCCGGCTTCCGGCCGCCCTGACCGCGGGCGGGGTCTGCTGCCTGGCGGCGGGCCCGCTGGTCGGCCTGGTCCCGGCCCTGGTGGCGCTCACGGTCCTCGCCACGGCGGCGGCGGTCCTCGTGGGACTGCACTCCCGGCGCGTCCGCGGCCGGGACGGGGCCGACGCGTCCGAAGCCTGAAGAGCGGGCCGCCGTCGGCCTCCCGGGGCCTGGGACTGGGCCGCCGTAGGCCTCCCGGAGCCGGGCTCCGGGAGGCCTACGGCGGTGTTCAGCGCGGCGGGTCCGTCCGGTGGACGGGCGGCTCGGGGCGGGGGCGGCGGTTCGGCGGTCCGGGCGGACGGCGCGGCTCCGGGCTCGGGGGCGGTGCGCCGGGCGCGGGCGGCCTCGGCGCGCAGCAGTGCCTGGAGGACGGCGTACGGGTCGACGGGCATGACGGAACTCCTCGTGGTACGGGGGTGATGTCGGGGACTGCGGGGAGGCGGGGCCTCTCAGCAGCGCATCACCACGCACCGGAGCGCGTCGTCGCGCGGGGCGGGTACGGAGTCGGGGGCGGGAGTGCCGGGGCGGGTTCCGGGCCCTGGGGCCGGGCTCCGGGCCCGGCGGGCGCAGCCGCGCGCCGTCCTGGCGGGCGCGGCCGGGGAGTCCGTCCTCGGCGGCGGCCTGGTCGTGGGTCTCGCCGCCCGGGTCGGGGGCCGGGGCGGCGGCGCGCGCGCGTCTCGGCGACGGAGAGCGCGGCGACCGTCCCGGTGCCGAGCAGGGCGGCGAGGACGAGGAGGAGCGCGATCCACCGGTGGCGGCCCCGGTCCGGGCGCGTCCGGCGCCCCGCCGGGGTGGCGGGCGCGACGGGCGACTGGTGCGCGGGGCTCATGGAGATCCGTACTGCCCGCCGCACGGCCGGTAGGCCGCCCTGCCCGAGATACCCCCGGGCGGCCTACGCGCGGACCGCCGGATTCACCCCCTGGGGCCTGTCCGGCCCTGGTCCGCCGGGCGGGTTCAGGAGGTGGCGCGCTGCTTGCGGGCCGCCATCCAGGCGTAGACGAGGACGCCGGCGAAGAGGAACAGGACGCCCTGGTAGACGGCGGCGTAGCCGGAGCCGGCGACCAGCCAGAGGGAGAAGCCGAAGGCGGCGAGGGCGAGGACGCCGTCGCGGGCGAGCCGGGCCCGGGAGACCTTCTCGGACTGTCCGGAGAGCAGGAAGTAGATCTGGGCGGCGGTGGACAGCAGGTAGGGCACGGTGGCGGTGAAGGTGGTGACGAGGACGAGGATCTCGAAGACGCCCTTCGTGCCGACCGTGTAGTTGTAGACCGTCAGGCACGAGGCGAGGACGACGGTGACGAGGACGCCGACGGTCGGCACCCCGCGCCGCTTGACGGTGAAGACCTTCGGGAAGAGTCCGTCGCGGGCGGCCGCGTAGGGGGCCTGGGCGCTCAGCAGGGTCCAGCCGTTGAGGGCGCCGAGCATGGAGACCATGGCCATGCAGGCGACGGCGGCGCCGCCCCAGGAGCCGCCGAACATGGCGTTCACGGCGTCGGAGAAGGGCGCGGTGGAGGCGACCAGCTTGTCGTGGGCGACGGTGCCGAAGACGGCGAGGGTGCCGAGCAGGTAGACCGCGGCGGCGCCGAGGGTGCCGAGGACGGTGGCGCGGCCGACGTTGCGGCGGGGGTCGCGGACCTCGCCGGCGCTGACGGCGGCGGACTCGACGCCGAGGTAGCTGAAGAGCAGGATCGCGGCGGAGGCGGAGACCGCGCCGAGCGTGCCGCCCCCGCCCGCCTGGAACGGTCCGAGGTTGGCGCTGTCGAAGAAGAACAGGCCGCCGACGGCGACCAGGATCAGCGGGACGAACTTGAGCACGGTCGCGACGAGCTGCACGGCGCCGACGTAGCGGGTACCGGCCAGGTTGGCGAGGGCGGGCAGCCACTGGAAGGCCAGGGCGGCGGCGATGGTGGCGGCCTTGGACTCGTGGACGGGCACGAGGACGTCGAGGTAGCCGACGGCGGCGACGGCGAGGGCGGCGTTGGAGACCCAGGCGGTGATCCAGTACGACCAGGCGGCGAGGAAGCCGGCGAAGTCGCCGAAGGCGGCGCGGGCGTAGACGTAGGGTCCGCCGGTCTGCGGCAGGCGGTGGGCGAGCCGGCCGAAGACGAGGGCGAGGGCGATCGCGCCGAGGGTGAGGACGCCGAAGGCGAGGAGGCTGACGGTGCCGTAGGGGGCGACGGAGGCGGGCAGCAGGAAGATTCCGCCGCCGATGATGTTGCCCATGACCAGGGCGGTCGCGATGGGGAGTCCGAAGCGGCGGGCGTGCCGGTCGGCCGGCGGGGTGTCCGTCCCGGATCCGCTCTGTGGAGTTGTGGTGACCGTGCTCATGGGTGCCGCGCCTTCCGTCGTGCAAATCCGGACCATCGTCCGGTAACGGCGAACAGGCGTCCAAATCAGTGGTTTTTGTGCGGTGCGGGCACCCCATCGACCGGAAGAACTTATTCCACTTCGCTGGTGGACCGGGAAATCTCCACCGGGCCCAGCGGCACCTGCGGCCCCGAGGACTCCCGCAGCCAGCGCCGCAGCACCCGGTGCACCTGCTCCGCGCCGACCAGCTCCTCCCTCCCGCACCGGCGGCGACAGGTCCGGCGGCGAGAGCAGGAAGGCGTGCGACTGCTCGCCGCCCAGCCCGCCGTGCGAGCCGATCTGCTCCTCGAAGGCGTGCACGGTCCCGGTCGCCGGGTCGTACATGGAGTTGACCATGATGTCCGCGACGTGCGGAAGCCGTCCGTGCGCCGCACCGCCCGCGCCGCGCCGCGCCCGAAGACCGCGAGCGGGCCGTCGTCCGCGAGCTCGGCGACCGGCACCTCCACCCCGTCGCGGCCGAGCACCACCGAGCCGTGCTCGGCGCTCGCCACCAGCAGGAAGCCGATCCCCGGATGGTGTGCCAGGGTCCGGAGCAGCGCCGGATGGCGCCGGTCGATCTCCTCCCGGGTCATCCGGTGCGGCACGTCGGGGAAGGAGACGAGCCCCAGGTTCCCCGAGGCGAGGACGACCGGCTCGGAGGGCCGGGCGGGCAGCTCCGGGCCGTCTCGCCGCTCTCGTCCACCGGCCGGTGCAGCGCGCTGCGCAGCGCGTCCCTGGCCGCGTCCCGCGCCTCGGAGCCGCTCCGGGTCCGCCGCACCCGGCGCGGCACCGGAAGCCCGCACCCGGCCCGTACGAGCTCCTTGAGCGTCAGGCCGTACGCCGACTCGAAGGTCGCGCCGGGGCTCTGCCCGTGGTCGGAGAGGAGCACGATCCGGTACGGGCGCGGGGCGTGCTCGGCGACGGTCGCGATGAGCGCGATCGCCCGGTCGAGGCGGGCGAGGACCTGGTCGGTGTCCCGGCCGTGCGGCCCCGAGTGGTGCGCCACCTCGTCGTACGCGACGAGATCGGCGTAGACCGCGGTCCGTCCGGCCAGCATGTCCCCCATCACCGCGGAGACCACGACGTCCCGCTCGACGACCGTCGCGAAGGCGCGGACGAAGGGGTACGTGCCGCCGCGCGAGACCCTCGGGGTCTCCCGGCGCAGCAGCGCCCGCGTCGACTGGCACACCTCCCGGACGCACTCGGCGAGGAGCGATCCGGCGGTGCGGACGGCGTTGGCCGGGTCGGAGAAGTACGCGAAGTAGCCGGCCCGGGAGCGGTTGCGGCGGCCGCGCCGGGCCGCCATCGACAGGACCAGGGCGAGCTGGTCGGCGCCCCGCTGAAGAGGTTGCCCCGGAGGCCCCGTCGACGGTGAGGAGACCGGCGTCCCGGTGCGGCGCACGGCCCGGCGCTGGAGCTCGACGGCGCTCGCCGGGCGGTTCGACACCATGAGCCGGCCGGTGTCCTTCTCGTACCAGCGGAAGGCGGGCACGTCCTCGTTGGAGCCGTGCAGGATGCCGAGCTGGCTGGCGCCGGTCTGGCTGGACCAGTCGGTGCGCCAGGGGGTGAGCCGGTGGCCGGCCTCCAGCCAGCCCGCGACGGTCGGCATGAGGCCGTCGGCGACGGCGCCGCGCAGCACGTGGTGGCCGACGCCGTCGAGCTGGAGGAAGACCGTGCCGGGCACGGCCCCGCCGTGTCGCCGGGATCGCGGGGCCGGGTGCGGCCGGTGAGCCGGTAGAGCCGGCGGCGGTACGCGTCGTCGTCCCGTACCGCGAGGGCGGTGGAGGTGGCGGAGGCGACGGCGGACATGACGGCGGCGACCACGACGGCCGTCTCGGGGCGGCGACGCCGCGCCCGTCGGGGATCAGGCGGAGCGCGACGAGCAGCAGGGAGCCGTTGAGGAAGAAGACGAGCAGGCCGAGGACGAGCGCCGGGACGAGCAGCAGGGCCCGTACGACCACCGGCCAGACGAGCGCGCCCAGCAGGCCGAAGACGCCGGCGGCCGTGGCGGCGGTGAGCGCGGTCCTGGTGAAGCTGTCGCCGTCGGCGGACTGGAGCTGGAAGTCGGGAAGGAGCCCGGCGAGGACGAGCATCGTGAGCGTGGACACCCCCCAGACCACGATCACCCGCGCCACCGTCCTGCCCGCGGACCGCCAGCGGTCGGCGCCACCCCATCGCCCGTCACCCACGCCCGCTTCACCTTTCGCCCGTTTCCTGCCTCAAGCGTGGCACAAGGGTGCCGATCGGGCGGGGTGCGCGTCAGGAGTCGGCGCCTCAGCCGCCGTCGTATCCGGCGGTGGGCATCGAGAGCCGCCGGTGGACGCCCCCCTTGGCCGCCGTGTCGTACGGGGGTTCGTCAAGTCCGACCGTCTCCACCCGCACGCCGCGCCGCTCGCACTCGGCGCGGAAGCCCGGCACGGAGGTCAGCGCGCGGGCGAGGACCCGCTCGCTGGGGGCCACGAAGAGGTCCACCGTCCCGGCCTCCACATCGGCCCAGAGCTCCGCGTGGTCCGGGCGGATTCCGTAGCAGAACAGCTGACGGGCCAGCACGTACCCCTTGTCGTGGGCCCAGCGGGCGCACACCGCGTGCTGTCCGCGCGTGTCGACAAGGAAGGGGTCGCTGTCCAGCTCTTCGAGCGGGGTGAGGCTGGCGATCGCCGCCACCCGAACGTCGTCCATGGGCCGACCCTACTGGGGATCGTGACGGCCGAACATCCTCCGGAGCGGGCTCCGGACATTTACCCTCGTTACGGAACGAGCCCGCGCGGCGGGCGCGGAGGACGGACGGCGGAAGGGCGGCATGCCGGTGGAGGTCACCTGGTGGGGCCACGCGACCTGCACGGTCGAGGACTCCGGGGTCCGCTTCCTCACCGATCCGCTGTTCACCCGGCGGCTCGCGCACCTGCGCCGCCGGCGCGGCGCCCTGCCGCCGCCGGAGGCCGCCCGCGCCGAGGCCGTCCTCGTCTCGCACCTGCACGCCGACCACCTCCACCTCCCCTCGCTCGCCCTGCTCCCGCCGGGGACGCGGGTCCTCGTGCCGCGCGGCGCGCCCGCCGCCGTACCGGGACTGCGCAGGCTCGACCGGAACGGGCTGCGGCTGACCGAGGTGGAGCCGGGCGACGCGGTCGCCGTGGAGGGCGTGACGGTACGGGCCGTCCCGGCGCTGCACGACGGGCGGCGGCTGCCGGTCGGTCCGCACCGCTCCCCGCGCTCGGCTACGTCGTCGAGGGCGAGGCGCGCACGTACTTCGCCGGGGACACCGGCCTGTTCGACGGCATGGCGGACGCGGTGGGCCCGGTGGACGTGGCCCTGCTGCCGGTCGGCGGCTGGGGACCGTACCTCGGGCACGGCCACCTCGACGCGGGCCGCGCCGCCGAGGCGCTGGCCGCGCTGTCCCCGGCGGCCGCGGTGCCGGTGCACTACGGCACGTACTGGCCGATCGGGCTCGACGGGGTCCGTCCGCACGAGTTCCACGCGCCGGGCGACGAGTTCGTCCGGCACGCGGCCCGGCTCGCGCCGAAGGTGGCGGTCCACCTCCTCGGCCACGGCGAGCGGGTGCGGCCGGAGGTCGCGCGGTGACGGGCGGGCACGTCCCGGCCCGCCGGACCGTCCAACCGGAGGTCGCACGGTGATCGGTGGTATCGCCGGCGTGGTCACGGCGGTGCGCGAGCTGCCGCCGGAGTCGACGCAGCAGGCGGTCGGCTATCCCTCGCTGTTCCTGCTCGTGGCGCTCGGCGCGCTGGTGCCGGTCGTGCCGACGGGCGCGATCGTCAGTTCGGCGGCGGTGGTCGCCTTCCACCAGTCCTCGCCGTTCTCGCTGCTCTTCGTCTTCCTGGTGGCGTCCTTCGCCGCGTGCCTCGGCGACACGGCGCTGTACTGGCTGGGGCAGCGCGGGTCCGCTCCCGCAACGGCTCGCGGTGGCTCGCCGCGCTGCGGTCCCGGGTGACGCCGGACCGGCTCGCGCACGCGCAGGAGCGGCTCGACACCCACCAGGTGTCGGTGCTCGTGCTGTCCCGGCTCGTGCCGGCGGGGCGGATCCCGGTGATGCTGGCGTGCCTGCTCGCGCAGATGCCGCTGCGCCGCTTCGTCCGGGCGGACGTGGCGGCGTGCCTGGCGTGGGCGGCGACGTACCAGCTGATCGGCATCCTGGGCGGCTCGCTCTTCCCGGAGCCCTGGCAGGGGGTCGTCGCGGCGGTCGGCCTGACGGTGCTGATCAGCGCGGTCCCGGCGCTGTGGCGGCGGGTGCGGAGGCCGGGCCCGGAGGTCCCGTCAGGGCACGAGCACCCGTGAGCCGCCGACCGGCAGGTCCCACAGGTCCTCGCGGGGCAGACCGGCCTTCTCCCAGGCGGCCCTGACCCGGGTGAGGGGTTCGAGGACCGGCTCGGAGGAGAGCACGAAGGTGGCCCAGTGCATGGGCGCCATCCGCCGGGCGCCGAGGTCCTGGTGGGCGCGGACCGCCTCCTCCGGGTCGGTGTGGACGTCGCTGAGCCACCAGCGCGGGTCGTACGCGCCGATCGGCAGCAGCGCCAGGTCGATGCCGGGGTAGCGGCGGCCGATCTCGGCGAACCAGTGCCCGTACCCGGTGTCCCCGGCGAAGTGGATCCGGTGCCCGGCCCGGTCGGTGAGCACCCAGCCGCCCCACAGGGAGCGGCAGGTGTCCAGGAGCGTCCGCTTGGACCAGTGGTGCGCGGGGACGAAGTCGAAGCGGACGCCGTCGAGTTCGGCGGCCTCCCACCAGTCGAGCTCGGTCACCCGGCTGAACCGGCGGTGGGTGAACCAGCGGCCGAGCCCGGCCGGGACGAAGACGGGGGTGTGCCGGGGCAGCCGCTTGAGCGTGGGGCCGTCCAGGTGGTCGAAGTGGTTGTGGCTGATGACGACGGCGTCGATGGACGGCAGGTCCTCCCAGCGGACCCCCACCGGGGTGAGCCGGGCCGGGGTGCCGAAGATCCGGCGGGACCACACGGGGTCGGTCAGGACCGTGAGCCCGCCCACCCGCAGGACCCAACTGGCGTGCCCCGCCCAGGTGACGGCGAGGGTGCCCGGTCCGGCGGGCGGCAGCGGGCCGGGCTCGAACGGCAGCAGCGGGATGTCCCGGAGCCCCTCGGCCCGGGGCCGTACGGCTCCTTCCGGGCGAGCCGCGCCAGGGCCCGGACGCCGGGGAGGGGCGCGGTGAGCCGGTCGGCGAAGGTGCGGGGCCAGTCCTGCCGCAGCCGGCCGAGGGGCTGGAGGACGGGGGTGGGGCGGGGGGCATGACCGGGTCGGGGTGGTGCGGGGCTGTCCGGCCCGCGCGGGGGTGCCGTCCGTTCGGTCATCTGCGGGCTCCGTTCCGCTCGTGCGGGGCGCTGCGGGGAGGGGGTGGGGCGGTCGCCGTCATCGGAGTTCCTCCAGGGCTCCCCCGAAGTCGTCCAACGCGCGGGCCACGTGCGGGAGTTCGACGGGGTCGGCGGCCGCGAGGGTCTCGGCGCGCTCCTCCTCGGTCGGGCCGAGGAACATGCCGGTGCCGAACCGGACGCGCAGCGCGCCGAGTTCGTCGCCGAAGCGGTGGCCGCCGGTCGCGGGGCGCCGAGGCGCGCGGTGAGGTGGCTCTCCAGCTCCAGGGAGTCGGTGACGCCCCGGGCGGCGAGTCCGAGCGCAGCGGCCCGAGGTCGGCGTAGAGGTGGCGGCCGACCTGCGGGGGCCGGGCGAGGGCGCCGGAGGCGAGGACGGCGCGGTGCGCGGCCGCAGCGAGGAGTCCGTGGGCGGTCGCGGCGCGCCGGGCCCGTACGGTGACGTCCTCGGGTTCGTCGAGGGCGTGGGCCATGGCGGGGCCACGGGCCCGGGGACGAGGGCCCCGAGGGCGGTGAGCACGTCGAGGACGCGGGCCCTGCGGTCGGTCCAGCGGTCGGCACGGGACGGGTCGGTGGGCGGGAAGCGGGCGACGGCGCAGGGCCAGGCGGCGGGGTGAGGGCGCCGCCGAGGTCGGTGAGGACGGTGACGTCGTCGGGGCACATCTCGGCGGGGCTGAGCAGCATCGTGCCGTGCGGGTGGTGGAGGGTGTCGCGCCAGGTCTCGTCGCTGATGACGTGGAGGCCCTCGGCGACGGCGGCCTCGCAGGCCTCGCGGACGAGTTCGGGCGGGGCGACGGTGGCGGTGGGGTCGTCGGCGACGGACAGCAGCACGACCCGGGGTCGCCGCCCTCGGCGCGGATCCGCCGGACGGTCTCCAGGAGGGCGTAGGGATCGGGGACGCCGCCCGCCTCGGCCGGTGTGGGCACGTGGTACGCGGGGCGGCCGAGCAGCCGGGCCTGCGGGGTCCACCAGGCGGGGCAGGGCGGGGCAGCAGCAGGTCGCCGCCGTGGGCCGCGATCAGGGCCAGCAGGAGGGCGGGGCTCCGGGCGCGGCCACCACGTCCTCGGGTGGGTCCGCAGGCCGCGCCGCCACCAGTACCCGGCCGCCGCCTCGCAGCACGGCCCCGCCCCCGGCGGCTCGGGCGCGGTCCGGTCCGCCGCGGCGGCGAGGATCCCGGCGAGTCCGGGCAGCACGGGCAGTCCGGTGTCGGGCGCGGGAGGTCCGTAGCGCACCGGCCCGCGGCCCTCCGAAGCCGTCTGCCGCATGTCCCGTACCTCCTGAGCGCACGGGGCGCCGGGCGGGCACCCCGTGCCCTTTATACGAAGGTTCGGGCGGTTCCGCCCGTTCAGGCGACGGTGACCGGGTGACGCACGACCGCGTTGAAGAGGTACCCCTGGGTGTTGTGGACGGCCCGCTCGGGCTGGGTGTTGCCGGCGGCGTCGGTGGTGCGGGAGAGCAGGGTGACCGGCCCGGTGGCGCGCGGGCGCCAGGGCACGCTCCAGCGGACCCAGCCGTCGCGGCGCGGGGTGTCGTGGAGGTGGGCGGGGCGCCAGTGGGCGCCTCCGTCGGTGGAGACCTCCACGGTCCGCACGGGCGCGAGGGCGGACCAGGCGCGGCCGGTGAGCCGGTGGGGCCGGCCGGCCTCCAGGGTGGCGCCGAAGGGCAGCTGGTAGGCGGACTTGAGGGTCTGGCGGCTGATCGGGGCGCTCCCGCCGGCGGGGTGGGCGTCGCCGAAGAGGCGGTACCAGGTGGTGGACCAGGGCGAGCTGAGCGGCCGGGTGGAGACCTCGATGTCGCCGAGCCACTTGATGGAGGCGATGCCGATCCAGGAGGGCACGACGAGCCGGACGGGGTGGCCGTGGTCGTACGGGAGGGGCTCGCCGTTCATCTCGTACGCGAGGATCACGTCGTCGAGGGCCTTGGCGACCGGCAGCGGGCGGCGGACGGAGCCGTAGTCGACGCCGCCGGAGACGTACGGGTCGTCCAGGCCGCGGGGCAGGAGGTCGACGGCGTCGTGGGCGATCCCGGCGCTGCGGAGCACGTCGGAGAGGCGGACGCCGCGCCAGCGGGCGGCCCCGATGGCGCCGAGGGTCCAGGGGGTGCCGGTGACCGTCTCGCCCTGCTGGGTGGCGTAGAGGCTGCGGCCGTTCCCGGCGCACTCGATCAGGACCGTCCGGGTGACGGAGGGCAGGTCGCGGAGCTGTCCGTAGGTGAAGTGGACGGGGGTGCGGCCGTGCAGTCCGTCGCCCCAGAGCGTCAGCTTCCAGTCGGCGGCGTCGAGGACGGGGGTGGAGGTGTGGTTGCGGACGAAGAAGCGGTCGGCGGGGGTGAGGAGGCCGGTGTCGGCGAAGGTCTCGTAGCGGGCCTCGGCGTTGGTCCCGCGTACCGTGAAGTACTCCGGCGGGAGGTCCTTGACGATGCCGGGGCGGGGTCCGCCACGACGTCCATGGGACCAGCGTACGCGGGGCGGCGGTGGCGAGCCCGCCGAGGGCGGAGGCCGCCGGGCCCGCTGCGAGCAGCTTCAGGAGGGAGCGGCGGGCGGGCGCGGACGGGTGGGGCACGGAACTCCTCGGCGGGTCGGCGGGGCGGGCCGCCGTTCGGCGGCGGGCCCACCCTAGGGCCGTCGGGGCGGCCGGAACGGTCTGTTCACGGGGCTGTCACACGAGGGCCCGTCGGATCGGCGAGGGCCGCGGGAATGCGGGAGCGTCCGCCGTGTCGCCCGCGCCAGAATGCCGCATGCCGATACGTGAAGCGCTCCCGGAAGACGCGGCGGACCTCGCCGCCGTGCACGTGCTGTCCTGGCGGGCCGCCTACCGCGCCTGCTCCCCGCCCCGTACCTCGACGGCCTGAGCGTCGAGGACCGCGCCGCCACTTGGCGCGCCTGCCTCACGGCGCCGGACCGGCCCACGGTGCTGGTGGCGACGGGGACGGCGGGCGGGCGGTCGGGTTCTCCTGCTTCCGGCCGTGGCCGGACGGGGAGTTCGCGCCGGGGAGCACGGCGGAGCTGGCGGCGCTGTACGCCCTGCCGGAGGTCTGGGGACGGGCGTCGGGCGGGCTCTCATGGCGGCGTCCGTGGAGGCGCTCGTCGCGGCGGGGTTCCGGGCGGCGGCGCTGTGGGTGTTCGCGGGCAACGCGCGCGGCCGGAGGTTCTACGAGGCCGCGGGCTGGCGGCCGGACGGGACGGCGGTGCGGGAGGAGACGGGCGGCCGGGTCCTGGAGGAACTCCGGTACCGACGGGATCCGTTGAGCTGAGCCGATGTCCATATGGTGAGAACGGGGTCTCATTATTCGGCTGCGCCGCCTACGGTGGAGGCACGCACCCACACCGAGGGAGTCGCCCGATGACGCACGCCTCCGCGCAGCCCGCGCCCATGAGACCGCCGTCTACACCCATGGACACCACGAGTCGGTCCTGCGCTCGCACAGGTGGCGGACCGCCGCCAACTCCGCCGCCTATCTGCTGCCCGAACTGCGCGCGGGCCTGGACGTCCTGGACGTGGGCTGCGGTCCCGGCACCATCAGCGCCGACCTGGCCGGGCTGGTCGCGCCGGGCCGGGTGACCGCGGTCGACGCGGCCGAGGACGTCCTGGACAAGGCCCGCGCGGTGGCCGCCGAACGCGGCCTGGAGAACGTCGAGTTCGCGGTCGCCGACGTCCACGCCCTGGACTTCCCCGACGACTCCTTCGACGTCGTCCACGCCCACCAGGTCCTGCAGCACGTCGGCGACCCGGTCCGGGCGCTGCGCGAGATGCGCCGCGTGTGCCGGCCCGGCGGGGTCGTCGCGGCCCGCGACAGCGACTACGGGGCCTTCACCTGGTTCCCCGAGCGGCCCGCCCTGGACGGCTGGCTGGACCTGTACCACCGGGTCGCCCGCGCCAACGGCGGCGAACCGGACGCGGGACGCAGGCTGTTCTCCTGGGCCCGGCAGGCCGGCTTCACCGAGATCACGACGACGGCCGCCACCTGGTGCTTCGCCACCCCGAGGAGCGGGACTGGTGGAGCGGCATGTGGGCGGACCGCACGACCGCCTCCGGCTACGCCGGCCTGGCCGTCGACGGCGGGCACGCGACCCCCGCCGAACTGGCGTCGATCGCGGAGGCCTGGCGGGAGTGGGGCGAGCGGGAGGACGCCTGGTTCATGGTGCCGCACGGCGAGATCCTGTGCCGGGTGTCCTGACCACCCGTACGCCCGCGGGCCGGCCCGGCGTCCCGGACCGGCCCGCGCCGCCCGCGCCTCAGCTCGGGCGCATCCGGAACTCGTAGGCGTCCGGCAGGGGTTCGTCGGTGAGATCCGCCCAGACATCGCCGAGGACCTCCGCGCCCTCGCGCAGGTCCGCCACCTCGAAGCCCGCGTCGAAGACGGCGCGGGCCTCGGCCGTACGGCCCTCGGCGAGCAGGACGCGGAGCTCCAGGAAGCGGAAGGCGCCCCTGCCCCGGACCTCCTCGGGCAGCCGCGCCCACACCTCCCGGGCCCGTCCGGGCTTGCCCGCGGCGAGGAGCGCCGTGACGGCCTCGCGCCCGAGGGCGGCGGCCACGGCCTCGCCCGCTTCCCGGGCCTCCTGGTCGTCGAAGGCCTCCGCGAACCGCTCGGCGGCGCGCACCCGGTGCCCGTCCTCGCAGTCGGCGACGGCCAGGCAGTACAGCAGGGGCCAGCGCGCTCGGCCCGGCGGAGCCCGCGCTCCCAGCTCCGTACCGCCTGGGCGCGGTCTCCGGCGTGCCACTGGGCGATGCCGAGGTGGTACTCGGTGGACGGGTCGGCCGGTGCGGTCTCCAGCATGTCCCGCCACGGGGCGGCGACCAGGGGCGCCCGGTCCCGCGCCCTTCGCCGGGGGCGGCAGGACGCCGGTGCGCAGGAGTTCCCGCCAGGGCTCCTGCTCGGGGCCGAGCGTCGACCCGGGAAGGGCGTGCCCGGCAACGCGTGTCCCCCGCGCAGGACTTCGAGGGCTCCCCAGCCGGATCCGGCCGCGAGGACGGTCTCCGGCTCGGCGTCCGCCGCGCCCTCCCGCCACGCGGTGTACGCGGCGTCGACGGCGGCGCGGGGCAGCGCCGCCTCCAGCCGGTGTTCGACGTCCGCGCGGGCCGCCGCCCAGTCGTCGCCGAGCGCCGCGCCCGGGTCGGCGGCGAGCGGTCCGTACGCCTCCAGCCAGCTGAACTCCGCCTCGCCCGCGAGCTCCAGGTGTTCCAGCTGGGTGCGGGCGAGCCCGGCCTGGATCTCGGCGTAGCCGGGGGTGCCGGGTTCGGTCAGCCACTCCTGCCAGCGCCGGCCGCCGCGCCCGGTGCCCCACAGGAAGAGCTTGCGGCCGCGCAGCGCGTCGGTGGAGGTCTGGACGAGGCCGTGGCCGTCCGCGTCGAGGGCGGCGATCCAGCGGCGCTGCTCCTCGGGCAGGTCGTAGAAGAAGTCGGCGGCGTGGACGCCGTTCAGCGGGTACGAGCGGTCCGTGCCGTCCTCCGTGACGGGCACGGGGAGGCGGTTCAGGCCGCGCTCGTAGCCGTGGTGCCAGGCCGCGTCGGCGGGCGCGAGGACCCTGCGCTCCTCCGGGACGGCCGTGTTGGACCACCAGTAGACGGGGGCGGTCCGCTCGTGGGGGTTGCGGACGCGGACGCCGACGTACAGGAAGTCGGAGCCCTCCGGGAGCCACAGGTCGACCTGGAAGGGCAGGTCGCGCAGGCGCTCCCACTCCCACAGGCGGAGCATCGGGCCGCCGTCGGGGGCGCGGACGGTCGCCGCGTGCAGGGGCGAGCAGGAGAGGACGGTGTGGCCGGTGGCCCCGATGTTCCACTCGATGCCGCCGGAGAACCAGGCGCCGTTGAGGGCGAAGGCGGCGGGCTGGAGGACGGGGTTGCGGTAGAGCAGTTCGCGTCCGGTGGGCTTGTGGTGCAGGGAGTGGACGCGGCCGCCGAGACCGGGCAGCACGGTCACCCGGAGCCGGTCGTTCTCGATCACGATCGTGTCGAGGTCCGCGGGCGTGCGCTTCCGGCCGTAGCCGTCGCGCACGGGGGCGGGGAGCAGGCTGCGCAGAGGTGCCCGTCCGATGCCCCGGGCCATGTCGCGCGGGAGCTCCGCGAGGGTCCGCGCGTCGACCGCGTGGGCCCCGGCGCCGGCGGGGCCCGCAGTGCGGGAAGAGGGTTGTCCGGGCCCAACGGGCCGCGGGCAGCGTCAGTACGGCACGTCGTACGGTCGTCATTGATCCATGGAACACGCCGGAGCCGGTCCTGACCAGGGGCTCTCCGCTCTTCTCCGCGTCAGGCTTCGGCAAAGGGCCCGGCCCCGCCGCACCCGGATATTCGCTACGACGGCCGGGGCTCCCGCCGTAGTGTGGAGGGTCGGCCCGCCGTGGCGGCGGCCGGGAACCAAGGGCACAGGGAGTACGAGGAATGGGCACGCAGCACACCTACCGGGTCATCGTGCGCGGCACGTTCGACGGTCTGTCGGAGGAGAGCCGGGCGCGGCTGCTCGCCGAGGCGGACGACCACGGCATCGCGGCGATGCAGTTCACGGAGGAGGGCTCGCTGGCCTACGACCGGACGCTGAAGGCCTTCTCGTACCGCCTGGTCGTCGTCTCGGACGCCGCGGACGGCGACGAGATGGCGGGCGCGATCGCGGAGGACCGGGTGGAGACGGCGCTCCGGGAGCTGGGGCACGGCTACAAGGCGCTGCGGTCGACGGTGACGGACCTCGACACGATGAAGATCAACCGGAAGCGCTAGCGCCGGTCCCCTCCGTCCGGTGCCGTGATCGCCCAGCGTTCGTGGTCGCGCCAGGCTCCGTCGATGTGCAGCATCGCGGGCGAGAAGCCCTCCAGGCGGAAGCCGGCGCGGCGGACGAGGGCGCGGGAGGCGGTGTTGCCGGGCTGGATGTTCGCCTCCAGGCGGTGCAGTTCCAGCGGCCCGAAGGCGTGCTCCAGGAGCAGCCCGAGGGCCTCGGTCAGCAGTCCGCGCCCGGCGGCGTGCGCGAAGGCGCCGTAGCCGAGGGCGCCGCTGCGGAAGGCGCCGCGGACGATGTTGTTGATGTTGACGAAGCCGGCGATCCCGCCGCCCTCGCGCTCGCACACCAGGAAGCCCGCGCGCGCCGGGTCCTCGATCAGGGTGCCCGCGTAGGCGGCGTACGCCTCGGCCGTGCACGGCGGGAAGAGCCAGGGCCGGTGGAGCTCCCGGCTCTCGCGGGCACGGGCGGTGAACTCCTCGGCGTCGGCCGGGGAGAAGGGGCGCAGACCCACGCGGGGCCCTGCGGCGAGGTACGAGCCGGGGTCGTCGGACATGCGGCCAGGCTATGCGCTGCGGGAGGGGACGGGCGGTCCCGGGGCGGTACGGAGCCGGCGCGGCCCGCGCCCGTGTCAGCGCCCGTGTCAGCGCCCGTGTCCGTGCCCGTGTCCGTGCCCGTGTCCGTACGGGGTGCTCAGCGGCGGGCTTCGCGGACGCGGGACCGGTGCTCAGCGGCGGGCTTCGCGGACGCGGGGCGGGCAGGTCTCGCCCTTGCGTACGACTCCGATCATGACGGTGGTGCGCCGGTCGAGGCCCGTGCCCGCCGCCGGGTACTGGGTGCAGACCTGCCAGCGCGGCGGCCACAGCACCCGCCGGTCGCGGCCGCTCACGTCGTGGACGTCGAGCCGGGTCCGGCGGGGCAGATGGGTGAGGACCCGCCACAGGCCCCGGTCGAGGAAGTCCGGCATCGGCCGTGTCCCGGCCTCGTCGCCGGGCTCGGCGGCCCCTCCGCCGAGGTGGCGGCGACGGCCGCGAGCGCGAGGACCGCGCCGACGCCGACGACGGTGGCCGGCCTCACTTCCGCCTCCGGGCGGCGAAGTAGTAGCCGCAGGCGGCGCCGAGGAGGGCGGTCGCCAGCAGGGCCCCGTAGAGCGGCATGGTGACCTCGGGGATCAGCAGCCGGATCCTGACCTCGCGGGTGTTCTCGAAGATGAAGACCAGGGTGAGGATCGCGACCGCGATCATCACGAGCCGGCCCGGGGTGAGGGCTCCGGCGAACCGGGACGTGCCCCGCCCGATGTCCGTGGCGTGTGCTTGGGACTCATGCCCGGCCCCTCTCCTCCGTCGTGCCGTCGGTCGTACGCGGCCGCGCCGTGGGACCAGAATGGGACGCGCGGCGCCTCCCCGTGACGGCGAGCAGGGCCGTACGGGTGACTTGTCAGACAACGTGGGCCGACTACCGTGGTGACGGAGACCGGTGCGCACCGGGCCGGGGACGAGACGAGGAGGGGCCGTGGCGGTCAGCGGACAGCGGCGGCGACCGGTCGTGGCGCTCTACGAGCGGATCGCGGACGCCGTCCACGACGGCACCTACCCGCCGGGCTCCACGCTCCCTCCGAGCCGAAGCTCGCCGCCGAGCTGGGCGTCAGCCGGCCGCCCTGCGCGAGGCGCTGCTGCTGCTCCAGGAGGACGGCGTCCTCACGGTGCGGCGCGGGTGGGCCGCACGGTCAACGACCGCCCGCCCCGGCGCGGCTTCGAGCAGGTCCGGCCGCTGGAGGAGCTGATCGGCGCGGGCACCCCGCTGCGGGTGCGGGCGCTGCTCAGGGCCGTCGAGGAGCCGACCGACTTCACCACCCAGCACCTGCTCGCGCCCGCCCGCGCCGAGCTGCGGTTCTGGGAGTCCGTGCTGACCGGGAGGGTCCGGCGGCGGCACTGAGCCACGAGTGGGCGGCGCCCGACGGGCTGCTCGACCGGGTGCACCCGGAGTTCGCGCGGGGCCTGCGGGAGGCGGAGGCGGAGGCGGACACCGGCCGCGCGGTCTCGATGCTCGCGGTGCTCGTCGCGGCCTCGCGGGAGACGTCCCTGAGCGCGCACAGCGGCATCACGGCGACGCTGCTCGGGCGGCGGCGCGGGAGCAGCTGGCCGCCCCGCGGACACCCCGGCCGTCCTGATCACGCAGGTCGTACGGGTCGGGGAGACCCCGGTCCTGGCCGCCAAGCACATGCTCCCGACGGGCACGCCCGCGCTGCCGGTGCTCCAGTCCCACTGATCCCGCCGAGCGCGGACCGGCGGGTCGGGGCGCGGCGGAGTCCACCCGCGTAGACCGCCTGTCGGAGCCGTCACAGCGACCGGCGCCGCCGTGGCGTACACTTCCCCGCCATGCACTTGTCTGACAACCCTGCCACGCCTGCCGCCGCCACCGTCTCCGAGTGGATCCGCCGGGCCCCAAGGCCGTCCTCCACGACCACCTCGACGGCGGGCTGCGCCCCGCGACCATCGTCGAGCTGGCGCGGGAGTGCGGCTACACCGCGCTGCCGACCGAGGACCCGGCCGAGCTGGCGGTCTGGTTCCGGGACGCCGCCGACTCCGGTTCGCTGGAGCGCTACCTGGAGACCTTCGCGCACACCTGCGCCGTCATGCAGACCCGTGAGGCGCTCACCCGCATCGCGGCCGAGTGCGCCGAGGACCTGGCGGCGGACGGCGTCGTCTACGCCGAGATCCGCTACGCCCCCGAGCAGCACCTGGAGGGCGGCCTCACCCTCGACGAGGTCGTCGTGGCCGTCAACGACGGCTTCCGCGAGGGCGAGCGCCGCACCGGCGGCCGGATCACCGTCCGCACCCTGCTCACCGGCATGCGCCACACCGACCGCTCCCTGGAGATCGCGGAGCTCACCGTCGCGCACCGGGACAACGGCGTGGCGGGCTTCGACATAGCGGGCGGCGAGATCGGCAACCCGCCGGCCCGCCACCTCGCCGCCTTCCAGCACCTGAAGCGGGAGAACTGCCACTACACGATCCACGCCGGCGAGGCCGTCGGCGCGGAGTCGATCCACGAGGCCGTGCAGGTCTGCGGCACCGAGCGGATCGGCCACGGCGTGCGGATCACCGACGACATCGCCGAGGACGGCACGCTGGGCCGGCTCGCCTCGTACGTCCGGGACAACCGCATCGCCCTGGAGGTCTGCCCGACGTCCAACCTCCAGACGGGCGCCGCGAAGGACTACGCCTCGCACCCGATCGACGAGCTGCGCCGGCTCGGCTTCCGGATCACGCTCAACACCGACAACCGGCTGGTCTCCGGCACCACCATGAGCGAGGAGTTCCAGCACATGGTGGACGCCTTCGGGTACGGCCCGGAGGTCTTCGAGGAGTTCACGGTCGCCGCCCTGGAGGCCGCCTTCCTGCCGCTGCCGGAGCGGCAGCGCCTCGTCGACGAGGTCGTCCGCCCGGGGTACGCGGCGCTGTAACCCGGCCGCCCTCCCCCTCGTCCGGGTCAGCCCACCTCCCCCGGACGAGGGGGAGGGACAGCGTCCCCGTGGACTCGGGGGCGCTGACGACGGTCACCGGCTTGACGCCCCGGTTGCCGGAGTACGCGGTGTCGCTCGCCGCGACGACGAACTCCAGCCGGTGACCCGTCTCGTAGCGGTGGACGATGCCCGGCAGCTCGACGGTGAAGGGCCGGGTGACGTCCGGTACGCGTACGGGCGCGACCAGCCGGTTGACCAGGGTCTTCGTCCCGTCGGGCGCGACGTCGTAGAGCTTCGCGAAGAGGACGAGCTTGTCGGCGGCGTCGCCCGAGTCCTGGACCCGCTCGGTGGCCGGGGAGACGACCCGGAGGGTCGCCCTCGGCGCGCCGACGAGGTCGACGGGCTCGGTGAGCGGGGCGGTGGCCCAGCCGAGGTAGGTGCCGGGGGTGTCGTACGGCCGGGGGTCGGGAAGCCCGATCATGCCGGCGAGCGAGGACTCCGAATGGCTCGTCGGGACCAGCCAGTTGCTGTACTGGCGGGAGCCGCGGACGACCTTCGTACGGTTGTCGACGAGCTTGCCGTCGCCGGAGAGGTACAGCTCCTGGCTGAGCGCCGGGACCCGGTCGGCGGTGCCGTAGCCGCTCTGCCCCTCGCGGTACCAGGCGAAGGCGGGGCCGGTGTCCGCGGCCGCGTTCTTGCGGAGGTAGCGGTCGAACCAGGCGAGGACGCGCTGCCCGACATAACTCCCCTCCGGGTTTCCCAGGTCGAGTTCCCCCGGCTTCTGTCCCCCGCTGTGGCCCCAGGACTGCCAGATCATCCGGGTGTCGACGCCCCGCTCGCGCAGCCGGTCGTAGGTGGCGCGGGCCTCGTTGAGGTTGAACAGGCTGTCGGACTGGCCCTGGACGATCAGGGTGGGGGCGCTGATCCGGTCGAGGTAGGAGACCGGGGAGACGCCGCGGGCGTAGGCGAGCATCCTCTCGGTCCCGGCGGCCGGATAGCGGCCGGAGTCGAGGAGCCTGATCGTGTCGCAGGCGTCGGTGACGAAGTGCAGGCAGCCGAGGGAGTTGATCCGGCTGGGGTCGAGGGACGGGGAGAGCAGCGGCTGCCCCTCCCCGATGAGGTAGAAGCCGTTGGCCCACTGCCATTTGAAGACGCCGGGGTGTCCCGGTCGGCGGCGTTGGGGGCGAGCGAGTACGCGAGGTCGTTCCAGGTGATGAGGGGGACGAGGGCGTCGACGCGGGGATCGACGGAGGCGGCCGCGAGTTGCACGGCGCCGCCGTAGGAGCCGCCGATCATGCCGACGCGCGGGTCGCCCTCCCCGTCCCGGGTGACGAAGTCGACGCGGGTGCCGTCGTCGGCGGCGAGGCTTCCGGCGAGGAAGTCGACGAGGCGGGCGGCGGCCCGGCCGTCGGTCTCCGGGGCGTCGAGGGATATCAGGCAGCCGGACTTCCCGAAGCCGAGGCCCGAGTAGACGAGGCCGACGTAGCCGCGCTCGGCGAAGGCCTTGCCGATGGCGGCGGTGGAACCGTCGCTCTTGCTGCCGCCGAAGCCGTTGGTGGCGAGGACGGCGGGCGCGGGGTGTTCGGCGTCCGCGCCGGCGGGCCGGTAGAGATCGGCGTCGACGGCGCAGCTCCTGCCTCCCGCCTCGACGGTGAACCGGAGCGGAGTGACGGTGTACGGGCGGTGCCGGGCTCCTCCGCACCGGCGGCGGGCGCGGCGAGGGCGAGCGGCGCGGCGAGCGCGGCCGCACCGGCCACGAGCGCGAGGACCTTGCGGGATCGGGGCACGGCACGGGACACAGAGACCTCCACGCTGAGGACGACGCCGAGAGGCCCACCGCACCTACCGACTGGTAGGTACCCGGGCAGCGCCCATGCTGTGACACGTGTCATAACCCCGTCAACGCGCTGGACGAAGGTTGTTGACGGAGATTCGGTGAAGGCGGCGCGCCCGGCGGCGACGACCGGGTCCCGTGGGTCGCCGCCCCCTCCTCGATGGGAGAATGGCCGCATGACAGGCGCTGAGGAGTTCAGACCCGAATCGGAGCGGGTGACGCGCGCGCTGCGCGACCAGATCATCGAGGGGACCCGGGCCCCCGGCAGCAGGCTCGTGGAGCGCGAGATCGCGGCCGAGCTGGACGTCAGCCGGCTGCCCGTCCGCGACGCCCTGCGGGACCTGGTCGCGGAGGGCCTGGTGACGCCGCGCCCGCGCACCTGGGCGGTCGTCCGCGAGTTCACCGCGTCCGACATCTCGGACCTCGGCGAGGTCCGGTCCGCCCTGGAGATCCTCGGCTTCCGGCTCGCCGCGCAGCGCCGCACCCGGGCGGGGCTCGCCAAGCTCCGCGCCGACCTCGACGCCGAGCTGGCGGCAGCGGCCAAGGGCGACGGCCAGGCCGCCCGGCGGGCGGCCGCCGACTTCCACGAGACCGTCACGGAGCTCGCCGACAACGCGCTGCTCAGCGAGCTCAACGCGACGCTGCGCAGCCGGATGCGCTGGATGCTCGGGCAGCACGACGACTTCACCGTCGTCGCCGAGGAGCACGCGGAGCTGTACCGGGGCATCGAGGCCCGCGACGTGGAGCGCGTCGAGAAGCTGGCCCTGCGCCACCTGGAGACGAGCCGCGACGAAGCCGCCGCACACCAGCGCAGGACGACCGAGGGTAGCCCTCCCGGGCCACGGAGCGGCGGGCGGCGGGGCGACAGCGGATCGCGCCCACCCCTGGATGATCAAACGGTATACCGTACGAACGCCCCGGGCCCGCCTGCCGCGCGGGCTTCCGGCCTTCCGGCCGACACCTCAGGGCCGCCCACCGCGGGGACCCCGGCCTTCCCGCCGCGGGGCTCCCGACCTGTCGGCCGCGGGGACCCTGACTTGTCGGCCGACGCCTCAGAACCGCCCGCCGCGCGGGCTTCCGGTCTTCCGGCCGACACCTCAGGGCCGCTCGTCGCGGGAACCCCTGAGCCTGTCGGCCGACGCCTCAGGGTCGCTCGTCGCGGGGACCCCGGCCTGCCGGCCGACGCCCCGCGTCCGGCGGTGGGCGTCACTTGCCCGCGTACACGACGCCTCCGTCGACGTCGGCGCGGATCTCCGTGCCGACGCGACGGGCCATCAGGTCGTCGAGGCGCTCCAGCGGGCCGATGAGGGTGCGGCCGCCGGCGCGGGCGACGCGGACGGCGGCGTCGACCTTGGGCTTCATCGAGCCCTCGGCGAAGGCGATCCCGGCCAGGCCCTCGGGCGAGGCGGTGAGGATGTCCCGCTGCTCGGGGTGCCCCAGTTCTCGCTGACGAAGTCGCCGTCGGTGAGCATGATCAGCATGTCCGCCTTCAGGTCGGCGGCGAGGGCGGCGCTCGCCGCGTCCTTGTCGACGACGGCCTGCATGCCGATCTGGCGGCCCTTGGAGTCGGTGCGCACCGGCACGCCGCCGCCGCCCACGCACACCACCAGCGTGCCGTTGTCGAGGAGCGTGCTGACCAGCGGCGCCTGCATGATCCGCAGCGGCTCGGGCGAGGGACGACCCGGCGGAAGGCGCCGCCGTCGCGGGCGATGGTCCAGCGGTACTCGGCCGCGGCCTCGGCGGCGTCCTGCGCCGAGTAGGTGGGGCCGATCAGCTTGGTGGGGCGCTCGAAGGCGGGGTCGGCCTCGTCGACCTCGGTCGTGGTGAGGACGGCCGCGACCTCGCGCTCGCCGGCCAGGGCGTTGGAGAGCTCCTGCTGGATGACGTAGCCGATCATGCCCTGGGTCTCCGCGCCGAGGATGTCCAGCGGGTAGGCCGCGACGTCCTGGTAGGCGAGGTTCTGGAGGGCGAGCAGGCCGACCTGCGGGCCGTTGCCGTGGGTGATGACGACCTCGTGCTCGCGGGCCAGGCCGGCCAGCGCCTGGCAGGCGCCCCTGACGTTGGCGCGCAGCCGGTCGGCCGTCATCGGTTCCCCTCGACGGGCGAGTGCGTTTCCTCCGAGAGCGACGACGATGCGCATGCGATTTCCCTTGCGGTGCTTGTGTTCGCTTATGAGACCCAGAATGGTATACCAATATTGGATGACCGGAAGGGGGCAGGAGCGGTCACGGACGTACGGCGACGAGGAGAGCACGGTGAGGTGCCACGGCCATGCCGGCGAACTCCGGACCCGCTCCGGCGACGCCCGGCTGCTCGGTCTGCTGCAAGGCCTGTCGGGCATCGGCTCGGTCCACTCGGTCTTCACCCGGGTGGTCAATCTGCTGACCCCGGACGGCATGCTGATCGCCCTCGCCGCCCGGGACGCGGGTGACGCGCCCCGCACCCTGGTCACCGAGGCCGCGGCCTGGACGGGGCAGGGACTGGAGGCCGGCCGGAGCGTCGCCTTCACGAACGGGAACGTCGCGCTCGGCCGCCCGCACCCCCACCGGCCGCTCCGCCTGACCACCGCGGGGCCCGCCCCTGGCACCCCGTCGCCCCTCGCTCGCCGCCCTGCCCCCGGCGGCTTCGCGGCCGCCGCCGACCTCGTCGACCGGCTCTGCCGCGCGTACGGACCACCCGGCGGCATGCTCGGGCCCGCCCCCGGCGCCGGGCCCATGGAGACGGCCGTCGCCCACGCCCTCGACGAGGGACGCGCGACGCTGCTCGCGGGCGTACGGGCCGGGGACGGCGAGGGCATCCGGCGGGCGTCCTCGGCCTGCTCGGCCTCGGTCCCGGACTCACCCCGCCGGCGACGACTTCCTCACCGGCCTCGCCCTGGTCGCCGCCCTGCCGGGCAGCCGCTCGCCGGCTTCCCGCCCGTCCTGCGGGACGTCCTGGCCGCGCACGGCGGACGCACCACGGCCCTCGGCCTCGCCACGGTGAGCGAGGCCGCCGACGGCCGGGCCCGGTCCGAACTCCTCGACCTCCTGCGTCTGCTGGCGGACCTCCGCCCGGCGCGGGACCTGAACGTTCCCGTCCGGAAGGTGCTGGCGACCGGCCACACCTCGGGCGGCGACACCCTGTCCGGCCTGGCGGCCGGACTCCGCCTGGAAGAAGAACTGCGAGGTCCGCTGTGAGCATCACAGCAGTCGTACGGAAGAACACCTATTTCGATTCCGTGTCCCTGATGTCCGTCTCGACCAAGGCCAACGCCCTGGACGGGGTGGACCAGGCGTTCACCGCCATGGGCACCGAGATGAACAAGGGGGTCCTTGAGAACCTCGGCCTGCTCACCGACGAGCTGCGGGCCGCCGAGAGCGGCGACCTCATGATCGTCCTGGTGGCGGAGGACGGCGCCGACACGGAAGCGCTCCTCGGGGAGATCGAGGACCTCCTCACCCGCAAGGCCCCGGCCTCCGCCAGTGGCGGCGAGGTCACCTACCGGACCATCGCCTCCGCCGCCGCGGGCATCGACGGCGCCAACCTCGCGGTCATCGCCGTCAACGGCGCCTACGCCGCCCGCGAGGCCCGCAAGGCCCTCGAAAGCGGCCTGCACGTGATGATGTTCAGCGACAACGTCGCCGTCGAGGACGAGATCGCGCTCAAGAACCTCGCCCACGACAAGGGCCTGTTCATGATGGGCCCGGACTGCGGCACCGCGATCATCAACAACGTCGCGCTCTGCTTCGGCAACAAGGTCCGTCCGGGCTCGATCGGCATCGTCGCCGCCTCCGGCACCGGCTCGCAGGAGGTCTCCGTCCGCGTCCACGCCCTGGGCGGCGGCATCTCGCAGCTCATCGGCACCGGCGGCCGCGACCTCTCCGAGCAGGTCGGCGGCATCATGATGGTCGACGGCATCCGCGCGCTCGCCGCCGACCCGGCCACCGACGTCATCGTCCTCGTCTCCAAGCCGCCGGCCGCCTCCGTCGAGAAGAAGGTCCTCGCCGAGGTCGCCGCCGCGGGCAAGCCGGTCGTCGTCTGGTTCATCGACGGCTCCGAGGAGGCGGTCACCGCCGCCGGCGGCCACTTCGCCGCCGGCAGCCTCCAGGCCGCCCGCAAGGCCGTCGAGCTCGCCGGCGTCGAGGGCTCCGCCGCCGAGGAGTTCGACGCCTCGGCCGCCGCGCCGAGGTCGTCTCCCGTCTCGCCGAGGGCCAGAAGTACGTGCGCGGCCTGTTCTGCGGCGGCACCCTCTGCGACGAGACCATGTACGCCGTGCGCGACGCCGGGCTCGACGTCTGGTCCAACATCCAGAAGGACGCCGACTTCCGCCTCCCGGCCGGCTCCGCCTCGCGCGGCCACACCTTCCTCGACTTCGGCGACGACGACTTCACCAACGGCCGTCCGCACCCGATGATCGACCCGGCCCTGCGCATCGAGCGCATCGTCGAGGAGGCCAAGGACCCCGAGGTCGCCGCGATCGTCATGGACTTCGTCCTCGGCTTCGGCTCCCACGAGGACCCGGTCGGCACCACCCTCCCCGCCATCGAGGAGGCCCGGCGCATCGCGAAGGACTCCGGCCGCCACCTGGAGTTCGTCGCCTACGTCCTCGGCACCGACCTGGACACCCCCTCCGTCGCCGCCCAGAGCGCCGCCCTGCGCGCCGCCGGCGTCACCGTCACCCTCAGCTCCACCGAGACGGGCCTGTTCGCCCGTGAGATCGCGAAGAAGGCACAGGCATGAGCACCGAGAACACCGAACTCACCCCGGCCGCCCGGCTGTTCGCCTCCGACCTGAGCGTCGTCAACGTCGGTCTCGCCATGTTCGACGCCGACATCACCGCCCAGGACGCCAAGGTCTCCACCCTGGACTGGACCCCGCCCGGCGGCGGCAACCCGGAGGCGGCCCGCGCCCTCGACGCGCTGGAGCGGCCCGAGCTCGCCGCCCGGATCGAGGCCGCCAACGCCGAGGCCGTCGAGCGCATCATGGCCGCCCGTCCGATGCTGATCGGCTTCGGCCGCGCCCTGGACGTCGTCCCCGGCATGACCCCGACCACGATCCTCCACTCGGGCCCGCCCATCGCCTGGGAGGACATGAACGGCCCGATGAAGGGCGCCGTCACCGGCGCGCTCGTCTTCGAGGGCCTGGCGAAGGACCTGGACGAGGCCGCCGAGGTCGCCGCCTCCGGCCGGATCACCTTCAAGCCCTGTCACGAGGCGGACTCGGTCGGCTCGATGGCCGGCGTCACCTCCGCCTCGATGTACGTGCACATCGTGAGGAACGAGACGCACGGCAACACCGCGTACACCAACCTGTCCGAGCAGATGGCGAAGATCCTGCGGATGGGCGCCAACGACCGGAGCGTGATCGACCGCCTGGTCTGGATGCGGGACGTCTTCGGCCCGATGCTCAAGGAGGCCGTCGAGTTCACCGGCCCCGTCGACCTGCGCCTGCTGCTGTCCCAGGCCCTCCACATGGGCGACGAGTGCCACAACCGCAACGGCGCCGGCACCCTGCTGCTCTTCCAGGCGCTCGCGCCGGGCCTGCTCCGGTCCTCCTTCACCACCGAGCAGAAGAAGGAGGTCTTCGACTTCGTCGCGTCCTCCGACTACTTCTCCGGACCGACGTGGATGGCGATGGCCAAGGCCGCGCTGGACGCCGCCAACGGCGTGGCGGACTCCACGATCGTCACCACGATGGCCCGCAACGGCGTCGAGTTCGGCATCCGCGTCGCCGGTCTGCCCGGCCAGTGGTTCACCGGCCCCGCGCAGCAGGTGATCGGCCCCATGTTCGCCGGGTACAAGCCGGAGGACTCCGGCCTCGACATCGGCGACAGCGCGATCACCGAGACGTACGGCTTCGGTGGCTTCGCGATGTCGGCGGCGCCCGCCATCGTCGCCCTGGTCGGCGGCACCGTGGCCGAGGCCATGGGCTACACCCGCGACATGGGCGAGATCACCACGGCGCAGAACCCCAACGTCACGATCCCGGCCCTCGACTTCCAGGGCCTGCCCACCGGCATCGACGTCCGCAAGGTCCTCGACACCGGGATCCTGCCGATCATCAACACGGCCATCGCCCACAAGGAGGCCGGCATCGGCATGATCGGCGCCGGCATCACCCACCCGCCCGCCGAGGTCTTCACCAAGGCCGCCACCGCCCTCGCCGCCGCTCTCGCCTGATCGGCGACGGCCCTCCCGGAAGACCCGACACGATGAACACACACCGCACCGCGGCGGAGGAGAAGGACTCCCCCGCGGGACAGGACTCCCCGCAGGGTTCCCCGCAGGACTCCCCGGCGGGACGGGAGCTCGACCCCGAGTACGAGCACGGCCCCGTCCCGGCGCACAGCCGCAAGTCGCTCCTGACGGTCTCGGCCGTCTGGTTCGGATTCCCCATGATCCTGACCAACGCCGTGCCCGGCGGCGTGGTCGTCGCCCTGCTCGGCTTCTGGCGGGGGCTCGCCGCCATCGCGGTCGCCAACCTCGTCATGCTCCTGTACGTGGGGGTCCTGAGCCACCGCGCGGGCACCAGCGGCGAGAGCTTCTCGCTCCAGGCGACGCGCACCTTCGGGCGCACCGGCTACATCGTCGCCTCCGCGTTCCTCGCGACCATCGTGGTCGGCTGGTTCGCGTTCAACACCGGCGCCACCGGGGCCACCCTGCACCAGGCCTTCGGCTGGCACGAGCGGCTCGTGGCGCTCCTCGCCGGTCTGGGCTTCATAGCCCTGACCTACCTGGGCATCAAGGCGCTGTCCTGGCTGGGCGCGGTCGCCGCACCGCTGTTCCTGATCGCGGGCGTCACCGCGCTCGTGATCGTCGCCAGGGACCACGACCTGGGCGCCGTCTTCTCGTACGAGGGAGTGGGCGGCGGCGCCTCCCTCACCTTCGGCGCCGCGATCTCCATGATCATGGCGACCTTCGCCGACTCCGGCACGATGACGGCGGACTTCACCCGCTGGTCGAAGAACGGCCGGCAGGCCGTCCTCGCCACGATGAGCGCCTTCCCGGTGGCCAGCGTGATCGCACAGGTCACGGGTGGTCTGGTGGTCGCGGCGGGCGCGGTCGCCCTGCCCGCCACGGCGGGCGGCGACTTCCTGCCGATCCTCACCGGGCAGGGCTCGTCGCTCCTGAACGTGCTGGCGGCGGTGTTCGTCTTCGTCAACCTCGGCTCCGTGTGCAGCCACTGCCTCTACAACGGCGCCCTGGGCTGGTCCCATCTGACGGGCCGGACGATGCGGCTGATGACGGTCGTCCTGGGTGTCGTCGGCACGCTCGCCGCGCTCGCCGGGGTGTGGGACCACTTCCTGGACTGGCTGGTGATCCTGAGCGTCTTCGTCCCGCCGCTGGGCGGCGTCCTCATCGCCGACCAGTTCTTCGCCCGCGGTGGGCGCGGCGCGATGGACCGCCGTCCGACCGCGGCCGTGCGGCCCACGGCCTTCCTGGCCTGGGCCGTGGGCGCGGCGGGCGCGGGCCTGGCGCACTGGTTCGCCCCGCAGCTCTCCGACGCCGTCACCGGTCTGCTCGTCGCGGTGGTCGCCTACGCCGTCCTCGAACGGGTCGTGGCGCGGCCGTCCGCCGAGGCGACGGCATAGGCCCTTCCCTCGACCGGACGTGCCCTCACCCCGCTTTCCGCGGGGCGGGGCGCGTCCACGTCGTACGGGGTCCGGTACCTCGTACGGGGTCCGGTGCGTCGCACGGAGGTCCGGTTCGTCGTACGAGGTCCGGTTCGTCGTACGGAGGTCCGGTGCGTCGTACGAGCGCGGTTCCCTCGTACGGGCCCGGTCCCCGCTCAGCGCAGGGCCGGTACGTCCAGGGTGAGCGTGCCCGTGTCCGCGTCCAGTACGGCGGGCAGGCCGAGCGGCAGGGTCTGCGCGGTCGCGCTGTGTCCGAAGCCCATCTCCTCCAGGACCGGCACCCCGAGGCCGCCGAGGCGGTCGGCGAGGACCGCCCGGACCTCCTCGTACGGGCCGCACTCCTCCCAGGAGCCGAGGCCGAGGCCCGCGACCCCGTCGAGCCAACCGGAGCGCAGGAGTTGGGTGAGGATGCGGTCGAGGCGGTACGGCTCCTCCCACGTCCTCCAGGAGCAGCAGCCCGCCGCGCGCCGAGGGCCGGCCGTGCGGGTGCCGAGGTCGGCGGCGAGGAGGCTGACGCAGCCGCCGAGCGTGACGCCCCGGGCGCGGCCCGGCACGAGGGCCCGCGCCGTCTCCCGGCCGAGGGTCAGGACGGTCTCGGGCTCGAACAGGGTGGCCCGCAGCGACTCCTGGGTGGCGGGGTCCGACAGGAAGGTGCCGGCGGCGACCATCGGCCCGTGCAGGGTGGCGAAGCCCGTACGGACGGCGAAGGCCTCGTGCAGGGCGGTGACGTCGCTGTAGCCGACGAAGACCTTGGGTCCGGCCGCCCGGATCGCCGCCCAGTCGACCAGGTCCACCATGCGCTGGGCCCCGAAGCCGCCGCGCGCCAGAGCACGGCGGAGACCGAGGGTCGCACCAGGCCTCGGTCAGGTCGCGGGCCCGCGCCCGGTCCGCTCCGGCGAGGTGTCCGAGCGCGGGGTGGGTGTCCAGGACGTGCGGGGCGAGCACCGGTTCGAGGCCCCAGCCGCGCAGGACGTCGAGCCCGGCCGCGAGCCGCTCCTCGGGGACGGGCCCGCTGGGGCGACGACCGCGACCCGCGCGCCCGGCCCGAGCCGCTCGGCCCGCGTCAGGGCCTCGACCGGGGTCACGTGCGGTACTCCAGGTCCGGCACGTCCGTACGGGCGAGTCCGAAGACCCGGGTGTACAGAGCGAGTTCGGCCTCCAGGGCCCGGACCATGGTGTCGGCCCCCCGGAAGCCGTGCCCCTCCCCCTCGAAGGCGAGGTAGGCGTGCGGGATGCCCCGGCCGGCCGTGCGGGAGAGGAAGCGCTCGGCCTGCGCGGGCGGGCAGATGACGTCGTCGAGGCCCTGGAGCAGCAGGAACGGGACCGTGACGCGGTCGACGTGCTCGATCGGCGAGCGCTCCTTGTAGCGGGCGGGCACCTCGTCGATCGGCCCGATCAGCCCGTGGAGGTACTGGGACTCGAAGTCGTGGGTCTCGTCGGTGGCCCAGCCCCGCAGGTCCAGGACGGGGTAGATGATCGTGCCGCAGGCGTACACGTCGGTGGAGACGAGGGACGCGGCGGTCGTCCAGCCTCCGGCGCTGCCGCCGCGCACGGCGAGCCGGGCCGGGTCGGCGGTGCCCTCGGCGGCGAGCGCCGCCGCGACGGCCGCGCAGTCCTCGACGTCGACGACGCCCCACTGCTCGCGCAGCCGCTCCCGGTACTCGCGGCCGTAGCCGGTCGAGCCGCCGTAGTTGACCTCGGCGACGCCGATGCCCCGGGAGGTGAAGTAGGCGATCTCCAGGTCGAGGACGAGCGGGGCGTGGCCGGTGGGCCCGCCGTGCGCCCGGATCACATAGGGCGGCCGCTCGCCCTCCGGCCCGTCGTGACCGGGGTGGTGGGGCGGGTACACCTGGGCGTGGATCTCCCGCCCGCCGGGGCCGGTGAAGGTGCGGATCCTGGGCTCGGGGAGGTACGAGGGGTCGACGGCGTCGGTGTGCGCGGAACCGATCACGCGGCTGCGGCCGGTGCGGGTGTCGAGCTCGACGAGCTCGTAGGAGCGGTGGGGTCCGGCGGCGAGGCCGACCACGCGGGTGCCGTGCGCGGCGAGGGTGGAGGCCCATTCGGTGCGGGTCCCGCCGGCGTCGACGAGGGCGCGGCGCTCGGGGTCGAGGATCCCGAGGGCGGTGGTTCCCCGGCCGTGGACGACGGCGATCAGCCCGTTCTCCAGGGGCGTGAACCAGCGCAGTCCGATCTTCCAGAGCGGGCCGCCGAACTCCTCGGCGCGGGGCAGAGCGCCTCCGGTGCGGCGAGGCCGCCGTCGGCGTCGACCTCGGCACGGTAGAGGTTCCACCAGCCGGTGCGGTCGCTGACGTACAGCAGCCGGCCGGCCGCGTCCCAGTCGGCCTGCGGGATCGACTCGGCGGTCCCCCCGGCGACCGTGCGGGCCGCGTGGAAGGTGCCGTCGGGGCCGACCTCGGCGAGCTGGACCTCGGTGCCGTCCCAGGGCATCCGGGGTGGTCCCAGGCGATCCAGGCGGCCCGGCGGCCGTCCGGGAGAGCCGGGGCCCGGTCACGAACCGGTGGCGTCCGTCGGAGAGTTCGCGGACGGCTCCCCGGTCATCGGCGGCCGAGCCGTCGAGGGGGACGGCGGCGAGGACGCGGCGCACGTCGGTGGGGGCGGGACCGGTGAACTCCTCCAGGACGCACCACACCTCGCCCCGGTCCGGGTGGATCACCGGGTCCACCCAGCGCAGTCCGCCGCCGACGGCGGAGACGGGGGTGAGGGGCCGGGGCTCGGCGCCGGGGGCGGCGTCGGGTTCGTACGCGTAGAGCCGCTGGTCGGGGAAGTGGCAGAACACGGCGAGCGCCCCGCCGGCCGGGCGGGCGACCGCCGCCCAGGGCTGCCCGCCGTACTCGATCACCCGGCTGCGGACGTTCCACGGGGCGGGTAGCAGGCTCTCCTCGGTGCCGTCGGCGCGCCTCCGCACGAGGGCCCGGCGGCCGCCCTCCTCCGGGCGGGGCGCGGTCCACCACAGTTCGTCGCCGACGGTGCCGAGGTACTCGGGCCGTCCGTCGTGCGCGGCGGCGAGCGCGGCGCTCACGGGTGACGGCCAGCTGCCGTACCCGGCCGTGGTCGTGGTCATACCGGCTCCCCCTGTCATGGGCCTGGGCGTCATGGGCCTGGGCGTCATGGGCCTACGCGGACTTCAGATAGTGGTCGAGCACCCGGACGCCGAAGTGGAGGGCGTCCACGGGGACGCGCTCGTCGACGCCGTGGAACAGCGCCCCGTAGTCGAGGTCCGGGGGCAGCCGGAGCGGCGAGAAGCCGTAGCCGGTGATGCCGAGCCGGGAGAACTGCTTGGCGTCGGTGCCGCCGGACATGGTGAACGGCACGACGTGCCCGGCGGGGTCGAAGCGCTCGACGGCGGCCCGCAGCTTGGCGAAGGTCGGCGAGTCGACCGGGGCCTCCAGGGGCACCTCGCGGTGGTGGAACTCCCACTCCACGTCGGGCCCGGTGAGCAGGTCCATGGTCGCGGCGAACTCCTCCTCGGCGCCCGGCAGCATCCGCCCGTCGACGTAGGCGACGGCCTGGCCTGGATGACGTTGACCTTGTAACCGGCCTCCAGCATCGTCGGGTTGGCGCTGTTGCGGACGGTCGGCTCGACGAGGGCGGCGGCGGGGCCGAGCTTGTCGAGGAGGAGGTCGACGTCGAGGTCCCGGGCGCCCGTGTCGACCTCGATGCCGTAGAGCGCGGCCAGTTCGGTGAGGGCGGCGCGGACGGTCGTGGTGAGGCGGACCGGCCAGGTGTGGTTGCCGATCCGGGCGACGGCCTCGGCGAGGCGGGTGACGGCGTTGGCCGTGTTCACCTTGGAGCCGTGCCCGGCCCGGCCGCGGGCGGTGAGCTTGAGCCAGGCGGTGCCCCGCTCCCCGCCGCGATCGGGTAGAGGGTGGTGCCGGGCTGCGGGTGGAAGCTGAACGCCCCGGACTCGCTGATGCCCTCCGTACAGCCCTCGAAGAGCGCCGCGTGCCGCTCGGCGAGGAAGCCGGAGCCGTCCTCGGCGCTGGCCTCCTCGTCGGCGGTGTAGGCGAGGACGATGTCCCGGCGCGGGCGGATGCCCTGCCGGGCCCAGGAGCGGACGACGGCCAGGACCATCGCGTCCATGTTCTTCATGTCGACGGCGCCGCGCCCCCACACGACCCCGTCGCGGACCTCGCCGGAGAAGGGGTGCACGGTCCATTCGGCGGGGTCGGCGGGGACCACGTCCAGGTGGCCGTGGACGAGGAGCGCCTCGGCCGTGGGGTCGGTGCCGGGGATCCGCGCCACCACGTTGGCACGGCCGGGGGTCCGCTCCAGGAGGATGGGTTCGATCCCGGCGCCGGCGAGCCGCTCGGCGACGTACTCGGCGGCCGGGCGCTCGCGGCAGTCGCCGCCGCCCCGGTTGGTGGTGTCGATGCGGATGAGCTCGGAGGTGAAGGTGACCACCTCGTCGAGCGCCGTCGTGTCCGGGCCCCGGACCTCCTCAGCCATACTGCTCCTCCACCGCGGCCGAGACGATGGTCGTGACCGCCTTGAACGTGCGAATTGCCTCGTACATCGTCTCGCTGGTGTACGCGACGCGCCGCTCGCCGCTCCGCGCCACGCCGGGAACCACCGTGGCGGCGGCGCCGAGGTGCTCGGCGTCGAACTCCAGCTCCACGGTGAAGGGCCGCCCCTGACCGGCTCGTGCCGGACGGCGAGCGCGGCGCCGGTCTTCGCCGCGCCCGGATGTCGGCGGCGGTCCTGGCCGGGGTCCGGCACACCGCCGCGTACCGCGAGACGTGGTCCTTGACGGCGACCTTGGGCGCCTCCGGCGCGTACCCGAGGGCGTCCTCGCAGGTCAGGTCGTCGCCGGTGACCAGGACGACGGGCACCCCGTACTCCGCGACCACATGCGCGTTGAGCAGGCCCTCGCTCGCCCGCTCGCCGTTGAGCCAGACCCCCGTGATGGAGTTCGCGAGGTAGGTGTGGGCGAGGACCCCCTCGGCGCCGGCGCCCGTGTGGTAGCCGACGAAGGCGATGCCGTCGACGTCCCCGTGCTGCACGCCCTCGACCATCGAGAGCGACTTGTGCTTGCCGGTGAGCATCTCGGCCCGCTCGTCGAGCCGCTCCAGGAGCAGGTTCCGCATGGACCAGTGCGCCTCGTTGATGAGGACCTCGTCCGCGCCGCCGTCGAAGAAGCCGAGCACGGCGGCGTTCACGTCGGACGTGAACATCGCGCGGCACCGCTCCCACTGCGGGGTGCCGGGCAGCACGTCGGCGGGCCAGGTCACACCGGTCGCGCCCTCCATGTCGGCGCTGATGAGGATCTTCATGCCTGGCACCGTACGCGCCGCCCGGCCGCCCTACCACCCCTGTGGATAAACGCCGTTGGAGTGGACCAGTGGCGGTCCTGCGCACCACCCGATCGGCGGACTTCCAATCGGACGAAACATCTCCAACGGGTGCGTATAGGCTGTCGGCCGCAGTTGTCGTTGTCGACCTTCCGGAGAGCTCTCGGTGACCATCGCCTTCACCCCGTCCGCAACGTCCCCGCCGAGCCGGAGACCCCCTCGGCGATCTCCGAGCCGGAGTTCTGGGAGCCCTCGGCCCCCGAGTCCCCCGAAGCCCCTGAGGCCCAGGAAGCACAGAGCGCACAGGACGCACAGGACGCACAGGACGCACAGGACGCACAGGACGGCCACGGCCACGACCACGACCACGACCCCGTCGTCGTCCGCGACGCCCGGGACTTCGGGGTCTACGCCCGGACCGGCGGCTGGGCCTTCGCGCTGAAGGTGGCCCGGAGCGTGCGGCCCGGTGGGCAGCCCGCCGAGGGGTCGGCCCGGACGAAGGTGTCGGCGAAGGCCTTCGCGGAGCTCGCGGGGTGCTCGCCCGAGCGGGTCATGCGCTACTACCGGGCCTGGGACGCGGCGGCCGACGACGGCGTGGTCCCGCAGTTCGAGGTGCTGGTCCCGGGCGAGGACATCGAGCTGCCGGAGGCGGACCTCTGGATCTCGTACTACGCCTCCCGCAACAGCGCCTCCTCCGTGCGCGGCCAGGCGATCACCGCGGCGGCCGAGGCGGAGGGCATCCGTCCGACGAAGGCCCTGGAGGTCGCGGAGAACCCGACGGCGCTGCGGGCCGCGATCCTCGCCGACCCGGGGACGGCGGAGGCGGCGCGCGGGCGCTGCTCGACCGGATGAAGGAGGACCCGGCCCTCCAGACCGAGATGGCCAGGGCCTTCGCCCGTACCGACGACCTGAAGAAGGCGGTGGCGAACGAGGCGAAGGCCGCCGACCGCATCGGCTACGTCCGGCAGATCGTGGAGAAGGGCGAGATCAGGACCCCGCCGGGCAGACCGTGGAGGCGCCGCCCGAGCTGCGGGCCGAGGCCGAGCGGCACCTGTCGCTCCTCGACGAGCTGGACGACTCGGAGGAGGCGGCGAGTGGGCCGGGAGGCCTACGACACGGTGAAGGGCCTGGTCGCCAAGGCGGTCGAGGAGGACCCGGCGCTGCGCGTCCAGGAGCGGCGGACGAAGTTCTACAACAGCCTGCAGAAGGCCACGAAGGTCTTCGAGGAGCTGACGCTCGACGAGGTGATGGAGGAGGACATCTACGAGGCGGACATGCTCCAGCGCCTCGAAGCCCTCCAGGAGGCGATCGGCACCTGCATCAGCGCGCTGCGCAGGGCGACGACCGCCTCCTCCTGACGGCGGGGGGCCTCAGTCCTGGTGGCCGAGCTGGAGGTCGCGCTCGGTGCGGCCGCCGCCGGCCACCTGGAGGACGGTGGCGACGGGCGGGTACCCGGCGGCGATGACCGTGTACTCGCCGGAGGACAGGTCGATGAAGCGGAAGGTGCCGTCGGCGCCGGTGGTGAGGGTGTCGACGACGTTGCCCGCGGCGTCGAGGAGGGTGACCCGGGCGTCCTCCACGGGGCGCCCTCCCCCGGCCCGCACGGTGCCGCGCAGCACCGCGCCGCCGGCCAGTTCGATGTCCTGGCGGGTCTCGCGGGAGGACTGGACGCTGACGGGGAGCGCGGCGGGCCGGAAGGCGGGGGCGCTGGCGGCGAGCGTGTACTCGCCCGCGACGAGCTCGCCGATGACGTACCCGCCCTCGCGTCCGCTGCGGGTGGAGGCGACGACCTCGCCGCGCACGTCGGTGAGGGTGACGGAGGCGTCGCGCACGGGCGTGCCGTCGGCGGTGACGACGGTGCCCGCCAGCCGTCCGGCGCCGCCGAGGACGACGTCGAGCTCGACCGGCCGGTCGCCGACGGTGACGGAGACGGCCTGCGGCTGGTGTCCGCCGGCCGCCGCGATCAGGACGTACGCGCCGCCGCCGGGGGCGCTGAGGGCGTAGCGGCCGTCCTCGCCGCTCGCGCCGCGCCGACCTGCCGGCCCTGGACGTCGATGAGGGTGAGCGCGGCGCGGGGACGCGGCTGCCGTCGTGGTGCTGGACGGTGCCGCAGACCGGCACCCCGGAGTGCGCGGGGTGGCGGCGGCCGGGGCGGGGCGGCGGCGTGGCGGGCGTGCGGCACGGCCTGGGCGGCGGTGTCGAAGGCGATGTCGGTGGCCTCGGTGAGGGGGCTGTGGTGGGACACCAGCGGTTTCTCCTTGAGGAAGAAGGCGAGGACGAGGCCGAGTACGAGGACCGGCACGAGGTAGAGGAAGATCCGCGGCATCGCGTCCGCGTACGCCTGGATGTACGCGTCGCGCAGGAGGGGCGGGAGGGTGCGGACGGTCCCCGGGGTGATCGATTCCGCGGGCGGCAGTGAGACGGGGCCGCCCTGGGCGAGGACGCGGGCGAGCCGGTCGCCGAGGGCGTCGTCGAGCCGGGAGGCGAAGAGGGTGCCGAAGACGGCGGCGCCGACGCTGCCGCCGATCTGGCGGAAGTAGGTGTGGGCGCTGGTGGCGGTGCCGAGGTCGGCGGGGCGGACGGAGTTCTGCACGGCGAGCACGAGGACCGGCATGACCAGGCCGATGCCGGTGCCGAGGACGGCCTGCCACAGGCTGTACTGGAGGCGCGGGGTGTCGGTGTCCATGCGGGAGAGCAGCCACATGCCGAGGACGGAGACGGCCCCGCCGAGCACCGGGTAGATCTTGTAGTGGCCGGTGCGGCTGATGAGCTGGCCGGAGACGACGGAGGCGATGACGATGCCTCCCATGAGGGGCAGCATCAGCAGGCCGGACTCGGTGGCGCTGGCGCCCTCGACCATCTGCAGGAAGCTGGGGAGGTAGCTGGCGGCGCCGAAGAGCGCGATGCCGACGACCGCGCCGACGAGGGCGGTGACGGTGAAGACGGAGTCGCGGAACAGCCGGAGCGGGATGAGCGGTTCGGGTGCGAAGCGCTCGACGAGCAGGAAGAGCAGGGCCGTTCCGACGGCGCCGCCGCCAGGGCGAGGATGACCCGGGAGTCCCAGGCGTACTCGGTGCCGCCCCAGCTGGTGAGCAGGACCAGGCAGGTGGAGGCGGCGGCGAGGAGCAGCGCGCCGAGGACGTCGAAGCGCGCGCGTGCCGTGGGTTTGGGGAGCTTGAGGACGGTGGCGACGACGGCGAGGGTGACGAGCCCGAAGGGCACGTTGAAGTAGAAGCACCAGCGCCAGGAGACGTGGTCGGTGAAGAAGCCGCCGAGCAGGGGTCCGGCGACGGAGGCGAGGCCGAAGGCGGCGCCGATCAGTCCCATGTAGCGGCCGCGTTCCCGGGCGGGGACGATGTCGGCGATGATCGCCTGGACGCCGATCATGAGGCCGCCGGCGCCGGCTCCCTGGATCGCGCGGAAGGCGATGAGCTGGTCCATCGTGCGGGACCAGCCGGCGAGGGCGGAGCCGATGACGAAGACGACGATCGCGAAGAGGAAGACGCCCTTGCGGCCGAGGAGGTCGCCGAGCTTTCCGTAGACCGGCAGGCCGACGGTGGAGGTCAGCAGGTAGGCGGTGATCGCCCAGGACATCCGGTCCAGGCCGTGGAGTTCGCCGACGATCTTCGGCAGGGCGGTGGCGACGATCATCTGCTCGAGGGCGGCGAGGAGCAGCGCGAGCATGAGGCCGCAGAAGACGAGCCGGACGCGGCGGGGGTCGAGGCCGGCGGGTCCCGCCCCGGGCGGGGGCGCGAGGTCGGCGGGCGGTCCGTCCGGGGCGAGCGGCTCCGCACTCTCCTCGGTCTCTTTCACGATCGTGATCGCACCCACGTGCCTGCTCCCCTCGTCACGGCGTCTGCGCCGCGCCATTCTTCGCATTGCGCGCGAAGGGGGAGCAAGTCGGGCGGTACGGGAGGGCGGTGGCGTCCCGGGGGGCGAACGTCCCTGCGCCACGGCGCACTTGGGTCGCTCATCAGCGCGTTTACGAGAAGGCCCGCGCCCCCGGTGCGCCGGGGCGCCGGTACGGGGGCCGCGGGCGATCCACTCGAATCGGTGAACGCTCCGGGCGTTACTTCTCGACCTCGTCCGCCAGCTTGGCGAGGACGGCATCGTAGATGCGGCCGAGTCCCTTGGGCGCGAAGGTCCGCTCGAAGAAGCCGCCGATGCCGCCGGCGCCGTTCCAGACGGTGCTCACGACGGCGCGGGACTTGCCCTCGCCGGCGGGGTCACGGTCCAGGTGGTGACCATGGAGGAGTTGCGGTCCTTCTCGACGAGCTGCCCGTCGGTGGGCTCGCTGACCTCCAGGAGGCAGTCGCGGACGCGCTTGCTGGTGGCCTGGAGCTTCCAGTGGACGAGGGTGCCCTCGCCGTCGCCGCCTTCGCGCACCTCGTACTCGCTGAAGTGCTCGGGGAGCAGCTTCGCGCGCGTGCCGCTGTAGTCGGCCAGCGCGTCGAACACCGTCTCCGCGTCCGCGGCGATGATCCGTTCCGTGGTGGCCTCGACCTGCGCCATTGACTTCCTCCAGCTTGTGGTTCCTCGGGGGTGTGGGCCAAGCGAACCACGTGGGCTCCGACGGGCGAAATCCGGGTTGCGACGATCAAGGGAACAGGTGTTCTATTCTGGGCGCAGGGCCTCTGAGCGCACGACCGAGGCAGAGCCACCGAGGAGGCGTCCATGCGCTGGGACAATCCGGGCGACACTCCCGCCGCCCCCGCCGACATCGCCCTGTTCGGCACGGACGCGGTCACCACCCGCACCTTCGACGCCCCCGAGTTCCGCGGCATCACCTTCCACGAGGTCCGGGCCCGCTCGATCCTGAACCGGGTCCCCGGCGCCTCCCGGATGCCGTTCGAGTGGACGGTCAACCCGTACCGGGGCTGCACGCACGCGTGCGTCTACTGCTTCGCCCGCAAGAGCCACGGCTATCTCGACCTCGACACCGGCCTCGGCTTCGACTCCCAGATCGTCGTCAAGACCAACGCCCCGGAGCTGCTGGCCCGGCAGCTCGCCTCCCCCCGCTGGCAGGGCGCGCACATCGCCATGGGCACCAACGTCGACTGCTACCAGCGCGCGGAAGGCCGCTACCGGCTGATGCCGGGCATCCTCACGGCCCTGCGGGACCGGGCCAACCCGTTCTCGATCCTCACCAAGGGCACGCTGGTCCTGCGCGACCTGGAGCTCCTCGCCCAGGCCTCCCGGGTCACCGAGGTCGGCATCTCGGTCTCCGTCGGCTTCACCGACCGGGAGCTCTGGCGGACGGTCGAGCCCGGCACGCCCTCGCCGCAGCGCCGCCTCGACGTGGTCCGCGCCCTGGGCGGTCGGGGCATCGACTGCGGGGTGCTGATAGCCCCCGTGGTGCCCTTCCTCAGCGACCGCCCCGAGCAACTGCGCGCGACGGTCCGCGCGATCGCGGAGGCCGGCGCGAGCTCGGTCACCCCGCTCGTGCTGCACCTGCGGCCGGGCGCCCGCGAGTGGTTCATGACCTGGCTGCGCGCGCACCACCCGGACCTGGTGCGGCGGTACGAGCGGATGTACGCGGACGGGGCCTACGCGCCGACCTGGTACCAGCGGCGGATCACCCGTCAGGTGCACGAGCTGGCCGCCGAGTTCGGCATCGGGCCCGCCCACCGGGGAGCGGCGCGCCGGATCCCCGTGCCGGAGGAGCCCTCGACGGCGGCGGCCCCGAGCAGCTCACCCTCCTCTGAGGGGCTTCCTGCGATCATCGGACCGGACGCCTGACACGCCGTCGGATCCCCTCCGTTCGGGTCAACTCTCGGCGAAACAGGTCCCCTCCGCGCCGGTTCGGGACACAAACGCCCTATGACCCCACGCGCAGGAATGCTGATCGCCGCTGGAGCGCTGGTCGCCGGGACGGTCACCGTCCTGCCCGCCGCCCCGCGGGCGCCGGTGAACCGACCCCCGACCGCTCTCCCCCTCGCCTGGACCGACTGCGCCACGCAGGCGTACACCTGGCTCCAGTGCGCCACCCTGAAGGTGCCGCTGAACCACGACGACCCGGCCGGGCGCATGATCACGCTCGCCCTCACCCGGGTCCCGCACACCGCGAAGACCTCCCAGGGCCCGCTGCTCGTCAACCCGGGCGGGCCCGGCGGCAGCGGGCGCGCCATGGCGGGGTACGTGGCGGCCTCGCTGCCCCGAAGGTGGCCGCCGAGTACGACGTGATCGGCTTCGACCCGCGCGGGGTCGGCAAGAGCGAGCCCGCGCTCGACTGCGAGCCCGGCCACTTCGCGCCCGTGCGGGCGGACTCGGTGCCGAACTCGGCGGCGGCCGAGCGGGCGGCCGTCGCGCGGGCGCAGTCCTTCGCCCGGTCCTGCGGCGACAAGTACGCGGACCTGCTGCCGTACATCGACACCGTGAGCACCGCCCGGGACCTGGACGCGATCCGCCGGGCGGTCGGCGCGCCGAAGATCAGCTACCTCGGCTACTCGTACGGCACCTACCTGGGCGCCGTGTACGCGCGCCTGTACCCGGACCGGGTGCGGCGGATGGCGCTGGACTCCGTCGTGAACCCGCACGGCGTCTGGTACGAGGACAACATCGCGCAGGACTACGCCTTCGACACCCGCCACAAGGCCTTCATGGCCTGGGTGGCCCGGCAGAACGCCGTCTACCGGCTGGGCACCGACCCGGCGGCGGTCGAGGCCGCCTGGTACCGGATGCGCAACGCGCTGCGCACGGCCCCGGCCGGCGGCAAGGTCGGGCCCGGCGAGCTGGAGGACACCTTCCTGCCCGGCGGGTACTACAACGGCTACTGGCCCCGTCTCGCGAGCGCCTTCGCCGCGTACGTCAACGACGCGGACCCGGCCCCGCTGAAGGCGGCCTACGAGCGGTACGGGGAGGCCGACGCGGCCGCCGACAACGGCTACTCGGTCTACACGAGCGTGCAGTGCCGGGACGCGGGCTGGCCCCGCGACTGGAACGTGTGGCGCAAGGACAGCTGGGACACGCACGCGAAGGCGCCGTTCTCCACCTGGAACAACGCCTGGTACAACGCGCCCTGCGCGTTCTGGCCGGTGGACTCGCTGACCCCGCCGGACGTCACCAACGACCAGGTGCCCCCGGTCCTCATCCTCCAGGCCACCGACGACGCGGCGACGCCGTACGAGGGCGGGGTCGCCCTGCACCGTCTGATGCGCGGCTCCAGCCTCGTCGTCGAGGAGGGCGGCGGCAACCACGGGGTGACCCTCGGCGGGAACGACTGCCTCGACGAGCACCTCGCCGCCTACCTCGCCACGGGCAAGGTCCCGCGCGGCAAGGACGACGCCGAGGTGGACGCGGTCTGCGCCGCGCTCCCCGACCCCGAGCCGGAGCCCGTGACCCCGGCGGCTCCGTCGACCCCGGAGAAGACCGCCGAGCGGGCCGGTGCCGTCCGCGCGGAGCCGGCCGGGATCGCCCTCCACGGCCTCCTGGGCCACGTCCGCTGACCTCCTGACGGCCGCTCACCGCGCCCGCGCCCCGCACGGGGTCGCGGGCGCTGTCGGTGGCATGCGCGAGGATGGGGGACATGACGAGCCACCTCACGCACGTGCCCGCCCCCGACGGCCTCGCGCCCAGCCCCCAGTACAGCCACGTCGTGTGGGGCACGGGCCGGTTCGTCGCGATATCCGGGCAGTGCGCCTTCGACGCCTCCGGCGCGGTGGTCGGCGAGGGCGACGCGGCGGCCCAGGCCCACCAGGTCTTCGCGAACCTGGAGCGCTGCCTCGCGGCGGCCGGGGCGGGCTTCGGGGACGTGGTGAAGCTGACGTACTTCGTCACGGACGTGGCCCACCTCCCGGCCGTACGGGACGCCCGGGACGCCCACTTCGCGGGCGTGCCCCTGCCGGCGAGCTCGGCGGTGCAGGTGTCGGCGCTCGTCCGCCCGGAACTGCTCGTGGAGATCGAGGCGTTCGCGCTGATACCGGAGCGGGCCGCGGCGGCACCGGACCGGACCGGGGTGTAGCTCCGTTTGATACGTTGACGCGCATGTTCCTCTTCCGTGCGTAGAAGTCGGCGATCCGACGGCCGTGCCCAGCCGGCGCGGCCCCAGCCGACCCGCACGCACCGGCGCCCCCGGCCCCGCCGCCCGGCGCCCTCTCCGAGGAACACCCGAGGTACTTCGCCATGTCCGCGACCTCCCTGCCCTGTCCCCCACACCCACCCCCGCCCCCACCTACGCGGCGGTCCTGAGGATCCGCACGTCCGCCGCACCTTCGGGGCGGCGCTGCTCGGGCGGCTCACCTACGGGATCGCCCCGCTCTCCCTGCTCCTCTCGGTCAGGGCGAGCACCGGCTCGTACGCGGCGGCCGGCACGGTCATGGCCGGGTGGGGCTGACCACGGTCCTGCTCTCGCCCGCGCGGGCGGCCCTGATCGACCGCTTCGGACCGCGCCGGGCCCTGTCCCCGCTCGCCCTCGCGCACGCGCTGCTGCTCGCCGCGCTCGCGGTGGCGGCGACCGGGACCGCGCCCCGGTGCCCGTGCTCGTGCTCCTCGCCGGGGCGGCGGGCGCGGTGACCCCGCCGCTGGGCGCGGTGACGCGGGCCCGGTTGAGCGCGATGGTCCCGGACCGGGACCTGCTGCGGCGCGCGTACAGCCTGGACACGGTGGCGGAGGAACTCCTCTTCGTCTCCGGGCCCTTGCTGGTGGGGCTGCTCACGGGGTACGCGCCGGCGGCCGCCGGTCTCGCGGTGAGCGCCGGTCTCGTGCTGACCGGGACGCTCGGCCTCGTCACGTCTCCGGCGGTGCGGGACGAGACCGGGAGCGGGGCGGGGCGCGGCCGAGGACACGGCGACCGGGACCGGCCCCGCGCCGCCGTGCGCACCGGGGTCGTGCGGGCCGTCGCCGTCTCCGCCTCGATGGGCGTCTGCCTGGGCGCCTTCGACCTGCTCGTGATCGCCTTCGGCGACGAGCACCACCGGCCCGGAGCCGTGCCGTGGGCGATGGCGGCCCTGTCGGCGGGCAGCGCGGTCGGCGGCCTGGTGCTCGGCGCCGTGGACCTGCGGATCCCCGCCTCCGTGCGCCTCTCGCTGTTCACGCTCGGGCTCGGCGCGGTCCTGGCGGCGGCGGGGCTCTCGCCGCATCCGTACGTCCTGGTGGGCTGGGTCGCGCTCGGCGGCCTCTTCCTGGCTCCCGCGCTCACCAGTGCCTATCTCCTCGCCGACGAGTCCGCCGGGCCGGGCCGCCGCACCCGGGCCGGGGCCTGGGTCAACACCGCCTTCAACGCGGGCGGCACGGCGGCCACGGCGGCGCGGGTTCCTCGTCGGCCGGCTGCCCCTGGCCCTCTGCTTCGCGCTCATGGCGCTCCCGGCCGTCGTCACGGCGGTGGTGACGCTGGTCCCGGGGCCGTCAGCCGCCGGAGCCGAGCCGCGCGAGTGACTCCACCGCCGCGCGGCCGAGCCGCGGGTGCGGAAGGGCGGCCTCCAGGGCCGGGCGGGCCCGGGGTCGCCGAGGGTGCCGAGGCCCTCGACGCAGGCGAGGCCGACGCGCCAGTGGGGGTCGTCGGGGCGAAGTCGCCTTTCCAGGACGGTGATCAGGGCCGGGACGGATTCCGGGGCGCGCAGTTCGGCGAGGAGCCGGACCGGCAGCAGGGCGTAGGCGACGCGGAGTTCGTTGGTGGCGAGGGCGGCGGCCGCGCGTGCGGTGCGCGGGTCGCCGAGCCGGGCCAGGGCGTGGGCGGCGGTGACGCAGCGCTCCGGGTCGCGGTGGTTGAGGAGGAGGACGAGGGCCTCGAAGGCGCGCGGGTCGCCGGCGACGCCGAGGCCGTAGGCGGCGATCTCCCGGGCCCAGAGCGGCTGTCCGGGGGCCACGAGGACGCGGTGCAGTTCCTCGGGGTCCTCCGTCGCGGCGAGTTCCCCGAATGCCGCCGGGACTTCTCCGGTGTCATTCTCGATCTCTTCCCGCAATCGATCGATCATCGAGCAGAATTCGGGATCCTCGGAGATTTCCATGAATCCGAGACTATCCGCGATCCAGATCACACTTTCCCAACTCGTCGGGACTGGCGCGCTCGTTACCGGCCGGTTAGTCTCAGGTGAGCGGGCACCACCGCACTTTCCACAACGGCCTGGTGACGCAGCCGTTGTGTTCGCTTGTCGGTTCGGCAGTTTCGACGTGGCTCCGGGACAGAGTCCGTCGCACCTTTTCCCAGGGCACCGCCCTCTTTTCCGGGCATCGCCCTCGCTCTTTCCCGCGCCCCTTTCGGGCGCGCACTGCCTTCAGTCGTCACTCTTCCTCCCAGGAGTCCCCTGATGGACACCCTCTCTCCACCATCGCCGTCGTCGGTCTCGGCACCATGGGCGCGGGCATCGCCGACGTCCTCGCCCGCGCCGGCCGCGAGGTCATCGGCATCGACATCAGCGACACCGCCGCCGCCCAGGCCGTCGCCGCCCTGGAGGCCTCCACCGCCCGCGCGGTGGCCCGCGAGCGGATCACCGAGGAGGAGCGGCAGGACGTCCTGGCCCGCTTCCGTACCTTCTCCGACCTCCAGGCGGCCGCCGAGGCCGACCTCGTGATCGAGGTCGTCCCCGAGTCGTACGAGGCGAAGCAGGAGGTCTTCCGGGCCCTGGACGGGATCGTCCGGCCCGACGCGATCCTGGCCACCGGCACCAACGCGCTCTCCGTGACCCGGCTCGCCGCCGACTCGGCGCACCCCGAGCGGGTCCTCGGTCTGCACTTCTTCGCCCCGGTCCAGGCCATGAAGCTGGTCGAGGTGGTCTCCTCCGTGCTGACCGACCCGCGGGCCGTGGACGCCGTCACCCGGCTCGCCCAGGACCTCGGCAAGGAGCCGGTGGCGGTCGGCGACCGGGCGGGCTTCATCGCGGACGGGCTGCTCTTCGGCTACCTGAACCAGGCCGCCGCCATGTACGAGGCCAAGTACGCCTCCCGCGAGGACATCGACGCGGCGATGAAGCTGGGCTGCGGCCTGCCGATGGGCCCGCTGGCGCTGCTCGACCTGATCGGCGTCGACACGGCCCGTACGGTCCTGGAGGCCATGTACGCCGCCTCGCACGACCGGCTGCACGCCCCGCCCCGATCCTCAAGCAGCTCAGCGAGGCCGGTCTGACCGGGCGCAAGGCGGGCCGCGGCTTCTACACGTACGAGGCGCCGGGCTCCGGCGAGGTCGTGCGCGACGCGCTGACCCCGCTCGCCTCCGCCGAGGCCGGCACCGGCCGCGAGATCGCCTCGGTCGGCGTCGCCGGCTCGGGCACCATGGCCTCCGGGATCGCCGAGGTCTTCGCCAAGGCCGGGTACGCGGTCGTGCTCGCCGCCCGCTCCCAGGAGAAGGCGGACACCGCCAAGGCCCGGATCGCCAAGTCCCTGGCCCGCTCGGTCGACAAGGGCCGGATGACGGGCGAGGCGCGCGACCAGACCCTTGCGCTGATCACCCCGGCCGGTTCGCTCGACGCCTTCGCCGAGGTCGACCTGGCCGTCGAGGCGGTCGCCGAGGACCTGGCGGTCAAGCAGGAGCTGTTCGCGCGGCTCGACAAGATCTGCAAGCCGGGCGCGGTGCTCGCCACCACGACCTCCTCGCTGCCGGTCATCGCCTGCGCCCGCGCCACCACGCGCCCGCAGGACGTCATCGGGATGCACTTCTTCAACCCGGCGCCGGCGATGAAGCTGGTCGAGATCGTCCGCACGGTCCTGACCGGGGACGACGTCCACGCCACCGTCCGCGAGGTCACCGCGAAGATCCGCAAGCACCCGGTGGACTGCGGCGACCGCGCCGGCTTCATCGTGAACGCGCTGCTCTTCCCGTACCTGAACAACGCGATCAAGATGGTCCAGGAGCACTACGCGACCCTGGACGACATCGACGCGGCCATGAAGCTGGGCGGCGGCTACCCGATGGGCCCCTTCGAGCTGCTCGACGTGGTCGGCCTGGACGTCTCGCTCGCGATCGAGCAGGTGCTGCACCGCGAGTTCCGCGACCCGGGCCTCGCCCCGCCCCGCTCCTGGAGCACCTGGTGGCGGCGGGCTGCCTCGGCCGCAAGACGGGTCGCGGCTTCCGCGAATATGCCCGACGCTGAGCCCCGCACCGCCGGCTGGGGCGGTCTGCTGAGCCCCGGGCACCCTCGGTGCCCCGGGGCCCCGCCGCCCCACCTGGGCACGTTCCCACTCCGATGCAGTACGTTCGGACCATGCCCAAGGCCGTGAAGACACCCCGTGCCACCTCCCCGTCCGACGCTCCGGAGAGCGCGGCGGGCACCCGTGCCGCCGCGCAGCGGCTCAAGATGCGCCGGGAGCTGGCCGCCGCCGCGATGGAGCTCTTCGCGACCAAGGGGTACGAGGCGACGACCGTCGACGAGATCGCGGCCACGGCCGGGGTCGCGCGGCGGACGTTCTTCCGGCACTTCCGGTCCAAGGAGGAGGCGATCTTCCCGGACCACGACGACACGCTCGTCCGGGCGGAGGCGGTGCTGAACGCCGCCCCGCCGCACGAGCACCCGCTCGACACGGTGTGCCGGGGCATCAAGGAAGTCATGAAGATGTACGCGGGCTCCCCCGCGGTCTCCGTGGAGCGCTACCGGCTCACCCGCGAGGTGCCGACCCTGCGGGAGCGGGAGATCGCCTCGGTGGCCCGCTACGAGCGGCTCTTCACCCGCTATCTCCTCGGGCACTTCGACGAGCGGGACCACCACGACGGCAACGACGACCCGCTGCTCGCCGAGGTGGCCGCGTCGGCGGTCGTCACCGCGCACAACCACGTGCTGCGCCGCTGGCTGCGGGCGGGCGGCCAGGGCGACGTGGAGGCCCAGCTCGACCACGCCTTCGCGATCGTCCGGGAGACCTTCGGCTCGGGCATAGGCGCCCGCCCGGCGCCCGCCGGGAGCACCGCCGCCGCACCGGCCGAGCCGGCCCCGAGCCGCCGCCGCGACCGCGTCCACGACGGGTGACGTCGTGGTCGCCGTGGCCCGTACCGACGCCCCCTCGACGAGGTCATGAGGACCATCCAGCAGGCTCTGCGGAAGCCCTGAAGGCCCCTGAAGAAGCCCTGACACCCGCTCCACCACGACGGCCGCCCCCGGTTTCCGGGGGCGGCCGTCTGCGTATCGTCCCAGTTCAGAGGGGATTTCGATCGATCATCGCTCATCCGTGACGGGCAGATTGCATCTGAGAGAAATTGTTGGCACGCAGTGCCTTGTCAGGTGACACGGCGTGCCATACGTTGATGTCGTCCGGGCGGCCGGCGAGCAGAGATCACCTCGTTCGCCGGCTGTCCCCACAGCCAACGGCTCGTGCGCCCGGACGCCTGCGTCACAGGCACCCCGCGCTCCACCACAGCGCAGCCACCGCACCACCAGCCGAACCGACGGCACACCTCCACAGCAGCAGCACCCCCCGCCGTAACCCTCAGGCGTCCCTCCCTCAGGACGCCCACCGCCGGAGGCACACCGTGAAGGAAATCCTGGCCGCGATCCAGTCGCAGGACGCCACGTCCGCCGACTTCGCGAACATCCCGCTCCCCGAGTCGTACCGGGCCGTGACCGTCCACAAGGACGAGCAGGAGATGTTCGCCGGCCTCGCCAGCCGCGACAAGGACCCGCGCAAGTCGCTCCACCTGGACGAGGTCGCCCTCCCCGAGCTCGGACCGGGCGAGGCCCTGGTCGCCGTCATGGCCAGCTCCGTGAACTACAACTCGGTCTGGACCTCGATCTTCGAGCCCGTCTCGACCTTCGGCTTCCTGGAGCGCTACGGCCGCCTCTCCGAGCTGACCAAGCGCCACGACCTGCCGTACCACGTCATCGGCTCCGACCTCGCGGGCGTCGTGCTCCGCACCGGTCCGGGCGTCAACGCCTGGACCCCGGGCGACGAGGTCGTCGCGCACTGCCTGTCGGTCGAGCTGGAGTCCTCGGACGGCCACAACGACACCATGCTCGACCCCGAGCAGCGGATCTGGGGCTTCGAGACCAACTTCGGCGGCCTCGCCGAGATCGCGCTCGTCAAGTCCAACCAGCTGATGCCGAAGCCGAAGCACCTCAGCTGGGAGGAGGCGGCGGCGCCCGGCCTCGTCAACTCCACCGCCTACCGCCAGCTGGTCTCCCGCAACGGCGCCGGCATGAAGCAGGGCGACAACGTCCTCATCTGGGGCGCGAGCGGCGGACTCGGCTCGTACGCCACGCAGTTCGCCCTCGCCGGCGGCGCCAACCCGATCTGCGTCGTCTCCTCCCCGAGAAGGCCGACATCTGCCGGGCCATGGGCGCCGACGCGGTCATCGACCGCAACGCCGAGGGCTACAAGTTCTGGAAGGACGAGAACACCCAGGACCCGCGCGAGTGGAAGCGCTTCGGCTCCAAGATCCGCGAGCTGACCGGCGGCGAGGACATCGACATCGTCTTCGAGCACCCGGGCCGCGAGACCTTCGGCGCCTCCGTGTACGTCACCCGCAAGGGCGGCACCATCACCACCTGCGCCTCGACCTCCGGCTACATGCACCAGTACGACAACCGCTACCTGTGGATGTCGCTGAAGCGGATCGTCGGCTCGCACTTCGCCAACTACCGCGAGGCGTGGGAGGCCAACCGCCTGATCGCCAAGGGCAAGATCCACCCCACCCTGTCGAAGGTCTACTCCTGGAGGAGACCGGCCAGGCCGCCTACGACGTCCACCGCAACCTCCACCAGGGCAAGGTCGGCGTCCTCGCGCTCGCGCCGCAGGAGGGCCTGGGCGTCAGCGACCCGGAGCTCCGGGCCCGGCACATCGACGCCATCAACCGCTTCCGGAACGTCTGAGGTCCCGAAGATGACTGAGCGCCAGAAGGACCGGCCGTGGCTCATGCGGACGTACGCCGGTCACTCGACCGCCGAGGCGTCCAACGAGCTGTACCGGCGCAACCTCGCCAAGGGTCAGACCGGCCTCTCGGTCGCGTTCGACCTGCCGACGCAGACCGGGTACGACCCCGACCACGTCCTCGCCCGCGGCGAGGTCGGCCGGGTCGGCGTCCCCGTCTCGCACCTCGGTGACATGCGCCGGCTGTTCCAGGACATCCCCTGGAGCAGATGAACACCTCGATGACCATCAACGCCACCGCCATGTGGCTGCTGGCGCTCTACCAGGTGGCCGCCGAGGAGCAGGGTGCGGACATCACCCAGCTCCAGGGCACCACCCAGAACGACATCGTGAAGGAGTACCTGTCGCGCGGGACGCACGTCTTCCCGCCCGGCCCCTCGCTCCGCCTCACGACGGACATGATCGCGTACACGGTCAACCACATCCCCAAGTGGAACCCGATCAACATCTGCAGCTACCACCTGCAGGAGGCCGGGGCCACGCCGGTCCAGGAGATCTCGTACGCGATGGCCACCGCGATCGCCGTCCTCGACTCGGTCCGCGACTCCGGGCAGGTCCCGGAGGAGCGGTTCGGCGAGGTCGTCGCCCGCATCTCCTTCTTCGTGAACGCGGGCGTCCGCTTCATCGAGGAGATGTGCAAGATGCGCGCCTTCGGCCGCATCTGGGACAAGATCACCCTTGAGCGGTACGGCATCGAGAACGCCAAGCAGCGCCGGTTCCGCTACGGCGTCCAGGTCAACTCGCTCGGTCTGACCGAGGCGCAGCCGGAGAACAACGTCCAGCGGATCGTCCTGGAGATGCTGGCCGTCACCCTCTCCAAGGACGCCCGCGCGCGTGCCGTGCAGCTCCCCGCCTGGAACGAGGCCCTCGGCCTCCCCCGGCCCTGGGACCAGCAGTGGTCGCTCCGCATCCAGCAGGTGCTCGCCCACGAGTCCGACCTGCTGGAGTACGAGGACATCTTCGCCGGCTCGCACGTCATCGAGGCCAAGGTGGACGCCCTCGTCGGGGAGTGCCTGGCCGAGATCGACCGGATCCAGGAGATGGGCGGCGCGATGGCCGCCGTCGAGTCCGGCTACCTGAAGTCGCAGCTGGTCTCCTCGCACGCCGAGCGGCGCGCCCGGATCGAGGCCGGCGAGGACAAGATCGTCGGCGTCAACATCTTCCAGTCGACCGAGGAGAACCCTCTCACCGCCGACCTGGACACCGCGATCATGACGGTGGACCCGGCGGTCGAGGCCAGGGTGGTCGGCGCCGTCGGCCGCTGGCGCGCCGAGCGGCAGGAGTCCACCGACCGGCAGGGCAACGGCGACCCGTTCGTCTTCCCCACCACCCAGCAGGCCCTGGAGCGCCTCAAGGAGGCCGCCCGGGGCACCGAGAACCTCATGGAGGCCACCCTGGAGTGCGCCCGCGCCGGTGTCACCACCGGTGAGTGGGCCGGGGCCCTGCGCGAGGTGTTCGGCGAGTTCCGCGCCCCGACGGGCGTCTCCTCCGCCCCGGTCGCCGTGACGGCCGAGGCGGGCACCCCGCTCGCAGTCGTCCGCGACAAGGTGGCCCGCACCGCCGAGGAGCTGAACGTCGGCCGGCTGCGCCTCCTGGTCGGCAAGCCGGGCCTGGACGGGCACTCCAACGGGGCCGAGCAGATCGCCGTGCGCGCGCGTGACGCCGGTTTCGAGGTGGTCTACCAGGGCATCCGGCTGACCCCCGAGCAGATCGTCGACGCCGCCCTGGCGGAGGACGTGCACTGCGTGGGACTGTCGATCCTCTCCGGCTCGCACTCCGCGCTGGTCCCGGACGTGCTCGACCGCCTCCGCGAGGCGAGCGCCCCGGACATTCCGGTCATCGTCGGCGGAATCATCCCGAACGCCGACGCCGCAGAACTGAAGCGCGCGGGTGTCGCCGCCGTCTTCACACCGAAGGACTTCGGTATCACGGAGATCATCGGCCGTATCGTCGACGAGATCCGGACAGCGAACAAGCTCAGCCCCCTTGAAAGTACGGAGGTCCTCGCATGACCAGCCCCGTGAACCGGCTCCGCCCCCGCCGCTCCTGCCTGGCGGTCCCCGGCTCCAACCCGCGCTTCCTGGAGAAGGCCCAGGGCCTCGCGGCCGACCAGGTCTTCCTGGACCTGGAGGACGCGTGCGCCCCGCTGGCCAAGCCCGAGGCCCGGCACACCATCGTGAAGTTCCTGAACGAGGGCGACTGGACCGGCAAGACCCGCGTGGTCCGCGTCAACGACTGGACGACCCACTGGACCTACCGCGACGTCGTCACGGTCGTCGAGGGCGCCGGCCAGAACCTCGACTGCATCATGCTGCCGAAGGTCCAGGACGCCCAGCAGATCGTCGCCCTCGACCTGCTGCTCACGCAGATCGAGAAGACCATGGGCTTCGAGGTCGGCAAGATCGGCATCGAGGCGCAGATCGAGAACGCCCAGGGCCTGACCAACGTCAACGCGATCGCGCAGGCCTCCCAGCGCGTCGAGACCATCATCTTCGGCCCGGCCGACTTCATGGCCTCCATCAACATGAAGTCCCTCGTCGTGGGCGAGCAGCCGCCCGGCTACCCGGCGGACGCGTACCACCACATCCTGATGAGCATCCTGATGGCGGCCCGCGCCAACAACCTCCAGGCGATCGACGGCCCCTACCTGCAGATCCGCAACCAGGAGGGCTACCGGGCGGTCGCGCGGCGCGCCGCGGCCCTCGGCTTCGACGGCAAGTGGGTGCTGCACCCGGACCAGGTCGCCGCCGCGAACGAGATCTTCTCGCCCTCGCAGGAGGACTACGACCACGCCGAGCTGATCCTCGACGCGTACGACTACTACACGTCCGAGGCCGGCGGGAAGAAGGGCTCCGCGATGCTCGGCGACGAGATGATCGACGAGGCCTCCCGCAAGATGGCCCTGGTCATCTCCGGCAAGGGCCGCGCCGCCGGCATGCAGCGCACCAGCAAGTTCGAGATCCCGGAGGCCTGAGTTCCATGCAGTTCGGCCGCACCTACGAAGAGTTCGAAGTCGGCGCCGTCTACAAGCACTGGCCCGGGAAGACGGTCACCGAGTACGACGACCACCTCTTCTGTCTGCTCACCATGAACCACCATCCGCTGCACATGGATGTGAATTACGCCGAGAACACGACGGACTTCGGCAAGAACGTCGTCGTCGGCAACTACATCTACTCGCTGCTGCTCGGCATGTCCGTGCCGGACGTCTCGGGCAAGGCCATCGCCAACCTGGAGATCGAGTCGCTGCGGCACGTGGCGCCGACCTTCCACGGCGACACGATCTACGGCGAGACGACGGTCCTCGACAAGACCCCGTCGAAGTCGAAGAACGACCGCGGGATCGTCTACGTCGAGACCAAGGGCTACAAGCAGGACGGCACCCTGGTGTGCGTCTTCCGCCGCAAGGTGATGGTCCCCACCGAGACGTACATCAAGGAGCGCGGCGGCGAGCAGCCCGGCCGCCCCGAGCTGAAGGAACAGGGGAAGTAGTCATGGCGCGACTCGCCCAGACCCACGGTCTGACCGATGTCCAGCAGGAGATCCTCGCCACCGTGCGGGACTTCGTCGACAAGGAGATCATCCCGGTCGCGACGGAGCTGGAGCACCGCGACGAGTACCCGCAGCAGATCGTCGACGGGCTCAAGGAGCTCGGCGTCTTCGGTCTGATGATCCCCGAGGAGTACGGGGGCCTGGGCGAGTCGCTGCTGACCTACGCGCTGTGCGTGGAGGAGATCGCCCGTGGCTGGATGTCGGTCTCCGGCATCATCAACACGCACTTCATCGTGGCGTACATGCTCAAGCAGCACGGCACCCAGGAGCAGAAGGAGTACTTCCTTCCGCGGATGGCGGCCGGCGAGACGCGCGGCGCGTTCTCGATGTCGGAGCCGGGCCTCGGCTCGGACGTGTCGGCGATCACCTCGAAGGCGGTCAAGGACGGCGAGGAGTACGTCCTCAACGGCCAGAAGATGTGGCTGACGAACGGCGGCACGTCAACGCTGGTGGCCGTTCTCGTCCGAAGTGACGAAGGACACCCCGAGGGCACGGCCCCCCACAAGTCGATGACGACCTTCCTCGTCGAGAAGGAGGCCGGCTTCGGAGAGGTCCGCCCCGGCCTCACGATTCCGGGCAAGATCGACAAGATGGGTTACAAGGGGGTCGACACCACCGAACTCATCATGGACGGACTGCGCATTCCGGCCAATCGCGTGCTCGGCGGGGTCACCGGCCGAGGGTTTTACCAAATGATGGACGGCGTCGAGGTCGGCCGCGTGAACGTGGCGGCCCGTGGTTGCGGCGTCGCGCAGCGTGCTTTCGAACTGGGTGTCTCTTATGCCCAGCAACGTCACACTTTCGGCAAGGCGATCGCCCAGCACCAGGCCATTCAGTTCAAGCTGGCCGAGATGGCTACCAAGGTCGAGGCCGCCCATGCCATGATGGTGAATGCAGCACGCAAAAAGGACTCTGGGGAACGAAACGACCTCGAAGCAGGGATGGCGAAGTACCTCGCCTCCGAGTACTGCAAGGAGGTCGTGGAGGATGCCTTCCGCATCCACGGCGGCTACGGCTTCTCGAAGGAGTACGAGATCGAGCGGCTCTACCGCGAGGCGCCGATGCTGCTCATCGGTGAAGGTACCGCCGAGATCCAGAAAATGATCATTGGTCGCCGGCTCCTGGAGGAGTACCGATTCCAGGGCTGAATGTCGCTTTTGAGTCGGTTCGGCCGCGAAGAAGATCACACCCCGTGTTCGTCTTCCGGCCGTCGACTCGGTTCCTGGCTTGCCCAGTTGCGCCCCGCAACCGATAGCATCGCCGGAAAGCCGCCGTCCCCCGTTGCCAGTGCGGCATCATCCGCTACGAAGGTCATCCATGCCCCACAGCCAAACCTCTGCACACCGCGACAGCCTCAAGGGCACTCGCATCGCTCGCGGAGCATCGCCGTGGCTTCTGCCGACCGTCGCCACCGCGGCACTCAGCCTCGCGCGCTCCCGCAGGTCGAGGCGTGCCGCGGCCATCGCCGTGCCGACCACCGCGCTCGCGGCCGGCATGCTGTGGTTCTTCCGCGACCCCGAGCGTGAGATCGCTCAGGGCCGGGTCATCTCCCCCGCCGACGGTGTGGTGCAGAGCATCATGCCGTGGAAGGACGGACGGACCCGGGTCGCCATCTTCATGAGCCCGCTGAACGTCCACGTCAACCGCGCGCCGCTGGCCGGCACGGTGACGTCCGTGGAACACGTCCCCGGTGGGTTCGTCCCGGCGTTCAACAAGGAGAGCGAGAACAACGAGCGCGTTGTCTGGCACTTCGACACCGAGCTCGGCGACATCGAGATGATCCAGATCGCGGGCGCCGTCGCCCGGCGGATCGTGCCGTACATCCCGCAGGGGACGAAGGTCGAACAGGGTGACCGTATCGGTCTGATCCGCTTCGGCTCGCGCGTCGACATCTACCTCCCCGAGGGCGTCGAGGTCGCGGTCGAGGTCGGCCAGACCACCACAGCGGGGGTGACTCGCATTGACCGTGATTGATCCCGACACACGAGCTGCCGACTGGGTCGCCGACGCCGAGGCGGAGGCGGCCGAAGAAGCCGAGGAGATGCCGCTGTCGCTGAGGCTGTCCATAGCGGACGCCCTCACGCTCGGTAACGCCACGTGCGGCTTCATGGCGGTGTACTTCACCACCACCGGCATCCTCATCCCGCACCTCACCGGCAGCAGCGAGACCGGCATGGCGCGCAACAGCGCCGCCACCGCCGTGATCCTGATGCTGGCCGCGGCGATCTTCGACCTCTTCGACGGCATCGTGGCGCGCAAGCTCCGCAGCTCGCCGATGGGCGCCGAGCTCGACAACCTGTCGGACCTGATCAGCTTCGGTCTGGCCCCGGCCTACTTCGTGCTCGTGTACGGCATGGTCGCGGACGACGCACAGCAGAAGGTCTCGGCGGTCGCCGCGATCGTGGTGCTGCTCGCGGTCGTCCTACGGCTGGCCCGCTTCTCCTGCGTGACGATGAAGGACGGCATGTTCCAGGGCATGCCGAGCCCCTTCGGCGCGCTGACGGTCGTCTCGATCGTGCTCCTGGAGCTGCCCTTCATCCCGACGCTGCTCGCGATCATCGGAGTGGCGTGGCTGATGGTCAGCCGGGTCGAGTACCCGAAGCCGCGGGGCGTCCTCGCGGTGGCGATGCTCAGCTGGATCGTCGGCGCGATGGCCATGCTGGCGGCCTGGGCGTTCGACGCGCCGGGCGGGGCGTTCCTGCTCCAGACCGGCTGCGCGCTGCAGGTCGTGCTGGGCGCCGTGATCCCCCTCTTCGCGACGGCCCGGCGCGTGAACACCTTCCGCGACAACCGGCGTGAGAGCCGGGAGGCGCGGGCGGCACAGCTGCCGTAACGGACGAGACGGCGTACGGAAAGGGCCCGGGAGGCGCATCGCCTCCCGGGCCCTTTTCCATGCCCTAGAGGCGCTTGTAGTAGAGCGTGGTGGCGCGGAGGGTGCCGGCCGGGTCGGCGGCGTAGTCCGGGATCGTCCCGGCGGCGGTCCAGCCCGCGCCCCGGTAGAGGCGCTCGGCCGGGCTGCCGGTCTGGGTGTCCAGGACGAGCAGGGCGAGGCCGGTGGCGGCGGCGTGGGCCTCGACCGTGGCGAGCAGCCGCCGCCCGAGGCCCCGGCCGCGGGCGGAGCGGTGGACGAGGAGCCGGGCGATCTCGCCGCGGTGCCGGCCGTTGGCCGCGCCGGAGCGGACGAGGGTGACGACCCGCTGAGCCGCCCGTCGGGGCCGTGGGCGGCCCAGACGTCCCGTACGCCCTCCGCGGCCTCCTCGGCGACGCGGGACCACCAGGCGGCCGCCTCGGCGGTCTCCAGGGGCGCCAGGAAGCCCACGGAGGCCCCGCCGTCGACGGCGTCCACGAGGAGCGCGGCGAGCCCGGCCCCGGCGTGGGCCCGTACGGCCCTGGGGTGAGCCGCTCGACGACGTCGAGCGGCCGCTCCAGGCACAGGAGGTCCGGACGCGCGTCCCAGGACTCCACGATCGCGAACCCGAGGCTCCGGTAGAGCGCGAGCGGCTCCTCCCGCCCCTTCCAGACCGTCAGGCGCACGACGGGCGCCCCGGAGGCGGCGGCCCGGCGCAGGGCCTCGGTCATGAGGGCCCTCGCGAGCCCCTTCCGCCGGGCCCCGGGCGCCACCCAGAGCCGCTTGATCTCGGGCGCGCGGCCCTCCTCGGGGCCTTGAGCACGACGCAGCCGGCCGGCTCCTCCGCCCCCGCCGGAGTGGCGAGCAGCACCGTGTCCGCGGCGAACGCGCCGACGGGGTCCTCGGCCTCGGCCCGGTATACGGCCGCGAGCCCGGCGACGCCCGCGACGGCCCTCCCCGCTCGGCCCGGTTGGCCAGGTGGTAGGCGCCGAGCAGGTCGGGGAGGCGGGGTGGAGCGGTTCTCCTCGATGCGTGCAGCAGTCATGGAGCGAGCTTCACACCGCCGTGTTTCGGGCGGGTGACGTTCTTCCGGGCCGGGGCCCGCGGCGGAGTCCTACGCGAGGAAGTCGCGCGCGATGTTCGCCGCCACGTCCTCCAGGAGCGGGCCCGCGTTCGCCATGGACTTCGCCGGGTCCGGCTCCAGCTCCGCGAGGGGTACGCGCGGCGGATGCCGGCCGTGCCGAGGGCCTCCGGGGCAGGGCGAGGCGGCCGCAGACCGCGACGACCTCCTTGCCGGCGGCACGGGCGGCGGCGGCGACGCCGGCCGGGGCCTTGCCGTGGAGGGTCTGCTCGTCGAGGAGCCCTCGCCGGTGACGACGAGGGTGGCGCGCTCCAGAGCGGGGCGAAGCCGAGGACCTCCAGCATCAGCTCGATGCCGGGCCGGAAGCTCGCGCCGAGGATGAGCGCGCCGTAGCCGATGCCGCCCGCGCCGCCGGCGCCGGGCGCGACGGCCGCCTCGGCGGCGCGCGGCCCGACGGCCTTCTCCAGGACGGTGGCGAAGTGGGCGAGGGCGGCGTCGAGGGTGCGGACGTCGTCCGGGTGGCGCCCTTCTGCGGGCCGTAGACGGCGGGCGCGCCCTTGGGGCCGGTGAGCGGGTTGTCGACGTCGCTCGCGAGGATGAGGTCGACCGAGGCGAAGCGGGGTCGAGGCCGCCGAGGTCGGCCGTGGCGAGGTCGGCCAGGGCCGCGCCGCCGGGGCCGACGGGCTCGCCGGCCGCGTCGAGGAAGCGGGCGCCGAGCGCGGCGAGCATGCCGGCGCCGCCGTCGGTGGTGGCGCTGCCGCCGACGCCGAAGACGAGGGTGGTCGCACCGGCGTCGAGGGCGGCGCGGAGCAGCTCTCCGGAGCCGTACGTGGTCGCCGTCAGCGGGGCGAACACGCCGGGCGGGAGGAGCTGGAGGCCCGAGGCCTCCGCCATCTCGACGACCGCGGTGGTGCCGCGCAGCGCGTACGCCGCGGTGACCGGCTCGCCGAGCGGGCCCGTCACGCGGACCTCGCGCCGCTCGAAACCGGCCGCGACGGCCGCCGCGACGGTGCCGTCGCCGCCGTCCGCGACGGGCAGGGTCTCGACCGTGAGCTCCGGGACGACCCGTCGCAGTCCTGCTGTGACCCGCTCCGCGACCTGTACGGCCGTGAGCGAGCCCTTGAACTTGTCGGCCGCCACGAGCACGTGAGCGACCTGAGTTGCTGCTCCGTCCGTCACCTTGCATCCCTTGCTTTCGAACGTGCAGTCGCGCCGAGGCTGACCCTATCCGTACGTCCGGACGGCGTGCCACCCCCTGATAAAGCGATATTCCGCACCATAGTGGGGTCGCATGAGCACGGAAAAGATCGTTCCGGACGGCACGCCGGACGGCAAGGTCATCGGGATCGGGGTCGCCGCGGTCGTCGCGGTCGTCGGCTGGGCGGCGCTCGGCGAGGACTCCTTCGACAGCGCCTCCTCCACCGCCCTGCAGTGGGTGCTGGCCAACTTCGCCTGGTTGTTCGTGGTCGCCGCGGACACCTTCCTGGTGCTGTGCGTGGTGATCGCGCTGAGCCGCTTCGGCCGGATCAGGCTGGGCGCGGACGACTCGGAGCCGGAGTTCACGAACCTGGCGTGGATCGCGATGATGTTCAGCGCCGGCATGGGCATCGGCCTGATGTTCTACGGGGTCGGGGAGCCGCTGACGCACTTCCTGAACCCTCCACCGGCGAGCGGGGTCCCGGCGGGGACGGGCGCGGCGGCCCGCACGGCCCTGGAGTACTCCTTCTTCCACTGGACGCTGACGCCGTGGGCGATCTACGGCATCGCGGGTCTGGCGCTGGCGTACGCGGGCTTCCGCAAGGGCCGGGGCAACCGGCTGAGCTCCGCGTTCGTGCCGCTGATGGGGGCGCGCCGGGCGGAGTCCTGGCCGGGCAAGGCGATCGACCTGCTGGCGGTGTTCGCGACGGTGTTCGGCACGGCGACGAGCCTGGGGCTCGGCGCCCTCCAGGTCGCCGAGGGGCTGAACCTGACGATGGACGTGGAGAACTCGACGGCCACGCAGCTGATCATCATCGTGGCGCTGTCGGCGGCCTTCGTCCTGTCCGCGTTCTCCGGGCTGCACAAGGGCGTGAAGTGGCTGTCCACGATCAACATCGTCCTCGCGGCCTGTCTGATGCTGTTCGTGTTCCTGCTCGGCCCGACCGTCTACATCCTGGACACCGTCCCGGCCTCCGTCGGCGGCTATCTGGACCAGCTGCTGCCGATGGCCAGCCGCACGGGCGCGTTCACCGACCGCGAGTGGCTGGGCGCGTGGACGATCTTCTACTGGGCGTGGTGGCTGTCCTGGGCGCCGTTCGTCGGCACCTTCATCGCCCGGATCTCGCGCGGCCGGACGATCCGGGAGTTCCTGGTGGGAGTGCTGCTCGTGCCCTCGGGGGCGACGGTGGTGTGGTTCTGCGTGATGGGCGGGACCGCGATCCGGCTGGAGTCGACGGGCGCGGCGGACCTGGCGACGGCGCTGAAGGACGGCGCCGAGGCCTCGCTGTTCACGATGCTGGACGCGCTGCCGATCGGGACGGTGACCTCGGTCCTCGCGATGCTCCTGGTGATGACGTACTTCATCACGAGCGCGGACTCGGCCTCGCTGGTGATGGGGTCGCTGACGAGCCGCGGCGCGCTCCACCCGCCGACCTGGCTGGTGGTGACCTGGGGCGTCCTGATGGCCGCCGTGGCGGCGGTGCTGCTCGTGGCGGGCGGTCTGAAGTCGCTGCAGACGGCGACCATCCTGGTGGCGCTGCCGTTCGTGGTCGTGATGCTGGTGCTGTGCTTCGCGCTGCTGCGGGAGCTGCGGGAGGACCCGGGGCGGGCCCTGCCCGGCACCCGCCCTGCACGGGCTCCGGGACGCGGTGCGGAGCATGGTCGGAGAGGCGATGAGCGAGCAGGGCGGCGACCGCCACTCCCGGCTGCGACGGGCGGCGAAGGCCCGGACCGGCGCGGAGCCGCCCGGGAGTGAGGACCGGCGCACGCGGCGCGGCGCGGAGCCCCGGGGATTCGGCACGCCCGGCGCGGCGCGGAGCCGCCCGGGGCCGGGGCGGCGCGCGCCCGGCCGTCGGATTCGGTACACCGGAGGTATGGGTGGCACGGACGGAGGGCTCTGGGACCGGATCCTGGGCGGCGCGGCCGCGATCCCGCCGCGGTGGTCGGAGCCGCTGCGGGACCGGGTGCGCAGCGCCGTCTTCGGCTTCGACGGCATCGGCATCGGCATCACGGAACTGGCGGAGCGGACGCGGCGGTTGGCGGAAAGGGGGCCTATCCCTGCGGGGGTTCCGGCGGGACGATCTCGCCGGGGTGCCGGGGCTCGTCGCGGCTGACGGCCCGCGCCTCGGTGCGGTGGCCGCGGGCGATGTAGTCGCGGACGACGGCCTCGACGGCGTCCTGGGGTTGCCGATTCCGGCCAGGACCATGACTTCCACGACGAGTTCGGCGTCGAGCGCGATGTTCACCTTGGCCATGACGGGAACGTAGCACCCGGAAACCCGCTCGCGGGAGCGGTCCGGCGGTACCTAGGGTCTGCGCATGACGATGGTCGCGATCTTCAGTGGTGCCGGCATCTCCACGGACTCGGGCATCCCCGACTACCGGGGTCCGAACGGCATGTGGCGGCAGGACCCCGAGGCCGAACGGCTCGTCACGTACGGGCCGTACATGGCCGACCCGGAGATCCGCCGGCGCTCGTGGCGGATGCGGCTCGACGGTCCGGCCCTGAGCGCCGAGCCGAACGCGGCGCACCGCGCGGTCGCCGCGTACGAGCGGACGAGCGGCCACGCGCTGCGGGTGATCACGCAGAACGTGGACGGGCTGCACCAGGCCGCCGGGCTGCCCGAGCGGAAGGTGCTCGAACTCCACGGCTCGGCGCGGTCGGTGGTGTGCACGGCCTGCCACGCGCGCTCGTCGATGGCGGAGGCGTTCGACCGGTTGCGGGCCGGGAGGACGACCCGGCGTGCCGGGAGTGCGGCGGGATCCTGAAGCCGGCGACGGTGATGTTCGGGCAGCGGCTCGATCCGGTGGTGCTCGGCACGGCCATGTCGATCGCCAAGGCCGCCGAGGTGTTCGTCGTGGTCGGCAGCAGCCTCCAGGTCCAGCCCGCGGCCTCCCTCGCGGGGATCGCGGCCGAGCACGGCGCCCGGCTGATCATCGTGAACGCCGAGCCCACCCGTACGACCCCGTCGCCGACGAGGTCGTGCGCGAGCCGATCGGCACGGCGCTGCCCGCGCTCCTCGACCGGCTCCGCTAGCTCCTCAGAAAAGGGCGTCCGGTTCCGCCGCGCCCGATTCGAAGGCGAGCAGCCGCTGCTTGCGGTCCAGGCCGCCGCCGTAGCCGGTGAGGCTGCCGCCCGATCCGACGACCCGGTGGCAGGGGACGACGATGCCGACGGGGTTCTTGCCGTTGGCGAGGCCGACGGCCCGGGAGGCGCCGGGGTTGCCGAGCTCCTCGGCGAGTTCGCCGTACGTCCGGGTCTCCCCGTACGGGATGCGCAGCAGCCGCTCCCAGACGCGCAGCTGGAACGGGGTGCCGATGAGGTTCAGCGGCAGGTCGAACTCGGTGAGTTCGCCCGCGAAGTAGGCGTCGAGCTGGCGGATCGCCTCGCCGAAGGGGCGGGGTCGGGTGCGCCGAAGGTCTCCTCGGGCGGGCGGTGGCGCTGGCCCGTCATGTGGAGGCGGCTGAGGACGCCGTCGACGGCGACGAGGGTCAGCGGCTCGTAGGGGCTGTCCACGACGGTGTGCTGGACGAGGGGCATGGCGGGGGCTCTCTTCACGCGGGCAGGAGGTTGATCGGGTGGTCGTCGGTCGCCCAGAGGTACTGGACGGCGTAGGCGCGCCAGGGGCGCCAGCGCGCGGCGCGGGCGGTGAGCGCGGCCGGGGTGCCGGGCAGTCCGAGTGCCTCGGCGGCGCGGCGGACGCCGAGGTCGCCGGGGAGGAAGGCGTCGGGGTCGCCGAGGGCCCGCATGGCGATGATCTCGGTGGTCCAGGGGCCGAAGCCGGGCAGGGCGAGCAGCCGGGCGCGGGCCTCCTCGCGGTCGTCGGCGGGGCCAGGCGGGAGCGAGCCGGCGGGGCGGACGAGTGAGAGGGTGGTGCGGCTGCGGGGCGCGAGGGTCTCGAGGGTCGAGGGCGGCGAGCGCCTCAGGGCCCAGGAAAGTGGAGTGAGTCCGCGCCTCAGGGTCCTCGACGGGGACGCCGTGCGCGGTAGCCGGGCGGCGTGGGTGCGGGCGGCGGCGGTGGAGACCTGCTGGCCGAGGACGGCCCGTACGGCGAACTCGGCGGGTCGACGGTCCCGGCACCCGGCGGCGGGCGCCTTGCCGACGATCGGGGCGAGCAGCGGGTCGGCGCGGAGCTGCTCGTCGACGGCGACGGGATCGGCGTCGAGGTCGAGGAGCCGGCGGCAGCGGCTGATCGCCTGGGTGAGGTCGCGCGGGTCGGTGAGGAAGAGGCGGCAGGCGATGTGGTCGGGGCGCGGGGCGAGGGCGACGATGCCGTGCCCGTACGGGAGGCTCAGCGTCCGCCGGTAGGCGCCGTCGCGCCACTCCTCCACGCCGGGGACGGCGGTCGCGGCGAGGTGCCCGAAGAGGTTGGAGGGTTCCAGGGGGGTGCGGTACGGCAGCCGGAGGCTGATGGCTCAGGGTGGCAGGCGCGGGCAGTCCCGGCCGCCAGAGACCAGTCACTAAATCCCGGCCGGTGACCGGCGGGCGGCGCGGGCGCCAATTCGCCGGGGTGAGGCGAAGCCTCGCGGACGGTGTCGTTGAAGGTGCGGATGGAGGAGAATCCGGCCGCAGCGATCTCGCCGAAGGGGCATCAGGGTGGTCTCGATGAGCAGCCGGGCGGTCTGGGCGCTGGGCTGGGCGGGGCGGTCAGCGCCGGGTTCGGCGAGGCTGGCGCTCGATCTGGCGGGTGGACCAGCCAGGCGGCGGGCCAGGCAGGACGCCCTCGCGGTCGACGACGCCGTCCTGGATGAGCCGCACGGCGCGGGCGGCAGCGTCGGCCCGGACGTTCCCACTCGGGCGAGCCGGGGCTGGTGTGGGCGGCACCGCTTGCAGGCCCGGCCCGGCGCGCTGGCGGGACGCGGCGCTCGGGTGGAACTCCATGTTCTCGGGCTTGGGCGGGACGGCCGGGCAGCTGGGGCGGCAGTAGATCCGGGTGGTGCGGACGGCGGTGAAGAACACGCCGTCGAACCGGGCCTCCTTCGACTGGACGGCCCGTACGCAGCGCTCGGTGTCGGTGTGCATGGGTCCAGGATCGGGGACGGACGGCTCGCGGGCTGGCGAGAAAACGACATGGACGTCCGTCCCCGGTCGCGGCGGGGTCAGCCGGTGACCGTCCGGTAGTGGGTGGTCAGCCGGCCGTCCTCGCCGAGGACGTGGAAGGCGAGGGCGGGCGGCGGGTCGAGGTGGACGTACGGGTGGTCGGTCGGGTTCTCCCAGGGCAGCCGGAGGGCGGAGACGACCCCGGGCGCGACGAGCAGCGGGCGCCCGGCGAAGGTCGTGGCGGCGGCGGTGTGGGCGTGGCCCGCGAGGAAGGCCGTGAGGTGGGGTGGCGGGCGGCGAGCGCGGCGAGCCGCTCCTCGCCGAACTGCCGGATGCCGTCCACGTACGGGGTGTGCAGCGGGACCGGCGGGTGGTGGAAGCCGACCAGGACGGGCACCTCGCGCGGGGTGTCGGAGAGGACGCCGTCGAGCCACGCGAGCGTCTCGTCCTCCAGGAAACCCCGGCCCTCGCCGGGCACGGAGGAGTCGCAGAGGGCGACGGCGAAGCCCTCGCCGCGGAGGAGCTGGTTGACGGGGCGTCCTCGCGCACCGCCGCCTCCCCGCGAGGAGGCCCTTGCGGAAGGCGGCGCGGTCGTCGTGGTTGCCGGGGCAGACGAGCAGCGGGTGGCGGGAGGTCAGCAGCTCCCGCGCCACCGCGTACTCGTCCGGGGCCCCGTGGTCGGCGACGTCACCGGTGACGAGGACGGCCGCCAGGTCGTACGGCAGCTCCTCCAGGTACCGCAGGACGGCGCGGGTGCGGTCCTGGCTGCGCCGCTCGGCGTCGATGTGGACGTCGCTGACGTGGGCGATGACGATCATGCGGCCGGGCCTCCTGGGTGCGCGTGGCGTTCCCCCGACCGTACGGTGCGCGCGGCCGGGCCCGGAAGGGCCGGTCCGGGAGCGGTGGCCCGCCCCGATCCGGCTACTCGAAGCGGGTGGTGTCCCCCGCGCCCCGGCGGACGATCTCGGGCTCGCCGCTGGAGAAGTCGACGACGGTGGTGGGTTCGGTGCCGCAGTCGCCGGAGTCGAGCACGGCGTCGACCTGGTGGTCGAGCCGTTCCTTGATCTCCCAGCCCTGGGTCAGCGGTTCGGCCTCGTCGGGCAGGAGCAGGGTGCTGGAGAGCAGCGGCTCGCCGAGTTCGGCGAGGAGGGCCTGGGTGACGACGTGGTCGGGGATGCGGACGCCGACGGTCTTCTTCTTGGGGTGGAGCAGCTGGCGGGGCACCTCCTTCGTCGCCGGGAGGATGAAGGTGTACGCGCCGGGCGTGGACGCCTTGACCGCGCGGAAGACGTCGTTGTCGATGTGCACGAGCTGGCCCAGCTGGGCGAAGTTCGCGCACATCAGCGTGAAGTGGTGCCGGTCGTCGAGGTCGCGGATGGAGCGGATGCGGCTGATGCCGTCGCGGCTGCCGATCCGGGTGCCCAGGGCGTAGCAGGAGTCGGTCGGGTACGCGACGAGCGCCCCGTTCCGGATGGAGTCCGCCACCGTGCCGATGGTGCGGGGCTGGGGGTTGTCGGGGTGCACGTCGAAGTACTTGGCCATGGGGGCAGTCTATTTTCGCAGGCTCCGCCACACGGCCTTCGCCGCGTTGTGCCCGGACATGCCGTGGACGCCGGGGCCGGGCGGGGTCGCGGAGGAGCAGAGGAAGACCGCGGGGTGCGGGGTGGCGTAGGGGCGGAGGGAGAGCGTGGGGCGCAGCAGGAGCTGGAGGCCGCGGGCGGCGCCGCAGGCGATGTCGCCGCCGATGTAGTTGGCGTTGCGCTCGGCGAGTTCGGCCGGGCCCGAGGTGGCGCGGGCCAGGACGCGGTCGCGGAAGCCGGGGGCGAAGCGCTCGATCTGACGCTCGATCGCCTCGGTGAGGTCGCCGCGCCAGCCGTTCGGCACGTGGCCGTACGCCCAGAAGATGTGCTTGCCCCCGGGGGCGCGGGAGGGGTCGACGAGGCTGGGCTGCGCGGTGATGAGGAAGGGCGCGTCGGGGGCGGTGCCGGAGGAGGCCTGGCGCAGGGCGGTGCCGATCTCTCCGGCGGTGGGGCCGATCTGGACGGTGCCGGCCCGGCGGGCCTCCTCGGCGGTCCAGGGCACGGGCCCGTCGAGCGCGTAGTCGATCTTGAAGGCGGCGGCGCCGTACCTGTAGTGGTCGTAGTGCCCGCCGAAGCCGGCGATCCGGGCGAGGGCGGTGGGCGAGGTGTCGAAGACGTAGGCGCGGGCGGGCGGCAGGTCGTCGAGCCGCTTGACCTCGAAGTCGGTGTGGACGGCGCCGCCGAGGTCCTTGAGGTAGGCGGCGAGGGCGTCGGAGATGGACTGCGAGCCGCCCCGGAGCATCGGCCAGCCGCCGGCGTGCGCGGCGAGCGCGAAGACCAGGCCGACGGCGCCGGTGGCGAAGCCGTCGAGCGGGGCGATGACGTGGCCGACGAGCCCGGCGAGGAGCGCGCGGGCCTTCTCGTCCTTGAACCTCCGCATCAGCCAGGTGGACGGCGGGAGTCCGGCGAGGCCGAAGCGGGCGAGCGTGACGGGGTCGCGGGGCAGCGCGGTGAGCGGCAGCTGCATGAAGTCGCTCGCGAGGGTGTCCCACTTGCCGAGGAAGGGGGCGACGAGCCTGCGGTACGTGCCGGCGTCGCGCGGCCCGAAGGAGGCGGCGGTCTCGGCGACGGAGCGGGCGAGGACGGCGGCGGTGCCGTCGTCCCAGGGGTGGGCCATGGGCAGTTCGGGGTGGAGCCACTCCAGGCCGTACCGGTCGAGCGGCATCGTCTTGAAGACGGGCGATCCGGCGCCGAGCGGATGCACGGCGGAGCAGGGGTCGTGGCGGAAGCCGGGGAGGGTGAGCTCCTCGGTCCTGGCGCCGCCGCCGACGGTGGACTTGGCCTCGAAGACGGCCACGGAGAGGCCGCGCCGGGCCAGTTCGACGGCGGCCGTCAGTCCGTTGGGTCCCGCCCCCACGACGACGGCATCGAGCATCGACGTCTCGTTCGTCACCTTCGGACTCCTTCGTCAGCCGATGGCCAGGACCCCCAGGATAGGCGGGTGGCGGGCCGCTCCTCACACGCCCCCGAGGAGCCTCCGGATCCGCTCGGCGGTGGCCGCGTCCCGGGCGGTGGTGAACGGCAGCGCGTTGCCCCCGGCGAGCCGGAACGGCTCCCCCGCGATCGTCGTGGTCGCGCCGCCCGCCTCGGCGACCAGGAGGAGTCCGGCGGCGTGATCCCAGGCGTACTCCCAGCTGAAGGCGGTGCCGGCGAGCTCCCCGCGCGCCACGGCGAGGTACTCGAGACCGGCGGAGCCGCAGGGGCGCGGCCGGACGCCCTCGACCCGCAGCCCCAGCAGGGCCCGCTTCTGGTCCGGGGTGGTGTAGTCGGGGTGCGAGGTGGCGACCTCCAGGACCTCGCCCGGCGCCGGCGAACCGGACCGTATCGCCTCCCCGTTGAGCCTGGCGCCGCGCCCGCGCACGGCGACGGCGAACTGCTCCAGGGCGGGCGCGTAGGTCCAGGAGGCGAGGACCTCGCCGTGCCGGGCGAGGGCCACGAGGGTGCAGAAGGCGGGGTCGCCGTGGACGAACTGGCGCGTGCCGTCGACCGGGTCGACGATCCAGACCGGCGCGTCGCCCCGCAGCTCCTCGTACACGGCGGGGTCCGCGTGCACGGCCTCCTCCCCGACGACCACGGAACCGGGCAGCAGCGCGGTGAGCGACGCGGTCAGGTGCGCCTCGGCCGCCCGGTCCGCGACCGTGACCAGGTCGTGCGGCCCGTTCTTCTCGACGATGTCGTCGGCCGCGAGCTGCCGGAAGCGCGGCATGATCTCGGCGGCGGCCGCCTTGCGGACGGCCTCCTCGACCTCGGTCGTACCGCCGTCGAGGACGTGCTCAAGGAAGTCTTCGATCATGTCCCCCAGCTAAGCACGCGGTGCTGACAACCGGAATGCCGCACTTGTCACCGGATGTTTCCCCGAGGAGTACCCTTCGGCCGAGTTCACCCCTTACGGCCCTTACGGACAGGGAGGCTTCCGTGCACGGCGAGTACAAGGTCCCGGGCGGAAAACTGGTGGTCGTCGACCTCGACACCGAGGACGGCGTCCTGCGGAACGTGCGGGTCGCGGGCGACTTCTTCCTCGAACCCGACGAGGCGATCCTCGCGATCGACGGAGCCCTCGAAGGCGCGCCCGTCGACACGGACGCCTCCGGGCTCGCGGCCCGGATCGACGCGGCGCTGCCACCGGGCACGCAGATGTTCGGGCTGACCACGGAGGGCGTCGGCGTCGCGGTCCGGCGGGCCCTCGCCCACGCCACGGACTGGACCGACTACGACTGGCAGCTGATCCACGAGCCGCCGCAGTCCCCGCGCTGCACATGGCCCTCGACGAGGTCCTCACCGCCGAGGTCGCGGCCGCCGCCGCCCGCCCACCCTGCGGATCTGGGAGTGGGGCGCCCCGGCCGTGGTGATCGGCAGCTTCCAGTCCCTGCGCAACGAGGTCGACCCGGAGGCGGCGGAGCGGCACGGCATCCAGGTGGTGCGCCGGATCAGCGGCGGCGGGGCGATGTTCATCGAGCCGGGCAACACGATCACGTACTCCCTCTCCGTCCCCGACGCCCTCGTCCAGGGCCTCTCCTTCGCCGACAGCTACGCCTACCTCGACGACTGGGTCCTCGGCGCCCTCGGCGACATGGGCGTCCGCGCCTGGTACCAGCCCCTCAACGACATCGCCACCGACGCCGGCAAGATCGCGGGCGCGGCGCAGAAGCGGCTGGTGGCGGGCGAGGGCGCGGTCCTGCACCACGTGACGATGGCGTACGACATCGACCCCGACAAGATGACCGAGGTCCTGCGCATCGGCCGCGAGAAGCTCTCCGACAAGGGCACCAAGAGCGCGAAGAAGCGCGTCGACCCCCTCCGCCGTCAGACCGGCCTGCCCCGCGAGGCCGTCATCGAGCGCCTGGTCGCCTCCTTCCGCGACCGCTACGGCCTCGCCGAGGGCCGTGTCACGGAGGACGAACTGACCCGCGCGAAGGAGCTCGCGGAGTCCAAGTTCGCCACCGCGGAGTGGACTTCCCGGTGCCGTAGCCGTCGGCCTCGTAGGGTGCGGACATGCGTGTCGAAGAGCCGGTGAGGCCCGGTCTGCGGATGGAGTGCGCCGACGGGCGCCGGCTGGTGCTGCTCCAGGACGGGGTCCCCGTGCTCTTCGCCCGGCAGCGCGCCACCCACCGCGGGTGCACTACGCGCGCACCGGCCGGTACGCCTCCCCGCTGGCCCCCTCCGGGCCGAACGGGCGCGCGCGTTCGCGGAGTTCGCGGCGCCGGGCACGGAGGAGTGGACGGCGCGCTGGGCCGCGCACGCGGAGACGGAGCTCAGGGCGTCCGACAGCGGGCCGCTCCACGCGGGCGAGTGGCTGCTGGCCCCGGACGTCCACCGCTGGTTCGTGGACGGCAACTGGCCGAAGCTCCTGGCCCACGACCCGGACCGGGGCCATCTGACCTGGTTCGGCTACGGGGACCCGGTCGAGGACGCCCGCGACCTGCTGCCGCTGCGCGCGCTCTCGCCGGTCGAGGCACCCCGGGTGCGGGCGTACCGCCGCCAGTACCGGGAGGGGGTGCTGCCGCCCGTGTTCGCCTGGTGGATCAGCGGGCTCGACTCCCCCGTGGTCCTGGACGGCCACGACCGGCTGACGGCGGCGCTCGCGGAGGGCGGCCGCCCGAGGTGCTGCTCCTGTCCCGGGCCCCGGACCCCGCGTGGGTGGCGCTCTGCGCCGAGCGTCCGGTGAGCGAGTACGAGAAGCGGGTCGCCGCGCTGGACGGCCCGCTCGGCCCCGCGCGGATCGCGCACGAGAGCCGGAGGCTGGCCGCCGGGCTCCGGGACCTCGCCCACTCCCCGACCTCACCCGCGCCTGGCCGTTCCCGGGCGGCGCCCCGGCCTGGGACGCGGCCGTCGCCGCGCACGTCCCCGGCTGGGCCCCTGACCCCGACCGCTGATCACACCATCGGTCACCCGTCCGGACCCATGATCAGGTGACCCCACCGCGCGCCCGTCGTTGATGCCCACGCGGGTCGCGGCGGGCGTGCGGAAACGTCTCCGCGCGGGCGGCGGCCCGGGAGACGGTGTCGGCAGGGTGGAGATCAGGTGGGATGGGCAAGGAAGCTCGCGGCGGCGGTCGCGGGTGCGGTGACGGCGGTGTGCCCCTCGTGGCCGCGCCGGCGGCGCAGGCGGTGGTCGGGGGCAGGAGGCGCGGCCGCATCAGTACCCGTTCATGGTGGGGCTGGTGGACCGGGAGGAGGGCGGGTGATGTGCGGCGGGGCGCTGGTGGGTGAGCGGTACGTGCTCACCGCCGCGCACTGTCTGACCGGTTCGTACGGCAACACCGCGCGGGTGGGGGTGCTGCTCGGGGATCACGACCTGACGCGGGGGGACGACAGCCCGAACGTCGTCCTCGCGGCCCCCGCCGCGTTCCTTCTCCACCCCGGCTACGACCCCGGCACCCAGCGGGACGACATCGCGCTGATCAGGCTGGCGGAGCCGGTGGTGTTCAACCGTGACGTGCGGCCGGTCGCGCTGCCCGGCCGCTTCGCGCACGGGACCTTCGACCACGTGCGGGTGGAGGCGCCCGGCTGGGGCACCACCTCCTTCGGGGCGCACCTCCGAGGTCCTGCGGACCGTGGTCCTCGGCACGATGGGCAACGCGGAGTGCGGGGCCCGGGGATGTCCCAGGTCACCGCCGCGCAGCTGTGCACGTACGCGCCGGGGCGGGACACCTGCCAGTACGACTCCGGCGGTCCCCTGGTGCACACGATCGCGGGGACGCCGTACGTGGTCGGCCTCGTGTCGTACGGGAAGGGGTGCGCAACCGACACCCCCGCCGTGAACACCCGGGTCTGGTCCTACCTCAGCTGGATCGGGAGGACGGCCGGGCGGCTGCCGCGCGCCTCATGAGGACGGTGTACAGGAGGAGGGCGGCGGCGAGGCCCACGGCCCAGCCGTAGTCCGCCAGGGGCTTGAGGAAGGGGATCAGGCCGTCCGCCGGGAACGGGCCGGTGCCGGGCGCCGAGTGGGAGCCGCCCACGGCGAGGACGCCGCCGACCAGGAAGGCGAGGACGGCGGCCGGGTTCCAGCCGCCCCGGTACCAGTACGGGCCGTCGGCCCGGTAGAGGCCCGCGAGGTCCAGGACGGTGCGGCGGACGAGCCAGTAGTCGGCGATGAGGATGCCCGCGACGGTGCCGAGGAGGCCGCCGACCAGGCCGAGCCAGGTGAAGATGTACAGCTCGGGGGTGGCGGTGAGCTTCCACGGCATGATGAGCACGCCGACGACGCCGGTGATCAGCGCGCCCGTACGGAAGTTCACCAGCCGGGGGGCGAGGTTGGCGAGGTCGTACGCCGGGGAGACGACGTTGGCCGCGAGGTTCACGGAGAGGGTGGCGACCAGGACCGTCACCAGGGCGAAGAGCAGGCCGAAGACGCTGTCGGTCTTCGCGGCGAGCGCCACCGGGTCCCAGACCGGCGCCCCGTACACGGCCTGCGAGCCGGACGTGACGAGCACCGACAGCAGGGCGAACAGGGTCATCGTGGTGGGCAGCCCGAGGGTCTGTCCCAGGACTTGGGACCGCTGGCCCGCGCCGAAGCGGGTGAAGTCGGGGATGTTGAGGCTCAGGGTCGCCCAGAAGGCGATCATGCCCATGAGGGAGGGGAAGAAGACGGGCCAGAAGTCGGCGCCCCAGCCCAGTTTCGACGGCTGGTCGAGGAGCGGGCCGAGGCCGCCCGCCTTGACCGTGATCCAGACGAGGAGGGCGAGCGCGCCGACGATCACGAAGGGCGCGGCCCAGTTCTCGAAGCGGCGCAGGGCCTCCATCCCCCGGTGGATGACGGCCAGTTCGAGGGCCCAGAAGAGGACGAAGCAGAGCCAGAGGGTCCAGGGCTGGCCGCCGATCCTCGACGCCTCCGCCCAGCCGCCGCCGAAGGCCTTGTCGAGCAGGACGAAGACGCCCTGGCCGCCGATCCAGGTCTGGATGCCGAACCAGGCGCAGGCGACGCCGGCCCGGACGAGGGCGGGCAGGTTCGCCCCGCGCAGTCCGAAGGAGGCGCGGGCGAGGACGGGGAAGGGGATGCCGTACTTCGGCCCGGCGTGCCCGGTGAGCAGCATCGGCACGAGGACGACGACGTTGGCCAGGGCGATGGTGAGGACCGCCTGCTTCCAGTCCATGCCGAGGGCGACGAGGCCGGAGGCGAGCATCCACGAGGGGATGTTAGGGCCATGCCGACCCAGAGGGCGGCGAAGTTGTACGTGGTCCAGCGGCGCCCGGCCACGGGGACGGGCAGCAGGTCGTCGTTGACGAAGCGGGGGTCGGCGGGGACCGTGCCGGGCGCGAGCTCGACGCGGCCGGCACGGACGTCCGGGGATCCGGGTCTGCCGGAGGGAGCGGTTGCGGTCATGGACGGAACCCTTCGTTCGGGGACGCAAACGAGGCCGTGCGGGGCGTGGGGTTCTTGACCGTGCGGAGTCTCGTCCTGCGGGGCGGGGGCGTCAAGGGAGGCGGAACGGGCCGGTCGCCGCTCTACGGTGTCCTCGGATCACCGTGTCGGAAGGGACGCAGGGATGACAACGCTTTCGGAGATAAGCGCCCTCTTGGGCGAACCCCGTTTCCACTGGTCGGACCCGGCGCCGTGGACCGGTCTGGAAGGGGAGCTCGGCGTCCGGTTCCCCGGGGACTTCCGCGAGATCGTCGACGCCTACGGTTCGATCGTGGTGAACGGGCAGCTGTTCCTCAAGCACCCCGCCGGTCACCTCCTGCACGAACTGGGCAAGGACATCCGGCTGGACCTGGAGTTCTGGCGCGAGGAGGACATGGCCGGGTTCCTGCCGAGCCGGGCGGGAGCGGGCCCCGGTGAGCTGCTGCCGGTGGCGACGGCCACGACCGGGGAGATGGTCTTCCTCCGCGTCCCCGACGCGCCCTCCTCGCCCTGGCGGGTGCTGGTCCAGGAGATGGACAGCCCCTCGTGGACGCTCTACGAGATGACGTTCGGCGCCTGGCTGCTCGCCTACCTCAAGGGAAGGGACGTGACGCTGTGCTCGCGCGACCGCGCGCCCGACGGCCCGTCCTACGAGCCCCTTCCCTGATCCCGCGCGGCCGGTCGTCCTGAGCGCCCCGGCCGCGCCCCGGCGGTCTCAGGGCTGCTCGCCCTGGGCGATCTCCACGCCCCGGTGGAGCCAGACGGCGCCGGCGGCGGAGGAGACGGCCGCCGTGGAGCAGAGCAGGACCATGGCGAGCAGGGCGGGGACGACGCGGCGGGCGGGGGCCTGGGTGAGCAGGGCCCTGACCCGGGCGGGGACCGGGCCGGTGGTGCCGCCCGCGGCGAGGACGGGAGCTGCGGTCCCGTCGGGCGGGAACCGGCCGCGAGGGCGGCGCGGCCGACGGCGCGCGCGGTCAGGCGGCGGTCCCCGCAGGCTCGTGCGGCGGCCTCGTCGGCGGCCCGCTCGGCCGCGAAGGAGACCTGCGGGACGACGGCGGCCAGGGCCGGGTGGCACCAGCCGGCCAGGGCCGCGACGCCGAGGAAGAGGTGGTGCCGGGCCGCCAGGTGGGCGCGTTCGTGACCGAGGAGCGCCTCGCGCTCGTGGCCGTCGAGGGCGCGGAGCATGCCGGCGGTGACGACGATCCGGCCCGTGCCGCGGGGCCGCCGGGCAGCGCGAAGGCGTCCGGGCGGTCGTCGTCGAGTACGGACATGCCCCCGGCCTCGGGAAGCCCTGCCACTCGTCGGCGGGCCGCGCGCAGCCGGGCCGCTTCGGCCGCGGTGCCGCGGACGGCCGCCATCAGGGTGACGGCGAGGGCCCCGGCCGCCACGGCGGAGGTCGTGAACACGAGGACCGCCGGGCCGGCCTGGAGCGGCTGGAGGAGGTGCAGGAGGGCGGCGGAGCCGGGGAGGCGGAGGACGAGCGGGAGCAGCAGGACGCCGAGGCAGGCGACGACGCCGAGGGCGAGCACGGCGGCGGCGCCGGTGATCGCCACGAGGGCGATGTCCGGCCGGACGCGGGCGAGCGTCCGGCGGGCCAGGGGCGGAGGGCCCAGGGCAGCAGGAGGGGACGAGGAGGAGGGCGATCACGGGCGGTCCTCCTGGAGGAGACGGCGTAGTTCGGCCTCGTCGTCGGCGCTGAGTCCCTCGACGAAGCGGGCCAGGACGAGGCTGCGGTCGTCGCCGCCCTGGTCGAGGGCGCGGTGCATGCGGCGGGCGGTCAGGCCGTTGGTGTCCTCTATGGCGAAGTAGAGGAATCCCCGGGTGCCCGGCCGGCGGCCGATGGCCCCCTTGTCGTGCAGACGTGCCAGGAGGGTGGCGACGGTGGTGCGCGCCAGGTCCTGGGATATCGCCGCTCTCACCTGGGCGGCCGTCTGCGGCGCGCCCGCCGCCCACAGTGCCGCGAGGACGCTGGCCTCCAGCTCGCCGGCGGGCCTGCGCTCACCTTCGGACTCTGTCACGGAACCCTCTCCACCCACTTTGCGTCTACAGTGAAGTAGACCGACTACTGTCCTGTAGACAGGATAGGCCGTCGGCGCCGCCCCGTACCCGTCGAGCATCCGGTTCCTCCGCTCGGCGGCGCCCGTTCCCGCCCACCAGAAGGGGCTTCGTCCATGACCCCCGCGCTGACCGCCGCGTCATCGGCGCATCTCGCCGTGAACGTCCTCGACGCCCAGTCCCTGCTCGCCGCCTTCGGGACGCTCGGCGTCGCCGTCGTCCTGTTCGCCGAGACCGGCCTGCTCGTCGGCTTCTTCCTGCCCGGCGACTCCCTGCTGTTCACCGCGGGCCTGCTGTGCGCGGGCTCGGCCACCCAGCCGGGCCACCTCTCGCTGCCCTGGGTGCTGTTCGCCGCCGCCACCGGCGCCCTCGCCGGCGCGCAGACCGGCTACCTCCTCGGCCGCAAGGCGGGCCCGGCGTTCCTGTCCCGGACGAAGTCCCGGAAGGTCCGCGAGGGCGCCGACCGGGCCGCGGAGATCCTGGAGCGCTACGGGTACGCGAAGGCGATCGTGCTGGCCCGCTTCCTGCCGATCGTGCGGACCGTCCTCAACCCGCTCGCCGGCGTCCTCGGCGTCCCGGCGCGCGTCTTCACGACGTGGCAGGTGCTCGGCGGTCTGCTGTGGACGGTCGGCCTGGTCCTCGCCGGGTACGCACTCGGCGCCTCGGTGCCGAACGTCGACCGCTACCTCCTGCCCATCATCGCCGTGATCGTCGCCGTCTCCCTCGTCCCCGTCGCCCTGGAACTCACCCGCTCCCGGCGGGCCCGCCGACCGGGCGGGAACGTCTGATGGCCGCCCTCACCGCCACGGGCACCGTCCCCGCGGACCCGTCGGCCTTCGACGGCTCGACCGTCGACGGAACCGCCTACCTCGACGTCGTCCACACCGCGCAGACCGCCCCGGGCTGGCTCGACCGGATCGTCGGCGACTACTCCACCTACGGCCTGGCCCTGTTCGCCGTCCTCATGCTGGTGGCCTGGTGGCGGGCGCGCGGCCGGGGCCCGGAGCACGCCGCGCGGGCGCTCGCCGTCCCGCTGGTCACCGTCGCGGCGTTCGCCGTCAGCAGCCTGCTGAAGTCGGTCGTGCGCGAAGCCCGCCCCTGTCAGTCGCTCCACGTGACGGTCCTCGAAGCGTGCCCGGCCCCCGGCGACTGGTCCTTCCCCAGCAACCACGCCACCCTCGCCGCCGCCGCGGCCGTCGCCCTGCTGTTCGTCTCGCGCCGGCTGGGCGCGGTCGCCCTGGTGGCGGCGGCCCTGATGGCCGCCTCCCGGGTGTGGGTCGGCGCGCACTACCCGCACGACGTCCTCGTCGGCCTCCTCCTCGGCGCCGCCGTGGCCGCTCTCGCCACGTGGGCCGTACGCCGCCGGCAGGACGCCCTCGCCGAGCGGCTGGTGCGCGGCCCCTGCGGCCCCTGCTGGCCGCCCGGTGACCAGCCGCGAGGCCGTCCGAGGGGCCGACGACCCCGAGGCCGGCCCCGAGGCCGACCGAGGGCCGCCAACGGGCCGCCCGGCGGCTCGGCCTGACAGCCCTGGCGGCCACGGCGGCCTTCGTCCTCCTCGCCGCCGTACTGCTCCACGGCTCGGGCGCGCCGCTGCCCGTCGACACGGCGCTGCACGACTGGTCCCCGCGGCACCGCCCCGCCCCCGCCCTGGCCCTGGCCCTGGCGCGCGCCGTCACCGCCACCGGCACCGGGGTGCTCCTGTACGCCCTGGTCGTCCTGGCGGGTCTGGCCGTGGGCGGCCCGCGCGGCGGCGCGTCACCGCCGCGCCGGTCTCGCCCTCTGCCTCGGCACCGGCCAGGCCCTCCGGTACGCCGTGATGCACCTGGTCGCCCGGCCGCGCCCGCCGGCCGGGGACTGGGTCACGAGCGCCTCCGGCTGGTCCTTCCCCTCCGGCCACGCCACCACGGCCGCCCTGACCGCCGGCCTCCTGATCGCCGCCCTGCTGCTGCGCGGCTCCCCGTCCCCCGCCTGCCACTCGTCCTGATCGGCGGGTGGGCCGCGGCGGTGGGCCTGACCCGCGTCTACCTCGGCGTGCACTGGTTCTCCGACGTGCTAGGCGGCTGGCTGTTCGCCACGGCCTGGCTGACGCTCGCCGGGGCCGTCCGCCTGTGGCGGCCCCGGGTCGCCGCGCTCACGGGGTGAGGACGGGGATGATCTCGGAGCCGTACGCGTCGATGGTGCCCTCGCGGTCGTCGTGCATGGCGTAGACGGCGAACTGGTCGACGCCGAGCTCGCGCAGGTGCCGCAGCTTGTCGATGTGGGCCTCGGCGGGGCCGAGGAGGCAGAAGCGGTCGACGATCTCATCGGGGACGAACGCGGTGTCCGGATTGTCCGCGCGGCCGTGGTGGGAGTAGTCGTAGCCCTGCCGGTCCTTGATGTACGCCGTCAGCTCCTCCGGGACCATCGACGAGTGCTCGCCGTACTTGGCGACCAGGTCGGCGACGTGGTTGCCGACCATCCCGCCGAACCAGCGGCACTGGTCCCGGGCGTGGGCCAGCGCCGCCGGCGAGTCGTCGGCCGTCACGTACGCCGGGGCGGCGACGCAGATGGTGAGCGCGTCGGGGTCGCGGCCGGCCTCCGCGCCGCCTCCCGGACGGCCTTGACCATCCACTCGGTGAGGAAGGGGTCGGCGAGCTGGAGGATGAAGCCGTCCGCCTTCTGCCCGGCCAGCGCGAGGGCCTTCGGCCCGTACGCCGCCATCCACACCGGCAGTTTCCCGTTCTTGATCCACGGGATGCGGATCGGGTTGCCGTCCACCTCCGCCTCCCGCCCCTCGGCGAGATCGCGGATGACCTCGATGGCCTCGCCGAGGCGGGCGAGGGTGTTGGGCTTGCGGCCGGCGACGCGCATGGCGGAGTCGCCGCGGCCGATGCCGCAGACGGTCCGGTTGCCGTACATGTCGTTGAGGGTGGCGAAGGTGGAGGCGGTCACCTCCCAGGTCCTCGTCCCCGGGTTGGTGACCATCGGGCCGACGTGGAGCTTGGTGGTGTGGGCGAGGATCTGGCTGTAGATGACGAAGGGTTCCTGCCAGAGCACGGCGGAGTCGAAGGTCCAGCCGTAGCGGAAACCGTTGCGCTCCGCCCGGCGCATCAGGCCGACGACCTGTGAGGCGGGCGGGTCGGTCTGCAGGACGAGTCCGAAGTCCAACGCGGTTCTCCTAGTTCAGGTAATGGCAGGTGGAACGCGGCACGTACGTGCCGTGGCCGGCGTGGCCCACGTACGTGTGCCGGTCGATGACGACCTCGCCCCGCGAGAGGACCGTCTCGACCCGGCCGGTGACCGTCTTCCCCTCGTACGCCGAGTAGTCGACGTTCATGTGGTGCGTCTCGGCCGACAGGGTCTGGGTCGCGTGCGGGTCGTAGATGACGACGTCCGCGTCCGCGCCCGGCGCGATCGTGCCCTTCTGCGGGTAGAGGCCGAACATCCGGGCCGGGGTCGCGCAGGCGATCTCGATCCACCGGCGGCGCGAGATGTGCCCGTCCACGACCGCCTGGTGGAGCAGGTCCATGCGGTTCTCCACCCCGGGCAGGCCGTTGGGGATCTTCGAGAAGTCGCCCCGGCCCAGCTCCTTCTGGCCCACGAAGCAGAAGGGGCAGTGGTCGGTGGAGACCACCTGGAGGTCGTTGGTGCGCAGGCCCCGCCACAGCGCCGCCTGGTGCTCCTTCGGCCTCAAGGGCGTGCTGCAGACGTACTTGGCACCCTCGAAGTCCGGCTCCGCGAGGTTGTCCGTGGAGAGGAAGAGGTACTGCGGGCAGGTCTCGCCGAAGACCGGGAGGCCCTTGTCGCGGGCGGCGGCGATCTCGGCCACGGCCTCCTCCGCCGACACGTGCACCACGTACAGCGGGGAGCCCGCGACCCGCGCCAGCTGGATGGCCCGGTGGGTGGCCTCCGCCTCCAGGAGGGCCTTGCGGACCTCCCCGTGGTAGCGGGGGTCGGTCTCGCCGCGGGCGAGGGCCTGCTCGACGAGGACGTCGATCGCGATGCCGTTCTCCGCGTGCATCATGATCAGGCCGCCCGTGTCACCGGCCTTCTGCATCGCCCGCAGGATCTGTCCGTCGTCCGAGTAGAAGACCCCCGGATACGCCATGAAGAGCTTGAACGAGGAGACGCCGTGCTGGATGAGCTTCGGCATCTCCTTCAGCGTCGACTCGTTGACGTCCGACATGATCATGTGGAAGGCGTAGTCGATCGCGCACTTCCCGTCCGCCTTCTCGTGCCAGGCGTCCAGACCGGCCCGGAGCGACTCGCCCCTCGACTGCACCGCGAAGTCGACGATCGTCGTCGTGCCGCCCCAGGCGGCCGCCCGCGTCCCGGTCTCGAAGGTGTCCGAGGCGAACGTGCCGCCGAAGGGCAGCTCCATGTGCGTGTGCGCGTCGACGCCACCCGGGATCACGTACTTCTGCGACGCGTCGATCACCCGGTCCGCCGTCCACGGCTGGCTTCCCGGCGCCGCCAGCGCCACCACCCGGCCGTGCTCGATCAGCACGTCCGCGTGCACCTCGTCGGCGGCCGTGATCACGAGACCGCCGGTAATCAGAGTCCGAGTCATTTCCCAGAATTCCCTTCACGACGACCGCCGACCACGCCGGGACCGGACTAGAGCGACCGGAGGGCCCGTTCGAGGATCGCGGCGCCTTCCTCGGCCTCGGAGACGGTGAGCGAGAGCGGTGGTGCGATGCGCAGGGTGCTGGTGTCGTGGCCGCCGCCCTTGCCGATGAGCAGGCCGTTCTCGCGGGCGGCCTCCACGACGGCGCCGGCCGCCTCCCTGTTGGCCCGGTCGGTGCCGGGTTCGGTCAGCTCGATGCCGATCATGAGGCCGCGGCCGCGGACCTCCCGCACCTCCGGAACTCCGGCCGCCGCGCCCGGATCCGCTCGATGAGGAGGCCGCCGACGCGGCGGGCGTTGCCCTGGAGGTCGTGCTCCAGGAGGTGGGAGAGGTTGGCGAGGCCGGCGGCCATGGTGATCGGGGAGCCGCCGAAGGTGGAGATGGAGCTGGCGTCGAGGCAGTTCATGACCTCGGCGCGGGCCACGACCCCGCCGACGGACATGCCGTTGCCGATGCCCTTGGCGAAGGTGAGGATGTCGGGCGGCCCGGCCTGGCCGTGGGCCTGCCAGCCCCAGAAGTGGTCGCCGGTGCGGCCCCAGCCGGTCTGCACCTCGTCGGAGATCCAGAGGATGCCGTGCCGGTCGAGGACGCGGCGGAAGGCGGCGTAGAGCCCGTCGGGCGGGGAGGTGAAGCCGCCGACGCCCTGGATCGGTTCGGCGATGAGGGCGGCGACGTCCCGGGTGTGGCCGAGGAGGTCTTCGAGGTCGGCGACGCAGGCCTCGATGAACCGCTCGTCGGTGTACTGGGCGTAGGGGCCTCGGGTGCGGACGCCGCCGTGCACGTACAGGGTCTGGAGCGGGGAGAGGCCGGTCGGCGACCAGGTCCGGTTGCCGGTGATGCCGACGGTGGAGAAGGAGCGGCCGTGGTAGCTGTTGCGCATCGCCAGGATCTGGTTCGAGCGGCGGTACGCGGTGGCGAGGAGGAGGGCCGTGTCGTTGGCCTCGGTGCCGGAGGTGGTGAAGAAGACCCGGGCGTCGGGGATGCCGGAGAGGCCGGCGACGCGCTCGGCGAGCTCCACCATGGGGCGGTTGAGGTAGAGCGTCGAGGAGTGGATGATCCGCCCGGCCTGCTCGCTGACGGCCTTGGTGACCTCGGGCAGGGCGTGGGCGGTCATGGTGGTGAGGATGCCGCCGAAGAAGTCGAGGTACTTGCGCCCCTCGGCGTCCCAGACGTGGCGGCCCTCGCCGTGGGTGATCTCGATGGGGTCGCGGTAGTAGAGGGCGACCCAGTCGGGGATGACGGCCTTGTGCCGGTCGTACAGGCCGCTCACGGCTTCACCAGCCCGTCGTAGGCGTCGGGGCGGCGGTCCCGGTAGAAGGCCCACTGCTGCCGGACCTCGTCGATGAGGCCGAAGTCGAGGTCGCGGACGACGAGTTCCTCTGCCTTGTCGGAGGCGACCTCGCCGACGAACTGGCCGCGCGGGTCGACGAAGTAGCTGGTGCCGTAGAAGTCGTTGTCGCCGTACTCCTCGACGCCGACGCGGTTGATGGCGGCGACGAAGTACTCGTTGGCGACGGCGGCGGCGGGCTGTTCCAGCTGCCAGAGGTACGAGGAGAGGCCGCGCGAGGTGGCCGAGGGGTTGTAGACCAACTGGGCGCCATTGAGGCCGAGTTGGCGCCAGCCCTCCGGGAAGTGGCGGTCGTAGCAGATGTAGACGCCGACCTTGCCGACGGCGGTGTCGAAGACCGGCCAGCCGGCGTTCCCCGGGCGGAAGTAGTACTTCTCCCAGAAGCCTCTGACCTGCGGGATGTGGTGCTTGCGGTACTTGCCGAGGTAGGAGCCGTCGGCGTCGATGACGGCCGCGGTGTTGTAGTAGAAGCCGGAGTCCTCGATCTCGAAGACGGGGACGACGATCACCATGCCGGTCTCGCGGGCGAGGTCCCGCATCCGGCGGACGGTCGGGCCGTCCGGCACGGGCTCGGCCCAGCGGTAGTGCTCGGGCTCCTGGACCTGGCAGAAGTAGGGGGCGTTGAACACCTCCTGGAAGCCGATCACCCGGGCGCCCTGCCGGGCCGCCTCCCGGGCGTGCTCCTCGTGTTTGGCGATCATGGATTCGGTGTCGCCGGTCCAGGTCGCCTGGACGAGCGCGGCGCGTACGACGTCGGTCATGAGCTGCTCCTTCGGCACGGCGTCAGAGAGCCTCTACGCACGTAGACGCGGTGCGTAGGAGGAGAACGTAAGCCCCGTCACACCCCGGAGCAAGACCGCCGCCGTGAAGCGGCCGGGTCGATCATGTTTCATACCCGAGTGGTCCACGTCGGACACGTACCGACACGTACTGACCAGTACGGATAGGACCCTTCTCCCTCACGCCCCGGTCAGACCCGCCACCCGCAGGGCGTGGAGGAGGTCGCGCTCCGGGAGGCCGACACCGCGCGGGCGGCGGCGAGGAGCCGGGGCACCAGCCCGTGCGGGTCCGCGCCCGCGAGCCGGGCGGCGTCCTCGGGGTGCGGACCCGGACGAACGCGGTGAGCAGGGCGTGCGCCTCGCGGTGGTGGCCCTCGGCGCGCAGCGCGGCGCACGCCCCGGCGAGCTCCTCGACCGGGCGGGCCACGCCCTGCCGGAGCAGCTGCTCGCAGTCGGCCGCCCGGCCCGCGTCGGCGAGCGCGCCCGCGACGGCGGCGAGCGGCCGGGCGGCAGCGAGGCCGCCTCCCAGAGCAGGGTGGACCAGTCGGCGCCGAGCCCGGCCCGGTGCAGCTCCGCCGCGAGGGCGGGCAGCCGGGCGGGCGGTCCGCCGAGCGCCTCGCAGAGCAGGACGTGCGCCTCGCCGCTGCGGCCCTGGGCGCGCAGGCGCCGGAGCGCGTAGACCGCGTTGGCGCGGCGCGGCCGGCCTCGGCGGGGTCCGCGACGGGGATCCCGGGCGCGGCGACGGTGTCGGCGGCCCCGCCGAACCGCGCGCCCCGAGGAGCCGCTCCCCGGCCGGAAGGACGGGCATCGGCGCCACCGGCTCCTCGGCCCCTCCTCCAGCCAGGCGTACCGGGCGCCCCGGGCCGCCGCTTGCCCTGGCGGCCCCGCGCCCTCCGCGTCCGGACCGGCGGGGCGTCGGCGGGGCCACGGGGCCCGCGAACCGGTTCGGCTCCCCGGGCGGCACGGGAGCGGACGCGCGGTCCGCCGCGCGCGAGGGCTCCGCCCCAGCCGGGCCAGCCGCTGCGTCAGCTCCCCGACGCGGGCCGTGGCCCTGGCGTGGTCGTCGCGGGCCCAGGCGAGGTCGTGCTCCAGGCGGGCCGCCCGTGCCGGGTCCGGGGTCGCGCGGAGCCGTGCCGCGAGCTCGCGGCTCCGGGTCTCGGCGTACCGGCGTTCGCCCTCCATGAGGTCCCGGCGTCCGGCGAGCGCCTCCGCTCCCCGGGCCGCCCGTCGTGGGCGCCCGCGCCGCCGCGTACAGGGCCCGGCCGCGGGCGGCGAACGGCCCGTCGCCGGGCTCCCCGGCGTCCTGGAGGAGGGAGGCGACGACGTCCCAGGGCGGGATCTCGGTCCCGTCGAGGCAGGCGCGCAGGCCCTGCGGGTCGCGTGCGGCGAAGACTCCGTACCAGCCGCCGTCCGTCCGGACGCGGCCGACGAGCTCCGCCAGCCAGCCCGTGAACGCGGCGACTTCCACCGGGAGTTGATACACCGTCACGCTTTCGCACCTGCCCGCCGTCGACTGGAACCTTCCGGTCCGCGGGTATTGGACCGCAGTCGTGTTACGGGACGACTACGGACCGTTTTCAGAACGTCACGACGATCCCGGTGTGCGGGCGCTTGCCGAGCCGGACGATCATGGCCGGCACGTCGGTCAGCCAGTACTGCCAGGTGTACTTGCGGGAGAGCAGCCGCCGGATCCGGCCCAGCTCCTCGCCCTCCACGAGCCGGCCCGTGCCGGTGAACCGCCCGGCGCCCCCGGCGACGTTGCCGCGCACGTCGCAGACGGCGACCTCGACCCGGGGGTCGTTGCGCAGGCGCTTGACCTTCCAGGAGTCGGAGCGGGTCCACACGTACAGCTGGGAACCCTCCACCGCGTACCAGACGGGGGTCGCGACCCCCGTGCCGTTCTTCCGGAAGGTGGTCAGGCTGACGTAGCGGCCGTGCCGCAGCTCTTCGGGCATCATGCCCGGAGCTTAGGACGCGGCCCCCTCGTACGCGCTGCGGGCCTCGGTGATCTCGGGGGCGTGGGTGCGCGCCCAGGCGCAGGCCGTGTCGAGCGGGACGAGGAGGGACCGGCCGAGGGCGGTGAGGGCGTACTCGACGCGGGGCGGGTTCTCGTCGTGGACCGTGCGGGAGAGGAAGCCGTCGCGCTCCATGGCGCGGAGGGTCTCGGTGAGGACCTTGGGGGTGACCCGGTGCAGGGGGACGCGGAGTTCGGAGAAGCGGCGGGGCGTCCCGTCCTCCAGGCAGCGCAGCACCATCGCCGTCCACTTGCCGCCGACCCGGATGGGCTGGGCGGGGCCGCCGTCGCAGTCGTGGAAGAGCGAGGGGCTCAGCGGCTGCGGGGACGGCTGCTCGGTCATGCCGTCGACGCTAGCCCAGTACCGTTGAAGTAACCAGGGGTGCCCGTTCTACGGTCCGGGCATGGACAACGACAGCGGCAAGAACATCGTGGTCTTCGGCGCCGGCGGGCGGGTCGGCCGGGCGGCCGTGGCGGAGGCGGTGGCCCGGGGCCACCGGGTGACGGCGGTGGTCCGCGACCCGGACGCGCACCGCGATCTGGAAGGGGCGGGCGTCACGCTCGTACGGGGCGACGCGACGGACGCGGCCTCGGTGGCGGCGCGCGCGGCGGGCCACGACGCGGCGGTGAACGCGGCGGCGCGGCTCGACGTCCCTCGGTCGACTTCTTCACGGCCGCGGCGAAGGCGATGGTCGCCGGGCTCGCGGAGGCCAGGGTCGGGCGGCTGCTCACCCTGGGCATCGCCACGACCCTGGAGACCGCCCCGGGGTGCGGATCATGGACGCGCCCGACTTCCCCGAGGCCTGGCGGACCTTCTCCCAGGGGCACGTGGCCGAGTTCGAGCTGCTCACGGCGGAGGCCGGGCCGGGTCTCGACTGGCTGATGGTGGTGCCGGGGATGGACCTGAACGCGGAGGCGGAGCGGACGGGCGGCTACCGGACGGCGGTGGGCACGGTGATCGACGGTCCGGGCCGCATCTCCCACGCCGATCTGGCGCTCGCCCTCGTCGACGAGATCGAGCGCCCGCGCCACAGCCGGATCCAGCTGGCGGTCTCGGCCTGAGGCCGGGTGCCGAAGCCGAGACCTGAGGCCGAGACCTGAGGCCGAGGCCTGAGGCCGAGGCCTGAAGCCGAGACCTGAGGCCTAGGGAACGCCGGCGAGGGCGCAGTGCACCGCGAGCTCGTCCATGGAGAGGCCGAGGACCCCGGCCAGCGCCGCGACGGTGAAGAAGGCCGGGGTCGGGGCCCGGCCGGTCTCGATCTTGCGGAGGGTCTCGGCGGAGAGACCGGCGGCCGCGGCGATCTCGACCATGGACCGCTCGCCGCGCGCGTCGCGCAGGAGCAGGCCCAGGCGCTCGCCGCGTTCGCGCTCTTCGGGGGTCAGGGGGGTGCGCACCATGCTCCCCATACTAATGCCGGCCTCCCATACTTATACCGGTATAGTAATTGGTCATGGTGGAGATCAAGACGAACGAATCCCTGGCGGCCATGCGCGAGTCCGGCCGGGTGGTGGCCCGCGCCCTGGCGGCCGTACGAGAGAGGCGGCGCCCGGCGTCCCGCTCACCGAGCTCGACCGCGCCGCGCGCGAGGTGCTCGCGGAGGCGGGCGCCGGCTCGCCCTTCCTCGACTACCACCCGGAGTGGGCCCCGGTGCCCTTCCCCGCGGTGGTGTGCGTCTCCGTGAACGACGCGATCGTGCACGGCATCCCGGACGGGACGCGCCTCGCCCCGGGCGACCTGGTCTCCGTGGACTGCGGGGCGGTGCTGGGCGGCTGGGCGGGCGATTCCGCGATCAGCTTCACGGTCGGCCCGGCCCGCCCGGAGGACACCCGGCTCATCGGCGCGGCGGAGGAGGCCCTGGAGGCGGGCATCGCGGCGGCCGTCGTCGGCAACCGCATCGGCGACATCGCCCACGCGATCGGCCGGGTCTGCCGGGCCGCCGGGTACGGCATCCCGGACGGCTTCGGCGGCCACGGCATCGGCCGCGCCATGCACGAGGACCCGGGCGTCCCCAACGAGGACGCCCGGACCGGGGCATGAGGCTGCGGCACGGGATGGTGCTCGCGATCGAGCCGATGCTGATCGGCGGCGGCACGGACGAGCACTACACGGCGCGGGACGGCTGGACGATCCGCACGATCGACGGCTCGCGCGCGTCCCACGCCGAGCACACGGTGGCGATCACGGACGACGGCCCGCGCGTCCTGACGGCGCTCTAGCGGGTCAGGAAGCGGGCCGTACGACCATCGCCGAGCCGCCGCCCCTGCGGACCGTCTCCGCGGCCGCCAGCCAGCGGCCGTCGGGGAGCCGCTGCACACCGGTCGCCGCGCCGATCTCCGGGTTCTGCCGGAAGCCGTGCCCGAGGGACTCCAGCTCCGCCCTCAAGGGGCTGTTCCACAGGGCGGGTTCGAGTTCGGTGGTGGCCTGGTTGCGCTGGCTGGCGCGCGGCGCGGCGATCGCGTCGACGAGCGGCAGACCCCGGTCGAGGACGCCCGTCAGGGTCTGGAGGACCGTGGTGATGATGGTCGCGCCGCCCGGCGAGCCGAGCGCTAGGACGGGCCGGTCGTGCTGGTCGAGGACGATCGTCGGCGAGATCGAGGAGCGCGGACGCTTGCCGGGTCCGGGCAGGTTCGGGTCGTGGACGGCCGGGTTCGCCGGGGCGAAGGAGAAGTCGGTCAGCTCGTTGTTGAGCAGGAAGCCCCGGCCGGGCACGGTGATGCCGCTGCCGCCGGTGGACTCGATGGTGAGGGTGTAGGCGACGATGTTGCCCCACTTGTCGGCCACCGTGAGGTGGGTGGTGTTCTCGCCCTCGTACGTGGTCGGGGCGGCCGTGCCGCCGCTCGCGCACGGCACCGGGCTGCTCGGGTCGCCGGGGCGAGCGGGCTGGTGAGGGCGGCGTCGTCGCGGATCAGGCAGGCGCGGGAGTCGGCGAACCGCTGGGAGAGCAGGCCGCGCGTCGGCACGGACTCGAAGGCCGGGTCGCCGACCCAGCGGCCCCGGTCGGCGAAGGCGATGCGGCTGGCCTCGATGTAGCGGTGCAGGTACTGGGCCTGGGAGGCCGCCGAGAGGTCGGTGCCCTCCAGGATGTTGAGCGCCTCGCCGACGCTCGTGCCGCCGGAGGAGGACGGGGCCATGCCGTAGACGTCGAGCCCCCGGTACGAGACCTTCGTGGGCGTGCGGAAGACGGTGCGGTACGCGGCGAGGTCGGCTTCCGTCAGGTCGCCGGGGCGGACGGTCCGGGTGGCGCCCTCGCGGAGCGGGGGCGTGCGGACGGTGTTCACGATGTCCCGGGCGAGCGGCCCCCGGTAGAGGGCGCCGACGCCTTCGCGGCCGAGCTTCTCGTACGTACGGGCCAGGTCGGGGTTCTTGAAGGTGGAGCCGACCACGGGCAGCTGCCCGCCGGGCAGGAAGAGCGCGGAGGTGGCGGGGAAGTCGCGGAACCGGGCCTCGTTGGCGGCGGTCTGGGAGCGGAAGGTGGGGTCCACGGTGAAGCCCTCGCGGGCGAGCCGCTCGGCGGGTTCGAGCAGGGCGGCGAGCCGCTTGCTGCCCCAGGCGTCGAGGGCGGTCTTCCAGGTGGCGGGGTGCCGGGGTGCCGACGCCGAGGCCGCTGGTCTGGCCCTCCTCGAAGGGGATGGGCTTGCCGTTCTCGACGAAGAGGTCCGCGTCGGCGGTGCGCGGGGCGGTCTCGCGTCCGTCGACGGTGCGTACGGTACGGCTCTTCGCGTCGTAGTACACGAAGTAGCCGCCGCCTCCGATGCCCGCCGAGTACGGCTCGGTGACGCCGAGGGCGGCCGCGACGGCGACGGCGGCGTCGACCGCGTTGCCGCCCTTGCGGAGCACCTCGATGCCGGCGGCCGAGGCGTCGGCGTCGACACTGGCGACGGCGCCGCCGTACCCGACGGCGACGGGTTCCTTGACCGGTGGCGCGGCGGTGTCCGGTGGCGCGGCGGCGCCCACGGAGAGCACCGTCGCCGCGACGGCGAGCAGGGAGACCTTGCCAGCGGCGGAGCGACGCATTACCAACCTCCAGTCAACGACCGTCCGCGCAGCGTAACTTCCCGCACCGCCTTCCGTCAGGACCGCCTCGAACGAAATGCCGGATCGCCGCTAGCATGCGCGCCCATGAACGACGACGTCCGCAACATCGTGCTCGGGGTCCTGGCGACCGGGGTGAGCGCCGCCTTCGGCTGGGTGGGCCGCACGTACCAATGGCGGCGCAGGCTCCGCCGCAAGCAGGCGTTCTTCGGCCTCCCGGGGAGTTCCGAGTGCCTGCTCGTGGTGAACAGGGAGTCGGGCGGCGACAGCTCGGTGCACCGCTACGACGTGTTCGCGCTGCTCGAACTCTGCGCGCTCATCAAGGACTGCGGGGCGCACGCGCGCATATTGCAGCACGACCAGGCGCACCAGGGCTTCGGCGACCGGACCGAGTTCTGCGTGGGCGGGCCCTATTCGAACCGGCGCACGGCCGCGCACCTGGCGACGCTCCTGCCCGGCCTGACGGTGAACACGGACGTGGAGCGGGGGCCGGACCAGGGTCGTTCCTGATCGGCTCGGAGCGCTACCGGATGGACTCCGGCACCGAGGAGTACGTGATCCTGGCCCGGCTCATGGCGGGCGAGGACTGCCGGCCGGTGTTCCTCTTCTGCGGGCAGCGGGCGATCACCAACCAGGCGGCGACCCGCTATCTCGCCCGCCACTGCGAGTCGCTGGCCCGCCGCTACCGCGACGGCTCCTTCGTCCTCCTCCTGAAGGTGGTCAACTCGCAGGCGTACGGCCCCGACGTGGTGGAGCTGGTCGCCGACGTCACGAGCGCGGCGCGGACGGCGCCAGTGGCCGAACCGGCAGCGACTTGATGCCGTTGATGAAGTTCGAGACGAGTCGGCGGGGCGGTCCCGCGAGGACCAGGCCGCCGCAGGCCGCGCGTATCTCCTCGTAGAACACGCCCAGTTGGAGCCGGGCGAAGTGGGCGCCCAGGCAGACGTGCGGCCCGTCGCCGAAGGAGACGTGCGGGTTGGGGGTCCGGCCGAGGTCCAGGCGGTGCGGGTCGGTGAAGACGCGCTCGTCGTGGTTGGCGGAGGCGTGGAAGACGACGACCTTGTCGCCCGCCCGGATCTCCTGCCCGGCGAGCTCGGTGTCGCGGGCGGCGGTGCGCCGGAAGGAGAGCACGGGCGGGTGGACGCGCAGGAGTTCGTCCACGGCCGTGCCGAGCGAGACCTCTCCCTCCCACAACCGCCTCTGTTCCGCAGGGTGTTCGGCGAGGGCGAGGATCCCGCCGGGGGCGGCGGCGCGGACGGTGTCGTTCCCGGCGACGGTCAGCAGGAAGAAGAACATCTCCAGTTCGGCGTCGGCCAGTTCGGAGGCCGCGAGCACGCTCATGACGTCGTCGGCCGGATGCGTCCGTTTGTACGCGGCGAGCTCCTGCGCGTAGCCGAACATCTCCGCGAGCATCGCGGGCGAGCGGGGGTTGACCGGACGCCCCTCGGCGTCGAGGACCGGCGGCTCGTCCGGGTCCTGATAGGCGATGACCCGTTCGGTCCAGGCGTGCAGGAGCCCCCGGTCGCTCGCCGGGATCCCCAGCAGGTCGGTGAGGTTGAGCAGCGCGTAGTCGTCGGTGACGGTCCGGACGAGGTCCACCTCGCCGCCCTCCGCGAACGCCTCCGCGAGCAGCTCACGGGCCCGGTCCCGCGCGGTCGCGGCGAAGCGCTCGATGCGTCCGGGGGTGAAGGCCCGGCTGACCAGCCGTCTCAACCGCCCGTGTCCCGGCGGGTCCTGATTGAGCATCATGCGCCGGATGAACGGCAGGTCGGCGGGGTCGGGGTCACGGATCTGGGTGGCGCCGAGGTGCGAGGAGTACGTCTCCGCGTCCTTGAGCACCCGCACGACGTCGGCGTGCCGGGTGACGGCCCAGAACCCGGCCCCGGCGGGCCAGCCGAGGATCTCCGGCTCGTCCTGCCGGGCGACGGGGGCGTGGTCGCGGAGGGCGCGGAAGCGGTCGTGCGGGATGCCGGCGGCGTAGATCCGCGGGTCGAAGACGTCGGGGGTGACGTTCCTGCTCTGCACCGGCCCTCCCGTCGGAGTGAAGACGTCACCATCATGACAGGTCAGAGACGGTTTTCGTAGGACGGAACGCACAGTTCGGGAGCCTTGTCCGGGCTGTCCCCGACTCCCAGAATCTCCGTCGTGCATCACACGGAGAACAGGGGCACATGGGGAACGCAGGGAAGTACAGCCAGGACGCGGTGCTGCGGGCGCGGGTGTTGCTGCTGGGGTCGGAGGAGCCGAGCCTCCCGGAGCGGCTGGGCGCGTACCGGGTCCTGGCGGAGGTGAGTCCGCGGGCGTACCTGCCGAGGCTGGTGGACGCGCTGATCGAGCGGACCCGGGATTTCGCGGATCCGGAGATCCTCCGGGCCCTGTACGGCGAGGCGGCGGACGTGGCGCGTCGGTTCGACGCGGAGGTGCCGAACCGGGAGGAGCGGTTGCGCCGTGCCCTGAGCGGCTACGAGCACGGGCTGTTCGCCACCGGCCGACGGGCCGAGGGGCGTGCGGTCTGCGAGGAGCTGGCGGAGGCGGGCCGGTGGGGACGCCTCGCGGTCGTGCTGGCCGAGGAGGGCCGGCACGGGGAGGCGGCCGAGCTGTACGGTCGGCACCTCGCGGCGCGGGAGGCGGACGACGCGTCGCGCTGGACCCGGATCGCGTGGGCGGCCGAACTCGACGCGGCCGGACAGCGCGAGGAAGCCCTGGAGGTGTTCGCGCGCCTCGTGGACGACCACCGGAGCGGGGCGGCGGAGGAGCGCGGCCCGCTCGCCTCCCTGGTGTGGAAGCTGGAGCGGTACGCCGGGATGCTGCTGGCCGCCGGACGCCGGGCCGAGGAGGCCGCCGCGCGGCACGAGGCGCTGGCCCTGCTCGCCCGCCTCGCGCGGGACGGCGAGCCGGTGAGCTGGAGCAACATCCAGGCCTGGTGGGTCACCCTCCTCGTCCTCTCGGGCCGCCCGGACGAGCAGGCCGCCACCCGGACGCCCCGCGGCCCGCGTTCGGGACGTACCTGGTCCACGGATGGTCCCCCGACCTGCGGGAGGAGTACTTCGCCTCGATCCCCGCCCTCGAACGGCGGGCGGACGCCCTGCGCGCGTCGGGCGACCTCCCCGGACTGATCGTCGCCCAGCGCCGCCTGACCGTCCGCCGGGCGCTCCGCTGGGAGACCTCCGGCCGCCGGGCCGAGGAATCGCTCCGGCCGTCCTTCGACGAAGGAGTGGCCCTCGCCCGCCACCCGGCCGCCGACCCGGGCGCGCTCGCCCGCGCGCTCACCGACCGGTCGATGTTCCTCCTCGCCGTCAAGCGGTACGGGGAGGCGCACGCCGACTTCGCGGAGGCCATGGCCCTGCGGCCAATCGTTACCCGCACGTAACTTACCGACCAGTTACCACGGGTAAAGGACCGCGGCTACCGTCGGGTCACTTTCACTTCACTGCCCCCCCACCACCAGTGCCCCAGTGAGGAGTGCCCCGTGCGCCCATCCCTCGCCCTCGCCGTCTCGGCCGCCCTCGTGGCCGGGACGGCCCTCGGCTCGCGCCCACCGCCCGGGCCGCCGACGCCTCGATCCGCTTCGTCGACATCGCCGGGGACGGCGGCACCGTCCTCAAGGCGAACGTCGTCACGCCCGCCGGGACCGGCGACGCCGCCCGCCTGCCCCTGATCGTGCTGCCCACCAGCTGGGCGGTGCCCCAGGTCGAGTACCTCGCGCAGGCCCAGAAGCTCGCCGACTCCGGCTATGTCGTGGTGAGTTACAACTCGCGCGGCTTCTGGCAGTCCGGCGGGCAGATCGAGACGGCGGGACCCGAGGACATCGCCGACGCCTCCAAGGTGATCGACTGGGCCCTCTCGAACACCCCGTCCGACCCCGCGCACGTGGGCATGGCGGGAGTCTCGTACGGCGCCGGGATCAGTCTGCTCGCCGCGGCGAACGACCCGCGGATCAAGGCCGTCGCGGCGCTCAGCGGCTGGGCCGACCTCATCGACTCCATCTACAGCGGCCGCACCCAGCACCTCCAGGCCGCCGCCCTGCTCGGCGGCGCCGGGTACCTCACCGGCCGTCCGGGGCCCGAACTCCAGGAGATCCTGGGCGACTTCCTCTCCTCCAACCTGGCCAAGGAGGAGGACATGATCGCCTGGGGCCGCAAGCGGTCCGCCACCACCTACCTCGACCGGATCAACGCCAACGGCGCCGCGATCATGCTCGGCAACGCCTGGGGCGACACCATCTTCCCGCCCAACCAGTACGCGAGCTTCTACGAGAAGCTCACCGGCCCCAAGCGGCTGGAGTTCCGGCCGGGCGACCACGCCACCGCCGAGGCCACCGGCCTCCTCGGACTGCCCAACGACACCTGGACCAGCGCCCACCGCTGGTTCGACCGCTACCTCAAGGGCGCCGACAACGGCATCGACCGCGAGCAGCCGGTCCAGCTCAAGCCGCGGTCCGACGCGGGCTACGAGGGCTACCCGGACTGGAAGTCCCTCGACGCGAACCGGCGGAAGTTCGACCTCGGCGGTACGCAGCGGATCTGGGCGAACGTGGACTCCGGCGCGAACGGCGGGGTCGTCATGCTCTCCAACCTCCTGGACCAGTTCTTCCAGGCCCCGCCCGTCGCCTCGATCCCCCTCCTCCCCCGCGCCTTCGCCGGCGTCTGGCAGTCGGAGCGGTACGACGCCCCGCAGCGGGTGCGCGGCACGGTGCGGCTGCACACCACGGTCAGCTCCACCGCGGAGAGCGGCACCCTCGTCGCGTACCTCTACGACGTGGGCCCCCTCGGTGTCGGCAAGCTGGTGAGCAACGCCCCGTACACCTTCCACGACCGGACCCCGGGAAAGCCCTTCGGCGTCGACCTCGACCTCTTCTCGACGGCCTACGACGTCCCCGCCGGGCACCGGCTCGCGCTGGTCGTCGACACCGTCGACCCGCTCTACATCGAGCACAACCCGACCGGCGCGCAGCTGACCTTCTCCTCCCCCACGGCCGACCCGTCGTACGTGTCGGTCCCGCTGCGGGCGGAGTGATCTCCGGCTGCTGCCGGGCGGGTGCGGCCCGGGGGGCGTGACGCCCCCTACTGCTGTCCCGGCAGCAGCGTCTCCGGTTCGGCCGGGGCGACGTCCGCGGCCTTGGTCCTCGGGCTGCGGCGCTCCCTGCGGGCCACCCAGCCGGCGAACCAGGAGAGCAGCATGCACATCCCGATGTAGATCGGCGAGATGACGAGCACGACGGGGATGAACGGCAGGTCGTAGTCGAGGTTGGACGCGATCAGCTTGCCCGCGTGCAGGAACTCCTCGTAGGTGATGAGGAAGCCGAGCGAGGTGTCCTTGAGGGCGACCACGAGCTGGCTGATGATGGCGGGCAGCATGGCGCGGACGGCCTGCGGCACCAGGACGTACGTCATCACCTGGGTCTTGCGCATGCCGAGCGCGTACGCCGCCTCGCCCTGGCCGCGCGCGACGGCGTGGACGCCGGTGCGGAAGACCTCGGCGAGCACCGAGCCGTTGTAGAGGGTCAGTCCGGCGACGAGCGCGGGCAGCGGCTGCACCTTGAGCGCCACGAAGATGAAGAAGATCATCACGAGGACGGGCATGGCGCGGAAGAACTCGACGAGCAGGGTGGAGACCCAGCGCGGCGCCCGGTGCTCGGAGAGGCGCCCGGCGGCGAGGACCGCGCCGAGGGCGAGCGAGAGCACCGAGGCGTAGGCGAAGGCCTTGAGGGTGTTGCCGAGGCCCCTGAGCAGCAGTTCCTGGATGCCCTTGTACGCGAAGGGCGTCCATTTGGCGGCGGTGAACTGGCCGGTGTCGAAGAGGAGATGGAGGATCCAGCCGGCCAGCGCGAGGATCAGCGCGGTGGATGCCAGTCCGTAGAGGAGGTGGCGTCTTCGGGCGGCCGGTCCGGGGATGTCGTACAGGGCGGTTGCGCTTGTCATCGGGCGACTCCCCAGTGCCTCTCCAGGAGGTGGAAGAGGGCGCTGATGGTGAGGGTGATGATCAGGTATCCGGCGGCGATCCAGACGAAGGTCCAGACGATGTCGTAGCCGAGCTCGCTCAGCGTCCTGTAGGTGCCGAGGAGTTCGGTGACGCTGAACGCCCCCGCGATCGCCGAGTTCTTGGCGAGGGCGATGAGGGTGGAGCCGATGGGCGGGATGACCGTGCGGAAGGCCTGCGGGAGGACGATCGCGGAGAGGGTCTGGGAGAAGGTCATGCCCAGGCTGCGGGCGGCTTCGCCCTGGCCGAGCGGGACGGTGTTGATGCCGGAGCGCAGCGCCTCGCAGATGAAGGCGGAGGTGTAGCAGCCGAGGGCGAGGACGGCGAACAGCTCGAAGGGCAGGACGAGTCCGAAGCGGGGCAGGCCCAGCATGACCGCGAAGAAGAGCAGGGTCAGCGGGGTGTTGCGCAGGACGGTGACCCAGACCGTGCCGATGACCCGGAAGGAGCCGACGGGCGCGACCCGGAAGGAGGCCATGACGAAGCCCAGGACGAGGGCGAGGGCCGAGGCGTAGACGGTGAGTTCGACGGTTCCGAGGAACCCCTTGCCGTAGAGCGAGAAGTTGTCTGTGAGTACGTCCATGTCAGCGGTGGGGGTCCTCAGGTGGCCGGGTAGCGGTCGATGGCGGGCGGCCGCGGGGCGGGGACCCCGGAGAGGCCGAGGGTGGCGTCGTAGGCCTTCTTCCAGTCGCCGTTCTTCTCGTGGGCGGCGATGGCGTCGTCGAGGGCGAGGCGCAGTGCGGTGTCGCCGTGCGGGACGCCGATGCCGTAGGGCTCCCGGGAGAAGGGCTTGCCGACGACCTTGAGTTCGTCGGGGACCTTGGCGGCGTAGCCCATGAGGATCGTGTCGTCGGTGGTGACGGCGTCGACCTGGTAGGTCAGCAGGTTGTCCACGCAGACGGAGTAGGTGTCGTAGGCGACGAGTTCGGCCTTCGGGTAGTCCTTCTCGATGCGCTGGTACGGGGTGGAGCCGGCGGCCGAGCAGACCCGCTTGCCGTCCAGGTCCTGCGGTCCGTCGATGTCGTTCTCGTCGGTGCGGACCAGGAGGGACTGGCCGGCCTGGTAGTAGGGGCCGGCGAAGCCGACGAGTTTCTTGCGGTTGTCGTTGATGGTGTACGTGCCGACGTAGTAGTCGATCTGGCCGTTCTGGAGGGCCGTCTCGCGGTTGGCGGAGGCGATGGTGCGGAAGTCGACGCGGGCCGGGTCGAAGCCGAGGGAGGCGGCCATCATCTTGGCGATCTCGATGTCGAAGCCGGAGTAGCGGCCGGTGGCCGGGTCCTTCTCGCCCATGTAGGGCTGGTCCTCCTTGGCGCCGACGACGAGCCGGCCGCGTTTCCTCGCCCGGTTCCAGGTGGCCGAGTCGGACAGGGTGAAGCCCGACTCGACCTGGTAGACGGGGAGTTGGTCGGGCTGGGGGCCCTTGACGGGCGGGCTGCCCTCCTTGCCGCAGCCGCCGAGCGTCGCCGTCACGGCGAGCAGCAGGGCGAGTGCGGCCGGGGCCCGGCGCGTACGGTGCATGGTGGCCACCCCGCTCAGTGCGTGAGGATCTTGGAGAGGAAGTCCCTGGCGCGCTCGCTGCGCGGGGCCGTGAAGAACTCCTCCGGGGCCCGGTCCTCGACGATCCTTCCGTCGGCCATGAAGACGACCCGGTTGGCGGCGGAGCGCGCGAAGCCCATCTCGTGGGTGACGACGACCATCGTCATTCCCTCGCGGGCGAGTTGGCGCATGACCTCAAGCACCTCGTTGATCATCTCGGGGTCGAGCGCGGAGGTCGGCTCGTCGAAGAGGAGGGCCTTGGGGTCCATGGCGAGGGCGCGGGCGATGGCGACGCGCTGCTGCTGGCCGCCGGAGAGCTGGGCCGGGTACTTGTCGGCGTGCGCGGCGAGTCCGACCCGGTCGAGGAGTTCGCGCGAACGCCGGTCGGCCTCCTCCTTCTTGCGCTTGCGGACCTTGATCTGCGCGAGGGAGACGTTCGCGAGGACGGTCTTGTGCGCGAAGAGGTTGAAGGACTGGAAGACCATGCCGACGTCGGCGCGCAGCCGGGCGAGGGCCTTGCCCTCCTCGGGGAGGGGCCGGCCGTCGATGAGGATCTCGCCCGACTCGACGCTCTCCAGCCGGTTCATCGCGCGGCAGAGGGTGGACTTGCCGGATCCGGAGGGCCGATGATCACGACCACCTCCCCGCGTCCGACGGTGAGGTCGATGGACTGGAGGACGTGCAGCGTGCCGTAGTGCTTGTTGACGTCACGCAGTTCGATCAGCGGATCGACGACGGCCATGCGCTGCCCTGCCCTGTTTCTCAGCGGTGTCGCGGTCAGCGCAAACTATTCAGGAGAAAAAGGGACTTCAGGCCCGACACGCATGAAAACGGAATAAGCCGTATTTACTGCAGAAGGGTGGCGCGAGCCCCGTGGGGCCTCAGTACTCGGAGGCCTCCGCGTACACCTGGGAGAGCTCCGGCGCGCCCGTCATCGCCCAGTCGAGACCGGCCTCGACGACCTGGATCTCCCGGCCGGAGGCGAGCCGCACCACGGGGCCGCCGCCGGGCCACACCTGCCACCGGGCGCCCGGCACGTTCCGGACGATCACGGTGCCGAGGTAGAGCCCGGCGTCGTTCCCGAACCAGGGCAGCTCTTCCGGATCGTTTCGCCAGCGGGGCGGCAGCTGGTCCAGCTCGGCGAGGGAGCGCGGGGTGTCGTCCAGCGCCACCCCGGCCTCCTCGACGCGGGAACGCAGCAGCTCGCACTCGGAGAGGAGCTCGGCCACCCCCTCCGGATCGCGGTCGAAGGCCGCGGCCAGGGGAGAGTCCGCGGGCTCCGGCTCGTGCCGCTTGCGCCAGCTGTCCAGAAAGGGGATGTTCATCGGAACAGCGTCGCACCGCCACCCGCCGGTCGGCCATCCGGCGCGCGGTGATCATCCCCCTCGCGCCGTCAGACGTCGAGGTCGACGACGACCGGGGCGTGGTCCGAGGCGCCCTTGCCCTTGCGCTCCTCGCGGTCCACATAGCTGTCGGAGACCGCCTCGGCGAAGGACTTGTTCCCGTAGACCAGGTCGATGCGCATGCCCTTGTTCTTCGGGAAGCCGAGCGCGCGGTAGTCCCAGTACGTGAAGGGGTGGTCGTACTTGAGGGGGCGCGGCACCACGTCCGCGAGGCCGGTCTCGCGGAGCGCGGCGAGCGCGGCCCGCTCCGGCTCCGTCACGTGCGTGGCGCCCTCGAAGACGGAGACGTCCCAGACGTCCTCGTCGGCCGGGGCGATGTTGTAGTCGCCGAGGACCGCGAAGGGGCGGTCCCCCGCCGCGTCCTGGGCGACGGCCGCCTTGAGCGCCTCCAGCCAGCGCAGCTTGTACGCGTAGTGCTCGTGGGCCACCTCGCGGCCGTTCGGCACGTACACCGACCAGACGCGGACCGGGCCGCAGGTCGCGGAGACCGCCCGGGGCTCCGTCGAGCCGTCGTACTCCGGGCCGCCGGGCAGCCCGGTGACCACGTCCGCGAGGCCGACCCGGGAGATCAGGGCCACGCCGTTCCACCGGCCCGTGGCGTTGACCGCCGCCTCGTAGCCCAGGGCGCGCAGCTCCTCGAAGGGGAACTGCTCGGCGGCGCACTTGGTCTCCTGGATGCACAGCACGTCGGTGCCGCTGCTCTCCAGCCAGGCCAGGAGCCGGGGCAGCCGGGCGGTGATCGAATTGACGTTCCAGGTGGCGATGCGCATGGGCGCAAGCCTACTGGCGGGGTGTGACAGTCGGCGCGGTCACACCTCGGCGGAGGTGCCGGAGGACAGCCGCCGGTGGTCCGTGCCGCCGAGCTCGCCGATCTGGCGGTCGTAGAGGGGCCGGGCGAGGTCGGTGAGCAGGGCGTCGTGGATGTCGTACGCCCGGCGCGGCCCCACCTCGCGCACGTAGTCGATGACCTCGGAGATCTTGTTCCAGGGGGCCATGACGGGCAGCAGCAGCGTGTCGACGGGCTGGTCGGGCACGGTGAGCGCGTCGCCGGGGTGGAAGACGGCGCCGTCGACGAGATAGCCCACGTTGGTGATGCGCGGGATGTCCGGGTGGATCACCGCGTGCAGCTCGCCGTGGACCTGGACGTCGAAACCGGCCGCCGTGAAGGTATCGCCGTGCCCGACGGTGTGCACCCGTCCCGGGAAGGCCGCCGAGATCTTGTCGGCGACGCTGCGCAGCGTCCAGATCTCGGCGGCCGGGTTGGCGTCCAGGGCGGCCCGCAGCCGGCCCTCGTCGAAGTGGTCGGCGTGCTCGTGGGTGACGAGCAGCGCGTCGGCCCCGAGGACGGCGTCCTCCTCGGTGAACATGCCGGGGTCGAGGACGAGCGTGCGGCCGTCCTTCTCCAGCCGCACACAGGCGTGGGACTTCTTCGTCAGCTTCATGGGGCCAGGCTAGGGCCTGCCCTCCGGATCGGGCCGGATCCGAAGGGCAGGTCCTCACGCGGGGGCGTCGTCTCCTCCGCGACGACTCGGGTGATCACCCGCAGCGCCGTCTCCGCGGCGGGGAAGCCGCAGTACGCGCCCGCGTGGAGGACGATCTCGCGGAGCTCCTCGGGCGAGAGGCCGTTGCGCAGGGCGGCGCGGGTGTGGTCGGCGAGGGCCTCCCGGTGGCCCCCGGCGATCAGGGCGGTGAGGGTGACGACGCTGCGGGTGCGCCGGTCGAGCCCCTCGCGGCTCCACACCTCGCCCCAGGCGTAGCGGGTGACGAGCTCCTGGAAGGCCCCGTCGGGGTCGTCGGCGAGGGCCTGGTCGACATGGGCGTCGCCGAGGATCTCGCGGCGCAGCCCGAGCCCCTTCTCGTACGGGTCGGGCCGGCCGGCCTCGGCGGGCTCGGCCTCCGGGGCGGCCGGGGCGGGCTCGGCGGCGGGGACGGGCGGCGCGGGCGGCGGCGGCACGGCCAGGCCGCCGGTCTCCTGGGCGATGCTGGAGAAGTGCTCGGTGAGCAGGTCCGTGACGGCGGCGGGCTGCTCGACGGGGGCGAGGTGCGAGGCGCCGGGGACGACGGCGAGCCGGGCGTCGGCGATGCCGGCGACCAGGGTGCGGGCCTCGGCGGGCCGGTGACCTGGTCCTCGGAGCCGACGAGGACCAGGGCGGGGATGCCGATGTTGCCGAGGGCCCCGCGGACGTCGAAGACGGCGAGGGCCTCGCAGGCCGCGATGTAGCAGGCCGGGTCGGTCGTCCGGACCATCTGGACGGCCCAGTCGACGATGGCGGGCTGCGCGCCGGCGAAGAACGGCGTGAACCACTGCTCGGGGGCGGCGCGGGCCATCGGCTCCAGACCGTTGGCCCGGACGATGACCCCGCGCTGGCGGAACTCGTCGGCGGTGCCGAACCGGGGCGAGGTGGCGACCAGGGCGAGGGAGGCGACCCGGTGGGGGCGCGCAGGGCCAGGTCGAGGCCCACGGCGCCGCCGAGGAGCAGCCCGCGTAGCCGAAGCGCTGGACGCCGAGCGCGTCCAGCGTGGCGAGGAGCCGGTCGCCGAGCTCGGCGACGGAGGTGAAGGGCTCCGCGGGCGCGCCTCCGTGCCCCGGGAGGTCGAAGCGGACGACCCGCCACTCCCGGACGAGCTCCGGGATCTGCCGGTCCCACATGTGGAAGGTCGTACCGAGGGACGGTCCCAGGACCAGGACCGGGGCGTCCTCACGCCCGTCGACACGGTATTGCAGGGTGTTCGTCGGTGTCTCGCTCACCCGCAAGACCCTCTCATCTCCCGCCCTCCCGCACGGCGCCGGGTCGCCCCCGGCGGTTTCCCGCAGCTCCCGGCGGGCCGGGAGGCCCGGTCTAGGAGCGGTCGAGCGCGCGGGCGAGGAAGCGCCGGGTGGCCTGCTCGCGGGGGCGGTGAGGACCTGCTCCGCGGTGCCCTGTTCCACGATGACGCCGTTCTCCAGGAAGCAGACCCGGTCGGCGACCTGCCGGGCGAAGTCCATCTCGTGGGTGGCCATCAGGATGGTCAGGCCGCGCTGCTTGAGGTCCGCGACGACGTCCAGGACCTCGCCGACCAGTTCGGGGTCGAGGGCCGAGGTGATCTCGTCGAAGAGCAGCAGCTCGGGTTCGGTGGCCAGGGCGCGGGCGATGGCGGCGCGCTGCTGCTGGCCGCCGGACAGCCGGTCGGGGTGCTCCCGCGCCTTGTCCGCGAGGCCGAGCCGGTCCAGCAGTTCCAGGGCCCGCGCCTCGGCCTGCCTGCGGGGACGCCGTGGACCTGGCGGGGCGCGAGCGTGATGTTGTCCAGCACGCTCAGGTGCGGGAACAGGTTGTAGGCCTGGAAGACGATGCCGATGCGCCGGCGGGCGACGTCGGGGTCCAGGCGCGGGTCGGTCAGCTCGCTGTCGCCCAGGTGGACGGTGCCGTCGTCGACGACCTCCAGGAGGTCCACGCAGCGCAGCAGGGTGGACTTGCCCGAGCCGGAGCCGCCGATGAGGCAGACGACCTGGTGCTCGGCGACGTCCAGGTCGATCGAGCGCAGGACCAGGCGCGAGCCGTACTGCTTGCGGACGCCCCGGATGCGCAGGAGTGGCTGGTTCATCGGCCCGTCTCCGCCCAGGTGCGCTGCGCGGCCCGCCGCTGGAGCCGGTCGGCGAAGCGGGTCAGCGGAATGGTCACCGCGATGAACAAGAGAGCCGCTCCCAGGTACGGGGTGTAGTTGAAGTCGTAGTCGGCCTTGATCTGCGCCGCCCGCAGCGCCTCCAGCGGGCCGAGGACGGCGACGAGCGCGGTGTCCTTCTGCAGCGCGATGAAGTCGTTGAGCAGCGGCGGGACGACGTTGCGCACCGCCTGCGGCAGGACCACGTGCCGCAGGGTCTGCCGCTGGTTGAGCCCCAGGGCCCGCGCGGCGTTGCGCTGCGCGGGGTGGACCGAGTTCAGCCCCGCCTGGAACACCTCGCCGACGTAGGCGGCGTAGGACAGGACCAGGGCGATCACTCCGAGCACCCAGGGCTGGGTGGGGGTGCCCTGGAGCTGGAGGGCGGGGAGCCCGAAGCCGACGAGGAAGACGAGCAGCAGCGTCGGGACGCCCCGGAAGACGTCCACGTACACGGTCGCGGCGAGCCGCAGCGGCTGGAGGCCCGGCGCCCTGGTCACCCGCACCAGGGCGATGAGCAGCCCCAGGACGAGGATCAGCACCTCGGCGACGAGGAACATCTGGATGTTGAGCCAGAAGCCCCGCAGGAGTTCGGGGAACGCGGCGCGCAGCTCGGCGCCGTCGAGGAACAGGCTGTCGACGCGCTCCCAGCCCGGCGAGGAGACCGCGGCCGCTCCCACCGCCACCAGGGCGAGGACGGTGCACAGGGCGGAGATCCAGGTGTGGCGGCGGCGTCGGGAGCGGCGGAAGCGCCGGCGCTCCAGCTCGTGGTCGCTGGGCCGGTGGGCGTCGTCGTCCGGTGACGTCGGCACGGCCGTCTTGGTGAGTTCCACTGTCGGCCCGTTACTGCTTCAGCTCGGGGACGTTCGCCGAGGCGGACAGCCACTGCTCGGTCAGCTTGGCGAGGGTCCCGTCGGCCTTGAGGGCGCTCAGGGCCTTGTCGACGCAGGAGGTGTATCCGCTGCCCTTCGGCAGGAGCAGGCCGAACTCCTCCGGGGTGCCGCCCGCGTAGCCGAACTGGCCGACGATCTTCCCGTTGTCCAGCTCGGCGCCGCCAGGTAGAAGACGGTGGGCGTGTCGGTGACGATCGCGTCGATCTGCCCGTTCGTCAGCGCGGTGACCTCGTCCTTGGTGGTGTTGAAGACGCTCGGCTTCTGCGAGGGCTTCAGCCGCTCCAGGACGGCCTGGTAGCTGGTCGTCGCCACCTGCACGCCGATCTTGGCGTCCTTGAAGTCGCTCAGGGACGTGGCCTTGGCGAACTTCGAGTCCTTCAGCGTCAGGACGGCCTGGTCGGCCGTGTAGTAGCTGCTGGAGAAGTCGACGGCCTTGGCGCGCTGCGGGGTGATGGAGATCTGGTTGATGTCGAAGTCGTAGGACTTCGCCCCCGGCGCGTAGGAGTGCGCGAAGGGCTCGACGACCCACTTCACCTGGTCCTTCGCGAAGCCCAGCTTCCCGGCCACCGCGTAGGCCACCGCGCCTCGAAGCCCTTGCCGTTGGACGGGTGTTGCTGTCGAACCACGGCTCGTACGCCGGGGAGTCCGTCGCGACGGTCAGCTGACCGGGCTTGTGGAGGCTCGGGCTGCCGGTCGTGCAGTCGGCGGCCTTGGCGGAACCGGCCGCGCCGGGGTGGTGCTCTGCGGCTGGGGCGCGCAGGCGGCCGCCGCCAGGACGACGGCGGAGGCGGCGGACGCCGCCAGGGCTATGCGGGTACGGGACATCGGGGGGTCCTTCGGGAGAGGTCCGGGAAAAGGGACGTGAGATAGAGATATCAGCTGGTGAGATCGAACACCTGGTCGCCCTGGTGCAGACCGAACACGTCGGCCGCGGAACCGCCGCGGACCACCAGTTCGGCGAAGCCGACACCGGAGCTTCCGACCGTGATTCCGGGCTCGCCGTAGGGGACGTCGGGGAGCCGGTCGTAACATCGCACCTCGACGTCGCGGCCCTCGTGCCGGTTGTGCACGAACAGGCCCTTCGCGCCGTCGTAGCCGGGCAGTTCGACGGCCGGCAGGTCCAGCTTGCAGTTGCCGAAGTTGTCCACGACCGCGACCCGCACCTCGCGCGCGACGGGCGGCTCCACCGCCTGCGTCCGCGCGGGAACCTCGCGGCCGTCCGCCAGCCAGCGGGCCAGCAGCGGCACGTACCACAGGCTGCGGAACTGGGTCCGCACCATCTCCTCCACCTCGGCCGGCGCCAGCTCGGCCCAGCCCTCGGCCGCGCCTCCAGCACCTCGCGGACGTCGGTGACGTGCACCTCCTCCAGGCCCAGGTAGGCCGCCAGCGGGGCGAGGACCCGGTGGTTCAGCGTGCTGATGACCAGGTGCTCCCCGTGCCGGAACCAGCAGAACGGCACGCCGTTCGGCCAGTGCCCGTCCCGCGGCGCGATGTTCACCAGGACCACCACGGGCTGCGTCGGGCCGCCGATCAGGTCCGTGGAGCGCAGCAGGTCGAGCAGGGTGAGGGCGGCGGCGCCCTCCGGGTCCGGTCCCGTCAGCGGCAGGACGGTCGGCGTGGCACCGAACAGGGTGGCGATACGGGTGGACTGCCGGGCCAGCGCGTTGGCGTCGGCGCAGTCGGTGAGGGAGACGACCGGTGGACGGGTCATGGCGGTTCTTCGCCTTCTGTGGAGGTTCTGTCGAACGAGGGCAACAAAAAACGGACCCTCCGTTTCCGGAGGGTCCGTCGCATCCTGTGCGCGCACGGCTTCGCTAGCGAAGCGCCTCCGAGTATCGGGGCATCATTCGCATCATGGCGAGGGTGGCGGTCTGCTGCATGGACGGGACCATAGCACCCCCCGGAGGCTCCGCCACCACCCGTCCACGGAGTGGAACGCGCCGGTCGGCTCAGGGGCTGGTCGCGGAGACCGCGTACACCCGGGGGAAGGCGGGGTCGGTGAGGTCGACGGTGATGTCGGTGCGGGGGCGCGGTTGCTCGCGGGTGACGACGGTGCCGGCCCAGGTGGTGTCGTCGGCGAAGGTCCAGCCGGCGATGTCGGCGTCGCGCTCGCCGACGGTGATCCGGCCGGAGGTGAGCGCGGAGCGGGCGGTGCCGGACTCGGCGAGGAAGGCGTCGAGGCCGCCGGCGGTCGTCGTGAACTGGACGTACAGGCGGCTGGTCTTCCAGTTGCTGGTCTCGTAGTAGGCGACGTCCCAGGCGCCGCCGGGGATCGGGATCTCGAAGACGCGGCGCTTCATCAGGGAGGGCCAGTTGTCCTGGAGCCCGGCCGCCGAGGACTCGCGTTCCTTGTCGCGGCCGCTGTCGCGGCTCTGGCCCGCGGAGATGACGAGGTAGCCGGCCGGGATGCCGACGAGGAGCACGATGATGACGGCCGTCAGCCAGCGGCGGCGGATCATGTGCCGGCGGTCCTCGGGCAGTTTGTCCCGCGGTGTGCGGGGCGGGCTGGACGGGTGGGGCAGGCTCATGAAGGGGGTCCTCGGGGTGCGCGCGGTCCGGCCCGGGGTCCCGCTGCGCAGGGCCTGGGCGTAGCGCTCGTACCGTTCGTAGCGCTCGACGCGGCGCCGGTTGGCACGGCGGAAGCGGCGGGCGACGAGCCGCGCGAGGTCGGCGGCGCCGACCATGCCGGCCTCGGGGCCGAGCTGGGCGCGGACGATGCGGGCCTCGGGGCGGTAGCCGCGGCCGGTGAGGTGGCGGCGGAAGGCGTCCCGCGCGGGGCCGATGAGCAGGTCGTCGGCGGCGGAGACGCCCCCGCCGATGACGAAGCAGGAGGGGTCGAGGGCGGCGGCGAGGTTGGCGATGCCGACGCCGAGCCACTGGCCGATGTCCTGGAGCAGCTCCACGCACATGGCGTCGCCCTCGCGGGCGAGCTCGGTGATGAGGGGGCCGGTGATGTCGGGGACGTTCCCCTGACCCGCTCGATGATCCCGTACGCGACCGGGGAGTCGGCGGCGGCCAGCTCGCGGGCCTCGCGGACCAGCGCGTTCCCGGAGCTGTACTGCTCCCAGCAGCCGCGGTTGCCGCAGGGCAGCGGTGGCCGCCGGGGACGACCTGCATGTGGCCGAACTCCCCGGCGACGCCGAACTTGCCCCGCTTGACCTGGCCGTCCTCCAGGATGGCGCCGCCGATGCCGGTGCCGAGGGTGATCATGACGAGGTGGTCCTCGCCGCGTCCGGCGCCGAAGCGCCACTCGGCCCAGGCCGCGGTGTTGGCGTCGTTGTCGACCATGACGGGGACGGCCAGGCGGCCCTGGAGGGCGTCGCGGAGGGGCTCGTTGCGCCAGGCGAGGTGCGGGGCGAAGAGGACCCGGGCCCGGTCGGCGTCGACCCAGCCGGCCGCGCCGATGCCGACGGCGTGCACGTCGTGCCGGTCGGAGAGGTCGAGGACCAGCTCGACGATGGTGTCCTCGACGACCTTGGGGCTCTTGGACTTGTCCGGGGTCTCCGTGCGGAGCTTCTCCAGGATGTTGCCGTCGGCGTCGACGACGCCGGCCATCACCTTCGTACCGCCGATGTCGATGCCGACGGTCGGCACGCGGGGCGCCGTCAGGTGGGAGCGCCGCTCCCGGGTCCCGACGGTCCGCAGCACGGTCCCGCGGGCGGCTCCCCGGTGCGCGAGGTCACGGTAGGTACTCATCGGCTCGATTCTGCCAGGTGGGGTGTCAAGGGGCCGTTACGTGCCGCTCGGGCGCTCCAGCTCGTGGCGCAGGTCCTCCAGCTCGCTGCCGCCCGCCATCTGCCGGGTCAACTCGTCGAGGGTGACGGAGTCCTTGGTGTGGCTCGCCGCCATCGCGCCCCGCTTGAGGAGGACGAAGCGGTCGCCGACGAGGTAGGCGTGGTGCGGGTTGTGCGTGATGAGGACCACGCCGAGGCCCTCGTCACGGGCGGCCGCGACGTACTTCAGGACGACGCCGGACTGCTTGACGCCGAGCGCGGCGGTCGGCTCGTCGAGGACGAGGACCTTGGCGCCGAAGTGGACGGCGCGGGCGATGGCCACGCACTGGCGCTCGCCGCCGGAGAGGGTGCCGATGGGCTGGTCGACGTCCCGGAGGTCGATGCCCATGCGGAGCAGGGCCTCGCGGGTGGTGGTGCGCATCAGCTCGACGTCGAGCCGCTTGAAGGGGCCCTTGCCCTGGTGGGCTCGGAGCCGAGGAAGAAGTTCCGCCAGACCGGCATGAGGGGGACGACGGCGAGGTCCTGGTAGACGGTGGCGATGCCCCGGTCGAGGGCGTCGCGCGGATTGGCGAGGGTGACCTCCTCGCCCTCGATGCGGAAGGTGCCGGCGTCGTGCCGGTGGAGCCCGGCGACGATCTTGATGAGGGTGGACTTGCCGGCGCCGTTGTCGCCGAGGACGCAGGAGATCTCGCCCGCGCGGACCTCCAGGAGACCCCTTCGAGGGCGCGGATGTTGCCGTAGTACTTGCTGACGTCGGTCAGCTCGACGAGCGGAGCGGTCTCCGTGGTCACTTGGTCGCCTCCACGCGCTTGCGGATCCAGGCGTTCAGCAGGGTCGCGAGGAGGAGCATCGCCCCCAGGAAGAACTTGAACCAGTCGGGGTTCCACTCGGCGTACACGATGCCCTTGCTGGTCATGCCGAAGATGAGGGCGCCGACCGCCGAGCCGATGGCCGAGCCGTATCCGCCGGTGATCAGGCAGCCGCCGATGACGGCCGCGATGATGTAGATCAGCTCGTTGCCGACGCCTTCGCCCGACTGGACGACGTCGAAGGAGAACAGCAGGTGCTGGCCGGAGATCCAGGCGCAGAAGGCCACGCCCATGTAGAGGCCGATCTTCGTGCGGTAGACGGGGACGCCGACCGCGCGGGCCGCGTCGGCGCCGCCGCCGACCGCGAAGATCCAGTTGCCGAAGCGGGTGCGGAGCAGGATCCAGGTGGCGAGGGCGACGAGGCCGAACCACCACAGGATGGTGACCTTGAACTCGACGCCGCCGATCGTCGCCTCGGAGGCGAAGAGCTTCCGGGCGGAGGAGAAGCCCTCCATGTCGGCGATGGTCTTGGTGGAGACGGTGCCGCTGATCAGCTTGGTGAGGCCCAGGTTCAGGCCGGTCAGCATGAGGAAGGTGCCGAGCGTGATGATGAAGCTGGGCAGCTTGGTGCGGGTCAGCATGAAGCCGTTGAAGACGCCGATCGCCAGGGTGACGAGCAGCGAGACGCCGACGCCCACCCAGACGTTCGCCGTCATCTGGTAGCTGAACATCGAGGAGACCAGCGCGGAGCTGGTGACCAGGACGCCGGCGGAGAGGTCGAACTCGCCGCCGATCATCAGCAGGGCCACGGGCACGGCCATGATGCCGATGGTGGAGGCCGCGTAGAGGACGGTGCCGAGGCTGGAGGGCTTGAGGAAGCTGTCGGCGACCACCGCGAAGAAGACGAAGACGGCGACGGCGCCGACGACCGAGCCCAGCTCGGGGCGGGCGAGCAGCTTCTTCAGCGGGGTGGTGCGCAGGAGCCGTTCGTCGACGTGGTCGACGCCGTCCGACGGCGGGGCGGTGGAGCTCATCGGGTGCCCCGATCCGCGTACTGCTTCAGCGCGGCGGCCTGGTCCTGGTGATGATCTGGGGCCGGTCAGGACCGGCTTGCCGCCGCCGAGGACGTCGGCGTTGTAGCGGTAGAGCCAGAGCAGGTCGACGGCCTCGTAGCCCTGGAGGTAGGGCTGCTGGTCGACGGCGAAGCCGAGGGTGCCGGCCTCCAGGGCGGTCGCGACCTTGGCGTTGAGGTCGAAGGTGTCGACCTCGGCCTTGCTGCCGGCGCTCTTCGCGGCCTGGACGGCGGTGTCGGCGAAGGGGGCGCCGAGGGTGACGACGGCGTCGACGTCCTTGTCGGACTGGAGCTTGGCCTCGATGGAGGCCTTGACGTCGGGCATGTTGGTGCCGTCGACGTACAGGTTCACGAGCTCGCCGTCGAAGGTCTTCTTCACTCCGGCGCAGCGCTGCTCGTGGCCGACGTTGCCCTGCTCGTGCAGGACGCAGAGGGCCTTCTTCTTGCCCCGCTTGTCGAGCTCCTCGCCGACGGCCTCGCCGGCGACGGTCTCGTCCTGGCCGATGTGGGTGAGCGCCCCGTAGGCCTTGGACTGCTCGGCGCCCGAGTTCACGGTGATCACCGGGATGCCCGCCTTGACGGCCTTCTCGACGGCGGCCTTCATGGCGTCGGGCTTGGCGAGGGTGACGATGAGCCCGTCGACGCCCTTGGCGACGTACGAGTCGATCAGCTGCGCCTGCTGCTGCGCCTCGTCGTTGTGGGCGTACAGGAAGTTGATGTTGTCCTTGGCGGCGGCCTGCTTGGCGCCCTTCTGGACGATGTCCCAGAAGGTGTCGCCGTCGCCCGAGTGGGTCACCATGGCGAAGGTCCACCGGGGGGTGTCGACGACCGCCCTGCCCTGGGCCTCGGCGGCCTTGCGGGCGTCCTCCGCCCGCTTTCCGCCGGTGCTGCTGCACCCGGCGAGCGCCGCGGTGAGTGCGAGGGCGAGCACGGCGCCGACTGCGGCGCGTACCCTCCTGTCCGAAGCCTGGTCACGGGACCGTGCCCTCCTTTGTGTCCTTCTGCGTGCATTGCAGTATCGGTCATGCGGGTCTTGGCACTGGTGAGGGCCCCCTGGAGTGGCTACGGACGGACCATCAGCTGGAACTCGAAGGAGTAGCGGGCGGCCCGGTAGAGGTGGGAGCCGTACTCGACGGCGCGCCCGGTGTCGTCGAAGGTGACGCGCTCCATGGTGAGCAGCGGGGCGCCCTCCGGCTCGTCGAGCAGCGCGGCCTCCCCGGCGGTCGCGGCGCGGGCGCCGACGACCTGCCGGGCGCTGTGCAGGGTGAGCGCGGCGGAGCGGAGCACGCGGTAGAGGCCGGTGGTCTCCAGCTGACCGGTGTCGGGCGCGACGAGTCCCGCCGGCAGGTGGTTGCACAGGTACGCCATGGGTTCGCCGTGCGCGGTGCGGAGCCGTTCGAGGTAGCGGACCTCGGTGCCCTCCGGTACGCCGAGGGCGGCGGCGACCGGTCCCGCGGCGGGTTCGAGGCGGTTGACGAGGACCCGCGTGGCGGGGCGCTGCCCGGCGGCGGCGAGGTCGTCGTACAGGCTGCTGAGCTCCATCGGGCGGCGGACCCTGCTGTGCACGACCTGGGTGCCGACGCCCCGGCGGCGGACCAGGAGGCCCTTGTCGACGAGGGTCTGGATGGCCTGGCGGACGGTGGGGCGGGAGAGGCCCAGACGGGTGGCGAGGTCGATCTCGTTGCCGAGGAGGGTGCCCGGGGCGAGCGTCCCGTTCTCCACGGCGCTCTCCAGCTGGCGGGCGAGCTGGAAGTAGAGCGGGACCGGACTGGTGCGGTCCACGGAGAGCGGGGGCAGGGGGGAGCCGGACTGCTTGGGCACGGGGGGAGCGTAGCCCGGGGTGCTGGTGACCGGAAGCCGACGGGAAGCTGATGACGGGAAGTCGTGACGTCCGGATGTCCTGACAAATCCTTGACAGTCGGGGCGCCCGCCTCCACGGTGGGGCCATGCGCATCGGACTGATCGGTACGGGACGGATCGGGAGCTTCCACGCGGGTGTGCTGGCCCGCCACCCGGAGGTCGAGTCGCTGGTGGTGGCGGACGCGGACCCGGTCCGGGCGGCCGGGGTGGCGGGGCGCTCGGCGCGGAGGCGGCGCCGGACGTGGACGCGCTGCTCGGGCACGCCCTGGACGCGGTGGTGATCGCCTCTGCGACGGCCGCGCACGCGGAGCTGATCGCCCGCGCCGCCGGGGCGGGGCTGCCGGCCTTCTGCGAGAAGCCGATCGCCCTGGACGTGCCGGGGACGCTCGCCGCGCTCGACGCGGTGGCGGCGGCGGGCACGGTGCTCCAGCTGGGTTCATGCGCCGCTTCGACGCGGGGTACCGGGCCGCGCGCGAGGCGGTGCGGTCGGGCCGGCTCGGCGGCTGCACACCGTGCGGGCCGTCTCCTCCGATCCGGAGCCGCCGCCCGCCGCGTACCTGCCGCTCTCCGGCGGCCTCTTCCGCGACTGCCTCGTGCACGACTTCGACATCGTCCGCTGGGTGACCGGGCGGGAGGTCGTCGAGGTGTACGCGACGGGCTCGGACGCGGGCCCGGCGATGTTCCGGGAGGCCGGGGACGTCTCCTCCGCCGCCGCGCTCCTCACCCTCGACGACGGCACCCTGGTGACGGCGACCGCGACCCGGTGCAACGGCGCCGGGTACGACGTCCGGATGGAGCTCGCGGGCGAGCGGGACCAGATCGCGGTGGGCCTGGACGACCGCTCCCCGCTCACCTCCGTGGAACCGCAGGGCCCTCCTGCCCCGGGCAAGCCCTGGCCGGGCTTCCTGGAGCGGTTCGCCCCGCGTACGAGGCGGAGCTGGACGCCTTCGTCCGCCTGGTGCGCGGCGAGGCCCCCAACCCCTGCGACGGCCTGGAGGCCCTGGCCGCCCTCCGGATCGCCGAGGCCTGCGAGCGCTCACGACGGAGCGGCGGCCGGTCCGGCCGGACCGGTAGTGCTCACCACCGGACGGGGAGACGACGGGTGCCGCGCATGAGCATGCCGGGCAGCCATTCCAACGAACCGGCGTCCGGGTCGAGTTCCAGTCCGGGGAAGCGGTCCAGGAGCGTCCGGAGGGCGATCCTGCCCTCCAGCCGGGCGAGCGGGGCGCCGAGGCAGTAGTGGAGGCCGTGGCCGAAGGCGAGGTGGCCCTGGTCTCGCGGCGGATGTCGAAGCGGTCGGGTTCGGGGAAGCGGGCCGGGTCCCGGTCGGACGCGCCGATCCCCACGATGACGCTCTGCCCGGCCGGGATCACGGTGTCGCCGTAGGTGACGGGCTCGCGGGTGACGCGGAAGGTGGCGGTCTCCACCGGGCCGTCGTACCGCAGGGACTCCTCGATCGTCGCGTCGAGGAGGTCCGGGTCCGCGCGCAGGGCGGCGAGCTGCCCGGGGTGGGCGAGCAGGTTGCGGACGGTGTTGGAGATCAGGTTGACGGTGGTCTCGTGGCCGGCGATGAGCAGCAGGTAGGCCATGGCGCGGAGTTCGGGACCGGAGAGCCGGTCGCCGTCCTCGGCGCGGGCGGCGATCAGGCCGGAGAGCAGGTCGTCGTCGGGTCCCGCGGCCCGCTTGTCCTCGATGAGCTCGTCGAGGTAGCCGCCGAAGCCCTCCAGGGCGTCGAGGATGCCCCGCTCGCCGGTGGGGGTGACGAGCTCGTTCGACCAGCCGCGGAAGGTGTCGCGGTCCTCGGCGGGGACGCCGAGGAGTTCGCAGATGACGGTGATCGGCAGCGGGAACGCGTAGGCGTCGACGAGGTCGGCGCGGCCGGCCGGTTCCATGGCGTCGGCGAGCTCGTGGGTGAGCCGCTCGATGCGGGGGCGCAGGCCCTCGACCCGGCGGCCGGTGAACTCGGCCGTGACCAGGCGGCGGAGCCGGGTGTGGTCGGTGCCGTCCGCCGAGAGGAGGTGGACGCCGATGACGTCCTCCTCCGGCGGCCGTACGCCGATGACGGACGGGGACTTGGCGAGTCGCTGATCGGCGAGCGCCGCCCGCGCCTCCTCGTGGCCGACGACCAGCCAGAACTGGAAGCCGTCGGGCAACCGCACCTCGTGGACGGGGCCTGCTTCACGGAGCTTCGCGTAGTAGGGGTACGGGTTCGCGGTGAAGTCCGCGCCGTACTCCCCCAGTTCGATGACGGACATCCGGGCAGACTATCCGACTAGTCGTTCTCGTCCGCGTCGATGAGGCCCGCGTCATGGACGAGCAGCGCGATCTGGACCCGGTTGTTGAGGCCGAGCTTGGCGAGGATCCGGGAGACGTGGGTCTTGACCGTGGGGACGCCCATGTACAGCTCGGCGGCGATCTCGGCGTTGGACCGGCCGTGGCCCACCGCGACGGCCACCTCCCGCTCGCGGTCGGCGAGTCCGGCGAGGCGGGCAGCGGCCGTCGTCCGGCGCGGCTGCTCCGGCTGCCGCTCCACGACGTGTGTCATGAGCTGGCGGGTGACGGCCGGGAGAGCACGGGATCGCCCGCGGCGACCCGGCGGACGGCGGCGACGATCTCGGCGGGCGGGGTGTCCTGAGGACGAAACCGGCCGCGCCCGCCCGCAGGGCCCGCAGCACCTGCTCGTCTGCGTGGAAGGTGGTGAGGACGACGACCTCGGGCGCTCCGGGGAGGGCACGGAGGCGTTCGGTGGCGGTGAGGCCGTCCACCTGCGGCATCCGGATGTCCATGAGCACGACGTCCGGCGCGTGCCGGGCGACGAGCTCGGGCACCTCCCGTCCGTCGGCTCCCTCGCCGACGATCTCCAGGTCTTCTGCACCGCCGAGCATGAAGGTGAGGCCCGCACGGACCAGGGGGTCGTCGTCGACGATCAGCAGCCGGATGGTCATGGGGGCCACGGTAGCCGCGTGCGCGGCGGGATCGGACGCGAGGTCGGGCCGGGCGAGGACAGACGTGCGTACGGCGGGACCGGCCGGAAGGTCATGCCCGCCCGGGGCGGACGCGTGCGCGGCGGGACCGCAGGGAGGTCACGCCCGCCCGGCGCAGGCGTACGCACGGCGGGACCGGCCAGGAGGTCGTACCGGCCAAGGGCAGGCGCGTGCGCGGCGGGACCGGGCGGAAGGTCGTACCGGCCATGGGCAGGCGCGTGCACAGCGGGACCGGGCGCGAGGTCGTACCGGCCAAGGGCAGGCGCGTGCGCGGCGGGATCGGGTGGGAGGTCAGGACGGCCATGGCAGCCAGGCGTGCAGGGCGAAGCCGCCGTCGGGGGCCGGGCCGTGTTCCAGGCGGCCGCCGGCGAGGGCGGCGCGTTCGGTGAGGCCGATGAGGCCCTGGCCGGAGCCGGGGACGTGCGGGACGGGGCCGCCGGGGGCCGGGTTGTGGATGTCGACGGTGAGGCCTTCGCCGGGGCGGCCCCGGACGGTGACGGTGACCGTGGTGCCGGGGGCGTGCTTGCGGGCGTTGGTGAGGCCCTCCTGCGCGATGCGGTAGATGGTGCGGCCGGTGGCGGCGGGCACGGCGGCCGGGTCGTCGACGGTGGAGTCGAGGACGACCTCCGCACCGGCCTCGCGGGACTCGTCGACCAGCGCGTCGAGGGTGGCGAGGGTGGGCTGGGGCCGGTCGCCCTCGCCGTTCTCGCCGGGCGCGCGCAGGACGCCGATGATCTCGCGGAGGTCCTGGAGGGCTTCGTGGGCGCTGTCCCGGATGACTCCGGCGGCGCGGGCGATCTGCTCGGGCGGGGCGTCCGGCCGGAACTCCAGGGCTCCGGCGTGCACGCTGAGCAGGGTGAGCCGGTGGGCGAGGACGTCGTGCATCTCGCGGGCGATGGCCTCCCGAGCGAGCCGCTGGGCCTGGACGGCGCGCAGCTCGGCCTCGGCCTCGGCGCGGCGGGCCCGTTCCCTGAGGGCCTCGACGAGCTGGCGCCGGGAGCGGACGAGCATGCCCCAGGCGGTGACGAGGAGGATGAGGACGAAGCCGATGGCGAGGGAGAGGCCGACGTTGGTGGTGGGGTCGGGGCGGACGAAGACCTGGGCGACGGAGGCGGCGAGGGCGAGCCCCCGATCCAGGCGACCTCGCGGAAGGGGCGACGTACCGCGACGCTGAACAGGCTCGCGAGGACGGCGCCCGCGGCGACCGGGGCGACCGTGCTCACCAGGCAGAGGCCGACGGCGAGTCCCACGGGCCACCGCCGGCGCAGCCAGAGGGCGCAGCAGGCGGCGGCGCCGGCCAGCTGGTCGAGGAGGGCGACGGTGTCGCTGGTGTACTGCGCGCTGGTGTCGGCGGCGAGGAGACCCACGAAGGCCGCGAGGAGGAAGAGTGAGGTGTCCACGATCCAGTCGCGGACGGTACGGCGGGGCCGGGCCGCCCCGTCCCCGGCCGGTGCGACCAGGTGGGAGGGGAACAGCCAGCGCTGCCGGTCCGTGCGAGTCATGTCCGCCAATGTACGCAGGTGGGAGGCGGTGGACCGGGCGTACGGGCGGTCGCGCTACCGGAGTCGCGCAGGTCGGTACTTTGGTATCGGCGGGCGGAGACGAGCGGCGGACGCGAGGGGGCGGACGCCCTCTTCATGATCGGCTCATGAAGAAGATTCTTGAAGGCATCGGGGGACTGCTGCTCGTGGCCGGCGTCGCCGGGGTGATCCGCGAGCTGACCGGCGGCTGGTTCCATTTCATGGGTCTGACCCGGTTCCTCACGGAGCACGTGGGGTTCCTGGAGGGCCGGGAGCTGTTCGCGAACATCGTCGTCGCGGTCTTCGGACTGGTCCTCGTGATCGGGGCCGGCCGCATAGCGCAAGACTGAGACGGCGGGGAGGATCCGCCGGGCCGTCGCTACCGGGCGTCGGGTTCGCGGCGCGGCGGCCCCAGCTCGTCCCCGCGAGGACCAGTACGGCGCCCGCGAGGCCGAGGACGCCGGGGCGGTCGCCGGCGAGGGCGATGCCGCGGCGGCGGCCCAGAGCGGCTCCGTGCCGAGGAGGAGGCTGACCCGGGACGGCGAGGTGCGGCGGACGGCCCACATCTGCACGAAGAAGGCGAAGAGCGTGCAGAAGACGGAGAGGAAGAGCAGTCCGGCCCATGCGCGCGGGCCGAAGTCGAGGGCCGCGGCCCAGGGCGGGGCGCCGGTGCCGGGGAAGGCGGCGATGACGGCGAACACGGCGACGGCGGAGCCGAGCTGGACGGTGGTGAGGGAGAGCGAGTCGGCCGACCGGACCGCCTTGATCCGGGACATCGCGAGGACGTGCACGGTACGGGCGAGGGCGGCGAGCAGCATGAGCAGGTCGCCGAGGGAGGGGGCGGTGAATCCGCCGCCCTGGGTCAGCAGCACGACACCGGCGACGGAGAGCGCGGCGGCGGCGAGGAAGGCCCGGGGAGGGGCCACGCGGGTGACGGCGGCCTCGGCGAGCGGGGTGAAGATCATGGTGAGGCTGATGATCAGGCCCGCGTTGGTGGCGGAGGTCTGGACGACTCCGTACGTCTCCAGGAGGAAGATCCCGCCGAGGATCAGCCCGAGGGTCGCGGCGCCGCGCCACTGGGCGGCGTCGAGGGCCCGGAGCCTGCGCCATCCGGCGGCGACGAGGACGGGCAGCACCACGGCGAACCGCAGCACGAGGACCGCGAGGACGGTGTGGGCGGTGGTGATGCCCTTGGCCGCGAGGTAGCTGGCGCCCCAGACGACGGCGACGAGCAGGACGGGCAGGTCGGTGAGCCAGGCCCGGCGCGGGGCTTCGAGGGGTACGGGTACGGCGATCGACGGCGAGGCTGACATCGCGGGCCGGTTCTCCAACTTCAGGGGCGGGGTGGAGACTTCGGCGGCTCGCACTCGGAGCGATCACCGTACCCGGGCGGGCCCGTGGCGGCTACACCTTTCCTTCCGCCCCGCTCAGAAGCTGCCGTACGTGGGGCGGCCGGCCAGTTCGTACGTGTGGAGGGTGACGCCCGTGCTGGTGACGCGCGCGTCGGTGAGGCGGAAGGCGGTGGGGCGGACCCCGTCGGAGAAGAGGCGGCGGCCGGTGCCGAGGACCACGGGGAAGACCTGCAGGTGGAGGGTGTCGATGAGGTCGTGGTCGAGGAGGGTCCGGGCGAGGCCGGCGCTGCCGTGCATCTGGATCTCGCCGTCGAGGCTCTCCTTGAGGGCGGTGACCTCCTTGACGACGTCGCCGCGGAGCAGGGTGGTGTTCTCCCAGTCCGCCGAGGTGAGGGTGGTGGTGGCGACGTACTTGGGGAGGGCGTTGAGCTTGGTGGCGACGGGGTTGTCGGGGTCGGTCTGCCGGGGCCAGTAGCCCGCGAAGATGTCGTAGGTGCGGCGGCCGAGCAGGAAGGCCGTCGGGCGGGCGAAGATCTCGGTGACGCGCCGTCCGAAGTCCTCGTCGTCGAACGGCGCGGACCAGCCGCCGTGCTCGAAGCCCTCGCTGGGGTCCTCCTCGGGGCCGCCGGGTGCCTGGATGACGCCGTCGAGGGTGAGGAACTGGGTGAGGCTGAGCGTGGCCATGGCGGATGCCCTTTCTGTTCTCCGGACCATCGTGTCCTGGAAGCTCTGACCGTGCCGCCGGGCGGAACTCATCGGTGAGGGGTCGGTGTCCGATGGCCGCCAGCGTCGGGGCGCCCCGCCGACTTTCATTGAACCCGCAACCACTTGGTGCTTCTCACGGAGGTTTCGGCATGTCCACGATGAACGGCACGGCGGTCCTGGTCACGGGCGGCAGCCGGGGATCGGCGCGGCGACGGCGGTGCGGCTGGCCCGGGAGGGCGCCGACGTGGCCTTCACCTGGGTCCAGGACGAGGCGCGGGCCCGGGAGGTCGCCGCGCGGATCGAGGCGGCCGGCCGCAAGGCGCTGCCCCTGCGGGCGGACGCGGCCGACGCCGGGGACGCGGCGGGCGCCGTGGAGTGGGCGGCGGACGCCCTCGGGCGCCTCGACGTCCTGGTGAACAACGTCGGCGCGGGCGTCCTCGGTCCACTGGAGTCGCTCTCCTCGCGGACGTGGACCGGGTCCTCGCGGTGAACGTCCGGGCGGCCTTCCTCGCCTCGCAGGCGGCCGCCGCGCGCTTCTCCGAAGGCGGCCGGATCGTCACGATCGGCACCTGCATGACCCAGCGGGTGCCGGGCCCCGGCGGGACGCTCTACACGATGAGCAAGGCGGCCCTGATCGGCCTGACGAAGGCGCTCGCGCGGGAGCTGGGCGGGCGCGGCATCACGGCGAACATCGTCCACCCCGGCCCCGTCGACACCGACATGAACCCGGCGGACGGACCGTACGCCCCGGGGCAGGCCGCCATGACGGCGCTCGGCCGCTTCGGCACCCCGGACGAGGTGGCGGCGATGGTCGCCTTCCTCGCGGGCCCCGGCGGCCGGTACGTGACGGGCGCCGAGTTCTCGGTGGACGGCGGGCACGCCGCGTAACCGTGGAGGAGGAAGGCGCGAGGGCGCACCGGTGCTGTCGGGTCGGTGCGCCCTCGCGGGCCGGGCGGGGTGTCGTACCCGCCCAGTTCAGGGGGAGCCGGTCAGCCGCCGAGCTCCTGGTGGCGGGCGGTCAGCCGCGCCGTGCCGGCCTCCGTGAGGGAGCCGAAGAGGCGGAGGCGGGAGATGCCGCCGTCCGGGTAGATGTCGATCCGGACGCGGGAGCCGACCGCCGGGGCGTCGAGGACGAACCGGTGGTTGGTGTCGGGCTGGAGGCGGGTCCGGGGCAGGATCTCGGTCCAGTCCTCGGAGCCCTCGGCCGCGACGGAGAGGGCGGCCCAGCCGGCGCTGTTGCCCTTGAGGTAGGCGGTGTCGATCTCGACGGCGCGGATCTCGGACTCGGCGACCAGGCCGTAGCGGATCCAGTCGTTGCCCTTGTCGCGGCGGCGGCGGGTCTCCCAGCCGTCGTCCATCTTGCGGGAGCGGCCCGGCTGGATGGTGTTGGTGGCCGGGGAGTAGAAGCGGTCCGAGGCGTCCTCGACCTGGCCGCCGTTCTCCAGGGCCGCGAGGTCGAAGGTGCCGAGGACGCCGAGCCACGCCGGGTCGGGGGCGACCTCGCCGTAGACGCGGAGGCGGGCGATGCCGCCGTCGGGGTGCTGGTTGACGCGCAGGTGCGTGAAGCGCTGCTCGACGTCGACGGCGAAGCCGTTGGCGGCGTGGCCGCCGACGGCGGTGCGCGGGACGAGCGTCGTCCACTTCACGTCGTCGGCGAGGAGCTCCTCGGGCGACGGCGAGCCGGCCACGGAGGTCGCCTCGACGGAGACGGCCTGCGGGTAGTTGCCGCGGAAGTGGGCGGTGTCGACGACGATGCCGCGGACGACGCCGGGCGCGCCGAGGCGTACGAGGGCCCAGTCGTGGTCGTCCTCGGTGGGGTGCGGCTGCTGGGCCGAGACGCCGCGGCGGCGGCGGGTCTCCCAGCCGTCCATGATCTTGCCCTTGTGGCCGAAGTGCTCGGGGTCGAACTCGGCGGCCTCGGGCTTCAGCAGGTTCTCGCGCTCGGCGAAGAACTCGTCGTTGGCCGCGACGACACCCGCGCCGAGCCGCCGGTCGGCGAGGTCCGCGTACTGGGTGAAAGGGAAGTCGGCCGTCCGGTAGTCGGCGTACGGGTCGCCGCCGCCGTAGGGGCTGGCGTCACCGGTGAAGCTGGGTATGGACGACACGTCAGTTGTTCCTTTCGAGGAGGCGGCCGGTGGGCTCGGTGAGGGTGCCGTGGTCCGCGATCTTCCGGCCGCGCAGCCAGGTCGCGGTGACCACACCGTTGAGGGTCTTGCCCGCGTAGGCGGTGATCCGGTTGCGGTGCTCCAGACCGGCCGGGTCGACCGTGAACGTCGCGTCCGGGTCGAGGACCGCGAAGTCGGCGTCCCGGCCGGCCTCGATCGCACCCTTGCGGTCCAGACCCGCCAGCCGCGCCGGACCCAGCGACATCCAGCGCACCACGTCCGTCAGATCGAACCCACGACGCCGCGCCTCGGTCCAGATCGCGGGCAGACCCAGCTGGAGGGAGGAGATCCCGCCCCAGGCCGAGGCGAAGTCCGGGGTCTTCAGGTCGGTGGTGGACGGAGAGTGGTCGGAGACGATGCAGTCGATGGTCCCGTCCGCCAGGCCCTGCCACAGCGCGTCCTGGTTGGAGGCCTCGCGGATCGGCGGGCAGCACTTGAACTCGGTGGCGCCGTCCGGGATCTCCTCAGCGGTCAGCGTGAGGAAGTGCGGACAGGACTCCACGGTGACCTTGACGCCCTCGGCCTTCGCCGCCGCGATCAGCGGCAGCGCGTCGGAGGACGACAGGTGCAGCACGTGCACCCGGGCGTCCAGCCGGCGGGCCTGGTTGATCAGGTTCTCGATCGCCGTGTTCTCCGCGTCCCGGGGACGCGAGGCCAGGAAGTCGGCGTACGCGCCGCCCGACCGCTGCGGGGCCGCCGCCAGGTGGTGCGGGTCCTCGGCGTGCACGATCATCAGCCCGTCGAAACCGGAGATCTCCGCCAGCGAGTTCGCCAGCTGCTCCTGGTCCAGCTCCGGGAACTCCTCCACCCCCGAGGGCGACAGGAAGCACTTGAAACCGAACACACCCGCGTCGTGCAGGGGCCGCAGGTCCTTGACGTTGTCCGGCAGCGCACCGCCCCAGAAACCCACGTCGATGTGCGCCTTGGCCCGCGCCACCTCCTGCTTGACCCGCAGGTGCTCCACCGTGGTGGTCGGCGGCAGCGAGTTCAGCGGCATGTCCAGCAGCGTCGTGATACCACCCGCCGCCGCCGCACGGGTGGCCGTCCAAAGCCCTCCCACTCGGTACGGCCCGGATCGTTCACGTGCACATGGGTGTCGACCAGACCCGGCAGCACGACGTCGTCACCGACGTCCTCCAGACGGGCACCGGCCGGCACCTCCGCCTCGTACGGCAACACGGCCGCGATCGTCCCACCGGAAACGGCGATCGACGCCGGACGCGTCCCCTCGGGGGTGATGACGCGTGTCGAACGCAGGACCAGGTTGACGTCCACCCGTACCCCTTCTTCCAGCACTTCAACGGGAATTTCAACGAACTGTTGAAAAGGAGTGTTCACTTCCGGGCGACGGGTCGTCAAGGGCAGACTTCCAGCATCGGCCGTCGACGAACCCGACTTAGAGCTTTCCACAAAGTGGAATCAGGATTCCGTACAGTAGAACGTAGCTCCGCACATGCGAGCCGGGCCCGGACCGCTCCGGGCCGTCACCGACACCGGACAAACACCCCTGACCGGCGCTGACGCCAGGACCGGGGCCGTGTGCCCCGGCCGACGGCCCGGTAGGCTGCTGCCTTGCCCGCCTGCCCCGAAAGGACCGTTGACGTGCCGACGTCCAGCGCCAGCACCACCGACGCCGCCAAACCCGCCGCGAGCGGGGGCGTCCAGTCCCTTGAGCGCGCCTTCGACCTCCTGGAGCGGATGGCCGACGCCGGGGGCGAGGTCGGGCTGAGCGAGCTCTCCGCCAGCAGCGGACTCCCGCTCCCACCATCCACCGCCTGATGCGCACCCTCGTCGCCTGCGGCTACGTGCGCCAGCAGCCCAACCGCCGCTACGCGCTCGGCCCCCGGCTCATCCGGCTCGGCGAGTCCGCCTCCCGCCTCCTCGGCACCTGGGCCCGCCCCTACCTGGCGCGGCTCGTCGAGGAGACCGGCGAGACGGCGAACATGGCCCTGCTCGACGGCGACGAGATCGTGTACGTCGCCCAGGTGCCGTCCAAGCACTCGATGCGCATGTTCACCGAGGTCGGCCGCCGGGTCCTGCCGCACTCCACCGGCGTCGGCAAGGCGCTCCTCGCGCACACCCCGGCGGAGGAGGTGCGGGCGCTGCTCGCCCGCACCGGCATGCCGGCCGCGACCGAGAAGACCATCACCACCCCGGACGGCTTCCTCGACGCGCTCGTCGCGGTCCGCGAGACGGGCTACGCGGTCGACGACAACGAGCAGGAGATAGGAGTCCGCTGCCTCGCGGTCTCCGTCCCCGACTCCCCCACCGCCGCCGCCATCTCCATCTCCGGCCCGGCGGGCCGGGTCACCGAGGCGGCCACCGAGAAGATCGTCCCGATCCTCCAGGAAGTGGCACGCGAGCTGTCGGCGGCCCTGGCCAACACGGCGGGCAACAACCAGGCCTGAGGCCGCCGGAGCGGTCGCGGCCGACACAGAGGCGCCGCCGGGAGAAGTCCCGGCGGCGCCTCTGGGGTCCTGCCGACGAAGGCTGACGGGCCCGAGCGCCGTGGCTCCCGGCCCGGCCCCGCCTTCCGGGGCTCAGGCCCGTACCTCCAGGGCTCAGGCCCCTACCTCCGGAGCTCAGGCCCCTACCTCCGGGGCTCAGGCCCGTACTGAATCCGTCAGGCGGCCGTCCTGGACGGTCACCGTGTGGTCGGTGCGGGCCAGGTGGGTGCGGTCGTGGGTGACGAGCACCGTCGCCGTGCCCCGCTCGGCCGTCAGCGTGGCGAGGAGGTCCATGACCGCCGCGCCCCGCTCGTGGTCGAGGGCGCTCGTCGGCTCGTCGACGAGGAGCACGGACGGCTCGTTCATCAGCGCCCGCGCGATGTTGACCCGCTGCCGCTGGCCGCCCGACAGCTGGTGCGGCCGCCGGTGCGCCTGGTCCGCCAGACCCACCGCGTCGAGCAGGTCCATCGCCCGGCCCTGGACCGCCTTCGGCCCGCGCCCGGAGAGGTGGGCCATCACCTGGAGCTGCTCCACCGCGCTCAGCGAGGGCAGCAGGTTCGGCTGCTGGAAGACGATCCCGATGCGCTCCCGGCGCAGCTCCGCCTTGGCGGCCGGCGTGAGCGACGCCGTGTCCGTACCGGCGACGACGACCCGGCCCTCGTCCGGGGTCACCAGGGTGGCGGCGACGGCGAGCAGGCTGGACTTGCCGGAGCCGGACGGGCCGACGACGGCCGTGAGCGTACCGGCGGGGACGGTGAGGGAGACGGCGTCGAGGGCGGTGAGCCGGCCGTCGCCGTCGGGGTAGGTCAGGGTGACGGCGTCGAGGACGAGGCTCATCGGGCGCTCCCGAGGGCGGTGAGGGGGTCGACGGCGGTGATCCGCCGGATGGACAGGGCGGCGCCGAGGACACCGAGGACGATGATCACGCCGGCCGGGCCGAGGACCGTCAGCGGTTCGAGCACGAAGGGCACGTTCCCGCCGCTGATGAGGGCGCCGAGGCCGACCGCGAGCGCGGTGCCGAGCAGGGTGCCGGCGGTGAGCATGAGGACGGCCTGCCCGAGGGCGTCCTTGAGGAGGTACGGCGTGGAGGCGCCGAGCGCCTTGAGGACGGCGACGTCACCACTGCGCTGGATGGTCCAGACGGTGAAGAAGGCTCCTATGACGAGCGCGGAGATCGCGAAGAGGAAGCCGCGCATCAGCTGGAGCGAGCCGTTCTCGGACTGGTAGGACCCTATGGCGGTCAGCGCGCCGTCGAGGGTGCGGGCCTCGGTGCCGGCCGCCTTGTCGCCGGCGGCCCAGTCGACGCCGTCGCCGCTCAGCGCGATGACGGTGGCCTCCCGCTCCGGGGCGGTGCCGTTGCGGCCGACCTTCTGCCAGTCGTCGAGCGAGGTCCACACCACGGGGGTGTGGCTGTACGAGGCGTCGCCGGAGACCGCCGTGACGGTGACCTCCAGCGGGCCGAGGCGGACGGTGTCCCCGGCGCCCACGGCCAGCTCCTCCGCGGCCGACTCGGACAGGACGGCCTTCCCGCGCCGACCTTCGCGGGAGCGAGACCCGCGTCCGGCTCCGTACCGAAGGCGGAGACCGCGGCGGTGTGCTCCCCGGCGACGGCGTTGAGGGTACGGATGCCGAGCGGGTCGGCCCCCGTCACACCGGGCCGCTTCGCCCATCCGCTCCACTGCTCCTCCGTCACCGTCGAATTGGTGAAGGAGGCCGACTGCCCCGACGGCGGAGCCGCGAAGGCCAGCCGGTCGGCGGGCAGACCGGTGATCGCGGAGATGTTCTCTCGCGCGAGTCCCGCGGTCAGCCCGGACAGCAGTCCCACGAGCAGCGTGATCAGCACGATCACGGTGCCCATGAGGGTGAAACGCCCCTTGGCGAATCTCAGGTCTCTCCATGCCACGAACATGCTGACCAGAGTGGTCCGCGCGGTGCCCCGCGGGCATCGCGCCACGGATTGCTCCGGTATCAAACTTTCGGTTGAGTCCGGATTGTCTCCCGCTGTCTACGCTGGAGGAATCATGGATCCACGCTCGCTCACCCCCGTCCTGCGCGCCCTGCGTCTCTGTCTGCACCTCCTCATGGCCGGCCTGCTCGTCCTGGCGGCGGTCCAGGCGCACTCGACCACCGGGACGGTGCTGGCGGTGGTCACGGGCCTGGTCTACGCGGCGGGCTCGTACCTGCCGACCGTGCGGAACTCGCAGCGGGGCGCCGCCGTCTGGCTGGCGGTCCTCGGAGCGTCCTGGCTCGTGCTGCTCTGGTCCACCCCGGAGGCCCTCTGGCTGGCCTTCCCCCTGTACTTCCTCCAGCTGCACCTGCTCCCCGACCGCTGGTCGCTGCCGGTGGTGGCGCTGACGGCGGGCGCGGCGATCCTCTCGTACGTGGGACACGGCGCCCCGCTCAACCCGGGGGTCTTCATCGGGCCGCTGCTCGGCGCGGCGGTCGCGGTGGCGACCGTCCTCGGCTACCAGGCCCTGTACCGGGAGAGCGAGCGGCGGCGGCGGCTCATCGAGGAGCTGATCGAGACGCGGGCGGAGCTGGCGGCGGCGGAGCGGCACGCGGGGACGCTCGCCGAGCGGGAGCGGCTCGCGCGGGAGATCCACGACACGCTCGCGCAGGGCCTGTCCTCGATCCAGCTGCTGCTGCGGGCGGCCGAGCGGGTGCTCCCGCCGGACTCCCCGCCGCCGGGCACATCGGCCGGGCGCGCGAGGCGGCGCAGGACAACCTGGCGGAGGCGCGTCGCTTCGTCCGGGCGCTCTCGCCGCCGGACCTGGAGCACGGTTCCCTCGCGGCGGCCCTGGAGCGGCTGTGCGAGCCGGCCGGGCCCGCGCCCCGGGTCCGCTTCTCGGTGAGCGGCACACCGGTCGAGCTGCCGACCCCGTACGAGGTGGCGCTGCTGCGGATCGCGCAGTCGGCGCTGGCGAACACGGTGCGGCACGCCTCGGCCTCCCGGGCCGAGATCACCCTCTCCTTCATGGACGCGTCGGTGACCCTGGACGTGGTCGACGACGGTCAGGGCTTCGACCCCGTCTCCGTGCGCCCCTCCTCCGACGGCGGTTTCGGGCTTCCGGCGATGCGCTCGCGCGCGGAGTCGCTGGGCGGCACGTTCACCGTCGAGGCGGCGCCCGGCCAGGGCACCGCCGTCGCCGTCTCCCTCCCCCTCCCCGCTGGAGCCTGAAGCATGACCATCCGACTCCTCCTCGCCGACGACCACCCGGTGGTGCGGGCGGGCCTGCGCGCGGTCCTCGACACCGAACCGGACTTCGCCGTGGTCGCGGAGGCCGCCACCGCCGAGCGCGCGGTGGAGCTGGCCGCCGCCGGGGACGTGGACGTGGTCCTGATGGACCTGCAGTTCGGCCCCGGGATGCACGGCTCGGAGGCGACGGCGGCGATCACGGCGGTCCCCGGCGGCCCGAAGGTGCTCGTCCTGACGACGTACGACACGGACGCGGACATCCTGGCGGCGGTGGAGGCGGGCGCCTCCGGCTACCTCCTGAAGGACGCGCCCCGGAGGAGCTGGCGGCGGCGGTCCGGACGGCGGCGGCCGGCCAGTCGGCGCTCGCCCCGGCGGTGGCGCACCGGCTGATGGACCGGATGCGGACCCCGCGGAGGCCCTGACCAAGCGCGAGCTGGAGGTCCTCCAGCTGGTCGGCGAGGGCCTGTCGAACCAGCAGATCAGCAAGGCGCTCTTCCTGAGCCAGGCGACGGTGAAGTCCCACCTGGTCCACATCTTCGCGAAGCTGGGCGTGGACTCGCGCACGGCGGCGGTGGCGACGGCGACGGCCCGGCGGCTGATCAGGCGGTAAGCGGCGGTTCTGCCGATCGGGCAGGGGGCGGTCCTGCCGATCGGGCAGGGGCGGCGGAGCGGCTGATCGGGCAGGGGCGGCGGTCCTGCCGACCGGGCGGCCGTTCCTCTGCTCAGGCGGCAGGCGGCGGGCCGAAGAGTTCGACGGCGCGGCGGACCCCGCGAGGCCCTCGGCGAGGGCGCTGACGGACCCGACGCAGCCGGCGACGATCAGCAGGGAGCGGCGCAGCCGCCGTACCTCGGGATCGCCGCTGAGCGCCATGGCGTCCAGCGCGGCGAGCTCGTTCTCGGCGATCGCCCGGTCGGCGAACTCGGCCCGGTGAGCGGCCAGTTCGCGCCGCAACCGGGACACGGCGGACCGCAGTTCGACCACCCTGGGGTCCACGCCCTCGCCGGTCACTCGTCTCTGCCCCACGCCTCGCAACATGGTTCTCCCCCGCACAGCACTGTGCGCAGAACTCCGTACGACGAACACTCCGGACACCCCGAGCCGACCCCCCGGACGGCGATCGGGCGCCGTGAGTCGCGGGTCAGTTAACTCCTTCGCCACCCCACCGCGCCACCCTTGGTGTACGGAATTCAAGCGACCGTGTGATTCCGCCCCATGAGGTATGCAGTCCCCATGACAACGACACATGACCGAAGCCCCGTCGTCGCCGGACTCCTGCTCGCCGCCGGGGGCGGCAGACGGCTCGGGGCCGCCCCAAGGCGCTCCTCACGCACCGGGGACGGCCGCTGGTCGAGTACGCGGTGGGGTGCTGCGCGGGGCCGGGTGCGAGGTGGTGCACGTGGTGCTCGGGGCCTCGGCCGAGGCCGTACGGGAGCGGGCGGAGCTGCCCGGATGCGTCCTGGTCGACAACCCCCGCTGGGCGGAGGGCATGGGCTCCTCCCTCCGGGCCGGGCTCGCCTCGCTGTCGGCCGACCCGCGCGGCGTGGACGCGGCCCTCGTCCTCCTCGTCGACCAGCCGGGCATCGGCCCGGAGGCCGTGTCCCGGGTCCGCGCGGCGTACGACTCCCGGAACGCGCTGGCGGCGGCCTCGTACGAGGGCGGGCGGGGCCATCCGGTCCTCTTCGGCGCGGACCGCTGGCCGGAGATCGCCGAGGGCGCGGTGGGCGACCGGGGCGCACGGGACTATCTGGCGGCGCACCGGGATGCGATCACGCTGGTGGACTGCTCGGATGTGGCCGAGCCCTACGACATCGACACGGAGGCGGATCTGTCCCACCTGGAGTGAACGGGCTGGCACCGAGCGCCATGTTCTGTCGATCCGGAGAATCTCGACATCAACAAACCATTGAACTTCCACCATGAGGAAACTAGTATCCACTGTTCAGAAGCCCCTGCTAGTTCAGAGGGCGCTCGCGGCCGTATCTCGGCGCCTGCGGCACCCCGTGCCGTCCCGTGACGCCCGGCGGCCGCCTCGCACCGCCCGTGAAGTCCGCTGAAGGAAGTGACAGTTCATGTCCGCACCAGCGCCGTCGCCCCTGGCCGTCGTCGATGCCGAGCCCCTCCCGCGTCAGGAGGAGGTGCTCACCGAGGCCGCCCTGGCCTTCGTCGCCGAACTGCACCGGCGGTTCACCCCGCGCCGGGACGAGCTGCTCGCCCGCCGAGCGGAGCGTCGCGCCGAGATCGCCCGCACGTCCACCCTGGACTTCCTTCCGGAGACCGCCGCGATCCGCGCCGACGACTCCTGGAAGGTCGCGCCGGCCCCGGCGGCCCTGAACGACCGCCGCGTCGAGATCACCGGCCCGACCGACCGGAAGATGACGATCAACGCGCTCAACTCCGGCGCGCGGGTCTGGCTCGCCGACTTCGAGGACGCCTCCGCGCCGACCTGGGAGAACGTCGTCCTCGGCCAGGTCAACCTGATCGACGCGTACACCCGGAACATCGACTTCACCGACCCGAGGTCGGGCAAGTCGTACGCCCTGAAGCCGGCCGACCAGCTCGCCACGGTCGTCATGCGGCCGCGCGGCTGGCACCTGGAGGAGCGTCACCTCACCTTCGACGGACGCCCGGTGCCCGGCGCGCTCGTCGACTTCGGCCTCTACTTCTTCCACAACGCCCAGCGTCTGATCGACCTCGGCAAGGGCCCGTACTTCTACCTCCCGAAGACGGAGTCGCACCTGGAGGCCCGCCTCTGGAACGACATCTTCGTCTTCGCGCAGGACTACGTCGGCATCCCGCAGGGCACCGTCCGCGCCACGGTCCTCATCGAGACCATCACGGCCGCGTACGAGATGGAGGAGATCCTCTACGAGCTCCGCGACCACGCCGCCGGCCTGAACGCGGGCCGCTGGGACTACCTCTTCTCCATCGTCAAGAACTTCCGTGACGGCGGAGCCAAGTTCGTCCTTCCGGACCGCAACGCGGTCACGATGACGGCCCCGTTCATGCGCGCCTACACCGAACTCCTCGTCCGCACCTGCCACAAGCGCGGCGCGCACGCGATCGGCGGCATGGCGGCCTTCATCCCGTCCCGCAAGGACGCCGAGGTCAACAAGGTCGCCTTCGAGAAGGTCAAGGCCGACAAGGACCGCGAGGCCGGCGACGGCTTCGACGGCTCCTGGGTCGCCCACCCCGACCTGGTCCCGATCGCGATGGCCTCCTTCGACGCCGTCCTCGGCGAGAAGCCGAACCAGAAGGACCGCCTCCGCGAGGACGTCTCCGTCGCGCCCGGCGACCTCATCGCCATCGACTCGCTCGACGCGAAGCCCACGTACGACGGTCTGCGCAACGCCGTGCAGGTCGGCGTCCGTTACATCGAGGCGTGGCTGCGCGGCCTCGGCGCCGTCGCCATCTTCAACCTGATGGAGGACGCGGCGACGGCGGAGATCTCCCGCTCGCAGATCTGGCAGTGGATCAACGCCGGCGTCGTCTTCGAGAACGGCGAGACCGCGACCCCCGAGCTCGCCCGCAAGGTCGCCGCCGAGGAACTCGCCGCGATCCGCGCCGAGATCGGCGAGGAAGCCTTCACCTCCGGCAAGTGGCAGCAGGCCCACGACCTGCTCCTGCACGTCTCGCTCGACGCGGACTACGCGGACTTCCTGACGCTTCCCGCGTACGAGCAGCTGGTCGGCTGACCCGCCCCGTACGGCTGACTCGGCTGCCCGCACAGCCGCCGACAGCGACCTGACCAGGGCTCCGCCCCGGTGCCGCACAGCACCGGGGCGGAGCCCTGTCCGTTACCGGTCGCCGCACAGGTGACGTGACGGAACCGAGATATGCAGCTACCTAGCGGTAACAAGCCACGCCGTGCGAGATTCCGCCATGCCACCGGCCGGCGGCTGTCCCCCACATCACTGCGTACCGCATACCGCAGGAGCACAGCCATGCCTTCGACCCCCCACCGTGCGCTGCGCGCACTCCTGGCACTGTGTACCGCCGCCGGGCTCGCCTCCGTCGCCGTCCCGACCGCCACCGCCGCACCCGGCACGGGCCCCACCGCCGTCGTCGCCATGGGCGACAGCTACGTCTCCGGCGAGGCCGGCCGCTGGCTGGGCAACAGCCTCACCAACTCCGGCAGCCGCAACGGCACCGACCGGGCCTGGACCGGCAGCGCGTACGACCCGTCGCGGGTGTACGGCGCCACGGCGGGCGGCTGCGACCGCTCGGACGTCTCCGAGGTGCGGAGCGCCGGGCCCATCGCCTCCTCCCTCATCAACCTCGCCTGCTCCGGGGCGACCACGAAGAACGTCTTCCGCGCCTCCCAGGGCGGCGAGGCCTACAAGGGCGAGGCGCCCCAGGCCGACCAGCTGGCGGCGGTGGCCGCCGCGAACGACGTCAAGCTGATCGCGCTGTCCATCGGCGGCAACGACCTCGGCTTCGCCGACGTCATCTCGACCTGCGCGACCGACTACGTCGTCTGGTACTCGTACTGCCACGACGACCAGCAGGCCGAGGTCGACGCGAAGATCGACGGCGTGATGGCGAACGTCGGCCGGTCCGTCGACGAGATCCGGGCGGTCATGACCGCCGCCGGGTACGCCGCCTCCGACTACCGGATCGTGCTCCAGTCGTACCCCTCCCCCATCCCGCGCGCCGCCGAGAACCGGTACGCGGAGAGCGGCTGGGCCCGTACGAACACCGGCGGCTGCCCCTTCTGGAACGCCGACTCCGACTGGGCCCGCGACTCCCTGGTCCCGCAGATCGCCGACCGCCTCAAGGGGTCGCCACGGCCAGGGCGTGCAGTTCCTGGACCTGCGGGACGCGCTCCAGGGCCGTGAGGTCTGCGCCAGGGCCAGCAGGCAGGTGACGGCCACCGTGCCGCCGTCGGCGACGACGAGCGAGTGGGCGCGCTGGATCGACAGCCAGAGCACGCAGGGCCTCGTCCAGGAGTCGATGCACCCCAACGCCTACGGCCAGCAGGGCTTCGGCCGCTGCCTGGCCCTGGTCTACGCCCGCCCGACGGGGAACCAGAGCTGCCGGAACACGGCGGGGGCCGGGCCGTCGGGGATGTACCTCACGGCGGGGTAGCGGGCAGGGGTACGGGCACGGCCTGTGTCCCGGTCCTGGGCACGGTCCCGGTCACGGTCCCGGTCACGGTCCCGGTCACGGTCCCGGTCACGGTCCGGGGCACGGTCCGGGGCACGGTCACGGAAGGGTGATGCCGAGCGGGCGGAGGACCCGCTCGGTCTCGTGCCGGTCCGCGGCGGCCATCGCGCGGACCAGGGCGGCGGAACCGCCGGGCCAGGCGGCAGCCGCCGCGTCGAAGGCGGCGCGGCGGGACTCCAGGGCCCCTTCTGGCGGGCAGCGCGTCCAGGACGTGCAGGGCCCGGGCCGAGGTCCGCACCTGGATCGGGTCCGCCTCCTCATTCCTGTCCCGCAGGGCGTCCAGGGCGTACGCGCCGACGACCGGGTCGCGCAGGGCGCCCCGCAGGGCCTCGGGCGGCGCCTCGGCCGTGTCCAGGACGGCGAAGAGACCGCGGGTGGCGGCCGCCTCGGCGGTGCCGGCGTGGACGGTGCCGAGGGCGGCGAGCAGCTGGGACCAGGCGTCGGCGGTGTCCACGCGCGCGTGGAGCCAGTCGGCGAGCACGCGCGCGGCGACGGACGCGGACCAGCCCCCGGCGGCGGCGACCACGTCCGGCGCGGTCCAGGCGAGGGCCTCGGCGGCGTCGGGGCGGCGACCCCGCGCACTCCGAGCAGGTAGCGGACGACGCCCGCGCCGCGCGGAGTGAGCCCGAAGGCGTCCCCGGTACGGAAGACCAGGCCGGTGGCGGCGAGGTGGTCGAGGACCGCGGCGAGGTCGCGGGCCGGTCCTTCGAGCCGGGCCCGGTCGTCCTCGGTCGGCTCGGCCGTGCCGAGGAGGCGCGTGAGCTCCTTCAGCGGCGGGACGGCGTACGCGTCGGGCGCCGCGTCCGGTACGGGGACGGGCAGGTCCTCCAGGTCCGGGTCGACGGCCCAGTCCTCGTACTCGGCGGCCTTGCGGGCGACGGACTCGGCGGAGCAGCCGCGCTGGTAGACCGCGTACAGCAGGTGCGGAGCCTCGCCCCGTAGGGCTCGAACTCCTCCTCCGCCAGCTCCTCGACGGCGGCGATGAGCGCGTCGGCGTCCTCCTCGACGGGCCCGGTCTCGATCGCGGGCGGCGGGGGCGCGGGGGCGGCGGGGTCCCCGTAGTAGTCGAGGTGCTCGTCCAGGAGGGCGTCGGCCAGGACGAGGTGCGGGAAGGCGTCGGGTCCGGGCGCGAACCGCGCGTACGGCCCGGCGAGCTGCTCGGCCAGCCCGGCGGCGGTCCAGCGGTCCTGGAGGGCGGCGGCGAGCCGCCCGATCCCGGTCGCGACGGCGTGGTCGGTCAGCAGCGGCCCCGAGGCGGGGGGCTTCTCGGCGTCCCGTACGTACGCGTGCGTGAGCGCCTCGGCCAGCAGGACGTCCGCGAGGGCCGTCCGGCCCATCAGGTGGGCGCGGTGCACCCCGTCCGGCAGCGGTGCGCCGTCGAGCGCGGCGAGCCTGCGCCGTACGTCCTCGGGATCGGCGAGGTCGGCGCCGACGGTCCGCAGGAGCGAGGCGTACCAGCGGTGCCAGGTGAGGTTGCCCGGGTCGTTCATGGCCCGTTCGAAGTCGGGCGCGGACTCGGCGACCACCCCGGCGATCCGCTCGCGGCGCCCCCGTCGAACCGTGCCGCCAGCGCCCCAGGACCGCCGGATAGGCGGCGAGCTCCCCGGCGGCGCGTACACGAACGTCGGCAGGTCCTCGACCAGCAGCTGCCGCACGAGCCCCGGCGTCGGCTCCGGCAGCCCCGTCGCCCGGTCCGCTCCGCGCAGCGCAGAGCAGCCCCAGGACCGCTTCGGCGGCCCGCGCGAACGCGGGGTCACGATGCTCGGGCGCTCCGTCGAGGAAGCCGTCGAGCCCGGTGTTGGTGAGAACGGTCTCGGCCACGCTTCCCAGGGTAATTCCGGGGGGCCGGTTACGGCGGGCAAGGACCACGGATCAGGAGTGTCGCCGCAGGCAGCGGACGACCTGGGACAGGTGCTGCGCGTGGCGGCCCGCAGCCATACGGCGGGGTGCCCGCTCCGGCGGTTCCGGATCCGTCCGCGCAGGAGGCGAGCCAGCGCTCCCCCTCGCTGAACGCCGCTCCCCGGAAGTCCTCCGCCTCGACGATCTCCCGGACGAGCGCGCGGACCGTGTCCGCGTGGTCGGGGCCCCGGGTGGGCACCCGGCCCAGGAGGAAGGTGCGGTCGGTGGTGTAGCGCACGACGCCCCAGGGCGAGCCGCCGCCCGCGGTGCTCGGCCGGTCGACCCCTCCGGTGTGGTCGGCCCCGTAGTCGCCGTAGGTGACGCGTACGCGCGGCCGTTCGGGGCCGTCGACGAGCATGTGCCAGAGGTCCCAGTCGAATCGCTGGGCCTCCGCGAGCGGAGCTCCGTACCCCTCGGGGAACGTGCGGGGGAAGGAACCGGCGAGCACGGCGATCGTCCGCCAGCGGTGGAGGGGACCGAGCAGGCCGAGGGCGCGCAGCGCCCACTTCTCCGCCGGCCGGTGCTCGTCGACGACCCCTCCCAGGTCGAGCAGGAGGTCCACGGGGCCGTGCGCGAACCCGACCCGTTCGAGGAGGCCACCGACCTCGTCCCTCATCCGCTCGTCGGGGAGCGCGTGCAGGAAGACCCGGACGCCGAGACCGTTTCCGCTCGCGCGGGCGGCCTCGGCCGTCGCCACCTGCTGCCGGACATCCCGCTCGACGCCGGTGACCGGTCGGAGCGGGGTCCCTGCCAGGCCGTGCCGGAACTCCGTGACGAGGTGCCACGGCTCGTCCTCCGCGTGGAAGGCGTCCACCCAGGCGGGGAGACCGCGCTGCACGACCACCAGCCGGCGCAGCGCGGTCCGCAGGTGGCCGGCGAGTGCGGACGGGTCCGGATCGAGCGGGCGGAACGGGCGCGTGCCCGAGGCGCGGGTGCCGCCGACGCGCGGCGGGACGCTCCAGAGCGGTGCCACGCGCGTGCGTACGTCCGGCGCCAGCCGGTCGTAGGCCGCGAGCGCGCTCACGCGCGCGGGCAGGGCGGGTACGTAGATCGGCTCGGTCATCGGCGCCCCCCAGCGGCCCGTCGCATCCCCTGGTCGCAGGGTGAGGGGCCGTCACGTCCGGCGAAAGGGGGCGATTCCGGCCATGGAGAGGGGGTTCAGCGGACGGTCACCGTCCTCGGTGCCGAGAAGTCGCCCCAGGTGCCGTCGGGGAGTTGGGCGCGGAGGGTGAGGGTGTAGCGGGTGCCAGGGGGGTCCTGGACGTCGAAGGTGTAGGTGGCGCGGCCGGGGGGTGGGGCGGTGCCCCAGACGATGGTGGTGGCGAAGCGGCCGTTGAGGTGGAGTTCGTGGTGGGTGATGGGGGCGTCCGTGTGCGGCGGGGTCCAGGTGAGGGTGATCCGGCCCTTGGCGGCCGTGACGGTGAGGTCGGTGGGGGCGGTGTTCGGCGGGGCACCGGGGACGGGGCGGTGGTGAGGTCGGCGGGGGCGCTGTCCGGGAGGAGTTCTCGGCGGCGTCGCGGGCCCGGACGGTGAACGCGTAGGCGGTGCCGGGGCGCAGGCCGGTGAGGTGGGCGGTGGTGGCGGTGCCGGGGACGGTGTGGATGCGGGTGTCGGCCCGGTAGACGTCGTACGCGGTGACGCGGGTGTCGTCGCGGGCCGGGGCCCAGTGGAGGGTGGCGGCGCGGTTGCCGTCGGCGGTGACGCGGAGGGCGGTCGGGGCGGTGGGGGCGTGCGGTCCTCGGCGGCGGCGGGGAGGGTGGTCGCGGTGACGGTGGCGCTGGGGGCGAGACGTTGCCGGCGGCGTCGTGGGCGCGGACGGTGAAGCGGTGGCGGGTGGCGGGGTGAGGCCGATGACGTCGGTCATCAGGGTGGTGGCGGGGACGTCCTTGACCTCGCGTCCCTCGCGGTAGACGGCGTATCCGGTGACGGCGCGGTCGTCGGTGGCCGCGCTCCACATGACGTGGACGGTGCTCGCGCTGCCGACGGTGGCGGTGACTCCGGTGGGGCGGTGGGCGCCCGGGTGTCCTTCGGCGCGGGGCGGCGGTGCCGGCGCAGGCGGTGAGGGTGAGCGCGAGCACGGTCAACAGGCTTGCGGTGAGCGGGCGTTGCACGGGCCGGCCTCCGTCCGTCGAAAAGGTCCAGACCTATATCGCACAGGGGGCGGAGGGTCGGCAAGGGGGCGTTGTCAGTGGGGTGCGCTTCACTGGAATCGTCACGCTCCGTAGTCGACTTTGGGGGAATCATGACGGACCGTACGACCTATGTGACGCTCGCCGGGGTGCGCCGGCGCGGCTGGAACGACGCGATGGTGCGGGACCTGCTCGGCACGCCCGACGTGCAGGGGCGCGATCCGCGCCGCTGGTCCCTCGCGCCGGTGCGGCTCTACCTCCTGGCGAGGGTGGAGACGGTGGAGCGGACGGCCGAGTTCGGCGAGGCGGCCGCGCTCCGCCGGGCCCGTGCCTCGGCCCCCGGCGTCCACGCCGAGCGGCGGCGGGCCGCCGTCCTGGCCGCGATCCGCGCGGAGCCGATCGAGGTGCCCCGGCTGCCCGGCCCCGAGCTGGAGCGGCGGGCGGTGCGGCACCGGCACCTGCTGGGGCCCGCAGCCCGGGCCGGACCCCGCCCCGGCCCTGGCGCGCTGGCAGGTGAACTATCTGCGGCACGCCCTCTCGCGGTACGAGTCGCTCCTCGACGGGCTGTACGGGCAGACCGGCCGGGGCGAGGCCGAGCGGCTGCTGCGGCGGCGGCTGTACGAGGCGATCGCCGCCGCCTACCCCGCGCTGGCCCGGAGTGCCTGCGGCGGATCGAGGTGGAGCGGTGAGCACCGCCGCCCGCCGCCCGCCGTCGGGCCCTCAGGCCCTCAGCAGGCGGGCGATCGCCCGGCAGGCCGCCGGGATCGGCGCGACGACCCGGACCTCGCAGCGCTCCTGGAGCCGCTCGGCCGCTTCGCCCAGCGGCCCGCCTCCGATCACGACGGCACGGGCCCCGTCCCGCTCGACACAGGCGCGCACGGCACGTTCGAGCTGGTCGAGGAGGAGCTCCGGGTCCGCGGAGAGCCGTTCGGGGCGCCCTCGGTGAGCCGGAGCCCGGTGTACCGGTCGGCGAGGCCCAGGTCCGCGACCCGCCCGGCGATCGCGTCGGCGAGGAGCGGAGTGGTGGTGGCGACACCGAAGGGCGTCCCTCGACGGCCGCCTCCAGGAGCGCGGCCTCGCCGATGCCGACGACGGGATGCCGGCCGCCGCGGTCACCCAGGCCGCTTCCGCCGCACTCGTGGCACCGGCCGCACGCGCCGCCTCGCTCGTGCTCGCCGCGCTCGCCGCCCTGACCGCTTCGGTCGCCCAGGCCGTCGCCGTCGCCTCGGTGACCCAGGCCGCTTCCGTCGCCTCGGTCGCGCCCGCCGTGCTCGTCGCCCTGGTGGCGGCCATTGTCTCGGTCGCGCTCGTCGCCCTGGTGGCGGCCATCGTCTCGGTCGCGCTCGTCGCCCTGGTGAAGGCCGTCGCCTCCCTCAGTTCCGCCAGGCCCGGGTCGCCGAAGGCGGCGACGAGGAGGGCGGCGCAGTCGCCGTGGGTCAGGGCGTGGAGGCCGGTGGCGAGGACCTCGGGGGCGGCGGCGCGCAGGGCGGCGGGGTCGGTGAGCATGCGCGGGCCGCGGGTGACGGTCACGCCCCGGACGGGGAGGGCGGGGCCCAGGGTGCGGCGGGCGATGGCGGTCATCATCGCGGTGGTGGCGGTGGAGGTGTTGGGGTTGATCAGCACGACGGTTCCCGGCCCCCGGCCGGTGCGCGCACCACGGCGCCCGGCTCCCGGCGGGTGCGCGCACCGCGGCCCGGGCCCCGCGGCGTGCGCGGGGGCCGGGGCGGGCGGGGGAGGTGGAGCGGGTTCAGTGGACGTGCGCCGCCTTCGCGCCGGCGGTGCCGGAGATCTCCTCGCCCGGCTCCATGGGCGCGGTGACCTGGTCGTCGTCGCGGCCCCGGCCCAGGTGGTTGAAGACCACGTTGAGCAGGACGGCGGCGACGCAGCCGGTGGAGATGCCGGAGTCCAGGATGATCTGCGCCGTCTCCGGGAAGGCGTGGTAGAACTCCGGCTTGGTGATCGGGATGATGCCGACGGCCAGCGAGACGGCCACGATCAGCACGTTGTTGTCCTTCTCCAGGCCGGCCTTGACCAGGGTCTGGATGCCGCTGGCGGCGACCGAGCCGAAGAGGACGACGCCCGCGCCGCCGAGGACCGGCCGGGGCACGACCGAGATGAGCGAGGCGGCGACCGGGGAGAGGCCGAAGAGGACCAGGAAGCCACCGCCGCAGGCGACGACGAAGCGGCTGCGGATCCTGGTCATGGCGACCAGGCCGATGTTCTGCGCGAAGGCGCTGCACATGAAGCCGTTGAAGAGCGGGCTGAGCGCGGAGCCGAGGGTGTCGGCGCGCAGTCCGGCCGCGATGGTCTTCTCGTCGGCGGGCCGGTCGACGATCTCGCCGAGCGCCAGCATGTCGGCGGTCGACTCGGTCATGGAGACCAGCATGACCACGCACATGGAGACGATCGCGGCGAGGGCGAACTGCGGGGCGCCGAAGTGGAAGGGGGACGGGAAGCCGACGATGTCGGCTTCCTTCACCGGGGAGAAGTCGGTGACCCCGAACGGTATGGCGATGAGCGTGCCGAGGACGAGGCCGACCAGGACCGCGACCTGCTTGAGGAAGCCCCGGGTGAAGCGGCGGAGCAGCAGGACCACGACGAGCGTGATGCCGGCGAGCGAGAGGTACGTGGTCGAGCCGTAGTCCTCTGCCTTGGGGTTGGGCCCCTGGGCCCAGCCGAACGCGACCGGGAGGAGGGAGACGCCGATGAGGGTGATCACGGAGCCGGTGACGACCGGCGGGAAGAACCGCACGAGCCGGGAGAAGAAGGGGGCCGCGGCGAAGCCGAGGAGTCCGGCGACGATGATCGCGCCGAAGATCACGGGCAGCGCGTCGGCCTTGTTCTCGGTGGTGTTGACGATCGCCAGCATCGGCGCGACGCCCGCGAAGGTGACGCCGTTGACGAACGGCAGCTTGGCGCCGATCTTCCAGATGCCGAGCGTCTGGAGGAAGGTGGCGAGTCCGGCGGTGAAGAGGCTCGCGCCGGTGAGGAAGGTGAGCTCGGTACCGGAGAGGCCGACGGCCGCTCCGACGATCAGGGGCGGGGCGACGACGCCCGCGTACATGGCGGCCACGTGCTGGAGGCCACTGGTGAGCATCTTCAGAGGGGGCAGCGTCTCGTCGACCGGGTGCTTCTCAAGGTCTTCGGGAGCGGAGCCTGCGTCGGTTGCATTGCGAACCTGGGGCTTGGCGGCCACGGCGGTTCCTCCGGTCGGTTACACGTCGGCGGTGACGCGGGGTTCATGGAGGTGGTGCGAAGCGGTGCGAAGTGCAGGAGGTGCGGCTCGTTGCGAAGTGGAGCGGGTGCGCGCGGGAGGGTGCGGCGCGGGGAACGGGTGCCCGGTGTGGGGGTGCGGGCGGGTTCACCGTCCCGGGTGGTGCCGTACGTCTTCTGCGTACGGCACCACCTGGTCGGCTGCCGCGGACCCCGCTCGGGTCGCGGCGACCGACCGAGGGCCGTCCCCTCGGTCGGACTCCATGGGAGGGTCAGCTGCCGGCCGCGATGCGGGCCAGGCGCTGCGCCTCCGCGCGCGCGTCACGCGCGATCTGCTCTCGTCGGCGAACAGCAGTCGGTTGTTCTCGACGATCTGCTTGCCGTTGACGAAGGAGGCGGTGACCGGGGCCGCCGCGCCGAAGACGATGGCGGTGACCGGGTCGGCGATCGAGGAGTGGCCGAGGCCGTCGATCTTCCAGAGGACGAAGTCGGCGAGCTTGCCGCCTCGAGCGAGCCGATGTTGTCGGCGCGGCCGAGGACCTGGGCGCCGCCGTAGGTGCCGAGGCGCAGGGCCTGGCGGGCGTTGAGCGCGGCCTCGCGGTGGGCGCCGAGGCGGTTGATGAGGAGCGCGTTGCGCAGCTCGGTGTGGAGCTCGCCGGACTCGTTGGAGGCGGTGCCGTCGACGCCGAGGCCGACGGGGACGCCCGCCTTGAGCATGTCCGGTACGCGGGCGATGCCGGCGGCGAGGCGCGCGTTGGAGGACGGACAGTGCGCGACACCGGTCTTGGTGCGGGCGAAGGCCTCGATGTCGGAGTCGTTCATGTGGACGCAGTGCGCCATCCACACGTCCTCGCCGAGGAAGCCGGTGGACTCGAAGTAGTCCGTCGGGCCCATGCCGAAGAGCTCGTGGCAGAACTTCTCCTCCTCCACGGTCTCCGAGCCGTGGGTGTGCATGCGCACGCCGAGACGGCGGCCGAGCGCGGCGCCCTCGCGGAGCAGCTCGGTGGAGATGGAGAAGGGCGAGCAGGGGGCGACGGCGACCTGGGTCATCGCGTCGAAGGAGGCGTCGTGGTACTTGCGGACCGTCTCCTCGGTCGCGGCGAGCGCGCCCTCGGTGGTCTCGACGGCGAAGTCCGGCGGCAGGCCGCCGTCCTTCTCGCTGCGGTCCATGGAGCCGCGGGCGAGGGTGAAGCGGACGCCCATGTCGGCGGCCGCGCCGATGATGGCGCCGGAGAGGTCGCCGGAGCCCTGCGGGTAGACGTAGTGGTGGTCCATGGCCGTGGTGACACCGCCGCGGGCCATCATCGCCAGGGAGCCCTGGGCGGCGGCGCGGACCATCGACTCGTCGATCCGCGACCACGTCGGGTAGAGCGCGACCAGCCAGTTGAAGAGGTTGTGGTCGGTGGCCAGACCTCGGGTGATCCACTGGTAGAAGTGGTGGTGGGTGTTGATCAGGCCGGGCGTCACCAGATGACCGGTGGCGTCGATCCGGCGGACCACGTTCTCCAGGCCCTCGGGCGCCTTGCCGGCGCCGATGGACTCGATCTTGTTGTCGGCGACGACGAGGTACCCGGAGGCGTACTCGGTGTCGTTCGCGTCGACGGTCGCGATCGCCGCGTTCTCGATGACGATGCGCTGGGCTGCCGAAGGTGCTGCCATGGCGGTGCTTCCTTCATTCCTCGGGGATGGTTCGGGCACGGCAGGACCCTAGGAGGATTTGAGTGCCGGAGCGGTGTGACGGCTCCGGGTGCCGAGATGGTGGAAGAAGAGGTTCAGCAGGACGGCGACGAGCGCGCCCGCGCTGATGCCGGAGCCGAGCACCGTCTGGGCCCAGGCGGGGAAGCCGGCGTAGAAGGTGGGCGCGGCGAGCGGGATGATGCCCGCTCCGAGCGCGACGGCCACCAGGATGATGTTGGAGCTGTCGTCGAGTCCGGCCTCGGAGAGGGTACGGATGCCGCTGACCGCGATCGAGCCGAAGAGGACGATGCCGGCGCCGCCGAGGACGGGCATCGGGACCATGGAGACGACGGCGCCGAGGACGGGGAAGGCGCCGAGGACGAGGAGGGCTCCGCCGGCGGCGGCGACCACGTACCGGGAGCGGACCCGGGTCAGCGAGACGACGCCGACGTTCTGCGCGAAGGCGGAGGTCGGGAAGCCGCCGAAGACGGGGCCGAGCAGGGTGGCGATGCCGTCGGTGCGCAGGCCGCGGGTGATGGTCTTCCCATCGCTGCGGCGCTCGCAGATCTCGCCGAGGGCGAGCATGCCGGCGCTGGACTCGGTCATGAGGACCAGCATCACGATGCACAGGGAGAGGATCGCGGCGGGCTGGAACTCGGGGGCGCCGAAGGCGAAGGGGGCGGGCAGGGCCGCGACGGGTGCCTCGCGCAGGGCGCTGAAGTCGGCCATCCCGAAGGGGATCGCGGCGAGGGTGCCGAGGAACAGTCCGAGGAGCAGGGCGATCTGCTTGACGAAGCCCTTGCCGAAGCGCTGGAAGAGCAGGATGACGACGAGGGTGAAGGCGGCGAGGGCCAGGTACTTCATGGAACCGAAGTCGGCGGCGGTCTTGTCGCCGCCCTGGGCCCAGCCGACGGGCACGGGCATCAGGGTGACACCGATGAGGGTGATCACGACGCCGGTGACGAGCGGCGGGAAGAAGCGCAGGAGCCTGCCGAAGAAGGGTCCGACGGCGAGGCAGAAGACTCCGGCGACCATCACCGCGCCGTAGATGGCGGGGAGTTGGTGTCCGGGGCGCTGGTCTCGGCGATGGCGAGCATCGGGGCGATGCCGGCGGACGAGGCGGCGTTGACGAACGGGAGCCGGTTGCCGGCGAAGCGTCCGAGGCCGAGGGTCTGCAGGAGGGTCGCGCAGCCGGCGATGAGCAGGCTGGCCGCGATGAGCCGGGTCATCCCGGCGGCGTCCAGGCCGACGGCCTGGCCGATGATGAGCGGAGGGGTGACGACGCCCGCGTACATGGCGGCGATGTGCTGGAGTGCCGCGGGGACGAGCCGCGAGGCGGGGAGTTTCTCGTCCACCGGATGGCACTCGGCCGTGGCCGAGGCGGTGGACGGGGTGGAACACGGGCCTTCGGCGGTTGCCGGCCCCTTTGCAGGCTGAGCCATTGTGGTTCCCTCCGGTCCGGTTCACCGGCCCCGCCCGACTACGGGCGGACGGGGCCGGTGACGCGGATGCCGCTTTAGAGGTTGGTCATGTCGACCGGGATCTGCGCCGTGGCTCCGTCGCGGAGGACGGTGGCCTCGATGAGGCCGTACATGCGGTCGGCGGCGTAGTAGACCTCGTTGTCGTTCTTCAGGCCGAAGGGCTCGAGGTCCACCAGGAAGTGGTGCTTGTTCGGGAGCGAGAAGCGGACTTCGTCGATCTCCGAGCGGTGGTTGATGATGCGCGTGGCCATCTGGTACAGCGTCTGCTGGAGGGAGTACGAGTACGTCTCCGAGAAGGCCTCGAGCATGTGCTTCTTGGTCTGCTCGTAGGACCGCTCCCAGTTGGGCATGCGCTGCTCGTCGTCGGTCCAGTTGAACCGCCAGCGGGCCGACACCTGGGTGGCCAGGATGCGGTCGTACGCCTCCTGGAGGGTGGTGTACTGGTCCTTGATGTAGCCCCAGAACTCCGAGTTGGTGGAGTTCATGACGACGAGGTCCTTGAGGCCGGAGATGACCTCCCACTTCTCGCCGTCGTAGGTGACCTGGGTGACGCGGGTCTCCTGGCCCTTGCGGGCGAAGGAGTGGTTGACCTCGTCGGCGCCGATGAACTTGGAGTTGGCGTCGGAGGAGGCGATGCGCTCCCAGGAGTACTCCTCGATCCGGATGCGCGCCCGCTTGATCGGCTCCTGGCTCGTCACGAAGTGGCGGGCGAGGTGGATGCCGAACTGCTCGGCGGACTCGATGCCGTACTCCTTGGCGAACGCGAAGATGGTGTTCTTCGTCGTGTCGGTGGGGAGGCAGTGGGCGTTCGAGCCGGTGAGGTGGACGTCGTCGAGGTCGCCGGAGAGGGCGACGGAGACGTTCAGGTCCTTGATGTGGTGGGTGGCGCCGTCCCGCGTGATCTTGACGACGCGGTTCTCTGCTTTGCCGTACTGGTTCTGGCCGAGAATCGTGGGCATGTCTGCTAGCTCCCTCGGTAAACGGAGTAGCCGAACGGGTTGAGCAGCAGCGGTACGTGGTAGTGCTCGCCCGGCTTGACGGCGAACGTGATCGCCACCTCCGGGAAGAACGCACCGCTGTCCCTTACGCGGGGGGCGTCCTGCTGCGCCTCGGCTTGCTTCTTGGCGAAGTACGTCTCGGTCTCGAAGTCGAGACGCACGTGGGTGGTTTCTTCCGGCAGCGCCGGCAGGTCCTTGCAGCGCCCGTCCGCGTCGGTGGCGGAGCCGCCGAGCGTGACCCACTCCGCGTCGGAGCCGCTGCGGGCCGCGAGCGTGATGGTCACGCCCTCGGCCGGGCGGCCGATGCTGGTGTCCAGGATGTGTGTGGACACCGAGGCGGTGGTGTCGGTGCTCATCGGGAGCTCGCTTCCTCGGGGTCTCGGAGGTCTCGGGGGACTCGGCGGTCTCCACGAGACGGGTCAGCCGGATGCGGTTGATCTTGCCCAGCTCGGTGCGGACGATCTCCCGCTCCGTCTCGGGCGAGTTGCCGATCCGCTCCCGGACCGCGTCGCGCATCTGCTCGCCGGTCCTGCCGGTGGCGCAGATGAGGAAGACGTGACCGAACTTGTCCTGGTAGGCCAGGTTGAGTTCGAGCATCTCGGCCTTGAGCTCCGCGGAGGCGCCGGCCATCCCGCTCTGTTCGCGGGAGGAGGTCGGGTCCCCTTCCTTCGGACGACCGATCGGCGGGTGCCCCGCCATCGCCTCGGCCAGGTCCTCTGCGGTCAGCTCGGCCATGGCGGCGTCACTGGCGAGGAAGAGGGCTTCGGCGGTGGAGAACGGGCGCTGGGCGAGAACCTTGCTCCCCACGCCGAGCTGGAACACACCTCGTGGAGCGCGGCGACGGCCTCGCTGTCGGAGGAGGTGTTGAACCGGGTCAGACCCGGTGTCGTACCTGAAGTCACGGGAAGCCTCCGTGGCTGTTTTCGCTGTGCGTCGAACGGGCTGCGGATAGCTAACGCCCTCCGCAACACAACGTCAACACTTTGTTGAAAACTCGGCCACACAAAAGCCGTCGTCCCGACATCTGGACGACGGCTTGAGGGCCCCGCATGATCAACTACTCGCCCTTGGTGGCCTTTTCCCTGTTCAGGGCGGTCTCCCGGTTCAGGTAGTTGTACACGGTGAAGCGGCTGACGCCGAGGGCGCCCGCCACCGTCTCCACTCCGTGGCGCACGGAGAAGGCGCCCCGCGCCTCCAGCATCCGGACGGCCTCCTGCTTCGCCTTGCGGTCGAGATCGGCCAGCGGCATCCCGTGCCGCCGCTCCATCGCCGCGAGGATGTGGTCCAGGGAGTCCGAGAGCTGCGGCAGGCGCACGGCGAGCACGTCCTCGCCCTCCCAGGACAGGACGACGTCGTCGCCCTCCGCCTGCCCGGGGACCAGCAGCTCGGCGCCCATGGCGTCCACCAGGGGCTTCACGGCCGCGACCAAGGGGTGCTCGCTCACTTCCCGCCCTCCCCGATCACATTGACCTGGAGCGAGACGCGCGTGGCGCCGGCCGCGAGCGACTTGCGCAGCAGGGCGTCCACGGCGGTCAGCACCGCGTCGGCGCCGCCCTCCGCCGTATTGCCGAAGGGGCCGACGTCGACCGCGTCCAGTTCGGCCGACTGGATGACCTCACGTGCCACGACCGCGTGCGCCGGCGCCTCGTCGAGGTCGAACGGCTCGGTCGTGAACTCCACTCTCAAACGCTCCATGGCCCCACGCTACGGCCCGATCCCACTCCATGGGAGCCCCGGACCTGCGGGGACCTCTTGACAAGTGCGACGCCCGCCTTGCAACATTCCGTCAGACAGAAACTTACTTCCGCAATACGGAAGGAGCGCCGCCCCTCATGGGATACACGGACCAGCGCTTCGATGTGAACCTGTCGATCCTCTTCACGGAACTCCCGCTCCTGGAGCGCCCGCGGCCGCCGCCGCGTGGCTTCACCGCGGTCGAGCTGTGGTGGCCCTGGATCGACACCGCCACCCCCGAGCAGAGCGAGCTCGACGCCCTCAAGAAGGCCCTTGAGGACGCCGGCACCCAGCTGGTGGGCCTGAACTTCTACGCCGGCCAGCTCCCCGGCCCGGACCGCGGAGCCCTCTCCGTGCCCGGGGAGGAGTCGGACCGCTTCCGCGCCAACATCGAGGTGGCCGCCGACTTCGCCGCCTCGGTCGGCTGCAAGGCGCTCAACGCGCTCTACGGCAACCGCGTCGAGGGCGTGGACCCGCAGATCCAGGACACCCTCGCCCTGGAGAACCTGGTGCTGGCCGCCCGCGCGGCGGACCGCATCGGCGCGATCCTCCTCGTCGAGACCCTCAACAAGCCGGAGTCGCCGCTCTACCCGCTGGTGAGCGCCCCCTCCGCGATCGAGATCGTCGACAAGGTCAACGCCGCCACGGGCCTCGGGAACGCCAAGTTCCTGCTCGACATCTACCACCTGGCCATGAACGGCGAGGACGTCAGCGCGGTCATCGCGCAGTACGCCGACAAGACCGGCCACGTGCAGATCGCCGACAAGCCGGGCCGCGGCGCGCCGGGCACCGGCGAGCTCCCCCTGGAGCAGCTGCTCGACGAGCTGAAGAAGGCCGGTTACGACGGCTGGGTCGGCCTGGAGTACAAGGCCGCCGACGCCGCCGCCTCCTTCGCCTGGCTGCCCGTCGAGGCCCGCCCCGCCCGCTGACGCAGGCCCCCTCCCCGTACCACCTTGTTTTGAGAGGCACCCTCATGAGCACCCTCCCAAGATCGCTTGGATCGGCCTCGGCATCATGGGCTCCCCCATGTCCGAGAACCTCCTGAAGGCCGGCTACTCGGTCACCGGCTTCACGCTGGAGCAGGACAAGCTGGACCGCCTGGCCAAGGCCGGCGGCTCCGCGGCCGGCTCGATCGCCGAGGCCGTCAAGGACGCCGACGTCATCATCACGATGGTGCCCGCCTCCCCGCAGGTCGAGGCCATCTCCTACGGCCCCGAGGGCATCCTGGAGAACGCCAAGCAGGGCGCGCTGATCGTGGACATGTCCTCGATCACCCCGCAGACCTCGGTCGACCTGGCGAAGAACGCCAAGGAGAAGGGCATCCGCGTCATCGACGCCCCCGTCTCCGGCGGCGAGGCCGGCGCCATCGAGGCCGTGCTCTCGATCATGGTCGGCGGCGAGCAGGCCGACTTCGACGAGGCCCTCCCGATCCTGGAGGCCCTCGGCAAGACCATCGTGCTCTGCGGCCCGCACGGCTCCGGCCAGACGGTGAAGGCCGCCAACCAGCTGATCGTCGCGGTCAACATCCAGGCCTGCGCCGAGGCCGTGGTCTTCCTGGAGAAGTCGGGCGTGGACCTCAACGCCGCCCTCGACGTCCTCAACGGCGGTCTGGCCGGCTCGACCGTGCTGACCCGCAAGAAGGACAACTTCCTGAACCGGGACTTCAAGCCCGGCTTCCGGATCGACCTGCACCACAAGGACATGGGCATCGTCACCGACGCCGCCCGCAACGTCGGTGCGGCCCTCCCGGTCGGCGCGGTCGTCGCCCAGCTCGTCGCCTCGCTGCGCGCGCAGGGTGACGGCGGTCTGGACCACTCGGCCCTGCTGCGCGCCGTCGAGCGCCTCTCCGGCCAGCAGGTCTGATCCCCCGCCCCGGCACCGGGGCCCCTGATTTCCGGTCGGCGGCGGCGCTGACAACCTGTCCTGTCGCGCCCAGGCGTCGCCGCCGACCGGAACACCACACTTCATTTTCAACAAACTGTTGACGTGCTGTTCGAGCCGAATTTACGCTCCTCGGACCGTCAGCAGAGCTCCCGTACGGAAGGTCACGATGTCGAAGCGCGTGCTTACGACCGAGTCCGGCGCCCCCGTCGCCGACAACCAGAACTCCGCCACCGCCGGCGTCGGTGGCCCTCTCCTCCTCCAGGACCAGCACCTGCTGGAGAAGCTCGCGCGCTTCAACCGTGAGCGGATCCCGGAGCGCGTGGTGCACGCCCGCGGCTCCGGCGCGTACGGCTACTTCGAGGTGACCGACGACGTCACCGCGTACACCAAGGCGAACTTCCTCGGTGAGGTCGGCAAGAAGACCGAGACCTTCATCCGCTTCTCCACCGTGGCCGACTCGCTCGGCGGCGCGGACGCGGTGCGCGACCCCCGCGGCTTCGCCCTGAAGTTCTACACCGAAGAGGGCAACTACGACCTCGTCGGCAACAACACCCGGTGTTCTTCATCAAGGACCCGATCAAGTTCCCCGACTTCATCCACTCCCAGAAGCGCGACCCCTTCACGGGCAAGCAGGAGGCGGACAACGTCTGGGACTTCTGGGCGCACGCCCCCGAGGCCACCCACCAGATCACCTGGCTCATGGGCGACCGCGGCATCCCGGCCTCGTACCGTCACATGAACGGCTACGGCTCCCACACCTACCAGTGGACCAACGAGGCGGGCGAGGCCTTCTTCGTCAAGTACCACTTCAAGACGAACCAGGGCATCCGCTCCCTCTCCGCCGACCAGGCCGCCGAGCTCGTCGGCAAGGACGCCAACTCGCACCAGACGGACCTGCTCCAGGCCATCGAGCGCGGCGTGAACCCGAGCTGGACCCTGTACGTCCAGGTCATGCCGGCCGCCGAGGCCGCCGACTACCGCTTCAACCCGTTCGACCTCACCAAGGTGTGGCCGCACAGCGACTACCCGCTGCAGCGCGTGGGCCGCCTGGTCCTCGACCGCAACCCGGACAACGTCTTCGCCGAGGTCGAGCAGGCCGCGTTCTCCCCGAACAACTTCGTGCCGGGCATCGGCCCCTCGCCGGACAAGATGCTCCAGGGCCGTCTCTTCGCCTACGCGGACGCCCACCGCTACCGCCTCGGTGTCAACCACACCCAGCTCCCGGTGAACGCCCCCAAGGCGACCGTGGCCGAGAACTACGGCCGCGACGGCGCCATGGCGACCCGCAACGGCTCGCGGTACGACAAGAACTACGAGCCCAACTCGTACCAGGGCCCGGCCCAGACCGACGCCGCGCTCTCCGCGCCGCTCGCCATCCACGGCTGGACCGGCACCCACGAGGCGCCCGCGCACACCAAGGACGACGACTTCTTCCAGGCCGGCGAGCTCTACCGCCTGATGTCCGAGGACGAGAAGAAGCGCCTGGTCGCCAACATCGCCGGCGGTCTGTCCCAGGTCTCCCGCGAGGACGTCATCGAGAAGAACCTCGCGCACTTCGCCGCCGCCGACGCCGACTACGGCAAGCGCGTCCGCGAGGCCGTCGAGGCCCTGCGCGACTGATCGCGCGGCAACACCCAGACTGCGTACGGCACCTGACGGGAGGTCAGTGCCGTACGTGGTCCGGATCGCCGGCCCGGATGAGGGGTGGTCGGCGAGCCGGACAAGCGTGAGGACCGCGGCGGCTCCGAGCCAGTGCGGTGGTAAGGACGCCGGGCCCCCTTCTTGACCTGAAGGAAGGGGAACCGCCACGGCGCCCGTCGGCACCGCCGCGGTCCCAACGCCCCCCTTTTCCGAGGGGTCCCCGAGACTCCGCCCGGCGGCGCGAACGTCCTGTCGCGCCAGCCTCGTGCCGTCGGGCGGTCACAAGACGGGAGAGCGCGGAACCAGGTTTACGGTCCCTGGTTCCGCGCTCTTCTTCGCTGTACGGGCCAGCAGGAACGTCACCGCGAGCGAGACCGCGGCGAGCAGCACCATCCCGGTGCGCGGGGACGTGTACTGGGCGAGAGCGCCGGCCAGGGCCGCGCTGATCCCCTGGAGCGCGAGCATCCCCGAGGTGTGCAGGCCGAGGGCGTGGCCGCTGAGCTCCTCCGGGACCAGGGCCATCAGCTTCTCCTGGTGCAGCAGGCTCGCCCCGTAGCCGACCGCCGACACGGTCACGAGCGCGAGCGCGAGGGGAAGCGCCGGGTCGAGGGCGAAGAGCAGGAACGGGGCCGCGAGGAGCGCCTGGAGCGGGAAGCGGATCCGCTCGCGCAGCCGTGCCGGTACGAAGCGGCCGATGGCGGTGTCCCCGGCCAGCATCCCCAGCGCGCCGCAGGCGAAGAGGAGCCCGGCGCGCTCGGGGTCGTACGGCACGAAGAGCGACTCGCAGCCGACGATCAGGCCGTTCGGCACCCAGAGCGCCAGGTAGGCGTGGCGGCGGGCGGGAACGGCCAGGAGACGCCCGTTGGTGCGCCAGGTCTCGGCGACCGAGGGCCGCCCGGCGGCGCGGGGCGGCCGCGCCCGAGACCGAAGCGGGCCACCAGGGCGGCCGCGAGGTAGAGACCCGCGCCGGCGAGGACCGTGCCACGGGGCGAGAGCAGGGCGACGAGGAGGCCCCGGTGGCGAACCCGCCGATCTGGCAGGCACCGGTCGCCATGTTCATCACGGAGCGGCCCAGGAGGTACTCCTCGCGCGGGAGGATCTCGTTGAGCAGCCCGTACCGCACCCCGCCGCCCAGCGAGGCCGCCAGCCCCTCGACGAGCAGGATCACGAAGACCGCCCAGGTCGGCAGGCCGGGGATCGCCAGGACTGCGGTCCCCAGGGCGAAGAAGAGCGCGATCCCGGAGATCGCCGCGCGCGGCGGCAGCCGGTCGGCGGCGGAGAGCAGCGTGGTCGCGCCGAGGAGCTGGGCGAGCGAAGGGCCGAAGAGCGCCAGGGCGGAGAGGAACGGAGAGCCGGTCACACGGAAGACGAGCGTGGCGAGGCCGAGCCCCGCGACGGTCTGGGCGGCGGTGTGGGCGGCTCCGGTGAGGAAGAGCGGGGTGAACTCCGGGGTGCGGAAGAGCGCGCGGTAGCGGGGCATGCGGGGAGTCTCCGGGGCGCCGGGGACCGCCGGTAATGTTTCGCGGGGAGGCGAAACGTGGGCCGGTGGAAGGCTGGCTGTGTCGCACAGGGAAGCGAAACGTGGACCGGTGAAAGATCGGCCGTGTCGCGTGGGGAGGCTAGACGTGGGCTGGTGGCAGATCGGTACGGACACCCTGGCGGGCAGCTCGTTCGTGCTCTCGCCGCTCGCCGAGGCGGTCGCGTCGCTCAAGACGCTGCACGCGGGGAAGGCGGCGCACCCGGGCGAGCGGGCGTGGCTCGGTCGGCACCTGCCCGCGTACCGGGAGCGGCTCGCGGCCGAGCCGCTGGACGCGCTGCTCGTGCGGGCGGCGATCGGCCCGACCTGGAACGCGGACTTCCTCACCCCGACCCCGCTGGGCGACCGCGAGCGGAGTTTCGAGGAGGAGGTCGGGGCCGTCCGGGCCACCGAACCTGCCGACGCCGTGGACCAGTTGGCGGTGGCGCTGGGCGGCCCGGTGCCGGAGCCGCTGCGCTCGGCGCGGGACCTTCCGGAGCGGCTCGCGGGGGTGCTCGGCTGGGTGTGGCGGGAGACCGTGCTGCCGGAGTGGGCGCGGCGGCGCCGGATCCTGGAGGCCGACGTGGTGGCGCGGACGGCACTGCTGAGCCGGGGCGGCTGGGCGGCGGCCCTCGACGAGCTGTGCCCGGGGAAGATGCGCTGGCTCGGCGACGGACGCCTCCAGGTCAACACCCGTGACTATCCGCCGCGTTCGGTCGACCGGGGGCGGCTGCTGTTCGTGCCGGTGACCCCGGCGACCGGCTGGGTCTCCTGGGAGGGGACGGAGCGGTACGCGATCGTCTACGCCTGCGCGGGAGTCCTGGCGGACGCGGCCGGTCCGGCGGTGCCGGAGGCCCTGGGGCCCTGCTCGGGACGGCCCGCGCCGGGGTGCTCGTACGGCTCGGATCCCCGCTGTCCACCAGCCAGTTGACGGCGCTCACCGGGCAGGGCCTCGGCTCGGTCGGCCGCCACCTGAAGGTGCTGCTCGACGCCGGGCTCGTACGGCGGAGCCGGGCGGGACGCTCGGTGCTGTACGAGTGGACGGAGGCGGGCGCGGTCCTCGTGGCGGCACAGGGAGACCCCCGCTCCGGTGCTCCTCGGGGCGGGGGTCGGTCCCTCTGACGAGGGGGACGATCAGACCTGGAGGGCCTTGATCGCGGTCGGCGCGTGGCCGGGCTCGGTGGCCAGGTCCTCGAACTCGGTGACGTCGCTCATGTCGACCGTCTTGCTCATGGCGATGTTGGTGATGCGCTCCAGGATGGCCTCGACGACGACCGGGACCTGGTGCTCGACGGCCAGCTTCTTGGCCTCCTCCAGCGCCTCGCCGAGCTTGTCCGGGTCGGTGACGCGGATGGCCTTGACGCCCAGGCCCTCGGCGACCTTGACGTGGTCGACGCCGTAGACGCCGATCTCCGGGGTGTTGATGTTCTCGAACTCGAGGTTGACCTCGAAGTTGATGCCGAGGCCGCCCTGCGCCTGACGGATCAGACCGAGGTAGGCGTTGTTCACGAGGACGTGGACGTAGGGGACCTTGTGCTGGGCGGCGACCGCCAGCTCCTCGATCATGAACTGGAAGTCGTAGTCGCCGGAGAGCGCGACGACCGGGACGTCCGGCTGCGCGGTGGCGGCGCCGATGGCGGCCGGGATCGTCCAGCCGAGCGGGCCGGCCTGGCCGCAGTTGATCCAGTGGCGCGGCTTGTAGACGTGCAGGAACTGCGCGGCCGCGATCTGGGAGAGACCGATGGTGGTGACGTAGCGGGTCTCCGGGCCGAAGGCCTTGTTCATCTCCTCGTAGACGCGCTGCGGCTTCATCGGGATGTTGTCGAAGTGCGTGCGGCGCTGGAGGGTGGCCTTGCGCTCCTGCGCGGAGGCGGCCCAGGCGGAGAAGTCGGGCAGCTTGCCGGCGGCCTTCCACTCCTTCGCGATCTCGACGAAGAGCTCCAGGGCGACCTTGGCGTCGGAGGCGATGCCGTAGTCGGGGGCGAAGATCTTGCCGATCTGGGTGGGCTCGATGTCGACGTGGACGAACTTGCGGCCCTTGGTGTAGGCCTCCATGTTGTAGCCCGTGTGACGGTTGGCCCAGCGGTTGCCGATGCCGAGGACGAAGTCCGACTCCAGGAAGGTCGCGTTGCCGTAGCGGTGCGCGGTCTGGACGCCGACCATGCCGGCGGCGAGCTCGTGGTCGTCCGGGATGGTGCCCCAGCCCATGAGGGTGGAGATGACCGGGATGTTGGTCAGCTCAGCGAACTCGACGAGGAGGTCGGAGGCGTCGGCGTTGATGATGCCGCCGCCGGAGACGATCAGCGGGCGCTCGGACTCCAGGAGGAAGCCCAGGGCCTTCTCGGCCTGCGCGCGGGTCGCGGACGGCTTGTAGACCGGCAGCGGCTCGTAGGTCTCCGGGTCGAACTCGATCTCGGCGAGCTGGACGTCCAGCGGGAGGTCGATGAGGACCGGGCCGGGACGGCCGGAGCGCATCAGGTGGAAGGCCTGCTGGAAGACGCCGGGGACCTGCGCGGCCTCCAGGACGGTCGTCGCGGCCTTGGTGACCGGCTTGGCGATCGAGGCGATGTCGACGGCCTGGAAGTCCTCCTTGTGGAGCTTCGAGGTCGGGGCCTGGCCGGTGATGCAGAGGATCGGGATGGAGTCCGCGATGGCCGAGTACAGGCCGGTGATCATGTCGGTGCCGGCGGGGCCGGACGTACCGATGCAGACGCCGATGTTGCCGGCCTGGGCACGGGTGTAGCCCTCGGCCATGTGGGACGCGCCCTCGACGTGGCGGGCGAGCGTGTGGTTGACGCCGCCGACGTTCTTGAGCTCGCGGTAGAAGGGGTTGATCGCCGCGCCGGGGACGCCGAACGCCTGGGTGACGCCTTCGCGCTTGAGGATCTCAACGGCCGCTGCGGCGGCGGTCATACGAGGCATGGGAGTGCTCCTGCTTCGGCCGGGCGGATCCAGGCGGGCGGCTCGTCTCGGGAGTCTCGGCCGCCTGTTTCCGTAATGCGGAAATGCTGTTCTGCTATACGGAAGCAATGTAGGTCGGGCTCCGGAGAACCGTCAAGAGAAGTCCGCCCGCCGGGATCACGGAACTGGCCGAACCTCCTCCCCCGGGCCCCCGGATGGGGGACGATGGGGCGGGACGACAGGGGTTGGGCTGTGGCTGAGTCGGTACAGGTGAGCTGCCCGGAATGCCTGCGCACGCGGGCGTACGCGCCGCCCGCCTTCCCCTGCGCCTGCGGACACCCGGTCGCCCCGACGGTCGTGGCGGGCGCGGTCGCGGAGCCGATCGGACGCCGGACCTGGGCCGACTCCTGGGTCACCGTCCACTGCGGGGCCTGCGGCCTCGCCACCGACTGGCCCCACCCGGAACTGGGCTGCCCGTGCGGGACGGTGCTGCGGGTGCCGGTACGGGCGGTGGGGACGGAGGGAACCGAGGGGCGGCGGGGACGACGGAAGCGGTGGGGACGGAGCCGGGACGGGCGTCCCAGCCGGCCTCACCGGTCCAGCCGATCCAGCCTGCTTCACCGGTCCAGCCAGTCCAGCCCGCTTCGCCGATCCAGCCAGTCCAGCCTGCTTCACCGATCCAGCCGACCCCACAGGCCTCATCGGTCCAGCCGACCCCGCCGGCCCAGCCAGCCTCGCAGGCCCAGCCGGCCTCGCCAGCCCCGCAGGCCTCGCCCACCCCGCCACCTCCACCGCCGCCCTCCCCGTCCCCCGCCCCGTCGAGTCCGGGTCCCCTGGTTCGGGCCGAGCCCGAAGGCCCTGAGCGGGGCGGACACGGCTGGGCGCGGGGCCGAGAGCCAGGTCCGGCGGGCCCCGCACCTTCGCCGAGCGGTACCCGCGCGCGTCCTGCCACCGTCGGCGGCCCCGCGTCCGGAGCTGCTGCGCTGGGCCTTCCGGCCCGTGACGATCAGGACCGCGCGGGACGCGGTCGCGGCGGCGGCAGGGTACCTGCGGTGGCTCGGCTTCAAGGACGTGGTGCAGCCGGAGGAGCGCCCTTCGTCGGGCGTGGACCTGCGGGCGCCCGGCCTGGTCGCCCAGGTCGACCCGAGCACCCGGCCCGCCGGGCTGCGGGCCGTCGAGTGCCTCTGGCTCAACGGGCTGAACGCCTCCGGCACGAGCGTGTTCTTCTCGCTCGCCGGCTACACCCGGAGGCCCGCTCGCGCGCCGCCGAGGTCGGCCTGCCGCTCTTCGTCCTCGACCTGACGGGCACCCCGCAGCCGGTCAACGGCGCGGCGGACGACCTGGCGGCGGGCGGCGCCTGACCCCGGAGGCCGCTCGGAAACCGCTCGGAAGCCGTTCGGAAGCCTGCCGGGGCCTGCCGGGGGCCAGCCGAGGGCCGACCGGAAGCCGCCCTGGGGCCGCCCCGAGGCCGCACACAACTCCTCGGCATCCGAAATCGGCCATTCACGCGTGACGATCACGCTCTCCCGGGCACAACACCCTCGGGGGTGGGCGTCATGCCGACGGGGACGTGGTGGTTCATCGGGGCGGCCTGGGAGAGCTGCTGTTCGCCGCCCTGCTGCTGACGGGCGGCGGAATCCGCAGCGAGGAGACCGGCGCGGAGGCCGTGCCCCGCCGCAGGCCCTGGCGCTGCTGCGCGGCGGGCGGCGGGCGGCCGTCACCGTGGCCCTGGTGGCGCTGCACCAGCGCGGAGCGGTCGCGGCGGGCCGCAAACATACGATTCGGGCCAACGGCGGACCGGGCCGCACGCGTGACCCCGTACAGCTCGGCGTGCACGGGGCGCTGCACCGGGCGCTCGCGCTGCGGGCCCTGGCCCTGCGGCCCGAGGCGCGGCGGGCGGTGGACGCGCTGCGCGGCGAGCTGCGCGGGGCCGGGCTGCTCCGGCCGGTCGCGCGGCTGTGGGCGGCCCGGCTGCTCCTGGGCTGCGTACCGCTGACCGTGGCGGCGGGGCCGCTCGCGACCGGGGCGGGTCTGGCCGGGGCGCTCGCGGCCGGGCTGCCGCCGGTCCTCGTCGCGGGGCGCTGCTGCGGCTGCCGGACACGACGCGGGCGGCGCGGCGGCTGCTGTCCGCCCTGCGGGAGCGGTACCCGCTGCCGGCCCACCGGCGCGAGGTGACGGACGGGTGGCTCGTCCAGCTGTACGTGGCGCTGTACGGCGATCCCGCCCTGGCCCTGTTCCTGCCCCGGTTCTCGCAGGAGGGCGGGTTGTTCGACCGGCCCCGCGAGGAGGACCCCCGGCGGAGCGACTGCGACGACAGCCGGAACCGGCCGCCGCCGGGGGCCGGTCCGGGTCCGGACGGCGCCCCGCGCTGAGGCCGCGCCATACTGTCGTATGCGCATCAGAGCGGCCGCTCCGGCCGAACTCCCGCTGCTCCAGGACATCGAACGGGCGGCGGGCGAGCCGTTCCGTACTCTCGGCATGGCGGCGATCGCCGACGACGACCCGCTGCCCCTGGACGTCCTGGAGACCTACCGCAGTGCGGGCCGGGCGTGGGTGGCGGTGGACGCCGCCGACCGCCCGGTCGCGTACCTGCTGACGGACACCGTCGACGGCGCCGCCCACATCGAGCAGGTGTCGGTGCACCGGACGCCGCCCGCCGGGGCGTCGGCCGGGCGCTGATCGAGCACCTGGAGGCGGCCGCCAGGGAGCAGGGCCTCGCGGCCCTGACGCTTACGACCTTCACCGAGGTGCCGTGGAACGCGCCGTACTACGCGCGGCTCGGCTTCCGCCCGCTCGCCGACTCCGACCCGGCGCTCACGGAGGGCCTGCGCGAGATCAGCCGCGCCGAGGCGGCCCACGGCCTGTCGGTCTGGCCCCGCGTCTGCATGCGGCGGGAGGTGGTCTAGGAGCGGAGGCCTTCTAGGAGCCGTACGTCTGCCGCAGCTCCACCTTCCGTACCTTGCCGCTCACCGTCATCGGGAACTCGGTGAGGATCTCCACCCTGCGCGGGATCTTGTAGTGGGCCAGCCGGTCCCGGCAGAAGGCCGTGATCTCGTCCAGGGTGGGCGGGTCGGCGGGGTCGCGCGGGATGACGCAGGCGAGGATCTCCTCGCCGTAGCGCTCGTCGGGGACGCCGACGACCTGCACGTCCGCGATCTTGGGGTGGCCGTAGAGGAACTCCTCGATCTCGCGCGGGTACACGTTCTCCCCGCCCCGGATGATCATGTCCTTGATGCGGCCGACGATCTGCACGTAGCCGTCGTCCCGCATGACCGCGAGGTCCCCGGTGTGCATCCAGCGGCCGGGGTCGATCGCCTCGGCGGTCTTCTCCGGCTCGTCCCAGTAGCCGAGCATCACGCTGTAGCCGCGCGTGCACAGCTCCCCCGCCGTGCCGCGCTCCACGGTGAGACCGGTCGCCGGGTCGACGACCTTCACCTCGACGTGCGGCATGACGCGGCCGACCGTGCCGGTGCGGCGCTCCAGGTCGTCGTCGCGGCGGGTCTGGGTGGAGACGGGCGAGGTCTCGGTCATGCCGTAACAGATCGACACCTCGGCCATGTTCATCTCGGCGACGACCCGCTTCATCACCTCGACCGGGCAGGGCGAGCCCGCCATGATCCCGGTGCGGAGCGTGGAGAGGTCGTACGCGGCGAAGTCGGGGAGGTTGAGCTCGGCGATGAACATCGTCGGCACCCCGTAGAGGGAGGTGCAGCGCTCCTCCTGGACCGCCCGGAGGGTGGCGGCGGGGTCGAAGGAGGCGGCCGGGATGACCATGCAGGCGCCGTGCGAGGTGGCCGCTAGGTTGCCCATGACCATGCCGAAGCAGTGGTAGAAGGGCACCGGGACGCAGATGCGGTCCTGCTCGCTGTAGGCGATCATCTCGCCCACGAAGTAACCGTTGTTGAGGATGTTGTGGTGGGAGAGCGTGGCGCCCTTCGGGAAGCCCGTCGTCCCCGAGGTGTACTGGATGTTGACGGGTTCGTCGCAGGAGAGCGGCTCCGGGCGCAGCTCGCCGGGCGTCCGGGCGAGCAGCGCGTCCCAGCTCGGGTCGCCGAAGTAGACGGTCTCGCGCAACTCCGGGCAGTCTGCGCGGACTTGCTCGACCATGGCCCGGTAGTCGCTCGTCTTGTGCGCGCGGGAGGCGAACAGGAGCGAGATGCCGGCCTGTTGGAGGACGTACGCCAACTCGTGGGCGCGGTAGGCCGGGTTGATGTTCACCATGATCGCGCCGATGCGGGCGGTGGCGTACTGGACGAGCACCCACTCGGCGCAGTTCACCGCCCAGATGCCGACCCGGTCGCCCTTGCGGACCCCGCTGCCGAGCAGGGAGCCGGCCAGCCGGTCGACGTCCGCGCCGAACTCCGCGTACGTCCAGCGGCGTCCGGTCGGCACGTCGACGAGGGCCTCCCGGTCGGGCCAGGCGGCGACGGAGCGGTCGAGGTTGTCGGCGATGGTGTCGCCGAGGAGGGGCGTCTCCGAGACGCCGTGCGCGTAGGACGGGTTCACGCGAGGTCTCCTTCCGCGTACGACGGGTTCACCGTGCTCATGCGAGGTCGCCCTCCGTGTACTCCTCGCCGCCGCCCTCCGCCGTCAGCCGGCGCAGCTCGACGCGCCGGATCTTGCCGGAGACCGTCTTGGGCAGGTCGGCGAACTCGATGCGGCGGACGCGCTTGTACGGGGCGAGGACCGCGCGCGAGTGGGCGAAGAGGGCCTTCGCGGTCTCCGCGGTCGGCTCCCAGCCCGCGGCGAGGACGATGTACGCCTTGGGGACGGCGAGGCGCAGCGGGTCGGGGGCGGGGACGACGGCGGCCTCGGCGACGGCCTCGTGCTCCAGGAGGGCGCTCTCCAGCTCGAAGGGCGAGATCTTGTAGTCGCTCGCCTTGAACGAGGCGTCCTCCTCAGGCGGAAAATCTTCGCTAATGAGCAGACGGGGTCGACGCGCCCCTCAATGCGCAGGGGTGGCAGAACAACGCTGTCCGCCACCGGAGTGCCGGGGCAGTGCGCCAGAGCTTCCATGAGTTCCTCCCACAGGCCGTTGCTGTACCAGCGCTTGAAGACGGAGGCCACGTTGCCGTACTCCAAGTCGTTCCAGGCACACCCAGTACGAGCCTTCGTGAAGATGGCGTCAAGCAGGCCACGCACGTTGCGAGGGCGACGACCCACGGGCTTGAGGATGATGCGCTCGGCGATGGCCATGACCTCGTCGGTGATGGCGGGCACCACTCGTTCGCGCTCGCGAAACCAGTTGCTGACCAGGTCGTCCTTGCGCGTCTTTCTGCGAGGTGTCGGACCGAGGACGGTGACCTTCAGTTGGAGCAGGTCGACGACGTCTTCCTTCTGCCGGTCGTCCATGGTGTGAAGGTGCGTGCGCGCCATATCAGCGAGCCTCTGGAGGTCCCTGGCCCGGTCGGCGGTCTGGTCCATCTCGGCCTGCCAGGCGATGGCCTCCCTCCGAAGGTCCTCCAGGCCGGCCTGCTCCTCCTCAAGCGTGTGGGTGGCCCGTCGGATGGCTTCTTGGGTCGCCTGCTTGTCCAGCCCCTTGCGCTTGGCTCTGCGGGCGGTCGCCTGGGTGGTGGCATCGATGGCATCTTCCAGCTCCTCGATCTGTTCGTCGAGTTCGCTGATCCGCGTGGCGTAGTCGATGCCGTTGAGCTTGACCATCTCGACCCAGTCTTCGGCCATCTGATTCAGCCGGCTTGGGTCTTCGAGGAGCTGGCAGATCTCGCTCCAGACTCGGTTCTCCAGCGTCTGGGCGTCGATCTGCATACAGGTGCATGCCTTGTCGGCATCCTTGCGCTGGCGGCCCGTGCAGCGATAGACGCGATCCTTCTTGACCTCTTCGCCATCCCAACTGACGCCGGTCCAGTGGTTCCCGCACAGGCCGTAGATGTGCGTACTGAGCGGGTGGATGACGGCATCCGAGGTCCGTGGACCGCGCGTGGTGCGGGCGAGTGCGGCGTTGAGGAGCTTGAGTTCGTCCGGGGTGAACGCCGGCTCCAGCTTGATGACGACGGTCTCACCGTAGACGGGTGAACCGTCGGGGCCGACCTTGGTCTTCGAGCCATTAGGGTCGCGAAAGATGCGTCGGGCTTCCTGAACCGCGCGACCAGTGAGGACGCGACGGACGGAGCCGCGTGGCCAGTAGTCCTTGACGGGACCGGGCGCGCCTTCGAGGTTGAAAAGGTCCTCTACCTCGGGTGGGTTCTTTCCCTCATAGACGAGGTAGGTGAACATGCGGCGGAGCATGGGGTATCCCTCGTGCTTCTCCCCCGTGTCGCGGACGAGACGGCTCTCTCCGCGCTTCCCCTTGTGTTCGATGCGCCAGCCGTAGGGGGCGACGCCGCCGTCGTGTCCCCCGAGTTCTGCCTTCTCCTGCCGGCCGCCCTGGGTGCGGTCTCGGATGGTGACGCGCTCATCCTCGGCCCGGTCCTGCTCCTTGCGCATGCGGGAGCGGCCTTCTTCGGTGGTGTTGTCGTAGTCGCCGCGGACGATGGCGACAAAGATCCCGAGATCTTCGAGGTCCCATACCCAGGGCCAGAAGGCGCGGTCGCGCCGGCCGATTGCGCGTTCCTCCGGAACGACCACCACATCGAAGGGGCGCGGAATCTGATGGGCGTCGGCCATCAGGCGCTTGAGGTCGGGCCGTTGGGTGTGGTCGAGGCTGCCGCTGTAGCCCTCGTCGGCGTAGGTGCCGGCGTGTTCCCAGTCCTTCTTGCGGATGTGGTTGGCAGTGCGCTTGCCGGTGTAGCTGATGCCGTAGCCCTTGGCCTGCTCCTCGGTGGAGACGCGAAGGTAGTCGACGGCGCGGAGACGCTCGCCGACTATGGCTCTGGCTGTGATGTCGATGCTGCGTGTGAGAGTCTTGGGCACGTCAGTTTCTCCCTGAGACTGGCAGGGTGACCCCGGTACGCGTCGCAAGGCTGCCGGGGTCACTCGTGTTTCAGGGGATCTTACCGACGTGTAGTGGTTTTTGACTGACAGTTAGGCAGCTTTTGCCTGGTCATCTGCGGTACGGGGAAGAAAGAGCAGTTCGAGGAGCTTGCGGTAGGTGCCGGGGTCGGTGTGCTCTGCGGGGTCCATCGGACTTCGCCCCTGGGGCCCGGGTCCTTCTGGCGCAGGGGATGACCTTCGCCGGCTGATCCATTGCTGCTCCTCATGCGGCTTGCTTTGTGGTGTGAGCCGCCGGCTGGGCATGCCGCCACTGGTTGGAGCGGGCACTCCAACTTGTTGCTCACCTTCTTCAGACTTGTTGCTCAACTTATGTCACAAGCTCTGGGCGGTCAACGGTCCAGGAACACAGAGGGCCCCTCCGTCACGGAAGGGCCCTCAATGGCGATGAGACAGCTACTCGACGACGACGGTGCCGTCGCCCTCGCAGATGATGCAGGCGTCCATCTCGGGCCAGCGGCCCTTGCAGTGCGGGCAAGGGCGTTCGGCCACATGACCCTTGTTGCTGGTGTCGTCCATGTCGGTCCAGTTACTCCTGTAGTTCATGCGGCTTCGTCCTCGATCACCTCGGCGTCCATGAAGCCGGTCTCGATGGCGGCCCGCTCGACGCTGATGGGGCGGGGCAGGGAGCGGGCCTGTTCGCCTTCGTCGCGACCGAACAGCCTGCTGATGAGGCCGGTCTCGGCGGCGCCCTTCTGGGTGGCGGAGATCTTCACGGAGAAGCCGGTCTCCTCGGACTCCTCGACCGTCTTGGCGATCTTCATGTACCGGTCGATCTCTCCGGAGAGGACCGGGTTGATGATCCCGCCCTCCAATTCCTCGGCGTATCGCAGGCCGAATAGCCGTCCCGCCTGCATTTCCAAGATGGCGGCGTTGACGTCGGCGCGCTGGTCCTTGGTGCGGATCTCGACGGGGAGGCTGAAGGCGCAGGTGGATGCGGGCTGGGCTGCGGGGCAGCTACTGGAGAGGTAGCAGCGGTCGCAGGTGCGGACGCCGGGGTCGACGGTCTTGAGGATGGGGCGGCCGACGGTGCCGTCTTCGGCGGTCTCCTGGACAACTGCGAGCCCAGGGAAGGGGACCTTTCCCCGCTGCTTCACGACGGCTGGAGTTACTCCTGCGTGCCGCACCTCCTGGGGCAGTTGATCAACTGCTTCGGGGGTCGGATCCGCGTTCTCGCCTGTATGCGGTTTCGCGGGGGCAGTTACTCCTCTGCTGTTGATGTGGTCGGTGAATCGCTGCCAGGACCATGCAGACAGCCGCAAGACCTCGGTGGGGTCGTCGGCGATGACGGCCTCGGCGTCGAAGCCAGCATCGGCGATGGCGTGCTTGTGGCGGGCGCGGGCCATGTCCTTGTAGCGGCGGGGGTAGCGGTGCAGCTCTTTACCGGCCCAGACGATGGTGTCGCCGAACTGGGATGGGGAGATCCACGAGGTGGAGGCGGCACCGTACCAGTGGCCGTGCTCCAGGGCCGCCGCCTTGGTCATGCCGAGGCCGAAGAGCTTGGTGTCGGTGGTATTCGCCAGGTGGGGCAGCAGGTAGGCGATGTCGAGGCGGGCGGTGCCAGCCTGGGTGATGCCGACCTGATCCCACTCGGCGCAAAGCTGCTCCAGTCCCTCGCGGCCGGTGTCGGGGTCCCAGACCACGATGGCCTTGTCCCTGTACGGTTCCAGGCGCCGGCGCTGGTCGCGGATCCACTCGGGGCCGAGCTGGTGAGCGTCGAACTCGACGAAGTAGGTCAGTCGGCTGAGGTTGCCGGCGATGAAGGCGCTGTAGTAGTGCTCGGCGATGTCGCGTAGCTCGGCGTCGGTGATGTCGCGGTTGGGCTTCGCATTGATCGAGTGGCAGCCGGAGTCGACGAGGATCTCCGGTGTGGCCCCGAACTTCTCGGCCAGGTCGTAGGGCTTGGTGAACTTGGTGCGCCTGCGAAGGCCCCAGTAGCTGAGGGCCACGGTGGTGTGGCCTTCCTGGGCGAGCAGGCTGCGGTAGGCCGGGATCTCGCACCCGGCCAGGTACAGCTTCACGAGGGGTCTCCTACAGGGGGCCGGCGGTGCGCCGGGTGTCCTGGGCGTAGCGCTGGTCCTGGGTCTCGATCTCGGCAACGAGGTCGTCCCAGGCGCGGGGCTCGCCGCGGTAGTCGGGCTTCCACTGCGGTCGGCTGTAGCGGGGGTGGGAAACCAGCACGGTGGTGTAGCCGGCGGCGAGGAGGTCGCTGGCCTGGGAGGGGTCGGCAACGACGACCAGGTCGACGTGGAGATCCGGACGGAGGGCGCGGATCCCGCCGAGGAGGCCGTAGCGGTCGCTGGTGTGAGGCTTGATCACGCGGATGTGCTTGGTGAAGCCATGTCGCTTGAGCCACTGCTGGGCTACGGCCTTGGAAGCGTTGAAGGTGTCGGGGTCGTCGACCAGGTGCACGACGTGGGTCTCAGCGAGGCCCTGGTAGAGGAGTAGGCCGGAGGGAATGACGGCGTCGCTGTCCGGGCGCTTGAGGACACCTTCGATCGCGATGACGACGTTCACCGTGACCGCCACAGGGCCGCATTGCGCAGGGCGAGCTGGGCGTCGCTGATGGGCTGGCCCCAGGCGTCGGTCTCGACCTGGTTAAGGGTGGCGACCTGGATGTCCTTGATGCTGCGGAGCATCTCGACGGCGCCCGATTCCTTGGCTGCCTGCCAGCGGAAGTTCGCGAAGTCGCCGTACCCGCTGCCGCCAGGGGCGAAAGCCGCGCGCCGGCCGAGGTGGATGTCGTCGAAGAGCTGGGCGGCCTGGGCGACGATGGTCTTGAGCTGCGAGCCGAGGGTGATCCAGTGGCCGCCGCCCTGCGGGGAGTGCTTCATCTCCTCGGCGGTGGCGTTGTAGGCGGTGACGAGGCGGTGAGCCTCGTCGGTATCGCGGGTGGCTGCGTCCCTGAAGTCCTGCGAGTACTGCTCGCGGGGGTTGGCCGGCAGTTCCGGTGGGCGGACGGTCCATTCGTCCTTGGTCAGGGAGTAAGCCGCGTACGGGTTGATGTTGCGGATGTCGCGACTGTTGGGGTTGACGTAGTAGGTGACCTCGTAAACCCGGTCCCCGATTTGCGCGGTGGCGGTGTCGGGCCAGAGTTCTGCCTTGAGTTCTTCGTCGAAGAGGTCGGCGATTTCCTGGCTTGTCATTCCCGCGTAGTCGGGGTTGTACCAGCCGAAGGAGGAGAAGTCGACGCCGATCAGTACGTCGAGGTCTCCGTTACCGCGGTCGGCGGCCCACTGGTAGCTGATGCCGGAGCCGGCGAGCCACACCTCGCTCCACTGACCTGGTGCGTTGTAGCGGGTGTCCCAGAAGGCGTAGAGGGTGCCGAGGAGCCACTTGCGGACGTCGGGAATGATGCGGTCGCCGCTGAAAAGGTTCGGGTCGAGGTGGTCAGCCGGGCTGGAGAAATAGCCGGAGGCGCCGACGGCGGACTCCATGATGGGCTGAGCGTGTTCCCCGAGACGACGGTAGAAAGAGTTCGTCTCCATATGCCGCACTCTACCGGCGATACGAAGAATTCAAAGGGGCTGCGATTCTGACCCAGGAAAAGGCGAAGGCCCCCCTTTTTTGATGGAGATTGGTGGTCTCCGGGGGGCCTTCCCTTGAGAGGAGAGAGCATCCCTCCGAGGAAGAAAGCTCAGCTCACTTATGAGCGTACACCAAGATCACAGCTTGAGGCTCTGGACGAGGGCCTGGGTGCGCTGCTGGTCGACCATGGCCGCGGTCATCTGCATCATCTGCTGGCCGGTGATCGAGGCGGTCTTGATCGCGATGGCGTCGTCGACCAGGACGTGGCCGGCGCGCTGGAAGTCGTCCAGGTTGGCCGGCCGGCGGGTGCGGACCTTGGCGTTGATGTTGGGCTCGGCGAGGACCTGGCCGTCGGGGGTGATGACGACGAGGAACGCGGTCTCGGCGCGCGTGCCCTGCTGCTCCTCGGTGATGCCGGCCTCCTCCCCCATCTTCTTGAGCTGCTCGCGCTGGTCGTCGGTCAGCTCTTCGACGGTGTCGGAGGCGGTCTTGGCGAGGGTGGACAGGTCGAGGGTCACTGTGGTGCTCCTGGTGGGGTGTGGGTGGGTCAGGCAGTGGTTCAGGTGCGGGGCCTTGCCCCTCGCGCGTCAGCCGGCCTTGTCGTAGGCGGCCCGGCGCACGGTGTTGGCGACTGGGCAGAAGTGGCAGAGGTAGATGTCCTTGTTGGAGCGGTACTTGGGCAGGCCGGCCGCCTTACGCTCGGCTGCCGTATCCGGGGTCAGACGCTTCTTGTCGCTGCACCAGTCGGAGCAGGTGATGGACCGGTTGTGCTGCCGCCAGCACGCCATCGCGTCGTTCTGGAAGGTGTTCTTCGCGTCGTAGAACGCGGGGTCGAACCCGGTGTGGCCGGTCGACTCGCGGATGCGCTTGATGATCTCCTCGCGGGTAGACGGGGAGTCCCAGTGGCGCTTCTCGACGCGCAGCATCGGGTGCGCGATGTGGGCACTGCCGTCGGGGTTGCGATGCCGCTTGACGAGGGTGTCGAGGAGGAAGTCCTGGCGGGGGTCGCCCTCGTAGTCGGGCAGCTCTTCCATGGACCCGCAGGTCTTGCACAGCAGGAGCCGGATCTGTTCGGCCATGTAATGGTGTTCCTTGCTCAGTACCAGTGGCGGGATTGCCAGAAGGCCCAGGCGCCGCAGGGGCTGCCGTACCGGGATTTCATGTAGGAAAGGCCCCAGCGGACTTGGGTGATGCCGTTGCTTCGCCAGTCGGATCCTGCGGAGGCGTATTTCCTTGCGGGGAGCGCCTGGGCGATTCCGTAAGCCCCGGAAGTGGGGTTGGTGGCGTAGGGGTTCCAGTTGCTCTCGCGGGTGAAGACGGCGTCGGCGCAGAAGAATTGCGTGGTGCTAAGTACGGACTTCGCGTACGCCTTGGGTGAGGCGTAGGAGTGGCGGGTGGTGGCCGTCGCGGAGCGGGAGATGTGCGGGTAGCGCGAGGAGCTTTGGGCCGTGGCGTCTTGCTGACCTTGGGTTTGTTGGGCTTCTTGGGCCGTGGCGTCTTCTTGGCCGGCTGGCTGCGGGACGGCGATGGGGTGGCCGTCGGCGTGGGGGCCGGGGCTGCTTCTGCGGCCTCGTGTCGCGCGGTGGGTGCGATCGGTATAAGTGTCAGTACCAGAAACGCCGATATGCACGACAATGGCCTGCGAGTCACACGGGAGTCCTCACCTTGGGGGTATTCCCGTCCGACGTTCCTCGCAGGCCATTCAGACGCTTCGTGAATAGTAACACGAAGGCCCTGAGGAACTGTTCCTCGGGGCCTCGCGGTGAATTGCCCGTCAGCCGTAGGCCAGGGTAAGCAGAAGCGCCCAGCCCTTGGGGCCGATGGCCGGGTCGTAGGACTTCCCGACGTCGTTCAGGCCGTGCTTGGCGTTGAAGCCGGCGACGCCCTTCTGGGTGATCGGGCCGTAGTTGTCGGATAGCTCGATGTCCTTGCCCATCCAGCCGGTGGCCTTCAGCGCCTTCTGGAGAGACTTCGCCGAAGGAGTGGAGCGGTTGGGCGCCAGACCCTTGGGGAAGGTCGGCGGTGTGTACTTCTTGGGCGGGGCTGGCGTCTTGCCGCCGCCCGAACCGGTCGAGGTGCCCGCGCTCTTGTAGGCCGGCCGTCCGAAGCCGAGGATGTCGGAGCGGTAGCGGGTCCGCTTGTAGACGCCGTCGCCGTTGGACTGCGAGCCGGCGAGACCGGAGCTGGTGTTGCCGCCGATGGTGGCGACGGTGGCGCCGGGCGCGGAGTCGGCTCGGGCGATCTCGATGTGGTCGGCGACGCCGTCGTCGTCCCAGTCGAAGAAGACGATGTCGCCCTCCTTGATCGCCTCGGTCGCCTTGTGCCACTGGCCGCGGTTCTTGAAGAAGTTGACGTGGCTGGGGCAGTAGGCGAACTGACCGACGATGTCGGCGTTGCCGGAGGCGTAGGCGCAGTACGAGACGTACTCGTCGCACCAGGAGGCGTAGGCGAAGGACTTGTCCTTGACGAGGGCGGCGTACCACTCGCCGAACCGGGTGTGGTTGGACGCGCCTTCCTTGTAGCCCAGCCACTTCTCGGCTTCGGCCAGCAGGGCGGGGGCGGTGCTTGCCATCGGAGGTCTCTCCCGAGGGTGAGTGCTCCGGGTGGTGGTGCCTTATGCGTGCTGCGAGTGGTGGTCCGGTGTCGTGTGTGTGGTCAGTGGGCCCGGCCGGAGCCCTCGCGGCCCTGGACAGACGAGAAGCCGTGGAGGGCGCTCCAGGTGCGGTCCAGCAAGTCGAGGTCGTTGGGGCAACCCCGCCCCAGTTGGGGTCGGTCTGGCGGGAGCGGCCGTCGTCGAGACCGGAGTCGAGGTTGCCGTTGAGGCTGCGCTGGGTGGGCAGGCCCATCTAGATCATCGCCTTTCCGCCGAGCTTGAGGGCCTTGCCTCCGAGCGTCGACCTGCGGTCGTTGAACAGGGACGCGACGCGTGCGTCGGCCGAGGGGCCCGCGAGGTTGCCGGACTCCCCCACCGTGAACTTGACGTTGTCGCCGCGGCCGGCTCGTCGCCGGTCGAACATGCTCATGGGCTTCTTGTCAGCCACGCGGGTCTCCCTTGCTTATGCCGAGCACGTCGTAGATGGTCGGCTGCTCGGTGCGGGTCTTCGGGGCCGGCCTGGGTGGGGTCCAGCAGGCGGGGGCCTGGCTGGAAAGGTAGGCGAGGACATCGCTGACCTGGCGCTCGGGGAGGCTGGCCCATGGGCTGGTGCGGTTGTAGACGCCGTCCTGGTTGAGCACGTCACTTCCAAGGGGATCGGAGATTGCGCAGTGCGGCCAGGCGATCGGCGTCGGTCTGCTGCATGGCCCCGGTTCCGACGAGGCGGGTGTCAGCCGGCTGGGTACCGTGCTGGGTCCACTTCTTGCCGCGGGCCTGATACTCCAGCGCTGTCATCGGGTTGAAGTCGTCCGGCCACAGGTAGCTGCTGAGGTCCATGCGCTCACCCTTGTGGACGCCCGTCGTGTAGTTCTTCTGGGCTGACCGCATGGGACGGCTGTGGAGGGACTGGTCGCCGAGGCGTTCGCTGCGCCTCGTGTTGAGGGTGCCAAGGTATCCGTCGGGGTACTCGGCGGTCGGCGTGCGGCCGGTGGCCATCATGCGTCGGGCGTCGAGGATGCTGCGGGCACCGACCAGGTCAGTGCGACCGCCGCCGCCGTAGGCGGGCGTTCCCGGCTGGGGACGCCCATGGGTGCGACGTAATGTACGTTGCTCACTTCGCGTCCCCGTGCGCTAGTAGTTGAAGACCGGGTTGGTGGGGCTGGCGGGGGCGGCAGTGGCGCTTCCTCGGGATTCGCCGTGGCCGCCCGCGAAGTGGCTGGTCAGGCCGGTGCCGATGCTGCGGGCGGCACCGCCAGCGACTCCTTCGGCGGCTGCCGTACCACCAGCGGCGGCTCCTTCAGCAGCTCCTGCGGTGGCGGCAGCGGCTCCGCCGGCTGCGGCTCCCTCGACGGCTGCTCCGCCTACGGCGGCTTCGAGCAGCGGTGCGGCGAGAACGAAGGCCATGTGTTACCGCCCGTCCGTGGTGAACTTCGACGGCAGCACCTTCACGTTGCGGCCGGTGGCGGTGGAGGATGCGGCGTTGGTGTACTCGCGGTACACCTTGACGCCGCGACCGCCGAGCGCGTCGCGGTTGAGGACGTTCGTGCGGTGGTTGGCGGTGGCCGGCTCGCCGGAGCCGCCCTTGCTGTTGCCGGACTTGCTGACGAGGGTGCCAGCCTCGGGCTTGCGGACGACGAAACTGGTCGCGGCGGATGTCCCCATGGTGGGAAACTCGCCGCTGGACAGGACATTCTCAGACACTGTGCTCCTCGCGAATTGCCGTGTGACGCAGTCCGGGCAGAGTGCGAGTGAGCTACGTGTGGTGGAACTGCCTCACCAGTTTATGGGCGATTCCGTGCCGGGTGTTATGCGGCCTCGTCGAATACGATGAACGAGAGGCCAGACACTTCACCCTCGGGGACGGTCGCGGTGAAGAACGCCGGGCGCATGGCGAGGCGGTGTCCTCGGGAGCCAGCGTAGCCCTGGGCAATCGGAACGCTCTTGACGGCCTGGTTGATCGCACCAGCACCGATGGCGCGCAGCGTCACGTTCTTGCGAGCGTAGACGGCGTGAGCGACCGCGGCACCGAGGTCGGTGGCGCTGGTCGAGCTCTTGACGAAAAACACGGCGTCGTCGACGCCGGAATCCTTCTTGTTGTCCATATGCGGTTCTCCTTGAATTGATCTCCTTTCGGGAGGCTAAGGGCATTTCTCTGCATTGTGTTAACGCGCGAAGAGCCCCGCCGGATTGGCAGGGCTCTTGCTCAGACGAAGTGGGTCTCGTGTTTGAAGCGCTTGAGGTCTTTCAGGGTGTCCAGCTCACCCTTGGTGCCGGTGCGGGTGACCCAGGTGTTGGCGGCTCGGGCGAGGCTGTAGGCGTCGGCCAGGTTGTCGTCGGCGTAGGTGACACCCCACTTCTTGTAGACCGCCAGCAGCATCTCGGCCTTGGCCGCGGTGCCCTTGCCGGTGGTGTACTTCTTGAGCTTGGTGGGGGCGATGATGATCGGGTAGCAGGCGGGCTTGCTCAGGCAGTCGAGGAGGGCGAGCTTCACCGCTCCCCCGAGTTCGCCGGCCAGCTCCCGTCCGAACTTGGCGCCGGCCGCGTAGCCCTCCATGGCGACGACGTCGATGGGGCCGAGGACGTTCTGGATGTCCCGTACATTGAGCCCGACACGGATCTGGATGGCATTGAGGCGGTCGGACTGGGTGACGTACTTGTCTGCGGAGAAGGCGGTCAGGCTGTCCTTCCACACCGCCGTCTCGCTGTCATAGGCGACCATGGCCAGGCCCGAGTAGGACTGGTCGATACCGAGACAGACGGTCACGCAGCGGCCTCCCATGCAGTTCTGGCAACCTGGTCGTTGCCGTGTCCCTCTCGGCGCCGGGCGGGAGTGTCCCAACCTGGGCGGGCCTTGCGCTGCCCTATGACTTGCCAACCAGCGCCTCGGAGGCTGGCGCCAGACTCTCCGTTCTGCGTGTAGGTGATGAGACGGCGGTAGCCGAGGGCTTTCGCCGCGCGCCACGCTGCCCCGTACAGGGCCGAGCACGCGTTCTTGGTTCCGTCTGTGGCGACGCGGGTGACTTCCATGGTCGAGCCGTCGTCCCAGGCTCGCGCAACGGGCCTGCCAAGAATGGCCACCCCGCGAAGTACTCCATCTTGGGTTTGCACTCCGAGGCTGACGCGGTGACCAGCTGGCGCGCTGTGGTGCCGGTGGTGCTGTCGGACGAAGTCCTTGGCCTGGGCCAGGGTGACAGGGCAGATGTCCAGCGCCTCCCCGTCTTGGATCACGGCTCCACCCCAAACATGCTCTTCATGAAGAGCCCGACCTTCGCGTCCAGTTCCTCCAGGGGTCCCTCGTTGTGGAAGACGAGGTCGAAGTTGCTCCGCGCGAGCTGGTTCTCCGAGACGTCGCTGTTGAGTGGGCCGACGCCGGGTCGGGACACCCAGACACTGAAGTTGTCCCAGCCCTTCAGGGCCTCTAGCTCGTTCTTGTGCCGGACGTCGGTGTAGACCACACGCGGATGTCCTTCGGCCTTGCGCAGCCCAGCATGTATCCAGGCGTCATCGACGACGTGCTCGCGGATGCCGCCGCCGAGCCGCTGCATCAGCCGGCGAACCTCGGGGTACTCCCGCTTGGCCACGTCCCAGCCGACGTCCTTGATGACCCAGGCCAGGTTGACCGCGCCGTAGGGCGTGGGGATGAGCGGGTTCATCTCCTCCAGCACGTCGCGGACGGCGTCGCTGAAGCGCACAGGGGTGTAGCCGTAGCGCTCGACCAGGACGTTGGCGACGGAGTCCTTGCCGGAGTGCGCGTATCCGCCGAGCGCGAGGACTTCGGGCAGCGGGCTCATGCGGCAAGGTCTCCCGGGGTGGTCGGGGTGGGGATGCGCGTGGAGGGGAACTCGGTGTGTGCCCAGCACTTGGGGCAGACGGCGACGACGGCGTGGGCGTCAGGCTCGACTGGGCGGAAGAACATCGGCCTGGCGGTCTGGCTGTAGGTAACGGTGACCGGGACCCACTTGTGCCTGGCGAGGTCGGTGCAGGCGCTCGGCAGTCGCACGACGTTGCTGCCCAGGCGTGCGAGGGGCGTGTCCTGGAGGTCGTCCTCAGTGCACAGCCGGTACTTCTCGTCGTAGAAGCGGGACAGGCCGATGCGGGTGGTGGTGCCGCGGCGGTCCTGGGTGGCGCCGAACCCGAAGGTGTCGATCGCTTCCTGAACCTCGTCGGTGTTCTGCATGACGGTGCAGAAGGCGAAGTTCGCCTTGACGTCGTCGATGCGGATCTTGCGACCGGCGCGACGGGGGTCGTTGTCGGCCCAGATCTGGCCGGCCTCAACTCGCTGAGTCATGGGTGATCTTTCTGAGTCGCCGGACCTCGTCCAGCAGGGCACGGATGTCGGTGGGAGCGTGGGCGAAGGCGTGGGCGGTGAACCAGTAGTAGCCGTGAACCTGAGCGATGCGACGACCGGCTTCGTCCACGACCCAGGCCATGGATCCCTCGTCGAGCCAGAAGGTGTATGGGCCGGTGACGGCCTTCGCCCACCGCTCCTCGATCGTCCCGAGATCGGGGCCGTCCACTACTTGCAGGAGGGGTCGAGGATCGTCGACACGCTGCCGTAGGCAGCGTCCTGGTGGTACAGCGTGGTGACGCGGACGCCTGTGCCCTCAATGCACTTCGTGGCGCCGTTGCCGAACCCATCCGGCATCGTGAAGATGTCGGCCGCCGAGTTGTCGGTGTTCGCACGAGGGGCATCACGAAAGGGCTCGAGTACTTCTCGCCGGGGTCGCAGGCGGCCAAACAGGCACCGAGCAGTGCGGCGATGCCGGCGGTCACGATGGTCTTGCGAGTCATGCTGCTTGCTCCAGGTGGTAGGGGTTGTTGGCTCGGGATTCCTCGATCGCCACCAGCGGCTTTTCTCGCCAAAGGAGCGCGTATCGGCGGCAGTTGGAGCAGCTCTTGTGGGTGCAGCCGAGGAGTGGCGGGCGGCGGCGGGCGTGCAGGCTCCAGGACATGGAGTCCGAAGAGGTGAGCAGGTGTCCCACGCGTCTGAGCCCGGTGATCTTGAACCCGAAGCCGTGGACGCGGATACCGCGATCAGTGGCGTCGGTGATGATGTCGACGGCCTCGTCCATGTGCTGTCGCCGGCAGACGGAGCCGATGCCGACGACGGGTTCGGCGGCCAGGTCGACGCCGAAGCGCTCGTACATGTCTGCGCAGCGCTGGTAGTCGGTGCGCTCCCAACCCTGAAGGACAGGGATGAAGGGAAGGTCGGGGGCTGCCTCTTTGAGTTCGAGGTAGTTGTCGACGGTGCGGTGCTGGTGTTCTTTGACGGTCAGGCCGGTCTTCTGGGTGATCCACGGTTCACACATCCAGTCCTGGGGACTTGCCCAGGCGAGGTTTCCGATCTCGTCGCGGTAGGTACGAACGGCCTCGATGTAGTCGGCGGCAGAAATGGTCCACCTGCCGTGCATGGAGATCTCGGTGAAGCCTCCGCTGTCCAGGGCCCAGGTGTTGATGGCCTTGGGGTACGTCTTGCGGCCGATCAGCCGGCGGTGCGACACGAAGAGCGGGACGTCGGCGTTGCCGAGCCAGGAGGGGATGTGTGTTCCGAGGAAGAACGTCACCTAGCGGCGCGGCGCCGCAGCGCCACGACGAGGGAGCCGAGGACGACTCCGTAGACCTTGCCGATGAGCTGTCCGCCCAGGAAGTCGAGCGAGCCGAAGGCGATGGACAGGAACAGCAGGGAGTCGAGCAGGATGCCCACGACGCCGCCAGCGAGGACCGCGCGGGCCCAGTGGGGGGACAGTCGGTTGAAGACGGCCATGTCGGCGGCCTCGGAGATGCCGAACGCCACGGCGCTGGCCAGGGCGACGGCTGGGTCGGCTACCACGAAGGAGAGGACGACGCCGACGACCAGGGCAATGAGGGCGACCTGGCGGCCGAGCAGCCACTGGACAGCGTCCCGCAGGACCAGTGCGGGCCCGGCGAGGAACACTGCGGCCGGTGCCTTGTGGCCGAAGCCGACCGAGACAGTGCCGTAGCGATGGAGTGCGATGTTGGCTGCGGGAATGGTCGCCATGTAGGAGGCGGCGCTGAGGTAGCCCAGGGCTTTCCTGGAGCCCTCAGTCATGCGAGAACCTCTCGACCTCAATCTTGTCCTTGTAGACCACGACCTGGCAGTGGTCGCCGAACAGGTCGAGGAGCACGTGGTCGCTCTTGCCGGACTGAATGGCCCCGTCCAGCGCGTTGGCGGCGTCGTAGAGCGCCCGGTGCTCACCCCGGTAGTCCTCGTACAGCCACCGGCGGCTCTCGTCGTCCCAGTGGCAGGGCCGGCCACCCAGGGTGGGGTGGCGCTCGCTGCCGACGGCCAGGTCTTCCTCAACCATGTACGGGTCGTTCTCGTCGAGGTACTTGTACTGCTCCAGGTCGTTCTTCGTGACCAGCCAGACCTGGTGGGCGGAGAACTCACACGTTTCGCCGTCGTTGAAGTACGGCGTGTACTGACGCCAGCCGATGCAGTGGACGTCGGGGTGGTCGAGCACCGGCTTGAGGAGCGCGGCGAACTCCTCCTTGGAGATCTGCGGGACGTGGGTCGATCCGGAGGTGATGTCCCCGACGATCGGGATGTTCAGGAAGTTACGGGGCTCGTCGGTCTTGGTGAGGATGTCGGTCATTGTGCGGCTGCTCCGAGGAGGTGAGAGAGGGGGAGTTCCTTGCGCTTGACCCCGGACATCCACGGCGCGATGGGCATGCCGTCGATGTAGTCCTTGGGGCTGGGGAGCCAACCGAGGTCCTCGATGATGTGGCGCTCGGCTATGAGGCGGACGGGTATCTCCTTGTGGCCGACCTTCAGCGTCTTGCCGAAGATCCGCTCGCAGAGGTAGACCCCGAGTGTGTGGTGGTACATGGCGCGATGACGGATGTCGCCGATGACCTGCTTGGAGGAGTCGATGAACTCGCTGATGGGCAGGTAGTCGTCCGGGCTTCCGCCCCACTTCCTGGAAGCCGACTGGGCGTGGTACCAGGAGTTCACGGAACCAGCCCCTTGGGGAGGTCGTCGTTCTCCAGCAGGGCCTTGTAGCACTGGTGGGCCTCGACGCTGTAGATGACGATGCCTTCCGCCTTGGCCCCCGGTTCGGCGACGGAGCCGAGGGTGCGCAGCAGCCGCAGTGAGTCGCGGATGGCCTCGTTGAGGAGGTGGCCTCGTACGCGGGCGAGTTCGGGGACGACGGTCAGTTCAGCTGGCGAGCCGTCGGGCAGGCCCTGGCCGGTGGTGCCCCAGCGGGTGGTGTTGAACAGGGCCCACTTGCGGCCGGTCATACCGTATCCGTGCTGGATGCCGCGGCCGTACCACTCGCCGAAGTGCGTGCCCTCGCCGAGGTTGGCCAGGGCGTTGGCGTTCTCGGCGACCCAGGCGGCGAAGTTGAAGTTGTCCATCGCCTGGGTGCCGTCGAGCTTCTGCCGGTTGGGGGCGATCCATCGCTTGCGACTGCCGGCGCGCAGGACGTAGAGGCCGTCGGTCTTCGACACGACGTTGTAGCCGTGCTCGTTGAGGTAGTGGGCGGGGTCCTCGTCCTCGGTGAGGCGCTTGATGGCGACCTGGCTGTTGGTGCCGTCGATCTTCTCCGTCAGGACGAATTCCCGGTTGAAGCGCGGGATCTTCGGCCAGGGCCGGAAGTCGGTGACGTCGGTCAAGTAGGGCTCCGGGATGTGGGTGTCAGAGGTAGTCGAATGCGTTGGCGTAGTCGTCGTCCCAGTCGGGGGCCGCGCAGACTTCGCAGACGGTGTGGCCGTCGACCTGGCCCGCGTACTCGTCGGCTTCGATCAGCCGCCGCAGGCGCATCGGGTGGCGTGTGAGGTGGGGCTGAGGGTCACTTAGTGCTCAGCCGGTCCAGGAGGCTGGCGTACATCTCCGAGACCTGGGTGAGGCGGGCCTGGGCGTCGCGCAGCTCGTTCTTGTGCCGGCCCGCTTCCTGGATGAGGGCGCGATTGCGGTTACGCGCGTCGTCGCGCTCCTGCTGTGCCTTGCTCAGGTCGCTGTTGGCGGTCTTGAGCTGGTTCTGGAGGGCGGTTTCCGGTGTCTTGCCGAGGGACTTGCCCAGCTCCTCATGGAGGGTGGTGACCTCCTGGCGTGTGAGGGTGAGGACGGGCTCGTGGAAAAAGGTCGGGGAGCGGTAGTCGACCTTGCGCCGGGCGGTGTTGAGGCTGCCCTGGTGGACGGCGGCGCCGCTGCTGGGGTCGACCTTGGCGAAGTGGATGTCGAAACCCCCGTTGCGGACGTCCGGAACGATGCGGGCCTTGGTGGGGAGCATGTCGAGGATGGGCTCGAAGAGGCCGGGCATGTGTTGCCTTTCGGGGAAGGTCAGACCTTGCGGTTGGTGGTGTGCCAGGCGCCCGTGTCATCAATGACGTAGTCGGCGAAGAGGGCGGGGGCTTCGGTGGCCATCAGCTCGTCGAGTTGGTTGGCGACCAAGCGCACCTCTTCCTCTGCACCTTCGTCGGTTCCTCGCGGTCGAGGTTCGGTCGGCTGACGATGCGGGTGGTCGGGGTGACGGGGGTGAGCACGAGTGTTGCTCCGTGGTTCAGGCGGCCTTGCGGGTGATGGACGGGTCTGCTGCCCACTCCTCGATCGAGGGGCCGGGGTCGGCGCCTTCCTCTGCCCACTCGCAGGTAGTGCACAGGCGGCCAGCCTTCGAGGCGCGCTGCTTGGGCGGTCGTTCGCCCCACTTACAGGCGGCGATGCCTCTGGCCTTGACCTGCTCTTCGAGGTCGCGGATGTGTTGTGCGGCCTCGGGGAACCAGAACGCGATCTCGTCGAGTTCGCCAGGCTTCGCGAAGGCGCCGCACAGGCACTCGCCGGACATGTGGATCAGGTCGGAGACCTCGTTGCGGGGGACCTGATGGAGTGCGCGGTAGTCGCGCATGTGGTCGTTGGTCCAGTGCACGATGGGCGAGGCCCAGACGATGCTGCCTTCACGGTCGATCTCGTTGGCGTTGCGCCAGCGCCGGGAGGACTCGAAGACTCGCATTCCGGCGAGGAAGATAACGCGCTGACGGAAGGGGTTGGATACGAACTGGTTTCGTACCTTCCGCAGCGCCCGTTCCTTCAGGCGCGTGTACATCATCTGGTGGCCGGCGGGACCGGGAAGCCCTTCCAGACGGGCTCACCTTCGTGCTTGCCCTTGGAGGCGATGACCTCGCCACGGACCAGCTCTCCGTAGCTGTGGGGCGGGAAGGCTTCGATGAGGGGAACGCCCATGTCCGCGGTCGTGGTGCGGACGAACTCTCGGGTCTCCTCGATACCGATCGTCGTGTTGACGTGTACCGCGTGAGTGATGCGATCACGGACGAGGTGGAGCATCGTGGTGGAGTCGTTGCCGCCTGAGAAGAGCGCGCAGACCGCGGTGACTTCCTTCTGGTCCGCTTCGGTCTGCGCAATGGCGCGGTCGATGATGGCGTGGGAGCGTTCGACGGCCTGGTCGAGGGTGAGGGCGGCTAGCACCTCGCCGTCGTCTTCCATCTTGGCTGGCGTGAAGGCCATTCTTTGGTTGTCTCCGGGAGGGTCAGGTGGCAAGGCAGCGGAACTGGTCCTGGAAGCCGGCGAGCTTGATCTGCGTGTAGCGGCGCGTGTTCTTCGCGAAGTTGTAGGAGATGCAGTTCGCGTAGCCCCGAAGTTCGGGGTGACGGACTGGATGTAGACGACACGCTCGCCCTTGGACTGCTTGTCGAGCCAGAGTTGGCCCTGGTCAACGGACTGCATGCTTCGGGCCTTTCTTCGGGTGCTCGACGAGCTCGATGGTGATGGCGAAGCCGATGGCGGCGACGGTGAAGAGGGCGAGGATGAGGGGCGTCCACGGGATGACACCGACGGTGTAGAGCGCTTGGAGGGCTCCGGCGCTGGCCGCGCAGCCGTGGGCAAGGACCATCAGTACGGCGTCGAGGATTCGGCGGAGAGTCAGGCGGCCCATCGTGTTGCCCTGCTTTCTCGGTCGCTTCGGCCTATGCGCCGAGTGAGTTCTCGGGAGACGACCGCTGCCTTGCGGTCGGCGCCGCTGTAAATGGCCTCGGTGAGCTTGCGGACCGCGTAGGTCTCGCGGTACTCGCCATCCGCTTCAAGGACGTCCTCGTCGCTGGTGGCTGCGGCCTTCTGGGCGGTCACGGACTTCTCGTGCTTGGCCTTGACCGCGGCCAGCGCCTTGCAGCGTTCGAGGTGGGCTTCAGCGGCCTTCTCGTCGACCGCGGCTGCCGCTAGCTGTGTTCCGGCGTACTCGGCCCACCTCGTCAGCTGGACGAACAGCTCCATCAGCTTGTCGTCGTTCAGCTCCGTGAGGTTCACCGGCAGGTCCGGCATATCGTCCTCGGGACGGCTTCGCAGCTTCAGTCCGCGCCGGCTGAGCTTCTGCGTTGTCCTCGTCGAGAGCTTGTCGTCGTCCTCGTCGAGGGGTGTCCTCGCCATCACTGCTCTCCTGGTAGGGCTTGCACTGCTTGCAGATGTCGCCGTTGACGCAGTCGGGGCGCGCCCTTGGCTGCGATCCGCTCCTTGATGTCGAGTGCCGTTTCGAGGAGCGGATCGACGATGGCGGGGTTGTAGCGGACGACGAACTGCTTGACGTCCTGGTTGAATTTCGACTCGTAGACGAAGGCCATCCGGTCGACATCGAGGCCCCGGTTGTGCGCCATCCAGAGGTAGATCTGGCCCTGGCGGATGTGGCTGGGAAGGGGACCTTGATGCTGGACCACATGGCTGGCAGATCGACCATGTCCCGGCCGTCGGGGAGCTTGACCTTGTACTTGGAGAGTCGCTCGGGTTCCTCGTAGCGGACCGTGCCCTCGCCTACGGTCTTGATCTCCAGCAGGCTCCGTGCCGGGGTGAGCATGCCGTCGCTGTGGCCGGCGATCAGGTGGGTGGCCTCGGCGGACAGCGGGACCTCGGCGTACTCAAGGGCTTTGCTCTCGCATGCGGGGCACTGCTCGGGGCTCTTGGCCCACCAGGTAGCGAAGCAGTTGAGGCACTTGAACATGCCCTCCAGCCATCCGATGTCCCAGGCTCTCAGCTGCCACTTGCGGTGGCTTTCGTGGCCGGTGTCGAAGATGTTGAGGCTCTGGAAGCCGAAGGACTGCTTGTGGTGGATGCCGGTCGAGATCCGCAGGAACGTGGCCTTGGGGCACCAGTCGGACTTGGCCATCTCCGAGGGGTGGATGATGTCCTGCCGGCGGGAGTCGTCGGCCTTGTTCTTCTCGACGATGTGGGTGCGGACGGTGCCGAGGAAGTTCTCTTCGCTGGCGCCCCGCTTCTCAGCGAGGAAGTCGGAGAGGTTGGTGGGTATCGGGGCCCGGCGCTTTATGGCTCGGGGAGCCTTTCGCTTGGGGGCTGCCATGGCCACGTCTCCGGTTTCTTCTGGTTGCGGTACTTCTTGCGGAGCTTGGCTCGGTCGTTGGGGAGCATTCCGCCCCAGACGCCGTACCGTTCGCAGTTCTTCATCGCCCAGTCCAGGCAGCGCTGGCGCATGGGGCAGATCTTTCCGTCGGTGTCCCCGTTGCAGATGGCGGCGGACTCCCGGAGGTCGTCGAACCAGGGATCGTTACCGCACAAAGGGTTCTGGTACTTGCGGCACTTCGCCTCGTGTTCGGGTTCGTCGCCGCCGGTCCAGTCGGGGGCCGAGCATCGGGAGAACAGTGCCACTACGTCTCCAGGATGGTGTCGAGGGTTTCCTGGGAGAGCACCATCCAGTTCCTCCCTCCCATCTCGATGACGAAGATCATTTCTCTCCCGGAGAGCAGTGCGTGTTGTTCGGCGAGCTTGAGGTCGGCGAGCTTGAGCGTGTACTGACGCTTCTCGGTGGTCTTGGCTTCGAAGGAGAACGTGTCGTTGCGGACGTCGTTCTTGTGGATCCAGCCGTTTCCCGATCCGGGGCTGACTTTGCCGTCGTATTTCGTGGCCAGCCCCTTTTCCTGCCTCTGGGATCTCTTAAGGCCCCGGTTCGTCACCTGTGAGTCTCTTTCGGATCATGTCGAGGAGCTGGTCGATCTCGTCGGACTTGCGCCGCAGGTAGCGGCTGGCTCGCCAGGAGACGAAGAGGATGTAGATCGCTTCGGCGAAGGCGAGGGCGGCGAGGCCGGCGATCACGCTGCGGTCTCCAGCTCGTCGAGGTTGAAGGCGGCATGCAGGACGGCTGCGGCAACGTCGTCCTGGAGGTCGAGTTCGCCTCGCAGGGAGTCGAGGATCGCGTCCTTGGTGTCCCAGGTGCGGTCGGCGACGTCGAAGTACCTGCCGCGGCGCCGGATGACGTCGTAGTACACGCCCCACGTCATGAGGTCGCGTATGACGTCCCAGGAGCCGGCGGAGATGCCGCGCGAGGGCGAGTCCGTCCAGTAGAAGTGGGTCTCGGCGGTCTTCTGCGGGCCGGCCGCTTTGTGCTTGACGGTCTTGAGCTTCATCGCCTGGCCGACGCGGGCCTTGCCCTTGCCGGGGATCGGTTCGTCGAGGAACTCCGCGCGGGAGACTTCGAGCCTCGTCCAGTACGCGAAGTTCTTGCCGATGCCGCCGGGTGTGGTCTTGGGGGTGCCCTGCGGGCTGAACCCTCCGACCTTCTCTCGCCACTGGTTGATGACGATGCCCATGAAGGGGCGCTCGTCGGTGAGGTGGCTGCGCTTGGATGCCTTGCCGGCCTTCCGCCAGAACCGGTTGGATACCTTGGCGCCGGCCGAGATGGTCAGCTCGTCCATGGCCTTGGCGTCCTCTTCCGAGGGGATCAGGGCCGGGTAGGAGTCGAGGACGATGGCGTCGACCGAGCGGGAGGCGGCGAATTCGAGCATGACCTCGTACGCCTCTTCCATGGCCCGGATCTCCGCGATCATGACATGGTCGGTGTTGACGCCGAGCTGCTGGGCCCATTCCTTGTCGTAGTCCTCGGCCGCGATCCACAGGGTGCTGAACTCGGGGTTCTTGGCCTGCTGGTGGGCGATGGTCTTGTGGACGACAGTGGTCTTGCCGCTGCTCTCGAAGCCGATGATCTCGGTCCACTTGTTCGCCGGGAAACCGCCTCCGAGGATGATGTCGAGCGGCAGGCAGCCGCTGGCGAACGGCGACATCTGCCGCATCTGAGAGGCCATGATCATGGTCTCCGGCCCGTACTTCTTGTTGAGCTGGGCCATGAGTGCCAGTGCTTCGGCTGACGGCGCCACACGAGCCCCCTTCTTGTTCCACAAGTCGCTTCGACTTGTTGTTCAAGTAGGAGATTAGGTGTCGGCGTGAATCAGAGGCAGGGAGTCGAGTTGGTCGAGAAGATCACGAATTGATCACGAGTTCGGGGCGCGAAAAAGGGCCCCCGACCGCCCAGTCAGGGGCCCTCGCGCCACTCCCTTACGCCGCCGTAGCGACGCTCGCCGCCAACCTGTAGACGACCTCACCCGTGGCAAGGTGCACCATGCACTTCACCCAGCCCTCTTCGACGGCCTGGGCCAGCACGTCGCCGGCCAGTATCTCGTCCACAACCTCTTCCGCCGACGCAGGGATACGGATCCCCCAGCCCTCTGACATCACGTTGATGCTCCACGCTCCCCCGGACGCCGCAAGGCGCACCTCTCCCACACAGAGGGACCAACCGGTGCACACCCGGCAGTCAACGTCCGCTTATCGAGCATGCGTTCCCCAGCGTGACGTTGTCAACTAAAGTAGGCAGTAGATCGACAGGCAGGCCGCACGGCCCCCAGAAAAGGCCCACCTTTGAGGATGAATCAGACATATGACAGCACGACGCCGGGAAGATCGAGTCTCGGACGATGAGACCCGGTAAGTCCGTAGCCGCCAAGCTCAAGGCGCTGATGGACCGCCACCGGTTGGCACCTCGCCCTTTGTCTGCGGCCATCGACGAGATCCCAGACGTCAAGTCGGTCTCTCACGCGTTGATCTCAGGCCTCCTCAACGGCTCCAAGCCGAATCCGACGACAGAGACCATCTTGTCGCTGTGCGAGGCGCTAAAGGCCCCTCCGGCGTACCTGCTGCCACACGAGAGTTACGACGATCTGGAGGCGTTGACCGCATTCGAGGACCCGGCCGCCCGCCGCATCGTTCGGCTCCTTGAGGGTCTCCCGCCGTCCGAGGTGGAGAACGTGGTTGCGGACCTTCAACGCCGTCGCGACGATCTTGGTCTGGCCCCAGTCGTGTTCGCCGAGGACAGCGGCGTGCAGTCCAAGCCGGCGAAACGTCGTAGCGTAGATGAGGCTGCGCAGTATGCGGCCGATGCACTGGAAGGGTAACCGTTGTATAGCGCCATATGGTGGGCTTGCACCCTCGTAGGTTTGTTCGTCACCACGCTTTGCGTCCGGAGGGCTCGCAGACAGCCGCGAGTCTTCACCTGGTCGATCGCAGCGGCCTTCGGCATCTGCACGATCGGGGTGTTCTTCGCGGTGCCGGCCGTGGAGCAACTCGCCTCGGACACCACTGGGGTACCGAACGTCGCCAAGATCGTGGCCCACACTTGTGCGATTCTCTGGTGCGCAAGCCTTCAGATCACGATGGTGGACCTGGCTTACCGCCAGGACTACCTTCGCACCGCAGTGATTCAGCGGACCTTCGTCGCGCTCGTCTGGCTCTGCATCATGATCCCGCTCTTCCTTGCGGCCAACGGACACAACGTCGAATTCACCACAGACCATGCCGACGACTCGCAAATCGCCTCGTATCTCATGATCTACCTCACGTACGTCCTGATTACCTGTGCGGAACTCGCCTTCATGTGTGCGCGTACCGCTCAGCGGAACTGGGCGACACGGCCCTGGACCGGCTGGGGTTTCGCCATGTCGTCCATCGCTGCCGCCCTGGGTGTCGCGTACACAATCAGCAAGGGTTCATACGTCCTGTTCTATACGCTCGACCACCCCTGGTCGCTGGCCGTCGAACAGAAGATGAGCCCCGCCTTCTCCGGCCTGGCGGTCCTGTTCCTCTTCGGCGGCCTGACGTTGCCCATGCTCGGCGGTGCCCTGCGACGTTGGCGCGGGCACGAAACAACAAGTCGAGACGAAGAATCCGTGTCTGCGTGACAACAGGGGGGCAGCCCGGCGAGCTGCCCCCCTGTTCCCTATGGTCAGCCTGCGACCAGGTCGACAACCTCACACACGCCGGCCGTGCACGCTAGCTCCTGGCTCCCGGTGGTGGAGTCCTCGGTCTCCCAGAACGGCAGGTCTTCCCAGTGGAGCGTCGCCGGCATGCGTGCCATCAGCCCCTCGTACGCCTCGCGTGAGCACTCCTCGTACGGCGCCTGCTGGTAAGTGTGGTCGGAGTGCGGCAGGAAGCTCACGCCGCTGATCTCGTCCAGGTGCTCCCACACCCACTCCCCGACCTCGTCCCACTCCTCGTTGCGCACCGAGATGGTCACCGAGGGCTTGTGGTCGCACCAGTGCCGCTGGACGTCGAGCCAGAGCTTGAGATGGTCGACCGCGGTGATCTGGTCGCGGGTGATCGCGCCGGCCGGCGCCTTGATCGGGAAACTGAAGACGTTGTTGCTCGGGCTCATGACGTCGTCCTCGCACGGCACGCCGTAGGTCTGCATGAGCTGAGACAGCGGGTCCTTCTTGTCGGCCCGGACGCGCCGGATGTAGTACTCGCTGTGCCAGGTGTGCAGGCCCGAGGAAACCCCGGTGAGCTGGGAGACGGTGCCGGAGGGCTTGACGCAGGTGATGGCATGCGAGTGACTGATGCCCAACTCGTCGGCGTAGACGGCGTTGACCGCGGTCGCCAGTTCCCGCAGGGATTCCAGCAGGTCGTTGCGCTTCTCAGCCGGCTGGGTGACGAGCAGGTCGGAGCCGAAGAACCCGGTGAGGGAGACGCCCAGGAGTCGCTCGCGCTCGGCGTTCTGACGCCACTCCTCCCGGAGGAAGGGGTAGTCGGTCAGGGTACTTTGCCAGGTCCCCAGGATCGTGGCCAGCTCTACCTTGCGGGCGAGTGTGTCCTCGGTGTCGTCCTCGCGGACCACAACTTCGCTCAGGTTGCAGAAGCTGAACGGGCGCAAGATTATCTCGCTGCACGGATTTGTCCCGTACGCGACATTCACATCACGTCGTCCATATTTGGCCGCCTGTCGCTGGGCGGCGGCGCGGTGGAAGATCCCTCGCTCGCCGGAGCCCGACGCCACGAGGTTGGCCCACTCCACGTCGAACGCCTGTCGGTCCATACCGTCGTGGTAGACCGCGCTGTTGTTGGCGAGCGCGCGGTACGAGTGCTCGACCCACCACTCCCCCGACTTGGCCGTCGCCATCTCCTGGTCGGCGAGGTCGGACAGGGAGATCATCGCCGAGCGTCGGACGCCGCCGACCACGATAACGCTCGCGATCTTGCAGGCGAGGTCATGGGCCTCGATCGGACGCAGCCGGCGACCCTTCGCGCCGTGCAGGAGCTGGATGGCGAAGGTGAACAGGTCCTCCAGCGGCTCGGGGCCGCTGGCACGGCCGCCGAAGGTGCGGAGGCGGGCGCCGGCCGGCCGCACGCGCGAGTAGTCGACGACCGGCACGTGGCCGTCGAGCCAGACCATGCGCAGCAGGTCGTCGAACGCCTCCGCCCAGCCGAGCTTGGAGTCCTCGACGCCGAGCACGCGGCCTTCCGGGTCCGCGCGGATGTCAGCTGGCACGGGAGGGAGCTGGTCAACGTACTGTGCCTCCACGCTGTAGCCGACGCCTGTGCCGTTCATGAGGATGAACAGCAGCTCGGAGAAGGCGCGCAGGTCCTGGAGCGGGAGGTAGGAGCAGTTGAAGCCAGCGATGTTGGACAGCTCCAGCGCCTTGCCGGCCGTCATGACCGCGCGCATGCTCGGCATGATGTCGTGGTGGAGCACGGCGTGCCGCATGGCGTAGAGCAGGTCCTTGTCCGGGCGGTAGTCGAACTTCTCGGCCAGGTGCTCGGTCATGAAGGTGAAGTACCGGTCGACGGTCTCCGCCCACGTTTCCCGGCGCTCGTCGAGTTCGAGGTAGCGCGCGTAGCGGGACAGGGCGATGTAGTTCCGGTACGGGTCCTGGAGGGTGCCGTCCGGGTTGAGGATGGTGCTCAAGTGCTCTCCGGTTATCCGAGGCGGCCGACGATCGTCATCGAGAATCCGCCGTGCTTGTTCGCCGCTGTCTGTCGCGCAGGGGTCGCCTGGCCCTCGGACTTGATGTTGAGCCCGGAGGTGCTGTGGAGCTTGGGGTAGCCGCACTCGTAGCAGCGTTTACCGGCCCGCGGTTCCGTGGGGACGGCGAAGTAGTTGCTCCCGCCGCATTCTGGGCACATCTCGGAGTTCCTGGCGTGCGCGGCCTGCCGGGGCGCCGGGGCCGGCTGCTCGTGCTGAGGCTGATGCTGCGTCGCCGGCTGCTGGTACGTCGGTGCCGGCGGCTGGTAAGCAGGCGCGGGGGCGCCGAGGTGCTTGTTCCAGAAGTTGCTCACTACACCACTCCGCTTTGAATGAGGCCCTTGTCCTGGAGGTTGGAGATCACCGCGATGACGGAGGCGGTCAGGATGGCCTGATAGTCCGTGCGGAACTCCGAGTAAGCAGCCGGATCGTCGTCCAAATCAGAGGTGTCCAGAATACCCCGAAAAGGATGTCGGTGATGAGCCCGCCGTACAGCGCCAGCAGCGGGAAGAGCGGCGCAATCTCCTCCAGCCTCTCGGCGGATTCGCGCTGTTCCATTTCGAGCACTTCGTTGCTGCGCCCGACTTGGCCGCTCTTGACGAGCAGTTCGTTCTCTGCTCGGCCGGCGTTGAGGTCCTGTGCCAGTTCGGCCTTGAGGACCTCGAAGGGAATCGTTCTCATTGATCAATCCTTGGCGTCGGACCAGCGGTCGCAGACGACCACGTCGGCGGTGAGTGGGACGTTGACGAGGTGCTGGATTCCCTCGCCGATCATGGCGTTCTGGAGGATCTTGGAGCCAACGTCGACCAGGTCGTCCGGGCAGATGACGACGAGTTCGTCGTGGACGGTGAGGAGAGCTTGATGCCGGTGTGGCCGCTCTTCTTGATGGCCTTGTTGAGGCGAACCATGGCGAGCTTGATCAGGTCGGCCGAGGAGCCCTGAATGAGGCTGTTGACCGCCCGGCGCTCGCCCTTGGCGCGCAGCCAGCCCTGGCTTGAGGCGATCTCGGGCAGCCGGCGCTTGCGGCCGAGCAGCGTGGTGAGATCGCGGGTCTTGCGCTTGCGGACGGTCTCGATGACGGACCGTCGGAAGGCGTAGATCTCGGGGAACTGTTCCTCGTGGACAGCCATGATGCGCTTGGCTTCGTTCACCGAGATGCTGGCCATGGCTGCGACGGTCTCCGGACCGGCCATGTAAACGATGGCGAAGTTGAGACCCTTGGCGACCTGGCGCATCTCCCGGGTGACGTCTTCCCAGGCGACGCCGTATACGAGGGCTGCGGTGGCCGTGTGGGCGTCCACACCGGCCAGGAAGCCGTCGTAGAGGGCGCCGCGGCCGAGGTAGTGCGCGAGGACTCGCAGCTCGATCTGGCCCCAGTCGGCGACCAAGAGCTTGTGTCCCTTGGGCGCGACGAAGAGGCTGCGGACCTTGGTGCCCAGCTCGGTGCCCGGCCGCGGCACGTTCTGGAGGTTCGGGGCCGAGCAGGAGAAGCGGCCGGTGCGGGCGCCGTACTGCTTGAAGATCGGGTGGATGCGCCCGTTGAAGATCCTTCTGGGCTGGTTGGCCTTGCCGAGGTAGCCGTAGACGTACGTCGAGAGGAGCTTGTCGACCTCCGCGTACTCCAGGAGGATCCGGCAGACTTCGTTCTCCGGGTACGTCTCCAGCGTCTCGGCGTCGGTGCTCCAGTCGCGGAATCCGGGCTTCTCGCCGTTGCGCTTCTTGGCCTTGCCGCCGTCGGTGAGCTTGATGGGTTTGAGGCCCTGACCGCCCTTGGACTTGGGCCCGAAGAGGATGTCCTGGCGCTGGGGCGGGGAGCCGACGTTGAAGACCTTGCCGGCGGCCCGGAAGAGACGGGTCTTGATCTCCTCCAGCTTGATGACGAGTTCGTGCTCCAGCTCCAGGAGCCGGTCCTCGTCGATGACGGCGCCCGTGGGGTGCATGTCGAGGAGGACCTCGGTGACGCCGAGTTCGAGCGCCATGATGCGGGAGAGGTCCTGCTCGACGAGGTCACCGCACATGGCCCTCCACAGCAGCCAGGTGTACTTGGCGTCGAGGTAGGCGTAGCGGGCGACCGTGCCGAAGCCGTGCTTTCGACTTCCTTGCCGACGTTCTCGGTGTCGTACTTGTGCTTGTACCGCTTCTCGACGAGGGTCTTCAGGCCGTTGAGGCGGTTCTCGTCGAGCAGCCAACTGCCGACCAGGGTGCAGCCATAGGGCTTGGGCGGGATCCGGCCGCCGTAGTACTTGGCGAGGGAGCCGAGGTCGAAGGTGGCGCTGTGGGCGACCTTTCGCCGGCTGGAGAAGATCAGGGGTTCCAGCGCCTTGAAGACCTGCGAGGGGCGGAGCTGCTTGGGCGGGGCGCTCCACACCGCGGGACAGTCTCCCGCTCCCCCGTCTGCTTATTCTTGCGCCAGGTCGCCTTCGAGATCAGGCGGTCGCCGTTGGGGTGACCCATCGGGATGACGACCGCGCGTCCGTGGGTAGCCAGGGCTATCCACAGGATCTCATTGGCGACCGGGACGCCGCGGTGCTCGCCGACAGTCTCGATGTCGATGACGAACTCGTCGAACTGCTCGAAGTACGCGACGGCCTCGTCGAGGTCTGCCATCGTCAGGATGACGTCGCGCACGTGTGGTCCTTCCGGTTCAGGCTGCTGCGAGTTCGAGTCGTTCGGTGAGTAGTAGCTCGATGAGGATCAATCGGTAGGCTGTGTAAGCCTGTTGGGGCACAACTCCGTTGCCGATCTTGTGGAGCTGCTGGGAGCGGCTGAGTCCGGGGATCGTGGTGACCCGCTCGGGGATGCCCATGAGCCACTCGGCGAAGACCGCGGTTAGGCGGCGTCCGCCTCGGGGCCCAATCTCGGTCGGGTACGGGGCCGGGACTCCGATGACGGACTCCCATCGGTGGATGGCCGGCGCGTACTCTCCCCACCACTCGGCAGGTGAGTGACGACCGTGCGCAGGTTCATCCCCCAGTCGAGCTGGGGCGTGTCCCGCGCCGCCCTTCCCGTCGGACGCTGTGGGCGTCGGCAGGAGGTGACGTACAGCGTCCGTGAGCGTGGGGCGGGGACGGTTCCCATACGGTGTCCCGTCCTGCCTCAGGTTGCCCGTGTTCTTGCTGTACCCGGCGATCGGTGTCGGCAGGAGATGCACTACGGCCGCCGGCAAGTGCGTATAGCGTCCGCTGCTGTCCCGCTGGTTCGGTGCCCCCTTCGGGCCGTCGCTGGCCCTCGGTGTCGGAAGCATCGCCGTCGGCAGCGGTTCCGCCGGCAAGAGCAAGGCGACCTCGCTGAGCGGCCGACTCATCTTCCCGCGTTGGCTGCCCGTTCCCGCTTTCCAGTCCCGCGCCAGGGGCGTGGGCAGAAGGGAAGGCGACGCAGAACCACCTGTCGCGGTGGTGGGCTGCTCCAACTTCGGAAGCTCGAAAGCACGTCCACCGCGCGTCGTACCCGATCGCGGCCAGGTCCCCGAGTACTCGGTCGAGTCCTCGTCGAGTGATGGCTGAGACGTTCTCCAAGAACAGGAGACGCGGTCGAAGGATGCGAACGGCTTCGGCGACGTTGTACCAGACTCGCGACTTCTCGCCATCAATGCCCTTCCTGTGGCCGGCGTTGCTGATGTCGGTGCACGGGAATCCCGCGGCGATGATGTCGACCTGGCCGATGAGTTCAGCCCAGTCGATGCTGGTGATGTCCCCCAGGTTCGGGACGTGGGGTAGTAGTGCGCGAGGATCTTCGAGGCGTACGGGTCGATCTCAGCTACGTAGGCGACGTCTTCGCCCGTGAGTTCCTTGACCGCGATTTCCAGACCGCCGAAACCCGCGCACAGGCCGAGTATCGGCATGCGTGTCCTTCAGGAACGGGGGCCGCTCCCCACCCGGAGGAGAGGGGTACAGGTGGGGAGCGGCCGGTCAGGTGATCTAGTCGTCGTCCTCGTCGTCGTCCACGCCGTTGAGAACTCTCTGGACGGCGGCCTCCAGCTCGGCGCGGGTGCAGTGACGCTCCCAGGCTTCCTCGTAGAGGGACTTGGACAGGCGCTCGTAGTCGTCGTCGTTCAGCTCGTCGGCGTCCCAGTCGGATTCGACGTCACGAGCCTTGACGGCCTCGACGTGGTACTCCGTCTTGGTGCCCTTGCCTGTCTTGTGTACGGCGAGATAGAGCTGGGGCGAGGTAAGGTCTCCGACGTAGTCCTTGCCGACCTTCTTGGGGTCCGCTCCGATGGCCCGGAGAGTCGTCGCGGCCCGCTTGCCCACCTCCCAGACCTTGTGGACCCACTTCTCGTCGTCCTCGTCCCAGAGAGCGATGTTGAAGACGGCCACCTTGCGACCGTAGTGGTCGAGGTCGTCACAGAGTGGGCAGTCGTCGGCCGGCGCGAGGCCCCGGAAGGAGCGCTTGCCGGAGGTGATCTCACGGACGTAGTGGTACTCGTAGGAGTCGAAGGGTGCGGGCTGCATCATCCGGATGAGCTGGGGATCCTTGGTGATCTCCAGGCGCATCTCGTTCTTGGCCTCGTAGTTCTGACCGCCGCTGCCGGCTACGTCGTCGAAGGCGTCCCATCCGGCCGCCGCTGACTGCTTGCGGGCGGAGTTGGTGCGCTGGCGTCCCTTACTCGGAGCGTCGTCGTCCTCGTCGAACGCGTCGCGACCCTGAGCCTGTCGACCGCGGCGCGTCTTGGGGGTGTCGTCCTCGTCGAGCGAGTTTCGCCGGCTGCGGCCGGCTCGCTTGGCGGTGGGTGCGTCTTCCTCAAAGATGTCGTCGAGATTGCCTCGGGCCATAGATCAGTCCTCGTCGTTGATGGCGGGGTGGACGTGTGCAACGGAGTTGTCCTCGGTGGTGAGGTCGGCCGCCATCTGCCGTTCGCGTGCCAGCAGTTCGTCGATGGCGTCGTCGAGGACTCGCGGGTCGGTCGCCTTGACTCGGGCGGTCACCTCGATGTGCTCGTAGGAGCCGAGGTTGAAGCGTTCGGTGACCGTCTTCTCGTATTCCAGGATCGGCTTCACGCCGCCGCCTCCTTCTGCCTGAGCTGCTCGAATGCTTCCTTGACCCGCTCGGTGAAGCGGGTGTCGGCGATGCGGATGCCGCGGGGGTCGCCGTCGAAGAGCCCTTCCTCTTCCGCGATGCGGACGATGGCTTCGATCTGCTCGCGGGTGTAGAGGCGGCGGTTTCCGTTCGCGGTCTTGCCACTGATGACGAAGGTGGCCCTCGGGATGACCCCGCTCGACTCCCACTTCCGCATGGTCACGGCGTCGCGTCGCAGAGCCTTGGCGAGTTCGCCGATGCCGAAGAACTCGCGGTATCCGCCCTTGTACGGCTTGACCTGGGGCTTGGCGTCCCAGCGGTCGGGCACGTCCTCGTAGCGGGCCTCCTCTGGCGACCGGACGGCGAGTGACGCGTGCACCGGCCGGCGGGAGATGCGGCGGGTGGAGCCGGGGTAGAACTGCGTGGGCGGTTGGCCGGCGATCGTGGCAAACTCGCGGTCCCAGTCCTTCACGCTGCCACCCGCTTGAAACGCCAGCCTTCCGTCTCCGGGAAGATCCGGTCCAGGTGGTCTTCCGTCAGCAGTCCTTCCTGGTAGAGGACGTACGCCTCCTGGGGGTCGAACTGCCGGACCTGGGGGAAGAGCCGGTCGTAGATGACGGCGTCCCGGTCCTGCTCTGCGGCCTGGGTGTCGAGGTCACGGGCGATGGCCTCGGCTTCGTCCTCGCTGGTCCCCTGGGTGGTGTACCGCTCCAGCTTCATGCCCTTGTACGACTTCTCGCCGAGGCGCAGCGGCCGGGGCAGCTCGATGATGTAGCTGCCCTTCTCGTCCTGGACCCCGAACTCCCGCAGGTCCTCGGACATGTCGTCGCGGAGTCTGTTCAGCAGGGTGGTCTGCGTGTCGACGCGGTCCTTGATCAGGAACCACTGCGCAGCCTTGCGTTCGAATGCGGATTCCGGCGTGCTCGCGGTCAGAACCGACCCTGCCGGGGCGTCAGAGAACCGTCTCCTCAAGTACGTGTAGGGACAAGATCGCCAGGGCGGCTGACTGCGCGGTAACGCGGACCGCCGCAGATCTAGGGCTCGCCCTGGCGACTGATCACAGACTAACACCGTTGTTGCTCAAGTTGAACAACAATTTGAGCAACAAGTTCCGGGACAGCCGTGAGCCCCGGTCGACTCAAGGCCGGCCGGGGCTCACGGGGCGGTTCAGGTGTTCAGCGCCTCCTCCATGCCCTTGATCTGCTCGTCCACGTTCTCGGAGTTCTTCTTGGCCTGCCCCCACAGCTTCTCGATCTTGTCGAACTCCTCCCGCATGATCTGCCGGCAGCGCTCAATGGTCGGGGCGTCCTCTCCCATCTGCGCGACCAGCGCCTTGTGCCAGGCGGCTGCCGGGTGGTCGCTGTACGTCTTGCCGTCGTTGAGCCAGAGCCAGACGAACTCGCGAGCGGTCGGCCGCAGCGGAGACTGACGCCGGCCGCGCGACTTGGGCTGGTCACCCTGCTCCAGGTCCCTGGCCCACGCCTCGGCGAGCAGCTCCTCGAACTTGCGGTGCAGTTCCTCCACCTCGCTGCGCAGCTCCTCCTGGGCATCAGCTTCAGCGGCAGCCGGCTCGGCGGCCTGGGCGTCGGCGTACTCGGTGCGCGCGAAGTGCACCTGTCGCATGATCCAGGGGCCGATCTCGCCCCAGATCAGCAGGAGCGTGGGCATCACCATGTCGAAGAGGCCCTCGCCGACGGCGCCGCGCATGAAGGCGTCGGCGCAGTTGAGGCCGTAGGTCATGATGCCCATGAGGATGAGCCAGACCCGCGGGCAGACGAGTTCGCGGTCGCTCCATCCACGCAGGCCGAGGTACTGCTGGCCGACCATGAGGCCGAGGTAGGAAAGGCTGACGGCCGGGGCGACCAGGGGCTGGACAGGCTCGGGCACGCCGAGACGGGCCGCGAGAGCCCAGACGTTGCCGAAGTCGAAGAGGAACGCCAGGAGGATGACCAGGACGGCCATCGTCATGACGAAGTAGACGGTGAAGCGCTCGCCGGGAACCCGGTTCTGCGTCCTGGTCTCCGGCTTCGGCCGGTGGCGGATAAGGTTCAGCATGGGAGTCACGGCTCCTGTTTCCGACGGCTCTGGGTGCGCGCCCAGGGCCGTCTTTTCGTGTGGTGATCCTTATTGTGTACACAACGTACATCATGCGCACTGGGTACGCTGATCGAATGGAAGAGATTGGGGTCAGGGACTTTCGGCAGGGGCTTGCCGATCACCTGGACGCGACGCAGTGGAACGGGAAGTTCCTACGGATCACACGCAACGGCAAGACAGCCGGCTTCCTGGTCCCGCCCGAATTCGCGGACCAGGTCGAGGGCATGGAAGCTACGCGGCGAGCGGGAGCTGACGCAGAGAGCGCTCCAGATTCTCCCTGAGCGTCTCGACGTCGTTGACCACCCGGCCGTCGCCGTCGGCTCCACGGCCGTCGAGGATGGCCGAGGTGGTGCGGGTCTTGAACTCCCGGCGCTGGCGTCGTCGCTCTTCGACTGTGCTGGCGGCCATGAGGTCGATGACCTGGACGGTATCGTGCTGGCTGGAGGCGCGGACGTGCCGGGTGTCCTGCTGATCCTGGGCGCCGGCTGAGTCGCGCTGGTCGACGTTGATGAGGATGCGGGCTTCCGGAAGGTCGAGCCCGTACCCGCCGGCACCGGAAGCCAGGAAGAGACGCACGTCCTTCTCGTAGGAGAAAAGCGCCTTGGCTTCCGCCTTCTGGAGTGCGCTGTGGTCTCCGGTGAAGGCGACCGAGCGGTACTGGGGCATGGCCTCGGCGATGAGCCGGAGGACGCCCTTGAAGAAGGAGAAGACCACGACCTTCAGCTCCGCGTCCCGCATCAGTTCCTTCCGGAGAAGTCGGGTGAGTTCCTCCAGCTTGGGCGAGTGGTCCAGGCCGTCGAGGATCCCCGACTCCGTGAGCGTCAGGCAGTACTTGCTGCCGCCCTTGCCGGCGAGGTAGCGCTCGGCGGAGTCCCGGATGAGTGCGGGGTGGTCGACGAGCATGTGCAGGGCCAGCAGCCGGCCCATCACACGTCCCTGCGCGGTGTCCTCGGTGGGCTTGGCCTTGCCCGAGTAGAGCGCGGCCAGGTCGATGCCTCCGGAGCCGCGGCCGGCCGCCTTGGACAGCTCGGACAGCGTGTCCTGGGCGATGCGGCGGTAGACCTTGGCTGTGTCCTGGTCGAGGTCGACAAGGATGCTGCTGCGCTCCACCTGCGGCATGAACCGGGCAACCTCGGGGTCCTCGCGTGTCTTCCTGACCATGGCGGCGGAGACCTTCTGGTGGAGAAGGGGAAGGTTCTTGTACGCCACGGGGAAGCCGGTCCTTCCCTTCCCCTTGCTGCGGACGATGAAGGCGGGGTCGAAGTACTCCCAGGGCCCCAGGACTTCCGGGTCGACCCACTGGAAGATCGAGAAGAGTTCTTCCGGGTTGCCGTTGTCCATGACTGTCCCGGTCAGCCCGATGCGGTTGTCGGCCTTGATCCGCTTGATCTTCCGGGTGCGCTCAGCGTTGAACGTCTTGATCAGGGACGCCTCGTCGGCGACGACGATGCCGGGCTTGATCTTCCGGACGTCGGTCCAGTCGTGGACGAGGTTCTCGTAGGCCGTGATGACGTAGTCCGGCTGGTGCTCCCGGATGTAGGCGAACTGCTTCCTCTTCTGCTGCGGTGTTCCGTCGATGACGGTGCAGTGGTGGTCGGCCGGCACGACGATGTGGGCCTTGCCGACCTTGCGCTGCTTGGTGTCGACGTCGGTGAACTGGGCCAGCCTCTCCGCCCACTGCCACTTCAGCGCGGCCGGCACAACGATCATGCACGTGATGTGCTTGTCGGTGTCCATGAGCATTTCGGCCGCGGCGATGGCCATGACCGTCTTTCCGGTGCCCATGCCGTAGGCGGCAAGCATGGAACCTCGGTCGACGATGCGGTCGACGTCGTCGGCCTGGTAGGGGTGCAGGACTCCGGTGAACATCAGCGGCTCCCGAAGGCGGCCAGCCGGCGCATCATCGGGTGGTAGGCGCCCTCGTACGCGGCCCGGTTCTGCTCGGCGGTGGCCTCGCCGGGGTCCTTCACGCCCTGGTCGCCGTAGTCCCAGTAGCGCACGAGCAGGCCGCTGCCGTGGAAGTGGTCGAACACCTTCCGCCTCTCGCGTTTGCCGTCGTGGTCGTTGTCATGGGCGTCGACCAGCCGGCTCAGTCGCGCGGCGATGATGTCGAGCTGCTTGGGGGTGAGGATGGCGCCGTAGGGGGCGAGGCCGCCGGGAATGCCGTCGGTCCAGAGCACGGCGGTGTCGATGGGCGACTCGACGATCACTCCCTCTTCTCCTTCAAGGGCCTGGAGGCCGAAGAGGGAGTCACCCTTCTGCATGCCGTCGGGGTAGTTCCGGAAGTGTCCCTTGCCCTTCTCCTGCCACCCCAGAAGCGTTCCCTTCTGGTCGCGCACGGGGAAGATCCAGTACTTCCGCTGGGGGTCCCAGAGGATCTCGAACCGGCGGGCGGCTTCCGGGCTGACGCGCTTGGAGGCGAGGGCCCTGGCCGGCGGCTCGGTGAAGAGGGCGAGATGCGACTCGGTGATCGCCTCAACGTCGCGCTTCTTGGTGAAGGTCTCGCCGGCGAGGAGGCGTACCGCGCGGTCGATGACCCCCTGCTCGCTCACCCACTGCGTGGCGTCCTCGGCCCCTTCGCCGCGGATCTCCTCGACGAGAAGAACGAAGGGTCCGCGCCAGTCGCAGGAGAAACAGAAGACCACGCCGCTGTCCTTGTGGACGTAGCAGGAAGGGTTGCGGTCTTCTCTCTCTTCCGGCGCAGGTGTGCCGGGCAGGGATGCGCCAGTTGCTGCTGTCTTCCCCACGATCTCGATGCCCAGCTTGCCGAGCGCGGAGAGCACGTCGCCGGGGATGGGGGTGTCGAAGGGGTCGCGGTTACCAGCCCGCGTACGCCGGGGCATCGTCGTCCGCCTCCTCACCGAAAGGGTCGCCCTGCTGCTCGATCAGGGAGCCGGACTCCCAGTCGAGCTTCACGAACCATTCGTCCTTGGGGACATTTCGGCCGGCCAGAACCTTGAGCTTGTAGTACATGGGGTCGTCGGTCTGCTCGACGCCGAGCGCGAGGGTGGCGTCCTGGGCGAAGGCGCTGGTGTAGCCCATGGAGCCGGAGTTGAGGCCGTTGGAGCCGAGCTTGCTGCGCAGGGCCTGCGTGGTGACGACGAACGGCAGGCCGTTGCGGGCCGCCATGCGCTTGATGCCTCGGGAGATGTTGGTCATGGCCAGCGGGGTCTGCTGCTCACCAGAGACGGCGTCCACGAAGAAGTACGCACCGTCGATGATCACGGCGTCGGGCTTGTACTCGTCGATCTTGGCCTGGACGTTGTCGAGGGTCATCCGGGCGGAAGGGTCCTCGGCGATGATGTAGTCGCCCATTCCCTCCAGCTTCCGCATGGCCTTCTCCAGCCGCTTCCATTCCAGTTCGTTGAGTTCGCCGGCTCGGAGCTTGCGCTGACTGATGCCGGCCAGGAAGGCGTCCAGGCGCTCGGAGATCTCCATGGCGCTCATCTCGAAGGAGAAGAGCAGGGGGCGGGCGCCCACGGCGTGCATGGCTCGGGTGATGGCCAGAAGGGTTGTGGTCTTGTTCGACTTCTCCAGGCCGGTGAGGGTGACCATCTGGCCGGCCTGGAGGCCGAGGGTGAGTCGGTCGAGGGGGGAAGCCGGTCGGAAGACCTATCAGTTCCCCTTCCTCTCGCTCGGCGTACGAACGGTAGGTGGCAAGGCGGTCGTCGACCGTGCGGGCCCAGTTGAAGTCGTTGCCGACGGGGGTGTCTTCGGCGACCTTGCTGATGAGGGCGCGAACGATGTCGAGGGCGTGGTCGGTGTCGCCCTGGGACACGAGCGCTTCGACGGCCGCGTTGAGTCCGCGCTCGGTCAGTGCGGTGCGGCGCCGGTCGCGGATCCGGTCGATGAGGTACTCGATCGGCTCGTCGACCTCAGTGACCTCGAACGTCGGGTGGTCGGCGCGCACCGCATCCAGTGTGGGTGCCGTGCCGTACTCGGCGTTGTAGGCGATCATGTCCTCGAACACGCGCCGGACGTCGCCGTTGGTGATGTGCCGGGGCTTGATCTTGGCGTTGAGGACCGAGGCGATGTCCCCGGTGGTGATGACCTTGCACAGGAGCTTGCGCTCGTGCGACAGGACCGCGGTCACTTGCCTCCCCCCTTCAGGGTTCCGATGGCGGTGTTGATCAGGACGGTCTTGCCGGTGCGCCGGGGCCACTCGACGTGAAGCCGGAGGGTGGACCAGTCGGGATCGACACCGTCCATGCACATCTGCGTGAGGATGACCGCAAGTCCGGAGCGCTCGATGCGGCGAACTTGGCGGCGGGGCATCCGCGCCGGCAGCTCGAAGCTGTGCTCGTAGGTGCAGGCGTGGCTCATGCTGCGCGCTCCTCCTCGACGAAGCAGCCGCAGCCGCCGATGTCGTACGGGTCGACGTTGATCTGCTCGGCCTCGACGCGCTCGCGGAACTCTCGCAACGTCATGGGCTTGGTGGTTCCGCCGCGGCGGTCCCGGAGGATGGAGACGTCCTTGTCGAGGTAGTCCCGCAGGTCCTGCTCGCGCTGTTCGTGGTAGGCGTAGCGGTCGGGCATGACCTGCAAAAGGTTCTTGAACTGGGCCTGGCCGGAACGGACACAGAAACCGCCGCAGTTGGCGTGGGTGAAGCCGAGGCCGTAGAGCCGCGGCGGCTTGATGCCCCGCTCCCGGAGCTGCTCCAGGATGTCGTCCTTGTCGAGGTACGGCGGCTCGCACAGGGGCGCCACGGCCGTATAAGGCGCGTAGGACCGGACGATTGCCGGCAGGCGGTGTGCTTCGCTCCAGTCGATACCGACGTAGACGGTGGTCTCGGCCGGGTCGCAGTTGGCCTCCAGCCACTCGCGTGCCGGGCGCTGCTTGAGGAACTTCGAGCAGTTGGCGAGGCGGGTGTTGCCGAGGAAGCGGTCGTCGCGGAAGACCTGCCAGACGTCGCGTCCCTCGTTCAGCCAGACCAGTTGGCCGCCCAGGTCCCAGGCGGCTCGGCGCAGGAAGCGGTAGTTGTCCTTGTCCTCGCCGGCGTGCGGGCTGGGGTTGTCGCCCTTGACGTCGGAGAAGACGAGGTAGAGGTTTTTGCTTCCGTGCTGGTCTGCGACGCGCCGGGCCGCCGCCCATGAGCCGGCACCGCTGCTGAACATGACCACGCGCTTATGCACGGCGGTGGTCCCTTCCGGCCATCGCAGCGACCTCGCACGCTTCGGTGATGAAGGACTGCATCGACGCGTTGTAGACCTTGTCCCAGTCGCCCGGCTTGTTGTTGCTGGTCAAAATGGTGGGCCGGCCGTTGCGGTGCCGACCGCGGATGAGGGCGTCGAAGACGTCGGCGGCGAATCCCGAGCTGGTGTGGTGTTCCTTGCCCATGTCGTCGAGGACGACCAGGGCGCAGGTCAGCACCTTGTCCAGGAGCTTCTGGAGGGCCAGGAACTTCTCGCGGGCGTACTCGTCCCCGGTTGCCTGGTAGAGGTCCCGCATGTTGCGGTGGTCGATCAGGGCCTGGACGTAGTCCGCGAAGGGGACGAAGAACACCACGGCGCCGTAGGTGCGTCGGATGGTGGTGAGGATCGCCGAGGCGGTGGTGGTCTTGCCGGTACCGGCGTTGCCGAAGAGCAGCAGGCCCTTGCCGACGAAGCTTCGGTCCTCGGGGAGTTGCGCCATCGTCGAGTCCAGCGGGATGTAGCGCTGGCGCCAGGTGTTGATGAAGCCCTCGACGACGGCCTGGACGTCGGGGTGCATCTGGTCGATGGCGTCGACTCCGCGGCCCCAGTGTTTCACCGGGATGCGGGCGGTACGCCAGACCAGGCTCTCGTCCTTGGTCTGCTCGGCGGTCTGCACGGTCCTCCTCCTTGCGGTTGGTCGAGGACCACATCTAAGCACAACTTGTTGCTCAACTTGAAGCACAAGTTGTTGTTCACCATGACCAGTCGTCAGCCGGCTGCTGCTCTGCCAGACCATCCCAGCCGCTGTAGACCTCGTCCGGACGCTCGTTGGCGGCCCGCGCCTCACGCTCCTTGCGCACCGCGTCGATGAGCAGCGCACGCTTGCCGATGAAGTCCTGCCAGGCGAGCGCACGCGGGTTCCGCAGGCCCTCGGTGGTGGCGTACAGGTCCGACATGGCCCGCAACTCATCCGCGGTGAAGCCGGCCTTCTTGAGCTTCACGAAGTGGCTGGCCAGCGCCTTCACGTTGGCCTCCAGGCCGAACGCCCACGGCTGCGCGCCGACTGTCTCGCGCCAGTACCGGGCCAGCCCAGGACCGGTGTCAGGACCGGGCCTACGGCCGCTGGAGCCCTGAGAACGCCGGCCGGCACCCCAGGCGCCACGCGGAGCCTCCGAGGCGTCCTGAGCAGGCGTCTCGTCGTCCCACAGGCCCATGGCCTTGGCCGGGTCGTAGGCGTCGTCCTCAGCCGCCCGGCGCTGCTCCTCGGCTCGCCGGGCGGGCTTGCGTGACGCCGTGCGCGGAGCGTGCGGCTCTTCCGCAGGAAGGAGATTCTTTGAATCTCCTTCCTGCTGCGCCACTTTTGGCGTGACCCCTACGCCAGCTTTGGCGTAACCCAGCTCCTCCGGGGTGGCCAGGTAGTAGTTGCACGGACCACCCGACCAACGGCGCTCGGAGCGCAGCCAGCCGCGCTCACGCAACTCGGTGATGCGCCGGGAGACGGTGCGCAAGGACCAGCCGAGGTCCTTGGCAAGCGTCGACTGCTTCGGGAAGGCACAACCGTTCTTACCGGCGTACTTGGCAAGGAGGCAGCCGAGGCGGAAGGCGGCGTCGGAGACCTTGTGGTCCAGGATGAAGACGTGCGGGGTCTGCACCCACAGTTCGTGGGCCTGGAGCCGGTCCTGCTGTTCGTCGGTCACCGGCCACCTTCAGAGGTGATCAGGCCGGCAGACTTCAGCTCAACCCACCAGCCGTTGATCTTCGGCAGGCTGTCCGGCAGTTCCTCGGCGAGGGCGGCCGGCGTCATGACGGCGCCCTCCTCGCGGGTCAGCAGGTAGGCGTACAGGCCGCGTGCACCGCAGGACATGCGGGTGCTGGTGGCGATCTCGCGCGGGATGCTCACGGGCGCGTTGGCCCAGCCCTGGAGCGTCCCGGTGGGGAAGTCGTCGTGGCTCATCTGGTCACCTCGGAAAAGCTGTGGGGCAAGGAGAAGCGGGCGGCCGATACCGCCCCGCTCAGTGGCCTTCTCAGGCCGCGACTTCGCGGATCTCGACGTCCTTGCGGGGCCGGCCGCGCAGGGGCTCCCACTCCTTGGTCTTGGGGTTGAACCACTCCTTGCGGACCTTGCCGGGGGCACGCTTCGTCGGCTGCGCCGCAGCCTCGGCGCGCTCGGCTCCCTGCACAGCGTTGGCCTTGACCGACTCCAGGCCCTTCATGGCCAGGGCGGTGATAGGGCGGTAGCGGACCTCGGCCAAGTTAGCGGCGGCGTTGGACTCGTCGACCAGGCGCAGGTGCGTGACAACCGCTTCGAGGACCTCGACGACGTCGGCATTCGGCGGCCGGTACCGCTCGAAGTGGACGGCGTCGCGGTGCGCCGCGGCGACCTCGTCCTCCAGCGTCTCCTTCGGCTCGTTGGCCGGCTGCTCGGGGAGCGGCACGAGGGTCTGGGTGCCGCCCTCGCACGGCTCCTCATCGGCCTCGGGCCCCTCCTGGGAGATGTCCTTGTCGGTCTCCGCCGCGTCGTCAGCCTCGACGTCGGGTTCGGGCTCGGGCGGGGTGATCTGCTTGAGGGCGTCGCGCAGGTCCAGGACGGCGATGCCCTCGCCGTGGGCGTAGTCGACCAGGTCGCGCAGGTCGTCGTCGCCTTCGTCGGCGGCCACCAGTAGGTAGCGGTCGCCGTCGCGCTCGGCGAGCGTGCTGCCCAGGACGGTGTAGATCTCCTCGTCCCGCGCGGGGACCGCCGACTCCGCGTTGTCGCGGATGACCTTGGACGCCTTGTCGAGGGTCTGGGCGACGACCGCGGTGTAGGGGATCTCGGGGTCGACCTCGCCGCTCCAGTTGTAGACCGCCTTGACGGCCGGCGTGATGTGGTCGGCGGCTGCCGGGAGGATGAGGCGGACCTCGTCGTCGGTGGTGGGGCGTCCCTTGCTGTCGATGTGGGCCCAGTCGTCGAGCAGCTCAGTGACGGTGCCCCGGTCGACGGGGCCGGAGCCGGCGACGGCTATGTGGATGGTGGCCAAGTGTGCTCCTTGTACAGGCACGTCACGCCGTCCGGACGGACGTACCGGAGGATCGAGATTTGACCAACATCCTAACGTACTTGTTGTTCAAATTGTCGAACAACTTGAGCAACAAGAGAGCCCGTCCCGGCGATCGGAACGGGCTCTCCAGCCAGCAGGGTGGATCAGCCGTCGGCATCCGCCGTGATGGGCGCCTTGTAGAGCGCCTTGGCGAGCAGCTCCTGAAGGGTGGTGCCCTTGTAGACGCCGAAGTGTGCGGCGACACCGAGCACGAAGGCTGCGGCGGCGCTCCAGCCAGCGACGGTCAGGTTGAAGGCGGAAGGGTCGGAGACGTACTCGGCGCCCAGGCCGCCAACTGCGGACAGCGCGGCGAGGAGGGCGCCCTTGACCCAGCCGGCCCAGGTCTCCTTGGAGACAAAGGCGACCAGAAGGGGAAGGACAGCGCCGATCAGAAGGTTGACAAGGCTTACTCGGTCCATTGACACTCCTAAATTCTTACGCGAAGACGAGATTGAACGTTGTTCCCCATGGCACATTGTCCTGGAGAATTTCCGTGAGACGTTGCGCGTACCGCGCCTTTCCAGGGAAGTAGAGGCTTTTGGAAGAGTCGCTGGTGTCCTGCCACAGGTAGTCGGCAGAAGGATCCGCCCCATCGAAGTACTCCCCCAATTCCGCGCTCTCTTCGACGAGAATGTCGTCTGCCCAGAACGCGATGCCGTTACTGCTCGCCGCATACGTCGCCTTGGGCACGAGCACACCCGCGTAAATCTGTCGCGTGCTGGTGGTCGGCGGTGTCCAGGTGTAGAAGACGCGCACCCAGTCACCGTCGACCAGATCAGGCCTGTTGGCCTTGATCCAGTCGGTGTCCGACCCGTAGCGATAGGTCGCGGCAATGGGGTCCCAGGCTGCGGCGCTCACGGCCGGGTAACCGGCGGGGACATTGACCCAGGCAGAGATCGTGTGCGGTACGCCGGTCCGCAGCAGGTCGCCGCCCTTGAATCCTGGATTGAGGCCGCCCAGGGTGGATATTCCCAACTGGTTGGGCATCGAGGTACCGCCGCCAGGGGCCCGGAATTTAAGAGACCCCGGCTTTGCTCTGCCGACAGTTTTATCCCAGGTGAATGTGGTGGGCACCTGCGTCGGGGTATGGGATCCCCAGCGGTCGATTCCGACGTTCATGCCGGGATTGTTGACAAGGTTGACACGCTTAGGCTTGACGCGGATGTTCAGCATTCGCGGTGCCAGCCAGTCCGGGACCTGGTAAGCGGGGTCAGCGGAGTCGTAGGAGATGTAGTGCGCGTCGGCATAGAAGTACCAGCCGATCTGCGGGGATTCGCTTCCGTAGTACACGTACGGTGTGACGCAGGCGTACCTGGCCGTGCTCGGTGCTGTGACGCTGATCTGAGCGGTGGACCAGATGCCGTTGGGCTGGCTGGTGTTGTCAGGCGCTGAGGGCAGACCGTCGTAGACCAGCCGGTAGCTTGCGTCGTAGCAACGCACCCAGACACGCCACTTCCGCGGCACATCGGTCGAAACCGACACGCGTGCGGTGATTCTGCCGTTGCCGGCCTTGAGTGGGGCCATCGCGTCGGTGTGCGGGTCCAGGCTCCAGCCGGTGGAGCCGTTGGGGATGTAGAGGATGGTCGACTTCGCCGAGTAGGTGCCGACCATGGCGCGTTCCTGGGTGCGTGTGGCGACGGTGCCGTTGTAGGACTCGTAGCACATGTGGTCGTCGTGGAAGGCAGCCGAGCGGTCCAGGAGGTTGCTGGAGGGGCTCTGGTGAACTGGGCACGGTCGAATGCGACGACGCTGGCGGCGGGGAGGTTGTCCCAGCGGAAGCCGACGCTGGCGTACGCGGCGCCGTTCCACAGCGTGCCGGCCTCGCCGCGGTTGTAGTCGATGGGCGCGGTTGCGGTGAGGCTCATACGCTTCCATGTGGAGGTCAGCGTGGACAGAGTCTCCGAGCCGCTCACCCAGGACATTGCGGGGTCGGGTGAGATGGTGTTGGCGATGCCTAGGTCGGCGAAGCCGCCTGCCGGCATCAGAGTGTTGATGGCTGCGGTGCCGCTGGAGATGCTGGTGGCGGTACCGCTGATGGTCAGGGAGTACTGGGTGACGGGGTTGCTTCCAGTCGCCGAAACGGTCGTCTGGATGGGCTGAGTGGAGAGGACTGGGGCCATCACAGGCTCCTTTCGAGCAGGCCGAAGTGAGCTCCGTCGGGGGTGGCCTGAGCGACGGAGGCGAGCTTTCGGGGGGCCATGCCGGGGCCGACGTACTGGTAGACCTCGATCAGGTTTGAGGCATGGTGGATGTAGATGCGTCCGCCGTCGGGGATCTCCTGCCAGACTGCCAAGACGGTGATTGTGCCGCCGACGGTCTTGGTCAGTCGGGTGCGGGATGCCATCCAGAAACTGCTGGCGTCACTGTTCGAGCGGATGACGAGCCCGTGCTCGGCGCCGGATCCGAGCCTGGGCCGGCTCATGAACGTGATGTAGAAGCGCTGGTCACCGATTGGGATGCCCCAGGGGATGGTGTTCAAGGCGTAGAGCTTGTAGGGAGTGGTGCTTGGGGTGATCGGGGAGAGCATGCCGTCGGAGACGACCCAGGTGCCGCTCGTCTGCCATGCGTTGGATCCGTCCCAGGTCCACCTGCTGGAAAAGCTCCGGTCCCCTGCGAGCGTGGGCGTTGGTTCGTTGAAGCGCTGAAAGAAGCCCTGGCCGTAGCCGCCGCCGTCATTGCTGGCCGTGATGAAGGTGCCCTGCTCGTCGTACCACTCGACGAAGGGGCCTGCGAGAGTGCTGCTGCTGCCGTTGAGCAGCTTGGTGTAGGCGGAGACGTTGAAGCTCTGTTGGGCGGGGCCGGCGAAGGACCAATAGGTGTTGTCGGCGGCGTCGCCGTCTGGCTGCTTGTTTTTGGAGTCGACTCGTGCCGTGTACGCGAAGTTGTTGTACGCCACCCGGTCGCCGGCTATGTAGCCGGCCTGGGGGCTCCACTGAGCGACGCGGTTGAGGGCACGCCCCACTGCCGGACCATGGCCGCGGGGAGAGGGCCGCTTCCCTGGGTATCCGCGATCTCCCAGGTGTTGCGGTTGGTGCCAGGCTGAACGCCCTGGTTCTTGACGAGTGCGCGCCAGATCGTGCCCTTGGCGTCCCGGACGAGGTTGTCGAGTCGGTACGTCGTGGTCGGCGACCAGGTGGTGGCCACTGGCGTGCCGACTGAGCGGACGCCGAGAGTGGCCGCCGACGTGCCCTGATTGGTGATGATGCCCGAGTTGTTGTCGGTGTCGGTGCCGGTGACGGCCGGCAGGCCCGCAGCCACGGTGAGTCCGCCAGGGTAGGCCCCGGTGACAAGGTTGCGCAGGCTCCAGGTCGAGGGTGATCGGGTGATCGGGTTGGTCAGGGCACTGCCGACGTCGATCCTGGTGCTCTCGGTGACCTTGCTCCACCAGCCGCTACCGAGAACAGGTTCTTGGCCGTGAGAAGGATCGACGGTGCCTGTGACCGAGAAGGTGTTTATGCCGGCGTTGTACGCCGTGGCGGCGGCGTTCTTGCCGACCACCTTCACCATGAAGGTGTGCGTGCCTGCGGTCAGTGTGTAGCGGCCCAGGTAACGCGTCGAGTACCAGATGCGAGGTCTGCCAAAGTTGTTGGGGGCCAGGTAGTGGTCGACCGTGCCGATGCTGCTTTTGACGCCGTCGATGTAGTAGTCGGTCTGGCCATAGGGCGTACCGTCCACGGCATCGGTAGAGAGGTCGTACACGCCGTCTGCGGCAATGGTGAAGTTCACTGTGACGTAGGAGTTGACCGGGCCGTTGAGCGCTAGGTTCGGATAGATGCTGAAGATCGTCGTCCCGCCGACTCCCTGCTGGAGGCCGCCGTTGGGGTTCTTGGCCACGGTGCCGGAGCTGGCCGCGACGGTGAGCAGGTCAGCCCGTGTTCTGGTGCTGACGGACTTCACCGCGGTCCAGAGTGCGCCGTTGTAGGCGACGACCTCGCCCCCCTGGTAGGTGAGGTCCTTGTTCCAGGCGGGGTACCGGGGGTTGGCGAAGGTGCTCTGGTCCTGGTTCAGCATCAGGTTGCTGCTGCTGGCGATCTCGACGTCCCAGCCGGTGAGGGTGTTGATGAGATCGCTGATGCCCTCGTCTGTCCCCCGGTTTCGGGCGAGCGTGACGGCCTTCTTGGTGTGTAGCCGGCGGCGCAGGGGTTCGTCGCTGACTTCGTTGGACACGCCAAACTGGTGGGCCAGGTGCTCGACGGCGCTGTTCGGTGCGGTGGCAATGGTTCGCAGGTCTCGCAGGATGCCGGTCTCGGTGGCGATGGTGTCGAGTTGGTGCCCAAAGATCTGGAGGAACTTGAACAGTTCCGGGTTGGTGACGCCGTCCTCGTAACCGGTCACCTCGGCGGTATTGAGGCGGTAGGCACGCGGGATCGACTCGTACAGGCGCAGCGCGTAGTCCTGGTCAAGTACGGACAGTCCGGCTGCGGCGCCGCTCGGACCCAGTCCTCTGTGAGGGTGGTCGGCTCCCAGTAGTTGATGTTGGTTCCGGGGTAATGCCGGTGCTGCTGGCCATGGCACCGTAGGCGATGCCGTTGTAACTGACGATGTCGCCGGCTGTGTAGGCGGTCGTACTCGACCAGGCGGTGACGCCGAGGAAGAGGGCGTAGTAGAACACCCTGCCCGTGGGGAGACCCAGGTCGTCCCAGGTTCGGCCAGGAGCGCTCTGGGGTATTTCGGCAATGACGGTGCCGTCGTCGCCGTGGGCAGGTACCCCGAAGGCGTTGCGGACAATCCGCAGGACGTTCCAGGTGTTCTGGGATGCGGCGCCCCAGGCGAGCTGGATGTGGCCGGGGGCGATGGACGTTGCGGTGACCGGTTCGACGCTGTACTGAACTGCCGTCTCGGCTCCGTACAGACTCTTGCCGTAGTAGTCGTAGCCATACACGGCCATGTGCGTATCTCCTGGTGGTTAGCCGCATTCAGGCCGACGGCAGCGCCGGGTCGAGGTCGTCGAAGGGGCGAGCGTTTGCACTGCTGGGCAGGGCTCGTATGTAGGTCATGCCGCACCAGGCCCAGGCGGTGATGTTGCCGACCGGGTTGGGGTAGCTGGCGCGGTTGTGAACTCGCATGGAGTCCATGTGGCGGATCTGGAGCTGGAGCCGCTCGCCCTGGAACCACTCGCCGCTGTATGTGAGGTCTGCTCGGTGGTAGCCGTGGGTGCCGCGCGGATTGGTCGAGGACCCCGTGGCCACGTCGGTGCCGTGGTCGGAGAGGTACATGCGCGCGTAGCACATGTGGTCCAGGGAGTTGGGACCGGTGGGAATGGTTGCGATCAGTCGCATGGTGATGATCCACCAGCCGGTTTTTGGGCAGGTGATCGTGGGGCTGCTTTGCCAGGGGAAGGTCCCTGTCGGCGTGCCCAGATCGGTGATCTTCCGGTTCCAGGTCACCGGATGCCAGTCTCTGGCAAGGTCCACGTCGAGTTGGTCCTTGGTCGGCGCGATAGACACGCCGGTGCTCCGAGCGGACGCCACGGGTAGGTTCCAGCCGGTGGTGCTGGCATCGACGAGCTGGTTGACCGTGTTGGCGACCTGGTCGTCGTAGCGCTGCATGGCGTTCAGCCGGCTGACGACGTCCTTGTACGCGTGCGTCTTGCCGCCCGCGTCGGTGTAGATCTGCGGCTTGGCGCCGAGGGTCGTCTCGACGCCCGTGAGTTCGTCCTGGATCTCGTTGACGTCGGCAGCGAGGACGAAGTCCCGGCCGTCCTGGTGGGTCGGGAAGGTGCGAATCGCGTTGGGGTAGACCTTGCTCATGGGTGTCCTTACTGGCCGCCGTCTGCGGTGATGTAGATCTGGCCGGCCACGGGGATTTCCCAGTCGCGGCAGATGATGTCCTGAGCTCCGGTCTGCTGTCCGTCGGCTCGGGCCAGGAGGGGGAGGCTCACGTACTCCACGCCGGGGATGTTGTCGAGCAGTGCGTAGACCTTGGATGCCGGGATGCGCTGTCCGAACGTGGAGCGCTGGCTGGAGAGGAGGTCCTGCAACGCCTTCTGTGCGGCCAGGACCACTTCCGAGGCTCGGAAGTTGGCGTAGATGCCGAGGACGACAGGAGTGGCGGCCGACCCGACGTTGACACCGACCAGCGTTCCGGGCACCACATCGACGTAGACACCAGTGAGGGTGCGGTTCTGCACATAGCGGGCCGTGGCGGTGAGCTGGTCGTCGGAGGGAACGGAATTGTCCGCGCCGATGGTGGCGATGGTGATCGCGCTGTAGTGGGCGCCGATGGCTTTGGCCCTGGCGTTGCCGGGGACCGCGAGCGCCAGGTCCTCGAAGTCGCGCAGGCTCACCGCGCGGTCCTGCGCACGGAACGCCTTGGGGCGTTCGTTCGGATCGACTCGGTGGACTCGGCTTCCCGGCCGCCCGTCATAGCGGAGGAGCTGGCAATGTAGAGACCGGCGATTCCGATGCCGATGTCGACGACCTGGTTGGCGTCGATGTTTCCGCGGACCCCGCCACCGACTCTGTACGCGGCGTACACAGGGACGGCCAGATCCGGGATCGCCCCGAGTGTTCCGTCTCCGAAGGTGATCGTCACGATGCCGGTATCGGAGCTGTTCACCGTGAAGACCCGGTCGGTGGCTGCGGCGGTCAGGAGGTCGTTGGTGCCCTGCCACTCGACCACGACGTCGCTGCCGACGAACACGCGGACGCTGTCCCCCAAAGCTGGAGCGGCAGGCAGTGTGAAGGACTGGCTGGCCGTGCCGTCCGAGGTCCCCAGGCTGTCGACGAGGACGAGGGCCTCCGTCGCGGTGCCGGCGTTGAGGGTCAGTGTCTGGGAGCCTGCGGTCGTCCCCTCGGTGACGGAGACGGTGGCCGTGCCGCCCTGAGCCGGCACAGTGACCGCCACATCGGTCTCGAAGGTGAGCGGCGCGTCGAGGCTCTCGATGAACGCGGTCGTCACCTGCGTACCCGCGGGGATGACGACGTCGGTGGGCTGTGTGGAGTCTGTAACGAAGGTGACGCTGCCGGTCGACGCGGCCGCCGCTGCCGGCGTGTACCCGAGCAAGGCGGCGTGGGCCAGGACCGAGGATCGCTGGGTTGCGGTCTCCAGGAAGGCTTCGCGGGCCGCGGAGTCCTGGTAGTAGGACAGAATGTCGCCCATGTATGCGAAGAGGTTGACCAGCAGCACGCCGAAGTCGGCCGTGTTACGCCCCGACCATTCCGGGTAGACGCGGGCAGCATGATCGAGCATTGCCTGCCGGAAGCTGCTGAAGTCCTTCGCCGTGTAGTCGATAGCTGGCGAGCTGGACGTAAGATCCGCCACGGGGAGTCTCTCCTGAATTGGGACAGCGAATGAGTTCCAATTCGTGCACCGTGTATATGGATCAGCTTATGATGCGCGAAAGCCCGAGTGTTAGAGGGAGCTTCCGACGACCTGGCCACCCGGCATGATGCGTACGCTCTCCGGCTGCACCACCTCGACGGTCGGTGTGGTGGTGAGTGCGACGTCCACCTCGACGTCCACGATTCCTTCCTGATCGTCATTGACGACCGGTCGGATCGCGGTAATGGTGGCGTCCGGCTCCCAGCGGGCCAGTGCGTCACGTACGGCTTCTCCGAGGAGTGCTGGCGCGATCGGATCGGTGGATCTGAACAGGGCGGCCGAGACGTTGGAGCCGAAGGCCGGCTCGCCTACGTACTCGCCGGGCGTGGTGGCCACCACGGCGCGCGACCGCTGGACGAGCATCTTGTCGGGGTTCGTGGTGACTGCGATGCGGCCCATGGCGTCGAGCTGGAAGGGCATACGCATCTGGACTGTGCCAGCGCCGGGGTAGCCGGCGACGCTGGTCACCGTGTGGACAGGGGGCGCTGTCTGCGGGACGGCACCGCTGTCGGGTCGGCTCTGCGGCCAGGTCTCCGCCACGGCAGCCGTGACGGCGTTGGTGTAGGCGTAGAAGGCGTCGGTGCGCCGCGAAGGATCAGCGATGGACTTCAGCGTCAGGTCGGCGCTGATGTAGAGGGACTCGCGCAGCCCGCGACTGAGTTCGAGCTGGACGCCCTGACCGCGGTTGTTTCTGTTGGCGATGTTGAGCGCGTCATCGCCGTCGATCTCGGTGGGTACGGTGGCGGCGACGTTGAAGCCGGCGGCGACCAGCCGAGTCTTGATCGCTGCCCCGAGTTCGGTGTCGATGCCGCCGATATAGGTGGTCAGGTTGCTGCCGCTGGCGCCGTGCCAGGAGACGGTCCACTCGGCAGTCCGCAGGACCTGGAAGATGGCGGGTTCGTCGAAGTGCGTCGAGGTGACGTGCAGCGTCGAGTTGCCGCTGCTCATCAACCCCTGGAACGAGTAGTAACTGTTGCCGGTGATGGAGGCGCAGTAGTCGGCGAGCTGAGTCGTGGGGGGCTCGATGCCGCCACCGTGGATGGCGATGTGCGCTCCGCGCGCTCCGGTGACAACGCGCGAGGATATGAGGTAGTCCGTGCCGAGCGTCTTGTGTGCGGCGAGGTCGGCATAGTTGGCGTAGGTGTCGGCCAAGGGTTTGATCCTTACGTGTTGATGCCCAGGTGCACCCGCGCGTTTACATAGAAGGCATCCCCGACATTCCGGGTGAAGCCGGCCGGTATGTCAAAGTGGACAGCACCGACAGCGTTGACGTAGCCCCAGGTGGTGATGAAGGTGCCGTCGGCCTTGCGCTCCACGACCGGGTAGCCGACGCAGTGGTTGGGGTTGTAGTAGCCGTTCGGCACAGTGAAGGCGATGGCGGAAGCGCCGGAGGCGGTCACGGTGAGCGCGCCGCACAGGTGCAGGTTGCCCCAGGCGTCCCTGCGGTACTGGATGGGCTGAACGCCTGGCTGCGCAGCAAAGTTGGTGGTTGCGCTCCAGCTGGCGGTCAGCGTGGGGGCGATCCATCGTTCACTGGTGCGCAGCGGGTCGTCAGCGGATACGGTCATGCCGTTGAGGGCGTCTGGGGCGAGGTGCGCGTGGGTGATGGTCCCGGCAGCAATCTGTGCTCCGGTGATCAGGCCGGGCTCGGCGGTCCAGTACACAAGCCGGGTGCCTCCGCCGTCGAACGCGGCCCAGACCCGCTCCCCTACAGACGCGCGTCGGACGACGGTTCCGGACGGGTAGGCCCAGCCGGTGACTGCGTTACCTGCGACCTGGGGGACCCGCAATCGCACCCGCCCCAGGTTCTGTGGGTCCTGTGCGTGGGTGACGACGGCGGCGTAGACGTCACTGGTGGTCGGGGTCAGTGCCACAGTTACGCCCTTCCGACGTGTCGAGCGCGCCAGCGTCCGTCGATCAGCGCCGTGCCGGGCTCGACGGCACGGACCATCCCGCCCTTGGGGATGAAGTCGAGTCCGCCGACGCGGTTGCGGCCAAGGGTCACGTCGGTCCAGAAAACGCCCGCCTCCGGCCGGTTGGGCATGACGGATATCCGGTGCATGGTGGAGCGGACCATCCAGAGTCCCGAGTCGTCAGGCCCGAGCGAGCTTCCGTCCACGTCCATCTCGGTGCCGGGACATAGGCGTGAGTCACCTCGCACCGTGGCCTCCGCATGCACCCAAAGCCGATCACGTCGGGCTTCAGCCGCGAGGACATCCGCAGCTTCGGCCTGGCTGGCGAACGGCCGGCTGCTGTACTGGGTCACGGTGCTGTCTTGCGTGTCGGCGGCCACGACCCGGATGAGGGCCTTGGTGGCGGGGTTGAAGCTGAAGCCTTCGCGCCGGGTCCTTCTGCCGCCGAGGGGGTCGAGCTGTCCGGCGGTCGACTTCCAGGTCTTCACGGTGTCGGTGAGCGCCTTGGAGTACCGGAACGCCGGCCGGTCCTCCCCTGCCTCCCGCAGGGACACCAGCGGATCGGTGACCGCGACCGTTGTTCCTGCTGCGATCAGCCGGTAGCCGACCTCGTCGGCCAGGGCACGGAGGAAGACGAAGTCGCTGGCCTGCTGAGGCAGGTTCTCGAACCGTCGGCTGCTCTGTTGGACCTGGGCGCGCAGGCCAGCGCCGCTGATGACGGACCGTGCCACGTACGAGGCGGTCGACGATGGCCACAGCCGGTGAACCTGTGACTGCATGTGGTGGGTCGGTCCGACGCAGGTGTAGACGACGGGCACCCTGACGGACGGGGCGAGCGGCTGGTGTGTCGCTTCCTGGACCGCCACCGACGTGACGTAGCCGTAGAACGTTTCCGAGCGCAGGGTGTCGCCGAAGCGCAGGGCGACGGCCGTGCCCTCGGGCAGCGCACCCGTGACATCCAGCGACCAGCCGGAGGCGCTTGAGCTGCCGCGCTGCACCTCGTGCAGGACGGTGATCTGAGCGATCTCGTGCAGCGACTCGCCCTGCGAGATCACCGCGTCGGTGACCCATTTCCTCCCGCTGAGCGCGGGAGTTTCCAGGGAGAGCATCGGCCACTTGCTAGACAATCGGAATCCTAATCCTTGTTCCGACGGGTATGTCCGTCCAGTTCTGGATGTGCGGGTTGACGTCCGCGATCCGCCACCACTGAGCGGCGTCACCATAGTTTCGGTAAGCCAGCAGGTCTGCCCGGTCGCCTTCCGCCCAGGTGTATATCTGCACGGTTGCCGACAACAGCCCCAGACGCTTCGGAAGGATCACGTTACGGGATTTCCCGTCACTTCCGGTAATGATTGTGGTGGCGTTGGATGCGTATCGAGAATTCGCAGGAATCACGGCGACACTTCCTTTGTCGCCAAGTCCACGGTGATGCTGAGTCCGCAGCGCTGCGGGATCATCTCTCGGGAGAAATGGGTGTATGCGACGTTCAGCCCTGCCACCGTCCCGTAGTAGGACAACTGGTTGTTGGCCAGGAGGCCGGCTCCGGACGCGGATCCGCCGAAAAAGAAGTAGCACGGGTTCGGCTGCATCGCACGAAGCACGGTCGCCTTCCGGCCCTGCGCAGTGACGTCATAGGCGCCAGTGACGTTGTAGAGCGCCTCTACGTCGGCGATCACGCCTTTATAGGAGGCCACGTCGTCCCGGTTCTGGGCTCCTGTAATCACCCCTTGCGTCCCGCCGTACATCTCGTAGGTCCTGTCGAACAACAAGTCGAACGAGAGGGTGCCGATACCCTGGGCCCCGATGATGTTTCCGTCCACCGCCATCTGGTCCGCAGATAGGGTGTAGCCCTGCTGGTGGCTGATGCTGATGGTGGAGGGTTGAACAGGAAATCCAGGTACAGGTAGCCTCCCGTGACGGACTTCTCCTCACGGTAAATCGACCCGCGCCAGTACCCCGGATCCTTCTTTGCGGCAAGTCCGAGAGCCGGAATGTTCCGCATCCGGGCGTCGAACTTCGGGTTCCTCGCATTTACCATCAGACACCCTCCCCGAGCTGCTTGATGCGGTTATCTGCGGCGATGTAGTCAACGACCTTCTTGGCGGCATTGGAGGCCGCGCGGTCGGACATCGCTCCGCTGACGTTGATTTGGATAGCTCCTTGCGCGAAGAAAATAGAGACACCACCGCCGCCGGCCCGAGCGCCGCCGCCAGCGGCCGTGGCAGCAGCGCCGGCCGGGGAGATGACGTTGACCGAGTCCTTGATGAGGGCTTGGCGGATCGTCTCCGCCTTGGCGGCCGGGATGATCATCTCGCCCTTGTGGACGCGGGCGTCGAGGTCCTCGGGGATCTCCCAGGCACCGGATGCGTACCAGTGCGGGTTCCGCCGCTGCCACAGGTCCCACGCCTTGGACGGCTTACCGTAGTCCGGTCTGCCGGCGATGTAGTCCAGGCCCCACTCGATCTGCGTGGCGGGGTTGGTCGCCCAGTCCTTGCCCTTGGACGCCATCTTGGATCCCGGCAGCGCCTGCGGGATTCCGTAGGCATCCGACGTCGGGTTGTCTGCCTTCTCGTTCCACCCCGACTCGTGATCCCAGAGCTGGTAGAGCGCGTTCCACTCTTTGCCCGTCCAGCCCCGCTTCGCCGCGAGCTTCTTACCGAGGGCGACATTGCCCTCCGGGTTCGACGGGGCGCTGGAGGCCGCGGTGGAGCTGTCGCTGTTGCTCGACTGTCCCGTACCGCTGGTCTGGGGACCCACGGTGTAGCCGGCGCCGCCGGCCAGGGCCGCAGCCAGGGCATCGACCTCTTCCTGGCTGATGCTGTTGCCGACGCCGCCATACCAACCAGCGTTTCCCGCACCGGCCTTGTCATCGGTCTGCTTGGTGTCGGTGTTGTAACTGTCGAGCGATCCGACGCCGCTCGCTACCCGCCGGACCTCCTTGATCTCACCGAGGTTGTAACTCCGTACGCGGACATCCAGTCCTGTCCGGGGAGCCTCGACGAGCTTGCCGTCGCCGATCGCCATCATCACGTGGCCGGGGTTCGGGAAGAGCAGGTCACCCGGCTGGATGTGCTGCTTATCTACCTCGACCCCGACCCGCATCTGCTGTTGTGACACGCGAGGCAAGTTGATGCCAGCCTTGGCGTAGGCCCACTGCATCAGTCCGGAACAGTCGAAGCCCTTGCCTTCTTCCTCGCCACCCCAGACATAGGGCACACCGACCTGGCTGATCGCTGCGGAGATCGCCGAACCCGCGTTGCCCGAGGCGATGTGGCCCGCCGTAGCTGTGGACGCCTCGTCGCCGCCTGGCGAAGCGGTGTCCACAGCGCCAGATGCACCGCCGAAGACGCTGATGGGGAGCAGTTTCTTGCCCACGTTCCAAATGGACTTGAGCTTGTTTACCGGCTCCTTGGTGGAGGATCCCCACGCGCCAGAGAAGCCGACGACCTGCTTGATGCCCGGCAGCTCCAGGAAGCGGTTGATCGCGCTCTCGAACTTCTGGACCGCGTGGGTGGCCGTCTCCAAGTTGTGGGCGAAGCTGTCGCCCATGACGGCGTCGTGCTTTCGCTCCTGGGCCTCGAAGGTCTTGCGGGTCTGCCCCAAGCTCTCGGAGACGCCGTACTTGCTCAGCTTCCTGCGGGCCTTGTCGCCCGTCTTGCCGGTCTGGGAGGCTTCGGCGATGAGTTTGTCCGCTTCGGCCGACGACATCTTGGAGTTCTTCAGCAGGGTGTTTCGGCCCCGCATGTACTCCTTGAGGTTGTCGACCGTCTCCTCGTTCCAGCCGGCGGCCTGTCCGAGCTGGTCAACGTTGTAGTCGAGGACCTGGCCGGATGCAGTGGCCGCCGCGAACTTCTTGGGGTCGATCGACGTGGACCCGAAGGTCCGCTGCATGATGTTGTCGGAGAGGCTACCGATGCTGGTGGGCGTGCCGCCCTTGCCAATGAGACGGCCGTAGCCGAGGCGGGTCGCCGCGAGTGACGCCTGCGGGTTGTAGAGACTGGAGGAGAGCTTGGCGCCGCTTTCTGCGTCCAAACCGGTGACGTAGGCAGCACCGAAGGTGTTGCCTCGGACTGTAGCCTGCGCCGGGGTTCCGTAGGTCAGGCCGAAGTTCTTGTCCAGCAAGAAGTTGGCGTTGCTCGCGTCTTCCGTGGACTTGGCTACGACCATGCCGTAGCTGTTGTCGCGGATCCTGTTCTTCCAGCCCCACTTGTCGAACCCGCTAGGCGCACCACCGGAGGCGACGGAGGCCCAGTTGGCGTACCGATCCATCTCCTCCATCTGCGGCTTCATGCGGTCGCCGTATTTGCCCGCTTGCTGGTAGACGGAGTTGGCCGGTCCCTTACCGAGCGTCGGGGTGGAACGGCCGTCAACGGCACCGGCCGCCTCGTCTGCCGGGACCGTCGGAGAAAAGCCCTGCGGCGGAGGTGTCGTGTACTGCTGCTGCGGCTGGCCCAGGTTGAGCACGGATCCGTTACGCGTCGCGTATACGCCGCTGCCGCTGACTCGGGCACTGGACAGCCCGGCGCCGCGGTTATATGCCCACATCCGGCCGCCGACGCGCAGACCGTAGGTCGGGCTGTTGGCGATGTTCTGCCGGCGTATCGCCTCGTCGAAGAGCGATCCATAGTAGGCGTCGGCGTTCGCCTGGCGAGCCTGCGAGACCCGGGCTGGCGTGACGCGCGCCAGCAGATCGGGGTTGATGCCAGCAGAAGGCCGCTGTGGGGAAGAGCCCATCCGCCGCAAGGCACGGATACGCGCGAGCTGGTCGTCCTGCCGACGTCGGGCCTCCTCGTCGGCCCGCTGCTGATCCTGCCGATGCTCCTCCGCCTGGCGTCGCTGCTCTTCGCGCTGTATCGAGAGCATCCGCTGGATGTTCATGCTGCTGCGAAGCGTTGCCTGTGCTTGCGTATGGGCGTCTGCACGGCCGACCTGGGCGTCGTAGCGTGCGGCGAGGCGAGCGCCCACCGCACCCGTGTAAACACGCCCGGTGCCCGGGTGCGTGAAGGAAGCGGCGTTGCTTGGGCCGCCGGCCTGGGTGACGCTGTTGGTCGGCGGGTGGGAGATCGGGGCCGGGTTGATCCGGGTCGTCTGGTTCGCCGCAGGGAACGCCTGTGTCGGCATGCCCCGGAACGCAGCCCCGCGGGTGGCCGAGTTGACTGCGCCCTGAAGTGCCCTGTTGAGCGCGGCGATATTGGCGCCGAGCTTCTGGATGTCCTGCTCGACCTTGTCGGCCGCGCGCTGCATCCCGTTGGTGCCGAGGAGGCGGCCCCCGAAGGTGGGTTCTCCACGGTTGATCTCATCCTCAGCCACTGGAGGTCGCCTCCTTTCTGGTCTTCACCCAGAGCGCCAGGTCGCGCCAGTACTCGCGCTCCTGGACGGTCATCTGCTTGATCTCGCTGATCTGCCACTCGGGGTGGGCGTAGGCGAGGGTGGTGTAGTCAGCCCGTGCTGCTTGGGCGCTAGAAATCGCGAAACAGATCCGCCACCGAGAGCGGCAGCGGAACCTCCCCACCACACGCCTCGTGCTCGATCGTCAGCTCCAGCAGCCGCGGTCCGGGCTGGCTGGCGGCGAGCTGGGTGAGGATGGTGCGCCGGTCGGCCAGGCCGAGTGACTTCGCGAGGTCCTCGCCTCCGGGCTTGATGTTGCCCTGGCCGTCGCGGGTCTCGACGAGGCACCGGGACAGGAGGATCGAGTTGTGCTCGGCGTTGGTCGCCTTGGGGTCGGCGAGCATGGCCGCCTGGTCGGCGCCGGTCGGGAAGCGGACGATGGCGCAGCCGCCCTTGCGCAGCGGGACGGTCAGCCGGCCGACCTCTGCCGTCTGGGACTTGATGTCGCCGAGGGAGATGGTGGCCGCGAAGTCATCGTTGCAAGTCGGGCAGATGATCTCGGCGAACTCCATCTCGTCGCCGAAGGTCACCCGCCTGATGGCGAGGACCAGGGCGTCGCGGTCGCCGAGCAGGAGCTGCGGGAGGACGTCGGAGGTGGCCGGCACGTCGCCGATGCGGACGGTGCCCAGCTCCAGCAGCGTCTCCAGCAGGCGCAGGGGGTTGGAGCGGACGCGGGCCAGGGCTTCCTCGTCGGCGCCCGTCAGTTCGCGCACCTCGGCTTCGGTGATGACGCGGTCGTCGCGGACCAGGCCGGCGGGCAGGGTGACGAGGCAGTCGGCGGGCGCGGGTATGGACGGCGGCTCGCCGGCTGAGTCGGTGAGGATGGACTGGATGGTGGCGGTCGCGCCCTGGGTGTCCCCGAGGACGTCGACCTGACGGCCACCAGCGGGAGAATCGAAGGTCCAGTCGTACTGCATTTCAGTCATGAGTGATTTCCTTGTGTCGGGTTTTACTTGATGACCGCGTAGGAGTTCGGGCCGTAGCTGTCAGCGACCTTGAAATCCCAGCCTTCATGCGCGAAAGTGAGCTGGGAAACGGCGAAGGTGTTGCTGCCGGCGTCGAGGTCACCGAAGGCGACCGAGGTGGGCCAGGCGTTGTAGAGGCGCCACACGGCCTTTACCGCCGCCTTGTTCTTCGTGACCGGGTGGTCGATGAGCATGATGTCGATCGTGGCCCGGAATTCGGAGCCGGTGTCGGAGCCGGATCCGTTGCCCTGCATGACGTCGAAGAGCTGGTACATCCAGTTCACGAGGTTCTGATCGCCCGGCATCATCCCCTGGAAAGGGTGACGGGGCTGAAGTCGCTCTGACCCAGATACTGTTACCTCTCCGGCTTCCCGGAGCGGGCTGGTCATTTCTGCCAGCCTCTCGCGCTCTCACGCGAGTTCGGACTCTATCTTCACCCCGGTGGGGTGTCCCGTACATAGTCTCTGAACCTTCCCGTCGGTTTCCCAGGCGGGCTCGGCTGCTGATTTTCCCTACCCTCGAACTTTTCAAGCCGTCGCGCTCGGGCTTTCGCCCCACGCTGTGGCGCCGAGGTCTAACAGGACGTTCCAGCAATTCTCGGGATTTTCACTCACTGCTTACGCGGCGAGGGCCCAGTCAATTCGAGGCATCTTCTGAGTTGTCGTGTTCATGCCGCCGGCCCTGTAGGCGATGACGTCGGTCGTCACGCTGAGGCCGCTGACGGACATGAAGCCGAGCTTCGGGTAGGCCGAGGAAAGCTTTCCGACCTGGCTGATCTGGACGTGGAACTTGAACGAGCGGAGGGGGTCCGTCTGTCGCGTGGCCAGGCTCTGGCTCTGCGAGACAGTCTTGAGGGTGGATGCCATTCACTACTCCCGTAGCACGAAGTGCGCTGGGTGGTTTTCCGAGTGAGTTCCGAATGGTGTGCTGAGGGGTTACGACGGGGCAGGACTCGCGCCCTGCCCCGATGTCTTATGCGGACTCGGTGACCGTCGCGCCGCCGTCGTACTGGCTGATGTGGATCGCGACGAACTCGGCCGGCCGCGCGACCGCGATGCCGACGTCGATGTGCACCTCGCCGTTGTCGACCGTGGCGGTGGTGTTGTTGGTGTCGTCGCAGATCACCTGGAAGGCGGTGTCCGGGGTGGTGCTCGCGAACTGGCCTGCTTGGGCCTGGGTGGTGAGCTGCTGCGTGAGCGTGGCCGAGATGTTGTGCCACAGGTCCGGCGTGTTGGGTGCGAAGACCGCAGATCGCGTGAGGTCGACGAGGATCTTGCGGGTGTAGGTCAGCAGCCGGCGAACGGCGACGTACCGGTCGGGGTAGCCGGGCTTGAGCGTGCGCGCGCCCATGATGCAGATGCCGCTCTGCGGGATCGCCCTGATGACGTTGATGCCCCAGGCGTTCAGGTTGTCGAGCTGGGAGTTGGTGAAGCGCAGCTCGGTTGAGTAGACCCCACTGAGTCGGCTGAGGGTGCCGGCGGCCGACTGGTGCGGACCGTAGAGGGTGTCCGTCTGGGAGATCTTGCCGAGGACCGCGCCGCCGGGCGGAAGGATGCGGGTGGCTCCGGAGGCGACCGACGACGGGTCTGCTGTCACCAGCCAGGGGCCGTAGACCGCGACGTACGAGCTGGACTTCAGCGGGGCCGGGCTGGAGCCGGTGTTCGCCGCGGGCGACAGCTTGCCGTAGCTGGTCACGGCGGAGGCCGCGTCGAGGGACACGGTCTGTGGTGCGTCGACCACCACGAAGCCGTATCCGTACTCCTCGGCCCAACTGATGATGTTGTTCAGGACGGCGGTGTCAGTGATGCCCGGCAGGTTGATGTTAACGATCTCGCCGGTCGCTTCGAGCTGCTTGGTCGCCTCGACGAGGTCGGGGGTGGCACTGCCGTCGATGCCGCCGGTCAGTGGCGTCCCGGTCTGGAGAGCGGGCGTGATCGAGGCGGACCAGGCGTCGGTGGCGACGTAGTCGGCCTTGACGAATGCCGATCCGTTGACCGGCGAGTTGATCATGGCGACCAGGTTGCGGGAGTCGGCCGGGTCGAGGCTGACGTCGTTGTAGCGGTCGGCGATGTACGCGTCGGTCGTTCCCCCGACCTTGACGGCCAGGTTGAACCGGCCGGCGCCCGTGTTGGCGTCGGAGACGTCGATGTAGATCTGGTTGCCGAAGGCGCCGGCCGCACGCGCGGTGAGGTTCAGGGCGGCCTCGGGCGTGGTCTGCCGGTCGTTGAGTGTGACGTGTGAGGCGACCGAGTCGGACGGGACCGCCCGGCAGACGTACGCCTTGCCGCCCCCGTTGGCGAAGTAGCTGAAGAGCGCGTACGGCAGCAGGTCGGTGCCGTTGCCCCAGCCGCCGTAGACGAGCTGGAACTGGTTCCAGCTCGTGATCAGCGTCGGGACGGCCGGACCGAAGTTGTGGCTGCCGACGAATGCGGCGATGGCCTCGCCGGGACTGGTGGGGACCGGGTTCGATATCGCGTCCAGCGTCTCGTCCACGTAGACGCCGGGGCGCAGGAAAGTCGCCATAGAGAAAGCTCCTTCAGGGCCTACTGGCCGAGGGGATGTGTGGTGAGTTCGACCGTCTGGACGAGCTTGATCTCAGCGATCTCGTCGAGGAGTTCAGCGCTCACGTGCAGCAGGTAGTCGACCTGCCAAAGGCGCTTGCCCTGGGAATCGCGACCCTCGTTGAATTCGGGTCCACCAGCGACTTCGAGACGCCTTACGGTTCCGTCCTGCGGAACTTCCAGGTAGGCCCAGCGCGGGTGGAGATAGTCCCTCGCGGACAACATCTGCGCGATGTTCGCTGCGTGTCGCTGCTTTCGCGTGTAGACGGTGACCTGGTACTCGAACAGGTACGGGATGGGATCCGCCGCCAAGTAGGACTTGGTACTGTCGTATCCCTCTGGGGTGTAGCCAAGTTCGACGGTGCCGCGGTGCTCCCGATTGTGGTCGGGCTCTACGCGGATGCGCTCGATGACGATGAGTGGAAAGGTTGCTGTCGCCAGTTCGTTTTCGGGGAGACGGAATCGGACGTCGACCGGAAGACCCTTGGCGGGTGCGTTGGTGTCCTTGACAACCAACCCCTGGAGCTTCGCCTTGATGGCGGCATCCTCATTGGCTATCCAGGGCATTGCTTCGGGCCTTCCGCTGATTACGTCACGATTCCTTCGAATTTAGGATTTCAGCATTCGCAGGAATCTGTTACAGGCCCGGATTTAGGCGACGGCAGCCCAGCGTTGTTCGTGTCCGGCGTGGCGCTCGTCATCGTGTAGCTGGCCGGGAGCGAGGAGGTGGAGGCGGAACGGCCTCTGAACGGGTCGGGCGAGCTGCTGGTGTTGGACGTCGGCCTGGGCCTGTGTGAGGGTGTCGGTGGACTTGGTGCCGCCCGTGGAGGCAATGTGCGCGTAGGCGGTCAGTCACTCCTCGACGAAAGCGTCGGGGCGTTTGTGGGTGGCCATGTGGCTTTTTTTTCTGCCGGACGTCTAGCGCTCGTTGGATCCCGCTGCGGGGATGTACTGGGCGAAGACGGAGTCCGCGGTCAGCTCATCGGGCTTGACCTCGACGGCAGTGATGGACACGAGGACGTCCTGCCTGCGGATCTGTCCGAGGATGGACATCTGAGTGATGCGGAAGAGTCGGCCGTCGTAGGCGATGCGGTCCCGCAGGTACTGATCGTTGTGGATGTCGGTCTGGGTGAGGCCGACCTTCTGTATCTGGGCGAACGCCGCTGTGATCGAGAGGGTGTCGACGGTGTAGAAGCCGCGGTCGCTTTCCTGGTCCCCCGCTTCGGTGTGGGTGGCGTGCAGGACCGGGACGCTCCAGGGACCGTCGTAGGCCAGGCCGCCCTCGTCGCCCTCGTCGTAGATGTCGTTGGAGACCGAGCGGGTGTGGGAGAACCGCCAGTAGGCGATGACGTCTCCGACGTGGCGCTGCCATGCGCGCAGGCCCCGGTCGATGCGCTCGCCCTCTTCGGTGGCGGAGAACCGGCCGCGCTTCCAGTCGGCTCGGCTCATGCGGCCCACCCGTTGTAGGTGGGGTTCGGGATGCCGGAGGGGTCGACGTCATGCTTGTCGATCTGAGGCAGAACCCGCTCGGGGTAGGCGTTGTCGTCGTACTCGCGGTCCACGTAGATCGGCACGTACCGCCCTGTGGTGCGCGAGACCCGACGCAGGTTCGCCATCTCGATTCGGAAGAGCCCGATGTTGAGCTGCCGGCACAACTCCTCGTAGCGGTCGGTCAACACCGAGATCTGGTGTAGCACCTGTGTGTACCGCTGCCCGCGGTTGACGTGCGTTCCCTCTCCGGTGGAGATGTCAACGTCCGAGGAGGCATCGGTGGCTACGGCCCACAGCGCGTTGACGACGGCCAGGAGCACTAGAGGCAGTTCCTCGACGTCCGGCAGGTTGTCCAGCGTCAGCGCCTCGTCGGCGTAGCGGATGAAGCCGTTGGCCGAGCGGTACCGCACGGTGGTGTGCCGGTTGTGGCAGTGCTGGAGTTCGGCGTCGCGCAGGTGTTGGATCAGTTCCTCGTCGGTGAACATGCCGGCCGCCGCGCCCTCGACGATGAGCGTCTGGCCAAGTGGGAGCGGGGCGTGCTGGCCGAGGAGTGTGATGCGTCCCTCGCGGCCGTCGACTCGGTAGTCGGTGCCAGCGACCAGGTCGGTGAGGGTCTGGTCGTTGAGGAGGCTGACGCGGGAGAGGGTGACGTTGACTGAGCTGAGGTCATAGTCCGTCAGCTCCCCGGTACCGGCGAGGACGTCGCGGAAGCCGCTTCCGAAGTCACCGAGTTCGGAGCGTACGCGGGTGAGGATGCGGGTCAGCTCTGCCAAGAGTCGAGCCCAATCGACAGGCCGCCAGTGTTGAGCATCAGGTTCTCGTTCTGGCTGGCGGATACAGGGGCGTCGAGCTGCCATACCGCGGTGACCGCTCCGGCTGTACCGCTAGGTGCAGTGACCAGTGCTGCGTGAGTGACCACGACCCCCAGACCGCCAGAGGCGGTGAAGGGACCGAAGAACACGGGCGCCGAGTTGCTGACGGCGGAGCCGCCAGCGTTGGGAGTGGTGGCAAGCGAGAAGGGGAGGGACTGCCGGCTGTAGCCGGTCGCGGTCACTTCGAGGCCGGTCAAGTCGGGCAGGCCGGCCCGTCGGCCAGGATCACCGGTCAACAGCGCGAGGTAGAGCGTGCCGTTGCCCGAGTCCGTGCGCCCGTTGATCAGCCCGGACAGCCAGGTGCCGCTGGTGTCTGCCTTGGCCTGGGTCGCGAAGCCGTTGAGGAATCCGACAGGGAGGTAGCCGGCGAGCCCGGTCAGTCCCTGCTGTTGGTGCAGCCTGTTCAGGTATGAGCGCAGCATCGTAGTTGATGGGACGGACGATGTACCGGCCGTGGAGGTGGCGTACTGAAGTGCTGAACGCTCGGCGATCTGCGTGAGGTATCCGGGCATCAGGCCACCTTGATCGTCAACGAGCCGGCCTGAGCCAGCAGCGATTCGCCCTGGGCGGCAGTGATGGGGACGTCCAGTGGCCACACGGCCAGGACCGCGTAATCGGTGCCGGTGCCGGTGGTGACCAGCACCATGTGTGTTACCGAGGAGCCCGAACCCGTCGGGTCCGTGAACGGCCCGAATAGAGCACTACCAACGAGGTCGACTTCGGCCGGCGTCCCCGACTGGATGACGAAGAGGCCGTTTGACTTCGGGGCGGACAAGGAAACCACCTGCCGCTGGTAGCCGGCCGCCGAGAGTTCATCCGACAGGCTCGTCGCGACATCCCCAGGATCTGCGGTCGTCAGTGCCAGGTACACCGACCCTCTCGGGTCGTCAGGTAGCGCGTTGACACTGGCGCGTACGGCGGCGGTCCCCTGCGCGTCGACCTGGTCCAGGAGGCCGAGGAGGTACGCCTTGGGTGCCCACGGTCCTGGGGCGCTCGCATCTCCGCCGCCCCAGTGCCGCACCTGGTGCGCCTTGAGCAGCCGGTCGGCAACCGGGTCTGTGCCCGAGTCGCTGTCCTCGCCGCCCCCAGTCATGAGGACGAGAAGGGCGTGGGCGGCTTGTCGAGTGAGGTAGCCGCTGGCCATCATGCACCGCCCGCAGGGGCGGGATTCGGGTTACTGGGAACGACGGGCTCCTCGGGGGCTGCCGGCTCAGTCGGCATGTCGGCCTGGAGCGTGAAGGAGACGTCGAAGGTCGAGGCCGCGATGGCAAGCGTGCGGTTCACTGCGGTGCCGGGAACGGTGATCGTGTCTTCGTACGCGGAGAGGACGACGTCCTCGACGCTGTAGCCGACGCCGGCTGTGCCGGGCGGGACGATGTCGATCGGCGTCACTACGGCGCCCTGCGGGATCGATCCCACGCCGCTGCCGTAGCCGCCTTCAGCCGTCAGCACGTAGAGCTGACCGAGCTGGATGTCACTCACGAGTTCTCCTGGAAGGGCGCAGACGAGAAGGGGGAGAGGGACCTCCCTCTCCCCCATGGGCGGGACTGGCTCAGTGCCAGATCAGCCCCTTCTCCTCCAGGTGGTTGGCGACGTGCGCCGGCACCCGGTAGGGCACGCCGACCTCGAAGGTCATGTAGTTGCCCTGGCCGATGACGATGTCGGTGAGGTTCGTGTTCACGCGGATCTCCCGCGGTGCCTCTTCGACGACGACCGGCTGCTCCTCAACCTCGACCTCGGGCGTGGGCTTCGCGACCAGATCGACGACCGTGTTGGACTTCTCGGCCTCCGCGACGACCGTGGCCGTCGCCATGGACTTCGCGCGTTCCTTGGCCTCGGCGTCGCGCTCCGCCGCGAGCTTCTCCGCCTGGCGGCCGGTGAGGTCTCCGGCGGGCTTACGGGCAGTTGCCATGTGGTTCTCCTACTCAGGGAAGTGTTGTTGTGAGACCCCCGCAAGCAGGCTCCAGGTCTGAGCCTGCTTGCGGGAGAAGGGCGCGAAGATTTATCTTCGCTATAGCGAACTTCTCAGTTAGTCTCGGCGATGACCACGGACGCGTCCGTGATCAGGCCCAGGCCGAATATGGAGTACCAGGCCAGGAGGTGTTCGCGGCCGAAATCCTGGACGCCGCCGTCGCGAAGCTCGACCGGCAGGGAGATCGCGTGACCGAAGGCGTTGTCACCAATGCAAATGCTCTGGTAGACGTCCGCCGGGGTCGTGCCGTTGCCGTTCGCGACCTTCTTGACCTGTGTGGTCTCGATGAAGATCACGTCGTCGATCCGGCCGATCTCGCCCAGGAGAACGCACCCGGCTGGGCGTACTTCGAGGACTCGATCCAGGTCGGGTCCTCACGCAGCCAGCGGCTCTGGTGCGGGTGGACGAAGCACACGAACACGTCCCCGAGGCGCGGGATGTTGCGGGTCGCGAGGGTCTCGACCATGTCCTTGACCAGGGCGCTGGTGAACCGGTGGTTGCCGGTCAGGCCGGCGCGGTTCAGGGCCGGCGCGCCCTTGTCGTACGGTGAGATGCGGGTGATCGCGTTGCCCGTGGTGGCGAACTTGTCGTAGCCGTAGAGCACGGAGCTGGCCTGGAGCAGGGTGTCGCGTGCCTGCTCATCCAAGTATTTGGCCATGTTCCGGCCGAGGAGGCGGGAGCCGGACGCGAGCACGTCGTCGAACGAGGAGTTGAGCAGAAGCTCGGACACCGCGATGGCGTAGCCGTGCTCGCTGACGGTGATGGAGAACTGCGACGCCGTGAGGGCGTGGGTCTCCATGCGGACACCTTCGACGAGCTGGGAGGCGTCGCCGAGGTTGTCGTACCGCATGAAGTGGATCACGAGACCCGGGGAGACCCCGAGTTCGGTCTTCTTGACTGCGAACTGCTCGACAATTCGCGCTTGTTACCCGCTGGATGCGGGGCCAGGTCATTTCTGCCTGGCTCTTACGGTTTTCCATCCCGCAAGATCGGACTATATCTTCATCTCCAGTTCCAGCTCACTGCTCACTGCTCACTGCTCACCTAAGAGCTGAACCTGTTGGAGGTGCCTCGCGTGTAGTCTCTACGGAGTCCCAGGTGTTGGGTTCCCTCGGTATTCCCCGTGCTACGAATGAGTGCTACGAGGAGGAGGGGTTCACCGATACAGCGTGGTTCTCACTGACCCATCACTGGATCAGGCGGCCCGAGACCGGAGGATCGGCATCGACTGGAACAGGATCTCCTTCGACCAGAGTTCCTGGATCGCCGGAGAGAGCTGCGAGTTCGCGCCGGAGTAGTTGGTGGGAGACGCCGACAGACGCGGCGTACCGGTGATGGCAGAAGCCATGCTTTACATCCCTTGCTGGTGCGGCGGATTAACCGAACATGCCCTGACGCGCCGCGTTGCCGGCGGCCGGCAGAAGCTGGCCGCGGAGCTTGGCGTACTCGGACATGGGCATGTTCTTGATGTCGCCAGCGGAGTACTGGCGGTAGCCGGCGTCCGTGTCGGCGGGACCGACGCCGTAACCGGTGGGGGCGGTGCCGCGCATCTGGGCCCGAGCAGCGACCTGAGTCTGCTGGATCTGGGCGACGATGGCCTGGCTCTTCTGCTTCATCAGCTCGACGGACTGGCGCAGCTCGTCCTCGGTGTTGCCCTGGACGAGGTCGACCAGTTCGGGGGCGATGTCGTCGGCAGCAGCGGCCAGGAGCTGGCTCCGCACGCCCTGGAGGCGCTGGAACTCCTGCTCGCGGGCGAAGAGTTCCTTGTCCTGCTCGTACTTCGAGGAGAGGTCCTGGAAGCGACGCTCCCACTCCTCCTCGCGCTCCTTGAGCAGGCTCTTGGCGGACAGCTCCGCCTGGCGCTTCGCCTCTGCCTCGTCCTCGGCCTGCTTGCGGGCGGAAGCCTCGGCGGCTTCCTTCTCCTCGCGGGCCTTCCGGACGGCCTCCAGCTCCTCCTTGGTCGCCTTCAGGATCTCGTCCTGCTGGTTCAGGCGGCCGTACAGCTCTCGCGCTCCTCACGGCGGACCTTCTCCAGGTCCTCGGCGGTGAAGCGACCCTCAGCCAGCGGAGTCGTCGGCTCCTCGGGCACGACCGGGACGGTGAGCACCGGCTCGTTCGGAGTGCTGTTGGGGGCGGGGGCGGCGGCGGGAACAGTCATTAGCTCGTCTCCTGGCTACTGGCATCCTCCGAATTTCGACGCTGCGGCAGCTTTGTGCCGTACGCCATGGTCACGAATTGGTCGATCAACGATTTGGTGTCCACACCGAGGTCGATCCCGGTTGCTCCGGGAAGAACTCCGGTCTGAGCGTTGCCAGCGGGAGATCCGGGCTGATCCGGGCTTCCCCCGCTTGACGGAGCTGGCTTACCACTTTCCTCAGTAGCAATTCCAGTCATCTGGAGAATAGCAGAGGAAATGGTTGCCTTGATAAGCTCCAGGGCGCCCTGCTCGATAACATCCCGGCGCTGTTCGCTGAACATCTCTTCCAGGCGTTCGTCGGGGAACTCTTCTCCGAGTTCGACGAGGGCGTTGCGCTTGGATTCCAGGCCGATGGCGAGCTTGGCCTGGATCTCATTCAGCTTGACCAGGTTGTCGACCGGCAGAGGGCTCGGCCAGACGCAGTCGACGTTGTATATTTCGGGGTCGTTGGGGTCGAGCAGGTCGGGCTGGTAGTTCTCGGTCTTGATGCCGTCGGTGTACGGGTCGTAGAGGAGAGTTTCGGGCTCGTGGCAGAAGAGAGTCCGGAGGACTAGCTCGTTGATGCGCTTGATTCCGACGCCGTAGTTGAGCTGCTTCAGGGAGTTCTTGTTGATCAGCGGGTACCACTGAATCGAGAGCGCAACTCCGCTGGTGTTGGAGATCGGCTGCATCTGTCCCAGGGCGCTTTCCGGGACGCCGGTGATCTCGTGCATCGCGAGCTTTAGGGTCTGGATGTAGCCCATCGGGCCTGCAAGGTCTACGCCGTTCTCCAGGTTGTAGACCTTCGCCTTTTCCGGAAGACCACCCCAGATCTTCCGGGGGCCACGCTCCAGGTTTGTTGCCTTGGCGCCCTGGATGATCGTGGTCGGCGATGCATGGTAATTGATGATGTCGCTGACGTCCGTCATCTTCTCGTTCAGCTCGCGGTTGATCGAGATGATGTCTCCGATGTCGGAGAGGCCCCAGGGTGAGCCGGACACGGATACGTTCCGGATGTGGGCGATGGGGATCATGCCGAGCGGGTTGGGGCGGGAGTCGATCAGCTCGTCGTTGATGTACTCGTCGATCTGCGTGTCGGTCAGCCGCTCTGTGTAGGTCATGACCATTCGTGCGCCGTCTGCGCCGGTCGTCCAAAACTTGTAGCGGAGGCGGAAGGCGACCACCCTGTCGCGGTCGTGGGGTGGTACTCAGGAAAGCAGTGGGCGCTGTTTAGGGGCAGGATCCGAACGCGGCCCGGATGGACTCCGCCGGCCGAGTCGACCCACTGCGGCTCGTACGCGACCTTGACGAAGGAGTCGCCCGTGACACCGCCCTGCTCGCCGATGCTGTTCAGCAGGGACTGCTTGTCGTTGTCGACCTCCCAGACCCGCTTCAAAAGTGCTGGCACGACGTGCTCGTATCTCTTGGAGACCGCGAACTTCACACCCTTGGAGAAGCAGAAGTTGTTGATGTAGCGCGCGAAGGTCGCCACATAGTTCAGGGTGATCTGCGGTTCGCCGGCTTCGCGGCGGTAGGCCCAGTGGTGGCCCAGGTAGAACGCAAAGTTGGTGGCATAGCGGTTGAGGCGCGGGCCGTGAATTTCGAAGTCCTCGTCCGAAAGCTCCACTAGGCCCAAGGGACTGACAGAGATGGTGAGGTCCGAGCCGGCCGCGCGCTGGTTCGGCGGGAAAAAGGCGAAGGACAACCGACACATCCTCGACTAAGCACCGAATGGTGCACCTGTAGGGAGGCGCGGTGCTACGAGTTGATGTGACGAATTGCGCTAGGCCCAATGCTCACATGGCGGGTGCGGGTAGTGGTAACGGCAAAGCCCCTCGGGAAACCGAGGGGCTTTGCGCGGTACGACGGCGCGACGGTCAGTCGGTGGTCTTCGCGTAGTTGGGCCGCTCCTGGTGGCGGCCGTCTCGGACGACCATCTCGAAGCGCTGCTCCGCACCGTGGCCGGCGCCGTGGGCGAAGCCGCCGAGGAACTCCGGCGCCTCGGGCCAGGCCGCGGAACCGACGTGGGCGCGCTCGCGCATGGTCTCCTCCGCCGCCTTCTCAAACACGTTGACGTTGTGGTTGTTCCGGCCCGGCGCGGTCTGGTAGCCCTGCATCACGCCCTTGCCGAATTCCTGCGGAATGTCGGTGTCGGTGGCGATGCCCTCCTCGAAACGGAGGCGGCCCCGTCGGGCGGTGTTGCTGCCGGCCTTGACACCGTAGTCGTAGTGGCCCTTCTCCGGGAAACTCGGGTTCGGGGCGAGGTTTCCTGCCATTCGTTCCTCAATTCCTTGCGAGACGTCTCGGAATCAAGGGTGAACGGCATCTCAGAATTGTGTTATAGGCAGCAGGAGGCCCCGCCCATCTGCCACGGGGGAAGTAGACGAGCCGGGCCGACCTCAACGCTTACTGTTTGGGTGTGGCGGGACGGTGCCCGGTCACGACGCGATACCCACCCCTCAAGGAGCTCGTCGCCCATGTGGTGCTCCCTTCACGTTGTCTCGTCCACTCTGCCGCGCCCGCACCCTGACGGGAACCCCGGTGGCTGGGCTACAGGGTGGCCGACCATTCGCCCTGCGCCAGGGTGGTCGTGCCGTCGGGCGTGATGGTGACCCGGCGCCGTACACGGGCAACTCAAATGAAGCAGGACGTGACCTGAAGGGCGCGTGCTGTGGAGGCTATGAGGTCTTCCGTTAGACCTTGGGGTGCCGGCTCGGTGCGCAGGCCCGCAGCCACGGCAGTGGCAAGAAGGTCGTTCCGGGCTTCCACAGTGAAGATCTGCTCGGCCTTCGGGTGCTGCAACAATTCGTGCGCGGCGTAGCCGTCGGCGTCCGTCGCTGCATCCTTGACTAGCCGCTGAACGATATTCTCAATACCGGAGTTGGTGGCAAGGTCCATGACGGTAAGTCCCCACCTGCTGCGGAAGACAGCAAGGCCTGGACCGACGTGCCCACTGAGGTACCGGTGGATCATCTGCTTCGTGGCCGCTTCCGTCGGCTGCCTGTTCTGCGCGAGGCACAGGACCGTCAGGCAGGAGGCCACGTCCTCCTCCCATGGTTCGGCGGGCTGGGTCGTGGCGAGCGTGTGGAGAGCCTGGTCCGGGTGGCCGGCATCGAGGCAGGCGAGGACGGCTACCTGTCGCCCGTCGAGGAGCCGGCTACCGATGCCCTTGTGCTGCTCTACACGGTGGAGGGCTTCCTGCCACCGTCCGGCGCTGGTGAGTGCGCGGGTGCCGTCGGCGAGAAGGACCGTCCAGAGCCATCGGACGACCTGCTTGTGGTCGTCCGCAGTGGCCGCGAGTTCAGCCAGGGCAAGGGGCCGCCCGTCAATGGTGGTTTCGGGAAGACGGTCCTTCACGCCCTGGAACAGGGCGGAGAGCAGGTTGTAGGCGCCGTCTCCGTCCCCGGCTCGGATGCGGAGACGGGCGAGGTTGACGAGGGGTTCCAGGGCGCGCCGGGCGTTCTTGCCGTTGAGGGGCGGCCAGGGGCGAGGTAGGCCTCGGCGTGGGCCCAGCACAGGGTGCGGGCCAGGTCGGCGAGGCCGCAGTCGCTGGCGATGAGGGCGGCCTTGTTCTGCGTGACGGCGGCCTGGACGAGGTCGCCGTCACGCTCGGCGGTGGCCGCCAGCTCGTTGATCTCCCGGAGCCGCTCGGCGAGCGGCGGGCACGCCGGTCGCGGGCGGGCGACCAGCGGGAACCGGTGGGCTATCTGGCTGGCGTCCACGTCACTGCCACTCGACGAGGAGGCGGTTGAAGGCGGTGTCGACGGTGAACCGGCCGGGCCGCTGCTCGATCGGCTCGCCGGCCAGGGGGTGGAAACTGAAGGCGACGGGCCGGGCGCGGTACTCGTCGTTCCAGGTCTGCACCTCGCCCGTGAACTTCTCCACGAGCGTGTCGGCGTCCGGGCCGTGGCCGATCACGCCGAACTCGTAGAGGGTGGCGCCGTCGGGGGCCGTGTGGGTCGCCTTGCGGCGGGTCAGGTAGGCCAGGGTGCCGTGCTCGAAGGTCGCGGTCGCGCTGGGGTACGGGCTGCTCAGGAGACCGGCCTCGACCGCCTTGGGTGTTGCGGGCATCCGGCTCAGGCTGTTCGGCAGCGCGCAGGCCAGCCACAGCTCCAGCCACTCCGGCGACTCGGGCCCCCGGAAGGTGACGCCGGTCCAGGCCTCGACGCGCGGCTGAGCGAGTACGCCGGACAGAGCGTCGGCGTCCGCTTCCTGGTCGCCGTTGGCGATCAGGGTCACGCTCCGTCGTCGGTGAGGGGGATGAACAGGCGCGGATCGTCGGCCATGCCGCTGCGCAGCGGCATGAAGGTGTTCATCTCGCTGTTGGTGCTGCGCCAGACCTCTCCGTCGTACTCGAAGGTGATGGAGCGGGAGACGCTGCCCCGGATACGGAGGGGGGCGAGGAGACGGCCGGTGGGGGCGAGCTGGCCGAGGAGGTCCTGAGGCAGGCCGTGCGCGCCGACGGTGAGCTCGATCAGGTCGTACGGGGCGTTCCCCGGGTGGCCCTTGGCGCCGTCGCCGAGGATGACGGTGACGTTGTCGATGCCCGCGGCGGCGAGAGCGGTCCGGGCGCCGTCGACGATGTCGGTGTCGACGTCGATCGTGGTGACGTGCCCGTCGTGGCCGACGAGGTGAGCCAGGAGGCCGGCGTTGTAGCCGGTGCCCGCGCCGAGCTCCAGGACGTTCATGCCGGGGGCTGCCTGGATCTGTTCAAGCATGGTGGCGACGATGTCAGGCTGCGAGGCGCAGCTGATCGGGCGGCCGGCGGGGTCGTACTTCGTGTCGACCGTGGTGTTGGCGTACGCCTTGTCCAGGGGGACGTGGGGCACGAACGTGTGCCGGGGGACGGTGCGCAGGGCGCGCTCCACGGCCTCGGTGCGGACCTTCCCGCGTTCGATGAGGCCGTCGACATACTGGGCGCGCAGGGTCTCGGGACTGGTATCCGTGGTGCTGTTCACCTCGGTGACCGTATCGGTCCGGGCGCTGGTTGCGGGGGCGGATACGGGGGTGTCGTTCGTCTGCATGACGGCCTCTCGTGCGAGCGTTGACAGGGTGCTCTGGGTTTCGACGTCGAGCCCCAGGCGGTTCCAGTGGAAGATCGTGTGGTGGGCGAGGATGGCGCGCAGGCCTCGGGTGAGGCGTCCGCGGCTGTTGAGGTCGGCGAGTGTGCGGCCGGCCGCGTCGAGCGTGGCGATCCAGTCGGAGAGGTGGGCGAGCCGCCCGTCGCGGACCGGCGCGCTGTTCGGGGAGACGTCCACGGTCATCAGTCGCAGCACGGCCTTGTGCAGTCGTGCGGGAGGCCGTACGGCCGGGGGGCGCAGTTCGGTGACCTTGGCCCAGACGTCGCCCTGTTCGAAGAGGTCCAGTCCTGCGGCACGCATGGTGACGCTGGGCAGGAGAACGGCCAGTTCGCGGCGGCCAAGCCCGGGAGCGGGGGTGCTGTTGGGGCGGCCGGCGTGGCGCAGGAAGTGAAGGCTGTCGTGGTGGAACAGGTCGTGTGCCACGTCCATGGCGGCCGGGCCGCCGAACGCGGTCGTCTCCGGTTCGTAGATGCCCGGGAACCAGGCTTGTACGAGACCTTCCTCGACGAGGCCGGACAGGGCCGTGTCGAGCCGGCTGGTGTCCGAGGGTTCGAAGCGCAGGCGCCAGGAGGGAGACTTACGGATGAACGACCACCGGGGGAAGGCGCCGGGGGCGGTCAGGACGGGGAGCAGGCGCTGTGCGGCGACGGTTTCGGCGTCGGCCTGGTCGGTGAATTCGATGTACCGCTGGGGCCATTCCGGGGAGGACATGGACGGGTCTCCTTGTCAGTCGGTCAGGAGGCTGGAGTCCCAGCTCAGGGTGCGTTCGGGTCCGGCGAGAACGGCGTGGAGGGCGAGCGCGACACCAGCGGCGCCTTCGAGGAACCCGATGTCGGCCGGTCCGTTCGCGGGGGTGAGCAGCACATCAGCGGGGTCCTGGAGCAGGGCACGGTCGACCAGGTCGCCGACGGTCGCGGTCAGTTCCTCGGGGACGAGGGCGGTCGCGGATGCTGCGAGGACGGTGTGGGCCAGGCCGGCGAAGCCGTGGCAGAGCGAGGCGTCGACCGTTCGGTCGAGCTGATGGGGTCGGTCACCGCGTGCAGCAGGGCGTTCTCGGCCATCCGCTGGCGTGCGATGTCGTCGAGGGCGAGCGCCGCGAGCTGTTGGGCGCGGGCGACGCCGGCGGTCCCGTAGCACCAGGACGGCCTGTGCGGGCCGTGATCGGGAAGGCCGCGGCCGCGGGCATGGTCCCGGGTGATCGCGTACGGCCACGACAGGCCTGCGGGACCGTCGTGGCGCCACTGGTCGAGCCAGTGGCAGATCCGGAGGATCGCCTCGGTGTGCCCATCGACGAGGAGACCGCGCAGCGCCGCGCGGGAGAGGACGGCGAGCGGGCCGGAGATGCCGTGCGCCATGCCGAAGTTGCCGTGCCCGCCCGGCCACTCGGGGCGGATCTTCCCCGAAGGCGCGCGGTCGCTCCACCAGCCAGGCAGGACGTCGTCACCGTCCTTGACGGGCTCGGTGAGCCGCACGAGGTAGTCCAGGACCTGGAGAGTGAGGTCCTCCTCGTGGCCGCGGGTCATCAGTACGGCGGCCATGCCGGACAGGCCGCGGATGCCGTCGAACTCGGCGAGCGCGGGCAGCTCGCCGCGCTCGATCCGCGCGTGGGCGGCGTCCAGCCGCTGGCGGACGGAGATGGCGATGTGCTCGTCGAGGACGCTCAGCGCGCGCCCGTAGTGGCCCGTCCACTCGGAGGCCAGGTGCAGGGCGAACGCCAGGGCCGGCGCCCCGTGGAAGAGGTGACTGTCCGGGCCGCCAGCGGCGGGGGTTGCGGCGGCGCACGCCAGCCAGGCGTGCGCGCGTTCCCACGACCCTTCCCCCGTACGGGCCCGTTCGATGTGCAGCAGCGCGACCCCGACCGCCCCGTACGCGAGGGACTGGGGCATCCACCCCTGCACGAGGGGAAGGTGCCGTACGTCGTCCGGGTGCGCGAGACGCTGCGCGATCGTGTCCGCCGTTCTCCGGGCGACGGCCGCTGTCTGTTCGGTGATCATGCGGTGCGGGCCTTCCAGGCGAGGGCGGCGGCGCGGGCCAGCCGCAGGCAGGTGCGTTCGTCGTCCTTGTCGATCCCGGCCGCCCTGATGTGGTGGACGTGCAGCAGGGAGTCGAGGACCCGGTCCGGGTCCGTACCGTCGCCGGCGGCGGCCGCGAGTTCTGCCCGGTAGGCGGCCAGGGCATGGTTCCGTGCGGCCCATGAGCCGTGGATGGCGTCGCCGCCCGGTACCGAGCGCAGGTTGGTCCAGTCGCGGGTGGGGTCGGCGAGGCTGATGGCCTGCGCCCGCACGGTCCGGTCCAGGGGCTCGGTGTCGTGGAGACGGGCGTGGGTGATGAGCCAGTCCATGCCCTCGGCGGCGGAGCCGGTGAACGCTGTGGCGATCGAGACGAAGCTCGCCGCGGCCAAGGCCTGCGGGTGCGGGCGGGACGGCAGGGCGAACGTGGCGGCCAGCGAGCGGGAGTCCGCGCAGAACACGGCCTCCGCCGTCGTCATCGCGCGCCCGCGACCCCACCGGCCGGTCTCCGGGTAGGAGGTGGCGAGCTGTACGTCTCCCGCGAGCCCCAGGCGCCGCAGCCGCGCCGCCCACTGGCCCACGCGGGCAGCGGTGTCTCCGAAGTCCTCGGCCGATGGCAGCGCGATCCGCAGCCGCAGGTGCGGGTCGGGGTCGCGGTAGCGCATGAACCACCATGCCGGCTCCGTCTCCCAGTGGGCGAGGAGCTCGGGAACATGCCGGGCCAGGAGCTCGGGCTGCCGCTCCGGGTGCCCGTACAGCTTGGCCATCAGCCACGAAGAGGCGCCGGGGACATGGCCGTGGTCCCTGGTCACCAGGCGGTGCCGGGAGACGGCGGGCAGGACCGGCCACCGGCCCGGGGCGGCCGTCATCGCGAGCACGATCTCGTGTGCGTGATCCGCCAGCCACCCGTTGCCCGAGGGTGCTGTCTCGACGAGCACGGCGGACTTTGCCGTCGCCAGGTGGGCGCGCAGCAGCTCCAGATCCATGAACGCCGTCAGGTCGAGCGGCAGAACGCGGTCCTGCTCCACCAGAGCGACCGTCGCCGGAACTCCCCGTCGTGTCCTCCACGCATCGAGCGCGGCGTTCCACTCGGCCGCCGGCAGGCCGCGGCCCGGCAGATCGGCCCGGGTCAGCCGCCACCGGGCCGGGGACAGCACGATCCGGCCGTACCGGACGCGGGGCAGGAACGGGAGATGCTCGGCCGCGCCCCAGGCGAACGGGGAGACCACGCAGGTCGAGGACCGCGAGATCTCGACGAGGAACCGGACCAGCGGCGGGTGTGAGCGCGCATCTCCAGGGCGTTGAGCGTCATCGGGTTCAGGCGGCATCCCCGTGAGAGCGACACCAGGTACAGCCGGTGCGGGTCGCATCCGACGGCCAGGTCGTCCAAAGGGATGCACCGGTCTGCCGCCGGACGGTTCTCGGCGACGCTGATCACGTCGGGAAGGAGCTCGGGGGCCCGCATGACGTGGGTGTTGGCACGGTTCCTCGGGGCGAAGGACACCTGCGCCGCTCGTGTACCGGGATCGCTCACGGGCAGGGAGGTGAGGATGTCCCGCAGGCGGGCGCGGGGGCCGGGTTCCAGCAGATCGAGGAACCGCCCGGACAGTGTCCCGGCCCCCCGCGACGGGCTGATCGCGCTGAGCAGGAAGTCGCCCCGGGCCAGGGCCTGCGGGGACGGAGCTTGCACCTGGAACTTGAGCTCCAGGTGCAGCGGAGCCTGTCGCCGCTCGGGCCCGCCGTCTTCCAGGGCGGCAAGCAGGTCGTCGGTGAGCTCGACCTCCTCACGGCCGTCGAGCGCCGCCGTCTGAGCAAGGCCAAGGAGCCGCTGGTCTCGTACGGACAGGGCATCGGGGCGTTCGGGCTCGGCGTCCAGGAAGCCCGCGGGAATCCGATACCCACGTCCGGGTTGACGAGGTCCGTCAGCGGCACCAGCGCGCCGATGCCGTACCGCTCGAAGAAGCGGCTGTGGTAGGCGTTCCACGCGGGCGCGCCGGCCGGGTACGGCGACAGCCGGGCCAGAACCGTGGCCGCCGTCTCCGCCTCCCGGGCGACCTGATCGGGCAGGACGACGGTGCAGTCGAGACGTGAGTCGAGCGCCACAGGCTGCTCGACCACCGTGCTCAGCGAGAGCATCGCGTCGCGCGCCCGCGCACAAAGAGCGGACCGGGCTTCGGCCGGAGCCCTGTTGTGCTCGGCGAACAGGGCGCGGACCGACCGCAGGCGGGCGACGATTCCAGCCGCCCCGTCCACTCGGTCGGCGCCGACGGCGTCGAGCTCGTCCACGAGATGGCCCAGAGCGTCGAACACTCCCAGGGGGGCGTGCAGTGACGTGAGCAGCACACCACGCCGTACCAAGCTGCCGAGCAGCCCGTGCACCTTCCCCGCAGGCGCCTGGGCCATCTCCGCGAGGATCTTCTGCACTAGCAGCTCACCGCGGACCGGCTCCCGAGCCGTCTCGACCGCGATCCGTACCGGCATGGTGTACCGCAGCGACACCTCGGCAGCGCTCTTCGCGGAACGGTCCGTGTCCGGCGGGTAGGGGACCACCAGCCGGTCACCTCGCACGAAGGCCGTGTTGGTGACCGTCACGGGTAGCAGCGGCAGAAGCTCGGGCAGGGCTTCAAGCTGACGGATCACATCGCTGAGCCACGCGGCATCGGCGCGCGCCCAGGCCTGGTGTTCCCCGCCCCACTGCGTGAAGGGGCGGGTACCGAAGCCGGCGGAGGTCACGCCGGCGAAGAGCCCGAAGGGGGTCGCCCGCCCTGCGGTCCGCCGTGCGTACCGGCCCAGGGCCCGGCAGACACGGCGAGCGTGGCGAAGGTCGGTGACCTTGCCGCCCACCAGCTCTCTGACCTGGCGGGCAAGGACGGGACTGGCGTGTTCGACCGCGACGGCCAGGGACTCATGAGCCCAGACATCCTCGGCCCAGTCCGCCCACGACTCCACGGTGGAGGGCGAACTGTCCAAGGGGACCGGCCACGGGGGAAGGACCGCCGGCACGTGCGGGGCGGCGCGAAGCAGCGCCGTGTCCGTATGCCGGTAGAGCCTGGTGTGCGACGGTGAAGCCATCGTGATCTCCAGTCCCTGTGGTGGGGAGGGGTTGTTGGCCCGCCCCCTGAAGGGGACGGGCCAACACCGTCTAGCGAGTGCCGGGCGTGGTTAGGCCACGGCGCTGGCGCACGGGCTGGAGCAGGTGCTGCCGCAGCCGTCGTCGGTGAGGATGACCGCGCTGGCGTCCCCGTCGGCGGACTCCAGAACCGCGATGTCCAGGTCGAAGTCGGTGATGGTGTCCATCAGGACCTCCAGGTTGTGTTTCAGCCCGAGGGCTGGTGATCGGGTGGGCTGGTGAGAGGGGTCAGGCGGGCGGCGTGCACGAGCTGGCGGACGTCGCCCCGCAGCCGCCGTCGGAATTCCCGTGCGCGTCGGTGACGGGCACGCCGATGACAACCTGCACGTCGAGGTCGAACGCATCCGGCTGAGCCCTAGCGCTGGTCATGTCAACTACTCCTTTCTGTTGCGGTGTTGGTGGATGATGCGGCCGGATGCCGTGGGAGCGTAGTGAGCTACTCGCGCGGCTGCTTGCTGCTTTCCGGCCATCCCGATGGGCACGGATCGAATGCTCATCGGAAGTCTCTGCGGGCCCCACCGCCGGCGACCATCGGCGCTGCGACTGGTTACCGGCGAGAGGGGAGGCCCTGGAGGTGGGTCAGCGTTTCGAGCGGTGATTGCCGCCCCTGGGCCGGAAGGTCGTTCCGGCCTCGGTCAGGAGGCGGTACACAAAGCCGTACGACTTGCCGGTCAGGCGGACGAGGCCCCGGATGGACGTGTTGGCGTCGTAACGCCTGCGCAGGTCGGCTGCGGCGTGCTTGCGCTGAGGTCCCGGGCGCAGCCGCCCCCGCTTGGGGAGGGGCCACTTGACCTGAGCAGCGCCGTTGCCGTTCTGGGCCGGGATGGTCATGGGCTTCTCCGTGGTCGTCATGCGGCGACCCTCTCCGTGGGGCGGTGCGGGGCGATGATCTGTCCGTCCGGCAGCAGTTCGCCGGTGTCGTCGAAGAGCAGGACCCCGTTGCACAGCAGGCTCCAGCCCTGTTCCGGGTGGTGTGCCATGAGACGGGCCGCCTCCCGGTCGGTGGAGTCGGCGGTGGGACAGGCAGGCTGGTGCTGGCACATGGTCGTCCTCGGCAGGTTGGGCCTCCTGCACCGGCCCCGGGAGACGGTAGGGCCGGTGCAGGAGGGGTTCGGCTCCGCAGAACCTCTGCGGAAGGCACAGGAGGTGCGCGGCAAGACAGAGCTTCCGCTCAGGAAGAGACCTCCACCGCCACCTCGTCCGCCGCGTCCGCCTTGCGGTTCGCGGTGGCAAGCTCGCGGTCGAGGATCGAAATGAACACGTTGCTCTTCGTGGTCTGGGTCTCCTGGGACCGGAAGTCCCCGGTCTCCGCCCAGAACTTCCGGACGGCCGGTCGTTCCATGAGGGCTCGGACCCGCACGCGCAGCTCGTCGAGGCTGACCAGGTTCAGGGTGTGGGTGAGCTGGGTGAGGCAGACCTGCCGGTTGACCTTGATGGTCCGGCGGGTGTCCTCGGAGTCCGCTCGCCCTTGCCCCAGATCTCCCACTGCTCGGGATCGGCCGCGGCATCGGCGAGATACTGCTGGTGAAGCCCGGCGACGCCGAGTTCGAGGTTCTGCCGGTGCTGTTCCTTGGCGAGCCGGATCGTCTCCCGGTGCCGGCGCTCGGCGCTCAGGGTGGTGACGGTTGCCACCGCGGTGGCGGCGACGAGGATGGCGGTCGAGGTCTTCATGGTTCCCTTCATGGGGTCGATGGGACCCCCGGCACGAACTTCGGCACTCCGTCGTACGCCGGGGACACCCAGGAAAAGCGCGGCTGACGTAGTAGTTCGTGCCGGGAGGCGGTACCGCGTCTGGCTCTGGTTCTCTCGCGTGGAGGCGTGGGGTTCCAGGGCCGGCGCGAGCTTCGGGTCAGCCCCAGGGGCCTCGGAGGACCACGGCCGTGATCGAACCGTCGGGGGCGAGGTCGTAGCGGTCGTACTCACGCCACCCCTGCGCGAGGGCGCGAACGCGCTCCTCGGGCAGACCGATCTCCCGGCGGATCTTCTCGGTGACCGCCGTGGTGACGTGCAGGACACCGTCCGGGTGCAGCCACCGCCTGACGTCGACGATGAAACGCTGGAGGTCCAGGAAGTGGATGCTGTGGCGGCAGGAGACCAGGTCGATGTTGCCGGTGCCGAGATTGCGGGGGGCCGGGTCGTTGTCGAAGTCGTGCAGCTCGAAGCGGAGCGTGCCGCCGTGGGGGCCGTGGAGCTCGCGGGCGCGCTTGATAGCGACGGAGGAGTGGTCGTAGCCGGTGACCTGGAGCCCGACCTGCGCCATCTGGCAGGCCCACTCGCCGAGTCCGGTACCGATGTCCATGGCTCGCTGGCCGGTCTTGGCGTCGGCGCGGTCCTGGAGGAAGCGGATCTCGTCCAGCGGGATCGGTTCGAAGGAGGCGCCGGGGCGGCGTACACCTCGTCCCAGAAAGCGGCGGACCGATGAGTGAGGGGGACGAGAGCAGTCACGACGCGGCCTCCTGGTCGTCGCCGACGGGGGAGGTGATGGAGCCGATGCGGTGAAGGCGGGCGGGGTCGAAGCGGCGCGCGAAGGTGTCCCCGAGCTGTGTGCCGAACAGGTTCACCGGGGCCGGCGGCTGAGGGCAGGGACGATCGCGGCCAGGGCCTGGCCGGGGTCGCGCTGTTCGAGCGTCATGGGTGTCCTCACGGAGTCCGGGTGGCATCGAGGTAGAACCAGGCGAAGAAGGCGCTGACGGCAATCACGAAGAGGGCCTGGCCGGCGATCTGCCGCCATCCGATGCCCTTCTCGTCGAGCCGTCTCAGGGGACTCCTTCAGGGGTCGGACTCGGAGTGCAGGAGCCAGGTGAAGCAGTTCCGGTGCCCGATGTATTCGAGCTCCTGGGTGTAGGCGGTGACGTCGCTGCTGATGTGGTGGCGGTTCAGTACGAGGACACCCTCGGCGAAGCCGCTCCTGATCTGGTCCCGGGTGGCCACCCACCCGGGCCACTGCATCGGGGGCATGTTGGACTTCTGCCCGAAGGGAAGCTGATCGTGGTGCTCGCGGGCGACCAGCCAGTTCTTCTTGGCGGCCTCCTGCCGGAGCTGAGAGAACAGCGGCTCGGGGTCCTCGCCGTGGAAGGTACGGACGTACAGGACGACGCGGGGAGAGCGCGTTCCCTCGGAGGCTCGGATCAGGCCGGCGTGGTTGAGGCTGCGGCGTAACTGGTGCAGGTGACGGCCGACCGGCGGCGCCTTGCTCTGGGACCGCACGAGGGTGCGGTACGTCTCGTAGTCGGATCCGGTGGCCGAAGAGGTCGCACCACGGGCAATTGCCCCTTCGAGGATGCGCCCGAGAGCCGTGCGCAGCCTGTCGGGGTCGGGTTCCTGGCTCGTCGTCATCGTCCGCCTCGGCAAGGTCAGGGGAAGCCGTCGTCACCTCTGGTACGGCGTGGACCTGAGGTGACGACGACTGCACGGCCAGCTGAGAGTCCAACCGGCTGGTCACCGCTCGTTACGACCGTTGCGGTTTCCGTTGCTCAACTACCGTCGTGCATGTGAGAGTTAATGTGCAAGGGCATACGCGAGGTAGCGAAAAGTGGCATGTGCCAGAGCACCAACAGGGGCATGTGCACTGAGGGACAGGGGGTGGCACACTCGGGGACAGCTAGCACGCCGACAGTGAGCAGAGGTCTCGATGAGCCCCAACACGTAGCAGGAGAGGACGGCACATAGTGGCAGCGCGGCGAGGAGCTACGTTCCGGCGACGTGAACTCGGGAGGGAACTCCGGCGACTACGAGAAGCCAAAGGGCTGACTCAGGAAGAAGTGGGCCAGCAGCTGGGCTTCTCCCACACGAAGCTGGGTCGGGTGGAGTCGGGTGACATCGACCTGCCTCGCACGACCGACCTTGAGAACCTGATGACGCTGTACGACGTCATCGACAAGGGTGACCGGGCAACTCTGCTCCAACTGCACCGCGAGTCCCTGAGTAAGGACCCGTGGACTCCCTTCAAGGCGTTCATGCCGTCCAAGATGCCGACGTACCGCGGCCTGGAAGAGGCCAGCAACGTGATGCGGGCCTTCCAGCCGGACGTGGTCTTCGGGATGTTCCAGACTGAGGATTACGCCCGTGCGCTGTTCCAGCTCGCCAAACCTGTCGATGAGACCACGAGCGAGTTCGTCGAGACGAACACGAAGATGCGGCTGGAGCGCAAGGAGCTGATCACGCGCTCAGACAGTCCGCTGGAGCTTCGGGTCATCATGGACGAGGCCGCACTTCGGCGTCTGGTGGGCGGGCACGAGATAATGCGCGCCCAGTACGACGAGATCATCGAGCTCAGCAAGCTGGAAAACGTCACTGTCCAGATCCTCCCGAACGACGTGGTCACCTACCGGGCCAGGTCGAACTTCATCATTCTCGACTTCCCTGACGAGGTGGACCCGGTGGTCCGGACGGACCTGCCAGACACCATCTCCGTCACGGATGCTCCGCGGGCAGTCGGCAAGGCAGTCCGCGGGTTCGATGCGATGCGCGAGAGCGCATTGGCACCGGCCATGACGGCCGATTTCCTGTACCAACTCACGCAAGGGTGGAAGAGCCATCGTTACTAACCTGCGGGCCTCCGAGGTGGCCCCCCAGACTGCCTGGTTCAAGTCCTCGTACAGCGACAGCAACGGCGGCGCTTGCATTGAGGTCGCCCACCTCGCGGAGCGCGGCGCCGTCGGCACCCGCGACTCCAAGCAGGACGACGGTCCCGCCTTCATCAGCTCGATGACCGCCTGGTCCACGTTCGTGGCTGGCGTGACGGCGGGCACCTTCTCCGCCTGACCGCGCACATAGCCGAGCGGCCCGGTTTCCCCCACGCCGTATGAGGGGGAGGCCGAGCCGCTTCGTGCATCTGTACCCATCGGGCGCTGCGAGCCTACCTACTGCACCACATTTCGTCAGGTCTCAACCTGCAAGGGCTGGGGGCCTCGCGCTTTGCCTAGAAGCCGCCGGCTGACGGGCTGAGGGCGTAGATCCTCGGCGGTTGGATCTCCTGGTAGTCCATGTCGACGACCAGGTCGTGAAGCCTGAGCGGTCCGGTGGCGTTATGGGGGACGCTGATCATGAACTTCCGACCGCCGGGGAGGACCTCGTGCACGCTGTAGACGAACGGCTGGTCGAGATCGGGGTCGTCGCTGGCCGGCAGATCGACGCTCAGCGCGCCGTTGACGACCTTCAGCCGGCGAGCGTTCGGGACGACGAGGTTACCGGTTACCTTGTCCCGGTAGCGGCGGTCGGCCTGGATGAGCACGGAGCCCGGCAGTGCCTGGCCGCTCTCGGTCATGTACGTCGCCACGACCGTCTGGACGGCGAGGTCTGCGGGGAACGGTGCCGGCGGGTTGGCCGTCAGTGTTCCGGGACCGGGGAGTTGGTTGACCGCTGTCCAGCCGGGGATGTTGTACGGGTCGTTGGGGTCGTAGGTGTGGTAGTTGGGGTCGATCGTCACGCTGGCTCCTATGCGGCCCTGCCGTAGAAGAAGTTGCTCTCCTCCTGGACTTCGGGCATGGACAGGTCCGCGGTCATGTAGACCGCGTTGGCGAGGGAGTCGACGTAGTCATCGTGGGCACCGGCCTCCTCGGGGGCGTGCACGATCACGTTGGGGCCGGCGAACTCCAGCTCGGCGTCCTCCATCTGGGTACGGAAGCGCTGGAAGGTCTTGGTGCGCTTGACCTTGCTGTGGGCGGGCCAGGCGATGTTGTCGGTACGCATGACCTCCATCAAGTGCTTCCACCGCTTGGACTGGGCGCCGCGGTCGGAGGGGAGGTCGATGATGTCGACGCCGGGCATCAGTACGCGCAGCCGGCTGGCGACGACGTCTCCGATGCCGCCCGCGTCGATGCCGATGGCGAGCACGCTGTAGTTCGCGAGGAAGTCGACGATCCGGTAGTACTGCTCCTCCCACCCGAGCCCGCTCAAGTCGAGCCAGTTGAGGATGCGGTGCTCGTACTGGCCGAACTCGTCCGGGTAGTCCCAGTTGACCCACACGACCGTGACAATCGTGCTGTCCTGCTTGCGGGCGGGGTCGATCCCGACGATGACCGGGGTTCTGTGCCAGGCCGGCACGAGCTGCATTGACCTGTCGCCCAGGTCCTCCATGCGCTCGGAGGTGGTGAACATACCCCTGTCGAGGAGCCACTGGAGGCGGTAGGAGAGGCGGAACTCGTCGGAGTCTTCGCCGATGGTGAGCATCTCACCGCGGATGTAGACGCCGTAGTCCGGGTGCGCCTTGGCGACGTCCTTCCAGGTGGCCTCGAAGTGGTTCGCTCGTGCTCCCCGGTTGGTGGCGAACCGCTTGTTCTGCTGGATGATCTTGTAGAAGATCCCCTTGGTGTAGGTGGGGGTCCCCGTCAGGATCATGGTCCCGCGCGTCGAGGCGAGCATCGGCGAGATGGACTTGTTGACGACCTTCTCGTCGGCGACCTGGGCCTCGTCGATCAGGACGACGTGGTATGTGCGGCCTTCGATCTGGGCCCTGGGGTGGCAGGTCTGTTTGCGCACGAGGGAGCCGCACTTGACCAGGCGCAGTTCCTTGCCCTTGCCGACGACCTTCTCGTCGATCTCCGGGTCGGCCATCAGTTCCAGGGCGCGGTCGCTGGTCAGCCGGCTGACGATGCGGCCGTAGAGGTTGTCCGCCATGTCGTCCACCGGCGCAAAGGCACCGAGCCAGACGCCCTCGCGGAAGCGTCCGAGGAGGTTGGGGAAGATGGGCGCGAGGCGGGGGAACATGATGCACACCGCGGCGAGGGTGTTCGCGAGGGTCTCGGACTTCCCGCTCTGCCGTGCCCAGCAGGCGGTGATCTTGGCTGTGTCACCGAGGATCAGCGACTCCAGGATCCGTCTGGCGAGTGGCACCTGGTAGTCGCGAAGCGGGTGGCCGCTCAGCTCGTCGATGACGAGCAGCATCTTCTCGATGATCCGGTCGACGGTTCCCTGAGACACCTCGGGATTGACAGGGAGCTGGAACTCCTCGTCGTCCGGTATTCGAGTCCCGGTGTCAGCCGTCAATATCATCCATTTACCCCACATTGCTCCAATTCGATGCAATCAGGGTAAAAAGGGGTGTCGGAATTGTGTTAGCACTCAACGACCGCCAGAGCGCTACGATCACTTCACACCACGCACGTGCGCAGGGGGCGGACATGGGAGTGAACTGGGGGGCCGAGGACGACTTCGCACAAGCCGTCACTCGTCAGGCCGACACAGTCAGGTCTGTATCGGGGCATGGGCTCACCGACCGCCAGGCGTACCTGGTGGCTGCCGGCAATGTCATCGAGCGGCGCAGCGTGTTCGTCTACCGGATCGCCGTGGCGTTCTTCACCGCGCTCACCATTTATGTCGGCTCCGAAACCTGGTACGACTCAGGAGACTTCGCGGACTCCCTTGCCCCCATGGCGGCCGTCATGTTGGCGTCGACCGCTATCGCCTTCCGCCTGACCCGACGCAGGCGCTGGGCCGGCTTCAGCGTCGGCCCCTACGCACGCGAAGTCGAGACGTCGCTGCGCCGGGCACAGGCCGGCGTCCACCTCCTGACATCCTCCGGCTACCTCGCCGTCGGCTGCCTGATCCTGTCCATCGCCTGTACCGCGTGGGCCATCCCGACCCCGTGAATCAGGCAGCACGAAGCCCCAACCCGTGTAGACAACGGGTTGGGGCTTCGTCATGTCTCCTGACGCTCCTGTAGCTCGCGGACGATGACCGCCAGGGCGACCACACCGTCCACGGCCTCCGAGAGGGCTTCCGCGCTGGGCTGCTTGCGGTACCGGTACAGCGCCGCAGCGATCGCCGAGCCGGTGTTGTCTGCTGCGTCGAGCAACTCGACGACCGGGAGCCGCTGGACCCGCCGCCGCGCCTTCTCCAGCAGCCGGTGCGCCGGCCACATCCTGTCCAGCAGTCGTCCCAGCTTCATCGGTCCAGTCCCAGCATCTGTAGCAGCTCCCATTCCTCGTCCGCATCCTGGCTCCTGCGTGCCACCTGTCGGCGGGCCAGTTCTTCGTCAGTCATCGCGGCCGGGGATGTACGGCTTCGGCGTTCCCAGCACCGCCACCAGGGCGTGGTCCTCGCTCGGGAGCCGTTCGGTCCACCAGCCGAATCCGACACCGTGCTTGAAGGGGAGCCGAACCACACGCGCGCTGCCCCGCCGAAAGGGGTCGCGCATCTCCTGGGTCCAGGTCTTGTAGGTGAAAGGCCAGCCCCTGAGAGTAGGAACGCGCCGTATAAAGAAAGGCAGTCTGATCATGCGCCGCACCCTAGTGGCGATTTTCCCAATGTGTTAGCGGATGCGCCGGTAGGGGTGACCTTCGAGGGCCTTGTTGATGATGTTCCGGCCTTCGGATCCAGTACGACGTACGTTCTTCCACACATTCGGCGAGACACGGTAGTACTCGTAAATGGGACCGCCGTGGCTTCCGCGCCCGTGCTCCCCGTTACGGAATTCGACGCGAAGAGTGTGACTCTTGGAGTCGTAGCCGGCGGAAACGGTGCGAGGCCGGTTGCGGTCGATGGTGTGGTTGGGCCAGGTGTTGAACGTCAGCAGCTTGTCGGTGTTGCCAGTCGCCCGGAACTCCTTCAGGGCGGCGCGCGTCTTGGGACGCATGTCCCGCTCGTCATACGCCTGGAGGCGGTCGACCTGACGCTTGGAGTACCGGTCAGCACCAAGTGCCGGCTCGGGCAACGACTTGACGGGCGGCGGCTTCCATCCGCGATTAGGCATCCTTGCCTCCAGGGTTCTGCACGGTCCAGCCGACGGGGTGCTTCTGGCCCTCGGGGTCGATGTCGACGCCCGGCTTGTGCGGGCAGAAGCGGCCGGCCTGGACGTGCCGGCCCTGCCACCACACGCATGTGGAGACCTGCATCAGTACCTCCCGGCCGCTCGGGCGCAGTCCTCGCACAGGTGGATCTGGCTGTGGGCGCCGCCGCCGGTCGTGGACAGGACCGCCGTGCGCGAGGGGTGGTTGTCACAGGGGTACCGCAGCTCGGCTTGCTCTGTCGACTTGGCGGGGGACTTACGGGTGGTCATGCTTCTCCCTGGCTCTTCACGATCTGTGTCTCGACACGGTCGCCGAACTGGTGGGCAGCGCTGGTGGCATGTCGTGCCTTGATGGCGGTCAGGCGCAGTGAGGCTGCTGCGCTCTCCATGCGAGCTGAGGCCTCCGCGAAGTCGATCGAGTTGTGCTGTGGACGCTTGGTGCTCCAGAAAGCCACGGTCGCCCCTTTCAGCCGTCGCGGCGGGGGTCGGCCAGCGTGTTGATGACGCGGTCCATGACGTCCGTGACACGGGTTGTCGCTGAGACCATTTCCTGCGCGGTAGCCGTCATCGACTCCGCGAGCGGGATGACTTGCTCCACGAGATCCCTCAGCCTCGCGTTCTCATCGACCTCCCGGCGATAGGTCTTTCCAGGGACGACGACTTCGCTGACGAAGATCGCGAAGACAAACGCAGCAAGCGGCCCAAGAATCAGCGGGTTGTCGAAATTAACACCGCCGTCTGGAGCCGCTGCTGCGAACAACTGGTGAAGCATTCAGACCGCCTTCAGTGTCAAGGACTCACGTCCTCAATGCTAGGCGGGGAGCTTCACATTGTGTTATCTCAGAACTTCTGGGAGAGGTAATTGACGAGGACATCGACACCGACGTCGCCCATGTCCGCCGGCTGGTAGTTCGGGCCCTTCAGCACCTTGCCGTCCTCTCGGAGAACGGGCCTGCCGTCCTCCCCCAGCTTCGACATGTTGCTTTTGTGCACTCTGGTGAACGCCTTGCCCAGTGGGATCCCGAGAAGGTCGGCGCTACCGAAGACCACGTACACCAGGTCCGCCAACTCCTTGGCGAGGTGCTCGAACTGCTCCACCGGGAAGTCCGTGCCGCCAACCTTCTCGTGCGTGGCCTCGACGGCTTCGACGACCTCCTCGAACTCCTCGCGGATCAGCGTGGCGCGGCGCTCCAGCAGGGCACGCAGCGTTTCGGGGTCGGTGATGCGGTCGCTGACGCCGAAGGCGTGGTGGAACTGGGCGACCGCGCCCTCGTAGTTGACCAGGGCGGTGCCCGTGCTAGCCATTGCGCTTCTCCTTGTTCTTCCGTCGGCGCATGTACGCGCCGAGTACTTCGTACAGTTCCCGCACGCTCGCGTCGGGCATCTGGGCGGAGCAGTCGCAGCCGCGGATCCAGACGCCCTCCTTCTCGCTGACGCTGACGCCGAGGTAGCCGGACTTGAGGTCGAAGCTCTCGCCCGCGACGAGGCGCTCCATGGGGCTACGCGGCATCAACTACCGCCTCGGGCACGGGTATGACCGGCCAGCAGTCGTTGACAACGGCCCTGGGGTTCTTGGTGCGGCGCAGCCAGTCCTGGTAGCCGGCGGACTGGGCCGCGAACCACAGCTTCTGCTTGTCGTAGAGGTCGACCAGGTCGTTACCGTGCACCTCATGGTGGAAGGTGCTGCGGCGGAAGGCTCGCTCGTCTTCGGCGGTCTGGAGGATCTGCTGGGTGACCTGGACGGCGGCCAGGGCGTCAGCGCCGGCCTCGTGGGCTGCATCCAGCGTCACCCCGTAGTAGTCGGCGAGGGCCTGCAACTGGCGCTTGCCTGGCCGGAAGGGGTCGACGCGACGATCCAGGACGTAGGGGTCGAGGATGACGGCGTCCTTGACGGAGGCGATCATTTCGCTGATGGGTGTGACGTCGTAGCGTCGGCACTCGCGGTCGAGGAGGGTCAGGTCGTAGGGCGCGTTCATGATGACCAGTGGGATGCCCTCACTCAGGGCGCTCCAGATACAGCCGGCGAGCTGGGCGGTCGCCCTGGCGGCGTTCATGCCCTCTGCATGAACCATCTCCGTTGTGATCTTGTGGACTGCTGTCGCGCCGGCCGGAATCGGGACGCCCGGGTTGACAAGCCACTTCCGGGAGCGGCGCAGGGCACCGTGGAGGACCTCAACCCAGGCACCCGTGACGATACGGTCGACCTCGACGTCGACCCCAGTGGTCTCCAAATCGAACCCGATGAACGTGTCAGGGAGGTTCACGCGGCCTCCCGCACCGGGACAACGCCAACGGTCTTGCCGGAATTTTCCTGCGTCTCGGTCAGCAGGCTGCGGTAGGCGTTGACGAGCGCCGGCAGGGCATTGCGGGCGACGAGGTAAAAGGTGAGGTCCTCGCCCTCCTCGTCGTCGAACAACTCGATGCCGTGGAACTCCTGCATCCCCCGGGCGGCGTTGAACCGTCCGCCGTACAGGGGTCCGGTGGCGTCGCAGATGCTCTGGAGGAAGTCCAGGTCCGACTCGCTGAGCCGCTCCAGGGGCTCCTCGGGGTGCGGCACGAAGCAGTCGGCGCAGCTCACGTTGCCGTACTTCGTGCGCTCCCAGACGTGGTGCTGGGTCGGGTCGTCGATGGCCTTGGCGGGGCATGTGCCCGACGGCGCATAGGTCTCCCGGAAGAGCCGGACCGTGTCCGGCGTGACCTCGGGCATACTGTCTCCTCTCACGGATCAGGTGGTGACGAGTTCCGCGGTGGCGAGCACCTCGCGGAGGGCCTCGTCGACCAGGACCTCGACGGCCTCGTCCAGCACCGCTTCCACCTGGCGGCGGGAAGCGACGGCTCGGAGCTGCGCATCGAGGGCGTAGCTCGGCGAGTTGTCGAGGTTGTTGCGTGCACGGTCATACCGACGAGTGGTGCGAGGGTCGGCGTGACCGAGCAGGTCCTGCACGGCTTCCAGGGACTTGCCGCTCTCCAGCGCAAGAGTCGCGCAGGTGTGACGGAGGTCGTGTGTGCGAATCTCCCTGACGTCGGCCCGTCGGCAGAGGCGCTTGACCATGTCCCAGATGCCCTGCCGGGTGATGCGCCGGCCGGTGCGGGTGATGATGAGCGGTCCGCTGGCACGGTTGCCGTGGTACTTCGTCAGGGCCTCCCAGGCGCTGGGCGGAAGGACGATGGTCTGCTTGCGACCACCCTTGCGGGTGATGTGCAGGACGTTGTGGCCGCGCTCCTCGCCGAGGTCCTCGATGTCGGCGTTGACCAACTCGCTGACGCGCATGCCGGTCAGCAGCAGGACATGGACAACGGCGGAGCACCGCAACCCGTATGCCTCGGCGCCACGCAGCAGTTGCTCGGACTCCTCGAAGGTCAGGCCGGTGGCCTGGGAGATGTTCGAAACGGGCTTGCGGTCGACGAGGGCGGCCGGGTTGCGGAAAATGTGGTCTTCCAGCTCGGACATCGCGTACTTGAACAGGCCCGAGACGACGGAGAGGTGACGGTTCACCGCGCCATTCCCGTAGTGGTCCGTCAGCCAGTTCTTGAAGGCGTCCATCTGGGCGCGCTTCTGATTGAAGGGGTCCAGGTTGTACTCGGAGCACCAGGTGAGGTAGTGGCGCAGGTCGCGCTTGTACTCTCGCGGGTGCGGCCGTTCTTGGTCAGCAGGAAGGCGCCGCCACGGCGATCGGCTGTATACGACCGTTCTCTACGAGAGCGAGTGGAGCGCCCATGTCTGCCTTCCACCGGTCCTGTCGGGAAGGCCCTCCGGCGCTTGGCGCCCACCAAGCAAGAAGGCCCGGAATGTCACCCGTTGCGGCGTTGCCCAACGCCCCTTGAGTGACATCCCGAGCCTACTAGAAGGACAACTTGAGACACAAGTTGTTGCTCAAGTTGTTCGTCACATGACCCACACCTCGGTGTCGCTGACGATCCTCAGCCGGCTGGCGTCCCCGCCGGCCTGCTCCATGGCCACCTTCAGCACCTCAGGCCACACCTTGACCTCGACACGAGTCCGGCCGTTGCGCGAGTTTCTACGGACCGTGGCGGAACGATTCCTCGCCGAGCGCGTCTGGCGCGCAACCGCCTCCTCGCGGTCCAGCCGGTGCCAGGCGTCCACACTCTGGCGGATCACCCTGTCGAACGCGGAGGTACGGTCCTCGAAGTCACCCATCCGAACATCTCCCTGTCAGCGATACAGCAAGAGGGGCCGGCCTCGGTCTCCCGAGCGCCTGGCCCCTCTTGAGTTAGATTGTCATCCGATTCGGAAGGCCGCGTACGCGGCACCGTAATAAGGTCACTGCCTTACCCCAGCCGATCCCTCGGTGGTGTTCAGCCCCAGGTCCTCACGCCGCAGTCGGGCGTACAGCTCCATGAGGGGCTGCGCCGGCATACCCGCATCCGGCATCATCACGATCAAACGCATATCCTGCGGCGTCAGCCGCGGGTCCTTGCTGTCGAACGCGGCATTGAGGTAGTCACGCACCTTGGAAGGAGTGACCTCCTCCCAGTCGGCACCTTCAAGCGCGGCCTCGCGCCGGCGAACCTCTTTGAAGAGGTCCTCGGCAGCGAAGCTCAGCTTGCCCTTGTCCTGAAGCGCCTCGACCAGCTCGCGCTCCTTCGACCCCCGCAGCAGCTCGTCCCGGTTCTGGAGCACGCTACGCAGGTAGTCGCGGATCTCGGACGTGGTGAACAGGTTCCCCTGATGGTCCTCGAACAACTTGTAGAGCGCGACCTTGGCGGCCTCTCCCCGCGAAAACCACGGGGCGTTCAACTCATACCACTCGGTCTTGTGTTCCGGACAAAGCAGCAGGTTCATCGCGCGCGATCCATTGATCATCACGTACGTCGGGGCGCCAGGGATCACCTTTCCGCAGACGACCTCGCGACCGGTCTCATCGTGTTTGATCACCCGGTTGCAGTGCTTCGCGGCTGGCCTCTCCATGGCGCGCTCCTTCCGTGCCGCCTTATGCCCGACGGCGCAATCTTCAGTTGACCCGCTCCCGGCGGACCTCACAACATTCAGCGACGTCCGCAACTATAAGCCACGAGTTAGTCAACTTGTGCGCCTACTTGTGCCACAACCCTAAGCAACTTGAGTCACAAACCACTCAGACGTTCGAATCCTTGGCTCGAACACTCAGCACCGTCTCTCCCGTGACCAAGTTGATCGACCATCGCAGCCGACCGGCCTCCACAGCCTCTTCCAGCACCTGGTCGGCCACCAAGCCGTACAGGTCCGGAATCGCGCCTTCGCACGGAACACCCTCCTTGTCATGCAAGAACGACCCCCTTCGGGCATAGCCGGCTGCCACCACGACCGAGATCGCTCCCACACCCTCCGGCCCGGCCATCACAGTCATGGCACACACTCCCCAAGACGCGAACGTCGGCCCAGACGTTCGAACGATGCTGCCCCGCCGCAGGTGACCCCCGGACCGGATGGCTCCACATCTATCACCGGGCGCAGTTTGTTGACCATCTTGTGGATCATGTTGTGGATCAAGCGCGTAAGCGATCAGCGTCCGCCACATGACCGGGTGTAACCGTCAGTAATACCCCGCTGAAGTGCGCTTATGCCACCGACAGTACCCATCCACACATCACACAGTGATTGCCGGGGACTATCGAGGCCCCCAAGGGTTGCTGTGACGAGGGTCACGCGTTTGAGGACTCATCAACCTTCCGATACCCGCAGGAGAAGCCGACCTACCGGTAGGTACGCTGCCCCAACCTGCGATTTCACCGAATCCACACGCGGGTAGAGAGCCTCGCTCCTCTTCGAACCCTCATATCGCTGGCACCGCAGATACGTCCCACCGGGCCCCCGAGGCACCGCACGCCCAGCATGACGGCCAGGCACTCACGCCACCTTGCCTGCGGCGGCCCGGATCGGCACCCACTGATGCCGGCCGAAGCCCAGATCCCGCTTCTCCACCTTCAGCAGCTCCGCCGCCACCCTCAGCGCGTGATGTCGCTCGCCAGGCGGCACCTCCCCCCAGCCCGTCGACACACTCGCCAGCCACGTACCGATCACCCAGCCCACCTTCGGCGAGGCAAACAGCGCCAGGTACTCCAAGACGAACTCGTACCGCGGTGCGAATACCTCGATCACACAGCTCGGACGCTCGACGTCGTCGACCACCACCAGGGTCTTACTCCCCCGCGTCGTCGACTGCATGTAGCGCGTGCGGTCCGTTTCCTGCACAGCACCAGCCGCCGTCTTCAGCAGCTTCGATGCCGCTAGGTCGACCAGCGCGCGGTCCTGGTCGATCTGCAACTCATCGCTCATGCGCGGAACGTACGGCCAGGAGCGCCGGCTCCGCCTTAACCCGACTTACTCACCCAGGCCAACCGTGACCGAACCGTCATCAGCGCCAGCAGGTCACCGCTCGGCTTCCTCTTCGGTGGAGTAGACCTCCGGCTTCGGATGCCCCACGGGCTTGCGCAACACATGCCTGTCAGCGAGGCACTGCGCAAGGAACTCAGAGGTCTCGCCGCCGCGAGAACGACCACCGCAATCACAGCGCCAGTGCCAAAGCGTCCGCTTACGGGAACCACCATCCTCGCCGTCCGACCGCGCCGCAGCCTCCTGAAGCACACGCCGAATGATCAACGCCCCGGCCACGACCACTGCGGCCGTCGCGCGGCCGGCCCACCTCGGGATCTCCATGTGCGGCACCGTAGCGCCCACCGACTGCACGCATTGACCTTTTCGACCGTTTGTTCTGTGACCAAGGCCGCAATGACGCTCCGTACTTGTCAAGCTTGCTTGCCTTGCCAACGACCGCCCCGGAAAGCTGCTCAGCGTGACCTGCTCGACAGCTTTCGTGGCTCTGCGTCTACAGAATGACGAAACCCACCCCAGTCACGCACGGCTACTGTCAAAAATGCTCCACCCAGTGGCTATATGAGCGATCAGGGGTCAGTCGCTCGCTTTGGCCACTTAAGGGTGGGGTGTCCATTTCACCCTTCTGTTCGAACCAATAGCCATGCATGAACTTGCATACATTCCCATGCGCGCGCAAGCGCCCGTTTCACCCCACATGTCTACTAGGCCGGTCATCGCCCCTTATGGGTTACTCCCAAATTCCCATTTGGGTACGCCCCCATCTGCACGGACGTCGCCGGGTCATCTGAGAAAGTGTCACCAGGCCGCACGTCAACCCTTTTGCGGCACCTTTTTCTGCATAAAGTCGATACTTACGCAACGTGCACGGCTACTGTCAACGGCAGGTTGCATGCTCGTGGGGCCACCCCCTGACAAACGGACCATCAGATACGCAGAGAGTTACTCAACGTGCATACACGCAGGTGAGAGGCGTAGGCCGGTCACGGCGGCGCACTATACCAATGCAGGGTCAGCCGCTTAGGCTTACCTATGTCAGCAGTTACGCAGCGCCAACATAAGCGGAAAGTAGCGAAAGTAGCTTTCTTGGCTACCGAGCGTGCGCACGGCGCAGCATGGCCCTACGTAGCTATCTACTCACTGTGTGTGTACGTGACATGGGGAGAGTGCCGAGACTCCCCCTCACCCCCGAATCTCCCTAGGCGCCCCTGTGAGCCGCTACAGGCGCCGCTAGGCAGCGTGCCGACATGAGCCGCTAGGCGCCCCTGTGAGCCGCCGTGAGGTAGTGAGCGGCGCCGCCGTAGGCATGCCGACCGTGAGCCACTGTGAGCCGTGCCTACTGCCCTAGGTGGTGCATGCCGTAGGGAGCATGCCGACCACTACGCACCCCCGAATTTTCAGGGCCGCCGTGCGCCTAGCAGCTGCTGACAACCGTGCCGAGAGTGCCGACGAGCATCACGAGAAACGGACATAGAGCCACATACAGGACGGCGAAATCGCCGGCGACCTAACGTAACAGAAAGTAGTTTCTCGTCACAGTCGGTCATTTACCGCAGGTCGCGTGGGATGCCGAGCGCTATGCAGCACGCGCACGCAGACTGGTAAGCGATGTGGGGTTGTGCTTACCGCTACGCACCCCTAATGTTCTCTGTGTCGGAACGGAGAGGCGCCGGAAACGGAGCCTCAAAGGGAAGACAGATGAATCGCCCGGACGAAAGCCCTACGGGGTCGGTAGAAAGGCAGCGATCGTTCCTTGAGAACTCAACAGTGGATATAGACGCACGGGAACGGTAACGACGTTTCTGCACGGGGAGTGAGGACTCCCCACTATCGGCCGACGTGCCGATAGGGCGCGCATGCAACAGGGGTGAAGTCTGCCTACTGTCGCCGAACTCTTATAGGAGGGGCTCAAATGCGCGTGGCTAGACGTCCGTGGCTTTCACAGCATGGGGACAGATAGTCGGTGGAAACGTGGTGGCAAGAATAGGTCATAGGTACCGCCACCGTTACCCGTAGCGTCACTCTCTCAATCGCCCCCGGATTTATCCGGGGGCGATTTGGGGGCGCCTATGGCGTCAATGTGTGTGGGAGTAACACGTGTGTAGCAGCAGTCCAAAACCCTGCGTAAGCGGTCGGCTTGTCCGCCCCCCGCAAGTGAGGTGCGCGCGGCCTATCAGCTTGTTGGTGAGGTAACGGCTCACCAAGGCGACGACGGGTACCGGGCCCGAGAGGGCGTCCCGGCCACACCACGCCTATGCAATAGGCGCCCCCTACCCTCTCTGTTTGGTCCGTTTACCGACGGACAATCTCATGCACTACGGCGCAGCAGGGTACTAGGTCTCATTAGCCGAATCCCCTGCTGTAGCCGAGAGCCAACGGCTTGGTATCCGTTGGTCGCACATGAGAGGAGAGAGCCATGGCTGGTGTGGTGCTGTCCAAGCGTTCCGCGCTGATGTGGGCAGGCAAGGAAGCCGTGAATACGTATCCGTGCAACTGGGAGGACGATTTCCAGTGGTACTTCGGAAACGTGGACCGCTATCTCGGTATCGGTCAGACCCAGGTGGATGCGGTGATGTATGCGGCGCGGCACGGGAACTTCCCTGTGGACCCGAAGTACGTCGGAGACGATGGGAAAACGGACTGGTCCAACGTGCTGTCCGATATCCATCACGGCTGCATGTCCGAATTCATCGAGACGCCTTACGGCGTGCTCTTCATGGATCAGGGTTGATAGTCGACTCGGCGACTCTAAACAGGCGTTAGGCCGAGAGCGTCCGACCCGATGGGTCGGGGTCGCAGGGGTGGTTCCCTGTGTCGAGAGGAGAGAGCTATGGAAAGCACGTACCGTCGGAGCGCTCCGGCGCGTAAGTCCTGCGAGAACTGCGGGCGGCGTAGTGTACGTGGTTCCGAGCACACCAAAGGACGGCACTCCGTGCAAGTTCGTTCTGGTCTACAGGACGTACTTCACGGAGGACATGATCCATGACGGTGACTACGGGCGTGTAATCCATGAGGACGGCACGTTCGGCCCGGGACCCCGCTTCACGTACGACGTCCAGGATTGCTCGTGGGGAACTGAGCCCGAAGACAATCCGGTCAAGCTCGCCATAGACGCGATCCGTGATGCGGACTGCGCCTACGACGAGGGTGCCGACTGGTTCTATCACGTCGATGGTTCGTACGTGAGCTGGAACCACGACGGGATGCGCATCGAGCCGTCCGCTCACCTCTACGGTTTCTCCGAGGAGGAAGAGGCGCACATCCATCACGTCATCCAGCGTGCCTGGATCCAGATGCGTCGCCGCTGGGCGACCGCTGCCTGATCCAATTCCTAATTGCCGAAACTCCGTGAGGAGTCGTCCCAGGGTGGTGCCTGGGGCCTGACGAAGGCAGCCATTTGCTGAGTCGGTTTTGAGAGGAGAGAGCTATGTCTACGCAGACCCTCGAAATGGTCGCGTCCGACTTCCTGCATGACTCCACCGAGGAGGCGTTGACCGAGCTGTTCACGTCCCCGCCGGCTATGGAGCCGCATGTCGACGCGCGCTTCAACAGGGGCAGCGACACGATCGTCATCGACGGTGTGAAGTTCTACGCCAAGCGCGTGGACTACCACCGGGAGATGGACGAGAAGTTCGTCCAGTGGATCATGGACAACCGCCAGGAGTATCCGGTCTACAGTGACCCGTCCGCTGCGGACGGCGAGTCGTTGGAACTCTGGGCGCAGTCCATCACGGACAAGTACTTCGGGTCCCCCTACATCTCCGGCATCGACACGGACCGCTACGAATCGTTCATGCCGAACGGAGTCAAGGGCCAGTTCTTCCGGTACGACGACGAGACGTACGTCGCCCTGTGGCACCAGGAGTACGGCTACCGGGCGTTCTCGCGTCCGACCATCTTCCACGTGTCCTGCCACGACTCCGCCTACCTGCTGGACGACGACAAGGCCACGGCGTACTGCCTCGACTGCGAGGACGTCGTGTTCGACATCACGTCCGGCGAGCAGCGCGTCAAGCGCATCGACCAGAACGGCGAGGAGATCGAGGACGGCACGGAGGTGTCGTACGACGACCTGGTCGCCAACCCCGTCTGCCCCAAGTGCAAGCGCGACCTGCGGGTCGAGGCTGCACAGATCTGACTTCGAGGTCCGAACCGCAGCGGCGGGATTCGCCGGCTGAGCTATGCCCTCATGCCGGCGGGTCTCCCCTGCCCAAATCCAATGCCGAAACGCCGGGAGGCGTCGTCACAGGGTGGTGCCCGTGGCCTGACGAAGGCAGCCAAGCGCGTCAGTTTTGAGAGGAGAGAGCTATGAGCGAGTCCAAGAAGGTTCGGGTGCACTTCGCCGGCTTCGTTGACGTGTGCGTGGACGCCGCAGCCAATCCGACGGTCCTGGCGACCGAGGTGGCTCGTGACGTCGAGTACGAGCTGACCGAGCGGTGGCGTCCGGAGGAGGACCCGTCCTCCCGTCTGTCTGGCCACATCGACGAACACCCGCTGGTAACCATCCGCCCTCTGTTTGGCCTCGACGAGACGGCCGAGGAGCGTCTGGCGGCACTGCGGGCGAAGGTCAAGGGCTGGGAGGCCGTGGACGGCGAGTGGGTGGACGTCCGAGACCAGTACCGCGATGAGCCCGGAGACGAGACCGACTCCGAGGCTCTGGACCGGAAGATCCTCGGCGAGTACTTCCAGAGGTTCTGGGACGCGGGCGACGAGGTAAAGGCGGCGGCGGAACTGCTGCTGTCCACCCTCACCCCCCTCAAGCACAAGAACTGATCAACAACGCCGAAACCCCTGGAAGGGGGTCGTCGTGGGTGGTGCCCGCGGCCTGATGAAGGCAGCCCGCTGAAGTCAGCTTTCGAGAGGAGAGAGTCATGGGTGTTGCAAGTCTGTCCGTGGAGCAGCGCGCGTCCAACGGGTTCGAGTTCCTGAACCTGCGCGGGCCCGAGGGTTGGCGTGAGCGGATCAACCTCGATCTGCTCGACATCGACCACGGGTACTTCTGCGTCCTCGGCCAGGTCTTCGACAAGGAAGCCGTCGAAGTCGGCTTGGACGGCTTGGGCTACGAGTACGCGCTCGCCGAGCTGGACCTCGAACGCTTCGACAACAACGACGGCCCGGTATTCCTCGGGTTCTACTCGCTCGGTAACGGGGACGGTCCGACGCTCACCGCGGCGTGGCGGTCCCTGCTGCGTGGCGAGACGGAGCCAGTGAAGGCTCCGGTCGTCAACGACGATGCCCAGGTCGCGGAGGGTCAGTGCGGATACCAGTCGGCCTACGGGCTGCCCTGGTCCGAGTACTGCACCTTCCCGAAGGGCGAGGACATGGAGTTCTGCCCTGGCCACGAGCGCGACCACTACGAGCAGTACGGCCGGCAGGCGTGATGGCGACCCAGTTCAAGGTCGTGCGCAGGTCCTGGTGGTATCGCAGTACGGTCCACTCCATCCGCGAGCTGGAGCTTGTGACGCAGTAATCCCCCAGCGGCTCATGCCGCTCCCCCGGAATCCGTCAGGCGGATCTTCCCAGTACCCGAGGCTGGGCGGGGGGCCATGCGGGCGGATGTCCGCAGCAGTGAAGAAGAGAGAGCCCATGCAGGAACCGAACAGGCTCCGTCTTGGCGAGGTCAGCGCGCTGACCGTGCGGCGGTAAGTTATGCATGCCGCCGTTGCCGAGAGGAGTGCCGTGGAAGAGCAGGTCGAGTGGCACCGGCCCGAGTATCAGGGCCGGGAGTCCGAGCTGTCCTCCCTCTCCGAGCTGGCGAAGCGTGCCGGCGTACGAGTGCAGACGGTCAACAGTTGGAAGAACCGGCACGCCTCCTTTCCCGAGATCGTCATGACGAAGCGTGGAGCGGTGACGACGAAGTACTACGTCACCGCGGAATTCGACGAGTACCGGCGGATTCAGGAGGAGGTGGCCCTCCAGGCTCGGACCAAGAAATCCGCGCCGCCTCGTTCGCCGGCCACCCGCGCGAAGGAGCGCCTCGATGCTCTGGCTGAGCAGGATGCGCGGCTGGAGGTAGAGGAGAAGGAGTTGTCGGCGAAGCTCGCTGACGTGCTTCGCCGTCGGCATCAGCTCGACGAGGAGCGCGGCGAGCTGACGCGGTTCATGCAGCAAGAGCTGGCCAAGCTCAAAGATGCTCTGGATACAGAGCAGCCCTGATGGTGTACCGGGTTCGATTCCCGGCCAGGGCACTTAGGGGTCTCCGGTCACCACACCTCTTCTCCCGGAGGCCCCGACCATTTTCCTGACTCGATCAGGTTCTCCCCGCCGTCACCACACGTTCTCTTCTCCGGCGGGGAGGACCCGACCGGCTCAGGAGGCCGGGAACGTGGTAGGCAGGTACATATGCCCAGAGAACATATAAGGGAGTGGACGGCGCACGGCATCGCGTGCCGGGTCGCTCCGGGCTTCAAGTGCCTGAACGGGTACGTGCAGCTCCCCGAAGAGCTGCGGACGATGACCTGCATTCCACAGGACGTCTACGTGTCCCGCCACGGGCTGAACTACGGCCCAGACGACGATGGCTGGATCGGCTTCGACACGCTGCACGCGTGGGATCACTGGCCGATCGACGAGATCGCACCGTACATCTTCCAGGGCGAGGTAACGGTTCTGCGCCTGGAGGAGCAAATCTTCACAGGGGCAGACGACCGGATCGAGTGGACTTTGGAGAACCTGGTGCAGGTCACAGAGGCGCTCGCGCTTCGAGTGGCCTCGTACGCCATCACGTCGCGACTGTAGGGCGCGCTGTATCAGAGGAGAGGCAAGAACGTGGCACAGAAGATTCAGGTCCTGTTGATCGACGACCTGGAGGGCGGGGAGGCCGACGAAACGGTCGCCTTCGGTCTCGACGGGAAGCCGTACGAGATCGACCTCACCGCCGCCAACGCAGCCAAGCTCCGGGGAATCCTGGAGCCGTACACCGAGGCAGGCCGGAAGACCTCGGGGCGACCCAAGTCGGCTACGGCGAAGCGCACGAAGGTCGCCGCTAACTCGGGCACGATCCGGGCGTGGGCCAGGTCGAACGGCTGGCCTGACCTCGGCAACCGCGGTCGTGTGCCGGCCGTTGTCCGCGACGCCTTCGAGAAGGCGCACGCGGGCAAGTAACACAACGCAGCAGAGAGAGGGTCCCGCCGGGTGGTTCCGGTGGGGCCCTCTTCTTTGTGCCCTATGAGAGGAGAGAGCAGTGAATCGACGCACGGACAAGGAGGCTCTGGCCAGCGTCCGTGAGGTGATCGGGTCGGTCACCACCCACGTTCAGGATGGGATGCAGCGCTTCCCCGTGGTTCGGCCTCTGGCCGAGAGCATGGTGGGCAGCGACTCGAATATTCCGGAACAGCTTTTGCAGCGGCTCGAACCCTACGAGGAAGACCTGCGTACGTTCACTCAGGTGCGCGCGTACTCGGCGGACACGGCCATCTACCGGCTGTGGGAGCGCAGCAAGGTCGCCTACGCCATGGACGACCGTTTGCTTGGCGAGCTGAGTGAGTCCTCGGCGGACAAGGTGCCGACGGGCGTCCTGCGGGACCTTCCGCACGGCAACCCGTTCATCCTGCTTCCGTCCCCGGACTTCGAGGACGAGGAGACGCGCTATTACCGCACCCATGTCGGGCTGCCGGCCGGCGCTTTCGTGTATGGCAAGCGGGACGGCGGGAGGTACATGTGCTCGACCACGGACCCGCGGCTGGATGTTCTCGGCATCATGTTCGCCGGCGAGATCGTCGACAACGGGGTGGGCTGCTTCTCGGTCATCAGGTGCAGCGTCCCGCTCGCTGGCGACGTGACGTCCGTTGATGAGGCCGTGACCACGACGGTCAAGGGCTTTCGCTGGTCGTCTGACATCGGGGAGTCCGACCCCGCCCGGTTGGAGGTGTGGCTGCGGAGGTATGTCACGCAGGTTTTCAACACGGTGCTCTACGTCTGCACCGACCAGCCGGACATCGAGATCTACCGTCCAGCCGCCAACGCTAAGCAGAAGGCGCGCAAGCAGCGCCGACCGCGGGCGGGGGATATCGACAGCCTGGTGAAGGTGGGCTGGCGGCTCGGTCCGGAACTGTTCGCCGAGCGACAGCGCCACGAGCAGGAGAACCGAGCACCAGCAGGGGACGGCTCGACCAGGCGCAGCCCTCGGGCCCACAGGCGTCGGCCGACGTGGCAGACGTACCACACCGGCCCCGGCGGCTCGGTGCCGAAGCTGTTGTGGCGGAAGCCCCACTGGGTGAACGCGCACCGGCTGGATGAGCCGGGAAGCACGCCGACGGACGTGGTGGTACGCCCGGTTCGTTAGAAGTCCACAGGGATCCTGTCAGCGTCGTCTGGCAGGCTCCCCCCATCGAGAGGAGAGACATGCAGGACCAGAAGCCGGGTCTCCGTCTGACGGAGGACGAGATGGACACAATCCGGAGCATGGTGAAGCACTCGTGGCGATTCGAGCCCGACCCCCGGTTCATCCGCTGGGTGCTGGAGGATGACTCGCCGTCGCAGCTCACCATCCGCGGTGGCCGTCAGTTCGGCTGGTTCACCAGCGGCGTCCCGGAGACCGTCCTGAGTGAGTTCGCCAGGGCCCTGATCGGTGAGAACGTCCCGGAGGCGCTGCCCACGTACGAGGCGTGGCAGGAGTGGCAGGCGCGGGTCGCCGAGGTCCACGCAGAATGGGTCCGTAAGAAGGACGCGGAGGGGGAGCTCAGTGAGTGAGCAGGCGCGGGCCGCGATCTTCGTCAAGGGGAACACCCCGTACGCGGCACAGGCCAGCCTGGAGAGGTGTGAGGTGTGGGCCAGCGAACGCGGCTACGAGATCGTGGCGCACTATGAGGGGCAGAGCCGGATGGACGTTCTCCTCGACGCCATGAACGACATCGCGCTCCGCAAGTTCGACGTACTCGTCGCCACCAAGATCTCCGAATTCGGCCGGCTGGCTCGTCCCGTCCAGGCGTTGGTGGATCGGGCGAACAGGTTCGGCGTGGTGATCAGCTTGGTCGAAGCAAAGGTCGACCTCACGACGACGGTCGGCCATCTGATGCTGTCTCTCCAGGCGGATGAAGAGGCTGCGATCGAGAAGCGGGAGACGCGGTGACGGTCAGGAAGCGGAAGCTCGTCTCGGCCGTTTCCATGAACGGCATCCCCGTTACGGCTGCCGTGCCGACTGGGGCACCCGAGGCTGATGGGCGTTTGCAGCCGGCGCTTGCACTTGTGAGTACGGCACAGGATTCGCGCGACGAGGTCGATGCGTTTCTCAAGCGTCATCACTTCGCTCCGCGTGACGAATTCGCGCGAGCGTACGACTCGCAGGCACGGTGGACGATCGAGCCGGACGGCCGGGTCACGGTCACGTTCTTGGCGGACGACGGTACCGCGCACATCGCCTTGGCACCCCATGAAGGTGTCCGACGGTGGGCGTCCCTGACCCTCGCGTTGGGAGGGACTCTGGCGGTGTGGCTCCTCCCGGAGATGACCTCGATACGGCCCGAGGGCATCAGCCGGCGGATCACGCCGGGCGGTGGTGAGTGGTGGCGGTTGAGCGTCGGGTTCGTGCCGGCATGAGGGTTCGAGAGCCACGACGAAGCCCCGGCTCCCTCTTGGAGCGCGGGGCTTCGTCGTGTCTGGGTTCCGGTCTTGCGTTTGTGCAGGTCACGCAGCCACAGTCATTAGGAAAGATATTGCACCTGATCTTGACTCCTTGAAGACGTCGTCGGCGCGCCCGATGTACGTGATGTAGCCGTCCGCGTCCCGGGAGCCGATGTCGCCGGTGCGGTAGTAGCCGCCGGCCATCGCCTCCGCCGTACGCTCCGGGTCGCCGTGGTAGCCGGTCATCAGGCCCACCGGGTGGGCGGAGAGGTCGAGGCAGATCTCGCCCTCCTCGACGTCCGGCGTGCCGCTGACCGGGTCGACGAGAGTGACCTTGAAGCCGGGGCTGGGGCGGCCCATGGAGCCCTCCTCGAGCCGCTGGCCGGGGCTGTTGGAGACCTGGACGGCGGTCTCGGTCTGACCGAAGCCGTCCCGGATGGTGACGCCCCAGGCGCGCCGCACGGACTCGATGACCTCGGGGTTGAGCGGTTCGCCGGCGGCGACGACCTCGCGCGGCGGGGTCTTCAGCTGGCCCAGGTCGGCCTGGATCAGCATCCGCCAGACGGTCGGCGGGGCGCAGAAGCTGGTGACGCCGTTGCGCTGCATCTCGTCCATGAGGCGGGCGGGGTCGAAGCGGGTGTAGTTGTGGATGAAGACGGTCGCCTCGGCGTTCCACGGGGCGAAGAGGTTGGACCAGGCGTGCTTCGCCCAGCCCGGCGAGGAGATGTTGAGGTGGACGTCGCCGGGCTTGAGGCCGATCCAGTACATCGTCGAGAGGTGGCCGACGGGGTACGAGGTGTGGGTGTGCTCGACGAGCTTGGGGCGGGCGGTGGTGCCGGAGGTGAAGTACAGCATCAGGGTGTCGTCGGCGAGGGTGACGCCGTCGGGCTCGAAGACGTCGGACTCCCGGTCGGCGAGCTCGTACCCCAGCCAGTCGACGCCGTCGCCGCCGACGGAGATCCGGGTGTAGTCCCCGGGGACGTCGTCGAACTTGGCGGTGTCCTCGGCGCGCACGACGACGTGCCGGGCGCGGCCCCGGTCCACGCGGTCGCGCAGGTCGGCGGGGCCGAGGAGCGGGGTGGCGGGGATGAGGACGGCGCGCAGCTTCATCGCGGCGAGGACGGTCTCCCACAGTTCGACCTGGTTGCCGAGCATCAGGACGATCCGGTCGCCGGCGCGGACGCCCTGGGCGCGGAGCCAGTTCGCGACCCTGTTGGAGCGGGCGGACATCTCGGCGAAGCTCACCCGCGTCTCGGAGCCGTCCTCCTCGACGATGTGGAGCGCGGTCCGGTCGTTGCCCTCCGCGATGACGTCGAACCATTCGAGCGCCCAGTTGAAACGGTCGGGGCGGGGCCAGGCGAAGCCCTCGTAGGCCGTTCCGTAGTCCTCGCGGTGCTCCAGCAGGAAGTCCCGGGCGGCCCGGAACCTCTCCGTCGCGCCGGTCGCGCTCGTGGCCGTCATGTGTCCTCCTCGTTGCGGGACCTGTCCCGGACATCGTGTAATCGGTGACCCAGGTCTCACTACCCCCGTTCGGGGGTGAAGGAGTGGTTCCGTGCCGGAGATGGTGGAAGCGGTGGAGCTGCGTACGGCGCTGCTGCGGCTGAGGCGCGCCAGCGGGCTGCCCGTCGTCTTCGGCGGACTGCTCCAGGAGGGGCCGCGGGCCGCTCGGTGCGGATCGCCGAGCTGAGCGGGGCCCTCACGCCCGCGCTGCGCGGCCTGGCGATCTCGGCGGGCTCCGGCCTGGGCGGGAAGTGCCTGGCGCTGGCGCGGCCGTGCGCGGCGACGGACTACCTGGCGTCGCGGCACATCACCCACGAGTACGACGTGCCGGTCTCGGCGGAGGGCCTGCGCGCGGTGCTCGCCGTCCCCGTCGTCGTACGGCGCAAGGTGCGCGGGGTGCTGTACGGGGCGCTGCGGGAGTCCCTGCCGATCGGCGAGCGGGTCTTCGACGCGGCGATGGCGGCGGCCCGTGACGTCGAGCAGGCCCTCGCGGTACGGGACGAGGTGCGGCAGCTGCTCGCTCCCCCGCCGCCCGGCCCGTCCTGGGAGGAGGTGCGGCAGGCCCACGGGGAGCTGCGCGAACTGGCCCCGAAGGTCCTCGACCCCGCGCTCCGGGAGCGTCTCCTCGCCGTCTGCGGCCGTCTCGAATCGGCCTCCGGCGCCGGCCCCTCCGCCCTCGGCGTCTCCCTCACCCCGCGCGAGACGGACGTCCTCGCGGCGGTCGCCTCCGGCGCGACGAACGCGACGGCCGCCGACCGCCTCGGCCTCCGCCCCGAGACCGTGAAGGGCTACCTCCGCTCGGCGATGCGCAAGCTGGGCGCCCACACCCGCCTGGAGGCGGTGGTGACGGCCCGGAGGGCGGGGTGCTGCCGTAAGGGCGGGGTGCTGCCGCACGCAGGGCGGGGGCTGCCGCAGGGCGGGGCTGCCGCAGGGCGGGGCGCCGCCCTGGGACTTCCCTCGGGACTTCCCCTCGGGTCAGGAGTCCGCGTGGACGATGTCGTACGGGGTGCCGGAAGGCGTCAGGAGCCGGAGGGTGCGCTCCGCCTCGGCCGTGAGCGCGGCCCGGTCCGCGCGCGTCACGTGCGCGAAGGGCTCGATGGTGAGCGTGGTGCGGTCCTTGGCCTCGTCGAGGCGCCAGAGGCCGGCGAGGAAGCCGTCGAGGAGGAAGACGCGGTGCGCCTGGTTGCCGGTCCAGGTGCGGGAGCGGTACGCGGCGGGGACGACGCGGGTGCGGTCGGCGTGCGAGAGGAGCAGGTTGTCGAACTCGGGGAGGAAGCGGGGCGGGGCGGGGGTGTCCTCGTCGGGGCGGGGCGCGTCGGGGAGGTCGAAGAGCTCGGTGCCCTGCTCGTCCCGGAAGACGAGGAGCTCCGGCCGCAGCTGCTCGAAGGCCGGGCGGAGGCGGGTGAGACCGCACCAGAGCTGCATGTCCTGACGGAGGCGGGGCCGAAGGCGCCGAGGTAGCGCCGTACGGTCTCGTCGAGGTCGGCGGCCTCGTCCACGACCCCGTCGAACCACGTGCGGACGGTGGTGAGCGCGACCTGCCCGCTGCGCCCCCACAGGCCGCGCGGGGTGACCTGCACCATGAGCAGCAGACAGCGGGCGGCGATGGTGAGCGCCTGCGGGTCGGCGTCGGGCCATTCCCGGAGCAGGTGTTCCCGCAGCTCCTTGGGGTGCGGGGCCGCCTCGACGTACCCGGTCGCCAGGTCGGCGAGCCGGTCGAGGTCGACGCCGTCGAGCCCTTGCGGAACATCTTCAGCTCCCGGTCGATGGCCCCGGCCTGGACGAGTCTGCGCAGGCCGACGGCGTCGCGGGCGGTGTGGGTGTGGACGGTGGACCGGAGCGAGACGATCCGGGCGACGGCGCGGGACTCCATGAGCTCCGAGAGCCGCTCGGGCCGGAAGCCGTCGAGGCGGGCGGCGAGCGCGTAGTACGGGGGCTTGGTGTTCTGGGCCTGGAGGCCGACGAGGTGCGCGACGGCCTCCTCGACGCCGAGCGGGGCGGGGCGCAGGAGCAGCTGCCGGTCGAGGGTGGCGCGGTTCAGCGCGCGGGGGCCGAGCACGGGGTGGGTCGTCTTGAGGGCCATGATCGGCACGCTACCGAGGCTTGCGGACAGATACGGTCCTCAAGGCGGACCCGGCGCCGCCCGAGATCCGGACGACGACGATTCACCCCATATATCCTGCTCTGGGCCGCGGCCCGCTCCGGGCCCACGGCCCGAGGAACCCGAGGCAGGAGGCGCACGACGATGTCCGACCGCCACCCCACGCGGCCCGGCGCCGCCGCCCCGACCAGCCGTCCACGCCCCGGCCCCGTCCTCACCCCCGCGCCCGCCCTCCGCGGAGCCGAGCGTGGTGCACTCGGCGCTCTACCGCGACGGCCGCCGGGTCTCCTCCCCGCCACCCTCGCGGACACCTTCCGGCAGCTGCGCGAACACCCCGACGGCATGGCCTGGATCGGCCTCCAGCGGCCCACCGAGGAGGAACTCCACTCCCTGGCCGCCGAGTTCGACCTCCACGAGCTGGCCGTCGAGGACGCGATGGAGGCCCACCAGCGCCCCAAGCTGGAACGGTACGGCGACACCCTCTTCGTCGTCCTGCGGGCCGCCCGCTACCTGGACGCCCCGGAGGAGGTCGACTTCGGCGAACTGCACGTCTTCGTCGGCCCCGACTTCCTCATCACGGTCCGGCACGGCGCCGCCCCCGACCTCTCCGCCGTCCGCCGCCGCATGGAGGAGAACCCGGACCTCCTGGCCCTCGGCCCCGAAGCCGTCCTGTACGCGATCCTCGACACGGTCGTCGACGGCTACGCCCCCGTGGTCGCGGGCGTCCAGAACGACATCGACGAGATCGAGACCGAGGTCTTCGGCGGCGACCCCGCCGTCTCCCGCCGCATCTACGAACTCTCCCGCGAAATGGTCGAGTTCCAGCGCGCCACCCGCCCCCTCGTCGGCATGCTCCACGCCCTCATGGCCGGCTTCGCCAAGTACGGCACCGACGAGGAACTCCAGCGCTACCTCCGCGACGTCGCCGACCACGTCACCCACACCAGCGAACGCGTCGACGGCTTCCGCCAGGCCCTCACCGAGATCCTCACGGTCAACGCGACCCTGGTCACCCAGCAGCAGAACGCCGAGATGCGCGCCCTGGCGGAAGCGGGTTTCGAACAGAACGAGGAGATCAAGAAGATCTCCTCGTGGGCGGCGATCCTGTTTGCACCCACACTCGTGGGAACCATCTACGGCATGAACTTCGACACCATGCCGGAGCTGCACTGGTCGGCCGGGTATCCCTTCGCAATCGTCCTGATGGCAGCGGTCTGCACGAGCCTGTACGTGATCTTCAAGCGGAAGGACTGGCTGTAGGCCACCATCCTGACACCTTGATCCACTTGGCATGAGCAAAGATTAGATATCACCCTCAGAGGCGCCCTGGGGAGAATCTGGGGAGAATGCGCGGGAGACGGCAGGCCGAGTACAGCATCTCCACTTCACCGGGGGCGGCGGGGGGCGCATGGCCCGGCGGCCGCGCCCCCGAGAACAGGCCATTCGATCATGCCAATGCATCAGGTTGTGGCGGTGGCCACCGCTACAACCGATCCGGAGGTCCGCCAAGGGCCTGAGCGTGTGGGGCGTGGCCGGCTTCCGCGTGCGGGACCGTCTCCGGCGTCGCGCGGACGGTGAGAGGCCGGCCTTCCTGCGCATCGCCTTGTCGGAGTTGGCCACGGCCAGCCACCAGAACCACGGCCTCGGATGCCGGGCCAGCCAGGGCATCGAAACGTCCCGACTCCACGAGGAGAACCCGGGAGGCGCCGCGTGAACCCCACCGTCGGCCTCCTGTGAGCCGCGAGGGGGACTCCCCGGGATCCGCCCCTCGGACGCGGGTTCCACTGGCTGCCGACACCCCGGCCCGGTCCACCGCCTCGCTTCCGAAACGCCGCATTCGAAGTGCACGAATACCTGCGTTCGCGGCCTGAGATTTTAATGGCCACCGCAGGCAGAGTTTTTACCGGCGACACACAGGGAGAAATATTCGCGGCGCACAGGCTGCGGTGACGTGCTACTGTCGAAGTCAGTTGCAGTTTTGGTACCAAGACTTCAAGCGCCTCCCGTCGGCCGCACGCCGCACGGAAGCGCTTTGTATTTCCGGTCATTTTCCGGGCAGGGCATCATCGCGGCGACACGGGGTCCGTACGGTACGGATTCCGTCGTACTTGCCCAGAGGAGAAATGACATGGCTGCCGGCACCGTGAAGTGGTTCAACGCGGAAAAGGGCTTCGGCTTCATCGAGCAGGATGGTGGCGGCCCTGACGTGTTCGCTCACTACTCGAACATCGCCGCGCAGGGCTTCCGCGAGCTCCAGGAGGGCCAGAAGGTCTCCTTCGACATCGCGCAGGGCCAGAAGGGCCCGACGGCCGAGAACATCGTTCCCGCCTGACGCTGACACGCAATACGCAGTTGGGGCCCGCATCCCTCGGGGTGCGGGCCCCAACTGTATTCATCCGCAGGGCCCTCACACGCGACCTCGTCACGCGCATTTATTTCGCGACCCGGCGGCGTGTCGACAATTCCTCACCCTGGCCGAGCCGCTGACTTTCTCATTCCATTCGGCCGTCCCCGTGATTCCAAAAGCTGTTCACCCGCTGCCGGAATTCTTCGATGCGTGCCGTATCCAGGAAGGTTCTGAATGAACCCCGCACGCACGAACGGCCGCACCTCCCGCACCCGCCACAACGGCGGCCACACGTACGACTCGTCCGCCGCGAGTCGATCGGGAGGTCCGAGCCGGTCAGGCGGATACGGCAGGCGTCCCGCCGCCGTGCAGGGGGAGTTCGCCCCGCCGAAGACGATCACTCCGGCGCTGCCCGCCGTCGGGACCTTCACCGACCTGGCTCTGGACCGGCGCCTCCTGGCCGCGCTCACCGCGCAGGGCGTGTCCGTGCCGTTCCCCATCCAGGGCGCGACACTGCCGAACTCCCTGGCCGGGCGTGACGTCCTCGGCCGCGGCCGGACCGGCTCGGGCAAGACCCTCGCCTTCGGTCTGGCCCTGCTCGCCCGCACCGCCGGACAGCTCGCCGAGCCCCGCCGACCGTTGGCGCTCGCCCTGGTCCCCACCCGGGAACTCGCGCAGCAGGTCACCGACGCCCTCACGCCCTACGCCCGCGCCGTGAAGCTGCGCCTGACCACCGTCGTCGGCGGTATGCCGATCCGCCGACAGGCGAACACGCTGCGCGGGGGCGTCGAAGTCGTCGTGGCCACCCCCGGCCGCCTCAAGGACCTCATCGACCGCGGTGACTGCCGGCTGGACCAGGTCGCGATCACCGTCCTGGACGAGGCCGACCAGATGGCCGACATGGGCTTCATGCCGCAGGTCACCGCGCTCCTGGACCAGGTCCGCCCCGAGGGCCAGCGGATGCTGTTCTCCGCGACGCTGGACCGCAACGTCGACCTCCTGGTCCGCCGCTACCTCACCGACCCCGTCGTCCACTCCGTGGACCCCTCCCAGGGCGCGGTCACCACGATGGAGCACCACGTCCTGCACGTGCACGGCGCCGACAAGCACCGGCTGACGACGGAGATCGCGGCACGCGACGGTCGAGTGATCATGTTCCTGGACACCAAGCACGCCGTGGACCGCCTCACCGAGGACCTCCTCGCCTGCGGTGTCCGGGCCGCCGCCCTGCACGGCGGGAAGTCGCAGCCACAACGCACCCGCACTCTCACCCGCTTCAAGACGGGGCACGTCACCGTCCTGGTGGCGACGAACGTCGCCGCGCGCGGCATCCACGTCGACAACCTCGACCTCGTCGTCAACGTGGACCCGCCGACGGACCACAAGGACTACCTCCACCGCGGCGGCCGTACCGCGCGGGCCGGCGAGTCCGGCACTGTCGTCACCCTGGTCACCACCAACCAGCGTCGCGGGATGACCCGACTGCTGCAGGACGCCGGCATCGTGCCGAAGACCAGTCAGGTCCGCTCCGGCGAGGAAGCGCTCCGCAGGATCACCGGCGCCCAGGCCCCGTCGGGCGTGCCCGTGACGATCACCGCGCCACCGGCCGAGCGGCGTAGGGCGGCACGCCCTCCCGCGGTCGGCGCGGTTCCGCTTCTGCTGCCCGGCACGGAGCGCGCGACGGCCCGCCGCCGGCACGGCAACCTGAGCCCCACGTCAACCGAAAGCCCCCTTCTCTTCAGGAGGCACGTGGTGACGTTGGTCCAGATGCAGCCCCGCTCGGCCCAGACCGCCCCGCGCTCAGGGCGGTGAGGGACCGGTCCGCCATGGACCCGGCAGAAATCCAGGTCTGCAATGACATGACCGTCGAGGTGGCGCCGGCCGTGATGGCAGGTGCCCAGGCCGGCGACCTGCTCGTCTGTGACGCCGACGGCCTCGTCACACCGGCCCGGCTCACCGCCGTCCGCCTGACCGAAATCCGCGAGCGAACGTGAGCTGACTCCGGTCAGCCGAGAGGGCCCGACCGGCACACGCCGGTCGGGCCCTCTCGCGTATCGGATGGATGACCGCGCCATGTGCGCGGATGCGCGGGGGTCAACCTGGCGATGAACGCTCCGCGACTCCGCGCAGCTCTCCGCGTCGCTCGCCGAGGTCGATTACCTACCCGGCGGGCACATGAAAATCTACGTCGGCCAGAGTAGACATTGAGCGATGGCCCAGCTAATGTTTCTCTCGTAGCCCAGAGAGACAGTGAGGCCTGGCAGAGACGAACTGCCGGCAAGCAGTACCAGCGGTAAAGCAAGTCGCAGGACGGTGCGGCGGTGGAGTTTCGAAGCCAGGGTTTTCGCAGGACGGCGACGGGACTGACCGCTGGACCGGGTGGCCCGCAGGGATCAGGGGCCGCCGCGAGCGGGAGCGCAGGCATGAGCGATGCGGACCCGTGACAGCAGTGCGCAGTACCCAGCAGTACGCAGTACCCCCGTGGTAGGAAAACGATCGCCGAAGGAAGAACGGAGGAACGCAGCGCCATCAGGATCGCCCGGCCGGAAGTCTCGAGTCCGGGTACCGCAGGACATCGATAGTGAGGTGGTCTCCGGTCAAGCAACCGCGATCCCCGCGATCCCGACAGTCACTGGGTCGGGTCAGCGGATACAGAAGGCCGGCGCAGTATCAGGGCCGGCAGGTGGTGTAGTAGTTCCTTCGGGGCCCTGGTGCCGTACGGCACCAGGGCCCCTCTACGCGTTTCACAGAGAGGTGCAAATGACAGCAGACGACTCGTACGGGCGTCTCGACGACGACGACTACCCCGCCTACACCATGGGCAGGGCTGCCGAAATGCTCGGCACCACCCAGGGTTTCCTCCGCTCCATCGGCGAAGCCCGCCTCATCACCCCGCTCCGCTCCGCGGGCGGCCACCGGCGCTACTCCCGCTACCAGTTGCGCATCGCCGCACGTGCCCGGGAACTCGTCGACCAGGGCACCCCCATCGAAGCCGCCTGCCGCATCATCATCCTCGAAGACCAACTCGAAGAAGCCCAGCGCCTCAACGCCGAGTACCGACGCGCCGCGGAATCAGCCCCGCCACCGGACTCCGGACTGAGGCGGGCCGCCGTCGTCGGTTCCGCCGGGTTTCGGCGGAGAACCACTCACGCGCGAATGCGCGGGCGCGGGCCCTTCGGTATCAGCGCCGCATGGCCCAGGGCCGTCCGTTCGGCGAACCGCCCCACGCTGCCGGTGCTGCTCGGACCGGCACGGCTCCGGTGCCGTGGCGCGAGCCGGGCGGCTCCACCGACGGACCCGCGACACCAGCGGGTCCACCTCGGCCACCTCCCGCCCGCACCCGAGGCGTCCCGGGCAAGTGACCACCGCGTGAAGGACACGGTGCGGCCGATCAGTCGTCGTGGTCGGGGTGTCGAGGACCGTCCACGGCGACGCGCGGCCCACTCCGTCCGTCAGACGGCCCTGCACATCGCCGTCCGTACCGGCGCGGGAGCCCGCCGAGACCGGGCGAGCCGGGAGACGGGCGGGGGCACGTCATCGATCCGGGCAGGGGCCTGGTCGACGTCACCTCTGCGGCCGGAGCCACGGACGCCTCGGCCGCCGCCGGGTGCGGGAAGCGCGGAGTGACCTCGGTGACCTCCGGGCGCTCCCTGCGGCCGCCACCCCTGGCCCGCACCGTACCGAACTCCAAAACCGCTGGTCAGCGACATGGAGCTGTTGTTTTCTTCGAGACCCTCCTCGGCTGCCTCGCGCTGCGGACGGGAACGGCCACAGCGAACGGATGCGCGCAGGGCGCATACTGGCGGCAATGACAAAGTCCAGTGCACCGAAGCGCCATTTGCCCACCAGCCCCTTCAAGGCCCCGGTCACGCTGCCTCCCCGGCAGTTCGCCGTAGGCGACCAGGTCACCCACGACGTGTACGGCCTCGGCCGGGTCATCGGCATCGAGGGCGGGATCGCGGCGCTCGTGGATTTCGGCTCGACGCAAGAGCGGATCCTGAGTCCGTACGCCAAGATGAGCAAGTTGTAGGGCCGCCGCCGTGCCCGGTCACGGCAAACCGGAGCCACACATCCCTTCAGGCAGAGGACTTCCGGGAGATCGAAACCTTCCTGCTCAAGGATGCGCAGGCGCCGGCGGTAGGCGGGGACCCGGACGGCCCGGGTCCCTGGAGTGGGATCCGGGCCGACGGGTCAGGGACGGGTCGGGGGTCGGGTCAGCGGTTGGGTTCCTGCATGGTGACGCAGTGGGCGCCGCCGCCGCCGTTGCCGTAGAGGTTGTCGAGGTTGAGCTGGACGACGGGACGGCCGTAGGCGGCGGAGATGGCCGACTTGGCGGCGGCGTCCTTGGCGGTGTCGCCGAACTGGGTGGTGATGATGGCCTGGTTGGTCACCGTCCAGTTCATGTAGGAGCTGAGGAAGTCGGCCTGCTTGCCCGCCTGGATGCGGGGCAGGGTGTCGGGGCCTTCGATGGTGAGGACCTGGAGGCGGCGGCCCCGGGCGTCGGTGGCGGCGACCAGGGTGTCGCGGATGGCCTGGGCGTTGGCGGTCCAGACGTCGGGGCGTACGGCGCCGCCAGTTGGACCATGACCACGCCGGGCCGGATGTAGCGGGCGGTTCCGTCGATGTGGCCGTCGGTGACGTCCTGGCCCTTGACGCCGGGGAGCCAGATCATCTTGGAGGCGCCGAAGCGGGAGAGGAGTTCGGCCTCGATCTGGGCGCGGGTCTTGCCGGGGTTGCGGTTGCCGTTCAGCCAGCAGCTCTCGGTGGCCATCACGGTGCCGTCGCCGTCGTACTCGATGCCGCCGCCCTCGCCGACCACGGACGCCTTCGCGAAGGAGACGCCCTCGTAGGCGGCGATCTTGGAGGCGACCGTGCGGTCCTTGTCGTAGGCGGAGGCGGGGAGGCCGTAGAAGGTCGTGGCGTTCTCGCCCCAGGCGTTGAAGTTGAGGCCGAAGGAGTCGAGACCGCCCGCGTCGTCGACGCGGAACAGCGGGCCGGTGTCGCGCATCCAGCAGTCCGAGACGGGGAGGGAGCTGATGACCGTGACGGTGGAGCCGCACGCGGTCCTGGCCTGCGAGGCGGCCGAGGAGCCGTCCGCGCACATGATGACCGGCTCGTACTTGGCGACTTCCTTGGCGAGCTTGGCGATGTCCGCCTGGATCTTGGACAGCAGGTTGCCCCAGATCGTGTAGCTGGACGGCCAGGCCATCCAGGTCCGCTTGTGCGACTCGTCCTCGCCGGGGACGCGCCAGGACGCGGCCATCGCGGGCTGGACGCCGCCGAGGACGGGTCCGACCGCCAGGGCGGCCGCGGCCGCTCCGGTGCGGGCCAGGAGGGATCTGCGGCTGATGCCGGGGCGTTCGCCGTCGTGCTCTGTCTTCACGTGGTGCTCCTTCTCTCAGGGTTTTCGAAGGTTCTGTACGTGCAGGCGCCGGTGGTGCGGTGGGGCGTTCAGTGGAGTCGGTCCAGCAGTCCCTCCTCCCTGACCATCCGGCGTTCGGTGGCCAGATCGAGACTTCGGGCGAAGGCCCAGTAGAGGCCTCCGGCCACCGGCAGGCCGACGAGGACCGAGCAGTCGACGCCGCCGAGGCGCTCCGCGACGGGCCCGACGAACAGGCCCGTGATCACCATGAACGGGGCCATGCAGACCAGGCCGATCGCGTAGGCGAGGTTTCCGCGCCAGCCCCACCGGCCGTAGATGCCGCGCGGGTTGAAGATCTCCCGTACGACGTACTGGCCGCGGCGGACGAAGAAGAAGTCCACCAGGTTGATGGCCGTCCACGGGATGAACAGGTAGGTCAGGACCACCACCACGTTGGCGAAGAACCAGTTGAACTGGTCGATGCCGACGAGCGTGGAGACCGTCCCGACGGCGGCCAGCATGATCCCGATCGTGGCGATCCGGATCGTCCGGGTCGGCTCGACCGGCCGGAAGGAGTCGACGATCGAGATCATCGTGAGGCTGCCGCCGTACTGGTTGATCGCCATGATGGAGAGCAGCCCGACCAGCAGGACGACGACCGCGACCGTGCCGAACCCGTCGAACAGCCGGTCCGCCGACAGCTTCAGGGCGGTGACCGGGTCCGTGCCCTCGGGAGCGCCGGCCGAGACCACGGCGCCGAGGACGAACACCCAGATCCCGGAGACCGCGCTCGGCAGGTAGGTCCACCAGAAGGTGCTGCGCACGGAGACGTCGGGTCTGAGGTAGCGCGAGTAGTCCGAGACGTACGGGGCCCAGCCCAGCTGGAAGCCGGCGACGAAGACGAACACGAGCATGAACGGCGCGAGTTCGAACGGGCCAGGGTTCCAGACGCCGTCCGGGAGCCCGCCGCCGAACAGGGCGGAGGCGGTGACGGCCGTGGTGATCACGACGAAGGGCCAGGTGAGCCACTTGTTGAGCTTGTGGATCCAGTCGTATCCGAAGAGGGCGATCACGGTCGCCACCGCGGCGGCGAGGAGATAGCCGAGGGTGTTGGGGACGCCGGTGAGCAGGTTCATGGCCTGCCCGGACAGCAGGGCGTCGGAGGTGTTGAAGGCCACGTAGTTGACCAGGGCGAAGACCCACACCGTGAGCGCGGCGCCCAGGTAGCCGAACTGGGGTCTGGACTGCACGAGTTGGGGCAGTCCGAGCTGGGGGCCCTGGGCCGAGTGGAACGCCATGAAGAAGGTGCCGAAGAGCGAGCCGAGGACGGTGGCGATCACCGTCCACACGAGCGAGGCGCCCATGGACAGGGTCACGACGCCGGTCGCCAGGCCGGTGAGGTTGAGGCTGCCGACGAACCAGATGGCGCCCACGCTCGACGGCTTGCCGTGCCGTTCCGAGAGGGGCACCCAGTCGATCGAGTGCCGTTCGATGCCCGCGCGCGGTGCGGCATCGGGCGTGGGTGAGTCAACTGGCCCCATGTGGGCTCCCGTTCAGAATCGGAAGGGCGTCGAGAGATCCGTACGGCGCCCGGGTGACCCGTCGGCGCCGTACGGTGCGCTCACCTTAGAGATTGACTTAAATTTCAGTCAATGGTTTGGACAGCCCTCAGGCGACGGGCTGCTGCTGGGTGACGCAGTGGATGCCTCCGCCGCCCGTGCCCAGGCGGTCGATGTCCAGCTGCTCGACGACGCGGTCCGGGTAGAGCCGGGCGAGCGTCGTCCTGGCGGCCTCGTCCGCCCGCCGGTCCCCGAACCGGCCGCTGATGACGGCGCCGTTGCAGAGGTAGAAGTTGGCGTAGGAGGCGAGGAAGTCCCGGTTGGTGGACCGGATGCTGTCGTAGTCGGGGCCCTGGAGGCGCATCGTGTCGATGGGACGGCCGGTGGCGGTCGTCGCGGCGGACAGGGTGCCGTACTGCCGGCGGGCGTCGCGGGCGTAGGCGTCGGTTTCGGTGGAGAGCGGCATCTGCACGAGGGCCTCGCCGGGGGCGAGGAAGCGGGAGGTGGCGTCGACGTGGTCGTCGGTGATGTCCTGCCCGCGGACGCCGTCGAACCAGATGACCTTCGACGCGCCGTACGCCTCGCACATCGCCGCCTCCAGCTGGCGCTCCGACCTCCCGGGGTTCCGGTTGCGGTTCACCAGGCTGCTGCGGGTCGCCATCAGCGTGCCGGCGCCGTCCTGCTCGATGGCACCGCCCTCGCCGACCAGGTCGGCGCGCCGGAAGGGGACGCCGACGTGGGCGGCGATCCGCTCGGCGACGAGGGCGTCCCCGGCGTGGGTCTGCTTGCCGCCCCAGCCGTTGAAGTTGAGGCCCACGGCGTCGAGACCGCCGTGGCCGTCGGTGCGGAAGACGGGGCCCGTGTCGCGCATCCAGCAGTCGTCGACGGGGATGGAGCCGATGACGGTGACGGTCGGGCCGCACATCTGGCGGGCCTTCGCCGCGCTGCCGGGGTTGGCGCACAGGACGACCGGCTCGTACCGGGCGATCGTCCGGGCGATGAGCGCGATGTCCGCCTGGACGCCGCTCAGTTTTCCGCCCCAGACGGCGGTGCTGTCCGGCCAGGCCATCCAGGTGCGGGTGTGGCGGACGTCCTCGATCGGGACCCGGAAGGTCCCGCGGCGGCACCCGCCCGTTCGGGGAGGGTCGTCGCGAGCGCGGCGCCGACGGCGGCCGCTCCGGCGGTGACGAGAAAGCCCCGCCGGTTCAGGCCCCGGCTCGCGTGCCGGCCGGCGGTGTGTTCGTTCATGGTTGACCTCCTGCGTTCATGGGTGGCCTCCGGTGCCGACGGGCCTTCGCGGCAGCGTGCCGCGGACGCCGGGACCGGAGGCGGGACGGCCGGGACCGTCAGAGGGCCCGGCGGGCGGCGGCGATCGCCTCGGGTCCCAGCCGGGACGGGGTACGGATTCCAGCAGGAGCCGCGTGTAGGGTGCTGGGGTGCCGCGAGCACCTCGGCCGTGGGGCCCGCCTCGACGACACGTCCCTTGCGCATGACGATGACGTCGTCGGTGACGCAGCGGACCACGCCGAGGTCGTGGGTGATGAAGAGGTAGCCGATCTGGGTCTCCTCGCGGATGTCGGCGAGCAGGTTGAGGATCTGCGCCTGGACGGAGACGTCGAGGGCGGCGACCGCCTCGTCCAGGACGAGGACGGCCGGTTCCACGGCGAGGGCGCGGGCGATGGCGACGCGCTGGCGCTGGCCGCCGGAGAGCTGCCGGGGCCGGGCGTCGGCGGCCCGGGTGCCCAGGCCGACCTGGTCGAGGAGTTCGCGGACGCGCCGGTCGTGGTCGGTGCCGGGGAAGTGCAGGCGCAGGGTCTCGCGCAGGACCTGTTCGACGCTGGTCCTCGGGTCGAGGAGAGGTACGGGTCCTGGAAGACCATCTGGACCTCGCGCGCACGTGCCAGCCGCGGGCCCGGCCGCGCCGTCGCGCGCCGCGCGCCTGTCCGCGTACCCGGATCTCCCCGGCGTCGGCCTGTTCGAGGCCGACGACGATCCGGGCCGTGGTGGTCTTGCCGGAGCCGGACTCGCCCACGATGCCCAGGGAGCCGCCCTCGGGTAGGGCGAAGGACACGTCGTCGACGGCGCGGACGCTCCCGAAGGCGCGGTGGAGGCCGACGGCCTCCAGGACGTTCTCAGGCATCGGCGGGGCTCTCCAGGAGTCGGTCGCTGTGGTGGCAGGCGGCCTGATGCGTCGGCAGGTCCGGCGCGGCGGCGGCTCGGGCCGCTGCCGCTCGCAGAGCTCCGTGGCGAGGGGCAGCGGGCGGCGAACGGACAGCCGGGCAGTTCACGGCGCAGGTCGGGGGCTGGCCGTCGATGGCGGCGAGCCGCCCCGCGGGCTTCGAGGCGGGGGTGGAGGCGAGCAGGGCGGCCGTGTACGGGTGCCGGGGCCGCGCGAAGAGGGCTTCGGCGGGGCCGCTCTCGGCGATCCGTCCGGCGTACATGACGTAGACGCGGTCGCTGATCGCGGCGGCGAGGTCGAGGTCGTGGGTGACGAAGAGCAGCCCGGTGCGGAAGCGGGCGCGCAGTTCGGCCAGGAGGGCGATGACCTCGGCCTGCGTGGTGACGTCGAGCGCCGTGGTGGGCTCGTCCGCGAGGAGGAGCTCGGGGTCCCCCATGAGCGCGGCGGCGATCACGACGCGCTGCAGCATGCCGCCGGAGACCTGGCCGGGGTACTTGTCCAGGGCGGAGTCGTCCAGGCCGACCGCCCTGAGCAGTTCGGCGGCGCGGGCGGTGGCCTCCGCCCGGGACATCCTGCCGGTCAGGGTGACGCTCTCGGTGAGGAAGTCGCCGATGCGGCGCAGGGGGTTGAGGGCGGCGCGCGGGTCCTGGTAGATCATGGCGACGGTCTCGGTGCGCAGCACCGCAGCTGCTCGCCCTTCATGGCGAGCACGTCCTGTCCGAGGACGCGGATCCGGCCCTCGACGGCGGCCCCGGGGGGCAGCAGGCCGAGCGCGCCGCGCGAGGTGAGGGTCTTGCCGGAGCCGGACTCGCCGACGAGGGCGACGGTCTCGCCGGCGGCGACGTGGAGGTCGACGCCGTCGAGGACGGGCGGGCGGTGCCGGGCAGCGCGACGCGCAGCCCTCGGACGTCGAGCGTGTACGGGAAGTCATCGGTCTCTCCTGGCGACGCGGTCGGCCCAGCGTTCTCCACGACGTTGAAGGCGACGACGGTGAGCACGATGAACACGCTGGGCAGGACCGCCGAGAGCGGGTAGCCCTGCTGGATGGCGGTCTGGCCGTCGAAGACCATGCGGCCCCAGTCGGGGGTGAGGGCGGGTACGCCGAGGCCGAGGAAGGACAGGCCGGCGAGGTCCATCAGCGCGTAGCCGAAGTTGATGGTGGACTGGGCGAGGACGACGGGGGCGATGTTGGGCAGGATGTGGCGCAGGCAGATCTGGAGGGCCGAGTGGCCCTGGACCTGGTAGGCGCTGACGTACGGGCGCCGGCGTTCGGCCAGGACCAGGGAGCGGGTGAGCCGGCTGACGTACGGCAGGTAGGCGACGGAGAGCGCGATGACGGGGGCGAGCAGCCCTTCTCCGTAGATCGAGATGATCAGGATCGCCAGGAGCATGCCGGGGAACGCGAAGACCAGTTCGGTGCTGCGCGACAGGACGGAGTCGAGCCAGCCGCCCCGCCAGCCCGCGACCATGCCGACCGCGATTCCGGCGACGGTGGAGAAGACCACGACCCCGAGGGGTCCCAGGAGCGAGGTGCGGGCGCCGAGGAGCAGCCGGGAGAGGGTGTCGCGCCCGGCGGCGTCGGCCCCGAGGAGGTGCTCCGCGGAGGGTCCGGCCAGCGCGTTGCCGAGGTCGACGGAGTTGGGGTCGTAGGGCACCAGCCACGGCGCGAGGAGCGCGGCGGCGGTGACGAGGGCGACGAGGCCGAGGCAGGTCAGGTACAGCGGGGACCGGGCGGTGCGGATCTTCGCGAGGCCGGGCCGGCGGGTGAGGACGGCGGTCATACGGAGGAGCTCCTCGCTCCGAGGGTGATCCGCGGGTCGACCAGCGGCAGCAGCAGGTCGACGATGAGGTTCACGATCATGAACAGGGCGACGATGATCAGGGAGATGGCCTGGACCGTCGGGAAGTCCTTGGTCGAGGTGGACAGTTCGAGCAGCTGGCCGATGCCGCCGATGCTGAAGGCGGTCTCCACGAGGATCGTGCAGACCAGCAGCGTCGAGACGATGAGGCCGCCGGTGGTGAGGACGGTGCCCAGGGAGTTGCGGAACACGTGGCGGCGGATGACCTGCCGCTCGGGGACGCCCCGGCTGCGCGCCACGGTGACGTGCTCGCTGTCGAGGGCCTCCAGCATGGCCGAGCGGGTGACCCGCGCGAGCATGCCGATCAGGTACAGGGCGAGGGCGACCGCCGGCAGGGTGAGGTGCCACATCTGGTCGAGGAGGCCGTCGCCGGTCCCGCTGCTGGGGAACCATCCCAGGTTCACGGCGAACAGGCCCTGGAGGAGGACGGCGGCGACGAAGGAGGGGGTGCCGACGGCGAGCGTGGTCCCCACGAGGACGGCCGAGTCGGTGGCTCCGCCGCGCACGGCGGAGATCCAGCCGAGGACGAGGCCGACCACGACGACCACGGCCAGCGCCATCACGACGAGCAGCAGCGTGGTGGGGAGGCGGTCGGCCAGGAGCCGGGAGACGTCGGTGCGGTAGGTGATGGACCGCCCGAAGTCGCCGTGCGCGAGGTCGCCGAGCCAGCGGAGGTAGCGGACGAAGAAGGGGTCGTCCAGGTGGTACTGGGCGTTGATCGCGGCGAGGGCCTCGGGCGAGGCGGAGCGTCCGGAGAGCAGGAAGCTGGCCGGGTCGCCCGGCGCCAGGTACATGGCGCCGAAGACCACGAACGACGCGCCGAGCAGGGTGGCGGCCATCTCCGCCACCCGGCGTGCGGCGAATCTCAGGAAGTTCACTTCGCGGCCCCGCGTCCGCCGCGCCGATGCCGGCGGCCCACGGGTGGTACATGTAGGAGATGGTGGTGGGGGCGCCGGTGATCCTCTTGTTGAGGAAGACGGCGGTGGGCCATTCGGCGACCGGGATCCACGGCAGCTGCTCGGCGACCCGCTTCTGCAGCTCGACCTCGATCTTCATCCGCTGGTCCGGCTCGTACACGCCGGTGGCCTGGTCGACGAGGGCGTCGTAGCCCTTGTCGCTGTAGTCGGCGAAGTTCATGTAGGCGCCGGTCTTGAAGTTCTGCAGCAGGTCCAGCGGGTCGGTGACCGAGTCGTAGTAGGTGAGCGGGAACATGTCGATGCCCTCGCGCGCCTTCGGGTCGGTGAACAGCGCCGTGAAGGCGTTGGGGGCGATCGTCCTGAGGTTGATCCTCAGCCCGATCTGGGTGCCGGCGGCCTGGATCGCGGTGGCGAGCAGGAGACGTCCTGGCCGATGGAGCTGGTGGCCACGGTCAGCGTCTTCCCGGTGGCGCCGGCCTCCTTGATCAGCGACTTGGCCTTCTCGATGTCCTGGGCGGCGGGCGGCAGCGCGCCGAAGGCGGCCTGCCGGGTCTGCTCCGAGGCTCCGGCCCAGATGGCGCGGGTGGTGAGGGAGGTGGTGACGGTGCCCGCGCCGCCGAGTCCGGCCCGGACGAAGCCGGACCGGTCGAGCGCGAGGGAGAGCGCCTTGCGAACGCGGAGGTCGCCGAGCGGGCCGTGCATGTTGGTGACGTTGATGTTGACCGTGCTCAGGCCCTCGCCGAAGAAGAGGGTGCCGACGCCGCTGTCGCGCAGCCGGCCGTAGCTCTCGGTGGGGATCAGGTAGCCGCCGTCGATCTCGCCGCTGAGCATGGCGTTGGTCCGGGCCGAGGGTCGGTCAGGATCTTGAAGACGGCCTTCTTCGCCTTGGCCTTCGTCCCCAGTAGCCGTCGAAGCGGTCCAGCTCGATCGACTGGCCCTTGCTCCAGGTGCCGAGCTCGAACGGGCCGGTACAGGCGAGGCCGCCGGAGGTGCCGTAGTCCTTGCCTGCGGCCTGGACGCCCGCCTTGGAGGCGACGACGCCGGCGGCGGTCGCCATGTACTGGGGAACTGCGAGTCCGGCTTCTTCAGCTTGACGGTGACCTGGAGCGGGCCGGTCTTCCGTATCGAGGAGACGTTCTGGAAGGTCTGCGCCCAGGCGGCGGCGTTGTCCGGGTCCCGCTGCCGGCCGAGGCTGTAGACCACGTCGTCGGCGCTCATCACCTTGCCGTCGTGGAAGCGCACGCCCGCGCGCAGGTCGTAGACCCAGGTGGTGGGGTCCGGGTTGGACGCCTTCCGCGCGAGGCCGGGCTCCATGGTGAGTCCCGGCGTCCAGCGCATCAGGCTCTCGCACACGTTGGACAGGATCGTGTTCTGCGGGTAGTCGAACGCGGCCGTGTAGTCGAGGTGGGCGGCTCCGCGTAGACGGCCCAGGTGAAGGAGTCGATCCGCCGCGGGCCGGGGCGTGGAGGCGGAGAGCCTCACCTCCGCGCCGGCGCCGTCCGTACCGCTCCGGGGCGGACCGGCGCAGGCCGCGAGCAGGACGAACGAGGACAGGACGGCGGTCGCGGCGGCGGTCCGGCCGCGACGGCGGAAGGGCCGTCTGAGGCCCTGGGCAGGGGAGTCGTCATCGTCGCGCTGTCTTTCCGTGAGGGGTGCGGAGGGGGTGACGGGCCGCGGGGCCGGCCCGTCGGGAGCGGCGGGGGCGCTCTACGCGTCCACGCGGTACGCGTCCACGCGGTACGCGTCCACGCGGTACGCGTCCACGCGGTACGCGTCCACGCGGTACGCGTCCACGCGGTACGCGTCCACGCGGTACGCGTCCACGCGGTACGCGTCCACGCGGTACGCGTCCACGCGGTACGCGTCCACGCGGTACGCGTCCACGCGGTACGCGTCCACGCGGTACGCGTCCACGCGGTACGCGTCTACGCGGCGGAGGGGCGTGCGACGGGGATCTGCTGCGTGATGCAGTGCACCCCGCCCCGCCGAACGCGATCGCGACCGCCTGCACCGGAACGACCTTGCGGCCCGGGTACGCCGAGGCGATCACGGCGAGCGCCGCCTCGTCCTGGGGCAGCCCGGCCACCGGCACGACGACGCCGCCGTTGGCGACGTAGTAGTTCAGGTACGACACCTCGACCGCTCCGTCCGGCATCTCGACGAACGCGGTCTGGGGGACGTCGATGATCTCCAGTCGGCGGCCGCGGGCGTCCCGGGTCGACTCCAGGACGGCGCGGTTGGCCCGCATCCGGGCGTAGTCCGGGTGCTCGGGGTCGTCCGGGAGGGAGACGACCACGGTACCCGGAGCGGCGAAGGCGCAGACACCGTCGACGTGGCCGTCGGTCTCGGTGTCCAGCAGGCCGCCGTACGGCAGCCATACAACCTTGCTGACGCCGAGCCGGGATTTCAGCTCGGCCTCGATCTCGTCCCGGTTCATGCCGGGATTCCGGTTGGGATGCAGGAGACACTGCTCGGTCGTGATCAGGGTGCCTTCGCCGTCGACGGTGATCGCCCCGCCCTCCAGGATCATGGCGGAGGGACGCGCTCGACTCCCAGGTGCTCCAGGAGGAGGGCGCTGACCCGGTCGTCGGAGTCGTACGGGCTGTGCTTGCGGCCCCAGGCGTTGAAGCGGAAGTCCACTCCGGCGCGGTTGCCGTCGCCGTCGAGCACGAAGAGCGGCGCGGAGTCGCGGAACCAGGAGTCGTCCTGGGCCAGCTCCACCACGGTGATCCCGTCGCCGCACCTCGTGCGGGCGTCCTCTCCGTGGCCGGGCGGGGCGACCATGGTCACGGGCTCGAACGCGGCGATCGCGCGGGCGACGTTCGCGTACTCCTCCTTGACGTCGTCCAGCACGCTGCCCCACAGGTCCTCGCGGACGGGCCAGGCCATGAGGCATCCCTCGTGTTCGGACCACTCGGCAGGCATACGGAATGCAGTCATCACGGGTCTCTCTTCGTTTCGCCAGAAGTACCCGCCGGCGGCGGCCGGCTCGGCCGGGCGGAAGCGCGGGGGACGGGTACGCGGTGTGAACATCATCCTTCACTCGACTGAAAATTCAGTCAAGAGAAGTGACATGGTTTTGGAGGTTCGGCCGGTCGCCCGGGACCGGAGGCCGGCCGACCGGGGTCAGAGGAAGTACAGACGGCTCAGCGAGACCTGCCGCGCGGGCTCGGAGCGCATCGGAGCGCCGTCGAGGGTCACGAGCCCGCTGCGGGGGTCGACGTCCACCTGCCCCAGGCGGGCGTTGCGCAGCAGATCGGCCGGGCCGATGCCACGGGTGTTCCGTACGGCCACCCGACGGCGGCGGGTCGGCATGGCGTCCGCGCCGAGGTCGACGGCGGCCCGCGCGACGAACGCGACGGAGAGCTCGGCCGGGGCGGCGCCGTGCGCGCCGAACAGCGGCCCGAGCACGAGCGGTTCACAGGTGTCGGTGGCGGCGTTGGGGTCACCCGTGACGCCGTAGGCCGGGAAGCCGGACTTCACGACCATCTGCGGTTTCGCGCCGAAGAACGGCGGGCGCCACAGCACGATGTCCGCCATCTTGCCGACCTCGATGGAACCGACCTCGTGCGCGAGGCCGTGGGCGATCGCCGGGTTGATGGTGAGCTTGGCGATGTAGCGCAGCACGCGCGCGTTGTCGTCGCCGTCCCCGTCGCCCTCCAGGGGCCCCGTTCGGCCTTCATCTTCCCGGCCATGGCGAAGGTCCGGCGCACGGTCTCCCCGCGCGGCCCATGCCCTGCGCGTCGGAGGAGGTGATCCCGATCGCGCCGAGGTCGTGCAGGACGTCCTCCGCGCCCATCGTCCCGGCCCGGATCCGGTCGCGCGCCATGGCGGCGTCGCCCGGGAGGTCGGTCTTGAGCGCGTGGACGGAGACGATCATCCCGTAGTGCTCGGCGACCGCGTCGCGGCCGAAGGGCAGGGTGGGGTTGGTGGAGGAGCCGATGACGTTCGGCACGCCCGCCATCTTCAGGACGTTGGGGACGTGCCCGCCGCCGCAGCCCTCGATGTGGAAGGCGTGGATCGTCCGGCCGTCCAGGACGCGGAGGGTGTCCTCGACGGAGAGGCACTCGTTCAGGCCGTCACTGTGCAGAGCGACCTGGACGTCGTGCTCCTCCGCCACCCGCAGCGCCGTGTCGAGGGCCCGGGTGTGGGCGCCCATGTCCTCGTGGACCTTGAAGCCGGAGGCGCCGCCCTCGGCGAGGGCCTCCACCAGGGGTGCTTCGTCGGAGGCGGAGCCGCGCGCCAGGAAGCCGATGTTGACCGGCCAGGCGTCGAAGGCGCTGAACCCGAGCTTGAGGGCCCAGGGCGAGTTGACGCCGACGCCCCAGCTCGGCCCGATCTCCTGACCGATGACCGTGGTGACGCCGGAGGCCAGGGACGCCTCCATGATCCGCGGGGAGAGCAGGTGGACGTGCGTGTCGATCGCCCCAGCGGTGGCGATCAGGCCCTCGCCCGGGATCATGGTGGTCCCGGTGCCGACGACGACGTCGACGCCGTCGAGGGTGTCGGGGTTCCCGGCCCGCCCGATCGCGTGGATCCGGCCCTCCCGGATGCCGATGGACACCTTGCGGATGCCCTGCACGGCGTCGATCACCAGCACGTTGGTGATCACGACGTCGCAGGTGTCCCGGACGGCGGCGGCCTTGAGGTGCATGCCGTCGCGGGCGGTCTTGCCGAAGCCGACCAGGAACTCGTCGCCGGGCTTCTGCGCGTCCGACTCCACGCGGACGACGAGCCCGGAGTCGCCGAGCCGGACCCGGTCGCCGGCGCGGGGGCCGTGCACGGTGGCGTACTCGTGCGGGTCGATGTGCCGGCTGCTGCCGGGCGCACAGTGATCGCTGTGCCTGGTGGGCCTGCTCATCCCTCCGCCCCTTCCGCTCCGAGGTAGCCGCAGGCGGCGGCGCGCTTCAGGGCCTCGTCCTTCGCGCCGGGCGCGTCCAGCGGGCCGTCGACCAGGCCCGCGAAGCCGATGGCGATCCGGTCCCCGCCCATCGGGACGAGCCCCACCTCCACCACGGCGCCGGGGTCGAAGCGGGTGGACGAGCCTGCCGGGGCGGCGAGCCGCATGCCGTAGGCGGCGGCCCGGTCGAAGTCCAGGCGCGGGTTCGCCTCGAAGAAGTGGAAGTGCGAGGTCACGCTGACCGGGACCGAGGCCGTGTTGCGCACCCGCAGGGTGAGCGCCGGTTCCGGCTCCGGCAGGGTGTCCGCGTGGGGCAGGACGGCCCCGGGGGCGCCGTCGTCGTGCTCCACGTCGCCGAAGGGAGCGCTGATGACGGCCAGCCGGGTGCCGTCGTCGAACACCGCCTCGACCTGGATCTCCGTCACGATGTCGGTCACGCCGGGAGCACGTCGTCCGGGCCGAGCACTCCGCGGCCCCGGTCGAGGGCCTCGGCCAGGTGGAGGCCGTCCCGCGCGGCCTCGCACACCGTGTCGGCGATCAGCGCGGTGGCCTCCGGCACGTTGAGCCGGAGCCCGCGCCCCAGGCGCGTCCGCGCGAGTTCGGCGGCCGTGAAGAGCAGCAGCCGGTCCCGTTCGGTGGGGTCAGGGGCATCTCGCCTCCTGGGGAAGGGTCTGGTCACACGCAAGGTGTCCCGTCCTTTCGATGAAGGGGGAAGGGATGGGGGTGGGGATGGGGATGGGGTGGATGCGGAGATGGGGGTGGGTGCGGGGCATCCACTCTCACACTGACTGAAATATCAGTCAAGATTACGGACGCGCCTGTGCGCCCCGAGGTGACTCGCTCGGCGGTGGGCCGTACGAGGTGTCAGGTCACGTGATGGGAAGGCGTGCCGGGAGGAGCCGCGTCACGGGCGGCCGAGGCGCTCGATCTCCGCGTCGATGGCCTCGTTCATCAGGGTCCGAGCGTGGGAGATCTGGAGCGTGCCGCTGAGCCAGCGCATGCTGAGGCCCTCCAGGAGGGCGGTGAGCCGCTCGGCGGAGGCCGTGAGGGCGACGGCCGGGGCCATCGGCCTGACCTGGCCGAGGAGGGCCGCCACCTCCTGCACCCAGACGAGGGTGGAGCGGGCGAGGTCCTCGCGCAGGAGGTCGTCGAAGACGGCGCTGGCCCGCAACTCGCCCCAGGCCGTGCTGTTCTCCCTGACCTCGGTCGTGTCCTGGAGTTCGAGGAGGAGGGTCTGCTCCAGTTCCTCGCGCGGGCCGAGCGGCTCGGCCCCCGGGTCGCGGTCGGTCGTGTAGCGCTCGGCGCGGTCGCTGATGAACTCCAGCGTCTTGCTCAGGATCCCGGCGCGGTCCTTGAAGTGGTAGTAGATCAGCGCCGTGGACACCCCCGCCTCGGCGGCGAGCTCCTCCACGCGCAGGCCGCGGACCCCGCGCCGGGCGATCACCCGGGCGGCGGCTTCGAGGATCTGAGTGCTGCGAGACGCCATGGCCCGAACCTTACCGGGCCCGTCCGGTCGGCGGAATCACGGCCCTGACGAGGGACCGGGCCGGGGCCGGGAGTGCGCGGGGTGGGGGACGGGGCGGGGGCGCGGGTACGGGGCGGGGGTGCGCGGGGCGGGAGTGCGAGGCGGAGGCGGGGGGCGCGGGGCGGGTGTGCGAGGCGGGGGCGCGGGGCGGGGCGCGGGGCGGGGGCGCGGGGCGGGGGCGCGGGGCGGGGGCGCGGGGCGGGGGCGCGGGGCGGGGGCGCGGGGCGGGGGCGCGGGGCGGGGCCTTCGGCGCCCGCCCGGGCCGGCCAGTCCCGCCCGGTGCTACGCGGGAGGCACGACCGGCTGCGACTGGGTGGCGCAGTGGATGCCGCCACCGCCGGTCGCGATGTTGTCGATGTCGAGCTGGACGACGGTCCGGCCGGGGTAGGCGGCGGCGAGGATGCCGTAGGCCACGCCGTCGGCGTAGCTGTCGCCGAACTGGGGGACGAGGACGGCGCCGTTGGCGGTGTAGTAGTTGGTGTAGCTGGACAGGAAGGCGGCGCCCCTGTTCTTGCCGCGGATGAAGCGGCGGTCGGGGCCGGGGAGTTCGGTGACGGTCAGGCGGCGGCCCTGCGCGTCGGTCGCGCTCAGCAGGATCCGCTTGGTCTCGTTGTAGACGGCGACCCACTTGGGGTCGGTGCCGGGGCCGGGCTGGTCGAGGATGACCTGCCCCGGTGCGACGAAGCGGGCCAGGCAGTCGATGTGGCAGTCGGTGATGTCCTGGCCGGCGAGTCCGGGCACCCAGATGACCTTGTCGATGCCGAGCGCCGACTTCAGCGCCTGCTCGACCTGGTCCTGGCTCATGCCCGGGTTGCGGTTGGCGTTGACGAGCGAGCTGACCGTGGCGAGCAGGGTGCCCTGGCCGTCGGTCTCCAGGGAGCCGCCCTCCCCGACGAAGCCGGCCTGCACGCGCGGGACGCCGTACCGGCCGAGCAGGGTCGCGGCGGCCGCGGCGTCATTGGCGTAGGGCTGGTAGTAGCTCGTGCCGGTCTTGCCCCAGCCGTTGAAGTTGGTGTCCACGCCCGCGACGGCGCCGGGGGCGACCAGGAAGGTGGGGCCGAAGTCCCGGATCCACAGGTCGTCGTTGGGTATCTCGACGACCTCGATGCCGTAGTAGGCCCCGGCTCCGCACTGGTACCGCGCGTCGGCCGCCTGCTCGGAGCGGGCGAGCACCACGACGGGCTCGTAGCGGGAGATCGCGTCGGCCACGCGCGCGATGTCGCCGCGCACGCCGCTGAGTACGGGTACCAGACCGAGGACAGCGCCGGCCAGGCCATGAAGGTCCGCACGTGGGCGTCGTGCTCCGCCGGCATCCGCAGCGTGGCGCCCGAGGGGCGGTGGCGGCGTGGGCGGCCGTGGGCAGTGCCGACCCGAAAGCCGCGAGCGGCAGGGCCGCGGCACCGAACTGGAGCAGCCGGCGTCGGGAGGTCGTGGGCGTGTCCATGGGAACTCCTACCTGAGGGGAGGGCGGGTGTTGCACGCATCGTTCCGCAGACTGAAAATTCAGTCAATGATCATTTCCGGACCATGCTCCCTACCGCTCGCTGTGGTAGCGCTCGAAGGCCGCCGTGACCGGACCGCCCTCGGACCGGGCCTCTATCAGCCGTACGACGACGATGTCCCGCCCGTCGGCGCTGCGGACGCAGAAGGGCCGCTCGTCGGCCAGGTCCGCGAAGGCGATCCGGGTCGCCGGCTCCGTGTCGATGCCCCGCACGCAGTCGGCGGGCGTGAGCTCCTCCCCCGGGGCGACGAAGGCGTCGCTGTCCTCGGGCAGGACGAACTCCGAACGGTCGCGCGCCATGTACCAGGCGGCGGTGTCCGCCGGAACGACCTTCCCGGACTTCAGGTCGAACTCGTACGTGGCGTCGGGCAGCGTCAGCTCCACCTCCTTGCCACCGGGTACGTAGGAGTCCGCCGCCGGGTACGACGGGCCGTACCCGGCATCGTCGGACCGCGCGCCGAGGAAACGGACGACGCCTCCGGCCGCCGCGAGGACCACGAGCACGGCGAGAGCCGCCACGATCAGGCGCCGCCCGCCCTTCCGCGTCCGGCGCCGGGAGGACTCGCCGGACGGAGCACCGGCGGCGCCGGACCAGGAAGACGGAAACGCCGGGTCCGGGGAAGGAGACGGAAACGCCGGGTCCGAGGCCGGAGCCGGAAACGCCGGGTCCGGAGCCGGGGACTGGAACTGAAGCTGGGGCTGGGACTGAAGCTGGGGCCGGGACTGGGACTGAGGCCGGGACTGGAACTGGGAGTGGGACTGGGACTGGGACTGGGACTGTGCTGAGGACAGGCCGGGGGTCAGAGTCGGGGACAGCCCAGGGGCCGGGGTCGGATGCGGGGGCAGGCCGGGGTCCCGGGCCGGGTGCGGGGACAGGCCGGGGCAGCCCCGGGTCCGGGGCCGCGAGTGGGCTGCGCGTGGGCGGGGCCGGGCGCGCCGCCCGGCCCGCCACCTCGCTGCTGACCGACTGGGGCAGCCAGCCCTCGGCGAACTCCGGGCGGCCCCCACCAGGGGGTGGGCGTGGACGGCGGCGATCAGGTCCGTCGTCGTGGGCGGTCCTCCGGCCGCTTGGCCAGGCACCAGGCCAGCAGGTCGCGCAGGTCGTGCGGTACGCGGGCGAGGTCGGGCAGTTCATGGACCACCCGGTACAGGGCGGCCGACTCCGACCCCTCCCGAAGGGGTCTCGCCGCTCGCCACGTACGCGATGAGCGCGCCGAGCGCGAAGACGTCGGTGGCCGGGGACACGGGCCGGCCGAGCGCCTGCTCGGGGGCCATGAACGCGGCCGTGCCGATGCTCAGGCCCACCCCGGTCAGCGCGACGGCGTCGGCCGCGCGCGCGATGCCGAAGTCGATGACGCGGGGCCCGTCCTCCGCGATCAGGACGTTGGCGGGCTTGAGGTCGCGGTGGACGACGCCCGCGCCGTGGATCGCCTGGAGGGCCTCGGCGATGCCCGCCATGAGCAGCAGCACCGTCCGCACCGGGAGCGGTCCGTGCCGCTGGACCACCTGGTGCAGGGACGGGCCGGGGATGTAGGCGGTGGCGAGCCACGGGGTCGGGGCGTCCACGCCCGACGCGACCACCTGCGCGGTGAACAGGCCGTGGATGCGCTCGGCGCTGGCCACCTCCTGGGCGAAGCGCAGGCGGAACTCGGGATCTCCCGCGAACTCCTCCCGCACCGCCTTCAGCGCGATCGGACGGCCGCCGGGGGTGTGGGCCAGGTACACCACGCCCATGCCGCCGGAGCCCAGGCGGGCCTGGAGGCGGTAGCCGCCGATCTCCCGGGGGTCGTCGGCCGTCAGAGCCGCGTGGGGGTGAGCGGGCTGGGCGTCGGGAAGCTGAGCGGGCATGCGGTGGCTCTTTCGGCGAGGCGGAACGAAGGACGCGTGTCGAACGATGCGACCGATCCGACGGACGCATCGTGTCTCTAACTAAAGATTCAGTCAATATGCGACACTGTTGGTTCAGACCACTCAAGAGGGGGATTACGTGGCGACGGACCGCCGAAGGGCCATCCTGGAAGGGGCCGCCCGGGTCATAGCCCGGCGGGGAGTGCGCGGGCTGCGCATGGAGGAGCTGGCGACCGAGGCCGGGGTCTCCACCGCCCTGATCTACTACCACTTCAAGGACCGGGCGGCGTCCTGCGCCACACCCTGGAGTTCATCAGCGACCGGGCCGACCGGTACACGTCCGACATGGGCGGCCTGGACGGCCTGGACGGCTCCGACAGCCCCGACGGCCTCGGCGGACCCGACGGGCCTGGCGGGTCCGGCGGGTCCGGCGGGTCCGGCGGCCCGCGCGACGCCCGGCAGGAGCTGGAACAGTCCCTGCTCCTTGAGTTCCAGGACCTCCCGAGGTCCGCGAGAACAGCACGGCCTGGGGCGAGCTGCGCGCCAGCGCGATCTTCGAGCCCGAGCTGCGCGGGGATCTGGCCAGAGCCACGCTGACCTGGATCTACGACGTCGCGGACCTCCTGGGCCGCATCCACCCCTCGACCCCGCGCCGGCCCTCACGGCGGCCGCGGAGAGGCTCACCGGCCTCCTCGAAGGGCTCAGCACCCGCTGGCTCAGCGGCGCGCTGCCCCTGGACCACGCCCGCGAGCTGGTGCGGGAGGCGGTCTCCACCGAGGTCGAGCGACTCGGCCGCTGACGGCGGGCGCCCCGGCGCGGACCCGCGGCCGGGAGCAGCCTGACCGTCAGTTTGACTGAATTTTCAGTCAGTGTCAGAGTGGCGACACGAAGGTCATATCCGGCCAGGCGTAACCAGCGATTCAGAGGATCGTGCGTGCACCCTTGTGGAGGGGCACAGAGCCACGGTCCACGCCCCTCAAGATCGGAGACCCCGATGTCCGACTTCCTCCCCTCCCGCCGTTCGGCTCTGCGCGTGCTCGCCGGCATCGGCGCGCTCACCCTCGGCGCCGCCGCCTGCGGCCCCGGCGAGTCCGGCCCGTCCGGGCCGCGGGCACCACCGACCCGACCGCGGGAAGCGACGAGGAAATCCGCATGCCCGCCGAGTGGGAGAGCCACGCCCGCACCTTCATGTCGTGGCCCGCGCTCGAGTCCGTGTGGAGGACGACCTCCCTACGTGCGCCAGGACATCGCCCGGGTCGCCCGCGCCATCTCCGAGTACGAGTACGTCGTGATGATGGCCCGCCCCGACCAGCTGGCAGCCGCCCAGAAGGCCTGCGGCAAGGGCGTCGAGGTCATCCCGCTCCCCGTCGACGACCTGTGGGCCCGCGACACCGTGCCCGTGTTCGTCGAGGAGGGCGGCAAGGTCGCCGGGGTCGACTTCAACTTCAGCGGCTGGGGCAACAAGCAGGTGCACGACAACGACGCCCTGGTCGGACGGAAGCTGCTGTCGAAGTACGGGATCCCCCGCGTCCAGACGTCGATCGTCGCCGAGGGCGGCTCCTTCGAGACGGACGGCGAGGGCACGCTCCTGATCACCGAGAGCTCGATCGTCAACGACAACCGCAACCCGGGCAAGTCCCGCGCCCAGATCGAGGCCGAGCTCAAGGAGCTCCTCGGCATGGACAAGGTGATCTGGCTGAAGGGCGTACGCGGCGAGGACATCACCGACGCCCACGTCGACAGCCTCGTCCGCTTCACCGCGCCCGGCGTGATCCTGCTCGACCGAGCCTTCCCCGGCATGCCGGCGGACTCCTGGTCGCGCTCCTCGGACCAGGCCAAGGCCGTGCTCAGCGAGGCGACCGACGCGCAGGGCCGCGAGTTCGAGATCATCGACCTCCCGCAGCCCGACCCCGACCTGATCACCGGCTACACCGACGACTTCCTGTCCACCTACGCCAACTTCTACGTCGGCAACGACGCCGTCTACATGCCGAAGTTCGGCGACCGGAAGGCCGACGACCGCGCCCGGGGCATCCTCCAGGAGCACTTCCCCAAGCGGGACGTCGTGCAGCTGAACATCGACACCATCGCCACCGGAGGCGGCGGGATCCACTGCTCCACCCACGACCAGCCCGGCAAGCCGGTCGAGTAACCACGACCCGGAAGGAGCGGCGGGACATGGGTGACCTCCTCGTCGTCCGTCACGGCGAGACGGAGTGGAGCGCCTCCGGGCGGCACACCGGCCGTACCGATCTGCCGCTCACGCCGGACGGCGAGGCGGAGGCGCGGACGCTCGCGCCGTTCTTCGCGGACCGGTCGTTCGCCTTCGTGCTCAGCAGCCCCTCGCGGCGGGCCCGGCGCACGGCCGAGCTGGCCGGGCTGCGGGACGCCGGGACGGACGAGGACCTGTACGAGTGGGACTACGGCGGGTACGAGGGGCTGACCACGGCCCGGATCCACGCGTCCCGGCCGGACTGGTCGCTGTGGCGCGACGGCGTGCCCCGCACCCCGACGGGCGGCCGGGCGAGTCCGCCGAGGACGTGGGGCGGCGGGCCGACCGGGTCCTGGCGCGCGTCACGCCGCTCCTCGCGGGCTCCGGCGAGGACGGCGTGGTGGTGGCGCACGCGCATCTGCTGCGGGTGCTCACCGCCCGGTACCTGGGCCTGCCGGCGTCCGACGGCCGGCTGTTCCTGCTGACGACGGCGACGGTCGGCGGCTGTCGACGGAGCACGGGCTGCCGGTGGTCGCGGGCTGGAACCAGCGGCCCTTCCCCTCCCCGCGACTGACGCCGGGGCCGGGCCCCGTCAGGGCCTGTCCGCCCCTGACGCACCGGACGGGCCCTACGGCGACGCCTCCGCCGTCCGCTCCGCGCGACCGAACGCGAGGTCGAAGATCCGCCGCCACCGCACCGGCGGCACCGGCGCGGGGACACCCGGGCGGTCGCGCGGCACCAGGACCCGCAGGGCTCCCGGGCGCAGCGTGCACACGACCGGGGTGGGCATCCGCAGCGCCTCGCCGTCGACCGCCACCGGGATCTCCTCCGCGTCGGCCGTCACCTCGACGCGGTGCGCGGTCAGGACGGTGAGGCCCGTGGACTGGGAACCCCGTACGGCCAGGTCGGCGGCCTGCGCCGCGTCCTCCACCCGGATTCCGAGCACCCCCAGTTCGCCGTCGTCGAGGCTGGGCCGGCGGCCGCCGCCGCTGAGGTCGTCGGGCGAGACGTACGGGTTGTTGCTGACGAGCAGGGCCTGCTGGGCGGACAGCCCCGTGCCGTCGATCCGCGCGTCGAGCCGTCGCACGCCGTCGCCGATCAGCAGGTCCGGCATGAGGGCCAGGGCCGTGCCCGCCTTGTCGTCGCGGTACTCGGGGCGCTGGACCACGTCGGCGTAGACGCCGAAGGACACGGTGTTGACGAAGGGGCGGCCGTCGACGTCGCCGAGGTCGATCCGGAGTTCCTCGCCGTCGGTCAGCGCGTCGAGGCAGCGCGTCGGGTCGGAGCGGTCGAGGCCGAGGTCCATGGCGAAGTGGTTGCGGGTGCCGGCGGAGATCACCAGGAACGGCAGGTCGTGCTCGGCGGCGACCGCCGCCACCAGGACCTGGGTGCCGTCGCCGCCCGCGACGCCGAGCAGGTCCGCGCCCTCGGCCACGGCGTCACGGGCCAGCTCGGCGACGTCGGCCGGGGCGGACGGGTCGAGCAGGATCACCCGCGCGCCCAGGTCCTCCGCCCGCTCGACGAGACCGAAGCGGCCGACCTTCCCGCCGCCGGACTTCGGGTTCATGATCAGGACCGGTCGCTCCGGCCGGCGCGCCGCGACCGCCCGCTGCGACCGCTCCGGACGCGATCGGCGCAGCGCCGCCCGCGCGCAGGCCAGCGTCGCGGCCCAGCACAGGCAGAGGACCAGCGCCATCGGCCACAGGCCCTCGTGGACGAAGAGGACGAGGACGCCGACGGGCGCGGCGATCGCGAGGAGCGCCCCGAGGAGGCGCACCGCGCCCCGGTGGGCGACGAACCACCAGATGCCGACGGCGCAGAGGACGAGGCCGAGGAACCCGGCCCCGACCACCACCAGGCCGCCGTCGCCCAGCGCGATCAGGAGGACGACCAGCGAACCGGCCGCCGCGAGCAGGGCCAGGCGCGCGAGCAGCCGCGCGACGCCGTCTCCCTGCGGATCCGTCCCGCGCGTCCTGCCCATGGGGCCCCTTCTCCTGGTGTCCGGCCGCGAGTGGTGTCCGGCCGCGAGCACAGTCCGGGGCACCAGCCTGCGCACGGCCCGGCCGGGAGGGCATCCGGCCGGGCCGTGCGGGTGACGCGGCGGGGCACGCGCCGCCGTCTCCGCGCGGGTGTCAGATGACGCCCTGCGCCTGCATGGCCTCCGCCACCTTCAGGAAGCCCGCCACGTTGGCGCCGAGGACGTAGTCGTCCGCGTCGGTGCCGTAGGCCTCGGCGGTGGCGCGGCACTCGGTGTGGACGTCGCGCATGACCTGGGCGAGGCGGGACTCGGTCTCCTCGAAGGACCAGGTGTCGCGGGCCGCGTTCTGCCGCATCTCCAGTCCGGAGGTGGCCACGCCGCCCGCGTTGGCGGCCTTTCCGGGGCCGAAGAGGACCCCGGCCTCGCGGAACACCTCCACCGCCTCGGGCGTGCAGGGCATGTTCGCGCCCTCGGCGACCGCGCGGACCCCGTTCTTGACCAGGGCCACGGCGTCCTCGCGGCCCAGCTCGTTCTGCGTCGCGCAGGGCAGGGCGACGTCGCAGGCGAGGTCGTACACCGTGCCGCGGGTGGAGAAGCGCGCGGTCGGCCTGGCCTCCGCGTAGGCGGAGAGCCGGGCCCGGCGCACCTCCTTGACCTCCTTCAGGAGCTCCAGGTCGATGCCGTCCTCGTCGACGAGGTAGCCGGTGGAGTCGCTGCAGGCCACGACGCGGCCGCCGAGGGCGTGGACCTTCTCCACGGCGTACACGGCGACGTTCCCGGAGCCGGAGACCACGACGCGGCGCCCGTCGAAGTCCTCGCCGCGGGTGGCGAGCATCTCCTGGGCGAAGTACACCGCGCCGTAGCCGGTGGCCTCGGTGCGGGCGTGCGAGCCGCCCCATCCGACCGGCTTGCCGGTGAGGACACCCGACTCGTAGCGGTTGGTGATCCGCTTGTACTGGCCGAACAGGTAGCCGATCTCCCGCCCGCCGACGCCGATGTCCCCGGCGGGCACGTCGGTGTGCTCACCGAGGTGGCGGTACAGCTCCGTCATGAAGGACTGGCAGAACCGCATGATCTCGGCGTCCGAGCGGCCCTTGGGGTCGAAGTCCGACCCGCCCTTGCCGCCGCCGATCCCCATCCCGGTGAGCGCGTTCTTGAAGATCTGCTCGAAGCCCAGGAACTTCACGATGCCGAGGTTGACGCTCGGGTGGAACCGCAGGCCTCCCTTGTACGGGCCGAGGGCGCTGTTGAACTCCACCCGGAAGCCGCGGTTCACCCGGACGGCGCCCTGGTCGTCGACCCAGGGAACCCGGAACATCAGCTGTCGCTCGGGCTCGCAGAGCCGCTCCAGGATCCCGCTCTCGACGTACTCGGGGTGCTGTTCGAGCGCGGGCGCGAGCGATTCGAGCACCTCGGCCGCCGCCTGGTGGAACTCGGCCTCGCCGGGGTTGCGGCGCTGGACCTCCGCGTAGACGGCCTCGATGTGTGCGCTGACGTTCATGGGTCTCTCTCTGTTCTCGATGGTGCGTCGGCGCCGAGCGGACGGGAACGGCAGGACCCGACCACCGTACGGGCGGGTGCGGGAGGCCGGTTCACCAGGGGGTGCGTCCGGCGCCGAGACGTCGGTCTCAAGGGCCGGACGCCAGGGGGGGGCGGGGCAGGGTGTCGGGGCCGGGCGTCAGGCCTGGCAGCGCAGCAGCTCGAAGGGCGGGTTGGCGAGGCAGTCCGCCCAGAAGTCCGCGCCGAACGCGCGGACGCCGGCCTCGGACACCTCCAGCGGGACCCAGGTCAACTCGCCGAATCCGGCCGCCCGCAGCGCGCCCTCGTAGACCTCGCGGCGCGGACAGGCGCCGACGAACGAGATCGGCGGGTCGAGCAGCGCCGTGATCCGGACGCGCGGCCCCGTCTCGATCTCCTCGCCGGTCGCCTCGCAGAGGAAGCCGTACTTGGCCAGGGACGGCCCGTCGAAGCGGTAGTCGGGCTTCTGCGCGAGCACGAAGAACTCGCCGCCGGGGTTCAGGCTCCGGTGCACGTTCCGGCACATCCGTTCCATGGCGGCGATGTCCGGCGCGTAGTTGAGCAGCTGGACCCCCAGCGCCAGGTCGAAGCGCCGGTCGAGCTCGCGCAGCTCGGACACGTCGCCCACCTCGTAGCGCACGCCCAGCGGCTCGCGCTCCTCGAAGCCCCGTGCCGCCGCGACCATCTCGCCCGAGATGTCGATGCCGAGCACCTCGGCGGCGCCGCGCCGCATGAGCTCCCGGCTGTAGAAGCCGGTGCCGGAGGCGAGGTCGAGGGCCGACCTGCCCTTCACGTCGCCGACGAGGCCCAGGAAGCTGGGCACCTCCCCGTACCGGGTCAACGGCAGGGACTTGAACCCCTCGAACGCCTCGCCGATCTCGTCGTACTGCTGCACGCTCATCGCGCGGTCCTCCCCGGTGCTCGGTCGTGCCTGGTGATCCGTAGTGCTCGGTCGTGCCTGGTGCTCGGTCGTGCCTGGTGATCCGTCCTGCCCCGGCAGTCTTGCCGGAGCGGCGCGGAACCTCGTACTGGCGGAAGCCACGAAGACCGGGACGGCGCCCTGGCCTCCTCTACGGGAGCCCGGAGGTTCCCGGATCTTCCCCTCGGATTCCTGTTATCCGGCCGCCTCCCCGTGATCTCCCCTCTGTCAGCGGTCGACGACAGCGGAAACGGACAGGGTGATACGGAGCATGGGCGCACAGCACGGTACGGAACTGGTCAGGGCGGCACAGAGCGGAGACCCGCGGGCGCAGGACCGGCTCCTCGCGCTCCACCTGCCCCTCGTCTACAACATCGTGGGCCGGGCGATGAACGGTCACCACGACGTCGACGACGTCGTGCAGGAGACGATGCTGCGGGCGCTCGCCGGGCTCGGCGACCTGCGCTCCCCGGACAGCTTCAGGTCCTGGCTGGTCGCCATCACCATGAACGGCGTCCGCGGCCACTGGCACCGGCAGCAGCGGGCCGGCCTCCCGGCGGGCGGCCTCGACGACGCCCGCGAGATCCCGCAGCCGGGCTCCGACTTCGCCGAGCTCGCCGTGGTCCGGCTGAACCTGTCCGGACAGCGGCGCGAGACCGCCGAGGCGAGCCGCTGGATGGAGCCGGAGGACCGGGAGCTGCTCTCCTGTGGTGGCTGGAATGCGCCGGCGAGCTGAGCCGCCACGAGGTGGCCGACGCCCTCCGGCTGTCGCCGCAGCACACCGCCGTGCGGGTCCAGCGGATGAAGGACCGCCTGGAGGCCGCCCGGGTCGTCGTACGGGCCCTGGCGCAGAACCCGCCGTGCCCCACCCTGCGGTACGAGACCGGGACCTGGGACGGCCGTCCCTCCGTCCTCTGGCGCAAGCGCATAGCCCGGCACGCGCGCGCGTGCGCCCACTGCGCCGGCCTGTGGAGCGGACTCGTACCGGCGGAGGGCCTGCTCGCCGGGCTGCTCCTGGTGCCCCCGGCCGCACTGCTCCTCGCGAGCCTCCGGGAACGGGCGGCTTCGACGCCGTCGCGGCGGCGGGCACAGCGACACCGGTCACCGTCACGGACACAGCCACAGCCACAGCCACAGCCACAGCGCCCATGGACGCTGGGGCCCGCGTCGCGCGACACGGTGGCGGGGCGAGGCCAGGTCCGCCACCGGTCCCGGTGCCCGGGGCTCCCGTGCCGCCCGTCGACGGCGGCGGCAGCGGCGGCAGGGCCGCAGGCGCGTCGTCCTCGCGGCGGGCCTGGCCGTGGTGGCCGTCACCGGCGGCACCTTCCTGCTGACCACTGGCCCCGACGGGGGTACGGGGCCGGGGCACGACCCTCGCCGCGACCACCGGCGCCGCCTGCCCTCCTCGCCCGCGACCACCGCGCCCCGACGACCGCCTCCCCTCGGCCACCCGTTCCCCGGCCACGCCTTCGCCGACGGCGTCCAAGCCCGCCCACAAGACCCCGGGGCCCTCGCGCCCCGCGCCGACCACCTCCTGGACCACGCCGCCCGCGCCGCCCCGGCCGCCGCGTACGACCGCCCCCACGGCCGTCCCCATCCCCACCCGGGCGCAGCCGACGAGCGATTCCGGCTCCGGTTCCGGTTCTGGTTCCGGTTCGACCGCGCAGCAGGTGATCAGCCTGGTCAACCAGGAACGGGCCAAGGCGGGCTGCGGGCCGCTGACCGAGCACCCCCTGCTGACCCGGGCCGCCCAGGGGCATTCCGACGACATGGCCGCGCGGGACTTCTTCGACCACACCAACCCCGACGGCGACGGCCCCGGCGAGCGGATCACGGCCGCCGGGTACGCGTGGGCGTCGTACGGCGAGAACATCGCGAAGGGCCAGACCAGCGCGGCGCAGGTGATGGACTCCTGGATGAACAGTCCCGGCCACCGGGCGAACATCCTGAACTGCGGGTTCAAGGAGATCGGCATCGGCCTCCATACCTCCGGCGGCCCCTACTGGACGCAGGCCTTCGGCAGCCGCTGAGGCCGGGGCGTGGACCGGGAGCGGGAGCAGGAGCGGGAGCGGGGGGCATGGACCGGGACCGGGAACGGGAGCGGGTCCGGGACAGGCGCCGGGTCCGGGGCAGGAGCCGGGCCGGGGCCGGGGCCGGGCCCTGGGTCGGCAAGGGCCTCCGGTGTGACAAGTACGACGTCCGACAGGGGGATCTTGACGCTTCCCTGACGCGTGACCCCGATCGGCGGCCCGGCGTCTGCTTAGGCTTGCCCGGCCATCCGCACTGATGGCCGAAAGTCGACACCTACCAGCACCCGGGGACAACCGATGGCCACCACGAAGGAAGCCCGCACCGGACGATTGCGCGCGTGGATGCTGGAGGGCCTGTCCGACATGGGGAAGGGCAAGCCCTCCCGGCCCAAGGAGACGGCGCCGGACGCCGGACACCAGGGTCAGCGCTGGTGGCGGGTGATGTGCCTGACCGGTGTCGACTACTTCTCCACCCTCGGCTACCAGCCCGGCATCGCGGCCCTGGCGGCCGGGCTGCTCTCCCCGTCGCGACGATCGTCCTCGTGATCGTCACCCTGGCGGCGCGCTGCCCGTCTACCGCCGCGTGGCCGAAGAGAGCCCGCGCGGCGAGGGCTCGATCGCGATGCTGTCGCGGCTGCTCTCCTTCTGGAAGGGCAAGCTGTTCGTCCTGACCCTTCTCGGCTTCGCGGCGACCGACTTCCTGATCACCATCACCCTGTCGGCGGCCGACGCCTCCACCCACCTCGTGGAGAACCCGCACCTGGAAGCGGCGCTGCACGACAAGCAGATGATCATCACGCTGGCGCTGATCGCCCTGCTCGGCGCGGTGTTCCTCAAGGGCTTCCTGGAGGCCATCGGCGTCGCCGTCGTCCTGGTCGGCATCTACCTCTCCCTCAACGTGGTCGTCGTGGTCACCGGCCTGTGGCACGTGATCACCGAGGGCCACGTGGTCACCGACTGGACCGCCGCCCTGACCACCGAGCACGGCAACGTCTTCGCGATGGTCGGCGTCGCCCTGATCGTCTTCCCAAGCTCGCGCTGGGTCTGTCCGGCTTCGAGACCGGCGTCGCCGTCATGCCCCACGTGAAGGGCGACGAGGGCGACACCGAGGCCAGGCCGACGGGCCGGATCCGGGACACCAAGAAGCTGCTCACCACCGCCGCGCTGATCATGAGCGTCTTCCTGATCTGCACCAGCTTCATCACCACCGTCCTCATCCCCGCCAAGGAGTTCGAGTCCGGCGGCAACGCCAACGGCCGCGCGCTGGCCTACCTCGCGCACGAGTACCTGGGCAACACCTTCGGCACCGTCTACGACGTCGCCACCATCGCCATCCTCTGGTTCGCCGGCGCCTCCGCCATGGCGGGCCTGCTCAACCTGATGCCCCGCTACCTGCCCAAGTACGGCATGGCCCCGCACTGGGCCCGCGCCGTGCGCCCCATGGTCATCGTCTTCACCCTGGTCGCCTTCCTGGTGACCTGGATCTTCGACGCCGACGTCGACGCCCAGGGCGGCGCCTACGCCACCGGCGTCCTCGTCCTGATCTGCTCCGCCGCCATCGCGGTGACCATCGCCGCCCGCAAGGCCGGCCAGCGCGGCTGGACCATCGGCTTCGGCGTCATCTCCGCCGTCTTCCTCTACACCACCGTCGTCAACGTCATCGAACGCCCCGACGGCGTGAAGATCGGCGCCTGCTTCATCGCCGGCATCATCCTCATCTCGCTGCTGTCCCGGCTCGGCCGCGCCTTCGAACTGCGCGTCACCCACATCGAGCTCGACGACATGGCGGAACGTTTCATCCAGGACATCTCCCGCCGCACCCCGCGCTTCATCGCCAACGAACCGGACAAGCGCGACGCCGAGGAGTACCGGGCGAAGAAGGACCAGATCCGCGCCGACAACGACCTGCCCGGCACCGAGGACTTCGTCTTCATCGAGGTCACCGTCACCGACCCCTCCGAGTTCGAGGCCGGTCTCACCGTCCGCGGCGAGGTCCTCCACGACCGCTACCGCGTCCTGACCGTGGAGTCCTCCTCCATCCCCAACGCCCTCGCCGCCCTCCTGCTCCACGCCCGCGACCTCACCGGCGTCCGCCCCCACATCTACTTCGAGTGGACCGAGGGCAACCCCTTCGCCAACTTCCTCCGCTTCTTCCTCTTCGGCCAGGGCGAGATCGCCCCCGTCACCCGCGAAGTCCTCCGCGAGGCGGAAGCCGACCGAGAGCGACGCCCCGCGTCCACGTCGGCTGAGGCCGGGAAGGCAGCCGCCTCCCACACCCGCGCCGGGCCGCCCGGCGCTCGGCGCTCGGCGCTCGGGGCCGCTGGACGATCCGGATCGGATTGCCGCAGGTGTCGTCCAGGACCGCCGTGGCGACCGGGCCCGCCTCCGTCGGTTCCTGCGGTTCCTGCGGTTCCTGGGTGAAGCGGACGCCGAGAGCGGACACCGAGGGCGCGCGGCCGCTCGTACTCGGCGCGGACGTCGTCCACGGCGAAGGAGGCGGCCGGGATGCCGTCCTCGACGAGGGCGCTCGTGTACGCCTGGGCGACGGGGTGCGCGTCGGGCTCCGGGAGCAGTTCGGGGCCGTACGACGCACCCGAGGGGATCGGTGCCCTACGACGCACCCGAGAGGTTCGGGGCCGTACGGCGCACCCGAGAGGTTCGGTGCCCTACGGCGCGCCCGAGGGATCGGTACTCTACGACGCGCCCGAGGGGATCGGTACTCTACGACGTACCCGAGAGGCTCGGGCCGTCCGCGCCACGCGACCACCTGCCCGCCCGCCCCCGACGGCCCGACACGCCCCGCGCGCGGCGGGCCCGGAGTGTCCTACACCCGCCCGAGGTCGACGTGGCCGCGCAGGGCGGCGAGGCCGAGGGCCAGGAAGAAGTCGCCCCACACGAGCGCGTGGCGGACGGCCGTGCCCGAGGCCGCGTCGTAGCAGCCGTCCTGGAGCGTCCCGGCCGGGTGCGGGGTGCCCGGTGGGGTGAGGTGGGTCAGGGTCAGGTGGCGCAGGACGTCCTCGGCGCGCGTGCGGTACGCGGTGGATTCCGGTGCGGGCAGCAGGGCCAGTTTCAGGAGGGCGACCGCGCCGATCGCGGCGGCCGAGGTGTCGAGCGGTCCGTCCGGGTGCCGGGCGAGGGCGGGCGGGACCAGGGGGCCGGTCAGGAACTCGCCCTGTTCCAGGAGGAGTCGCGCCGCCTCGCGCAGTCTCTGCGGTCGCCAGGCCGGCGTCCGGGCGCGGAGCAGCGCGTCGGCGACGGCCAGGAGCAGCCAGGCCTCGCCCCGGGTCCAGCCGGCCTCCGGTTCGGGGCAGGCGTGCCAGCCGGTCGCCTCGGTGAACTCCCAGGAAGGGCAGGGGCGTTCGGCGTTCGCGCCGTCGAGGCAGAGGTCGAGGTGGCGGTGGAGGTGACCGGCCGCGACCGCCTCTCCCCGGTCCCGGCGGAGGCGAGGAGCGGTACGAGGCCGGGACGCCGTCCGCGCGGGCGCGGGCGCGGGGCCGCCGAGGGCCGCGCCCCAGGGGACGAGCCCGAGGGCCGGGTCGTAGGCGGTGCGTACGGACCGCGCCGCCCGTGCGCGCAGGGCCTCGGCCTCCTCGCCGTCGCCGAGGGCCGTTCCGTACCAGAGGATCAGACCCCGGGTGGCGGTGTCCGCCTCCGTCCAGGGGCGAGGCGGGCCGTGCACGCGGCCGCCGCCGCGCGGTCGGCGGCCGTTCCCGTGCGGCGGGCCCGCAGCCAGAGCAGCCCGGCCCAGAACCCGCCCGCCCAGGAGCCCCGGCCGGTCGTGGTCCAGTGCCCGTCGGCGGGGTCCGCGTACAGGGGGAACCGCTCCCCGACCTGCCGTGCGGTCTCACCGGTCCGCCGGAGCACCGCCTCCAAGGCCTCGTCGGCCCAGCGGAGTTCACCCACGGCTCCCCTTCGGCGGTCTCGGGTCGCCCAGACGAGGGCGACCGCTCCGGCCACGGCGAACTCGGCGGCCACCAGGACCCAGCCGGTCCCGTAACGGCCGCTCTCCGCGAGCCTCCCGAACAGCGTTGGCCCCAGGGCGAATCCGGCGAAGAACCCGGCGGCCACCCGCGCCGAGTCCCGTCCGGCCCGGCCCGGGGCGGACCGCTGCATGACGAGGACCATGGAGACGGCGTTGCCGGAGACCGCGAAGACGCCCACGGCGACGGCGGCCGCCCAGACCAGCGGTTCCGCGTACGGGGCGGCGACGAGGAGCGCCGCCGCTCCCACCGCTCCGGCCGCGAGCGCTCCCGGCAGCCACTCGGCGCGGCCCGGGACGGCGGCCCGCGACCATCCGATCCGGCCCGCGATGCCCGCCACGCCGAGCACGGCGATCAGCGCGCCCGCCACCGCCGGGCCCATGCCGAGGCGTTGGACGCCGAAGAGCACGAGGTACGTGTTCACGGACGCGATCCCGGCGCCCAGGAAGAGCGAGAACCCGGCCAGCCAGACCACCGGCCCGCCCCTCGCTCCCCGCCCCGCCGGTGTCCGCCCCGTTTGCGGGGCGCCACGGGGTCCGCCGGCAGCGCCCGCCACGCCCACGCCGCCGCGAGCAGCGCCGCACCGGCCGCCGCCCCGACCGCGCCCCGCCAGCCGAAGAGACCGGCGGCCGTCGCGAGCGGGAGTCCGGCGACGAAGGCCCCGAGCTGCACTCCGGACTGCTTCGTGCCGGTGACCGCGCCGCGCCGCGCGGCGGGCACGGCGGCCAGGATCGCCTTGTTGGTCGCCGGGTTGGCCAGTGCCTGCGGCACACCGCCGAGGGCGACGGCGGCGAGCAGCAGGCCCACGCCCGGGGCGGCGCCGATGAGTCCCAGCGCCACCGCCGAGAGCGCGAGGAGGGCGACCAGGGAGCGGCGCGGCCCGATCCGGTCGACGATGCGGCCGCCGGCGGGCGAGAGCACGGCGGCCGTGCCGAACCCGACGGTCGTCGTCAGGCCCAACTCCGTCTCGGAGACGCCGAGTCGGTCGACGAGACGGGGCCCGAGGGCGCCGAGGAGGAAGAGCTGCATCATCGAGAAGGCCATGGCGGTCGTGAGCAGCGCGGTCAGTCCCCGGCCGGCACCGCCGCCCCGGTCCGGGCCGCCGCCGCGTCCGGGCGACGCCTCCGCCCCGGCCGCCGCCGTCGCTCCTCGGTTCCCACACGCCTCCCTTCCCGTGGCGGCCCCGGCCCGGAATCCCCGGCCGTCGACCGTCGCCCATCAACCGTGGCCCGTCGCCCGTCGCCCATCGGCCATCGGCCATCAGCCATCAGCCATCAGCCATCAGCCATCGACCGAAGAAGTCGGCCCGTGGGGCACAGGAGTTCCCAGGGCGGTCTTGTGGGACGCACCACATCTCGCGTAGGCATGTGCCGGACAGGTCGAGGGGCGGCCGTGCTCGCGATGCCCGCCCGCACACCTCCGGAAGGGGTGCAAGGATGGGCACGCCATGACACCAGGCCGATGTTCCCGAGCCGCGCGCGCCGCCTTGTTCGCGGCCGTCTGCGTGCTGCTCGCCGCCATCGGCCACATCCTCATGTCGGGCCGCGCCGTGCCCGTCGGGACGCTGGGCGCGGCCTTCGTCGGCACGGCGGCGGGCGCGTGGATCCTCGGCGGGCGTGAACGCGGGCTCCTGGCCGTGACCTCCGCTGCCGTCGCCTTCCAGTCCGCGCTGCACCTGGCCTTCTCCCGGTCGCAGACGGCCGTCGCCGCACCGACGGCGGAGCACCCGGCCATGGACCACGCCGGCATGGCCGGCATGACGATGGACCACGCCGGCGCGGGTCGCCTGACGATGGATCACATGGCCATGGCACACGCCGCCATGGGCCACGCCTCCATGGGCCGGAGCGCCGCGCCCGCCGGCCACGACATGACGGACTTGACCTCCTCCTCCGGCATGCTCGCGGCCCACCTCCTCGCCGCGCTGCTCAGCGGCCTCTGGCTCGCGTACGGCGAGCGGGCCGTGTTCCGGCTGCTGCGCACCGTGCCCGCGCGGGTGTTCCGGCCCCTGCTGCTCCTCCTCGCGGTGCTGCCCGTGGCCGTGGACCGGCTGCGCGTCCGGCGCGCGCGGTCCGGCGGCGGGCGGGTTCCCCGGCGTCTCCTCCTCGCACGCGCGCTGCTCACCAGAGGTCCTCCCCGGGTGATCGCTGTCTTCTGACAGCCGGATCCCCGGGGGCGACGGGCCTGTTCCTCGCCCCGGGCATCGGCCTGCCCCGCGGCGGGCCGTACGACTCACCGGCGGCGCCCGGTCGGCGCGCCGGACCCCTCTTGCCCCGTAAGGACCTTCGGCGATGACTCCTGCCCGGAACAACCCTGCCCACCACAGCCTTGTGAACGCGCGCACAAGCTCCTCGCGCTCCCTGCCCTCCCCCGAGAGCGACGAGGCGACGACCCGTCTCGCGCTGGCCGCCCGGGACGGTTCGCCCTCCCAGGCCGACCTGTTCGTACGGGCGCTGCACCGGGACGTCTGGCGGTACGTCGCGTACCTCAGCGCCGACCGGCAGGCGGCGGACGACCTCACCCAGGAGGTCTTCCTGCGGGCGCTCACCGCGCTGCCCTGTTTCGAGGGCGTTCCTCCGCCCGCACCTGGCTGCTCTCCATCGCCCGCCGCACGGTCGTGGACAGCCTGCGGCGCGCGGCGGCCCGGCCCCGGCTCTCGGACCAGGACGACTGGCAGACGGCCGCCGAGCGGGCGCAGCCCTGCGGACTCCCCGGCTTCGAGGACGGCATCGCCCTCGCGGAACTCCTCTCCGCGATCCCTGCGGAGCGCCGCGAGGCCTTCGTCCTGACCCAACTCCTCGGCCTCTCCTACGCCGAGGCCGCCGAGGCCACCGGCTGCCCGGTCGGCACGATAAGGTCCCGGGTCGCCCGCGCCCGCACCTCCCTCGTCGCGGCCCTGACCGACGGCGAGGACCGGCCCCGGCCGGGCCGGAGGCCTCCGCGCCGAGGCCCCGACGGCACGCCCTGCCGGTCCTCGTCTGATCCGGAGGGGCCGCCCGGTGCCGCCGACCGGCGGCGCCGGGCGGCCTCGTGACGGAGGATCAGGAGAGCGCGAGCGGGTCCTCAGGGGCGAGTGCGGCCGCGATGCGCTCGGCGACCACCTCGGCCATGTTGCCGTCGGGGGTGGTCGGGGTCTTCGTCGCGGAGACCGCGATCGCGAGCCGCTTCGACGGGAGGTACGCCTGGATCGCCGCGTACCCGGAGAACGACGGGTTCTGCAGCACCCACCCGTTGACGACGATGACGCCGAGGCCGAAGTGCTTGGCCTCGGTCTGCTTCAGGCAGACGTCGGCGGGGCAGGTGGCGGTCGCGCCGCCGAGGCCGACGGTGCCCGGATTCAGCAGGGTGCGGTACGAGCGGTACGAGAGGAGTTCGCCGCTGCCGATCGCCCGCGCGGAGGTGGCCAGGTCGCAGATGTGGGTGGTGATGACCGCGCCGGGCGCGGTGGTCCACGACGGGTTCCAGAACGTGGACTCCTCGTAGGAGCCGCGTTCCGAGGTGAAGGCGTGCAGGACCGGGCGCGGGATGTCGGGGGTGAAGTCGTTCCGCGTGTCGCGCAGTCCGAGGGGACCGGTCACCCGCTCCTCCACGAGCCTGTCGATCCGGGTGCCGGTGATCTTCTCCAGCGCGGCGACGAGCAGGACGTAGTTGGCGTGGGAGTAGCTCCAGCTGGTGCCCGGCGCGTACCAGAAGGAGTGCCGGTACGGGTACGCGAGGAGCTGCGCCGGGGTCCACGCGCGGAAGGGGTGCGCCTCCAGTTCCGCGAGGAACGCCGGGTCGGTGACGTAGTCGTGGAGGCCGGTGGTGTTGTCGGCCAGCATCCGCAGGGTGATCCGGTTCGCCCGGGGCACGGTGGGCAGCCACCGCTCCACGGTGTCGTCGAGGCCGACCCTTCCTCCTCGACGAGCTGGAGGAGGACCGTGGCGATGTGGGAGAAGGCCACGGAACCGGCCCGGAAGTGCATGTCCGGCTCGGCGGGGACGCCGGTCATGGACTCGCCCAGGGCGTCGGTGACGACCTCGCGTCCGTCGACGGTGACCCGCAGCTCGACGGACTTGAGCGTGAGGTCGCTCTTGGCCTTGCGGGTGATGTCGAGGATCCGGCGGGCCTTGCCGTCGAGGGGCCGCTCGGTCCGTACGCAGTCCCGCCGGCCGTGCCCGCCGGGGCCCTCGGGGCCTGTGGCGCGTACGGGGGCGGCTGCCGTGGCCTGGACGGTGAGGGCGAGGAGGGCGGCGCAGAGGAGGACTGCGCGGGTCCGGGTCCGGGTCCGGGTGGAGGTCGGTGTCATGCCCCGCACTATGTCGGGAGGAACCATCCCTTTTCTGTTGAACACTCCACGGGTGGGACGAGAGGCATCCATGTGGGGCAGACGGAGGAGCCGGCGCCCTGGGGCACCGACTCTTCCGTCTCTTTCCTGGGTACGGGGGGTCAGGCGGCGAGCGTCTTCTCCCCCGTCCCCTCGCTCTCCCCCGTCTCCCCGGCCTCCTTCGTCTCCCCGGTGGGGGCGGGCCCGGTCGCGGGCCTGGTGTCCCGCATGACCAGGGTGGCCAGGACGGCGGCCGCGAGGACTCCGACGGCGCTGATGGTGAAGGTGGTGGACATCGAGGAGGCGAAGGCCTCGCGGGCGGCGGTGATCAGTCCAGCGTCGCCCCGGGCGGCGGCCAGGGCGCTGCCGATGGACTGTTTGGCCTGTTCGGGGGCGTCCGCCGGCATTTCGGCGGCGAAGCGGCTGGTGAGGAGCGAGCCGAGGATGGCGATGCCGAGGGCGGTGCCGGCCTGCTGGATGGTGTCGTTGAGGGCGGAGCCGACGCCGGCCTTCTCCTCGGGGATGGTGCTCATCAGCGCGCCGACGGCGGCCGGCATCGCGAGGCCCGCGCCGAGGCCGAGGAGTCCGAGGGCGACGGCCGGGACGGTGAAGCCGGAGTGCGCGTCGACGGTGGTGAGCAGGGCGAAGGAGCCGGCCATGACGAGCATCCCGGCGAGGATCAGGAGCCGGTTGCCGATCTTCGCGGCGAGGCCGGCTCCTGCGCCGTTGCCGAGGAGGGCGGCGACGGCGAGCGGGACGAAGGCGAGACCGGCCTTGACGGGCGAGTAGCCGAGGACGAACTGCAGGTACTGGGTGAGGACGAGGAGCAGTCCGCCGTTGCCGATCTGCACGAGGGTCAGCGAGAGCGAACCGCCGCTGAAGTTGCGGTGCTTGAAGAGGACGAGCGGCACCATCGGCGCGGGGGTGACGTTCTCCCAGACCACGAACCCGGCGAGGGCGACGACGGCGACCGCGAGGGTGACCGGCGAGCGGCCCTGGAAGGCGCCGTGCTGCGGGATCTCGATGATCCACCAGATCAGCGCGGTCATGCCGACGGCGGAGAGGATCGCGCCGAGCGGGTCGGGCTTCTGCCAGGGGCCCTTGGACTCGGGCATCAGGGTGAGGGCGGCGAGGACGGCGAGGACGACGACCGGGACGTTGATGAAGAAGATCGAGTGCCAGGAGAAGTGGTCGATCAGGACGCCGCCGAGGACGGGGCTGCCGACGAGTCCGAGCATGGACACCGAGCCCCAGGCGGCCATGGCGCGGGGCCGCTCGTCCTCGTCGAAGACGGTGATGAGGAGGGAGAGCGTCGAGGGCATGATCAGCGCGCCGCCGACGCCCATGGTGACGCGGGCGGCGATGACCTCGCCGGGGCTGGTGCAGACGGTGGCGGCGAGTGAGGCCGCGCCGAACAGCAGCAGGCCGACGACCATGACCTTCCGGCGGCCGAAGCGGTCGCCGAGGCTTCCCGAGGTGAGCAGGAGTCCCGCGAAGACCAGGATGTAGGAGTCCAGGATCCACTGGATGTCCTGGGCGCTCGCGCCGATGTCCCCGGTCATGGAGGGGACGGCGACGGTGAGCGCCATGCTGTCGACGACCAGCACCAGGGTGCTGAGGCAGAGCACGACCAGGATCCACCAGCGGCGTGGATTGCGGGTTTCCATCGGGAGTTCCCCCTCGGCTTTCGACTGACTTCCTTCGATGCGAACACTGTACGCAGCTGCGCACACTGTTCGCAACACCGGAGAGTTGTACGCTGGGTGCGCACGCCGTACGCAGTGAATGCGCAGAGAAGGAGGACCATGGCCGCCAAGGCGAACCCCGTCCCGTCCGTATGGGCCCGCGAGCAGTCCGCCCCCGATCAGCCCGCGCTCAGCCGGGCCGCGATCGTGCGCGAGGCGGTCGTCATGCTCGACGCCGACGGCATCGAGGCGCTCAGCATGCGCAAGCTCGGCGCCCGCCTGAACGCCGGCGCGACCTCGCTCTACCGCCACGTCGCCACCAAGGACGAGCTGATGGAGCTCGCCGTGGACGAGGTCGCGGGCGAGATGGCCGTCCCGCCCGCGGGCGGACCCTGGCGGGCCGCCGCCACCGAGGCGGCCGGGTCCTTCCGGGCGACGGCCCTGCGCCACCCCTGGCTCTCGTCGACCCTGGGGCAGGCGGGCCTCGCCTATCTGGGCCCCAACCTGATGTCGTACTCGGAGCGGCTCGCCGCCCTGTTCACGGCCGCCGGGTTCCCCGAGCCGAGCCGAGCGATCGACACCCTCCTGTCGTACGTCATCGGCATGAGCACCACGGAGGCCGCCTGGCTCACCACGGTCGCCCGCTCCGGGGAGACCGAGGCCGGGTTCATCGCCCGGCTCATGCCCGCCGCGCAGCAGGCGGCGGCCGACCACGACCACCTCGCCGCCGCCTACGACGAGGCCGCCGCCCACGCGGCGGTCGACCCGGTCGCCCTCCGGGACGCCAAGTTCGCCTACGGCCTGGACGTGGTCCTGGACGGCCTGGAGATGCGGCTCCCCGCTGATCCGGCGCCGGCGGCCACCGCCGGTGCAGCGCGTCGATGTGGAACGCGTGCGCGTGGTGACCGCCGGCCCCGGCCAGATGCGGGTGCCCGCCGGGAGTTCGGGGTGGACGTGCTCCAGCTCGGCCGGGTCCTCGCGGGGCCAGAGGCGGGCCGCGCCCACGGCCCCGGCCAGGGCGAGGGCGGCGAGCACGGCCGCCGAGATGGCGGGCCCCGCCCCGCGGCGAGCCCGCCGGCGAGCGGGTAGGCGAGCAGCCAGCAGGCGTGCGAGAGGGAGAACCGGGCCGCGAAGGCGGCCGGCAGGTCGCCGCCGTCGGCCGAGCGGCGCAGGACCCTGCCGCCGGGGTGAGCACCGCCGAGCCGGCCGCCCCGACGAGCAGCCAGACCGCCAGCAGCGCGGGCCACGACCAGGCGCCCGGCGCGGCGGTGAGACCGAGGGCGAGGAGCCCGAGGGCCCCGGGCAGCACGAAGGCGGCCCGCACCATGACGGCCCGGTCCTCCACCCGGCGCAGCACGCGCGGCATCAGCAGCGCCACCGCCATGGACCCGGCCCCGTACGCGCCGAGCGCGAGCGGGACGTCCCCGGCGGACCGGCCCAGGGTGTCGCGCACCAGCAGCACCGTGTCGACCAGGACGACGGCCCCGGCCGCCGCGACGGCCAGGTCGAGGGCGAGGAGCGCCCGCAGCCGCGGGGTGGCGAGGAACAGCCGGATCCCGAAGCCGACCTTGGCGTAGCGGCGGTGCGGGCCGCCCCCTTCGGGCTCCGGGGGCGCGGGCAGGGTGGTCGTCCTGACGAGGAGGGCCGAGACGAGGAAGCCGGCGGTGGTGCCCGCGAAGAGCCAGGAGTACGGGAGGAGCGTGAGGAGGGCGGCGGCCAGTACGGGGCTGACCAGGCTCTCCAGGTCGTAGGCGAGCCGGGAGAGCGAGAGGGCCTCGGTGTAGTCGCGCTCCCGGGCAGCACCTGCGGGATCGTCGCCTGGAAGGCCGGGGTGAAGGCGGCGGAGGCGGCCTGGAGCAGCAGGATCAGGACGTACACCTGCCAGACCTGGGTGACGAATGGCAGGGCGAGCACGACGGCCGCCCGCGCCAGGTCCATCGAGACGAGCAGCGCGCGCCGGGGCACGCGCTCGGCGAGCGCCCCGGCGAGCGGGGCGACCGTCACGTACGCGGCCATCTTGAGGGCGAGGGCGGTGCCGAGCACGGCGGTGGCGTCGGCCCCGGCCAGGTCGTACGCGAGCAGGCTCAGCGCCACGGTCGCCAGGCCGGTGCCCGCGAGGGCGACGACCTGCGCGCAGAAGAGGCGCCGGTAGGTGCGGTTGCGCAGCACGGACAGCATGAGGACGCCCCCGGTCGGCGACGGCGGACGGCTGAGGTCTCCACCGTAGCCGATGCGTGCACGAGTGCGCACATGTTCACGCCATTCGCCTCAGTCGTGCCAGGGCTCCCCCGTCACCTGGTGGTCGGCGCGGCTGATCGCCTCGACGACCAGGCGCTTCAGGTGCCCGTCCGGCATCGCGTACACGACCCGGCGGCCGTCCTTGCGGGAGGTGACGAGCCCGCCGAGGCGCAGTTTGGCGAGGTGCTGGCTGACGGCGGGCCGCGCGGCCCCGCACGCCTCGGTGAGGGCGGTGACGTCGGCCTCGCCCCGGGTGAGCAGCCACACCAGATGGAGCCGGGTGGGATCGGAGAGCAGACCGAACACCTCGGCCGCCGCCGCGAGTTCACGCGCCCCCGGGGTCCGCCCGTGCGGGTGGGAGCGGCCGGTGGCGTCTACGGGCTCGGACATGCGCCCACCGTACCCAGGAAGCGGATGTGCGGGCGCCCGTCGGGCTCCGGCCGGGTCACGGCGGCGCGGACCCCGTAGACCTCGGCGATCAGCTCCTCGGTGAGGACCTCCTCCGGCGGGCCGGCCGCCACCACCCGGCCCCGGGCGAGGACCACGAGCCGGTCGCAGTGCATGGCCGCGAGGTTGAGGTCGTGCAGGGCGACGACGGCGGTGAGGCGGAGGTCCGCGACGAGGGCGAGGAGGTCCAGCTGGTGCTGGATGTCGAGGTGGTTGGTGGGTTCGTCGAGGAGGAGTTCGCGCGGTTCCTGGGCGAGGGCGCGGGCGATCTGGACGCGCTGGCGTTCGCCGCCGGAGAGGGTGCGCCAGGGCTGCCGGGCGCGGTCGGTGAGACCGGTCCGTTCGAGGGCGGTGCGGACGGCGGTCTCGTCCGCCGCCGAGGGCGGGGTCCAGGCCCTGCGGTGCGGGATCCGGCCGAGGCGTACGACGTCGGCGACGGTCAGGTCCGTCTGGGTGTCGGCCTGCTGCTCGACCGTGGCGAGGCGCCGGGCGACCGTGCGGCGGCCGAGCCCGTCCAGCGGCTCGCCGTCGAGGGTGACGGTCCCGGAGTCGGGGGCGAGGACGCCGGCGAGCAGGCGCAGCAGGGTGGACTTGCCCGAGCCGTTGGGTCCGAGGAGGCCGGTGACGGTGCCGGGGGCCAGGGTGAGGCTGACCCCGTCGAGGACGAGGGTGCCGCCGGCCGTGCGCGAGACCCGCTCGGCGCGGAGTCCGGCGCCGGTCCCCGCGCCCGGTCGACGGTCGTGCTCATCGGGCGCTCCTGGTGCGGTACAGGACGAGGACGAAGGCCGGTACGCCGATCAGCGAGGTCACCACGCCCACCGGCACCTCCTGCGGTTCGAGGACCGTGCGGGCGAGCGTGTCGGCCCAGACGAGGAACACCGCCCCGGCCAGGGCGGTCACCGGCAGCAGGCGGGCGTGCCCGGGTCCGGCGAGCGCGCGGGCGGCGTGCGGCAGGACGAGGCCGACGAAGCCGATCGCCCCGGCGGCGGAGACCAGGGCGGCCGTCAGGAGGGCGGTGACGCACAGCAGGACGAGCCGGGTCCGGGCGACGGCGACGCCGAGCGAGGCAGCGGCCTCCTCGCCGAAGGCGAAGGCGTCCAGGGTCCGGGCGTGTCCGCCGCAGACCAGCAGGGCCGCCACGAGGACGGCGAGGCACACCCGCACCTCGCTCCAGCCGGCCCCGGAGAGCGAGCCGAGCAGCCAGAAGAGGACGCCCCGGGTGGTCTCGGCGTCGGCGGCGGTCATCACGACGAAGGAGGTGAGGGCGGAGAAGAGCTGCATCGCGGCGACACCGGCGAGGACCACCCGGTCCGTCGAGCCGCCGAGGGTGTGGCTGAGCAGCAGCACGAGCGCGAAGGAGACCACGGCCCCCAGGAACGCCCCGCCGGTGACGGAGAGGAGGCCGCCGCCGACGCCGAGGACGACGACCGCGACCGCGCCGGTCGAGGCGCCGGAGGAGACGCCCAGGACGAAGGGGTCGGCGAGGGGGTTGCGCAGGAGCGACTGCATCACCGCCCCGCAGACGGCGAGTCCGGCGCCGCAGACGGCGGCGAGGAGGGTACAGGGCAGCCGCAGGTCCCAGACGATCCCGTCGCGGATCGGCGAGAGCTCCGAGGCGCCGCCGCCGAGGTGGGCGGCGACCACGGACCCGACCTCGCCGACGCCGATGTCCGCCGGGCCGATGGTGATGGCCACGGCCACGGACAGGCCGAGCAGCGCCAGTCCCGCCGCGGTCCACAGGAGCGCCGTGGCGCGGACCGGCCGGGCCCGCCGGGTGGTCAGGAGGGTGTGCTCACTTCGCGAGACCGTACGAGCGGAGCGCGGCCGCCACCTTCTCGATGCCCTCGACGGTGCGGAGGGTGGGGTTGAGCGCCTGGCCGCTGAGCAGGACGTACCGCTTGTGCTTCACGGCCGTCATGTTCCGGGTGACGGGGTCGGACTCCAGGAACTCGATCTTCTTGGCGGCGCTCTCGGCGGACTGCGCGCGGCGGGTCAGATCGCCGAGCACGAGGACGTCGGGGTCGCGGTCCGCGACGGTCTCCCAGTTGATCTGGGGCCATTCCTCGCGGGTGTCGTCGAAGACGTTCTTCGCCCCGAGGGCGTTCGTGACGATCCCGGGGGCGCCGCAACAGCCCGCCATGTAGGGCGACTTGGAGTCCGAGTACCAGTAGAGGACGGTGGCGTCGGTGAAGTCGGCCGCCGCCGTGGCCTTCGCCACCCGGGCCTTGAGCCCGGCCACGAGCTTCTCGCCGCGCTCGGGGACCGCGAACACCCGGGCCAGGTCGCGGATCTCGCCGTAGACGGTCTCCATGGTGAGGGGGCTGGTGCGGACGCCGTCGCCGTCGCCGCTGTTGTCCTTGCCGACGCAGTCGGTGGGCGAGAGGTAGGTGGGGACGCCGAGCCGCTCGAAGCGCTCGCGGGGCGCCACCCCGCCCTTGCCGAGGGTGTATCCGAACGAGGCGGCCACGAAGTCGGGTTCGGCGTCGAGGACCTTCTCGAAGGAGGGGTAGCGGTCGGCGAGGCGCGGCACCTTCGCGTTCTCCTCCTCCAGCCCCTTGAGCACCGGGTCCGTCCAGGTCGCGGTGCCCACCATGCGGTCGGCGAGGCCGAGGGAGAGCATGATCTCCGCCGCCCCCTGGTCGAGGGCGACGGCCCGGCGCGGGGCGCGGTCGACGCGGACCGGCCGTCCGCAGTCGTCGGCGAGGGTGACGGGGTACCCGTGCTCGGGGCGCTCTTCCCGGACGGCGCGGAGGACCCGCCGCCGCAGCCGGTCACCGTCGCGGTGAGGAGCAGGACGCCGGTCAGGGCGAGCACGGCGGAGCGGACGGGGTGTGCGAGCGGCACGGGAACTTCCTCTGCGGCCAGGGCTCATACGCGGAGCCTGTCGTACGGTCCTCCCGGGCGGCGGCGTGCCGCCGGGGCCGCCAGCAGGTCTTCGGACTCGGGGTCGGCCGGACGGGGCGCCTTCCCGGGCCCGTCGTGCCGCCCAGTGGCCGATGCTCCGCCCGTCGCCCTCACCGCTGCGCGTCAGTTCCGGTCTTCCACCGGATTCCTGACCCGTGCACGTACCCGTTCAGGTGCGTACAAAGGTGCGACTGGCCTCGGCACAGTACCACCGGGCGGGATCCGCCCTCCGTGGCCCGGCCCGGGTCAGACGCGCAGTTCCCTGGCCTCGAAGCGGCCGTCTCCGAGGACCAGGACGAAGGAGACCTGCTGCCCCTCGGAGACCGTCCGCGTCTCGCTCTCGATGTCCTCGGCGCGGAAGTACACCTGCTCCTCGGAGCCCATGGGGACGACGAAGCCGTACCCGCCGAGACGGTTGAAGGACCGCACGATCCCCTTGCTTCTGCCTTCCACGGCGGCCTCCTCGTCGTCGGCGGCGACGCGGCCGGGGTGTCCGCGCCTCGGGAGATGCCTTCAGGGAGATGTACCCCGCCCGGCCGCCCTTCGCCACCGCCGGCGCCTGGCCGCCCCTCGCCATCACCGGCGCTCGACCGTCTTCCGCCACCGCCGGCACTCGGCCGCCTTCCGGCACCGTCGGTGCTCGGCCGCCTTCGGTCACCGCCGGTGCTCGGCCGTCTTCCGTCGCCGCCGTCGTCCGGGCGGCGCATCACCCTTGATGATCTAGTACAATCTTCAACAGAGGCCCGCTGCCGAAGATCCCCCGTTTCCGGCAGCGGGCCTCACCCTTTTTCGTCAGCGCGCGTCCGGCCGGACCCAGACCGTGCCCCGGGCCTCGTACTCGAGCATGGCCTCCAGGCCGTTCGCCGCCTCGGGGCCGAGCTCCCGGCGGACCAGCCAGAGGGCGAGCTCCAGGCCCGAGGTGACACCGCCGGCGGTCACCAGGTCGCCGTCGTCCACCACCCGCGCGCCCTTCAGGACGCCGCCCTGCCGCTCCAGGTCCGGCCGGGCCTTGTGGTGGGTGGTGCAGGGGCGGCCCCGGGTGAGCCCGGCGGCGGAGAGCAGCATGACGCCGGTGCACAGGGCACTGACGGTGAGCCCCGGGCGGACCGCCGCCGCGAGGGCGCGGGGCAGGACGCCCCGGTCGAGCTCGGCCCAGACGCCGGGGCTGTCCCGGCGCGCGTAGCCGCCGCCCGGCACGACGAGGAGGTCGGCCTCGCGCGGGGCCCAGGGGTGGTCGACGCGGACCTTCGTCCCGAAGGCGGCGGTGACGGTGCCGGGCCCGTCGACGGAGACGTACCGGACGTCCACCGGACGCTCGGAGAAGAACCCCGAGGCGGAGAACACCTCGTAGGGGCGGCGAAGTCGAGCTCCTCGACGCCGTCGAAGAGGACGAGGTGCACCCGGAGCGGGCGGCGCCCGGACCCGGCGGCGGCAGCGGAGCGGCGTGGGCGGCGGTACCGGTTCCCGTGACGCCCGCGAGGGCGCCCGTGGCGCCGAGGGCGGTGGTGGCGCGGAGCAGGTTGCGGCGGTTCATGGTTCTCCCCAGGAGGTGGAAGGGCCCGACGGTTCTGTCACGTCGAGGCAGTCGGCCGCCGCCGCTCCCGGTTCCCGCCGGGGTGCGCGCCCGTCGGGTCGGACCCCGCCTCGGCATGCGATCCGCGCGGACTCCCGGTCCTTCGCCGCTCCCGGTCCTTCGCCGCTCCCGGTCCCCGCCGCTCCCGGTCGGATCCCGCCCGGGTACGGGGTCCGGTCCGGCTACGGGATCCGGGCCGAGTACGGGGTCCGGTCCGGCTACGGGATCCGGGCCGAGTACGGGGTCCGGTCCGGTACGGGGTCCGGTCCGGGTACGGGGTCCGGTCCGGCTACGGGTCCGACTTGGGCACGGGATCCGACCCGGGCACGGGATCCGACCCGGCTACGGGATCCGGCCCGGCCCCAGTGCTCCGCTCCGGCCCCCGGTCCTCCGCCCCCGCTCCCGGTCCTCCGCTCCGGCTCAGGCCCCGCCGGGGTACGCGATCCTCGCCGTGATCCTGGCGATGCGCCGCGCCGACTCCTCGGGCGGGCCCACGGGCTGGACGATGTGGCTGACGGTGAGGCGCACGATCGTCTCGACGGCGAGGCCGCGGGACTCCGCGTCGACGTCGGGCCAGGCCTCGGTCGCGTACGCGTCGAGCATCGTCATCGCCGTGCCGAAGACGGGCTCCGGGCGGGTGGTGAGGTAGGCGAGGAGGTCGTCCTCGCCGCCGCGTGCCGCGAGCAGGACGCCCTTGACGAGGGGGTTGTCCACGGCCTGTTGGAGCGTGTAGCCGACGCCCGCCGCGGCGGCTGCCTCCAACTGGCCCCGGTGGGCGTCGAGTTCGCGTTGGATGCCGAGCAGGAAGGCCTCCAGCTCGCGCTGGACCAGGGCCTTCCCGATGGCCTCCTTGGAGCCGAACTCGTTGTAGAGCGTCTGGCGGCTGATGCCGGCGGCCCGCGCGATCCCGGCCATGCGCAGCCCTCCCCAGCCGTCGGCGGCGACGAGCCCGTAGGCGGCGTCGAGCACCTGCTCGCGCAGGAGGGACCGAACACTCTCGCGGAAACGTGTCATCGTGCCCCCACTTTATCCACCGGGACCTGTCCAGAGCATTGACGCCCTACAGGTGATCCGTCTATCAACTGGACAGTAGGCATGTGAAGTGTCCAACTCCTGAGGAGCCGGCCTTGGCCCTGCACAGCGACTCCCCCGAAACCCCCGCCGTCTGGCGCGACCCCAAGCGCTGGTTCTGGCTGTTCGGCCTGCTCATACCGGCCTTCCCCTTCCTCTCCTGGGGTTGGTGAACGCCACCGGACTCCGCCTCTTCTGGTGGACCGGGGTCCTCGTCCTGTACGTGCTCTTCCCGCTCGTCGACCACCTGATCGGCAAGGACTCCGCCAACCCGCCGGACAGCGCCATCGCCCACTTGGAGCAGGACCGCTACTACCGGTGGTGCACCTACCTCTACCTCCCCCTCCAGTACGCCGGACTCGTCCTCGGCTGCTGGCTGATCACCCGGGGCGACCTCGGCCTCGTGGACCGGATCGGGCTGACGTTCACCCTCGGCGGCGTCGCGGGCATCGCCATCAACACCGCCCACGAACTGGGGCACAAGACGGAGTCCCTGGAGCGCAGGCTCTCCCGGATCGCGCTCGCCCAGACCTGGTACGGCCACTTCTACGTCGAGCACAATCACGGCCACCACATCCGCGTCGCCACCCCGGAGGACCCGGCGAGCGCCCGGCTCGGCGAGAGCTTCTGGCGCTTCCTGCCCCGGACCGTCTTCGGCAGCCTCGTCTCGGCCTGGCGCCTGGAGAAGCGCCGGCTCGAACGGCGGGGCCGGTCGGTGTGGAGCCCGCGCAACACGATCCTCGGCTCCTGGGCCCTGTCGTTCGCGCTCTTCGCGGCGCTCGCCCTCGCCTTCGGGCCCGGCGTCCTGCCGTACCCGCGATCCAGGCGGTCTTCGGCTTCTGCCTGCTCGAAGTCATCAACTACACCGAGCACTACGGCCTCAAGCGGGAGCTCACCGCGAGCGGCCGGTACGAGCGCTGCGCCCCGCGCCACAGCTGGAACAGCGACAACGTCGCCTCGAACGTCTTCCTGTACCACCTCCAGCGGCACAGCGACCACCACGCGAACCCCACCCGGCGCTACCAGTCGCTGCGCCACTTCGACGAGGCCCCCGAGATGCCGACGGGGTACGCGGGAATGATCGTCCTCGCGTACGTCCCCCCGCTCTGGCGGCGCGTCATGGACCACCGGGTCCTCGCCCACTACGACGGGGACGTGACCCGCGCCAACCTCCAGCCCTCCCGGGGGAAAACGGAGTAACGGCGAGCGGCGGGCTCGTACAATACCAAGCAGTCGGTTTCATACCGTCGAGCGGTACGGCGCGGTGGGGCGCGGTCCTCTGCCGCTGAGACGCTTGGTGCTACGGGGGCCACGGGTGACCAAACAAGAGCGGGCCACACGGACCCGCGACGCGCTGATCAGGTCCGCGGCCAGGGAGTTCGAGCAGCACGGCTACGCCCTGGCCACGCTGTCCGCGATCAGCGCGGGAGCGGGCGTGAGCCCCGGCGCGCTCCACTTCCACTTCGAGAACAAGGCTGCGGTCGCCGCCGCCGTCGAGGACGAAGCCTCCACCGTCCTGCGCCGCACCGCCCGGATCGTGTACGGACGGCGGTCGAACGCCCTGCAGAACCTCGCCGACACCTCGCACGCGCTGGCCCGTCTGCTCCGCGAGGACGTCGTCGTCCGCGCCGGGTTCCGGCTCGGCTGCGCCGACGAGGCCCGTACGGAGCTCAACCCGCGCCAGGAGTGGCAGAGCTGCGTGCAGCAGCGGCTCGCGGAGGCGGCCGACGAGGGCCTGCTCGCCGTGGGCGCCGGGCGCCACCAGGACCTCGCCCGCGCGATCGTGGCCGCCACGATCGGCCTGGAGACCCTCGGCCGGGACAACTGCGAATGGCTGTCACCCCGGACCGTCACGGGCCTGTGGCACACGCTGTTCCGGCTGCTGACGGACCCGGAGTCGCTCGACGGGCTCGAACCCGCGGGCAGTCAGAGCTTGTAGCCGCCCGAGACGTCCACGCACTGGCCCGTGATCCACCGCGCGTCGTCGGAGACGAGGAAGGCGACCGCGTCCGCGATGTCGGCCGGGGTCCCGAGCCTGCCCAGGACCGAGTGGGCCGCGAGGGCGGCACTCGCCTCCGGCGTCCTGCGGCGATGCGCGTTCATGTCCGTCGCGACATAGCCGGGGGCCACGGAGTTCACGGTGATCCCCCGGGGCGCCAGCTCCTTCGCGAGGGCCGGGGTCATCGTGTCGACGGCCCCCTTGGTCATCACGTAGGTGACGGATTCGGGGAAGGCGCGCTTCGTCGCCGCCGAGGAGATGTTGACGATCCGGCCGCCGTCGCGCAGGCGGTCGAGACCCCGCTGGACGAGGAAGAGCGGGGCCTTGACGTTGATCGCGAAGAGCCGGTCGAAGACCTCGCCGGTCAGCTCGCGGAGCCGGCCCGAGCCGCTCGCCGCCGCGTTGTTGACGAGGATGTCGAAACCCGGACCGGCGTCCTGCTCCGCGAGGCCCGCGTCCAGGGCGGCGTAGAAGGTGTCCACGGCGTCCGGCTTCTCCAGGTCCGCGTGGAACGCGAAGGCCCGGCCGCCCGCCGCCTCGATGGCCTCCACCGTCTCGCGGGCGGCCGCCCCGTTGCTGCCGTAGTGCACCGCCACCAGGGCGCCGTCCCTGGCCAGCTGCTCCGCGATGCCCTCCCGATGCCGCGGCTCGCCCCGGTGACGATCGCGGTCCTTCCCGCCAGCGCGGTCATGTCGGTAGCGCCTTCTTTCCGTTCAGGGGTTCGGTACGGAGACGTTCCACGTCAGAAGTCAGAAGGGGGCGGGCCGCGTCAGGAGGGGACGGTCAGGCCCCGGTACCACGGCAGGTGGTCCGCGATCGTCGCGGCGAACCCCCGCCCCGGGTCGCAGCCCCACTCCCGCCAGGGCCGGTCGTCCGCGAACCAGTGGTCACTGGCGAGCATGGCGAGGTGGTGCTCCGCGAAGGGGAGGTCCGCGAGCAGCGCGCGGGCCCCGGCGATGTCCGTCGTCGGCCCCCGGGTCCCGGGGGTCCCGGGGCCCCAGGCTCACCGGGCCCCTGGGCTCCCGGTGAGGAGCGCCTCGGCGGCCGCGAGCAGGTCCGCCACCGGGACCGGCTCCGGGTGGTTGACGTAGCAGGGGCCGGGCCGCACCGCCGGGGAGAGCGCCGCGCCGAGCAGGGCCCCCGCCAGGCTGTCCGCGTCGATCATGGAGTGCAGCGAGGAGCCGCCGTCGAGCGGGCCGGGCAGGGCGGCGAGCAGCCGGACGATGCCGGGCATCAGCTGCCGGTCGCCCGTGCCGTACACGAGGTGGGGCCGCAGGGCCGTACCGCCCGCGTCGAGGACGTGCTGCTCTCCGCCGCCCGGGTGCGGCTGGTCGCCGAGCCCGGGGCGAGCGGCAGGTGCCGGGGCCGCCGCCCGGAAGGGCCCGCGGCCGTGGACGGAGGCGGTGCTCAGGGAGACGATCCGGGTCGCCCCGGCGCGTACGGCCGCGTCGACCAGGGCCCGGGTCCCCTCGTCGTTGACCGCGCGGGCCAGCTCCTCGTCCGCGCCGATCGCCGAGGCGCAGTGGACCAGCACGTCGATGCCCTCGCAGGCGCGGCGCAGGGAGGCGGGGTCGCGGAGATCACCCGGGACGGTCTCCGTCCCCGGACCGGGCGGCGGGTCGAGCGGGCCGCGGGCGAGCAGGCGTACGTGCGCGGGCCCGGCCCCGGTCCGCGCCGCGCCGCCGCCTTCGCCGCCACCCGGCCGCCGATGAATCCGGTCGCGCCGGTGATGAGAATGCGTGGCCCCATGGTTCCGTTTCGGTTCGGTTCAGCCCGTCGTGCGGGTGCCGAGGCCGGCTCCGGCCACCGCCAGGTCCCGGACGGAGAGGTGAGCGTACAGAGGAAGACGGGCTCCCCGTCCTGCAGGCCGGTGACCTGGACGGTGGCCGCCCCGGGGCGGAACCGGGCAGGACCTCGGCCTCTATCCAGCAGGGGCTGTCGAGTTCGGCGTAGCGCGTGTAGGAGACGTCCAGGTCGGTCGGCAGGCACGCCCCGCCGCCGAGGGCCGCCGTCGCCGCCTGCCGGGCGGCTTCGAGGAGCAGCATGCCGGGCACGTGGTCGTTCGGGCGCCGGAAGAGGGTGGGGTGGACGGTGTTGACGCGCAGCTGCCACTGGCCGGGGCGGGTCCCCGGGGCGAGGACGACGTCCTTGTCGTCCACGCGGCCGACCAGCCGCGGGGCCACGCCCGTGATCAGCGGGACGGACCGGCCGGTCATGGCCATCCGCTCGCCCCGGATCCTGCGGTACGCGAGGGCCGAGGTGCAGCGGGTCTGGAGGCCGCCGGTGGCGAGGTGCCGGCCGTCGCGGGTGAGCACCGTGGTGGCGCGCAGGCCGCGGAGGGTGCCGCGGCGGATGTCGAGGTCAGAGCAGACGACGTCGAGGGTGACCTCCGAGGAGAGGCCGTCCACGGCGAGCGTCTCGGCGTCGGCCGTGTAGTGGAGGCCCCACATGACGAACTGATCCTCGACGGGTACCCCGAACTCGGCGTGAGCGAGCAGCATGGTGCTCTGGCGTATCGTCTCGGCCACCAGTACGGGGTCGTGGCGGTCGCCCGTCACCGGAGAGAAGAAGGGATGGACGGCGGGCCAGTGGGCGGAGACGGAGAAGCGGTTCTCGGCCAGGCGGGTCCAGCCCGTGGGGAAGATGTCCGCGGGGTCCGAGCGATGCACGAATTCTCCGGGGACCTGTGCCGTCGCCCCTTGAGCGTTCTGCTCCATGGATCCCCCTCGCGTCCCCACGCCCCGGGGCGGTGAGCCCGCCCGGCCTAGGGTACGTACAGCACGGTTTTCTTTTCAATCCTTCACGTCCACACCACGAGCACGGACAGCGAGACAGCGGGAGGCGCCTTGGCGCAGCAAGCGCGTGCAATCAAGACCCGGCAGGCGATCCTGCAATCGGCCGCGGCCGTCTTCGCCGAGCGGGGCTACGAGCGCACGACCATCGGAGAGATCCTGGTGCGCGCCGGGGTGACCAAAGGGGCGCTGTACTTCCACTTCGCCTCCAAGGAGGACCTCGCCCTCGGAGTGCTGGACGCGCAGATGCTCGACGTACCGCTGGCACCGCAGAAGATCAAGCTCCAGGAGCTCGCGGACCAGGCGTTCCTGCTCGCCCACCGGCTGCAGCGCGACCCGCTCGTGCGGGCGAGCGTGGCCCTGGCCCTGGACAGCGGTGCCACCAGCATCGACCGGGTGGCCCCGTTCCAGGCGTGGATCGACCAGCTCTCGGAGATCCTGATGGTGGCGAAGGCGCGCGGCGAGCTGCTCCCCCACGTCAACGTGACGGATTCGGCCGCGCTGTTCTCGGGCGCCTACTCCGGGGTCCAGGCGATGTCCCAGGTCCTGTGCGACCGCACCGACCTGTTCCACCGCGTCTCGGTGCTCCTCCAGCACTACATGCCGAGCGTCTGCACGCCGGCGCTGCTGACCGGGCTCCGGCTGACCGAGGAGTACGCGCGGGAGCTCGGCGCCCAGTACGAGGAGAACCGGCGCCGCCTGGACGAGCTGAACGCCGAGGAGACGTAAGGCCGAGAAAACCGACCGCACGGTATGGAGAGCGCCCCGACGCAGAACAGCGTCGGGGCGCTCTGGCGTCATGGCACTGAGTGTGTTTTGCTGAGGGTACTCAGTGCCACAAGCGTCTAGGGGAGCTCCACATCATGGGTAAGGACTTCGACCTGTATCGGCCCTCCGAGGAGCACGACATGCTCCGGGAGTCGGTGCGTGCCCTCGCGGAGGCGAAGATCGTGCCGTTCGCGGCGGCGGTGGACGAGGAGGGCCGGTTCCCGCAGGAGGCCCTGGACGCGCTGGTCGCCAACGACCTGCACGCCGTGCACGTCCCCGAGACCTACGGCGGCGCCGGCGCGGACGCGCTGGCCACGGTGATCGTGATCGAGGAGGTCGCGCGCGCGTGCGGCTCCTCCTCGCTGATCCCGGCCGTCAACAAGCTCGGCTCGCTGCCGGTGATCCTGTCCGGCTCCGAGGAGCTCAAGCACCAGTACCTCGCCCCTGGCCCGCGGCGAGGCCATGTTCTCCTACGCCCTGTCCGAGCCCGACGCGGGCTCCGACGCGGCCGGCATGAAGACCCGCGCGGTGCGCGACGGCGACTTCTGGGTCCTCAACGGCGTCAAGCGGTGGATCACCAACGCCGGCGTCTCGGAGTACTACACCGTGATGGCCGTCACCGACCCCGACAAGCGCTCCAAGGGCATCAGCGCCTTCGTCGTCGAGAAGGGCGACGAGGGCGTGTCCTTCGGCGCCCCGGAGAAGAAGCTCGGCATCAAGGGCTCCCCGACCCGCGAGGTCTACCTCGACAACGTCCGCATCCCCGCGAGCCGCATGATCGGCGCCGAGGGCACCGGCTTCGCCACCGCCATGAAGACCCTCGACCACACCCGCGTCACCATCGCCGCCCAGGCCATCGGCATCGCCCAGGGCGCCCTCGACTACGCCAAGGGCTACGTCAAGGAACGCAAGCAGTTCGGCAAGCCCATCGCCGACTTCCAGGGCGTGCAGTTCATGCTCGCCGACATGGCCATGAAGCTCGAAGCCGCCCGCCAGCTCACCTACGCCGCCGCCGCCAAGTCCGAACGCGTCGACTCCGACCTCACCTTCTTCGGCGCCGCCGCCAAGTGCTTCGCCTCCGACGTCGCCATGGAGGTCACCACCGACGCCGTCCAGCTCCTCGGCGGCTACGGCTACACCCGCGACTACCCCGTCGAGCGCATGATGCGCGACGCCAAGATCACCCAGATCTACGAAGGCACCAACCAGGTCCAGCGCATCGTCATGGCCCGCAACCTCCCGTAACCACCCGCCTCTCGAAAGGAGACAGGCCGTGACCCTGAAGATCGCTGTCTGTGTGAAGTACGTCCCCGACGCGACCGGCGACCGCGGTTTCGCCGACGACCTGACGACCGACCGCGAGGCCGTGGACGGTCTGCTGTCGGAGCTCGACGAGTACGCGGTCGAGCAGGCGCTGCGCATCTCCGAGGAGTCCGACGACGCCGAGGTCACCGTCGTGACGGTCGGCCCGGACGACGCCAAGGACGCCCTGCGCAAGGCGCTGTCGATGGGTGCCGACAAGGCCGTCCACGTCAACGACGAGGACATCCACGGCTCCGACGTCATCGCCACCTCCGCGATCCTGGCCAAGGCCCTGGAGAAGACGGGATTCGACCTGGTCGTCTGCGGCATGGCCTCGACCGACGGCACGATGGGCGTCCTGCCCGCGCTGCTCGCCGAGCGCCTGAGCCTCCCGCAGGTCACCCTGCTGTCGGAGCTCTCCGTCGAGGACGGTCTCGTGAAGGGCCGCCGTGACGGCGACGCCGCCACCGAGCACCTGGAGGCCCCGCTGCCGGCCGTCGTCTCGGTCACCGACCAGTCCGGCGAGGCCCGTTACCCCTCCTTCAAGGGGATCATGGCCGCCAAGAAGAAGCCGGTCCAGGAGCTGGACCTGGACGACCTGGACATCGACGCCGACGAGGTCGGCCTCGCCGGGTCCTGGACCCTGGTCGACTCGGCGGCCGCCCGCCCGGCCCGTACGCAGGGCACGATCATCACGGACGAGGGTGACGGCGGCAAGCAGCTCGCCGCGTTCCTCGCCACCCAGAAGTTCATCTGACCCACCGTCACCCCACCTCAGGAGCAAGGAATCATGGCTGAGATCCTGGTTCTCGTGGACCACGCCGACGGTGCGGTCCGCAAGCCGCCCTCGAACTGCTGACGCTGGCCCGCCGCATCGGCGAGCCCACCGCGGTCGTCCTCGGCGCCGGCGAGGCCGCCGCCTCGATCGCCGCCACGGCCGGCGAGTACGGCGCGGCCACCGTGTACGTCGCGGACGGCGCCGAGTTCGCCGAGCAGCTCGTCGTCCCGAAGGTCGACGCGCTCACCCAGATCGCGAAGGACAAGGAGGTGGCCGCCGTCCTGGTGACCTCCTCCGGCGAGGGCAAGGAGATCGCCGCCCGCGTCGCGCTCCGCCTCGGCTCCGGCCTCATCACCGACGCCGTGGAGCTGGAGGCCGGCGAGAACGGCCCGGTCGCCACCCAGTCCGTCTTCGCCGCCTCGTACCAGGTGAAGTCGACGGTCTCGCACGGCGTCCCGGTCATCACCGTCAAGCCGAACTCCGCCGCCCCGGAGGCCGCCCCGGCCGCCGGCACCGTCGAGAACGTGGCCGTCGCCTTCACCGGCAACGCCGCCAAGGTCGTCTCGCGCACCCCGCGCGTCTCCACCGGCCGCCCTGAGCTGACCGAGTCCGCGATCGTGGTCTCCGGCGGCCGCGGCGTCGGCGCGGCCGAGGGCTTCGCGGTCGTCGAGAAGCTGGCCGACTCGCTCGGCGCGGCCGTCGGCGCCTCCGCGCCGCCGTGGACGCCGGCTGGTACCCGCACTCCAACCAGGTCGGCCAGACCGGCAAGCAGGTCTCGCCGCAGCTGTACGTGGCGGCGGGCATCTCCGGCGCGATCCAGCACCGGGCCGGCATGCAGACGTCGAAGACGATCGTCGCGGTCAACAAGGACGCCGAGGCCCCGATCTTCGACCTGGTCGACTACGGCGTGGTCGGCGACCTCTTCGAGGTGCTGCCGCAGCTGACGGACGAGATCGCCGCCCGCTGATCCGCCCACGGCACACGAAGGGGCGGGTGGCACTCTGTGCCACCCGCCCCTTCGGCGTACGGACGCTCAGTACCAGCCGTCGAGCGGGACCTCCTCGCAGAGCCGGACGACCGGCCTGCGCCCGGAGACCGCGCTTCCGGAGACCTTGACCCGGACCCCGGGGCGCACGGCGTGCAGGGGTCCGTCGACCCGGCAGCGGACGACGAAGCCCTCGGTCATGTGGACCGGCCAGAGGTCGGCATCGGCGGCGGCGACCCCGCGCCGTACGGATATCACGCCCTCGCCGCCGCTGAGTTCGGGCGCGAGGTCGGTCGACCCGCAGGTCGGACAGAGCAGGCGCTGGAACGTGGTGGTGTGGCACCAGCGGCAGCGCTGGAAGTACAGCTCGGAGTCGGGGGCCGACTCTTCGGCCTGGACGGCTGCCCCGCTCCTCAGTCCCGTGTGGAACACGATGCCTTCTCCTCGCACTCGGCGGCTCGACCGTGCATGGAGCAAAGATATGGCACTGAGTGCCATCAAATAAAGACCTGAGTTCCCTCAATTAGAGATACTGAGAACCCTGGAGCCCTTCGGTGGCCCCTCAGCTCTCGCCGAGGCTCGACTCCACCTCGCGCACCACGCGCCACATCGGGGTGGACCGCTTGGTGATCACCACGACGACGTCCTCGGTCTCCCCGGCCGGCGCCTCCGCCGCCCCGCCGCCGCCCAGGTGGCGCGCACGAACCCAGGGCCCCGTCGACCTCGGCCAGCGGGTCGCCCTCGCCGCCCGAGCGCAGCCAGTGCCGCAGGGCGTGGTTGTGGGCGGCGACCACGGCCGCCGCGACGACGTTGGCGCGCAGGGTGCCGTCCCTGCGGTCGGCCCAGCGGGTGCGCAGGTAGTCGCCGAGGGTCTTCTCGTACCGCCAGACCACCGACAGCTCGTAGGTGCGCAGTCCGGTCACCTCGCGGGTGAGCCGGTAGCGCTGCACGGAGAAGTCGGGGTTCTCGGCGTACATCCGCATGACGAGCCGGGCGGCGTCGCAGACGCGGGCGACCGGGTCGTCGGAGTCGGCGCTCGCGGCGAGGAAACGGGTCATGTCGGCGAGGCACTGCTCGTGGTCGGGGAAGACCACGTCCTCCTTCGACGGGAAGTACCGGAAGAAGGACCGCCGGCCGACGCCCGCGAGCGTGACGATGTCGTCCACGGTGGTCTGCTCGTAGCCCCGCTCCAGGAAGAGCTGGAAGGCCGCGGCGATGAGGGAGTCCCGCATCGCGGGCTTCGTGGAGTTCGTCGACGCTGTTCCCATGGCCCGAACCTAACACTCGCCGCGCATCGGCGCGGCACTCGGTGCCGGAGACTTCCGACACCGAGTGCTGCCATGGGGGTACGGAGGCCCCGAAGGGGCTCAGAAAGGGCTCAGCGGGGCGCCATCCGCAGCGCGCCGTCCATCCGGATCGTCTCGCCGTTGAGGTAGTCGTGCTCGGCGATCATCGTCACCAGGCGGGCGTACTCCTCCGGGCGCGCGAGGCGCTGCGGGAAGGTGACGCTCGCGGCGAGACCGGCCCTGACGTCCTCGCCGAAGCCGGCCATCATCGGGGTGTCGACGATGCCGGGGGCGATGGTGACGACCCGGATGCCGAACTGCGCCAGGTCGCGGGCGGCGGTGATGGTCATCCCGGCGACGCCCGCCTTGGAGGCGGCGTACGCGATCTGTCCGACCTGGCCCTCGAAGGCGGCGATCGAGGCGGTGTTGACGACGAGGCCGCGCTGTCCGTGCTCGTCGGGCTCGTGGCGGGCGATGGCCTCGGCGGCGAGCCGCATCACGTTGAAGGTGCCGAGCAGGTTGACGTTGAGCACCGCGCGGAACAGGTCGAGGTCGTGCGGTCCCTTGCGGCCCAGGACGCGGGCGGAGGGGCGATGCCGGCGCAGTTCACGGCGAGCCGCAGCTCGGCGCCGTCGGCGTCGATCGCGGCGAGCGCCTCGCGGACCTGGTCCTCGTCGGTGACGTCGGCGGCGAGCAGACGGACGCCCTCGGCAGCGGCCCGGCGGCGGCCACGGCCTTGTCCAGGTCCAGGCCGTAGACGGTGGCGCCGCGGGCGGCGAGCGCGGCGGCGGTGGCGGCGCCGAGGCCGGATGCGGCGCCGGTGACGAGGCGGCGGAGCCGGCGATGTCCATGGAACTCCTCGTTCGTGTCGTGCGGGGACGACCCTGCCGCCGGGTTGGCCGCCGGATCGGGCGCGTGCCCGCGGGGACCGCGCGGTCCGCGCGATCTGCGCCGCCCACCATAGAACCGTGTCCGGCGCCCCCGGAAGCGGAGGCCGACGCGCGCGCTCCGGGCCGGTTCCGCCGCCCTCCTCCGGGGCGGGGCCGGCCGTGGTGGCCTGCTCCGCCCCGGAGTGCCGTCAGAAGGGCTTGGTCGGCAGGTACTTGCCGTCGAGGATGATGACGGCGCGCTCGCCGCCCTCGGGGTCGGCGACCTTCTTCACGTCCAGCTTGAAGTTGATCGCGGAGATGATGCCGTCGCCGAACTGCTCGTGGACGAGCTCCTTGAGCGTGGTGCCGTAGACCTGGAGCATCTCGTAGAAGCGGTAGATGGTCGGGTCGGTGGGGACGGCGCCGTCGAGCGAGCCGCGGGTGGGGATCGTCCGCAGCAGGCGCACCGCGTCCTCGTCGAGGTCGAGGAGCTCGGCGACGGCCTTCGCGGCCTCCTCCGGCAGGGCGTGCTGGCCGAGGACGGCGGCGGTGGTGAAGGCGACGGACAGGCCGGAGGCGTCCGCGATCTGCTGCCAGCTCAGGTCCTTGCGGATCTTGGCGTCGACGGCGGCGATCGCGAGGGCGCGGCGGGCGGTGGGGTCGAACTGGGCGTGCACCATGAGAGGTACGTCCTTTCTGGGGGGAAATCCGGGAGGAGATCCGGGGGCTGGAGGAGATCCGGGGGATCAGGCGGCGAGCGCCGGGCTCACCGCGACGGGGAGTTCCTCGACGGTGCCGTCGGCGATGTCGAAGACCCAGCCGTGCAGCCGCACTTCGCCCGCGGCCAGGGCGCGGGCCACCGACGGGTGGGTGGCGAGGTTGGCGAGCTGCGCGGCGACGTTCTCCCGGACCAGGGCGGCCACGTCGACCGTTCCGCCGGCGGCGGCGCGGGCGAGGGAGGCGTCGGCGTGCCGCAGCCAGGCGGCGACGGCGGGCGCGGCGCTCAGGTCGTGGCCCTCGGCGAGCGCGGTCATCGCGCCGCAGGCGGAGTGCCCGCAGACGACGACGTCCCGTACGCCCAGGACGGTGACGGCGTACTCGACCGCGGCGGTGACTCCGTCGGCGCCCGGGGTGTGGGCGGGGACGAGGTTCCCGGCGGTGCGGATGACGAAGAGCTCACCCGGGTCGGTCTGGGTGATCAGTTCCGGTACGACACGGGCGTCCGAGCAGCCGATGAACAGCGTTCCGGGCCGGTGGGCGGTGGCCAGGCGGGCGAAGAGGCCGGCCTTGGCAGGGAAGACCTCCCGCTGGAAGCGGGCGATTCCCTCGGCGAAGTGAGGCATGTCCCTACCGTGCACGACCAGCACCTATAGCGTCCAAGAGCTGCTGTCGATGTCAGCCATAGATGAGATCTATAGTCGGTCGCATGCAGCCGGAACTCCGCCACCTCCGCTATCTGCTCGCCGTCGCCGAGCACGCCAACTTCACCCGCGCCGCCGAAGAGCTCCGCATCGCCCAGCCCACGCTGTCCCAGCAGGTCAAGCAGTTGGAGAAGGCCCTCGGGGCGCAGCTCCTGGACCGCACCGGCCGCACCGTGCGCCTCACGGACGCCGGGGAGACGTACGCGCGCTACGCCCGGCGGGCGCTGCGGGACCTGGCGGCGGGCGAGCGGGCGGTGCTCGACGTGCACGACCTCTCCCGGGGGCACCTCCGGCTCGCCGTCACCCCCACCTTCACCGCATACCTCACCGGCCCCCTGGTCGCCGGCTTCCACACCCGCCACCCGGGCATCAGCGTGGAGGTGCGGGAGCTGCCGCAGGACCGCATCGAGGCCGAACTCCTCGCCGACCGGCTCGACCTCGGCATCGCCTTCCACGGCGAGCACCTCGCGGGCGTCGGGGCCACGGAGCTGTTCACGGAGACCCTGGGCCTGGTCGTGGGCCCCGGGCACCCCTTCGCGGCGCGGAAGGCCCCGGTGCGGGCCGAGGAGCTGAACGGCCATCACCTCGCCCTCCTGAACCGGGACTTCGCCACCCGTCTGCACGTCGACGCGTACGTCTCCGAGCACCGGGTCCGGCCGGAGATCGCGGTGGAGGCCGACTCCGTGACCGCGCTGACGGAGATCGTCCGGCGTACGACGCTGGCCACCGTCCTGCCGGACGCCGTCACCCGGGACCACCCCTGGCTGAGCCCCGTGCCGCTCTCCCCGCGCTGCCGTCCCGCGCGGTGGCGCTCCTGCGGCGCACGGCCGGTTACCGCAGCGCGGCCGCAGGCGCCTTCACCGAACTGGCCGTCGCGTGGGGAAGGTCATGGGGACTTCCCAGGCAACGTGAGGGGGGAGTTCCCAGGCAACGCCACGGGAACTTCCCAGGCAACGTCACGGGAACTTCCCAGGGGACTTCACCGGGAGAGGGGCATGGGGTCAACCGATCGGATGACCCCGGGTCGACCGCCCGGGGCGCCGGGTGCAGCCGGGACGACGACGGGCGGCGGCAGGGTACGGCACCAGGATGGGAGGCAGAACGGGCCCCGGCTTTCCCCGACGGCCCCCGCGGTTTCCCGAGTTCACTGGAGCAGATCCCATGAAGCACGTGAAGAAGGCCTCCTCACGCACCCGTGTCGTGACCGGTGGCGCGATCGTCGCCGCCCTCGCCCTCGGCGGCTTCGGGGCCTACTCCGCGAGCGCCACCGGCGAGGAGACGGCGGCCGCTCCGGCCGCCGCCAAGGTCGACGCCAAGAACAAGAACACGACGCGTTCCACCCACCTGACGATCGAGGCCGCGACGAAGGCCGCGCAGGCGACGCTGAAGGCCGCGGAGAAGGAGAACCAGCGGGTGTCCGTCGCGGTCGTCGACCGCAACGGCAACACCATCGTCACCCTGCGCGGCGACGGCGCGGGCCCGCAGTCCTACGAGTCGGCCGTGAAGAAGGCGTACACCGCCGTGTCCTGGAACGCCCCGACCTCGGTCCTCGCCGCCGTCTGGCCAACGCGCCGACCCTGAAGGACATCCCCGGCACCCTCTTCCTCGCCGGTGGCGCCCCGTCACCGCCAAGGGCGCCCTGATCGCGGGCATCGGCGTCGCCGGAGCCCCTCCGGCGACCTCGACGAGAAGTTCGCCCAGGCCGGCGTCGCCACGCTCGGCAAGTAAGTCCCCGCCCGGCGCCCGCGTACGAGGAACCCCGCCATGAACGCGCTCGACCACTCCCTCCTGGCGGCCGCCGCGCACGGTGACACCGTCGCCGTCCGCGCGGCCCTCGACGCGGGCGCCCGCGTCGACGCCCGCGACCGGCACCGCCGCACCCCGCTGCTCCGGGCGGCGCTGCGCGACCACGTGCCCGCCGCGCGGGAGCTCCTCGCCGCGGGCGCCGACCCGAACGCCCGGGACGACCGGTCCGACACCCCTGGCTGGTCACCGGCGTCACCGGCAGCGTCGCCATGATGCGGACCCTGCTCCCGCGGGCCCCGACCTGAGGCTGACCAACCGCTACGGCGGCACCGCGCTGATCCCCGCCGCGGAACGCGGCCACGTGCCGTACGTCCGCGCCGTCCTCCACGAGACCGCGATCGACGTCGACCACGTCAACCGGCTCGGCTGGACCGCGCTCCTGGAGGCCGTGATCCTCGGCGACGGAGGCGTCGCCCACCAGAAGGTCGTCGCCCTCCTCCTCTCCTCGGGCGCCGACCCCCGCCTCCCCGACCCGCACGGGCACACGGCCCTCCAGCACGCCGAGCGCCACGGCCTCACCGGGATCGCGGCGCTCCTGCGGGAGACGGAACGGGCTACGCGGGCCGGGCGAGTCCCCTGCTGATGACGAGCCGCTGGATCTGGTTCGTCCCCTCGAAGATCTGCATGATCTTCGCCTCGCGCATGTAGCGCTCGACCGGGAAGTCCCGCGTGTAGCCGTAGCCGCCGAAGACCTGGACGGCGTCCGTGGTGACCCTCATGGCCGTGTCGGTGGCGATGAGCTTGGCCGCGCTGGCCTGGCGGCTGAAGGGACGGCCGAGGTCGCGGCGGCGGGCCGCGTCCAGATAGGTGGCGCGGGCCGCGTCGACGGCGGCGGCCATGTCGGCGAGGAGGAAGCCGAGGCCCTGGTGGTCGACGATCCGGCGGCCGAAGGTGGTGCGCTCGTTGGCGTACGCGACGGCGGCGTCCAGGGCGGCCTGGGCGAGGCCCGTGGCGCAGGCGGCGATGCCGAGGCGGCCGCTGTCGAGGGCGCTGAAGGCGATCTGGAGGCCCTGGCCCTCGTCGCCGATGCGCCGGTCCTCCTCGACGAGGGCGCCGTCCCAGTACGCGGCCGTCGTCGGCACGGCCTGGAGGCCCATCTTGCGCTCGGGCGCGCCGAAGCTCAGGCCCTCCGTGGCGCCGGGGGCGAGGAAGCAGGAGATGCCGTGGCCGCCGGGGGCGGTGCGGGCGAAGAGGGCGTAGAAGTCGGCCTTGCCGCCGTGGGTGATCCAGGCCTTGGTGCCGGTGATCCGGTACCCGCTGCCGTCCTCCTGGCGCTCGGCCTTGCAGGTGAGGGCGGCCGCGTCGGATCCGGCCTGCGGCTCGAGAGGCTGTAGCCGCCGATGGTCCGGCCCTCCAGGACCGCGGGCAGCCACCGCTCCTTCTGCTCCGGGGTGCCGAAGGCGTGGAGGGGGTGGGTGGCGAGGGTGTGGACGCTGGTGGCGACGGCGACGGCGGCCCAGCGGGCGGCGAGCTCCTCCAGGACCTGGAGGTAGACCTCGTAGGGCTGGCCTCCGCCGCCGTACTCCTCGGGGTACGGCAGGCCGAGGAGCCCGGCCTCGCCGAGGGTGGCGAAGAGTCCTTCGGGATAGGTCTCGGCGGCCTCGTGCTCGTCCACCCGCGGAGAGAGCTCCTTGTCGGCGATCTCCCGGGTGAGGGCGATGAGGTCCGCCGCCTCGGGGGTGGGAAGCAGGCGGTCGACATCCATGGCGACTCCAGCGGCGCGCAAAGTGGTACTGGGGGAGGTACTGCAGTACCGGTTAGCGTAGCGCAGAAGGGTGCCGACGTAACCCCCTCGAACGGCGGCCTGGAATACTGGCGGGGTGATCGAGACCTCCGCCGCCGATGCCCCGCAGCTGACGGGCCGCGGAGCCGCGCGGCGCTCCGCCCTCTTCGAGAACCTGGTCGCCCTCCTCGTCGGCGAGGGCTTCGCCCGGCTGACGCTCGACGACCTCGCCGCGCGGCTGCACTGCTCGAAGCGGACCCTGTACGGCCTGGCCGGCAGCAAGGAACAGCTGGTGCGGGCGGCGGTCGTGCACTTCTTCCGGCGCGCCACGGCCCGGGTCGAGGCGGTCCTCGCCGCCGCGGGCGATCCGGCCGAGCGGCTCGCCGCCTATCTGCGGGCGGTTTCGGCCGAGCTGGCCCCCGTCTCGCCGCAGTTCTTCGACGACGTGGCCGCCTTCGAGCCGGCGGCGGAGGTGTACGAGCGCAACACGCGCGCGGCGGCCGGACGGGTCCAGCAGCTCATCGAGGAGGGGGTGCGGGCCGGGGTGTTCCGCGAGGTGCACGTGACCTTCGCGGCCGACGTCATCTCCTCGGTGATGGTCCGCATCCAGCGCCGCCAGGTGGCGCGGCGACCGGCCTCGCCGACGCCGAGGCCTACGACCAGCTGGCCGAACTGCTGCTCAGCGGCCTCCGGAAGGCCTGACCGGCCCCGACGGACACGCGTGGCCGGTTTCCGTCCGCGTTCGATCACTCAGCGCAGATGATCCACTACTGTGTGCGGCGCCCTTGACCACTCCACCCCACCCCAGGGAGCCTCCGCGTGGAGCGCAGCCGTACCGCCTTCAGGATCCGTGCCGTCCTCGCCGCCATGGGCGTCACCGCCGCCCTCGCCGCGGCCCCGCGGCGCAGGCCGCCCCGCCGACAAGCCCGTCGCCGCTCCCCGGCCCCCTGCACCGGGGAGTTCGAGGGCGACAAGCGGCTCGGCCCCAAGTTCCTGCCGAAGAAGTGGCAGGAGCCGGTCGGCCCGCTGCTCCACCGCTACCACCGCACGGGCGGGCTCTCCTCCGCCGACTTCCTGAAGAAGTACTGGGAGGGCCCGGCCGACACGGGCAGCTGGAAGTACCCGCCGAACGACGGCTTCGCCGAGGTCAACGGCACCGTCGACAAGGCACCCGAGCTCCTCGCGGAGGGCGAGCGCCTCGACCGCTTCGGCTCCGAGTACGGCGGCTACCTGGCCCCCGCCGGCGACGACTACGCCAAGCGCGCCCTGCCCCCGCAGAACCTCAACACCCGCGACGCCGCCTTCCCCTGCGACTACCACCTGTACGAGGTGACGAGGAGCTTCGTCGTCTGGGAGGGCTCCATCGCCCCCTGGTTCGAGCAGCCGGGCGGCGGCCGCCAGATCAAGCTCGACCCCGCCTTCCTCAACCCGGGCGACGGCCAGCGCCTCAACGTGAAGTGGCTCCTCGACAACGGCTACCTGGCCCGCGTCCCCGCGTGACCGACCGCCACACGCTGGAACGGGCACTCCGGGAGACCGGAGTGCCCGCCGCGTACTACTGGATCGAAGGCGTCCACGAACCGACGCCCACCCCGCCCGACTTCGTCTACCTGCGCAGGACCGCGGACGGCTGGGAGACCGGGATCTACGAACGCGGCACGTACGAACCGGTCGCCACCCACACGACCGAGGCGGACGCCTGCGCCCACCTGCGGACGCTGCTGGGCGTGTGAGTCTCCCTAGGCCACGGACCCGATGCGGCCGTCCGGCTCGCGGGGGACGTCGTGGTGGATGGGAATGTGGGCGCCGGTGAGGGAGACGCCGGTGCCGCCGCGGCGGTTGGCGACGATCTCGGCGCCGATCGAGAGGGCGGTCTCCTCGGGGGTGCGCGCGCCGAGGTCGAGGCCGATGGGGGAGCGCAGGCGGGCGAGTTCGAGTTCGGTGACGCCGACCCCGCGGAGGCGCTCGTTGCGGTCCTCGTGGGTGCGGCGGGAGCCCATCGCGCCGATGTAGGCGACGGGAAGCTTGAGGGCGGCCTGGAGGAGGGGGACGTCGAACTTCGCGTCGTGGGTGAGGACGCAGAGGGCCGTGCGGCCGTCGACCTCCGTCGACTCCAGGTAGCGGTGGGGCCATTCGACGACGATCTCGTCGGCCTCGGGGAAGCGGGCGCGCGTCGCGAAGACGGGCCGCGCGTCGCAGACGGTGACGTGGTAGCCGAGGAGCTTGCCGACGCGGACGAGGGCGGAGGCGAAGTCGATGGCGCCGAAGACGATCATGCGGGGGGCGGGGACGGAGGACTCGACCAGGAGGGTCAGCGGCTGTCCGCAGCGGCTGCCGTCCTCGCCTATCCCGACGGTGCCGGTGCGGCCCGCGTCGAGCATCGCGCGGGCCTCGGCGGCCGCGGTGCGGTCCAGCTCGGGGTGGCCGCCGAGCTTCCCCTCGTACGAGCCGTCGGGACGGACGAGGAGGGCCTGCCCAACAGGTCCTCCGGTCCGTCCACGATCCTCGCCAGGGCCGCCGCCTCCTTCGAGACGGCGGCGGCCAGCGCGGCGGGGAAGACCCCGCCGCGGACCGGGGTGACGAGGATGTCGATGATGCCGCCGCAGGTCAGGCCGACCGCGAAGGCGTCCTCGTCGCTGTAGCCGAAGCGCTCGACGACGGTCCTGCCGTCTTCGAGGGCCTGGACGCACAGGTCGTAGACCGCGCCCTCCACACCCGCCGGAGACCGATCCGATCGCCGTGCCCTCGCTGTCGACGGCGAGCGCGGCTCCCGGCTGCCGGGCGCGCTGCCGCCGACCGCCACCACGGTGGCGACGGCGAAGGCGCGTCCCTGCTCGACCCACCGGTGCAGCTCTTCGGCGATGTCCAGCATCTGGGTTCTCCTTGGAAGGTGTGGGGAGGGCTGCGGTGCGGCGTCAGCTGACGCCGAGCCAGCTCTCGATGGGATGGATCGCGAAGTACACGATGAAGATCGCGGTCAGGCCCCACATGAAGCCGCCGACCTCGCGCGCCTTGCCCTGCGCCGTCTTGATCACGACGTAGGAGATCACACCGGCCGCGACACCCGTGGTGATGGTGTACGTGAAGGGCATCAGGACCACGGTGAGGAAGACCGGGATCGCGACGGAGCGGTCGCTCCAGTCCACGTGCTTGGCGTTCTGCATCATCATCGAGCCGATGACGACCAGGGCCGCGGCGGCGACCTCCTGGGGCACGATCGCGGTGAGCGGCGTGAAGAAGAGGCAGAGGGCGAAGAATCCGCCGGTGACCACGGAGGCCAGACCCGTGCGGGCGCCCTCGCCGACGCCGGTCGCGGACTCGACGAAGACCGTCTGTCCGGAGGCTCCGCCGATGCCGCCGACGATGCCGCCGGCGCCGTCGATGAAGAGCGCCTTGAGAGGCCGGGCATCCGGCCCTTGTCGTCGGCGAGCTTGGCCTCGGTGCCGACGCCGAGGATGGTGGCCATGGCGTCGAAGAAGCCCGCGAGCACCAGGGTGAAGACGATCATGGTGATCGTGATGTAGCCGACGTCGCCCCAGCCGGTGAAGGACACGTTCCCGATGAGGGAGAAGTCCGGTGCGGAGACCGCGCTGCCGTGCAGCTCCGGCGCGCCGGAGAACCAGGCCTTGGCCGGGATGTCGGCGACCGCGTTGAGGATGACCGCGACGACGGTGCCGGCGACGATGCCGATGAGGATGGCGCCGGGGACGTTCCGGGACTGGAGCGCGAAGATCAGGAGCAGGGTGAAGGCGAAGATCAGGACGGGCCAGCCCTGGAGCTCACCGGCCGGGCCGAGGGTGACGGGACCGCCGCCGGGGGCGGGGTTCTCGTGCACGAAGCCGGCCTTCACGAAGCCGATGATCGCGATGAAGAGGCCGATGCCGATGGTGATGGCGTGCTTGAGGGCGAGCGGGATCGCGTTCATGATCATCTCGCGGAGGCCGGTGACGACCAGGAGACAGATCACGGCGCCGTACGCCACGGACATGCCCATGGCCTGCGGCCAGGTCATGACGGGGACGACCTGGGAGGCCATCACTCCGGAGACGCTCAGACCGGCGGCGAGGGCGAGGGGGACCTTGCCCCAGAAGCCCATCAGGAGGGTGGTCGCGGCCGCGCAGAGGGCGGTGGCGGTGATCAGCGCGGGCTGGCCGAGCAGATCGCCGTTGACGTCCTTGCCGCTGAGGATCAGGGGGTTGAGCAGGAGAATGTACGCCATCGCCATGAAGGTGGTGACGCCGCCGCGGATCTCCGTCGCGACGGTGGATCCTCTCTCCGAGATGTGAAAGTACCGGTCGAGCCAAGAACGTCCGGCGGGGTTGCGCGAGCCGGAGCCCGCGTCTTCCGCGGTGGTCTTGGGCTCCACAGACGACTGGGTCATGGGGCCTACTCCCAAGGTTCAAAGGGGCACCCGCATCAGACTTCGAAGCTCTGACGTGAAGCTGCGGGATTTGGGATATTGAGTTGGCTGCACGACCCGGGGACGGCCCGAGGCGAACGGGGCGGTGCGGTGGAACGGGTGCTGCGGTGGTGCGGGTACTCCGTCGAGGGAGTGCTCCGGGCGGTGCGGGCGGTGGAAGTGTGACGTTCCGGGGAGGCACGCACCGCCCGGAGAGTCCTACAGGGTGCCGGTGAGCGCCTCGGGGCGGACCGGCGTCTTGTTGAGCTCCAGGCCCGTCGCCGCCCGGATCGCCGCGAGGACGGCCGGGGTGGACGAGAGGGTCGGGGCCTCGCCGATGCCCCGGACGCCGTACGGCGCGTTGGGGTCGGCCAGTTCGAGGTAGTCGACCGGGATGGTCGGCGTGTCGAGGATCGTCGGGATCAGGTAGTCCGTGAAGGAGGGGTTGCGCACCTTCGCGGTCTTCGGGTCGACGATGATCTCCTCCATCACCGCGACGCCCAGGCCCTGGGTGGTGCCACCCTGGATCTGGCCGACCACGGAGAGCGGGTTGACCGCCTTGCCGACGTCCTGGGCGCAGGCCAGCTCGATGACCTTGACGAGGCCGAGCTCGGTGTCCACCTCGACGACCGCGCGGTGCGCGGCGAAGGCGTACTGGACGTGGCCGTCGCCCTGGCCGGTGACGAGGTCGAAGGCCTGGGTCGGACGGTGCCGCCACTCCTCCTCGACCTCCACGGCCTGGTCCTCCAGGACGTCCGCGATGGTGGCGAGGGCCTCGCCGCCGTCGGTGACGACCTTGCCGCCCTCCAGGAGGAGTTCGGCGTTGGCCCAGGCCGGGTGGTACGAGCCGAACTTGCGCCGGCCGATCTCCAGGACCTTCTCGCGGACGATCTCGCAGGAGTTCTTGATGGCACCGCCGGTCATGTACGTCTGGCGGCCCGCGGAGGTCGAACCGGCCGAGCCCACCTGCGTGTCCGCGGGGTGGATGGTGACCTGCTGGACACCGAGCTCGGTACGGGCGATCTGCGCGTGGATGGTGACGCCGCCCTGGCCGACCTCCGCCGCGGCGGTGTGGACGGTGGCGACGGCCTCGCCGTTGATGACCTCGATGCGGATCTTGGCGGTCGAGTAGTCGTCGAAGCCCTCGGAGAAGCCGACGTTCTTGATGCCGACGGCGTAGCCGACGCCCCGGACGACGCCCTCGCCGTGCGAGGTGTTGGACAGGCCGCCCGGCAGCGCGCGGACGTCCGCGCCCTCGCCGGCGGTCTCCCACTGGCGCTCCGGCGGCAGCGGGCGGGCCTTGACCCGGCGCAGCAGCTCGGCGACCGGGGCCGGCGAGTCCACGACCTGGCCGGTCGGCATGATCGTGCCCTGCTCCATGGCGTTGAGCTGGCGCAGCTCCACCGGGTCCATGCCCAGCTTGGCCGCGAGCTTGTCCATCTGCGCCTCGTAGGCGAAGCAGGCCTGGACCGCGCCGAAGCCGCGCATGGCGCCGCAGGGCGGGTTGTTGGTGTAGAGGCCGATCGCCTCGATCTCGACGTCCTCGATGACGTACGGGCCGACCGAGAGGGAGGAGGCGTTGCCGACGACCGAGGCCGTGGACGAGGCGTACGCGCCGCCGTCCAGGACGATCTTGCACTTCATGTGCGTGAGCTTGCCGTCCTTGGTGGCGCCGTGCTCGTAGTAGAGCTTCGCCGGGTGCCGGTGGACGTGCCCGAAGAAGGACTCGTACCGGTTGTAGACCATCTTGACCGGCTTGCCGGTGCGCAGCGCGAGGACGGAGGCGAGGATCTGCATGGAGATGTCCTCGCGGCCGCCGAAGGCGCCGCCGATGCCGGCCATGGTCATGCGGACCTTGTCCTCGGGCAGGCCGAGGCAGGGGGCGATCTGCTTGAGGTCCGAGTGCAGCCACTGGGTGGCGACGTACAGGTCGACGCCGCCGTCCTCGGCCGGTACGGCGAGGCCGGACTCGGGGCCGAGGAAGGCCTGGTCCTGCATGCCGAAGGTGTACTCGCCCTTGACGATGACGTCGGCGCGCTTGGCGGCCTCGTCGGCGTTGCCGCGGATGATCGGCTGGCGGTGCACGATGTTCGGGTGCGGGACGTGGCCGGAGTGGTGGTCGTCGCGGTTCTCGTGGACCAGGATCGCGTCGGGGGCGAGGGCGGAGGCCTCGTCCGTGATGACCGGGAGCTCCCGGTACTCGATCTTGATCTTCGCGGCGGCGCGGCGGGCGGTCTCCGGGTGGTCGGCGGCCACGAGGGCGACCGGCTCACCGTGGTGACGGACCTTGCCGTAGGCGAGGACCGGGGTGTCCTGGAACTCCATGCCGTAGTTCTTCGCGGCCGGCAGGTCCTCGTGGGTCAGGACGGCGTAGACGCCGTCCATCGTGAGGGCCTCGGAGGTGTCGATGGACACGATCTCGGCGTGCGCGACGGTGGAGCGCAGGATCTGGCCCCACAGCATGTCCTCGTGCCACATGTCCGAGGAGTAGGCGAACTCGCCGGTGACCTTGAGGGTGCCGTCCGGGCGGAGCGTGGACTCGCCGATGCCGCCCTTGGTGTGGTTCTGGGTGACGTCCCTGGGGATGCCCGTGGTGGTGCCAGCCATGGTCAGACCGCCTCTCCCTGACGGGCGGCCGCGAGGCGGACCGCGTCGAGGATCTTCTCGTAACCGGTGCAGCGGCAGAGGTTGCCGGAGAGCGCCTCGCGGATGTCCGCGTCCGTCGGGGACGGGTTGCGCTCCAGCATCTCGTCGGCCGCGACGAGCAGGCCGGGGGTGCAGAAGCCGCACTGGACGGCGCCGGCGTCGATGAACGCCTGCTGGATCGGGGAGAGTTCGACACCCTCGCCGGTCTGCGAGTCCTGGGGCTTGGCCTCCCAGCGCTTGGCCTCGTCGATGGAGGTGCCGCAGGCGCCGCTCGCGCAGCCGGCGTGCTCCTCGCGCTGCTTGGCGTAGTCCGCCAGACCCTCGACGGTGACGACCTCGCGGCCCTCGACCTGGCCGGCGGCGACCAGACACGAACAGACCGGCACCCCGTCGAGACGGACGGTGCAGGAACCGCACTCGCCCTGCTCGCAGGCGTTCTTGGAGCCGGGCAGACCTAGGCGCTCACGCAGAACGTAGAGGAGGGACTCGCCCTCCCAGACGTCGTCGGCTTCCTGCGGACGACCGTTGACCGTGAAATTGACGCGCATGGTTATGCAGCTCCCTCAAGCGTGCGGCCCGCGCCGCGGTACTGCTCCCACGTCCAGCCGAGCTGGCGGCGAGCCATGATGCCGACGGCGTGACGCCGGTACTTGGCGGTGCCCCGGACGTCGTCGATCGGGTTGGCGGCGGCCGAGCAGAGGTCGGCGAACTGCTTGGCGACCGACGGGGTGATGATCTTGCCGTTGTCCCAGAAGCCGCCCTCCTCCAGAGCCGCGTTCAGGAAGGCCTCGGCCTCCTTGGCGCGGATCGGGGTCGGCGCGGCGGAGCCGATGCCGGTGCGCACGGTCCGGGTCTCCGGGTGCAGGGCCAGGCCGAAGGCGCAGACCGCGATGACCATCGCGTTGCGGGTGCCGACCTTGAGTACTGCTGGGGCCGTCCGCCTTCTTGACGTGGACGGTCTTGATGAGCTCGTCGGGCTGGAGCGCGTTGCGCTTCACGCCCGTGTAGAACTCGTCGATCGGGATGAGGCGGCTGCCGCGCACGGACTCGACCTCGACCTCGGCGCCCGCGGCGAGCAGGGCCGGGTGGGCGTCACCGGCGGGCGACGCGGTGCCGAGGTTGCCGCCGACGCCACCGCGGTTGCGGATCTGCGGGGAGGCGACCGTGTGCGAGGCCAGGGCCAGACCGGGGAGTTCCGTGCGCAGGTTCTCCATGATCTGCGTGTACGGGACGGAGGCGCCGAGGCGTACGTCGTCCTCGCCGACCTCCCACTCGCGCAGCAGTTCGATGCGGTTCAGGTCCAGGAGGTACTCGGGGCGCCGGTGGTCGAAGTTGATCTCGACCATGACGTCGGTACCACCGGCGATGGGCACGGCCGTGGGGTGCTCGGCCTTGGCGGCGAGCGCCTCCTCCCAGCTGGCGGGGCGAAGGAAGTCCATGGTGGCTCTCTTCTAAGTGATTCTGGTGTTCGGGGGTCGAGCTGTGGGTCCGGGGGGACGGCCGGCCCTCGACGTGTTCATGTGCTGTTCACGCGGTGTGTGGCCTAGTACACAAGCCACGCCCTCCGGGGTGCAGTCACCGAAAACATGAAGGAGTTGGCTGGTGCCCGTCGTCGTCTTGTAGATTCGAACGAAAGCGGGAGAACGGAAACCTCACCGTTTCCCCCTGGGAACGGTGGCACCACGCCACCGTCGACAACGCGACACTTTCACCATCACCGAACGAAGGAACGGCGGCGACACGATGCGGCTGCGCGCACTGCTGGAGAACGACGCGCTCGGGCTGCGCCTGCTCGGCGGCGAGGACGAGCTGGACCGGACCGTCCGAGGCGTGATGACCACGGACCTCAAGGACCCCAGCCGGTACCTGTCCGGCGGCGAACTGGTGCTCACCGGCCTCGCCTGGCGGGCGGAGCCCGCCGACAGCGAGCCCTTCGTCCGGATCCTGGCCTCGGCCGGGGTGGCCGCCCTGGCCGCGGGCGAGGCCGAGCTCGGTCCCGTCCCCGACGATCTCGTAGCGGCGTGTTTGCGCCACCGGCTCCCGCTGTTCGCAGTGAACGAGTCCGTTGCGTTCGCGACGATCACCGAGCACGTTGTTCGACAGGTCTCGGGCGAGCGGGCCGGCGACCTGGCGGCCGTCGTCGACCGCCACAGGAGGCTCATGACCTCCGGGCCGGCCGGCGGCGGACCCGAGGTCGTCCTCGACCTCCTGGGCTCCGACCTGGACCTGCGGGCCTGGGTCCTCTCCCCACCGGCCGCCAGATCGCGGGCGCGGGAGAGCCCTGGAGGCCGGGCTCGCCGCCACCCTGGCCGGTGAGCACCTGGCCGCCACCCGGACCGGCCGGCGCGGCCCGCACCGGCTGGGCGTCGCCGGGGCCACGTACTCGCTCTTCCCGATCCGCAACACCGGCCGGGGCGCCGCGCCCGCCTCCCGGGACGTGCGCGAGACGGTCCTGTCGGACTGGCTGCTCGCCGTCGAGGCGGACGCCGGGGACTGGCCCGCCGCCCGGCTCGACCTGCTCCAGGGCGTCACCCAGCTGATCGCCGTCGAGCGGGACCGGCGCGACGCGGCCCGCACGGTGCGGCGCCGGCTCGCCCAGGAGGTCCTGGAGCTGGTGCAGACGGGCGCCGCGCCCGCCGAGATCGCGGCCCGGCTGCGGGTCGCCGCCCCGGTGCTGCTGCCCGGCCTCGGCACGGCCCCGCACTGGCAGGTCGTGGTCGCCCGCGTGGAGTGGGAGCAGGAGGCGGGCCAGACCCCGTGGACGGCGGGCCGGTCGCGCAGGCGCTCCTGGAGGAGATCCTCGTCGACCCGGCGACCGTCGGCGCCGAGTCGGCCGACCGGATCGCGGTCGCGCACAGCGGCGACGAGGCCATCGCCCTGGTGCCGCTGGCCGCGGGCCCGCTGCCGGAGAGCGAGGACGAGGGCCCGGCCCCGCCCTGGGCCTGCACGCGGACGCGCTGCTCGCCGCCGTACGGGCGCCGCTGTCGGCGGGCTCGCCGACGACGGGCGCCTCACGCTGGGCGTCAGCGCGGCCGTGCACTCGGCGGAGGGCCTGCGCGGGGCCCTGAGGAGGCCCGGCACGCCCGCCGGGTGGCCGCCGCCCGTCCGGGCCGGGTCTGCGCCGCCGGGCACCACGAGCTGGCCTCGCACGTGCTGCTGCTGCCGTTCGTGCCCGACGACGTCCGCCGCGCCTTCACGGCCCGGCTGCTCGACCCGCTGCGCGACTACGACCGCCGGCACCGGGCGGAGCTCATCCCGACCCTGGAGGCGTTCCTCGACTGCGACGGCTCCTGGACCCGCTGCGCGACCCGCCTCCACCTGCACGTGAACACGCTGCGCTACCGGGTGGGCCGGATCGAGCAGCTCACCGGCCGCGACCTCTCCCGCCTGGAGGACAAGCTCGACTTCTTCCTGGCGCTGCGGATGAGCTGAGCGGGCGCGCGCGGCGGCCGCTCCGCACGTTCCCGGCCCGCCCGGGGCCCCGGCGCTTCACTCTTTCGGGCGAGTCCGGAGGAGCGGCGTCCGGCCCTCGGCGGGCCTTCGGCGTCGGGTCACGCGGACCGGGTCCGGGCCTGATCACCGGCTTGATCACGGGCCGGACGGCGATCCGCGGGCGGCCGGACCGGGTCGGGGCGGTGCGCTCCACCCCGGCTCGAGTTTGTGAAATTTTTCACCCGACCCCTTGGCCGGGTACTGCCGTTCGTGCTGAGATGCCGTCCTACTCAACAGCTCGATGGCGCGCTCGGGGAGGGCAATGTGGCGGATACCGCCATGTCTGGTTCCGAATCAAGGGTGGCGAAGATCCGTCCCTCGCCTACGGCAAGGAGACACCCGTGGAGACCGCCATATGGCGTCTCCGCTCCCGAGGTTGCTGGACGGACGCGGCGGCGCTGCTCGCGCCGCACGCGTCCGAACCGGCGGCCGCACTCGAACGGGCCGCGCTGCTGATCGAGCGCTGCCTCTACACCGAAGAGGGCTGGGCCGACGCCGAGGAGGCGCTCCGGGCGGCCGAGGCGGTGGCCGGCACCGACGAGGAACGCGGCGCGGCGGCCTGCGAACGCGGCTATCTCGCCTACGCCTCCACGCTGTTGGGCGTACGCGACCGGGCCGACGAGGCACGGATGGCGCTGGGCCGGGCGGCGGCCCTGATCGCCCCTTCCGGCAGCCGCCGGCCGCTCCTGGACTTCCGGCGCGGGCTCATCGCCCAGAACCTCGGCGACTCCCCGCAGGCGGCCCGCGCCGCGTACCGCAGGGCGCACGCCGGGGCGACAGCGCAGGGGGACTCGCTCCTGCTCTCCTTCACCTGGCGGCACCTCGCCGGACTCGCCCTGCGCGAAGGGGAGTTGGCGGAGGCGCGGCACGGTTTCGCGGAGTCCCTGCGGATCCGCGAGGAGCTGGGCTATCTGGTCGGCACGGCCCCGGCACTGACGGCCCTGGCGACCACGGAGACCGAACCGGAGGCGGGCCGCCTGCGCGCCGAGGCGCGGCGCCTCTTCCAGCTCCTGGGCGGGGTGCCGACCTGGCTGTCGGCCCAGCTGACCCCCCGGCCGGCGACCTGAACTCCCCTCGCATGAACGCCTGGTGACACCTCGTCACCTCTCTCTGGGATGACTCGGGACCCTCGGGGCGAGGCACACCAGGCTGTCGTCGGTGCCGACGAGCAGGGAGCCGGCGCCGGTGACCGCGACCGCGCGGACCGGGGGCCCGGGCGGAAGGAGAGCGTCGGGCCGCCCTCCGGGCGGTGGAGTTCGACGAGGCCGTCGGCCCAGGCCGCGGCGACCAGCGGCCCGTGCGGGGTCTCGGTCGCGTGCAGGAGACGACCGACGAGGGGCGTTCGGCGAGGGGCTCGGAGTGCGTGTCACGGCCGGGGGTCCAGAGCCGGACGCTCCCGTCGGCGCCGCCGGAGCAGACGAAGGGGGTCTCGGACTCGACCGCCGCGACGGCCGTGACCCGGCCGCTGTGCGAGGCCGACTGGTGAAGGCCCGTCAGGCCGAAGGCGTGGACGGAGCCCAGCCGGTCCCCCACCACCACCGAGCCCGCGATCGCCGCGAGGGCCGTGCCCGGGTGACGGGCCAGGGTCGCCGAGACCGCCTCGGTGAGCCGCTCCAGGTACGGGGCCGGGGCGCCGTTCCCCGTACGGCGTGCAGCCGGCCCCGGTCGTCCAGGAGCAGCACCGTGCCGTCCGGCGCGGGCGCGAGCGCGGTGATCCGGCCGGGCACGGCGTGCGCCAGGCGCCCGGCGGGGCTCGCGTCGGTCTCGTGGAGCAGCCGTACGGTGCCGGTGGGGTCGCCGACGAGGAGGGTCCCTCCAGGGGCCGCCCGCCGCGCCGAGCACGGCGACCGGGCCCGGCCAGGGCGGGTTCAGGTCGCCGCGGTGCCGGGCCCACCGCACCCGCCAGGGCGCGCCCGCCGCGAGCTCGGCGAGCGCGGGGCGCAGCCGGGGTCGGCGCCGTCGCCGAGCGCGGCGAGGAGGACCAACGCCCGTTCCGTCGGGTCCTGTTCGCGGCAGAGCGACTGTCCGGCGCGCATCCAGGCGGTACGGAGCCCGCCGTGCTCGTCGGCGGTGCCCTCGCCGGGCCGGGCGGAGGGCTCGGGTCCGTCGAGGGTGCCCGGCACTCCGGCGAGGGCGGCGCCGGTGACGTACGCGGTGGTGACGAGCAGCGGGTCGGCCGTGCAGACGGCCGCCGGGTCGGAGAGGTCGGGCAGCGCCGGGGCCGGCTCCGCGACAGGGCCGCCGGGGTCTCGGGCTCGCCGTCGAGGTCGACGACGGTGACCCGGCGCTCGGCGCGCAGGACGGCGGGGGCCGGGTGCCGCTCCGGGCCTCGACGACGAGGCGGACCCTCCCGACCCCGGCGAGCTCGGCGATGAGCCGGGTGAGCGCGGCGGGTTCGGCGGCGGCGTGCAGATCGGTGAGCAGGAGGACGGTCCGGCGGCGGGCCGCGCCTCGGTGGTGGCCAGGGCGTGGACGAGGTCGCCGGGCGAGCGGGCGACGACGCCGAGGCGGTCGGCGATCGTCCAGGCCACGCCGAGCGCGCTCTGCCCGGCGAGCGGGACGAGCATCCGGTGCGCCCGGCGGCGGGAGCGGCCGGAGCGCGGGCCGTACGCGGCGAGCCAGCCGAGGAGGGCCGTCTTGCCGCTGCCCGGGGCGCCGGTGACCAGGCAGAGCCGGGGCGCCTCGGGATCGGTGAGCCAGCCGAGCAGCTCGCTGGCCTCGGCTTCCGTACCGTCCCATGCCGGGGACGGGGCGCGGACGGCATGGGACACCTCACGGGCGACGCGGTGCGAGCGGCTGACGCCTCCGACCTTAGTCGCCCGGGGCCCGGGGGGTGCCGTGTCGGTCGGGCCGGACACCGCGAACCCGGCGCGCCCCGGGGGGAGGGCCCTAGCAGTCCGATCCGGCGAAGTGCTCCCGTACGAGGGTCTGGACGACGGTCAGGTCCTGGGCGATCAGGGCGGCGAGCAGGGCGGTGTGCTCGGCGGCGTCGGCGACGAGGTCGCCGTGGCGGAGGGCGGGGGCGCTGATGAGGGGCCACTGGGAGCGGCGGTGGAGGTCGTCGGCGACGGCGAGCAGCTGCTCGTTCCCGGCGAGGAGAGGACGGCCCGGTGGAAGGCCCGGTCGGCCTCGGCGTAGTGGGCGCGGTCGCCTCGGGCGGCGGCGGTGGCGGTCGCCTCGGCGAGCGGCCGGAGTTCGGCCCAGCGGGCGGCGGGGACCGTGCGGGCCAGCCGCAGCATCACGGGGACCTCGATGAGCGCGCGGACCTCGGCGAGCTCGGCGAGTTCCCGGGGGGTGCGCTCGGTGACCCGGAAGCCGCGGTTCGGCACGACCTCGACCGCTCCTTCGACGGCGAGGCGCTGCATGGCCTCGCGGACGGGGGTGGCGGAGACGCCGAAGCGCTCGCCGAGCGCGGGGGCGGAGTAGACCTCGCCGGGGCGGAGCTCGCCGCCGACCAGGGCCGTCCGCAGGGCTTCGAGGATCTGTCCGCGAACGGAGTGCCGGTGCACGGCGCGGGGCGCGGGGCGGCCGGCTCGCCGTGGGTGTGTTCGCCCCGGGCGGTCTCCGCGGCCCGGGCGGTTCCATCGCGCGGGTCTGCTGTTCCGGTACGCGTGCGGACGCGCCGAGCGGGCCCGTGGCGTCGACGGAGGGCGGGGACGGTCGGTCCGTCGCCCGCTCGCACGCTGCGCCCTGCTCCACCCGGGTCCTCCTGCGGCCTCGTGCCGGGCTCGGCTCGCGTCGCCCGGGTCCTCTGTGCACCATAGGCGAACGGACCGACATCCGGGGCATACGGGCCGCCTCCGCAGGTGGGAGGCCACCTCAAATCGGGTAAGGTAAGGCTAACCTGCCAACGCTCGCGATTCGGTGGTCCGCATGACCGTCCCCGCCCTGTTGCCCGCCCCCTCGCCTCGCCCGTCGCGGCTTCCTACGCCCGGCTCGCCGAGGTCTTCCCCGGCCTGCGGATAGAGGAACCAGCCCGGGGCGAGCGGCTGCCGGACGGCGCGGGCTGGGTGGGCGCGGAGGCACTGGCGGCCGGCGGCCCCGCGCTCGACGCCTTCCTCGCCCAGGACGACGCCCAGGTGCTCCGGGACCACGGCGCCCGCGCCGCCCCGACGTCGTCGCGAGCCTGGGACTGCACCGGTACGCCTGGCCCGCCTGCCTCCTCGTCACCGTCCCGTGGTTCCTGGACCGCCGGGTGCCCCGTCTGCCCGTCCGGAACGTGGCCTTCCATCGCGCGGCCGGCCGACTGGCGGTCCGGGTGGAGGAGTTCGCCTGTCTGCCGGACGACCCGCGGCGGCCCTGCCCGGCGCCCGGGTCGTCGGCGGCGAGGAGGCCCTGCGGGCCGAGGTGCGCGCCTCGCTCGCCGAGCACTTCGAGGCCGTCCTCGGCGGCTTCGGGCCCCGGATGCGGCGCGGCCGCCGGGCCCTGTGGGGATGGCGACGGACGAGATCGTCGAGGGCCTCTGGTACATCGCGGCCCTGCTCGGCGAGGAGCGGCGGGCGAGGGCCGAGCTGGCGCTGCTCCTGCCCGGCGCCGCCGGGCCGTCCACGCCGTACGCGGGCGGGGCGGCCTTCCGCGAACTGCCCGGCTCCGAGGGGCCGGACGGCACCCGCACACCACCCGCGACCGGGCCGCCTGCTGCTTCTTCTACACGCTGCGCCCCGAGGACACCTGCCTCACCTGTCCGCGCACCTGTGACGCCGAGCGCGTCCGACGGCTGGCCGCGACCGCCTGAGCCCCGGGGGGATTACGCCACCCGTACGAGTGACACCCCTCGAACTCACCCCCCTTCCCCCGCATGTGAGTTCGACCAGATCGCACCTATTCGTATGCCCCGCGACCCCGATGGCGTGCTCTTGCCCGGAAACCCCTTGAGCGCCCCACGGGGTCGGCCAGTATGGGCCGCCAAACGCCCTACTGCGATGCAAGGGACACCGCATGAGACTGACCGACATATCGCTGGACTGGCTGCTTCCGGGCGGCGTGATGGTGGCCGGAGTCCTGACGGCGGTGGCGGTGCTCGCGCGCGGGAAGCGCGCCGGTGACCAGACCGCGGCCGACGACTCCTGGGAACGCAGCGAGGAGCGCCGCAGACGCAAGGAGGCGGTCTACGGATTCGCCTCGTACGGGCTGCTCTTCCTCTGCGCGGCCGTCGCGGCGGCACTGTCCTTCCACGGCCTCGTGGGCTTCGGCCGGCAGAACCTGAACCTCGCCGGGGGCTGGGAGTACCTCGTCCCCTTCGGCCTCGACGGCGCGGCCATGTTCTGTTCGGTGCTCGCGGTCCGCGAGGCCAGCCACGGCGACGCGGCCCTCGGCTCGCGCCTGCTCGTCTGGCTGTTCGCGGGCGCGGCGGCCTGGTTCAACTGGGTCCACGCACCGCGCGGCATGGGTCACGACGGGGCCCCGCACTTCTTCGCGGGCATGTCCCTCTCGGCGGCGGTGCTCTTCGACCGGGCGCTGAAGCAGACCCGCAGGGCCGCGCTGCGCGAGCAGGGCCTGGTGCCCCGCCCGCTGCCGCAGATCCGCATCGTGCGGTGGCTGAGGGCGCCCCGGGAGACCTTCGCGGCCTGGTCGCTGATGCTCCTGGAGGGCGTGCGGACCCTGGACGAGGCGGTCGACGAGGTGCGCGAGGACCGGCGGGAGAAGGAGCAGAACCGGCTCCGCCGGCGCGACCAGGTGAAGCTGGACCGGGCGAGACTCAAGGCGATCAACCGTCAGCACCGTGCCTTCGGGCTCGGCGCGGCGGCGGACGCCAGGTCGAGATGGCGGCACTGGGCGGCGCTTCCGGCGCCGCCAGGGCCCCGGTTCGGGCAGTGGTGCGGGCTCCGCGACGGCCGCCGTGCAGGCCGCCGTCGCGGAGCCCGCCATAGCGGACCCCGGACAGCTGCCGCTTCGACCCCGGCCCTCCCTGCAAGCCGTGAGGGGCGATGAGCCCCGCCCCGGCGAGTCCCGGACGGTGGACCTCACCGCCGAGGACGACACCCAGGCGCTGCCCCGCCTCGACTCCCTGGAGCGCAAGCTCAAGGATCTGGAGCAGCAGTTCGGCTGAGCGGGGGAATCCGAAGGAAACCGGCGGGGCCGCCCTCAGGCGGCCCCGCCGTTCAGTTCGAACCACACCACCTTGCCCACCCCGTGGTCCTCGACGCCCCAGGAGTCGGCGAGCTCCTGGACGAGGACGAGTCCCCGGCCGTGCGTACCGTCGTCGGCGGGCGGTACGGGCGGCCGCTTGAGTCCGGGCACGAAGTCACGGACCTCGACCCTCAGCTGCTCCGGGACGACCGTCGCGGTCACGACGGCCCCGTGCTCGGTGTGGACCAGGGCGTTCGTCACCAGCTCGCTGGTGAGCAGTTCGGCCACGTCGGAGGCGCCCGGTCCGCCCCACTTCCGCAGCAGTTCACGCAGGGCGTGTCGCACCTCCGGCACCGCGGTGAGATCCGCGCATCCCACCTTTCTGAGCAGTTGAGTCGGCTGTCGTGCCTCCCCGGCCATATCCCCCACCCACAGGTCGCGTCGAACAGGCTCACGGGGATGCATGCCCCGTGTCACCGTCCGCATTCATGAGGTGACGCCGGACACTCCCTCAGGGCCGGGGCACGTTGCGCAGGTTGGAGCGGGCCATCTGGAGCATCCGGCCCACTCCCCCGTCCAGGACGATCTTTCCGGCGGAGAGCGCGAAGCCGGCCACCATGTCCGCGCTGATCCTGGGCGGGATGGAGAGCGCGTTGGGGTCGGTGACGACGTCGACCAGGGCCGGTCCCTTGTGCCGGAAGGCGTCCTTGAGGGCGCCCGCGAGGTGTTTGGGCTTCTCGACGCGGACGCCGTGGGCCCCGGCGGCGCGGGCGACGGCGGCGAAGTCCGGGTTCTTGTTGGTCGTGCCGTACGAGGGGAGTCCGGCGACCAGCATCTCCAGCTCGACCATGCCGAGCGAGGAGTTGTTGAACAGGACGACCTTCACGGGCAGGTCGTACTGGACGAGGGTCAGGAAGTCGCCCATCAGCATCGAGAAGCCGCCGTCGCCGGAGAGCGAGACGACCTGGCGGTTCCGGTCGGTGAACTGGGCGCCGATCGCCTGCGGCAGGGCGTTCGCCATGGAGCCGTGGCTGAACGAACCGATGATCCTGCGCCGCCCGTTGGGCGAGAGGTAGCGGGCCGCCCAGACGTTGCACATGCCGGTGTCGACGGTGAAGACCGCGTCGTCGTCGGCCAGTTCGTCGAGGACGGAGGCGACGTACTCGGGGTGGATCGGGACGTGCTTCTCGACCTTGCGGGTGTACGCCTTGACGACGCCCTCCAGCGCGTCGGCGTGCTTCTTCAGCATCTTGTCGAGGAAGCGGCGGTCGGTCTTGGCGCGGACGCGCGGGATCACACAGCGCAGGGTCTCCCGGACGTCGCCCCAGACGGCCAGGTCGAGCCGGGAGCGGCGGCCGAGGTGCTCGGGCCGGACGTCCACCTGCACGATCTTCACGTCGTCGGGCAGGAAGGCGTTGTACGGGAAGTCGGTGCCGAGCAGGATCAGCAGATCGCACTCGTGGGTGGCCTCGTAGGCGGCGCCGTACCCGAGGAGTCCGCTCATGCCGACGTCGTACGGATTGTCGTACTGGATCCACTCCTTGCCGCGGAGGGCGTGGCCGACCGGGGACTTGACGCGCTCGGCGAACCGCATCACCTCGGCGTGCGCCCCGGCCGTGCCGCTGCCGCAGAAGAGCGTCACCCGGTCGGCCTCGTCGATCATCCGGACGAGGGCGTCGATCTCGGTGTCGCCGGGGCGGACGGTGGGCCGGGTGGTGACGAGCGCGGTCTCCACCGTCTTCTCCGGGGCCGGCTGGGAGGCGATGTCGCCGGGCAGCGAGACGACGCTGACGCCGCCGCGGCCGACGGCGTGCTGGATCGCCGTGTGGAGCAGCCGGGGCATCTGCTTCGGGTGGGAGATGAGCTCGCTGTAGTGGCTGCACTCGCGGAACAGCTGGTCGGGGTGGGTCTCCTGGAAGTAGGAGAGGCCGATCTCGCTCGACGGGATGTGCGAGGCGAGCGCGAGGACCGGGGCCATGGAGCGGTGGGCGTCGTACAGGCCGTTGATGAGGTGGAGGTTGCCGGGGCCGCAGGAGCCCGCGCAGGCGGCGAGGCCGCCGGTGATCTGGGCCTCGGCGCCCGCGGCGAAGGCGGCGGTCTCCTCGTGCCGCACCTGGATCCAGTCGATCTCCGGGGTACGGCGGATCGCGTCGACGACCGGGTTCAGGCTGTCGCCGACCACGCCGTACAGCCGCCGGACGCCCGCGCGGACGAGGATGTCGACGAACTGTTCCGCCACGTTCTGTTTGGCCATGGCTCCATCAACACACGGCCCGGCGGGTTACGCCTCCCAGACGGCCACCCCCGTGCGGTCGTCGGCGTAACCCGTCACCCTCAGCTGGGTGTCGGCGAGGAAGGCGGCGAGGCCGGGCGGCTCGGCGTCGGCCCAGCGGGCGGCGAGCTCGTGGGCGAGGGCGGGTTCGCCGCGCATCGGCTCGGCGAACCCGGGCGAGGCGAGGGAGGGTGTCGCCCGCGCGGGCGACGGAGGCGCGGAAGCGGAAGGGCTCGGCGGGGGCCGGGACGGGCTCCTCGACGAGCGGCGGGGCGGTGGTGATGCCGAGGTCCATGGTGAGCCGGTCGCCCTCCTCGGAGGCCTCGGGAGCGGCGGTCGGGGAGCCGAAGCCGACGACGGGGCGCCGGTGACGGCGGCCGGTTCGGGCAGGAGCGGTTCGAGGTCCTGCCAGGAGCCGTCGCGGAGCCGGAAGAGACCGCCGCCGCCGATGCCGAAGAAGACCCGGGTGCGGCATTCGGGGTCGGCGGGAGGAGGAGGCAGCGGAGGGTCGCGGTGTACTCCTCGGGGCGAGGCCCCGCTCGGCGGCGCGGGTCCGCAGCTTGCCGTAGGTCCGGTCGGTGAGCCGGTGGAGGCCGGACTTGAGGTCGCCGCGGCGGCCGGACCTGATGTCCTCGGAGAGCCGGGCGTGGCTGCGGCAGACGGCCTCGGCGATCCAGTGGCAGGCGTCGGCGGCGGCGAGGTGGGCGTCCTCGGCGGCGCGGGAGCCGGCGGCGACGGCGACGAGGACGAGCGCGGTCTCGTCGTGGCCGAAGCGGGCGGTGAGCAGGGCGTCCCGGCGGGTTCGCCCCGGTAGCGGGCGGAGTCGCCGCGCACGGAGGCGGCGCGCAGGGTGCAGGTGCCGTAGCGGGCGCCGTCGAGGACGGTGTCGGCGACCAGTTCGCCGAGCTCGCCGGGGCGGGCGACGGGCAGCGCGGTGGGCTCGGCCTCGTACGTGGGCGGCCTGCTGCCGACGAACCCGGTCCTGGGCCGGGGCACGGACACGGCGATCTCGACGGTGAGGTCGGGACCGGCCTCCGGCTCCTCCTCGTCCTCCGGGAGCAGGGGCACCTGCACGGTGGGCGCCTCGACGGGCGGGACGACCGGCGGAGGGGCGGGGCGGCGGGCCCGGAAGGTCCGGGGCCCTGCCCTTCGGGCGCCTCCCAGGGCGCGGTCCCGGGCACGGGGGCGGCGTCCGGGAGCGGCGGGCGCGGCCGCCGGAGGTGCGGGGGCGCGCTCGGCGCCGGAGCCCGCCCGTGACGGGCGGGGACGGAGGAGCCGTAGGGGCGCCGGAGCCCGGGTCGGCTCAGGCGGGGCCGTCGGAGGCGCCGGAGCCCGGGTTGCCGTGGGCGGGGCCGTCAGGGGCGCCGGAGCCCGGGTCGCCGTGGGCGGGGCCTGGGGCGCACGGCTCGGTGCCGGTACCGCGCGCGGTGTCGTGTCGAAGTGGTCGTCGAGCGTGTCACCCGAGACCGTCGGGGCCGTGTCCGGCGCCGACTCGTCGTAGAGCTTGTCCCACCAGTTGTCCCCCTGCTGAGTCATGCCCTTATTGTCCACCGCGAGCGGCGTCCGAAAACGGGACACCAGGAAAACCGTTGCTGCGAATGGGTGGTCCGCCGGGCGGCCCCACCCCCACGGGAAGGACGCCCGGCGGACCGGCGTGATCAGCGCACGTCGTAAGCGCGGATCACGGTCTGGGTGACGGAGTTGCCGTTGGCGTCCGTCAGTTCGGTTTTCAGGGTGACCTGCTTGCCGGTCGCGCCCGCGTGGTTCACGGTCGCGGTCCAGCCGTCGCCCTGCCGGGTGACCTGCGCTTCGGTCCAGGTCGTGCCCCCGTCGTAGGAGTACGAGAGCTTCGCCGAGGTGAGCGCCGCAGGGGTGTAGCCCGCGTGACCCGTCGCGGTGAGGCCGATGTGTTGGCCGTCGGTCGCGGCGAGGGTCTTGAGTCCGTCCTCCGGAAGGTCGTACCGGGGGAAGAGAATCGGGATGCCCTGAGAATAGACGCTCTCGTCAAGCTTGGAGGTGAATTTCCACACCGAGTTGACGGAGGTGGAGCGGGCCCACGCCCTGTTGCCGATCTTCATCGTGTTCTGTTCGAGCGTGTACGTCCCGGCTTCGGCCGGTACGTCGAAGACGCCGAACGGCCAGCCGGACTGCCCGAGGAGCTCGCCGTCGCGGCTCAGGCTCACGCTGCCGATGTCACCGAAGGAGCCGGGCTCGGCGTAGTGGGTGCTGTCGCCCCACATGGCGTTCGCGAAGCCGATGAGGTTGCCCTGCCGCTCGGCGACGAGGACCGGCTTTCCGGTGGTGTCGCGGGGCGCGGTGGGGGCGATGACGCCGTCGTACCACTTCTCGGTGCGCCGCTCGCCGGGGGCGTAGGCGTGGCGGACGCCCATCATGATCTCCCCGAAGGGGAAGCTGCTGTTGACCATCTGCTGCCAGGCGGTGTCACCGGCGGAGTAGTACTCGGTGCGGGTGCCGGGCGCGGGGACGGTCTCGAAGGAGCCGAAGGAGACGGCGACGCCGTTCGGGCGGTAGGCGGCCGGGAAGTCCGTGAAGTCGGCGGCGACGCCGGCCGAGCCGTAGGTCGAGTCCGTGCGGCCGAGCTTGGCGTCGCGGACCCGGTACTCCTTGTCGTCGCGGATCGCGGCGGTCTCCGGGAAGGCCAGGTTGTAGAGGTACGGGCTCTTCGCGGTGGCCCGCCAGGCGGGTGACCTCTCCGGCGGCCAGCTCGCCGAGGAGCGCGGTGGCCTCCGTGGAGGGACGGAGAGGACCGGCAGGCCGTTGCCGGCGAAGCCGCCGCTCGGGTACCAGCGGCCGGGGGCCGAGTGGTACGTGACGACGGCGAGGGCGCCGGCGGTCTTGGCGTTCCGGGCGAGGGTGCTCACGGAGGTGCTGTCGTCCGGGAGCCGGACGAGGGCGACGCGGCCCTGGACCCCGGCGGCCTTGAGCTCGGCGGGCGTGCCCGTTCCGGCGTCGATGAGGCGGGCGGAGCCGGTGCCGTCGAGGTTGTCGGAGCCGAGGGAGCCGGTGAGCGGGTGCAGGACCGTGCCGTCGCCGGTGGTCAGCGAGGTGATCTGCGGGGCGGCGGCGTGCCAGTAGCTGCCGAACTCGAAGTCGCCCTCGTCGGCCTTGCCTTCGACGGAGGCGTAGTAGCCGCGGATGGTGCGCGGTCCCGCGGCGGTTCCGGCGTGCAGCCAGTAGTCGTCCCAGGAGCGGGCGAACGCGAGGGTGGCGCCGCGGAGTTCGGAGGTCCGGTCGGTCTTGACCGACAGCTCGTGCGCCTTGCGGGCGTCGAGGACGACGGTGGTGTCCTTCTTGATCTCGACCTGCGGGCGGCCGAGGTAGCTGAGGGAGTCGTTCAGCGTGGCGCCCTCGCCCGCGTCGGGCGTGGTGACGAAGGAGGAGAGGAAGTAGCTGCCGGGGCGCAGGCGGTAGACCTGGTCGGCGGCGCCCTCGTTGAAGCGGCGCTCGCCGCTGGCGGTGTCGGTGCCGATGACGTCGAGGGAGGAGGCTCCGGAGGCCGGCTTGCCCTGGCGGTCGATCAGCTTCACGCGGAGGGTGACGGTCTCGGGCTCCACGTACAGGGAGAACGGGGTGGAGACGTGGATGCCGCCGGGACCGGTGGCGAGGACGCGGCCGGTGACGTCGCCGTACTGGGCGCGCTCCAGGCGGGCGTCGGGGGTGAGGTCGAGCGGGACCTCGACGGTGGCTCCGGCGGGGACGGTGACGGTGCGCTTGCCGAGGCGGGCGACGTTCGAGCGGACGGCGGAGCCGTCGTTGCCGGTGACCTTCTCGACGGCCAGGTTCAGGGTGACCGGGGCGCCGGAGGTGTTGGTGTAGGGCACGGAGACCGTGGTGCGGTCGCTCTTGTCCTGGGGCCAGTCGAAAGTGCCGCCCTGGACGGCGGGGCGCTCAGGACGGTCTGGTCGATGGCGGCCTTGACGTCGAGGCGGCCGCCGCCGACCTCGCGGACGTCGCCGGGGACCGAGCTGTCGGCGGAGGCGACGAGGGCGGACTTGATCTGCTGGGCGGTCCAGTCGGGGTGGCGCTGCTTGACGATGGCGGCGGCGCCCGCGACGTGCGGGTGGCCATCGACGTACCGGACATCGACTGGTAGGCGTACACGCCCCGGCCGCCCGCGGCGGCGGCGGAGATGCCGACGCCGGGCGCGGCTATCTCGGGCTTGAGGGTGTGGTTGACGATCGTCGGGCCGCGGCTGGAGAACCAGGCGGTGGAGTCGTCGCGGTCGACGGCGCCGACGGTGAGGACGCTGGGCGCGCAGCCGGGCGAGGAGACCGTGTTGTGCGTGGGGCCCGAGTTGCCGGCGGCGATGACGAACAGCGTGCCCTCGCTCTGGGCGAGTTCCTCGGCGGCGACGCTCATCGGGTCGGTGCAGTCGGTGGGTTCGGGGCTGCCGAGGCTCATGGAGACGACGTCGGCGCCCTGGGCGACGGCCCATTCCATGCCCGCGATGATCCAGGAGGCGGCGCCGGAGCCGGAGTCGTTGAGGACCTTGCCGTTGAGGAGGTCCGCGCCGGGGGCGACGCCCTTCTTCTTGCCGTCGCTGGCGGCGCCGGAGCCGCCGACGGTGGAGATGGTGTGGGTGCCGTGGCCCTGGTGGTCGCCGGTGGTGTCGGAGTCGGTGAAGTTCTCCGAGGCGACGATGCGGCCCTTGAGGTCGGGGTGCTCGGCGTCGGCGCCGGTGTCGAGGACGGCGACCTTGGTTCCCTTGCCGTCGTAGCCGGCGGCCCAGGCCTCGGGGGCGTGGATCTGCTTCGTCGACTGCTCCAGGGTGGCCTGGACCTTGCGGTCCAGCCAGAGCTTCTTCAGGCCGGAGGAGCCGAAGGCGGAGCGGGCGTTCGGGGTGCTGATCTCCGCCCAGAAGGTGGCGGCCTGCTTCTTCTCCGCCTTGAGCGCGACGCCGTCGACGGCCTTGAGGACCTGGCCGCGCCTGGCGCCGCGCGGGGCGGCGGGGACGGAACGGGCGAGGTCGGAGCCGTAGACCGCGATCAGGGGCAGCGTGGCGGTGGCGGCGTCGTCGTAGCCCTGGCGGATCAGGCCGGTGACGTTGAAGAGCTCCTCGTCGACGCGGTCGGCGGCGAGCGCGGCGGCGGCGTCCTCGGGGTAGACGTACAGGTCCTTGCCGACCTGGCGGGTCTGGACCAGGGGGACGGTCCCGTCCTCGCGGGGCAGGGCCGTGGCCGCCGGATTGCCCTCGGCGTCCCGGGTGACCAGGACGCGGTCGCCGGTGACCAGGGTCACCGTGGCGCTCTTGGTCCCGGCGCGGGCCGAGGCCTCGCTGCCCACCAGCGGTCGCTTGCCGGCCGTGCCGTCCTGCGGCTCATTCGCCATGGACGGCGCGACCGCGGTGACGGCCAGGACGACGGCGGTCGCCGCCCCCAGGGCCGTACGCGAAATCGGACGCATCGCTCTCCCCATCTGATTCCGGGAAAAGGGCGTGAAGGGCCCTTCGCCGGAGGCTGTTGGTGCTGCGGTGGCGCCACATTGGCAGAGGTGAGGGCGGTACAGGGATGATGGGAGAGGCGGGAATACGCCGTGGCCGTTTCCCGCCAGGTCACCAACGGAACGAATCCCTCCGGCGAACGTCCCCGAAAGATCCGGGACGCCCGCCGGAGGTGTGGCGAGGGGTGGGGCATCCATGCTGGGAGCGATAGGTCTCGACGAGCGCCAGGAGTCCGCGTACCGCGCCCTGGTCGCACTGGGCGCGGCCGAGGTCACCGATCTCGCCCACCGGCTCGCCCTGCCCGAGCAGGACACCGAGCGGGCGCTGCGCCGCCTGGAGTCGCAGGGGCTCGCCGCCCAGTCCTCGGCCCGCGCCGGCCGGTGGGTCGCGGCGCCGCCCGGGGTCGCGCTGGGCGCGTCCTCACGCAGCAGCGCCACGAGCTGGAGCAGGCGGAGCTGGCGGCCGCGCTGCTCGCCGAGGAGTACCGGGCGGAGGCCGAGGAGGCGGCCGTGCACGACCTGGTGGAGGTGGTGACCGGGGCGAGCGCGGTGACGCATCGTTTCCTCCAGCTCCAGCTGGGCGCCCAGGAGGAGGTCTGCGCCCTGGTGACGGGCAAGCCGCTCGTGGTCTCCGGCCTGGAGAACGACGCGGAGGAGCAGGCGGCCGGGCGCGGGGTCCGCTACCGGGTGGTGATCGAGCGCGAGGTGCTCACCCTCCCGACCGGGCTGCTCGAACTGTCCGCGGCGCTCAGCCGTGAGGAGAAGATCCGGGTCGCGGACCGGGTGCCCACGAAGCTGGTCGTCGCCGACCGGTCCCTGGCCATGGTGCCGCTGACCGGGCGGGGCGCCGAACCGGCGGCGATCGTCGTGCACGCGAGCGGGCTCCTCGAATCGCTCATGGGCCTGTTCGAGTCGGTGTGGCGGGAGGCGCTGCCGCTGCGGCTCGGGGCGGGCGCGCAGATCACCGAGGACGAGGCGCCGGGCCCGGACGTGATGGACCTGGAGATCCTGTCGCTGCTGCTCGCGGGAATGACGGACGCGAGCGTGGCGAAGCAGCTGGACCTGGGGCTGCGGACCGTGCAGCGGCGGGTGAAGGGGCTGATGGAGCTGACCGGGGTGACGACCCGGCTCCAGCTCGGCTGGCACGCGTACGAGAAGGGCTGGGTCGCGCGCGGCTGACACCGGGACCGCGCGACGGCCGGGCCCCCGGGGTCTCCCCCGTCCCCCGTCCGCCCTCCGCGACCTGCGGGGATCCGGGGTTTCGTGCACGCTGGCAGCGTGGGTGTGTGGCAGCTCCTGATGATCGCGACGGTGATGCTGCTCGGCCTGTTCGGGGTGCTCGTGCCCGGCGTGCCGGGAACGTGGCTGGTGTGGGCGGCGATGCTCTGGTGGTCGCTGCACGAGCGCACGGACCTCGCCTGGATCCTGCTCGCCTCCTCGACCGGTCTGCTCCTCCTCACCCAGGTGGTCGTCTGGCAGCTCCCGCCGCGCCGCCTGCGGGGGGTCGGGATCACCCGGCGGATGGTGGCGTACGCGGGGGTGGGCGCCGTCCTGGGCTTCGTCCTGCTCCCGGTGGTGGGCGCGATCCCCGGCTTCGTCGGCGGGATCTACCTCTCCGAACGGCTCCGCCTCGGCGGCCACGGCCAGGCCAGGGCCGCGACCCGGACGGTGATGCGGGCGGCCGGCACGAGCGTGCTCGTCGAGCTCTTCGCCTGCCTGCTGATCGTGGGCGCGTGGGCGGGCGCGGTGTTCTGGGGCTAGGCCTTCCGGCGCCGGGCCTTCTGACGCCCGGCCTTCCGGCGCCCGGCCTTCCGGGTCAGGTCTTCCGGGGCTAGGTCGAAGGTCCGAGCCAGGACCCGTCCCCGTACCGATCCGCCGAGGGGCGGAGGTGCGCGATCATGCGCCCATGAGGGATTTCGAGGGCTTCAGCGAGGCCGAGCGGGCCTATCTCACGGACGGCCGGAAGCTCGGCCGGATGGCGACCGTGGACCCGGCCGGGCAGCCGCAGGCGAACCCGGTGGTCTACTTCCCGCAGGAGGACGGCACCGTCCTGGTCGGCGGGATCCAGATGGGCCGGACGAAGAAGTGGCGCAACCTGCGGAAGAACCCGAAGGTGGCGCTGGTCGTCGACGACCTCGTCGGCGTCCGCCCCTGGCGGGTGCGGGGCATCGAGATCCGGGGCGAGGCGGAGCTCCTGGTGGACTCCCGCCTGCTGGGGCCGTCCTTCAGCGAGGAGGTCGTCCGGATCCACCCGCGCCGGGTCCACAGCTGGGGCCTGGAGGACTACGACCGGTCGGGGCCCCTTCCGAGGTAGCGGGTGGCGTACGAGCGCCACGGCCGCCACTCCTCCGCCTCCCGCCCGTCCCCGAGGGCGACGTCCGGGTCGCCGAGGGCCCGCATCCGGATGAGCGCGGCGGCCTCGGCGGTGACGCCGGGGACGGCGAGCAGGCGCGCTGGGCCTCGTCGCGGTCGGCGCCGGGATCGAGGCGTACGGTCCCGTCGGCGAGGGCGCGGGCCAGCGGCCCCGCGACGGGGTGGCCGGTCAGGGCGGCGGGCTCCGGGAAGACGTGGGTGAGGGTGCCGCAGGCGGTGGCCAGCGGGTGCCGTACGGCTCGACGAGCCGGGCCGACTCCTCGGCGCCGAGGACCGTCCGCAGCGCGAACTCCTCGGGCTCGGCCGTCCCCGGGAGCGCACCCGGGCCGGGCGGACACCTCGGCGGCGAGCCCGGGGCCGCGCCGAGGCGCTCGGCGACCGCGTACGGGTCGGCGTCGAGGTCGAAGAGGCGGCGCAGCCGGTGCACGGCGGTGGTCAGGTCGCGCAGCTCGGCGAGGTGGATGCGGGCCTCCAGCCAGCGCCCGCCGGAGCGCTCGTCGACGGAGACGACGCCGGTGCCGTACGGGAGGCGGAGGGTGCGCCGGTAGGTGCGGGCGCCGGGTGCGCCGACGACCTCCTCGACCCGGGGCACGGCCTCGGCGGCGAGCAGGTCGAAGACCTCTCCGGCCGCGTACGGGCCCCGGTGGGCGAGCCGCAGCGGCACCCCGGCGGCGAGGGCGGTACGGGCTCCCGCGCCGCTGCCCGCCTCGGCGCGCAGCGCGGTGGGGGTGCGGGCGTAGACGGCGCGGATCGTCTCGTTGAACTGGCGGACGCTGGCGAATCCGGCGGCGAAGGCGATCTCGGTGACGGGCAGGCCCGTGGTCTGGAGCAGCAGCCGCGCGGTGTGCGCCCGCTGGGCGCGGGCGAGCGCGACGGGCCCGGCGCCCAGCTCGGCGGTGAGCTGGCGCTGTACCTGCCGGGTGCTGTAGCCGAGGCGTCCGGCGAGCCTGGGGACGCCTTCGCGGTCGACGACGCCGTCGCCGATCATCCGCATGGCGCGTCCGACGACGTCGGCCCGGACGTCCCACTCGGCGGAGCCGGGCACGGCGTCGGGCCGGCAGCGGCGGCAGGCCCGGAAGCCGTGGCCCTGGGCGGCGGCGGCCGTCGGGTAGAAGGAGACGTTCTGCCGCTTGGGGGTGACGGCGGGGCAGCTGGGCCTGCAGTAGATCCCGGTGGTCCGGACGGCGAAGAAGAACTCTCCGTCGAACCGGGCGTCCCTGCTGCTGACCGCCTCGTAGCGGGTGTCGTCGTCCCTCATGGCTCCCAGTGTGCGGGAGCGGCCCCGACCCGGCTCGCGGTTTTCGGACACCGCGATCGGGTCGGGGCGGACCGGCCCTACCGGCCCCGGCCGCCGCGCTTGAGCTCCATGGCGGTGCGGCCCTCCCGGCCCATGCGCTTCCACTCCTTGAGCATCTCGGAGCGGACCCGCGCGTCGGTCTTGGCCACGATCCGCCGGTTCTCACGGATCAGCTTGTGGTAGCTCTCCAGGCGGCGCACGGGCAGCGAGCCGTCCTCGATCGCGGCCGTCACGGCGCAGCCCGGCTCGGACTCGTGGGAGCAGTCGTGGAAGCGGCAGTCCCCGGCCAGCTCCTCGATCTCGGAGAAGACCTGGCCGACACCGGCCTCGGCGTCCCAGAGCCCGACGCCGCGCAGTCCGGGGGTGTCGATGAGGACTCCCCGCCGGGCAGCACGAAGAGGTTGCGGGTGGTCGTCGTGTGGCGGCCCTTGCCGTCGACGTCACGGGCGGCCTGGACGTCCATGACGTCCTCGCCGACCAGCGCGTTGGCCAGGGTCGACTTGCCTGCGCCGGAGACGCCGAGCAGCACGGTCGTGCCGCCCGCGACGGTCGCGGCGAGCACGTCGAGCCCTTCCCCGGTGGCGGAGCTGACCGGCAGCACCTGTACGCCGGGCGCGACCGTCTCCACGTCCTCCACGAGGTAGGAGAGCCCGACGGGGTCGGGCACGAGGTCGGCCTTGCTGAGGACGACGGTCGGCTGGGCGCCGGACTCCCAGGCCAGGGCGAGGAAGCGCTCGATCCGGCCGAGGTCGAGCTCGACGGCGAGCGAGACCGTGATGACGGCGTGGTCGACGTTGGCGGCGAGGATCTGGCCCTCGGACCGCTTGGAGGAGGTGGAGCGCGCGAAGGCGGTACGGCGCGGCAGGCAGGCCCGGACGTACCGGGGTCGCTCGCGCCCTCCGGGTCGACGGCGGCCCAGTCGCCGGTGCAGACGACGCGCAGCGGGTCGTGCGGGGTCACGAACGCCGTGTCGGCGCGGATGACGCCCTCGGCGGTGGCGACGTCGCACTGGCCGCGGTCGACGCGGACGACGCGCCCGGGATCAGTCCCTGGGCGGCGTAGGGCGCGAAGGAGGCGGCCCAGCCGGAGTCCCAGCCGTGGGCGTCGAGCGAGGAGGAAGAGGAGGAGACGGAACAAAGCGGGAAAGACAAGGGGGACCCTTCACAGGGGCGGCCCCGGCGCTGAAAGACGGAAGAGTGAGGTCAGCCGGTGGCCGCGGAGGTGGTGTGGATGAACATCCGCGTGTGGGCGAGGCCCTTCGTGACGACGACAGCCATCTGTCACACCTCCTGGTGTCTTTCGCGATCGCGTCTTCTCGCGATCTTGCGTACGTGTCGCACCGTAGCCGGAGCGCTCCGGCGCGCGCCACGGGTTTTTTCCGGCCGCGCTTCGGGACTCGCTTCAGGCCTCTCCCGGGCCTCGCCCCGGCCCTCGCCCCGGGCCTCGCTCCGGGCCCCTCCCGGGCCTCTCTTCAGGCCTCGCTCCGGGCCTCGCCCCGGGACCCTCCCAGGCCTCGCCCCGGGCCTCTCCGGGCCTCGTCTCAGACCGTCGCGAGCAGGGTCGTCAGGACCGCCGTGAGCACCCCGGTGGCCAGCAGGACCGGGGTGCCCGGGGCGGGGTCCACAGGCGCGGGGCGGTGGCCGGGGCCTCGGCGCGGGCGGCGGCGGCGCGGGCGCGGGCCAGGGCGGCGGGGGCGGGTCCTGGGGAGGTCGACGTGCCAGGGGCGGCGGGGTCGTGGCGGACGAGGGCCGCGCGGTGGACGCGGACGTCCTGGGGTCGAGGGGTGCTCGACCTCGATGCGGTACGGGGCGCCCGCTCGGGCCGGACGGTCAGGTCGTAGACGAACGCGGTCCCGCGCGTGGTGAGGGCGTTCAGCCGGGCGGGCGCGTGGGCGGCCCCTCGGCGGGGACGGGTCCGCGGGCCACGCCGGGGCGGTGGTTCAGCCGGGCCGAGCCGAGCGCGACGAGCAGGGCGACGGTGCCGTTGAGGCCGAGCATCATGATCCAGCGCGGTCCGTCGAGGGCGCCCTGCACGAACCCGGTCACCGCGAGGGTCCCCGGGACGGCCGCGAGCAGGGTGCCCGGTGCGACGAGCGCGCGCAGCAGGGCGGCGACGGCGGGCCGGCCACGCGGGCGCGGGGTCCGTCCTCCTCTTCCTCCGTCGGCCCGCGGCGCACGGCCCGGACCGCGCCGCCATGACGAGGGCGACGCCGAACGCGGCGAGGCCGTACGCGGCGAGGAGCGCGTGGTCGTCCTCCCGGCGCACGAGGAGCCCGAAGGCGGCGAGGAGCGCGGCGAGTCCGGCGCCGCCGAGGCCCAGGAGGGGGCCGGCGAACACGGCGGCGGCCAGCCCCGAGATCACCCCGAACGGGATCGCCGGGCCCGCGAGGTCGTTCGTGCCGCAGCCCTCGGAGTCGCAGTCCCAGCGCACGGCCGAGTTCTCGGTGGCGTACACGTGGAAGAGGAACCAGGTCTGCCAGAACAGCAGGATCGCCGCCGCGGCCCAGGGCCAGGGCGTCCGTCCGTACGCGCGCGTGCTCATGGCCCGACCCTAACCAGCCCCCGCCGGGCCCACGTCCGATTCGTACAAGACCACCTCCCGGTCCCCTGCCTACCGTGGCGCCATGGACACAGCACCCCGCGTCACTCCCCGTTTCGACCTCGTCGGTCTCGTCGTCTCCGACATGGCCGCCTCGCTCGCGTTCTACCGGCGCCTGGGCCTGGACGTCCCGGCCGGGGCCGAGTCCGCCCCGCACGTGGAGGCGGCGCTGCCCGGCGGGCTGCGGATCGCCTGGGACACGGAGGAGGTCGTCCGCTCCTTCGATCCCGGCTGGACGCGGCCGGAGGGCGGCAACCGCGTCGAGCTCGCCTTCCGGTGCGGGACGCCGGCGGAGGTGGACGCGGTGTACGAGGAGCTGGTCGCCGCCGGGTACCGGGGGCATCTGAAGCCCTGGGACGCCGTGTGGGGGCAGCGCTACGCCGTGGTCCTCGACCCGGACGGCAGCGGCGTCTCGCTCTTCGCGGACACGGATACGGACACGGATACGGATACGGAGGCCGCGTAGGCGCTCAGGGTGGTGCCCGCCAGGGCCGGGTCTCGCGGGCCAGGTGGGCCTGGTCGGCGCAGCCCGCGCGCAGGGCGGCCTCCGCGTACGGCACTCCGGCGCGGACCAGGGCGAGCGCGCGCTGGAGGCGCAGGACGCGGGCGAGGGTCTTGGGGCCGTAGCCGAAGGCGTCCAGTGAGCGCCGGTGCAACTGGCGGGCGCCGAGCCCGACCGCCTCGGCCGTCTCGGCGACCGGGCGGCCCGCCGCGAGGCGCGCCACGACGGCCCGCAGCAGCGGGTCGGGCGCGGGGGCCTTGGCGGCCCGGCGCAGGGCGAGGCGCTCCAGGGCGGCGGCCGGGTCGGGGTCTTCGGCGATCCGCTCGCCGAGCCGCCGCGCCGCCGCCTCGCCCCACAGCGCGCCGAGGGCGACCCGGCGGTCGCGGAGTTCATGGGCGGGCACGCCGAAGAAGCCGGGCGCGTCCCCGGGGCGAAGCGGATGCCTGCGTACCGTGCGGCGAATTCACCGGGCACGTACGCGCGTGTGTCGGGTCCGGCGACGAGGAGGCTCCCGTCGGCCCAGATCAGGTCCATGCAGCCGTCGGGCAGCACGGGCCGTGCGGCCTCGGGTCCGGCGGCGGCGGTCCGGGTCCACAGCACGGCTCCGTCGAGCAGGGCGGGGCGCTCCTCGTACACCCTCCGAGCCTAAGGCCCGGGGGGGGTGTCAGTCCTTCTCCCAGCCCGAGTGGAGGCGGGACTTCACGTCGTCCGGGGGGAGGAACTTGGACCAGCGCTCGGGGAACTCGGAGGGCATGTCCGGGTCGTCCTCGTCGACGTCCTCCGCCTCGGCGCGCACGCGGGCGACGAGTTCGGCGGCCTGGGCGGCGCGGGCCCGTTCGTTGGCCTCGCGGGCGGCGGCGGTGGCGACGGAGGGCCAGACGCGGTCGATGGCGGCGTTCACGGCGGCGCCGACGAGGACCGCGAAGGCCGAGATGCCGATCCAGAGGAGGACGGCGATGGGGGCGGCGAGGGAGCCGTAGATGGTGGGGCCCTCGACCTGGCTGGTCAGGTAGATGCGCAGCAGGAAGCTGCCGAGGACCCACATCCCGAGCGCGATGAGGGCGCCGGGGATGTCCTCGATCCAGGGCGATCTGACGGGTACGGACACGTGGTAGAGCGTGGTGAGGAAGGCGATGGAGAGCACGATGACGATCGGCCAGTAGAGGACGGCGACGACCTCGGTGCCCCAGGGGACGAGTGCGACGATCCGGTCGGGGCCGACGACCGCGAGCGGCAGCACGACGGCGCCGATGAGCAGCGCCGCGATGTAGAGGAGCAGCGCCAGGAGCCGGGTCTTGACGATGCCCCGGCGCCCGTCGAGTCCGTACATGACGGTGATGGTGTCGATGAAGACGTTCACGGCGCGCGAGCCGGACCAGAGGGCGATGGCGAAGCCGAGGGAGATCAGGTCGGGCCGTTTGCCCTGGGTGATGTCGTCGAGGAGGGGTTCGGCGATCTCGTGGACGCCCCGGTCGGAGAGGACCGTGCCGGCCGCGTGGAGGATGTTCTCCCGGATGCTGGCGACGGTGTCGGTGTTGGTCCAGTCGTCGGCGTAGCCCAGGACGGCGATCAGGCCGAGCAGCAGCGGTGGCAGGGACAGCAGCGTGAAGAACGCGGCCTCGGCGGCGAGGCCGAGGATCCGGTACTCGATGCACGAGTTGACGGTGTCCTTGAGGAGCAGCCAGACCATCTTCCGCTTCGAGACGTTGCGGTAGAGGACGCGCGCGCGGTGGAGCCTGCTCCAGGGCCGCCGCTCGGGCCGTTCGGGTGTTTCTCTTGCTGCCTGCACCTGCTTACCGTATCGGCATGGCAGCGAGCACCCACACCGTGACCAATCAGGCACCGCCCCTGACCGGATACGACGTCTTCACGAGCGACCGGGCACTGGTGGAGGCGGTCGAGCGGCATCTCGCGCCCGAGGTTCTGACGGAGGTACGGGAGGAGCTGGAACTGCTCGGCCGGGCGTCCGGTTCGGAGCAGGTGCGGGAGTGGGGGGAGCAGGCGAACGGGAACCCGCCCCGGCTGCGGACCCACGACCGGTACGGCCGGCGGATCGACGAGGTCGAGTTCCATCCGGCCTGGCACCGGATCCTCGGGCACTCCGTGTCGGCGGGGCTCACGCACGCGTGGGGCCGTCCGGGGGGTCATGTGCGGCGGGCCGCCGGGTTCCTGGTGGTGTCGCAGGCGGAGGCGGGGCACGGCTGTCCGCTGTCGATGACGCACGCCGCGGTGCCCGCGCTGCGCGCCGAGCCGGAGCTCGCGGCGGTCTGGGAGCCGGCGGCCCTCTCGCACGTGTACGAGCGGGAGCTGCGTCCGGTCGCGGAGAAGCCGGGGGCGCTGCTCGGCATGGCGATGACGGAGAAGCAGGGCGGCAGCGACGTACGGGCGAACACGACGGAGGCCCGGCCCCTCGCGGCCGACGGGGAGTACGTCCTGACGGGGCACAAGTGGTTCTGTTCGGCGCCGATGTCGGACGCCTTCCTGGTCCTCGCGCAGGCTCCGGCGGGGCTGACCTGTTTCCTGGTGCCGCGGGTGCTCGCGGACGGTTCGCGCAACGCGTTCGCGCTCCAGCGGCTCAAGGACAAGCTGGGCAACCGGTCGAACGCCTCGGCCGAGGTGGAGTTCGACGGCACGACCTGGGCCCGTCGCGTCGGCGAGGAGGGGCACGGCGTCCGGACGATCATGGGCATGGTGGCGGCGACGCGCCTCGACTGCGTGCTCGGTTCGGCGGCGCTGATGCGGCAGGCGGTGGCGCAGGCCGTGCACCACGCCTCGTACCGCTCGGCCTTCGGCGGTCCGCTCGTCGAGAAGCCCCTGATGCGGAACGTACTGGCCGACCTGGCCCTGGAGTCGGAGGCGGCCACGGCCCTCGGGATGCGGCTGGCGGCGGCCTACGACGCGGGGACCCCGGAGGAGTCGGCCCTGCTGCGGATCGCCGTTCCGGCGGCGAAGTACTGGGTGACGAAGCGGGGCGTGCCGGTGGTGGCGGAGGCGCTCGAATGCCTGGGCGGCAACGGGTACGTGGAGGAGTCGGGGATGCCCCGGCTGCTGCGGGAGTCGCCGCTCAACTCGGTCTGGGAGGGCTCGGGGAACGTGCAGGCGCTGGACGTCGTACGGGCGCTGCGGACCGAGCCCGCCGCGCTCGACGCGCTGCTCCGCGAGGTCGGGGCGGCGCGGGGCGCGGACCACCGGCTGGACCGGGCGATCCGGGGCGTGCTCGTCGAACTGGCGGACCTGGAGGGATCGAGGCGCGGGCGCGGCGGTTCGCGGAGCGGCTGGCGCTGGTGCTCCAGGGGCGCTGCTGGTGCGGTGGGCTCCGCCGGAGGTGGCGGACGCGTTCTGCGCGGCGCGGCTCGGCGGGGACGGCGGCGCGGCCTTCGGCACGCTCCCGCACACCCTGGACCTGCGGGCGCTGGTGGAGCGGGCGCGGGTGGAGCTCTGAGGGGTCGTACGGGAGTTCTTGCCGCGCGTACCAGGGGTGGGCCCGGCGGGAGTTCGCATCCGTCGGGCCGGTACGCGCGGAAAGCGGGGTGGTGCTGCGCCGACACGGCACCACCCACCGCTCCCACCACCTTCACGCAGGGGGCGGGCGGTCGCCAGAGTTGCAAAGGGTTGCAGGATTACCCGAACCGGGCCTCGCCGGGCGGTCCCGGACGGCACGATGGGCACCGACACTCCGGACATCTGCCCTGTGCAGAACCGATACAGCACCTCGGGTGGCTGGGAGAGACCGATGAACGACAAGCAGCTCGACATGAAGCGGCTCGCCGCCATGGACGCCGCTCAGGCCAGCCGGCTGCTGCACCGCGTGCGCGAGGAGACGCTGGCCGGCCGGCGGCCGCCGATCGCGCCCCGCCCGGTGATCGACGCGTCCTGGCAGCGGATGGCCCGTCTCGGCCTCGATCCCGACCAGGGCACGAGCAGCGTGCTGCTCCGGCGCGACGAGCTGGAGCAGCGGCGCAGGAGCACGCTCCTCTCCGAGGTCATGCAGACGCTGAGCGGCGGGCTCGCCGGCATCGCCGACGCCTCCCTCCAGATCATGGTGGTCACCGACGAGCACGGCCGGATCCTGTGGCGTCAGGGGAACCTCTCGGTGCTGCGGCAGGCGAACGGCATCTGCCTGGAGGAGGGCGCGGCCTGGGACGAGCACGCCACCGGGACGAACGCGGTCGGCACGGCGCTCGCCATGAGGCGGGCGGTGCAGGTGCACTCCGCCGAGCACTACGTGCAGGCGCTGCACAACTGGACCTGCGCCGCCGCGCCCGTGCACGATCCGCGCGACCAGCGGCTGCTGGGGATCCTGGACGTGAGCGGTCCCGCGTCCAGCTTCCATCCGGCGATGCTGGCCCTGGTCGGCTCGGTGGCGCAGCTCGCCGAGGCCGAGATGCGGGAGCGGCACCACCGTTCGATCGAGCGGCTGCGGGCGGTGGCCGCGCCGATCCTGTGCCGGGTGGGCGGCCGGGCCGTCGCGGTGGACTCCCACGGCTGGACGGCGGCGGTGACGGGGCTCGCGCCGGTGGACCGGATCCCGCTGCCCAAGTCCTTCGCGGCGGGCCGGATCTGGCTGCCCTCGCTCGGGGTGTGCGCGGTGGAGCCGCTGCCGGGCGGCTGGCTGCTGCGGGTCGAGGAGGAGACCCGCCCCGAGGAGCCGGGCACGGAGCCGGCGAGCCGGGTGGTCCTCGACCTGAGCCGGCCGCGCCGCTGGACGGTGGCCGTCTCCGGGGTGGCGGGCAGCTGGCAGCAGGAGCTCAGCCCGCGGCACGCGGAGCTCCTCTACGTCCTGGCGCTCCACCGGGACGGGCGGACGGCCGCCGAGCTGGCCGACGACGTCTTCGGAGACCGGACCCGGACGGTGACCGTACGGGCCGAGATGTCCCGGGTGCGGCGGAACCTCGCGGGGTCCTGGCACCGCCCCTACCGCTTCCGGGAGGAGGTCGGGGTCGAGGTCCTGCGCCCGGAGCGACCGGAAGACCTGCTGCCGCACTCCACGGCCCCCGCCGTCCGCGCGGCGGCCCCCGCCTGACCGGCGGGCCCGGAGGGTGCGTCCCTCGTCACCGAGGACGTTCCGGGCGATCTACGGGCAGGCGATCGTGTGGCCCTGCCATCGCGATGCCCGCCGGTCCACGCCGACCCGTACCCCTGTCGTATCCCTTGCGTCGTCGAACGCCGGGTGCGGCCGTGCGCCGTCCCAGTGCGCTCACCCTGCCGCGAGGGCGGTGCGGGGTCGATAGATCACCTCCGAGGTCACGCACCTCCGGGGGGCACGCGCCTCCGGGGTCACGCGCCTCCGGGGTCACGCGCCTCTGGGGAGGCAAGCACCCCAGGCCCTGTCCGCATGGCGGACAGCTTGTCCGCCGGAGCCGAGCAGGGGTGGGAATCCGGCGCTCCGCATGATGCGATGAGCTCATGAGCATCACTCTCACCACCTGGTCACTCGAACAGACCTCGCCGTCCGACCTCCTCCCCTCCCCCGCCCCCGAGGGCGACGACATCACGATCGCGCGGGCCGAGGTCCCCTCGCCGGAGTACAGCCGCTTCCTCTACACGGCGGTCGGCGGGGACATCCGCTGGAACGACCGCCTGCCGCTGACGTACAAGCAGTGGCAGGAGATCGTCGAGAAGCCGGGGGCCGAGACCTGGGTGGCGTACGACCGGGGGACGCCGGCCGGGTACGTGGAGCTGGACCCGCAGGCCGACGGCGTCGTCGAGATCGTCTACTTCGGCCTGATCCCCGCCTTCCGGGGGCGCCGGATCGGCGGCCACCTCCTCTCCTTCGGGACGGCGCGCGCCTGGGACCTGGCCGAGCGCTGGCCGGGCCGGGAGGACACGAAGCGCGTCTGGCTGCACACCTGCTCGCTCGACGGCCCGCACGCGATGGCCAACTACGAGCGGCGCGGTTTCCGGCTCTTCGACACCAAGGTGGAGGAGGTCGAGGAGTCGGAGACCCCCGGCCCGTGGCCCGGCGCCCACGCCTGAGGCACCCGCCGACCGCACACCTCGGCCGCACACCCCGGCCGCACGTGCCGACCTCGCGCGTCGGCCGCGCGTGCCGCCCCGTGCGTCGACCATGGAAAGGGGCCCGTCAGGGCCCTTTGCGTGACCCACGACACAGCGTCTCACCCATCAAGACATCTATGTCCGAATCCTGGACGATGCTGGACTGGGTCCAAAGTCCCGTGACACGCTTCCGTCATGTCTGGAACTGGAATTGCCTTGGTGAGTCGGCGGCACGTCGACCTCGGCCGCATGTCCAGCGCCATCTGTTCGGCGCGCTGAGAGAACCAGCACCGCCGCGACTTCTTTTCAGCCCGACTCTGCCCCACCCTGCTGCGCACTGACGCGCCCCCTCTGACCTGAGCGCGAGTGTGCAGGTCAGAGCCGCCCTCTCGCAGTCCCGAAGGACGAAACGCCATGGCCGCCACCCCGGAAAACCCCACTCCCGCCACCGCCCGCCGCAAGGCCGGGCGCCACCGTGGCGAGGGCCAGTGGGCCGTGGGGCACTTCACCCCCCTCAACGGCAATGAGCAGTTCAAGAAGGACGACGACGGTCTCAATGTGCGGACACGTATTGAGACGGTCTACTCGAAGCGCGGTTTCGACTCCATCGACCCCAACGACCTGCGCGGACGCATGCGCTGGTGGGGTCTCTACACCCAGCGCAAGCAGGGTCTGGACGGCACCAAGACGGGCGTCCTGGAGCCGGAGGAGCTGGACGACGAGTACTTCATGCTCCGCGTCCGCATCGACGGCGGCCGGCTGACGACCGAACAGCTCCGCGTCATCGGCGAGATCTCCGAGGAGTTCGCCCGCGGCACCGCCGACATCACGGACCGGCAGAACGTCCAGTACCACTGGATCCGCATCGAGGACGTCCCGAGATCTGGAACCGCCTGGAGGCGGTCGGCCTGTCCACCACCGAGGCCTGCGGCGACACCCGCGCGTCATCCTCGGCTCCCCCGTGGCCGGCATCGCCGAGGACGAGATCATCGACGGCACCCCCGCCATCGAGGAGATCTACCGGCGGATCGTCGGCAACAAGGACTTCTCCAACCTGCCCCGCAAGTTCAAGTCCGCGATCTCCGGCTCGCCGCTGCTCGACGTGGCCCACGAGATCAACGACATCGCCTTCGTCGGCGTGGAGCACCCGGAGCACGGCCCCGGTTTCGACGTCTGGGTCGGCGGCGGTCTGTCCACCAACCCGAAGCTCGGCGTCCGCCTCGGCACCTGGGTCTCCCTCGACGAGGTCCCCGACGTCTACGAGGGCGTCATCTCGATCTTCCGCGACTACGGCTACCGCCGGCTGCGCAACCGCGCCCGTCTGAAGTTCCTCGTCGCCGACTGGGGCCCGGAGAAGTTCCGCCAGGTCCTGGAGGACGAGTACCTGAAGCGGAAGCTGACGGACGGACCCGCCCCCGAGGAGCCCGCCGGCCGCTGGCGCGACCACGTCGGCGTCCACAAGCAGAAGGACGGCCGCTTCTACGTGGGCTTCGCGCCGCGCGTCGGCCGGGTCGACGGCGCCACCCTGACGAAGATCGCCGAGGTCGCCGAGGCGCACGGCTCCGGCCGGGTCCGCACCACCGCCGAGCAGAAGATGCTCGTCCTCGACATCGAGGAGGCGCAGGTCGAGTCGATCGTCTCCGCCCTGGAGGCGCTGGACCTGCGGGTCACCCCCTCGCCGTTCCGGCGCGGCACGATGGCCTGCACCGGCATCGAGTTCTGCAAGCTCGCGATCGTCGAGACGAAGGGCCGCGGCTCCTCGCTCATCGACGAGCTGGAGCGCCGCGTCCCGGAGTTCGACGAGCCGCTGACGATCAACATCAACGGCTGCCCGAACGCCTGCGCCCGCATCCAGGTCGCGGACATCGGCCTCAAGGGCCAGCTGGTCCTGGACGACGAGGGCAACCGCGTCGAGGGCTACCAGGTGCACCTGGGCGGCGCGCTCGGCCTGGAGGCCGGCTTCGGCCGCAAGGTCCGCGGCCTCAAGGTCACGGCCGCCGAGCTCCCGGACTACGTGGAGCGGGTCCTCAAGCGCTTCCAGGCGGAGCGCGAGACCGGCGAGCGCTTCGCGACCTGGGCGGCCCGCGCCTCCGAGGAGGCCCTGTCGTGAGCGAGCGAGCCGCACCGTTCCACTGCCCCTACTGCGGGGACGAGGACCTGCGTCCCAACGAGCAGGGTCACGGCGCCTGGGAATGCGCCGCGTGCAGCCGAGCCTTCCAGTTGAAGTTCCTGGGGCTCCTCGCCCCGGCGACTTCGGGCAACACCACTGGGAGGGAATCGATATGACGATCGATCAGGTTCAGGACGCCACCGCGCCGACCTCAAGGCACTCGCCGAACAGGCCGGCCGTGATCTGGAGGACGCCTCCGCGCTGGAGATCCTCCGCTGGGCCGTGGACACCTTCGGGGACCGCTTCTGCGTCACCTCCTCCATGGAGGACGCGGTCGTCGCCCACCTCGCCTCGCGCGTCAAGCCCGGCGTGGACGTCGTCTTCCTCGACACGGGCTACCACTTCGAGGAGACCATCGGCACCCGCGACGCCGTGGACGCCGTCATGGACGTCAACGTCATCACCCTGACCCCGCGTCAGACCGTGGCCGAGCAGGACGCCGAGCACGGTCCGAGGCTCCACGACCGCGACCCTGACCTGTGCTGCGCGCTGCGCAAGGTCAAGCCGCTGGAGGAGGGCCTCACCGCGTACGGCGCGTGGGCCACCGGCCTGCGCCGCGACGAGTCCCCGACCCGGGCGAACACCCCGGTCGTCGGCTGGGACGAGAAGCGGCGGAAGGTCAAGGTCTCCCCCATCGCCCGCTGGACGCAGGACGACGTCGACGCGTACGTCACGGAGCACGGCGTCCTCACCAACCCGCTCCTCATGGACGGGTACGCCTCCGTCGGCTGCGCCCCCTGCACCCGCCGCGTCCTGGAGGGCGAGGACGCCCGCGCCGGACGCTGGGCGGGCCGGGCCAAGACCGAATGCGGGCTGCACGGATGACGGACACTCAGACACTTCAGGAGAACCACGTGACCGGTGCCACCATCTGGCTCACCGGCCTGCCGAGCGCCGGAAAGACCACCATCGCCTACGAGCTGGCCGGCCGCCTCCGCGAGGAGGGCCACGCGGTCGAGATCCTCGACGGCGACGAGATCCGCGAGTTCCTCTCCGCGGGCCTCGGCTTCAGCCGCGAGGACCGGCACACCAACGTGCAGCGGATCGGCTTCGTCGCCGAACTGCTCGCCTCGCACGGCGTCAAGGTCCTGGTGCCGGTCATCGCCCCGTACGACGACAGCCGCGAGGCGGTCCGCAAGCGCCACCAGGCCGAGGGCACCGCCTTCGTCCAGGTGCACGTGGCCACCCCCGTGGAGGTCTGCTCCGTCCGCGACGTGAAGGGCCTCTACGCCAAGCAGGCCGCGGGCGAGATCAGCGGCCTCACCGGCGTCGACGACCCGTACGAGGCTCCCGAGAACCCCGATCTCCGGATCGAGTCCCAGAACCAGACCGTGCAGGAGTCCGCGGCACAGCTCCACGCGCTGCTCACCGAGAGGGGTCTGCTGTGACCACCGTCGTCCACGCTCACGACACCACGGACAGTCCGTTCGCGCTGTCGCACCTCGACTCCCTGGAGTCCGAAGCCGTCCACATCTTCCGTGAGGTGGCGGGCGAGTTCGAGCGGCCGGTGATCCTCTTCTCCGGCGGCAAGGACTCCATCGTCATGCTGCACCTGGCGCTGAAGGCCTTCGCCCCCGCGCCGGTCCCCTTCACGCTGCTGCACGTCGACACCGGGCACAACTTCCCCGAGGTCATCGAGTACCGCGACCGCGTGGTGGCCCGGCACGGGCTGCGGCTGCACGTGGCCTCCGTGCAGGAGTACATCGACGCCGGCAAGCTCCGCGAGCGCCCCGACGGCACCCGCAACCCGCTGCAGACCGTCCCGCTGACCGAGGCGATCCAGCAGCACCGCTTCGACGCCGTCTTCGGCGGCGGCCGCCGCGACGAGGAGAAGGCCCGCGCCAAGGAGCGGGTGTTCTCGCTGCGCGACGAGTTCTCCCAGTGGGACCCGCGCCGCCAGCGCCCCGAGCTGTGGCAGCTGTACAACGGCCGGCACGCCCCCGGCGAGCACGTCCGCGTCTTCCCGCTCTCCAACTGGACCGAGCTGGACGTCTGGCAGTACATCGCCCGCGAGGGCATCGAGCTGCCGGAGATCTACTTCGCCCACGAGCGCGAGGTCTTCGCCCGCAACGGCATGTGGCTGACCGCCGGCGAGTGGGGCGGCCCCAAGGACACCGAGACGGTCGAGACGCGGCTCATCCGCTACCGCACCGTCGGCGACATGTCCTGCACCGGCGCCGTCGACTCCGACGCCACCACGCTGGACGCCGTCATCGCCGAGATCGCCGCCTCCCGCCTCACCGAGCGGGGCGCCACCCGCGCCGACGACAAGATGTCCGAGGCCGCGATGGAAGACCGCAAGCGCGAAGGGTACTTCTAATGAGCACGTCCACCGAGCAGTTCGCCGACGTCTCGGCCACCACCCTGCTGCGTTTCGCCACCGCCGGGTCCGTCGACGACGGCAAGTCCACCCTGGTGGGACGGCTCCTGCACGACTCCAAGTCGGTCCTCACCGACCAGCTGGAGGCCGTCGAGGCCGCGTCCATCAAGCGCGGCCAGGAGGCGCCCGACCTGGCGCTCCTCACCGACGGCCTGCGGGCCGAGCGCGAGCAGGGCATCACGATCGACGTGGCCTACCGCTACTTCGCGACCGCCCGCCGCCGCTTCATCCTCGCCGACACCCCCGGGCACGTGCAGTACACCCGGAACATGGTCACCGGCGCCTCCACCGCCGAGCTGGCCGTGGTCCTCGTCGACGCCCGCAACGGCGTCGTCGAGCAGACCCGCCGGCACGCCGCGGTCGCCGCGCTGCTCCGCGTCCCGCACGTGGTCCTCGCCGTGAACAAGATGGACCTGGTCGACTACCGGGAGTCCGTCTTCGCCGCGATCGCCGAGGAGTTCACGACGTACGCCTCCGAGCTCGGCGTCCCGGAGATCACCGCGATCCCGATCTCGGCGCTCGCCGGCGACAACGTCGTGGAGCCGTCCGCGAACATGGACTGGTACGGCGGCCCGACGGTCCTGGAGCACCTGGAGACCGTCCCGGTCAGCCACGACCTGACGGCCTGCCACGCCCGCTTCCCGGTGCAGTACGTGATCCGCCCGCAGACCGCCGAGCACCCCGACTACCGGGGCTACGCCGGTCAGATCGCCGCCGGTGCCTTCCGGGTCGGCGAGGAGATCACGGTGCTGCCCTCGGGCAGGAAGTCGACGATCAGCGCCATCGACGCGCTGGGCGAGTCCGTGGACATCGCCTGGGCCCCGCAGTCGGTGACGATCCGGCTCGCCGACGACATCGACATCTCGCGCGGCGACCTGCTCGCGCCCAGCGGCGACGCCCCGGCCACCAGCCAGGACGTCGAGGCGACGGTCTGCCACGTGGCGGACCGGCCGCTCGCCGTCGGCCAGCGGGTCCTGCTCAAGCACACCACGCGCACGGTCAAGGCGATCGTCAAGGACATCCCCTCGCGGCTGACCCTGGACGACCTGTCCCAGCACCCGAACCCCGGGCAGCTGGTCGCCAACGACATCGGCCGGGTCGTGGTCCGCACGGCCGAGCCGCTCGCGCTCGACTCGTACGCGGACTCGCGCCGTACGGGTTCGTTCCTGCTGATCGACCCCGCGGACGGCACCACGCTCGCGGCCGGCATGGCGGGCGAGTCCTTCGCCACGGCCAAGGCCGTCGCCGCGGTCGACGAGGAAGAAGGGTGGGACTTCTGACATGAACCAGAACGCTTACGCCACCTTCGCGAAGGAGGGCGGCCGGGTCGGCTCCGGCGCCCTCGGCGCGGGCATGGGAGGTGTCGCGCGATGTGCGTGCTGACCTCTGTGCGCCGCCCGAGCGGTGCGACACGGCTCCACCCGCTCCACCCCGAAAGACATAAACGCAGACTTCGCTGAGAAGTCGAACCGAGGGGAACACCACCCGTGCCTGCCACCACCCGTACCACCCTGCGCCGCGGCCTCGCCGGCGCCGCCGCCCTGCCGCTGCTGATCGGCGCGCTCGCCTCCTGCGGCTACGGCTCCGAGGCCACGAAGGACGACGCCCCGAAGAAGGTGGCCGCCGAGGGTCAGAAGCTCTCCGCCGACACCGTACGGCTCGGGTACTTCCCCAACCTCACCCACGCCACCGCGCTCGTCGGTGACCAGGAGGGCATCCTCCAGAAGGAGCTGGGCGGCACCAAGCTGGTCCCCACCACCTTCAACGCGGGCCCGTCCGAGATCGAGGCCCTGAACGCCGGCTCGATCGACATCGGCTTCATCGGCCCCTCGCCGTCCATCAACGGCTACGTCAAGACCAAGGGCACCAACCTCCGCATCATCGGCGGCGCGGCCTCCGGCGGCGTGAAGCTCGTGGTGAACCCGGCGAAGATCAAGACCCTGGACGACCTCAAGGGCAAGAAGATCGCCACCCCGCAGCTCGGCAACACGCAGGACGTGGCCTTCCTCAACTGGATCTCCGAGAAGGGCTGGAAGGTCGACGCCCAGAGCGGCAAGGGCGACGTCTCCGTGGTCCGCACGGACAACAAGGTCACCCCGAACGCCTACTCCTCCGGCGCGATCGACGGCGCCTGGGTGCCCGAGCCGACCGCCTCGAAGCTGGTCAGCGAGGGTGCGAAGGTCCTCCTCGACGAGTCCGACCTGTGGCCGGACAAGAAGTTCGTCATCACGAACATCATCGTGTCGCAGAAGTTCCTGAAGGAGCACCCGGACGTCGTCGAGGCGTTCCTGCGCGGCTCGGTGAAGACCAACGCGTGGATCAACGCCAACCAGGACAAGGCGAAGGCCTCGGCCAACGCCAAGCTGAAGGCCCTCTCGGGCAAGGCGCTCGGCGCGAAGGTCATCGACGCTGCGTGGCCGTCCATCGGCTTCACCAACGACCCGCTGGCGGCCACCCTCCAGGCCCAGGCCGACCACGCGGTGAAGGCCGGTCTCCTGAAGCAGCCCGAGCTGTCCGGCATCTACGACCTGAAGCCGCTCAACAAGGTCCTGAAGGCCGCGGGTCAGCCCGAGGTCTCCGACGCCGGTCTCGGCGCGAAGTAACAGCCCGCAGCTGAAACCCAGGAGGTGACGACCATGGCCACGACGCTCGCCAAGGCCGAGGACCGTGCGGCGGTGACCCATGCCGCCCGTATCCAGCATGTCTCCAAGTCCTTCGGCGGACCCGCCGGCGGGCAGCTCGTCCTCGACGACATCTCGCTCGATGTCGCTCCCGGCGAGTTCGTCACCCTCCTGGGCGCCTCGGGCTGCGGAAAGTCCACGCTGCTCAACCTGGTCGCCGGGCTCGACCGGCCGTCCGCGGGGTCCATCGAGACCCCCGGCGGCCGGCCGGCCCTGATGTTCCAGGAGCACGCCCTCTTCCCGTGGCTCACCGCGGGCAAGAACATCGAACTGGCCCTGCGGCTGCGCGGGTGGCCAAGGCCGAGCGCCGCGGGAGGCCGAGCGGCTGCTCGACCTCGTCCGGCTCGGCGGCTCGTACGACAAGCGGGTCCACGAGCTGTCCGGCGGCATGCGCCAGCGGGTCGCGCTGGCCCGCGCGCTCGCCCAGGACAGCGACCTGCTCCTGATGGACGAGCCGTTCGCCGCGCTCGACGCCATCACCCGGGACGTGCTGCACGACGAGCTGACCCGGATCTGGCGGGAGACGAAACTGTCGGTGCTCTTCGTCACCCACAACGTGCGCGAGGCCGTGCGGCTGGCCGAGCGCGTCGTCCTCCTCTCGTCCCGGCCCGGCCGGATCGCGCACGAGTGGACGATCGACATCCCTCAGCCGCGCCGCATCGAGGACTCCGCCGTGGCGGAGCTGTCCCTCGAGATCACCGAGCACCTGCGTGGGGAGATCCGCCGTCATGGCCAGCACTGACATCAGCCCGAACACCGACGACCTGGCCGGTCTCGAAGCGGGCCTGGACGCCCTCGACACCGTGAACGTCTCGCGGCTCCCGGTCCGCCAGGTGCTGGTCAAGAAGGTGCTGCCGCCGGTCGTCGCCGTCCTGCTCGTCCTGGTGGTCTGGCAGCTGCTCGTCACCCTGAAGGTGACGGACGACTACAAGCTGCCCGCCCCGTCCGCGGTGTGGGACAGCCTGACCGCGATGTGGCTGGAGGGCACGCTCCTCCAGGTCCTCTGGACCAGCATCTCCCGGGCCCTCTTCGGCTTCCTCCTGGCGCTCGCCATCGGCACCCCGCTGGGTCTGCTCGTCTCCCGCGTGAAGTTCGTGCGCGCGGCGATCGGCCCGATCCTCGCGGGCCTCCAGTCGCTGCCCTCGGTGGCCTGGGTGGCGCCCGCCGTCCTGTGGCTCGGCCTCAACGACAGCATGATGTACGCGGTGATCCTGCTGGGCGCCGTCCCCTCGATCGCCAACGGCCTCGTCGCCGGCGTCGACCAGGTCCCGCCGCTCTTCCTGCGGGCGGGGCAGACGCTCGGCGCGACGGGCCTCAAGGGCGCCTGGCACATCGTGATGCCGGCCGCGCTCCCCGGCTACCTGGCCGGTCTCAAGCAGGGCTGGGCCTTCTCCTGGCGCTCGCTGATGGCGCGGAGATCATCGCCTCCTCGCCGGACCTGGGCCTCGGCCTCGGCCAGCTCCTGGAGAACGGCCGGAACAACATCGACATGGCCGGGATCTTCCTGGCGATCATCCTGATCCTGATCGTCGGCATCGCCATCGACCTGCTCATCTTCAGCCCGCTGGAGCGCGCGGTCCTGCGCCGCCGCGGTCTGCTCACGAAGGCCTGACCATGAACCGCCCCGTCCTCCTCGTCATCGCCCACGGCAGCCGCGACCCGCGGCACGCGGCGACCGTCCAGGCGCTGGTGCGCCGGGCCGGTGCGCTGCGGCCGGGGCCGCGGGTGGAGACGGCATTCCTGGACTTCAACCTGCCGTCGGTGCCGGGCGTCCTCGACCGGCTCGCGGCGGACGGGGTGCGGAGGCCGTGGCGCTGCCGCTGCTCCTCACCCGGGCCTTCCACGCGAAGGCCGACATCCCCGCCGTGCTGCGCCAGGCGCCCCCGTCCCTGGCCGTCCGCCAGGCGGAGGTCCTCGGCCCCTCGCCGCTGCTGATCGCGGCGGTGGAGCGGCGGCTGTACGAGGCCGGGCTCACGCCCGGCGACAAGGGCACGACCGGGGTCGTCCTGGCCTCGGCGGGCTCCACAGACCCGGAGGCGATCGCGGTGATCGCAGAAACGGCGCGGGAGCTGCGGCGCACCGGTTGGTGCTCCGTGCGGCCCGCTTTCGCCTCCGCATCCCTTCCCTCCACGGAGGACGCGGTACGGGCGCTCCGCGCCGAGCCGGGCGTCCGCCGGGTCGCCGTGGCCCTGTACGTCATCGCCCCGGGCCGCCTCCCGGACCGCATCGCGGCGGGCGCGGCCGGCGCCGACGTCCTCGCCGACGTCCTGGGCCCTCCCCGAACTGGCCCGTCTGCTTCTGGAGCGGTACGAGGCGGCGGCCCGGCCGGTCGCCCGGACCGCCTAATCCTTCGGGTTCCGCCCGCTCGTCGCCAGGGCCCGGTCGAACGCCGGGGCGTCGTCGGGGACGTCGATGCCTGCGGCGAAGCCCTCGTACTGGCGGTACATCTCCGCGTAGCGCTCGACCACGCCGAGCAGATAGGCGCCCGTCTCCTCGGGCACGCCGTACTCCTCCCCCGTGGAGCGGGCCAGGTCCCAGCCGTGCAGGGCGAGTTCCAGTGCCAGCATGGCGGCGATCTCGGTGGCGGCATGGCGCTGCCGCCCATGTCGACGTCCCCTTCCCAGGCCTCGGGCTTCTCCCAGGCGGCCAGGGCCCGGTCGAGCTGGGCGGCGTACGCCTCGGCCCAGCCGTCCTCGGCGGTGAAGTCCCGCTGGACGGTCTCGTCGGGGAGCTGGGTGCGCAGGGCGCGGTGTTCGAGGCCGTGGGCCGAGTAGAGGACCAGGTGGTTGGCGAGTTCGCGGACCGTCCAGTCGGCGCAGACGGAGGGGGTGCCGAGCTGGTCGGCGGTGACGCCGCGGGCGACCCGGCTCGCTTCGGCGGCGCAGACGGTGAGGTGGGTGTGGATCTCGTTCATGCCGTCGACGGTACGGAGCGGCCGGGTGCCGGGTCTTGAACTTTCGCGACAGGGGCCGGGTCAGCTGAAGTCGAGGCCGCCGGTGCGGGTGCGCTTGATCTCGAAGAGGTCGGGGTGGGAGGCGAGGACGCGGAAGCTGTCGAAGAGTTCGGCGGCCTTCTCGCCGCGCGGGACGGCGCGCAGGACGGGGCCGAACCAGACGGTGCCGTCGACGTGGATCGTGGGGGTGCCGACGTAGCCCTCGGCCTCGGGGTCCTTGCCCGCGTCGTGGCTGCGGCGGACGGCCTCGTCGTGGGCCGGGTCGTGGGCGGCGGCGGCGAGTTCGGCGGGGAGGCCGAGCTCGGCCAGGGACTCGGCGACGACCGCGTCGAAGTCCTTGTTCTTCTGCTCGTGGATGCGGGTGCCGTACGCCGTGTAGAGCGGGCTCAGGATCTCCTCGCCGTACTTCTCGGCGGCCGCGGCGGCGACCCGGACCGGGCCGATGGAGGCGTCGACGAGCTCGCGGTACCAGTCGGGGAGTTCGTTGCCCTCGTTGTGGAAGTACAGGCTCATGACCTTGAAGCGGAGGTCGATGTCCCGGTGGCGCTCGACTTCCAGGATCCAGCGGGAGGTTATCCAGGCGAAGGGGCAGGCGGGGTCGAAGTAGAAGTCGACGGTGGGGCGGTTCGTGGTCTCGGTGCTCGTCATGGGAATGAATCTACTGGGGAGTTGGCCCGCTGCCACGGGCCATTCGGTGATCGTCCGACTGGGCCACTTCGGGGTCAGTGCTCCCGTGTCATCTCGACGAGCTTGACCACGGTGTTCCAGTTCCGGCCGGTGGCGACGAGGCCCTTCACGACGGACGGGCGGGAGACGGCGTCGCCGAGCTTGGAGTTCCCTAGGCCCTCGGGGGTGTAGAGGTAGAGCACGCGGTCGCCGAGGGCGAAGTCCTCGGGGAGGTGGGCCTCGCGGTCGATGGCGGCGAAGCGCTCGGGGGCGGCGGGCCCGGAGTAGTAGATGGCGTGGAGCTGCTTGCCCTCCAGCTCGGCGGCCGGGAAGGGGCAGGCGTCGGCGACGGCGGCGAGATAGTCGCCGTCGCGGACGAGGCAGTCGACGCGGAAGCCGAAGCGCTCCTCGATCGCGTCCTCCAGCGCCGCCCTGAGCTCTTCCTCGCCGGCGCCGGAGTCGGTGGTGAAGACGGCGTTCCCGCTCTGGAGATAGGTGCGGACGTCCGTGTGTCCGAGGCCTTCGAGGAGGGCGCGGAGCTCCGCCATGGGGACCTTGCGGCGACCGCTCACGTTGATGCCGCGGAGCAGGGCCGCGTATGTCTTCGTCATGATCCCAATCTAAGGCGGCCACCGCGCCTCGTGGGGGGCGGCACGGTGGCCGGTTCGAACACTGTCCGATGCGGGGGGCGTGGAGAAGACCCTTCACCCATCTGTGACTTATTCAACAAGGTTTCGTAATAACGAATCCGTCATCTGCGCCGATAGCGGGCGAGGACGTGTCCCGGGGATGCGGATGGGAGAATTCTGCGCAGGCACACGGGTGAGGAGAGGTCGATGGACGAGGCGCGGGCACGGGAGATCCTGGACGGCGCGGGGCTGCCGCTCGCGGAGGCGCGGCTGCTCGCCCTGGGCGAGAACGCGGTCTTCGCGGTGGGCGGTCTGGTGGTGAAGGTCGGCCGGGACGCGGAACTGTTCGAGCGGGCCGAGCGGGAACTCGCGCTGGCGTCCTGGCTGGCGGACGCCGGGGTTCCGGCGGTCCGGGCGGCCGAGGAGAAGCCGCGTCTCGTGGACGGGCACCCGTCACCCTCTGGCACCGGCTGCCGGAGGCCGTACGGCCCACGGAGCCCCGTGACCTGGCCCCGCTGCTGCGGGCCGTCCACGCGCTGCCGGAGCCGGCGGGGTTCACGCTCCCGCGCCGTGAGCTGCTCGGCGGGGTCGAGCGGTGGCTGCGGCTGGCGGGGACGCGATCGATCCGGCGGACGCGGCCTTCCTGCGGGAGCGGCGCGACTCCTTCGCCCCGGCGGCGGCCGCGCTCACCCCGCACCTGACCCCGGGCCCGATCCACGGGACGCCCTCCCCGCAACGTCCACGTCGGGCCCGAAGGGCCGGTCCTGGTGGACCTGGAGACCTTCTCCTCGGACCTGCGGGAGCACGACCTCGTGGTCCTGGCCCTCTCCCGGGACCGGTACGGCCTGGACCCGGCGGCGTACGAGGCCTTCACCGAGGCGTACGGCTGGGACGTCCGGAGTGGGAGGGCTGCGCGGTGCTGCGCGGCGCGCGGGAGACCGCGAGCTGCGCGTGGGTGGCGCAGCACGCCCCGGCGAACCCGAAGGCCCTCGCCGAGTTCGAGCGGCGGGTGGCCTCTCTGCGGGAGGGCGACCCCGAGGTCCGCTGGTACCCCTTCTGACATCATGGTCCCCGTCGAACCGGCCGGTAACGAACGGGGTGTTGAGATGCGAGTCGAACTGTCCGAGGTGACCCTCGACGTCGAGGTGAGCGGGGAGGGACCGGCCGTGCTGCTCGTGCACGGCTTCCCCGACAGCCACCACCTGTGGCGCCACCAGGTCGCGGCGCTGAACGCGGCCGGTTTCACCACCGTCGCCCCCACCCTGCGGGGCTTCGGCGCCTCCGACCGTCCCGAGGGCGGCCCGGAGGCGTACCACCCGGGCAAGCACGTCGGCGACCTGATCGAGCTCCTGGCGCACCTCGGTCTCGACCGGGTCCACCTGGTGGGCCACGACTGGGGTTCGGGCGTCGCGCAGGCCCTGACCCAGTTCTTCCCGGACCGGGTGCGGAGCCTGAGCATCCTCTCGGTGGGGCACCTGGGGTCCGTCCTGGGCGCGGGCTGGGAGCAGAAGCAGCGTTCCTGGTACATGCTGCTGTTCCAGCTGGCCGGGCTCGCCGAGGACTGGCTCACCCGGGACGACTTCGCGAACATGCGGGAGATGCTGGCCGAGCACCCGGACGCGGAGTCCCTGGTCGAGCACCTGCGCGCCCCGGGCGCGCTGACGGCCGCGCTGAACGTCTACCGCGCGGGCCTGACGGCGGAGGTCCAGTTCGGCGCCGGCCTGCCGCTGGTGCCGCTGCCGGAGACGGTCCCGGTGATGGGTCTGTGGTCCTCCGGCGACCGCTTCCTCACCGAGCGCTCGATGTCCGGGACGGCCGAGTACGTCGCCGGGTCCTGGCGCTACGAGCGGATCGAGGACGCCGGCCACTGGCTCCAGCTGGACCAGCCGGAGAAGGTCAACGAGCTGCTGCTCTCCTTCCTCAAGGAGAACTGAAAGGACTAGGAGGCGGACAGGACCGCCGGGCGCAGGGGCCACGTGGAGTCGACGACCGCCTCCGCGTCGCCCTTGCGGCGCAGGAAGTCCTGGAAGTTCTCGGCCCAGGTCCGGTACCAGCCGATCTGCCGCTCGTGCAGTTCGGCCGGGTCCAGGGCGGCCACCCGGGGGTGCCGCTCGGCTATCGCGACGGCGACCCGGACGGCGGCGAGCGCGTCGGCGGCGGCCTCGTGGGCGGTTTCGAGGACCACGCCGTACTCCCCGCAGACCGCTTCGAGGGTCCGCTTGCCGCGCCGGTAGCGGTCGACGGCCCGGTCGATGGTGTACGGGTCGACGACCGGGCCGATGGCCGTCCCGCCGAGCCGCTCCTCCAGCGAGGGCAGCCCGTGGCGGCGCAGCTCGGCGGCGAGGAGCGTGAGGTCGAAGGAGGCGTTGTACGCGACGACCGGGACGCCGTCCTCCCAGTAGGCGGCGAGGATCTTCGCGATCTCGTCGGCGACCTCGCGGGCCGGGCGGCCCTCGGCGGCCGCGCGCTCGGTGCTGATGCCGTGGATCGCGGAGGCCTCCTCCGGGATGGGGACGCCCGGGTCGGCGAGCCAGTCCCGCCGGCTGCCGACCTGCCCCCGCCGTCGACCTCGACGACCGAGGCCGTCACGATGCGGGCCTCCAGCGGGTCGGTGCCGGTCGTCTCCAGGTCGAAGCCGACCAGCGTGTCGCCGTGCCAAGCCATCGGGTCCTCCTTACGTGTTCTCCCCCGTGGTGCTGACCACCCTCGCACGCGCCACTGACAACGTCCCCGCTGCCCCCTCCGGATGCGCCGGAGGAGGGTCAGGAGACGGGCCGGGAGTCGAGCCAGACCGACTCGAACTCCTCCCGGTACGTCTCGAAGAGTCCGTGATCTCCGTCACGGGCGGACTGCCCGTGCCGGACGACGTTCCGTCCGCCGCCGCGCAGCACGAGGACGGGTGCCTCCATGCCCCGGGCCCGGCGCAGGTACGACTGGACGACGCCCACCCCGTCGGGCCCGTCGCCGTCCACCAGGTAGGCGGTGAAGCGGGGGGTCTCGTCGAAGACGTGGATCTGGAAGGCGCCCGGGTCGCGCAGTTTCGAGCGGACCCGCCGCATGTGCAGGATGTTCATCTCGACCGAGCGGCTCAGCTCGCCCTTCTTCAGGCCGAGTTCGCGCTCGCGGCGCTTGACGGCGCTGCTCGCCGGGTTGAGGAAGAGGAGCCGGGTGCGGCAGCCGGACTCGGCGAGGCGGACCATGCGGCGGCCGGAGAAGTTCTGCACGAGCAGATTGAGGCCTATGCCGGTGGCGTCGAGGCGGCGGGCCCCGCCGAAGAGGTCCTCGGCGGGCAGCTGCCGCTGGAGCCGGACCCGGTCGGGGTGGACGGAGACGACGTCCGCGTAGCGGTCGCCGACGAGGTCCTCGACCGCGTCCACGGGCAGCCGGTCGGCGGACGGCACTCCGGCGCCGCTGCCGAGGATCTCCAGGATGCGGGCGGAGGCCCGCTCGGACTGGGCGAGGACGGTCAGCGAGAGGGCCCGGTTGCGGGAGACCACGTTCCGCGTGACCTCCAGCTCGTCGAGGGCGAGCTCGACCTCGCGCCGGTCGTCGAAGTAGGGCTCGAAGCACGGCCAGTGCTGCACCATCAGCTCCCGCAGCTGCGGGAGCGTCAGGAAGCTCAGGACGTTGTCGTCGGCCGGGTCGAGGAGGTAGCCCTTGCGCCGGGAGACCTCGCGGACGGCGACCGCCCGCTGGACCCATTCCTGGCCGGCCGGTCCGGCGGCGGCCACCACCCACTCCTCGCCGTGCACCGGTTCGTACACGGGCCGCAGGACGGCGGCGACCACGGCCCGCAGCCGCTGTTCGACGAGGTTCAACCAGATGTAGGCGCGGCCCGCGCGCTGGGCCCGGTGCGGACCTCGCCCCAGGCCTCGGCGCCCCAGTCGAGCTCCGCCCCTATCTCCATCGGACGGCCGACCGTGACCGTGCCGGGCGGGGCGCCCGCGCCCGGCGGCAGGACGACCCCGGCGGCGCGACCGCTCCGGGCGGCGCCTCCGCGGGTCGGCCGGGCCCCTCGTGACCCGAGTCCCCTGGGGGAAGCTCCAGACCTCCCGAGCTCACCCGCGCACCGCCTTCTGCTCCCGGACACCCGTTCCGGCGGACTGGATGACCATGTGACAACGATCAAGGAAGGGTACTCCGCGAGCGGGAGGCGGTGCAGCAGGATCGTCAGGCTGCTTCCTCAACTCCCCAGATCGGGCTGTCCGTTCTGGGAGGCGAGATCTGCCGGAGTGAGCGGATTCATAGCGGTTACGTCCCTGGGCACGAGCTGGAAGCCCTGCCAGTGGACGGGCATCGGCTGCTGGTCCTCGTCCCGGGCGATGTGGTGGAACCCGATGTTGACCCACACGGACGGTTTGGTCAGAGTCTCACCGTTGACCCATTTGTCCACGCTGTCCGGGGCGCCCTGCCCGCAGTCGCCGATGTTGTTGCTCGCGAACTTCTCGCAGGCGCGGGACTGGGTGAAGTAGATGCCGTGCTTGGTGAAGCCGCGCCCCGCGTGCGTGTCGGTGTGGCCGGGCACGATCTCGTAGGAGCGGGCGTGGCCGTCGGCGTTCTTGCCGGTGCCGCTGACCACCCGCCACCAGCGCATGTTCTTCGCGTCGCCGGCGAGTTCCTTGGTGACGACGGTCTTCGTGGTCTTCACCGTGGGTCCGCCGCCGCCGGTGGGCGCGGTGACGGCCGAGTCGAACTGCTCGATCCGGTCCTTGGTGGAGCCGTCGAGGCCGAAGTCGAGCTTCCAGAAGACGTTGTGGGCGTGGCTGGTGGCGTAGCCGCGGGCGCCCTTGCCGAGGGGCCAGCCGCGGCCGTCGGTGGCGTTGTAGTCGACGGGCGAGAGGCTGCCGGTGGCTCCGACGTTGGCGCCGATGGTGCCGTCGGCGGTGAAGCGCCACTCGGTGATGTACTCGTACCAGCCGACCTTGTTGACGGTGTAGACGAGCAGGTCCTTGGCCTGGGCCTGCCAGACCTTGGTGCCGCCGTCGCTGGCCATGCGGTACGCGTGTCCCCGCGCGCGCGTGGTGGTGCACAGGCCCTTGACGTCGCCGACGTCGGCGACCTTGACGGTGGTGAGGGTGCCGCCGGGACACTCGGCCGGCTTGAGGTTCTGCAGGCCGTAGCCGAAGCCGGCGCCGGTGAGGTCGTCGTACTCGGCGCCGCCGTCGTCGTAGGGCACGTGGATCTGGGCGAGGCGGGCGCTGGCGAGGACCTTGATGGGGCGGCGGCGCCGGGCGGCTGGTAGGTGATCCTGTCGAGCGTGAGCCCGGCGTCGGTGTCGTAGCGCCAGCACATGCGCCAGGTGGTGCCGCCGTCGAGCTTCTGGGTGATGCGGTAGGCGGCCGAGCAGTCGGGCGCGGCGGGCGGTGCCGTGCGCGTCGGGGCCGGCGGGGCGGGGCGGCGGTCGCGGGGCGGTGGCGGCCGTGGCGGTGCCGAGCAGGACGGCGGCGGCCAGGACGGTGCCGCGCCTGCGGGTGCGCGGGTCGAGCTGCATGGACATGCGGACGTACTCCCTCGTACGTGTCGTGGGGCCGTGGACCGGGGCGGCGGTGGTCAGCCGACGCGGGTGACGGTCCGGGCGGAGAGGTCGACGATCAGGTTCCGGGTGTCGATCCAGGCCCCGTTGAGGACCTTGGTGACGAGCCGGACGCACCGGTGCTCCCCGCAACGGGCGAGCTGCGCGGGCACGTTCTTCTCGCGGTAGGTGCGGTAGACGTCGCCGTTGAACCACAGCTGCTCGCTGGAGGTGAGCTCCTTGCCGGTGGCGTCCCGGTAGTCCTCCTTGACGCCCTTGCCGAGGGGGCTCGCGAGGATCAGTTCCAGGGCCTCGCGCAGCTCCTCGGGGTGGGCGGAGGGCTGGACCCCGCGCTGCGTGCCGGACTTCTCGACCTTGCCGGTGTCGAGGTTGACGGTCTTCGTGATGAGCTCGTCGCGCCCGTAGTCGTAGAGGCGGACCTCGGCGCGGCGCGTCGCGTCGCCCGGCAGGGGTTCGGCGAGCCGGGTGCCGAGGCGCTGCGGGCCCCGGCCTCCCGTGACGTCGTGCTGGGCGGAGGCGGCGGGCGGGGCCAGCGCCAGCGCCTCGGCCCGCGCCAGCTCGTCGTCGGTGAGCGGGTCGCCGCCGACGCCCTTGGCGCCCTCGGCCGGCGGCGGGACCACGATGGCCGGCGGCGGCGCGGAGCCAGGGCCCGCGCACCGGCCTCGCCCTGCTGGGAGGCGCTTCCCGGGCCGTCCCCGGCCGCGTGCCGGCCGCTCCGGCGATGCCGGTGGCTCCCCGGTTCCGGCGGCCCCGTTCGCTCCCGCCTGTCCCGGCAGGCTGATCGCCACGGCGACGGCGGTTCCCGTCACGGCCATGGCCGCCCCTGCCACCACCTTCCCCAGGTGGCGGCGGACTATTTCGTACACATTTCCCCCTCTGTCCCCCTCTTGGTCTGCGGTCACCCGGTAGGACGGGGCGAAGTCCTAGGAGGTTGCAGCTCTTTCGGGCAGGATCTGACCGAATAACACCTATAAAACCCGGACAGAAGAGGAAGAGTCGTATCCATGCAGGTCTGGCCGGGACAGGCGTACCCCTGGGCGCCACCTATGACGGAGCGGGCACCAACTTCGCGGTCTTCTCGGAGGCCGCCCACAGGATCGAGCTGTGTCTGCTGCACGACGACGGCTCGGAGACGGCGGTGGAGCTGCGCGAGACCGACGCGTTCGTGCGGCACGCCTATCTGCCGGGCGTGATGCCCGGTCAGCGGTACGGGTTCCGGGTGCACGGCCCGTACGCGCCGGAGCGCGGGCTGCGCTGCAACGCGGCGAAGCTGCTGCTCGACCCGTACGCGCGCGCGGTGTCGGGGCAGGTCGAGTGGGGCGAGGCGGTGTACGGGTACCCCTTCGGGCGGCCCGACGCGCGCAACGACCTCGACTCGGGGCCGCACACGATGACCTCGGTGGTCGTGAACCCGTACTTCGACTGGGGCGACGACCGGCGCCCGCGCACCGAGTACCACCACACGGTGATCTACGAGGCCCATGTGAAGGGCCTGACGATGCTGCACCCGGACCTCCCGGAGGAGCTGCGCGGGACGTACGCGGGTCTGGCGCACCCCTCGGTCATCGGGCACCTGAAGGAACTGGGCGTCACGGCGCTCGAACTGATGCCCGTTCACCAGTTCGTGAACGACCACCGGCTCGTGGACGCGGGGCTCTCCAACTACTGGGGCTACAACACGATCGGCTTCTTCGCCCCGCACAACGCCTACGCGTCCTGGGGCGACCGGGGCCAGCAGGTCCTGGAGTTCAAGTCGGCGGTCCGGGCGCTGCACCAGGCGGGCATCGAGGTCATCCTCGACGTGGTCTACAACCACACCGCCGAGGGCAACCACCTGGGCCCGACGCTCTCCATGCGGGGCCTGGACAACCCCTCGTACTACCGGCTCGCGGACGACCCCCGGTACTACACGGACACCACCGGCACCGGGAACTCGCTGCTCATGCGCTCCCCGCACGTGCTCCAGCTGATCATGGACAGCCTGCGGTACTGGGTGACCGAGATGCACGTGGACGGCTTCCGCTTCGACCTGGCGGCCACCCTGGCCCGCCAGTTCCACGAGGTGGACCGGCTGTCCTCGTTCTTCGACCTGGTGCAGCAGGACCCGGTGGTGAGCCAGGTGAAGCTGATCGCCGAGCCGTGGGACGTGGGCGAGGGCGGCTACCAGGTGGGGAACTTCCCGCCGCTGTGGACCGAGTGGAACGGCAAGTACCGGGACTGCGTGCGGGACCTGTGGCGGGGCGAGCCGCGCACGCTCGCCGAGTTCGCCTCCCGGCTGACCGGCTCCTCCGACCTGTACCAGGACGACGGGCGGCGCCCGCTCGCCTCGGTCAACTTCGTGACCTGCCACGACGGTTTCACCCTGCGCGACCTCGTCTCGTACAACGACAAGCACAACGAGGCGAACGGCGAGGGCAACCGGGACGGCGAGAGCTACAACCGGTCCTGGAACTGCGGGGCCGAGGGCGAGACCGAGGACGTCGGGATCACCGAGCTGCGCGCCCGCCAGACGCGCAACTTCCTCGCCACGCTGATGCTCTCGCAGGGCGTGCCGATGCTCAGCCACGGCGACGAGTTCGGGCGGACGCAGGGCGGCAACAACAACGCGTACTGCCAGGACAACGAGGTCTCCTGGGTGCGGTGGCCGAAGGAGAACAGCGAGGCGGAGGCCACGCTGCTGCGCTTCACGCGCGCGATGGTCCGGCTGCGCCGGGAGCATCCGGTCTTCCGGCGCCGCCGCTTCTTCCACGGCCGTCCGGTGGAGGGCACCCACGACGAGCTGACCGACATCGCCTGGTTCACGCCCGAGGGCGAGGAGATGACCTCCCGGGACTGGCAGGCGGCGCACGCCCAGGCGCTGACCGTCTTCCTCAACGGCAACGCCATCTCGGAGCCGGGCCCCAGGGCGAGCGGATCGCCGACGACTCCTTCCTGCTGATGTTCAACGCCTCGTCGAAGGAGCTGGAGTTCGCGGTCCCGGACAGCCACGGCCGCTGCTGGCGGACGGTCGTGGACACCTCGGACCCGGAGGGCATGCCGCCCCGGGAGGGCCCGGAGCTGGCGGGCGGCGAGCGGGTGTCGCTCGCGCCGCTCAGCCTGACCGTTCTGCGCCGGCCGGCGTGAGCTCCCGTACGGGGCCCGTGACCCGTACGGCCCAGGAGAGGACCGCGCAGGCCGCGCCCGCCCCCACCGCCACCGCGAAGGCGGCGGGGCGCCCGCTCCTCGGCGAGCCGGCCGGAGACGGCGAGGGCGAGGGCCTGACCGCCCACGATGCCGCTGGTGAGGAAGGCCATCGACTCGGCGAGCCGGGCGGCCGGCACGCTCCGCTCGGTGAGCCCGAAGACGGTGATCAGGTGCGGGGCGTAGGCGGCGCCGAGGACGACGACGACCGCGTACAGCGCGCCCAGGGAGCCGACGAACAGCAGCGGCACGGAGAGGACGACGAGCCCGGCGGTGGCGGCGCGCCAGCGGGTGGCGAGCCCGATCCGGGCGGGCACGGCGGCCATGGAGAGGCCGACGGCGGCGCTCATGACGCCCATGGCGGCGTAGACGAGCCCGGCCTGGGCGGGGACGCCGAGCTCCTCGGTGAGGGCGGTGATCCCGGCCTGCGAGGCGCCGAACATGGCGCCCTGGAGGACCATCGTGGCGCGCAGGGCGTACGCGGAGCCCGGCAGCCGCGTCCGTTCGGCGGCACTCGTACGGGTGGAAGCCGCCGGCGCGAGCGCCCGTGCCGTCGGGTGGAGGGCGAAGGCCGTCCCGCAGACGGCGAGCAGCAGCGCCGCCAGGAGCAGCGCGGCGGCCGGGTGGGCGAGGGCGGCGGCGAGGCCGACGAGGGCCGGGCCGAGGACGAAGGAGACCTCGTCGAGGGTGCCCTCGAAGGAGAGCACCGTGCCGACGATCCGGTCGTCCGCGCCGGAGCGGCGGGCGAGGGCCACGGAGCGGGTCCGGGCGAGCGGCCCGACCTGCGGGACGGTGGCCCCGGCGAGCGCGCCGAGCGCCATGAGCGCGCCGGTGGGCGCGCCGGCGAGGGCGGCGAGGACCAGGGCGGTGACGGCGACCGCGTTGGCCAGGGAGGCCGCGAGGACGACCCCGCGCTGTCCGTGCCGGTCGGCGAGCCGACCGATGACGGGCCCGGCGACGGTCTGCCCGGCGGCGAGCGCGCCGCCCGTGAGACCGGCGGTGGCGAGCGAGCCGCTCGTCTCCGCGACCAGGAGCAGGCTGCCGAGCTGGCACATGGCGGTGGGCAGCCGGCCGAGGAAGGAGACGACCGGCAGGGCCGGTCCGAGCAGGGACAGCGTGTCGCGATACATCCGAAGCATCACGCGAACGTAACGCGATGCACTCGAACGGGCGCATGGGGCGATGACACAGAAGCCCTCCGGCGGGGTACGTACGTTCGCATGACGCCCAATCCACCCACCTCGACCTACCGGCTCCAGCTCCAGCCGGAGTTCCCGTTCGCGGCCGCCGAGCGCGCCGTGCCGCACCTGGCCGGCCTCGGCGTCTCGCATCTGCACCTCTCCCCGGTCCTGGAGGCGGTGCCCGGCTCGACCCACGGCTACGACGTGACCGACCACGGCCGCGTACGGGCCGAACTGGGCGGCGAGGAGGGGCTGCGGGCGCTCGCGGCGACCGCGCGGGCGCACGGCCTCGGCCTGGTGGTGGACCTGGTGCCCAACCACATGGCGGCCTCCCCGGCACAACCACGCGCTGCGCGCCGTGCTCCGCGACGGCCCGGACTCGCCGTACGCCCGCTGGTTCGACGTCGACTGGCGGGCCGGGGACGGGCGGCTGCTGCTCCCGGTGCTGCCCGCGCGGCTCCCGGAGGTGCGGGACCGGTTCCGGGTCGTGGACGGCTGCCTGCGCCTGGACGGCCAGGAGTTCCCGCTCCGCCCCGGCACCGAGGACCTGCCGCTGGACGAGCTGCTCGACGCCCAGTGGTACCGGCTCGGCTGGTGGCGGCTGGCCCGCACCGAGCTCAACTACCGGCGCTTCTTCACCGTCTCGGAGCTCATCGGGGTGCGGGTGGAGGACCCCGGGGTGTTCGCGGCGAGCCACGCGAAGATCGTGGAGCTGGTCGCGGACGGGGTGATCGAGGGGCTGCGCATCGACCACCCGGACGGGCTCGCCGACCCGCAGGGCTACCTGGAGGACCTGGCGGAGGCGACCGGCGGACGCTGCTGGACGGTCGTCGAGAAGATCCTCACCGGAGCCGAGACCCTGCCCGCCGCCTGGCCGGTCGCGGGCACCACCGGCTACGACGCGCTGCGGCGGCTCGACGGCGTCTTCACCGACCCGCTGGGGCCGACGAACTCGCCGACGTCTACCGGGAGTTCGTCGGCAAGGCCGGGGACCGGGGCGGCCGCTGGGAGGCCACCGAGCGCCGCGCGGCGTACGAGGTGGTCACCCATGACCTGGCCGCCGAGACGGCCGCGCTGACCCGGATCGCCGGCCGGATCTGCGCCGCCGATCCGGCGCTGCGGGACCACGCCCCCTGGGCGCTGCGCACCGCGATCCGCGAGCTGCTCGTCCGCGTCCCCGTCTACCGGACCTACCGGACGGGCGGCGAGGAGGTGCTGACCCGGAGGCGGCGCGCGGCGCGAAGGCCGCGTTCGCGGTGCCGGAGGAGGCGACGGCGGTCGACCTCGTACGGGACCTGGCGCTCGGCGCGCTCGGCGACGGTCCCGAACACCGGTCCTTCCGGGCGCGGTTCGCGCAGACGTCCTCCGCGCTGCGGGCCAAGTCCGTGGAGGACACGGCCTTCTACCGGTACACGCCGCTGCTCTCGGCGAACGAGGTCGGCGGGGACGCGGGGCGCCCGGCGGTGCCGGTGGAGGAGTTCCACGCGTACTGCCTGCGGATCGCCCGGGACTGGCCGGGCACCGGGACCGTGCTCTCCACGCACGACACCAAGCGCTCCGCGGACGTCCGGGCGGCGATCGCGGTGCTCGCCCAGTGCCCGGAGGTGTGGGCGGAGCTCCTCGCGGAGGTCTCGGGGTGCCCGCGCCCGATCCGCACGTGGCGTGGACGGCCTGGCAGACGGCCTTCGGCTTCGGCGCCCCGGACCCGGACCGGCTCGGTCCGGCGATCCTCAAGTCCGTACGGGAGGCGGGGCTGCGGACCAGCTGGACCGAGCCGGACCCGGCGTACGAGCGGGCGGTGGCCGAGTTCGCGGCGGCCGGGCCCGGCCGGATCCCGCTCCGGGCGGCCTCGGCGGCGGCCTTCGCCCTGGAGCCGCACATCCGGGCGCACGCCCTCGGCGCCCTGCTCGCGCAGCTCACGATGCCGGGGGTGCCGGAGCTATACCAGAACACCGAGCGGGAGTACCGGGCGCTCGTCGACCCGGACAACCGGGCGCCCTTCGCGGCCGGCGCGGACGACGCGCACACGGCCCTGGTCCGGGCGGCGCTGCGGCTGCGCCGCGCGCACCGGAGGCCTTCGGCCCGGACGGCACGTACGTCCCGCTGGCGGCGGAGGGCCCGGCGGCCGCGCACTGTCTGGCCTTCGCCCGCTCCGGCCGGGTGATCACGGCGGTGACCCGGCTCTCCTCCGGCTCTCCCGGGCGGGCGGCTGGCAGGACACGGAGCTGGTGCTGCCCGAGGGGCGCTGGACCGACGCGCTCGACGGCGTGCGGGAGTTCACGGGCGGCCCGGCGACGGAGGTCAAGCTGGCGGAGCTGTTCGCGGAGCGGCCGGTGGCGCTGCTGGTCCGGGGGGAGTGAGGGGTGATGCCACGGCCATGACAAGCTGACGGTCATGACGAAAGATCAGACCGGGCGGATCATCGGTGCCGCGTTCGGACTCGTGTTCATCCAGGCCAACGCGGTCGCCCTGCCGACGGCGGCCGCCGCGCCGCTGCGGCTGCTGTCCCTCGCGGGCTTCCTCTGGGTGGCCGTCCTCGGACGGCGCGGCCGGGCGGCGGCCACGGCCACGGAATCTGCACCGGCACCGGACGAGTCCGGCACCCGGTTCGGCCGGCGCTACTGGTACGTGGTGGCGGCCGAGGTGGCGGCCTCGCGGCCGGGCTCTTCGTGATCGCCCGGGTGCTGCACGCCCCTGAGGCGTCCGTGGGCTGGATCGCCTTCGTCGTCGGCGTGCACTTCTTCGGCCTGGCGGTCGCCTGGCGCAGGCCCGCGCTCCATGTGCTGGGAGCCTCGATCGCGGCCTGCGGCGCGGCGGGCCTGGCGCTCGCGGCCTTCGACGCCCCGGTCGTCGCGGTCAGGACCGTCGCCGGTGTCCTTCCCGGCGTCCTGCTGCTCGCCTCGGTGCTGCGGCCGGGCCGTACGAGCCCGGCCGCGTCCGCGTCCGGGGTCAGGAGCGGGACGCCCGCGTGACCCAGCACTCGGTGTACTCGGAGGCGTCGCCGGATCCGGGGTACCGGGTGGAGACGTCGACGCTCTTGGAGGCGCCCGCGGCGACCGCGACGGCGGTCGTCCTCGCGGTGGCCGGGGTGACGCCGGAGCCCGTGTCGCCCTTGAACTCCGTCGTGAAGTCGTAGTCGTAGTCGAACGTGTTGTCGTTCTTGATGGTGACCCGGGCGACCAGGTTCTTGCTCGCCGGGTCGTACGTGCACGAGTCGATGGTCAGATCGCGGACGGCCTTGTCGGCGCTGCCGGTGCCGCCGGACACGGAGCCGCTGGAGCCGCTGCCCGAGGTGCTGTCGTGGTCGCTGTGGCTGCCGCTGCTGTGGCTGCCGGAGCCGCCGCAGCTGCCGCCGTGCGAGCCGCGGGCACCGGTCAGGGCGACGACCGCGATGCCGAAGACGGCGATGGCGCGGACATGGCGCATGTTCATATGTGAATCCCGTGGAACGTGGTGGTTCGAGCGCCCGGTTGACGGGCGCACGTCACCCTAACAGCGGGGCGGGGCCTCTCAGCCGCCCGGCCGGACGATGAGACTGCGGGGCGCGCGGGTGATGAGGCCCGTGGACACGGGGCGGAAGCCGTCGGCGAGGCGCAGGCGGGGCATGGCCGTGAAGAGCGCGCGCAGGGCGTACTCGGCCTCGAATCCGGCCAGGAGGACCGCCGGGCAGAAGCCCGTCCCGTAGGTGAGCTGGCCCGGGTCGTTGCGAAAGGGATCGAAACGATCGGGCTCGCGGAAGCGCTCCGGGTCGCGCCCCGCCGAGCCGATGAGCAGGGCGACGGACGCGCCCGCCGGGACGGTGCCGCCGCTCACCGGCACCTCGGCGGCGGTGCGGCGCACGGCGATCTGCACGGGCGGGTCCCGGCGCAGCGACTCGGTCCAGGCCCGGGAGACCAGGCCGGCGGGCGCGTCGCGGAGGGCGGCGACCTGGTCGGGGTCGGCGAGGACGTTGCCGAGGAAGGAGGCGAGCGCCTTCTCCCGTACGGCGATCTGGCCGCCGCACTCCCCGCGAGCGCGCCGGCCGCCCGGCCGCGCACGAGCCGCATCATGTCGCGGTAGGGCACGCCGACGGCCGCCGCGACCGTCCCGGCGGGCAGCCAGTGGCAGAAGTCGGCGACCAGGTCGGCCTGGGGCCGCTCGGCGATCCGGCGGGCCAGGACGTAGGCCGTCCGCTCGGTGACCGCCCGCAGGGCCTCGATGTCGACGTCGACGTGGGCCCGCGCGCACGGCGGGTCGCCGGGCCGGTGCCCGTGCGTGAAGCGCGCGTCGGTGAGGGCGGTGGCCACGTCCGCGTACCGGCTGAGGACCCAGGCCCGCAGCAGCGGGTCGTACGTGAGCGGAACTCCTCGCGCAGGGTCCGGTGGATCCCGTGCGGGTCGCGCGAGGCGCCGGGGTCGAGCGGGCTGGGCGCGACGGTCCGCCCGCCGGGCGGGACGGGCCCGGCGGCGGCCGGGTCGGCGAGGGTCCGGACGCGTCCGGGGCGGGGCCCCGGACGGCGGCGCCGGCGCCATCGACGGCAGTCGTGTCCAGGGATCCCCGGACGGCAGGTCGTTCCCCGTGCCCCGCTTCGGCTCGTCGCTCATCGCGCCCCCTGTCGGTCGGCGGTGGGTGCGCGGCCGGAGATCGTGGCGCGCGTCTGCCCAGCCCATCATCGCGGGGCCCCACCGCCCGCCGCGTACCGCCGAACGGGTGAACACCCACGAGGTCCGATTCAGCCCATGCCGTGCCTTGCAGTGGTGCCGTGCGTCTCCGTGGTGCCGTGCCTTGCAGTGGTGCCGTACGTCTCCGTCGTGCCGTGCGTCTCCGTGGTGCCGTGCGTCTCAGTCGTGCGACAGCCGGAAGGACATCTGGCCGAAGCCGACCACGTCCCCCGGCCGGACCGCCACGGCGCCGGTGACCCGGCGTCCGTTGACGGTGGTGCCGTTCGTCGAGCCGAGGTCGCGCAGCACCCAGGTCCCGCCCTGGAGGGAGAGTTCGGCGTGCAGCCGCGAGGCCGTCTCGTGACTGAGCCGCAGCCCGTTGACCGGGTCGCGGCCGATCCGCAGCGGATACGGGCCGGGATGCGGAAGCAGCAGCTTCGGCAGTCGCTCGGCGCTCCAGGCCCGTCCGATCCGCGCCGTGAACGCGGACATCTTCTCGACCGCCCCGACGACCCGCCGGGTCCAGGTGCCCTCGGTCCTCAGGTCGGCGGTGAGCAGGGCGAGTTCGTCGGGCCGCCGGGCCTGGAGCGCGCGCTCCATCCGGAAGAGGAAGGTGTCGTGGGAGAGCCGGCCCTGAGCGGCGCCCTCACGGAGCAGCCCCAGCGCGCGGTCCCGCTCGGCGTCCGTCAGCCGAGGGGAGTTCGCGGGAAGCTCGAAAGGGGTCGTCACGCAGACGATTGTCCGCCGGTCGGCCCCGGCGTGTCCAGAAGGGCCGCTGACCTGGAAACTCCGTACCGGTACGGCGACATCGCTGTTACGGTCTGCGGGCTCGACGACACCAGACCTCCCTGGGGAACCACGACGTGACCACGTCTTCCGCACCGTCCGCCACCGGCCTCACCGTCCGCCCGCTCACCGGGCCGGAGGAACTCGACCTGTTCCTCCGGCTCACGTACTCGCTCGACCACGAGCTCGCCGACGACCTCGCCGCCGGCCGCCGCCTCCCCGGGTGGATGTGGGTGGCGCTCGACGGCGACCGGCTCCTCGGCGGCTCGCCTGGTGGACGAACGCGGCCGGGGCCGCGCCGCAGGCGCTCGACTTCTTCGACCTCGCCCCGGAGCTGTCCGCCGAGGAGCGCGCCGAGGTCGGTCTGCGGCTCCTGGAGACGGCGACGGCCGCGGTGGTCCCGGCGGGGGCGCGGCGCCCCGAGTTCGGCCGCTTCATGCCGGCGGACTGGCGCGAGGTGCCGGAGACCCGGGCGCTCCTGGAGTCGGTGTTCTCCGTCCTGGAGCGCACGGGCGCCCGCCCGCTGGTGGAGCGGCTGCGTCTGGAGTGGCGGCCCGGCACCCCGTGCCGGAGCCGAAGGGCCGGCTGGAGTTCCGTCCGGTGCGGGACCGCGAGGACCTGGTGGCGCTGATGACGCCGGTGATGGAGGGCACGCTCGACGCGCACGGGCGGGCCGACCTGGCGTCCGGCCTGTCGGCGCGGGAGGCGGCGGAGCTGCACTTCGACGAGGAGCTCGGGAACTACTCCTCGCCGCGCGCGTGGTGGCGGGTCGCCCAGCTGCCGGGGAGCAGCGAGCCGGTCGGCTTCGTCGTCCCCGCGCGGAACAACTACCACCACACGATCGCGTACATCGGTGTGCTGCCCGCCCACCGCGGGCACGGGTACGTCGACGACATCCTGGCGGAGGGGACCCGGATCCTGGCCGCCGCCGAGGTGCCCCGGATCCGGGCGGCGACGGACCTGGGGAACGTGCCGATGGCGGCGTCGTTCGCCCGCGCGGGCTATGTGGCGTTCGAGCGGGCGGTCAACTACGTGTGGGACGTGCCGGGCGCGTCGGGTTCCTGACTGCCAGGATGGTCGCGCTGACCATTGGCTGACCGTCGACGAGGGGATTCCCGTGCTCTTCGAGGTGTGGGCGCCGAGCGCCCGTGACCGGGTGGCGCTGGAGCTGAACGGCTCCGTCCATCCCCTGGACCGGGACGCGGAGCGGGACGGCTGGTGGTCGGGCGTGGTGCCCGCCGGGGACGGCGACCGGTACGGCTTCTCGCTGGACGGCGGGCCCGTGCTCCCCGACCCGCGCGCGCGGCGGCTGCCCGACGGGCCGGACGGGCTGAGCGCGGTCGTCGACCACTCGGCGTACGCCTGGCGGAACGAGTCCCCGAGGCTGCGGCTGCGCGGCGCCGTCCTGTACGAGCTGCACGTCGGCACCTTCACGCCGGAGGGCACGCTCGACGCGGCGGCCGCGCGGCTCGGGAGCTCGCGGGCCTCGGCATCACCCATGTGGAGCTGATGCCGCTGTGCCCGTTCCCGGGGTGCGGGGCTGGGGTACGACGGGGTGGCGCCGTGGGCGGTGCACGAGCCGTACGGCGGTCCGGAGGCGCTGAAGCGGTTCACGGACGCGGCGCACGGGCTCGGCATGGGCGTGGTCCTCGACGTGGTGCACAACCACCTGGGTCCCTCGGGGAACCATCTCCCGTCCTTCGGGCCGTACTTCACGGACACCCACCACACGCCGTGGGGCGCGGCGGTGAACCTGGACGCGCCGGGTTCGGACGAGGTGCGGGCGTACTTCCTGGGGAGCGCGCTCGCCTGGCTGCGGGACTACCGGATCGACGGGCTGCGGCTCGACGCGGTGCACGCCCTGGCGGACACGCGGGCGCTGACCTTCCTGGAGGAACTGTCGGCCGCCGTGGACGAGTTGGCGAAGGAGCAGGGCCGCCAGCACTTCCTGATCGCGGAGTCCGACCTCGCGGACCCGCGCATGACGACCCCCCGCACGCTCGGCGGCCTCGGTGTGCACGCCCAGTGGAACGACGACTTCCACCACGCCCTGCACACCGCCCTGACCGGCGAGTCGCAGGGCTACTACGGCGACTTCGCGCGCGCCCCGATGGCGGCGCTCGCCAAGACGCTCACCCGGGTCTTCTTCCACGACGGCACGTACTCGTCCTTCCGGGGCCGTCACCACGGCCGTCCGGTGGACCGGGAGCGCACGTCCGCCCACCGTTTCCTGGGCTACGCGCAGACGCACGACCAGATCGGCAACCGGGCCCTCGGCGACCGCCTCTCGGCCTCGCTCTCCCCCGGCCTCCTGGCCTGCGCGGCGACGCTCGTGCTGACCGGTCCTTCGGTGCCGATGCTGTTCATGGGCGAGGAGTGGGGGGCGAGCACGCCGTGGATGTACTTCACCGACCACACCGATCCGGAGCTCGCGGAGGCCGTACGGCGGGGCCGGAAGCGGGAGTTCGCGGCGCACGGCTGGTCCGAGGACGAGGTCCCCGACCCCCAGGAGGCGGCCACCCGCGACCGCTCGGTCCTCGACCGCTCCGAACGCGAACGGGACCCGCACAAGCGGCTCCTCGCCTGGCACCGCCAGCTCATCGCCCTGCGCCGCACCCTGCCCGACCTGACGGACCCGGACCTCGCGGGCGTGAAGGTCGCCTTCGACGAGGAGGCCCGCTGGCTGGTCTTCCGGCGCGGGGACCTGCGGGTCGCCGTGAACCTGGGCGGGGAGCCGGCGGTGATCCCGCTCGGTTCCAACGGCCGCGACCGGGTCCTCGCCTCCTGGGACCCGGTCGACGCCCCGGCGGCGGACGGACTGCTCCGTCTCCCGGGCGAGTCGGCGATCGTCCTGACGGACGGCTGACCGGCCCGGCCGGGGGGCTACTCGACGATGGCCATCTCGCGCGGGGTGTTGTTGAAGCGGCGGCCCGCGCCGTCCTCCGTGGCCGTGACGATGTCCTCGATGCGGACGCCGAAGCGGCCCGGGAGGTAGACGCCGGGTTCGATGGAGAAGCACATGCCGGGGACGACGGGGAGTTCCTCGCCCTCGATCATGTACGGGGGTTCGTGGGTGGTGACGCCGATGCCGTGGCCGGTGCGGTGGATGAAGTACTCGCCGTAGCCGGCGTCGGTGATGACCTTGCGGGCCGCGCGGTCGACCTCCTGGCAGGCGACGCCGGGGCGGACGGCCTCGAAGCCGGCCTGCTGGGCCTCGCGGACGAGGTCGTGGACGCGGCGCTCCTCGTCGGTGGGCTCGCCGACGTGGACGGTGCGGGTGGTGTCGGAGCCGTAGCCGTGCTTGAGGCCGCCGAAGTCGAGGACGACCATGTCGCCGTGCTCGATGGTCCGGTCGCCGGCCTCGTGGTGCGGGTTGGCGCCGTTGGGTCCCGATCCGACGACGGTGAAGTCCACCTGGGAGTGGCCGAACTCCATGAGGAGGCGGGCGAGGTCGGCGGCGACGTCGGTCTCCTTGCGGCCGGCGAAGCGGACCTTGAGGATCTCGCCGTACGCCTGGTCGGCGGCGGCCCCGGCGGCCGCGATCCGGGCGAGCTCGTGGGCGTCCTTGACGCCCCGGAGCATCGGCAGGGCCTCGGTGAGGGAGACGTACGAGGTGCCGGGCAGGGCCTGCTGGAGGCCGAGGAGGTGCATGGCCCAGGCGTTGTCGCTGACGCCGAAGCGGCCGTCGACGTCGAGGAGGGGGGCGGTGACGGCGTACGGGTCCTTGCCGTCGGTCCAGTCCCGCAGGGTCAGCGCGGCGGCGCCGGTGGCCTTCTCGGCGTCGGGCGCCTCCAGGGTGGGGACGACGAGGACGGGTTCCTGTCCGGCGGCGAGGACGAGGACGGTGAGCCGCTCGGTGATCGCGGTCGGCTGGTAGCCGGTGAGGTAGACGAGGTCGGGGCCGGGGGCGACGAGCACGCCCGCGAGTCCGGCGTCGGCGGCGGACTCGGCGGCGCGGGCCATCCGGGCCCGGTAGTCGTCCGCGGTGAAGGGCACGACCTGTTCCGACATGGTGGCTTCTCCTCGACGTCCTCGGCTGCGTCCGGTGCGACGTACAGCATCCTGCCGGGCGGGGGCGCGGGGCGCGACCGGATACCGGAGCGCGGCGACCGCTCAGTGGCGGTCGGGGCCCTGGGCGATGAGCCGTTCCAGGAGGGCGTGGAAGTCGTCGCCGACGACGATCCGCAGCTCGCCCCGCTCCTCGTCGTGCTCGCTGAGCTGGGTGAGGGTGCCGCCGCGCCACCAGAAGACGTACGGGCTGATGGCGCCCGGCACGTCCTCGTACCCGGCGGCGGCGAAGGAGGCCATCGCGCCGAGGGCCGGGATGATCGAGGTGTCCCGGATGGGGTGGAAGGCGAGCTGGTGGCGGAAGGGCAGGGCGACGAGGGCGCCGTGCTCGCCGAGCGGGGCGCCGGTGACGCGCCGGACGACGCCGTCGAGGTCGAGGACGCGGCTGGCGGTGTAGAAGGAGTCGCCGAGGATGACCTCGAAGCACATGCCGTCGGCGTCGCGGACGGTCTCGTGCTCCTCGACGGGCAGCCCGCGCAGGTTGCGCAGGGCCCGGTCGCGGAGCTGCGCGTGGTCGCCGAGCCGTTCGAGGGCCTCGTCGGTGAGCATCATGACGCTCTCCGGCAGGTCGAGGGCGAGGACCTCGTAGAGGTTGGGGGCGACGGTCCTGGCGTAGCCGAAGGCGGCGGCGTCGATGCCGTCGCCGCTGACGACCCGGGGGTAGAGCTGGGCGCGGATCTGCTCGGGCGGCAGGGTGTCGAGGGCGGAGGGGCCGTCCATGGCGCGGACGACGAGGCCGATGTGGCGCTCGATCATGCCGGGCCAGACGCGGGGGCCGCGCCGGTCCTGGTGGCAGACGGCGGCGAGGTTGCCCAGGCCGAAGCGGCGGCCCTTGTCGTCGATGACGTGGCCGGCGTAGACGGTGACCTCCAGGCCGAGTTCGGCGAAGGTCTCGCGGACCCGGCCGCGGAAGAGCGCGGCCTCGCGCTGGGAGAAGTACGCGAACTCGGGGTCCCTCGGTGCGTCGTCGCCGTCCCGTCTGGGTCCTCGTCGCAGCCACCCCACGCCCGTCCGCCTTCCGTCGCCGTTGCGCCCAGGGTAGCGACTGCGGGTGTCAGCGCCTGAGCCGTCTCGCGAACTCGGCCACGGGCCCGGAGGGTTCGCCGCCCGCTCCCGCCGGGAGGAGGAGTTCGGTGCGGTGGACGAGGCGGGGCGCGACCAGGGGACGGCCGCAGCGCCGGGGACGCCCGCGCGGCGGGCAGCGGCAGGAGGGCCAGGCCGTGCCCGGCGGCGGCGAGGGCCGCGAGGGTGCGGGTGTCGGTGCCCTCGTAGCGCAGGGCGTCGCGGAAGCCGCGTCCGGCGGGTCCGCCGTGGACGGCCCGCAGCCGGTCGAGGGGATGCCCGCGTCGGGCGCGTCCAGCCAGCGGGCGTCGACGAGGTCGTCGAGGCGGACGCCGGGGCGTCCGGCGAGCGGGTGGTGGTCGGGCAGGACGACGGCGAGGGGTTCCTCGGCGACGGCGGTCGCGGCGAGCGGGGCGACGTCGGCGAGCCGCAGCGGGTCGCTGGGGCGGCGATGCCGTCGACGAGTCCGGCGTCGGCCTCGCCGGTGGCGACGGCGGCGGGCACCCGCTCGCGGGGCAGCCCGCGCAGGGTGACCCGGTGGCGGGCAGGGCGGCGAGCGCGCGGGGGCGAGGGCGAGCGGGAGGCGGCGACGTCCAGGGTCGCGCGGGGCGCGGCGGCGAAGCGGTCGAGGTCGGCGCGGGCCGCGTCGAGGCGGAGCAGCAGCGCCCCGGCGTGTTCGAGGAGCCGTTCCCCGGCCGGGGTGGGGCGACGGGCCGCCGGGTGAGCAGCGGCAGCCCGAGGTCGGTCTCCAGGGCGGCGATGTGCTGGGAGACGGCGGACTGGGTGTAGCCGAGGTCGCGCGCGGCGTCGGAGAAGGACGCGAGCCGGGCGACGGTGACGAAGGTGCGGAGGAGGTGCGGGTCCACTCAGGAGCCCTGGGGCGTCTTCAGGAGGTCCTTGGCGTAGGACGCGAGGGACCGGCTGTAGCGGGCAGCAGGGGCGAGGGCGCCGAGGGCGAGGGAGGCGGCCTCGCGGTCGCGGCCGGTGTCGGCGAGGGCGAGGGCGAGGAAGGCGTCGACGGCGGCGGAGAGGCCCGCTCGTCGGCGTCGAGCCGGTCGGCGGGAGGGCGCGCTCGGCGGTGAGGAGTTCGACGCTGCGGTCGGGGCGGCCGAGGTTGCGCAGGCTGCTGGCGAGCTGGATGACGGCCCGGCGGCGGCGCAGTCCGGTGAGGCCGAGGTCGAGGGCCCGCTCGTAGTGGACGACGGCCTCCTCGGGCATGCCGGTGGAGTCGTGGGCGGCGCCCAGTTCGAAGACGGCGGCCGCGTCGTCGTCGGCCCGCTCGGCGGCGAGTGCGGCGATCCGGGCGCGGAAGTCGGCGGGCTCGTGGGCGCCGAGTCGCTCCCAGAGCGCGGTGACGCGGGCTTCCCAGTCGTGATCGTTCGTCATGGGCCCACCCTAGCCGCGTGAGGATAAGCGTTCGCGATGGAAAGTGCAGGAATCATCGTTGGACGTGAACGAGGGGGGCCGCCCAGCATGGTGGCCATGAACACGAACACGCACACCCCCCGGATCGCCCTGGTCGGCGACCGCTCCCGCACGTCCGCTCGCACGTCCGCATCCCGCTCCTCCTGGACGCCCTCGCCGAGCGGGACGGGCTCACCCTCGACGCGTACTGGATCCCGACGGCCGACGCGGAGGCCCCGGGCGCGGTGCGGGGCTTCGACGCGGTGTGGGTGCTGCCGGGCAGCCCGTACGCGAGCGAGGCGGGGCGCTCGCGGCGATCCGCACGGCCCGTGAGGACGGCATCCCGTTCCTCGGCACCTGCGCCGGTTTCCAGCACACCCTGATCGAGTTCGCGCGGGACGTCTGCGGTCTGGAGCGGGCGGCGCACGCCGAGAACGACCCGGCGGCGGACCCGGACGACCTGCTGATCGCACCGCTCGCCTGTTCGCTCGTGGGCCACGAGGGCGTCGTACGGATCACCCCGGGCTCGCTCGCCGAGAAGGCGCTGGGCGCGGAGCGGACGACGGAGCGCTACCACTGCAACTACGGCGCGGACAGCCGCCACCTGGACACCCTGCGGGCGCACGGCCTGCGCTTCACGGGCGCGGACGAGGAGGGCGGCGTCCGCATCGCCGAACTCCCTCGCACCCCTTCTTCCTGGCGACCCTCTTCCAGCCGGAGCTGTCGGGCGACGGCACCCGCCCGCACCCGCTGGTCCGGGCGCTGGCGGTGGCGGCGACGGAGCACGCGGGCGCCGGGTGCTCCAGGCCCACTAGGGCGGGTGCCGGGGGCGCGGCCCGGTGTCCGGCTCAGGTTCCGGGAGGACGCGGCGCGTTTCGTAGGCCCACATCGCGATCTCGACCCGGTTGCGGGCGCCGAGTTTGGCCATGAGGCTGGCCAGGTGCGTCTTCACCGTGCTGAGGCTGATGTGCAGCGCGTCGGCGATCTCGGTGTTGGTCAGCCCGCGGGCGACGGCGAGGAGCACCTGCTCCTCGCGGGCGGTGACGGGGGAGACCGGCTGGGCCACGGGCCGGCCGGCGGGCAGCTCCGCGAACGCCTGGAGCAGACGGACGGTGACGCTGGGCGCGATGAGCGCCTCACCGCCGGACGCCGACCGCACGGCCTGGGCGAGGAGGTCCGGTCCCGTGTCCTTGAGGAGGAATCCGCGGGCACCGGCGCGCAGCGCGCCGTAGACGTACTCGTCGAGGTCGAAGGTGGTGATGACGACCACGGCCGGCGGGTCGGCGACGCCCGGACCGGCGACCAGCCGGGTGGCCTCAAGGCCGTCGAGTACGGGCATGCGGATGTCGAACAGGCAGACGTCGGGGCGTAGTTCGCGGGCCAGGCGCACCGCTTCCCGTCCGTCGGCGGCCTCGCCGACCACCTCGATGCCGGGCTGGGCGTTCAGCATGATCCGCAGGCCGGTGCGGATGATCGTCTGGTCGTCAGCGACGAGGACGCGAATGGACACCGCTGTCGTTCCTCGCTCTCGGCAGTTCGGCTTCGACGTGCCAGCCCCGGTCGGTACCCGGTCCGGCTCGTAGTGTGCCGCCGAGCAGGGCCGCGCGCTCGCGCAGTCCGGTAAGTCCGTATCCGTCGCGGCCCCGGCCGGTGCGCCGGCCGTCGTCGCGCACGCTCACCCGCACCACGTGCCGTTCCGCGGCGACCCGGACGACGAGCTCGGTCGCGTCGACCGCGTGGCGCAGCGCGTTGGTCACCGACTCCTGCACGATCCGGTAGACGGCCGCGTCCACGGCCGGGGGCAGCGCGTCCAGTTCGCCGTCGAGCCCCAGGTCGACCCTGAGGCGGCCGCCCGGGTGCGCACCAGGCGCTCCAGGTCCGCGACTCCGGCGGGGGCGCCAGCTCGGCGCCGACCCCCGGTCGCGCAGCGCGGCGACCATGGCGCGCATCTCCTCCAGCGTGCGCGCCCCTTCCTCCTCGACCCCTCCAGCGCCTCGACGGCGGCGGACGGGTCGGCGTCCGCGAGCACCCGGCCCGCCTGGGCGATGATCACCATGGCCGACACGTGGTGGGCCACCGTGTCGTGCAGTTCCCGGGCGAGCCGCTCGCGCTCGCGGGAGCGCACCTGCTCCGACTGCCGCTCGCGGGCGGTCACCCGGAACCGCACGGCGGCCCCGACCGCGCCGGGCAGCAGCAGGAAGACGAGGCCCACGACGTTCTCGACGAGCGGGGTCTCGTCCGTGACGGAACACAGCACGCCGGCCGCGAGGATCACGGCGGCGCCCAGCACGACCTCGCGTCCCGATCCCCACCGGGGCAGCGCGTACACCAGCACGAGCACGACCGCGCCGGTGTACAGGCCGACGGGCTCGCGCGGTGCGGCGACGAGCGAGGCCGCCTGGAGCAGGACCACCGAGCCGAACGCCAGCGTCACCACCGCCAGCGGGCGGGTCCGGCGCCACAGGGGCAGCAGGCACAGCCATACGGCGCACACCACCGCCACCGGCCGCCACACGACGTCCTCGCGCAGGGCGGCCTCCAGCGCCACACCGGCGAGGCACGCGGCGAGCAGCGCCCAGTCCTGCCGCACCCGGGCGGGCGCGCCGGGCGGCCGGGGTTCGGTCCACAGGGTTCGCAGGTCGTCTCGCAGCACGGTTTCCAGCGTAGGTACGACGGCGTGCCGCGCATCGGCCGAAAGGACGGGTCGTCGCTCCGCCCCGGGGCCGACGGAGCCGCGGCCCGCGGGCCGATGCCCCGGAGCGGCGGGGCGGCGAACCTCGGCATCGGCGGCCGGACAAGGACGGCCGACGAGGTGGTTGGAGGACCCGATGCTCTCGAAAGCCCTGTTGCGCCTGGGCACAGGCGCCGCCCACCATCCCTGGCGGGTGATCGCGGCATGGCTGATCGCCACCGCGCTCGTCGTCCTCGCCGCCGTCGCCTTCGGCGGCCGGACCGCGGACTCGATGACCGCTCCGGGACTGGACTCCCAGCGGGCCGCGGAACTGATCGAGCGGGCGGGCACCGGCCAGGAGGATGACCGCCCAGTGGTCGTCACCCCCTCGACCGGGGTGCGACGTTCTTCGACGACGGCGCGCGCGCCGCTCTCACGCGGCTGCGGACCGAGGTGGAGCGGCTGCCGCACGTGCTCGGCACGAGCGATCCGGCGGGGCGCTCGACGCGGGCGGGGACACCGCCGTGCGCGGCGGCCTCGTCTCGGCCGACGGGCGGATCGCGGTCGTGCGGGTGCAGTACCCCGACCAGAGCCGGCTGTCGGCCGAGGACCTCGACGCCCTCGTCGGACTCGGCGACCGGCTGCGCGCCGAACTGCCGCTGCGCGTCGAGATGGGCGGGGACCTCTTCTACGCCTTCTCCGGCGCCGACGGCGGCGTGAGCGAGCTGATCGGCCTCCTCGCCGCGGCCGCGATCCTGTTCCTGGCGTTCGGTTCGCTCGTCGCCGCCGCGCTGCCGATCGGCATGGCGGTCTTCGGGCTGACCGTCGGGGTCGCCACGATGACGGTACTGGCGGGGGTGACGGACGTCCCGGCCTTCGCACCGGTCCTGGGCAGCATGGTCGGGCTCGGGTGGGCATCGACTACGCGCTGTTCGTGCTCGCCGGGCACCGGGAGCACCTCGCGCGCGGGCTCGATCCCCGCGAGGCGGCGGGGCGGGCGGTGGCCACGGCGGGGCGGCCGGTGGTCTTCGCCGGCGGCACCGTCGTCGTGTCGATCCTCGGCCTGGCGGTCGCGCACGTGCCGTTCATGACGGTGGGCGGGCTCGCCGTCTCGATCGTCGTCCTGATCATGGTGGTCGCGTCGGTGACGCTGCTGCCGCCTTCCTCGGCGCGGCGGGCCCGCGCCTGGGCCGGGCCGGCCGGATCGGCCGGGTTCTGCGGGCCGGGAGGCCGTCCCGGTCCGCACGGCGGCGGGACCCGGCGGAAGGTGCCGTCCCCGCCGCCGGGTGGCGTCGCTGGATCGGGCACGTCAGCCGGCATCCGGTGCCGTACGCGGTCGGCGCGGCGGCGCTGCTGCTGACCGCGGCGCTGCCCGTGCTCGGCCTGCGCGTCGGCCTGCCCGACGACGGCTCGCTGCCCGACAGCCGTACCGAGCGCCGTGCCTACGACCTGGTCGCCGAGGGGTTCGGTCCGGGCACCAACGGTCCCCTGGTCGTCGCCGTGGACCCCGCCGGTGATCCGGGAGTGCTGGACCGGCTCGCCGGGGCGGTCGCGGCGGATCGGGGCATCGCGTCCGTCGCGCCGGCGCGCATCGACCGGGCCACCGGCATCGCGACCCTCGTGGTGTTCCCGACCACCGGCCCTCAGGACGAGGCCACGGCCGACACCATCGCCCGGCTGCGCACCGACGTGCTGCCCACGGCGATCGGGCACGGCCGGCCGGGGCCCACGTCGGCGACGCCGCCGCGAGCCTGTCCGATGTGGGCCGACGCACCAGCGAACGCCTGCCGGTGCTGGTCGCCACCGTGCTGGCGATGTCGTTCCTGCTGCTGACGCTGGTCTTCCGCTCGGTACTCGTACCGCTCAAGGCGGTCCTGCTGAACCTGCTGAGCATCGGCGCGGCCTACGGCGTCATGGTCGCGGTCTTCCAGTGGGGCTGGGGAGGCGCGCTCATCGGGCTGGAGGCGACGGTCCCGATCGTGTCGTTCATCCCGATGTTCCTCTTCGCCATCCTGTTCGGCCTGTCGATGGACTACGAGGTGTTCCTCCTCTCCCGCGTGCGCGAGGAGTACCTGCGCACCGGCGACAACGGCACGGCGATCGTCGAGGGCGTCTCGGGCACCGCCCGGATCATCACCTCGGCGGCCCTCATCATGGTGGCGGTCTTCCTGTCCTTCGCCGTCGCCGACGACCCCTCCACCAAGATGTTCGGACTCGGCCTGGCCACCGCGATCCTCATCGACGCCACGGTCGTGCGCATGGTGCTGGTGCCGGCGACCATGACGCTCCTCGGCCGGACCAACTGGTGGCTGCCGAAGTGGCTGGACCGGATGCTTCCCCGCGGCCCGGTCGACCGTTGACCCGGCTCCCGCCCGCCCGTCCCGAACCGCCGGACCAGGGCTCGGCACCCGGCCCGGACCCCGCCCGTGGATCATGCTCCGGCGGTCGGCCGTAGGCTGTCGGCATGCTACTGATCCACGGCGGAACGACAGCCGCCGATGCGCCCGTCCCGCGCACCGGCGGCGTCCCGCTCGTCCCGGACGGCTTCGTCTGGCCGCTGTGCCGCGCGTGCGGCGGGCCGATGCAGTTCCTCGTCCATCTCCCGCTGCCGTTCGGGGCGGTGGCGGTCTTCTTCTGCCAGAACGAACCCGGCATGTGCGACGACTGGGACACCACCTCCGGCGGCAACGCCGCGTTCCTCTTCCGGGGTTCCCTCTCACCGGCCGCCGTCCCGCCCCACGGCGAGACCGCCCTCGGCGCGGTGACCGCTCTCCTCCCCACCCCGAGCACACCCCCACCCGCCGGCCGGTCCTGGGCCGTCTGGGCGGCGCCCCGGACTGGCTCCAGGACGACGAGACCCCGCTCTGCCCCGTCTGCGCCCGTCACATGGCCTTCACCGCGCAGCTGGAGGAGGGCCACGACTACGCCACCGCCGCGAACTTCGGCGGCGGCGGCCTCGGCTACGTCTTCAGCTGCCAGCACTGCGGCGAGGCCGCGTTCCTCTGGCAGCGCTGAGCCCGCCGGCCGCTACCGGGCGGTGTCGGGAAGCGGGTCCTGGACCGTGCCCGCCGCGTCGGGGCGGGGGCGGCGGTGCGCTCCGCCCAGGCGGCCACCGGCGGGCCCGCCGCGCCGACGGCCGCGAAGAACGCGCCGAGGAGCAGCCAGCCCGCGTGCCCGAGGCCGAGGACGACGGTCGTGAGGACCACCGGGGCGAGGGCCTGCCCGGCGGAGAAGCCGATGCCGAAGAAGCCCTGGTACTGGCCCTGGGCGTGGTCGGGGGCGAGCTCGAAGGCGAGCGTGTAGCCGCCGGAGGACTCCCACACCTCGCCGAGGCTGTGGACGCAGACGGCGAGGACGGCGAGGACCGGCGCGACCCAGACCGGGACGTTCGCCGTGAGGGCCATCAGGGGGCAGCTGACCAGGAAGAGCAGTCCGGCGATGCGGAACGCCCGGCCGCCCTGGCGCGGTGTCTCCACGCGGGAGCCGATCCTGCTCTGGAGCAGGACGCACACCCCGCTGTTGACCGCGTAGACCGCCGCGACGGTCCAGTGGGGGGCGTCGGTGTGGGCGGAGAGCCAGATCGGCAGGAGCAGGGAGACGGTCTGGTACTGGAGGCCCATGGCGCCGTAGAGCGCGGTGAAGGTCACGTACGGCCGGTCCTTGAGGACGGCCCAGCGGTGGTGCTCCTCGGGCCGGGGCAGGGGCTGGTAGTTCGGGACCCCGAGGAGGGCGACCAGCGCGGCGGCGGCGAAGCTGGCGGCGTTGGCGAGGATGAGCACGGTGTACGCGGCGCGGGTGTCGACCGAGACGGCGAAGGCGGCGCCGAGGGTGCCCAGGACCACGCCGAGGTTCACGAACGTCCGGAGCCTCGCCCGGAACGCGGCGGGACGTTCGCCGCCGGTACGGGCGACGAGCGCGCCGCCCGCGGCGCCGCCGCCGTCGCCGCCAGCCGGTCGAGGGTGGCGACGAGCGTGAACGTGAACCAGCTGTCGATGAGGACGAACGCGGCCATCGTCACGGCCTGGACGACGAAGGCCGCCAGACAGACCGTACGCGGCCCGTACCGGTCGGCCAGGTTCCCCGCCGGGATCCCGGCGAGCAGCCCGACGAGCCCGGCGATCGTGAGGCCGACGCCGACCTGCGCGGCGGGCAGGTGCACCACCAGCGTGAAGTAGAGCACCGAGGCGGTGTTGAACAGCCCGTTGCCCACCCGGCTGATGAAGCTCGACACGATGAGGGCACGCTGCGGACCGCTCGATCCCGACGAGCCGAACAAGCCGGACATGCGGAACCCCGCGCGCTTCCCGATCATGCCGAGCAGGCTAACAGCGCCCTCCGCGCGCGCCCCGGCCGCGTACGGACGGGGCAACTCCCCGTCCGTACGCGGCCGGTCCTTCCCTAACTCATCCTCACGACCAGGTGGGCCCGGTCCCTCCCCCGGGCCACCAGACGGGCGTTGGCCTCGTCGGACTCGTGGACCCAGCGCTCGGCGTGCTCCCGGTCCTTGCCGAAGCGGACGTGCCGCTCGACGAGCCGGGGGACGCGGCGGTGGGCGTCGAGGTCGAGGTACCAGGCCTCGTCGAGGAGGGGCAGGACCTCGGCCCAGGCACCCTCGTCGTGCAGCAGGTAGTTCCCCTCGGTGACGACGAGCGGCACGTCGGGCGCGACGGCTATCGCCCCGGCGACGGGCTCTTCGAGGGAGCGGTCGAAGGTCGGGGCGTAGACGGTGGTGCCGGGGACGGGGGTGCGGAGCCGGGCGAGGAGCGCCGCGTACCCGGCGGCGTCGAAGGTGTCCGGCGCGCCCTTCCTCCGGCCCGCCCGAGCCGTTCCAGCTCGGCCTGCGCCAGGTGGAACCCGTCCATCGGGACGAGCACGGCGAGCCCGTCGAGGCGGGCGACGAGCCGCGCGGCGAGCGTGGACTTCCCGGCGCCGGGCGCCCCGGCGAGCCTGAGGACCCGCCGCCCGGCCGGGCGAGGCGAGGCCTCGCGCGCGGGCGGCGAGCCGGTCGAACTCCTGGGCGTCCATGCGGGGCATTCTCGCACCGCGGCCCCGCACCGGCACTCAGCCGACGGGAACCGGCTGCGCGAGCTGCGCGGCCGAGCGGTGCAGGCCCCGGCGGTCGTACAGGCGGGTGAGGACCAGGCCGAGGACGAGCGAGACGGCGAAGCCGATGCCGACCATGGTCCAGGCGCGGCCGAGTCCGGCGTCGGCCCTCGCGCCGAAGTAGAGGATGGACCGGACGCCGTCGACGACCTGCCGGAACGGTTCGAACTCGGCCAGGAAGCGGTAGAAGTCCGGGAGCGCCTGGATCGGGATGGTGGCGCCGGCCGAGGGGATGGCCAGGCCGATCAGGACCAGCATCGAGACGATGGGGCCCGGGGTGCCGAAGACGGCGAGCAGGGCGAGCGCGGTGACGCCCATGGCGGCCGTGGCGCAGGTCCCGAAGAGCCACAGCATCGGCAGGTGGGAGGCGTCGATGCCGACGACGCCGACGGCCGCGGCCAGGGCGAGCGCGGAGGTCACCATGGACAGGACGACCATGAGCACCGAGCAGACCAGGAAGTGGTGCACCCGGCTGGCGTGCTGGAGGGGCTTGAGGACGCGGAACGGCCCCTTGTCGTTGGCGACGTAGCCGAGCGCGGTGTCCACCTGCAGGTGGATGACGTTGGCGCCGAGCATGCCGCCGAGGACGAGGATGAGCGCGTAGAAGAAGGCGCTCAGGCCGAGTCCGCTGTGCTGTCCGAGGGGTGTCCCTCCTGGACGGAGACGTGGACGGGGTCGGCGATCATCAGCTGCGCGGCCGCACCGGGGACGGCGGCGGCCTGCGCGGAAGCGGGCTGCCCGGCGGCGGGCTGCCCGGCGGCGGGCTGCCCGGCCGCGGACTGCCCTTCGGCGGACTGCCCGGCGGCGGGCTGCCCTGCGGTGGCCTGCGCCTTGGCGGCCTGTGCCTTCGCCGCCTGTGCCGCCTGTCGCGCGGCCGCCTGCCCCAGCTGCTTGCCCACCTCCGCGGAGGTGTTCGCGACGACCCCGCGGTTGATCTCGGTGGCCATGGCGGAGCCGAAGCTTCCGGCGGCCGGGTTGGTGAGGACCGTCATGGTCGGCGGGTGCGGCGTGCGCTGTGCGGGTCCGGCGAGCGCGGCCACGGAGGCGGAGAAGTCGTCGGGGATGACGAGGGCGCCGAACACCTTGCCGCGGGCGAGCAGGTCGTCGGCGGTGCGGCGGTCGACCTGCTTCCAGTCGACCTTCTCCTTGAGTTCGGCCGCGCCGGTGACCTTCGCGGTGATCTGCGCGCCCAGGTCGATCCGCTGCCCGGCGACCCGGGTGCCCCTGTCCGCGTTGACCAGGGCGATCGGCAGGTCCTTCGTGGAGCCGACCGGGTCGTTGTTGGCGCCCAGGTAGAGCAGGGACAGGACGAACGACAGCAGGCCGAGGATCACCGCCGACGGCAGCCACACGCCGCGCCGGCTCAGCAGCCCTCGGGCGCTCACGCGCAGCGGGTGGGTGGATTCGGACATGGCAGGGGCTCCGCTTCGATGGAGTGTCGCCGCAGGTCGACGACACATTAGAAACCTTAACTTTCTAGCTAGAGAGTGGCACTATCTAAGAAACGTGTCCATCTGGACCCCTGCGAGACTGCTCACACACGGAACGGAACAGCCCGCGAGCGAGAGTGCCCATGAAGATCTCTGACCTGAGCCGTCTGTCCGGAACGCCGGTCGGAACGATCAAGTACTACCTGCGGGAGGGCCTGCTGCCGCCCGGCCGGCCGCTCGGGGCGACGCTGACCCTGTACGGCGACGAGCACGTCCAGCGCCTGCGCCTGATCCGCGCCCTGACCGCCCGCGGCGGCCTGTCCATCGCCGCCACCCGCGACGTCCTCGCGGCGATCGACGAGCCCCTCGACCCGCTCGCCACGCTCGGCGTCGTGCACTACGCGCTGCCGACGCCCGTCGACGCCGCCGAGACGGACGCGGTGGAGGAGCAGGCGCCCCGGGTCGACGAGCTCGTGCGCGCCATGGGCTGGGACGTCTCCCGGACTCCCCGCACCGCCGCGCCCTCGCCGCGAGCCTCATGGACCTCAGCCGCCTCGGCGTCGAGTACGGCACGGAGGACCTGGTGCCGTACGCCGAGCTGGCGCGGCCGCCGCGAAGCTCGACGTCGACCGGGTCGAGGAGCTCGACGACGCCGAGGACCGGCTCCGGCTCGCCGAGCACGCCGCCCTCGTCGTCCTCCTCCTGGAACCGGTCCTGGCCCTGCTGCGTCGTATGGCCCAGGAGAACGAGACCCGCCGCAGGGCCGCGTGGGCGCGCACGCCCGGGGAGACCGGCCCGAACCCTCCGGCCGCTCCCCGCTGACGGAACCGACGGGCCCGCGAGGGACCGACCCTCCCCACCCCTCTTCCCGACCCTCGTTCGCCCCCTCCCCCCGCAAGGGTCGTCCCCGACACGACGCGGGTCGACGCGGATAGATTCCACCGGTTCCGCGCATTACGTTGGGGTAATGCCGTCCATCGCACTCGTCACTCTCGTCGTCCGTGACTACGACGAGGCCATCGCCTTCTACACCGACGCCCTCGGCTTCGACCTCGTCGAGGACACCGACCGGGGCGACGGGAGCCGCTGGGTCGTCGTCCGCCCGCGCGGCGCGGCCGGCGTCGGCGGCCTCGGCAACACGGGGCTGCTCCTGGCCAAGGCCAAGAACGAGGAGCAGGAGGCCTCGGTCGGCCACCAGACCGGCGGCCGGGTCGGCTTCTTCCTCCACACGGAGGACTTCGCCCGCGACCACGAACGCATGGCGGCGGCGGGCGTGAAGTTCCTGGAGGAGCCGCGCCACGAGCCGTACGGCTCGGTCGCCGTCTTCGAGGACCTCTACGGCAACCGCTGGGACCTCCTCCAGCCGGCCGAATAGCCGGTCGAACCGCCGGCCGAACAGCAAGCCGAACAGCGGGCCGAACAGCGGGCCGAACAATTCGCTGTCGCCCGCCCGGCCGGGCTCCCTACACTCGCGGCACGGCGCACCGACCGGTGTGCCGTGCCGCGAGTTTCCACCGAGGAGAGCCGACCGTGCGTACGCGCCGCTTCGACGTGATCCTCGCCTCTCGCTCCGGCCGGTGGCGGCTGCGCGCCCGCCATCGCCGACCCGTGACGTGACGACCTGACCGTCCCGGGAATCGCGCTGCCCCGTACTCCACGCAGCAGCGAAAGGCACCACCACCATGCGCACCACCGGCGTCCGCAACCTCGGCATCCTCGCCCACGTCGACGCGGGCAAGACCACCGTCACCGAGCGCTTCCTCTACCTCACCGGCGCCGTCCACAAGCGCGGCGAGGTCCACGACGGCACCACCGTCACGGACTTCGACCCGCAGGAGCGGGACCGGGGCATCACGATCTTCGCGGCGGCCGTCAGCTGCGACTGGGCGGACCACCGGATCAACCTGATCGACACGCCCGGTCACGTCGACTTCTCCGACGAGGTCGAGCGCTCGCTGCGCGTCCTCGACGGCGCCGTCGCCGTCTTCGACGCCGTCGCGGGCGTCGAGCCGCAGAGCGAGACCGTGTGGCGCCAGGCCGACCGGCACGGCGTCCCGAGGATCGCGTTCGTCAACAAGCTGGACCGCGCGGGCGCGGAGCTCGACGGCGCCGTCGAGTCGATCCGCACCCGCCTCGGCACGGTCCCGCTCCCCGTCCAGCTCCCCATCGGCCGCGAGGACGGCTTCACCGGCGTCGTGGACCTGGTCCGGATGCGGGCGTACGTGTGGGCCGACGGCGCCGACACGTACACCGAACCCGAGATCCCCCACGAACTCCGGGAGGAGGCCCTGCGCCGCCGCCACCGCCTGGCGGAGACGGTCGCGGAGCTGCACCCGGGCGCCCTGGAGGAGTTCTACGAGGACGACACCCTCTCCGAGGAGACCCTGACCGCCGCCCTCCGCGACCTCACCCTCTCCGGGGACGCCGTCGTCGTCCTGTGCGGCTCGGCGTACCGCAACCGCGGCATCGAGCCCCTGCTCGACGCCGTCGTCGCCTACCTCCCGGCCCCGTCGGACATGCCGCCCGTGCGCGGCGAGGTCCCGGCGGACCCGCACGCCCCGTTCACCGCGCTCGCCTTCAAGGTGAACGCCACCGCCACCGGCCGCATGACCTACCTCCGCGTCTACGCGGGCATCCTCAGGAAGGGGGACACCGTGCTCGACACCACCGCGGGACGTACGGAACGGATCTCCCGCATCCTCCGCGTCCAGGCCGACCGCGCGACCGAGACGGACGAGGCCCGCGCCGGCGACATCGTCGCCGTCGTCGGCCCGAAGTCCGCCCGCGCCGGGGCGACCCTGTGCGCCCCGGACGCGCCGCTCGTCCTCGAACCCCCGACGACCGCCGACCCCGTCGTCTCGGTCGCCGTCGAGGCCCGCCGCGCCACGGACACGGGCCGCCTCGCGACGGCCCTCGCCCGGATGACGGAGGAGGACCCTCGCTCGTCGTCCGGTCCGACCCGGAGACGGGCCAGACGGTCCTGTCCGGCCTCGGCGAACTCCACCTGGAGGTCGCGGTGGAGAAGCTGCGGCGCGACCGGGGCCTTGAGGTCGCGGTCGGCCGCCCCAGGTCGCGTACCGGGAGACGGTGACGAAGGGCGTCACCGGCCTGCTCCACCGCCACGTCAAACAGGACGGCGGCGCGGGCCAGTTCGCCCACGTCGTCATCGACGTCGAGCCGGCGGACGACGAGTTCGTCTTCGAGTCGAAGGTCACGGGCGGCCGCGTCCCGCAGGAGTACGTCCGCGCGGTCGAGGCCGGCTGCCGGGACGCCCTCGCCGAGGGCCCCCTCGGCGGCCACCCGGTGACGGGCGTCCGCGTCACGCTCACGGACGGCGCCACCCATCCGAAGGACTCCTCGGAGATGGCGTTCCGCACGGCGGGCCGCTTCGCCCTGCGCGAGGCGCTCCGCGCGAGCGTCATGACCCTCCTGGAGCCGGTGGCCGAGGTGACGGTCACCGTCCCCGCCGAGTCCGTCGGCTCCGTCCTCGGCGACCTCGCGGCCCGCCGCGGCCGGGTCACGGACCAGACGACCCGCTCCGGCACGGCCGTGGTCTCGGCGACGGTCCCGCTGGCCGAACTCTTCGGCTACGCGTCCCGCCTCCGCGGCCGCACCCAGGGCCGGGGCACCTTCACCACCCGTCCCTCCGGCTACGAGGCCCTCCGGGGCTGAGGTCCAGCTCGGCCCGTACGGTCTTCCCGACCGGCACGCGGTCGAGCACCGCCCACTCGTGGCCAGCGCCCCGACGAGCAGCAGCCCCGCCCGCCCTCGTCGAGCGGCCCCAGGGCGACGGCGGCCGGCCGCCGCTCGCCCCGGGCGTCCGAGACGTCGATCCGGAGCAACCGCCCGGGCGTGTACGCGAGCGTCAGCTCGAAGTCACGTCCGGGCACCCGCCCGTGCGTCACCGCGTTCGCGGCGAGCTCGGCGACCAGCAGCCCGGTGGTCTCCGAGGCCTCGGAGCCGTACGGGATCCGCCACCGGTCGAGCTGATGCACCGCCAGCCGACGGGCGAGGCGGGCCCCTCGCGGCGTCGAGCTGAAACGCTGGGTGAACATACGTACGGTGACGGTGGATTCGCGGGTCACGGGGGAGGTCATGGGGCCAATGTGGCGACGACCGGAGGGAGTTACCAGCTCAGAAACTCGTACGCTGCGCAGCGTACGGGTTCACGCTCTGGACTGTACCGGTGACTATCGGTGAGCCTTGTTCCGTTCAGCGCGAGCACACGGGTACGGGAGGTGGCGGGGTGACGGACGAGGTTCCGAAGGGAAGCGAACCGGAGACGTCGGAGAGCCTGAGGGCTTTCGGGGAAGTGGTCAAGGCCTTCCGCAAACGGGCGGGCCTGACACAGGAACAGTTCGCCCCGCTGGTGAGGTACTCGGTCCCGATGATCGCCTCGATCGAACAGGGGCGGCGTCTGCCGTCGAAGGAGTTCGTGGACCGGGCGGAGGATGTGCTGGACGCGTTCGGGGTGATCCGGGCGGCGGCGAAGCACCTGACGCGCAAGGCGGGGCTTGCGAAGTGGTTCGAGAAGTGGGCGGAGCTGGAGCCGCTGGCGGTGACGCTGTACACCTACGAGCCTCGACTTGCACCAGGGCTACTCCAGACAACCGCCTACGCCCGGACGCTCTTCGAAAAGCAGCTCCCGGCGATGAGCGACGACAAGATCGAGTCGAACCTCGTGGCGCGCATGGAGCGGACGCGCATCCTCACGGAGCGCCCGGAGACGATCTTCAGCTTCATCATCGAGGAGCACGCGCTGCGCCGCCAGGTGGCCACCCCCGAGGTCATGCGCGAGCAGATCGACCACATCATCGAACTCAGCGAACGACGCAACATCGACATCCAGATCATGCCGCTCTTGCGCGGGCACCACGCGGGGCTCGACGGCCCCTTGTGTCTCCTGGAGACCGAGGAGAACACCTGGTACGCGTACAGCGAAGGCCAGGGCACCGGCCAGCTCACCTCCGACCCCAAAGAGGTCAGCATCTTCCAGCAGCGATATGCCAGGATGCGGGCACAGGCCCTGTCCGTAGAGGCGACCGTGGGCCTGTTGCGGGAGATCCGAGGAGCACTATGAGCACCACTGAACTGGCCTGGTTCAAGAGCAGCTACAGCACCGGCGACGGCGGCAACTGCGTAGAAGTAGCCCTCTCCTGGCACAAGTCCAGCTACAGCGGCGGCAGTGGCGACGACTGCGTCGAGGTCGCCTCCTGCCCCACCACCGTCCACGTCCGCGACTCCAAGCGCCCCACCGGCCCGCAGCTCGCGCTCTCCCCCGGCACCTGGACGGAGTTCCTCACCCGGCTCGGCTGACGGTCGGGGCCCGGTGCTCGCTGGGCCGGGTTCCGTACACGCGCTTGAAGGCGACGCTGAGGCCGAACGCGGTCTGGTAGCCGACCTGTCGGGCGATCGACTCCACGGTGGCGTCGGTACGGGCGAGCAGGTCGGCGGCCAGGGCGAGGCGCCAGCCGGTGAGGTAGGTCATGGGCGGTTCGCCGACGAGGTCGGCGAAGCGGCGGGCGAGGGTGGCGCGGGAGACGCCGGTCTCCTCGGCGAGGGTGGTGACGGTCCAGGGGCGTGCGGGGCGGTCGTGGATGAGGCGGAGGGCCCGGCCGGCGACGGGGTCGCCGAGGGCGCGGTACCAGGCGGGCGGGTCGGCCTCGGGGCGGGCGAACCATTCGCGGAGCGTGGACAGGAGCAGGAGGTCCAGGAGGCGGTCGAGGACGGCCTGCTGGCCGGGGTCGTCGCGGCTGATCTCGCCGTCGGTGAGGGCGAGGATCGGGCCGAGGGTGGTGTCCTGGCGGACGGCGAGGACGCGGGAAGGCCGCCGATGAGCCGTTCGGAGACGCGGCCGTCGACCTGGTAGCTGCCGGTGAGGAGCACGGTGGTGCCGCCGGGGGCGTTGGCGCAGGTGCGGAGGCCGAGGATGACGTCCTCGCTGATGTCCTCGCCGTCGGCGGTCGCGCAGTGGCCGGGGTGGACGACGTAGAAGGGCGGGGTCGCCGTGCCGGGGTCGTCGGTGACGGTGAACGACTCCGCGCCGGTCACGACGGCCACGTCACCGGGTCCGAGGGCGACGGGCGCGGCGTCGCCGCCGGGGACGACCCAGCCGGAGCCGCGCAGCATGGTGACGACGGCGAGGGGGGTGCCGTGGGCGAAGCCGATGGACCAGGGCGGCGAGAGGATGTTCTTGCTGAACAGGGCGCCGTCGGACCGGACTTCGTACAGAAGGCTCGCGAGCGGATCCACGCGGCCAGCCTAGCGGGCCTGAGCGCTTGGGACATCGGACTGAGCGCGTGGACCATTCCGGCACTCACCGTGCCGCGGTTTGACTGGTCGCATGACGACGCACACGAAACCCGTCCTGGTCCTCGGCTCCACCGGTAAGACGGGCCGGCGGGTGACCGCCCGCCTCAAGGAGCGCGGATACGAGGTCCGCGCGGCCTCGCGCAAGGGACCCGCGCGCTTCGACTGGAACGACGAGAACACCTGGGAACCGGTGCTGGAAGGGGTGGGCTCGGCCTACCTCGTGGACTCGATGCGGAGCGACGCCGGGGACTCGATGAGGAGGTTCGCCGGGCTCGCCGCGTCCCGTGGTGTCGGGCGGCTCGTGCTGCTCTCGCACCGCGACTGGGTGGTGCCCGAGGGCGAGGAGAAGCTGCCGTGCGAGCGGGCGGTGCGGGAGTCGGGGGCGGAGTGGACGCTGCTGAAGCCGACGTGGTTCGCGCAGAACTTCAGTGAGGAGCCGTTCTTCCGGGGGCAGGTCACCGAGGGCGAGGTGCTGTGGTCGGCGGTGGCGGGCACGGAGCCGTTCGTGGACGTCGACGACATCGCGGACGTCGCGGTGGCGGCGCTCACGGAGGACGGTCACGCCGGGGAGGCGTACGAACTGACCGGGCCTCGGCTGCTGGGCCTGGGCGAGGTGGCGGCCGAGATCGCGCGGGCGACGGGCCGGGACGTCGCGTACCGCCCCGCCTCGGCGGAGGAGTTCACGGCGTACGCGCGGGAGAAGGGTCTGCCGGAGGACTACACGGCCCTCCTGAACGAGCTGTTCGGCTGGATCGCCGAGAACCGTTTCGCCGTGCTCGGCGACGGCGTGCGGCGGGCCCTCGGCCGTGCGCCCGGGACTTCTCCGCCTATGCGCGGGCCACGGCGGCGACGGGGTCTGGTCGGCGTAGGCAGCGCCGCCGTCGCTCCGCGAACACGTGTGCCAGGATGCGTGTACCTGCCCTCCACCGACACGAGGAGCGACACCCATGAGCACCACCCCCGCCGGTTACCTCTCCGGACTGTTCTCCCTCGAAGGGCGCACCGCCCTGGTGACGGGCGGCAGTTCGGGCATCGGCAAGGCCATCGCGGGGGCTCTGGCGCGGGCGGGGGCGAGCGTGGTGGTCCTGGCCCGGAAGGAGTCCGAGCTCGTCGCGACCGTCGACGAGCTGACGGCGGAGGGCTGCCGGGCGGCCTGGGTGAGCGCCGACCTGAGCACCCGGGAGGGCATCAAGGCGGGGGCGGAGGCGGCGGCGGCCGTCTTCGGGGAGCCGGACGTCCTGGTGAACTCGGCCGGGATCAACCTCCGTCCGCCCTTCGGTGAGCTGGGCGAGGAGGTGTGGGACACGACGATGACGGTGAACCTGGAGGCGCCGTTCCTGCTCGGTCAGCGCTTCGGCCCCGGCATGGCCGAGCGGGGCTTCGGCCGGATCATCCACATCACCTCCCAGCAGGCGCACCGCGCGTTCGTGCAGAGCGGGGCGTACGGGGTGTCCAAGGGCGCCCTGGAGTCCCTGGCCCGCTCCCAGGCCGAGGCCTGGTCCCCGTACGGCGTCACCGCCAACACCCTGGTCCCCGGCTTCGTGATGACCCCGCTCAACCAGCGCCTCTCCTCCGACCCGGACAAGGTCGCCGCCCTGGCCGCCCGCACGCTGGTCGGCCGCAACGGCCTGGCCGAGGACTTCGCGGGCGCGGCGGTCTTCCTGGCGAGCGCCTCCTCGGCGTACGTGACGGGGCAGTCCCTGTTCGTGGACGGCGGTTTCTCCGTCCACTGAGGGCGCCTCCCGCCGCCACCGGACCACTCGGCGAGGAACCCGGTGGCGGCGGGGAACGGCTCGACGGGGAGCCCTGCGTTCCTGCTCTTCGGGCGGGACCCCCACTCCCGCGCCCGGGGGCGGGCGTCAGCCCCGGTCGATCGTCTCGCAGGTGTTCGTGACCGTGTCCAGGGCAGCGGGGTCCGCCGTGACGGTGTCGTTGCCGCCCTCGCATTCGACGCGGTCGTGGCCGCCGTTGCGGCTGACGATGGTGTCGTTGCCGGCGAGGCCCCGGAAGGTGGCCTGGGTGGGGCGGGTCGGCCAGCCGTCGGGGTCCACCAGGTGGTCGTCGGCCGTGCCGCCGACGAGGATGTCCCGGCCGGGGCCGCCGTCGAAGTCGACGGGGATGTTCAGGTCCGCCCCGGCCGCGAGCCGGTCGTCCCCGTCTCCGCCGTCGGCGTGGATGCCGGTGATGCCGGCGATCGCCCCGCAGGTCGCCGTCTGCGGGCTGGTCTGGGTGCAGCCGGGGCCCGCCGTGATCCCGCCCGGGTCGGACACCCGCAGGAGCGGGGCCGTGGCGACGTAGAAGGTGACCGGTTGGCCGCCCCGCCACCGGCACGAACGTCACGGTCCCGCCGGAGCGGCTGACCGTGCCGGTGCCCGGGGCGGGGTCGGGGCCGGGCACGCCACGGCGGTGGTCGCCGCCAGCAGGGGCACGGCCAGCGCGGCGGCCAGCGCGGGCATGACGACGCCACGGCGCCCTCGGTCGGTGCACGAGCGCATTCCTGACTCCCATCCAGATGTCCGAGATCTACTGGAATGCACCCTTGACGGGCTGTCAGGCGGTGTCAAACGCAGTCGGGCGACCGGACCAGTCGGCGAGCGCCTTCCCGCAGGCCTCCACGGTCCTCGCCGACGGGCCGAGGGCGGTGGAGAGGGCCGCCGACAGGGTCAGGGCCGGGCCCTCGACCGGGTCGCCGCCCAGGGTCACCGCGCACGCCACCGTCGCCAGGGGCCTTCGGTGCCGGGCGGGACAGCGGGCGTCAGGACCAGCTCGCAGCCGCCCGCGCGGGCACCGGCCTCTTCGAGCCGGGCGGTCATCGCCGCCGTCAGGGGCTCCGCGCCGCCCTCCAGCGGGCCCGGCGGCAGCGGGAACTCCTCGTCCACGGCCACGACGCCGATCCCGCGCAGGGTCGTCGCCCGCAGGCGCAGGGCGCGGGCGCTGTACACGCCGGTGCTGTGGAGCACGTACACGGCGACGAGCGCGGCCCGCACCGCCGCGCCGAGCCCGCCCTCGGCGGAGAGGCCGGGCAGCGGGAAGCGCAGGCGGGGCGCGCGGAGCCGTACCGGCGCACGCCCTCGGCGAGCGCGGTCAGGCCCTGCCGTACGGTCGCGCCGAGCAGCCACGCCCCGCCGGTGCCGAGCATGTACAGCCGGCCCTCCTCGTCGACGGCGAGCGGTGCGTCCGCTTCCGTGCGTCCGAGCGGAAAGAGCCGTACGCCGAGGTCACCGGCGAGCCGGTCGAGCTGCGGGCTCGCGAAGCGGGCCTCGCGGGGTCGACGACGCAGCCGGTGGCGGCGACCTCGCGCCCGCCGTCCGGAGCCGGGGCGATCCGCAGGCCGTGGAACTCCCTGAGGGCCCGCTCCGCGGCGGGGAAGACACGGCCCTGGCCGACCGCGACCGTGGTGAGGACCGCCAGCATGGCGGCGTCCCCGGCGTCCCGCCCGGCCCGCCAGCCGGCCGCCGCCAGTGGGTCGCCGCCGCCCGGGGCGCCGCCGCTCAGCACGCCGTCACGCGGAGCGCCGCCGCCCGGTGCGTCACTCTCCATGGAGGACGTCGATGCCGAGCCGGTCCAGGAGCGCCGTGCACGAGCGGCAGACCTCGGCCTCGGTGCCGTGCTCGGGGTCGCCGTGCGGGCGGATCTTCCGGGCGACGAGCACCGCGCCCGCGAAGTGCGGAGCCGCCTCGTCGAGGGTGGTCGTCAGGCCGTCGCCGCGCTGCCGGTCGAGGCCGAAGAGCTCGTCGGAGACGAGGGCGGACTCGGCGCAGTAGCCGATGAACGGCTCGCGCAGGGCAGGCGGGAGCCCGTCGAAGAACTCCCTGACGGCCGGGTGGAGGTGCGGCTCGCCGTCACCCGTGAGGTTGGTGTGGCTGACGACCGAGCCGTGGATCAGCAGGGACGCGGCCGTGCCGGGAACCAGGTCAGACAAAGTAGTCCTCCGCGTCCTGCATGGGGGCGTGGGCGAGGGCGATCACGGCCTCGTACTTGTCGGCGCCCATGTAGTAGGCGCCGGTGTGGTGCAGGTAGAAGAAGCGGCCCCGCTCGTCGATGAGCACGGGCGACCCCTCCGAGCTGTCGAGCCCGACCGGGAAGAGCCGCACGCCGAGATCGCGGCTCAGTTCGGCGACCTCGGCCGGGGTGGACCGGTAGCCGAGGTACGGGGTGAAGTAGAGGTAGTCCTCCCGCGCCGCGTCGATGGTGAGGCGCAGTCCGCCGTGCTCGGCGAGGAAGGCGGTCGCGACGTCGAGGGGCTCCACCGGGAAGCCCGCCTCCCGGTACTGCCCGGTGATCTCGTCGACCATCGCCGGGACGGTGTCGGCCACGTCCCGTCCCGGGAACCATCCGTGGTCCCGGAACCAGGCGTCGACGTCCTCCGGGGTGTTGATGTGCGGCATGTGTGCTCCTTATCCGGCGTACGCCGTGACGCCGGCCATGTCCATGGCTATCGCGCAGGACCGGCACGGCGGTTTGTACTGGCCGTGGCCGAGGGGGTGCGGCTTGATCTGCTCGCCGATCTGCACGCTGTAGACCTGCGACCCCTTCATGGCGTCGCGGACCTGGTCGGCCGAGGTGATCCCGGTGCCGTCGGGGTCCATCTGGCGGAGCCGGTCCGAGACGAGGTTCGCCTCCGCGCATTTTCCGTGGCCCGCGCCGGGGAAGCCGCCGTCGGCCTTGATCTGCTGGTCGACCTGATCGTAGATCGACTGCATCGCGGGGTGCAGGTCAGGGTCTTCTGACCGGCTCCCTTGGTGGCGCTGGAGTGGCTGGTGACGACGCCGTCGTGCAGGAGGCTGCCGGCGCACGATCCGTCGAGGAGGTTCGTGCCGGGCGGGAAGTGGGTCTTGGCCAGGTCGATCTTGTGCTTGGGGTCGTCCGGGTTGTCGGGGTCGGCCTTGCGCGCCTTGTCCGCGAGGTCGCGGGCCTCCTGGACGAGGGCTTCGCGCTGCTGCTCGGGGGTGAGGTGGCTGACGTCGAGCGGATCGGTGCGGTGGTGACGCATGTTGCCGGCGGAGCTGCCGTGCCAGGGCGGTGCCGGGGTGATGCGGTGGCCGCCGGGGTCGCCGCCGGAGCCGGAACCGCCGTTCCCGCCACCACCGCCGCCGCCACCGCCACCGCCGCCTCCGCCGCCGCCCTTGTTGTCGTCGTGGTCGCCCTTGCGCTGGCGGGCGAAGCGGTCGCGGAGGCCGTCGTCGGTGTTCTTGTGGTCGACGGAGATCTGCTTGACGACCTTGGGAAGGGTCTGCCCGACGTGGTCGCCCATCGACTTGGCCGCCTTGGTCAGGGCCTCCAGCGCCTTGTCGGCGACCGGGTCGATCGCGTCGGCGATCGAGTCACGGCCCCGGGTGCGGCCGTGCGCGGTCTTCGCCTTCGTGAGTTTGCCCGCCGTCTTCCCGTGGATGCTCACACTGACGCCGTTGAGCTGGGTGGAGGCATGGGCGTGCTCGGCGTGCTCGATGTGCAGGTTCTTCAGCCCGCTGCCCTTCGCACCACCACCACCGCCGCCGCCTCCGGCCGAGGCCAGGTGCATGGCCTCCTTGCCGGACTTCACCCCCTCGTCGAAGCCCTCCTTGCCGGCGTCCTTGGTCTGGCCGAGGTCCACCCCGTCCTGCAGCCCGATCGCCATCGCGCCCAGCTGCACCACCAGGTCCGCCGCCATGCCCTCCAGGGCCGCCACCGCCGGCTCGGTCATCGCCGACACGACGTATCCGACGGCCTCCTCCACGCACTCCTTGATCAGCCGCTTGACCACCTCCTGGGTGGCCCGCATCGCACCCGCGCCGATCAGCGAGGACAGACCGAAGGTCACCGGGATCAGGGAGATCGCGATGCCCGCCTCGGCGGCCAGGTAGCCCAGCTGCACCAGGGCCGCCAGCTTCATGCCCTCGACCGCGCCGGCCGCCAGGTCGAGACCGCCCGCGATCGTCCGGGCCGCACCGGCGATGTCCTTGATGTGCTTGCCCTTGACCTTGGACCAGTGCTCGTCGAGCGCGTCCAGCGCCTCGCCCTGGCCCGAGGACAACAACCGCTCGACATGGTTGTTCGCGAGCTGGCCGTCGTCCTCCAGATCGTCCGCGAACTCCCGGAGCGCGTCCGCCATCTCCCGGTACGCGTCCTCGTCGACGTTCGGCCACGCCACCCCGATCAGATCGAGAAGCGTGTCGGCCCAGTCCGGAACCGTGACCGCCATGTGTTCTGCCCCCCGCAGCAAGACTGTTTGCAATACGCAACAGTGCTACCACAGGGGCGATTGACGAACCGTCCGGGGGTCCGGGAAGGTCAGCCCTCCTCGGGCTCCAGCCGCAGCGAGATCGAGTTGATGCAGTACCGCTGGTCCGTCGGGGTCGGGTAGCCCTCGCCCTCGAAGACGTGGCCGAGGTGGGAGCCGCAGCGGGCGCAGCGGACCTCGGTGCGGATCATGCCGTGGGAGGTGTCGGCGACCAGCTCGACGGCACCGCTGTCCTTCGGGTCGTAGAAGGACGGCCAGCCGCAGTGCGACTCGAACTTCTCGTTGGAGGTGAAGAGCTCCGCGCCGCAGGCCCGGCAGGAGTAGACGCCCTTCGTCTTCGTGTCGGTGTACTCACCCCGGAACGCGGGCTCCGTGCCGGCCAGCCGGAGCACCTGGTACTCCGACGGGGTCAGCTGCGCCTGCCACTCCTCGTCCGGCTTCTCGACCTCGTACGCCATCGTTCGTCCACTCCCTCAGTTCGACAGGCGGGCGAGGATCTTCGGACCCAGGTCCGTGACGTCGCCCGCGCCCATCGTGAGAACGAGATCGCCGGGGGCGGCCATTCCCGCGACGACCTCGGGGACGGTCTCCTTGTCGTGGACGGCCGTCACGGTGGCGCCCGCCCGCTCGGCGGCGGCGATGATCAGCTCGCTGGTGATGCCGGGGATCGGGTCCTCGCGGGCCGGGTAGATGTCGAGGACGACGGAGGCGTCCGCGAGGGCCAGCGCGTCGCCCATCTCCTTGCCCAGCTCCTGGGTGCGGGAGAACAGGTGCGGCTGGAAGACGACGAGGAGGCGGGAGGCCCCGGCGGCGCCCCGCATGGCCTCCAGGTCGGCGGTCATCTCGGTGGGGTGGTGCGCGTACGAGTCGATGACCTGCACGCCCTTGGCCTCGCCCTTGAGCTGGAGGCGGCGGCCGACGCCGGTGTACGCGGTGAGGGCCTGGGCCAGCTCGGCCGGGTCGATGCCGACGCGGGCGCCGGCGGCGAGGCCGCGGCGGCGTTGTGGGCGTAGTGGCGGCCGGGGACGGAGACGGTGAAGGTGTGCTCGACGCCGTCGAGGAGGACCGTCACCTCGCTCTTCATCCCGTTCGGGGTGATCTTCAGGATGCGGGCGTCGGAGTCCTCGGACTCGCCGACGGTGACCACGGAGAGGCCCTCGCGGTCCGCGACGCGGCGGGCCAGCTCGCGGGCGCCCGCGTGCTCGCCGACGACCAGGGTGCCGCCGGGGCGGATCTTGGCGGTGAAGGCCTCGAAGGACTCGTAGATCTCGTCCATGGAGGCGTAGTTCGCGTGGTGGTCCAGCTCGACGTTGAGGACGATCGCGACCTCGGGGTCGTACTTCTGGAAGCTGCGGTCGCTCTCGTCGGCCTCGGCGACGAAGACCTCTCCGGCGCCGTGCAGCGCGTTCGTGCCGGGACCGTTCAGGTCGCCGCCGATCGCGTACGAGGGGTCGAGGCCGAGCGCGGTGAGCGCGACGGCCAGCATGGAGGTGGTGGTCGTCTTGCCGTGCGTGCCGGCGACGGCGATCGCGCGCAGGCCGTCCATGAGGGAGGCGAGCGCGTCGGAGCGGTGGACCACGGGGATGCCGAGCTCGGCGGCGCGGGCCAGCTCGGGGTTGTCGGCGCGGATCGCGCTGGAGACCACGACGGCGGAGGCGTCGTCGGCGAGGTGCTCGGCGGCGTGGCCGATGTGCACGGTGGCACCGAGGGCGCGCAGCGACTCGGCGGTCGCGGACTCCTTGGCGTCGCTGCCGGCGACCTTGGCCCCGCGCTGGGCGAGGATCTTCGCGATGCCCGACATTCCGGCACCGCCGATGCCGATGAAGTGCGGCCGTTCCATGGCGGCAGGGATGGCGGGTGCCATGCGGATCTCTCCCCGGGGTGTGCGGTTCTGGAAGCCCCCAGCCTAGTGGCTCACCGTGTCCGCGCCCTCTGCACAGGGCGCGGACACGGCCTTGCCACGGCTGCTCGCCGTGTTACTCGCTGTGGGCGAAGAGCTTCAGGACGGGGACCCCGACCTTGTGGCGGGCCCGGGAGGCCCAGTCCCGGTGGAAGAACTCCTCCACGTAGTGCGGGGCGGTCAGGACGATCACCTCGTCCGCCTCCGCCTCGTCGACCACCGCCTTCATCTTGTCGAGCGGGTGGTCCTCGACGACCTGGCCGACCGCCTCGCAGCCGGCGTTTCTCAGGGCCTTGAGCGAGATCTCCAGGCCCTGTTCGGCGGGGACCCTGGCCGCCTTCCCCTCCGGTTCCTCGCCCTCGTGGGCGGCTTCCTTCAGCTCGCCCATGGCGACGTCGTCGATGGCACGCAGCAGTACATCGGCCTGGTCACCACGCGGCTGCATGAGAACGATGAAGGACACGCCCTCGTCGCCATGCAGGGTGGTGACGAATTCCACGTCGACGGACGTGAGGGGCTTCTCGATCATCAGAACGCTTGTGAACACCTCAGGAGCCCTTCTGCGGAAACCATCCTTCCCCGTGCCCGCACGGGGTCTGCGTCAGTAAGTGTGCCCAGCGGACGCTAAGCGGAACGACAAATTCCGCCGATTGTCAGATCCGAAGGTAGCGGGTGAAGAGGAAGCCGTCCTGCTCCAGCACGGAAGCCACCTGGAAGCGTGTCGGCACGGCCGCCGAAGGCCCTCCGGCGATCCGCTGGGCGTCACCCGCCGTCATCGTCGGCGAGACCGCGAGGCACAGCTCGTCGAGCACCCCCGCCGCCACGAACTGGCCGAGCAGCCGGGGCCCGCCCTCGGTCAGCTGGCGGCGCAGCCCGCGCTCCGCGAGCGCCGCCAGCGCGCGGGCGGCTCCACCCGGGCCCGTCGCCCGCGATCAGCACCACGGCGCCCGCCGCACGGGCGGCCTCGATCCGCTCGGGCGGCGCGGCGGCCCCGTGAGGACCAGGGTGGGCAGCAGCGGCTCCGTGAAGAGGGGCAGCGAGAAGTCGAGGCTCAGGGAGGCGCTGACCACGGCGATCACGGGCGCCGGGCCCTGTCCGGCGGCGGCCCGGCGGGCGGCGAAGGCCTCCCGCGCGCGTGCCGGGCGGTAACCCTCCAGGCGTACCGTTTCCGCACCCACCACGACCACGTCCGCGAGCCCGCGCAGGACGCCGAAGATCCGCATGTCCGTCTCGGAGGAGAGCGGCTGGGAGCGCCCCTCGTGCTGCCCCGCCCCGTCGAGCGAGGAGACCATGTTGGCCCGCAGCCACGGACCGTCCCCCTCCGGATACGCGTAGGCGTCCGCGAGGGCGTCGAGCGACCACTCCTGGTCACCGGCGGCTGTCATGTCCGTCACAGGGAAGAGCTGGCGCATGATCGAAGTCTGACATGGCGCTTACAGTGGGGAACTGTGTCGACCCGTGCCCTCACCGAAGCGGCTTCCCAGGAAGCGGCCCCGCTCTCGCTCTGCTCCCGAGAGCCCCACGTCCCCGCCGACCGCCTCGTCGCGGAGATGGTGCCGCCGCCGCGCTTCGACTCCGTACGCTTCGACACGTACCTCCCCGACCCGAACCAGCCGAGCCAGACGGACGCCGTCAAGGTCCTGAGCGCCTTCGCCGAGGGCCTCGGCGGGGCGCACGCCACCGGCGCCGGCAAGCGCCGCTGGTTCGCGAAGAAGCCGGCCGCGCCGAGCGGCCCCGCGGGTCTACCTGGACGGCGGGTACGGCGTCGGCAAGACCCACCTGCTGGCCTCGCTGTGGCACGCGACCCCCGCGGAGCCCGCGCTGAAGGCGTTCGGCACCTTCGTCGAGCTGACCAACCTGGTCGGCGCGCTCGGCTTCCAGCAGACCGTGCAGACGCTCAGCGGACACCGCCTCCTCTGCATCGACGAGTTCGAGCTCGACGACCCGGGCGACACCGTCCTCGTCTCCAGCCTCCTCGGCAAGCTCGTCGAGTCGGGCGTGGCGCTCGCCGCCACCTCGAACACCCTGCCGGGCAAGCTCGGCGAGGGCCGCTTCGCCGCCGCCGACTTCCTCCGCGAGATCCAGGGCCTCTCCGCCCACTTCCGGCCGCTGCGGATCGACGGCGAGGACTACCGCCACCGCGGCCTGCCCGAGGCCCCGGCCCCGTACTCCGACCAGGTGGTCACCGAGACCGCGTACGCGACGCCGGGCGCCTCCCTCGACGACTTCCCGCACCTGCTCGAACACCTGGCCAAGGTTCACCCGAGCCGGTACGGCGCCCTCACCGACGACCTCGGCGCCGTCTGCCTCACCGACGTCCAGCCGGTCCCCGACCAGTCGACCGCCCTGCGGCTCGTCGTCCTCGCCGACCGCCTGTACGACCGCGAGATACCCGTGCTCGCCTCCGGACTCCCCTTCGACCGGCTCTTCAGCGACGAGATGCTGAACGGCGGCTACCGCAAGAAGTACTTCCGGGCGATCTCCCGCCTCACCGCGCTCGCCCGCGACGCGAAGGGCCTCGTCGCGCAGTAGCTTGGTGGCCGTACCCGATCGAAAGGGATCCACCATGGCCACCGTGCGTCACGCCCACACCGTCTGGCAGGGCGACCTCCTCAAGGGCTCCGGCGTCGTCACCCTCGACTCCTCCGGCATCGGCTCGTACGAGGTCTCCTGGCCCGCCCGGTCCGAGGAGCCCAACGGCAAGACGAGCCCCGAGGAGCTCATCGCCGCCGCGCACTCCTCCTGCTTCTCGATGGCCTTCTCCAACGGTCTCGCCAAGGCGGGCCACGCGCCCGAGCGCCTGGAGACGAAGGCCGACGTCACCTTCCAGCCGGGCGAGGGCATCACCGGCATCCACCTGACCGTGCGCGGCACCGTCTCCGGCCTGGACGCGGACGAGTTCCAGGCGCTCGCCGAGGACGCCAAGAAGAACTGCCCGGTCAGCCAGGCGCTCGCGGGCACGACGATCACGCTGACCGCCGAACTCGCCTGACACCAGGTCAGGACACGCGCCACATGAGGCAGTTGTGGCCCGCATGGTTCACGGTCCACCACCGTGCGTGATACACATGCGGGTCACACGTCACATCACACACACCTGTCCGCCAACAGGAAGTGAGTCGTTGCCCCATGTCCGCAACACGACGTCAGATCCTCTCCCGCACCGGCGCCTCCGTCGCCGGGATCGCCTTCACCGGCGCCCTCTCCGAACTCTTCACCGGAACCGCCACGGCCCTGAGCGGTCGGCGGGGCGGCTACGGCCCCCTCGTCCCCGACCCGGACGGCCTCCTCGACCTCCCCGCCGGCTTCCGCTACAAGGTCCTCTCCCGGACGGGCGACCCGCTCCGCTCCGGCGAGGGCCTCGTCCCCAGCAACCACGACGGCATGGGCGCCTTCGCCGGCCGGCGCGGCCGGGTGCACCTCGTCCGCAACCACGAGAACCGGGTCACCGGCAAGATCGCCGTCCCCACCGTCCCCGGTCTCACGTACGACCCGGGCGGCAAGGGCGGCTGTACGGCCCTCGAACTCGACGGCCGCGCCGACGTCCTCGGAGAACGGGTCGCCATCGCCGGGACCGCCGTCAACTGCGCGGGCGGCCCCACCCCCTGGAACACCTGGCTGACCTGCGAGGAGACCGAGGACCGGGCCGGCACCAACGGCTACACCAAGGACCACGGCTTCGTCTTCGAGGTCGACGGCGCCGACCCGCACCGCACCGGAGCCGTCCCGCTCACCGCCATGGGCCGCTTCCAGCACGAGGCCGTCGCCGTCGACCCGGCGAGCGGCATCGTCTACGAGACGGAGGACGCCTTCGAGCACCCCTTCGGCCTCTTCCACCGCTTCCTCCCGAACAAGCCCCTCGGCGGCACCGGCTCCCTCCGCGCGGGCGGCGCCCTGGAGGCCATGCGGGTGCCCGGCGTGCCCGACCTCTCCGTGATCCAGGAGACCGGCGCCCGCTTCGACGGCATCGAATGGGTCCCCGTACCGGACCCCCTCGCGACCTCGACCTCCATCCGCCACCAGGACTTCGGCCCCCGGGGCATCACCCACGCCCAGAAGCTGGAGGGCTGCTACTGGGGCGGCCGGGCCGTCTACTTCGTCTCCTCCTTCGCACGGGCCAAGGACGGCTCGGCCGCCACCCACTTCGGCCAGGTCTGGAGGTACGAACCCCACAAGCGCAGGCTGACCCTGGTGGTGGTCTTCGGCCCGGACACCGACGTCCGGCTCCCCGGCGAGTCCCCCGACAACATCTGCCTGGCCCCGACCGGCGGCCTGATGGTCTGCGAGGACGGCAACGGGGCGCAGCACGTCTTCGGGGTGCGCGAGGACGGCGAGGTGTACGCGGTGGCGCGCGGCGCCCAGAACATCGGCACCCCTGAGGCCCCGGAGTGGGGCGAGTTCGCGGGCGTCACCTTCTCCCCGGACGGCTCGACCATGTACGTCAACTGCTACACCCCGGCACGACCTTCGCGGTGACGGGCCCCTGGTGCTGAGCCCCCTGAACCCGCTGGACTAGCGGGCCCCGGGTTCCGTCGCAGGATCGATCGGAAGAGGTCGAACGGCGCGGCGGAAGGGGTCCGAGGTGGCGAAGAAGGACAGGGGGAAGAAAGACGGGGGGAAGAAGGACGGCGGGAAGAAGAAGCGGAAGGCCCCGGAACCCGCCCTGCGCGACATCCTCCGGATCCCCGGGGGCACCCGGGTCGACCTCTCCGCCCACGACGCCCGGTCGACCTCGGCCGGCCCCGCCGACAAGACGGCGGGTCGGCCGCCACCGCCGCCCTCGGCCCGCGCCTCTCCGAGCTCCAGGAACGCCTGTACGCGTCGAGCACCGCCGGCGACCGCCGCCGCCTCCTCCTCGTCCTCCAGGGCATGGACACCAGCGGCAAGGGCGGCACCGTCAAGCACGTCATCGGCCTCTTCAACCCTCCGGCTGCCGCATCCACGCCTTCAAGGCCCCCACCCAGGAGGAGCGGAACCATCCCTTCCTCTGGCGCGTCATGCGCGCCCTCCCCCAACCCGGCGAGATCGGCATCTTCGACCGCTCCCACTACGAGGACGTCCTCATCGCCCGCGTCCGCGGCCTCGCCCCCCGCCGCCGGATCGGCCACCGCTACGGCCAGATCAACCGCTTCGAGAAGTCCCTCGTCGAGGACGGCGTCACCGTCGTCAAGGTCTTCCTCCACCTCTCCTACGAGGAACAGCGCGCCCGGCTCCTCGAACGCCTCGACAACCCCGACAAGCACTGGAAGTTCAACCCCGGCGACATCGAGGAGCGCGCCCTCTGGACCTCCTACCGCCGGGCCTACGAGATCGCCCTCGAACGCTGCTCGACGGACGAGGCCCCGTGGTACCTGGTCCCGGCGGACCGCAAGTGGTACCGCAACTGGGCGATCAGCAAGCTGCTGCTGGAGCACCTGGAGGCGCTGGATCCGAAGTATCCGCCAGGGGACTTCGACGTGGAGGAGTGCCGGGCGCGGCTACTGGCCACGTGAGGCGCGCCAGCGGACGAGGACCTGGTACGCGAACGTGTGCCCTACGTCGTCGAGGCTCCCGATCCTTCCCCGGTCGGCCAGGGCCGTGAAGAACCGGTGGCTCAGGGCGGTCCCTTCCGCGTGGGCCACATGGGTGGCGAAGAGCTTCACCGCTTCGTCGCCGCACGAGGACGCGACCAGATCGAGCACCGTGCCGATCCCGTCATCGCCCATCGTTTCCAGGTCCCGGAGGAAGGTGCCCCACGGGCGGATCCCCGTCGCTCCGGAGAGGAGCTCCGCCGCCAGGTCCGGCCTCCCGGCCTCCGCCAGCGCAATCGAGGTCCGGAGCCCGTACGGGTCGCCGGGGCGCTTCATCAGGAGCGCCAGCTTCAGTTCCGGCAGATCCGCGAGGGGCCGGGTGCCGGGCAGCACCGCCAGGGCGAGGGCGGCGGCGCCCGGGCGCTCCGCGTGCGGAGCACCGCTTCGGCCAGCACCCCTCGCCCATCGTCCGGTGGACGGCCGAGGCGTTGCCCGGGGTGACCCGTGCCGCCACGGCGACCGTCCATGACGCACGGAACCAGTCGCGTTCCAGCCGCGCCACCTCCGGGGCGAGCACCAGCACGTCCTCCAGCGGCCTCAGCCGTGCGACGTCCACCGCGAACGTCTCGGCGTCGTCCCCAGCCAGCGCAGCAGGTCCCCCACCTCGTCCAGCGGCCGCGACCAGGCCGCCTCGGTCAGGTCCCGCGCGGCCTCGGGCAGGTCCTCCTCGTCCCACATCCACTGAAGCTGTTCCTTGAACAGTGCCAGCGGCACGGAGCCGGGCGTGGCCGCCGGCCGGCGCAGAGCTCCTCCTCCAGCCCGAGGACGTGGTCCCGCAGCTCGCGGGTCTGGCGTTCCGCCTCCGCCCGGAGGTGCTCCGCGTCCTGGAGGTCCTGGCGGAGCCGGGCGACCTGGCGGAGGAGGTCCTCCCGGGCGCGGGCGAGGGCGGCCCGTTCCGCGCCCCAGTCCAGGCGGAGGCGGGTGAGGTCGTCGGCGGCGTCCCGCGCCTCCGCCTCCTTCTTGTCGAGGAGCGCGTTCAGCGCCTCGATGGTGCGGTGGGCCCGCTCGGCGTCCCGCCGGGAGCGGGCCAGCTCGTCCCGGAGGGCCTCAAGGCGGAACTCGTCCGGGCTGCAGACCCGCAGCGCCTCAAGGCGTCGACCGCGCAGCGCCTCCTTCGCCTCCAGCTGGAGCGGGGCGCCGAGGTGGTCCTCGATCTCCTGGACCAGGCGGTCGATGAAGTCCTGGGGTGCGACGCGGCGGCCGGCGAGGTAGCGGGAGACGGCGGACTTGTCGAGGTGGACGCGGTAGGCGTACTGGCTCTGGCTGATGCCGAGCCTGGTGAAGAGCTCCTTCAACGCGTTGCCGAGCGCCGCGACCTCCGGGACCTCCCCGCGCTCGATCTCCGAGGAACTCCCCTGCGTACGGGCCACTTCGGTCATCGCGTCCCTCCCCCGGAGCGTTGCCGTGGCACCGGCAACGGTTGCGGCTTTCGCAACGTACCGGATGCCGCCGACGGTGGGGGCTCGTCAGCCAACACCACCGGGAGGAACCCCATGCGTACGCTCCGCCGGGCCCAGCGCGCCCTGATCGTCCTCGTCGCGATCCTGCCCCTGCTGCTCGTGACCCTCGCCTTCGTCCCCGCCCTGCTCGTCCTGCCCTTCCGCCGGGAGCGGGCCGGGCACGCGCACGCGATGGTGCGTCAGCTGAGCGCGTGGACCGGGACGCTGCTGCGGTCGAGCCGCGAGCGATAATCACTTTGATCGGATAACTTCCGATCGTGAACACTTCTGCACGAAAATTGGCGGCGCTCGGTCTTCTGGGCGCCGCTCTCGTCGGCTGCGGCAGCGGCGCGGCCGAGACCCCGGCGCCCAAGGCCGAGCCGAAGGCGACGGCGGCCGTCGCGCAGAGCCAGAGCCCGTCGCCCAGGGCCAGCGCCGCGGCGCCCGGGGCGAAGCCCGCGCGCACCCCACCGCCCCGCCCACCATGGCGCCCGGACCGAGCGGCCTCACCCCGGTCTACACGCACCGCGCGAAGAGCGCCGAGAAGGTCGTCGCGCTCACCTTCGACGCCGACATGACGGCCGATCAGGGGCCGCGGGCCGCGAGCGGTGAGCACTTCGACAACCCGGAGCTCATCGCGACCCTGCGGCGGCTCAAGGTGGACGCGACGGTGTTCATGACCGGGCGCTGGGCGGAGGAGTACCCGGACCAGGCGAAGTCGATCGGCAACGATCCGCGCTTCGAGATCGCCAACCACTCCTACAGCCACTACGCCTTCGCGACCCCCTGCTACGGCCTGCCGACCGTCGCCGGGCCCGACCAGGCGGCCGACGTGCAGCGCGCCTTCGACTCCTTCCGGGACGCCGGGGCCGTCAACGTCGTCCCGTACTTCCGCTTCCCCGGCGGCTGCTACGACGACGCGGCCCTGCGCGCCCTCGCGCCCGTCGGGGTCACGGCGGTGCAGTGGGACGTGGTCAGCGGGGACGCCTTCGCGAAGGACGCGGACGCCGTCGCGGAGCAGGTGCTCGACGGGGTGAAGCCCGGTTCGCTCGTCGTCATGCACTGCACGCGGAGCGCCGCTCCCGTGACGGAGCGGGCGATCCGCCGGATCGTCCCCGAGCTGCGGGCCCGCGGCTACCGCTTCGTGAAGGTCTCGGAACTCATGAGCCACTGACCCCGCGCGGCCTCACTCCAGGCGGGCCGTGGCCCGGCAGGAGAGCGCCGCGACCGCCGCCGCGAGGAGCAGCGCTCCGGCGCAGGCGGGCCAGGGCGGCGCGGCGGTCGCCGTACGGGCTCCGGAGACCAGGGCGGTCAGGGCGTACTTCGCCGGGGAGCCGGTGGTGACGAGCGCGAGGAGCGAGCCGAGGACGAGGGCGGCGACGGACCAGCCGGGTGCCCGGAGGAAGGGGCGGGAGGCCAGCGCGCCGACGGCGGCGCCCGTCAGGCCGCAGGCCAGGACCGCGAGCAGCCCGGCGGTGACGGCCGCGAGCGCGCCGACCCGTGCCGGTCGCCGATCGCCGTCACCGCGAGGACGGCGACCGCCCCGGCGAGGAGCGGCCAGCCGGCGCCGGTGAGCAGCGCCGCGAGATGCGCGCGCTCCGCCCGGCGGCCGCCGCGACCACGCTCCGGGCGGCGGGCGGCTCCTGCGTGAGGCAGATGCGGACGGACCAGGCGGACACCGGAAGCAGGGCCGCGGCGGCGAAGCCGAGCGCGCCGAGCACCGGTTCGCCCGCCTGGACGCCGACCCCGACGAGGGCCGCGTACAGGAGCAGCGGCGCCAGCCACCGCTGGGACCGGAGCAGCAGACCCGACTGGTAGCGCAGGAGCGCCGTCATACCCGTACGCCTTCGGTGCCGAGGTGGTGGATGTGCCAGGACCCGGCGAGGAGCGCGTCGGAGTGCGCCCCGTCCACGGTGAGGACGGTGGTGCCGTCCGGGCCGGGGCGGCCGCCGGGTCACCGGGCAGCGCGCCGGGAAGCGGCCGACCGCCGCCGGAGGCGACGATGACGATACGGGCGGAGGCCCGCGTGCCGACGGCCCCGGCACGGCCGGGGACACGGCACGACCGGGCCCGTTCCCGCCCGCCAAGACACCGCCCGCCCCCGCCCCGGGCCCGCGCCGGGCCTCCGGAAGCCCGCCGCCCGCCGCCACGGTCCCGGGTCCGGCCGGTGCGGGCTCCGCCGCCGACGGACCGCGCTCGGGCCCCGCGAGCGCCCCCGCCGCCTCCCGTACCCGGCCGTCCGCCACCCCGTACACGACCCCGGCCTCCCCTCCAGCCTGCGCGGGTCGTGGTCGACGAAGACGACCGTCGCGCCGGCGGCGAGGCGTTCGCGGACGGCGGTGTCCAGTTCGGTGCGGGCGCCGGTGTCGAGGCCGGTCCAGGCCTCGTCGAGGACGAGGAGGGCGGGGTCGGCGAGGAGGGCCTGGGCGACGGCGACCTTCTGGCTGGTGCCCTTGGAGAGCTCCGTCAGGGGCGTGCGGGCGTACCCGCCGGCGCCGAAGCGCTCCAGCCACTCCCCGCCCGGAGCCGCGCCGCCGCCCGGCCGAGGCCCTGGACGCGGCCGAGGTGGACCAGGTGGTCGAGGGCCGTGAACGGCAGGGCGACGGGGAAGCGTTCGGGGACGTACGCGGTACGGGCGGGACGGCCGGTGACGCGGCCCTCGGTGGGCGCGTCGATCCCGGCGAGCAGCCGCAGCAGCGTGGACTTGCCGGTGCCGTTGGTACCGACGACCCGCACGAGGGCGGCGGCGGGCAGGTCGAACGAGACCTCCCGCAGCACCCACGGCCCGCGAAGGCCGTGGCGCCGCCCGACGTGCTCCAGCCTCAATGCGCGGCGTTCTTCTGCGGGGTGAGCTCGCTCGGCCGGACGACGACGAAGCCCTGGCCCTCCAGCTTGAGCTGCACGGCCTCGCCCGAGCCGCCGCGGATCATCGAGCCGAGGGACTGCGAGCGGTGCAGCGAGGTGTGGAGCTGCTCGCTCCAGCCGACGACGGCGTCGGTGTCGACGTACACCGGGGCCTGCGGGGTGACGGGGATGACGATCGGGTTGCCCTCGCACATCAGGGCTATCTTGCCGTAACCGGAGAAGACGGAGTTGAAGAGGCCGCCGCCGGTCATGCCGGCGCCCTTCACGGTCTTGATCTCGTAGTGGAGGGTGGAGTCGAAGCAGAGGACGTTGCGGCCGTTGACGGTGAAGGCCTCGCCCTGCTCGATCTCGACGATGAAGCAGTTCTGCGCCTCGTGCGCGAACCAGGCCTCGCCCCGGCCGCGTACGGCCATCAGCGCCAGGCCCTCACCGGTGACGGCCCGCTTGAGCATGCCGCCGATGCCCTGGCCCTTGCGCTCGAACTGGAGGTCGCCGCGAAAGCGATCATCGAACCCTGACGGGCGTGCATCTCGCCGTTCACGGTGTACTTGACCGATTTGGCGTTCTGGAGGGTCATACCCGGAAGGTCGCCGCCTCGGCGAGGTGTTCACCGGCAAAAGATCGCTCTTCATGAGGGGCATCCTGTCCCGGAAGCGATGATTCCCACAAGATTCGCTCCCCGCAGCGATGGCAGACTTGCCGGGTGAGCAGCAACGAGACCGATCTCCGCGATGAAAAGCCCCAATTCGTCCTCCCCCTGGTCGTCCGGATCGAACGCGACGCGCCCCCGTCCCGTACCGACGCCCTGGAGACCGCGGCGCGGGCCGTCCTGGAGATCCTGACCGACGACCGCTCCCTCGGCGACGGCGAGTGGGCACAGGCCGTCACCGACTGGCAGGACGCCCGGATCCGCAAGGTGGTGCGCCGGGCGCGCGGCGCGGAGTGGCGCCGCGCGAACACGCTGCCGGGGATCACGGTCACCGGCGCGGAGGCGGAGGTGCGGGTCTTCCCGCCGGTCCCGCTCGACGGCTGGCCCAAGGAACTCGCCAAGCTCCAGGTCTCGGGCACCGACCTCGACGACCCGGCCGCCCCCGGCCCCGTGCCGGACGGCGCGGCGGTGCTGTGGCTCAACCCGGAGCTCGACATGTCGGCCGGCAAGGCGATGGCCCAGGCCGCCACGGGGCGCAGCTCCTGTGGTGGGCGATGCCGGAGGCCGACCGGAAGGCCTGGCACGAGGCCGGTTTCCCGCTCGCGGTGCGCACGGCGGCGGCCGGGGACTGGGCGGCCCTGACGGCGAGCGGCCTCCCGTCGTCCGCGACGCGGGCTTCACGGAGATCGCCCCGGGCTCCTGCACGGTGGTGTCCGAGGGCAGCGCCTCTTCGCCTCCCACCTGCGGCTCCCCGGCCCTGACCGCCGGGCGGCCGGGTGTCGGACCCGTGCCGTAGTGTGCGGCGCGGTCCGCACTCCTGGGAGATCCGCATGCCCGTCCACGCCCGGCTCCACGCCACCGTCCCCGCCCCGCTGCCCCTTTCGGAGGCCGGTCCGCCGGAGATCGTGGGACACCCGGGGCACCGGCTGCTCGTCCAGCGGAGCGACCACGAGGTCGTGGCGCGGCCGCTGGACGACGCCTGCGCCGCCCGGCCGGGAGCGGAGGTCCGCTTCCCGCTCCCTGGCCGCGCCGCCGCGGAACGTGGAGGTGTCGCCCGACGCGACCCTCGCCGTCTTCGCCGGGGTGCACGCCGTGCGTGCCGTCGAACCGTCGGGGCGACGCGCTGGGAGGTCCGGCACGCCTGCTGGTCCGGGGCGTGCGGGGAGACGCACGCGTCGTACGACGCGTACGCGGATCGCCCGGACCACCGTTACCCCGACGGGGCTCCGTCGGCTTCTCCGCGGACGGCCGCCTCGTCTGGGCCCATGTCCGCGCCCGCTGGCCGACGGCGAACCGGACCCGGACGCCGTCGACGAGTGGCTGGTCATCGACGCCGCCGACGGTCGCGTCCTCGCACGGGCCGACGCCCAGGCCGCCGCGGCCGGCAGCCTCCACCTCTCCGACCCGGCCGATCCCCACCGGATGGGCCTCAGCATCGGCGAGGGCCAGGACGGCGCTCCCCTCCGCCTGGGCACCTGGGACGGAAAGGACCTCGACGTCACCTACGTGGAGGGCGACCTCTGCCTGCTCGGCGTCAGCCCCTCCGGCGACCGGCTCATGACCGTCTCCCACGACCAGGACGCACTCGCCGTCCGCGACTTCGACGGGCTCGTCCTGGACGCGCTGGAATGGGACGCCGAGTCGGTCCTCTCCCCGCATCCCGACGCCCCCACGGACGATCCCGACGAAACCCCCGTCCACTGGGACTGGGCCGGCGGCTTCCTGAACGACACGACCCTCCTCGTCTCCACCGAGGAGTGCGACGACGAATGGGGCCAGGCCCGCCACTGGCTCCTCGACACCACCCGCCCGCGCGCCCTCCACCTCATCTCCTACCCCACACCCCTCCGGCCAGCCGACGGCACTCGGCGACGGCACCTGGACGACCCGCTCCGAGTCCGGCGACGCCCTGCACGTCTGGACGGCCGGGACGTCCGGTGACGTCTTCTCGGACGCGGAGCTCACGGCGGCCGAACCTCAAATGAAGCTCTGAACGTCCCCCTTCCGGGATTCGAATGCCCCCCACCGGGCCATCAGGTGGGGGACTGAGTACCGAAGGAGGGGGACATGACGGAACTCGGCATCGGCATCGGGTGGCGTCCTGAGATCGCCGCGGCGGTGGAGGCGCTGCCCGGAGTCGACTGGGTGGAGGTCGTCGCGGAGAACATCTGCGCCGACCATCTGCCCGATTCCCTGACCCGGCTGCGCGAGCGCGGCGTGACGGTCGTCCCGCACGGCGTCTCGCTCGGGCTCGGCGGCGCGGACCGCCCGGACCCGGCGCGGCTCGCGGCGCTCGGGGAGAAGGCGGTGGCCCTGGGGCGCCGCTGGTCACGGAGCACATCGCGTTCGTACGGGCCGGGGGCCCGCTCACCGCGACCCCGCAGCTCGAAGCGGGACACCTGCTGCCCGCACCCCGGACCCGGGACGCGCTCGACGTGCTCTGCGAGAACGTGCGCATCGCCCAGGACGCGCTGCCCGTCCCGCTCGCCCTGGAGAACATCGCGGCCCTCCTCGCCTGGCCGGGCGAGGAGATGACGGAGGGCCAGTTCCTCGCGGAACTGGTGGAGCGTACGGGGGTACGGCTCCTCATCGACGTCGCCAACCTCCACACCAACCACGTCAACCGCGGCGAGGACCCCGCCCGCGCCCTGTCTGAACTCCCGGTCGACGCCATCGCCTACGTCCACGTCGCGGGCGGCGTCGAACGCGACGGCGTCTGGCACGACACCCACGCCCACCCGGTCCCGAAGGCCGTACTGGACGTCCTGGCGGACCTCACGTCCCGGGTGGACCCGCCGGGGGTGCTGCTGGAACGGGACGACGACTTTCCTTCGGGAGAGGAGTTGGCCGGAGAGCTGGAGGCGATCCGCGCCACTGTGGGCAGGAGTTCCGCAAAGGCGGAACGGGTGGGCACAGCCCACGCGCACGGCGCCCTTTCGCGCATACCCTCGCCCCGCCGGACGTCACTTCTGATCGGTGCCGGGGCACGCGTCTCGGGTGGCCCGATGCCCAGCACGGCGCCCGTCTTCGAGGAGCCCGAGCCCGCCGCTTGTGGCACCGCCCGCCAGCGCCTGGCCGTCGCTCAAGCCTCTCTCCTGTCCGCCCTCGTCGCCGCACCCCGTCCCCGAAGGCTTCGACACCCGCCGCATCGGCGTCCAGGCCCGCGCCCTCGCGGCCAAGCGGGCGGGCGTCGTCGCGAAGGTCGCGCCGGAGCTGCCGGAGATCCTCGGGAAGGGCTTCCGGCCCGCGTTCCTCGCGTACGCGAAGTCGCGTCCGATGACGGGCGGGTACCGCAGGGACGCCCTGGACTTCGCGGAGCACCTGCTGATCGCGGGGCGCCCGGAGGACCCGGCGGCGCGGCGGCGGCTGACGGAGTGGTGGCAGGACCGTTCCGGCAGCCGACCGGCGGGCCGGGCCGCCCGGCTCGTACGGGCCGCCCGTCACGCCCTCGTACGGAGATGAGACGGCCATGAACCTCCTGGACCTCCTGATGGCCCTCGTCTACCTGGCGGCCGTCGTCGGCATCGTCCTCGTCGTCACCCGGGTCGTCCGGACGCGCGGCGGCCCCGGCGGGCCCGTCCACGACCGGTACGAGCTCGCCTTCCTCAACGGCGGGCCGCCCGCGTCGCCGACACCGCGCTCGCCGCCCTCCATGCGGACGGCAGGCTCACGATCGGCGGGCCCGGCATCGTCGCGGTCGTCCGCCCCACGGCGTACGACCCGGTGGAGCGCGCCGTCCTTGAGGTGCAGGCCGCCGCCCCGCACGGGGCCCTGCACCACCTGCGGCTCGGGGTGATGCGGCACCCGGCGGTCCAGGAGATCGGCGACGGCTCGCGGCGCGCGGGCTGGTCGTCGCCCCGGCGACGCGCCGGGCCACGGCCCGCTGGTGCACCGCCCTGATCCTGGCGGCCTTCGTGCTCTTCCCGGTCTCGATCGCCCTCACGGTGATCGACTTCGCCACCGCCGAGGACTTCCGGCTGCCGTTCGTCCTCAAGGTGGCGCCGGCGCTGTTCGCCGCCGGGATCACCGGCATCGTCTGCGGGTCGGTCGCCGCCCGGCAGATCACCCCGGCGGGCGCCGCGCGGCCTTCGCGTACGGGCGGCCCCACGACCCCTTCTGCGGACGCCGGGCATCTCGTGGCCCTGCACGGGCTGCGGGGCGTGCCGGACCCGGCGCTCCGGGAGCAGCTCGTCGCCGCCGCCCGGTTCTACGGGTCGCCCCGGCGGAACGGGCGCGGCGGGCGGCGGTCCTCGACGGCGCACTCCTCGTCCTCGGACGCGGCAGCCCTCGGCGTGGCGACCGAGTGGTGCGCGACCAACTCGTCGTGCGGGGGCGGGGGTGGCGGCGGTTCCTGTTCCGGCGGGGGCAGTTCCTGCTCCTCGGGCTCCTGTTCCGGCGGAGGGTCCGGCTGTGGCGGTGGATCGAGCTGCGGCGGAGGGTCGAGCTGCGGCGGTTCCAGCTCGTGTTCGAGTTCCAGCTCCAGCTCGTGTTCGAGTTCCAGCTCCAGTTCGTGTTCCTCCGGCTCAAGCGGCTGAGGGGCCGATCGGGTGGCGGGCCCGGCCCGCGTCCCGTACAACCGGGGCATGGTCTGGGTTCCGCTTCTCCTGGTGGCGTTCGTGGTGGCCGGTGTCGGCTGTGCGCGGGTCTGCCGTGCTCACTGGCCGCCGCCGGGCCCCACGGGCGGCGGCGGCGCGGACGGGGGCTCACGGTGTGCGAGGCGGCCTATCTGGCCGGCGGGCCGCTGCGGGTCACCGATCTGACCCTGGTGTCGATGCACCGGGAGCGGCGGCTGCTGCTCGCGCACACCGGCTGGGCGACGGTCGTGGACGCGGGCGGCGCCGGGGACGGGCTGGAGCGCGCGGTGCTGGGGCCATCGGGCCGGGCGGGCAGTCGCCGGTTCCCGCCGTCCGTCCGGTGGTCGCCGCCGACGACTCCGTACGGCTTCTCGCGGAGGGGCTCGTCGACCGGGGCTCGCCGTGTCCGAGGAGGGGCGCCGGGAGCTCGCGGCGGGGGTGCGGGCGGTACGGGCGGGGTTCCTGCTGACGCTGGTGCTCGGGACGGTCGCGGCGCTGCTCGTACCGGGGAGGAACGCGCCCCGGTGGTGGCCGCGTTCGCGCTGCCGCTGCTGGCGTCGGGGCTGTGCCTGCTGATCGGGCGGGTCGAGGTGTATCCGTACACCCGCTGGGCGTCCCCGGCCGGGCAGCGGCTGCTGGCGGGGCTGTCGTCGGCCGATCCGCTCGCCGATCCGCTCACGGCGCTCGCGACGCGCGGTCCCGCCGTCCTGGAGCCGGAGCTCCGCGCGGCCCTGAAGAGCTGAGGGCCCCACGAGAAGGTCCCGGAAATGACGCCGGTGCGGCGCGCACGAAGCGCGCCGCACCCGGAGCCGGACCCGGTGTCGCTGGAGCGACGGGCAATGGTGCCGCCCGCCGTCTGATCTTCCGGGTCAGGGATGGCGCGCCCGGCCGGGAGCCGGGCGCGCCACCAGGTTGCGTACGGCCGTCAGGCCAGGCCCGCCACCAGGTCGGCGACGCTCTTGCGGCGACCGGTGTAGAAGGGACCTCTTCGCGGACGTGCATCCGCGCCTCGGAGGCGCGCAGGTGGCGCATGAGGTCGACGATGCGGTGCAGCTCGTCGGCCTCGAAGGCGAGGAGCCACTCGTAGTCGCCGAGGGAGAAGGAGGCGACCGTGTTGGCGCGGACGTCGGGGTAGCCGCGGGCCATCTTGCCGTGGTCGGCGAGCATGCGGCGGCGGTCCTCGTCCGGCAGCAGGTACCAGTCGTAGGAGCGCACGAAGGGGTACACCGAGACGTAGTCGCGCGGGTTCTCGTCGGCCAGGAAGGCCGGGATGTGCGACTTGTTGAACTCGGCGGGGCGGTGCAGCGCCATGTTCGACCAGACCGGCTCCAGGGCGCGGCCCAGCTTCGTACGGCGGAAGAGGTTGTACGCCTCCTGGAGCTCGTCGCTCGTCTCGGCGTGCCACCAGATCATGACGTCGGCGTCGGCGCGCAGACCGGACAGGTCGTACGTGCCGCGGATCGTGATGTCCTTGGCCGCGAGCTGGTCGAACAGCTCCTGGACCTCGTCGGCGTAGCCGCCGCGGTCCTCGGGGAGAACGTCGCGCAGCTTGAAGACGGACCACAGGGTGTAGCGGATGACCTCGTTGAGGTCCTTCGCCTTCTTACCGGCGTTCGGGATCTTTTCGGGCGCACTCATACGCCTATTCTCGCCCGTCACGAGGAGTGCCCCGCACCGGGGTGCCCTGTTCCGGACGTGGCGATGATCTCGTCGGCCGCGCGGTGGGCCGAGGCGATGGTGGCGGGGATGCCGACGCCGTCGTAGGCGGCGCCCGCGAGGCGCAGTCCGGGGAGGGCGGCGACGGCCGCGCGGACGCGGGCGACGCGGGCCAGGTGGCCGACCGGGTACTGGGGCAGGCCGCCGATCCAGCGGGTGACGGTGGACGCGACCGGGCGGGCGGTGAGGCCGGTGGCGGCGGCGAGGTCCTTGAGGGAGGCGGCGACGAGGTCGGCGTCCTCGCGGTGGACCTGCTCCTCCTCGCCGTGGCGGCCGACGGAGGTGCGGAGCACGAACAGGCCGGGGGCGCCGTCGGCGACCCACTGCCACTTCTGGGCGGAGAAGGTGGAGGCCTTGACGGTGTGGCCGTCGACGGGCGGCACGAGGAAGCCGGAGCCCGCCAGGGCGGGCACGTCGGAGCGGCGGAAGGCGAGGGTGATCAGGGCCATGGAGGCGTAGTCGATCGCGGCGAGCTCGGCGGCGGCCCGCGGGCGTGGCCGTCGAGGAGTCCGGCGGCGGCGGAGGCGGGGTGGCGAGGACGACGGCGTCGGCGTCGAGCGTCCGGTGCGGGGTGACGACCTGCCAGCCAGTGGCGCCGGTGCGGGCCAGGGCGGTCACGGGCGTGCCGGTGAGGATCTCGCCGCCGGCGGCGCGGACCGCGTCGGCGACCGCGCCGGGGAGGGTGCCGACGCCGCCCTCGATGCCGAGGAACACGGAGCCGCCGAGGCCGGTGGCGGCGCCCGCCGCGTCGGCGGGGACGGCGGCGCCGCCCGCTGGACGGCGTGGACGGCGGCGGTGAGCGTGGGTGGACGCGGGCGGCCTCGAAGAGGGCGGGGACGGCGGCCTTCATCGAGATGCGGTGGGCGTCTCCGGCGTACACGCCGCCGAGGAGGGGTTCGACGAGCCGGTCGACGACCTCGTGGCCCATGCGGGCGGCGACGTACGCGCCGATGGCGATGTCCTCGCCGATCTCGGTCGGCGGCAGCTCCAGGTCTCCGGCGATCCGGCGGACGCCCTCGGCGGAGAGGAGGCCCTCGACGGCGGCGGGGGCGCCGGGGACGCCCATGACGTGCCTTGGGCATCGGGACGAGCTCGCCCTGGGACCAGACGGACGCGGTGGTCGTCGCGGGGCCTGGAGCCGGTCGCCGAGGCCGACGGCCCGTGCGAGGGCGACCGCCTCGGGGCGGCGGGCGAGCAGCGACTCGGCGCCGAGGTCGACGGGCGCGCCCGCGATCTCCCCGGCGAGGAGCTTGCCGCCGAGCCGGGCGTCGGCTTCGAGGAGGGTCACCCGGTGGCCGGCGAGGGCGAGGCGGTGGGCGGCCGCGAGTCCGGCGATCCCGCCTCCGGCGACGACGACGTGCGGCCCGGTGCGATGCCCGGCGTGGTGTCCCGTGGTGTCCGCGTTCATGGCTCCACTCTCTCAAACCGCCCGCCCGCGCCCGTTCCGAGGCCGGACCGTGATCGCATCGCTACCGCCCGGGGCAACCCGTCACGGGGCCCGTACGTCCAACGGGCATCTGCTCACCACCATCCTGGGGGGAACCTCGTGCGGGTAGTCGGAACGAGAAGAACGACGGCCGCGGCCCTGCTGGCCGCCTCGCTGGTCCTGACGGGCTGCGGCGCGGGCGCCACGGAGTCCGCGTCGGACGCCAAGAACGGCCCGGCGGCGGAGAGGGCGGAGAAGCCCGCCGACGGGGCGGCCGACGGCGCCGCGGGGCCGCGGGCAGTCCGCGGCGAAGGCGCCGGTCCAGAAGCACGTCATCCGTACCGCCTCGCTCTCCGTGGAGGTGAAGGACGCGTCGAAGGCCCTGGACACGGCCCGCCGGGTGGCGGCCGAGGCGGGCGGGCGCGTGGAGAACGAGTCGACGGAGCGGGTCGAGGGCTCGCACCTGGGCTCGCTGATCGTGCTGCGGGTGCCGCAGGAGCGGTACGACTCCGTCCTCGCCGCGCTCTCGGGCACCGGGAGGCTGCTCGACCGCAAGGCGGAGGCCAAGGACGTCACCGACCAGGTGGTGGACGTGGAGAGCCGGATCGCCAGCCAGCGGGCGAGCGTGGCGCGGGTGCGGGCGCTGATGGACCGGGCGGAGAAGCTGTCCGACGTGGTGACCCTGGAGGGCGAGCTGAGCCGCCGCCAGGCGGACCTGGAGGCGCTGCTCGCCCAGCAGGCCTCGCTGAAGGACCGGACGTCGCTGGCGACGATCACCCTGCGGCTCTCCGAGCAGGAGAAGCCGCAGCCGGGGGCGGCGGAGGACGAGGGGGGCCGTCCCGGTTTCGGGGACGCCCTGAGCGGCGGGTGGAACGCGCTGGCGGGCGCGGCGGCCTGGGTCGGGATCGTGCTGACCGCCCTGGCGCCGTGGCTCGTGGTGGCCCTGGCCGTCTTCTTCCTGTGGCGCCGTCTGGTCCGTCCGCGCCTCGCGGCCCGCGGCTCCCGGCCGGCGGGTCCCGCCCCGGTCCTGCCGTACGCCCGCGGAACGCGGCGGGAGCGCCCGTGGCCCCGCGGCGCCCGAGCCCCGACGGCCCCGCGTCCCGGGAGACTCCCGAGAAGTAGTTTCGTGCCATGAGTCTCATGAGTGAACGACTGGTGGTCATCGGCGGCGACGCGGCGGGCATGTCCGCCGCGTCGCAGGCGCGCCGGCTCAAGGGCCCCGGGGAGCTGGAGATCGTCGCCTTCGAGCGCGGGCACTTCTCCTCGTACTCGGCCTGCGGCATCCCGTACTGGGTCGGCGGGGACGTGTCCGCGCGCGGGGAGCTGATCGCGCGCTCCCCCGAGGAGCACCGGGCCCGTGACATCGATCTGCGGATGCGGACCGAGGTGACGGAGATCGACGTCCCCGGGCAGCGGGTCCGGTCGCGGGACCTGGCGTCGGGCGCGGAGGCGTGGACCGGTTTCGACAAGCTGGTGATCGCGACCGGGGCGCGGCCGCTGCGCCCGCCGCTGCCGGGGATCGACGCGCCCGGGGTGCACGGGTGCAGACCCTCGGCGACGGTCAGGCGCTGCTGGACTCGCTGTCCGGTACGGCGGGGCGGCGGGCGGTCGTCGTCGGCGCCGGGTACATCGGGGTGGAGATGGCCGAGGCCCTGCTCAACCGGGGCTACGAGGTGACGGTCCTGACCCGGGGCGAGCAGCCGATGTCCACCCTCGACCCGGACATGGGGCGCCTGGTGCACCGGGCGATGGACGGTCTGGGGATCAGGACGGTCGTCTCGGCGCCGGTGACGAAGATCCTGACGGGCTCGGACGGCCGGGTGCGGGCGGTGGCCACGGAGGCGGAGGAGTATCCGGCGGACGTGGTGGTCCTCGGCACGGGCGTGGTGCCGGAGACCTCGCTGGCGCGGGCGGCGGGGCTGCCGCTCGGGGCGTACGGGGGGCTGCTCACCGATCTGGCGATGCGGGTGCGGGGCCACGGGAACGTCTGGGCCGGCGGGGACTGCGTGGAGGTCCTGGACCTGGTCTCGGGCCGGGAGCGGCACGTGCCCCTGGGCACGCACGCGAACAAGCACGGTCAGGTCATCGGCTCGAACGTGGGCGGCGACTACGCGACCTTCCCGGGCGTGGTGGGCACGGCGGTGTCGAAGGTCTGCGACCTGGAGATCGCGCGGACGGGCCTGCGGGAGCGGGACGCCCGGGAGGTGGGGCTGCGGTTCGTGGCGGTGACGGTCGAGTCGACGAGCCGGGCGGGCTACTACCCGGGGGCCGCGCCGATGACGGTGAAGATGCTGGCCGAGAAGCGCACGGGCCGGCTGCTCGGGGTGCAGATCGTGGGCCGTGAGGGCGCGGCGAAGCGGGTGGACATCGCGGCGGTGGCGCTGACGGCCGGCATGACGGTGGAGCGGATGACGGCGCTCGACCTGGGGTACGCGCCGCCGTTCTCGCCGGTGTGGGACCCGGTGCTGATCGCGGCGCGCAAGGCGGCGGCGGCCGTCCGGGCGGCGGGGTGACCCGAGCGGCTGAGTGACCTTCGGTGACGTGGCCGACGGCCTGGGCGGCGCCGGCCTCGTCTTCGCGGGGCGACGTCGGCGGCGGCGCCACCCTCAGGGGCGGCGCCGACGGCGACTTCTACCGGGTGGTGCCGGGCGACCCGCCCGTCGACTGCGGGGTCCGGGCGCCTTCCCGCGCGCGGGCGGCCGTCAGACGGCCGTCCGCGTGTGCACGTACTCGACGAGCCGGGACAGGGCGTCCGGGTCCATCGACGGCATGACGCCGTGGCCCAGGTTGAAGACGTGCCCTCCAGGCCCTTCGCGGCGGCGAGGACCTCGTCGGTCTTGGCCTCCACGACCTCGGTCGAGGCGAAGAGCACGGCCGGGTCCAGATTGCCCTGGAGGGCCTTGCCGGGGCCGACGCGGCGGGCGGCCTCGTCGAGCGGGACGCGCCAGTCGACGCCGACGACGTCCGCGCCGGCCTCGCCCATCAGGCCGAGGAGCTCGCCCGTGCCGACGCCGAAGTGGATGCGGGGGACGCCGTAGCCGGCGACCGCGTCGAAGACCTTGACGGAGGCGGGCATCACCGAGCGGCGGTAGTCGGCCGGGGCGAGGGCGCCGACCCAGGAGTCGAAGAGCTGCACGGCGGAGGCGCCGGCCTCGATCTGGACCTCGAGGAAGGCCGAGGTGATCTCGGCGAGGCGGTCGAGGAGGTCGGCCCAGAGCTGCGGGTCGCCGTACATCATGGCCTTGGTGCGCTCGTGGCTGCGCGAGGGGCCGCCCTCGACGAGGTAGCTCGCGAGGGTGAAAGGCGCGCCGGCGAAGCCGATGAGCGGGGTGTCGCCCAGCTCCTCGGTGAGCATCCCGATGGCCTCGGTGACGTAGTGGACGTCCTCCGGGGTCAGGTCGCGCAGCCGGTCCAGGTCGGCGCGGGTGCGGATCGGGTCGGCGACGACCGGGCCGACGCCGGGCTTGATGTCGAGGTCGAGACCGATGGCCTTGAGGGGGACGACGATGTCGCTGAAGTAGATGGCGGCGTCGACCTTGTGGCGCCGGACCGGCTGGAGCGTGATCTCGGTGACCAGCTCGGGCCGCATGCACGACTCCAGCATGGGGATGCCCTCGCGGACCTTCAGGTACTCGGGGAGGGAGCGCCCGGCCTGCCGCATGAACCAGACGGGGGTGTGCGGCACCGGCTCCCGCCGGCACGCCTTGAGGAACGCGGAGTCGTGCGTCCGCGACTGCTGCTTCGTCTGCTGGCCCTGCGGGCGGTCAATGGCACTCACGCCAGAATCTTCGCATGTGGCGGGAAGCCGCTCGTCCGGGCCGGGTGTCCTCCCTGCACGGAGGCCCCGTTCCGCCTACTCTTCCCCGCATGGCTGCGGCTCAGGGACATTTTTCCGATCATTCCGACGGCGATCGAGGGACGGACGAAACGGCGGACAGTACGGACACGAACCCGGTTCCGCCCGCGTTCCGGCGGGCGGTGGAGGCCTTGCGGTCGGCGCGGCTGAGGTCGGAGATCGAGATCGACCCGACCAGGCCGCCGCAGCGGCTCGCCCCGTACGCGTACGCGGTGGAGGCGGCCGTGGTGGAGGGCGAGGAGGACCTGGCGGACGGGCGGCTCGTGCTGCTGCACGAGCCGGCCGGGCACGAGGCCTGGAAGGGCACGTTCCGGCTGGTGACCCTGATCCGGGCGGAGCTGGAGCCGGAGATGGCGGCGGACCCGCTGCTGCCCGAGGTGTGCTGGTCCTGGCTGACCGGGGCCATGGAGGCGCGGGGCTCTCGTACGGGGAGGCGAGCGGGACCGTGACGATGGCGGGCTCGCACTACTTCGGCGGGCTCGCGGACCGCAGGCCCGCGACCCAGATCGAGATGCGGGCGTCCTGGACGCCGCGCGAGGGTCTGGGCGGGGTCCCGGACACGGCGGCGCACCTGGCGGCCTGGTGCGATCTGCTCTGCCAGATCGCGGGGCTGCCGCCCGCGCCGACGGATCCGGGGCGGGGACGGTGACGGGTGCGGGGTCGTCTCGTTGCCCCAGCGCCGGGGGCCGCAGGGGCGTGAGACGCCCTCCCCGCCGGGGGTCCGCGGGGGCCCGGAACGCCTCCCGGGGTCCCTCGTGGGGTGACGGGGCGGGGTCCGCTCGTAGGATGATCGATCACGCGTCCGAATTGCCCTAATTGTTACTCACCAAATCGTGATCTTTCCCTAAAGGCGGGCGGCCCAGCTGCCGAAGGAGTCAATGACCCCTTCACAGCACGGGTTCGCCCCCGGCTTCTTCCCGAGCCGGCTCCGTCCCGCACCCTTCCCCCCAGGAGGCCTGGTGTCCGTTCTCCTCGAGCAGCCCGCAAGCCTGGTCGCCTACCGCCCGAACAAGCCGACGGCCATGGTCGTCGTGGCCGACCCACGCGTCCGCTCCACCGTCACCCGCCACCTGTGGGCCCTCGGAGTGCGCGACGTGATCGAGGCGTCGTCCATCGCGGAGGCCCGTCCCCGCGTCGGCAACCCGCGCGACATCTGCGTTGCCGACGTCCACCTGCCCGACGGCAGCGGCCTGACCCTGCTGTCCGAGACCCGCGCCGCGGGCTGGCCCAACGGCCTCGCCCTCTCGGCCGCCGATGACATCGGCGCCGTGCGCAACGCCCTGGCGGGCGGCGTGAAGGGCTATGTCGTCACCGGAACCCGGACCAACATCGGCCACCCGACCCGCCCCGGAGCCGCCCCCATCGGCTCCGCGGCGGCCCGGCTCGGCCACCGCCGCCCCGGGTGCCCCGAGCCACCCGGGCGGCTACCGCGAGCTCTCCGGCCGTGAGGTCGAGGTGCTGCGGCTCGTCGCGGAGGGCCAGTCGAACAAGGCGATCGGCGTCTCCATGGGCCTGTCCGCCCTGACCGTCAAGAGCCACCTCGCCCGCATCGCCCGCAAGCTGGGCACCGGCGACCGCGCCGGCATGGTCGCGGTGGCCCTGCGGACGGGGATCATCCACTGACCGCCGGTGGACACCGGCTCGCGCCTGTCGACGGAACGTTCCGTCGACAGGCGCGTGCCGTTCACCGATACCCTTGACGCGTGACCGACGCCCAAGAGACCGCAGCAGACACAGCACTGCGCACCACCGGGGCGGCCCCCCGGACGACGATGTCCCTGCGAATGGGCTTCCGATCCCGTTGCTGGAGCCCCGCGAGGGGATTCCGCCCGTCGTCGAGACGGAGGACGCCCTCGCCGAGGTGATCGCGGCGTTCGCCGCCGGGACCGGTCCCGTGGCCGTGGACGCCGAGCGCGCCTCCGGCTACCGCTACGGCCAGCGGGCCTATCTCGTCCAGCTCCGCCGCGAGGGCGCGGGCACCGCGCTCATCGACCCCGTCGGCTGCCCCGACCTCTCGGGGCTCGGCGAGGCGCTCGCCGGGACCGAGTGGATCCTGCACGCCGCGACGCAGGACCTCCCGTGCCTCCGCGACATAGGCATGCTCCCCACCTCCCTCTTCGACACCGAGCTGGCCGGCCGCCTCGCGGGCTTCCCCCGCGTCGGCCTCGGCGCGATGGTCGAGTCCGTCCTCGGCTACGCCCTGGAGAAGGGCCACTCCGCCGTCGACTGGTCCACCCGGCCGCTGCCCGAGCCCTGGCTGCGGTACGCGGCCCTGGACGTCGAGCTGCTCGTCGACCTGCGGGACGCCCTGGAGAAGGAGCTCGACCGGCAGGGCAAGCTGGAGTGGGCCCACCAGGAGTTCGACGCCATCGCCTCCGCGCCGCCCGCCCCGCCGCGCAAGGACCCCTGGCGCCGGACCTCCGGCATGCACAAGGTGCGCCGCCGCCGTCAGATGGCGGTCGTACGGGAGCTGTGGACGGCCCGCGACAAGGTCGCCCAGCGCCGCGACGTCTCCCCCGGCAAGGTGCTGAGCGACGCGGCGATCGTGGAGGCGGCCCTCGCGGTGCCGGTGAACGTGGGCGCGCCTCGCCCTGCCCGGTTTCGGCAACCGCATGAACCGCCGCCAGCTGGAGCAGTGGCAGGCCGCGGTCGACCGCGCCCGCGCCCTCCCGAGAGCGAGCTCCCCAGCCCGGCCAGCAGGTCGCCGGCCCGCCCCGCCGCGCGCCTGGGCCGACAAGGACCCGGTCGCCGCGGCCCGCCTCGCGGCGGCCCGCACCGCGGTCTCCGCCCTCGCCGAGGAGCTGAACCTCCCCAGGAGAACCTGATCACCCCCGACACCGTCCGCCGCGTCTGCTGGGAACCGCCCACCCCCGCCACCCCCGACACCGTCTCCGCGGCCCTGACCGGCCACGGCGCCCGGCCCTGGCAGGTGGAACTGGTGACTCCGCTCCTCGTGAAGGCGCTCTCGGTGACGGCGTAGCCCCCGCACCCTCGGACCCCTGGCCTCCGGCCAGGGGTTTTCGCTTCCCCGGGAGTGTGACCTTCACCGCTCCCGCCCCAAGGGGTGGGCAGCTTGGTTACCCACAAGTAGCATGGGGGAGCAAGCGCACGCTTAGGCGTGGCCGCAGCAGCAGTGCCATCCCGCACCCTGGAGGAGAGCCATCGTGCCTCGTACCGTCAGGGACGTCGTCTTCGTCGACGGCGTCCGCACCCCGTTCGGCAAGGCGGGCCCGAAGGGCATCTACCACGAGACCCGCGCCGACGACCTCGTCGTGAAGGCCATCCGGGAGCTGCTGCGCCGCAACCCGGGCCTCGACCCCGCGAAGATCGACGAGGTCGCCATCGCCGCGACCACGCAGATCGGCGACCAGGGCCTGACGCTGGGCCGCACGGCGGGCATCCTCGCCGGGCTGCCGCAGTCGGTGCCGGGCTACTCCATCGACCGCATGTGCGCCGGCGCGCTGACCGCCGTGACGACGACGGCCGGTTCGATCGCCTTCGGCGCGTACGACGCCGTCATCGCCGGTGGCGTCGAGCACATGGGCCGCCACCCCATGGGCGAGGGCGTCGACCCGAACCCGCGCTTCGTCAGCGAGAAGCTGGTCGACGAGTCCGCCCTCTTCATGGGCATGACCGCCGAGAACCTGCACGACCGCTACCCGAGCATCACCAAGCAGCGCGCCGACGAGTACGCCGTGCGCTCGCAGGAGAAGGCCGCCAAGGCGTACGCCGACGGCAAGATCCAGCCGGACCTGGTGCCGATCTCGGTCCGCCGCACCGACGCCTCCACCGGCGAGACCGGCTGGGGCCTGGTCACCGCCGACGAGCCGATGCGTCCGGGCACCACCCTGGAGTCGCTGGCCAACCTGAAGACGCCGTTCCGCGTCCACGGCAACGTCACCGCGGGCAACGCGGCCGGTCTCAACGACGGCGCCACCGCCTCGATCATCGCCTCCGAGGACTTCGCGCGGGAGAACGGCCTCCCCGTCAAGATGCGCCTCGTCTCGTACGCCTTCGCCGGCGTCGAGCCGGAGGTCATGGGCTACGGCCCGATCCCGGCCACCGAGAAGGCCCTCGCCCAGGCCGGCCTGTCCATCGAGGACATCGGCCTCTTCGAGATCAACGAGGCCTTCGCGGTCCAGGTCCTCGCGTTCCTGGAGCACTACGGCATCGCCGACGACGACGCCCGCGTCAACCAGTACGGCGGCGCCATCGCGTACGGCCACCCGCTCGCCTCCTCCGGCGTCCGTCTGATGACGCAGCTGGCCCGCCAGTTCGAGGAGAACCCGCAGGTCCGCTACGGCCTCAACACCATGTGCGTCGGCTTCGGCATGGGCGCGACGGTCATCTGGGAGAACCCCACTGGGAGGGCAAGTGAGCACCACCGCCGAGCTTCTGAAGGGCGCCGCCGAGCTCTTCCCGGACGAGGTCGTCACCTCGGCCCACGTACGGCACTTCGAACTCCCGGCCAACGCCGGCACGTTCGCGCTGATCACGCTGGACAACGGCTTCGACCACACCAAGCCGACCACCTTCGGCCCGCAGTCCCTCGCCAACCTGAACGCGGCGATCGACCAGGTCGAGGCCGAGGCCGCGAACGGTGACATCGTCGGCGTCGGCATCACCGGCAAGCCGTTCATCTTCGCCGTCGGCGCCGACCTCAAGGGCGTCGAGCTGCTCAAGAAGCACGACGAGGCGCTCGCCATCGGCAAGGGCGGCCACGACGTCTTCAAGCGCCTGTCCGCGCTCGCCGTGCCGACCTTCGCGTACTACAACGGCGCGGCCATGGGCGGCGGCGTCGAGGTCGGTCTGCACTGCACCTACCGCACCGTCTCGAAGGCCCTGCCGGCCTTCTCGCTGCCCGAGGTCTTCCTCGGCCTGGTGCCCGGCTGGGGCGGCTGCGCCCTCCTGCCGAACCTGATCGGTGCCGAGAAGGCCGTCTCGGTCATCATCGAGAACTCGCTGAACCAGAACCGCCAGCTCAAGGGCAAGCAGGTCTTCGAGCTCGGCATCGCCGACGCGATCTTCGAGGGCGCCGACTTCCTGGAGCAGTCGCTGATCTGGACCGCGTCCGTCCTCAAGGGCGAGGTCTCCGTGGACCGCGCCGAGGTCGACCGCGGCGAGGCCTGGGACCAGGCCGTCGCCAAGGGCCGCGCCATCGCCGACTCCAAGGTGCACGGCGCCGCCCCGGCCGCCTACCGCGCCCTGGAGATCATCGAGGCCGCCAAGGACGGCGACCTGCAGAAGGGCTTCGACGCCGAGGACCAGGCCCTCGCGGACCTGATCATGGGCGGCGAGCTGCGCTCCGGCATCTACGCCTTCAACCTGGTGCAGAAGCGCGGCAAGCGCCCCGCCGGCGCCCCGGACAAGTCGCTGGCCCGCCCGGTCACCAAGGTCGGCGTCGTCGGCGCCGGTCTGATGGCCTCCCAGCTGGCCCTGCTCTTCCTGCGCCGCCTGGAGGTGCCGGTCGTCCTGACCGACATCGACCAGGAGCGCGTCGACAAGGGCGTGGGCTACGTCCACGCCGAGATCGAGAAGCTGCTCGGCAAGGGCCGCATCAACCAGGACAAGGCCAACCGTCTCAAGGGCCTGGTCTCCGGTGTCCTCGACAAGGCCGAGGGCTTCGCGGACGCGGACTTCATCATCGAGGCCGTGTTCGAGGAGATGTCCGTCAAGCAGAAGGTGTTCGCGGAGGTCGAGGCGGTCGCCCCGGCGCACGCGATCCTCGCCACCAACACCTCCTCGCTGTCCGTCTCGGAGATGGCCTCCAAGCTCCAGCACCCGGAGCGCGTGGTCGGCTTCCACTTCTTCAACCCGGTCGCGATCCTCCCGCTCCTGGAGATCGTCCGCGGCGAGAAGACGGACGACGCCTCCCTGGCCACCGCCTTCGGCGTCGCCAAGAAGCTGAAGAAGACCGCGGTCCTCACCAAGGACGCCCCGGCGTTCGTCGTGAACCGCATCCTGACCCGCTTCATGGGCGAGATCCAGAACGTCATCGACGAGGGCACCCCGGTCGAGACCGCCGAGAAGGCGATCGAGCCGCTCGGCCTGCCGATGTCCCCGCTGGTGCTCCTGGAGCTCGTCGGCCCGGCGATCGGCCTGCACGTCTCCGAGACGCTGAACCGCTCCTTCCCCGAGCGCTTCAAGGTCTCCCCCAACCTGAAGGCGGTCGTCGAGGCCGGCAAGCGCGGCTTCTACGTCTACAAGCCGGAGAACGGCTTCAAGCCGGAGCTCGACCCGGAGGTCGCCGCCCTCCTCAAGCAGGGCGACCTCGTCCTGACCGAGGAGCAGGTCCGCGACCGCGTCCTGGACGCGGTGGCGCAGGAGATCGGCCTGATGCTGGAGGAGGGTGTCGTCGCCGAGGCGCAGGACATCGACCTCTGCCTGATCACGGGCGCGGGCTGGCCCTTCCACCTGGGCGGCATCACGCCGTACCTGGACCGTGAGGGCGTCTCCGAGCGCGTCAACGGCAAGCGTTTCCTGGCCCAGGGCGTGGCGAGCGTCCCGGCGTAACACCCGGACGCGTCAGGACGACGGCCCCGGCACCTCGCACAGGTGCCGGGGCCGTTTCCCGTGTCGGGGGCGGGGTCACCCTATGGAGCGCCAGCCTTCGAGCAGCAGCCCCTGGGCGCCGACCTTCTGACGGGTGGCCACCGGGACGCCTCCGTCGGCCACGGCCATCGCGACCAGGCCGCCGTCGAGGCTCCGGGTGAGGACGGTGGCCAGGTTCCCCTGCCGCTCCCCCGTCTCCGACCAGCTGAGGCCCTCCGCCTCCTGCTCGCTGGGGTAGGCGGCGAGGGCGAGCCGGCCGTCCCCGGACTGCTGGGCGAGGACCGTGCAGTCGAAGCCGTCGATGAGGCAGCGGGTGACCGACAGCCGGCCGGTGCCGACCGCCTTGCCCAGCGGCGTGGGCGCCAGGGAGCGCTCCGGCGACCAGGCGGCGACCTGGCCCTCCTGGTCGAGGTAGAAGAGCGTCACGTGCCCGGAGGGACCGGTGACGGCCGCCAGGGAGCCCATGGTCACCGAGGCGGGCACGAGCTCCTCGCGGTCCGGCTTCGCGCCGGCCTCGCGCTGGACGTAGCGGACGAGGCCCTTGGCGTGGGAGCTGTACAGCTCGACGAGGCCGGAGCCGTTGGTGACGGCGACCGGGGAGGGGTCGGTCTTGGAGCCCATCAGGTCCCACCAGGGTGCCAGCCGCCCGCGTCCTTCTGCGCGCGCAGGCTGATGCCGCCGCCCCGTTGCGCATGAAGACGTGGACGCGGCCCTGGGCGTCCACGGCGACGGCGGGTTGCCCGTCCACGGGGCCTTGCCGTTGGAGTGCCCCAGGGGCGCCAGGCGGCCGCCGGGCGGCCGGTCTGGAACTGGACGGCGTGCACCAGCTCGACGTGCCCCTCGTCCCCGCCCGTCGGGCGCATACCGACGAGGTGGACGTAGCGGTCGGCGCCCTGGCCGACGGCGAGGAACGGGGTGAGGCCGTCGCCGCCGAGGGAGACGGGGCCGCTCCAGCCGCCGCCGGGCTCCTCGGTCCAGCGCACCACCTCGCCGCCCCGGGGCAGATAGGCGCTGAACCTGCCCTCCTCCCCTCTGGTCAGCCAGCCGCCCTGGAGCACGGGGGCGGCGGTGCCGTGGAACGGTCGGTGGGGGCCTGGGAATTCGCCATGGGGGGATCCAGCACTCCGGTCGTCGGAAGCAGTTCGGGTACGAACCGACTGTAGTCGCCCTCCCGGAGGGTCTCCGCCGCGCCCGGTGCCCGTCCGCTCAGTGCTCGGCGCCCCGGCCCTCCCGGCCGAGCCGGCTGTGACCGCGCCCGTACAGCGCGTAGACGACGAAGCCGATCACCATCCAGACGGCGAACCGGAACCAGGTCTCGCCCGGCAGGTTGAGCATGAGCCAGACGGAGGCGGCGATGGAGAGGATCGGCAGCACCGGCACCCAGGGGGTGCGGAAGGCGCGGGGCAGGTCGGGGCGGGTGCGGCGGAGCACCATGACGCCGACGGCGACGACGACGAAGGCGAAGAGGGTGCCGATGTTCACCAGGGTCGCGAGTTCGTTGATGCTGGTGAAGCCGGCGACGACGGCGATGATCACGCCGAGCAGGATGGTCGGCCGGTAGGGGGTCCTGAACCGGGGGTGGGTGACGGAGAAGAAGCGCGGCAGCAGGCCGTCGCGGCTCATGGCGAAGAAGACGCGGGTCTGGCCGAGGAGCAGGATCAGACAGACCGTGGTGAGGCCGACGGCGGCGCCGAAGCTGATCACGCCCGCGTACCAGGGGTGTCCCGCCGCCTTGAAGGCGTCGGCGAGCGGGGCGCTGGTGGACAGGTCGGTGTACTTCTCCATGCCGGTGACGACCAGGGCCACGGCCACGTACAGCACGGTGCAGATGAGGAGCGAGCCGAGGATGCCCCGGGGCATGTCCCGCTGCGGCAGCTTGGTCTCCTCGGCGGCGGTGGCGACCACGTCGAAGCCGATGAAGGCGAAGAAGACGACGGAGGCGGCGGTGAAGATGCCCATGACGCCGAAGTTCGTCGGCGCGTAGCCGAAGATCAGCTGGACCAGTGGCTCGCTCCAGCCGGAGCCGCCGCCGGGCGGGGTGACGGCCGGCGGGATGAAGGGCTTGTAGTTGTCGCCGACGATGAAGAACAGGCCGGCGACGATCACGATCATCACGACGGTCACCTTGATCGCGACGACGACCGCGGTGATCCGGGCGGACAGCTTCATGCCGAGGACGAGGACGACGGTGAGCACGAGGACGAGCAGGAAGGCCAGGATGTCGAAGGTGCCGCCCGCGACGTCCGGGCCTTCGAGCGAGGCGGGCAGGTGCCAGCCGACGTTGTCCATGAGGGATCTGACGTAGCCCGACCAGCCGACGGCGACCACCGCCGTGCCGAGGGCGAACTCCAGGACCAGGTCCCAGCCGATGATCCAGGCGGGCAGCTCGCCGATCGACGCGTACGCGAAGGTGTACGCCGATCCGGCCACCGGCACCGTCGAGGCGAACTCGGCGTAGCACAGGGCGGCCAGGGCGCAGACGATGCCGGCGGCGACGAAGGCGAGGGCGGTGGCCGGGCCGGCGTTCTCCTTGGCGACCTTGCCGGTGAGGACGAAGATGCCGGTGCCGATGATGACGCCGACGCCGAACACGGTCAGGTCCCAGGCGGACAGGGATTTCCTGAGCGCGTGCTCGGGCTCCTCGGTGTCGCGGATCGACTGCTCCACCGACTTCGTCCGGAACAATCCGGTGTTGGCACGTGGCCGCTGGTCCGTACTCACGTCGCACCTCCCTGCCATGGGGCTGCCCGCCCTGTCGCCAGAATGCACGCGAAAGGGCCGGTCGGCACTCCGAAGAGTGATCCGACCGGCCCAGAGGTGACGCCGGGTGACGGGGTCCGTCAGTCGCGGGCGGGCTCCACGGCCTGCGCGCTGCTCTCGAACCTGCCGTCGAGCCGCGAGACCAGACCGGTGACCTGACGGGCGATGTCCGGGGCGGTCAGCCCGATCTCGGCCAGGACCTCGCCGCGGGAGGCGTGGTCGAGGAAGCGCGGCGGGATGCCGAAGTCACGCAGCGGCACGTCGACGCCGGCGTCGCGCAGGGCCTGGGCGACGGCCGAGCCGACACCGCCGACGCGGCTGTTGTCCTCGACGGTGACGACCACCCGGTGCTGCTCGGCGAGCGGGGCGAGGGCCTCGTCGACGGGCTTGACCCAGCGGGGGTCGACCACGGTGGTGGAGATGCCCTGCCGCTCCAGGAGCTCGGCGATCTCCAGGCACATGGGGCCAGGGCGCCCACCGAGACCAGGAGGACGTCGGGCCGCTCCGAGCCGGACTCGCGGAGCACGTCCATGCCGCCGACGCGGCGCAGGCTGGGACGGCCGGGCCGACCGCGCCCTTGGAGAAGCGGACCACGGTGGGGGCGTCGGTGACCTCGACGGCCTCGCGCAGCTGGGCGCGGACCTGGTCGGCGTCGCGCGGGGCGGCGAGCCGCAGGCCGGGCACGACCTGGAGGATCGACATGTCCCACATGCCGTTGTGCGAGGCGCCGTCGGTGCCGGTGATGCCGGCCCGGTCCAGGACGAAGGTGACGCCGCACTTGTGCAGGGCCACGTCCATCAGGACCTGGTCGAAGGCGCGGTTGAGGAAGGTCGCGTAGACCGCGAAGACCGGGTGGAGGCCCCCGGTGGCGAGGCCGGCGGCGGAGACCGCGCCGTGCTGCTCGGCGATGCCGACGTCGAAGACCCGCTCGGGGAAGGCCTTGGCGAACTTGTCGAGACCGACGGGCTGGAGCATGGCCGCGGTGATGGCGACGATGTCCTCGCGCTCCTTGCCGAGCGCGACCATCTCCTCGGCGAAGACGCCGGTCCAGTCGGCGCCGGAGGAGGCGATGGGCAGGCCGGTGTCGGGGTGGATCTTGCCGACGGCGTGGAAGCGGTCGGCCTCGTCCTGGAGGGCGGGCTGATAGCCGCGGCCCTTCTCGGTGAGGCAGTGGACGATCACGGGGCCGCCGAAGCGCTTGGCGCGCGTGAGGGCGGACTCCAGGGCCTCGATGTCGTGGCCGTCGATGGGGCCGACGTACTTGAGGCCGAGGTCCTCGAACATGCCCTGCGGGGCGATGAAGTCCTTGAGGCCCTTCTTGGCGCCGTGCAGGGTCTCGTAGAGCGGCTTCCCGACGACGGGGGTGCGCTCCAGGATGTCCTTGCCGCGGGCGAGGAAGCGCTCGTAGCCGTCGGTGGTGCGCAGGGTGGCCAGGTGGTTGGCGAGGCCGCCGATGGTGGGCGCGTAGGAGCGCTCGTTGTCGTTGACGACGATGACGAGCGGGCGGTCCTTGGCGGCGGCGATGTTGTTCAGCGCCTCCCAGGCCATGCCGCCGGTGAGGGCGCCGTCGCCGATGACGGCGACGACGTGGTCGTCCTTCTTCAGGACCTCGTTCGCCTTGGCCAGGCCGTCGGCCCAGCCGAGGACGGTGGAGGCGTGCGAGTTCTCGATGACGTCGTGCTCGGACTCGGCCTGCGAGGGGTAGCCGGAGAGGCCGCCCTTCATCTTGAGCTTCGAGAAGTCCTGGCGCCCGGTGAGGAGCTTGTGGACGTAGCTCTGGTGGCCGGTGTCCCAGAGGACCTTGTCCTTCGGGGAATCGAACACCCGGTGCAGGGCGATGGTCAGCTCGACCACACCGAGGTTGGGGCCGAGGTGCCCGCCGGTCTTGGAGACGGCGTCCACGAGGAACGTCCTGATCTCGTCGGCCAGCTGGTCCAGCTGCTCCGGGGAGAGCCGGTCCAGATCTCGCGGTCCCCTGATACGGGTCAGCAGAGCCACCCGTTCCTCCTTGCTTTGAGCTGGTCGAGCTTGCCGATTTGTCGAGTCTAATGTTCCGTCTTGGATCGTGGGCATCGGGCCGGGGGGTGTGGCATCACCCGCACGGCCGACAAGCCGATGATCTGTACGGCTCCGCACGCGCGCGTGCCCGGTTCGTACGTGTTCCCGACACTGCTCCGGACGCGCCGGAGCCCGGCACCGGTTTCCCGGTGCCGGGCTGGTGTGACAGGGGTTACGCGCGTCCGGCGGTCTTCTGCGTGCGGCGGGAGACCGAGTCGATGATCACCGCGATGAGCAGGACCGCTCCGGTGATCATGTACTGGATCGCGTTCGAGGACAGGTTCATCTGGTTGAGGCCCTGGACGATCGACTGGATGACCAGGATGCCCAGGAGCGCCGACCAGACCTTGCCGCGTCCGCCGAACAGGGACGTGCCGCCGATGACGGCGGCGGCGATGCACATCATCAGCTGGTTGCCGCCGCCGAGGGAGCGGTCGGCGCCGCCGGTCGCGGAGGCGAGGAAGAGGCCGCCGACGGCGCCCAGCGTGCCGGAGATCATGAAGACCGAGATCCGGATCCAGTCCACGCTGATGCCGGCGCGGCGGGCGGCCTCGATGCCGCCGCCGACCGCGAAGACCTGGCGGCCGTACGTGGTGCGGCGCAGGACGAAGTCGGTGGCGAGCAGGATCACCAGGAAGATCACCAGGAGAGCGGCAGGCCCTTCTCCTGGTTGAAGCCGTACGCGGCGACGAGGACCAGGACCGCGAGGACGGCGGTGCGCAGGATCATCTCGCTCTGCGGGCGGTGCGGCAGCCCGGCGGCCCTGCGGCGGCGGGAGTCGCGCAGCTGGGCGAGGTAGAAGCCGGCGATGACGGCGACGGCGAGGCCGTAGGCGGCGGCGACGTCGGAGAAGTAGTACTTGGTGAGGTCCTCGACGAAGCTGCCGATCGGGGTGGGGATGGTGGACTTGTCCCCCATCACCCAGGTCTGCAGGCCGGCCCAGCCGAGGAAGCCGGCGAGGGTGACGACGAAGGCGGGCACGCCGATCTTGGCGAAGACGATGCCGTGGAAGGCGCCGAGCAGGGTGCCGGACAGGATGCCGAGGAGGATGGCGAGGCCGTCGGGCATGTCGGTGCCGAGGACGCCCCAGACCGAGCCGGCCAGGCCCGCCACGGAGCCGACGGCGAGGTCGATCTCGCCGAGCAGCAGCACGAAGACGATGCCGACGGCCATGATGCCGGGGCCGACCGCGTACAGCGTGATCTGGTCGAGGTTGTACGAGGTGATGAAGTTGCCGGTGAGGGCCTGGAAGACGACGCCGATGACGATCAGGCCGACGACGACGGGCAGCGAGCCGATCTCGCCGGAGCGGATCTTGCGCTTGAACTCGTCGACGTAGCCCTTGAAGCCCTGCTCGCGGACGAGGAGGCGGGGGTCGACGGCGGGGATCGCGGCGGCGGCCGGGGCCGCCTCCTCGCCCGCGCGCGGCTCGGGCACGGTGTCCTCGGAGGTGCTGGGGGTGGTGCTCACTTCGCTACCTCCGCGTTGCGGGCCTGGCGGCGGGTCACGGCGTTGTCCGTGGCTCCGGTGATCGCGGCGATGATCTCTTCGTGCGTGGTGGTGGCCACCGGGAAGGTGCCGTTGTTGCGGCCCAGGCGGAGCACGGCGACGGTGTCGGCGACGGCCTTCACGTCGGCCATGTTGTGGCTGATGAGGATGACGCCGAGACCCTGCTCGCGCAGCCGCTCGACCAGGTCGAGGACCTGCGCGGTCTGCTCGACGCCGAGCGCGGCGGTGGGCTCGTCCAGGATCACGATCTTGGGGTCGCCGACCAGGGCGCGGGCGATGGCGACGACCTGCCGCTGGCCACCGGAGAGGGCGGCGACGGGGATGCGGACGCTGGGGATGCGGATGGAGAGGGTGGAGAGCAGGTCCTTGGCCCGCTTCTCCATGGCGACCTCGTCGAGGACGCCGCCCTTCTTGATCTCGCGGCCGAGGAACAGGTTGGCGACGACGTCGAGGTTGTCGCAGAGCGCGAGGTCCTGGTAGACGGTCGCGACACCGAGGTTCTGGGAGTCGTGCGGGCGCTGGATCTCGACGCGCTCGCCCTCCCACTCGATGACGCCCTCGTCGATGGGGTGCACGCCGGCGATCGTCTTGACCAGCGTGGACTTTCCCGCTCCGTTGTCGCCGACGAGCGCGACGACCTCTCCTGCGTGGACTTCGAGATCGACACCGGAGAGGACCTGGACCGCTCCGAATCGCTTGAAGATCCCACGCAACGCCAGCACGGGCGTCTGGGACACGTGAACCAACTCCTTCGCCGCCCGGAGGGCGACGGCATGTCGCGCCGTCGTGCGGCGCCGAAGTTTCGAGGGGGGCTGGGCTCGTCCGGCCCCCGGACCGACAGCGGGTCTGGGTCGGCCGGGGCCGGACGGGCTGAGGACGGATCCGGCCGCCGTGCGCCGCCCGGTTACCAGGGTCTTCACCCTCTGTACGCGGGCGGCGGCGCCTCTGACCGGGCGCGGCGGGTGCCGGGATCCGTGACGCGGGGCCGATGGGGCCCGGCGGGGAGGCGCTGGGGGTTACTTGATGCCCAGCGCGCCGCACTGGGCGGCGAGGTCCGCCGTGCACAGGTCGGCGGCCTTGTAGATGCCGTCCTTGAGCACCGTGGACTGGATGTTGGTCTTGTCGACCACGACCGGGGTGAAGAGCGTGGACGGCACGCCGTCGGTCGCGCCCTGGGCGCCGAGCGCCTTGCCCTGGAGGAGGTTCACCGCGAACTTGGCGGCCTCGGGGGCCAGCTGGAGCGGCGACTTGTAGATGGTGAAGGTCTGGGTGCCGGCGATGATGCGCTGGATGCCCGCGACCTCGGCGTCCTGACCGCCCACCGGGACGTTCTTGATGCCGGCGTTCTCCAGGGAGGTGATGATGCCGCCGGCCATGCCGTCGTTGGCCGAGTAGACGGCGGTGATCTTGTCCTTGCCGACCGAGGAGATCGCGGCGGACATCTTCTCGCCGGCGACCTTCGGGTCCCACTCGCCGGAGGCCTCGTAGGCGATCTTGCCGACCTTGCCGTCGAGGGCGGCGTGCGCGCCCTTCTTGAACAGCGCGGCGTTCGGGTCCTTCTCGTCGCCGTTGATCATCACGACGTTGGCGGTGGCGGCCTTGGCGCCGAGGGCGGCGAGGAGGGCCTGCCCCTGGAGCTCGCCGACCTTGTTGTTGTCGTGGCTGACGTAGGCGTCGGCGCCCGCGACGGCACGGTCGTAGGCGACGACCTTGACGCCCTTGGCCTTCGCGTCCTGACCCAGCCCTCGGCCTTGGTGGCGTCGACCGGGTCGAGGGCGATGACCTTGACGCCGTCGGCGATCAGCTGGTCGAACTGCTGCTTCTGCTTCACGACGTCGGAGACCGCGTTGTTGTAGACGACCTCGCAGTCGGAGCAGGCCGCCTTGACGGCCTTCTCGAACTGGGGCTTGTCCAGGGACTCGTAGCGCGAGGTCTTGTTCTCCGGAAGGAGCAGACCGATCTTCGTCGAGCTGCCCTTGTCTTCCTTGTCGCCGCCGCCGGCCTGGCCGCAGGCGGCGAGCGAGAGGGCCATCGAGACCGCGGCCGTTGCTATGACGGCACGACGCGTCACTGCGTTCATGTGGGGTTGCCTCCCTGACGAGGCCGCGACGTTGCGGCCGAGGTGCCACGAAGTCAACTCGGCCGCAACGTTGTCGTCAAGAAGTAAATTATTAACGAGATGGCAACGGTGGTGTTCGTTCTCTAAGTGAAGGCAAGGCGGGAGCTCTGGGCGGCGCGGGCAGCGCACTCTCCAACAGGGTCGAATCACCCATTTCACTCAGGACGAGGGCGAGGGCGCCCAGTACCTCGGCGCGCCCGCCGAGGGCTCCCTGCGCCAGCGAGAGCTGCCGGGCGGCGCTGGGGATCGCGTACCGCGAGACGGAGTCCCGGATGGGCCCGAGGACCAGCTCGCCGGCCTCGGCGATGTCGCCGCCGAGCACCACCCGGCTGGGGTTGAGGAGGTTGCAGAGGTTCGCGATGCCGCTGCCGATGTGCCGTCCGACGTCGGCGACCACCCGGCGGCAGCCGGGGTCGCCCTCCCGGGCCAGCTGGACGACCCGCTCCATCGTCAGATCGGGGCCGTGGCTCGGCTGGAGCAGCGGCAGCACGTAGCGGGCGGCGGTGAAGGTCTCCAGACAGCCGCGGTTGCCGCAGCGGCAGACGGGGCCCGACTCGTCCAGGGTGATGTGCCCGATCTCGCCGGCGGTGCCGCCGGGCCCCCGGTAGACCCGGCCGTCGATGACGAGCCCGGCACCGACGCCGCTGGCCACCTTGATGTACGCGAGGTCCTTGACGCCCCGGCCGCTGCCCCAGACCAGCTCGCCGAGCGCGCCGAGGTTGGCGTCGTTGTCGACGTGCACGGGCACGCCGAGCCGGCCGGAGAGCTCGTCGGCGGGGTTGATGCCGCTCCAGCCCGGCAAGATCGAGGTCGAGCCGAGGGTCCCGGAGGAGACGTCGATCGGTCCCGGCACGCCGAGGCCGACGCCGATCACCTTGTCGGGGCCGATGCCGGTGGCCCGGATCAGCCGCTTGACCAGCTGCTCCGCCCGGTCGAAGCCCTCGGCGGAGGAGGCGTCCACATCGAGCGGCTCCGCCTCCTCGGCGAGGACCTGGTGGGCGAGGTTGCCGACGGCGACCCTCAGGTGGGTGTGGCCGAAGTCCACGCCGATCACGATGCCGGCGTCCCCGGAGAGCGAGACGCTGCGGGCCCGGCGGCCGCCCGCGGAGGTGGGCGTGACCTCGACGGTGCCGCCGTCCTTCAGCTCCCGCACGATGTTGGAGACCGTGGCGGCGGAGAGGCCCGTCGTCCGGGCGATCTCCGCCTGGGTGAGCGAGCCGGCCATGCGCACCGCCCGGACGACCCGTTCGAGATTGGCCCTGTGCAGAGACGTCTGCGACCCCGGAGTCTCCATCGACTCACTCACTCCCACCGTTTTCTCCAACATGTGAACTCTAAGGGGACTCTTTCGGCTTGGTCCCCGTCAAGGCCTTGAGTGTCGGACGGTGGGCGTCACCGCACGCGCGGGGCCCCGGCGCGGGTGCGCCGGGGGCCCGGAGGGCTGCGACAGCGGGCTTACTTCACGGCGCCGGCGGTCAGTCCGGCCACCACCTGCCGCTGGAAGATGATGTACGCGGCGAGGACCGGGAGCATGGCCATCACCAGGCCGGCGAAGAGGCCGGACCAGTCGCCCTTGTAGCCCTGGCTGACGGCCAGCTGGACGAGGCCCTGCGAGAGCACCTTCTTCTCCGGCTCGGTGTTGAGCACGGTCGGCAGCAGGTACTGGTTCCACTGGCCGAGGAAGTTGAAGATGCCGACGCTGATGAGGCCGGGCTTGGCCATCGGCAGCATCACCTGGAAGAACGTCCGGGTGTGCGAGGCGCCGTCGACGAAGGCCGCCTCCGCCACCGAGGTCGGCAGGGTGCGGAAGAAGGCCGTGAGGAAGAAGACGGTGAACGGCAGCGAGTACGCGATGTAGACCAGGATCAGGCCGTGCAGCGTGTTGAGCAGGGCCATGTTCTGCATGACGTAGAAGAGCGGCACGAGCGCCAGGATGATCGGGAAGCTCATCCCTCCGATGAAGAGGAAGTAGATGAAGCGGTTGCCCGGGAACTCGAAGCGGGCCAGGACGTAGGCCGCCATCGAGCCGAAGAGGAGCGTGCCGACGAGCGAGCCTCCGACCACCAGGAGGGTGTTCAGGAAGTAGTCGCTCATGTGCGCCTCGGTCCAGGCGCGCGACCAGTTCTCGAAGTGCAGGCCGTCGGGCAGCGACCACGGGGAGGTGAAGATCGCCTTGTCGGTCTTGAAGGAGGTCATGACCGCCCAGAGCAGCGGCATGACGACCATGATCGCCCAGATGATCAGGACGCCGTGCGAGAAGACGTTGAGGGTCGCGCCCTCGGCCTTGGCGGTCCTGCGCGCGGCGGGCGCCTCGATCTTGGTGACCGCGGGTCCCGGGCCGGCCGGGGAGCCGGGGGTCTCGACGCCGGTGGAGGCAGTGTCGGTCGTCTTCATCAGAACTCCAGCCGCTCGCGCCGGCCCACCTTCATCACGATGGCCGCGAAGGCCAGCGTGACGATGAGGAGCGCGACACCGATGGTCGTTGCGTAGGCGGCCTGACCGTCCCGGAACGCCTTCTGGTACACGTACAGCGGAAGGACGATGGTGGAGAAGTCGGGCCCGCCGCCGTTGGGGCCGACGGTCATGATCTGGACGACGGCGAAGGACTCCGCGCCGAGCGCGAGGATGCCCATGTAGATCCACCCGGACTGCACGGTGTCCCAGAGCAGCGGCAGGGTGATCTTGAAGAAGGTGGTGAAGCGGTTGGCGCCGTCGAGCAGGGCCGCCTCGTAGAAGTCCCTCGGAATGGACGCCATGCCGGCCGAGAAGAGGACGACGAAGAATCCGACCGTGGACCAGACGAGGACCGCCATCACGCAGATGAGGGCGAGGTCCGGATCACCGAGCCAGTCCGGCTGGATGCTGCCGAGACCGACGGCCTTCAATACGGAATTGATGGCTCCGCTGTTCGGGTTGTACGCGAACTGGAAGAGCAGCGCGACGATCGCGATCGACAGCACCTGCGGGAAGAAATAGACGATCTTGTAGAACGAGGAACCGCGCACACCCGCGATCGCCGCGCCACCCCGGCGCCGACCGCCGACATTGAGCATGAAGGCGAAGAAGAGCGCGAGACCCACGGTCACCAGCGGCAATACCACCGCGAAGGTCAGACTGTGCTGGACCGATTTCCAGAAGATCTCGTCGTCCAGCATTCTGCTGTAGTTGTCGAACCCGACCATCGTGAAATCGGGACTCAGCCCGGTCCAGTCCGTGAACGAGTAGTAGATGGACTGGATGAACGGCCAGATGACGAACAGCGCGTAGAGCGCGAGGGGGGCCGCCAGGAACCCCACGATGAAACGGTACTTGCCGTGTTGCATTCCTACCGACCCCGATCTTTCCCGCGCCAAGCGCGCCGCTGGTGCCGCGCGCGAAGGAACCGGGGCCCGCTCCCGGTCGGCGGGAAGGGGCCCCGGCACTGTGCGTCAGTGCTTGTAGTGCTTGATGCTCGAGTCCTTGGCCGCTTCATCGGCGAACTTCTGGATCTTCTTGATCGTCTCGGCCGGGGTCGCGCGGCCCGCCATCATCTCGCCGAGGCCGGCGACGCCGATCTTCTCCTTCTGGAGCGCGACGTACCAGTCCTGGAGACGCGGGTTGACGACGTTCTGGCCGGCCTTCTCCAGCGCGGCGACGCCGGACTTGAGGCCCGGGGTCAGCTCGATGCCGTCGGTGCCGCCGTTGAAGGCCGTCAGGGACTTCACGGTCTTGGTGAAGTTCTTGGAGGACTCCTCGCTGAGCATGATGCGCAGCTGCTCCAGACCGCCCTCCAGGTTCTTCGCCTTGGCCGGGACGATGAAGGGCTCGCCGCCGGAGGCCCAGATGGTGCCGAAGGGCATCTTGTCGGAGGAGTCGATGCCGGTCGGGGCGGACACCGCCAGGTTGAAGTCGGCCGGCATGGTCTTCGCGGCCTCGTTCTCGACCCAGGAGCCGTTCGGGATGAACAGCGCCTTGCCCTCGGTCCAGGCGGTCTGCGACTGGATGTGGTCGAGGCCGGGGGTGCCCTTGAGGATGTAGCCCTTCTTGACGAGCTCGTAGTACGCCTCGAAACACGTCTTGACCGCGGGGTGCTCCCAGGCCTTCGGCTCCAGGTTGTCGATGGCGTCGAGGACCTCGCGCCCGCCGACCTTGCCGATCATCGGGTACAGCGAGAAGGGGACGTAGTACGGGTACTTGCCGGCGTACGTCCAGCCGGCGATGCCCTTCTTCTTGGCCTTCTCGCAGACGGCCAGCATCTCGTCCCAGGTCTCGGGGTACTTCGCGTCGAGGGAGTCGAGCAGCTTCTGCGAGTACCAGACGCCGTAGACCGTGTACGCGTAGTACAGGATCCACACCGGGTCGCCGTCGAACTGGCCCATCTCGACGATGCCGGGCCGCAGGGTGTCGCGGACCTTCTTCTTCGGGTCGTCGATGGACGGCGCGTCCAGCAGCGGCGTGAGGTCCGCCAGCTGCTTCTGGCCGACGAGGACGCCCATGTCCATCTGCTCGGCGCCGGAGTTGTCGATGAGGTCCGGCGGGGTGCCGCCGTTGAAGCGCGGCTGCAGCGTGGTGGTGATCTTCTGGGTGGGGTGAACTTGACCTTCGCCTTGGGGTAGTTGGTCTCGTAGACCTTGATCGCGTCCTTGGCGTACTGCTGTCCGAATCCACCGTCGAACAGGACGAATTCCATCCCTGCCGACTCGTTCACCCCGAGCGGGTTCTTTTCGGACTTCGTGCCCTTCTCGACCTTTTCGTTGCCGCCGTCGCCGCTGCTCGCGCAGGCGGACAGGAAGCCCATCGTCGGGACGGAGATCAGACCGATAGCGGCGGAACGCTTGATCAGATCGCGACGGCCGAGGCCCTCACCGTTGTGTGCGGAGGTGGATCCCATGCTCAAGTCCTCGCCTTCATTCAGGACTCAGGCGGTGTACCGGTCGCCCGTTTCTCACTCGCCACAGGCGAAGGGCCCCGCCACCGCGGTCATTTGCAGCCGGGTCGTGCACGCGTCGGGCCGTCGTCGCATTGCTCCGACTGGCTGGACGCCGACAGGTATAGTCCACTTCCCTTCACCGGAGCAAGATCGAAACCAGGTTTCCAGGGCCATCTTTCCCGAGTTGAGACCTCCGGGATAAGCACGCTGGATCTGCGGCGTTTCGTCCAACCATTCGTCGCACAACACCCTTGACAGGGGGTCGGGAGCACCCCTTCCACCGGCGTGGCGCGGATGCGGGAGGAAGGCGCGCGGGAGAGAAGAGACAAAACCGTACATACAGCCAGCATTGAAACAGCTGTGTCACAAACCAGTTGCCCGGTGAAGATCCCGTGAGAAGGATCCGGGATCATAGAGGTCCCCGCTGACCCCCGTGCCGCGTGCACGGGCGCGCCGGCGGGACCTGCCTCATTCCATACGGATCTGGAGATCTACGTGGCCAACTCTTCTGGCCTGAACCGCACGGGCGTTCTGTCCCGTGTCACGGTCGCGGCGCTGACCGCCGCGCTGGTGGGCACCACGACGGCCGCCGTCGCGGCCGACGCCCCGCAGACCCGCTCCGCCTCCAGCGCCACCGTCGAGTCGTCGACTCGCGCCGGCGCCTTCGCCGCCTCCTCCTCGACCGCCGTCGTGACGCCGGTCAACTCTCTGTTCGGGGAGGCCAGCAACGGCGACCTCTACCGTTACGACCCCAACGGCAGCGGTGGCCTGAAGGCCCCCGTCGACGGTGGCAACGGCTGGCAGTACAGCAAGTTCATCATGCAGGTGGACCACAACGCCGACGGCGGCTCGGACGGCCTCTGGTTCGTCGAGAACAACCGCTTCGGGTACATGCCGTTCGGCGGCACCCCGACGGACATCGGCGGCGGCTGGGGCATCTACAACAAGGTGTTCTCGGCGGGCAACACCGGTGGCGGCACCGCCGACGACCTCTTCGCGCGCGACACCTCGGGTGTCCTCTGGCACTACCTGGGCTACGGCAACGGCAAGCTCGCCCCGCGCTACAAGGTCGGCTCCGGCTGGGGCGCCTACAACCAGATCACCGGCAAGGGTGACCTGACCAACGACGGCAAGGCCGACATCGTCGCGCGCGACGGTGCGGGCGTGCTGTGGCTGTACAAGGGCACGGGCAACTACAAGGCGCCCTTCTCCGGCCGCACCAAGATCGGTGCCGGCTGGAACACCTTCAACACGCTGGTCTCCGTCGGTGACCTGAACAACGACGGCGTCGCGGACCTGGTCGCCCGCGACACCGCCGGCGCCCTGTGGCTGTACAAGGGCACCGGCAACGCGGCGACGCCGTTCTACGCCAAGGTGAAGATCGGCACGGGCGGCTGGAACGGCTTCAAGATGCTGTTCTGATCCCTTGTCCACCCACGGGTGAACGAAGGGAAAGGCCCCGCTCCTCTTCCGAGGAGCGGGGCCTTTCGTCTGCTACCCGACGCGTCAGCCGCGGATCAGGTTGCGGAGCACGTACTGCATGATGCCGCCGTTGCGGTAGTAGTCCGCCTCACCGGGGGTGTCGATGCGGACGACCGCGTCGAACTCGACACCGGTGTCGGTGGTGACCTTGACCGTGCTCGGCGTGGTGCCCTCGTTCAGCTCGGTGACGCCGGTGATGGAGAAGGTCTCCTCGCCGGTCAGGCCGAGCGAGTCGGCCGACTGGCCGGCCGGGAACTGGAGCGGGAGGACGCCCATGCCGATGAGGTTCGAGCGGTGGATGCGCTCGTACGACTCGGTGATGACGGCCTTGACGCCGAGGAGCGCGGTGCCCTTGGCGGCCCAGTCGCGGGACGAGCCGGAGCCGTACTCCTTGCCGCCCAGGATGACCAGCGGGGTGCCGGCGGCCTGGTAGTTCTGCGAGGCGTCGTAGATGAACGACACCGGCGCGTCGGCCTGGGTGAAGTCGCGGGTGAAGCCGCCCTCGGTGCCCGGCGCGATCTGGTTGCGCAGGCGGATGTTGGCGAAGGTGCCGCGGATCATGACCTCGTGGTTGCCACGGCGCGAGCCGTAGGAGTTGAAGTCACGACGCTCCACACCGTGCTCGGTGAGGTACTTGCCGGCCGGGGTGTCGGCCTTGATGGCGCCGGCCGGGGAGATGTGGTCGGTGGTGACCGAGTCGCCCAGCTTGGCCAGGACGCGCGCGCCGGTGATGTCGGTGACCGGGGTGGTCTCCATCGTCATGCCCTCGAAGTACGGGGGCTTCCGGACGTAGGTGGACTCGGCGTCCCACTCGAAGGTGGAGCCGGTCGGGATCGAGAGCGCCTGCCACTGGGCGTCGCCCGCGAAGACGTCCTCGTACGACTTCGAGAACATGTCCTCGCCGATGGCGTTGGCGACGACGTCGTTGACCTCGGCCTCCGACGGCCAGATGTCGGCCAGGTAGACGGGCTTGCCGTCCTGGTCGACGCCGAGGGCGTCCTTGGTGATGTCCACCTTCATGGAGCCCGCGAGGGCGTACGCGACGACCAGCGGCGGGGAGGCCAGGTAGTTCATCTTGACGTCGGGGTTGATGCGGCCCTCGAAGTTGCGGTTGCCGGAGAGGACCGACGTGACCGCCAGGTCGTGCTCGTTGACCGCCTTCGAGACCTCCTCGGGCAGCGGGCCCGAGTTGCCGATGCAGGTGGTGCAGCCGTAGCCGACGAGGTTGAAGCCGACCTTGTCGAGGTACGGGTGAGGCCCGCCTTGTCGAAGTAGTCGGTGACGACCTTCGAGCCCGGGGCGAGGTGGTCTTGACCCACGGCTTGCGGGTCAGGCCCTTCTCGACGGCCTTCTTCGCGACGAGCGCGGCGGCGACCATCACGTACGGGTTCGACGTGTTGGTGCAGGAGGTGATCGCGGCGACGGTGACGGCGCCGTGGTCGATCGTGTAGGTGGTGCCGTCGGGGGCGGTCACCTCGACCGGGTTCGACGGGACGCCGTTGGAGACGGCCGGGGCGTCGGAGGCCGGGAAGGACTCCTCGCCGGCCTCGTCGGCGGTGGCGACGTAGTTGCGGACGTCCTGGGCGAACTGCGCGGCGGCGTTCGCGAGGACGATGCGGTCCTGCGGGCGCTTCGGGCCGGCGATCGACGGGACGACCGTGGAGAGGTCGAGCTCCAGCTTCTCGGAGAAGTCGGGCTCGGCGGCCGGGTCGAGCCAGAGGCCCTGCTCCTTGGCGTACGCCTCGACGAGCGCGACCTGCTGCTCGGAGCGGCCGGTGAGCTTGAGGTAGTTCAGGGTCTCGCCGTCGATCGGGAAGACCGCGGCGGTGGAGCCGAACTCCGGCGACATGTTGCCGATGGTGGCGCGGTTCGCGAGGGAGGTGGCGGCGACGCCCTCACCGTAGAACTCGACGAACTTGCCGACGACGCCGTGCTTGCGCAGCATCTCGGTGATGGTCAGCACCAGGTCGGTGGCGGTGGTGCCGGTGGGCAGCTCGCCGGTCAGCTTGAAGCCGACGACGCGCGGGATGAGCATGGAGACCGGCTGGCCGAGCATCGCGGCCTCGGCCTCGATGCCGCCGACGCCCCAGCCCAGCACGCCGAGGCCGTTGACCATCGTGGTGTGCGAGTCGGTGCCGACGAGGGTGTCGGGGTACGCCTGGCCGTTGCGGACCATGACCGTGCGGGCCAGGTGCTCGATGTTCACCTGGTGGACGATGCCGGTGCCCGGCGGGACGACCTTGAAGTCGTCGAAGGCGGTCTGGCCCCAGCGCAGGAACTGGTAGCGCTCCTTGTTGCGGCCGTACTCCAGCTCGACGTTCTGCGCGAAGGCGTCGTTGGTGCCGAACTTGTCGGCGATGACGGAGTGGTCGATGACCATCTCGGCCGGGGAGAGCGGGTTGATCTTCGCCGGGTCTCCGCCGAGCGCGGCGACGGCCTCGCGCATGGTGGCGAGGTCGACGACACAGGGCACACCGGTGAAGTCCTGCATGATCACGCGGGCGGGCGTGAACTGGATCTCCTGGCTCGGCTGAGCCTGCGAGTCCCAGTTGCCGAGGGCCCGGATGTGGTCGGCGGTGATGTTCGCGCCGTCCTCGGTGCGGAGCAGGTTCTCCAGGAGGACCTTCAGGCTGTAAGGGAGGCGCGCGGAGCCCTCGACCTTGTCCAGCTTGAAGATCTCGTACGACTCGTCGCCCACGCGCAGCGTGCTGCGGGCGTCGAAGCTGTTCGCCGACACGACAGTCTCCTTCATATATGTGCGCGTTTCACCACATCCTGCCGCCACGTACACGTCGTCGATCCGCTAAGGTAAGGCTAAGTTAGGTAACCCTTACCAGGGTGGCGGCAGCGGTGCGCCTCGGCAGATATCTCGATGTCGAGATAACTCTAGTACATCACCGCCGCCCGGTCATGCCTGGCATGCTGCGGATCCGCGACACGCGCGGCCCCGCCCGTACGGACGCGGCCCGATTGCCGTGCCGGCTCCCCCGGCCGAGGATCGATCCATGATCAGCGGCGCGCACGTGATTCTCTACACCCGGGACGCGGAGGCCGACCGGGACTTCCTCAGGGACGTCGTCGGCTTCGAGCACGTGGACGCCGGAGGGGGCTGGCTCATCTTCCGGCTGCCGCCCGCCGAGATCGCCGTCCACCCCACGACGGACGAACCGAAGCACGAGGTGTACCTCATGTGCGAGGACCTCACCCGGACCCTGACGACCCTGGAGGACCGGGGCGCGGAGATCTCACGGGCCATCACCGACCAGGGCTGGGGCCTGCTCGCCGCCGTCCGGCTGCCGAGCGGCACCGAACTCCCCCTGTACGAACCGCGGCACCCGACCGCACACACCGCTTCACCCTGATGGCCCACCCCATGTCGATCACCATCTCATATCTGAGATAACGTGACGCCATGGCAGACGACTACCTCGTACGCATCGGCAAGCTCATCCGTGACGCCCGGCAGCACCGCGGCTGGACGCAGACGCAGCTCGCCGAGGCGCTGGCCACGAGCCAGAGCGCCGTCAACCGGATCGAGCGCGGCAACCAGAACATCAGCCTTGAGATGATCGCCCGGATCGGCGAGGCCCTCGACAGCGAGATCGTGTCCCTGGGCTACGCGGGCCCCATGCACCTCCGGGTCGTCGGCCGCCGCCGCCTCTCCGGCGCCATCGACGTCAAGACGAGCAAGAACGCCTGTGTCGCGCTGCTCTGCGCCTCCCTCCTCAACAAGGGCCGCACCGTCCTGCGCCGAGTCGCCCGCATCGAGGAGGTCTTCCGGCTCCTGGAGGTCCTCAACTCCATCGGCGTCCGCACCCGCTGGGTCAACGACGGCGTGGACCTGGAGATCGTGCCGCCGGCCGAGCTCGACATGGAGTCCATCGACGCCGAGGCCGCGATCCGCACCCGCTCGATCATCATGTTCCTCGGCCCGCTGCTGCACCGCATGGACCGCTTCAAGCTGCCGTACGCCGGCGGCTGCGACCTCGGTACGCGCACGATCGAGCCGCACATGATCGCGCTGCGCCGCTTCGGCCTGGAGGTCACGGCGACCGACAACCTGTACCACGCCCAGGTCGAGCGCTCCGCCTCCCCCGACCGCCCGATCGTCCTGACCGAGCGCGGCGACACGGTGACCGAGAACGCCCTCCTGGCGGCCGCCCGCCACGACGGCGTGACCGTCATCCGCAACGCCTCCTCCAACTACATGGTCCAGGACCTGTGCTTCTTCCTGGAGGCCCTCGGCGTCCGGGTCGACGGCATCGGTACCACCACCCTGACCGTGCACGGCGTCCCCCAGATCGACGTGGACGTCGACTACTCCCCCTCCGAGGACCCGGTCGAGGCGATGAGCCTGGTCGCCGCCGCGGTGGTCACGGAGTCCGAGCTGACGATCCGCCGGGTCCCGATCGAGTTCATGGAGATCGAGCTCGCCGTCCTGGAGGAGATGGGCCTCGACCACGACCGCTCCGCGGAGTACGCCGCGGACAACGGCCGCACCCGCCTGGTCGACCTGACGGTCCGCCCCTCCAAGCTGGAGGCGCCGATCGACAAGATCCACCCGATGCCGTTCCCCGGCCTCAACATCGACAACGTCCCCTTCTTCGCGGCGATCGCGGCGACGGCCCAGGGCAAGACCCTCATCCACGACTGGGTCTACGACAACCGCGCCATCTACCTCACCGACCTCAACCGCCTCGGCGGCCGCCTCCAGCTCCTCGACCCCCACCGCGTCCTGGTGGAGGGCCCGACCCGCTGGCGCGCCGCCGAGATGATGTGCCCGCCCGCCCTCCGCCCCGCCGTGGTCGTCCTCCTCGCGATGATGGCCGCCGAGGGCACCTCGGTCCTGCGCAACGTGTACGTCATCAACCGCGGCTACGAGGACCTGGCGGAGCGCCTGAACTCGATCGGCGCGCAGATCGAGATCTTCCGGGACATCTGACCGCCCGGGAAGGAGGTCAGCCCCCTCCCGGCATCATCCCGCCGCCCTTCAGACGTTCGATGTCCGAAGGGCGGACCTGGATCGCGAGCAGGGCGATCACGAAGGCGAGGACGGCGAAGATCGCGGCGACGATGAAGCCGGCGGTGACGCCGGAGGTGAGGACCTGGTCGCCCCAGGGGGGCGGGAGCTGACCGGTCTTCGCGAACTGGGCCTTCTCCAGGGGGCCGGCCTGGGAGAGGAAGGCGGGGACCTGCTTGTCGGCCTCGTTGCGGCTGGCGGTGCCGAAGACGGTGACGAGGATGGAGAGGCCGAGGGAGCCGCCGACCTGCTGGGTGGCGTTGAGGAGACCGGAGGCGGCGCCGGCCTCGTGGGGCTGGACGTTGGAGAGGGCCATCAGGGTCAGCGAGACGAACATCATGCCCATGCCGACGCTGAAGACGAGCATCGGGCCGAGGATCGAGCCGGCGTAGGTCGAGTGGATGTCGGTCCGGGTCAGCCAGGAGAGGCCGGCGGCCAGGAAGAGGGAGCCGATCACCATGAAGGGCTTCGGGCCGTACTTCGGCAGCAGCTGGGAGGTGAATCCCGCGACGACCGCGATGACCGCGCTGATGGGCAGGAAGGCGAGTCCGGCCTTCAGCGGGCTGAAGTCGAGGACCGTCTGCACGAAGAGGGTCAGGAAGAAGAACATGCCGAAGATGGCGGCCGCGAGGCAGAGCATGATGCCGTAGGTGCCCGCGCGGTTGCGGTCGGCGAACATGTGCAGCGGGGTGATCGGCTGGCGCGAGCGGCGTTCCACGAGGACGAAGGTGACCAGCAGGACGACCGCCGCCACGAAGGAGCCGATCGTGTAGGGGTCGCGCCAGCCTTCCTGGGCCGCCCGGATGAAGCCGTAGACCAGGGCCACCATGCCGAGCGTCGAGGTGAGCGCCCCGGTCAGGTCGAAGTTGCCGGGGTGCCGCTCGGACTCCTTGACGTGACGGGGCGTCAGGAAGGCGATGAGCAGGGCGATGGGGACGTTCACGAAGAACACCCAGCGCCAGTTCAGCCACTCCACGAGGAGGCCGCCGGCGAGCAGGCCGATCGCGCCGCCGCCCGCCGAGACGCCCGCGAACACGCCGAAGGCGCGGTTGCGTTCGGGTCCCTCGTCGAAGGTGGTCGTGATGAGGGAGAGCGAGGTCGGGGAGGCGATGGCGCCGCCGACGCCCTGGAGGGAGCGGGCCGCGAGGAGCTGCCACGACTCCTGTGCGAAGCCGCCGAGCAGCGAGGCCAGACCGAAGAGCAGCACGCCGAAGATGAAGACCCTGCGGCGGCCCAGGATGTCGCCCGTGCGTCCGCCGAGGAGGAGCAGTCCGCCGAAGGTGAGCGTGTAGGCGTTGACGACCCAGGACAGGCTGGTGGTCGAGAAGTTCAGCGCGCTCTGGATGTGCGGGAGCGCGATGTTCACGATGGTGATGTCGAGGACGACCATCAGCTGACAGGAGGCGATCACGAACAGGGCGATGCCCTTGCCGTCTCCGCCGCCCTTGCGGGGGGCGGTCGCCGTGGGGGTCTTCGGCTGCGGAGTGCTACTCATGGCAGTTCATGGCGCATCGCGCCCTCACCTGACGGAGCCGTGGGCCGGTCAGTCCACCTTTCGACACTAAGCCCGGCCCGGTCGGTCGACCAGTTGATCAAGCGTGCGCGGGCTCGTCCAGGACCGCGAAGCCGTCCAGCTCCACCAGCGCCTGCTCGTCCCAGAGGCGTACGACTCCGATGACGGCCATCGCCGGGTAGTCGCGGCCCGCCAAGCGGCGCCAGACGCGTCCCAGTTCGTGCGCCCGCTCGCGGTAGGCGGGGACGTCCGTGGTGTAGACGGTGACGCGGGCGAGGTCGGCGGGGGTGCCGCCGGCGTGGCGCAGGGCGGTGAGGAGATTGCCGAGGGCGGTGGTGAACTGCTCGGTGAGCTCCTCCCCCACGACCTTGCCCTCGGCGTCCAGGGCGGTCTGCCCGGCGAGGAAGACGAGCCGGGTGCCGGTGGCGGTGACGGCGTGGGAGAAGCCGGTGGGCGGGGAGAGCTCGGCGGGGTTGTGGCGGTGCAGGCTCATGCGGTGGGCTCCTTCGTGGGGGAGACCTGCGTCGGCGGCTCCTTCGCGTACAGCACCTTCGCGTACGGCTCCTTCTCGGACGGCTCCTCACCGGCCGGGACCTTCGCCGGCCGTACCTTCGCGTACAGCTCCTTCGCGATGATCGTGCGCTGCACCTCCGTCGCGCCCTCGTAGATCCGGGGGCGCGGACCTCGCGGTAGAGGTGTTCCAGGAGGTGGCCGCGCTGGAGGGCGAGGGCGCCGTGCAGCTGGACGGCGGCGTCGACGACGTACTGGGCGGTCTCGGTGGCGAGGAGCTTGGCCATGGCGGAGCGGCGGGGGACGTCCGGGTCGCCCTCGTCGTACGCGACGGCCGCCGCGTAGACGAGGAGGCGGGCGGCCTCGGTGCGGGTGGCCATCTCGGCGACGCGGTGCGAGACGGCCTGGAGGTCGGCGAGGACGCCGCCGAAGGCGGGGCGGGCGGCGGTGTGGGCGAGGGCCGCGTCCAGGGCGGCCTGGGCCATGCCGACGGCGAAGGCGCCGACGCTGGGACGGAAGAGGTTGAGGGTGTTCATGGCGACCCGGAAGCCCTGGTCCGGGGCGCCGAGCAGGTCCTCGGGGCCGACGGGGACGCCGTCGAAGGTGAGGGTGCCGAGGGCGTGCGGGGCGAGCATGTCGAGCGGTTCGCCGCCGAGGCCGGGGCGGTCGGCGGGGACGAGGAAGGCGGTGACGCCGCGGGCCCCGGCGCCGGGTGTGGTGCGGGCGAAGACGGTGGCGAAGTCGGCCTCGGGGCGTTGGAGATCCAGCGTTTCTCGCCGTGCAGGTGCCAGCCGCCGCGCCCGTCGGGGACGGCTTCGAGGGCGAGGGCGGCGGCGTCGGAGCCGGCGTCCGGTTCGGAGAGGGCGAAGGCGGCGACGGCCCGTCCGGCGGTGGCCTCGGGGAGCCAGCGGGCGCGCTGGGCGGGGTGCCGAAGGCGGCGACGGGGTGGGTGCCGAGGCCCTGGAGGGCGAGGGCGGTCTCGGCCTCGGTGCAGGTGCGGGCGAGGGATTCGCGCAGGAGGCAGAGGTCGAGGGCGCCGGCCTCGAAGAGGCGGGCGAGGAGGCCGAGCTCGCCGAGGGCGGCGACGAGGGGGCGGTTGACCCGGCCGGGCTCGCCCCGGTCGGCGAGGGGCTTGAGGCGTTCGGCGGCGAGGGCGCTGAGCTCCGCACACCAGGTGGTCTGGACCGGATCGAGCGAGAATGCGGGCATGTGGGCCCTCTCTGACGCCCTCGGGCGTCTTCGTCCCTGCGCCGTCCGGCGCCTTCGTCCCGGTGCCCGGGGGCACCCTTGTCGCGAACCGTTGACTGCCGTCACCAACACGATACGCTCATGGAGCGATGGACGACCCCACCACGACAGGGGGACGGACCCATGGAGCTGACGCCTTCGGCCCACCTCGACACGTTCGCCCGCGACCGGCTGCCCTCGCCCGAGCGCTGGCCGCGCCTCGTCTTCGACCTCCCCGAGCTCTCCTACCCCGACCGGCTCAACTGCGGCACGGAGCTCCTCGACCGCACGGCGGAGCGGTTCGGCGCCGACCGCCCCGCCTTCCACGACGGCGAGGGCGGGATCTGGAGCTACGGGGAGCTCCGCGACCGGGTGGACCGCATCGCCCACGTCCTCACCGGCGACCTGGGGCTGCTGCCCGGCAACCGGGTCCTCCTCCGCGGCCCCACCACGCCCTGGCTGGCCGCCTGCTGGCTCGCCGTGATGAAGGCCGGGGCGTCGCCGTCACCGTTCTGGCCCAGCAGCGCGCCCCGAGCTGGCCGTGATGGCCGAGGCCGCCCACTGCGCCCACGCGCTCTGCGACGCCCGGGTGCTCGACGAGCTCCTCGCGGCCCGGATACCCGGCCTCCGGGTGACCCCCTTCGGCGGGGACGGCCCGGACGACCTCCTCGCCCTCACCGAGGCGAAGCGGCACGACGGCCCGTACGAGGCGGTGGCGACCGCCGCCGACGACGTGGCCCTGATCGCCTTCACCTCCGGCACCACCGGGCGCCCCAAGGGCTGCGTCCACTTCCACCGGGACGTCCTGGCCGTCGCCGACACCTTCTCCGCGCGCGTGCTGCGCCCGCTGCCCGACGACGTCTTCGCCGGTTCGCCGCCGCTCGCCTTCACCTTCGGCCTGGGCGGTCTCGTCATCTTCCCCTGCGGGCCGGGGCCAGCGCGGTCCTGCTCGAACAGGCCGGGCCCAAGCAGCTGCTCGCGGCCATCGCGCGGAACCGGGTGTCGGTGCTCTTCACCGCCCCGACGGCCTACCGGGTCATGCTCGACGAGCTGACCGACGGCACCGCGCCGGAGGTGGCCTCGCTGCGCCGCTGCGTCTCGGCCGGCGAGAACCTGCCGGAGGCCACGTGGAAGGCCTGGTACGCGCGGACCGGTCTGCGCCTCATCAACGGCATCGGCGCGACCGAGCTGCTGCACATCTTCATCTCCGCCGCCGACGGCGACATACGCCCCGGTCTCACCGGCCGCCCGGTGCCCGGCTGGCAGGCCAGGATCGTCGACCGCGAGGGCAACGCCGTCCCGGACGGCGAGGAGGGGCTGCTCGCGGTGCGCGGCCCGGTCGGCTGCCGCTATCTGGCCGACCCCCGCCAGGAGGAGTACGTGCGCAACGGCTGGAACGTCACGGGCGACACGTACGTCCGCGAACCCGACGGCTGGTTCCGCTACGTCTCCCGGGCCGACGACATGATCATCTCGGCCGGGTACAACATCGCGGGGCCCCAGGTGGAGGAGGTGCTCTCGACCACCCCGACGTGGTGGAGACGGCGGTGGTGGGCCGCCCGGACGAGCTGCGCGGCCAGGTCGTCGTGGCGTACACGGTGGTACGGGACGGGGTGCCGCGCGACGCGAACACCGCCGCCGCGCTGCGGGCCTTCGTCCGCGCCCGGATCGCCCCGTACAAATCGCCCCGGGAGATCGTCTTCCTCGACGCCCTGCCGCGCACGGCGACGGGCAAGCTCCAGCGCTTCCGGCTGCGGGACACCGCATGATCGCCGCACGGCCTAAAGTGATCACGTGGCCGAGCAGCACACCCCCCGATCCCTGATCGTCTCCTTCTACGGCGCGTACGGCCGTGCCCCCGACGAGTCGCCGGTGCCGGTGGCCGCGCTCATCCGGCTGCTCGGCGTGCTCGGCGTCGACGCGCCCTCCGTGCGCTCCTCGGTGTCACGGCTCAAGCGGCGCGGGCTGCTCCTGCCGGGCCGGACGGCGGGCGGCGCCGCCGGGTACGCCCTCTCGGAGGACGCCCGCAGGCTCCTGGACGACGGCGACCGCCGGATCTACGCCCGTACGGAACCGAAGCTGTCCGAGGGCTGGGTCCTCGCCGTCTTCTCGGTGCCCGAGGCCGAGCGGCACAAGCGGCACCTGCTGCGGTCCCGGCTCGCCCGGCTGGGCTTCGGCACGGCGGCGCCGGGCGTCTGGATCGCGCCGGCCCGGCTGTACGAGGAGACCCGGAACGCGCTGGAGCGCCTGGAGCTCTCCCCGTACGTGGACCTCTTCCGCGGCGACCACCTGGGATACGCGGCGACGGCCGGGGCGGTGGCCCGCTGGTGGGACCTGCCCGCGATCGCCGGGCTCCACGAGGAGTTCCTGACGGCGCACGAGCCGGTCCTGCGGGCCTGGCGGACGGCCCCGGCGGGCGCCGAGGACGCCTACCGGGACTACCTCCTCGCCCTGGACTCCTGGCGGCGGCTGCCGTACGCGGACCCGGTGCTCCCGGCGGAGCTCCTGCCCGACGACTGGCCGGGCCGCCGCTCGGCCGAGGTCTTCACGGCCCTGCACGCACTGCTGTGGGACCGGGGCGCGGAGTACGTCCGGCCGTTCCTCTCGGAGGGCTAGGGCCTGGCCGCCCCTTCGCGGCGGGCCTCGACCTCCTGGTCGAGGCGCCAGGTGCGGCCGCCGTCGGCGGACCGTTCGTTGCGCCAGTGGAAGGTGTCGGCGGTGATGCGGCCGAAGGTCCAACGGACGAGGTCGCCGCCGACCGCGCGTTCCATGACGATCTCGTCGCCGATCCGGCGGGCGTACATCTGCACCACGTCGCCGCGGGAGGTGCCGTGGAAGGTGAAGCGCCACAGCTGGAGGCGCGGGTCCCAGACGCGTACGCACAGGCCGCACTCCTGGTTCGCGGCGCGCCCCTCGGCGGGGAGGTCCTCGTGGGCGGGCCACTGCCAGACGTCCAGGACCGCGCGGCCCTCCAGGGCGTAGCCGAACTCCCAGGAGCCGTCGACGGTGCGGGGCGGCGAGCCGTCGGAGGAGTAGTACGTGATCCGGGTCGGCCAGCGTCCGGCCAGGCGTCCGAACTGCTCCATCTCGGTGGGGTAGAGGTGGCTGGGGCCGTCGGCGAGCAGGGTCTTCACGCGGGGGCCTCCGTGGTCGCGAGCGGGGTGAGGGCGTGGGCGAGGCAGTCGGTGATGCGGGCGGCGTAGGCGCCTTCCGGGTCGAGTTCCGGGTCGTAGATGGCGACGTCGAGGCCGGTCACCCGGCCGGTGGCGGTGAGGGCCGAGACGAGCGCGGACAGCTGGGGGAAGTCCAGGCCGGGGTGGCCCGGGGAGTCCACGGCGGGCAGGACGCGTGCGTCGAGGACGTCGAGGTCGAGGTGGAGCCAGACGCGGTCGAGGCCGCGCCGTTCCAGGTGGCGGACGACCCGCTCGGTCAGTGCGGCGATGCCGGTGCGCTGGATCTCCCGGGCGGTGAACCGGGTGACCGGGGGCGTCTCCCCGTCCTCCTCCCGGTCGCCGATCTGGATCACGTCCTCGTCGGCGACGAGCGGCCGCCCGCCTCGGGCCAGTGGGTGAGCAGCAGTTCGCCGCGGCCGGTCGCGAGGGCCAGGTCCATGCCGGCGGCGGAGCCGAGGGCCGCTCCGGCGTCGTGGTTGCCGGGGTGCCGGAAGTCGCTGTGCCCGTCGAGGTGGACCAGCCCGCAGCGCCCGTGGTGCCGGGCGCCGAGGAGGCAGCCGAGCAGGATGCTGCAGTCGCCGCCGAGGACGACCGGGAACCGGGAGGCGGCGAGGGCGCCCGGACCGCTTCGGCGAGGCGCAGGGTGTGCTCGCGGATCGTCACCCGTTGCGGACGCGGGTGGCGGGCTGCGGGTCGAACTCGTACGGCGGGCGGTCGAGTTCCGTCACCCGGTCCGCCCGCAGCCGTTCCTCCAGGCCCGCCGACAGCAGTGCTCGCGGGGCCCGCCAGGTCCCTGGTTCGCGGCCCGGCGCGGGTGGTCGCAGGCCGAGGTTCCAGGGGGCCGTGATGAGCTCGACGGCGGCGGCCATGGGCTTCTCCTGTCCATCCAGAGGGAGTTCCAACCGGATAACATCCGTACACCGGTTGGATTCGAGGAGGCAAGCATGACGGGGACCCTCCGGCCTCACACCTTCACGCCCCGCGACCTGGTCGGCGGGCATGTCGTCATCGACCTCGTGAACACGGTCACGGCACGCGACGCCGAGCCCCTCGACCGGCTCACCGGCTATCCGCGCCTACTGGAATGGGCCGCCCTCACCGGCCACTTCGCCCCCGCCGACCTCACGGCCCTGCGCGGTCTCGCCGCGTCCGAGCCGGTACGGGCCGAACAGGCGCTGGCCCGCACCCGCGAGCTGCGCGAGGCCGTGCACGACCTGCTCACGGCCCTGATCCACCAGGACGTCCCGGCAGATGCGAAGGCGGAGGCGGCCGAACGGCTGGAGGTCCACTGGAAGCGGGCGGCCGCCCGCGCGCGCCTCGTCCTGAGCGGGACCGCGCCGGAGCTCCGGGTCGACGCCGACGCCTCGGGGCTCGACCTCCCCGCCCACGAACTCGCCCTGCGGGCCCTCGACCTGTTGCGGGAACTGCCCCTGGAGCGGACCCGCGTCTGCCCGGGGACGCGCTGCGGCTGGGTGTTCCTCGACAGCTCGCGGGGCGGGCGGCGGCGCTGGTGCGACATGGCGACCTGCGGCAACTCGGCCAAGGGCCGGACCCACTACCGGCGCAAGCGGGCGGACGGCGCGGGTCCGGAGCCCCGGTAGGGCGTCAGGCCCGGCCGGGGCCTGCTCCCGGGCGGTGGCCGCCGCCTTCTCCGCGGCCTCGGAGACCAGGGCGGCGGCGCGGGCGGCGCGCCCGTCCGCGTGCCACTCCTCGATGCGCCGGACGGTGGGCCCGGCGGGGAAGATCCCGAGCTGTCCGAGCAGACCGAGGTCGTCGCGGACCGCCTCGTGGCGGACGACCCTGCCGTCCCGCAGGTTCAGGAGGTGGACCTGCTCGGAGTCGATCTCGTCGCCGGTGGGCGGGATCGCCTGGAGGAGCGCGCCGTCGCGGTAGTGGACGAAGGGGCCGGTGTGGCGGCCCCGCATGCGCAGCCGTATCCACACCCGGTCGCCGTCGTGGACCAGGTCGGTGACGGGGAAGCTCAGGTCGGTGAAGGCGGAGTGCAGCCACGCGCCGGAGGCCAGCGCGCCCGCCGGGCCGGGGAGCGAGCAGGCGGCGGGCGAGACGACCGCCTCGCGGTTGGTGAAGTCCTCGTGCACGACCGCCGCGGCGAGCGCCGGGTCCCCGGTCGCCAGGACGGCGAAGAGTCCGCGGGCCGCGTCCTCGGGCGTCATTCCCATGGTTCGGTTCCTCTCGCGCGGGGGCGGTCCTCCGCCCCGACCGAGATTCAGGTTACCATCACCTATTCAATAGGCGCACCATTTCCCCGACTACTCTGTCCCCATGCCGACCACACCACGCAAGTACGTCTCGCCCCTGCGGGAGCAGGCCGCCGCCCGGACGCGCGCGGAGATCCTCCGGTCGGCGACCCGGCTGTTCGCCGAACGCGGCTACGGGCGGGTGACCGTCGCGGACATCGCGGCGGAGGCGGGCGTCTCCTCGAAGGCGGTCTTCGCGAGCGCCGGGAGCAAGGGCGACATCCTCGACGAGATCGTCGACACGGCCGTACGCGCCTCCGGCTACGAGGCGGCGATGCGCGCCGTGCTCGCCGAGCGGGACCCCGAGTCCGCCCTCGGGGCGCTGGCCCGGGGCACCCGGGCGGGGAACGAGGGACTGTTCACCGTGCACGAGGCGATCCACAAGGCGCTGCCGTCCCACGAGGACGGCGAGGCCCTGTGGGAGCGCGCCACCGCCGACTACCGCACCTCCTCCGTGCCGCCGCGCGCCATCTTCACGCCCTGGCGCCGTCCGCCGGCCCGGAGGAGGAGACGGCGGACCTCCTGTGGTTCTGGTTCGGCCCCGGCGGCTGGCGCACCCTGGTCGTCGAGAACGGCTGGTCCTGGGACCGCGCCGAGGCATTCCTCCTGCGCACCGCCCTCGCCACCCTGCGAACGGCGTAGCCCCTGCTCTCGGCGGCCAGTGGGCGGCGTGAGCCCCGCCCTCACTCTCGGCGGCCGGTGGGCGGGCGGCGGCTGCCCGCGCGGTACGGGGCGGGCCAGGGGCGGCGGGGCCCTGGTACTCCTGCTCGGCCGCCGCGTGCAGGGTCCAGTGCGGGTCGTAGAGGTGCGGGCGGGCGAGGGCGCAGAGGTCGGCGCGGCCCGCGAGGAGCAGGGAGTTGACGTCGTCCCAGGAGGAGATCGCGCCGACCGCGATCACCGGGACGCCCAGCTCGTTGCGGATGCGGTCGGCGTAGGGGGTCTGGTACGAGCGGCCGTAGGCGGGCTCCTCGTCGGGGACGACCTGGCCGGTGGAGACGTCGATCGCGTCGGCGCCGTGCTCCGCGAAGGCGCGGGCGACGGTGACGGCGTCGTCGGCGGTCGTGCCGCCCTCGGCCCAGTCGGTGGCGGAGATCCGGACGGTCATGGGGCGGTCGGCCGGCCAGGCCTCCCGTATCGCGTCGAAGACTTCGAGGGGGTAGCGCAGCCGGGCCGCGAGGTCGCCGCCGTAGGCGTCGGTGCGGTGGTTGGTGAGCGGGGACAGGAAGCCGGAGAGCAGATAGCCGTGGGCGGCGTGCAGTTCGAGGAGGTCGAAGCCGATGCGGGCGGCGCGGCGGGCGGCGGCGGTGAACTGCTCGCGCACGGCGGTGAGTCCGGCCCGGTCGAGGGCGGCCGGGACCTGGTTGACGCCGGCCCGGTACGGGAGGGGCGAGGCGGCGACGAGGGGCCAGTTGCCCTCGGGGAGGGGCTGGTCGATCCCCTCCCACATGCGGCGGGTCGAGCCCTTGCGGCCGGAGTGCCCGAGCTGGACGCCGAACGCGGTGCCGGGCGCCGAGGCGCGGACGAAGGCGGTGACGCGGGACCAGGCCTCGGCCTGCTCGTCGCTCCAGAGGCCGGTGCAGCCGGGGGTGATGCGGCCCTCGGGGCTCACGCAGACCATCTCGGTCATGACGAGTCCGGCGCCGCCGAGGGCCCTGGAGCCCAGGTGGACGAGGTGGAAGTCGCCGGGGACGCCGTCCACGGCGACGTACTGGTCCATGGCCGAGACGACGACCCTGTTGCGGAGGGTCAGTCCGCGCAGCCGGAAGGGGTGAACATGGGCGGGGTGCCGGGCGGGCAGCCGAAGTCCTCCTCGACGGCGGCGGTGAAGGCCGGGTCGCGCAGCCTCAGGTTGGCGTGGGTGACGCGGCGGCTGCGGGTGAGCAGGTCGAAGGCGAAGCGGCGGGGCGGCCGGTCGACGTGCCCGGCGAGCTCCTCGAACCAGCGCAGGCTGGCGTCGGCCGCGCGCTGGGTGGACTCGACGACGGGACGGCGCTCCGTCTCGTACGCGGTGAGGGCCTCGTCCAGGGCGGGGTGGGCGCCGACGGCGGCGGCGAGGGCGACGGCGTCCTCGACGGCCAGTTTGGTGCCGGAGCCTATGGAGAAGTGCGCGGTGTGGGCGGCGTCGCCGATGAGGACGGTGTTGCCGTACGACCAGCGGGCGTTGGTGACGGTGCGGAAGGCGGTCCAGGCGGAGTGGTTCGAGCGGAGCTCCCGGCCGCCGAGCGCCTCGGCGAAGACCTTGGCGCAGCGGGCGGCGGACTCGGCCTCGTCGAGCTCGTGGAAGCCGGCGGCCCGCCAGACCTCCTCGCGCATCTCGACGATGACGGTGGAGGAGCCGGACTGGTTCTGTGGCCCGGGGGGCCTCGTCGAGGGGGATGGGGTCTCCCCTGTTCGAGCGGAGTCGAGAGCTTGGGGAAGGTCGGGCGACGGGCGGGAGAAGGGGTAGGCGTGGAGCTGCATCACGCCGTGCTCGGTCTCGGCGATCTCGAAGCGGAAGGCCTCGAAGGCGAGGTCGACGGCGAGCCAGATGTAGCGGCAGCGGTGGGTGGTGATCCGGGGGCGGAAGTGCGCGGCGTGGGCCTCGCGGGTGCGGCTGTGGACGCCGTCGGCCGCCACGACCAGGTCGTGGGTGGCGGCGAGGACGGCGGGCGGCGGGGCCTCGGTGCGGAAGCGGAGCCGTACGCCGAGCTCGGCGCAGCGGGCGTGCAGGAGCTCCAGGAGCCTGCGGCGGCCGAGGGCGGCGAAGCCGTGGCCGGTGGAGGTGGTGCGGTGGCCCCGGTGGACGACGTCGATGTCGTCCCAGCGGACGAGTTCGCGGCTCAGCGCCTCGTAGACGACGGGGTCGGCGTCCCGTATGCCGCCGAGGGTCTCGTCGGAGAGGACCACCCCGAAGCCGAAGGTGTCGGAGGGCGCGTTCCGCTCCCAGACGGTGACCTCGCGGGCCGGGTCCTGGCGTTTGAGGAGCGCGGCGGCGTAGAGACCTCCTGGGCCGCCGCCGACGACGGCGACGCGGGCGGGGCCCGAGCGCGCGCCGGGTCCCGTGTCGGCGCCCGAGCGCGCGCCGGGTCCCGTGTCGACGTCCGAGCACGTACCGGGTCCCGTGTCGGCGCCCGAGCACGTACCGGGCCCCGTGTCGGCGCCCGAGCACGTACCGGGCCCCGTGTCGGCGCCCGAGCACGTACCGGGCCCCGTGTCGGCGCCCGAGCACGTACCGGGCCCCGTGTCGGCGTCCGAGCGCGGGTCCGGGCCCGGCACGGTCAGTACCCCGCCACTTCGGGGGGCGTTTCTCGGTGAAGGCGGCGTGGAACTCGGCGTAGTCCTCGCCGTTCATCAGGAGGGCCTGGGTGGCCGCGTCCAGTTCGACGGCGGCGGCGAGCGGCATGTCGAGTTCGGCGGTGAGCAGGGCCTTCGTCTGGGCGAGGGCCAGGGCGGGGCCGTCCGCGAGGCGGCGGGCGAGCGCGGCGGCCCGCTCCCCGCCGCGCCCTCCTCGGTGAGCTCGCTGAGGAGGCCGATGCGCTCGGCCTCGGGGCGTGGACGGGCTCGCCCAGCATGAGGAGCCGGGTGGCGTGGCCGAGTCCGACGACCCGGGGCAGCAGATAGGCGGCGCCCATGTCGCCGCCGGAGAGGCCGACCCGGGTGAAGAGGAAGGAGAAGCGGGTGGTGGGGTCGGCGATCCGGAAGTCGGCGGCGAGGGCGAGGACGGCCCCGGCGCCGGCGGCGACGCCGTGGAGGGCGGCGATGACGGGAAGGGGCATTCGCGCAGGGCGCGGACGACCTGGCCGGTCATCCGGTTGAAGTCGAGGAGCCGGGCGGTGTCGAGGGCGAGGGTGGCGCCGATGATCTCGTCCACGTCGCCGCCCGAGCAGAAGCCGCGGCCCTCGCCGCCGAGGACGAGGGCGCGGACGGCGCGCTCGCGGGAGAGCTCGGCGAGGAGGTCGCGCAGGTCGGCGTAGGCGCCGAAGGTGAGCGCGTTGAGTTTGGCGGGGCGGGCCAGGGTGACGGTGGCGACGCCCTGGTCGATGTCGAGGCGCAGGTGCTGCCAGCGTGACGTGCGGGGCGCGGAGCCGGTAAAGGGGCTCATTCGAGGGGCCTCCTTCCTCCGCACGGAGGTATCACCGTACTGTGACTGTCGTCACGAGTACGCGATAAGGCAGATGGTCCCGGACCTCGCACGACCGAAGTCCCTACCGGGAGGGCGGGGTGCTCTGGGAAGCGGATGTTGCACCTCGTAAGGTTGAAACCAGGACGTCTAGGGATGTCTCCATCCCACTCGCCCCACCCGCCCCTCGGTGAAGGGAGCCTGCCCCCCATGCCCGAAGCCACCGGCCCCGCCCTCGCCGGACCCGAAGCCGGAACCGCAACCACGGCCACGACCGCGACCACTGCCACCGACACCACCACCGCCGCGACCGCGACCGTCGCCACCGACACCACGACCACGACCGCCGCCACCACGACCGTCGGCCCCGGCGCCTCCTGGCGCATCCAGCTGCCCCACACCACCGCCGCCGTGCCGATCGCCCGCGCCCTGATCCGCACCGCGCTCACCGACATCGACCCCGGCGCGGCCGAGCGCCCCGACAGCGACACGGCGGAGCTGCTCACCGCCGAGCTCGTCGCCAACGCCGTCGAGCACACCGCCGGCGCGGGCCCCATCGAGCTCGTCGTCGAACTGCTCGCGGCGCCCGGCGGCTGCCAGATCGAGGTGCACGACTCCCAGCCCGCCGGCCCCGGCGAGCTGGTCTGCCCCGACCCGGAGGCCGAGGTCGACCCCTGGCAGGAGCACGGCCGCGGCCTGCTCCTGATCCGGGCGCTCAGCAGCGACTGCGGCCACCGCCCCACCGCGCACGGCAAGGCGGTCTGGTTCACGCTCCCCGGGATACCGGCGCAGCGGCGCCACGCGTAAAGCCCCTCAAGGCCCCGCGAAACCCTTCGGGGCTACTCCCCCGCCGGGTCGCCCATCGTCGCGACCATGACCGCCTTGATGGTGTGCATCCGGTTCTCCGCCTCGTCGAAGACGACCGAGTGCGCCGACTCGAAGACCTCGTCCGAGACCTCCAGCTCGGTCAGGCCGTGCCGGGCGTGGATGTCCCGCCCGACGGCGGTGCCCAGGTCGTGGAAGGCGGGCAGGCAGTGCAGGAACTTGACATCCGGGTTCCCGGTGGCGCGCAGCACGTCCATCGTGACGGAGTACGGGGTGAGGGCGGCGATCCGCTCGTCCCAGACCTCCTTGGGCTCGCCCATGGAGACCCAGACGTCGGTGACGACGAAGTCGGCTCCGGCGACCCCCTCGGGCACGTCCTCGGTGAGGGTGATCCTGGCGCCGCTGGTCTCGGCGAGCGAGCGGGCCGCGGAGACGACCTCCTCGGCCGGCCAGTAGGCCTTCGGGGCGACGATCCGGACGTCCATGCCGAGCAGGGCGCCGGTGACCAGGTAGGAGTTGCCCATGTTGAAGCGGGCGTCGCCGAGGTAGGCGAAGGCGATCCGGTCGAGCGGCTTGTCGCTGTGCTCGGTCATGGTGAGCACGTCGGCCAGCATCTGGGTGGGGTGCCAGTCGTCGGTGAGGCCGTTGAAGACGGGCACGCCCGCGAAGGCGGCGAGCTCCTCGACGTTCGCCTGGCTGTCCCCCCGGTACTCGATGCCGTCGAACATCCGGCCGAGGACCCGGGCGGTGTCCTTCACCGACTCCTTGTGGCCGATCTGGGAGCCCGAGGGGTCGAGGTAGGTGGTGGAGGCGCCCTGGTCGGCGGCGGCGACCTCGAAGGCGCAGCGGGTGCGGGTCGAGGTCTTCTCGAAGATCAGGGCGATGTTCCGGCCGCGCAGCCGCCGCACCTCGGTGCCCGCCTTCTTGGCGGCCTTGAGCTCGGCGGCGAGCGCGATCAGGCCGCGGAACTCCTCGGCGGTGAAGTCCAGCTCCTTGAGGAAGTGGCGGCCGATGAGGTCTGTGGCCATGGGACGCGCTCCTGTGGGTACGGGTCGGGAGGACGGCGGTCGGGACGCTTGGAAGTGTATACGCACTTCAACATTTCTATACAGCCCCCCTCCCGTACGTGCTTTCCGCGGGCCCTCAGGCGGCCATGCGCTCCCCTCGGGCCCCTCAGGCGGCCATGTGCTCCCCTCGGGCCCTCAGGCCGCGTCCCGCTCCACCGGGCAGCTCATGCAGCGCGGGCCGCCCCGCCCCCGGCCCAGCTCGCTGCCGGGGATCTCGATCACCTCGATGCCCTGCTTGCGCAGATGCGTGTTCGTCGTGACGTTCCGCTCGTACGCGACGACCACCCCCGGCTCCACGGCCAGCACGTTGCACCCGTCGTCCCACTGCTCGCGCTCCGCCGCGTGCACGTCCTGGGTCGCCGTGAGCACCCGGATGTCCTGGAGTCCCAGGGCCGCCGCGATGGCGCTGTGCATCTGCTCCGGCGGGTGGTCGGTGACCCGCAGGGACTGCCCCGCGTCCCCCGGTTCGATCGTGTACGAGCGGAGCATGCCGAGCCCCGCGTACTGCGTGAACGTGTCCTGGTCGACCATCGTCATCACCGTGTCCAGGTGCATGAACGCGCGCCGCTTCGGCATGTCGAGCGCGATGATCGTGCGCGCCGAACCGGCCGCGAACATCCCCCGGGCCAGCATCTCCACCGCCTGCGGCGTGGTCCGCTCGCTCATCCCGATCAGCACGGCGCCGTTGCCGATGACGAGGACGTCCCCGCCCTCGATCGTCGACGGATAGTCCGCCTGCCCCTCCGACCAGGTGTGGAAGGAGCCCGACTCCGGGCCCGTGAAGAGCGGGTGGTGCTTGTAGATCGCCTCGAAGTGCACCGTCTCGCGCTGCCGGGCCGGCCAGCGCATCGCGTTGATCGAGACGCCGTCGTAGATCCAGGCCGAGGTGTCCCGGGTGAAGAGGTGGTTCGGCAGCGGGCCGAGGACGAAGTCGTCCAGGTCCAGGGCGTGGAAGCGGACCGAGGTCGGCTCCCGGTGCACCGCCAGGAACTCCCGCTTCGTCATGCCTCCCACCAGCGCCTCGCCGAGCGCGGCCGCGTCCAGCGAGTCGAAGGAGGCGCGGAGGTGGTCGGCGGCGAGCGGCCCGTACTCCTTCTCGTCGAAGACCCGGTCGAGGACCAGCGCCCGGGCCGCCGGAACCTCCAGGGCCTCGCGCAGCAGGTCCCCGAAGAGGTGCACCTCCACCCCCCGGTCGCGCAGCACGTCCGCGAAACCGTCGTGCTCCTGCCGGGCCCGCCGCACCCACAGCACGTCGTCGAAGAGGAGGGCGTCCTTGTTGGTCGGAGTGAGCCGCTTCAGCTCCAGATCGGGCCGGTGCAGAATGACGCGGCGCAGCCGCCCGGTCTCGGAATCGACATGGAATCCCATGCGCCCATCCTGACGGAGCGGGCGCCCCTGGCCCGCCTTTCGACACCGTCATCGGGCGTGGGGTGGTCATTCGTCGTCCCAGTCGTCCCAGTCGTCGAGGTCGGGGCCGGGACGGGCGGGCCCAGTGGTCCAGGAGGTCCGGCCGGGCCGCTCGCGGGCCTCCCGGTCGTACGGGTCGTCGCGGTCGTACCGGTCGTTGCGCTCGTACGCGTCGGGTTCGTAGCGGTCGTGGCCGCCGTCGAAGCCGGCGTCACGACGCCCCCTGGACCTCCCCTCCTCCCGCTCCCGCTCCCTCTCCCGCTCTCGTTCCCGTTCTCGTTCGGAGCCGGACTCGACGCGGGTCGGTTCGTGGACGCGGGGGTCGCGCGGGGCCCCGCCGTGCTCCTCGTCCCGGTCCGGGGCGCTCGTCTCCGGGGAGGCCTCCTCCAGGGCGCGCGGCGGCACGGGCCGTCGCCGGAGGGGTCGCCGCCGCTCGGGGAGCGCAGGTACATGAGCACCTGGTACATCTGCTCGCCGATGTCGTGCCGTTCGAGGACGCCGGAGTCCAGGAGCCGGCCGAAGACCCTCAGGTAGTCCTCCCGGCCCTCGCGCCGCTCCCGCTGGAGCCGGGTGCGGATCTCCCACTGCTTGTCGGGGCGCGTCGCCATGTGGTGGGCGATCTGGGCGAGGTCGCCGCGCCGGAGGAGGTCCTCCAGCTCGCGGGCCCGTTCGGCGATCAGGGCGCGGTCCGCCGCCTCCTGCGCCGCGCCGCCTCGGCGACGCGCTCGTCGGCCTCCATGGTGACGCCGGCCCGGTCGCGCCGGGAGACCTCGGCCCGGACGGAGGCGTCGAGGTCGATGAAGACGAGGACCCGGACGCGCAGCCCGATGTCCCGGCCGAAGCCGAGGCGGCCGGTGGCGAGTTCCTCGCGCACGGCCTCGTCGGCGCGCTGCGCCTCGGTGATCCGGAACCGCCGGGACAGCCTGCGCAGGCCGTCGAGCAGTTCGTCGCGGAGCAGCTCGGCGACGTCCTCGACCTGCTCCTGGACGACACGGTACGGGTCGGTCACCATCCACTGGACCTTGGCGACGGCCTCGAAGAAGACCCCGTCGCCCGCGGCCGGCAGCCGGAGCCGGAACTCGGTGACGTGGCGGCCGAGCCGCACCTCGAAGACGGTGTACGGGGAGCCGAACAGGGGCTTGTCGACGTCCTCGGTGCGGTCCGGCCAGACCACCCGGTGGCCGCCGTTGCGGTAGAGGAGGACGGCGGCGACCCGGCCGCTGCGGCGGCGGTACGGGGCGCGTACTCGCCGACGAGGGGCCGCGCGGCCGTCCGGGGTCGCGGACCCGCCGGTGGCCGCCGCGTGCCGCCGCACCCGGGGCCGCGCCCGCTGCTCCGTCCCCTCGTCCGGGGCGGGGCCGTCGTCGAGGTCGAGGTCCGCGTCCGGGTCCTCGTCCCGGTCGCCGGGTGGTGCCCGCCGTTCTGTCCCTCGTACGGCCGCCGTTCGCGCCGCTGCCGCCGTCTCTCCCGCCCGTCCTGTGCGGCGTACCGCTCCCGGCCGTCCTGTCCCCGTGCCGCTGCCGCTCGTCGCGCTCCCGCTCGTCCGGCCGTGCGTTCCCGTTCTGCTCGGGCCCGGTCATCGGTTCGCTCCTTCCGTGGCGGCGTCCCGCATCCGGCGCGCCGCCCTCCTGTCCGGGGGCCGGTCACGCTCCCGGACCAGATCGTGTCGCCGTGGCCGCCGAGCGGGTCTCCCCGAGGGGAACGCACGGGTCCCGCCTCCGGTACGGGGCGTTGGGCCGTCCCCGCGACGGCCCAACGCCGCCTGCGCCCCTCGGGCTCACCCCGCCACGGGCGGGGCGGGTGCTGCGCGGTACGTGGAACCACGCGGTCTCGCCGGTCTCCCGAGACCGGACGTGGGCCCTGGTGTCGCGTGCGCGGATCATCGCCTCCCCGGGTTCGCGGACGCGCCGAGCGCCCGCGGCGAGCGGCGACCGACCGGCGCTTTCGCGCATGCGTTCCCACCTCATGTGGCGCGCCCCGCCACACTATTGACGTTGTGTCACGTCATGGGGTGAAGAACGCTAGAGGGTGCGGAAGGAACGCGTCACCGGGCACGGGGGCGCAGGGGAGCGCCGTGTCGCGCACCCCTGCGCCCCTGGCGGAGGCGGGCCGGTCGTCGGGAGGTGGTGGGGTCAGAGCCTCGGGTCCACCGGTTCGGACTCCAGTGCGAGGACCGCGAAGACGGCCTCGTGGACGCACCAGAGCGGTTCTCCGTCGGCGAGGCGGTCGAGGGCCTCCAGGCCGAGGGCGTACTCGCGCAGGGCGAGCGAGCGCTTGTGGCCGAGGAAGCGCTGCCGGAGCCGCTCCAGGTTCTCCGGGCGGGTGTACTCGGGGCCGTAGATGATCCGCAGGTACTCCCGGCCGCGCACCTTCACGCCGGGCTGTCCGAGCCGTCCCCTGCCGTCGCGGACGAGCGCCGCGAGCGGCTTGACGACCATGCCCTCGCCGCCCGCGCCGGTGAGCTCCAGCCACCAGTCGACGCCGGCGCGGACCGAGGCCTCGTCGCCGGTGTCGACGACGAGCCGGCGGGTGACCTGGAGCAGCCCGGTCGGGTCGTGCTCGACGAGCCGGTCGAGCCAGGCCAGCTGCTCGTCGTGCGGCACGGCCGCGAGCGAGCGCCCGCGCGCCGCGAGCAGCTGGAACGGCGCGAACCGCACCCCCTCCAGGCCCTCGGTCGGCCAGCAGTAGCGGCGGTACGCCTCGGTGAACGCCTCCGCGTCCGCCGCCCGCTCGCGCTGCTTGGCGAGCAGCCCGTCGATCCCCTCGACCCCGCGCGCCACCGCCTGCTCCAGGGCGGCGACCGCGCCCGGGAAGACGGCGCCGGAGGCGGCGCCGACCGCCGCGTACTGCGCGCGGAGCAGCCCGGCCGACTTGAGCGACCACGGCATCAGCTCGCCGTCGAGCAGCAGGAAGTCGGTGGCGAGCTCCTCCCAGAGCCCGGCGGCGCCGATCGCGGTCCGCAGCCGCCGAGGACCTCCTCGGTGACGCCGGAGTCGTCGAAGAACGGCCGTCCGGTACGGGTGTACAGCGCGCCCGTCACCCCGCCGACGCCGAAGCGCTCGCGGGCCGCGTCCTCGTCGCGGCAGACCAGCGCCACGGCCCGGGAGCCCATGTGCTTCTCCTCGCACACGACCCGCTCGACGCCGTCCGCCCGGTACTGGGCGAAGGCCTCGGCCGGGTGCTCCAGGTAGCCCTCCTCCTTCGAGGTGGCGGTGGGCGCCATCGTCGGCGGCAGGTAGGCGAGCAGCCGCGGGTCGACCGCGAACCGGCTCATGACCTCCAGGGCCGCCGCCGCGTTCTCCTCGCGCACGGCGACGTTCCCGCCGTGGCGGGTCTCCACGGTCCGCCGCCCGTGCACGTCGGCCAGGTCCAGGGGCCGCCCTCGCGCCCGCCGGGCGCCTCGCCGGCGAGCGGCCGGGCGGCTCGTACCAGACGCGCTCGGCCGGTACGTCGACGAGCTCGCGCTCCGGCCAGCGCAGCGCGGTCATCTTCCCGCCGAAGACGGCTCCGGTGTCGAGACAGATGGTGTTGTTGATCCAGGAGGTGTTCGGCACGGGGGTGTGTCCGTACACGACGGTGGCCCGGCCCCGGTACTCCTCCGCCCACGGGTAGCGCACGGGCAGCCCGAACGCGTCGGTCTCGCCCGTGGTGTCCCCGTACAGCGCGTGCGAGCGCACCCGCCCGGAGGTCCGGCCGTGGTACTTCTCCGGCAGACCGGCGTGGCAGACGACGAGGTTCCCGCCGTCGAGGACGTAGTGGCTGACGAGGCCCTCGACGAACCGTCCGACCTCCGCCCGGAACTCCTCGCTCTCCCGCCCCAACTGCTCGATGGTCTCGGCGAGTCCGTGCGTCTCCTGCACCTTCCGCCCCTTGAGCCACCGGCCGAGCTTGTTCTCGTGGTTGCCGGGGACGCACAGGGCGTCGCCCGCGGCGACCATCGCCATGACGCGGCGCAGGACTCCCGGCGAGTCGGGGCCCCGGTCGACGAGGTCGCCGACGAAGACGGCCGTCCGCCCCTCGGGGTGGTGTCCGTCGACGTAGCCGAGCTTGGCGAGCAGGGTCTCCAGCTCGGAGCGGCAGCCGTGGACGTCACCGATGATGTCGAAGGGTCCGGTGAGGTGCCGCAGGTCGTTGAAGCGGCGCTCCAGGACGACCTCGGCGGCCTCGACCTCCTCCACCGAGCGCAGCACGTGCACCTTGCGGAAGCCCTCGCGCTCCAGGCCGCGCAGCGAACGGCGCAGCTCCCGCCGGTGCCGCTGGATGACGTGCGCGGGCATGTCGGCCCGGTCGGGCCGTGCCGCGTTCCGGGTGCGGCACACCTCCTCGGGCAGGTCGAGGACGATCGCGATCGGCAGCACGTCGTGGGCCCTGGCCAGCTGGACGAGCTGGCGCCGGGCCTCCTGCTGCACGTTGGTGGCGTCGACGACGGTCAGCCGGCCCGCGGCCAGGCGCTTGCCCGCGATGTAGTGGAGGACGTCGAAGGCGTCCCGGCTCGCGGACTGGTCGTTCTCGTCGTCGGCGACGAGCCCCCGGCAGAAGTCGGAGGAGACGATCTCGGTCGGCTTGAAGTGGCGCCGGGCGAAGGTGGACTTGCCGGAACCGGTGGCACCGACGAGCACCACGAGGGACAGGTCGGTGACGGGCAGGGTACGGGTCTCGGTGGTCATCGCGGTCCCTCCTTCTCGGTGTCGTCGCGGCTTTCGCCACGGGTTTCGGTACGGCTCTCGTTGCGGGTTTCGGTACGGCTCTCGTCGCGGCTCTCGTCGCGGCTTTCGGTACGGCTGAAGACGGCCATCTGGGTCGGCGGCCCGACCTCCGGGTCGTCGGATCCCACGGGGGCGAACTCGACCCCGTACCCGTACTGCCCGGCGACGCCGGCCGCCCAGTCCGGAACTCCTCCGGGTCCATTCGAAGCGGTGGTCGCCGTGCCGGACGTGCCCGGCCGGGAGCGACTCCCAGCGCACGTTGTACTCGACGTTCGGCGTGGTCACGACGACCGTACGGGGCCGGGCCGAGCCGAACACCGCGAACTCCAGGGCCGGCAGCCTCGGCAGGTCCAGGTGCTCGATCACCTCGCTGAGCACGGCCGCGTCGTACCCGGCCAGCCGCTTGTCGGTGTACGCCAGGGAGCCCTGCGTCAGCTTCACCCGGGCGGCCTGCCGCTCCCCCATCCGGTCGAGGCGCAGCCGGCGCGCGGCGATGCCCAGGGCCCGCGCGGACACGTCGACACCGACGATCTCGGTGAAGCGCGGGTCCTTGAGCAGGGCCTGCACCAACTGCCCCTGGCCGCAGCCGAGGTCGAGCACGCGGCTCGCGCCCGCCGCCGTCAGGGCGCCGAGGATCGCCTCCCGCCGCTGCTCGGCGAGCGGCACCGGACGCTCCTCCGTGTCGGTGGTCTCGTCGACGGCGTTGTCGACGTCCTCGACGTCCAGGCCCTCGGCCTCGGCGAGCCGGACCAGTTCGAGCCGCTCCGTCGCCTCGCGGGCCAGGCCCCAGCGGCGCGAGAGGTAGCGGGCGGTGATCAGCTTCCGTTCGGGGTGTCCGGCCAGCCAGCCGTCACCGGCGCGCAGCAGCTTGTCGACCTCGTCGGGCGCCACCCAGTAGTGCTTGGCGTCGTCGAGCACGGGCAGCAGGACGTACAGGTGGTTGAGGGCGTCCGCGAGCCGCAGCTCGCCCTCCAGGACGAGACGCACGTACCGCGAGTCGCCCCACTCGGGGAACTCCCCGTCGAGCGCCACCGGTTCGGCGTCCACCCTGTCCCAGCCCAGCGGCCCGAACAGCGCCCGCACCAGCTCCGCGCCGCCCCGGGCGGGGAGCGCGGGACCTCGACGCGCAGCGGCAGCGGCGCGGCGGCCCGCTCCGGCATCGCCTTGCACTCGCCGTGCAGCGCGGTCTTGAAGACCTTGGCGAGCGCGACCGCCAGCAGCGAGGACGCCGCGTAGGGCCGGTCGTTCACGTACTGCGCGAGCGCCGCGTCCGGGCGCCGCCCCGGCCCTGCCCTGCCGCGGCGCACCAGCGCCACGGGGTCCACCTCCAGGAGGAGTGCCGCCGTGCACCGCTCGGCGCTCGCCTCGGGGTAGAGGACGTGCGCCGTGCCGTGCGAGGTCGAGAACGCCTGGGCCCGCTCGGGATGCTTGTGCAGCAGGAAGCCGAGATCGGTCGCGGGTCGCTCCGGGTTGCCGGTCGTACTGATCGTCAGGAACACGTCTTCGAGTATGGTTCGCCCTCCCCTCCCACCAGGCATTTTCCGCTCCGCCGGGCCGGGGCACGGCCTCAGCCGGTGCTGTCACCGCCCTCCGCCGCCAGGGCGCCGGCGAGCGCGCCGATCGTCGCCGGGCCGACCCGGCAGCAGCCGCCGACGAGCCGGGCGCCCTTCTCCGCCCAGCCGACGGCCCACTCCGGGTCGAAGGCCATGTCCCCGCTCCAGCCCCGCGCCCGGGCGTCCCACCGCTCCCCGCTGTTCGGGTAGACCACGGCCGGCTTCCCGGTCACGGCCACGGCGAGCTCCACGGCGTCCCCGCCTCGGCCGGGTCGCAGCAGTTCACCCCGACCGCCACGACCCGCTCGTTGCCCGCGGCGACCGCGAAGGCCTCCGCGAGGTCCTGCCCGGCCCGGGTCCGCCCGCCCTCGACGGTGTACGAGAGCCACACCGGCACCCCGCACCCCTCGACGGCCCGCAGCAGCTCTCGGCCTCCTCCGCGTCCGGAACGGTCTCCAGGGCCAGGACGTCCGGCGCCGCCCCGGCGAGCGCCTCGATCCGGGGCCGGTGGAACCGTTCGAGCGCGGCCACGGACAGCCCGTACCGTCCCCGGTACTCGCTGCCGTCCGCGAGCATCGCCCCGTACGGCCCGACGGACGCGGCGACCCACCTCCTCCCCGGCGGCGCCCGCCGCCGTCCTGGCCAGCTCCACGCTCCGCGCGAGCAGCCCGCCGCCTCCTCCCGGCCCGTGCCCCGCCGGGCGAAGCCCTCGAACGTGGCCTGGTAGCTGGAGGTGATCAGCACCCGCGCCCCGGCCCGCACGTACGCCGCGTGGGCCGCCTCGATCTGCTCGGGCCCGTCGGCGAGAGCCGCGCGGACCAGAGCGCGTCGGAGAGGTCGCAGCCCTGTGCCTCCAGCTGGTTGGACAGCCCGCCGTCGAGGACGAGCACCCCTCCCCGAGGGCTTCGGCGAGCGTTCGCACCGGTCTCATCGGTTCGCCTCCGCTCATGCCAGCTGCGACTGCACCTGGGCCGAGATCAGCTCCAGGTGGTCCAGGTCGTCCAGGTCCAGGACCTGGAGGTAGACCCGGAGGAGCCGATCGCCGCGTACCGGCCGAGTTTGTCGACGACCTCCGCGGGCGAGCCCGCGAGCCCGTTCTCCCTGAGCTCGTCCGCGTCCCGGCCGATGGCGCGGCCCGGCGGGCCACCTCGGCGTCGTCCTTGCCGACGCAGACCACCAGCGCGTTCGAGTACACCAGGTCGTCCGCCGGGCGCCCGGCCGCCTCGGCGGCGGCCCGGACCGGCCGAACTGCCGCTCGCTGTCCTCGACGGAGGCGAACGGGATGTTGAACTCGTCCGCGTACCGCGCGGCGAGCCGCGGCGTACGGCTCGCGCCGTGCCCGCCGATCAGCACCGGGATCCTGGACTGGGCCGGCTTCGGCAGCGCGGGCGAGTCGACGAGCCGGTAGTACTCGCCTTCGTGGCTGAAGGTCTTCCCGACCTCGGTCTCCCACAGCCCGGTGACGATCGCCAGCTGCTCTTCGAGGCGGCCGAACCTCTCCTTCGGGAAGGGGATGCCGTAGGCCTTGTGCTCCTCCTCGAACCAGCCCGCGCCCAGACCCAGTTCGACGCGGCCGCCGGACATCCGGTCCACCTGGGCCACCTGAATGGCGAGGACGCCGGGGAGCCGGAAGGTGCCGGCCGTCATCAGCGTGCCGAGCCGGATCCTCTTCGTCTCCCGGGCCAGCCCGGCCAGGGTGATCCAGGCGTCCGTGGGCCCGGGAGCCGTCCCCGCTCCCCATCCGGACGTAGTGGTCGGAGCGGAAGAAGGCGTCGAAGCCGAGCTCCTCGGTGGCCCGGGCCACCGTGAGGAGGGTGTCGTAGTCGGCCCCCTGCTGGGGTTCCGTGAAGATGCGGAGATCCATGCCTCCATCCTGCACCGTCGGGTGCGTGTCAACACCGCCGTCAGCTCCCCGTCCGCACCGGCTCGGTCGGGTGAATATCCGTCCCCCGGGCGGGCCGCGTCCGCCCTGGCCAGTGACCGGGGCCCGGCACCCGTCGTTGGCTCGGGCGGAGCCGGACCGCCCGGCCCGCGTGCCGGCGGCCCCTGCCGGTGCGTCTCCTCACGACCCCGCCCTCGGCGGCGGGGCCCGGGCCGAGGAGGCCGCCATGTCCCAGGAAGCCGCGCCGGAGCGGGCCGTGCCCGAACAGCCGGTGCCCCAGTCCGTGCCCGAGCAGAAGGGCGCCGGGGCCCCAAGGGTCTGCTCCAGCAGATGGAGGAGCTGATGGCGGCGCTCTCCGCCGACCTCTCCCAGCTGGACGCGGACCTCCAGTCCACGTCGTCCGACCGCCACGCCCCGGAGTCCCGGCCCCAGCCGGATCCCCAGCCACAGCGGCAGCCCCACCCGAGCACCACCACCCCGGCCAGCACTGACCCGAGCAGCACTGCCCCGAGCAGCAGGACCACCGTCGGCACCGCCCCGGCCGGCAACGCTCCGGCCGGAACCGCCCCGGGCCGCAGCAGCCCGACCAGGGCCGCCGGCTCCCGCGCACCCCTACCACGACGGGCCCCGCCCCGGGCCCGCTCGGCCCCGGGCGGGGTCGGGCGGGCGGGCGCGCTCCCGTCGCGCACGGCGAGGCGCCGCAGCATCCCGCGCACCCGGTCGCTCGCCTCGTCAGCGGCGTCGATGGCCTCGATGCACTGCCAGTACAGCCCCTCCTCGTCGGTGGCGCAGGCCACCCCACGAGCGCGATCCCCACCTCCCGAGGAGCTCCCCGAGCGCGGTCAACGCCCCGCACGGGTCCGCGACTTCGGTCAGCCGCCCGCGCGCGGCCCGCCCGCGCCCCAGGCCGGGTACTCCCCGGTCTCGCTCAGTCCCCGCGCCTCGCCCCGCAGCTCCAGCGGTCCGCAGAGCGCGAGGTGACTCCCTATCGCCTGGGCGAGCGCCTGGGCCTGCCAGGCCTCCGCCACGATGTCCTGCGCCGTCCCGCTCTCCGCCAGCGCGTGCCGGCCGAGCGCAATGAGTCGCTCCGCTTCCATCAACTGCGCCCCCGTTCGTACGACTTACTGCCCACTCAATCCACTACCCAGAGTGAGGCCGCCTGAGCCTCTCCACCAGAGGAATTCGGAAATCTGTGGACAGGAAGCCTGACGGGGAAAAGTCGATCACTCCGAAGAGTGACGATCTTCGTCCGTGATGCCGTCCGGGGCGCCGTTCACACCCCCGTCCGCGCCCCCGTCCGCACTCCCTCCGCCCCGCCGCCGGGCGGGGAATCGGATCTCGTTCCGGTCGATCTTGGCCGCGAGCGCCGCCAGGGGATCGACTCCGAGCACCTGGCAGAACTGGAGGAGGTAGGCGAGCACGTCCGCGACCTCGTCGGCGACCCGGTGGGCCGACTCGGGGTCGTCCATCACCCGCTCCGCCTGCTCCGGCGTCAACCACTGGAAGATCTCCAGGAGTTCCGCCGCCTCCACGCTGAGGGCCGCCGCCAGGTTCTTGGGGGTGTGGTAGGGCTGCCAGTCGCGCGCCGCCGCGAATGCGGTCAGTCGGCGCTGCAGCCCCGCCACGTCGTTGTCGTCCGTCATCCGCCCAGGTCTACCACCGTCACCCCGGAGGTCCGGCGCGCCTCCCCCGCCGACCGTTCGCCGACCGCGCCCACGACCCGGATGTGGCCGTCGGCGGCGATGTCCGTCGCGAGCCGCAGCAGTTCGCCCAGCTGCCGCCCGTCGAGTCCCCGGTCCAGGCCGTCGGCGAGCAGCGTCAGGCCCTGCATGGCGTCGGGCACCTCGGCGATCCGGTCCATCTCCAGGACGCCGGGGCCCGTGAGCAGGGTGAGCGCGAGGGCCAGGTAGCGGAGTTCGCCGTCGCCGAGGCGGCCGAGCGGGGTCGCGGTCCGGCGGCCGCGTTCGAGGACCGCGCGGACGGTGCCCTCGGGGAGTTCCCGCACGCCGAGGCCGGTGACGGGCCCGTACAGCCCGCTCCGGCGACGGCGGCGAGGCGGTGGTGGCGGCGCGGGCAGTCCGTGTGGGTGCGGTGCAGCACTTCGGCGAGGTTGCCGGAGTCACGCCGCAGCCGCCCTCGCCCGGCGGTACGGGGCCCGCATCCGCTCGGGCCGGGGGTCGCAGGCGAAGACGGACCGCAGCCCGATGACGACCTGCTCGGCGGCGGCCAGGACCTCCCGCTGCCCCTGGGTCTTGCCCGCGACCCGCAGCGGCAGCAGGGCCGTGCCGAGCAGGTCGTCGGGGAACGGGGCCCGGGTGACGGGGTGGCGCCCGCCGTGTGCCATTCGGCCTGGACGGTGCTCCGGCCGGGGTCGCGGAGCGCGGTGGCGAGCAGGGTGCGGCCCCGGCCGGTGAGGCGCTCGCCGACGATCCGGAGCTGCGGTTCGGCCTGCACGGCGAGGTCCAGGCGGACGGGGCCCTCGGGTCCGTCGACCGTGCACCCGATCCGGAATCCGCGCCTGCCCTGGGCGTCGGGCCGGGCGTGCTCGGGGACGCAGTCGTCGGCGTCGGGGAACACCTCGTGGAGCGGGTCCCCGCGCCGAGCCGGGCCAGGGCCTCGTACGCCCGCAGAGCGGTGGACTTGCCGCTGCCGCTGGGCCCGGCGAAGAGGGTCACGGGCCCGAACGCGTACACGGCGGAGCGGTGACCGGCGAACGCGGACAGCCGCAGTTCAGTGACGGCGGGCCGGGCGTGGGGCGCCCGCCCCGGCCCTCCGTCCCGCCCGGCCCTCCGCCCTGTCCCGCCCCTCCGCCCCGACCGGACCCTCCGCCGGGACCGGCCCCGCGCCTCGGGGACGGAGGAACGGAGCCCGGTGGAGCGGGGTCCGGCGGGACGGATCCCGGAACCACGGGCATCGGAACCACGGGCATCGGAACCGCGAGGGCCGGAACCACGGACGCCGGGAACACGGGCGCCGGGAACACGGACGTCGGATCCCTGGTCGTCAGCGGCAGGGGCATCGGACGCGGGCGCGGGTGCGGGCGCGGGTGCGACAGCGGAGGGGACGGCCGCGGAAGGAACCGAAGAAGGAACCGAGGAAGTAACCGCGGCAGGAACGGGGGACGGAACAGAAGGAGGAACGGGGGACGGAACAGGGGGAGGAACAGGGGAAGGTACGACATCCGAAGTACGAGCGTCTGACGTGCGGGCGAGCGCGGAGCCGCCGGTGAGGTCCATGCCCGGACCGTACGCAGACCATTCCCTGGCGAACCGTTACGGCGAGATGACCTTCCTACGATCGAGGGACGCCGGCGGTCCTGCCGCCCACGACGTCCTCCTCGTCCTCGCCCTCCGCGCCCTCGACCTCCGTGCCCGCCGGGGCCAGGAGGAAGACGTTCCGGTCGACGCGGTGCATCCCGCTGCCGAGGCCGAAGACCACGCCGCTGCTGAAGTCGAGGATCCGCTTGGCGACCTCGGTGTCGGCGCTCGTCAGATCGAGGAGCACCGGGATCTGGGCGATGAGGTACTCGGCGACCTCGCGGGCGTCGGCGAAGACCTGCACGCGGAGCACGACCATGCGGCGCTGCTCGGCGGATTCGTACTGCTCGGGGATCGTGCGGTGGTCGACCCTGGACGGCCATTCGTCACGGCCGCGCAGGGGCACGACCTGGGCGAGGCCCTCCCACTGCTCGTCGGTGACGTCGTACCTCTCGTACCTACTCATGGCCCCATCCTCCCGCTCCTCACCCGTTCGGCCCAACAACGACACGAGCTGATGCCCCAGGTGGAGATCGGTGCGCGCCCTGCGTCAGCCGGTGGGCCGGCCCGCGGCCGTCATCGGACGAAGGCCTTCGCCAGCCTCCGCAGCCCCTCCCTGATCTCGTCGGCCGAGTGCGTCGTGAACGACAGGCGCATCGCGCCCGGGTCCGGCTCGCCGCAGAAGAAGGGCGCTCCCGGCACGTACGCCACCTCGTGGGCGACGGCGGTCTTGAGAAGGGCCGTCGCGTCGTGGCCGGCGGGGAGGCTCACCCAGAGGAACATGCCGCCCTCCGGCCTGCTCCACCGGCTGCCCTCGGGCAGCGCGCCCGGCAGGCCTTCGAGCATCGCGTCCCGGCGCTCCCGGTAGGCGGCGCGCATCACCGCGACGTGCGCGTCGAGGTCGCTGTCGCGCAGGTAACGGGCGGCGGCGGCCTGGTCGATGGTCGAGGTGTGCAGGTCGGCGGCCTGCTTGGCGATCACGCAGGCGCGGCGCAGCCGGCGGGGGCGCGCAGGAAGCCGAGCCGGAGGCCGGGGCCATCACCTTGGAGAAGGAGCCGAGCAGGACGGTGCGGTCGGCCGCGGCGGGGTCGGCGGCGATGGGGGCACGCGCTCGCCGTCGTAGCGGAGTTCGCCGTACGGGTCGTCCTCGACGATCCAGAACCCGTGCCGCGCGGCGGCCTCGGCGACGGCGTGGCGGCGCTCGGCGGGGAGGGTGCGGCCCGTGGGGTTCTGGAAGGTGGGGACGAGGTAGAGGAGGGTGGCGTTCTCGCGGGCCGCGATCTCCTCCAGCGCCTCGGGGACGATGCCCTGGTCGTCGGTGGGCACGGGGACGACGCGGGCGCCCGCGAAGCCGAAGGTCTGGAGGGCGGCGAGGTAGCAGGGGTCCTCGACGAGGACGACGTCGCCCGGTTCGACGAGGGCGGTGGTGAGGAGCGTGAGGGCCTGCTGCGAGCCGGTGGTGACGAGCAGGTCGTCGGCTTCCGTGGGCAGTTCGCGCGCGGTGAGGCGGGCGGCGACGGCGGTGCGCAGCTCGGGGTCGCCCTCGGTGGTCGAGTACTGGAGGGCCGCCCGCGGGTTCTCCGTCAGGACCCGGTCGTACGCCGCGCGGATCCCCTCGGTGTCGAACAGCTCGGGGGCGGGGAGGCCTCCGGCGAACGAGATCACCTCGGGTCGTGCCGTGAGCGCCAGGATCTCCCGTACCGGCGACGAAGCGACGCCGGCCAGCCGGGAGGCGGTGGCCGGCGCGGGCACGGAGGGGAGGGAGGGGGTGGCGTTCACGGGCACGGAGGCGGAAGGATGCATGGGGTCAGCATAGAGATATCCAAGACGGTGTCCAGGTCGTCCGATTCCCGTCAGTAGTAGCCGAGTTGACACTCTTCGGCGCCGTTCGCGGGGTCGGTTTCGGACCCGTTCCGGGGCCGGGAGGGGCGATCTCCCCGTGCGCCGCCGGACGCGCCGCAGCCCGTCCGGGGTCCGGTGTCCCCGGACGCCGTGAACGGCAGGGCGAAACAGGCCATTCCGGGTGCTCGACCCATTGATGGGCGGCCCGGCCGCGGCTAGCGTTCGACCGGAGTGACCCACGGAAGGGCGGTCCCGATGCGCGCGTCCCTCGATCCTCACGGCATCCCCGACCTGCTCGGCTTCTCGGGGCGCCGCTATCTGGTGACCGGCGTCCTCAACGACGACTCGATCGCCTGGCACACCGCGCGGGCGCTCCAGGAGGCGGGCGCGGAGGTCCTGCTCACGGGCTTCGGGCGGACCCGGCGGATCACGGAGGCGGCGGCCTCCGGCCTGCCGTTCCCGGCGGACGTCCTGGAGCTCGACGTGACGCGCCCCGAGGACCTGACCGCGCTCACGAAGGAGCTGGAGCGCCGCTGGGGCGCGGTCGACGGCGTCCTGCACGCGATCACCGGCGCCCCGAGGTCCGCGCTGGGCGGCGACTTCCTGACCACTCCCGTCGAGAGCGCGGCCCTCGCCGTGCGCACGGTGGCGTTCTCGCTGCACTCGCTGACCACCGCGCTCGCCCCGCTGCTGCGCGAGGGCGGGGGCGCGGGCGCGGCCCGGGGCAGTGTCGTCGGGCTGGACTTCGACTCGTCGGGGGCCTGGCCGGGCTACGACTGGATGGGGGTCGGCAAGGCCACGCTGGGCGCGGTCTGCCGCTATCTCGCGCTCTATCTGGGGCACTCCGGCATCCGCGTCAACCTCGTCGCCGCCGGTCCGGTCGAGACGGTGGCCGGGCGGGCGGTCAGCACCTTCGACCGGATCGCGGACCGCTGGGAGCAGGAGGCGCCGCTCGGCTGGAGCCGTACCGACCCGGCCCGGCTCGTCGGCCCCGTCCTGTTCCTGCTCTCGGACCTGGCGGCCGCCGTCACCGGGGAGGTCGTGCACGCGGACGGCGGGATGCACGCCGTCCGCATGGGCGTGAACGCCGTCGGGGAACTCCGGGCAAGGCCGGCCGGCGGGAGATCGTCCCGCCGGAGGGGGCCTAGGCCCTTGCGGGTCAGGCCGGTTCGTCGGCCGCGTCGGCGTCGGCCCACAGGGAGCGCACGTGGCCGAGGTGGCGGCGCATGCAGGCCTCGGCGCCGGGTGCGTCCCCGGCGATCATGAGGTCGAGGAGTTCGACGTGCTCCTCGGCGGAGGAGACCAGCTTGCCGGCCTCGTCGAGGCCGGTCAGGCCGTAGAGCCGGGAGCGCTTGCGCAGTTCGCCGACGGTGTCGACGAGCCGGTCGTTCCCGGAGAGGGAGAGCAGCGCGAGGTGGAAGCGGCGGTCCGCCTCCAGGTAGCCGATGAGGTCGTGCTCGCGGGCGCGCGAGACGATCTCCTCGGCGACCGGGCGCAGCTCCTCCAGCTGCTCCCGGGTGGCCTTGCGGGTGACCCGGCCGATGGTGGGCACCTCGATGAGGGTGCGCAGCTCGGTGAACTGGTCGAGGTCCCGCTCGCTGACCTCGGTGATACGGAAGCCCTTGTTCCGTACGGGCTCGACCAGGCCCTCCCGGGCCAGGTCGAGCATGGCCTCGCGGACCGGGGTCGCGGAGACGCCGAGGTCGCTCGCGAGCCCGGGGGCCGAGTAGACCTGGCCGGGGCGCAGTTCCCCGGCGATCAGGGCGGCGCGAAGGGCGTGGCCGACCTGGTCGCGGAGCCGTTCCTGCGCTCTGACCAGACCGTACTGTTTCAGGTCACCCATCGTGCGTCCTCCGAGAAGTCACGGGGGAGCATCGTACAATGTCACGTTACCCCGGCCCCCGTGCGGGCGCTCAGAGGAGGAATCCGGCGGGGAACGGATCCTCGGGGTCGAGGAAGTACTGGGCCGTGCCGGTGATCCAGGCGCGCCCCGTGACGGTCGGGACGACGGCCGGCAGCCCGCCCACCTCGGTCTCCTCCACGATCCGGCCGGTGAACTCGGTGCCGATGAAGGACTCGTTGACGAAGTCGGTGTGCGGGCGAGCAGTCCGCGGGCGTGCAGCTGGGCCAGGCGGGCGCTGGTGCCCGTGCCGCACGGGGAGCGGTCGAACCAGCCGGGGTGGATGGCCATGGCGTGGCGCGAGCGGACGGCGTCGGAGCCGGGGGCGGCCAGATAGACGTGCTTGACCCCGGCGATGTCCGGGTTCTCGGGGTGGACGGGCCGGTCGGCGCCGGCGTTGATCGCGTCCATGACGGCGAGCCCGGCGGCGAGCAGTTCGTCCTTGTGGGCGCGGTCGAACGGCAGGCCCAGCGAGTCGAGGTCGACGAAGGCGTAGAAGTTGCCGCCGTACGCGAGGTCGTAGGTGACCGTGCCGTATCCGGGGACGTCCGCCTTGAGGTCGAGCCCGACGGAGAAGGCGGGCACGTTGGTGAGGGTCACGGAGCGGGCCCGGCCGTCCTCGACGCGGACGTCGACGCTGACGAGCCCGGCGGGGGTGTCGAGGCGGACGGTGGTGACGGGCTCGACGACCGGGACCATGCCCGTCTCGACGAGGACGGTGGCGACGCCGATGGTGCCGTGGCCGCACATCGGCAGCAGGCCGGACACCTCGATGTAGAGGACGCCGTAGTCGGCGTCGGGGCGGGTGGGCGGCTGGAGGATCGCGCCGCTCATCGCCGCGTGGCCGCGCGGCTCGTACATGAGGAGGGTGCGGACGTGGTCGAGGTGCTCGGCGAAGTGGAGCCGCCGCTCGGCCATCGTGGCGCCGGGGATGATCCCGAAGCCGCCGGTGATGACGCGGGTGGGCATGCCTTCGGTGTGGGAGTCCACCGCGTGGTAGACGTGGCGGGTGCGCATGGGGTCCCCTTCGGGAGGATCGATGACGGACGGGTCGGCGTGCGGGCGGATCGATGTACGGGCGGATCGGCGTGCGAACGGATCGGCGTGCGGGCGGATCGACGTACGACGGTGTGCGGGGTGACGTACGGGCGGCGTACAGGCGACGCAAGGGCCGCGCGTACGAGCCGTGTACGGGTCGCGTACGGGTCGCGTACGGGCCGGGCGCCTCGCGCGGCCCTGGTGGCGAGAAGGGCCCGGTTACGCGTGGCCCTCGGCGAGGGCCTTCTCCGTGGCGGCGCGCACGACGGCCTCCTGTGCGGGCGTCAGCGGGAGGCGGGGCGGGCGGGTCGGGCCGCCGGGGTGGCCGGCGAGGTCCATGGAGAGCTTGATCGCCTGGACGAACTCGGTCTTGGAGTCCCAGCGCAGGAGCGGGTGCAGCGAGCGGTACAGCGGCAGGGCGACGGCGAGGTCGCCGGCGACGGCGGCGCGGTAGAGCGTGGCGCACGCGCGCGGGAGGGCGTTGGGGTAGCCGGCGATCCAGCCGACCGCGCCGGCGAGGGCGAGTTCGAGGAGGACGTCGTCGGCGCCGACCAGCAGGTCGAGGCCGGGGGCGAGTTCGGCGAGCTCGTAGGCGCGGCGGACGTCGCCGCTGAACTCCTTGACGGCGACGATGCTGCCGTCGGCGTGCAGCCGGGCGAGGAGCGCGGGGTGAGGTCGACCTTGGTGTCGTACGGGTTGTTGTAGGCGACGACGGGCAGCCCCGCCCCGGCGACCTCGGCGTAGTGGGCGCGTACGGAGCGCTCGTCGGCGCGGTAGGCGTTGGGCGGCAGGAGGAGGACGGAGCCCGCGCCGGCCTCGGCGGCCTGCTCGGCCCAGCGGCGGGACTCGGCGCTGCCGTACGCGGAGACGCCCGGCATGACCCTGGCCCCGTCGCCGGCGGCCTCGACGGCGGTGCGGACGACCTGGGCGCGCTCCGCGTCGGTGAGGGTCTGGTACTCGCCGAGGGAGCCGTTCGGGACGACCCCGTCGCAGCCCTCGGCGATCAGCCGGGCCACGTGCCGCGCGTAGGCCTCGTGGTCGACGGAGCCGTCCTTGCGGAAGGGGAGGGCGGTGGCGACCATGATCCCGTGCCAGGGTGGGCGCGGTGCGCGGGGTGCGCGGGGACGTGCGCGTGGGCCATGAAGGACTCCCTTGTGTGGTGTGTGACATTTTATTGATGGGTGCGGGGTCCACAAGAGGCCCGGACGCCTTCAGTTCTGACGGCCGATCATCTCGGGGCGCCGATTTCGGGGTCTCGGGAACCCCGGGCCCCGCTGCTACGTTCTACAAGTCCGTAGAAGCAATTGACGTCTGGAGAACTCGACCATGGCTCTGTGGGACCGCATCAAGGAATCCGCATCGACGATGCAGACCCAGCTGGTGGCGAAGAAGAACGACCTGAAGAGCGGCGCGTTCCGCGACGCGAGCATGGCCATGTGCGCGCTGGTCGCCGCCGCCGACGGCACGATCGACCCCGCCGAGCGCCGCCGGGTCGCCCAGCTCATCGCGACCAACGAGGTGCTGCAGAACTTCGACGCGCTCGACCTCCAGCGCCGTTTCGACGCCAACCTGGACAAGCTGACCGCCGACTTCGACTTCGGCAAGGTGAGCGTGCTCCAGGAGATCGCCAAGGCGAAGAAGAAGCCGGCCGAGGCCCGTGCCGTCGTCCAGATCGGCATCGTCATCGGCGGCGCCGACGGCGACTTCGACAAGACGGAGCAGGCCGTGGTCCGCGAGGCGTGCTTCACCCTCGACCTGCCGCCCCACGAGTTCGACCTCTAACCGGTACGGGTCTCCGTCAGGGCCGGTCGGCGCGCGGCCGCTCGGGGCCCCTGCCGGAACGGCCCGAGGACGCGTTCCGGCCGGTGTCCTCGCCCGGGTGGGGCCCGGCGGACGGCGTGGGGCGGGGCGGAGGCGTACCCGCAGTACGCGGGGACGAGGTCCTCGCCCCGGCGGCGGCCACGAGCCGCTGCCGGGCGACGGACTTCGAGGCCTTCCTCCTCCTTCTTCGCGAAGGCGTGGCAGAGGGCGTCACGGCTGTTTCCGGAAACTCCGGAGGTCCTGGTCCGGTCGCCGGGGACGGTCGCGTCCGGCGTCGCGGAGCGGGAGGCGCCGCCCTCCCGTCGGCCGTCGCGCCCGCCCCGTGGGCCGGTGGGCCCGCTCGGACGCGGAGCCGGCGGGCCGGGGGCCGGAGGCAGGGCAGGGTGTCGAACACGTGCCCGGGAAGCCCGCCGGTGGCGACGGCCACGCCGCCGAGCGTCACGCTCGCGGCGAGCGCGGCCACGGCCGCCTTCAGGGAACGCCGGGGCGCCGCCGCTCGACGGCGGGGGTCCAGTCGTCGCGGTCGCGGGTGGGCAGCGAGGCGTGGAGTCCCGCGTCCCGGGCGGCCCGGAAGGCGGTGAGGGCAGCGTGCTCACCCGCCGTCCCGCCGGTGACGCCGTCGTCCCCGACGCCCCGCTCGCCGCTCAGCGCGGCCCGCAGCGCGCTCCCCGTCTCTCCGTCCCGCAGCTCGTCAGGCATCCGTCACCTCCCCCTCTCCTTGAGTTGTTCCGCAAGTCGCATCAATCCCCTATGTGCGGCGGACCGTACCGCACCAGGACGCTTGCCCAGTACTCGGGCGGCCGACGGGCCGTCGAGACCGACGACGACCCGGAGCAGCACGGCCTCGGCCTGCTGGCGCGGAAGACCCGCGATGAGGGAGAGCGCCCGCTCGGTCGACAGCGCGTCCAGCGCCTCGCCGGCCGCGTCACCGGCGGCCGGGAGCTCCAGGAGGTCCTGCTCGAACCGGGTGGGCCGGGGCCGCGCCCGTACGCGCCGCAGGTGGTCGAGGGCCCGGTGGCGGGCGATGGTCGCGGTCCAGCCGCGGAAGCCGGCGCCGTCGCCGCGGAACCGGCCGAGGTCCCGGGCGATCTCCAGCCACGCGTCGGAGGCGACGTCCTCGGCGTCCTCGCCGACGATGCCCCGCAGGTAGCCGAGGAGCCCGGGATGCACGATCCGGTACGCCTCCGCGAACGCCCCTCGTCCCCGCGCCGGGCCCGCTCGACGGCGGCGGAGAGCCGGGCGTCGCGCTCGGGGCCGAACTCGGGCTCCGCGTCCGGGCCGTGTGCCGTGGCGGGCGCGTGCCCGTTCCCTCGCCCACCCGACCCTCTTCACACCCCGTACACCCACGAACTCCGGCTCTCGTCGAACAACCGGAGGGTGCCCATCCTGTCAGACCCTCAACAGGCCTTTCCCGACACTCTGTCCGGGATACGGGGAGATCGCGGCGCGACCGGGCGGACCGCCGGCCGTGCAGGGTGAGGAAGTACGTGTACAGGGACTCCTTCGGTCCGGCCTCGAAGCGGTTCACGGTCCGGCCGAGGGGTTCCACACCCGCCCGTCGGGCATCCGCACCGCGACGGGGTGCCCGAAGACGCCCCGCAGCAGGTGCTCGGACGGCAGGTCGACCCACACGGCCCCGGCCTCCCGCACCAGCACCTCGCCCACGTAGGCCCCGAGGCCGAGCAGCACCCCGGCCATGTCCTCGCGCCCGGCGCCGCCGAGCCGCAGCCCGTCGACGAGCCGGTCGGCGACCCGCAGGCTCCCCACGGAGTAGTCCAGCGGCAGCCGCACCCTCGCCTTCACCCGTTCCACGAACTCCGCCGCACGGCCCTCCATGCCGGCCGCGCACAACGTCAGGCTCTCGCAGTCCACTGGTGCCCACCTTTCCCCATCGGCGTGGCGGAATCCGCCGGATGACCCAGCGGATCCGGCCGCCGAAACATCACGGGTGGGCGTGTGATGCCGGTCACAGCCGCTCCCCGTCCGGGGCGGCGGTTCCCTCGGCGCCGGGTCACGCCCCGGCGGGGTTTCGGGGATCACGACGGGGCCCGGGGCACGCCGTCGGAACGGCGTGCCCCGGGCCCTCGCGGCGTCAGTTCACGGAGTCGAGCTTCTCCCGCTGCTCCGGGGTCAGGTCGAGGTCGACCGCGCCCAGGTTCTCGTCCAGCTGGGCCACCGAGGAGGCGCCGACCAGGGGGAGGACCGGGATGTCGCCGCCCATCAGCCAGGACAGCACCACCTGGTTGACGGTGGCGCCGGTCTCCGCCGCCACCTCGCGGACCGCCTGCAGGCGCGGCTGGGTGCCGGCGTGCTCGAAGCCGGGGCCGAGCGGCTTGTCGTCCGCACGTAGGCGCCCGAGATCAGCGGCGAGTACGAGACCTGCGTGAGCTCCGGGTTGTCGCGCAGGTAGCTGAGCAGGTCGCCGCTGACCAGGCCCTGGTTGCCGTCGGGCGAGCGCAGGCTCGGGATGTCGGTGCGCTGGCGCAGGTAGCTGTGGTGGTGCTGGAGCACCTCGTAGCCGGGGACGCCCGCCGCCGCGGCGAGGGTGCGGGCGCGCTCGACGCGCCAGGCCCAGTGGTTGCTGGCGCCGAGGAGGCCGGCCACCCCGTCCGCGACCACGTCGGCGAAGCCCTGGACGGTCTCCTCCAGCGGGGTGTTCTCGTCCATGATGTGCGCGTACAGCAGGTGGATCTTCTCGATGCCGAGGCGCTCGCGGCTGCGCTCCGAGGACTCGCGGATGACCTTGGCGGACAGTCCCTCCACGTCCCGGCTGAAGCCGGTGGTGGGCTGGTTGGGGCGGGCGCCGAGCTTGGTGGCGATGGTGATCTCGTCGCCGACGCCCCGGCTCTTCAGCCAGCGGCCGACCAGCTCCTCGCTCTCGCCGCCCTGGGTGCCGTGCACCCAGAAGGCGTAGTTGTTGGAGGTGTCGATGAACGTGCCTCCGGCCTCGACGAACCGGTCGAGGATCGCGAAGGAGGTGGCCTCGTCGACGGTCGTGCCGAAGGTCATGGCGCCGAGGCTCAGTACGGACACCTCGCGGCGGGTCTCGGGGGAGCTTCCGATGACGCGGTACTTCATGACGGGTCCTTTCGGATGGGGTGACGTCCGGGTGTCCGTCCCGGTGGCCGGCAGGCCGGCGCGCAGTTCGGACACGACGGCGTCCAGATGGGGAGGAGGTAGAAGTGGCCGCCCGCGTGGACGCGCAGGCGGAAGGCGCCGGTGGTGTGGCCGCGCCAGGCCAGTGCCTGCGGCTCGTCGACCCGGGGTCGACGTCGCCGATCAGGGCGGTGACGGGGCAGTCCAGCGGTGTGGCGCCGCGGAAGCGGTACGTCTCGGTCGCCACGTAGTCGCTGCGGACGGCGGGCAGGATCGCGGCGAGCAGCTCCGGGTGGTCGAGCATCTGCTCGTCCGTGCCGCCGAGGAGCTTGATGTCCGCGATGAGCTGCTCGTCGTCGGCGAGGTGCACCGCGCCGGGCGCGGGGATCGAGGGCGCGCGCCGGCCGGAGACCGTGAGGGCCACGGGCGGGAACCCGGCGTCGCGGAGCCGGCAGGCCACCTCGAAGGCGAGGGAGGCGCCCATGCTGTGCCCGAAGACGCCGAACGGCCGGTCCAGGTGCGTGTCCCGGGTGCGGATCAGTTCGGCGGTCACCAGGTCGGCCAGCTCGTGCAGCGACTCCACGCACGGCTCGCCGAACCGCTCCTGGCGGCCCGGGTACTGCACCACGAGCACGTCGGCGTGGTCCGCCAGCGCGGCCGAGAACGGAAGAAGTACGAGGCGTTGCCGCCCGCGTGGGGAAGACGAGCAGGCGCGGGGCGCCGGCGGGCGCGGTGTGGAAGCGGCGCAGCCACCGCGTCCCGGTCGGCGGGGCCGGGGTCGCGGCCCTGCGGGGCCTGACCGGGTCGTCATGCCGCCGCCCCCGCCCGCCTGTTGCCGCCGCGCGCGGGCGGGCGGTGATGGGGATGTGCTTGTAGCCGGAGACGAAGCTCGACCGCAGCCGCTCGGGACGGCCGGCCGGGCGGAAGTCCTCGAAGCGGGTGAACAGCTCGTGGAAGAGGGTCTTGAGGCTGACCCGGGCGACGCTGTGGCCGATGCAGTAGTGCGGTCCGATGCCGAAGGCGAGGTGCTTGTTCGGCTTGCGCCGGATGTCGAACTCGCTGCCGCGCGCGAAGACCCGGTCGTCGCGGTTGGCGGAGCCCAGCCAGACCACGACCGCGTCCCCGGCCTTGATCCGGGTGTTGCGGATCTCCACGTCACGGGTGGCGTAGCGCAGGAAGTGGTTGACCGGGGAGGCCCAGCGCAGCGACTCCTCCAGGCCGGTGGCGTCCAGTTCGGGGTGGGCGGCCCAGTCCTGGAGCACGCCCGACTCGATGAACTCGGCCATGACGAAGTTCGGCGCGTGCGGGGTGGTGACGTTGGCGCCGAGCAGCAGGCTGTAGCAGTTGGCGACGATCTCGTCGGAGGCCATGTGCCGGCCTTCGAACTCGGTGGAGATCAGCACGCTGAGCAGGTCGTCGCCCAGGTTGTTGCGGCGGAAGCGGACGAGGTCCTGGAAGTAGGCGAACAGGTCGCGGTGGGCGGCCTTCAGGGTGGCTTCGCGGCCGCCCGGGTCCTGGTACTCGGGGTCGTCGGCGGCGATGCACACGGTGGTGAGCCGGTTGAGCCAGGCCCAGTCCGCGGTGGGCAGGCCCATCATCGTTCCGGTGACCGACATCGGCATCGCCAGCATGGCCTGGGCGAAGTCGAACGTGCCGCCGTCGCCGAGGGGTTCGATGAGCGGCACGACCAGGTCGCGGATCATCTCGCGCTGCTTGTCGACCGACTTGATGGCCAGGGCCTTCTTGAGGCGGCCCTGCATCTCGGTGTGGCGCGGCGGGTCGGTGGCGGCGAGCTGCTTGCCGCTGGCCGGGTCGTCCTGGCCCAGCAGGTCGAGCATGGTGCCGCGTTCGGAGGTGAAGGTCGCGGTGTCGCGCAGCACGCGGTCGGAGTCGTCGAAGCGGACGACGTTCCAGAACCAGCGTTCCCCGTCGACCTCGTGGCGGGTCAGGGTGTCGAGCGAGCGCATGTGGCGCCAGAGCGGATGCGGGTCCCCGTCGCTGTAGAGGCGCGGGTCGACCAGGTCGAAGGCGTCGGCCGGGCCGGTCGCGGCGGCGTGCATCGGGCAGCCGGGCGGCGGCGTGAGCGGCGGTACGTCGGGGGCGGAGGTGGCGTAGACGGTCAAGACCCGTCTTCCTTTCGCCGGGCGGCTTTCGCCGGGGCGGGCGGTGGGAACGCGCCATGACGTGCGGTCCCGCACCGTACGAAGGGCACGGGGCGAGGCGCACGGGAGAAGGGACGGGGCACGGACCACCGGGATCACGACCCGGGGCGGGGCCCAGCGTGGCGCGACGGGGAACCAACCGGTCTGCGCGGTGCGACGGCCGGGAGACGGCCGTGCGGAAGCGGTGCTGTGGGCACAACGTACATGACGCCCGGGGGAAGGTGAAGCCGCTTCCCCCCGGTCCGGCACGTCACCCCGTCACTCCGTTACGTCGTCCAGGAAGCCGCTCTTGGCGATCAGGTACGCCAGTTGCGCCCGGCTGCGGCTGCCGAACAGCTCCGCCGCCCAGCGCATGTGGTTGGCCACGCTGCGGGTGCTCATGCCGAGCCGGGCCGCGATCGCCTCGTCCGTGTGGCCGTTGACCATGTGCCGCAGGATCGCCCGGCGCACCTCGTCCGTCAGCAGCGGGGGAAGCCGGGTGCTGGGGAAGCTGCGCAGCGGTGAGGCCCGCTGCCAGGTGTGCTCGAAGATGCCGACCAGGTACCGGACCACGCCCGGATGCTCCACGGCGAGCGCGGTCTCGCTCCGCTGCGAGCTGGGATCGGGGATGAAGGCGACCTTGCGGTCGCAGATGATCAGCCGGTCGAAGACCTCGTCCAGCGTCCGCACCTCGCCGCCCGCCTGCGCGATGTGCTCCACGTACATGAGCGTGGGCTGGTGGGAGCGGACCGTGTGCTGGTAGATCGTCCGCTGCGACACGCCCCGCCCGATCGCCTCCAGGTCGCTGGCGAGCGCCTTGTCCAGCATCTCCTGGGGCCGGCCGCCGCCGGGCTGCGCCGTCAGCAGTTCCTCCTGGCAGGCGTGCACCGCCGCCGAGAGGGTGGCGCTGATCGCGTTGGCCCCCTGGACCACGCGGATCAGGTGCGATTCGCCCTTGCCGTAGCTGTCGAGGTAGATCTCCTGCGCCTGGGCGATGGCGGTCCGCATGGCCGCGAGGGCGCTCTTCTTCTCCTCGATGGCGCGTTCCATGTGCTCCATCTGGGCGCCGGCCGCCAGCCGCGGCGGTATCGGGGCCAGCGTCCCGTCGGGCACGCGCTGGACGAGTCCCAGGTCGAGCAGGCAGCGCGGACAGTCACCGGGCGTGGGGCGGCCCTGGAGGGCGTCCGCGTAGTACTGAAGGCCGTCCGCGCAGATCTCGGGGTCCGACCTGCGCCTCCTTCGTTCCCCATGTCCGGTCTCGTGCACATTTTCCCACCCTGCTGGTTCTCGCATTGCAGGATCATCCTCTCCGATCAGCGAGACCTGGGGCGCAAAGACAACGCAAGATTTCGGCCGGGGAACCACCCAGCTCTGAACCATGCAGACCCACTCTGACCAAGTAAGAAGCAAGGTAGAAAGATGCTTCAGCGCGCTTCCGCCCGCCCTCTGGCCGCCTTCGCCCTGTCGGTTCTGGCCATCGGGGCGTGGCCGCCGCCGTCGCCGCCGCTCCGGCCACCGTCGTGACCGCCGACTCCCAGTGGGGCCCGACCCCGCCGCCGCCCCCGCTCCGGTCGCCCCACGACGCTCGCCGTCGCCGACGGCTCCCAGTGGGGCTGAGCCTCCCGCTCACCCACCCCGCCCGCCCCTTCCGCAGATTTCGGAGGCCCTTCGTGCTGCCCTCGGCACCGCACGGTGCGTCACCGTCCGATCACGTCTGGTATCCGGCCACCCGGGTGCAGCAAGGCATGTGGGTCCTGGACCGGGACGAACTGCTGCGTCCCACCCAACTGGTGCCCACGGTCGTCGAGTTCACCGGACCCGTGGACCACCGGGCCCTCCTGTCGGCGGTCGGACGGTCCCTCTCCCGGCACCCCTCGCTCCGGGCCCGTTTCCGGCTCGACGTCAGGCGCCGCCAGGTCGAGTACCGCACCGACGGTCCGCCGGCCGAGCCCGGCTTCCTCGACGCCGAGGCCGAGGGCTGGAGCGAGGAGGAGGTCGACAACCTGGTGCGGGCCCTGAGTTCCGCGCCCTTCGACCTCGCCCAGGACGCGCCCGCCCGCGCCGAGATCATCCGCATGGGAGCCGAGCGCACCCTGCTCGTGCTCAACGTCCACCACATCGTCTTCGACGGGGTGTCCCGCGGGATGCTCCTGGAGGACGTCCTCACCCTCTACCGGGCCGCCACGGCCGGAGTGGAGCCGCGGCTGAGCACGCCGCCGCACCCCGCCTCCGTCGTCGCCGAGCGCACCCCGGAGGAGATCGCCGAGCAGGTCGCCGAAGTCGTCGACCGGCTGCGCGGCGCACCCGCCGAGGTGCGACTCCCCTTCCCCCGCAACCCCGTCGACGGATCCGCGGAATCGCTGCTCGGATCCTCCCTCGCCGCCTCCCTCGACCCGGACACCACGGCGCGGGTCATGGCGGTGGCCGCCCAGGAGGGCTGCACCCCCTTCATGGTCGGCGTCGCGCTCCTCGCGGCGACCCTCGCCCGCACCGGACCCCAGCGCGACTTCCTCATCGCCTTCGCCTGGCCGGGGCGTGACGATCCCGACACCGCCGACGTGATCGGGATGTTCATGACCACCGTCGTGCTCCGGGTCACCGTCGGGCCCGAGGACACCTGGCACGACCTGCTCGGTGACGTACGCGCCGGCGGCATGGAGGCGTTCGTGGACAGCGACGTCCCCCTGGACGCGGTGTCCGCCGCCCTCAACCCCGACCGGAACGCCCTGTGGCCGCCGCTGTCGCCGGTCCTGGTCAACCTCGACGAGGCGCCCCGGTCCGTGGACCTCGCCCCCGGCACCACCGGGAGGCTGCGTCCGCTCGACCCGATGTTCGTCAAGTACGACCTGGCCGTGTTCGTCCGCCTGGAGGACACGCCCGACGGACGACGGCTCGCCCTGTCCCTGGACTACCCGGTCAACGTGTTCGACACCGGTGACGTCAAGGACTTCCTCAACGCTCTGCGGCACAGCGCCGTGGACCTCGCCACCTTCCCGGAGAATCCCGTGCTCGAAGAGTCCGTACGCCCCACCGCCCCGCCGTCGACCTGGACGACCCGGCCGCGCGCCTCGAACTCGTCCGCTCCATCTGGCGCGAGATCCTGGACACCGACGACATCGCCGACGACATCAGCTTCTTCGAGTCCGGCGGCGACTCGCTCCTCCTCGTCCTCCTCGTCGAGCGCCTCGGCCAGGTCTCCGGCCGCGAGGTCCGCACCATGGACCTGTTCCGCTCCCCACCGTCAGCGGCCAGGCCGACCTCATCGCCGCCGCGCCGAGCCGGCCGCCGCCCCCGCCGCCGCCGGGGACCGGGCCGCGCTCCTCGCCGCCGCCCGCACCCAGGGCGGAGCCGCCCGATGACGGCCCGCTCACTGGCCGCCGGCATCCTGGACCTCCCGGACGGCCCCGACGCCTTCGGCGACGAGGCTTCATCTCCCTCGGCGGCGACTCCTGCGCGCCATGCGTCTCGCCGCCGTCCTCCAGGAGGAACTCGGCCTGCGCGTGGCCCTCATGGAGCTGCTCGGCGAGGCCCCGCTCGCCCGGGTCCTCGACGGCGCCACCCCGTCGCCGCCCCGGGCCCGGCGCCCCCGCCGACGACCGGGAGGAGCGGGCCGACCAGCCGCTCACCCCGCCCAGCGCGGCATGTGGCTGATCGAGCGGGTCGCCGGCGGCTCCCCGTACAACCTCGTCTTCCGCTGCTTCACCGAGGGCGGGCGGCTCGACCGCGACCTGCTCGCCAAGGCCGTCGCCGCCACCGTCGCCCGCCACGAGGGCCTGCGGACCGTCTTCCGCGAGAGCGACGACGACGTGGTCCAGGAGATCCTGCCCGCCCACGTCCCCGAGCTCGTCGAGCACTCCTACGTCGGCCCGGCCGAGGCCTTCGAGGGCGAGGTCCGCCGCCAGGGCTCCGCGCTCGGCCGCGAGCCCTTCGACCTGGCCGCCGCCCCCGCCTACCGCTTCGGCCTCTGGACCCCCGCCGACGCCTCCGACGAGCGCAGCGCCCTCGTCCTCGCCGCGCACCACATGGTCCTCGACGGCCACGCCGTGGGCCAGCTGCTGCGGGAGCTCCTGGAGACGTACGCCGAACTCGGCGCCGCGGCCGACCAGTCCGTCCCCGCGACCTCGGCACTCCGCTCGCGGCCCTGCGCCGCCACCAGGAGGAGGCGAAGGCCAGGGGCGCCTGGGACGAGCAGACCGCGCTCTGGCGCGAGCGCCTCGACGGGGTGCCGTCCGTCCTCGAACTCCCCGCCGACCGGCAGCGCCCGGCCGTCCAGGACGGCGCCGGCGACCGCCTCGGCCTCGACCTCGGCCCCGGCGTCACCGAGCGGGTCGCCGCCCGGGCCCGCGCCCTCGGCATCACCCCGTACGCCTTCCTGCTCGGCGCCTTCGGCCTCACGCTGGCCCGCCGCACCGGAGCCCGCAGCCTCCTGGTGGGCGTGCCCCTGCTCGGCGCGGCAGCTCCGAGCTGAGCCGTCTCATCGCCGTCGCGGGCAACCTCGTGCCCGTACGCGTCGACGTGGACGACGACCTCGACGTCTCCGCCTTCCTGCGCGGGGTCCACCGCTCGCTCGCCGCCGCCATCGACGCCGGCGACCTGCCCTTCGAGGAGCTCGTCGCCCGCCTCGGCGTCGAGCGCAGCCTCGGCTGCCACCCGCTCGTCCAGGTCTGCTTCGGCATGCACGACCAGCTCGTGCCGCGCGAACTGACCGCCGGACCGCTGCGCGTCCGCGTCGAGGAGGGCCACGGCGGCGGCTCCCAGTTCGACCTGACCATGCTCATCGGCCACGCCGACCCCTCGTACGCCGGTCACCTGGAGTACGCCACGAGCGTCTGGCACCAGGCGGAGGCGGAGGGCTTCGTCGCCGACTTCCGCGCCGCGGTCGGACAGCTCGCCGACGCCCCCGGGGCCCGCCTGGAGGACGTCCGCGGCATCTCCGACGAGGGCCGCGCACTGCTCGACGAGATCAACGCGAGCGGCCGGGACTTCCCCGCCACCTCGCTCGACGCCCTCTTCCGCGAGGTCGCGGCGCAGGCGCCAGGGCCGTCGCCGTCCGCGACGCCGAACACACCCTGACGTACGGCCGGCTGGCCGAGGCCGCCGCCGAGCAGGCCCGCCTGCTGCTCGCCGCCGGAGTGCGGCCGGGCGACCGGGTCCTGGTGGGCGTGGAGCGCTCGGTGGCCGAGGCCGTCGCCGTCCTCGGCGTGGCCTGGGCGGGAGCCGCGTACGTCGGCATCGACCCCTCGCTGCCCGACGGTCACATCGCCAAGATCCTGGACCGGGCCCGGCCCACCGCCGCCCTCACCGGCCCCGTCACCGGCCCGGTCGCCGAACGCTTCGCCGGTCTCGGCGTGCCCGCCGTCGCCACCTGGGAGCCCGCCTGGCGGCCCGGCCCGGCCGAGGCCGTGCCGACCCCGCCCGCCGACCCGGCGCGCCTGGCGTACGTCGCCTTCACCTCGGGCTCCACCGGGCAGCCCAGGGGTGTGCGTCCCGCACCGGGCCGTCATCCGCCTGGTCCACGAGGCCGGTTACGTCCGCCTCGGCGCGGGCGAGCGGATGCTGCGGCTCTCCCCGCTGTCCTTCGACGCCTCCACCCTCGAACTGTGGGGCGCCCTGCTCACCGGCGCCGTCCTGGAGGTGCACCCGGCCGGCCTGGCCTCGCCGACCGAGCTGGGCGCCTTCCTCCAGGAGCGCGGGGTCACCGTCGCCTGGCTGACCGCCGGACTCTTCCGGCTGGTCGAGGAGTTCGCGCCGGACTCCCTCGGCGGTCTGCGCCAGCTGCTGACCGGCGGCGACGTGGTGCCCCACGAGCACACCGCCCGGCTCCTCGCCCGGCACCCCGGCATCGTGGTCACCAACGGGTACGGCCCCACCGAGAACACCACCTTCACCACCACGCACTCGGTGGCGCGCGCCGAGGACGTCGACGGACCGCTGCCCATCGGCCGCCCCGTGCCCGGCACCCGCGTCCACGTCCTCGACGCCCGTCGCCGTCAGCTCCGCCCGGCGCGGTCGGCGAGCTCTACACCGGCGGCGACGGCCTGGCCGACGGATACCTCGGCGACGAGGCGGAGACGGACCGGGTGTTCGGCCACCTGTCCCCCGACGTGCCCGAGCGCCTCTACCGCACCGGCGACCTGGTCCGCGTCGACACCAGCGGCCGCCTCCGCTTCCTCGGCCGCGCCGACGACCAGGTCAAGCTGCGCGGCTACCGCATCGAGCTGAGCGCCATCAGCGACGTGCTCACCGGGCACCCTGAGGTGCAGGACGCCGTGGTGGTCGTGACCGACGGCGACGGCGCCGACAAGCGCCTCGTGGCCGCCGTCGTCCTCGCGCCGGGCGCCTCCGTCGACGCGGTCGCGCTGCGCGAACTGCTGAACCAGACGCTGCCGTCGTACATGGTGCCGAACCTGTGGGCCGTGGTGGACCGGCTGCCGGTGACCGCCAACGGCAAGGTGGACCGGCGGGCGCTCGTCGCCGTCGCCGGGCCCGCCCGGCGGTCCGCCGCCCCGCGCCGGCCGTCGAGGAGCCGCGGCCGCTCCGGCCCCGGCCGGGTGGACCTGGAGCGCATCGCCGCCCTGTTCGCCGCCGTCATCGAGGGCGAGCCCGTCACCGACGTCACCGAGGACACCGACTTCTTCGTGATCGGCGGCAACTCCCTCGGCGCCGTACGCCTCGTGCGCAAGGTCAAGCAGGAGCTGGGCGCGACCGTACGGCTGCGGGACTTCCTGCTGGCGCCGACGCCCGCCGGGCTGAGCGCGCTCATCGAGAAGGCCGCGGAGCGATGACCTCTGCCACGGCACCGGTCCCGCCGCCGTCCCTCGCGGACGGCGTGCGGGCCCCGGAGTGGGACGACGGACTGGACTGCTGGGTCGTGGCCGACCCGGCCCTGGCCCTGAAGGTCCTCAACCACCCCGGCTTCGCCTCCGGGACCTTCGAGCGCTCCTACCAGCTCTACATGACGGACGCGGCCCGCGCCGAGTACCGGGAGCTCACCGAGTTCCTGCGGCTGTGGTTCGTCCAGGCCGACGCCCCCGAGCACACGGCGCTGCGGCGCCCGGTCCAGCGCATGTTCTCCGCCTCGTACGTGCGGTCGCTCGCCCCGCGCGTCGAGGAGATCACCGACGAGTGCCTCACCGCACTCGCCGCCGGGGCCGCCCGCAGGACCTCGTGCCGGCCGTCGCCGAGGGCATCTCCGGCAAGGTCATGGCCCACGTCGTCGGGATCGACGTGTCCCCGGCCGTGCTGCACGAGTGGTCGCGGACCCTGTCGCTGTTCATCGGCGCCATGTACCGCCGCGACTACGCGCGGGCCGCCCACCGGGTCATGGTGGAGATGTCCGGGGCGCTCGCCGGGGCCCGCGCCCTGGACGGCTTCCCACCGACACCCCGGAGGACCGGGCGCGGACCACCGCCACCTGGGCCATGTGCCTGTTCGGCGGCCTGGAGACCACCGCCTCGCTGCTCGGCTCCATGGTCCTGACCGCGCTCGGCGACCGGGCACTGTGGGAGACCGTCGTCCGCGACGAACCGGGCGCGGTGACCGGCCTCGTGGAGGCGGTCCTCGTCAGCAGGCCGCCGCTGCGGCACCTCGCCCGGGTCGCCGCGTACGACCAGGAGTTCGCGGGGGCGCGGCTGCGCCAGGGGACCTGGTCCTGGTGAGCCTCACCGGCCAGGGCCCGCTGGACGAGGCGGCCGAGGCCGCCGAGGCGCCGGCGGCCTGTCCGGTCACCGGCGCGGCCGCCCCGGCGGCCGGGGACCGGAACCTCGTCTTCGGTCACGGACCGCACTACTGCGTGGGCGCCCCGCTGGCCCGGCTGGAGGCGGCGGTCCTGCTGCGCCGGCTGGCCGCGCGGTTCCCGCACGCCCGGCTGTCCGAGGAGGCCGCGTGTGGGGTCCCAACCTCAGCTACGTCGGCCTCGACCACCTGTACGTCGACCTGGGCGGAGAAGCCTGATATGTCCCTCACTCTCGCCGGGAGCGCTCCGGCGTCTCCCGACGACGGCGCCGTCGCCGTCGTCGGCATGGCCTGCCGGCTGCCCGGCGCGCGTGACGTCCGCGCCTTCCGGGCGCTGCTGCGGGCGGCCGGGACGGCATCAGCCGCCCGGCCGCGAGGAGCTGCTCCGGTCCGGGGTCGATCCCGGTACGCGGGCCGGGAGAACTTCGTACCGGCCATGGGCGTCATCGAGGACTCCCGCCGCTTCGACTGGTCCTTCTTCCGGTACAGCCGGGCGGAGGCGGCGGCGATGGACCCGCAGCAGCGGGTCTTCCTGGAGTGCGCGGCCACGGCCGTCGACGACGCCGGTCTCGACCCCGTCCGGTTCCCGGGCCGGATCGGCGTCTACGCGGGCGCCGACCGCTCGGGTCCGGGCGCGCCGACGACGGGCTGGGCGAACTGGCGCGGCACATCGGGCGGGAGAAGGACTTCGTCGCCACCCGGGTGGCCTACAAGCTCGGCCTGCGCGGGCCCGCCCTCACCGTGCAGACCGCCTGCTCCACCTCGCTCACCGCCGTCCACCTCGCGGTGCGGGCGCTGGTGGGCGGCGAGTGCGACGCGGCCCTCGCGGGCGGCGTCACCGTGATGCCGGACGGCGAGTGGGGCTACCTCTACGAACCCGGCGGGATCCTCGCGCGGGACGGGCACTGCCGCCCGTTCGACGTCCGGTCCGGCGGTACGGTGCCCAGCGAGGGCGTGGGCGTGGTCGTGCTCAAGCGGCTCGCCGACGCCGTCCGCGACGGCGACCGGATCGCCGCCGTCATCGCGGGCACGGCGGTCAACAACGACGGCGCGGACAAGATGGCCTTCACCGCGCCCTCCGCCACCGGCCAGAGCGAGGTCATCCGCGCGGCCCTGGACGCCGCGGGCCTCGCCCCCACTGCCCTCGGACACGTGGAGGCGCACGGCACCGCCACGCAACTGGGCGACCCCATCGAAGTCCAGGCCCTCACCGAGGTCTTCGGAGCGGCGAGCGCGGAGACCGGCTGGTGCGCCCTCGGCGCCGTCAAGGGCCACGTCGGGCACACCGGCGCGGCCGCCGGCGTCACGGGCCTGATCAAGACGGCGCTCATGCTGGAGCACCGCGAGATCTACCCGACCGCGCACTACACCGCCCCCAACCCGCTCCTCGAACTGGACCGCTCCCCCTTCCGGGTGACCGACCGCTTCGAGCCCTGGGAGCTCGGCCCCGGGCAGGAGCTGCGGGCCGGCGCGGTCAGCTCCTTCGGCGTCGGCGGCACCAACGCGCACGCGGTGCTCACCGAGGCACCGGCCGCCCTGCGCCGCCCCGCCCGCCCCCGCACCGCCGGACCGGAGCTGCTGGCCCTGTCGGCGCAGAACCCGCGGGCCCTGGCGGGCCTGGGCGAGGCGCTGGCGGACCACCTCGCCACGGGGCGGAGACACGGGAGACCGCGGCTTCCGGCCAGGGGCTCGGCTCCGTCGCCCGGACGCTGGCGGGACGCCGGGTCCACCGGCACCGTCAGGCGGTGGTCGCGCGCGACACGACCCGGGCCGCCGAGGTGTTGCGCGCGGCGGGCGCCGCCGCCGGAGGTCTCGGCGAGCCGGGGCGGCTGGGCAAGGTGGCCTTCCTCTTCCCGGGCAGGGCACGCTCAAGAGCGCCGCGGGCGAGGCCGCGCACCGCCTGCTGCCGGAGTTCCGCGCCGCCTTCGACGAGATCCGCACGCTCGCGCACGAGCGGTGCGGCGTGGACCTCGGCCCGGTGATCGTCCCGGTGCCCGCCGGTCCGGACGCCGACGACTGGTACGCCGACACCGTCCACCAGCAGCTCGGCCTCTTCGCCCTGGGCCTCTCCTTCGGGCGCCAGCTGGCCGCGTGGGGCATCACCCCGCACGCCATGCTCGGCAACAGCATCGGCGAGTACGCCGCCGCGGCCCTCGCCGGGACGTGGAGCCTGCCGGACGCCGTCGGCCTGGTCCACCGGCGGGCCGTCGCGATGCGCGACGCCTCCCCGGCCGGATGGCCCTCGTCGAGGCCGCCCCGGACGAGGTCGAGGCCCGGCTGCCCGCGGACGCGGACGTCACCGTCGCGGTGCGCGGCAACGGCTCGGCGGTCCTCTCGGGCCCCGAGGCCGCCATGAACTCCCTCCTCGCGGGGACGCGCTGGACGGACTGCGCGTCACCCCCCTCCACACCCGGCGGGCCTTCCACTCGCCGGCCATGAACTCGGCAGCCGAGGCGGTGCGGGACCATCTGTCGTCGATGCCCGCCCGCCCGCCACGGCTGCCGTACATCTCCAACACCACCGGCGACTGGGCCGACCCCGAGGCCGCGACCGAACCCGGCCACTGGGCCGCGCACCTGCGCGAGCCGGTCCGGCTCGACACCGGCACCGCCACCCTGCTGGCCGCCGGCTGCGCCACCTACATCGAACTGGGCCCCGGCGGCTCGATGACCGGCTCGCTGCGGACCGCGCCCGGCTGGGCCCCCGGCCACCGGACCGTACGGCTCGCCCCCGGCGGGCGGGCCGACACCGGACCGGGCTCCTCGACGCGATCGGCGCCCTATGGGAACTCGGCGTGGACCGCGCCCTGGAGACGGTCCAGGAGGCGCGGTACGCCGACCCCGAGGACCGGCCCGCGTACTGCTCGCTGCCCGCGCACCCGTTCCTGGGCGAGGACCCTCCCCGGGCAAGGCCCCGGCGGAGGCGCCGGGCACCGGACGGCGCGCGGAAGCGGTCCGCAGGGTCCGGACGCCGGACGCCGCCCCCGGCGGGCCGTCCTCGAAGAGGTGTGGTGCCAGACCCTCGGCGTCGCCTCCGTGGCCGACGGAGACGACTTCTTCACGCTCGGCGGGGAGTCGCTGCTCGCCCTCGCGCTCACCACCGCCGTCCGCGAACGCGTCGGCGCCGTGGTCTCCGTCACCGAGTTCTCCCTGAAGGGCACCTTCGCCGGGCTCGTCGAGCTCATCGACCAGCGGCTGCCCGGCGGGGACGGGCCCGCCCCGACGCACCGCCGCCCGGCGCGGCCGTCCTGCGGGAGGGCACCGGACGTCCCGTCTTCCTCCTCGCGGACGCCCTCGGCAACGCCCTGCCCTACCGGGAGCTGGCCGCGCGCCTCTCCCCGCGGACGACCGTCCGGTGCTGGCCCTGGAGCGGTCCCTGCCCGCGGCGGCGGCATCCGCGCCCTGGCCGCCGCACACGCCCGGACCCTGCTGGCCACCCAGCCGGAAGGCCCGTACACCCTCGGCGGCTGGTCCTTCGGCGCCGTCGTCGCCCACGAGACCGCGCGGCTGCTCATCCGTCAGGGGCACACGGTGGACCTGCTGTTCAGCCTCGACGGCTATGTGCCCGACACCCGGCCGCTGCCCGTCGCCGCGGCCCCCGACTTCCTGCTCGGCGGGGTGCGGGCGGGACTCGACACCCTGCTCGGGGTCGGGCCCGTCGCCGGGCGCTCCGGGCCTCCCCGGAGGCGCGCCGCCGCTTCCTCGCCGGCCAGGCCGCCGTACTGGCCCACCGGCCGGGCCCGGTGACGTGCCCCGCCGTGCTCTTCAAGGCGGAGGCGGACCTGGACACGGCCGCCCGTCTCGGCCGGCGTCTCGCGGGCCTGTACCCGGCGGGTCTGCGCGTGGTCCCGGTCGCCGGAGACCACTGGTCGATGCTGCGGTCCCCGCACGTCGACGAGCTGGCCGCGCGCGTCGACGAGGCACTCAAGACGGTCCCCGGGCCGCGGAACACAAGGAGAGGAAGGTCTCATGACGGTCTCGCAGACCCCGCCCGACAGCGTGGCGGACGCGGAGCGGAAGGAACAGGAGCGGCCCGAGCGGACGGAGGAGCCGGAGCAGACGAAGCAGACGGAGAAGCCGGAGAAGCCGGAGCAGGGCGAGAAGTCCGGGCAGGAGGAGCAGCAGCCCGAGAAGCCGCTCCTGAAGAACCTCGACTTCCAGGCGCTGTGGACCAGCGAGGCGTTCGCCGCGCTCGCGAAGGAGACCGCGGAGGTCGCGTACCCCCTGCTCATCCTGTCGTCCACCGGCTCCGCCTTCTACGCCGGCGCGGTCGGTTCGGCCCAGCTCATCACCGCCAGCCTGCTCTCCATCCCCGGCGGCACGCTCGCCGACCGGATGGACCGCCGGCTGCTGATGATCATCTGCAATGTGGTCCGGGTCGTCCTGCTCGGCCTGTTCGGCGCGCTGATCCTCGCCGACCAGACCCACCCCGCGCTCATCTTCGGCATCGCCGTGGGCTCGGCCGCCTGTCTCGGCATCTCCAACCCGACCGGGCTCGCCGCGATCAAGCAGCTCGTCCCGCCGTCCCAGCTCACCCAGGCCACCGCCCAGAACCAGATCCGCTACTTCGCCGCGACCATGGGCGGCCCGCCCGTCGGCGGCACCCTCTTCGGCGTGGCGCGCGCCTTCCCGTTCCTGAGCGCGGCCGTCGGCTTCCTCGTCTCCACGGTCCTGCTGCTGTTCATCCGCAAGCCGATGAAGGTGGAGCAGCTCGCCCCCGGGGAGAAGCGCAACACGGCCGAGGGCTTCCGGATCCTGGCGCGCCAGCCGGTCCTGCGGCTGCTGATCGTCTGGATCATGGGCTCGAACATGGCGTTCACCCACTCCGGCGTCTTCCTCGCGCTCATCGCCACCGCCGAGAGCCGGGGCGCCTCCGCCGGCTTCACCGGCATGCTGCTGTCCATCGCCGGCGTCGGCGGCCTGGTCGGCTCGCTCATCGCGGGCCCGGTCATCAAGAGGTTCGCGCCGTCCAAGCTCTTCCTGACCGCCGCGTGGATCGGCCCGGTGGCCGCCGTGCTGCTCGCGAACGTCTCCGGGCTCGTCCCGCTCGGCATCATCGTCGCCTGCGTGTTCCTGCGCGGCCCCATCACCAGCGCCCTGTTCCTCGCCTACCTCGCGGCGATGGTCCCGGACAAGGCGCAGGGCCGGGTCCTCGGCGCCGTGATGTTCATGTCGATGATCGCCGCCCCCGTCGGCGTGTTCGCCATCGGCACCATCTTCGACCAGGCCGGCCCGGTCTGGGTGTTCACCGTCATGGCCGTCGTCTCGGGACTGGCCGCCCTGCCCACCCTCAGCCCGCGCATCCGCAACCTCGCGCCCCCGGAGACGTACGCGGACACCGTGTCCGTCGACGCGAAGCCCGCCGACGAGGCGTCCGCCGACACGACGGCCTCCGCCACCGAGCCCTCCGACAAGGCGCCCGCGGACAACGAAGGAGAGACCCGATGACCACCGAACTGCCCCGCACCGCCGAGCAGCTCCCCCCCGAGTTCTTCACCGCCCCCGAGGGCAACGACCTCCACGCCGGCAACGCCGAGCTGCGCGCCACCGGCTGCCCGGTGCACGCCATCAACTACCCGGTGGGCGGCGAGGGTTACGTCGTCGCCGACTACGCGACCACCCTCAAGGCGTTCAGCGACCCCCGGCTGTCCAAGAAGGTCGACAACGCCCCCGCCTGGTTCCGCGACCTCGTCAAGGGCTCCAGCCCGGTGCTGGTCCGCAACATGCTGACCGCCGACCCGCCGGAGCACACCCGGCTGCGCAAGCTCGTCAGCCGCGCCTTCGTGCCGCGCCGGATGGAGGTGCTGCGCCCGCGCATCCAGGAGATCACCGACGAGCTCATCGACGCCTTCCCCGAGCACGGCGAGGTGAACCTCACGGAGTTCGCCTTCTCGCTGCCGATGCGCGTCATCTGCGAGTTCCTCGGCGTCCCGGTCGAGGACCGGCCGCAGCTGCACACCTGGGGCAACTGGCTCAGCGGCGCCCCGTACCCCGACGCCGAGTCCAACGAGAAGCTCAAGGACGCCAGCGAGAACATCGAGCGCTATCTGACCGACCTGCTCGCCGACCGGCGCGCGGACCTCGGCGAGGACCTGGTCAGCATCCTGGTGCGGGCCGCCGACGAGGAGGGCCGCTTCACCAACGACGAGCTGATCTCCACGCTCGTCCTGCTGATCATCGCCGGGCACAAGACCACCGCCAACCTCATAGGCAACGGCGTCCACGCCCTCCTCACCCACCCCGACCAGCTGGAACTGCTGCGCAGCCGGCCGGAGCTGGCCGAGTCCGCCATCGAGGAGTTCCTCCGCTTCGAGTCCCCGGTCTACCGCGGCACCCTCCGCGTCGCCGCCGAGGACATGGAGCTCGGCGGCTGCCCCATCCCCAAGGAGAGCTTCGTCCACCTGCTGATGGGCTCCGCCAACCGGGACCCCGAGGCCTTCGAGAACCCCGACGAGCTGGACATCACCCGCACCGCCAACCGCCACCTCGCCTTCGGGCAGGGCCCCCACTTCTGCGTCGGCGCGCCGCTCTCCCGCGTCGAGGGCCAGATCGCCTTCACGACCCTGCTGCGCCGCCTGCCGGGCCTGCGCCTGGCCGTGCCCGAGGAGGAGATCGAGTGGCTCTTCGACAACTCCACCAGCCGCGGCCTCGTGAAGCTGCCCGTCACCTACGACGTCCGCCGCGCCGCCGACGCCCCCGAGGGGAACTGACATGACCGACCGCACCACACTCGTCTGCCTGCCCTTCGCGGGCGCCGGCGCCTCCTTCTACCGTCCCTGGCAGCGCGTCGCCGAACCCCTCGGCCTCGACGTCCTGCCGCTCCAGCTGCCGGGCCGGGAGCGCCTCATCGACGAGGAGCCCTACCGGGACGCCTCCGTCGCCGCCGACGGCCTGCTCGCCGACCTGCTCGCGACGCTCGGCGGCGCCCCGCTCGGCCACACCGCGCCCGGCGGCGCGCCGGGCCGCGCCGCGTCGCCCTGTTCGGCCACAGCCTCGGCGCGGTCCTCGCGTACGAGCTGGCCCGCCGGCTCGCCACGACCCCGGACGTGACGCTCGTACGGCTCTTCGCCAGCGGCTCCCCGCACCCGGCCGAGCCCCGGAACCGGCACGCCACCGGCCTCGACGACGACGCCTTCCTGGCCCGCGTCAGCGAGTTCGCCGGCTACACCGACGAGGCCCTCCAGGACCCCGAGATGCGCGAGCTGATCCTGCCCACGCTCCGCGCCGACGTCGAGATGCACGAGTCGTACCTGCCGGCCGACGACCGGCCGCTCCCGGTGCCCGTGACCAGCCTGCGCGGCAGCGCCGACACCCTCGTCAGCCGTACGGAGGCCGAGGCCTGGGCACGCACCACGGACGCCGGCTTCCGCTCCGTGGAACTGGACGGCGGCCACATGTACCTGGCCGAGTCGGCGCCGGAGCTGCTCCGGATCCTCGCCGCGGACCTGGACCGGGCGGCGGAGGAACTGTGCGTCTGACCGGGAAGACCGTCCTCGTCACCGGCGCGGCCCGGGGCCTCGGCCGGGCCACCGCCCTCGCCTGCGCCGCCGAGGGCGCCGACCTCGCCCTCCTGGACCTGGGCGAAGACCTCGAAGGCGTGCCGTACCCGCTGGGCACCCGCGGCCAGCTGGAGCACACCGCCACGCTGTGCCGCAAGCAGGGCGCGGCCGTGCTCACCGCCGCCTGCGACGTCCGCGACCTGTCCTCGGTGGAGGCCGCCGTGGCCCTCGCCGAGGACCGGTTCGGCAGGATCGACGGCGTCGTCAACAACGCGGGGATCGCGGCCCCTTCGGGCCGGCCGGTGCACGAGATCCGCGAGGACGAGTGGGCGCTGATGATCGACGTCGACCTGTCGGGCGCCTACCGCGTCATCCGCGCGGTCGCCGGCGCGATGAGCGCCCGCCGCTCCGGGTCCGTCGTCAACGTGTCCTCCACGGCCGGACTGGTCGGCTACCGGCACTTCGCCGGCTACGTCGCCGCCAAGCACGGCCTGATCGGACTGACGAAGGCCGCGGCCCTCGACTACGCGCCCACCAAGGTGCGGGTCAACGCCGTGTGCCCCGGCTCGGTGCGGGACGACGCCACCGCCGAGGGCCGGATGCTCGCCGAGATCGCCCGCGCCCTGGAGGTCCAGGTCGGCGAGCACGAGCAGACGTTCACCGAGGCGCAGCCCATGAACGCCCTGATCGAGCCCGAGGACGTGGCCGCCGCCGTGGTCTACCTGCTCTCGGACGACGCCCGGCAGGTGACCGGATCCGTGCTGACCGTCGACGGCGGGTTCACCGCGCGCTGAGGCGGCGCGGGACCGGCGGAACGAAGCCGGCAGTTGTGACGTGTGCAAGAGAGAAGGAGGACGCCCCATGGAGGGTGAGCAGTGCCATGCCGTACGGGTCCGGCTGAGCGGTTCGGCGGACGACGCCGAACTGACCGCCCGGCTGGGCGCGGCGGGCCCGTGGCGGCTGTGGGTGGAGCGGGTCGAGGCCGGCGCGGACGAGCCGGAGGCCCGCCGCCGCCGGGACGCCGAACTGAACCGGCCGACGGCCGCCGTACGGTGCGTCCTGCTGCGCTACCGGGACGGTCGCGCGGACCTGGTCCTGGTCGCCGACCGCGCGGTGCTCGACCGGGCCGGACTCGACGCCCTGGCGGGGCGCTGGCCACGGGCGCGGCCCCGGCCCCTGTCCGGCTCGTCCGTCCGCACCCCGCCGCGCCCCGGCCCCGGACTGGGGCGGCGGGACCCGCTCCGCCACCACCTGGGAGACCCGCTTCCACGACCTGCCCGACGACCTGCCGGGCCCGGCGGACCCGGCCGTCCTGCTCGCCGCCCTCGCCCTGACCCTGCACCGCTACGAGGGACACGGCGCCACCGGTGACATCACCGTCGCCAGCGACCGGCGCGGCGCCCTCGCCCACGCGATCCCCGGCGACACCCGCTCGCCGCGCTGCGCGCCGCCGTACCGGTGCCGTCGGAGCGCCCGGTGACCGCGGGCCTGATCGAGCCCGCGACCCCGGCCCCGGCCCCGTACGCGGAGGAGTACCTGCCCTGCCTGGCGCCGCCGTTCCCGCTGACCCTCACCGTGCTGCCGCGCGCGGCGGCGGGCGGGAGCGGGCCGGAAGCAGGCTCTGGGCCGCCTACCGCCGCAGCCACTTCTCCCCGAGACCGTCGAGGGCTGCTGCGGCACCTGGCCCACGTCCTGCGCCAGTTCGCCGAGACCCGGAGCTCCCCGCCGACGACGTCGAACTCCTCGACGCCGCCGAACGCGAGCGGGTGGCCGCCCTCGGCCGTCCGGACCGCGCCCTGACCGGCGTACCGGAGCGGCTCGTCGACGCCTTCGCCCGGGTGGCCGCCGCCCGCCCGGACGCTCCGGCGGTCGGCGACGGGACGACGGCCCTCACCTACCGCGAACTCGACCGGGAGGCCGACCGGCTGGCCCGGGGCCTGGTGGCCCACGGCGTGACCCCGGGCGACCGGGTCGGCATCTGCCTGGAGCGGACCACCGAACTCGTCGTCACCATGCTCGGCGTGCTCAAGGCGGGTGCGGCGTACGTGCCCACGGACCCGGCCTACCCGGCCGACCGGCTCGCCCACACCGCCCGGGACGCCGGCCTCGACCTGGTGATCACCCGGCTCGCGGAGTACCCCGCCGAGGCGGGCACCCCGTCACCCCCGACGCCCTGCTCGCCTCGGGCGACGCGCCCGGCCTCGCCGAACCGGCGGGCGCCGCCGCCCCGACGACCCGGCGTACGTCATCTACACCTCCGGCTCCACCGGCCGCCCCAAGGGCGTCGTCGTCCCGCACCGCAACGTCGTCGCCCTCATCGACGCGACCCGCGACGAGTACGGCCTCGGCCCCGCCGACGTGTGGTCCTTCTTCCACTCCGGCGCGTTCGACTTCTCCGTCTGGGAGATCTGGGGCTGCCTCCTCACCGGAGGACGGCTCGTGGTCGTGCCGTACCTCGTCTCCCGCGAACCCGGCGAGTTCGGCGAACTCCTGGAGCGCGAGCGGGTCACCGTCCTCAGCCAGACCCCCTCCGCCTTCTCCCAGCTCCTGGAGACGGACCACTCCCGGCTCGCCGTCCGCCTGGTCGTCTTCGGCGGCGAACCCCTGGACGCCCGCATGCTCCTGCGCTGGTTCGACCGGCACCCCGAGGACGAGTGCCGCCTGGTCAACATGTTCGGCATCACCGAGACCACCGTGCACGTCACCGCCCAGACCCTCACCCGCGCACTGGCCCTCGCCGGCTCGAAGTCCGTCGGCCCCGCCCTCCCCGGCTGGCACCTCTACGTGACGGACGCGCGCGGCCGACTCGTCCCGCCCGGCGTCACCGGCGAGATCCGCGTCGGCGGGGCGGGGGTGGCTCTGGGGTACCTGGGCCAACCTGAGCTCACTGCGGCCCGGTTCACGGCGGATCGGTTCACGGCGGATCGGTTCACGGCGGATCGGTTCGCGATCGGCTCGGACATGACGGGCCAGGAAGTGACGGGCCAGGAAGTGACGGGCCCGGAAGTGACGGGCCCGGAAGCAGCCGGCCCGACCCCCCGCCAGTACCACAGCGGCGACCTCGGCCGGCTGCGCCCCGACGGCACCCTGGAGCACCTGGGCCGCATCGACAGCCAGGTGAAGATCCGCGGCTTCCGCATCGAGCTCGACGAGATCCGTTCCGTCCTCCTGGAGGACCCGGACGTCCGCGCGGCCGCCGTGGTCGTACGCCGCGAGGACCCGGCCGACCCCGCCACCGCCCGCCTCGACGCCTACGTCGTCCCGGCGGACCTGGACACCGTCGGAGTACGCAAGCGGGCCGCGACCGTACTGCCCGGCTACATGCTCCCCGCGACCGTCACCGCGCTCGACTCCCTGCCGCTGACCACCAACGGCAAGCTCGACGCCACCCGCCTTCCGGAACCCGCCCGAACCGCTCCCGCCCCCGCACCGGCCTCCACCGGAGAACAGGGAACCGCAGCGGTGCTCCAGGAGATCTGGTCGACCGTCCTGGGCACCCCGGTCGGACTCGACGACGACTTCTTCGAACTCGGCGGCAACTCCCTCCTCGCGGTACGGATCAGCGCCGCCCTGCGCAACCGCGGACTGCCGGCCATCCCCTGCGGGACCTGTTCCGCACGCCCACCATCCGCGAGCTCGCCGGGACCGGCGCCGATGCCTGAGTCCACGTACGCCCCCTCCCAGTACCAGTACCACGCCCTCGACGACACGCCCCCGGAGCTGGGCCCGCCCTGCGGGGCGGGACGTGGCCCTGTGGTGGCTGGACACCGACCGGGAGGTCGTGGGCGGTCACCCGGTGGCGGCCGAACAGGCACCGCTGAGCACGGCGGAACGCGAGCGCTCCGCCCGGCTGCGCCGCCCCGGCGACCGGCACCGCTACCGAGCCGCGCACATCGGCCTCCGCCTCGTCCTGAGCGGGTACACCGGCCTCGCCCCCGAGGCCCTGGACCTGGTCCGCGAGGACTGCCCCTGCTGCGGCGAACCCCACGGCCGGCCCGCCCTGGCCGGCGGCGGCCCCCACTTCTCGCTCTCCCACAGCGGCGGGCTCGCCCTGATCGCCGTATCGGGAGTCACGGTCGGCGCCGACGTCGAAGGCGTCCCCCGACCGGACATCGCCGAAGAACTCCTGCCCTCCCTGCACCCGCGCGAGCAGCACGCCCTGCGCGCCCTGCCGGACGCCGACCGCCCCCGGGCCCTGGCCCGGGTGTGGACGCGCAAGGAGGCCTACCTGAAGGCGACGGGCGCGGGACTCGCGTACGGGGTCACCGACCCGTACGTCGGCGTCTCCGAAGTCCCCGCCGCACTGCCGGACTTCACCTTCCACGACCTGGCCGCCCCCACCCCCTCGTTCGCGGCCGCCGTCGTCCTCGCCACGGCGAGCTGACCCCTTCCACCTCCCCACAAGGAGCTCCCCTCATGCCGGTCCTCGGCAAAGAGATCCACAGACTCGACCGGGTGGTCATCCGTTTCGCGGGTGACTCCGGTGACGGCATGCAGCTCACGGGTGACCGCTTCACCTCGGAGACGGCGTCCTTCGGGAACGACCTCTCCACGCTGCCCAACTTCCCCGCCGAGATCCGCGCCCCCGCCGGAACCCTCCCGGGCGTCTCCTCCTTCCAGCTCCACTTCGCCGACCACGACATCCTGACCCCCGGCGACGCCCCCAACGTCCTCGTCGCGATGAACCCCGCCGCCCTCAAGGCCAACATCGCCGACGTACCCCGCGGCGGCGAGATCATCGTCAACACCGACGAGTTCGCCAAACGCGCCATGGCCAAGGTCGGCTACACCACCTCCCCCCTGGAAGACGGGTCCCTCGACGGCTACCGGGTCCACCCCGTACCGCTGACCACCCTCACCCTGGAAGCACTGAAGGACTTCGGGCTCTCCCGCAAGGAAGCCGAACGCTCCAAGAACATGTTCGCGCTCGGCCTGCTGTCCTGGATGTACCACCGGCCCACCGAGGCCACCGAGACCTTCCTGCGCACCAAGTTCGCCAAGAAGCCCCAGATCGCCGAAGCCAACATCGTCGCCTTCCGCGCCGGCTGGAACTTCGGCGAGACCACCGAGGACTTCGCCGTCTCCTACGAGGTCGCCCCGCCACCCGCGCCTTCCCCACCGGCACGTACAGGAACATCTCCGGCAACCTCGCCCTGTCCTACGGGCTGATCGCCGCGTCCCGGCAGGCCGACCTGCCCCTCTACCTCGGCTCGTACCCGATCACACCGGCCTCGGACATCCTGCACGAACTGTCCAAGCACAAGAACTTCGGCGTACGCACCTTCCAGGCCGAGGACGAGATCGCCGGCATCGGCGCCGCCCTCGGCGCCGCCTTCGGCGGCTCCCTCGCCGTGACGACCACGTCGGGGCCGGGTGTCGCGCTCAAGAGCGAGACCATCGGGCTCGCCGTCTCCCTGGAGCTGCCGCTGCTGATCGTTGACATCCAGCGCGGCGGCCCGTCGACGGGTCTTCCGACGAAGACCGAGCAGGCGGATCTGCTGCAGGCGATGTACGGGCGCAACGGTGAGGCCCCCGTCCCCGTCGTCGCCCCCAAGACCCCGGCCGACTGCTTCGACGCGGCCCTGGAAGCCGCCCGGATCGCGCTGACCTACCGCACCCCCGTCTTCCTGCTCTCGGACGGGTATCTGGCGAACGGCTCGGAGCCGTGGCGGATCCCCGAGACCGAGTCCCTGCCGGACCTGACCACGCCGTTCGCGACCGGCCCGAACCACACCCTCGCCGACGGCACCGACGTCTTCTGGCCCTACAAGCGCGACCCCGAAACCCTCGCCCGGCCCTGGGCCGTGCCCGGCACCCCCGGCCTCGAACACCGCATCGGCGGCATCGAGAAACAGGACGGCACCGGCAACATCAGCTACGACCCGGCCAACCACGAGTTCATGGTCCGCACCCGCCAGGCCAAAATCGACAACATCACCGTCCCCGACCTCGAAGTCGACGACCCCGACGGCGCCACCACCCTCGTCCTGGGCTGGGGCTCCACCTACGGGCCGATCACCGCGGCCGTGCGCCGCATCCGCCGCGAGGGCGGCCGCATCGCCCAGACCCACCTGCGCCACCTCAACCCCTTCCCGAACAATCTCGGCGAGATCCTGGGGCGCTACGACAAGGTCGTCATCCCCGAGATGAACCTCGGCCAGCTCGCCACCCTCATCCGCGCCAAGTACCTCGTCGACGCCCACAGCCACACCCAGATCAACGGCATGCCCTTCAAGGCCGAACAGCTCGCCACCGCCCTCAAGGAGGCCATCCATGGCTGAGTCGCTGCTCTCGCTGGTGCCGAAGGCCGAGGCCCAGCAGTCGATGAAGGACTTCAAGTCGGACCAAGAGGTCCGCTGGTGCCCTGGCTGCGGCGACTACGCGGTCCTGGCAGCGGTCCAGGGGTTCATGCCCGAACTCGGCCTCGCCCGCGAGAACATGGTCTTCGTCTCGGGCATCGGGTGTTCCTCCCGTTTCCCGTACTACATGAACACCTACGGGATGCACTCCATCCACGGCCGCGCCCCCGCCATCGCCACCGGCCTGGCCACCTCCCGCCGCGACCTGTCCGTCTGGGTCGTCACCGGCGACGGCGACGCCCTGTCCATCGGCGGCAACCACCTCATCCACGCCCTGCGCCGCAACGTCAACCTCAAGATCCTGCTCTTCAACAACCGGATCTACGGCCTCACCAAAGGCCAGTACTCCCCCACCAGCGAACTCGGCAAAATCACCAAATCCACGCCGATGGGCTCCCTCGACGCCCCTTCAACCCCGTCTCCCTCGCCCTCGGCGCCGAGGCCTCCTTCGTGGCCCGCACGGTCGACTCCGACCGCAAACACCTCACCGAAGTCCTGCGCCAGGCCTCCCAGCACAACGGCACCGCACTCGTCGAGATCTACCAGAACTGCAACATCTTCAACGACGGCGCCTTCGAAGCCCTCAAGGACAAGGACCAGGCCCAGGAAGCGGTCATCCGCCTCGAACACGGCCGGCCCATCCGCTTCGGCACCGACAACGACAAGGGCGTCGTCCGCGACCCCGCCACCGGCGACCTCCAGGTCGTCACCGTCACCCCCGACAACGAGTCCCGCATCCTCGTCCACGACGCCCACGCCGCCACCCCCACCACCGCCTTCGCGCTCTCCCGCCTCGCCGACCCCGACACCCTCCACCAGACCCCCATCGGCGTCTTCCGCTCCATCGACCGGCCCGTCTACGACACCCTCATGGCCGAGCAACTGGAAACGGCGGTGGAGCGCTACGGCAAGGGCGACCTGGGCGAACTCCTCACCGGAAACGACACCTGGACGCGGGATGAGTGACACGGATGCCACCGGCCTGGCCGGCCGGAACTTCCTGAGTGACAACACGTTCGGCGCGTCTCCGGAAGTACTGGAAGCGGTGGCGGCGGCCTCGGCGGGTCACTCCGCTCCGTACGGTGCGGACCCTTTGACCGAGGCCGTCCGCCGCCGGCTCGGGGAAGTGTTCGAGCGGGAGGTCGACGTCTTCCTGGTCTCTTCCGGTACCGCGGCCAACGGCCTCGCGTTGTCGTCACTTTCGCGGCCGTGGGGGAGCATTCTGTGCCACCCCGACGGTCACATCGACAACGACGAGTGCGGGGCCGCCGAGTTCTTCACGGGCGGCTCCAAGGTCGTCACCGTCCCCGGCGCAGGCGGCAAGATCGACCCGGACGCCCTGCAACATGAGCTGCGGCGCCGTGCCGGGGACGTACACGGCATGCGCCCCTCGGCACTGAGCATCAGTCAGGAACGGAAACCGGCGGCGTCTACACGCTGGAGGAGATCCGCGTCCTGACCCTGCACGCCAAGTCCGCCGGCCTCGGCGTGCACATGGACGGGGCCCGGTTCGCCAACGCTCTGAGCCGTCTCGGGGCCGCTCCGGCCGAGATGAGCTGGAAGGCCGGAATCGACGTGCTGTCGTTCGGCACAACGAAGAACGGCACGATGACCGCCGACGCGATCATCTCCTTCCACTCCCCCGCCTCCGCCGAGCTCTCCGCCCGCGTCAAGCGCGCCGGACAGCTCCCCGCAAAGGCCCGCTTCCACGCCGCCCAGCTCGCCGCCTATCTGTCCGACGACCTGTGGCTGCGCAACGCCGGCCAGGCGAACGCCCTGGCATCCCGGCTCTGGGACGGCCTGAAGCGGACGCCGGGCGTCGAACTCGGCAGCGAGCCGGGAATGAACCTGGTCTTCTGCACGCTCTCCCCGCCGGTCATCAAGGAACTCCTCTCGGAGGGGTACACCTTCTACCACGACCGCTGGGAGCCGGGCGTCGTACGCTTCGTCACCTCCTTCTCCCACTCCACCGCCGACATCGACCGACTCCTGGCCTCGATCCGCCGCTTCTCCGTCACCGAACCGACCGCCAAACGCCTTCCGCGCCCTCACGACCGGTCACTCCACCACTGCGTGCGGGACTGACCTCCCCGTGCCACGGTGGTGATCACGTGCCCTCCCCTCTTCGTCATAGGGTGTTCACGCAACCGGCATCAGGCTCGTTCAGGAGGTCACGAGTGGGGCCAGAACCCCCGGCGATTCGCGTACCGGTCGGGAAAGGGTCCCGCCGGTGGACGAGCCGAACGACTCAGCGACGGGTCCTGCTGGTGGTCCACAACGTCACCTCGGCCGGCCGCCTGCTGGATCTGGTGCCGCTGTTCCACGACGACTTCCGCGTCCAGCTGCTGGTCACCTCGACGGGCTCCTCCGCCTTCCAGGACGGCATCAGCGAGCTCTTCCGTGAGCTGCAACTTCCCGAACTACCCTGGAGTCAGGCGCTTTCGACGCCGGTGGATCTGGCCGTATCGGCGAGCTTCGGCGGTGAACTCGCCCTGATTCAGGGCAACTTGACCATACTTTCACACGGAGTTGGATACACTAAAAGGCTGGGCAAGCCGGAAGCCGGAAGCCGGAAGCCGGAAGCCGGAAGCCGGGTCCGACATTCACTCCGTCGGAGCCGACATTCGGGCTGTCGCCGGAATGGCTCCTGTCCGACGGGGAGCCGTTCGTCGACGGACTCGTCCTCTCCCACCCCGAGCAACTGGAACGCCTGGCGCGGGTCTGCGCGGAGGCGGTGCCCTCGGCCGTACTCGCCGGGGACCCCTGCTTCGACCGCATGCTCGCGGCGCGTCCGTACCGGGACAGATTCCGCCGCGCGCTGGGGGTACGCCGAGGACAGCGGCTCGTCGTCCTGAACTCGACCTGGAACCCCGAGGGGTTCTTCGGAAGCGGGGGCGGGCAGGACATCCTGCCGGCCCTGCTGCCGAGGTTCGCCGCGGAGCTGCCGGCCGATGACTACCGGCTGGCCGCCGTCCTCCACCCGAACATCTGGTACGGGCACGGGCCGGGTCAGATCCGGGCGTGGCTGGACCGGGCCCGGCGCGACGGGCTGACGCTGATCGACCCGGTCCACGAGTGGCGGCAGGCCCTGCTCGCCGCCGACCTCGTCCTGGGGGACTTCGGCGCGGTCTCCTACTACGCCGCCGCCCTGGGCACGCCCGTACTCCTGGCCGTCGACGGGGCGGGCGTGCTCGATCCCGAGGCGCCGCTCGCGGAGTTCGTCCGTCGTGCGCCCCGGCTCGATCCCCGCGCTCCGCTGCTTCCTCAGGTGGAGCGCGGGTTCAGCGCCCCTCGTCCTGATCCCGCCCTCGCGGGGTTCGTCACCTCGGAGCCGGGGCGGTCGGCCGAGCTGCTGCGTCGTCACTTCTACGCGCTGATGGACCTCCCGAGCCGCCCGGGCCCGCGTCCCTGGAGCCGCTCGCGCTCCCTCCGTACCGTCCGGGAGGGTGACGTCCCCGCTGCACGTGCGGACCCGGGTGGAGGAGACGGACATCGTCGTCGAACGGTCCACCGGGCATCCCGCCGGGGCGGCCGGCGACGCGCACCTCGCCGTGCACGAGGAGACACGGCGTCCGGGCGACCTCGACGTGGCGGACGTGATCCTGCGCGACGGGCCGGCGGACGATCCCCGGCTGGGCGGCCCCGACGCATGGACCGCCGAGGTGCTGCGCCTGCACCCCACTGCTCGACGGCCGTGTACGTGACGGGACCGCACACCTGTCTCGTACGCAGCCGAGGACGGCACGGCACGTTCCACCTGTCCGCCGAAATCAACGCCACCGCCGACACCGGCACCGGGGCGGACGCCGACCCCGCCGCCTACGCCTCCGCCTTCCACGTCTGGCTGGCGTACGGCGGCACGGTCCCCGCCCACGGAGTCGTCCTCCGACTGCACAGCGCCGGCGGCGTCCATCCGTTCCGCGTGGAGGCAACGGACTGAGTCACCGCCACCGGGCGGGGCTCGGCTCATACCTCCGCCGCCCCTCCCCCCTGCTACCGGGCAGGCCCCCGCTCGCACCGCCGCCGCAGACCGGCGAGGTAGGCGCGGTGCGGGGCGGCGGAGGAAGGCAGCAGTGCCTCGGCCTCGGCGATCCTGGCCAGGGCCGTCGTGTCGTCGCCGGCATCGTGGAGGGTCTCCGCCAGATCCGTGAGGGCGCGGGCCTGGTTGTACGCCTCCGGTGGTGCTCCGGTGCGGCCCGCGAAGAAGTCCACGGCGCGGTTGAGGTGGCGCCGGGACTCGTCCAGCCGGTCCATGCCGCGCAGGGCGCGTCCTTGATGGCGCTCGATGAGGGCGAGGGCGCGCGGGAGGTCGGTCACGCCTTCCTCGCCGGGGCCGATCCTCCGGTAGACGGCCTCGGCCTCGGCGAACCTCTCGTAGGCCTCCTCGTGCTCCCAGTGGTTGAGGCTCAGCAGGCCCAGCAGTTCCACGGCCGAGGCCTCGCCCCGCAGATGGCCGGCGGCCCGTTCGTACGTGACGGCGGCCCGGGCGGCCCGGTTCGCCCGCTCCCACTGGCCCGTCTCGCCCAGGCAGTGGGCCAGCTGGAAGTGGAGCGCCGCCGCCATCCGCTCTTCCGCGCGGGTCTCCTCGGCGCACCGCGCGGCGTCCCGGAGGGCGGGGAGCACCTCGTCCCAGTGGCCCGCCTTCAGCTGGAGCGGCCACAGGGAGCGGGCCAGCCACAGGGCGGTGTCGGTCCGTCCGTGTTCCTCGGCCACGAGGACCGCCCGAGCCACGTTGGCGACCTCTGCGGCCAGGACCGCGATGCCGTCGGGGACGGTTGCGGCGGCAGTCCGGTACTCCCCCGGCACCTCGGTCCGCCAGCTCTCCGGCAGGGCCGCGCGGGACGCGGGCAGCACCTGTGCGAGCAGTGCGTCGAGGACCCGGTCCACGGCGTCCGCGCACTTCCCGACGCCGTACTCGGCGGTGGCGGTCTCGGCCAGCTGCCTCCTGATCTCGGGCCGGAAGCGGTACCGCAGGTCGGGCAGCGCGTCCAGCAGTCCGACGTCCACCGCCTCGTCGAGCAGCCGGGCGGCCGTCGCCTCGTGGACGTCGGCGGCGGCCGCCGCGATGGTGGCGCTGACGGACGGCCAGCCGCCGAGCGCCGTGAGCCTGCACAGACGCAGCGCCTCCGGTCCGAGCCGGAGCGAGGCGAGGTGCCCGGCGGCGCGCACGGGGTGTTCCGGCCACGCCCGGTCCCGATCCCCGGCCGGGGCTCGCCCTCGTCCCGGGTCAGCAGCCGTGCCTCCGCGTGGAGGGCGAAGGCGTTGCCCCGGCAGCGTTCGAGCACTCCGGGCAGCCGTGCCTTGACCCGGGCGGCGTACTCCGGCCCGGCCACCTTCCGCACGAGCTGCTTCGCGTGCCGGTCGGACAGCGGCGGCACGGCGACGCGTTCGGCCTCCAGGAGCAGCGGCGGACCGGACACGACCACCACCAGCAGCACCTCGGGCGTCGACGGTACGAGGGCGCGGACCTGCGCCAGCGAGGTCGTGTGGTCGACCACCACGAGCGCCTTCCGCTCCGTGGTGAGCTTCCGGTACAGCCGCTCGCGATCCGCTTCGGTGGCCGGAATCAGATCGGGGTCCACGTCCATCTCGCGCAGCAGTCGCAACAGGACACCCGCCGAATCCGGTCCGGTCTCCCCTGACGCTGCGCGCAGATCCACGTAGTACTGCCCGTCCGGGAACCGCTCCCGCGTCTCCGCCGCCAACCGAAGCGCCACCGACGTGGAACCACTCCCCGCGGGGCCCGACAGCAGCACCACCCGAGGCCGCCCCTCCCAGGGCCGCTCGGCCTCCCTCACCAGCTGCTTCAGCACCTTCTCCTGATTGGTGAACGCCCACGGAGCCGGAGGCATCGTCCCCTGCGACGCTTCCACCGCCCCGCCCGGCACCCCCTCCACCATCAGCGCCCACTCACCGGCCCTCCGCGGATCACCCCCAACCGCGCGTGCACCCGCCCCGCCAACGCCCGCCGCTCCTCCGCCCCCTCCGGCAACGGCGTCTCCTCCCGAGCGTCCGCCTCACCAGCGCCCCCGCCGACAGACTCAGGTTCTTCCCGATCTCCCCCGCCGCCCCGTTCCCCACCCCCAGCAGAAACGTAGTCAGCGCACTGAGCGCCACAACCTCCAACACGTCAGCCCCTCCCCCCGGCCCCCATCCCAGCTCCTGCCGGACTGTATCGCCGCGCCCCCACCTCACGGAAACGCCCACACCCCACTAAGACGTCGTTTCTTATGGCTGGATTGGTGGGGTCCGTTGTTGCGGTCAGTGCGGATGCGTGGTGCCGCGCACGTACCACTGGTCGGCGTTGTGAGGAGAAACCCTTGGTCCCGTACTCATCAGAGATCGAGATGGAGAGGTACACACTGCACGTCTGGCCGGTGGCGACACCGGGATAGTCGAGTCTGATCCCCGGCGACTCGTCAGGAATGTGTCGAACACCCAGTTCGCCGGACCGGTGTGAACCCTGCTGTCTGCCTCCCCGCAACCCGGCCCGGGATCTGGCACCTTCTCCAGCTCTGCAGAGCCGTCCGCCCTGACCGTCAGCCGCCCACCGTCCGAGGCCGACCAGACCCCTTGCACGTCACTGACGGTGAGCGAAGGGTCGTCAGGAGCCTCGGTCAGGCCTATGAGAACGCTGGCCAGTGCCGCAATGACGAACGCTCCAGCGGCAACAGACAACCAGACGAATACCCTTGGCCGATCATTCACTGAGACCCTCCCCCAGCGCAGGTGACCTGGGCATCTCCCAGTTCCCGCCTGCGCCTCAATCATGATCCCGACACAGACCAGAGGGAACCCGGCTTGAAACCTTGGCAACTGTTGCTGGCCCGCGAGGCGAGCGATCGGGCTTTCCGGCTCAGGCCTTGCCTCCGGAGGTCAGCCGACGGTAGCCGATGAGTGTCGCGGCTATGCCGACAAAGGCGAGGAAGTGCTCGGCCTTGCGTTCGTAGCGTCGGTGGAGCCGGCGGCAGCCGCCAGCCAGGACACGGTTCTCTCGACCACCCACCGATGCCGGCCCAGTCGCTGTGAGGACTCGACGCCCCTGCGGGCGATGCGGTGGCGGATACCGCGCTCGCGGAGCCATCGGCGCAGGTGGTCGTAGTCGTAGCCCTTGTCGGCGTGCAGTTTCGCCGGCTTCCGGCGCCGGGGTCCGCGGCGGGAGCGGACGGGCGGGATGCCGCGGACGAGCGGCTCCAGGCCCTGGCTGTCGTGCATGTTCGCGCCGGAGATACCCAGCGACAGCAGCAGCCCGTTCCGGTCACAGATCAGATGAATCTTCGATCCCAACTTGCCGCGGTCGGTCGGATTCGGTCCCGTCAGCGGCCCCCTTTTGCCGCCCGCAGACTGACGGAGTCGATCGCGCACCGCGACCAGTCCAGCTCGCCCCGCGCTCCGAGTTCGTCAAGGACCACGCGGTAGAGCCTCGCCCAGACCCGATCCCGGCTCCACTGAGCGAACCGGCGGTAGACCGTGGGCCAGGCCGGGCCGAACACCGGCGGCAGCTGCCGCCACGTGCAGCCCGACGTCGCCACGAAGATGATCGCGGCCAGGGCCTCACGGTCACCTGCCCGGCGTCGGCCACCGCCCTGCGGACGTATCACCTCCGTCGGTGGCACCACCCGCCGGAACAGCACCCACAACTCGTCCGGCACCAACCGCTCAACCAGATCCGTCATGCACGGATCAACGAACGATCACGCCATAAGAAACGACGTCTAACTCCCCTGCGTGACGGGATACATGTGGCGCCAAGACACATTCGACAAAAGCCCGGCCCCCAAACCGGAACAAGCATCACTGAGCCTCTTTCATCCTGTGCTGGAGGGTGAAATGGGCTGGTCAGCGGGTGTGGTGACGAGGCAGGGCCCCTCGTCGTTGGCGTGGTGATTCCACTCATCACACCGGCGACCGAAGGGGCCCTGTTGGTTCCGTATCCTGCCATGCTCGACGTCCCGCATGAGCTCGTCGAGGATGTCGCCTGGTTGCTGTACGAGCATCGCCACACCCGCAGCACCCGCCGGCGCAAGCTCGGCTGCTTCGACCAGGCGCTGCTCACGCTGGTGCACCTGCAAAAGAACGAGACGTTCTCGCAGCTCGGAGCGAGTTTCGGGATATCCCAGGCCACCGCCTGACGGTACGTCGACGAGACCCTGGACGTCCTGGCCGGCTGGGCGCCGGGCCTGCACGAAGCCCTCACCGGCCTCAGTGAGGACGACCACGTCATCGTTGACGGCACCCTGATTCCCATCGACCGCATCGCCGCCGACGAGCCGTACTACTCGCAGAAGCACCGCAAGCACGGTATGAACGTACAGGTCATCGCCCGGTCCGACGGCACGCCGCTCTGGTTCTCCCGTGCGACGCCCGGCCGCACCCACGACCTGACCGCGGCCCGCGCCCACGGCATCGTCCAGGCCTGCCTCACCCAGCAGATCCTCGTGCTCGCGGACCGCGCCTACCAGGGCGCCGGCGCCACCGTCCGCACCCCGTACTGCCGTCACCGCGAACAAACCGAGCATTACCAGCAGTTCAACCGGGACCGTGCCTGGCTGAGAGCTCCGGGCGAACGCGCCTTCGCCCAGTTGAAGTCCTGGCGGCTACTACGGCGAGCCAGATGCTCCACTCGCCGCATCGGCACCATCGTCCAAGCCGTCCAAACCCTCCTGATCTGCAGCTATGCAGGATGAAAGAGGCTCACTGAGGCCGTCGAGTACACCGACCGAGCCGCCCTGACCCTCGGCTACCTGGCCGAGTACCTCTCCGGCCAACCTCTCGACGACCTGGCCGCAAGCCAGATCTGGGGCCCCTCGGCATGACCGAGACCCGCTTCGGACCCCTGCCCGCGGAGATGATCACCCGCTGCGCCCCCACCGAACTCGACGAGGAAACGGGCACCCACTTCAAGGGCACCGCCCACGACTTCTCCGCCCGCCTCCTCGGCGGCACCTGCGGCATCGCCGGCGCCTTCTCTGCCCTCTCCGACCTCGGCCGCTTCCTCCGCCAGATGCTGGCCCCGACGCAGGCAGCCTTCGGCCAGTCCTGGATCACCGACTCCCTCCGCATCCGCACTGGCGAGCTCACCCCAGCCCGCGGCCTCTTCTGGCACCCCGCCCCCGGCACCGAACTCCGGGAAAACGTCTGGGTCCACTACGGCTTCACGGGCACCGGCATGTGGATCAGCCCGAAGCAGCAACGCTGGGCAGCTCTTCTCGCGAACAAGCTCTACTACACCCGCGACCGTGAGCCACTGACTGGCATCAGGAACACCTTCCGAACCGCCACCCTTCCCTGACCTGAACACAACAAGGTGGGTGCCCACGTACCGCTACGCACATTTCGAGTCCACTTCCCGTTCGGGTGGGCTGAGCAGTGGGAAGTCGCCAGCCGACGACCGAACCGCTGACCCGAAGCGCTGCCAGCATCGCCGTGCCCGCGGGAGCCGCTTGGGGGCCAACCCCCTCCCGACAGGGACTTTCGGCGTGTTTGGCGGCTGTTACTCGGCCGAGCCTTGCTGTATCCGCTGGCGTGCCTTCTCGTAGAACCTATTCGCCATCGGGGTATCGGTGGAGGTGATGCGTACGTAGTCGGCGCTCAGCTCTCGGGTTCTGGCTTCGAGGACCGTTATGTCGGAGGCTTCGGTCATGAGGCTGATCTCGGTGTCAGCGCGGTGCTTGAGCGCAGTGTAGGCACGAGCGGACGCGAGATGGCCAGCGGCCGTCTTTGGCGAGCCCAGGAAGGCTGCGGTGGCCGCAATGACTCCGGCAACGGCGCCAAGCCCGCTGAAGAAAACTTCGGGCCCGACCTTGACCGCGACCAGGAAGCCGGAGGCGGCGGCCACACAGGCAGGGATGAACACCATCAGCCGCCCCCATTTCTCGGCGCTCTTGGCCGCTTCGAAGTAGCCCTGAGCGGTGTAGAGGCAGTTGCTCTGGATGCGCTTCAACTCGGTCTCAATGCTCGCGAACTGCGTGTCAGAAGTAGACATAGGGTCCAATCAGGGGCGGGCTTATACGCGGGTCAGTGGCAAGGAAGTTGCAGAGCTATTCCATGCCGGGGACGGAGGCTCTGATCTCGTCGCGGTAGCGGGTGGTGAGGTAGCCGGCCTCGTACAGCGCGACGAGGACGGCGCGCCGGATGGCAACGCTGGTTTCACCCTCGAAGCGGTGGCGGAGCATCTGGGCCTCAGCAATGGATGCGTGTTCTCCGATGTAGCGGGCGGCAAACTCGCGGGTGCAGTCGGCCCGGTTGCGATCCCCGAGTACGTTCCATGCCGCTTCCTTCACGCGTTCGTCCTTGATACCCAGGGCGATGAAGTAGCGCAGGACGCGCTGCTCGATCAGCGGGTGGGCGGCACTGTGGCTGGAGTGCAGGAACCGGATCAGGGCACTTTCGACCTCGGGGGTTCTACTCTTTGCGGCATCGAGGTACTTGAACACGTGCGTGATGGCATGCGGGAGACGGGTGAGATTGTCCAGGCACCAGCCGACGGCACGATCATCTTTGATCTGGAGGAGCTGGCCGAGGACAAAGCGGACCTGGTTCCCGTTGAACTCTCCCTCTTTGGCGATCTTCTCGAAGTAGGCCACGAGATCTTCCCGGGACCGAGGGCGCCCGTGCTTGATGGCGCGGGCCAGCGAGTCATGCCGAATGTCGGTTTCGCGTTCCCGGGCGTCCTGGGGGTCGAGGATGACGGTCTTGCTGGAGGAGACAGCAAGCCTCCGGGAGCGCAGTTGACTGTTCACGCCAAGGAAGAGATCGCGCAACTCGCTCCAGTCGGGGTGGAAGACCTTGATGTCGTCGGAGTAGCGCAGGAACTGGGCGTCGTTCTGGGCCAGGTAGGAATCGACAGGGGCGAGGTAGAGATTGGCGAGTATGCCGGACGCATCCGGCCCTTGCGGCAGGCCCCAAGCATGGTTGATGTTCTGAAACCGGGTGAGGAAGTCGATGATGTGGCCGACCGCCCGGCGGTCGCCGCCGAGGGCTTCCAGATCGTCGCCGAGGATGGCCACGTCGATGTGCTCGTAGAAGGCAGCGATGTCGAGGTAGGCGACCCTGAGCGAGGTGTCGGAGCGGATGACCTTCAGAGACTTTTGTCGATAGGTCGTCCAGTTGGACCACCATCGGATGGGCTCGCCCCTGAAGCGGTTCCATCGGTAGCTGGAGACGTCGGGGTGAAGCTGGCGGTCGAGATGATCGGCGACTGTGAAGACAAGAGCGTCGTAGATAAGCCGATCTCGGGTGGAGAAGCGAGCCAGCAGCCGCACGGTCAGATCTGTCTTGGGGAAGTCGATGATGCTGGTGCTGTCCGGGCCGCACGCGCCGTCTTCAATGGCCTGCTCCAGCGTCCCACGGTAGCCGCGTTCCCACTGGTGCCGAACGTCCTGGTACCCGATCACATCGGGTACCTCTGATTCAGCTTCTCCCGCTATCAGCAGGTCTTTGGCTTTGGTGAGCCTGCCGGAAAGGTCCACCGTCCCCCTTTGTCCGATGAAAGCGCCCCGCCAGGATGCTATGCGGGCAAGCCATGAACTGGCGTGCGGTTTGAGCACCCTTGTGATCGGTCTCCCACCAGCCGGTGATGGTGCGCAGGTGCGGGCGATGTAGCGTACGGCCCCGTTTGCCTCCCCTGTGATCCGGTCGCCGATTCGGCCCCGACCGAGGACAGCCCGTGGATCACGCCCCTGACCACCACCGACGACGCCTCGGAGCGTCGGGACGCCCCTGTGCAATCTGCAGAACAGTGGTGGAGTGCTGGCGCCGGCGTAGTCAGAAGTACTGCTCTGCCCCCTGCTGTGCGGCCGCCGCCAAGAAACAGCGAACCGAGCGTCCGAAGGGCGCGCCGAAGATACGCCGTCCCAAGCCGACAATGACACCGGGGACCCCGCCCGTACCCAACCCTGCCAGGACTCGCGAGGTGCCCGGCGATCCGTACTGGGGCCCCATCCTCGCTGCCGCCGACCGTGCCGCTGGCGGTGAGCGAGGCCGAGAATCGGTGCGGTGCCTCGCTCGTCGGAGTTCGTTGTCGTTGCTGTGCGATAGAACTGTCGTCGCACGGTCCACTGTTCGCGCCCGCAATGCGGGGTTCGGGAGGGGACGCAATGAGCGGACTGGCACCACACCTCAAGTTCATCGCCGAGGGAATGATCAAGGGCGCGATGGGCCTGACCGACACAATGCGCGGGGCCCGGGACACCGCCATCGCGCTGTACCACGAGCTGGACGGACAGCGTGGGATGGCCGGAGACGATGAGGCCGGGCACGCGTTCGCGAAGGTCTACCGAGCTGCGGCCGGAGCCGCGTTGGACAAGATCGGGTCCAGCTCCTACGTACTCGGAGAGGCCAGTCGGGGGCTCATGCGCAATGCGCGGGAGTTCATGGCGCAGGAGAGCGCGATCGTCGCCTCGCTGCTCGGCAAGCAGCCTGATCTGGTCTCCGGCATGGGTGACCCCGGGGAGGGTTGCCCTGAGAACTACCTCGGTCTGGGCCGCGAGCTTCCGGAGGTGGTCGGGGAGACGGCCTGGTACGAGCAGTACGCACCGGGCGGCACCGACCGCTTCCGCGGATCGCCGGAGAAGATCCGCGCGGTCGCCGATTGCTGGAGGCGCGGCGGCAAGCTGATGCTGCGCTTCCTGGAGGACGCCCAGGCATCTGCCATGACGGCCGACAAGGCGCACTCCGGGGAGGCCGCCGATGCCTTCCGGGCCTACTTCAAAACGTCCGTCGGGCTCACCTGCCCGCCCTCCCAGGTCCAGGAGGACGAACCGCTCGTCGCCAATCTCGTGGCCGCCTGCAACGAGATCGCCAAGGCGTGCGACCGCTACGCCGAGCACGTCAAGGCCGCCGAGAAGGCGATCCAGCAGCACAAGCTGGATCTCTTCACGGTGGACTTGCCATGGGACAGCCCCCTGTTCGGAGGCAACGGCTTCGACGGGGGCCTCCTCGACGCCGTTCTGGATGACCCGTGGATCCGCCGGCTGGGAGAAGTGGGCCACGCCCTGGACTCGGCCGAGAAGCGCGTCAGGCTTCCCGGAGGCGGAAGGGGGCCGAGTGCACCTGGGCTGCCGTTCCTGCCTCCGCTCATCCCGGTACCGGTTCCGGTACCTGCCCCGGCGCCACTCGTCCTCGCCTCGTACCGCACCGGGATGCCGGGCATCCTCCCGCGGCGTACAAGGACCCCGACCCCGGAATCCCGTGGCGCGACCCGATCCCCAGCCGCTGTCCCGCCACCCCGGCTGCTGACTCCGGAGGAACGGAAGCAGTTCGTCGCCTGGGTGAACACCCTGAAACCGGCCCACTTCGGGGGCAAGTCGGACCCCACGGCTCCTGAGAACGTCTACCAATTGCGGATCGCCGGCTACCCCGAGCGCATCATCCCCCTGCCCAAGGACTACGAGAAGCCCGCCATCGGCGCGGACGGCATGCGTCCGGCGGACGGAATGATGGTGGACGCCAAGTACGTGCAGGACGCCGATGACGACTGCAGGAAGAACACATGGCGCCGCCCGTCCACCTTCGAGATCGAAGACGAGTTCAAGCCTGACGGCACGAAGAAGTGGAACCGGAAGGACATCCTGATCGGCAAGGACGAGGGCGAGCTCGAAAAGTACCGGCAGGCGATGAACGAGCACCAACAGATCCGGGGGTTGGAGATCGTCACCAACGACAAGGAAGCCGTGGCGTACTGGCAGACGCTCATGGCCCTCCAGCAGCTTCCCGGTACCGCCCGGTACGTGAAGTGATCCACCCCAGGAAGGAAGCACTCCATGACGCACGATGACGACGACCGGACCACGTTCTTGTTCTACGCCCCGGGACGGGAACCACACGCCTGGGCCCTCGACCTCACCGGCCTCGGTGAAGCCCTGCGGGAATCGTTCCCCGAGGTCCGCTACAAGGTCCGCCAGGACCGCACGCATCAGGGCGAGCCGTATCTCTCCTTCTGGGCGAGCACCGACGACGGCACCGAGTACGACGGCACCGCCACCGTCCACGGGCGGGACTGCGTGATGCTGGCCGACACCACGGCAGGCGAGGCTGCCCCCTTCCTCCTCTGGCTGCGCGACACCTACCTGCCCGCCCCGACCTCGTCCGCTTCAGCAGCGAGCCGGCCGTGGAACGGGGCATCGAGACCGACTGGCGGCTGCCTGCCAACGGCGACGCGGCGAGGGTGGTCGACGAACTCCGCCACCACCTCTCGGTCGCGAAAGGGGCCTGACTCACTCCACCGGAGGGTAGGGCCGTGCACGGTGCTCGTCGGGCCCGCCCGCCCCCCGAGCCTGACACCTCGTCAGAACGAGCGTCATCTCAGCGTCAAGATATCGCCCGTCACGCCCACACGACGCATACAGCCCACCCGCGAAACCCCAGGTCAGGCGTCCTTCTTCGCCGGCTCCAGAATCGCCACGCACTCCACGTGGTGGGTCATCGAAATCATGTCAGGATCGAAGAACAGAGAGAACCCACAGGTCAGGGCCTACTTTGCAGTCCGCTGAACGGGCCTTCAGAGGGGTCGAGCGCCACATGAGCGTCACATGTCGTGCAACTCGGCCCCTCAAGTCGGGCCACTGCCCAGCTCACGGGCACACGAGAAAGCGATCCTCTGTGGCCCCCTCGGCTGTGACACCGAGCCACCGGCTCACATCCAACTCCGCCGTGCACCCACGTCCACGCCGGCTCGTCGCGTCCCGGTCCCGCAGTTCCACGTTCGAGGAGTGAGGAGTGCAGCACGCCTCGTGCCTTGTGGTAGGCAACGCGCCCTGGCGACCACGAGCAAGCTGACCACTGTCATTTCGAACGCACGACAACCGCGAAGGGATGTGGGCGGCATGCACGAGCCATGGGGGCTTCCATCGGAGGTGCAGCGGTTGCAAGGACATGCCGATCGCGCCCTGGTCGAGATACAGCGGGCGGACGCGAAAGCGACGGCGTTGTGTGGAATAGCCGGCGGTTTGTTGGCCGCAGGGGTTGCCGTACTGTCGGGCTCAGACAGCATGCCCCTGCTCGCTGTGGTCTCCCTCGCACTGATGTGCCTGTCACTGATTGCCGCGCTTGGGGCTGCGCTGCTCACCTTGCGACCGGTCACGCCGCGGTCGGGGTTACGCGCCAAGCTGATGAGCGAGGCGGCCGCATACGACTGGGCCGGTGCGAGTGCTGCCGCCCGCGGGGAACTTGAACGGCATGTCGAGGCCCACCGGCTGCATCTGCTTGCGTGGCTGGCGGACAGGAAGCTGCGGTCGGTCCGTCTGGCCGTCGACCTTGCCCTGGTGGCGCTTCCGATGGCTGGAATGTGTCTATTGAGCAACATTCTGGCTAGTTGAGACGATCGCCGAAGTGTGTCGGAGTCACACAGAGGGGGTCGTGTGTATCAGCCGCATGCCATGGTGATCGGCGACGAATTGTGGGCACAACTGAAGGCGCTCGCACCGCAGCGCGTCAGGCCTGCTCGGAGCCTACTGCTCCGCCAGGGAGATCCAGCAACGCACGTGATCGTGCTGGAGTCCGGGTCAACTTTGATCACTCTGGCCGGGGGCGGCGGGGAAAGGACGCTTCTAGCCGTGCGCGGCGCCGGCGAATTGCTCGGAGAGCTAGCCGTACTGGACTCACAGCCACGCACCGCCACAGTCATCGCCGCCGAGACCTGCCGCATCCGCATCATCCCGGCTGCCGCCTTCCTCACGTTCGTCGAGGAACATGATCTGCTCGCCCCATTGCTGCGCCATGCCATCGCCCGAGTCAGAGAGTCCGAAGCCGTCCGCCTCGAACTGGCCACCGCTTCGGTATCACTGCGCCTAGCCTCGGCCCTGTCCCGACTGGTTGAAGCCGCATCAACTTCGGCCTCGAATCTCCCCGTGCGTCTGACGCAGACAGAGCTCTCCCAGATGATCGGCGCCTCCCGCAACGCGGTGGTCAACGCCCTCAAGCCCTGGCGCGAACACGACTGGATCTGCACCTCCTCGGGTGGGGGACTCCTCGTTCGTGACATCCGTTCGATTCAGTCGCATGCGCGTACGCAGGAGTGACGGGCCGCACTTAAGACGTGCCCACTACTGGGCAGCGATGGCCGTCCCACCGGACCAGCATGGCACTTCCCTGACCGGCCGTGCTGAAAGGACGGTGCCCAATGGATGCGCCGCTGAACGCAGAGCCCCTGGACGTTCCCGCCGAACTAGCCCTCGTGGCGATCGACATGGAGAAGTACAGCCAAATCCCTGAGGCGAAGATGGCCGCTGTCCGGTGCGACGTGGACGACATCATGGCGACCGTGCTCGCCGAATGCGAGCTGCCCCACCCTAAGGAGCTGTCCGGTGGTTACAAGGACAGCGGTGACGGGGCGATCCTGCTGTTCCCGCCCTCAGTACTGGCGCGACTCGTGGACCCTCTGCTGTGCCGGCTCAATGCGGCGCTGGTGCGCTACGAGCGACAGAGGCTGGCCAGCAGTCCGCTCCTGCGATTGCGTGCCAGCGTGCACGTCGGCCCCCTGTCCCTCCCCGACCACCGCGGCAAAGCCATCAACGAGACCGTCCGGCTGCTCGACAGCCAGGCAACCCGCCAGGCACTGAGCGCCGCGAAGGACTGCGGTGCATTCATCGCGGCCGCAGTCTCCGACATCGTGTACCAGCGGACCGTGCAGGCGGGACGCACGCCCGACCTCGGCCCGCATCACTTCCTTGACGCGGTAGCCCGCGTCAGCGACAAACCTGGCTTCGAGCAGTCCTGCCGAATCCACGTACCGGGCTTGACTGGGCCGGCCGTGCGCCCCTATCTCACCGACGCCGCACCGCCGGCTCCTTCTCACCCCTCTGCCCCGCGGCCGAGGGATGCGCAGGCAACACCGGCTGTCAGCAGCGGCGGCGCCTTCCAGTTCCACCAGCAGGTCAACGACGCGACGATCGCCAACCACATCGGAACCGTGCGGATCGACCGTCGCCAGCGTTGAGGTACCCGACCGCCTCCCCTCACTCACCCTGGAGTTCCCGCATGCCTGATGTCCCGTTCGATGCCACCCGCCTCGAGACCAATCCGCCGACGGGCGATTCCGTTGGCGGTCAGGCCAACGGCGCCGGCAGCTGGCTGCCGCGCCCCTGGCGTCCGGGCGCCGCCACCCCCGATCACCCGGAACCGAGCCTCGACGGCCCATCCCCATCTCCCGCTCCCCCGTCGACGAATGGTGGTCAACCCACTCCACACCTGCATGAAACCGCCGGTGCAGCAACGCACTTCCACGGAGACGTCGATGTCGTCGCCAACGTCATCGAAGAACTGATCTTGGAGACCCGAAAGCGGGATCTGCTGGAGGGCGTCGAGTTCAGTCGTAAGAAGCTGCTCACCCAGCCCTTCGTTCGGAGCCCGCACTGGGACACGGTCTGGGAGCAGATCGTCAACCCCGACACCAAACGTCCTCGCCAGCCCGTGACCGTCATCGTCTCACCCCGATCATGCGGCTCCACGACTCTCGCTCTGCGACTACTGGCCGAGCACACTGCTCCTGAGACCACCATCGTCCAGCTGGACGCCGACTGGGACACCCCCCGCCAGGGACGCCTGCCTCTGGAGAAGACCCACGCGTACCAGCTCGATCTCAAGCACCCGAAGAACGACCAGGTGTCCGCCGACTTCCTGAACGCCCTGTCCAAACACGCCTCCCACCTCCGCAGCTGCCGTTCCTATCTCGCTCTGACCGTCGCGCAGGACCTGTGGAGGGACCACCGTCTCAGCGATCGTGACGGCATCCAAGTCGTTCACCTGCACGAAGCACCCAATGCCCAGCGCGTGGTCGAGGCACATTTGACCGCCCACGGCTACGACCAACTGGTCACATCACTGCGCTCCTTCCCCAAAGCCACCACGTCCTTGCGTGGACTGACGGCGGTGGCTGCCGTGCGGGCCGCACACACCGTCGTGATGGCCTGGAAGGAACACAGCCACGCCCACTCCCAGCAGTCGACGCTCGTACAGACCGAGGGCGAAGGCGAAGCCGAGAGCACTCTCGAAGAACGCATCATCGCGGCGCTGACCGACTGGCGCAGTGAGCTCGACAACCGGTTCGGCGAGACGAACAGCCAGCACACCCACGACAACCCCTCGCTCACCGTCGAGGACCGTTGCCTGCTCCTGGCCCTGGCCGTGCAGCAGTCCGCCCCCATGCCCACCATCGCGCACAATGCAGCCGCTCTGCTGAACGCCCTCGGAGACGCTCCTACCGCTCCCGGCTCAGCACCAGGAACCTCGCCCACCCTCAGTGCCCTGGCCGGGCGGGGGATGCGCCGACGCATCCAGGACGTCGGAGGCCGAGTCGGCCTGCAGGACACAGTGGTCTTCGACCGGCCCGCCTACGGGCGCGCAGTGCTGGAATACGTCTGGGACAACTACGACGTCATGCGCAGACCCTTGCTGACCTGGCTCGTCACAACAGCCCAGAACGCCGATCCGGAAGACCATGCAGTGGCCGCCCTGGCCGAACTCACGGTGCGACACGGAACGGTCGACTACCTCACCACGCTGGGCGAACTCGTCGGCAGCACCAAGCCGAAGGTGCTCGGTGCAGTACTGGAAAGGGCCGTGCGCAACGAACACGTGGGCCGCCTGGCGTGGGAAGTGCTCTACGGGTGGGCAGAACAGAAGAGCTACGCGCCCGCCGTGGTTTCACTGTGCCGACGCATCATGGAGGACTCCTCCGTCGCCGCGTCTCTGGCCAAGCGGGCAATGGTGCGGCTGCGCCGCGTCGCGCACAAGAACACCGACGACGCCGTAGTCAGCCAAGTCCTCGAAGCCTTCGATGATCTGGTTCAACACCCCACCGTGGCCCAGAGGCTGGTCGGTGAGGTCCACGGCTGGCAGCAGGGCAAGGTCTCCGCACGCAGCGGCGCACTGGCCTTCCTCGCGCTGATGACCGTCCACCGGGATGGCACACCGTGGCTAGCGTGCACGCCTCCCGAGGAGATCGACGTACAGCGAGCCGTCCACGACCTGCTCTCCTCCACTGACACCGCTGCCGAGGTCATCTCGCGCCTAACGGACTGGATCTGCTCGTCTGCCGACGATCCCGGCACCTACAAACAGCTGCGCGACCAGCTCCTGCCAGCTCTGCGCGGCCACAACATGTTCGAGGCCTGCATGAAGCTCATGAACAAGTTGCGTGGCATCTCCACTGCTGAGGGCGTGAGCGTGGCCGACGACTTCTACAACCACCTTGTCGACGGTCGTCTGCGCACGGTCTTCCCGCTCGAAGAGAACATCGCATGAGGTGGCCGTGGCACCGTGCCGTCCGTACGAGTACGTCCGTCCAGCCACGTCTCCTGCCCAGTGCCACCGACGGCATCGCGTTCGAGGCCGTGTACACGATCACCTGGCGACCACTCTGGCGTGTACCTCCCAACGCAGAGGAGGCGGTACGCACCGCAGTCCATGTCGCGGCCTCTGAGACAGCAGCACGTCTGGGAGCATCGGACGTGCCCGCTGCACAGGACGCCGTCAACGCCGCCCTCGGCCAGCTGCCCCGTCGCACCCCGAACTATTGCCTGCTGAACGTCGCCGCAGCTCTTGGTCTGCCCCGCGCGGCGCAGGACCTATTGGCACAGCAGGCCGCCGATAGGCAACGCATCAACCGCCTGCGCTTCTTGAAGGCCCATCTCTACGATCATCCGGACCTTGTCGTCCTGGACCAACTCGAACACCACGCCCCCGGTGCCTTGGGCGACGAACGCATCATCGATCTCCAGCGCCTCGCTCGCCTGATCTACTCCTGCGACCGCTGGTGGTTCCCTCTCCTGCAGCAATGGGAGCAGGTCGGCCAAGGGTTCACGGACATCGAAAAACGGCAGCAAGCCATGATCGTGCTGTCCGACTCCCTCAAGGCTCTCAACGGCGGCAGTCTCCCCAGCGACATCGCAGCAGTGGACATGTCCGGGCCTGGTGGAGCACCCCGAAGGGCACACCCATGAAGCTCGCCCTGTGGCGGATGCTGCTGGCCCCTCTGACCAGCCTCCGAGCCCTGTTCATTCAACGGCGCAGCGCAACTCACCTGTCCTACGACGTTGCCTGGCGCCAGGCCCGCCTGGACCGTTGTCCCGATGAAATGGTCTATCGACTCCACGGCCACCGAACGACCGCACCCCACCAGGAATCCAGTGCTCAGTCGCCCTCGGCTTCGGCCAATAGGGGCGAGTCGGCCGACCAGAGCCCCTGACCGGGTCTCCCACGAACACGTAGACGCCTTCGCCCTGTCCATGAGGACAGGGCGAAGGCGTTCATGCAGCAATCAGCGGAGCATCAAGACGCTCCCAGGCCCCGAGCACAGCCTTGTGGGCATCTGGCTGCAGATGGGCGTAGCGCTGGGTGGTCTGGAAGCTCTCGTGTCCGAGGAGGTGCTGGACTTCGTAGAGGGAGACTCCCTTCTGGACGAGCCACGAAGCGCAGGTGTGGCGCATGGAGTGCGGCGGATAGTGCGGGACAGGGAACTGCTCCCCGTCGGTGTCGAAGTAGTGGGCGTTCTCGATGGCCGGCCACCAGGTCTGGCGGCGCCAGTTGCCGTCGTCAAGCCGACGGCCGGCACGGCCCTTGGTGACGGTGGTGAAGACCAGGGCATCACGGTCGAGCGGTTGGATGTGCCGTTCGAGGGCGTCGAGGACGTGTGGCGGGATCGGGACCTCCCGGCGGCTCCTCGAACTCTTTGGGTACTCCTTGATGCCGCTCTTGGTGTTGACCTCCACCACGAACAAGCGGGAACGGCGCTGGTCGATCCGATGGCGATGCAAGCCGGCGAGTTCGCCCCAACGCAGGCCTGTGTAGAAACCAAGCAAGCACATGGTGCGCCACGGTGCCGGGAGCTCGTCGACGATGCTCTGCGCCTGGTCGAGGGTGAACCATTGCGGGGGCTTGATCGCGATCTGCGGCAGGTCGATGTTCCGGCAGGGGCTGACCGCGATGACATCGTCGTCGACGGCCGCACGCATGATGGACGACAGCAGGTTGTACGCCCTCTTGATCGCCGAGGCACCGACCCCCTTCTCGACCAATCCGCGGATCCAGCTCTGGACGTCCATGCGGGTGATGGCCCGCATCTCCCAGTCGGCCCAGTGGGGCAGCACGTGGTTCTTGATGCTGGAGGCGTCCCCGCGCAGCGTATGGAGCTCGACGACGCGGGCCTGCCACCAGCGGGCGTGCCACTCGTGAAACGCCATCTCGCCCGCTCGGGGTCCCTCATGCTTCCGCGGGCGAACTGGGTCTCCATATCTGTACCCCAGGCGCGGGCCTGCGCCTTGAGGGGAAACGACTCGCTGAACCGGTCTCCAACCCGGTTGCGGACGGTTGCCTGCCATTTGCCGGACTTCAGCTTCCGGAGGTACGTGGTTCCGGTCCTTCCTGTTTCTCGTACGGACGGGCTTGGTCCTGGTCAGCGGCGGCGCACCGGCGGCGCGACCGCCCTGCTGTTGATGAAGTCGTCCAGGCTCGCGGCGGGGACGCGGACGCGAGAGCGAGCCGGTCCTGTGCGCAGGTCGACGACGGGCAGCTCGCCGGCGGCGATGAAGCGGTAGACCGTTCGGCGGTCGACGTCCAGGGCTGCGGCAACGGCAGGTACGGACAGCAGGCGCGGGGCCATAGGCGGTTCCTTTGCGGGAGAAAGAGCGACAAGAATTGAGAGATCTACCTGGGACGGGGGCAACAAGCCCAGCAGTTGCTGCGCGATCGCCGAATAGGTCTTCTACGTACGGCCGGAATCTCCGAGCGGAGCAGAAGAGAAAAAGAGCGGGACTACGTGTGCGCGGCAGGGAATCTGAAATCGGCGCGTAGGCGGATCAAGTAAGGCGTCCTCTGGGGATGTGGGCAGACTTCTGGCAGGGACCGGCACGACAGGCGTTCCGGGACCCCCAATGATCCGGAGAATCCCCGGTTTCGCTAACCGGGGATCGTCGGCTATATTTCGCCCGCCCCGGCCGCCCCTGGGGGCATGAGGGGGTCGGCGAGGAGGTTCTGCGGGGCGATTCCGAGGGCTGTGGCGATGGCGACGAGGTCGTCGATGTCGCAGCGGCGGACGGTGCGTTCGATGCGGGAGAGCGCGGTGAAGGTCATGGGCCGGCCGAGCGCGGTGACGCGGGCGGCGAGCTGGCGCTGGGAGTAGCCGCGGGCGGTGCGGGTGCGTTCGATGGCGTGGGCGGCAGCGTGTCCGGCGGGTCCGATGGCAAGGGGGCGTGGCGGCATGGGTGGTGTTGTAGCTTGCGCGCCGGCCGGTCCGGAAGGGTATTCCTGTCTGCCGTGAGCGATGCGAATCACGCGGCAATTTCCGGCGGCGATTTCGGTGACCGGGAATCCGGCCCTACAGTTGCGGGACTCGCCAACGCGGCATGCCGACGGGCTGTACCGAATTCCAGCGCAAAGTCTGGACTTCTGCGCACCAGGTGTGGCTGTGTTGGCCATGCACCCGGCGCCGCCGGATTCCCCTGGCCTCTCCTGAAAGGTGGTCGATCGCCATCGCCCGTATCCGCACCATCAAGCCCGAGGCGTTCTCGTCCGAGTCCCTCGCGGCGGTGTCCCTGTCCGCCGAGCGGACCTTCTTCGGGCTGCTCACCCAGGCCGACGACCAGGGCCGGTTCCGCGACCAGGCCGCCGTCATCGCCGGCCAACTGTGGTCGCTGCGCCGCGAGCACGGCCCGGAGGCGGTCGAGGACGACCTCATCCAGCTCGACGGCGCCGGGCTGATCTGCCGGTACGAGGGCGGGGACGGCAAGCGGTACCTGCACATCGTCACCTTCGCCAAGCACCAGAAGATCAACCGACCCAGCGGCGTCCGCACTCCCCCGTGCCCGCACCACGATCTCGGGATTCCGCGCGAGCCCTCACCGCAGACGCAGGGAGCTGTTGTGGAGTCCTCCGCGAGTTGTCAGGGAGGACTCACGGAGCCCTCCGTGAACGACGAATCCGCAGGTCAGAGCCGGTTCCGTGAGCACTCATCGCATCCGCACGGAGGGCTCGCCGAGCCCTCCGTGAGCCCTCACCGTCCGGATCTAGGACCTAGGAACAGGGATCTAGGATCTACCCCGTTGGGGGGCGCAAGCGCCCCCGCGCCCGACTCGGGCTCGGTCTCGGCGAAGGACCTGATCGGCGAGTACGCCGCCGGATGCCCCCACCGCCCGCCGCAGGACGTGCTCGGTCACCTCGGCCGCGAGGTGAAGAAGCTCCTCGCCGAGGGCATCTCGCCGGACCACATCCGCGCCGGCCTCGCCCGCCACCGCGCCAAGGGCCTGCACCCCAGCACCCTGCCCAGCCTCGTCCACGAGGCCATGAACGTCGCCCCGGCCGCCGCTGTCCACCGGCCGTGGACCAACCCCGCCGACACCGCTGCCGCCTACGGAGGCGACCTCTGACCGCCACCGCCCTCACCCGCGCTCCCCAGCCGCCCGCCCGGATCTCCAGCCGACTCGGCGACATCCTGACCCAGCGCGGCATCGCCCCCGACACCGCTGCCCAGGAGCCGGTGCCCGAGCCGGTCACCGCGCTCCAACTGGCCGAGGCCCGTATCCCCGCCCGCTACCGCCATGCCCTCGCCGACCACCCCCAGGTCACCGCCTGGGTGGACGAGATCGCTCGCACCGGGCGGCCTGGTCCCGCCGGCGCTCCGGGGATCGCGGAGGGTCCCTCACTGCGGCTTGTCGGCCCGACGGGCACCGGCAAGACCCATCAGGCGTACGGCGCCATCCGCGCCCTGCTGGGTGCCGGGGTCCGCTTGCGCTGGGAAGCCGTGACCGCCGCCGACCTGTACGCCCGGCTTCGCCCCCGCCCCGGCTTCGACAGCGAGCGCGACCTGCAGAGCCTGATGCGCTGCCCGCTGCTGCTCCTGGACGACCTCGGCGCGGCGAAGACCAGCGAGTGGACCGAGGAGCTCACCTACCGGCTGATCAACCACCGGTACGAGCACCTGCGCCCCACCCTGATCACCAGCAACCTCACCACCGACACCCTGCGGGCGGCCCTCGGCGACCGCGTCGCCTCCCGCCTGGCCCAGATGACCGAGCGCGTCACTCTCGACGGCCCCGACCGCCGCCGCACCAGACCCGCCGCCTGACGCCCGCCGCTACGCCACGGTTCCTCCCCCAGCCGTCCGGCCCCTCACCACGGACGTCTCACCACCCTGTCCTGCCCTGCCCTGCCCTGCCCTGCCCTGCCCTGCCCTTGGAGCGTCTCCGCTTGCCCACACCTTCCCCTGCCCCGCACCGCGCCGACTGGTACGTCCTCCTCGCCGCCGGTGCCGTGATCATCGCCCTCACCGCCGTCTCTTTCTGGCTCTCCTACGCCCACCTCGCCGAGGTCGCCGGAGAACACGGCCTCGGCAACTCCCCCGCCCGCATGTGGGCCTGGCCCGCCACCCTCGACGCCTTCGTCGTCGCCGGTGAACTCCTCATGCTCCGGGCCGGTCTGCACCACAGGCCCGACTGGTGGGCCATCGCCCTCACCGCCACCGGCTCCCTCGGCTCCATCGCCCTCAACGTCGCCGGCGTCACCGGCACCCGTGATCCCGCCGACGTCCCCGTCCTCGACTACGTCGTCGCCGCCATACCCCCGACCGCAGCGCTCCTCGCCTTCGGCGTCCTCATGCGCCAGATCCATCAGCACCTCGCCTACCCGAACCGTAAGGCGCACCTTGGCCATCTTCGGGTAGCCGGATCTGCGGTGACCGAGCACCCGCGGAAGGGGACCGTCCCCGCCCACATCCCGTCCCCGCCCCGTCCGCTGCCGAAGGCCCAGACCGCGCCACCGAGGCAGCCACTGCCGTCGAGCCCCGGTACGTCCGCGCAAGGTCGGCCGCCCTCCGACCGGAGACCTCGACGAGTTCGTGCGGATCGTCGAGCAGATGGAGGGCGAGCAGACCCGAAAGGCCATCCGGGCAACCCTCCGCGCCGCCGGCCACACCATCAGCAACGGACGGCTCACGGAGCTTGTAAACCGCCTCGACGGAACGGTCCCCAAGGGGCCGTCCGAAACCCCGAGCACCACTGACCGGAAATAACCGCAGGTCAACCCCATTCCGGTCGGTCCGGGTCGCCCCAACCCGGACCGACCGGCTCGTCCCCTCCGCCTTGCCGGACAGTCTCCAGCCCCGTCGAGACATCCACGAAGCACGGACTTCTCCTCCCGCCGCCCCACCGAAGGATCCCCACATGGCACCCGCCCCGCAGCACCTCACCCCTGCCTCGACGATCCCGCCTCAGCCGAACGACTGGCCCGCACCGCCGCAGGTGCCCACCGGCCCTGCCCCAGGCGGAGCAAGTTGGGGCGGAAGCAGTGCTTCCGCCGTACCCGCCCCGAAGGGGCGGGAGAGGACCTGCGCCAGGGGCGCAGGTCCTGGAGGCTTCGACCGGGGGCGGATCGAAGCCGGGGAGCGAGGAGAAGCCGAAGTTCCGCCGTCGCGAGCGCCGTGCCCGTCAGCGTCCGCGTCAGCCGCCCGCGAAGAAGCGTCATCACCAGCACTCGACCCGTTTCAACGGCGACGAGTACGCGCTCGTCGCCACCGCCGCCGCCCAGTGCCATCTGACCGTCGCCGGCTTCCTCGCCCGTGCAGCCCTCGCCGCAGCCCGCGACCTCGGCCGCACCAGCGCCGAGATCGCCACCGAGCGCGACATGCTCACCGCGCTGTTCGACAGCCGGCGCAAGCTCGGCTGGGCCGGCAGCAACCTCAACCAGGCTGTGAAGGCCCTCAACTCAGGCGCGGACACACCTCAGCTGGAGGCCGCCACCGCAGCGGTCCGGCGGGCCGCCGACGCCGTGCACGCCGCCGCGACCAGCATCCTCGAACGACGGCAGGCGGCGTGATCCCCAGCATCAACCCGCCCGGCGACCGGACCATCGGCCTGCTCGCCTACCTCTACGGCCCCGGCAGACGCGAGGAGCACGTCGACCCGCACCTCGTCGCCTCGTTCGACGGCATGGCCCCCGACCCCGGCCGCGACCCGAGCACCACGCTGAAGGCCCTCCAGCAGCTCCTGGACCAGCCCGTCCAGGCGCTGCCGGAGCACGCCCGTCCCGCCAAGCACGTCTGGCACACCTCCGTCCGCACCGCCCCCGGCGACCGGATGCTGTCCGACGAGGAGTGGGCCGAGGTGGCCCGCCGGATCGTCGCCGCCACCGGCATCGACCCCGGCGACGGACAGTCCGGCTGCCGCTGGGCCGCCGTACGGCACGCGGACGACCACATCCACATCGTCGCCACCCTCGTGTGCGAGGACGGCACCCGGCCCGACGACTTCCGCTCCGGCAAACGCGCCCAGGCCGAGGCTCGGCTCATCGAGAAGGAACTCGGCCTGCACCAGGTCGCGCCCGGGGACGGCACCGCCGCCCAGCGGCCCACCAGCGCCGAACGGCACAAGGCCGAACGTCAGGGCCGCGAGCGCACCGCCCGCGAGGAACTCCGGGAGACCGTACGACGGGCCGTGGCCGGCGCGACCGACGACGAGGAGTTCTTCGACCGCCTGGCCGCCGCCGGCCTCCTGGTCAAGAAGCGCGTCGCCCCCTCGGGCGACCTGCTCGGCTACAAGGTCGCCTTGCCCGACGACCGCAACAAGGACGGCGAGCCCGTCTACTACCCCGGCGTCCGCCTCGCCCCCGACCTGTCCCTGCCCCGGATCCGCGAACGCTGGTCCATGGACCAGCCTGAGTCTCCACCGGCTCCCGGGCCGATGGCACCGTCCGCCGCACGTCGGCATGCAGCAGCTGCGCTCTCAGATGCGGTCCTCGTCGTCCACAACGGCGAGGACGCCGTCGCCGCCGCGCACATAAGCGCCGCTGGAGAAGTTCTCGACGCGCTCGCCAAGACCTCCGCCGCCCACACCCGCCACCAACTACGAGAGGCTGCCGAGGCATTCGAGCGTGCCTCCCGCTCCCACATCCGCGCCGCACGCGGACACGACCAGGCGTTGCGGCAGGCCGCCCGCGAACTCGTCCGCGGCGGGCGGCCCTCGGCCGCGGCGAGGACGGCGCCGCCACGGCCATGGCGATCGACATGCTGTTCTTCCTGATCACCGCCGTCGCGCACTGGCATGCCAGGAAGGGCCACGCCCAACAGGCCGAAGCGGCCCACCGGGCCGCCGAGCACCTACGTGGCGCCTACCGGGTCGCCGCCGAGCAGCCGCTCGCCGTCCTCCACCAGCGCGGTCGGAACCTCGCCCGCCCACTGCTGGAAAGACAGGCCGACGCCGTGCGGGCGGCGATGCCGGGGCTGGCTGAGCAGGTACTGGCTGAGCCCGGCTGGCCGTCCCTCGCCGCCACACTCGCTGACGCCGAGGCCGTCGGCCACATCTCCACCGACCTTCTTGCCCGCGTGGCAGGACGCCGCGAGCTGGGCACCGCAGAGTCGGTCAGCGACGTACTGGTGTGGCGCGTACGGAGGATGGCCGATCTGCCCGCCGACTCGTATCCCGAGTACGTGGCCGCTGCCAGCCTCCAGCGTGATTCTGCCGTGCCAGGGACAGCCGATGCGCTGGGAGCCGGCACCACAAACGGCCCCGTCCGACGACGCTAAGCCGCAGGTCGAGCGGCGCAACATAGCCGAGAATCCCCGGTTAGCCTAACCGGGGATTCTCCGCACCATGGACCTATCAGCACCCACCCCACCATGTGAGGAGTACACCCTTGCCCGAAACCGATTCCTACCTCCGCGCCGACGTCTTCACCCTGCTCGTCGACACCGACTTCCAGCTCCGTCCCGACACCGGCACCTTCTCCCACTACGACGGCCGCCCCTTCACCGACGAGGAACAGGCCACCGTCCTCCTGGCCAACCGGGACGAGCTCGAAGCAACCCTCGAGGTCCGTCTCCTCATCGACACCGAGATCCAGAAGAAGGTGGGAACCGCCGGACTGAACATCGTCCTGGCCCCGTACGACGACCAGCCCAACGAGGACTTCACGCTCGGAGACGTGATCACCCACCGGCCACAGGACGGCCCCTCCGACATCGAGCGCCTCGCCTACGTGATGAACGGGTTCGTCCCCGACGAGCAGTAACACCAGCCCCAGGCACCTGAGCCCGTAGCACCGGTCGACCCGACAGCAGGCTGGCCTGGGAACCTCGCACGACACGAACGGCAGCCGGGATCATCCGCGGCTGCCGTTCGTGTCGGAGGCACCCGCCCAGGGCAGCGATCAGCTGGTGGGTGTCGCCCATAATGCGAGTGAGGCGGACGTGCGGGAAGGCATCTCCGGCTGGTCCTTCAGGGCCTGTCTGCCCTGTCGGCGGCCAGGAGGCTCGCAGCCTCTTCGGCGCAGCCCCACGAGAGCGTGACGCCGGCGCCTCCGTGCCCGTAGTTGTGCACCACCACGGTGCCGTCCTCCGCCCGCTCCGCCTCCACGCGCACCATGGCCCGGGTCGGCCGGGCGCCGAGCCGGTGCTCCAGGACGCGGGCCTTGGCGAGACGGGGTTCGACCTCGACACAGCGAGCGAGGATTCCGGCTGCAGCCTTCTCGTCGGGGGCAAGGCTGCCTTCGCCGTCGATAGCGGTGCCGCCCAGGACAACGGTGTCGCCGTGGGGGTAGAAGCACAGCAGGTCTTGTGAGAGGCCGGTGTCCTCGGAGAAGAACTCGGTCAGCCCCGGGTTGGTGACGACGACGTGCTGGCCGCGGATGGGCCGGAGGTCAGAGTCTGGGACCAGTTCCTGGGCACCCAGGCCCGTGCAGTTGACGATCACGGGAGCGGGGCCGGCGTCCGCGAGCGAGGCCAGGCGCCGCCGCTCGACCGTTCCTCCAGCGGCGTCGAGACGGCGCAGGAGGCAGGCGAGGTAGGTGGGCATGTCGATCAGCGGCACCGTGAACCGGTAGCCGGCCGAGAACCCGGCCGGCAGTTCGGCCGGCTCGCACGGCCGGAAGCCGGGCAGGGTGGTGGCCCAGTCCGGTGGTGCCTCGGCCGCGCGGGACGCCTCTATGCCGCTGGTGAGCCGAACGCCCGTGGACGGGTCCTCCGCCAGCTTGCGGAAGATCTCCAGGGACCGCTGCCCCCACTGGTCGACCTCGTCCTTCGGCTCGACCAGGTACGGCCCCCACATCGCCCCGGCCGCCAGCGAGGTGACGCCCGGCACCTGCTCGGCGATCACGTGCACCGAGGCTCCGGCCTCGGCCAGGACGACAGCGGTGGTGAGCCCTGCCACTCCAGCCCCGACAACGACAACGCGCACCTCGCGCTTCAAGGACGCGACGGAGCTCACGAGAGCAGAGCCTCATCGAGGTAGTTCTGCACCGGCCCGAACAACCCGTACGGCACGTACTGCGTGATCTCACTATGCGTGGCCCAGGCCAGGCCGGCCACCTCATCAGCACTCGCCACGACCGCCCGGCCGCCGACGGGGCGGCATGCGATGTAGTGGATCTCCCGGCCTGTCATGGGGTGCACCCGTTGTCCCAGCACACTCTGGGGCACCACCAGGAGCCCGGTCTCTTCCTCGGTCTCACGTGCTGCGGCTTCCCCGGGAGTCTCCTCGGATTCGATCTTCCCTGCCGGGAACTGCCACGAGAGCACCCCTTCCGCCACACGTCGCCGCACGAGCAGGACTCGCCCACCCCGCACGACGACGGCAGCGGCGACCGCTCTCTGGGCCTCGACCGTCACGAAGATCCCCTACCGTCGCACCTGGACCAGCGCGTGCGTTCCACTCGTACGCCAGGCAGCCCCGGACCGTTCGAGCCCGTCCAGCACTTCCTGCTCCAAGCCGACGATGACGTCGGACTTCAGGGTCCGGAGCGCCGCGACGGCCCCCGGGAAGTACGCGGTGAGATCGGCGAAGGACGCCTTGGCGTCCCACAGCCGGTCGCCCACCAGGCGCCGGTAGTTGAGGTCGCCCTTCAGGAGGGTGAGCGTGGCGCTCTCGAACTCGCCGCGGAGGTCCTCGGGCATGTCCTCGTACGGCAGCGGAGCGCAGAAGAACGGGTGGGTGCGGACCTCCAGGCTCCCTGCTGCCATGGCCTTCCACAGCCGGTCGCTGATCACACTGGCTTCGCCGGGTGCCTCGGTGAGGCGGCGGAGGCAGTCGACGACATCGGCCGTCATCGCGTCGGAGACGTAGTAGGGTACGGCTTGAGGTGAAGCACGACCTGTTCGGCATGCCGCTGTTCGAGGAGGTGGTCGATGAGGATCAGGTCCGGGATCAGCTCGCGCCCCGCATTGTCCGCCACCACGGCGACGGTCGAGGAGCCCCCGACGGGCAACACCTGCCACAACAAGGCGCTGTCGTCAGCCACCAGCCCGGAGGCAGCGGCGTCACCGGCTGCCGGCTCCCCCGCCGAGACGCGGAAGCCGAGGTCCGCACGGTTGCCCCAGAGCGACGCGTGGAGCAGGGCAGCAGCCCGCTCGTCCGCCGGAACGCTCGCGAGCGCGTCCAGGGCCCGCAGTTCCTCCTCCACGGCCTCACCGCGCAGCTCGGCCCGCTTGAACGGCGCGAACGGATCGACTCCCTGCCACGGCCCGGTGCCGAAGTACCCGACCGCGCCGAGGAGCCTGCGGTAGAAGTAGCTCTCCGCCCACAGGAACGGGGCGTCGTACCAGGAGCGCCCGAAGTGCTCCTGCCCCCAGTCCGCCCAGCGCTCACGGTCGTGTTCCCCGGGGGCGAGCGGCTCGATGACACCGTTGGTGATCTCGTCCAGCAGGGCGTCGAGGGCCTCGTGCTGCTCACGGCCGTACGGGAAGGCGTCTCGTACCTGCTGGATGAGGGCGGGGTGGCGCTTGGCCAGCACGCCCCAGGCGAACGAGCCGGGCTCGTTGCTCAGGATGACCGGTGCTCCATTCGCATCGCCCGAGCTGCGGGAGGTCTTCTCTGTCATGGCGTCCAAGCCCTTCGGTTCTCGCTCACATGTCCATGGTCCCCACGGGTCACAACGCCAGCAGCGCTACCTACCAGCACCTCACCCGTCGCCGGAGTGAGACGTCCATACACCCGGACCTTCGATATGCCGCTGAGGTGGGAAGTGAACCGCTCCGTCCCCAGACGCCGTACCTCGATACCTCCGGTTCCCGGCCCGATCGCCACCCCAGCCTCACTGATCGCGGAGCTTCCCCTCTGAATGCCATCGTCGTCGCATCCCGCCGGCGTGGTCTCAGCCCTTGGCGAGAAGTTCCCTGGCCGCGTAGTAAGCGTGCAGTGCGGCCTCGCTTCCGGAGCCCATGGCAGTCATGATCCGCTGGAAGCGGGCGGAGCGGAGGTCGCCTGCCACGATGACGCGGGGGTGCTGATCGGTCGGCGGGCAGTACCCGTCCAGACCGCGAGTCAAGTCGCCGGACGGGGCGGTCGGGGTATTGCCGATGCTGAGGTGGACTGCATCCGCCGTGATCGCCTGCCGTTCGCCGTTCCGGCCCACCGCTTCCACCGACACCGCGATGCCTTTTCCGGTCCGGAGCGTCAGGTGCTCCACGGGAAGGAGCGTGACCCGAGGGTCCTCGCGGATCTCCTCGATCTTGTACGCGTCGGCCGCCGGGTACGCCACGAGCAGGCGGGTGTCGGTGGTCGGGTGAGCGCGCAGGAAGGTGCCGATCGGGCGGTCGCCGCCGAGGACAAGGAGGGTGCGGCCCTCGGCGTCATCCGCCTCGGCCTGCCAGAGCGGGGGCAGGGTCAAGCCGTCGGGGGCGGTGATCCAGGCGACGTCGCGAGGCTGGAGCGGGCCGACGCCGGTGGCGACGATTGCGTACGGGGCGGTGAGACGGGTGTCAGTGTCGAGCGTGATGGTCACCCGGTCGTCGTCGGCGCGGAGCTCGGTGACGTGTCTGCCGAGTTCGAGGCGGCACAGCTCCGTGCTCTTCAGCTCCGCGACGACGGCGTCGGCGAGCTCGGGGCCGCTGGTGTAGCCGCCGAGGACGTTGTTCAGGGCCGGGATCCGGTAGAGGTTGCGGCACAGCCGGTCCGGCTCGATCAGGATCGAGCGCATGCCGACGCTGGCGGCCATGCGGGCAGCGGCGCAGCGGCCGGGCCGCCGCCGATGATGATCAGGTCGGTGTCGTACAGCGTGTCGGCCATGGGGCTATTCCAGCACCGGGGTCCCGGCGTACGCAGCGAGTTGGCCGATCACGTGGTCGGTGGTGACGAGTTGACCGGTTCCGATCAGGCGGCGGGCGACGACGAGGCCGGCGTCGTGGACGTCGGGGCCGGCGTCGCTGGCGCAGGCGTCGGTGACGATCCAGGGCGCGTAGCCGTGCTCGAAGGCGTCGGCGGCGGACTTCAGGACACAGCTCTCGGTGGCTATCCCGCAGAAGACGAGGTCGGTCCAGCCCGCCCGGCGGATCAGTTCGGCTGCCTCCGGAGTGAGGAGCGTGTACCCGGTTTTGTCGACGACCGCGTGCGCGTCGGCGGCAGCGTTGGCGAGCTCGGGGACGATGTCGGTCTCGGGTGGTTCCTGGAGCCGACGCCACTGGAAGAAGCGCTCGTAGGGGCTGTCCGGATAGTTGAAGTACCGGGTGAAGACCACAGGCCGTCCGGCGGCGGACCACTGGGCGACCAGGTCGGAGACCGCGGGAACGGCGTGGCGGCTGTGGTGGTTCACGAAGCCGTTCTGCATGTCAATCACGACCAGCGCGGCGCTGCCGATGTCCATCCGCTGTCTCCTGCCCCGTGTTCTCACCCGACGCTCTCGCGTAGAGCGTCCTGTGCGGCGCGCAGCCGTTCGGCCAGCCCGCTGGTCTTCATGATGGCCTCCCGCATCAGGACGTGCTGCGCGGTCTCCTGGGCTCGGGCGGTGGTGAGCCGGGAGTAGGCGGCGCGCAGGAAGCGCCAGCCGTACTGCTCGGGCATGGAGGGGTCCTGGCCGTCCTCGATCATCTGCTGGATCTGGCGGGTGAAGCACCAGAGGGCCTGGACGGTCAGCTCGCAGGTGACCAGCTCGTCGATGGTGAGGCTGCGCTCGCGGGAGTGGGAGGCGTACGCGACGCCGGACCAGCCGGCGTAGGCGGTGGAGACTCCTCGTACGCCGAAGGACACGATGTCCGGGTGGTCGAAACCGGTGGCGAGGAGCGTTTCCTCGACCGTGCCGTCCAGGGGCGCGGGCCCGCCCGGGGCACCGCGGTCGACCAGGACGGAGGGTGTGGACAGCAGGCGCAGTGCGGTGTCGTAGGCGTCACCGGTCCAGGGACCGGTGGTGAGCCAGTACAGGGAGAGGACGTACTCGGGGTTGGGGACGCTGGCGTGGGCCTCGTCCAGGAGGTCGCGGAGCTTGTCCCGTGCCCAGGGCAGGTCGGAGGCATAGGAGCGATAACGCCAGACGGCAAGGTCGGTGAGCGCGGTGGGATCGTGCGGCTGGACAAGGTGGAAGACGGCTACCCGCACGCGAAGACGTGCAGGACGCAGTCCTGCGCTTCGGGGTGGTCCACGCGGGCCGAGGAGGACTCCAGCCACTGGTCGTCCGCGCTCGGTGTCATGTGTGCGCGGAGCCGGCCGGCGTGCTCGACGCCGATGAAGACCGGCAGGAACTTGTGGGACTCGACCTCGATCCGGCCTGTGGCGGGCGGAGCAGAACCCTCCGTTCCGAGGGCTGCCGCGAACCGGGCTTTCGCGTCGCTCGCCGCGCGATCGAGTGCGGTGTCGAGGACGGCCTGAGATTCGGCACGGGGCTGGTAACTCGCTCCACCGCCCTCCCAGTTCGACACCGTCCGGTCGCTGACGCCGAGGTAGGCGGCGAAGTCCCGCAGGCTCATGCGCAGGGCGTCGCGTAACAGCCGGGCTTCCCGGCCGGACCATCGCTGCACCGTGACCACCGTCGTACCCCCTGTCCGTCACCCGGTGGAACGCCGAAACGCCCAGCGTAGCCAGCCTTGTTCAGCAGTGGTGCGGCATTGCTGCAGCACCCGTACGTCACACCCCGCCATCGGCCTCCACCATGCTGGGTCCACCGAGCCGGGGAGCTGCCGGCCGCGACCAGGCGGCCCTCCGCCACCAGGCGGCCCTCCGCCCGTTCTCTCCTGTACCACCACCAGAAGGAGCAAACCGCATGACCGACATCGTCAAGCGCAACGCCCGCGCCATCCTCCTCGACGGCGACGAGCTCGTCCTCATCAAGCGCATCAAGCCGGGCAGGGAGCCGTACTGGGTGTCCGTCGGCGGAGGGGTCGAGGCGGACGACGCGACCATCGAGGCGGCCCTGCACCGGGAGGTGTTCGAGGAGCTGGGCGGCAAGCTGGAGCGCGCCGAGCTCGTCCACCTGATCACCGACGAGCTGGAAGGCGGCGTCGGCGTGCAGCACATCTTCGCCGCGCGCCTGGAGTCGATGGACCTGGCCGCGCGTACGGGGACGGAGTTCGCCAAGCCGGAGCGGGGCGGGTACGAGGTGGTCCGGTGCCCTTCACCGCCGAGGCCGTCCGCGAGCTGAACCTGATGCCGCCGGAGCTCGCCGAGTTCATCGCCGCGAACACGGACGCGATCGTCTCCGTCCTCGGCACCCCGATCCGCGAGGCGTGAGCGATGGCGCAGGTCCCGGACTTCGTCAGCCTCAACGGTCCTGACAACGTGGGCAAGACGACCCACCTGGTACGGCTGGCCGAGCGGTGGGACGGCTTCCAGCCGCTGGGCGCGGTACACGAGCACGACCCCGAACCGTGGGCGCGGGCGGCGGCCGGCGACTACGCGCGGTGGTGGTTCGAGACGTCCACGACGGTCGAGCTGACCGAGATGCTGCTCGCCGGGCACGCCAAGCGGGCCGCCGCCCGTGAGGCCGGGCGTACGGGACTGCTCGACCGGGGCTTGTCCATGCTCCTCGCCGTGGCCGCCGCGACCTGCGTGGTCAAGGACGGGCTGACGGTCGGCGAGGCGTTCAAAACCGTGACGGGCATCGCCGGTTCGCGAGCCACAGCACCGGAGGTCTCGATCCTCCTGCTCCCGTCCCTCGATGCCGAGCGCAGCTACGCCATCACCAGCGCCCGCGAGGGCCGCCCGTGGACCGGAATCTACCCGGCTTACCAGAAGACGCTGCACGCGGTCCTGCTCCACCAGGAAGAGCACGGCGCGTACACCGCGGTCGTGGACTGCGAGGACCGCTCCCTGGACGACGTACACAGCGACGTAGTCGATCGCCTTGGCCTCAGCCCCCTCGCTGATGGGAGTCCCCGATGACCCAGAACTCCCCGCCCCTGGTCCTGCCGCCCGGCCTCGCCCGCGCCATAGCCACGCTCCAGGACAAGGACCTGCACCGCCTTGACGACACCGTCACCCGGCTCCACACCGTCAACGGACGCCTGTGGGACACCGAGGACCGGGTGCGCGGCGCCCTGCTCTCCGCCACCCAGGTCGCGGACTGCAAGCGGGAGATCGACCAGCTCAACGCCGAACGCAACACGCTGGCCGAGCGGGCCGACGAGGTCCTCAGCTCGCTGGCGGACGCGGGCCGCGCCGACGCGCCGCTGCACACCGAGACGCTCGCCTCCGTCGTCGACCGTCTGTCGGTGCTGACGCTGCGGATCTGGCACAGCGAGCGCGCGGCGGCCCGGGACGAGCTGGCCCGCCGGCGAGTCCCCGCCCTCCATGGCCAGCGGGAGGAGCTGTGCGCCGCCCTCGACGCGCTGGTCTCCGACGTCGTCGCCGGCCGCCGCCGGCTTCCCGTACCGGCCCGGTTCAAGCTGTACGGCCGGGACGACGCCGCCCTGCGGAGATCAAGCCGAGCCGGCACCTGCGCCGGGTCCTCGCCTTCGGTGGGCTGAGCGAGTGCGGCAAGAGCACCAGCGCCGAGTTCGTCCAGCGCACGTGCGGTGCCCAGCGCCTCAAGATCGGCTTCCTGCTGCGGCAGGCGGCTCACCGGGAGGGACTCGCGGACCCGTACGCGCTCTCGGCCCGTCGGCAGGCGGAACTGCTGCTCGGCGAGCTGAACCGCTTCGCGGACGCCCACGTCGACACGCGGCTGTTCACCATCGAGTCCGTCCACGACGACGCCTCGATCGCCGAGCTCAAGCAGCTCATGGGCGACACCCTCCAAATCGTCTACCTGGACGCCTCCTTCGCCGTACGCGTCGAGCGGTCCGGGACGCCGGCCCAGGCCGTCGCCGCGAAGGACGAGATCAAGATTAGCCGTGGCGCCCACCAGGTCGCCGCACTCGCCGACCACGTCATCGACAACACCAGCAGCATCGCCGCCCTCCGCGCCCGCCTCCGGCACATCGCCGCCCCGCCCGCCGCCACGGCGCTGCGCGTGGCCACCCCGTACGGGCTGGGACTGCCGGCCGCCATCGCCTCGGCGACGGCCGACTTAACCGACGCGGTACGGGCCTACGGCCCCGGCGTAAGGCTCGCCGCCCTGACCGGCAGCCCCGGGGAGGGCAGTTGGATCGCCGGCTGGTCCGATCTGGACCTCCTCGTGATCGCCGAGCACGAGACCATCGGCCAGGTACACAAGGCCCTGGAGCAGTACGGGACCGCCCTGGGCGGTGCGGCCTCCCTCGGCCCCACCCTCGTCACCCCCGGCGAACTGACCGCCCGGCGCCTCACCCCGCGCCTCGCGTTCGTCCTCCACCAGCTCCAGCAGGGCAGCCCCGTCCTCCACGCCGCACCCGACCTCGAACTTCCGACGATCAGCCGGGACGATCTGGCGTTCGCCGCCGTCCGGGAACTCCCCCAAGTCATCCTGACCATGCGCCGACTGCGCGCCCATGCAGGACCGACGGCTCTGCGGCAGCTCTACAAGCACCTCGTGCTCGCCTGCCGCCTCCTCCTGCGCGAACACAACCAGTGGGAGTCCGGCCCCGACCGGATCCTCGCCTCGGCCTCCCGAATGCCGGGCCTTCCCGCCCTCTCGGTGCCCTCCCTGGCCGAGATCGCCAGCGCCTGGCGCGACGGCGAGGCCGAGCTCGTGCTCAAGCCCGTCTGCGCGGCTGTCGACCAGTTCCTTGCCTGGTACGCCGCCCAGCTCGCAGCCTGAACAGTCCTTTTCCTCCTTCTCCACCCGACAGGAGCTTCGCCATGCCCGAAATCACCGCCGTGTCGTCCTTCTCCGCCCGGATCGTCGAGCGCCTCAGCGTCGGAGCCACGAGCCGCCGCGAGCGTGTCATCCACTCCCTCGACGGCCTGGAGACCCCGGTCCACCCCGACACCCTCGCCCACACCGGAGCCGACCTCTGGCATCTGCTCCAGAAGCAGGTGCCGGACGGACTCGATTCCGTGGACTTCCTCCTCGGCCTGGACGCCGGCGGCATCCTGCCGACCGTCTCCCTCGCCGGTGCCGCCCACCTCCCGTACAAGATCGCCTGGAAGCTGCACCTCCCGCTCGACGGCGCGGTCCGCTTCAGCGAGCCCCACGCGATGCGCACCGACGTCTTCGCCTACGGCATCGCCCCCGACCAGCGGATCGTCATCGTGGACGACGAGATCACCACCGGCCGGACCCTGGCCGACCTCACCCGCCGCCTCCGCGAGGCCGGCGCCGTTCCGCTGGCGGCGGCCTGCCTGGTCGAGGACACCACCCGCGGAGCCCGCGACCTGCTCACCGACCTCGGTCTGCCGCTCGTCTCCCTCACCACGATCGAGGGCGCGGCGTGACAGCGGTCGCCCCGGCGGGGGTCCGGTTCCACCACGGCTCCCTGGTCATCCCCGCCGGGGCCGTGCACACCACCCCGCTCGGGTACGACCGCGACAGCGTTCCCACCGGCGCACCGCTCCCGCTGGCCGTCTCCGCCGAGCTCGTCCACCGCCTGAGCGGGTGCGGCGAGGTCGCGGTGGCCTTCGAGGGGAAGCTCGGCGACACCCTCCTCGCGCTTTCGGGAGTCCGCGCGGTCCTCGACTGGCTGCGGCTGCGGTCGGTTCGCGTGGCCGTCCGGGCGGTGGGTCCGTACGCGGGGCTGATCGCCCGCACCGGGCTGATCACCAAGCCCCAGCCCACCCCGCCCAGCGGCTGGCGGGCCGTGATCGGCGACCGCGCGGGGATCGAGGCGCACGGCTCGGAGGCGGTGGTGAGCCTGGTGCTCGACCCGGCGGCCCCGCCGTGCTGGTCGAGCGACGGCCGCGCCCACCCGGACCTGCCCACCCGCCACTACCTGGCCCTGGAGCGCCGCCTCGGCATCCGCCTGCCCGACACGGCCCCCTTCGCTCCCACCCTCGCGACCGGTCCGAACAACCTCGTGGAGGAACTGCGCTCGGTGGGCTGGCTGGGCGGCCTGACCGTCGCCGCCATCACCGCCACCAGCTGGCCGGAGCGCAAGGACTACACCGCCCAGCGCTACATCGAACTCGTCGAGCACATCGCGGAGGCCCAGCAGGCCCAGGCCCGGCTGCTGCTCATCGGCGGCAACCCGGGCGACGGCCTCCGCATCACCGCAGAAGCTCCCCGGCGCCACGTACAGGCCCTCCGCATCGACGGCATGCCGGCCGACGATCTCGTCGACCTCTTCCCGCACTGCCACCTCATCGTCGGCAACGACACCGGTCTCACCCACCTCGCCGCGATGGCCCGCCGCCGTGACGGAAGCTCCCCACCCGTCATCGGCCTGTACTCCCGCCACAGCCACAGCAAATGGCGCACCGGCCTGCCGCACCACCACGCCGTCGCCACCGCCCTGTCCGACCGCATGCACCAGGGCGACCTCTGTCCCGTCCGCGACGCCATCGCCCCGGACACGAACATCCACATGGACGCCTTCCCGCCCGCCGCGCTGGCCCAGGTCGGCCTCGAACTACTCAACGGGGTAAAACCATGACCTTCCAGCCTCTCCTCCGGCTGGGTCCGGTACGGCGCTTCACCCGCAACCTGCTCCGCCCCGTCGACCTCCTCGGCCGCCCGCTGCTCCTGAAGTACACCCGCGACCCGGCCGAGGCCCGCGAGGAGATCCGCGGCCACGCCCGCCTGTCCCGGCACTACCGCGTCCCTGCCCTCGACGCCCACCTGCGCGTGCCGGGCGGGCACCTCCGCGTACGAACGCCTCCCCGGCGGCACCGACCAGGGACTCCTGCTCGACCTCCTCAACGCGGACGAACCGAGCAGTGATCTCCGCAGCTACATGGACGAGCTCACGGCGGCGTACCGCGAGGTCATTCTCACGACAGCATGGCCGACCGAGCCGACGCACGTCGTCCGCAAGCTGTACTGGGACCGCGCGGCGCCCGGCGGCCGCCTTGACACGTACTACGCCGGTAGGGACTTCCTGTTCGCCGACGGCCTCATCGACGTCCCGGTCTCCCGCCTCGACACCTACGCCCTGAACATCAACGGCCGCCGGCACCACCTGGACTGGGCCGCGACCCTCCGCTGGCTCCGCGCCCACTTCGCCTCCGCGGAGCCGGTCTGGGCGGCCCTCACCCAGGGCGACCCCACCGACGTCAACCTCGCCCACCCGCTCGCCTGGTTCGACTACGACACCGCCGGGATGAACAGCATCCCCGGCGAGTTCGCCAACTTCCTCTGGTACGCCTCCGCCCTCGGCGGCTGGCTCGTCCCCACGTACAACCCGACCGCCTTCGCCGACCACCCCGCCACCTTCGCCCACGTCCCGGCCAACACCCCCGAGCTCCGACGAGCGGACATCGACCACACCACCAGCACCATCCACATCGACTACACCCCGCACCTCTCGGCTCCCCGGCAAGCCGCGGTGACCGCGTACTGGACCCAGCTCGTACGGCCGGTCGCGGACCGCCTCTGGCCAGGGTCGGACCTGGCTAACCTGCTCCGCCCCTACCTGGCCATGCGCATCCTCGGCGTCTACAACCTGGCCGACCTGGCCCCCGAGGACCGGCTCGTCCTGCTCGCCCGGCTCGCCGAGGCGATGAGCCCCACGTTCGACCCCACCACCTACTTCTGCCCGCTGGAGTCGCCATGCCCGGCCCCTGAACGGCCGCACCGCCCTCATCACCGGAGCCACCGGCGGCCTCGGCTCGGCCATCGCCCGCCGCCTCGCCGCCGACGGCGCCACCGTCGCCCTCGCCCACTTCAGCGACGACCAGGCCGCGACCCAGCTCGCCACCCACATCACCGACAGCGGCGGCACCGCAATCTCCCTGGCAGCCGACCTCCGCGACACCGAGGCCGTACAGACGCTCTGCCACCAGGCCGGCGACGCACTCGGCCCGATCGACATCCTGGTCAGCAACGCCGGCGCCTATCCCCGCCGACCGTGGCCGGAGACCACGCCGCCCACTGGAACGAGGCCCTGGGCACCAACCTGACCAGCCACTACCTCCTCGCACATGAGCTGACCCCCGCCATGACGGCCGCCGGCTGGGGCCGGATCATCACCATCGGATCCGTCCTGGCCACGGCGGGCCGCCACGACCTCTCCGGCTACATCAGCGCCAAGGCGGGCCTCGAAGGACTCACCCGTGCCCTCGCCCGCGAACTCGGCCCCGCCGGCATCACCGCGAACTGCGTCGCCCCCGGTTCCATCCGCGTACCCGCCGAGGACACCGTCGTCGACGACCCGGAGGCCATGACCGTCCGCCAGATCGCCCGCCAGTGCGTCCAGCGCCGAGGCCGCCCGAACGACGTCGCCGCCGCCGTCGCCTTCCTCACCACCGACGACGCCGGCTTCATCACCGGCCAGACCCTGCGCGTCGACGGAGGCTGGATCCTTGCCTGAGATCTGGCTCATGCGCCACGGCGCCTACGAAGGCCACCGCCCCGGCTACCACGCCCCGCACGAGGCCACCCTCACTCAGGAGGGCCGCGACCAGGTACGCCGCTCCCTACCCCTTCCCGAGGGCATCACCGCGATCGTCACCAGCCCCATCCCCCGCGCCCGCCAGACCGCCACCCTCGTCTCGCACCTCACGGGCCTGCCCCTCGTGGCCACCTCCGGCCTCCTGGCCGAATGGCGTGCCCCGAGCATCGTCCTCGGCCGCACCGCCGAGACCTACCCGCCGGCCTACCGCGCCTGGCGAGCCCGCCGCCTCGCCAACCCCTCCCTACGCTGCGAAGACGGCGAAAGCCTCACCGACCTCCACACCCGCGCCCGCCACTGCGCCGCCTTCCTCCACCACACCGCCAGCCGCCACGGCCCCCTCCTGGCCGTCTCCCACACCCTCCTCCTCGGCGTCCTCACCCACCTCCCAGAAGGCCCCACTGCCTTCGTGACCGCCGCGAGAACCCCCTGGCAATTCGCCGCGTACCGCCCGCTCTGATCCGCGAGCCGGAGTCCCAGCTCAAGCCCTCAGCTGGGCTCACGAGGCGAGGACCGCGGTGACGCCGAGAAGAGCTTCCAACTCGGCCACAGCCGTGTCCTCGCCGGTCAAGTGGACGGTCGTGATGCCCAGCTCGGCCGCCGGTGGCAGGTTCGCCTCGTAATCGTCCACGAACACGCACCGCTCGGCAGGCAGCCCGATCCTCTCCAGTGCGAGCCGGTAGATCGCTGGGTCCGGCTTCGCCAGTCCCTCCAGCTCCGACACGACGTGCACGTCGAAGAGGTCCCAGATGCCCACGTGCTCGTACGGGTTGAACGGATCGAGCCCGAAGCTGTTGGACAGCAGCGCGAGCCGGTGGCCGGCGGCCCGCGCGGCCCGGGCCAGCGCAATCATCCGACGCGCCGGAGGAACGTCGACCCAGGCCCGCCCCATCAGGTTCACGGGGTCCAGGTGCTCACCCAGCAGCGCGGCCGTGCCCTCGTTCCACTCGGCCTGCCCGATCTCCCCAACCTCCAACGCAGCGTAGAGTCGCCGGCCTTCGGGGTGATCGTTGAGGGTGAAACGCCACGCCCCCGGTTCCAGCCCCTCGGACACGCACCACGCCCGGTGGACCTCCGTGGGGCTGGCGGTGAGCACCCCAGCAAAGTCGAGGATCAAGCCGCAGTGCTCATACGCGTCCGAGAGGCCGGTGCTGTGCAACATGGGGTAACCGCTCCTTTCGCAACGGGTAGCGGGGGCGGAGACCTCCTGCGCCCAAGACCAAGGATTCCCCAGAGCCCACCGCAACTCTCCCTGCATCAAGGAGTTTTCGGCCAGCTATCAAGGTGAACCACTATGCGGGGCGCCCGCGGTCCGTGAATGATGGGCCCGTCGCGTGCCAGTTCGGCGCGCCACTCGTTGTGCAAGTCATCGAAGCGCACGTTGCGCACGTGAGGTGCTGCTCGCCGCTTCACCCAGGGAGGGCAGGCATGAGTGACCGAAGCGCCATTGAGTGGACCGAGGCCACCTGGAACCCGACAACCGGATGCGACCGTGTCACGCCCGGGTGCGACAACTGCTATGCGCTGACGCTCTCCCGTCGGTTGAAGTTGATGGGCGCCTCGAAGTACCAGAACGATGGCGACCCCCGAACGTCCGGACCAGGTTTCGGGCTCACCATCCATCCGGACGCCCTCGATGTTCCCCTGCAGTGGAAGGCGCCGCGCATGGTCTTCGTGAACTCGATGAGCGACCTCTTCCATGCCAGGGTGCCGCTTGACTTCGTGCGGCAGGTCTTCGAGGTGATCGCCTCGACCCCCCAGCACACCTATCAGCTGTTGACCAAGCGGAGCCTGCGCCTGCGTCGGATCGCGGATCGTCTGGACTGGCCCTCCAATCTGTGGATGGGCGTGTCCGTCGAGAACGGAGATCAACTCGATCGCGTCGACGACCTGCGGGCAGTCCCGGCGGCCGTTCGGTTCCTGTCGTGCGAGCCTCTTCTGGGGCCTCTCGCGGAATTGAATCTCGATGGCATCGGGTGGGTGATCGCCGGAGGCGAGTCCGGACCAGGCCATCGGCCGGTCGAGGAGGAGTGGTTGCTCGACATTCGTGACCTGTGCAGTGCAGCTGGGGTGCCCTTCTTCTTCAAGCAGTGGGGCGGGCGCACTCCCAAGGCTGGCGGTCGCGAACTCGAAGGCCAGATCTGGAGCGAGATGCCGGCGCGGGTTCCGGTTCTGGCTTCCTGACGGCCGAATATTGGCCAATCCCGACCGAGCTACTGACGCTGGCGGACACGCCGTGTGATCCTCTGCCCCAAGTCTGTAATCACCAGGGGTGGGGAGCACGGTATGGCGGTACCCAAGACCGTCCTGTGGGACAGAGACCCGCATACGGCAGCGAAGCACAACCTGCTGAGGAAGTACCTCGAGCCCTGGGCTCCCATTCTCTTGTCGCGCCATGCCACCATCACCTATGCAGAGGGCTTTTCCGGCCCCGGCGTGTACTCGCAGGGCGAGCCAGGCTCACCCGTGGTTGCGCTCGAAGCCTTCGCCAAGGCGCTGCAACACCGCTCCGGACGTATTCGTATGGTGCTGGTCGAGGGAGACGAGCGGCGGGAATCCGAGCTGCGGAGCCAACTCGACAAGGCGCGCGAACACCACTCGGCCGACGTCAGCCGACGCCTCCGCGTAAACACGCATTACGGCGAGTGTCACCCCACGCTACTCGAACAACTTCGCCTCCAGGGCTCTCTGGGCAAGCCCCTCTTCGTCCTCCTCGACAGTTACGGCGGCCCTGACATCCCGTTCAGTCTGCTGCAGGAACTCGGGAAGCACCGCAGCACGGAAGTGATGGTCACCTTCCAGCCGGCCTTCCTCACCCGGTTCGGCGAGGCCAACGAGAACCACAGGAGGGCAGGGACGCCGCCTTCGGAGGCACCGAGTGGCACGCAGTGTTCGATCAGCCGTCGAACGAGAAGTTCACTTTCCTCCGCGACCAGTACCGGGAGAGCCTTCGTCGAGCCGGCTTCACCCACGCTCTTCTTCGAAATGGTCGATGAGGAAACCATGTCCTCTACTTGATCTTCGGAACCCGCCATGAGCGCGGCCTGGAGAAGATGAAGGAGGCCATGTGGAGCGTCGACCGCGACCACGGGGTCCGCTATCGCGACCCCAAGGACAGCGAGCAGCAGCAGCTCGCCCTCGAACTCGAGCCCCACACAGGTCCTCTTCGCCGGATCCTGCTGGAGCACATCGCGGCGGCACCGAAGGGCCTCACCGTGGCGGAACTCAAAGCGTTCACCCTCCTGGAGACCGTCTACAAACCCAGCCAGGTGACCAAGCTGATCACGGACATGCGTGATGCCAAAGCCGTCACCACGACTCCTCGTCGGGTGACAGCGGAAACGGTCGTCGCTTCCTACGTGGCGCCGCCTCAGTCTTCCCACCAGGCGGACCACCTCACCCTCTTCTGAGCCGTATGTCAGGCCCACGAGGTCGCGTCGTACACGGCATTGCAGTGGGGGTCTTCGGCCTCAGGTACGCGGAGGGCGTCAAGACTTTCGGACGCCTCCGGATTGAGGAGCGCGATGAGCTTGGTGGAGGCCCACCAACCCACGGGTCGGAGCGCTCCTGACCCAGGGTCCGTCGTACCGATGTCGATTCCGACGACCCCCGCTCGGGCAGCACGCAGTAGAGACGTACCACCCCGTGCTGACGCGTGTCGAAACCGACAAGGTAGTAGAGGTCCGGGGCGACCGTGGCTGCCGGGGCATGCCAGTACGGGTCGCCGACGAGGTCGGCCACTACGTAGTCCAGACCGTCGTCCGCCGTGACCTCCACCGCGTCGGGCAGAACACCGGCCGCTGTGAGCGTGCCGAGATCGAGGACGCCCGCCTCGGTGTTGTCGGCCGCCCAGCGGGCCGCGGCGCGCAGTGCTCCTACGTACCACCAGGAGCCGAGCGAAGCAGGTGCGGCCTCAGGGTTGTGGGGCAGTTCGATCAGTACGGCCCTGGACACGTCGTCTTCCAGACGGACGCGAATGAGCTCCGAGGCCGGCAGGAAGGCGCGCAGCCGCCAGGAGGTACCGGGCACCGGCGCGGCGACGAAGCGACGCAATGCCAGCAGGATCTCCGTCGCCTCTCGTTCCAAGCACGAGACCGTCGACGGCGCGGTCGAGCGGGTGACGGCGGCGCTCGCCACCCGGGGGCGTCCCCGCGCCTTGGCCATCAGCACCTGGACGCCCATGGCGGAACGGGCAACCGAGGGCTCGTAGAGGAGCGCGTGCGGCATCCAAACACACGCGGGACGGGGCTCTCAGCCGTAGGGAAGCCGCCACGACGCCCAGCGCCACCCAGTGGAGGCAGAAGGCGCCTTGCGTAGTCAGCAGGACAGGGAGGGAACGACCTGAGCGACCCAGCCCTGACACCCCATCAGAACGAGCGTCAAATGAGCGTCACGAGCGTCATTTCAGCGTCAAGATATCGCCCGTAACGCCCACACCGCACATAATGCGCACGCACAAAACCGCAGGTCAGGCGTCCTTCTTCACCGGCTCCAGAATCGCCACGCACTCCACGTGGTGCGTCATCGGGAACAGGTCGAACGCGCGGAGGGTGCGGACCTTGTAGCCGCGTTCGGCGAAGTAGGCGAGGTCGCGGGCGAGGGCGGCGGGGTCGCAGGCGACGTAGGCGATGCGGCGGGCGCCGAGGCCGGCGAGGTGGTGGACGGTCTGCTTGCCGGCGCCGGCGCGGGGCGGGTCGAGGACGATGAGGTCGACCTCGGTGATGCCGGTGCGCGGGAGGACCGATTCGACCTTGCCCTGTTCGATGCGGACGCGGGGAAGCCGGCGAGGTTGTGGCGGGCGTCCTCGACGGCGCGCTTGCCGGACTCGATGCCGAGGACCGCGCCCTGGTCGCCGACGCGGTCGGCGAGGGCGCCCGCGAAGAGGCCGACGCCGCAGTAGAGGTCGAGGGCGGTCTCGCCCTTGCGGGGGGTGAGGCCCTGCATGACGGCGAGCATGAGGGTCTGGGCGGCCTTCGGGTGGACCTGCCAGAAGCCGCCGCTGCCGACGCGGTAGGTGCGGTCGTCGGCGCGCTCGCGGACGAAGGCGCGGCCGTGGACGCGGTGGACCCCGCCGTCCTTCTCGTCGACGCGCATGACGGAGACCGGCTTGTCCAGCTCCACCAGGGGGAGGCGGGCGCCGGGGCGGGGGGTGAGGATGACCTGGCGGTCGTTCGAGCCCGAGGCGGCGATGGCCTCGACGGCGGCCATGCCCTTCCAGTCGCGCTTCTCGATGCCCAGCTCCGAGACGCCCTCGGCCGCGATCATGCAGTGGTCGACGACCTCGACCTCGTGCGAGCGGTGCTTGCGCAGGCCGGCGTGGCCCTCGGCGTCGACGGCGTACTGGACGCGGGTGCGCCACTGCGGGACCTCGCCGGCGGGCAGCTTGTCGCCCTCGGCCGGCATGACCGTGCCGTCCCAGCCCGCCTCCTCGGGGGTGAGGCCGCCAGGCGCAGGAGCTGCTCGGCGATGACCTCGCCCTTGAGGCGGCGCTGGGCGCCGGGCTTGGCGTGCTGCCAGTCGCAGCCGCCGCACTTGCCGGGGCCCGCGAAGCGGCAGGGGGCCTCCACGCGGTCCTTGGAGGCGTCCAGGATCTCGATCGCGTCGGCGCGCAGGAAGCGGGAGGTCTCCTCGCCCTCGGTGACCCGCACCCGGACCCGCTCGCCGGGCAGCGCGTGGCGGACGAAGAGGACCCGGCCGGCCTCCGTACGGGCGATGCAGTGGCCGCCGTGGGCGACCGGGCCGACCTCTACCTCGTACTCCGCCCCGACCAGCGACGTAACAGGGGTGTTCTGCATGGTGGGGAGTCTCCAAAGGGAAGTACAGGAAGTACGAGGGGAAGTGCGAAGTGGGCTGCCGTTGGGACGGCAGCCCACCAGTCTAGTTGTTCTTCGCGGTCGGTTCCTTCTGGCGCTTCTCGACCGGCCCTCGGCGGACGGAGCCCGGCGCGTTCCACTCCTGGCGCTTCCTGGCCCGCTTCTTCGCGGCCTCGGAGGACTGGAGCTGGTACGGGACCGAGGTGACCATGACGCCGGGGGTGAAGAGGAGCCGACCCTTGAGGCGCAGGGCGCTCTGGTTGTGGAGCAGGTGCTCGTACCAGTGGCCGACGACGTACTCGGGGATGTAGACCGAGACGGCGTCGCGCGGGCTCTCCTGCCGCAGGTTCTTGACGTACTCGATGACCGGGCGGGTGATCTCGCGGTAGGGCGAGTCGAGGATCTTGAGCGGGACGTTGATGCCGCGCCGCTCCCACTCCTCCTTGAGCGCCTTCGTCTCGGCCGGGTCGACGTTGACGGTGAGCGCTTCGAGGTCGCCGGGGTGCATGAGCTTGGCGTACGCGAGGGCCCGCAGCGTGGGCTTGTGGAGCTTGGAGACGAGGACGAGCGAGCGGACCCGGGAGGGCCTGACGTACTCGTCGGGGCGCTCCTCGGCCGCGGCGATCTCGGCGGCCACGGAGTCGTAGTGGCGGCGGATCGCGGTCATCGTCACGTAGAAGATCACCATGCCGAGCAGGGCCACCCAGGCGCCGTGGGTGAACTTGGTGGCGAGGACGACGACGAGGACGAGGCCGGTGAAGAAGGCGCCGAAGGCGTTGATCGCGCGGGAGCGGATCATGTGGCGGCGCTTGGCGGGGTCCTTCTCGGCCTTCAGGTGCCGGTTCCAGTGCCGGACCATGCCGATCTGGCTGAGCGTGAAGGAGACGAAGACGCCGACGATGTAGAGCTGGATCAGCCGGGTGGAGTCGGCTCCGTAGATCCAGACGAGGAGGGCGGCGGCGCCGGCGAGGAGCACGATGCCGTTGGAGAACGCGAGGCGGTCGCCGCGGGTGTGCAGCTGGCGCGGCAGGTAGCGGTCCTGGGCGAGGATCGAGCCGAGGAGCGGGAAGCCGTTGTACGCGGTGTTGGCGGCCAGGAAGAGGACGAGCGCGGTGGCGGCGGCGAGGACGACGAAGAAGAACGTTCCGTCGCCGAAGACCGCGGCCGCGACCTGGGAGATCACCGGGTCCTGGACGTAGCCCTCGCCGACCGGGACGCCGTTGCGCAGCAGCTGCTCGGCGGGCTTCTCGGCCATCCGGACGTCGGTGGCCGTGGCCAGGAAGATGATGCCGCAGAACATGGTGACGGCCAGGCCGCCCATGAGGGCGAGCGTGGTGGCGGCGTTCTTCGACTTCGGCTTGCGGAAGGCGGGGACGCCGTTGGAGATGGCCTCGACGCCGGTGAGGGCGGCACAGCCGGAGGAGAAGGCCCGCAGCAACAGGAAGACCAGGGCGAAGCCGGCGAGGCCCTGGTGCTCGGCCTTGATCTCGAAGCCGGCGGTGGGGGCCCTCATGGTGTCGTCGAGGACGAGGCCGCGCCAGGCGCCCCAGGCGATCATGATGAAGACGCCCGCGACGAAGACGTACGTCGGGATGGCGAAGAGGCTGCCCGACTCCTTCACGCCCCGGAGGTTCATGAGGGTGAGGAGGACGATGACCGCGATCGCCGAGGCGACCTTGTGCTCGACGACGAACGGGACGGCGGAGCCGAGGTTCTCGATGCCCGAGGCGATCGACACGGCGACGGTCAGGACGTAGTCGACGAGCAGGGCGCTCGCGACGGTGAGTCCGGCCTTCGGCCCGAGGTTGGTGGTGGCGACCTCGTAGTCGCCGCCGCCGCTCGGGTACGCGTGCACGTTCTGCCGGTACGAGGCGACCACCGTGAACATCAGGACGACGACCGCGAGCGCGATCCACGGGCTGAAGTGGTAGGCCGACAGTCCGGCGACGGAGAGGACGAGCAGCACCTCGCCGGGTGCGTACGCCACCGAGGACAGCGGGTCGGAGGCGAAGACGGGGAGGGCGATCCGCTTCGGGAGGAGGGTCTCTCCCAGCTTGTCGCTGCGCAGGGCCCGCCCGATCAGGATCCGTTTGGGCACGTCGGTCAGTTTGGACACGGAGAGGATCGTAAGCGTTCGAAAAGAGCCACGCGCACCGGCACCCCCGATCCGCACCGAATCTCCCTGAGTACCACCTCCAGTGCGGTCCCCGCCAGCGTTGCCGCTTAAGCTCGGACCGGGCGACCCGTCGGGGCGTCGTCCGCCACGGCCCGGGCCGATCGGGCGAGGAAAGTTGTGAGCAGGGTGTATTCGCAGGTCAGTAGGGCGATCAGGAGTGCGGGGTAAGGGGACGTGCACATCGTCATCATGGGCTGCGGGCGAGTGGGAGCCGCTCTCGCGCAGACCCTCGAACAGCAGGGGCACACGGTCGCGGTCGTGGACCAGGACCCGACGGCTTTCCGTCGTCTGGGCTCCGGTTTCGGCGGCCGCCGGGTCACGGGCGTGGGTTTCGACCAGGACACGCTGCGTGAGGCCGGGATCGAGGAGGCCGGTGCCTTCGCCGCGGTGAGCAGCGGCGACAACTCAACATCATCGCGGCGCGGGTCGCGCGCGAGATGTTCGGCATCGAGAACGTGGCGGCGCGGATCTACGACCCGCGGCGCGCCGAGGTCTACCAGCGCCTCGGGATCCCGACGGTCGCGACGGTCCGCTGGACCGCCGACCAGATGCTCCGCCGTCTGCTGCCCTCGGGCGCCGAGCCGCTGTGGCGCGATCCGAGCGGTGGCGTCCAGCTCGCCGAGGTGCACACCTCCGCGGCGTGGATCGGCCACAAGGTGAGCCGGCTCCAGGAGGAGACCGGTGTCCGTGTCGCCTTCCTCACCCGGCTGGGCGAAGCGATTCTGCCGACCTCGCAGACGGTGCTCCAGGAAGGTGACCTGGTGCACGTGATGATGCGTACGGACGAGATCGCGAAGGTCGAGGCGGCCTTCGCCGAGGGTCCCGAGGAGGGCGGTCACTGATGCGTGTCGCTATTGCGGGCGCGGGCGCGGTGGGCCGGTCCATCGCGGGCGAGCTCCTGGAGAACGGGCACGAGGTCCTGCTGGTCGACAAGGCGCCGACCGCCATCTCGGTGGAGCGGGTGCCGCAGGCGGAGTGGCTGCTCGCCGACGCCTGCGAGATCACCTCGCTGGACGAGGCGGCGCTCCAGCGCTGCAACGTGGTGATCGCGGCGACCGGTGACGACAAGGTGAACCTGGTCGTCTCGCTGCTCGCCAAGACCGAGTACGGCGTGCCGCGCGTGGTCGCCCGGGTGAACAACCCGAAGAACGAGTGGCTGTTCAACGAGGCCTGGGGCGTGGACGTGGCCGTCTCGACGCCGCGTCTGATGTCGGCCCTGGTCGAGGAGGCGGTGAGCGTCGGCGACCTGGTCCGGCTGCTGCGCTTCAGCCACGGCGACGCGAACCTGGTCGAGCTGACGCTGCCGCCGGAGTCGGCGGTGGCCGGTACGCAGGTCGGCGAGGTCGCCTGGCCGCAGGACACCTCGCTGGTGACGATCATCCGCGGTTCGCGGGTGCTGACGCCCAGCGCCGAGGAGACCCTGGAGGCCGGCGACGAGCTGCTGTTCGTGGCCGCGCAGGCCCGCGAGGAGCAGCTGGAGGACCTCCTCCAGGTCCGCCGGGAGACTCCCGAGTCCTGATGCCCTGATGTCCTGAGGCGGGCGTGGTACGCGGAAGGGCCCGGACCTGACGAACAGGTCCGGGCCCTTCCGCATACCGCTTCTCAGGCCTCGGGGTGGCTCTGCGTCGCCGCGGCCGCCTTGCGCTCCTTCTCGGCGCGCTCCTCCGCCTCCATCTCGGCGAAGACGTCGATCGGCGCCGGGGCCTTCGCGAGGAACACCCAGGTGAGGTAGACCGCGAGCAGGAACGGCGGGATCTTCAGGGCGACCGAGACCCAGCCGAACTTGGTCGGGTCGGCCCACCAGTACAGCGGGAAGAGGATCGCGACCTTCGCGAGCAGGATCAGGCCCCAGGCCCAGCTGGCCTTCGTGTACGCCTTCTTGCGGCCCGGGTTGCGGGTGCGCCAGGAGAGGTTCTCCTTGAAGACCGGGCCGAGGATCAGGCCGATCAGGGGCACTCCGGCGAGCGCGGTGATGATGTACGCCAGGGCGAGGCCCAGGGTGTAGAGCATGCCCGGCAGGTAGAAGTCCTTGGCGTTGCCCGTCATCATCGCGAAGACCACGCCGAAGCCGACGCCGAAGACGCCGCTGAAGGCGTGCTTGACGGTGTCCCGGCGGATCAGCCGGACGGCCACCAGGACCAGGGAGACCGCGAGCGCGGCGATCGCGGAGACGTGCAGGTCCTTGTTGATCGTGAAGATCGTGACGAACAGCAGGCCGGGCAGGACCGTCTCGATCATGCCCCGCAGGCCGCCGAAGGCCTCGAAGAGCGCGGCCTCGGTCACCGCCTTGTCCGCCTGGGCGTCCTGGTCGGGGGTCGAGCGGTCCGCGGTCGGCTTGTCGAGGGACGTCACCGGCTACTCCTGTCCGAGCGGTCGGAGCTCGTATTTGGGGTTGAAGAGGACCCGCCGGCCGTGGCTCATGGAGATGCGGCCGGAGGCGATCAGCTTGCGGCCCGGTTCGATGCCCACGATGGAGCGCCGGCCGAGCCACACGACGTCGAGCGGTGCCGTGCCGTCGAAGAGTTCGGCCTCCAGCGCGGGCACACCGGCCCGGGGACGCAGCGTGACCGTGCGCAAGGTACCAGTCACCTTGACTATCTCGCGGTCGGAGCAGTCGGAGATACGCGTGCACCCCGAGGCCTCGGTGTCCTCCTGGAGCTCCTCCGACTCCAGGTCCTCCGGGGAGGAGGAGAGTCGGTCGAGCATCCGGCGGAACCTTCCGGCCGGCTTCTCTGTACGTGGTGCAGCACTCATACAGAAAGCGTACCGGCCACCGCTGTCACCCGAAGAGGCCCGGACCACCCTTCCGTACGGCTCTCGTTTCAGCGTTCGAAGCGGTAGCCCATGCCCGGTTCGGTGACGAAATGGCGCGGGTGGGAGGGGTCGGTCTCCAGCTTGCGGCGGAGCTGCGCCATGTACACCCGGAGGTAGTTGGTCTCCGTGCCGTACGAGGGGCCCCAGACCTCCTGGAGCAGCTGCTTCTGGCTGACGAGCCGGCCGCCGTTGCGGACGAGGACCTCCAGGAGGTGCCACTCGGTGGGGTGAGCCGGACGTCGCGGCCGTCGCGGTGCACCTTCTTCGCGGCCAGGTCGACGGTGAAGCCCTCGGTCTCGACCATGACGACGCCGTCCTCGGCGCCGCCGACCGGCTCGGCGCGGCGCACGGCCGCCCGCAGCCGGGCGAGCAGCTCGTCCATGCCGAAGGGCTTGGTGACGTAGTCGTCGGCGCCCGCGTCGAGCGCCTCGACCTTCTCGTCGGAGGTCTGCCGGGCGGAGAGGACCAGGATCGGCACCCGCGTCCAGCCGCGCAGGCCCTTGATGACCTCGACGCCGTCCATGTCGGGCAGTCCGAGGTCGAGGACGACGACGTCGGGGTGGCGTTCGGCGGCGAGCCGGAGGGCGGTGGCGCCGTCGGGCGCGGCGTCGACCTCGTACTTCCGCGCCTTCAGGTTGATCACCAGGGCGCGGACGATCTGCGGCTCGTCGTCGACCACGAGGACCCGGGTCATGGAGGGGGCCTGCTTTCTTCGATGGGTCGGGCTTCGTTGGGTCGGGCTTCGTTGGGGCGGACTTCGGTGGGGCGGACTTCGGTGGGGCGGACTTCGGTGGGCGGCTTCGTCGGGTCGGGCTTCGGTGGGGCGGGCTTTGTTGGGGCGGGCTTCGGTGGAGCGGGCTTCGTCGGGTCGGGCTTCGTTGTGTCGGGGAGTACGGGGTACGCGTACGGGTGCGGGCGCCGGGGTCAGGTCACGGCGTGGTCAGGTCACGGCGTGGGCCGGGAGGTCGGCGGCCGGGGGCTGCGGCCCGCCGGGCGCGGCCCGCAGGGTGAGCACCATGGTGAGGCCGCCGCCGGGGGTGTCCTCGACGCCGAGGGTCCCGCCCATGGCCTCGACGAAGCCGCGGGCGACCGCGAGGCCGAGGCCGACGCCGGTGCCGCGCGGGGCGTCGCCGAAGCGCTGGAAGGGCTCGAAGATGCCGTCCCTGGCCTCTTCGGGGACGCCGGGGCCGCGGTCGACGACGCGCAGCTCGACCCGGTCCCCCAGGGCGCTGGCGGCGACGGCGACGGGCCGGCCCTCCGGGCTGTACTTCACGGCGTTCTCCACGATGTTGGCCACGGCCCGCTCCAGGAGCCCCTTGTCGACCTCGACCATGGGCAGCGTCTCGGGGATGTCGAGCTCGGCGCTGCCGTCCGGCACCCCTCCGAGGGCCATCGGGACGACCTCGTCGAGGTCGACGGGACGGATCAGCGGGGTGACGGTGCCGGTCTGGAGGCGGGACATGTCGAGGAGGTTGCCCACGAGGTGGTCGAGGCGGTCGGCGCCGGCCTCGATGCCCTCCAGGAGTTCGGCCCGGTCCTGCTCGGACCATTCGACGTCGTCGGAGCGGAGGGAGGAGACGGAGGCCTTGATGCTCGCGAGCGGGGTCCGCAGGTCGTGGCTGACGGCGGCGAGCAGGGAGGTGCGGATCTTGTTGCCCTCGGCCAGTTTCCGGGCCTCCTCCGCCTCGTCGACGAGCCGCTGGCGGTCGAGGACGACCGCGGCCTGGGCGGCGAAGGCGCCGAGCACCCGCCGGTCCTCGGCGGGCAGCACCCGGCCCGAGAGGGCGAGGGCCAGGTGGTCGCCGACCGGCATGTCCACGTCCGCCTCCTCGGGGCGGGCCGCCGGGTGGGGCCGACGCTCGCCGCCCGTGTCCACGGCTCGATCTCGTCGACGCGCTCCAGGAGGGCCACGGACTCCATGGAGAAGGTCTCGCGGACCCGTTCCAGGAGGGCGTCCAGGCTCGTCTCGCCGCGCAGCACGCTGCCGGCGAGGTAGGAGAGCACCTCGGCCTCGGCGCGCAGCCGGGCGGCCTGGTGGGTGCGGCGGGCGGCCAGGTCCACCACGGAGGCGACCGACATCGCGACGCCGAAGAAGACGGCGATGGCGACGATGTTCAGGGGGTCGGCGACGGTCAGCCGGTGCACCGGCGGGGTGAAGAACCAGTTGAGGAGGAGGGAGCCGGCGGCGGCCGAGGCGAGCGCCGGCAGGAACCCGCCCAGCAGCGCGGCGGCCACGGTCAGGGCGAGGAAGAGCAGCATGTCGTTGGCGAGGCCGAGGTCGGCGTCGACGTGCGTGAGGAACAGGGCCAGGGCCACCGGGCCCGCCACACCGGCCAGCCAGCCGCCGATGATCCGGGAGCGGCCGAGGCGGGCGCCGCGCGAGACCGGAAGCCCCCGGCCCTTGGCGACCTCGCCGTGGGTGACGATGTGGACGTCGAGGTCGGGCCCGGAGTCCCGGGCCACGGTCTGGCCGACGCCGGGCCCGAGGATGTACTGCCAGGAGCGGCGGCGGCTGGAGCCGAGGACGATCTGGGTGGCGTTGACCCCGCGGGCGAACTCCAGGAGCGCGGAGGGGATGTCGTCGCCGATGACGTGGTGGAACGTTCCGCCGAGGTCCTCGACGAGGGTGCGCTGGACGGCCAGCTCCTTCGGCGAGGCGGCGGTGAGCCCGTCGCTGCGGGCGATGTAGACGGCGAGGACCTCGCCGCCCGCGCCCTTCTCCGCGAGCCGGGTGGCGCGCCGTATGAGGGTGCGGCCCTCGGGACCGCCGGTCAGACCGACGACGATGCGCTCCCGGGCCTGCCAGGTGGAGCGGATGTTGTGCTCGCCCCGGTACTGCCGGAGGTACTCGTCGACCCGGTCGGCGGTCCAGAGCAGGGCCAGCTCGCGCAGGGCCGTGAGGTTGCCGGGGCGGAAGTAGTTGGAGAGGGCCGCGTCGACCTTGTCCGAGGTGTAGACGTTGCCGTGGGCCATCCGGCGCCGCAGCGCCTCCGGGGACATGTCGACCAGCTCGATCTGGTCCGCCCGGCGCACCACCTCGTCGGGGACGGTCTCCCGCTGCCGTACGCCGGTGATCGCCTCGACGACGTCGCCGAGGGACTCCAGGTGCTGGATGTTGAGGGTGGACACGACGTCGATGCCGGCCGCGAGGAGTTCGGCGACGTCCTGCCACCGCTTGGGGTTCCGGGAACCCGGCACGTTCGTGTGGGCGAGCTCGTCGACGAGGGCGACCGCGGGGCGGCGGGCGAGGACGGCGTCGACGTCCATCTCGGGGAAGGTGCTCCCCCGGTACTCCAGGATGCGGCGCGGGACCTTCTCCAGGCCGCGCAGCATCACCTCCGTACGCGGCCGTCCGTGGTGCTCCACGAAGGCCACCACGCAGTCCGTGCCGCGCTCCACCCTGCGGTGGCCCTCGGCGAGCATCGCGTAGGTCTTGCCGACGCCCGGCGCAGCGCCGAGGTAGATCCGAAGCTTGCCGCGTCCCATGGCTCGACCATACGTCCAGCCAATCGGACATTCCGTACGCGGGGAGAGGGGCCGGTGCGGTATTGACGTGATCCTGATGGAGGATCCCGTGTCGAGAACGCGGCACCGGCTCCGACCACCGTGTGACGGCCGGCCACGGGGCCGCCGCGACACCCACCCCGGGAGCACCTCATGAAGTACATGCTGCTGATGCAGTTCGGCCCGCGGACCCTCGACGTCCCCCCGATCACCGAGTGGCGACCGGAGGAGGTCCGGGCCCACATCGACTTCATGGCCTCCGTGAACGGCAAGCTGGCGGCGGCGGGCGAGCTGGTCGACGCGCAGGGGCTCGCGATGCCGGACTCGGCGCTGATCGTCCGGGCGGCCGCGGACGGCACGCCGGTGGTGACCGACGGCCCCTTCGCCGAGACGAAGGAGTTCCTGGCCGGCTGGTGGATCGTCGAGGTCCCCTCCCGGCAGCGGGCCCTGGAGATCGCGGCCGGGGTCTCGGCGGCCCCGGCCCCGCCGGCGCGCCGATCAACATGCCGATCGAGGTCCGCGAGATCCTCTCCGCCCCTCCCACGGAGGCGTGAGCCACGGCGCGAGGGACCGGGTCTACAGGTCACGGGACTGCCACCAGGTCCGCCGCCGGACCGGCGGCCCTGTCCGGCGGCCCTGTCCTCGCGCCCTGTCCTGCCGACCGGTCCGGCGGCCGGTCCCGCCAACCCGTCCGGCGGCCGGTCCTGCCGCCCGGTCCAGCGGCCTGGCCCGGCGACCCTGCCCGACTGGCCCGGCGGCCCTGTCCGGCGGCCTGGAGCTCGGGCACTCCGCCCCGTCCCGCCCTGCCCCCATTCCCGCCCCTCGCCCTCGCCCTCGTCCCGCCCCGCCCCACCCCGCAGGCTCGGGCTCGGACTCGGGCTCGGACTCAGTACTCGATGATCTCGCCGTCCCTCAGCTCCAGGACCCGGTCCGCCAGGCCGAGGAGCTGGGGTCGTGGGTGGCGACGAGGGCCGTGCAGCCCTCGCTGCGCACCACCGCGCGCAGCAGCTGCATGACGGCGAGCCCGGTCTCCGCGTCGAGCTGGCCCGTGGGCTCGTCGGCTATCAGGAGGGCGGGCTTGTTGGCGAGGGCTCGGGCGATGGCGACGCGCTGCTGCTGGCCGCCGGAGAGCTCGCCGGGGCGCTGGTTCGCGTGGTCGGCGAGGCCCACGAGCCCGAGCATCAGGGCGACCCGCTCCTCGCGCTCCTTGGGGTCCGTCTTGCGCAGCCGCAGCGGCACGCCCACGTTCTCGGCGGCGGAGAGGATCGGGAGCAGCCCGAAGGACTGGAAGATGAAGCCGATCCGGTCGCGGCGCAGCTCCAGGAGCCCGTTCTCGCCGAGCGTGGAGAGGTCGGTGCCGTCGATGACGATCCGGCCCCCGTCGGCGCTGTCGAGGCCGCCCACGAGGTTGAGCAGGGTCGTCTTGCCGGAGCCCGAGCGGCCCTTGAGGGCGACGAGCTCGCCGCGCGGGATGTCGAAGGAGACGCCCCGCAGGGCGTGGACGGCGGCCTCGCCCGTGCCGTACGACCGGCGCAGGTCCTCCACGCGGACCATCGGCGGTCCGGCCGGGTCCTCGACGACGGCCGTGGCGGTCCTGCTGCTGCTCTCACTCACCCGTACTCCCCCTCCTCGATCATCTGCGCAGCCAGTATGGTGCGCGGCCGGGTCCCGGGGCCAGAGCCGGGGACCGGACCTGTGGAAAACGACCGCCTGTGGAAAACGGCCGGTGGGCCGCTCCCGTACGAGAGGTACGGAAGCGGCCCACCGGCCATGCTCGATCACGCCGGGCCGCCGGAGCGGCCCGGCCGAGGTTCAGCGGATCTCGGAGATCTCCGGGCCGCGCTGGAGCTGGCCCATGCCGCCCGAGAAGCGGGAGCTCTCCTGCTCCTCCTGCTGCACGCCGTCCGGCACCATCTGCGCGTCGTTCGGCAGCTTCAGGACGATCGGGTCGCGCGGGGCCATCGGGCCCTCGCCGCGGACGACCACGGTGTCCCGGACGATCTGCTCCAGGAGGCCGGCGGCCTCGGGCTGGACCGCGCCCTGCCCGGAGATCACTCCGCGCAGGAACCAGCGGGGTCCGTCGACGCCCACGAAGCGGACCAGCTGCACACCGCGGTTGCCGTCCGGCAGCTGGACCGGGACCTGGGCCCGCAGCTCCCAGCCGAGCGGGCCCTCGACCTCGTCGATGGCACCGCCCTGCTGGACGATGCCGGTGGCGATCTCGTCGCGGACCTCGCCCCAGATGCCCTCGTTCTTGGGGGCGGCGAAGGCCTGCAGCTGTACGGCGCTGTCGCGCAGGACGACGGTGGCCGCGACGATCGCGTCGCCCGCCACCTCCACCCGCAGCTCCATGCCCTCGACTCCGGGCACGAAGATCCCGCCGAGGTCCACGCGGCCCTCGTCGGGCTTGGCTACCTCGGAGATGTCCCAGGGGCCGTCGGGCCGGGGCGCCGGAGGAAGGTTCACGCGGCGCGGCGCGGCCGCGTCCTCGCCCTCCACCGCGTCGACGACCTGCTCGGCCTCGCTCGCCGCGTCCTCGGCGGCACCGCTCTTCTTGCGACGTCCGAACACGTCACTGTCCTTCCCGGTCGGATACGACCGAAGCGTATCGATTCCCACCCGTTGTGCCGTCCACGGCGGCATGACCGCCGGTGGACCCGAAGCCCCCCTCGGCCCGCGCCGAACCGGGAAGCTCCGCCACCTCGTGGAAGCGCACCTTCTCGACCTGCTGGACGACGAGTTGGGCAATCCGGTCGAATCGCTCGAACCGCACGTCCTCGCGCGGGTCGAGATTGACCACGATCACCTTGATCTCTCCACGGTACCCGGCATCCACCGTCCCCGGGGCATTCACGAGCGCCACTCCGCAGCGGGCGGCGAGACCGGAGCGCGGGTGCACGAAGGCCGCGTACCCGTCCGGCAGGGCGATGGAGACCCCGGTGGGCAGCACGGCGCGCTCCCGGGGGCCAGTACGGCGGCCTCGGTGGTCACCAGGTCGGCCCCGGCGTCGCCGGGGTGCCCGTACGCCGGGATCGGCACGTCCGGGTCGACTCGCCGGATCAGTACGTCGACAGGGTTGCGCATCAGGGGTTCACCTCGAAGGCGCGGGCGCGCCGGACCTGGTCGGGGTCGGACATGGCGGCCCGGATCTCCTCCGGGCGGCCGTTGTCGATGAAGTGGTCGACCTTGACCTCGATGAAGAGGGCGTCGGCGCGGACGGCGACGGGCCCTTCGGGCCCGCCGATCCGGCCGACGGCGGTCGAGTAGATCTTGCGGCCGTGCACGGCGGTGACGGCGGCCTCCAGGTGGAGCACGGTGCCGACCGGGACGGGCCGGGCGAAGTCGGTCTCCAGGCGGCCGGTCACGGCGATGACCCGCAGCAGCCAGTTCAGGGAGCCGAGGGTCTCGTCGAGCGCGGTGGCGAGCACGCCGCCGTGCGCGAGGCCGGGGGCGCCCTGGTGGTCGGGGGTCACCGTGAACTCGGCGGTGACGGTCACGCCCTCGCCCGCGCGCGCTTCCAGGTGGAGGCCGTGGGGCTGTCCGCCGCCGCACCCGAAACAGTGCTCGTAGTGAGCGCCGAGCAGCTCGCCGGGGGCGGGCGCGTCGGGGTGGCGTACCGGCGCTATGGCGTCGGCCGGCGGGGTGAGGGCGGCAGATGTTGCAGTCACAGCCGCAGACCTTACCCGCGCGGATGGGCGCTGGTCGCGCCGTGCCAAGCTTGGACGCATGCAGCCTTCCGTACCGTCCCCGGCCCTTCCCCGCGTCCTCCGCCGCGCCGCGCTTCGAGGAGCGGCTGACGGCGCCCGCTCGTGGTGGGTCATCGTGGGCCTGCTCGGGCTCTCCGGCGGCCTGATCATGTTCCCGCTGGGTCCGGTCCCGATGATCGGCGGTCTGATCGTGGCGGCGGTGCTCGCCGGGCTGGTGGTCTCCTCGTACGGCTCCGCCCGGATCCGGGTGGTGGCCGGTTCGCTGGTGGCGGGCGACGCGCGGATCCCGGTCACGGCGCTCGGCGAGGCCGAGGCGCTCGACGAGGAGGAGGCACGCGCGTGGCGCACCCACAAGGCGGACACGCGCGCCTTCATGCTGATGCGCAGCTATGTGCCGCGGGCGGTGCGGGTCGTGGTGACGGACCCTGCGGACCCGACGCCGTACGTGTACCTGTCCAGCCGCGAGCCGGAGGCCCTGGTCGCGGCCCTGGAGGCGGAACGCGCCTGACCGACGTGTCCGCCCGGCCCCGGCGGGTCCGCCGGGGCCGTCCGCGTCGTCGGGACCGGCGGGCTGTCCGGACTGGCGAAGCCGTGGGGGTCGTCACTGGCGAAGCCGTAAGGATCGTCACTGGCGGAGCCGTGGGGTCGTCGAGGCTAGAAGCCCAGTTCCTTCAGGTTCTCGGGCTGCTCCAGCGGGGCAGTTCCGGGAGGGCGTCCCAGGAGATCTGGCGGCCGCGGAGGTCCTTGCGGATGTGCGCGGCGAGTTTCTTGGTGTCGCGGCGGTTCATGACGGCGCCGACGGCCGCGCCCACCATGAAGGGCGTGAGGTTCGGCAGGTTGCGCACCATGCGTTTCATGATCTGCTGGCGCAGTTCGCGCTTGAGCTGACCGCCGAGCGCGGCGTTGACCGTGGTGGGTTTGGTGGGGTCGATGCCCCGCTCCTCGGCCCAGGAGGTCAGATAGGCCACCGAGCGCTGGGTGACCCGGCCGGGGGGCCGCAGCCCGTAGACCTCGTGCAGCTCGGCGATGAGTTTGATCTCCACGGCGGCGACGCCGGTGATCTCGGCCGCCAGTTCCGCCGGCATGGCCGGGGCCACGGGCAGCATGGCGGCGGCGCCGACGCCCGCGCCCACGGTCGAGCTCGCGTTCGCCGCGCCGGCGACGAGTTTGTCGGCGATCTCCTCGGGACCGAGGCCCGGAACTGCCTGCGCAGGGTCGCCAGGTCGCGGACGGGGATCCGCGGGGCGAGGTCGATCAGCCGGTCGGCGAGATAGCCGATGCCGGCCTTGGCACTGTCTCCGCCGCGCTTCACGCCCTGCCGGACGCCCTGCGTGACACCACGCCGGACGGCGTCGATCCGGTTGGAGTCGATCCGTATCCGGTCGAGCTGGGTCCGTGCGGGATCGGCGAGCCGCCGGACGGCGCCGAGGCGTCCGCCCTGCCGCGCTCCGGTCGGCACGTCGCTCCGCTCCCGCGGCACCGGCGGATGAGCCGGGTCCGTCTCGGCGATCTCGATGACCGCTTCGAGCGAGGCCGGGAGGCCCCGCTCGTCGTCACGTGCGCCGAGGGAGGGCGGCGGGGCGGCGTGCTCGGCTTCAGGGGCCTCCTGGGCGCCCTCTGCCGGGCCTGAGCCGCCCTTGTACGTCTCCGGGCTCCTGGGGAGCCGCAGACGCCGCTTCCGGGACGGTGTGTCGCCTGCCACGGCCGAGCGGTCTCAGTCGCAGTCGCGGCAGATCGGCTGGCCGTTCTTCTCCCGGGCCAGCTGGCTGCGGTGGTGCACGAGGAAGCAGCTCATGCAGGTGAACTCGTCGGCCTGCTTGGGCAGGACCCGGACGGCCAGCTCCTCGTTCGAGAGGTCGGCGCCGGGAAGCTCCAGGCCTTCGGCGGCCTCGAACTCGTCGACGTCGACGGTCGAGGTCGACTTGTCGTTCCGGCGGGCCTTCAGTTCCTCAAGGCTGTCCGAGTCGACGTCGTCGTCGGTCTTGCGTGGGGTGTCGTAATCCGTTGCCATGTCGCTCTCCCCCTCTGGGTGGTTGCGGTGTCTCCAGCGCACGTAACGCGTGAGAGGTCGGACTTGTGCCCGACCTGAGGCGGAGATTTTGCCTCACATCAAGGTCTGTTACTCAATCGACACCCGTCGCGCACTCTCGCGAGTGATCGGCTTCGGGTGGCGAACCGGACCGTACACGGTCCTCCGGGCGGTCCTCACGGGCGCCACCCCGTGTACTTCCCGTCATTCGGGGCCCCGGAAACCCGGACTTTCCTGGTTTTCCGAGGATTTCCCGGTCACGGAGAGTGGGATCCCGAACACTCCATCCTGTGATCGATCACACATGGACATCTCAGGATCGGAGCCCCGGAATTCCGCGCAAAGCGAACAGAACCGGTCGGCTCGCGCAGTGTGTCAGATCGGCAGAGTGACGCGCATCACGAGTCCGCCGCCCTCTCGCGGCTCCGCGATGATACGGCCGCCGTGGGCGCGGGCCACGGACCGCACGATCGACAGGCCGAGACCGACCCCCTTGTCGCTGCCGGTCCGCTCCTGCCGGAGCCTTCTGAACGGCTCGAAGAGGTTGTCGATCTCGTACGCGGGGACCACCGGTCCCGTGTTCGAGACGACCAGGACCGCCTGGCCGTCCTTGACCTCGGTGGTGACCTCCACCCAGCCTCCCTCCGGCACGTTGTACCGCACGGCGTTCTGGAGCAGGTTCAGCGCGATCCGTTCGAGGAGCACGCCGTTGCCCTGGACGACGGCGGGCGCGCGCTCGCCGCGGATCTCGACGCCCTTGGCCACGGCCTCGGCGTGGACCTGGTCGACGCCGCGCTCGGCGACCTCGGCCAGATCGACGGGTTTGCGCTCGATGATCTGGTTGTCGCTCCGGGCGAGCAGCAGCAGGCCCTCGACGAGCTGTTCGCTGCGCTCGTTGGTGGCGAGCAGGGTCTTGCCGAGCTGATGGAGCTCCACCGGTGCCCCGGGATCGGAGAGGTGGACCTCCAGGAGGGTGCGGTTGATCGCGAGCGGGGTCCGTAGCTCGTGCGAGGCGTTCGCGACGAACCTCTGTTGGGCGGTGAAGGCCCGTTCCAGGCGGTCCAGCATCTCGTCGAAGGTGTCGGCGAGCTCCTTGAGCTCGTCGTCCGGGCCGTCCAGCTCGATCCGCCGGGACAGGTCGGAGCCGGCCACCTGGCGGGCGGTCCGGGTGATCCGGCCGAGCGGGGAGAGCACCCGTCCCGCCATGGCGTAGCCGAAGGCGAAGGCGATGATGCTCAGGCCGAGCAGGGCGAACAGGGAGCGGCGCAGGAGGTCGTGCAGGGCGATGTCGCTCTGGTGCCGCAGGCACAGCGTGACGGCGTCGTTGAGCTGGTCGCCGGTGGGCGACTCGGGCAGCCGGCACCCGGAGGTGGTGGGCTGGACCGTGCCGTTGACGACCTTGAAGGGCAGCTGGGAGGTGCTGTCGCTGAGGGCCTGGGCGGTGAAGAGGTAGATGATCGACAGCAGCAGGACGCCGGCGATCAGGAACATCCCGCCGTACAGCAGCGTGAGCCGTATCCGGATGGTCGGACGCAGCAGCGGCCGGACGGGATCCCGGGGGTCCCAGGTCGGTTTCGGGGGCGCCTGCGGATGCGGCGCGGGGGTCGTGGCCATCGGGTCAGATCCGGTAGCCGGAGCCGGGGACGGTGACGATGACCGGCGGCTCGCCGAGCTTGCGGCGCAGGGTCATGACGGTGACGCGCACGACGTTGGTGAACGGGTCGGTGTTCTCGTCCCAGGCCTTCTCCAGGAGCTGCTCGGCCGAGACGACGGCGCCCTCGCTGCGCATGAGGACCTCCAGGACGGCGAACTCCTTCGGCGCGAGCTGGACCTCCTTGCCCTCGCGGAAGACCTCGCGGCGGTTCGGGTCGAGCTTGATCCCGGCGCGCTCCAGGACGGGCGGGAGCGGGACGGTGGTGCGGCGGCCGAGGGCGCGCACGCGCGCGGTGAGCTCGGTGAAGGCGAAGGGCTTGGGGAGGTAGTCGTCCGCCCCGAGCTCCAGGCCCTCGACGCGGTCGCTGACGTCGCCGGAGGCGGTGAGCATCAGGACGCGGGTGGGCATGCCGAGCTCGACGATCTTGCGGCAGACGTCGTCGCCGTGCACGAGCGGGAGGTCCCGGTCGAGGACGACGACGTCGTAGTCGTTGACCTCGACGCGCTCCAGGGCCGCGGCGCCGTCGTACACGACGTCGACGGCCATGGCCTCCCGGCGCAGTCCGGTGGCCACCGCATCGGCGAGCAGCTGCTCGTCCTCGACGACGAGTACGCGCACGGAGGTACATCCTTCCCGTTGAGCCGCTGTCCGAAGGGGGACCGGCTGAGATCTGGGCACTGACTGTGCGTGTCCATCCTGCCCCGTACGCGCGTAAACCGGCTGTAAGACGGCGGTGCGGGGTGTGCGCGGGTGGGGGCGCGCGGCGGGGCGCGTGCGCCGGAACGAAGAATTCACCGGATTCTCGGGCCAGTTGAGGTTTCTCTGAGGAAAGGGCTGGGGAGGAGGTTTGCACACCCGTGATCACGCCCTGTATGTGGCGCGCCACCTACCGCTCTCTGTCCCCAGAGTTCGCAGTGCGTGATCCATCCACTGATCCACCCACCCTCGGCACACCCCGTGCCACCGGACCCACGAGGAGGGGCGCACGATGGACGCTTTCACCGCAGGACTGCTGCACCGCATCAGGACCACGCAGACGGACCTCACGCGGGCCCGTGAGACGGGCGACGACTACCTGGCGGAGATGGAGCAGGCGGAGCTGGACGACCTGCACCGGCTGGCCGCCGAGCACGGCGTGGAGGTGGCCGCGCCGGGCGTCTGACCCGTTTCACCCGCATGACGCGCGTGTGGGCCCCGGAGCCGTCCCGGCTCCGGGGCCCGCGTGCGTCCGTCTCCCGGCCCGCTAGTCGTGCCAGGCCCCCAGGTCCTCCAGGAGTTCCTGGAGGGGCCCGAAGAGGCCGGGGAGGCCGCGAGGACCAGTTCTCCGGAGGCGGGCTCGCCGGGGCGGCCGCCCGTGAGGCCGCCCGCCTCGCGGGCGATGAGCGCGCCCGCGGCGAGGTCCCAGGGGTTGAGGCCGCGCTCGTAGTACGCGTCGAGGCGGCCGGCGGCGACGTCGCAGAGGTCGATGGCGGCCGAGCCGCCGCGGCGGATGTCGCGGACGCGCGGGATGACCCGCCGGGCCACCTCGGCCTGGTGGGCGCGGCGGGTCTGGACGTATCCGAAGCCGGTGCCGAGGAGGGCCTGGTCGAGCGCGGGCGAGGGGCGGACGGCGAGGCGCCGCTCCCCAGGAACGCGCCGCCGCCGAGGACCGCCCGGTACGTCTCGCCGCGCATCGGGGCCTCGACGACGCCGACGACGGCCTCGCCGTCCCGTTCGGCGGCGATCGAGACCGCCCAGGTGGGCAGGCCGTACAGGTAGTTCACGGTGCCGTCGAGCGGGTCGATCACCCAGCGGATGCCGCTGGTGCCGGGGCTCGACGCGCCCTCCTCGCCGAGGAAGCCGTCCTGCGGGCGGTGCTCGGAGAGGAAGCCGGTGATCAGCTTCTCGGCGGCGATGTCCATCTCGGTGACGACGTCGATGGGGCTCGTCTTGGTCTTCGCCACGGCCAGGTCGTCGGGCCGGCCGTCGCGCAGCAGCGCTCCGGCCCGCCGGGCGGCCTCCAGGGCGAGGTCGAGCAGTTCGGTGAGCAGGGGGTCGGGAACGTCGGTCACGCTGACTCCTTACGCGTACGGACTGTCGGCGCCGGCCGCGGCGGGCCGCTCCGCCCTGGCGGGGCAGCAGCCGATCGGGCAGAGGTCGTGGGAGGCGCCGAGGGCTCCGAGGGCGCACCGCTCGGTCCTGGTCCCCGTTCGTTCGCGGCGCGCTCAGGACGAGTTCGCGGACGGCGGCGGCGAAGCGCGGGTCGGCGCCGACGGTCGCCGAGCGCCGGACGGGCAGGCCGAGCTCGGCGGCCTTGGCGGTGGCCTCCGTGTCGAGGTCGTAGAGGACCTCCATGTGGTCGGAGACGAAGCCGATGGGGACCATGACGGCGGCGGGCACGCCGGAGCCGTGCAGCTCCTCCAGGTGGTCGCAGATGTCGGGCTCCAGCCACGGGATGTGGGGGGCGCCGCTGCGGGACTGGTAGACGAGCTTCCAGGGGTGGGCGGTCCCGGTCCGCTCGCGGACCGCGTCGGCGATGAGCTCCGCCACGTCGAGGTGCTGGCGCACGTAGGCCCCGCCCTCGCCGTGCTCGGTGACCGGTCCGGAGCTGTCGGCGGCGGAGTCGGGGATGGAGTGGGTGGTGAAGGCGAGGTGGGCGCCGTCCCGCACGGCCGGGTCGAGTTCCGCGAGGGAGGCGAGGACGCCCTCGATCATCGGCTCGACGAAGCCGGGGTGGTTGAAGTAGTGCCGGAGCTTGTCGACCCGGGGCAGCGGGAGGCCTTCCGCCTCCAGCGTGGCGAGGGCGTCGGCGAGGTTCTCGCGGTACTGGCGGCAGCCGGAGTAGGAGGCGTACGCGCTGGTGGTGAGGACGGCGATGTGGCGCCGCCCGTCGGTGACCATCTCGCGGAGGGTGTCGGTGAGGTACGGCGCCCAGTTCCGGTTCCCCCAGTAGACCGGCAGGCCGAGCCCGGCCTGCTCGAAGTCCTTCCGCAGGGCGTCGAGGAGCGCGCGGTTCTGGTCGTTGATCGGGGAGACGCCGCCGAAGAGGAAGTAGTGCTGCCCCACTTCCTTGAGCCGTTCCTTCGGGATGCCGCGGCCGCGCGTCACGTTCTCCAGGAACGGGACCACGTCGTCCGGCCCCTCGGGGCCGCCGAAGGAGAGCAGCAGCAGGGCGTCGTACGGGGCGGGATCGTGCTGATCGGACATGGCACCGATCCTCCCACCCGCTCCGGGCGGCGGGGGTCGCGGCCCTTCCGTGGCCGATCGTCCGCAAAACCGTTCGGCACGGCCGTTCGTCCGAAAAAGGGGGATGACCGATCGACTTCAACACCGTAGGCTTTAGCTATTAATTACACGTGTTGACCAAGGATCTCTCTTGCCCAGTCCCTACCGCGCGATCTTCGCGGCGCCCGGAACCGCCTCGTTCTCCGTCGCGGGGTTCATCGGCCGGATGCCGCTGTCCATGATGGGCATCGGCATCGTGACCATGATTTCGCAGGTCACCGGCCGGTACGGCCTGGCCGGAGCGCTCTCGGCGACGCTCGCGATGTCCGCCGCGGTCCTCGGCCCCCTGGTCTCGCGCCTGGTCGACCGGCACGGCCAGCGCAGGGTGCTCCGCCCGGTGACGCTGGTGTCGCTCGTCGCGGCCGCTGGACTCCTCCTCTGCGTGCAGCAGAAGGCCCCGGACTGGACCCTCTTCGTCTTCACGGCCGTGATCGGCATCGTGCCGAGCCTCGGCGCGATGATCCGCGCCCGCTGGGCGGAGATCTACCGGGGCGAGGAGCGGCGCCTGCACACGGCGTACTCCTGGGAGTCGATCGTCGACGAGGTGTGCTTCATCTTCGGCCCGATCCTCTCCATCGGCCTGTCGACCGCCTGGTTCCCCGAGGCCGGTCCGCTCTTCGCCGCGGCGTTCCTGGCCGTCGGCGTCTTCTGGCTGACCTCGTTGCGCGCCACGGAGCCGGTCCCCCATCCCCAGCAGGGCGCCCGCGGCACCTCCGCGCTCCGCTCCCCCGGCCTCCAGGTGCTCACCCTCGCCTTCGTCGCCACCGGCGCCATCTTCGGCTCGGTGGACGTGGTGACCGTGGCCTTCGCCGAGGAACAGGGCCACAAGGCCGCCGCCAGCCTCGTGCTGGCCGTCTACGCGCTGGGCTCCGGCCTGGCGGCGCCGTCTTCGGACTGCTCCACCTCAAGGGCGAGCCGTCGCGCCGGTGGCTCCTGGGCGTCTGTGCGATGGCCGTGAGTATGATCCCCCTCCTACTGGCCGGGAACTTGCCGTTGCTGGCCGTGGCGCTCTTTGTCGCGGGCCTGTCCATCGCACCGACGATGGTGACCACCATGGCCCTCGTCGAAGCGCACGTACCGCGCACCAAGCTGACCGAGGGCATGACCTGGACGGGTACCGGGCTCGCGATCGGCGTGGCGCTCGGCTCCTCGGCCGCCGGTTCGGTGGTCGACGCGTCGGGGGCCGAGGCGGGGTACGTGGTGCCCGTCGTCTCGGGCGCGCTCGCGGTCGTGGTGGGTCTTCTCGGACACCGTCGGCTGCGCAGGCCGGCGCCTAACCGGGAGGGGCAGCGTGAGCGGGACGACAACAGCGGGGTCGGGGAGCGCCAGGACGGCGGGCAGCCCGTGGCGTAACTGGGCGGGGAACGTCACCTCCCGCCCCGTGCGGGAGGTCAGCCCGGCCTCGGCCGAGGAGCTCGCCGAGGCGGTGCGCCGCGCGGCCGAGGACGGGCTCCGGGTGAAGACGGTCGGCACCGGCCACTCCTTCACCTCGATCGCCGCCACGGACGGCGTGCTGATCCGGCCGGGCCTGCTGACCGGGATCCGGCGGATCGACCGCGGGGCGATGACCGTGACGGTCGAGTCGGGCACCCCCCTGAAGCGGCTCAACGTGGCGCTGGCACGGGAGGGCCTGTCGCTCACGAACATGGGCGACATCATGGAGCAGACCGTCGCCGGCGCCACCTCCACGGGCACCCACGGCACGGGCCGCGAGTCGGCGTCCATCGCCGCGCAGATCCGCGAGCTGGAGCTGGTGACGGCCTCCGGCGAGCTGATGACCTGCTCGGAGAAGGAGAACCCGGAGGTCTTCGCGGCCGCCCGGATCGGCCTCGGCGCGCTCGGCGTGGTCACGGCGATCACCTTCGCGGTGGAGCCGGTCTTCCTGCTCACCGCGCGCGAGGAGCCGATGACCTTCGACCGGGTCACCTCGGAGTTCGACGCGCTGCACGCGGAGAACGAGCACTTCGAGTTCTACTGGTTCCCCCACACGGACAACTGCAACACCAAGCGCAACAACCGCAGCGCGGGCCCCGCCGCCCCGCCCGGAAAGATCAGCGGCTGGATCGAGGACGAGCTCCTCTCCAACGGGATCTTCCAGGTCGCCTGCTCGCTGGGCCGGGCGGTGCCGTCGACCATCCCGTCGATCGCCAAGGTCTCCAGCCGGGCCCTGTCGGCCCGTACGTACACCGACATCCCGTACAAGGTCTTCACCTCGCCGCGCCGGGTCCGCTTCCTGGAGATGGAGTACGCGCTGCCGCGCGAGGCGGCGGTCGCCGCGCTCCGTGAGCTCAAGGCGATGGTCGAGCGCTCGCCGCTCAAGGTGAGCTTCCCGGTGGAGGTGCGCACGGCTCCGGCGGACGACATCGCGCTGTCCACGGCCTCGGGGCGGGAGACCGCGTACATCGCCGTCCACCTGTACAAGGGAACGCCCCACCAGGCGTACTTCACCGCGGTGGAGCGCATCATGACGGCGCACGGGGGCCGCCCCCACTGGGGCAAGGTCCACACCCGTGACGCCGCCTACCTCTCCGAGGCCTATCCGCGCTTCGCCGAGTTCACGGCGCTGCGCGACCGGCTCGACCCGGACCGGCTGTTCGCCAACGACTACCTGCGGCGGGTCCTGGGCGACTGACCGTCACCCGGCCGTCCCCTCGGCCCCGGTGTCGGCCCGGCGGCGCCGGGGCCGTCGAGGTACCAGGCTGCCCGTGCCGGACGTCGGCTCCTGGGTCGGCGCGGTCGGTTCCGTCGTCGGGCCGGTCGGCGTCGGGGCGGGCGTCGTCCCGCCGCCGGTGGAACCGGAGGGTGGGCTCGGCGGACGGCGTCCCGGTCGGCCGCGTCCCGGCCGTCGGCTCCCGGGTCGGCGTGGTGCCCGTCGTGGGGTGCCGGTGCCGCCCTGCTGCCGTCCGGTGCCGTCCGCGGATCCCGAGGGCGCGGGTACGGGCCCCGTTCCCCCTCGGGCGCGTCCTGGCCCGCGCTGCCGCCGCCGCGGACGACGGAGCCGAACGTGGTCGTGCCCTGCTTGCCGCTGAAGTCCTGTCCGGCGACCAGTTCGTAGGCGGTGATGCCGCCCATGGTGACGCCGAAGACCAGGGCGGCGGCGATCGCCGGGCGCTTCCAGCCCCGGACGCGGGTGCCGTGGGTGGTCGCCTCGCCGAACTCCCCGTCGGACGGCACGGGCGCGGCGACCGTGCTCAGCATCAGGGTGCGGTCGTCCCCGGGCCCTGCGGGGACCGGGACCTGACGCGCCTTCGGCTTGGCCGCCGCGGTGACGTCGCGGACCTGTTCCCCGGTGCGCTTGAAGAGGTGCTGGAAGAGCGGTCCGCCGCAGGTCGCGATGACACTGATCACACCGGCGCCGAGGATCGTGCCGTACACGCCGAGGGTCGAGGCGAGTTTGGCGGCGATGACCGCGGCCAGGGCGCTGCCGGAGACCTGGGCCAGGCTCAGTTCGATCCTCTTCCTGCTCTTCTCCCCGCCCTCCTCCGGCTCGTCCCCGTCGGTTTCCGGCCTGTGACGCATCTCCGACCCCTGATGGTTCATCCGTTCGCCTTGCACCCAGAAGGGACAAACGGGAGAAGCGAATAGTTCCGTTTCTGCTGTTTCTGTGAAGAGCGACACGTACGGGGGAAGATCGCGGAGACTCAACTCCCGTACCGCCCGAGAAGTTGGGCGGCGCGCCGGTCCACCCAAGTGGCCCGAATGGAGTACATTGACGAACCCTGGGTCCGGACGCCCTCACGGGTGCCCGGAATCACGGGGAGGGAGCCGGACACGGCGCTCGAACCGGCGACGCCTCGGCATCGCACGGAAACCGACTGCACAGAGTGACCGCCAGTCACTCCGGGTAGTGAAACAGGTAACCGTGCCATAACGGCGCTCCAGGGTCCATGCCCGACACGCCGGGCAACTCGGCAAGGTAGTGGCAGGCTGCACCCGGGCAGGCCACACTCGACTAGCGGAAGCAGCGACGCACGTGACGTCGGCAGGCACCACCCGGGAGGTCCCCATGCCCGAACTGCGTGTCGTGGCCGTCTCCAACGACGGCACACGACTGGTGCTGAAGGCTGCTGACAGCACGGAGTACACGCTTCCGATCGACGAGCGCCTCCGCGCCGCCGTGCGCAACGACCGCGCGCGCCTCGGCCAGATCGAGATCGAGGTGGAGAGCCACCTCCGCCCCGCGACATCCAGGCCCGCATAAGGGCCGGTGCCTCCGCCGAGGAGGTCGCCCAGCTCGCCGGCATCCCCGTCGACCGCGTGCGCCGCTTCGAGGGCCCCGTGCTCGCGGAGCGCGCCTTCATGGCCGAGCGGGCCCGCAAGACCCCGGTCCGCAGGCCCGGGGAGAACAGCGGCCCGCAGCTCGGCGAGGCGGTGCAGGAGCGGCTCCTGCTGCGCGGCGCCGAGAAGGACACCGTGCAGTGGGACTCCTGGCGGCGCGACGACGGCACCTGGGAGGTGCTGCTCGTCTACCGGGTCGCGGGCGAGGTCCACACGGCCAGCTGGACATACGACCCGCCGCGGCGGCTCGTCCAGGCCGTGGACGACGAGGCGCGGGCCCTGATCGGCGAGACGGACGACACGATCGCCGCCGCGCCGGAGCCGAGCTTCCCCTTCGTGCCGCGCATCGCCCGGCTGCCCTGGGACAGGCCGCTCGACCGCGCCCTGGACCGCCAGATCGACCGGTCCGAACGCCAGCTGGAGCGGGCGCCCGCGCCCGTCGAGCCGGAGGAGGAGCGGGACTCGCTGACCAGCCTCCTGGAGGCCGTGCCGAGCTTCGCGGCGACATGGTCGTGCCCGAGCAGCCGGACACCGAGCCCTCGGAGGAGGCGGAGGTGGAGGAGCCGCCGGCTCCGGCCGCCTCGGCGGGCGCGGGTTCGGCCTACGCCGACGTCCTGATGCCGCGCGCGGTCTCCGGTCACCGCGACCGGCTGCACGGCGCCACGGACCGCCAGGCCGAGGCGGACGGCGTCCGGCCGGGCCGCCGCGCCGCCGTGCCGAGCTGGGACGAGATCGTCTTCGGCACCCGCAGGAAGAAGCAGGACTGACCCCTGCCGTACGGGAAGGGCCCGCGCCGTCGTGCGACGCGGGCCCTTCGCGTGCCGCTTCGGCCCGTGCCGTACGGGCTAGCGCGGGTCCGGGCCCGTGGCCACGGGGCGGGCGGGGTCCGAGGACCATTCCGACCAGGAGCCGGCGTAGAGGGCGGCGGGGATGCCCGCGATCTCCAGGGCGAGCACCTCGTGGGCGCCCGAGACGCCCGAGCCGCAGTAGACGGCGACCGGGTCCCTCGGCCGCGCCCAGCGCGGCGAAGCGGTCCCGCAGGACGTCGGCGGCCAGGAAGAGGCCCCGGCGTCGACGTTCTCGGTGGTCGGGGCCGAGACCGCGCCCGGGACGTGGCCGCCGACCCGGTCGATCGGCTCCACGTCCCCCGGTAGCGCTCGGCCGCCCGCGCGTCCAGGAGCAGCCCCGTGTCGGCCCACGCCGCCGCCGCGTCGGCGTCGAGCAGCCCGAGGGCGCCCGGCTCAGGCCGGAAGTCGCCCGGCTCCGGGGCGGGGACCTTCTCCGTGAGCTCCCCGTCCAGGCCGCGAGGCCCCCGTCCAGGACCCGCACGTCCGGGTGGCCCGCCCAGCGGAGCAGCCACCAGGCGCGGGCCGCGCCCCAGCCGAGGCCGCCGTCGTAGACGACGACCGGCCGGTCCGCCGAGACGCCCGCGCGGCGCATCACGGCCCCGAAGGCCTCCGGGTCGGGCAGCGGGTGGCGGCCGCCGCTCCCGGGCGGTCCCGCGAGTTCCGCGTCCAGGTCGACGTAGACCGCGCCGGAAGGTGACCGGCCTCGTAGGCGGGCCGTCCGGGCGGGCCGCCGAGCGTCCAGCGGACGTCCAGGAGGACCGGCGGCCGGGCCCCGGCCGACTCGCTGAGCAGTTCGCTTGCGGAGATGATGGGCTTCATGGGAGCCATCCTCGCGCAGCCGCACGGCCGCGGGACGGACTCGGCGACCTCCGGCGGGATCGCGCCGCGATCGGCGCGGCCGGGCGCGCCGCGCCGCCGCCGGTGTCACCATCGGACGGGGACACGGCCACGACGATGGTCCGAGGTGAGTGACGATGACCGAGGCGACTCCGCGCCCGCCCGGCACGCCCTGCTGGGTGAGCCTGATGGTGCACGGGCTCGACGCCACGCAGGAGTTCTACAACGCGCTCTTCGGCTGGGAGTTCGTCCCCGGTCCGCAGCAGCTCGGCCCGTACGTGCGCGCGCTGCTCGACGGCAGGGAGGTGGCGGGCATCGGCCGGCTGCCGCCCGACCGTCACCTGCGCATCGCCTGGACCCCGTACCTGGCCACGGCGGACGCCGACGAGACCGCCGAGAACATCCGCTGCTGCGGCGGCACCGTCGCCGTCGGCCCGCTGGACGCGGGAGAGGCGGGCCGCATGGTGATCTGCTCCGACCCGACCGGCGCGGTCTTCGGCGTCTGGCAGGCCGAGGAGCACCACGGCACGGCGATGGCCGGACCGCCGGGGACCCCGGTGTGGAACGAGCTCCTGACGTACGAGACGTCCTCGACCGGCAAGTTCTACCGGGCGGTCTTCGGTTTCGAGGTCGAGCCGGTCGTCTCCGCCGACCACGACTACGCGACGCTCCACGTGGCCGGGACCCCGGTGGCCTCGCTGCACGGCGTCGGGAACGCGCTGCCCCGGGACCGGGGCCCGCACTGGCTGACGTACTTCGAGGTCGACGACACGGACGCGGCCGCGCGGCTCGTGCTGGAGCTGGGCGGTCAGGTGCTGCGCCCGCCGCGCGAGGGCACGGCGGGGCGGCTCGCCCTGGTGGCGGACCCGGAGGGCGCGGTCTTCACCCTGGTCAGGTCCGCCGGGCGCTGATCCCCGCGGCGCCGCCGCTCGGCGGCGCCTGTTCGGGGTCCCTGTTCGGGGCGCGTGTTCGGCGGCGCCTGTTCGGGGTCGCCGGTTCAGCCCCGTCGGCTCCGGGCCAGGGCGCGGCGCAGGCGGGCGTGTCCGTCCGCTCCCGGGCGGGCCCTCCGCCGGGCAGGCCGAGCTCGGTGAGCCGTTCGGCGGTGAAGTGGTGGGCGGTGCCGGGGTCGGCGTGGTGGTCCGCCAGGAAGGCGGCGGCCTCCTCGCGGAGTCCCGGGTGGGCCTTGTGCCGCATGCAGTAGCCGACGGCCCGGACCAGGGGCGTGAGCGAGGCCGGGGCCGGGCCGGGGATCGCGGGCTCTTCGCCGCGCTCCAGGTCCGCGACCAGGTGGTCGACGACGGTGAGCGGGATGCGGTTGCTGTTCTCGAAGGGGGTGAGCCGTTCGAGGACCTCGGCGGTGCCCACGCGCGCGATGGGGACGTCGTAGTAGACGGCGGCGGTGAGCATCGCGGTGGAGAAGCAGCCGACGACGAGCTCGGGCCGGCAGCGCTCGTAGAAGGTCTCCGCGAGCAGCGGCCCGTCGAGGACCGTGAGCCGTACGCCGCTGCGCGCGGCCTCCTCCTCCAGGGCCCGGGAGTAGCGGGCGGGGGCGCTCGGGTGCGGCTTGAAGACGATCGAGCGGTGTCCGGCGCGGCGGCCCCGCGCAGCATCCGTACGTGCAGCTCTTCCTCCTCCTCGGCGGTGAGGAGGGCGAGGGCGGCGAGGTACTGGCCGAGCAGGAGGGCCGTCGGTTCCGCGGCGGCCGTCCGTGCGATCTCCCGGTCGTCGGCCGCCTCCTCGGCGATCTCGGCGAGGACGGCGCGGAAGGCGGTGTCGGGGACGAGTTCGGGCTCGATGCCGTACTCGCCGAGGAGGAGGGGGCGCAGGCCCGGCACCAGGTCGAGGTGGAGGACCCGGCGGACCCGGCAGGCGATCGACTGGGCGAGGTCGGAGCGGGTCGGGCCGTAGCTCATCAGGCCGTCCGCGTAGACGTGCACGGCGCTCTCGGGGAAGGTGCCGGCGAGCGCCTTGGCGGGTTGACCTGGATGGACTCGACGACCAGCTCGACCGGGCCGGTGCCGAGGTCCCAGGCGGTGCGCAGGACGCGCTGCCAGAGCGGGGCCTCCTCGGGGCGGGGGGCCCAGGCGGCGGGGTGGTACGGGTGGATCGTCTCGTTCCAGTCGAGGGTGCCGTCGAAGCGGGCGGCGATCCGGCCGTACCCGGTCATGTCCTCCAGGCGCGGGCGGTCTCCGGGATCTCGGCGTTGCGCGAGATCAGCAGGAGCCTGCGGGCGGAGTCGCGGGGCCGAACTGTCCGGCGTCGAGCGCGGCGGCCAGGGTGGCGGCGCCGTACAGGGTGGACACCTGGAAGAGCTGGACCGGCCGGTCGGCGGCCGGTGCCTTCTCGGGGGCGGGGGCCATGGGTCAGGCGGTCCTTCCGGTGGCGCGCAGGCTCCTCAGGAGGGTGCTGCGCGGGGTGTCCATGGTGGCGAGGGTCTCGTCGAGGACCTCCTGCGGCATGCGGAGCAGGGCGTCGCGGACGTCGGAGCGCAGCCGTGCGGCGACGGCGGGCTCGTACGCGTCCACCTTCCCCATGTGGAAGGCGATCATCGCGCAGTAGGTGCGGACCGCCTTCGGGAGGAAGCGGTCGGCCTCGGCGTCCCGGGAGACCTCGTCGAGCAGGAGGTCGTACGAGGGGATGAAGTCCAGCTGCCGGTTGTCGGTGATCTGGGTGAGCGAGGTGGTGACGCCCCGCCGGTAGAAGACCCCGTGCAGGGAAAGGGCCGCGAAGGTGCGCGCCTTGAGGTGGAGCCGCCAGATCCAGAGGCGGTCCTCTGCGGTTCTGAGGGAGGTCTCGAAACGGGATTCGCCGTTCTCGAAGAGGCGTCCGCTGTAAATGCCGAAGGGGACGAAGGGGTAATCGACCATCGTCACCATGCTGGCCGGGGAGATTCCGTCCCTGGGGTCCATGACGGTGTCGCGCCGCTTTGCCGGGGCGTAACGGATCTGCCGTTTGCGGCCCTCCGAGAGGACGTGGTCGGTCCGGGCGAAATCGCAGCCCAGGCGGGAGATTCCGGCCACGGCGGCGCTCAGGTGGCCGGGGGCGTACCAGTCGTCGCCGTCGAGGAAGGTGAGGTATTCGCCGCGCGCCGCGTCGATTCCGGTGTTGCGGGCCTGGGCGACGCCCTGGTTCGTCTCGTGCCGGATGACGGTGGCGTTGGGCAGGCGGTCACGCCAGCGGTCGAGGATCTCCGGGGTGTCGTCCGTCGAGCAGTCGTCGATCAGCAGGAACTCGAATTCCGGATCCGCGTTGTTCGCGAGACTGCGCAGGGTGTCGGGCGCATAGGGCCCGACATTGTGGAACGGTACGACGACGGACAGTTTCGGCACTCGGGATCCCCACACTGAATCGAACAATTAAACGCCGTTATGGCGGGCACAGTAACGACCGACTTTTCCCGGTGAACGAGCCGCGTGTGCACTCCGGGTGAACTCTTGTCGTCTCCGGTGCGAACCCCGTCACCGGCGGGCCCGCCGCCGGTGGAGGAAGCCCGTCGCGGCGAGCGCGAGGAGCGCCGCCGCGCCGACCGCGCCGCCGGGCTTGAGCCCCGGCGGCCGGAAGGAGCAGCCGACCGTGGTCGCCCGCCCGTCGAGGGGACGGCGACGAGGCCCTGGTACGCGCGCGCGGGGCGCGGTTCCGCGGCGCCGGCGGCGCAGCGCCAGCCGGAGATGCGGGGCACGGCGAGGACGGCGGTGCCGGTGCTGCCCGGGGCAGTTCGGCGGTGACGGTGTGTCCGGTGGTACGCACGCGCGTGGCGCCGGTGGCGGTGAGCTGCCGTACGGCGGTGTCGAGCCGGGCGCGGACCAGGCAGCCGACGGATTCCCGGGCAGCCGCGGCTTGCCCTCGGGCCCCAGGTCGATCCGTACCGCGCCGGAGGCCGGGACCGTGCCGAGCGGCTGCATGGGGCGCGTACGGAGGGCGGCTTGCCGTCGAAGTCCACGGGCCGCTCCCCGCCAGGGCCGCGGTGCCCTTGTACTCGGGCGCCCAGAACCAGACCTGGGAGCCCGCGGGCAGGTGGCGGTGAGGGTGCGTCCGGTGCGGCGCGGGGCGGGCAGCTCGTACACGTCGGCGCCGAGCAGGCGTTCCTGGCGGGCGAAGGCCGAGTCCCCGGGGCGGTGGCCGGTCGCCCCGGCGGACGGACCGTGACCAGGGGCGGGACGGGGTGGTGGTGACGGTGACCGTGGCGCGGGGCGCGGCGTCCTGCCGTACCGGCTCGGTGGGCCGCGAGCGCAGCCGGGTGCCGATGGAGAAGAGGGCGTCGGCCACCGGGTTGTCGAGGCTGACCGGGTGCCGCCCTGGCGTAGTAGCCGAAGCCGAGGGAGGCCAGGGTCCGGGAGGTCACGTCGGCGGTGAGGCTGCTGTAGTAGTCGGCGCCCTGCCCTCCGACGAGCAGGACGTCGTTGCCTCCGGGGACCTCGCCGGGGTCCGTGCGGTGGGCGGGCCAGGCGTCCGCGCGGGCCGTCTCGGCGGCGACGGTCTCGTGCCAGGGGCCGATCCGGGGCGACCAGGAGACCTTGCTCCGCTGCTGTTCCTCGATCCGCTTGCCGGTGACGGCCGCCTCGCCGCCTGCGCGGCGACGAGCAGGATCACGGCCAGGACGGGGAGTACGCGCGCGGCGGGGCGGCGGACGGCGGCCGTATCGGGAGTACGCGCGCGTGGCCCCGGCGTTCGCCGGCCAGGGCCACGAGGACGGCGGCGAGGGCGAGGAGCGCGGCGGCGCCGAAGGCGGGGAAGGTCCACCGGTCGATGTCGACGCTCCCCGGGCCGCCCACGCCAGGGCTCCGAGCAGCGCCGCGCCGCCGAGGAGCGCCGCCGCCGGGGCACTCCACGGGCCGCGGAGAACCAGGCGCCGATCAGCAACAGGCCGCACAGGACGAAGGTCTGACGGTACGGGATGCCGTTGGGCGAGGCGCCCGCGTGCCACAGCAGATGGGTGGGCTCCCACTGGAGCGAGAGCGTCACCAGGACGATCGCGGCCGTCCAGCCGCCCGGACGCGCGGTGCGACGGCCCGGTTGAAGGGCAGCGTCAGCGCGAGCGCGAGGGCGGGCGTGCCGATGAAGAGGGCGGGGCTGGTGACGCTCGCGGTGGCGGGCAGGAAGCGGGCGAGGACGTCCGTCCAGGGCGCGGGCGCGAAGGTGGTCTCCGGGTGGGGTCGGCGACCTTCGTGGCGAGGAAGACGACCACGACGAGCGGCGCGGCGAGCCCGATGCCGATGAGGACGCCCCGGCGGCGCGCAGCGCCCCGGCGAGGCGCTGCCGGGCGCCGGCGGTCTCCTCGGCGGTGAGGAGGCGGACGGCGAGGACGACGGCCGCGCCGATCGTCGCCATGTACGCGGTGTAGAAGTTGGCGATCCAGGCCAGGGCGACGACGAGGGGGCCGAGGACGGGGCGGCGACCGGTGCGGGCCCACTCGCCGACCAGGCAGAGCAGGGGGAAGGCGACCAGGCCGTCGAGCCACATCGGGACGGTGGCGCCGTAGTTGAAAGTCCAGCCGGAGAGGGCGTACGCGGTGCCGAGCACGGCGGCGACCGGCCACGGGCCGGGGCGGAGCCGCAGGAGCAGCAGGGCCATCGCGGCGGCCGCGGCGGTGATCTTGGCGGCGGTGACGACGTACAGGGCGAGTTCGACGCGGTCCGCCGGGAAGAGCACGACGAGCAGGTCGAAGGGGCTGCTCAGGTAGGTGCCGATGTCGCCGAGGAAGTTGGCGCCGAAGCCGGAGTTCCAGTTGAGGAAGGCGTCCCCGTGCGTCTCGCCGAGCAGGAAGGACCGCCAGTAGGCGTGGAACGGCAGGTACTGCTGGCCGAGGTCGACGATGTTCCTGGTGACCGGGCCGAAGGGGTACGTGCGGGAGAGCCGGGTGGCGAGGCAGAGGAGTGCGGCGGTGAGCAGGGCGGCGGCGGCCGGGGCCCGCAGGACCACGCCCCGCCGCCGTCCGCCGTCGCCGGGCTCGTCCCGTACGGCCCCTCGCGCGGGGTCCTCGACGTACACGGCCTCGGCGGCGGGTGGCACACATCCTCCAGGGGGCGCACAGCATTTCGGACGCCCGGAGGGGTCGTCACGGGCCGACCGCCATTACCGCCGAGGCGGGCGACCCGCAACCGATCAGCAGGCGCTCTCCAGGCGCACCCCGGGTGAACTCCGGGTGCCGGTGGCGCCGATGGCCTCAGCCGACGAGCTCGTCGACCGTGCGGGCCACGAGGCCGAACAGGTCCCGGACCGTCGTGAGGCTCGCGGCCTGGAGCGCGGCCGAGGACTGGACGGTGCCGTCCGGCGCCTCCAGGGGGCGGGTCGCGGTGGCCTCGGCGACCACGGTCGGGCGGTAGCCGAGGTTGAAGGCGCCCTGGGCGGTGAAGAGGACGCACATGTGCGTCATGAAGCCGGCGACGACCAGGTCGCCGCCGACCCCGAGGTCCTTGAGGGTCTCCTCCAGGTCCGTGGCGTGGAAGGCGTTGGGGAACTGCTTGACGACGACCTTCTCGCCCTCGACGGGGGCGACTTCGTCGCTGATCGCGCCGATCTCGGCCCGGATGTCGTACGGGGTGCCCTCGCCACCGTCGTTGACGATGTGGACGACCGGGGCGCCCGCGCGCGGGCGGCGGCGAGGAGGCGGGCGGCGGCGGCCACGGCCTCCTCGGCCCCGTCGAGCCGCATGACGCCGGTGCGGTAGGTGTTCTGGAAGTCGATCAGGATCAGGGCCGACTCGCTCAGTCGCGGCAGCTCCTGGGGCAGGCCGATCACGTCGCGCAGGGTGGTGGAGGCGGTCATGGCGGTTCCTCTCGGTCGACGAATGACGTTAGAGACGCTAACACACATCGTTAACATCGCTATCAAGAGGCCGTGATCGGCCCAGGTCCGCACTGTTAGCGCTGTTATCGTGGAGGCCATGTCGACGGCACGAGAGCGCATCCTGGAAGCCACCGGGGAACTGCTCGCCACCAAGGACGCACTGGCCATCTCGACCCGGGCCATCTGCGACCGGGCGAAGGTCGGCATGCCCGAGATCTACCGCCAGTTCGGCGACAAGCAGGGACTGCTCACGGCGGTGGCCGACATCGGCTTCGCGCGCTTCCTCGCCGAGAAGCGGCGCAACCCGCTCACCGAGGACCCGGTGGCGGACCTGCGCACCGCCTGGGACAGCCACGTCGCGTTCGCTCTGCGCAACCCGTACCTCTATCGCCTGATGTTCACGCCGACGGGCGACGCCAAGCCGCAGGCCATCAAGGAGGCCCAGGCGATCCTCCTGAAGGCCCTGGAGCGCTGCCGCGACGCCGGACGCCTGCGCATGAGCCCCGAACTGGCCGGACAGGCCGTCCTCTCCGCCAACGTGGGCGTGTGCATGATGGCCCTGTCCTTCCCCGAACTCTTCGGGGACCCCGCCATCTCCTCCGCGGTACGTGACGCCGTCATCGGAAAGGTCACCGGCGACGAGCGCGAGGACACCCGGATCGGCTCCGCGACCGTCCTCGCTCAGGCCCTGGTCGGCACCCTGACCGGAACGGCCCCGCTGGACACCGCCGCCCTCGACGAACTGACCCGCGCCCTCCGGCCGCCGGCCTGAGCCCCTCCGTCAGACGCTGCCGACGGGCAGCACGTCCGGGGAGAGGGCGCCCGCGCGGGCGGAGGTCGAGGTCATGCGACGGCGGTGGTGACGGCGGCAGAGGACCTCGTAACCGATCTCCTCCGCCGGACGGTTCACGTCGCCGACGACGACCTGCTCGCCCTCGACGACCATCTCGCCCCCGACCGTACGGGCGTTGTGCGTGGCACGGGCGCCGCACCAGCACAGGGCCTCGACCTGGAGGTGCTCGATCCGGTCCGCCAGCTCGATCAGCCGCTGCGAGCCGGGGAACAGCTTCGTGCGGAAGTCCGTCGTGATCCCGAAGGCGAAGACGTCCAGGCTGAGGTCGTCGACGATCCGGGCGAGCTGGTCGATCTGCTCCGGGGCGAGGAACTGGGCCTCGTCCACGATCACGTAGTCGGCCTTGCCGCCCTGGGAGAGCTGGGTCACGAGGTACGCGTACAGGTCCATGTCGCGCGGCGCCTCGACCGCGTCCGTCACCAGACCGAGCCGGGAGGACAGCTTGCCCTCGCCCGCCCGGTCGTCACGGGTGAAGATCACGCCCTGAAGCCCCCGCGCGTCGCGGTTGTGGGCGATCTGGAGCGCCAGGGTGCTCTTCCCGCAATCCATGGTTCCGGAGAAGAAGACCAGCTCGGGCATGACGGGGCAGGGACCTTTCGGGGGCAGGGATCGGGAACGGGCTCAGGAACGGACTTCGAGCAGCGGGACCAGCTGCTCCGCGGGGGTCATCGACCCGTGCATGCCGACCATCGCGGACTCGTGCGGCTCGTTGACGGAGGCGGTGATCGCCACGTCGTCGTGGGCCGCGGCGACGACGTCGCCGATCCGGCCGTACACCCGCTCGTCGACCTCGGCGCCGAACCAGCCGAGGGAGATGGCCTCGTCACGGCTCGCCACCCAGAACTGCTCGCCGACGACCTCGCGCCAGCAGGTGAGGACGTCCGCCTCGGCGCCGGGCACGGCGTAGATGTGGCGGGCCCGGCCCTCGCCGCCGAGGAGGGCGACGCCGGCACGCAGCTCCCAGTCCTCGTCGAAGTCGATGCGGTGCTCGTCGTCGAAGGGGATGTCGACCATGCCGTGGTCGGCCGTGACGTACAGGGCCGCGCGGGGCGGCAGCTGCTCGGCGAGCCGCTGCACGAGCCGGTCGACGAACATCAGCTGGCCGCGCCAGGCGTCGGAGTCGATGCCGAAGCGGTGACCGGCGCCGTCGAGCTCGCTGTAGTACGTGTAGACCAGCGAGCGGTCGCCGCCGGCGAGCTGCTCGGCGGCGAAGTCCATGCGCTCCTCGCCGGAGAGCCGGCCGTGGAACGTCCCTCCGCTGAGCGCGACCTTGGTGAGCGGGGTCTGCTCGAAGATCGGGGAGGACACCTGGGCGGTGTGGATCCCCGCCTCGTGCGCGAGCCGGAAGACGGTCGGGTACGGCTGCCAGACGTGCGGCGCGGTCCACGGCTTCCAGCGCAGCTGGTTCATCAGCTCGCCGGTCTCGGGGTTGCGCACGGTGTAGCCGGGCAGCCCGTGCGTCCCCGGGTGGCGGCCGGTGCCGACGGAGGCCAGCGAGGTCGCGGTGGTGGCGGGGAAGCCCGCGGTGACCGGGCGGCCGGTGCCGCCGCGCGAGGAGCCGAGGAGCGAGGTCAGGTACGGCGCCTCGTCCGGATGGGCCTTGATCTGCTCCCAGCCGAGGCCGTCGATCAGGAAGACGCAGTTCCGGTCGGCCGGGGCCAGCTCCGCGATCCGCGGGTCGAAGCCGGGCACGCCCTGGCCCGCCACGAGCGTCGGCAGCAGGTCGCCGAGCGAGCCGGTGGCGTACTCGGGCACCGGCGCGGTCTCCGGGGCGAGCGGGACCGGGTCGTCGGGCCAGCCGTGCGTCACGGCGGTGTTCGGCTGTGCCATCAGCGGGTGGGCGCGGCGGTCGCCGCGATGGCTTCGGAGAGGGCCTGGGCGAACGCGAGGGTCTGCCGGACGGTGTCCGGGCCGTCCCCGGCGTCGCTCACCCGCAGGCTGAGGTCGTCGGCGGTGGCGTTGCCGGTGTAGCCGTGGTCGGCGTCGCAGTTGGGGTCGCCGCAGGCGGCGGGCTCCAGGTCGATGCGGGAGACGGCGCCCCAGCCGATGGTGAGGACCACCTCGCGGGGCAGCGTGCCCGGCGTGTACGACTCGGGGTTGGCGACCACGCGGCTGACGACGACCGACGAGATCCGGTCGAGCTTCACGGACTCGGTGGAGGTCGTGGCATACGGGCTCGGGGAGCTCGTGTCGGCCGCCTGCTCGTCCGTGTGGCTGACGATGAAACGGTGCGGGGTCAGGACGAGGACGGTGACGTGGCGCCGGACCTCGTTCGCGTCGAAGGTGGTCTCCTGGTGGACCACGTACGACGAAATGGCCTCGCCGCCGACGGCGGCCTCCACCGCCTCGGCCACGAGGGCCGGGTAATAGCCGCTGCGCTCGATCGCCGCGCGCAGCCCCTGGGTCGTCGTACCGCTCTTTGCCATGGACTCCATCCTACGGGGCGGAGGGGCCCGCTCGGGCCCGTCAGTAGCGGGGCAGGCTCCGTGGGCCGAGGTCGGTGCGGGGTGCGGGCGGGGCCAGTCGGACGGTCGCGCCGAGGACCGAGAGTCCCCGGGGTGCCACGACCACCGGCTCCAGGGAGACCGCGACCACCTCGGGGTGGTCGTCGACGAGCCGGGAGACCCGCAGCAGGAGCTCCTCCAGGGCCGGGGTGTCGACCGGGGCGGAGCCCCGCCAGCCGAAGAGCAGCGGGGCCGTGCGGAGGGAGCGGACGAGTTCGGCGACGTCCCGGTCGGTGGCCGGAACCAGCCGGTGGGCCGTGTCGCCGAGCAGTTCGGAGGCCGCGCCCGAGAGGCCGAAGGAGAGGACGGCGCCGACGGCCGGGTCGATCGCGGAGCGGACGACGGTGTCGACGCCCCTCGGCACCATCGCCTGGACGACCGGCTGGAGCTCCTCCGGCTTGCCGAGGACCTCGGTCAGCTCCGCGTACGCCGTGCGGAGCTGCTCCTCGGTCGCCAGGTCCAGGCGGACGCCCCCGAGGTCGGGCCGGTGCCGGAGGTGCGGCGCGGTCGCCTTGAGCGCGACGGGGTAGCCGAGCAGGGCGGCGACCGCGACGGCAGCGTCGGGAGTGGGCGCGGGAGGGTGGGCCGGACGCCGATCCCGTACTTGGCGAGCAGCGCCCCGGCCTCCTCGGTGTCGAGGGTCACACCGCGGGCGTCCACGCCCTCGCCGCCGAGGACCCCTTCGATGAGCGCGGCGGCCCCGGCCTCGTCGATGTCCTCGTACTCGGGCACCCGACCGGGCTCGGCCGCCTGCCGCCGCCACTGCCCGTACCGCACGGCCTCGGCCAGCGCCCGTACGGCCCGCTCGGCGGCGGGGTAGGCGGGAGGGTGGTCTGCCGGGCGGGGCGGCCGGCTGCGGGGGCGGGGCGGCCTGCGTGGGGCGGCTCCGGCGGAACGGTTCTCCCGGGAGACGGCGCCGCGCCCCGCCGCGGCCGGCCGGGTGCTCGTCGCCACCGCCAGGGCCTCCGCGAGGCCGCCCATCTCCACGTGGACGACGACGACCGGCTTCGGCGCGGGGCGGAGGCGACGGCCTCGCGGAGGGCGGCCGCGAGCACCTCGCCGTCGCCGAACTCGGTGGCCCCGTCCTCGCCGACCCAGGGGATCGCGGTGACGACCACCGCGTCGGCGGTCTCGTCCGCCAGCGCCGCCGCCAGCGCGTCCCGGAAGTCCGCCGGGACCGCCGCCGTCGTCAGGTCGAGCGGCCGCATCGGGCGCAGCCCCTCGGTCAGGCAGGCGTCGTACGTGAGGAGGCCGAGCGACTCGGAGTTGCCGAGGATCGCGACCCGGGGTCCGGCCGGCAGCGGCTGGGCGGCCAGGAGCAGTCCGGCGTCGACGAGCTCGGTGACGGTGTCGACGCGGATCACCCCGGCCTGGCGGAGCAGCGCGGAGACCGTGGCGTGCGGGATGCGGGTGACCGGCACCCGGTGGCCGGGCGGGGCGCTGCCGCTGTGCCGGGCGCCCTTGACGACCACGACGGGCTTGACGGCGGCGGTGCGGCGGGCGAGCCGGGTGAACTTCCGGGGTTGCCGATCGACTCCAGGTAGAGGAGGACGACGTCGGTGCCGGGGTCGTCGTACCAGTGCTGGAGGAAGTCGTTGCCGGAGACGTCGGCGCGGTTGCCGGCCGAGATGAAGGAGGAGAGTCCGGCGCCCCGCCGGTGCAGCCCGGCGAGCAGGGCGATCCCGATGGCGCCGGACTGGGTGAAGAGCCCGATGCGTCCGGCGGCCGGCATCTGCGGCGCGAGCGAGGCGTTGAGCCGGACGTCGTCGGCGGTGTTGATGATGCCGAAGGCGTTAGGGCCGATGATCCGCATGCCGTACGAGCGGGCCTGCCGTACGAGCTCGCGCTGGCGCTCGCGGCCGGCGGCCCCGCTCTCGGCGTATCCGGCGGAGAGCACGACGAGGCCGCGCACCCGTGCTCGCCGCAGTCCGCGACGGCCTCGGGCACGCGTTCGGCGGGGACGGCGACGATCGCCAGGTCCACGGGTTCGCCGATGGCGCCGACGGAGGGTGGGCGGGGACGCCGTCGAGCTCGGTCTCCCCGGTGAGCGCGGCGTTCACCGCGTACACCCGTCCCGCGAAGCCGGCGCCGAGGAGGTTGCGGAGCACGGTCCGGCCGACGCCGCCCGGGGTGCGTCCGGCGCCGACGACGGCGACGGACCCGGGGTGAGGAGCCGCTGCACGGAGCGCGCCTCGGCCCGCTGCTCCCGGGCGCGCTGGACGGCGAGGGAGCGGTCGGTCGGTTCGAGGTCGAGGTGGAGCCGTACGGAGCCGTCCTCGAAACTGCGCTTCTGGGTGTAGCCCGCGTCGGTGAAGACCTTGATCATCTTGGTGTTGGCGGGGAGCACCTCGGCGGCGAAGCGCCGGATGTCCCGCTCCCGCGCGACCGCCGCGATGTGTTCGAGGAGGGCGGAGGCGACGCCGCGCCCCTGGTGCGCGTCCTGGACGAGGAAGGCGACCTCGGCCTCGTCGGCGGGGGCCGAGGCGGGCAGTCCGCGGGCGTCGATGCGGTCGTAGCGGACGGTGGCGATGAACTCGCCGCCGACGGTCGCCGCGAGCCCGACCCGGTCCACGAAGTCGTGGTGGGTGAAGCGGTGGACGTCCTTGGCGGACAGGCGCGGGTAGGGGGCGAAGAAGCGGTAGTACTTCGACTCGTCCGAGACCTGCTCGTAGAAGCTGACGAGCCGGTCGGCGTCGTCGGCGGTGATGGGCCTGATGCGCGCGGTGCCGCCGTCGCGGAGCACCACGTCCGCCTCCCAGTGGTCGGGGTAGGCGTGCTCCGGCGGGGCCGGCCGCGCCGCTGGTGCCGGCGGTTCCGCCCTTCCGACTGCTCCGACGCGCTCTGCATGGGGTCAGCCTACGGCCGCGACACGACTGCGGCACCGGTCGCGGGGCGGGGGTGCGCGAGGCAAGGTGTTGCCAGGCAGGTCGGGCCGAAGGGCGGTCCGGGCCGGGCCGAAGGTCGGTGCGAGCACCGCGCAACCCGTGAGAGACTGGTCTAGACAACCCGCTTGAGACTTGAAGGGCAACACCATGGCTGAGCGCCGCGTCAACGTCGGCTGGGCCGAGGGCCTGCACGCCCGCCCCGCGTCCATCTTCGTCCGTGCCGCCACGGCCTCCGGCGTGCCGGTGACGATCGCCAAGTCCGACGGCACCCCCGTGAACGCCGCCTCCATGCTCGCGGTGCTCGGTCTGGGCGCGCAGGGCGGCGAGGAGATCGTCCTCGCGTCCGAGGCCGACGGCGCCGAGGCCGCGCTCGACCGCCTGGCGAAGCTGGTCGCCGAGGGCCTGGACGAGCTCCCCGAGACCGTCTGACCCGGTCCCCCGCACGACACATGGCCGTGGCCGCCGGAATTCCGGCGGCCACGGCCATGTGCGTGAACCGGACCCGTTTCCGGGCGGCATGTTCCCGGCGGCACGTCCGGGCGGAACGTTCCGGGCGCCATATTCCGGGCAGCGCATTCGGGGCAGCACGTTCCGGGCGGCGCATTCCGAGCAGCGCATTCCGGGCAGCAGGAAAACGCGGCCGAATGCCTATTCTTTGTATACGGTGGGCTTGTTAATTCCGGGCACTCGTCGTGTTGACGGCATGTTGCGAAAGGCTCACACGGCCGCGCTCCGTCCTTTGATCCGGTGCAGCGGCAGCGAGCGTTCCGCGTGCAGCGCGGTCAGCGCCCTCGCCCGCTCGGCGTCGCCGCGCGCCACGGCGTCGACGATCGCGCCGCGCTCGGCCCAGGCCTCCACCGGCTCGGCGGGCTGGTCGACCACGTGCGTCCAGGCGATCTTGTGCCGCAGCTGGGTGAGCAGCGCCGTCAGGGCCGGGCTCCCGGAAGCCTGCGCGAGCGTCTCGTGGAACCAGCCGCCCAGCGAGCGGAGATCTTCGCCCTGGCCGCGCCTGGCCCGCTCCTGCCCCAGCCTGACCAGGCCGCGCAGCACCTTGAGGTGGGCCTCGGTGCGCCGCTGGGCGGCCCGCGCGGCCCCCAGCGGTTCGAGCAGCACCCGCATGTCGAGCAGGTCGCCGGCCTCCTGCTCGGTCGGCTCGGCGACATGGGCGCCCGCGTGGCGGCGGGTGACGACGAAACCCTCGGACTCCAGGGTGCGCAGCGCCTCGCGGACCGGGACCCGGGAGACCCCGTACCGGCGGGCGAGCTGTTCCTCGGTCAGCCGGCTCCCCCGCTCGTACACGCCGGAGACGATGTCGTCCCGGATCGCCGTGCATACCGAATGCGCGGGAATACGCATGTCCGACCTCCGCCTTGGTCCGCGTGAGTCCATTCGACCGGCGCCTGTTCTGCGCCCGGTTCGCGACTCTATTGCAGTGCGCCGGAATTTCCGATGCCCCAGCGGATTCCATGGATATCTTTTGGCCAGCGAAAAGCCCCGGCTCAGTACGAGCCGGGGCTTTCGCGACGCGGTCCGGAGCGGGTCCGGACGGGGTCAGACGTTGACGCCGCGGGAGCGGAGGTACGTGATCGGGTTGATGTCCGAGCCGTAGTCGGGGCTCGTGCGCGCCTCGAAGTGGAGGTGCGGGCCGGTGGAGTTGCCGCTCGAACCCGAGATGCCGATCTGCTGGCCCGGCTCGACGGTCTGGCCGACGTAGACCCCGATGGAGGAGAGGTGCCCGTACTGGGTGTACGTGCCGTCGTTCATCCGGATGACGATGTTGTTGCCGTACGCGCCGCCCCAGCCGGCCTCGACGACGGTGCCGGAGCCGACGGAGACGACCCGGGTGCCGTAGGCGGCGTGGAAGTCGATGCCGGAGTGGTGGCCGGAGGACCAGAGCGAGCCGCCGGTCTTGTAGCCGGTGGAGACGTACGAGCCGGCGACGGGGGCCTGGAAGGAGGCCAGGCGGCGGCGCTCGGCCTCACGGGCGGCGCGCTGGCGCTCCAGCCGGATCTCCTTGGCGCGGGCCTCGGCCTTGCGCTCGGCCTCGGCCTTGGCCTTCGCCTTGGCGATGGCCTCGACGGCCTCCTGCTCCTGGGCGGCGGCCTGGGCGTTGATCCGGTCGACGAGGGAGTCCTCGGTGATCACCTGGGTGAGACCGGTGTCCTCGGCGGAGCGGTGGTCCGTGTCGGCGGCGAGCGCCGGGGAGGCGAGGGTTCCGATGACGCCGGTGGTGGCCAGCGTCGCGGCGCCGGCGATGCCCACGCCGCGGCGCGCCATCCGGCTCGGAGCACGATGCTTCCCGGTGGCACGGGTGAACGCCATGTAGGGGCTGGTCCTTTCCTTCCCTCTCGCCTACCGGGTTAGCTGACGGGTTCGGAGCAGGAAGGTCTCCTACGAGCCCCTCCGTACGAGACGAAGGCGCCCGATTCACCCCAGGGACTGCGTATGGGTCCCCGGCTCCCCAGGCTCGCGCCTGACGGGGACTCGGCGATGACTGTCCGATGCCGCGGTTGCGGCACGTGCAACTGACGAACAGCCGGTTCGACGCTATGCGGATCGTCTTTCAATCACCAACCAGACAGGGTTTTTGTAAGACATGCCACAGGGCAAACGATCATCCTTGCCCCCAATACGGACAAAGCGGAGGACCCCGACGAACTATGCCGTCGGGGTCCGCCGTTGTCGCGCCGGGGCCGGAATCAGCCGGTCACGACGGTCACTTCACCGATGCCGAGCGCACGCACCGGCTCCGCGATCTGCGCCGCGTCGCCGACGAGGACGGTGACGAGCCGGTCCACCGGGAAGGCGCTGACCACGGCGGCCGTCGCCTCGACCGTGCCGGTCTCGGCCAGGCGCGCGTACAACTGGGCCTGGAAGTCGTCCGGGAGGTGCTGCTCCACCTGGTCGGCGAGCGTCCCGGCGACGGAGGCGGCGGTCTCGTACTTGAGGGGCGCCACCCCCACCAGGTTCTGCACGGCCGTCTCGCGCTCGGCGTCCGTCAGCCCCTCGGCGGCCAGCGTGCGCAGCACCTTCCACAGGTCGTCCAGCGCCGGGCCCGTGTTGGGGGTGTCGACGGATCCGCTGATGGCGAGCATCGACGCGCCGTTCCCCCCGGCGTCCGAGCGGAGCACCTGGCCGAAGGCCCGCACGCCGTACGTGTAGCCCTTCTCCTCGCGCAGGACCCGGTCCAGACGCGAGGTCAGGGTGCCGCCGAGGCAGTACGTGCCGAGGACCTGCGCCGGCCAGACGCGGTCGTGCCGGTCCGGGCCGACCCGGCCGATCAGCAGCTGCGTCTGCACGGCGCCGGGACGGTCCACGATGACGACCCGTCCGGTGTCGTCGGCGGTGATCGGCGGCATCGGGAGCGGCTCGGCCGGCTCGCCGGTCCAGGCGCCCAGCGTCTCGGCGAGGACCTTGTCCAGGTCGACGCCGGTCAGGTCGCCGACGACCACGGCGGTGGCCGTGCCCGGCCGGACGTACGCCTCGTAGAAGGCGCGGACGGCGGCGGCGTCGATGCGCTCGACGGTCTCCTCGGTGCCCTGGCGCGGCCGGGACAACCGGGACTCGGCCGGGAACAGCTCCTTGGAGAGCTGCTTCGCGGCGCGGCGGCCCGGGTTGGCCGTCTCGTGCGGGATCTCGTCGAGACGGTTGCGCACCAGGCGCTCGATCTCGGTCTCTAGGAACGCCGGGGCGATCAGGGCCTCGGAGAGCAGGCCGAGCGCCTTGGACAGCCGGGAGACCGGGACCTCCAGGGAGACCCGTACGCCCGGGTGGTCGGCGTGCGCGTCGAGCGTGGCGCCGCAGCGCTCCAGCTCGGCCGCGAACTCCTCGGCGCTGTGCTCGGCGGTGCCCTCGAGAGCGCGCGGGCCATGATGGTCGCGACACCGTCGAGACCGGCGGGCTCGGCGTCCAGCGGGGCCGGCAGGAAGATCTCCACGGCGACGACCTGCTGGCCGGGGCGGTGGCTGGTGAGCACGGTCAGGCCGTTGTCCAGCTTCCGCGGTCCGGCGCCGGGAAGGCCCACGGCTTCGGGGCGCCCGGCTGGGGCTGCGGGTGGAAGTCCATGCTCGTCAAAGACGCGGCAGCGTCGGTCACTGGTCCGCTCCCTCTTCCTCGTCGCTGTCGCTCTGTTCGGGGGCCACCGGCTCGTAGACGAGCACCGCGCGGTTGTCGGGGCGCAGCTTCGCCGCGGCGACCTCCCGCACCTCGTCGGCGGTGATCTCCAGGACCCGGTCGACGGCGGTCAGGGCGAGCTGCGGGTCGCCGAACAGCACGGCGAACCGGCACAGTTCGTCCGCGCGGCCCGCGACGGTGCCGAGCCGGTCCAGCCACTCGCGCTCCAACTGGGCCTGCGCGCGCTCCATCTCCTCGGGCGTGGGGCCCTCGGCGGCGAACCGGGCGAGCTCCTCGTCGACGGCCGCCTCGATCTGCGGGACCTCGACGCCCCCGGAGGTCTTGACGTCCAGCCAGCCCAGCGAGGGCGCCCCGGCGAGCCGCAGCAGGCCGAAACCGGCGGCGACGGCCGTGCGGTCGCGGCGGACCAGACGGTTGTGCAGGCGGAGGACTCCCGCCGCCCAGCACCGTCAGGGCCAGGTCGGCGGCGTCGCACGCGCGCGTGCCGTCGTGCGGCAGGCGGTAGGCGGCCATCAGCGCACGGGCCGGGACCTCCTCCTCGACGACCTCGCGGAGCTGCTCGCCGATGACCTCGGGCAGGTCGCCGGGGCGCGGCTCGGGCTTGCCGTCGTGGGCGGGGATGGAGCCGAAGTACTTCTCGACCCAGGCGAGCGTCTGCACCGGGTCGATGTCGCCGACCACGGACAGCACGGCGTTGTTCGGGGCGTAGTACGTGCGGAAGAAGTTCCGCGCGTCCTCCAGGGTCGCCGCGTCCAGGTCGGCCATGGAGCCGATCGGCGTGTGGTGGTACGGGTGGCCCTCCGGGTACGCGAGGGCGGTCAGCTTCTCGAAGGCCGTGCCGTACGGCACGTTGTCGTAGCGCTGGCGGCGCTCGTTCTTGACGACGTCCCGCTGGTTCTCCATGGACTCGTCGTCCAGGGCGGCGAGCAGCGAGCCCATGCGGTCGGCCTCCAGCCAGAGCGCGAGCTCCAGCTGGTGCGTGGGCATGGTCTCGAAGTAGTTGGTGCGCTCGAAGCTGGTCGTGCCGTTGAGCGAGCCGCCGGCGCCCTGCACCAGCTCGAAGTGGCCGTTCCCGTGGACCTGCTTCGAGCCCTGGAACATCAGGTGCTCGAAGAGGTGGGCGAGGCCCGTGCGGCCCTTGACCTCGTGGCGCGAGCCGACGTCGTACCAGAGGCAGACCGCGGCGACCGGGGTCAGGTGGTCCTCGGAGAGCACCACGCGCAGGCCGTTCGCCAACCGGTGCTCGGTCGCTGTCAGGCCGCCGGAGCCGGCCTCGGCCGTGGCCGTGTGACCCATGGGCATGTACGTCCCTTCGATCGCGATGTGAAAAAGTCCTGCCACTGTATGCAAGCGCGCCGACACCTGGCGAAGTTCCCCATCCTTCGCGATGTCCCTCTTCCGGGTCGCGGTCGGCGTTGTCGGTGGCACGGTCCACAATGGTCCGCGTCAGATCAACCTTGTTGGTGAAGGAGCCGCAGCCGCGATGGCCCGCCGCAGCACGAAGACACCGCCGCCGGACGACGCGTACGAGGAGAGGATCCTCGACATCGACGTGGTCGACGAGATGCAGGGCTCCTTCCTCGAGTACGCGTACTCGGTGATCTACTCGCGCGCCCTCCCCGACGCCCGCGACGGCATGAAGCCCGTCCAGCGGCGCATCGTCTACCAGATGGGCGAGATGGGGCTCCGTCCCGACCGCGGCTTCGTCAAGTGCGCCCGTGTCGTCGGCGAGGTCATGGGCAAGCTCCACCCGCACGGCGACGCGTCGATCTACGACGCGATGGTCCGCATGGCACAGCCCTTCTCCATGCGGCTCCCGCTCGTCGACGGCCACGGGAACTTCGGTTCCCTGGGCAACGACGACCCGCCGGCCGCCATGCGGTACACCGAGTCGCGCATGGCCCCGGCCGCGCTGCTCATGACCGAGTCCATCGACGAGGACACGGTCGACTTCACGCCGAACTACGACGGCCAGGAGCAGGAGCCGGTCGCGCTCCCCGCCGCCTACCCGAACCTGCTGGTCAACGGCGCGTCCGGGATCGCGGTCGGCATGGCGACGAACATGCCCCCGCACAACCTGGGCGAGGTCGTCGCGGCCGCCCGCCACCTGATCCGCTACCCCAACGCCGACCTCGAAGCGCTGATGCGCTTCGTGCCCGGCCCCGACCTGCCCACCGGCGGCCGGATCGTCGGCCTCTCCGGCATCAAGGACGCGTACGCGTCGGGCCGCGGCTCCTTCAAGATCCGCGCCACCGCGACCGTGGAGACCGTCACGGCCCGCCGCAAGGGCATCGTCGTGACCGAGCTGCCCTTCACGGTCGGCCCCGAGAAGGTCGTCTCCAAGATCAAGGACCTGGTCGGCTCCAAGAAGCTCCAGGGCATCGCGGACGTCAAGGACCTCACCGACCGCAGCCACGGCCTCCGCCTGGTCATCGAGATCAAGAACGGCTTCGTGCCGGAGGCGGTCCTGGAGCAGCTCTACAAGCTGACGCCGATGGAGGAGTCCTTCGGCATCAACAACGTGGCGCTGGTCGACGGACAGCCCCTCACCCTCGGCCTCAAGGAACTCCTGGAGGTCTACCTCGACCACCGCTTCGAGGTGGTCCGGCGCCGCTCCGAGTTCCGCCGCACCAAGAAGAGCGACCGGCTCCACCTGGTCGAGGGCCTCCTCGTCGCGCTGCTCGACATCGACGAGGTCATCCGGCTCATCCGGGAGAGCGAGAACTCCGCCCAGGCCAAGGAGCGCCTGATGGAGCGCTTCTCGCTGAGCGAGATCCAGACGCAGTACATCCTGGACACCCGCTGCGCCGCCTCACCAAGTTCGACCGCATCGAGCTGGAGACCGAGCGCGACCGCCTCAACGGCGAGATCGACGAGCTGACCGGGATCCTCGAATCCGACACCGAGCTGCGCAAGCTGGTCTCGGCGGAACTGGCGGCGGTCGCCAAGAGGTTCGCCACGGACCGGCGCACGGTCCTCCTGGAGTCGGCGGGCGCGCCCGTCGCGGCCGTGTCCCTGGAGGTCGCGGACGACCCGTGCCGGGTGCTGCTCTCCTCGACCGGCCTGCTGGCCCGTACGGCGACGGCGGAGCTGCCCCCGGTCGACCCGGACGCGGCGCGCGCCAAGCACGACGTGATCGTCTCGGCGGTGGCCGCCACCCAGCGCGGTGACGTCGGCGTCGTGACCTCGGCCGGCCGGCTGCTGCGGCTCGCGGTGATCGACCTGCCACAGCTGCCGGACACCGCGAGCGCCCCGAACCTGGCGGGCGGCGCGCCACTGGCGGAGTTCCTCTCCTGGAGGCGGACGAGACGGTGGTCTGCCTGACCACGCTGGACGAGTCCTCCCGGGCCTCGCCCTCGGCACGCTCCAGGGCGTGGTGAAGCGCGTGGTGCCGGACTACCCGGCGAACAAGGACGAGCTGGAGGTCATCACCCTCAAGGACGGTGACCGGATCGTCGGCGCGACGGAGCTGCGGACGGGCGAGGAGGACCTGGTCTTCATCACCTCCGACGCCCAGCTGCTGCGCTACCAGGCCTCGCAGGTGCGGCCCCAGGGCCGTCCGGCGGGCGGCATGGCGGGCATCAAGCTCACCGCCGGCGCCGACGTCATCTCGTTCACGGCGGTGGACCCGGCGGCGGACGCCGTCGTCTTCACCGTCGCGGGCTCCACGGGCACCCTGGACTCCTCGGCGGGCACGTCGGCGAAGCTGACCCCCTTCGACCAGTACCCGCGCAAGGGCCGCGCGACGGGCGGTGTCCGCTGCCAGCGCTTCCTGAAGGGCGAGGACGTCCTGATCCTGGCCTGGGCCGGCACCACCCCGGCCCGCGCCGCCCAGAAGACCGGCGCCCCGGTGGAGCTGCCCGCCCCGACCCCCGCCGCGACGGCTCGGGCACTCCGCTCCCGAAGCCGGTCGACGTGGTGGCGGGCCCGACGGGCTAGGCCTCGTCAGGCTCCCCCTCCGTCCGCTGCACGTACCGCAGGACGCCCCACATGCTGTGCTCGTCGGGGGCGTCCTGCGGGCCGTTCAGCTCGCAGGAGGCGAGCTCCTTGCGCAGTCCGGCCGCGTCGATGCCGGAGCCGATCAGGACGAGCTGGGTGAGGCGTTCCTCCCCGGCGGGCCAGGGCTCCGGGTAGAAGCGCAGGAAGCGGCCGACCGCGTGCACGGCGTAGCGGTTGGCCGGGTCGGCGGGGCCGAGGTCGACGAAGCCCTTGATCCGGTAGAGGCCCTCGGGGCGCGAGTCGAGGAAGGCCATCAGGCGGCGCGGGTGCAGCGGCGTCGACGCCGTCACCGAGAGGCTCTCGTAGGCCGCGTGCGGATGGGCGTGGGCCTCGTCCTCGGAGCCGTACAGGATGTCCTCGATCGACATCTGGCCCTCGATCTCGTCCTCCGGCACGACCCGGTCGAAGAGCAGCTCCGGATCGACGCGCCCGTGCGAGGCCTCGACCACGGCGGCGCGCCCGGCGAGGCCGGCCACCGTCTCCCGTACGCTCCGCAGCTCGTCGGCGGCCACCCGGTCGGCCTTGTTGACGACGACGAGGTCGGCGAGGGAGAGGTGCCGGTCGGTCCCGGGGTGCCGCTGCCGGGTGGTCTCGAACTCGGCCGCGTCGACGACCTGCACCAGCCCTCCGTACACGACCCGCTCGTTCTCGCTGGCGAGCACCATGCGGACCAGTTCCTCCGGCTCCGCGAGGCCGCTCGCCTCGATCACGATCACGTCGAGCCGGGACTCGGGCCGGGTCAGGACCTCCAGGTACTCGTCGAGCTCACCGGCGTCGACGGCGCAGCACAGGCAGCCGTTGCCGAGGGAGACGGTGGAGCCGACCTGGCCGGCGACGGTCATCGCGTCGATGCCGATGTCGCCGAAGTCGTTGACCATGACTCCGATGCGGGTGCCCCGGGCGCTGCGCAGCAGATGGTTGAGGAGCGTGGTCTTCCCGGCCCCGAGAAACCCGGCCAGGACGACGACGGGGATCTGCTGCGTGCTCAAGGGACGTGCCTCCGGTTCCTCGGGCCCCACGGGTTCCTCCGGTCCGGCGGGCGGGGGCCCGGCGTGGTCCGACGGGCGTGGGCCCGGCGTGGAAACCCCAGAATAGGCGCCCGTTCCGACACCGTTTCCGGTCACGGCACGCCGCCGTTTACCTTTTCGGGCATGAGCCCCGCACAGAGCAGCCCCCCGCGCACTCGCGCGCGCCGTCGCCGGCTGGGGTGGCCGCAGCGGGTGTTCTCGCAGGTCCTGCTGATGCAGCTGGCCATCGCGACCGGGGTGACCGTCCTCGCCACCGGCCTCTTCCTCGCCCCGCTGAGCGCCCAGCTCGACGACCAGGCCATGCGGCGGGCCCTGGCCATCGCCGGGACCACCGCCTCGCCCCGGCTCGCCGCCGACCTCACCGGCAGCCCGCCGTCCGCGCGGGGCCCGGTGCAGACGGAGGCCGAGCGGATCAGGACCTCCACGGGCGCCGAGTACGTCGTGGTCATGGACACGCGCGGGGTGCGCTGGTCGCACACCGATCCCGCCCAGATCGGCCGGCTGGTCTCCACCGACCCGAGCACGGTCCTCGCCGGGCACGAGGTCATGGAGATCGACAGCGGCACCCTGGGCCGCTCGGCACGCGGCAAGGTGCCGCTGCGGGACGCCGACGGCCGGATCGTCGGCGCGGTCTCCGTCGGCATCGAGTACGACAGCGTCCGCGACCGGCTCCTCGCCGCCATCCCCGGCCTCCTCGCCTACGCGGGCGGCGCGCTCGCGGCCGGCGCCCTCGCCGCGTACCTGATCTCGCGGCGGCTCCAGCGGCAGACGCACGACCTGGCCTTCTCCGACATCTCCGCGCTGCTCGCCGAACGCGAGGCCATGCTGCACGGCATCCGGGAGGGCGTCGTCGCCCTCGACCGCAACGGCTCCGTACGGCTCATGAACGACGAGGCGCAGCGGCTCCTCGGCCTCGGCCCCGAGGCGAAGGGCCGACCGCTCGACGAGGTCCTCGGCGGGGGCCGTACCGCCGACGTCCTCGCGGGCCGGGTCACCGGCGAGGACCTCCTCACCGTCCGGGGACACCGGGTGCTGATCGCCAACCGGATGCCCACGGACGACGGAGGCGCCGTGGCGACCCTCCGCGACCGCACCGAGCTGGAACGCCTCGGCCGCGAGCTCGACTCCACCCGGGGCCTGATCGACGCGCTCCGCGCCCAGGACCACGAGCACGCCAACCGGCTGCACACCCTCCTGGGGCTGCTGGAGCTGGAGATGCACGAGGAGGCGGTCGAGTTCGTCACGGAGGTCGTCGGCGTGCACCGGGCCACCGCCGAGCAGGTCACGGAGAAGGTCCACGACCCGCTCCTCGCCGCGCTCCTGGTCGGGAAGGCGACCGTCGCCGCCGAGCGCGGCGTCTCGCTGCGCCTCGCGCCCGGCTCCCTGCTGCCGGACCGGCTCGTCGACCCGCGCGAGCTGGTCACCGTCGTCGGCAACCTGGTCGACAACGCCCTGGACGCCGTCGCCGGAACCCCCGGCGCCGGCATCGAGGTCTCCTTCCGCGCCGAGGGCCGTACGGTGGTGCTGCGGGTCTCGGACAGCGGCCCGGGCGTCCCGGAGGACCGCCGCGAGCTGATCTTCACCGAGGGCTGGACGACGAAGGAACTCCCGTCCCACGGCAAGCGCGGGCTCGGCCTCGCCCTGGTGCGCCGGCTCGCCGAGCGGCGGGGCGGCACGGCCGGGTGTCCGGCGGTGCCGAGGGCGGCGCCGTGTTCACGGTCGTCCTCCCGGACGCCCTGACCGATCCGGAGTCCCCGAGGAGACGCGATGATCGATGTGCTCGTGGTGGACGACGACGTGCTGGTCGCGCGGATCAACGCCGCCTATGTCGCCAAGGTCCCGGGCTTCCGGGTCGTCGCCACCGCCCACTCGACCGCCGAGGCGCTCGCCGTCCTGGACGGGCAGCCGGTGGACCTGATCCTCCTGGACCACTACCTGCCCGACGAGAACGGCCTCGCGGCGGTACGGGAGCTCCGCGCGCGCGGCCACCAGTGCGACGTGATCATGGTGACGGCGGCCCGCGACGTGGCCACCGTGCAGTCGGCGATGCGGCACGGCGCACTCCAGTACCTGGTCAAGCCGTTCAACTTCGCCGGGCTCCGCACCAGGCTGGAGGCGTACGCGACGCTCCGCCGCACCCTGGAGAGCGGCGGCGAGGCGGAGCAGGCCGAGGTGGACCGGATCTTCGGGGCCCTGTCGGCGGGGGCCGTCACCCCCGACCTGCCCAAGGGCCACTCCCCCACCACCGCCGAACTGGTCCGGCAGGTCCTGCTCGCGGCCGACGGCCCGCTGTCCGCTCAGGAGATCGCCGAGCGGGCCGGCGTCAGCCGCCAGACCGCACAGCGCTACCTCAAGCTCCTGGAGCGCACCGGCCGCGTGCGCCTCTCCCTCCGGTACGGGGAGACGGGCCGCCCCGAGCACCGGTACGCCTGGACGAGCTCACCGTCCACCGGCTCCGGCTGAGGCGGCCCGGCGCGGGCCGGTCAGACGGCTCCCGCGCCCGTCAGGGCCCGCACCTCGGTCTCCGCGTGCCGGGCCTCGTCGGGCGGCTCGGACGAGGTGACCGTACCGATCCACCCGGCCAGGAAGCCGAGCGGGATGGACACCACTCCCGGGTTCTGCAGCGGGAAGAGGTGGAAGTCGACTCCCGCGAACAGCGATTCCGGACTGCCGGAAACCACTGGCGAGACCAGGACGAGCAGCACGGCGGGGATCAGGCCCCGTACACCGCCCAGACCGCGCCCCGGGTGGTGAACTTCCGCCAGAACAGCGAGTAGAGCAGCACCGGCAGATTCGCGGAGGCCGCGACCGCGAAGGCCAGGCCGACGAGGAAGGCCACGTTGAGGTCGCGGGCGAGCAGCCCGAGACCGATGGCGGCCGCGCCGATGCCGGCGGCGGCGACCCGGGCGACGGTCACCTCGCTGTACTGCCTCGCGTTCCGACGGCGCAGCGAGGTGTACAGGTCGTGGGCGACGGAGGCCGAGGAGGCCAGCGTGATCCCCGCGACGACGGCCAGGATGGTCGCGAAGGCGACGGCGGCGACGACGGCGAAGAGCACCGTGCCGCCGGTGGAGCCCGCGCCCCGCCGAGGTCGAGGGCGAGCAGCGGCACGGCGGTGTTCCCCGAGGCGTTGGAGGCGCGCACCTCCTCGGGGCCGATCAGCGCGGCCGCGCCGAAGCCGAGCACGATGGTCATCAGGTAGAAGCTGCCGATGAGCCCGATGGACCAGACGACGGAGCGCCGGGCGGCGCGGGCGGTCGGCACGGTGTAGAAGCGCGACAGGATGTGCGGCAGTCCGGCGGTGCCCAGGACGAGGGCGATGCCGAGGCTGATGAAGTCGAGGCGGGCCGTCCAGTCCCCGCCGTAGCGCAGCCCGGGGCGAGGAAGCCCAGGCCGTGCCCGCTGCGTTCGGCCGCGGTGGACAGCAGGCTGTTCACGTCGCCGTGGAACCGGAGCAGCACGAGGACGGTGAGCGCGATCGTGCCCGCCATGAGCAGGACCGCCTTGACGATCTGGATCCAGGTGGTGGCCCGCATCCCGCCGAGCGACACGTAGATCACCATCAGCGCGCCCACGCCGATCACCGTCCACGAGCGCGCCGCCTCGCTGGAACCGCCGAGCAGCAGCGCCACCAGGCTTCCGGCACCCACCATCTGGGCCACGAGGTACAGCACGGAGACGGCCACCGAGGACGTTCCGGCGGCGATCCGCACCGGCCGCTCCGCCATCCGCGCGGCGACGACGTCGGCCAGCGTGAACCGACCGCAGTTGCGGACCAGTTCGGCGACCAGCAGGAGCACGACCAGCCAGGCGACGAGGAAGCCGACGGAGTAGAGCATGCCGTCGTAGCCGTAGAGCGCGATCAGCCCGGAGATGCCGAGGAACGAGGCCGCCGACATGTAGTCCCCGGCGATCGCGAAGCCGTTCTCCAGGGGCGAGAACAGCCGTCCCCCCGCGTAGAACTCCTCCGCCGAGCCGTGACGGTGCCGGCTCACCCAGGTGGTGATCGCCAGGGTCACGGCGACGAACACGCTGAACAGCACGAGCGCCAGGGTCTGGTGGTCTCCGGTCACGACTGCACCATCCCTCGGGTCATCTCCTGCGTGTCCCAGCGCAGTTCCAGCGCCGCCCGGTCCCTGCGCAGCCGCGCGTGGCGCGCGTACGCCCAGGTCAGCAGGAAGGTGGTGAGGAACTGCCCGAGCCCCGCGACCATCGCCACGTTCACCGCTCCGGCCACCGGCCGGGCCATCAGCCCCGGAGCGGCGGTCGCCGCCACCACATAGGCGAGGTACCACAGGAGGAACGCCAGGGAGGCGGGGAAGACGAACCGGCGGTAGCGGCGGCGCACTTCCTGGAAGGCGGGGCTCCGCTGGACTTCCAGATAGATCTCCGCCGCGTCGTGGACCCGCTGCCTCGGCACCACACCGGGCCGGCCGTCTCCGGGCGCCCCCGCCGCCGTCTGCTCGCCCCAACCAGAGGCCGTCGCGTCGTACCAGGGGTCATCGACCACCATCGCCGAAGCGTCGCGCCCCTCCTGCTTGTCCACCTGCTCCACCGGCCAACTCTCCTTGTCAGCGAACCGTTTCGGCCGCAAGTCCAAGGATGGACAGAGCGGGAACATCCCGGACTCTTCTCCTCCCTCACTTCACCCCATTAGGTGACTCTTTTCCCAGGTGCGCTGACCAGACCGTGCTGATATGCGTACCGCACGGCCTGAGCCCGGTCCCGCACTCCGGTCTTGGCGAAGAGATTGTTGATGTGGGTCTTCACCGTGGCCGTGGAAATCCGTAGCTTCCTGGCGATCTCCGCGTTGGACAACCCGTCCGCCACCAGCACGAGCACCTCCGTCTCCCGCTCCGTCAGCCCGTCGCCATACGGCCCGGAGGAAACGCCCCGACCTCCTGACAGCACCCCGCCCTCACCACCGCCCCCGGACCCCGACCGATCGAACCGATCGTCTTGGCGGTCTCGGTGGTCTCGATGGTCCCGGTGCTCTCCGTGGTCCCGGGCCTCCCGGTCGATCAGTCGCTCAAGGAGCCTCCGCTGCACGGAGGGAGAGTCCCGCCCGCCCGTCGATCACGTCCCGCACGGCCCGCTCGATCTCCTCCCCGCCGGCGTCCTTGGTGAGGTAACCACGCGCCCCGGCCCGCAACGCCGGGAACAGCGAATCGTCGTCGGCGTAGGTGGTGAGCACGACGACCTCCGTGCCGGGGTGCCGGTCGCGGATCCGGCGGGTGGCCTCGACACCGTCGCAGCGGGGCATCCGCAGATCCATCAGTACGACGTCGGGACCGAGCTCGGCGGTGAGCGCGACCGCCTCCTCCCCGTCCCGGGCCGACCCGACGACCTCGATACCGGGAAGCAGGCCGAGCAGCATCACGATCCCCTCACGCACGACGGCCTGGTCGTCGGCGACGACGACCCGCGCGACACGGTCGCCGTCCGGGGCGCTCACGCCGGCACCCGCAGCCGCACCGCGAACCCGACTCCCTCGGGACCCGCGTCCAGACTGCCGCCGAGCAGTTCGGCACGCTCTCTCATCCCGCGCAGCCCGTACCCGGAGCCGGAGGACTTGAGCTCCTCCCCCACCCGCGCGTCCTCGTCCGTCCGGGGCGGTCCTGAGTCACGTATCTCCAGGGAGACCTCGTCCGTCCCGTAGGCGAACCGGATCCTGGTCCGGGCTCCCGGGGCGTGCTTGCGGACATTGGTGAGGGCTTCCTGCGCGACCCGACGCACCGCCTGCGAGGCCTCGGCGGGCAGGTCCCGTCTCTCGCCGGTGACGTCGACCTCGGCTCGGCCCTCCCGGGCCAGCTCCCGCAGATAGTCCTCGACCGGCACCATGTCCCCCCGCAGGGCCGAGAGCGCGTGGCGGGTCTCGGCGAGGCCCTCCCTAGCCATGGAACGGGCCGAGGTCACGAGCTTGAGGATCTCCCCGCGGTCCGCCCCGGCCTCGACCTGGAGCCGTGCGACCTCCAGGTGCACCATCTGCGCGGAGAGGCTGTGGGCGAGCACGTCATGTATCTCCCTCGCGATCCTGGCACGCTCGGCGAGCGCCGCCGAGGCGGCCTCCGCCTCCCGGGCGAGCCTTTCCTGGGCGAGCAGTTGGAACCCGGCCCCTCGCGCCTCGGCGTCCAGCCGGAGGGAGTAGCCGGCGAGCAGGACGGCCGCCGTCGTGACGCCTGCCCCCAGGATCCCTGTCTCGTCGGCCTCCACAAACCCGGCCACGAGAACCGCCACGGTGGCCAGCCCCACGGGCAGCGGCAGCCGCTCCATCGCCATGACCGAGACGACGATCCAGATCACCGTCGCGGGCGTCGGGGCACCCGCCGCGTAGGCCCCCAGGCCGCAGAGCGTGATCACCGCGAGCATTCCCAGCGAGGCCGCCAGACGATGGTCGAGGGTCGTGTGGTGATACCGCAGCGCCGCCGCCACGCAGAGCCCGAACCCCAGCGGAGGCAAGGGTGCGTACCAGCCGTCGAACGCTCCCGAGATGTAGCAGCCGGTCACCACCAGGACGCTCAGGGCCGCGATCATGGTGTGGTCGAGGACGATCCGCCCCCGGGGCACACCGACGCGGGTGAGCGCCTCCCTCGAGGGCCAGGACCCCCAGGAGGACCCGCGCGCCGCCGCGCTCCCCGTCCTTGCCGACTGCGACTCCGAATCCGGCCTCGCCGGTGTCTTCGTCCTCGTGATGCCTCGGTAGCGCTTCTCGCTCATGTCCGTCCCCCTCCGACACTTCGATGTTACGGAGAGTGGGCGATCGCGTGATCGGCCCGTGGGTGGAGCGTGTGGCTCCACCCACGGGTGGAGTCCGTCAGGCGTCGATGCGCGAGCGGTCGAGGGTGGCCGCCGATCCGGTGATGAACTCCTTGCGGGGCGCCACATCGTTGCCCATGAGGAGGTCGAAGACCTGCTCCGCCGCGTCCAGGTCGCCGATGTTGATCCGGCGCAGGGTGCGGTGGCGCGGGTCCATCGTGGTCTCCGCGAGCTGGTCGGCGTCCATCTCGCCGAGGCCCTTGTAGCGCTGGATGGCGTCCTTGTAGCGGACCCCCTTGCGCTGGAACTCCAGGAGGGTCTGCCGCAGCTCGTTGTCGGAGTACGTGTAGACGTACTTGTCCTGCCCCTTCTTGGGCTGGACGAGCTCGATCCGGTGCAGCGGCGGCACCGCGGCGAAGACCCGCCCGGCCTCGACCATGGGCCGCATGTACCGCTGGAAGAGCGTCAGCAGCAGGCAGCGGATGTGGGCGCCGTCGACGTCGGCGTCGACCAGGAGGACGATCTTCCCGTAGCGGGCGGCGTCGATGTCGAAGGTGCGGCCCGAGCCCGCTCCTATGACCTGGATGATCGCGCCGCACTCGGCGTTCTTGAGCATGTCCGAGACGGACGACTTCTGGACGTTGAGGATCTTGCCTCGGATCGGCAGGAGCGCCTGGAACTCGCTGTTCCGGGCGAGCTTCGCCGTACCGAGGGCGGAGTCTCCCTCGACGATGAAGAGCTCGCTGCGCTCCACGTCGTCGCTGCGGCAGTCCGCGAGCTTGGCCGGCAGCGAGGAGGACTCCAGCGCGGTCTTCCTCCGCTGCGCCTCCTTGTGCTGGCGGGCCGCGATCCGGGTTCGCGCCGCGGCGACGGCCTTCTCGAGGACGGCGCGGGCCTGTGCCTTGTCGTCCCGCTTGGTGGAGGTGAGGAAGGCCTTGAGCTCCTTCGCCACCACGTTCGCCACGATCCGGCGGGCGGCGGAGGTGCCGAGGATCTCCTTGGTCTGCCCCTCGAACTGCGGCTCGGCGAGGCGGACCGTCACGACGGCCGTGAGCCCCTCCAGGGCGTCGTCCTTGACGATGTCGTCCTCGGCGACGCGCAGCATCTTGGCCGAGCGCAGCACCTCGTTCACCGTCTTGGTGATGGCCTGCTCGAAGCCGGAGACGTGGGTGCCGCCCTTCGGGGTGGCGATGATGTTGACGAAGGACTTGACCGTGGTGTCGTAGCCGGTGCCCCAGCGCAGCGCGACGTCGACCGCGAGCTCGCGGGTGACCTCGGTCGGGGTCATGTGCCCGCGCTCGTCGAGGACGGGGACGGTCTCCTTGAAGGTGCCCTGTCCGGTGAGGCGCTGGATGTCGCAGACGGCCTTGTCCTGCGCGAGGTACTCGCAGAACTCGCTGATGCCTCCGTCGAAGCGGAAGGTCTCCTCGCTCTTGCCGATGTCGGCCAGGTCCCGCTCGTCACGGACGACGATGGTGAGGCCCGGGACGAGGAAGGCGGTCTGGCGGGCGCGCTGGTGGAGCGTCTCCAGGGAGAGCTTGGCGTCCTTGAGGAAGATCTGCCGGTCCGCCCAGTAGCGGATGCGCGTGCCGGTGCGGGTCTTGGGGACGCGCTTGGTCTTGACGAGGCCGTTGGCCGGGTCGAAGGGGCTGTCGGGGCCCTGCTCGGTGAAGATGCCGGGGACGCCCCGGCGGAAGGAGATCGAGTGGGTCGCGCTGTTCCGGTCGACCTCGACGTCGAGGCGGGCCGACAGGGCGTTGACCACGGAGGCGCCGACGCCGTGCAGACCGCCCGACGCCGCGTACGACCCGCCGCCGAACTTTCCGCCGGCGTGCAGCTTGGTCATGACGACCTCGACGCCGGAGAGGCCGGTCTTCGGCTCGACGTCGACCGGGATGCCCCGGCCGTTGTCCCGGACCTCGACGGAGCCGTCGTCGTGGAGGATGACCTCGATGCGGTCGCAGTAGCCACCGAGGGCCTCGTCGACCGAGTTGTCGATGATCTCCCAGATGCAGTGCATCAGGCCGCGGCTGTCGGTGGACCCGATGTACATACCGGGGCGCTTGCGGACCGCTTCGAGCCCTTCGAGTACGAGCAGGTGCCGCGCGGTGTAGTTGGAACCGTCACGGTCTGCGGTCAGCAGCGCACTGGACGGCACGGACGTCTCGGCGGTCACGCGGTTCGCTCCTCGCTGAATTTGAAATCTGGCCCGGTGGGGTAAGGCCCGGCGTCGGTCACCGCTCAGAGGGTACCGATGCCTGGTAGAGCCGTTGTAACGCCACCCTCCCCGATTCTTCATGCTAGTCCAGGGTCGCATGAATGTTCGATCCCTCGATGGGGTGACGTGAACATCACGTTCCCTTCGAGGCATGAACCATTTAGGCTCCGGGCACGTCCTCATGAACAACCGGCAACCACGCCGGGAGGGCTAACCGACACAAGCAACGCGAAATCCGTAGAGCGACGCAATACGGCTCATTCGCCGCCAACCGGCAGCAGACAGCCACCTTAGGAAGAAGTTTCAAGGAAAAGCCACGAGCGGGAACGTTTTCGGCCTGGTTGGATGTTGACCCTGGTACGACAGCTCGTCGAGCTAGAGAAGAGGCGACGTGACTACTGTTCTGACCCCCGCGAGCCCCCTGACGGCCGCTGACCGTTGCGACCGCTGCGGCGCCCAGGCATACCTGCGCGTCGTTCTGACCAGCGGAGGTGACTTGCTCTTCTGCGCCCACCACGGACGCAAGTTCGAGCCGGAACTCAAGAAGATCGCCGTTGAGATACAGGATGAGACGGACCGGCTGACGGACGTGCCGGCCCGCACGCAGGGCGAGGACCACGCCTGACGCGCCATCCACGACGAGCCCAGGGCCGGTCGCTGACCGGACGACGGGCGGTCACACCCTGATCTCAGGGGCGACCGCCCGTTCTCGTACTCCCCGCGTGCTCGCGCCCCGGTGGAATCCGGGGCCACCACCTCTCCCCGCCCTCGGGCGTGGGTTCAGAAGCTCGGCGGCAGCACCGCGGAGACCCGCGTGTAGACGCCCGGGTTCTCGGCCTGCCCACAGCCGCTGCCCCAGGACACCAGGCCGACGAGGAGCCCCTGGGCCACCAGCGGGCCGCCACTGTCCCCTGGCACGCGTCCTTCCCGCCCTGCGGGTCGCCCGCGCACAGCATCGTGCCGCGCTGGTAGCGGACGCCGAACCCGCCCGGGTACGCCCGCTCGCACGCCGCGTCCGGCAGCACCTGGACGCGCGCCGTCCGCAGCGTGGAGGCATAGGCACCGTTGCCGGTCGTGTCACCCCAGCCGTAGACGTCCGCCTCCACCCCGGGCGCGTACGCCGCGTCTCCCGAGCGGGCCACACCGATCACGTACGACTGCGGCAGCGGGCTCCCCAGCGTCAGCACGGCCAGGTCGCCCGCGTTGGTCGTCGGGTCGTAGTCGGGATTGACCCAGGTGTCCGAGATCCGGACCTCCTGCCCCTCCTGCCCGCTCAGCGCCGCACGGCCCGCGATGACCACGAAGTCGCGCACCTCCCACGGCTCGCCGCCGAGCACCTCACGGCCCAGGCAGTGGGCCGCCGTGAGGACCTTGGTCGGCGCGACGACCACACCCCGCAGAACTGCCCGCGCGCGTACCCCCGAACCGGTCACGGCTGGACAGCGCCACCACCCACGGCGCGTCCGTGATCCGGGTCGGCCGGCCACCCACCACGACGCTGTCGGCGACCACGGGGCCTGCGGTGGCAAGCTGCCCCGCCGCCGCGGTGACCAGGCCCAGAGCACCCGTCAATGCTCGGATGAGGGAACCACGCATGGAGCCTCCTGACTCTCGGGTGATGTCGGTTCACCCAGCGTCCAGCACGTGTCCCCGCCGTGCACCCCAGCAAAGCCGGAGGGCCCGGCTCCCCCTCTCGGGGAAACCGGGCCCTTCCGTGTGCCGATGCGTACCTCGTACGGATCAGTCGAGGTAGTCGCGCAGGACCTGCGAGCGCGACGGGTGGCGGAGCTTCGACATCGTCTTCGACTCGATCTGACGGATCCGCTCTCGCGTCACGCCGTAGACCTTGCCGATCTCGTCCAGCGTCTTCGGCTGGCCGTCGGTGAGGCCGAAGCGCATGGAGACGACTCCCGCCTCACGCTCGGAGAGCGTGTCGAGAACGGAGTGCAGCTGCTCCTGGAGCAGCGTGAAGCTGACCGCGTCGGCCGGGACGACCGCCTCGGAGTCCTCGATGAGGTCGCCGAACTCGCTGTCGCCGTCCTCACCCAGCGGGGTGTGGAGGGAGATCGGCTCACGGCCGTACTTCTGGACCTCGATGACCTTCTCGGGGGTCATGTCGAGTTCCTTGGCCAGCTCCTCCGGGGTGGGCTCACGGCCCAGGTCCTGGAGCATCTGGCGCTGCACGCGCGCGAGCTTGTTGATGACCTCGACCATGTGCACCGGGATACGGATGGTGCGGGCCTGGTCGGCCATGGCGCGGGTGATCGCCTGACGGATCCACCAGGTGGCGTACGTGGAGAACTTGTAGCCCTTGGTGTAGTCGAACTTCTCGACGGCGCGGATCAGACCCAGGTTGCCCTCCTGGATCAGGTCCAGGAAGAGCATGCCGCGGCCGGTGTAGCGCTTGGCCAGCGAGACCACCAGACGGAGGTTGGCCTCCAGGAGGTGGTTCTTGGCCCGGCGGCCGTCCTCGGCGATGATCTCCAGCTCACGCTTGAGCTTCGGGGCGAGCTTGTCGGAGTTCGCGAGCTTGTCCTCGGCGAACAGACCGGCCTCGATGCGCTTGGCGAGCTCGACCTCCTGCTCGGCGTTGAGCAGCGGGACCTTGCCGATCTGCTTGAGGTAGTCCTTGACCGGGTCGGCGGTGGCGCCGGCGACGGCGACCTGCTGAGCCGGAGCGTCGTCCTCGTCCTCGTCGGACAGGACGAAGCCCTTGCTCTCGCCCTCGGTCTCCTCTTCCTCACCCTTGCCGGGCGCGACGTCCTCAAGGAGGTCCTCGCCCTCGAGGAGCTCGTCGGCGTCCTTCTTGGAGGTGGTCTTCTTGGCCGCCGTCTTCTTGGCGACGGTCTTCTTGGCCACCGCCTTCTTGGCGACGGTCTTCTTGGCGGCGGCCTTCCGGGCGGGCGATCCGGCCTCGTCGTCCGGGTCGGTGCCCTCGGCCGCGGCGGCCGTGGAGGCCGAGACGGTGGTCTTCGTCACCGTCGTCCTGGCAGTGACGGTCTTGGTGGCGGTGCGCTTGGCCGGGCTCTTCGCTGCGACGCTCTTGCGGGCGCGCTTCGGCGACTCCGCTGCACTGACCATCAGCGTCACACCCTCTTCCTCGAGGATCTGATTGAGGCTGCGCAGAACATTCTTCCACTGGGTTGGCGGAATCTGGTCAGCCTCGAAGGCACGACGCACGTCATCGCCGGCGATCTGCCCATCAGCCTTTCCCCGCTCGATGAGCGCCATCACAGACTCGGACTCGGCGATCTCCGGCGGGAGCGTACGGGATGTGCTGGCCGACACGAACAACCTCTCGGAACGATGGAAACGGCTTCCGGCCCCACCCTGGATCGGGCTGGAGCCGACGACCGTCGACGGGGAATGTGCCGACGGCGCGGGCTGGACCGGGGAACTGCACAGCGCCTCCATCGGCTGCTGTATTCCTTCCTCGGCCATCACCTCTTAGGTCATCGCACGGCCGGGAGGAGTGTTACGCCCAATCTTCGTGGCCCGAGTCACACCTCATTTGTGATGAAACGGCCAGAGTGGTCGATCACAGCACATTCGCGCCGCCGGAACCCGGGCATCACCCGGGGAGACCCTGCCGGTCCCCCGCATGGTGCTCGGCCCCGGCGGCACGCGGTGCGTGCGCCTCCACGCTCCCGGCCACGGCCCGCGGGTCAGTGTTCGCGGGGGGCGGGGACGACGCGCTCCACCTCGGGGTGGACCGTGAGCAGCTGCCGCATGGCGTTCTCGGCGCCGTGGGCGTCCCCGGCGGCGAGCGCGTCCACGATGCGGGCGTGGTGCGCCAGGCAGGCCTCGCTCGGCCGGTCGCAGCCGGTGGCGGGGCCGCCGGAGACCTGGAGCGCGGCGGCGACGATGCCGGAGAGGTGCTCCAGCATGCGGTTCCCGGCGAGCTGGATGAGGAGCGAGTGGAACTCCGTGTCGGCGCGGGAGAAGGTGATGCCATCGCCCTGGGCGAACGCGTGCCCCATGATCTCGACCATGTCGGCGAGGCGCTGCTGCACGTCCTCACGGCCGTGCCCGGCGGCGAGGCGGGCGGCGAGGGGCTCGATCGTCCAGCGCAGCTCGTTGAGCTCGCGGCGCTGGTCGTCGCGCTGCGGGCCGAAGGCGCGCCACTCGATGATGTCGGGGTCGAGGAGGTTCCAGTCGCTGACGGGCCTGACCCGGGTGCCGACGTTCGGGCGGGCGCTGACGAGCCCCTTCGCCTCCAGGACGCGCAGCGACTCGCGCACGACGGTGCGCGAGACCTCGAACCGCTGGCCGATCTCCTCGGGAACGAGCGGACGGTCTGCGCCGAGGTCGCCGGAGACGATCATCTGGCCGAGCTGTTGGACGAGCTGCCCGTGCAGCCCGCGCCCCGGTTGCCGGCGGTCCGGCGGCCGACGCGGCCCAGATCGGTGTCCACCCCTCCCAGGAGGGCGGGCCCACACGGCCGGCGGCGGGCGCCTCCGCGTAGGGTAGCGGTCGAGATCGCCCGGGGCGCCGAGGCCGGAGTCGACGGGGCGGGCGGCGGTCATCATGGTGTGCGCAAGGGTACTCACGCATCCTTTGTCGGCGTTGCCTCCGTGACCCTTGAGGTCTTTGGTGAAAAGCACACGAAAGGGTGATCGGCACCCCCTACACAATTGACGATTAATCGGGCATATATGGCGGTTTCCAAGGGAGTTGAAGCGGATCCGGAACCTTTGAGTCCGCAAATGATCACCAACGGGCCTTGCGGCGAAGGCCGGTGAACACATAGGCGCAGAACAGCCCGGTCAACGTCAGCGAGAGCGCCACCCCCGCGGGCTGACCGACCACCCGTAGCGCCCCCGCGAGCCACCGGTCCACGGCCGGGGACCACTGCGGCCCTGCAAACTCGCGCAGCCGCGCCGGAAGTCCGGCCGCCGACCGCACCGACGGCCCGGTCAGCACCTTCTGCAGCAGCGGCACGAAGGCGACCGGCACCGCGAGCACCGCCGCCACTCCGGCGCGGCGGCTCGGAACACCCGGCGCCCAGCACCCCGCCCACGCGCAGCCGACACACAGACCGAGCCAACTCGCGCAGAGGGTCGGCCAGTTCCTCGGTACGGGGATCAACTCGCTTCCGTGGACGAAGCGCAGGGCCGCCAGATCGACCGTCGCGACGAGCACTCCGATCACGAGGGCGACGACCGCGGCCACGACGAGCTTCGCGAGCAGCAGGCCCGGTCTGCGGGGCACGGCTCCGCGCCCCGTGGTGAGCGCCGGGTAGCGGTACTCCTCACCGAAGGAGAAGGCTCCGAGCAGCCCGGCGCCGAGCGCCGCGGGCGGCAGCGGGGAGATCACCGGCCAGCCGCCAGGACGGCGGGCAGCGCGGCCCGGCCGCCGCGTCCGAGGAGCAGGGCGAGCGTCATGGAGACGAGCAGAACGCCGGCCACGACGAGCGGGGTGGAGGGGACGCCCAGGAGCCGGTGGATCTCGTACCGCAGCGGACGCAAGGGCGAGCGCTGGGGCCTCCGAGCGGCACCTCGCAGTCCGTCCGGGGTCTCCCGCCCCTCGACCCCGGAGGACTCTCCGGCTCCCTCCGGCGCGGCGGTACGACTCTCCGCCCTTGCGGTGTCCCCGACCCCCGGGGCCCGCCCCGTCCGCCAGGCGCCGACCCCGTCATCACCTCCCCTCTCATCGGCGAGCCGGTGGATCGGGACGCCGTGCCGGAAGGCGGTGTCACCGACGGCCGCGCAGTCGCTGCCGTAGACGGACAGACGGTTGCCGTCCTCGGCGACCACCTCGACGGGACGGCGGGCGGCCCTGGCCTCCTGGGTCACGGCCGCGGCCAGCCGGGCGGCGTGCGGGGTCCGGACTACGACCCGGGGACGCAAGCGGGTACGGGCGAACTCGACGGCCTCCTGGTCCGCGACGAGCCGGCCGCCGTCCAGGGTCACGACGCGGTCGGCGTTACGGGCCGCGTCCTTGGGGTCCTCCGTGGTGTAGAGCACGGTTCCCCCCTCGGCGGCGTGTGCGCGAAGCAACTCGTACAGCCGACCACTCTCGGGTACGGAGAGACCCGCGGCCGGCTCGTCGAGGAGCAGAGTGTGAGGGGCACCCAACAAGGCTGAGGCGAGCCCGAGTCGACGGTCCGCGCCGATCGGCAGGGTGCCGATCCGGCGGCGCTCCAGGCCGGTGAGCCCCACGGCCCGCACCAGTTCGTCGGCCCGCGCGGCGGGAACTCCGGTGGCGGCGCAGAGCATCCGGAGTTGCCCCCGGAGGGTACGGGAGGGGTGTCCGGGGACATCGCCGAGGAGCACGCCGACCTCGCGAGGGGGGTGGGCGATGCGGTGCAGCGGCCTGCCCCGGAAGTAGGTGATCCCACGGCCCGGCTCCAGTTCGAGCATGAGCCGGAGAGCGGTGGTCTTGCCGGATCCCCGGGGCCCGAGGAGCGCGGTCACGGTACCCGGCCGGGCCTCGAAGGTCAGATCGTCCACGGCGGGCGGGCGATCGCGGCGGGAAGTACTGGTCAGTCCGATTGCCTGGAGCATCGCTTCTCTCGCGGTAGGTGACACCGCTCCGCGGCAGGGCGGCGCTACCGCAGCAAGATAACGCTACATTTCGGACTTTCAGTGCAGGTTTGGCGCTCAGGGGTGCCGCACGCGCACGACTCTCAGACCTCGGGGCGCAGCATCGGCGGGTTGAGGAGAGTGGCCCCACCTGCCCGGAAGAGCTGGGCGGGACGCCCTCCCTGACGGGTCGTGGTTCCTCCGGCCGGGACCAGGAAGCCGGGCGTGCCGGTCACCTTGCGGTGGAAGTTGCGCGGGTCGAGGGACACGCCCCAGACAGCCTCGTAGACGCGCCGCAGCTCTCCGACCGTGAACTCCGGCGGGCAGAAGGCCGTGGCCAGGGAGGAGTACTCGATCTTGGAGCGGGCGCGCTCCACCCCGTCGGCGAGGATCCGGGCGTGGTCGAAGGCGAGCGCCCCCGGTCCGCCGTCCTCGGCCGCGAAGGTCTCGTCCTTGCCGAGGAGCTCCTCGACCGGGGCCCAGCGGGCACTGTTCGCGTCGCCGCCGGCCCGTGGGGCGGGAAGGTCCGGCGCCAGCGCCAGGTGCGCGACGCTCACCACCCGCATGCGCGGGTCGCGGTCGGGGCGCCGTACGTCGCCAGCTGCTCCAGGTGCGCGCCGTTGCTCGGTACGGGCGGCGGGGCGGCCGGGTCGTGGGCGCAGAGGCCGGTCTCCTCGACCAGCTCGCGCGCCGCAGCGGCGCCGAGGTCCTCCTCGGCCTGTACGAAACCGCCGGGCAGCGCCCAACGCCCCTGGTACGGCTCCTCTCCTCGCCGTACGACCAGGGTGCACAGTGCATGGCGCCGCACGGTGAGCACGACCAGATCGACGGTCACAGCGAAGGGAGGGAAGGCCGAGGGGTCGTAGGGAGGCATGCCGCGATCATAGTCGTCTTCCTGACGATAAACACGCCTCGCGGAAGCATCGGCCCCGACTTCCCCACCTCGCCGCGAGGCTTCCCTCGTCTCCGTGCCCGGCATCTCGTCACACCCCCAGCTGAAGGCCCTCTGCGGCCTCCTCGACCATACCGAGACCCAGCCTGCCCACCCGCACGGCGAAGGGTTCGCCGGCGACCACGAGCCCCGACAGCCGGATCGCGCCGAGCGGGGCCGAGGCCAGCGGGTGCACCGACACGGACCGGCCCGGCGCGTCGGGCCTGATGCCGGCGAGGGCGAGCAGCGCGTGGACCGATCCGGCGGCCGCGACGGCCGCCGGCCGGCACGCCGCCGGGTGGGGCACCGGGCGCCCGCCCGTCGTCCGCTGCTCTCCCGCGTACATCTCGGGGAGCCGGTGGGTGAAGGCCTCCGCCGCGTCGAGCAGCCCCCGCAGCAGGGAGGCGGCCTCCTTCTCGTGACCGGCGGCGGCGAGACCGGCCACGGCGACCGCCGTCTCGTGCACCCGGACCGCGCCGGCCCGGTGGCCGAAGGGGTTGTGGCCCGGCTCCTTGGTTCCCAGGCTGCGCAGTCCCCAGCCGGTGTCGAGCGCCGGGGTGCCGAACAGCCTGGCCACCTGCTCGGCCTCCGTCCGACCCAGAAGACCCGGTGCGTACCGGCCGCCACCCAGCAGCCCGGTGTCGAGCAGGTGTGCGGCCCAGCCGCCCAGCTGGGACCAGGTCCGGCCGTCGGGCGCGCGGGCGACGGCGGGGCGGCCCCCGCCGGGTCGTCGAGCCAGAACTCGCGCCGGAACCGCTCGCGCAGAGCCCGTGCCTCGTCCCGCAGGGCGTCTCCCCAGGCCGTCCGCACTCGTCGAGGAGGTCGGCACCGAGCAGGGCCGCACGGTGGGCGTGTGCCTGGGTCTCGGCCCGCCAGGGCCCGGCGGCCCCGGGTCCGGCACGAACCCGGTGCGGCCGGCCGTGCGCCGGAGCCAGTCGAGGCAGCGCTCCGCCACGGGAAGCAGTTCCTCCAGGTCAGCGGCCGGGAGGCCCCAGCGGCGGGCCTCGGCGAGCACGACGGGGAAGGCGAGGGTGGCCTCGATGCCCGTGCAGCGGGGCGGGAGGTGCGGGCCCGCGTCCCTGAGCGGTCCCTGAAGGCGCCCTGACTCGGTTCCGTTGCCGGAGAGTTGGGTGCGTCCGAGGGCCCGCAGGGTGGTGGTGGCGAGCCTGGTCCCGAGGGGCAGGGCCATGCGGGCCGCCCAGAGCGCCTCGGCGGTGACCGGTCCGCAGCGCCAGGGGACGCCGGCCGCGAAGTACACGTCCGCGGGGTGGGCCGGGTCGCGCTGGAGCAGGGCCCGCAGGTCCTCGACGGAGGTGCGGAGCAGTTCCCCGGTCGCGGGTCGTCTCCCTCGGCGCGGGCCTCGGCGAGGAGGTGGCCACCGGGCCTCCCGGAGCCCGCACCCGAGGAGGCGGTGGGGCGGGCGGGCGACTCCCGCGTACCCGCAGCCGGAGCGTGAACGCCGCTCCGGGCGCCAGCTCGGCTTCCCAGCGCAGTACTCCCGCCGCCGCCAGGGAGTCCATGGGCGGCGGGTCCGCCGTGACGGTGACGGACCGGCCGTCGCCGCCGGTCCATCGCAGTCCGGTGCCGTGGACGCTCGCGGTGAGGTCGGGGCCGGTTCTCCCGGACGCCACCGAGCCCAGGTCCGCGAGATCCGTGCCCAGAGCGACTTCCACGGGGAGCCGGAGGGCCGGGCGCGGCGCTGTGCAGGGTGATCCGCTCGGTTCCGTCGGCGCTCCGCGTGCGTTCGACGGTGAGTGCCGGGTCGGGCCCGGCATCGCCGGGGACGCGCAGGGCGCCGCGGAAGACCGCCTGGTCGGCGGCTGCCATGCGGCCCTGGAGCGCGACGGGTTCACGCCCCGCCACCCGCAGGACGCAGCGGGACAGGAGCCGCCTCCCGCGTCGTACACCCCTCGGGTCCTTCTCCCGTGAGCTGGCCGTGCTCGGCGCAGACGGTGAGGGCGGGCAGGGCCACGCAGAGGAGCGCACCGTGCACCGAGGGAAGTTCCGCGGGACGCGTCGCGCGAGGGAAGGCGACGCCGGCGCCGGACGTGTGTCCGGAGGCGTGGCCGGACGACTGGGTGCCCGGGGGTCCGGCGGGGCGGCCGGGGGCCGGGACGGGGCTGGGAGCCATGGCGGGTACGGGGTGCTCTCTGTGCGAACCGGGCGGCCGGCAGGGTGTCGGCGGGACGGTTCGTACGACTCCGCCAGAGAGCTGAACGCGCTTGCGGGCGGCCGGGTCACGGTCGTCATCGGTCGCTCCTGGAACCGCGGTGCCCGCCGTGCCGGGAGTGCCGCCTCCCGGCCTCGTGGTGGCGGGCCCGCCGGGGCGGACTCCGGCGGTCGCCCGGCGCTCGCTCCCACCGGCCTGCCGTCCCGGCTTCCGGAGGGCCTGTGTGGCGCCCGGCCTGCGGGTGGCCCGCATCCGGACCCGGCGGGAGGGAGAGCGCCTCCTGCTCCGAGGCCGCCCGTGCGTCCCGCTCGCTCCTCAGGCAGGAGCGGAGCGACTCGGGGTCGAGACCTTCGTTGCACGCCTGGTGCAGCAGCCGGGCGAACACGTACTCGGGGTCGGCTTCGAGTGCGAGTCCGAGGGCGACCCTTGCGGTCGGCTCGTCACCCAAGGACCAGGCCGTCCAGCCCGCGAGGGTGAGGGTGCGGCGGCGTGCTCCTGGTAGGGCGTGACGCAGCGCCGGGCCAGGACGCGCCAGAGCCGTAGGGCGGCGGTCCCTCCCAGCCCTCCATCCACTCGGCGACGCGGTCCCGGGTGACCCTGTCCTGCAGGCCGAGGACCAGAGCGGCCGCCTCGTCGGTCGTGATCAGGGCGTCGTCGGCCGCGTCGTCCGCGGTCGCGGCACCGGTCCGCAGTCCTGGTACGGCCGGCCGCACCGGACTCGCCGTGCTCAGCGCGCCCGCCGCGCCGGCCCGGCCCTCGCGACTGCCCGAGTTCCCCGAGTTCCCCGAACTCATCGTGCTCAGAGGGACCTTCGGGCTCTTCGGGTCGACGAACCGGCGAAGGATCTCGCGGGCGAGACGCAGCGTCGCCCCGCGCACCTCCTCCCGCCCCTGCCCTTCGGCGCCTTCGAGGATCCGGGGACGATCGAGGCCGCCGCCGCGTCGAGGGCGGCCCGCTGCGCCTCGTCCCCGGGGCCGCCGCGCGGCTTCAGCCGGGCCTGCATGTCCCGCAGGGAGCCCCGGACCTGCACTCCGGCGTACGCCGCGGTCGCCGCCATCACCGAGGTGCCGCTGAGCGCGAGCGGGGTGCCGTCCGGCGGACAGCAGCGCTGGTCGGGGCAGCAGTACGAGAAGTACAGCCCGTCGGTGATGCAGAGGGCTTCGTAGACGGGGATGTCGAGGGCGCCGCAGGCGGTCCTGAGTCGCTGCGCGAAGGGCTTCAGCCGCTCCATGACCCTGCGGCCCGTCTCGCCGGGCGCGGGGTCCTGGCACAGGAAGACGACGATGCCGTCCGGCCGTGCGCCGGATCGGGCCCCGCCCTCCACGAGGCACTCGGCGAGGTGATCGGCCGTGGACGGCCACTCCTGGGGCGAGCTCGGGATTCCGAGCCTGACCCGGCCGCCGAAGCGGCCGCGCTCGCCGTGGAGGGCGACCAGGACGACGGAGTCGGTGGGGTGGAAGCCCAGCACGAACGGCAGGGCGTCGGCCAGCTCGGCCGGGCCTCGCAGGGTGATCTGGGGACGGGAGGGTGCACTGGTTTCGTGGTGATTCGCGTTCATGGTCAGGACGGTCTCGCGATCTTCCGAAATCCGAAACCCCTGTGGATAACTCCGGAACGGGGCATTCGCCGCCCAGGTGAGTTATCCACAGGTTCGCCGTCTCATTCGCGCGATGTCCGAGGCATCGGGTTGCATGGGGCATGACCCAAGCAGCCCCGCTGGAAGACCGCGCCGCCCTCCGAGCCGCCGCCGACGCCGTGCTCGCCCGTCTCGTCTCCGACCCGACCGGCCGGGCCAGACTGCGCGAGGACCAGTGGCGGGCCATCGAGGCCCTGGTCGCCGATCGACGCCGGGCCCTGGTGGTGCAGCGGACCGGCTGGGGCAAGTCGGCCGTGTACTTCGTGGCGACCTCGCTGCTCCGCGAGCGCGGCAGCGGCCCGACGGTGATCGTCTCCCCGCTGCTCGCGCTGATGCGCAACCAGGTGGAGGCGGCGGCCCGGGCGGGTATCCGCGCCCGGACGATCAACTCCTCGAACACCGAGGAGTGGGAGACGGTCCAGGAGGAGGTGGCCGCCGGCGAGGTTGACGTGCTCCTGGTGAGTCCGGAGCGGCTCAACAATCCCGACTTCCGTGACCAGGTACTGCCACGGCTGGCCGCCGCCACCGGGCTGCTCGTGGTCGACGAGGCGCACTGCATCTCGGACTGGGGCCACGACTTCCGGCCCGACTACCGCCGGCTGCGGACGATGCTGGCCGACCTGCCCTCCGGCGTTCCGGTGCTGGCCACCACGGCGACGGCGAACGCACGGGTGACGGCCGACGTGGCCGAGCAGCTCGGCACGGGGGCGGGCACGGACGCCCTCGTGCTGCGGGGGCCCCTCGACCGGGAGAGCCTGAGTCTGGGCGTGATCAGACTGCCGGACGCCGCGCACCGGCTGGCCTGGCTCGCAGACCACCTCGGCGAGCTCCCCGGCTCCGGGATCATCTACACGCTGACGGTCGCCGCGGCCGACGAGGTCACCGCCTATCTGCGCCAGTGCGGGCACACTGTGTCCTCCTACACCGGCCGGACGGAGAACGCCGATCGGCAGCAGGCGGAGGACGACCTCCAGGCCAACCGCGTCAAGGCGCTCGTGGCGACTTCGGCGCTCGGCATGGGCTTCGACAAGCCGGACCTGGGCTTCGTGGTGCATCTCGGGTCGCCCTCCTCCCCATCGCGTACTACCAGCAGGTCGGCCGGGCAGGGCGAGGGTGGAGCACGCGGAGGTGCTGCTCCTGCCGGGGCAGGAGGACGAGGCGATCTGGCGCTACTTCGCCTCGGTGGCCTTCCCGCCGGAGGAGCAGGTGCGCCGCACGCTCGACGTGCTCGCGCAGGCGGGCCGGCCCTGTCCCTGCCCGCCCTGGAGCCGTTGGTCGAACTGCGCAGGACCCGGCTGGAGACCATGCTCAAGGTCCTGGACGTGGACGGCGCGGTGCACCGGGTCAAGGGCGGCTGGGAGAGCACCGGTCAGCCCTGGGTGTACGACACCGAGCGGTACGCGTGGGTGGCGCGGCAGCGGTCGGCCGAGCAGCAGGCGATGCGTGACTACGCGGCGGCGACCGGGTGTCGCATGGAGTTCCTGCGGCGCCAGTTGGACGACGAGGAGGCCGCTCCGTGCGGTCGCTGCGACAACTGCGCGGGCAGCCGTTTCGACCCGAAGGTGTCGGTGGCGGCGCTGGACGCGGCCAAGGGCGAGCTCGGGCGGCCCGGCGTGGAGGTCGAGCCCCGGAAGATGTGGCCCACCGGGCTCGCCGCGGTCGGGGTCGATCTGAAGGGCCGTATTCCGCCCGGGGAGCAGGCGTTCGGCGGCCGGGCCCTGGGGCGGCTCTCGGACATCGGCTGGGGCAATCGGCTGCGTCCGCTGCTTGCCGACGGCACCCTGGACGGGCCCGTGCCGGACGATGTGGTGCAGGCGGTGGTGCACGTGCTGGCCGACTGGGCCAAGGGCCCGGGGGTGGGCCTCCGGCGCTCCGGACGCGCCGCGCCGCCCCGCCGGAGTGGTCACGGTCGCCTCCCACCGCAAGCCGCGTCTGGTGGGCTCGCTCGGACAGCGGATCGCCGAGATCGGCAGGATGCCTTTCCTCGGCGTGGTGGAGTACGCGCCGGAGGCGGAGGAGCTCCGGCTCTCGCGGACCAACAGCGCCCAGCGGGTCGTCGGTCTGCAGCGGACTCTGACGGTCCCTCCGGACCTGGCCGGTCGGCTGGCGGACGCCGACGGGCCGGTTCTCCTCGTGGACGACTCCTCCGACACCGGCTGGACGTTGGCGGTGGCTGCGCGGCTGCTGCGGCGCGCCGGAGCGGAAGGAGTGTTCCCCCTGGTGCTCGCCGTCCAGGGGTGAAACAGGTGGGGAAACGGGGAGTGAACAATGGGCAACTGGGCAGGGATATGAGAGGCATACCGACTCATTCCCGTCAGCGGCCTCAATTGCTCGTTGCCGCTCGCGCACGGGCCAGCAAGAATTGGGAAACCGCCCCGCACGGCCCGTCAGCGGTCCGGAAGGACTGTGCCGTGGTGCGCCCTCACCCGACCTTGCCCGCATCCAGCGGGCGCGTATCCGAAGGGAGGACCGTGACCCTCGGATTCGCTCCGCCCACAGCCGCCTCGCTCAGATCGTCGTCCGAGTCCGCCAGCCGCCTCGCCCGGATACTCGAGCCCTCGGAGTGGGCCGCTGCCGGAATTCCCCTGCTGCGCAATCCTCGTGAGGTCGTCAGCGGACTGCACTCGCGCCACGCGCCCACGCCCTCGACGGCCGTCCTCGCCGTTCTGGACCACGAGGAGCGGCTCGCCGCCAGTGCCTCGTTCGTCCGCCGTCCCGTCGCGGCGGACGGCTGGGAGTTCCGCAATGCGCTCCTGGCGCATTTGCGGCGGGTCATACCGCACGACCTCCGCAGACGCGCACCCGTGAGAACGGCAGTCCTGCTGTACTGCCGTGAGGGCGACGAGCGCTGGACGGAGGAGGACGGAGCCTGGATGTGGGGGCTCCGGGACGCCTGCACCCTGCACGGGCTCCGCTGCGGCGCGTACATCACGCTGACCGGCGGGGGCTGGCAGGTGCTCGGCGAGGGCCGCGGTGGCCGCCGGCCGAGCTCCGACTCGCTTCCCTTGCCGCTGGGCGAGGGGTCGGCCGAGCTCGACCGGCTCACGCCGAGGACCGCGAGCGGCGCGACCGAACCCCTGCGCCGGGTCGCCGCGCGCTGACCGCTCGGGCGGTGCCAGACCTCTGCCGGGCCCTCCGCCGGTCCCGGTGGGGACCGGCGGAGGAGCGGCCGGTCAGACGCCTGCGCCCACGCCGAGGAGGGCCGTGACGCGCTGCGGGTCGCCGCAGACGACGAGCAGCGCGCCCGCACGGGTCATCGCCGCCGGAAGGGCCCGGGCGGCCGTCTCCTCGTCGCCGCCGTTGACGGCGACGATCACCACAGGGCGGGCGGCGGCCCGCTCCACGGCGGAGGCGCCGACGAAGAACACGTCGTCGCCGGTGTCCTGTTGGGCCCAGTAGGCGGCCTCGCCGAAGGACAACTCGTGAGCCGCCCACGGGTGCGGGTCGCCGGTGGTGAGCACCAGGATCTCGCCGGGCGCCGCCCGCTCTCCAGAAGCAGGTCCAGGGCCTCCTCGGCGGCGTCGAGCGCGCCGTCGAGCGGGGCCGGGATCAGCTGGAGCTGCGGGGTGGCGCGCTGGTCGGAACGATTCTCCGGGCTCTTGGCCGGAGGCTGCCCGGCACCGGGGTTCGGCGCCGGTGCGGCGGGCTTGGCGGACCAGGGCGTCCGGGACGCGGAGAGGCCGCGGAACGCGGGCCGGGTACGGGACGGGGGGTCGACGCGGGGCGGCCGGCGGCCGCGGTGGCGCGGGGACCCTGGGCGCTCTCGTGAATCTGAGGCTCCTCGGGGATGAGAGGCATGAATGGATGTCTATCAAACGCCGCTGCGCGGAGCACCGGCGGGTGGGCACACATGTGCACCCCGGCCATGCGGACGGCCCTTCGGCAGGGCTCCGTGACCGGAAGTTCAGAAGTCGAAGCCGAGTTGGCCCCCGCTTTCCAGCGCGGCCGCCTCGGCGGAGAGGCGGACCTTCTTGAGGTGGCGCCACTGGGGCAGCGCGTCCAGGTACGACCAGGAGAGTCGGTGGTGCGGGGTGGGGCCCAGCTCTTCGAGCGCCGCCTTGTGGACCGGCGAGGGTAGCCCGCGTTGGCTCCGAAGGCGTACGCCGCGTACGGGCCGCCCTCGCCCTCCAGCTCCGCCATGAGGGCGTCGCGCCGGACCTTCGCGATGACGGAGGCCGCCGCGACGGCGATGCAGGACTGGTCGCCCTTGATCACCGTACGGACGCGCCAGGGGCTGCCGAGGTAGTCGTGCTTGCCGTCCAGGATGACCGCGTCGGGCCGCACGGGAAGGCCTTCGAGGGCCCGGACGGCCGCGAGCCGCAGCGCCGCGGTCATCCCGAGTTCGTCGATCTCCTGCGGGGAGGCGTCGCCGAGCGCGTACGCGGTGACCCACCCCTCCAGCTCCGCCGCCAGCGCGTTCCGGCGTCTGGGGGCGAGCAGCTTCGAGTCGGTGAGCCCTTCGGGGGGCTTGCGGAGGCCGGTGACGGCCGCGCACACCGTGACGGGGCCGGCCCACGCTCCGCGTCCGACCTCGTCGACCCCGGCGACGATCTTGGCGCCGGTGGTGGCTCGGAGCGACCGCTCGACGGTGTGGGTGGGAGGTTCGTACGGCATGGCGCCAGACAGGTTACGCCGCCTGGTGCCGCCCGCGATACCCGGATTCGCCTCGGGCGGTCCCGGAGGCCCGTCCCGAGACACCTGCGACCGCACTTCGGAGCCCGCCACCGCCCCGCTCCGGGCGTTTCCGGCCCTGCTCGGGTGCGTGGTGGACCTGGCATCGCGTGCGTGAAGCACGCCCCTCTCAGGGGGCTCAGCGCCCACACGCGCACCTCAGTGACCTCCCGCGGTTCGGCGGCTTCGCCCGGCCCAGGAGCCCCGGCGACTGCCCGCCGCGTACCCGGGGCCTTCCCGGCCCTGTACGCGCGCCGATGTCCCCGGGCCCCGCTCGGGGCCCGGGGCACCGTGTGGTTTCATGCCGTCCCGTCCGGGACCCATCCCGGAAGGTCCTCGGTCTGCCGCAGCCAGTCCGCCGGGGGCGTACCGGTCGTGGCGGAGGCGACCACTCCGCCGGCGATGGCGCAGGTCGTGTCGACGTCGCCGCCGACCTGCGCGGTCGTCCAGAACACCCGCTCGAAGTCGCCGAGCCCGCGCGCGGCCGACCAGAGCGCGAAGGGGACCGTGTCGTGGGCGCTCGTCCGGCGGCCGCTGCCGAGCACCGCGGCGACCGTGTTCGCGTCGCCGTAGTCGAGCATGTCACGGGCCCTGCGCAGGCCCGCCCCGACCGCGCTGCGCGGCACGAGGGCGATGACCCCGTCGAGCAGGGCCTCGGGCGTGGGCGGCCCGGCCGGGTCGGCGGCGAGCGCGGCGCGGCGGCGACGGCCATGGCGCCCACCACGGCCTCCCGGTGCTGGTGGGTGGTGTACGCGGAGATCTCGGCCTGGTGGGTCGCCTGCTCCGGGTCGTCGGCGTACCAGGCTCCCAGCGGGGCGATCCGCATCGCGGCGCCGTTGCCCCAGGATCCCTGCCCGTTGAAGAGCGCGGCGGCCAGCTCCCGCCAGTCGCCGCCCTCCCGAATGAGCCGGAGCATCCGGTTGACCGCCGGGCCGTAACCCCGGTCGAAGTCGTGGTGCTGTGCGAAGGACAGGGCCAGGGCGTCCTGGTCGATCCGGCCGTGGTGGACGAGGACGGCCAGGACGGAGCAGGCCATCTCGGTGTCGTCGGTCCACTGCCAGGGGCCGGCGGGCAGCTCGCGCCGCTTCAGCAGGGGGTAGTGGGCGGGTACGAAGAACTGGGAGCCCAGGGCGTCTCCCACGGACAGCCCGCGCAGGCTGGCCAGGGCGCGATCGAAGCGCCGGTCGGGTGAGGAGTCAGCGGTCATCGATCTGCCACTCTATCCGGTGGGGCCGTACGGTTCCGGGGTACGCCAGCGCTCGAACGGCCTGTCCATGCGGTATCTGCCGTCCTCGCCCAGGAGGAGTGTGCGGGTCTCCGCGTTGCCCGGGTTGGACAGCGACTCGAAGTCGGCGACCGTCCAGTGGAACCAGCGCATGCAGAACAGCCGCATGGTCAGCCCGTGGGTGACCAGCAGGACGTTGGGCGGATGGTCGGGCGCCTCGAAGCTGCGGTACAGGCTCTCCAGGAAGGCACCCACGCGGTCGTAGACGTCGGCGCCGGACTCGCCCTGGGCGAAGCGGTAGAAGAAGTGCCCGTACGCGTCCCGGTAGGCCTTCTGCAGGCGCACGTCCTCCCGCTCCTGCCAGTTGCCCCAGTCCTGCTCCCGCAGCCTCGGCTCCTCCCGCACCCTGACCTGCCCCGCGGGGAGCCGGAAGGCCCGGAGGGTCTCGTGGGTGCGTCGGTACGGCGAGACGTACACGCTGACCGGCTCCTCCCCGAAGAGCTCCCGCAGCCGTTCCCCCGTCTCCTCCGCCTGCCGCCACCCGGTTTCGGTCAGCCTCAGGGCGTGGTCGGGCTCCCGTTCGTACACCGTGTCATCGACATTGCCCTCGGACTCTCCGTGCCGTACGAGAACGATGCGCCGCGGTCTTGCCATACCTCGACCCTAGATCGCCGCTCTCCGGCAGGCTCAGCCGAGGTGGCGCCCAAAGCCCATCCGGGGGAGATCGGCGGCTCAGACCGTCCAGGACGGTTCGAGCTGCACCACGTCCCCGTTCAGGGCCGCCACGTCGGCGGCGGTGCGGGCCCGCAGCCCGAGCCGCTCCACGCGTTCGACCCGGTACTTTCCGTGCTCGGCGGCGGACTGCCACATCGAGAGCACCAGGAACTCGCTGCCGGGCGCTTCGCCGAACAGGCCCCGCAGCATGCCGGGGGACCCGGCCATGGCCGGGTTCCACACCTTTTCCTGCATGAGCGCGAAGTGCTCGGCCCGGTCCTCGTGGACCCGGCAGTGCGCCACCCGTGCCACGTCGGCGTCGGCGAACCGCGGCTCGAAGCCGGTCTTCACGTCGAAGCGATGGTCGAAGAGCTTGACCTGGATGTCCCTGAACGTTCCCACCTGCGCGGCCGCGAGACGGTCGTGCGACCGCGCCATGAACGAGTCGTAGAAGGCCCGGCTCTCCCAGAACGCGAAGATGTGGGCGACGTCCGGGCGACCCCGGCTCCACCCGCCGCCCTGGCCCCGGAATCCCGGCTCACCGAGCAGCCCCGCCCATTTCCGCTGCCCCCGCTCGAACCCTCGACGGTCGACCACGGTGCAGCGAATCCACTTGACCAGCACCGCGCCATCGTACGGGGCCGGAGAGCGCCCCGGCAGACCCCGTCAGGCTCCCGCCGCCTGCAGTCGCTCCAGACCTTCGCGCTCCCCGGTGTCCAGTTCGATGCCGAACTCGTCCTCCAGGGTCGCAGCCAACTCCTCGGCCGTCACGATCCGTTCCTCGACGGATCCGTCCGCGCTCACGAGCGAGAGCGTCTCGCGCAGCAGCGATCTCCGCACGTCCGCGCCCGGCCTCTGGGCCACGACCTGGCCGAGGAAACGTGACTGCGGATGGCTGGAGCTGTAGTGGTTCAGGACGGTGAAGTCACCGGGCTGGTACTCCTGCGGCGAGAACGCGTACACGTCCATCCAGCCCGTCGACCGCAGTGAGCGCAGCACATGGGTGCCGTCGTCCTCGACGGCGATGCCGAACGTCCAGCCGTCCTGGTCCACGCGCGCGCCGTCCCGGAGCGGCACGGGCTCCAGCGGCCCCTGCCAGCCGAACCCGACGTCGGCGAGCCACTGTTCGCCCTCGACCGTCACCGCGAGGAGCGCGTGGGTGACCGGCGGCAGCGTCGCGCCCGCGAGCGGTTGCGCGCGCCGCGCCCGTGACGGGGAAGCCGATCTGTTCGAGGGCCGCAGCCAGGAGGAGTTCTGCTCGTAGCAGTAGCCTCCCGGCGCCGCTCGACGAGTTTGGCCTGAAGGCTCTTCAGGTCCAGGGGTATCGGCCTCCCAGGGCCACGTCGAGGTTCTCGAAGGGAATGGTCGAGGCGTGCGCCCGGTGAAGGGCCGTCAAGGTCCGCAGATCAGGGGCGAGTTCCCCGTCCCGCCCGATGTCGTATCCGATTCTGGCCAGATATGCGTCGAGATCCAGCTCGTCACCGCTCCACAAACCGCTCTCCCCCTCAAGCGTCGGGTCCTCTGTCGTAGGCACATGACACCATGAGTAATCGGCCCACGACCACGGGCTTTTGAGCGGTCGACGGTACGAGGCTAGGCGTGCGCGGCGGCGTGCGCGGAGAGGGGAAGCATCATGAGCGGACTCAACAAAGGGGTGGGGCGCGTCGAGGTCACGCTCAAGTGGGACCCCGCCCCGGCCGGTGCGCCGGCCCACGACCTGGATCTCGTCGCCGGGGTCTTCACCGCCGGCGACCCGCACGGCACGCCGGCCCAGCTGGTGCACTTCGGGAGCCGCTCCCCCGACGGCACGATCACGCTTCACCGTGACAGCCGTACGGGGCAGGGCTTCGGTTACGACGAGGCCATGACGCTGGAGCTGGACCGGCTGGACCCGCGGTACGCGCGCGTGGTGGTGGGCGTGGCGATACAGCAGGGCGGCGGGCGCCTGACCTTCGGCGACATAGCGAACACGGGCATACGGGTCCGCGAGGGCTACACCGACCTGCTGACCCACGACTTCGCGGACGTCCCCGGGGCCCTCGCGGCGACGGTCGTCGAGTTCACCCGCGACGGAGCGGACGGCTGGTCGTACCGCTCGATCAGCCGCGGCTTCGACGCCGACCCGCAGGCCTTCGGCACGCTCCTGGGCTCGGCCGCGTCCTGAGGTCTCCGGCGTACGCGGCCGCCCGGAGGCCCCCGGCGTACGCGGAAGGGGCGCCGACCGGTGGTCGACGCCCCTTCACGGGCGATCGGAGAGCCGATCCGGTGCGCTCAGCGGCTTCCGCCGTTCAGCGCACCGGCCGCCGTCAGCTGCAGCCGCTGGTCGAGCCGCAGCCCTCGCAGATGTAGCAGGAGCCGGCGCGCTGCATCTTCGTGCCGCAGGAGAAGCAGAGCGGGGCGTCGGCGCTGATGCCGAGCTGCATCTCGACGAGCTCCGCGGAGGTGTGGGCCTGCTTCGGGGCCGGGACCTCGGCCTTCGGGGCCGGGACCGCGACGGCCTTCAGCTCCTGGGTACGGGGCGCGGACTGGGCCAGTGCCTCGACGTCGATGTCCTCGTCCTCGGGCTGCTCGTACGAGCCGGTGTCGAGGTGACGCTGACGCTCCTCGGCCGAGTGGATGCCGAGGGCGGAGCGGGTCTCGAAGGGCAGGAAGTCCAGCGCCAGGCGGCGGAAGATGTAGTCGACGATCGACTGCGCCATCCGCACGTCCGGGTCGTCCGTCATGCCGGCCGGCTCGAAGCGCATGTTGGTGAACTTCGAGACGTAGGTCTCCAGCGGGACGCCGTACTGCAGGCCGACGGAGACGGCGATGGAGAAGGCGTCCATCATGCCGGCGAGGGTGGAGCCCTGCTTGGACATCTTCAGGAAGACCTCGCCGAGACCGTCGTCCGGGTAGGAGTTGGCGGTCATGTAGCCCTCGGCGCCACCGACGGTGAAGGAGGTGGTGATCCCCGGGCGGCCCTTGGGGAGGCGCTTGCGGACCGGGCGGTACTCGACGACCTTCTCGACGGCCTCGCGGATCGTCGCCTCGGACTTCGCGGTGACCTCGGCCTTCTCGTCCTCCTTCTTCTTGGCGGAGAGCGGCTGGCCGACCTTGCAGTTGTCGCGGTAGATCGCGAGCGCCTTGACGCCCATCTTCCAGGCCTCGAAGTAGACCTCCTCGACGTCCTCGACCGTGGCCGTCTCCGGCAGGTTCACGGTCTTGGAGAGGGCGCCCGAGATCCACGGCTGGATGGCGGCCATCATGCGGACGTGGCCCATCGCGGAGATGGAGCGCTCGCCCATGGCGCAGTCGAAGACCTCGTAGTGCTCGGTCTTCAGGCCGGGGGCGTCGACCACGTTGCCGTGCTCGGCGATGTGGGCGACGATCGCCTCGATCTGCTCCTCCTGGTAGCCCAGGCGGCGCAGGGCCTGCGGGACGGTGCCGTTGACGATCTGCATCGAGCCGCCGCCGACGAGCTTCTTGAACTTGACCAGGGCGAGGTCGGGCTCGAGACCGGTGGTGTCGCAGGACATCGCGAGACCGATGGTGCCGGTGGGGGCGATGACCGAGGCCTGGGCGTTGCGGAAGCCGTTCTTGGCGCCGAGGCGGACGACGTCCTGCCAGGCCTCCGTGGCGGCGGCCCAGATCGGCGAGTCGAGGTCGTCGAAGCGGACGGCCTTGGTGTTCTCGTCGGCGTGCTGCTGCATGACGCGCTGGTGCGGCTCGGCGTTGAGGGCGTAGCCGTCGTACGCGCCGACGACGGCGGCGAGTTCGGCGGAGCGCTTGTACGAGGTGCCGGTCATCAGGGAGGTGATGGCGCCGGCCAGGGCGCGGCCGCCGTCGGAGTCGTACGCGTGGCCGGTCGCCATCAGCAGGGCGCCGAGGTTGGCGTAGCCGATGCCGAGCTGGCGGAAGGCGCGGGTGTTCTCGCCGATCTTCTGGGTGGGGAAGTCGGCGAAGCAGATGGAGATGTCCATCGCGGTGATGACGAGCTCGACGACCTTGGCGAAGCGCTCGACGTCGAAGGACTGGTTGCCCTTGCCGTCGTCCTTGAGGAACTTCATCAGGTTCAGCGAGGCGAGGTTGCAGGACGTGTTGTCCAGGTGCATGTACTCGCTGCACGGGTTCGAGCCGTTGATGCGGCCGGACTCGGGGCAGGTGTGCCAGTGGTTGATCGTGTCGTCGTACTGGATGCCCGGGTCGGCACAGGCCCACGCGGCCTCGGCCATCTTGCGGAAGAGCGCCTTGGCGTCGACCTCCTCGATGACCTCGCCGGTCATGCGCGAGGTGAGGCCGAACTTCCCGCCGGACTCGACGGCCTTCATGAACGTGTCGTTCACGCGGACGGAGTTGTTGGCGTTCTGGTACTGGACGGACGTGATGTCGTCGCCGCCCAGGTCCATGTCGAAGCCCGCGTCACGGAGGGCGCGGATCTTCTCCTCCTCCTTGACCTTGGTCTCGATGAAGTCCTCGATGTCGGGGTGGTCGACGTCGAGGATGACCATCTTGGCGGCGCGGCGGGTGGCGCCGCCCGACTTGATCGTTCCCGCGGAGGCGTCGGCGCCGCGCATGAAGGAGACCGGGCCGGAGGCGTTGCCGCCGGAGGAGAGCAGCTCCTGGAGGAGCGGATGCGGGAGAGGTTCAGGCCGGCGCCGGAGCCGCCCTTGAAGATCATGCCCTCTTCCTTGTACCAGTCGAGGATCGACTCCATGGAGTCGTCGACGGACAGGATGAAGCAGGCGGAGACCTGCTGGGGCTGCGGCGTGCCGACGTTGAACCAGACCGGCGAGTTGAAGCTGAAGATCTGGTGCAGGAGGGCGTAGGCCAGCTCGTGCTCGAAGATCTCGGCGTCGGCGGGCGAGGCGAAGTAGCCGTAGTCCTCGCCGGCCTTCGTGTACGTCTTCACGATCCGGTCGATGAGCTGCTTCAGACCGGTCTCGCGCTGCGGGGTGCCGACCGCACCGCGGAAGTACTTGCTGGTGACGATGTTGACCGCGTTCACCGACCAGAAGTCGGGGAACTCGACGCCACGCTGCTCGAAGTTGATCGAGCCGTCGCGCCAGTTGGTCATGACGACGTCACGGCGCTCCCAGGCCACCTCGTCGTACGGATGCACACCGGGGGTGGTGTGGATGCGCTCGATACGCAGGCCCTTGCTCGCCGACTTGGCTCCCTTGGTACGGGAACCACGTGCCGGGCCGCTCGCCGTCTCTGTCATGCCGCCTCCCATATACGGGCAAAACACACTTTGGCACCCAGAAAATCCCAGGGCACCGTCTTCTGTACGTCTTTCTGTACTGCTGCCACAGGGACCGCAGGGGTCACCCGGGCACGTCTGCCGGGCCGCACGGCGGCCGGTCGCCGGGCCGTCGTGCGGCCCGGACCGCCGATCAGTCGGCGGCGGTGGCGGAACGGGGACCTCAGGGGTCGCACCGGTCCCGCGGTTCTCAGCGGGAGGCCGCACGCGGAGTTCCGCGATGGCGGCCTCGAAGTCTTCGAGGCTGTCGAAAGCCTTGTACACGGACGCGAAGCGCAGGTACGCGACGAGGTCGAGCTCCTGCAAGGGGCCGAGGATGGCCAGGCCCACGTCATGGGTGGTCAGCTCGGCGCTGCCGGTGGCGCGCACCGCCTCCTCGACCCGCTGGCCGAGCTTGGCGAGGGCGTCCTCGGTGACCGGTCGCCCCTGGCACGCCTTGCGGACGCCGGAGATGACCTTGGTACGACTGAAGGGCTCGGTGACGCCGGAGCGCTTCACCACCATGAGCGAGCACGTCTCCACCGTCGTGAAACGACGGGAGCAGTCGGGGCACTGGCGGCGGCGTCGGATCGACGTCCCGTCGTCGGTGGTGCGACTGTCGACGACACGGCTGTCGGGGTGCCTGCAGAAGGGGCAGTGCATGGGTTCCGACCCTTCTCGCGGCACGACTGACGAACCTCACGCGGCCCGTCAAGGCCCTGCGAGGCGACCACCAGCATAGGCGATCCGAGCACCCCCGGCAGACCGGGACCACTACCCCTGGGCGGTCGATGCCATCCAACCACTAGATCTAGGGTTGAGGCGGTTTCGGAACTCCGCGTGTCGCGGCGCGGACGCTACCGCGGATCCAAGCCCCGGAGTGCGACACTGGGACTGCGCGCCGCCGAGGCGCGCCCCAGCGGCGAAGGCTACCTTAACGACCGATTTGGGACGGCGGCACGAGCACGCCCATACACCCCCGCACATACACGCGTAAGGCAATCTGCGAATTTTCACTCGAACGTGTGTTTGGCGCAACCTTTCGAAAGCTACTACCGTTGTGCCAGCCAGGGAGACCATTCGAGAGGGGCCGACGACGTGACCACCACCGCAGACAGTGCCACCATCACCGCCCAGGACCGCTCCCAGGGCCGACTCGAGCCGGTACACGCCATGAACGACGTAAGCATGAACGGCGAGGAGCCCGGGCGACCCGCCCGCGCCCTCCCCGGGCGACCTCCAGGCATCCGCGCCGACAGCTCCGGGCTCACCGACCGGCAGCGCAGGGTGATCGAGGTCATCCGCGACTCGGTCCAGCGGCGCGGCTACCCGCCGTCGATGCGGGAGATCGGTCAGGCCGTCGGCCTCTCCAGCACCTCCTCCGTGGCCCACCAGCTGATGGCGCTGGAGCGCAGGGCTTCCTCCGCCGCGACCCGCACCGGCCCCGCGCGTACGAGGTCCGCGGCTCCGACCAGCCGAGCACCCAGCCGACGGACACCACCGGCAAGCCGGCCGCGTCGTACGTCCCGCTGGTCGGCCGGATCGCGGCCGGCGGCCCGATCCTGGCCGAGGAGTCCGTCGAGGACGTCTTCCCCCTCCCCCGCCAGCTGGTCGGCGACGGGGAACTGTTCGTCCTGAAGGTCGTCGGCGACTCGATGATCGAGGCCGCCATCTGTGACGGCGACTGGGTCACCGTCCGCCGCCAGCCCGTCGCGGAGAACGGCGACATCGTCGCCGCGATGCTCGACGGCGAGGCCACCGTCAAGCGCTTCAAGCGCGAGGACGGCCACGTCTGGCTGCTCCCGCACAACTCGGCGTACCAGCCCATCCCCGGCGACGAGGCCACCATCCTCGGCAAGGTCGTGGCGGTGCTGCGGCGGGTGTGACCCTCCCCGTCGGCTCTGACCGGGCCCCGGGACCCCTGCGCCGGTCCCGGGGCCCTGCCGTGTCCTGACACGACGCAGATCCGTCGTGTCAGGCCCCTCCGGTCCTCCGTCGTCTAGGCGTCCGTCGTCTTCGAGGCGGCGTCGATGGCCGCGAGCGACTTCCGTACCTGGTTGCGGTCCGTGGTGTACCAGAAGTCGGGCAGCGAGGCCTTCAGATAGCTGCCGTAGCGGGCCGTGGCCAGCCGGGGGTCGAGGATCGCCACGACTCCCCGGTCACCGGTGGCCCGCACCAGCCGACCGGCGCCCTGCGCCATCAGCAGGGCCGCGTGGGTCGCCGCGACCGCCATGAAGCCGTTGCCGCCGGCCTCCTCGACGGCCTTCTGCCGGGCGCTCATCAGCGGGTCGTCCGGGCGCGGGAACGGGATCTTGTCCATGACGACCAGCTGACAGCTGGGCCCCGGGACGTCCACGCCCTGCCAGAGCGAGAGCGTGCCGAAGAGACAGGTCTTCGGATCGGCCGCGAAGTTCTTGATCAGCTCGCCCAGCGTGTCCTCGCCCTGGAGCAGGATCGGCAGCTCCGGGATCCGGGTCCGCAGCTCCTCCGCCGCCTGCTGCGCGGCGCGCATGGAGGAGAAGAGACCGAGGGTCCGCCCGCCGGCCGCCTGCATCAGCTCGGTGAGCTCGTCGAGCATGTCGCCCCGCTGCCCGTCGCGCGCGGGCTTCGAGAGGTGCTTGGCGACGTACAGGATGCCCTGCTTCGGATAGTCGAACGGGGAGCCGACGTCGATGCCCTTCCAGACGGGCAGGTCGTCGCCCGTGGTGCCCTCGGGGGCCAGTCCGAGGGAGGCCCCGACCCCGTTGAAGTCGCCACCGAGCTTGAGCGTGGCCGAGGCGAGCACCACGGACCGCTCCGTGAACAGCTTCTCCCGCAGCAGCCCCGAGACGGTCAGCGGCGCGACCCTCAGCGAGGCCCCGAACCGGTCGTGACGCTCGTACCAGACGACGTCGTACTCGGAGCCTTGGGTGATCCGCTCCGCGACGCCGTGCACGGTCTCCACGGACGCCATGGCCTGCTTGCGGACCGCGTCCTCGTCCTGCACGGCCCGGTCCCGGGTGTTGCCCAGGGCCGTGATCACGGCGCGGGCCGCGTCCCGCAGGGCCATCAGCGCGTACGCGAGGTCCTCCGGGATCTCCTCCAGGCGGCCCGGCAGCGCCAGCTCCATGACCCGCTCGAAGCCCTCCGCCGCCGTCTGCAGCTGATCGGCCGTCTTCTCGTCCACGAGCTTCGCGGCCCGGCGCACGGCGCGGTTGACCTGGCCCGGCGTGAGCTCGCCGGTGGCGACGCCCGTAACGCGGGAGACCAGCTCGTGGGCCTCGTCGACGATCAGCACCTCGTGCTGCGGGAGCACCGGGGCGCCCTCGATGGCGTCGATGGCGAGCAGGGCGTGGTTGGTGACGACGACGTCCGCGAGCTTGGCACGCTCGCGGGCCGCCTCGGCGAAGCACTCCGGCCCGTACGCGCACTTGCTCGCGCCGAGGCACTCCCGGGAGGAGACCGAGACCTGGGCCCAGGCCTTGTCGGAGACGCCCGGCGTCAGGTCGTCCCGGTCGCCGGTCTCCGTCTCGTCCGACCAGTCCCGCAGTCGCAGCAGGTCCTGGCCCAGCTTGCTCGTGGGCGCGGCCGCCTCGAAGGGGTCGAAGAGGCCGTCCTCCTCGTCCTGCGGGACGCCTTCGTGGAGCCGGTGCAGGCAGAGGTAGTTCGACCGGCCCTTGAGCATGGCGAACTGCGGGCGGCGGCGCAGCTGCGGATGCAGCGCGTCGACCGTCCGGGGAAGGTCGCGCTCGACGAGCTGGCGCTGGAGCGCCAGGGTGGCCGTGGCCACCACCACCCGCTCGCCCTGGGCGAGCGCCGGCACGAGATAGCCGAGCGACTTGCCGGTGCCGGTGCCGGCCTGGACGAGGAGGTGGGAGTTGTCGTCGATGGCCTCGGCCACGGCCTCGGCCATGGCGACCTGGCCGGGCCGCTCCGTGCCGCCGACGGCGGTGACGGCGGCGTGGAGGAGGTCGGGGAGGGATGGCTTCGTCATAGCCCTTCCAGCCTAAGGGGCGGCGCTGACAGCCGGGTCACGCGCTCACCTCACGCGAGCGGGTTGGGGACGGTGCCGTGGACGGCCGCGTGCGGGCGTTCGGGCCGGTCCCGGTAGCCGTCCAGGTGCAGACGGTTGCGGTTGAGGCAGAGCCGCTCGATCCGCGGGGTCAGGAGGTCGAAGAGCTCGAACCGTTCCTTCAGCTCGGGGAAGCGCGCCTGGTGCCGCAGGATCTCCGCCCGGACGAGGCTCCAGAAGTCCTCTTCGGGCACGCCGAGTTGTTCCTCGCACAGCGGCGCCAGGTAGCGGAAGACCCCGACGAAGAGCCCCGAATGGATGAACTGGATCAGGAAGCCGGGCTCCTCCGTCAACAGGACGGCGCGGACATCATCCGGAAGGGTGGCGTGTTCGGGGAGGGGCTGGGCACAGATGTTCACATCGTCGACGAAGTCCTTGATCGCCAGGCGCACGGGGACGTCGTCGCCGTCGTACACGACGATGGCGTTCTCGCCGTGGGGCGAGAAGACGGTGCCGTATCGGTAGAGGAAGTGCAGCAGCGGGGGGAGCAGCGCGGTGAAGAGGTGCTGGAGCCAGACGGCCGGGGCGAGCCCGGAGCGCTCGACGAGCTCGGCGACGAACGCCCGTCCCTCGGGATCGGTGTGGAGGAGGGAGGCGAGGGTGCGGGCGCGCTCACCAGGGGGCAGGCGCAGTGGTTCGCGCCAGATCGCGCCGAGCAGTTCCTTGTACTGGTACGGGACTTCGGGCAGCCGGTCGTACAGGGGGTGCTCGACCGTGACGGAGGCGACCTCGCCGAGGAGGATCACTCCGCACTCGTCCCGCAGGAACGGGTCGTCCTCGCGCAGCCCCTGGACCCAGGCGGTCACGGCGGGCGCGGCGAGGGTCCGCTCGGTGGGCAGTCCGCGCCAGACGAGGGTGTTGAGCACCGACAGCGGCAGCTTGACGGTGTGCCGGTCGGGGCGGCTGGTGTTGAGGAAGGTACGGACGGACTGCTGCGGCAGACGCAGATCACCGTCGGCGGGGAGCGGGACGACGGTCCCGCGGCGATGGCCGGGGCGTAGAGCGGCAGCAGGACCTCGTCCCACTGCCAGGGGTGGACGGGCAGCAGGAGGTAGCCGTCGGGTTCGTGGCCGAGGGCGGTCAGCGCCGCGCGGAAGGCGGCGTGCGTCTCGGGGTCGAGTTCCCGGGCGTACAGCAGGTCGGGGGTGTCGAGGCCGGGCACTCCCCGGTAGGCGGCGAGGCGGTTGCTGACGGCGATCCACGGCAGTCGGGTCGCGCGGCGGGCCTCGGGGGCCCAGCGGGCGGCGTCGGTGGCGGAGAAGCCGATGCGGCCTTTGTTGAGGACGAGCCAGGGGTGGCCGGTCTGGTGGCCTTCGAGTTCCGCGTAGGAGAGCTCGGCCAGGCGGGCGGCGGTGAGGGCCGTGTGGTCGAGGCGGGCGTCGGCGGCGAGCGTCGTGGAGAGTTCGCGGATCAGATGGCCGAGGGTGGCTCCGTCGACCTGGAGGAGGCGGCGGGCGCGGAGCAGGAACGCGAAGGGGTCGGTGAGGGGCCGGCCCTCGTGGGTGATCGAGTCGGCGGTGATCCGCCAGCTGTCGTAGGCGCCGCGGCGGGCACGGAAGGTGAGCGTGGTGCCGTCGTCGAGCCGGAGCGCGTATAGGTCGGGCTCTCCTTCGTCCAGGGGGACGGGTTCGACGATCTCCTCGTAGGCGAACTCGGAGAGCGCCTTGGCGAGGAAGCGGGAAGAGGCCCGCGTCCAGGCCGTGGCGTTCAGCTCGGGGGGCGCGAGCAGTTCGGGTGCCGGCGCGGAGCCGGTGGCGGGAGCCGGGGTGGCGGGGGCGGGTCGTGCGGAGTCGTGAGGTGCAGGGGATGTCGACACGAGGACTCCTCGGAGTGGGAACCGCTGTGGGACGAGCGGAGTTTGTCAGACAGAGGGTGTTCACAGAACGTGACGAAGGGCCCGGTCACGGATCATGAGCGCGGCTCTTTGTCGGGAAGGTCGACTTCCGCAGCGAAGCGGAAGCCGCCGCTGAGGAACGCGGAGACGGAGGGGGTGTTACGGATGTCGGGTTCGGCGAGGACGCGGGTGCAGCGGGGACGGTGGTCGAGGACCAGATCGGCGACGGCGCGCAGCAGCGTGGTGCCGACGCCGCGCCCCCGGTCGGTGACGCCTCCGATCAGCAGGTGGATACCCGTGTCGTGGGGAAGCGCCGGGTAGTACCGGGCGAGCGGGTCGAGATCGGCGCGGTAGATCTCGAAGTAGCTCATGGGTGTGCCGTCGAGGACGCCGAGGCAGGGGACGCTCCGGCCGTCGCCCTCCAGTTGGGCACGGACGTGGCCGGCGGTGACGGTGTCGGGGCCGGCGAGCTCCCAGAAGGCGGCGACCGCGGGTCGTTCATCCATCGGGCGAGCAGCGGCAGGTCCCGTTCGAGTCGTACGGGTACGAGCTGGAAGGGGCCCGCGGGGGTGGCGACGGGCCCCCAGGCGGCGACGGAGTCCAGCAGATCGCCGTCGAGGAGGGCGACGAGGTCGTCGACCCTCAGGTCCAGGGTGTCGTCCCCGGGCGGGTCGGCCGGTGGGCGGGTGGGTGACACGGTGTCGCTCTCCTCTCGGCGGTGCGGTCGGGGCGTGGGGCGCCGCCGGCGGTTTCGGGTACGGAGGGGGTTCAGGTGCGGAGGGGGTTGGTGACGGTGACGTACACGGACTGGGTGTCGACGGGCCCGACGAGCTCGTCCAGGCCGTGCAGGCGGGTGAGGAGGTTGGCCTTGGTGCGCAGGGTCGCGGCTTCCAGGAGCCGGTGCGGGAGGGGGGAGCCCAGGCTGGTGGAGGAGGTGAGGAAGCTGCGGAAGGCGGCGAGCAGGACGCGTTCGTCGGCGAGGCGCTGGGCGCCGAAGGCGCCGATCAGACCGAGGACGTTGTTGATGCCGAGGTAGTAGGCGAAGCGCTCGTCGGTGACCTGGTCGGAGACGAAGGTGTCGCTCTCGGCGCCGATGCCGGGGAGGCGGCTCTCCAGCTCGCCCCGGTGGGACTCGCGGAAGTAGTAGCCCTGGTTGTCGCGGTAGCGGCCGCCGATGGGCCAGCCGTCCGGGTCCAGGAGCACCAGGGTGTTCTGCTGGTGGGCCTCCAGGGCGATGCCGGCGTGGCCGTCGAGCCAGAGGACGGGGCGGATGACCTGGTCGAGGTAGCGGAGGAACCACTCGGCGGCGACGGCGGTCGTGGGGCGGCCGGTGCGGGCGGAGAGCCGGCCGATGAGGTCGGCGAGCCGGGAGCGCATGGTGGTGGCTCCGGGCCAGGGACGGGGTGAGGTGAGGGAGGCGATGCAGACGGCGTCGTCGCCGGGCCCGAAGGGGTTGTGGCGGATCATGACGTCGAGGCCGGGGACGGGGGTGCCGTCGGGGGTGTCGACGGCGAGCCAGGCGGGGTCGCGGACGATGTCGAAGCCCGGGTGGGCGGCCTGCCACTCGTCGACGAGGCCGGTGCGGAGCAGTCGGTGGACCTCGACGCCGCGGTGGAGTTCCTGCGGAGGTTCTCCCGGCGGGAGTTGGTGATGCGCAGGCCGAGGGAGAGCTTGAGCATGGCCCGGGCACCCGGGCGGTGCACGGTGCGGACGGAGGAGGTGGGGTGCCAGGGGCTGCCGTGGAGGCCGAGGTCGTGGAGGAGGCCGGTGTCGAGGAGGGCCCGGACGTCGGGGCGGTGCAGGAGTTCGCGGGCCTGCCAGGGGTGCAGGGGCAGCGGTGCGGTGCCGGCGGGGAGGGCGAGTCCTTCGGCGAGACCCGAGGCGAGTTGTTCGGCGGTGACGGGCCGGCCCTGTTCGGTCCAGGCGGAGTCGGTGGCGAGGAGGGCGCGGTCGACGGCGAACCAGTGGAGGGGGAAGGAGCCGTGGAGTTCGGGTGAGTAGATCCGTCCTTCGGCCTCGGAGAGTCCTTCGCGGCTCTTGGGGTGGGGTGCAGCGGGTGCCCGAGCAGCAGGGACTGTTCGGCGTCGAGGAAGAGGTCGGCGCCCGGGTGCGGCTGGGGCGGCGGCGGCGCTCGGCCAGGAAGTCGGCGGTGCGGCGGGCGGAGTCGGCGACCCGGCCGACGAGCTCGGTGCCCTCAGGGCGGCCGGTCTCCCGGCTGAGCAGGGCGGCCACCGTGACGGCGTCGGCGGTCGGCGCCGAGGCCGGGAGGCCTTCGAGGGCGGGGCGCCGAAGCGGTGCCAGCCGGTGGGTGACCAGTAGCGGACGGGAACGAGGAGGGCGGTGCCGCTGGCGTCGAGGGGATGCGCAGGGTGGTGGAGCCGGGGGCCGGGATGTTCTTCTCCCGGACCCAGCAGCGGAGGAGGTTCTCGACGGCGGCCGCGTCGGCGGCGCGCTGCGGGTCGGGGTCGTCCAGCGGGTCGGCGACACCGGCCGGACGGGGGCCCGGGGCTCGTACGGCCCGACGTGCTGGCGCGGGACGGTGGGTTCCGCGACGGCCTCTGCCCCGGGGGCGAACGGGTCGGGTCCGAGCGGATCGGGCCCGAGCGAATCGGACCCGAGCGGATCGGGCCCGAGCGGATCCGGGCCGAACGCCTCGGGCCCGAATTCTTCGGAGCCGAGCGGAGCAGGGGCGAGCGGATCCGGGTCGAACGCTTCGGAGTTGAGTGGGGCCGGGGAGGTGGGGTGGCGTTCACGGCGCTTCCTTGGGGGTGGGGGCGGCGGGGCGGGGGCGGGGGCCCGGTGGGGGTGTGGGCCCGTTCGGCCGCGGCGAGGGCGTCGGCGAAGCGGTCGAGGACGGCGGTGGCCTGCTCGTCGGTGAGGGTGAGCGGGGAAGGAGCCGGACCACCGCCGAGTGGCGGCCGCCGAGTTCGACGATGAGTCCGCGGGCGAGGCACTCCTGCTGGACGGCGAGGGCCAGGGCGGGGGCGGGGGCGGGACGGTGTCGTGCGGTCCGGCGGCGTCGGGGTCGACGAGTTCGACGCCGATCATCAGGCCCCGGCCGCGGACGTCGCCGACGCAGGGGTGGTCGGCGGCGAGGCCCCGGAGCCGGCCGAGGATGTGGGCGCCGAGGGTGCCGGCCCGTTCGGCGAGCTTGTTCTCGCGGACGTACGCGAGGGTGGCGGTGCCGGCGGCCATGGCGAGTTGGTTGCCGCGGAAGGTGCCGGCGTGGGCGCCGGGTTCCCAGGCGTCGAGTGCCGACCTGTAGACGATGACCGCGAGCGGGAGGAGCCGCCGATGGCTTTGGAGAGGACCATGACGTCGGGTACGACGCCGCTGTGCTCGACGGCCCAGAAGGTGCCGGTGCGGCCGACCCCGGTCTGGACCTCGTCGACGATCAGGGGGATGGAGCGGTCGGCGGTGACGCGGCGCATCCGGCGCATCCAGTCGTCGGGGGCGGGGATGACGCCGCCCTCGCCCTGGACGGCCTCGACGATCATTCCGGCGGGGGTGGTGACGCCGCTCTTGGGGTCGTCGAGGAGGTTCTCGGTCCAGTGGGCGGCCAGTTCGGCGCCGCGCTCGCCGCCGACGCCGAAGGGGCAGCGGTACTGCTGCGGGTAGGGCAGCCGGGTCACGCGGACGTCGGTGGCTCCTCCCGAGGCGTCGAGGGCTCCGGCGGTCATGCCGTGGTAGGCGCCGGTGAAGGCGAGGAGGCCGCTCCGGCCGGTGGCCGTCCGGACGAGCTTGAGGGCGGCCTCGACGGCGTCGGTGCCCGCGGGTCCGCAGAACTGGATGCGGGCGTCGTCGGCGAGTTCACCGGGGAGGGTGGCGAACAGTTCGGAGGTGAAGGCGTCCTTGACAGGGGTGGCGAGGTCGAGGACGTGGAGGGCGCCCCGAGTCGAGGACCTTCCTGATGGCTTCCAGGACCACGGGGTGGTTGTGGCCGAGGGCGAGCGTCCCGGCGCCGGACAGGCAGTCCAGGTAGCGGCGGCCGTCGGCGCCCTCGATGGTCAGCCCCCGGGCTCGCACGGGGACGATCGGCAGGGACCGGGCGTAGGTGCGTGCGGCGGACTCGCGCTGGGACTGGCGGCGCAGGATGCCCTCGTACTCGCCCCCTTGGTCCGTCGGCCGGGTCTGCGTGCGCGCGGCCGGTGGAACGGCCGGAGCTGATTCGGTCACGGCCACGGCTCGGTGTCCTCCCGCGGTAACAGTTGCGTTGCACATCGGGGCGTCGTGGAGCCGCCGCGAGGGCCGCTCCGAGCGCCACCGTTGTGTCCCCCGTACGTACCAACGACGGGAACTGCCGGGGATCACGGGCCGGGAGGCAGGAACTTGGCGTGTCCCGGATCACGGCACGGCAACGGCCGCGCGGTGCGCGGAACCGTGGACGGGGCGCGTACCGTCCCCTCCGGCACCGGCATAGTGGGGGCCGTCGGCCGTGTCCGCGAGGACCGGCCGCCGTTCGCCCATGCACACGTTGACGTAGTCCCAGGGGGATCACCAGATGCGATCGATTCGTCCGCTGCTGATGGCGGCTTCCGCCGTCGCGGCGCTGACGCTCACCGTCACCGGCTGCGGTCCGAGCGAGGAGAACGCGGGGGGAGACAAGCCCGTCGCGCCCGTGAGCCTGGACCCGAACAAGATCAAGATTCCGGAGGACCTGAAGGACCGTCTGAAGGAACACGGGATCGACCTCGACAAGTGGCGGAACGGCGACTGGAAGAACTGGGACCGCGACAAGTGGCTGCGTGAGGCCAAGGACTTCGTCAACCCGATCATCGAGGACCTCTGGGACCCGGACCGGATGCGCGAGGCCGAGCGTCCCGACAAGCCGGTCGAGGAGCAGGACATCTCGGGCGACAAGGGCGTCACCGACCCGACTCCGGCCCCGGTGAAGGCGAAGGCGGTGGCGGCGAAGTACCACGCCAACGCCGCCGAGTCCGGCAAGGTCTTCTTCGACAGCCCCGAGGGCTCGATGGTCTGCTCGGCCACGGTCGTGCAGGACCCGGCGCACCCGGGCAAGTCCAACCTGGTCTGGACGGCCGGGCACTGCGTGCACAAGGGCAAGCAGGGCGGCTGGTACCGCAACATCGCCTTCGTGCCCTCGTACAACGACTCGGCGCTGGAGACCTCCGCGCTGGAGAAGGCGACGCGGGAGCAGATCGCCCCGTACGGCGTGTGGTGGGCGGACTGGGTCAAGACCTCCGACCAGTGGATCGCCGAGGGCGCGTCCACCGGCGGCGCCGGCGCTCCGTACGACTTCGCGGTCATCAAGGTGACCCCGGAGAAGGGCGCTTCGGGCAAGTCGCTGGAGGAGACGGTCGGTTCGGCGCTCCCGGTGAACTTCAACGCCCCCGCGGTGCCGAAGATCGCGAGCATGACGGCGACCGGTTACCCGGCGGCGCCGCCGTTCGACGGCCAGAAGATGTTCCAGTGCCAGGACAAGCCGGGCCGGCTGTCCCTGAAGGCCGAGCAGCCGACGATGTACCGGATCGGCTGCACGATGACCGGTGGTTCGTCCGGTGGCGGCTGGGTCGCCGAGGGCGCCGACGGCAAGCCGGCGCTGGTGTCGAACACCTCGATCGGCCCGTCGACGGCCGGTTGGCTCGCGGGTCCGCGCTTCGGTCCTGAGGCCAAGGCCGTCTACGACCAGGTCAGCAAGAAGTACGCCGGCCAGTAGGCACGGTCCGGCACGGAGGCGGGGCCGCCGGGTCCCGCCTCCACCCGTGTCCGGCCCAACGGGCATACTGTGCACCGCTCATGACAAGTCCATGGCAATACCAACGGGGAATGTCTTCATGCGTTCTGTACGGCTCATACCCGCCGCCCTCGGCCTGGTCACCGCGCTCGCGCTGACTGCCACGGCCTGCGGCCCCACCGAGACCCCGGCCGACGGCAAGCCGTCCGCCGCGGCGAGCAGCACCGCACCCGCCGCCGACAGCGGCGGCGGCGACGCCGGCTCCGACCTGACCAAGGACCTCGCCGACAAGCTCAAGAAGCACGGCGTCGACCTGGACAAGTGGAAGAAGGGCGAGTGGAAGAACTGGGACCGGGACACCTGGCTCCGTGAGGCCCAGGACTTCGTCAACCCGGTCATCGAAGGACTCTGGGACCCGGCGCGCATGCAGTCGGCGAAGAGCCCGGACCAGACGATCACCGCGCAGGCCGGCTCCGGCGGCACCGACCCGACGCCCCGGCCCGTCAAGGCGCAGCGCGAGAAGACGCCGTACCACAACTACGCGGCCCCGGTCGGCAAGATCTTCTTCGACTCGCCCGAGGGCTCGATGGTCTGCTCCGGCACCATCGTGAAGGACCCGCGCCGCCCCGGGAAGTCCAACCTGGTCTGGACGGCCGGCCACTGCGTCCACGCGGGCAAGAAGGGCGGCTGGTACCGCAACATCGCCTTCGTCCCGGCCTTCAACGACCTGGGCAAGTCCCCCGCCGCGCTCCAGAACGCGCAGCCGCACGAGGTGTACCCGTACGGCCAGTTCTGGGCCGACTGGGCCGTGACCTCGGGCGAGTGGATCAACGCGGGCGGCACCAACCAGGCCTGGCCGTACGACTACGCCGTGCTGCACGTGCAGCCGGAGCGCGGCGGGAAGTCGCTGGAGGAGACCGTCGGCGCCGCCCTGCCGGTCGACTTCTCCGCGCCGACGGCCGCGCAGTCCGGGACGATGGGCGCCTGGGGCTACCCGGCGGCGCCGCCGTACAACGGCATGATCATGCACAAGTGCCTCGACCGGCCGACGCGGCTCACCACGGCCCCGGCCACGCCGACGATGTACCGGATCGGCTGCACGATGACCGGCGGTTCGTCCGGCGGCGGCTGGTTCCGGGTGCTGCCGAACGGCAAGACGGCGCTCGTGTCGAACACCTCGATCGGCCCGGCCGGCAGCAACGGCTGGCTGGCCGGACCGCAGCTGGGCCGCGGCGCCAAGGCGGTCCACGAGATGGTCAGCAAGAAGTTCGCCCGCTGACCCGACGCCATGAAGAGGCGCTGCCCCTCCCGGTCGGGAGGGGCAGCGCCCCGTCGTACGGCCGTGGATCAGTGCGCGGCGGGGACGTACGGCGCGAGCAGCGCCGCCAGTTCCTCGTGCACCCGGGCCTTGAGCAGGGTGCCCTCCGGGGTGTGCTCCTCGGACTGCACCTCGCCCTCGGCGTGCACCCGCGAGACCAGACCGCCCTGCGTGTACGGCACGAGGACCTCCAGCTCGACCTCCGGGCGCGGCAGCTCGGAGTCGATGAGCGCGAGCAGCTCGTCGATGCCCTGGCCCGAGCGGGCCGAGACGACGAGGGAGTGCTTCTCCATCCGCAGCAGGCGCTGGAGGACCAGCGGGTCGGCCGCGTCGGCCTTGTTGATGATGACGATCTCCGGCACGTTCACCGCGCCGACGTCGCGGAAGACCTCGCGCACGGCGGCCAGCTGCTCCTCCGGGGCGGGGTGCGAACCGTCCACGACGTGCAGGATGAGGTCGGACTCGGCGACCTCCTCCATCGTGGAGCGGAAGGCCTCGACCAGGTGGTGCGGCAGGTGCCGGACGAAGCCGACGGTGTCGGCCAGGGTGTAGACCCGGCCGGTGGGCGTCTCGGCCCGGCGGACGGTCGGGTCGAGGGTGGCGAACAGCGCGTTCTCCACGAGCACGCCCGCGCCCGTCAGGCGGTTGAGCAGGGAGGACTTTCCGGCGTTGGTGTATCCGGCGATGGCGACCGAGGGCACCTTGTTGCGACGGCGCTCCTGGCGCTTGATGTCGCGGCCGGTCTTCATCTCCGCGATCTCCCGGCGCATCTTCGCCATCTTCTCGCGGATGCGGCGCCGGTCGGTCTCGATCTTGGTCTCACCGGGACCGCGGGTGGCCATGCCGCCACCGCCGCCGCCACCCATCTGGCGGGAGAGCGACTGACCCCAGCCGCGCAGTCGCGGCAGCATGTACTGCATCTGCGCGAGGGCGACCTGAGCCTTGCCCTCTCGGGACTTGGCGTGCTGGGCGAAGATGTCGAGGATGAGGGCGGTCCGGTCGACCACCTTCACCTTGACGACGTCTTCGAGGGCGATGAGCTGGCCGGGGCTGAGCTCGCCGTCGCAGACGACGGTGTCGGCACCGGTCTCGAGCACGATGTCGCGCAGCTCGCGCGCCTTGCCCGAGCCGATGAAGGTGGCCGGGTCCGGCTTGTCGCGGCGCTGGATCACGCCGTCGAGCACGAGGGCGCCGGCCGTCTCGGCGAGGGCGGCGAGCTCCGCGAGGGAGTTCTCCGCGTCCTGCACCGTCCCGGAGGTCCAGACACCGACCAGCACGACGCGCTCCAGGCGCAGCTGGCGGTACTCGACCTCGGTGACGTCCTCGAGCTCGGTGGAGAGGCCCGCGACGCGGCGCAGGGCCGCGCGCTCGGAGCGGTCGAACTGGTCGCCGTCCCGCTCTCCGTCGATCTCGTGGCTCCAGGCGACGTCCTCTTCCATCAGGGCATCGGCCCGAAGGCTCTCGGTACGGCTCGTCTCCGCGAAGCTCTGCTCGTCCTGGGAAGGGGAAGAAGAGGAGGTCATTGGGTCCTAACGTCGATGAGGAGATATGTGTGTCTGTGCCGTTCACAACGCCCGCGGACGCCGGAAGATTCCCGTCCGCGCCGCGTCGCCGACCTGAAGATGGTGACACGGCCGCGCCGGGGCGTCACCCGGGTTTCGGTACGCCCCGCACGGCCCCCGCCGGGGTCTCACCGGGGCCTCAGCCGTGTCTCACCGGGGTTTCGGCGCGGTCCTCGCGGTCCCGGCGGGGCGGCTGCGCCAGTCCGGGTGGCCGGGCATCGGCGGGGTCTTCGCCTCGTACAGCCAGGCGTGGAGGAAGGCGGTGAGGTCCCGGCCCGCGACCTCGCCGGCGAGCGCGACGAAGTCGGCGGTGGTGGCGGTGCCGTCCCGGTGCTCGGCGACCCAGCGGCGCTCCAGGCGCCGGAAGGCCTCGGTGCCGATCTCCTGGCGGAGCGCGTAGAGGACGAGGGCGCTGCCGTCGTAGACGACGGGCCGGAAGAGGCTGATCTTGTGGTCGGGCGAGGGGGCTCGGGGCGGCCGGCGGGCCGCCGTCGGCGCGCCAGCCGTCGGAGGAGGCGTACGCGGCCTTCATGCGTCGCTCCAGGGACTTTCCGGCGGTCTCCTCGGCGTACAGCGCCTCGTACCAGCTGGCGTGTCCCTCGTTGAGCCAGAGGTCGGACCAGGCGCGGGGCGAGACGCTGTCGCCGAACCACTGGTGGGCCAGCTCGTGGACCATGACGGAGTCGACGTACCACTCCGGGAAGACGGGCTCGGTGAAGAGGCCGCGCTCGAAGAGCGAGAGGGTCTGGGTCTCCAGCTCGAAGCCGGTGTCCGCGTCGGCGATGAGCACCCCGTACGTCTCGAAGGGGTACGGGCCGACCTGCTTCTCCATCCACTCCAGGTGGCCGGGGGTGCGGCGCAGCCAGGGCTCCATCAGCTGCCGGTCGGCGGTGGCGACCACGTCCCGTACGGGCAGCCCGTGGGGGCCGTCGCGGTGGACGACGGTCGAGCGGCCGATGGAGACCTGAGCGAGCTCCGTGGCCATGGGGTGCCGGGTGCGGTACGTCCAGGTGGTGGTGGCGCCGTGGTCGACGCGGCCCGCGGGGAGCCCGTTGGCGACGACGGTGAGCTCGCTGGGGGCGGTGATCCGGAAGGTGAAGTACGCCTTGTCCGAGGGGTGGTCGTTGGAGGAAGACCCGGTGGCGGCGTCGGCCTGGTTGGCCATGGCGAGGCCGTCGCCGGTGCGGACCCAGCCGCCGGTCGCGGCGGGGCCGGTGGGGTCGCTGGTGTGGGTGACGGTGATCTCGACCTCCTCCCCCGCGTCGATCGGGACGACGGGGGTGACGACCAGGTCCTCGCCGCTGCTGGTGTACCGGGCGGGCAGGCCGTCGACGGTGACGGCGGAGACGGTGCCGTGGGTGAAGTCGAGGTTGAGCCGCTCCAGGTCCTCGGTGGCGCGGGCGTCGATGCGGGTGACGGCGGCGAGCGGCTTGGTGTTGACCCCGGGTAGGTGAGGTCGAGGGTGTACGCGAGGACGTCGTAGCCGGGGTTGCCGAGCTGTGGGAAGAGCGGGTCCCCGATGCCGAGCGGCGCGGGGCGGGCAGCGCGGCGGCGACGAGGCCGGCCGAGGCGGCGACCAGGACGGCGGAGCGGAGCCACCGCGCGCGGGGCAGGGGGTTCGGACGAGCGGCATGGGCCAGGGCCTTCCGGAGGAATGGCCCTACGGCTACCAGGGCCGCCGCGACGCGCCGGGGCGGCGCGCGGCCCGGCCACCCGAAGGGGTCACCCGGCCCCGGGGTGGTCGTCAGTTCAGGTCGCGCGCGTGGCGGGCGCGGCTGACGTCGTAGACGCCGGGGACGTCGCGCATGGCCTTCATGAGGGCGGTGAGGCCGGTCGTGTCGGGGAGGTGGAGGGTGTAGGTGTGGCGGACCCGCTGCTCGCTGGGCGGCTCGACGTTCGCCGAGACGACGGCGGCTCCGGAGGCGGCGATGGCCTCGGTGAGGTCGGCGAGGAGTCCGGGCGTCCGAAGGACTCGGCGACGAGGGTGACGCGGCCCTGCGGGTGTCGCCCCAGCGGACGGCGACGGGCTCGCGGCCGAGGCCGCGCATGGCGTCGACGGCGGAACAGCGGGCGCGGTGGACGGTGACCGTGCCGCCGCGGACCCGGAAGCCGGTGATCTCGTCGGGCGGTACGGGGTGCAGCAGCCCGCCGGGCGGACGGCGGTGGGCGGCTCGCCGTCCAGGTCGGCGTGGAGTTCGGCGCCGGAGCGGCGGTCGGCGGGGACGCTGGGCTGCGGCCGGGGGTCGGTGGGGCGGCGGGCGGTGCGGCGCTCTCGGTGTGCCCGGAGCCAGCCGGTGATCGCGATCCGGGCGGCGGGGGTACGGGCGTGGTCCAGCCACTCCGGGGACGGCCCGGAGACGGTGTCCTGGGCGAGCAGCAGCTGGACGGTGTCGCCGTCGCCGAGGACGGTGCTCAGGGGCGCGAGGCGGCCGTTGACGCGGGCGCCGAGGCAGCCGTGGGCGGCCTCGCCGTACTGCGCGTACGCGGCGTCGACGCAGCTGGCGCCGGCGGGCAGGCTGAGGGTGCCGGGGGCGCTGCCGTCGGCGCGGAAGACGGTGATCTCGTCCTCGGCGAGGTCGGCGCGGAGCGAGGTCCAGAAGGTGTCGGGGTCGGGGGCCGACTGCTGCCAGTCGAGAAGCCGGGAGAGCCAGCCGGGGCGGGTGGGGTCGACGCGCTCGCCGTCGTCGGTCCCGGAGGAACCGGTCCCGTGGGAACCGGTCCCGGAGGAGCCGGTCCCGGAGGAGCCTGCCCCGTGGGAGCCGGTCCCGGAGGAGCCGGTCCCGTGGGAGCGGGTTCCGGAGGAGCCGATCCCGTGGGAGCCGATCCCGAGAGGCCGCTCCCGGGAGACCGGCCCCGGAGGAACCACTCCTGGAGGAACCGCTCCTGGGGAACCGCTCCCGGAGGAACCACTCCCGGAGAGGCCTTTCCCGGAGAAACCGTTCCCCGGAAGGCCTGTCCCGGAGGAGCCTGCCCCCGAAAGGCCCGCCCCCGGACCGGCGGTGTCCGGCTCCTGGCCCACGTGGGGGTTGCCGAGGGCGACGACGCCGGCCTCGGCGACCTTGTGCATCCGGTGGGTGCGGATGAGGACCTCGGCGACGGCGCCGTCGGGGGCCGCGATCGCGGTGTGCAGGGACTGGTAGAGGTTGAACTTGGGGCCGCGATGAAGTCCTTGAACTCGGAGATCACCGGGTGAAACAGGTGTGGAGCTCGCCGAGGACCGCGTAGCAGTCGGCGTCCTCGGCGACGAGGACGAGGAGCCGCCCGAAGTCGCAGCCGCGCAGCTCGCCGCGCTTGAGGCGGACCCGGTGGACGGAGACGAAGTGCCGGGGCCGGACGAGGACCTCGGCGCCGATGCCGGCCTCGCGCAGGACGGCGGTGACCTGGTCGGCGACGGCGCCGAGCTCGCCCCGGCGCCGGGGTGGCCGGCGACGAGCGCGCGGGTGGTCTCGTACTCCTCGGGGTGGAGGATCGCGAAGACGAGGTCCTCCAGCTCGGTCTTGAGGGCCTGGACGCCGAGCCGCTCGGCGAGCGGGATGAGGACGTCGCGGGTGACCTTGGCGATCCGGGCCTGTTTCTCGGGGCGCATCACGCCGAGGGTGCGCATGTTGTGCAGACGGTCGGCGAGTTTGATCGACATGACGCGGACGTCACTGCCGGTGGCGACGAGCATCTTGCGGAAGGTCTCGGGCTCGGCGGCGGCGCCGTAGTCGATCTTCTCCACCTTGGTGACGCCGTCGACGAGGTAGGCGACCTCGTCGCCGAACTCGCGGCGCACCTGGTCGAGCGTCACCTCGGTGTCCTCGACGGTGTCGTGGAGGAGGGAGGCGGTCAGGGTGGTGGTCTCCGCGCCGAGTTCGGCGAGGATGAGGGTGACGGCGAGCGGGTGGGTGATGTACGGCTCGCCGCTCTTGCGGAACTGGCGCGGTGCGAGGACTCGGCGAGGGCGTAGGCCCGGCCGAGCACCGTCGGGTCGGCCTCGGGGTGGTGGGCGCGGTGCGCCTCCGCCACGTGGCCGATGGCGTCGGGCAGCCGGTCACGGGGGCCGGTCCCGCGGTGGCGTTCAGCAGGGCGGCGCGGCCGAGGCGGCGCAGGTCGATCCGGGCGCGTCCGCGTCTGCGGACGGTCAGGTCGGTGGGGCGGCCTCGGGGTTGGTGGCCTCTGCGCTCATGGGGCACCTCCGGCGGAATCGACCGGCGGTGGGCGGGCCAGGCGTGCCCGGGGGGCCGGTGCTTGATGCTACCGACCCCACCACGTGGCGCAGTCACGCTCTCGCTCAGCGTGAATCGGATCACCCATTCGAGCGACAAATCAGTCGTTGACAGTTTCGATTTCGTCGCGCGTGATCACGCGTCGGGCGTCAGCCACGCCGGGTCGAGGGTGCCCTCGGCGACGATGACGGCCGGTCCGGTCATGTCGATGCGGCCGTCGGGGTGCTCGGTGATGACCAGGGTCCCGCCGAGGACGTCCACGGTGTACGTGACGGGGGTGCCGCTCTCGGCGGGGTCGAGGCCGTCCCGGCGGGCGGTGGCGACGGCGACGGCGCAGGCGCCGGTGCCGCAGGAGCGGGTCTCGGCGGCGCCGCGCTCGTGGACGCGCATGGCGACGTGGCGGGGCCCCGGTCGGCGACGAACTCGATGTTCACCCCGTCCGGGTAGACCGCGGCGGGCGCGTAGGGCGGCTCGTCGTAGAGGGTCCCGGCGTGGGCGAGGTCCTCGACGAAGGCGACCGCGTGCGGGTTGCCCATGTTCACGTTGCGCGCGGGCCAGCTGCGGCCGTCGACGGTGACGGTGACGCCGGCCTCGGGGAGGACCGCGCGGCCCATGGCGACGGTGACGGAGCCGTCCTTGTCCAGGTGGACGTGCTTGACGCCGCCACGGGTGGCGACGGCGACCTCGCCGGCGGTGACGTGTCCCGCGTGCTCCAGGTAGCGGGCGAAGACCCGGACCCCGTTCCCGCACATCTCGGCGACGGAGCCGTCGGCGTTGCGGTAGTCCATGAACCACTCCGCCTCGTCGGCCAGGTGGCGCGCGTCGGGTGGGCGGCGCTGCGCACGACGTGCAGCAGCCCGTCGCCCCCGATGCCGCCCGGCGGTCGCAGAGCCGCGCCACGAGGGCGGCGGGCAGGTCGACCGCGTTCTCCGCGTCGGGCACGATCACGAAGTCGTTCTCGGTGCCGTGGCCCTTGAGGAAGGGGATTGCTGAGGTCTGCGTGCTGGTCACGCGATCAACTGTACGGGGCGGGCCCACCACGGACCCGTCCTGTCCACGGGCCGGTCCCCGCACCCCGCGCGCTCGGGCCCCACCCCTCGGGCCCCTGCCCGACCGGGCCCGCGCGGTGGTCTCAGCGGAGGCGGGCGACGCGCCAGACGGCGAGGGCCACGAGGGCAGCGATCGTCGAGAGGTACAGGGCGAGGACGCGCCAGTCCGGGCGCTCGCCCGAGCCGCGCTGCGGGAGTCCCGGCCAGGTGTAGCCGACCTTGCGGGCGGCCATCATGCCCCAGCCCGCGGCGCAGGAGCTGATGAGCAGGCCGAGCATGGCGACGACGGCGCCGCCGTCCCCGAGCCGAAGGCGAGCGGGAAGGCGAACATCAGCGAGCCGACGGCGGCCAGGCCCACGATCGGGGCGAGCTGCCAGATCCGCAGCCGGCGCTGGGGCGCAGCTCGACCTCGACCTCGTCGGCGTCGACCTCGACGGTGGTGCCCACGGCGTCGTCGGGGCCGTCCGGGGTCAGTCCTGGGGCCCTGAGGGGGCGTCGTCCGTCGGGTGCGGGTGGCCTGGCGTGCCGCCCGACGGATCCGCCGTCGGGTCACCCAGGGCCGCCTCGTGCTGTTCTCTGTCGCGAGGGCCGGCCTCCATCGCCACGCGCCCTCCCCACTCGGACTTCACTTGGTCGATCGATGCTCGATGATGGCACGCTCATGACCGCCGAAATGACGGGCAGTGCGTCCCGATGCCATCACGTGATCAGGCTGTAACCGCTCGTTCGACCAACGACAGCGCCTCCCGCGGGAGTTCCCCCCGGTGGTCGGCGGCTCCGCTGAGCCAGTGCACGCGCGGGTCGCGGCGGAACCACGAGTCCTGGCGGCGGGCGAAGCGCTTCGTGGCCCGCACGGTCTCGGCGCGCGCCTCGTCCTCGGTGCACTCCCCCGCGAGCGCCGCGAGCACCTGCTGGTAACCGAGGGCGCGGGCCGCCGTGCGTCCCTCGCGCAGTCCTCGCGCCTCCAGGGCGCGCACCTCGTCGACGAGGCCGGCCTCCCACATGCGGTCCACGCGCGTGGTGATCCGCTCGTCGAGTTCGGGGCGGGCCACGTCGACGCCGATCTGGACGGTGTCGTAGACGGAGTCGGGGCCCGGGAGGTTGGCGGTGAAGGGCTTGCCGGTGATCTCGATCACCTCCAGGGCCCGGACGATGCGGCGTCCGTTGCTGGGCAGGATCGCGCGGGCCGCGTCGGGGTCGGCCCCGGCGAGCCGGGCGTGCAGGACGCCGGAGCCGCGCTCCTCCAGTTCGGCTTCCAGGCGGGCCCGGACGGCGGGGTCGGTGCCGGGGAACTCCAGGGCGTCGACGGCTCCCCGTACGTACAGTCCGGAACCGCCGACGAGGACCGGGTGCGGCCGGCGGCGAGCAGCCGGTCGATCTCGGCGCGGGCGAGGCGCTGGTACTCGGCGACGCTGGCGGCCTCGGTGACGTCCCAGATGTCGAGGAGGTGGTGCGGGACGCCGCCGCGCTCCTCCAGCGTCAGCTTGGCGGTTCCGATGTCCATCCCCCGGTAGAGCTGCATCGAGTCGGCGTTGACGACCTCGCCGCCGAGCTGCTGGGCCAGGAATACACCCAGATCGGACTTTCCGGCCGCCGTGGGGCCGACGACGGCGATGACCCGCGGGGCGGGAGCTGCGCTTCTCACCGCCCCAGTCTCGCAAACCTCCGGCCCTGCCCCGTCGCCCGCGACGGGGTTCCGGCCGCCGACCACCACGGAGCCGCTCCATCCGAGTACGCTATGGAGTGGATACGGGCGTTTTGTAACGTTCCGCCGCACGCGGCGGGACTCGGAACACGGGCCCCGGGCCCGTGGAGGGAAGGTGCCCCATGGGTCTCCTGGATTCGCTGAAGGCCAAGCTCGCCCCGGCCAAGGACAAGGTCGCGGACCTCGCGCAGCAGCACGGGAGAAGATCGACCACGGCCTGGACAAGGCCGCGAAGATGGTCGACGAGAAGACCAAGGGCAAGTACAGCGACAAGATCCAGTCCGGTACGGGCAAGGCGAAGGAGGCCATCGACCGGATCGGTCACAAGGACGACGGCACGCCCGGGAGCGGGGACGCGACACCGCCGCCGCCTCCGCCGGCCGCCTGACGCCCGTCGTCCCCGGGTCTCAGGACCAGGTCGCCACGAAGTACCCGACGCCGTAGGGGCGTCCTCGAAGAGCAGGCGGCCGTCCAGCCCCGCGCCCTCGGCGGCGCCCGCGAGGACCTGCCAGGGCGCGCGGCCGCCGCCTGCAGCTCCTCGGCCAGTCCGGCGTCCAGCGCGAGCAGCGCGGCCGCGTCGGCCGTGCCGAGCGCCCGGGCGGCCTCCGCGTCGAAGCCCTCGGCCCGCTCGTCCAGGTAGCCGGGGGCCTTCACGGTCCGGCAGGCGCTGCCGTCGCCCATCACCAGGAGGGCGACGCGTTCGGCCGAGGCGGCGAGCCGTCGGCCGGTGGCGGCGCAGTCGTCCGCCGGCGTCGACCCGGCCACGGCCAGGCCCTCGATCGGCGCGTCGGCCCACCGGGCGCGGGCGAGGAGCCAGGCGCCCACGGCGAGGGAGACGGGCAGGGGCGGGCGGCGCCGTCGGCCGGTCCCTCCCCAGCCGCACGGAGAGGTCGACGCCGAATCCGGCGAAGGAGCCCTCCGCCCCGGCCGGGTGGACGCCGCCCTCGGCGGCGGGCCCGACCACGTACAGCCGGTCGGGGCGGGCCGCGGCGAGCAGCCCGACGGCGTCCGCGCAGGCCGTCCGCGCGGCGTCGAGCTCGGGGCGGCGCCGGTCGCGACCTCGGGCAGGAGGAGGGGCGGGCGGGGCAGACGGCTGCGGCGACAAGCATGATCGGCAGCCTACTGTGCGGGGCGGTGGCTTTCTCGTCGTGAGCGGAGCGCACCGCCCCGCGGCTTCCGGTCAGTGCGTGCCGCAGGCCGGGGTCTCGGCGGGGGGCAGGGGGCGGGGCGCCGATCTGCGGGAGGCCGAGGAGGACGCCGGTGGGCTTGGGGCGGCGGTGCGCTTCTCCCAGGCGTCGCCGGCGCGGGTGCGGCGGACCGCGGAGACCTCGCCCTCGGCGAGGAGGTGGTGGGGGGCGGCGTAGGTGATCTCGACGGTCACGACGTCGCCGGGGCGGACGTCCTGCGCCGGCTTGGTGAAGTGGACGAGCCGGTTGTCGGGGGCGCGGCCCGAGAGGCGGTGGGTCTCGCCGTCCTTGCGGCCCTCGCCCTCGGCGACCATGACCTCCAGGGTGCGGCCGACCTGCTTCTTGTTCTCCTCCCAGGAGATCTCCTCCTGGAGGGCGACCAGGCGCATGTAGCGCTCCTGCACGACCTCCTTGGGGATCTGGCCCTCCATGGTCGCGGCCGGGGTGCCGGGGCGCTTGGAGTACTGGAAGGTGAAGGCGTTCGCGAAGCGGGCCTCGCGGACGGTGTGCATCGTCTGCTCGAAGTCCTCCTCGGTCTCGCCGGGGAAGCCCACGATGATGTCGGTGGAGATGGCCGCGTGCGGGATGGACGCGCGGACCTTCTCCAGGATGCCGAGGAAACGCTCCTGCCGGTAGGAGCGGCGCATGGCCTTGAGGATGGAGTCCGAGCCGGACTGGAGCGGCATGTGCAGCTGCGGCATGACGTTCGGCGTCTCGGCCATGGCCGCGATGACGTCGTCGGTGAAGTCGCGGGGGTGCGGGGAGGTGAAGCGGACCCGCTCCAGGCCCTCGATCTGGCCGCAGGCGCGCAGCAGCTTGGAGAAGGCCTCGCGGTCGCCCAGGTCGGAGCCGTACGCGTTGACGTTCTGGCCGAGCAGGGTGATCTCGGAGACGCCCTCGGCGACGAGCGCCTCGATCTCGGCGAGGATGTCGCCGGGGCGGCGGTCCTCCTCCTTGCCGCGCAGGGCGGGAACGATGCAGAAGGTGCAGGTGTTGTTGCAGCCGACGGAGATCGAGACCCAGGCGGCGTACGCGGACTCGCGGCGGGTCGGCAGCGTGGAGGGGAAGGCCTCCAGGGACTCGGCGATCTCGATCTGCGCCTCCTCCTGGACGCGGGCGCGCTCCAGGAGGACCGGCAGCTTGCCGATGTTGTGCGTGCCGAAGACCACGTCGACCCAGGGGGCCTTCTTGACGATGGTGTCGCGGTCCTTCTGGGCGAGACAGCCGCCGACGGCGATCTGCATGCCGGGGCGCGTGGTCTTCATGGGGGCGAGCCGGCCGAGGTTGCCGTAGAGCTTGTTGTCGGCGTTCTCGCGGACCGCGCAGGTGTTGAAGACGACGACGTCGGCGTCGCCGTCCGCGCCCTTGGGGGCCCGGACGTAACCCGCCTCTTCCAGCAGACCGGAGAGCCGCTCGGAGTCGTGGACGTTCATCTGGCACCCGTAGGTGCGGATCTCGTAGGTCTTGGTGCCGTCAACGCTCACTGCGGTGCTCCGGTCGCTGCTGCTCGTCATGTGTCCAAGGGTAGGCGGTCCGCGGGCGCCCCCGTCCCGCGCGGGAGCCCGGCCCGCCCCTGCGGTTTTCCGCAGGGAGGGCGGGCGGGAAGCCTCGTACCGGGGGTGAGGTGGGATTTCTAGCGTGGACGGTGCCGGGGCGCAGGGCCCCGGGAAGCCGCTCGTCGCCCTGGAGATCCGCCGTGCCGATCATCTCGCTCGTCTCCCACTCCGCCCTGGCCCTGGACGGGGAGCCCGCCGGCGGGTTCGCCGGGTGGGCCACCGGACTCGTCGAGGCGCTGGGCGGGCCCGGCGCCGGGCTCGCCATCGCGCTGGAGAACCTCTTCCCGCCGCTGCCCAGCGAGGTGATCCTGCCCCTGACGGGCTTCGCCGCCGGGCAGGGGTGCTGAGCCTCGCCTCGGCGCTGTTCTGGACGACGCTGGGTTCGGTGGTCGGGGCGGTGGCCCTCTACTGGATCGGCGCGCTCTTCGGGCAGCGGCGGATGCACGCGCTCTGGGCCCGGCTGCCGCTGGTGAAGGTCTCCGATCTGGAACGCACCGAGCGGTGGTTCGCCCGGCACGGCACCAAGGCGGTGTTCCTGGGCAGGATGGTGCCCATCTTCCGGAGTCTGATCTCCGTGCCCGCCGGGGTCGAGCGGATGCCGATGCCCGTGTTCGTGGCGCTGACGACCGCCGGCAGTCTGATCTGGAACAGCGTCCTCGTCCTGGCCGGTTACTGGCTCGGGGACCGCTGGGACCTGGTCGAGGGATACGTGGGCGTGCTGTCCAAGGCCGTCCTGGTGCTGGTCCTCGTGGCCCTGGCCGCGTTCCTCGCCGTACGGCTCCGGGGGCGCGGGCGGGCCCGGCACCGCCGTGCCTCGTGACCGGGAAACGGACGCCCGTACCGCACGAAGTAGGCTCCGGGACCATGCGAGGGAGCGAGGGGGAGGCTTCGGCGGGCCGGCGGTTCGTCGGCGTGCTGCTCGGCTGCCTCAGCTCCCTCCTCCTGCTGGTCTCCGGCGCCGTCCTCGGCCCCTTCCTGCTGTGGCCCCGCGCCCGGCCCGCCCTGATGGCCTGGGCCCGCCGGCTCGCCGACCTGGAGCGCGGCCGCCGCTCGGTCTTCTTCGGGGACCGCTTCCCGGCCCGTACGAGGTCCCCGAACGGCGGCTCCTGCGCTATCTCGCGGCCCGTGTGGGGGCCGGTCTGGTGACCGGGATCGTCCTCGGGCTCCTCGTCTTCGGGGAGGTCCTGGCCGTCCTGCTCGTCCGGGGCCTGGTCCGCGGCTCGCTCGGCTGGACCGAGCTCCTCGGGCAGCTGCTCCTCGGCGGGGTCCTGCTCTTCCTCGACGTCCAGGGTCTGTACGCGCTGAGCGCGCTCGACGCCCGCCTCGCGCGCGCGTGCTTCGGGCCCTCCGAGCAGGAGCTGCTGCGGCGGCGCATCGACGAGCTCGCCCTCAGCCGGGCCGCCGTGGTCCGGGCCGTGGACACCGAGCGCCGGCGCATCGAGCGCGACCTCCACGACGGCGTCCAGCAGCGGCTCGTGGCCCTGGCGATGCTGCTGGGCCGGGCGCGGCGGGGCCGGGAGCGCGACCCGGAGCAGGCCGACGCCCTGCTGCGGCAGGCGCACCGGGAGGCCCAGGACGTGCTGGCGGAGCTGCGGGACGTGGCCTGGCGGGTGTATCCCGCGGCCCTCGACAGCCTGGGGCTCGAAGAGGCCCTCGGCGGGGTGGCGCAGCGCTGCGGGATCCCGCTGCGCGTCCGCTTCGAGGCGGGGACGCGCCGCTGCCCCGGCGGTGGAGACCGCCGCGTACTTCGTGGTCTCGGAGGCGGTCACGAACGCCGCCAAGCATTCCGCCGCCTCCGCCGTCTCCGTCCACGTGACGCGCGTCGGCCCGCTGCTGTCCGTGCGGGTCGAGGACGACGGCCGGGGCGGCGCGGACCCGGCGGGCAGCGGGCTCACCGGGCTGCGCAGCCGGGTCGCCGCGCTGGACGGGACCCTGCGCGTCGACAGCCCCTCGGGGACCCACCACTCTTGTCGCGGAGCTGCCGTGCGCGTGATCCTGGCCGAGGACTCGACCCTGCTGCGGGAGGGCCTGGTGCGGCTGCTCGTCGAGGAGGGCCACGAGGTGCTCGCCGCCTTCGGCGACGCCGGGACCCTCGTCGCCGAGGTGGAGGCGCGGCGCCCGGACGTCGTGGTCGCCGACATCCGGATGCCGCCGACCCACACCGACGAGGGGCTGCGGGCCGCCGTGGAGATCCGCGAGCGGCTGCCGGAGACGGGCGTGCTCGTGCTCTCGCAGTACGTCGAGCGCAGCTACGCGGCCCGGCTGCTCGCCGCCGGCGCGGAACGGGTCGGCTACCTCCTCAAGGACCGGGTGGCGCAGGTCGAGGAGTTCCTCGACGCGCTGGAGCGGATCCACGCGGGCGGGGCGGCGATCGACCCGGAGGTCGTGCACCAGCTCGTCGTGCGCAGCACCCACGCCGATCCGCTGGCCCGGCTCACCCCGCGCGAGCGGGAGGTCCTGGAGGTGCTGGCCCAGGGCTACACGAACGCGGCCATCGCACGGCAGCTGCACCTGTCGCTGAGCGCGGTGGAGAAGTACCTCAACGCGGTCTTCGACAAGCTGGAGCTGCACCGGACCGACGGCTACAGCCGGCGGATCCTGGCCGTGCTGCGCTACCTGGAGGCCTGAGTCCATTCGGCGAGGACCTCGTCCGTGTGCTCCCGGGGAGCGGGGCGCGGGACGGGGTCGCGGAGGGGTGCGGCCGAAGCGGGAGGCGGGGCGGGCTGGAGGGTGCCGCCGATCTCCACGAAGGAGCCGCGCGCGGCCAGCTGGTGGTGGCGGGCGGCTTCCTCGGCGGTCAGGACGGGGCCACGCCCGCGTCCACGGCGTCGAAGGCCTTGACCCAGTGCGCGCGGTCCTCGGTGGCGAAGCGGGCGGCGATCAGGGCGCGCAGCTCGGGCCAGGCGGCCGGGTCGGCGCGGTCGGGGAGCCCGTCCGCCTCCGTCAGGCCCAGCTGCTCCAGGAGGTTCTGGTAGAGCCGGGGTTCGATGGCGGCGACGGCGAGGTGGCGGCCGTCGGCGGCGGCGTAGAAGGTGTAGTGCGGGGCGTCGGTGACGGTGTGGTTGCCGGGGACCGCGCGCCACTGGTGGACGAGGGTGGCGATCAGGGCGGCGCCGTCCGCGAGGGCGGTGTCGACGACCTGGCCCCGGCCCGAGCGCTCCCGCTCGTGGAGCGCGGCGAGCAGCCCGTGGACATGGGCGTTGGCGCCGCCGGCGAAGCTGGAGAGGTACGCGGTCGGGGCGGCACCGGTGCCCCGGTCGCGGGGTCGGTGTCGAGGGCGCCGGTCAGGGCCAGGACCGCGAGGTCGTGGGCGGCGCGCCCGGCCCACTCGCCCTCGCCGCCCCAGCCGCTGAGCCGCCCGTACACCAGGCGCGGGTTGCGGGCGAGGGCCGCCCCGGGGCCGATGCCGAGGCGGTCGGCGACGCCGGGGCGGAAGCCCTCGACGAGGAGGTCGGCGTGCTCGGCGAGCGCGAGCGCCCGCTCGATGCCCTCGGGGCTCTTGAGGTCGAGGGCGACGGAGCGGCGGCCCCGGAGAGCGGGTTCTCCGGGGCGCCCGTCCTCGGGGGCCGGTCGGCCCCCGGTGGCGGGCGCCCTGTCGACGCGTACGACATCGGCGCCGAGCCCGGACAGGACGGTGCCGACGAACGCGGTGGGCGCCGAGCCCGCGAATTCCAGTACGCGTACTCCGGTCAGCGGTCCTGCCATGGCCAACTCCCTTGAATTCTTCGGTCGGTGATTCCCTCCACGGTATTCGGCGGTGCTCCGGAAAGGACTGCGGAGATCCGTAGCGCCGGGAATTCGGCGGCGCCGGAGACTGGGGGAATTCCCCTTCTCCGCCGTCGAAAGGCATGACGAAATGGCCGTCGTCTACACCGCCGAGGTCACCTCCACCGGGGACGGGCGCAACGGCGCCGTGCGCTCCTCCGACGGGCTCCTCGACCTGCCGCTGTCGAGCCCCAAGGCCGTCGGCGGCTCCGGCACCGCGACCAATCCCGAGCAGCTCTTCGCCGCCGGCTACGCCGCCTGCTTCCACAGCGCGCTGCGGGTCTCCGCGCGCGAGTCCCGCACCGCGCTGGCGGACGACACCGTCACCGCCGAGGTGGCGCTGCACAAGGAGGAGGACGGCTTCCACCTGTCGGTGGTCCTCACCGTCGAACTGCCCGGTCTCGACGCCGCCGAGGCGCGGCGGCTCGCCGACGCCGCCCACGGCCGCTGCCCGTACTCGAAGGCGGTCGGGGGGAATGTCGACGTCCGCGTGGACCTCGTCGGCTGATTCTCCGGAACGCGCAGGGAAAAGCCCCCGTGGATCTCACGGGGGCTTTTCCCTGCGTGCGGTTCGGCGCGTACGGTTCAGCGCTTCGCCGCCGCCGCTGCCGCCGCCGCGGACGGGAGCGCCTCGACCACCCGGCTCACGGCCCGGTCGTCGTGCGAGGCCGAGACGAACCAGGCCTCGAAGGGCGAGGGCGGCAGGTAGACGCCCTGGCGCAGCAGTTCGTGGAAGAACGGGGTGTAGCGGTACGCCTCGGTGGCGCGGACCTTGTCGAAGTCCACCACCTCGTCCTCGCCGAAGAAGACGGAGAACATGGTGCCGGAGTACTGCACCCGGTGCGCGACGCCCTCCTTGGTGAGGGCGGCGGAGACCTCGGCGCCGATGGTGGCGGAGACGTGGTCGAGCCGTGCGTACACCTCGGGGTGCTGTGCCGGAGGGTGGCGAGGCCGGCGGCGGTGGCGACCGGGTTCCCGGAGAGGGTGCCCGCCTGGTAGACGGGTCCGGCCGGGGCGAGGTGGCCCATGACGTCGGCGCGGCCGCCGAAGGCCGCCGCCGGGAAGCCGCCGCCCATGACCTTGCCGAAGGTGAGGAGGTCGGGGGCGACGCCGTCCCGGCCGTACCAGCCGGAGCGGCTGGCGCGGAAGCCGGTCATGACCTCGTCGGAGATGAAGAGCGCGCCGTGGCGGGCGGTGATCTCCTTGAGGCCGGCGTTGAAGCCGGGCAGCGGGGGACGGCGCCCATGTTGCCGGGGGCCGCCTCGGTGATGACGGCGGCGATCTCGTCGCCGATCTCGGCGAAGACCTTCTCGACGGCCGCCAGGTCGTTGTACGGCAGCACGATCGTGTCGCTCGCCTGGGCGCCGGTGACGCCCGGGGTGTCGGGCAGCGCGAAGGTCGCGAGGCCGGAGCCGGCGGAGGCGAGGAGGGCGTCCACGTGGCCGTGGTAGCAGCCCGCGAACTTCACGATCTTGCCCCGGCCGGTGAAGCCGCGCGCGAGGCGGATCGCGGACATCGTGGCCTCGGTGCCGGAGCTGACCAGGCGGACCTGCTCGACCGGGGCGACCCGGGCGGTGATCTCCTCGGCGAGTTCGACCTCTCCGGCGGAGGGCGCCCCGAAGGAGGTGCCCCGCTCCACGGCCCGGGTGACCGCCTCGACGACGGCCGGGTGGCGGTGGCCGAGGATCATCGGGCCCCAGGAGCAGATGAGGTCGACGTACTCGTTGCCGTCGCTGTCGGTGAGGTACGGGCCCTCGGCGGAGGCGATGAAGCGGGGGGTGCCGCCGACGGCGCCGAAGGCGCGGACCGGGGAGTTGACGCCGCCGGGGGTGACCTTGCGGGCGCGCTCGAAGAGGGCCTTGCTGCGGGTCTCCGCGAGGGCCTCGCCGCGGGTCTGTGCGGTGCTCATCGGGCGTCCTCCTGACCGGCCTCGAAGCTGAGCGCGGCGTCCAGGACGACGGCGCCCTTCGCGAGGACCCGGACCGGGTTGAGGTCGAGGGCGAAGCCGGCCGGCCAGTCCTGGACGAGCGCTCCGACCCGGTGGAGGAGTTCGGCGGCGGCCTCGACGTCCACGGCGGCCCGGCCGCGCGTCCCGGCGAGTATCTTCGCGCCGCGCAGTCCGGCGAGGAGCTCGGCGCCTCGCCGGGGGCGAGCGGCAGGAGGCGGTGGCCGACGTCGTCGAGGACTTCGGTGAAGATGCCGCCGAGACCGGCGGTGAGCACCGGGCCCAGGTCGGTGGTGTGGACGCCGACGATCAACTCGACGCCTTCGCCGACGAGTTCCTCGACGAGGACCTGGCCGCCGAGGGCGGCGAGCCGCCCGTAGGCCTCGGGCGCGGTGTCGGCGGTGACGCCGATCTCCACTCCCCGGCCTCCGTCTTGTGGAGCAGGCCGGGGACGACGGCCTTGAGCACCGCCGTACCGCCGACTTCGGTCACGGCCGCGGCCGCGTCCTCGGCGCTCGCGGCGATCCGGCCCTTCGGCACGGCGATCCCGGCCTCGGCGAGGAGCGCCTTCAGCTGCGGCTCGGTGGCCTCGGCGCCGGGGCCGGACACGGTCCCGGGGCGCGGGGCCCCGGGCAGCGTCCGGGGCGGCTGACCTCCCAGAGGGCGGCGGCGGCGCGCAGGGCGCGGGCCGGGGTCGGGTACTCGGGAGGCCGGCCTCGCGCAGGTCGCGGGGGCGTCGGGGCGAGGAAGTCGGCTCCGGTGCGGGCGACGAGGATGGGCTTGCCGCCCTTCTCGGCGGCGCGGGAGAGGGCGTTGACGGCCTTCTCGACGTCGGGTCCGGCCATGACGCAGAAGGCGGCGACGATGATGTCGACGGTGTCGTCGGCGATCAGGACGTCGAGGGAGCGGTCGAAGAGGGACGGGTCGCTGAGGACGGTGGCCGTGATGTCGACCGGGTTGTCGATGGCCCCGAAGGCGGGGACGATCTCGGCGAGCGCCTCCTTGCTGCGCGGCTCCAGGGTGCTGAGCTCCAGGCCGTGGGCCTCGACGGCGTCGGCGGCGAGGATGCCGGAGCCGCCGGAGGTGGTGACGACGGCGACGCGGTTGCCGGCCGGGCGCCGCTCGGACTCGAAGACCCGGGCCACGTCGAGGAGTTCGTCGATGTCCTCGACGCGGACGATGCCGAGGCCGCGCAGGGCGGCGTCCAGGACGCGGTCGTCGGTGGCGAGGGCGCCGGTGTGCGAGGCGGCGGCGCGGCCGCCCGCCTCCGTGCGGCCGGACTTGAGGAGGGCGACGGGCTTGCCGGAGCCGGCGAGCTCGCGGAGGGTGCCGATGTCCGGGGTGTCCTCCAGGTAGCCGAGGAGGCCGGTGACCTCGGGGACGGCGGCGAGTTCGCGGAGGACTTCGAGGGCGGTGACGTCGGCGTCGTTGCCGGTGGAGACCACCCAGCCGGGGCGCAGGCCCCGCTCCAGGGCGAGGCTGGCGGCGCCGAAGCCGAGGGCGCCGCTCTGGCTGACGAAGGCGAGGGTGCCGGGCTCGAAGGGCACGGACTCGGCGCCGAAGAGGGGGCTGAAGGTGGCGAGGACGCGGTTCTCGTAGCCGACGGCCCCGATGCAGTTGGGGCCGATGATCCGCAGGCCTCCGGCGCGGGCCTTGGCGACGACCTCCGCCTGGAGGCGGGCGCCCTCCTCGCCGGTCTCGGCGAAGCCGGAGGAGGCGATGACGGCGAGCTTGACGCCGGCGGCGACGCAGTCGTCGACGGCGCCGGGGACCCGCTCGGCGGAGACCATGATCAGGGCCAGGTCGACGGGGCCCGGGGCGTCCTTGACGCTGGGGTAGGCGGGGACGCCGAGGATCTCCGGGGAGCGCGGGTTGACCGGCAGGATGCGGCCCTTGTAGCCGTACCGGAGGAGGTAGTCGAGCGGCTTGCGGCCCAGGGCGCCGGGGCGCTCGCTGGCCCCGATGACGGCGATGGATTCGGCTTCCCAGAGGGCCGAGATGTCACTCATGCGATGGCCTCGATCTTCTTCTCGTTCGGGTCGTTCGTGTCGCTGTCGTGGGCGGTCTCCGCCGCGGCGAAGAGGCGGGTGAAGGCGGCGATGTGCCGGGCACCGTCCGGGTCGGCCGCCAGCTCCCGCACGAGGACGGTGGGCTGGTGCAGGGCCTTGTCGACGATGCGGCGGACGCTGCGGCCGATCTCCTGGCGGGCGGCGCCGTCGAGGCCGTCCAGCCTCCGGGCGAGCCGGTCGAGTTCGGCCTCGGCGGCCTCGGTGGCGGCGGTGCGCAGGGCGGTGAGGACGGGTTTGGCGCCGGCGAGCCGGAGGCCGGTGCGGAACTGTTCGACCTCGGCGTCGATCAGTTCGTGGGCGGCCTGGACGCTGGCGGCGGAGATCTCGTCCTCCTGGCCCTCCTCGGCGATCCGGCGCAGGTCGACGAAGGTGACGCCGGGCAGTTCGGCCGACGCGGGCGCGATGTTGTGCGGCAGCGACAGGTCGAGCAGGAACAGCTCGCGGCCGTCGCGGGCGGCGAGGGCCTCCTCGACGTCCCGGGCGGTGACGAGGTGCCCGGTGGCGGCGGTGGCGCCGACGACGACGTCCACCTCGGTGAGGAGCCGGGGCAGGTCCGTGAGGTCGTAGCCCACTCCCCGGTGGTCTCGGCGAGCCGCTGGGCCTTCTCCGGGGTGCGGTTGGCGACGTGGACCCGGTCGAGGCCGGAGCGGCGCAGCGCGGCGACGACGACGCCGGCGAAGGCTCCGGCGCCGATGACGAGGGCCGTCTTGCCGTGCAGGGAGCCTACGCGGCGCTCGAAGAAGCCGAGTCCGGCGGTGGCGAGGGAGCGGCCGGCCTCGTTGAGCCCGGTCTCGTTGCGGGCCCGCTTGCCGACGCGCAGGGCGGTCTGGACGGCCTTGGCGAGGACGCGGCCGGTGCGGTCGAGGCGCTGGGAGCGTTCGAGGCCCAGTTTCACCTGGCCGAGGATCTGGTCCTCGCCGACCACGACGGATTCGAGTCCGGAGGCCACGGCGAAGAGGTGGCGTACGGCTCCGTCGGCGTGGTGGCTGTAGAGGTGCGGGGCGATCTCCTCGTGGTCGACGCCGGTGTGCTGGGCGAACAGCTCGCCGAGGTCGCCGAGTTCGGGTGTGGCGGCCCGGGTCTCGGCGTAGATCTCCAGGCGGTTGCAGGTGGAGACGACGACGGCGGCGTCGATGCCGTCGACGGAGGTGACGTCGGAGACGAGCTCCTCGGCGGGCCGGTCGGTGCCGGCGAGTCTCTCCAGGAGGTCGAGCGGGGCGCTGGCATGGCTGATGCCGAGGACCAGCATGGTGGAGGACGAGGTCACCGGGTCACCGGTCCAGGCTCTGGGCGAACTCGGAGGCCCAGTAGGTGATGATCTGGGTGGCGCCCGCGCGGTGGATGGAGGCGAGGCTCTCGCGGACGACCTGGTCGCGGTCGATCCAGCCCTTGGCGGCGGCCGCCTCGACCATGGAGTACTCGCCGGAGACCTGGTAGGCGGCGACGGGGACCTGCACGTGGTCGGCGATCAGCCGGACGATGTCGAGGTAGGCGAGGGCGGGCTTGACCATGACGAGGTCGGCGCCCTCGGCGACGTCGAGCGAGACCTCCAGGAGGGATTCGCGGATGTTGCCGGGGAACTGCTGGTAGCCCTTGCGGTCGCCGCGCAGGGTGGACTCGACGGCGTCGCGGAAGGGGCCGTAGAAGTGCGAGGCGTACTTGGCGGAGTAGCCGAGGATGGCGACGGACTGGTGTCCGGCCTGGTCGAGGGCCTCGCGGATGCGGCGGACCTGGCCGTCCATCATGCCGCTGGGGGCGACGATCTGGGCGCCGGCGTCGGCCTGGACGACGGCGGCCTGCGCGTACAGCTCGATGCTGGCGTCGTTGTCGACGTCGCCGTTGGCGTCGAGGACGCCGGTGTGGCCGTGGTCGGTGTACTCGTCGAGGTTGATGTCGCCGATGACCACGGTGGAGTCGCCGACCTCGGCGGTGACGTCGCGCAGGGCGACCTGGAGGATGCCGTCGGGGTCGACGGCGCCGGTGCCGGTGGGGTCCTTGTGCTCGGGGATGCCGAAGAGGATGAGTCCGCCGACCCCGTTGGCGACGGCCTCGGCGGCCGCCTTGCGGAGGGTGTCGCGGGTGTGCTGGAAGACGCCCGGCATGGAGGGATCTCACGCGGTTCGGTGAGGCCCTCGCGGAGGAAGAGGGGCTGGACGAGGTTGGCGGGGCCGACGCGGGTCTCGGCGGCGAAGCGGCGCAGCGCCGGGGTGCGGCGCAGGCGGCGCGGGCGGTAGTAGGGGGCGGCGGGGTCGGTGGCCGCGGTGTTGCGGCCGTAGGCGTCGTACGTCATGAGCGTGACTCCTTGAGGTGCGGGGCGGCGAGCGATCGGGTACGCGGGTGGTGCGGGACCTCGGACACGGCATCTCCTAGAGCGCCGAGCCCAGGAAGACCTGCTCCAGGTGCTTGGCGACGGGCTCGTCGGGGCGGCTGAACCAGTAGCCGTGGCCGCTGCGCTGGAAGAGCTTCAGTTCGCCGAGCTGGACGAGGGTCTCCGCGAGCTTCACGGCGAGTCCGGCGGGGTCGATCACGGGCAGGCCGTGGAGTTCGTGGATGCCGAGGTGCCAGAGGATCTCGTTGGGGATGCCCTCGGCGGGGATGATGACCTCGGCACCGGCCTTGGCGGCGCGCAGGGCGGCCGCCGAGTAGACCTCGACGAACTCGTCGAAGTCGCCCTCCAGGGAGCGGTGCACGGAGTCCCAGCCGCCGGGCACGACCTCGTAGGAGCTGAGCGAGGACTCCAGGCGGTACTGGCGGATGTTGGCCCTGATGGGCTCCTCCAGGGGCGGCATGAAGCCGAGGACGCCGAAGCGCTGGCCGGTGAGCGCCGAGAGGAAGAAGGCCGTCTCGCCGTAGCCGAGGGTGGGGATGGAGGCGAGGTGGCGGGCGTCGCGCAGGCCGGGGTCCTGGCCGGCGGCGATCACCCAGGCGTCGTAGCCCTCCCGCTCCGCGACGAGCGCGGACTCGGAGAAGTGGCGGCTGAAGAGGACCTGGGCCGAGTGGTGGCCGACGAGCCCGAAGGGGGTGCGGTCGGGGTACGTGTCGGCCGGCAGGGTCTTGATGTCGACGGTGGTGCCGGGTGCGGCGATCGCGTCGAGGTGTTCGCGGTACCACTGGTCGAGCAGCGGCAGGCGTCCCTCAACGGTGTGCTTGTGAAACCAGATCCGCATGTGCGTCACCTTTCAGGGGTCGTGGTGCGACGTCGAGAAGTGAGGCCTTGAGCAGGTAGTCGGTGGCCGTACGGGGTCCGCGGCGGTGCGCCGCAGGTCGGCGATCCGGGCGGGGAGTTCGGCCGGGCTGTCCAGGCCGGCGGTGCGGGCCTCGCTGCGCGGGAGGACCGCGGTCTCGACCACGGAGCGGCGCCGCGCGAGGGCCTCGTCGAGCGGTGCCTCGTCGCCGGTGCCCGTCCGCAGGACGGTGGCGAGGGCCCGGCCGGTCTCGACCGCGTCGTGGAGGCCGCAGTTCATGTTCAGGCCGCCCGCGGTGGAGGTGAGGTGGGCCGCGTCCCCGGCGAAGAGGACCCGCCCGGCCCGGTAGGTCGGCAGCAGGAACCGCGCGAGGCGGTAGGTGTGCGCGTCCGTGACGCGCACGGCGCGGCGGCGGCGCCGGGCAGCGCCCGGTGATCCGGGCCCGGACGGCTTCCGGCGCGAGGACCTCGTCGCGGGGCGTCCCGCGCCGGATCCGGAAGATGAGCCGCCAGTGGTCGGGCATCCCGAGGGCGCTGTACGAGCCCCGGGGTCGCGGACGTACGTCAGCGGGGCGAGTCCGGGGAGTAGGGCGTCGAGCGGGGAGTCGGTGACCACGCGGAGGGCGTAGTCGGGGTACTCCTCGGCCGTGCCGGGCAGCCCGGCGAGCTCGCGCAGCCGGCTGCGGCTGCCGTCGGCCGCCAGGACGTACGGGTGGTGGCTGACGGTGGCCCGTCCCGCCGCGTCCTCGGCGCGCAGCCGCACCCCGTCGCCGGTCTGCTCGGCTCCGGTGGCGGTGGTTCCGAACCGGACGTCGGCGAGGCCGGTCGCGGTCAGCGCGTCGAGCAGCAGCGGGTGAGCCGGGCCTGTTCGACGTGGAGCCGGTAGGGGTGGCGGGTGTGTCCGGCGAGCAGTCCGTAGTCCAGCTCGGCGTGCACGCCGCCGTCGAGGTCGCGCCACTGGACGCGGTCGACGGTGCGGCCCTGGCGGCGCAGGGCGGCCGCCACGCCGAGTTCGTCGAGGAGGTCGAGGGTGGCGGGGTGGAAGGTGGAGCGCGGGACTCGGTGGCCAGGCCGTTCCCGGCCTCCAGGACGGTCACCGGGATTCCGGCGCGGGCGAGGACGAGCGCGGCGGTCAGGCCCACGGGTCCGGCGCCGACGACGGCGACCGGTCCGCGGGGGCGGTATGGCCGCTCACGACACGGCCACGGCGGCGGCGCGCTCGGCGAGCCTGCGGAGCAGCGGGTGCGCGTCGGGGCCGTCGGCCGGGAGGCCGAGGGCGTCGCGGGCCCACCAGGCGCTCGCCAGGTTGGAGGTGAGCAGGGTGCGGCCGCTGTCCTCGCCGAGCTCGGCGAGCGCGTCGAAGGTGAACATGCCGGTGCCGGTGAACAGCAGGGTCGCGTCCTCGGGGAGTTCCGCCTCCCGGACCTGGGCGACGAGTTCGCCGGTGGTCACGTCGTACGGGGAGAAGCGCGCGCCGGCCCGGACCTTGACGATCCGGTCGACCGTGAGTCCGGCCGACTCCCAGTAGGCGTGGGAGAGTTCGGTGAGCCAGGGCTCGTACGGCGAGACGAGGACGAGCCGTTCGGCGCCGACGGCGCGCGCGGTGTCGAGGATGGCCAGGGCGGCGGACCGCACGGGCGCTCCGAGGCGCTCGGAGAGTTCCGCGCAGAGCGCGCGGTCGCCTTCGGGGGTGAGGAGGTAGTGCGAACCGGTGCAGGAGACGACGGCCGCGTCGAGACGCAGTCCGCCGAAATTCCCCAGCACTTCGGGGAGCACGTCGTTGTACTTTTCCAGTCGGCCGCGCAGGTCTTTTCCGGGAAGTACCGGGAACCGGGAAGTGTGCACATTGAATGCGGGGCTTACGAGGCTGCCGATCTCGGGTTCCGCGGCGGCGTTCCCGGACGGAACCACCACGCCGAGTCGCGGCGCCGATTGCAGAGCCATGAGCGATTCTCTCCCATCCGTCGGTGCCATTGACATCACCGTACGTGCGGGGTGATCCGGACATCGATACGGGAATCCGCACTCCTTTCCGGACGCCGGGCCCCGGAAATGCGAACGGCGCCGCACCGTGAATACGGTGCGGCGCCGCGGCCGAGAGGAATGCGGAATTCAGCGGCCGGCGGCCGCCTCGGCGACGAGTTCGTCGATCTTCGCGCGGCGGGTGAGGCCGCCGTTCACGGCCCAGTTGCCCTCCGGGATCTCGTTCACGACGAGCCAGACGACGGTGTCGGGACCGGTCGCCTCGTGCACGTGCCGGGTGACCTCGACGGACAGCGCCTCGTTCCGCTCGGGGGTGAGGAAGCCCTCCAGGGGGGTGACGACGACCAGGACGCCCGGGGGCCGGCCGGTGCCGGTGGCCGCGAACCCCTTGGCGGCCTCGCGGACGTAGACCCAGGTGGCGGCGGCGAAGAACTCGGTGCCGGGCAGCTCCATGGCCGTCAGCACGGAGTCGGCGACCCGCTGTTGCAGGACCTCCGCGGCGGCTTCGGAGAGGGTGCCCTCGGGAACGGTTATCTCGACCAGCGGCATGGTGACTCCCATCATCGGTGTGTGCGTGCGGAGGTGCGGGTCAGCAGGCCAGCGCGGCTTCGAACCGGTCGATGGCAGCGGCCAGTTGGGCGCGCCTGCGGATGTCGAGCTTCCGGTAGATCCGGGTGATGTGCAGCTCCACGGCCCGGGTGGAGACCGTGAAGGACTCGGCGATCTGCTTGTTGGTGAGGCCGTCGAGCATCATCGTGGCGATGCGCCGCTCGTGGGCGGTCAGCTCCTCGCGCGCGCCCGGAGGGGCGGGCGGCGTGACGGGGGCCGGCGCGCCCCCGCGTATTCGCTCGTGGGTCCCGGCTCCGCCGGTGGACCGTTCGAGGCCGGCGAGGACCACGTGCCCCATGACGGCGTTCCATTCGCGGACCCGCAGTTCGCCGATGACCTGCGCCTGTGCGTAGGGGTCGGCGTACAGCACCCTTAAGAGCGTGCGGCGGTCGGGGGCCTCGCAGACCAGGAACTCCCCGGTGCCGTCCCGCCAGGGTCCGCCGCCGAGCAGGATGCCGCGTGCGGACATTCTTTTCCAGTAGGCCCGGTGCGCCTCTCCGAAACTCAACCGGTCCGTCTCATTGCCACGGAAAACGAGTTCGACCACAAAAGCCACGTACGACTCCCCCATAAAGGCCGGGTGTTTCCACTTGTGACGCTACCATCCACCGCCCGCCCATTGAATGAACACAATGTTGCGGGCGGCGGCCCGGCATTTCAGGGGTTCCGGCGGCAGGGCTAATCGGCCGCGGCGGCGTCGGTACAGGGGCGGCCTCGGGGCCGGTTCGGGTGCCGGGCGGGGCTTGCGGCGCAGCAGTCCGGTGGCGGCGAGCACCGCCACGGCGCCCAGCCAGACGGTCCAGCCGAGCGGCTCGCGCAGCACGACGGCGCCCAGCACGACGGCCACGGCGGTCATCAGATAGGTGACGGTGGAGGCCACCGTGGGCCCGTCCTTGATGATCAGCTCGAAGTTGAGGAGGGCGGCGAGTCCGGTGCAGACCACGCCGAGGACGAGGACCGAGATCACCGAGTCGGTGCGCCAGGTGACGGTCTGGAGGCCCAGGAACGGGAAGGCGACGAGGAGGAGCACGGTCGCCACGCTCAGCTGCCCGCCCGCCAGCATGAGCGGCGGAATGCCCTTGCCCACGAGGAACTTGCCCATGTACGCGAAGCTGGCGCCGAAGCTGATCGAGCCGAGGACGAAGCAGAGGATGCTCCAGCCGGTGCCCGCGGAGGCCGCGTTCCAGGGGGAGGCGATGAGCGCGGTGCCGCCGAGGCCGAGCAGCACGCCGCCCGCCTTGTAGCCGGAGACGCGCTTCTCCTGGCCGAGGAGCAGCGCGGCCGCCAGGGTCCAGATCGGGGCGCTGCCGTTGACCACGGCGGCGACGCTGCTGGAGCCGTCGATCTCGCCCTCGGCGTACAGGGTCCAGGGGACGGCGTTGCCGAGGAGCGCGGCGACCGTCAGGTGCCCCCAGGTGGCGGCCTCCTTGGGGAGCCGGAGCCCCTTCGCGTAGCCGATGGCGAGGATGACGACGGCGCCGAGGGCGAGCCGGATGAGCACCATCTGCACGGGGGAGAAGCCGTATCCGGCGATCTTGATCCACAGGAAGACGGAGCCCCAGATGAGGCTGAGCGCGGCCAGCCGCGTGTACGTGGCTTTGGACATGGGTGTTCCCGCTCCAGGAGAGGACAAGGGAGAAGAAGAAGGGGACGCGCGAAGTGGTCCGCGGTACGGGTCCGAGCCTCGCAGCGGCGGCCGCGCGGGTCCAGCAACGGCTGGTGGACGGTACCTTCCACCAGCCGTGGCGAATCGCGTTCCGCCAGGTCAGGCGGCGACGGCCGCCCTGGCGGCGGTGCGCAGCGCGTCCAGGACGGCGGCGATCTCCGGGGAGTTCTGGCTGCCTTCCCGTACGGCCGCGAAGACCGTGCGGGAGGGCCCGCTCGCTGAACGCGCGGATCGTCACCTCGGGCGCGGCGCCGGCTTGGCGAGGCGCGGGACGAGGGCGACCCGAGGCCGAGCCGCACCGCCGCGAGGTCGCGTCCCAGTCGCCGATGGCGTGGGCGGCCTGCGGGGTGAACCCGGCGGCCGTACACGCGGCGACGCCGATGTCGTGGCACATGCCCGTGGTCGCGAAGATCCAGGTCTCCTCGGCGAGGTCGGCGAGGAGCAACCGGGGGCTGTCGAGGAGCCGGTGGCCCTCGGGCAGGGCGATGTCGAAGGGGTCGTCGCAGAGCGGGACCCGGTGGAAGCGGGGGTCCTCGCCGGCGGCCCCGTGGTGTCGGCGGAGATGACGACGTCCGTCTCCCCGCGGTGCAGCAGGGAGAAGCTCTCCGGCGGGTCGATCTCGGCGAGCGAGGTCCGCAGCAGCGGCCGGGTCTCCCGCAGCCGGGCCACGGCGGGCAGGATCAGCGCCGAGAGGGTGGTGGAGAAGCCGGCCACCGCCACCTCGCCGCGCTCGCCGGTGCGGTGCGCGGCGAGTTCCGCGCGCATCTGCTCGACCTGGGCGAAGACGGCGTCGGCGTGCCGCAGGACGATCCGCGCGGCGCCGGTGAGGCGCAGCCGGCGCCCGGAGGGTTCGGTGAGCGGGACGCCCAACTCCCGCCCCAGGGCGCTGATCTGCTGGGAGACGGCCTGGGGGGTGAGGTGGAGCGCCTGGGCGGCGGCGCTGACGGTGCCGCGCTCGCTGAGCTCCCTGAGCACGCGCAGTTTCCGCAGGTCCGGATCGGTCACGTCCCGCACTCCCTCCCCCTTCGAAGCGTCAGCGTCTCGTCATCGTACGCAGCCGGCGTCCACGTCGATGATCTCCTTGACCAGTGTCTCCAGGACGTCGAGGTCCCGCGCGGTGCGGCCCGCCTCCCGCCGGTCGCCCGGGTAGGTGGGGTCGAGGACGACGGCGCCCGCGCCCAGGTCCTGGAGGAGGCCGAGGTCGTCGGCGATCTGCGCCAGGGTGCCTTCGCCGAGCAGTCGTCCGGGGCCCAACGGCCGTGGGGTGACCCGCAGTTTGATCCGGGGACAGAGCGCGGGCACCGGCCGTTCCTGTTCCTCGGCGACCTGGCGGAGCGTGGGGAGGCCCACGCCGAGGAGCCAGTCCCCGGAGACGGAGGTGGGGTGCCAGGCGTCGCCGAGGCGGACGGCCCGGCGCAGGGCCCCGTAGCTGTGGCCGCCGACCCAGACGGGCGGTCCGGGCCGCTGCACGGGCAGCGGCCCGGTGTGGACCTCGCGGAAGGAGACGTGGGCGCCGTCGAAGGAGGCGACCTCGTCGGCCCAGCAGGCCTTGATCGCGGCGAGGTACTCGTCGCTGATCGCGCCGCGCTTGCGGTAGGGCACGTCGAGGACGGCGAACTCCCGGGCGGCCCAGCCGGCGGCGGCGCCGAAGACGAGCCGGCCGTTGCTGAACCGGTCGATGTTGGCGGCGACGCGGGCGGTGTGCACGGGATGGCGGTACGGGATGATCGTCACCGTCGTGCCGAGCCCCACCGTCCTGGTGACCCCGGCGAGCCAGGCGAGGGTCGCGAAGGGGTCGTAGAACGGGGCGGGGAAGAGGTGCTGGACGTCCGGGGTGAGCGCCACGTGGTCGGAGACCATGGCGTAGTGGTAGCCCATCGCCTCGATCCGCAGCGCCCAGTCGGCGAGGGCGTCGGGGGTGGCTTCGGGCCCGTAGTTGGGCAGATTGACGCCGAATTTCATGAGGCGTTCCTTTCGGGGGCGTCGGCCGCGGCTCCGGCCCCGTGTGCGTGGTGCGGAAGGTCGGGCCCGGTGGTGCGCCGGGCCACGGTGAGGTGGAAGAGGACTCCCGCGAGCGCGGCCCCGGCGGCGAGGAGCGGGAGCAGGCGGGCGTCGAGCCCGCGGGCGAGGGCGAGGCCGCCGAGCGCGGAGCCGACGGCGCCGCCGAGGTAGGTGGCGGAGCTGTTGAGGCCGACGGCCGCGCCCCGCCGTCCCGCGTGAGGAGCCGGTGCTGCTGCGGGACGACGAAGGCCCAGCCGACGGCGCCCCACACCAGCAGGGGCAGCAGGACGAGGCCGGGCACGGCGCCGGTCCACGGCAGCAGCGCGAGGGCGCCGCCGAGGACGCCGAGGAGCGTGACCGCGAGGCGGGCCGGCTTCCCGTGCGGTCGACGAGGGTCCCGGCGAGGAAGCTGCCGCAGACCCCGCCGATGCCCCAGACCCAGAGGTACGGCACGGCGCTGTGCACGCCGGCGACGCTGCGCAGGACCGGTTCGAGGTAGGTGTAGAGCCCGAGGCTGGCCACGGTCTGGGTGAAGGTGACGGCGACGACGACGGCGACCCGGGGGCGGGCGAGGGCGCCGAGCCGGTCCCGCAGCGAGGGCGCGGCGGCTCCCCGTACGGGCGGCAGCGCGGTCGCCACGCCGAGGAGCGCGGCGAGGCCGAGCCCGGTGATCAGCCACAGGGCGGCCCGCCAGCCGGAGCCGGCCGCGACGAGCAGCCCGAGCGGCACGCCGAGCACGGTGCCCGCGCTCATCCCGCCGAGGACCAGGCCGAGGGCGCGCCCGCGCCGCTCGGGCGGGACGAGCGCGACGGCGGCGGTGGCGGCGGCCGGGGTGAAGAGGCCCGCTCCGGCACCGGCGAGGGCGCGGGTGCCGAGGAGCACGGCGTACGAACCGGCCAGCGCCGTCCCGGCGTTGGCGAGGACGAAGACGACGAGCGCGGTGACGAGGACGGTGCGGGTGCCCCAGCGGGCGAGGACGGCCGAGAACAGCGGCGCGGCCAGGGCGTAGCAGAGGGTGAAGGCGGTGACGGACTGGCCGGCGAGGGAGACGGAGACCCCCAGGTCGGCGCCCATGTCCGGGAGCAGTCCGGCCATCGCGTAGGCGTCGGTGCCCATGGCGAAGGAGCCGAGCGCGAGCAGGCCCACCGCGCGCGTGCCGCCCATCACACCCCCTTGTGTTCGTCGTGCGGAACGGTCCTCGGGACGCTACTGACCCCGGCGCTCCTGGGGACCACAACGCCGAAGTGGGTTCGGGTTCCGCAGCCTCCGTCCCCGCTCCCTCGAATCGGCCGGTCACCGGCCTACCGTGGATCTCTCCAGGAACCCCAGGAGGGAGTCCACCGTGCTCGACCTGTCCGTCATCAACGCGATGTTCCCGCCCGACCTCCCGGAACCGGCCGACTGGGAGCGGCGGTTCGGGCCGCGCGCCCTGCCGGACGGCGCCGAGGTCACGCGCTTCGCCCCGAGCCCCACCGGGCACCTGCACATCGGCGGCCTCTACACGGCGGCCGTGGCCCGGGCGCTCGCCCGTCAGTCGGGCGGTGTGCACGTGCTGCGCGTGGAGGACACCGACCGGTCCCGTCAGGTGGCGGGCGCGGCCGGGGAGTTCTCGCGCCTGCTCGAGGCCTTCGGGCTCGCGCCCGACGAGGGCGCCGCCGCCGGGGACGGGGCGTGGGGGCCGTACCTCCAGTCGGAGCGGCGGGAGATCTACCTCAGCCATGTGCGCGAGCTCCTGCGCCGGGACCGCGCGTACCCCTGCTTCTGCGGCAAGGAGCTGCTCGCCCGGAGTGCGGAGGAGCAGCGCGCGGGCCGCTCGCCGCTCGGCTACTACGGGCGCTGGGCGCCGTGCCGGACGCTCGCCCCGGAGGAGGCGGCGCGGCGTCTCGCGGCGGGCGAGCCGTACGTGGTGCGGTTCCGCTGCCCGTACGAGTTCCCCGGCCGGGTCCGGTTCGCGGACCGCATCCGGTCCGCCGTGACGATGCAGGACAACGGCAACGACATCGTCCTGCTCAAGTCCTCCCAGGAGGAACTGCCGCTGCCCACCTACCACTTCGCTCATGTCGTGGACGATCACCTGATGCGGGTGACGCTGGTGGTGCGCGGCGAGGAGTGGCTGTCCTCGACCCCGGTCCATCTGCAGCTGCACGCGGCGCTGGGCTTCGAACCGCCGGCGTACGCGCACCTCGCCCCGCTGATGAAGGCGGAGGGGTCCTCGCGCCGCAAGCTCAGCAAGCGCAAGGACCCCGAGGCGTCGGTGGACTACTACCTGTCGGCCGGCTATCCGCCGGCCGCCGTCCAGCACTATCTGCGGGGCCTCGCCAACATCCGGCTCATGGACGTGTCCACCGCCGAGGCGCTCGCCGCCGACGTCCGGCTCGACGGCATGCGCCCCTCGGGCCCCCTGCTCGACCTGCCCAAACTGCACTCCCTGAGCCGGGAGTTCATCGCCTCGCTCACCCCGGGCGAGCTGTACGCGCAGCTCCTCGCCTGGGCGCGGGAGTACGACCCGGAGCTCGCCTCCGTGCTCGCCCGTCACGAGGGGCTCGCGCTGGCGGCGGTGGCGACGGGCGGCCGGAGGGCGCGCCCGCCCGCAGGACCTGGAGCGCTGGTCGTGCTTCCGCGACCGGTACGGCTTCTTCTTCGCGGAGCTGTTCGGCCCGGTCCCGGCGCCCGGCGACGACCGCTACGGCGGCCTTCCCGAGGAGCGGGTGCGCGGGATCGCCGCCGAGTTCGCCGCCGTCTCCCCCGAGGCGTGGTTCGCGGAGCTCGGGGAGATCGCCGTGCGGAACGGCTTCGCCCGGACACGGCCTCCTGGCGCCGGGAGCCGGACCGCTGGGCGGGACCGCCCCGCGTCGTGGCGAACGTGGTCCGGGTCGCGCTCACGGGCTCCACCCGCAGCCCCGACCTGTCCGCCGTGGCCCGCGCCCTGGGCCGGGAGGAGGTCGTGCGCCGCCTCACCGCCGTGGCGGGTGAGGCGGCGGGGCCCGTCAGTCCAGCGACAGGGTCCGGGCCCGGCTCTGGGCGCGGACGCCGGGCACCGTCGTCTTGAGGAGGCCCTTGTCGCTGGAGCTCGCGGGCGCGTCCGCGCCCACCGGGGTGGTGGTCATCGGGCGGGAGGCGGCGCAGCGCTGCTTCTCGGCCTCGGACATGGGCCCGGTGCGCTGGAGCAGCCGGTCGGGCACGGCGCGGGAGGGCCCGTCGACGACGGCGTGCAGCCGGTAGTCGTCCTTCTTGCTGAGGAACCAGCCCTCGACCCGCTCGCGGCTCGGCTGCATCTCGACCCAGCTGACCTCGCCGGGCTGGATCCGCTCCACGACGGTCCGCTGGTCGCCGCTGAACCATTGCCAGGGCCGCTGCCAGTCCTTCTCGTACGCCTGGGAGAACTGGGTGGCCATCGGCCGTTCCCTGATCCGCTTCTCGTCCTCCGTCCGGTCGCCGGTCGTGGGCAGTCTGGCCACCTCGGGGAGCGCGAGGCCGGCCTCGGCGTACGTCTGGGAGACGCTGTCGTGGCTGCGTTCGGCGTACGAGAGGAGCCGGCTGTGCTCCAGGGTGTTGCGGGTGCAGTTGACGAAGGCCTCGCCGACGACCCGCGCCTCGTCGTAGTAGCGGAAGGAGGTCCGGGCGTCGGGCCGGAAGGTGCAGGCGTTCTCGCCGTTGCAGGCGGCGGCCGCGTTGTGGAGGGAGCTCTCCCGTTCGTTGCCCTTGTACGCCTCCGCGGTGCCGAGGCGCGTCTTGTCGACGGTCTTGTCGACGGCGGGCGGGACCTCGGTCGCGCGGATGCGGGTGATCATCGGCGAACAGGTCACATGGGTCCTGGAGTCGGTGACGCGTGAGGTGAAGGTGAGCACCGGTTCGTTCTCGCCGGCGGTGAAGGCGTAGGCGCGGCCGGTCCACACCCCTGCCGGCCGTGCCCTTCACCCGGCCGGGGTCGCCGTCGGTGACGACCTCCAGGACCGGTCCGCCGGAGCCGGAGACCGCGTACGGCTGGCCGTCGGCGACCTCGGGTCCCGTGCACTCCTTGGAGACGGCCGGGCTGTCCTCGTAGGTCACGGTCACCCGGGCCCCGGCGCGCACTCCGCGCAGCCGCTGGCGGAGGCTGTTGCCGTCCTTCTGGAGGGCGACGCCGTGGGAGTTGTCGGTGCGGCCGGAGGCGGTGGGCGAGTAGCGCTGGTTGAGGCCGGTCCAGTGGTCGAGTCCGACGGTGGTCGGGCCGTCGCCCTTCATGACCGGGTCGGCGAAGTCGCCGTTGAGGACGGTGACGGCCTGTTCGGCGGGGGCGGTCCGCGCGGCGTACGAGGCGGGGGCGAGGGGCAGCAGCAGTCCGGTGGCGCCGAGGACGGTGAGCGCGGAGAGGTGGCGGTTCATGGCGGGGTGCTCCTCCGGGTCAGCGGGCGGCGGACGGCAGGACGACTTCGCGCTCGGGGGTGGCGCCCGGCGGGACCGCCCGGGCGGCCGGCACTTCCCGTGTCTCGTGCGGGAACCCGGGCACGGTACGGGTGTTGTTGTCGCCGTCGGGCGCGGTGTCGGAGGCGGGGCGCTTGCGGCCGCAGAGCATGTCGGGGACGGCGTACGTCTGGGCGACGAAGGTGCTGCTGTTGACCATGGAGGGGCTGTCGACGCGGATGCCGAGGATCCGGTCCCCCTTGTCCGTCCTGAGGCTGCCGACCACGCGGCGCATGGCGGCGCTCGCCCCGAAGACCAGCATGTCGTAGGGCTTGACGGTGGTCTTGTACGTGGTGGTCTCGGTGTTGTCGATCGTCCAGGACTTGGAGTACGTGGCCTTGAAGGCGGCCTCGAAGGCGAGCTTGGCGCTCAGCGAGCCGGCGACCTTGCCGCCGGTGGCGACGCTGGTCTTGGTGCCGTTCGTCGAGGTCGGGCCGTCCTTGAGGTTGGGCGTCTTGTTCTCCATGGTCATGTCGTTGACGAGGTTGGTGGTGACCTCGCCCGAGACGCTGAGCGAGCCCTCGGCGGCGATCTTCCCGGAGATCTCGCCGCCGATGTTGTCGGTGCTGCTGGTCCGCAGGGTGACGGTCCGGTCGACGTTCATGTCGCTCGTGGTGCAGTTGACGACCGCGTTGCCCAGGGACTTGACGGCGGTGGCGTACTCGCGGTCCTGCTTGGGGTCGATCGTGAAGGTGCAGGCCGTGCGCGTGGTCCCGCAGTACTCCAGGACGTCGGCGATCTTCGCGGGGCGGCCGTCGGCGGTGACGGCGCGGGGCGCGGGGTCTCGTCCGGCCCCTCCTCGGCGGTGGCGGGCGGGGCGAGCAGCGCGAGCGGCGCGGTGAGGGCGAGGACGAGCACGGGCAGGACGGCGCGGGGACGGCGCGGAGACATGACGGAGGGACCCTTCGGGACGTAGGGGGGAGGGGGAAGGGGGTGGGGGAAGGGGAGGGTGGGGTCAGGAGCCGAGCAGGGAGCAGAGCTGCGCGACCGGGAAGGGGGACTGTCCCGGGTCGGTGGAGCCCTGCGGCAGGGAGGCGGGGAAGTCGGCGCAGGTGGAGGTCACGGCGGACTGCGCGTTGTCGGCGGGCTCCGGCTGGTACGTGGAGATGGTGTCGGTCATGTCCTTGACGCCCTTCTCCTCGGCGGCGCCCTTGCCGGAGGTGAGCCGGCCCATGCAGGAGGCGGAGTCCGGCGGGCACTCGTCGATCTTCTTGCCGACGTCCTTGATGTCCTTGCCGGCCTGACCGGCGGCCTCCTCGGTCTTCTTCTGCCTCTCCGCGATCTCCTTGGCCTCCTTCTCGTTGGCCTCCTTGTCCTTCTGGTCCTGGCAGGCCTGGTCGTCCGGCTTGCAGTCCTCGGCGTGGGCGACGGAGGCCAGGGGCAGCGCCAGGGCGACGGCGAGCAGGACGGCGCCGAGGGCACGGCGCGGCGAGACCTTCACGTGGGGCATGGGAACTCCCTTGGGACAGGGGTGAGTTGGGCGGCTCGGAAGGGGACGCCAGGGGCGGACAGGGACTGTCCTCAAGATCACCGAGCGTGCCTCGACGCTAGCCGCCGGGACCCCGGCGACCCGGCGCGACACACGGCGCGGCGCGCCCCGGCGGGCCCGCTCACCACTTCGGCGGAGCGCACTCGGAGCCGCCGCGAGGGGCCGGACCCGGGCTCTTCGCGGGCCTCGCCGCGGCGCGCGGGTCCACCCGTTCGTAGGGAATGCGGGCCGTCGGCGAGAGGCCGGGCGGCCGGGTGCGACGGGGTCCTCACTCCCCGGGCGCCGCCGTTCGGCGGCCCGCCGGCCGGGGCCGGGCGGCTCGGCGCGACGGCCGCCCGGAGGGCGAACGCGCCCCTCCCGCACCGCCCCGAACGGGCGTCCGTCAGACGGGTGTTTCAGCGGTTCCGGCTCGCCGGAGTGATCATTCTCGGACAGTCTGCTCTTGTGCCCGGCGGCCCGTCCGGCCGCCGCACCCGGCCCTGGGCACCCCATGCCAGGGCCCGGCACGGCCTGTCCGCATGACCCGCGCCCGACGCACGCGTGCCTCCGCCCTCCCCGCGGGGCCGCCGACCGAGCGGGCGCAGCGCTCCGTATGTCCCCATCGAAGGAGAGCAGAGCCATGTTCCGCAGCAGAGCCACGTCCCGCACCCGCCGCGGCCCCTTCCGCGGCCTGCCGTTCGCCGCCGCCGTCCTCACGGCCGCCTCGCTCGCCGCCGTACCGGCCGTCGCCCCGGCCGCGCGCGCCAACGAGGGCAATCCGACCGTGCTGGCCTGGGGCGCCGGCCACACCGGCCAGATCGGCAACGGCACCCTCGCCGACAGCCTCAGCCCGTCCTCGGTCACCAGCCTGTTCCGCGGCGACGTCGACCAGATCTCGGCGGCGGCACCTCCTCGGCCGACTCGTTCGTGCTCGCCCGGACCGACAAGACGGTCAAGTCCTGGGGCAACAACTCCGCGGGCCAGCTCGGCACCGGCGGCAACACGAAACAGACCGTGCCCACGATCGTCCCGCGCCTGAACAACATCAAGGACATCGCCGCGGGCGGAGCGCACGGCCTCGCCCTCGACACCGACGGCCAGGTCTACTCCTGGGGCGACAACGCCTACGGCCAGCTCGGCAACAACCGCACCGGCGAGCACCGGAGCGTCCCCGACCGCGTCCAGGGCATGCCCAAGGTCAAGCAGATCTCGGCGGCTGCGACTTCAGCCTCGCCCTCCTGGAGAACGGCACCGTGTACGCCTGGGGCGCGGCATCCACGGCCAGCTCGGCAACGGCAGCCGCGCCACCAGCTCCGTCCCCAAGCAGGTCCTGGGCCTGGAGAACATCGTCGAGATCGACGCGGGCTGCCACCACGCCCTCGCGCTGACCTCCGACTACACCGTCAAGTCCTGGGGCTACAACCTCTACGGCCAGCTCGGGAACTCCTCCACCAAGTCCTCCACCGTCCCCGTCGACGTCGACTGGCTCACGGACGTCTCCGACATCGAGGCGGGCGCCTTCCACAACTACGTCCAGACGAGCGACAGCAAGGTCTGGGGCTGGGGCAACAACCAGTACGGCCAGCTCCTGGAGGAGGACGAGACCTTCGAGGCCAACATCTCCCGCACCAATCGCACCGCCCCCGTCGTCATCCCGCGCCTGGAAGGCGTCCAGCACCTCGCGGCGGGCCTCCGCCACGGCGTCGCCGTCACCGCCGACGACGTCGTCACCTGGGGCTTCAACGGCGAGGGCCAGCTCGGCAACGGCACCACGGTCGCCCGGTACGACTCGGTGAAGATCCTCAACCAGGGCTCGGCGATCAAGGCGGTGGCCGTCTCGCTGGCCGGCAACACGACGTACGCGTACTGAGGCCGTGCTCCGCACGAGCCCGCGCGGTGCCGCCGGCGCCCTGCCCCGGGCAGCGGCGCGTCCGGCGTGACGGCCTCCACCGCGCGGACGTACGGCCGCGCCCACCGACCCGAAAGGTCCCCATGGTCATGACCCGATCACGCAGCACCCTCCTGCTCACCACCCTCACGGCGGTCACCGCCCTCACCGCCCCGTCCTCCCCGCCCACGCCGCCACCGCCAGCGACCCCTGGGTGCGGTCCTGGGGCGAGAACGCCCAGGGGCAGCTGGGCAGCGGCAGTCTCGTCGCCCAGCAGACCCCGCCGCCGTCGCCGGCATCGCCCGGGAGGACGTCCGCGAGATGTCCGGGGGCGGGGGCACCACCGGCACCGGCACCGCCGCCGTCTCCAACGGCTTCGCCGTCGCCCTCCTCAGGGACGGCACCGTGAAGAGCTGGGGCAACAACGCCACCGGCCAGCTCGGCAACGGCACCCTCGTCGCCCAGGCCTTCCCCGGGACCGTCGCGGGGCTCTCCGGGGTGAGCGAGGTCTCCGCGGGCCTCAACCACGCCCTCGCGGTCAAGGGCGGCCGGATCCTCTCCTGGGGCAGCAACGCCTCGAAGCAGCTGGGCACCGGCCAGGACACCACCAGCCCGCAGCGCGTCCCGGTCCCGGTGCAGAGCCTGGACAAGGTCAGGGACGTCGGCGCGGGCTGCGACTTCAGCGTGGCGCTCCGGCAGGACGGCACGGTCTGGACCTGGGGCAAGGGCGACAACGGCCGCCTCGGCACCGGCAACAACACCACGCGCGACACCCCCCAGAAGGTCCCCGACCTCATCGACGTCGAGTCGATCTCCGTGGGCTGCGAGCACGTCCTCGCGCTCACCGTCGACGGCACCGTCAAGGCCTGGGGCAAGGGCACCGACGGCCAGCTCGGCAACGACACCACCGCCGACAGCAACACGCCGGTGGACGTCGCCTACCTCGACTCCGCCGCCAAGGTCTTCGCCACCTCCGCGTCCGGCTTCGCCGTCCTCGACGACGGCAGCCTGGCCGGCTGGGGCAAGAACACCGACCGCCAGCTCGGCGACGGCACGGTCGCCAACCGCACCACCCCGGTGGTCCTGGACAACATCAGGGGCGTCCAGGACATCTCCGGCGGCATCGACTTCACCCTGGCCGCGCTCGACGACGGCTCGGTGATCGGCTGGGGCGCCAACGCGGCCGCCCAGCTCGGCGACGGCTCCACGACGGCGCCCCGGGCACCACCACGGCCCTGCCGCCGGGCAGCGGGATCACCCGCGTCGCGTCGACGACGACGGGCAGGTCCGGCTTCGCCTACTGACCCGCCCACCGGCTCGGCCACCGATCGGTACGGAGGCCCGTGCGCGGGCCTCCGGAACCGCCGAGCCTGGCCAGGGGCGACGGTGAGCTGGCAGGATCGCCGCATGCTCACCTCGCTCTCCCGTGCCGCCCGCCGCCGTGTCCTGGCGGTCTCGGCCGCGCTGCTCGCGCTGTGCGGGGTGCTGGTGTGGTGGCTGGTCCCCTTCGGCTCCCCCGTCCCGCACGGCTCGGTCACCTTCAGTACGGGCGTCCCCACCGGCGTCTACCAGCGGTACGGGAAGCTCCTCAAGGACGCCCTGGCGCAGGACCTGCCCAAGGTGTCGATAACGCTCAAGGACAGCGAGGGCTCCCAGCAGAACCTGGCCCGGGTCGCGACGGGCGAGGCCGACTTCACCGTCGCGACGGCCGACGCGGTGGCCCAGTACCAGCGCGAGCGCCGGCCCGGCTTCGAGCGGCTGCGCGGCTGTGCACGGCTCTACGACGACTACGTCCAGCTCGTCGTGCGCAAGGGCTCCCCGGTCCAGAAGGTCCAGGACCTGCGCGGGCTCCGGGTCGGCGTCGGCCAGGCCGGTTCCGGCGTGCGGCTGATCGCCGACCGGGTGCTCGCGGCGGCGGGCCTGACCCCGACCTGGACGTCCGGTCGGTCGCGGCGGGCATCGACACGATGCCGGGGCTCCTGGAGCGCGGCGAGCTCGACGCCTTCTTCTGGTCGGGCGGACTGCCCACCCAGGCGGTGCAGACCCTCTCCGAGCGCTTCCCGATCCGGCTGATCCCGCTGGACGCCCACCTGGTCGACCGGCTGCACGACGTCGGCGCGTCGACCCGCTACTACCGGTCGCGGTGATCCCCGCTGACGCCTACGACAAGGCCCAGGACGGCCGCCCGGTCGAGACCCTCGCGGTGGCGAACCTCCTGGTCACCACGGTGGACGCCGACGAGGACCTGGTCGAGGGCTTCACCCGTACGGTGATCAGGAGCCGCGACCTCATCGGCAGCCAGGTCCACCCGGCCCAGCTGGTGGACCTGCGCACCGCCGTCTACACCGAACCTCTGAAACTCCACGACGGCGCCCGCCGCTACTACCAATCGGTGAAGCCCTGAGGCCTGTCCTCCGGACCAGGGCCTAACGCTCCGGCGCGTACCTCGGCACCGTCACCGTCACCCGGAGCCCGTGCGGCTCGTTCGGGGCGAAGGTGACGGTGCCGCCGCCGCCGTGAGCAGGACGCGCGCGATGGAGGCCGAGGCCGGAGCCCTTGACGTTCTGGTGGCGGCCGGAGCGCCAGAAGCGGTCGCCGACCCGGCCGAGCTCCTCCTCGGTGAGGCCGGGCCCGTGGTCGGCGACGACGACGGAGACGGTCGAGCGGCCGGGGTCGACGGCGACCGCGACGGACTCCCCGGCGGGGGTGAACTTCAGCGCGTTGTCGATCACGGCGTCGAGGGCGCTGGAGAGGGCCACCGGGTCCGCCCAGGCGGTGACCGCCCCGCACTCCCCGGTCAGCGTGACGCCCTTGTCCTCGGCGACCGGCCGCCAGGAGGCGACCCGCTCGGCGGTGAGCGCGCCGACGTCGGTGAGCCGCGGCTCGGCCGCCGCGTGCTCGGCGAGCGCCAGGTCGAGGAGGTCGTCGAGGACCTGGGCGAGACGCTTGCCCTCGGTGCGGACGGAGGCGATCTCCTCGTTGCCCTCGGGGAGCTCCAGGGCGAGCAGCTCGATCCGCAGGAGCAGCGCGGCGAGCGGGTTGCGCAGCTGGTGGGAGGCGTCGGCGACGAAGGCCCGCTGCTGTTCGAGGGCGTCCTCGACGTTGTCGGCCATCTCGTTGAACGAGCGGGCGAGCCGCCGCAGTTCCGGCGGTCCGCCGGTGGCAGCGACACGGGAGTTCATCCGCCCGGTGGCGATGTCGTGGGTGACGGCGTCGAGGACGCGGACCGGGCGCAGGACCCAGCCGGTGAGCCGGAAGGCGGCGCCGACGGCGAGCAGCATCGCGGCGGCCTCACCGGCGAAGATCAGCAGCCAGCCGCGCAGGATGCGGGAGCGGAGCTGCCCGGTGGGCGAGTCGGTGACGACGACGGCGACGACGTCCCCGTCACGGACGACGGGGAGGCGATGGTGAGCCGCGCGTCGCCCTGCCAGGGCCAGACCTGGGGCGGGTCGTGGCTGCGGCGCCCGAGCAGGGCCTCGTTGAAGCGCGCCGGCCCTCCCCGCGTACGGGACGACCCAGTCCTCGGGCGCGGCGGCCATGGAGCGGTTGTCGCGGTAGAAGATCCCGGCGCGGATGCCGTACACGTCGTGGTAGCTGGCGAGTTCGCCGCCGAGGGTGGCGCGCCGCTCGTCGGTGCCGGGACTGCTCTCGTTGACGAACTGGGCGAGGGCGGCGAAGCGCGCGGCGTCGTCGAGCCGGTCGACGACGACCCGCTGCTGCTCGGAGGCGGCGAGGCTGGCGGCGAGCGGGAAGCCGAGGGCGAGCAGCACGCCGGCCATCAGCACGATGAGCAGCGGGAGGAGTCGGGTGCGCACGTCGGGGACCGTCCGGTGGGGTTACGCGACGGGAGCGACGAGGCGGTAGCCGACGCCCCGCACGGTCTCGATCAGGGCGGGCATCCGCAGCTTGGAGCGCAGGAGGCGACGTGCACCTCCAGGGTGCGGCCGGTCCCCTCCCAACTGGTGTGCCAGACCTCGCTGATGATCTGCTCGCGGCGGAAGACGACGCCGGGCCGCTGGGCGAGGAGGGCGAGCAGGTCGAACTCCTTGCGGGTGAGCGGCACGCTCTCGCCGTCGACGCTGACCCGGCGGGTGGGCAGCTCGATGGTGACGGGGCCGAGCCGCAGCAGGGTGCCGTCGGCGGCGCCCGCGATCCCGGCGGTCTCCTCGGCTCCGGCGCGGCGCCGGCTGACGGCGTGGATGCGGGCGAGGAGCTCGCCGGGGTCGTAGGGCTTGACGACGTAGTCGTCGGCGCCGAGGTTGAGCCCGTGGATCCGGGAGCGCACGTCTCCGCGCGCGGTCACCATGATCACGGGGGTGGTGGTGAGCTTCCGGATGCGCCCGCAGACCTGGTAGCCGTCCTGGTCGGGGAGGCCGAGGTCGAGCAGGATCACCCCGTACGAGGGGCGCTCGCCCTGGGCGGTGGGCAGGACGGCCTGGAGGGCCTCCTCGCCGTTGCGGGCGTGCGTGACCGTGAAGCCGTGCTTCGCGAGGATCGCGGAGAGAGCGGCGGCGACGTGGTCGTCGTCCTCGACGAGCAGCAGTCGCATGCGTACCTCCTCCGTGATGAATGTCCGCCGATGGCGGCTCTCTGTGTACCAGGTGGTACCAGGGCATGAACACCGAACATGGGTGTCACAGTCAAGTGTCCCCCTGTGACGGGAGCGTTTCCGTTATGGACCCGGTACGGCCGAGGCGTCGCCTTCACGCGCTGTGTCCGGTTGCGGCCTTATCGTTATCCTCAATTTCCGCTCAGATGTGATGACGCTCGTCACATCGGGTCTCTAGTGTCCTCCCCAACCGAGGAGGACGGAGCAAGAGGCCGATGAGCGGAGAGTCAGTGTCCAAGGGGCCCGAGGACACCCCGCGCGCGGCGGGCGACCTGGTCGTACTGTCCGGCGTGAACAAGCACTTCGGCGCACTGCATGTCCTCCAGGACATCGATCTGACGATCACCCGCGGCGAGGTCGTGGTCGTCATCGGACCGTCCGGGTCCGGCAAGTCGACGCTGTGCCGCACGATCAACCGGCTGGAGAGCGTCGACTCCGGCACCATCACCATCGACGGCAAGCCGCTGCCGCAGGAGGGCCGGGAGCTCGCCCGGCTGCGGTCCGACGTCGGCATGGTCTTCCAGTCCTTCAACCTCTTCGCGCACAAGACGGTGCTCGAGAACGTGATGCTGGGTCAGATCAAGGTCCGCAGGACGGAGAAGAAGGCCGCCGAGGCCAAGGCCCGCGCCCTGCTCGACCGGGTCGGGGTCGGCACCCAGGCCGACAAGTACCCCGCCCAGCTCTCTGGCGGTCAGCAGCAGCGCGTGGCGATCGCCCGCGCGCTGGCGATGGACCCGAAGGTCATGCTCTTCGACGAGCCGACCTCCGCCCTCGACCCGGAGATGATCAACGAGGTCCTGGAGGTCATGCAGCAGCTGGCCCGGGACGGCATGACGATGGTGGTCGTCACCCACGAGATGGGCTTCGCGCGTTCCGCCGCCAACCGCGTCGTCTTCATGGCCGACGGAAAGATCGTCGAGCAGGCGTCGCCCGAGGAGTTCTTCAGCAACCCGCGCAGCGACCGGGCCAAGGACTTCCTTTCCAAAATCCTTCACCACTGAGCTGGTCGACGACCTAGTCTTCCCAACTCACGCCTACTCAAGGGACTTTCCTCCATGAAGCTTCGCAGCGTCTCCGCCGCCGCCGCGGCCGCCGTCGTCCTCGCCCTGACCGCCACCGCCTGTGGCGGCGGCTCCGACTCCGGCAGCAACGGCGACAAGATCAACATCGGCATCAAGTTCGACCAGCCGGGCCTGGGCCTGAAGACCCCGGACGGCACGTACGCCGGTTTCGACGTCGACGTCGCCAAGTACGTGGCCAAGGAGCTCGGTTACTCCGAGGACAAGATCAACTGGAAGCAGGCGCCGAGCGCCGAGCGCGAGAACCTGATCAAGAACGGTGACGTCAAGTTCGTCGTCGCCAGCTACTCGATCAACGACAAGCGCAAGAAGGAGGTCGACTTCGCGGGTCCGTACTTCCTGACCCACCAGGACCTCCTCGTCCGCGCCGACGACAACACGATCACCAAGGTCGAGGACCTCAACTCCAAGAAGCTCTGCTCGGTCACCGGCTCGACCTCCGCGCAGAACGTCAAGGAGAAGCTCGCCCCGAAGGCCAACCTCCAGCAGCTCGGCGGCTACTCCGAGTGCCTCACCGGCCTGGAGAACAAGGCCGTCGACGCCCTGACCACGGACGCCTCCATCCTCGCGGGCTACGCCGCGCAGAAGGAGAACCAGGGCAAGTTCAAGCTCGTCGGCCTGAAGATGAGCGACGAGAACTACGGCATCGGCCTGAAGAAGGGCGACGACGAGCTGCGCGGCAAGATCAACAAGGCGCTGGAGAAGATGGTCTCCGACGGCACCTGGGAGAAGCTCGTCAAGGAGCACTTCGGCCCCTCGGGCTACAAGTACGAGCCCGCGCCGAAGGTCCAGAACTGACCTGACGCACTCCGGCCGTGACGGCCGCCCCGCCCACGCGGGCGGCCGTCACCCGGCACCGGCCATCACACCGACCGACCACCAGGGAGAGCGCGGGGCATCGTGTTCGACTTTCTTGATTCCGGGCAGTACGACCTGCTCGGCGCCTTCTGGGTGACGGCGCAGCTCGCCCTCTACTCGGCGATCGGCTCGCTGGTCTGGGGCACCGCCCTGGTCGCCATGCGGGTCAGCCCGGTCCCGCTGATGCGGGGCTTCGCCACCGCGTACGTGAACGTCGTCCGGAACACTCCGCTGACGGTCGTCCTCGTCGCCTGCCTCCTCGGCCTCAACCAGACCCTCGGCGTCTCGCTCGGCGCGGACCGCTTCGAGGACATCGGCTTCCGCCTCGCCGTCCTCGGACTCGTCGCCTACACCGGCACCTTCGTCTGCGAGGCGCTGCGCTCGGGCATCAACACCGTGCCGCCGGGCCAGGCCGAGGCCGCCCGCGCCCTGGGCCTGAGCTTCACCCAGGTCCTCCGCCTCGTGGTCCTCCCGCAGGCCTTCCGCGCCGCGGTGACCCCGCTCGCCAACGTCCTGATCGCCCTCACGAAGAACACCACCGTGGCGGCCGCGATCGGCGCCGCCGAGGCCTCGCTCCTCATGAAGACGATGATGGAGAACGAGACCGACGCGCTCTTCACCGTCTTCGCGGTCTTCGCCTTCGGCTTCATCGTCCTCACCCTCCCCACCGGCCTGATCCTCGGCTGGGCGGCCAAGCGACTGGCGGTGAAGCGATGAGCTCCGTCCTGTACGACACCCCCGGCCCGCGCGCGAAGCGGCGCAACGTCGTCTACACGATCGCCTTCGTGGCGGTCCTCGCCCTGGTGGCCTGGTGGGTCCTGGCGGCCCTGAACGACAAGCACCAGCTGGACGCCGACAAGTGGAGCCCGTTCGTCACCGACTCCGAGGTCTGGACGACGTATCTGCTGCCCGGCCTCACCGAGACCCTCAAGGCCGCCGCGCTCGCCATCGTGATCGCGCTGCCGCTCGGCGCGGCCCTCGGCATCGGCCGGCTCTCCGACCACCGCTGGGTGCGGGTGCCCGTGGGCGTGCTCGTGGAGTTCTTCCGCGCCATCCCGGTGCTGCTCCTGATGATGTTCGCGAGCGCCCTCTACCGCGAGTTCACGACGGTCAGCTCCGACTTCCGCCCGATGTACTCGGTCGTCACCGGCCTGGTGCTCTACAACGCCTCCGTCATCGCCGAGGTCGTCCGGGCCGGCGTGCTCTCGCTGCCCCGGGGCCAGGGCGACGCCGCCGTCGCGCTCGGCATGCGCAAGGGCCAGACGATGCTGTACGTCCTGCTGCCGCAGGCCGTGACCGTCATGCTGCCCGCCCTGGTCAGCCAGCTCGTCGTCATCGTCAAGGACACCGCGCTCGGCGGCGCCCTCCTCGGCTTCGAGGACCTGCTCAGCCAGAACCGGCAGATCACGGCCAACTACGGCTCCAACACGATCGCCACCCTCACGGTCATCGCGCTGATCTACATCGCCCTCAACTTCCTCCTCACCACCTTCGCGAGCCGCCTGGAGCAGCGTCTGCGACGCGGCAGGAAGTCCCCCTCGGCGACCCTCCCGGCCCAGGCCGGAGCCCCCGAGGCGAAGCCGGAGGCCGTCAGCGGCGCCTGACCCCGCAGGGGTCCGTGGGACACGGGGTGGGCCGGAGCGGCACCGACTTCAGGTCGGCCGCACCGCGCCCACCCCGTCGCTTGACGCGGGCACCCTCAGTGGGTTGCATACGGTCTGTGATCAACCACCGGGCTCGTGCCACACTCAGCTGTGCTGCCCCATGACCGTCCGGCCTACAGGAGCCGCGCCGTGGACCCGGTGATCATCGTGGGCGCGGGGCCGGTCGGCCTCGCGCTCTCCTCGCGCTCGCCGCGCAGGGCGTGCCCAGCGTCGTCCTCGACGAGGGCACCGGCAAGGAGGAACCCCGCCCGGCGCGGAGCGTCGTCCTGCGCGCCGACATGGCCGCCATGGTCGAGCGGCTCGGCTGCACGACCCTCCGTGACGAGGGCGTCCGCTGGATCGGCTGGCGCGGGATGCGCCGCCGCCAGGAGGTCCGCCGGCTCACCCTCGACCTGGGGCTCGGCGGGACGGAGGAGTGGTCCGAGGACCCCGACGCGCCCGCCTCCCCGGCCGCCCCGCTGCACATCCCCAGCACGCCCTGGCCCGCGGCCTGCGCGACGCCATCTCCCGGCAGAAGCTGATCCGGCTCGTCACCGGCTCCCGGCTCGACACCGTCGAGCAGGACCGCGACGGGGTCGTCGCCCACACGCGCGGCCCGGAGGGCACCTGGTGGCGCGGCAGCCACCTCGTCGGCTGCGACGGGGCCCGCTCGACCGTCCGCAAGCTCCTCGGGATCCGCTTCCCGGGCCGCACGGCGGTGGAGCGGCACGCAGTCGCCGCGCTGCGCACCGAACTCCCCTGGCCCGGCGAGGCCCTGCTGCACCGTCAGCCGCCGTGGCGCGGTGCTCCCGAGGAGATCGCCGCGCGTCCGCTGCCCGACGGGGTGTGGCGGATCGACTGGCTGCTGCCGCCCCGCGGCGACCTGGTCACCCCGGACGCGCTGGTCGCCCGGATCCGCGAGACCCTGGCCGGCTGGTGCGACGGCACGACACCCCGTACGAGCTGATCGACACCGGCGTCCACACCCTGCACCACCGGCTGGCCCGCCGCTGGCGGGTCGACCGGTCTTCCTCGCCGGGGACGCGGCACACCTGCTCGGCGCGGTCGGCACCCAGGGGCTCGACGAGGGGCTGCGGGACGTGGACAACCTCGCGTGGAAGCTCGCCCAGGCCTGGCACCACGGCGGCTCGGAGCGGCTCCTCGACAGCTACCAGAGCGAGCGGCGGACGGCCGTCGCGACCCGGCTGCGCGCGGCGGACCAGTCGCTGCCCGTCCTGCGCGGCGGCGGGGCCTGCGGACGTACCTGCCCGGGGCCTCGCGCAGCCACGACGCCCTGCTGACCGACGGCCACGTGGGGCGCGGCCCGCTCGGCGCGCCCCGGCGTACCCCACTCCCCTCGCGGCTCCGTACTCCGAGGGCAGACGCCCGTCGGCACCCGCCCGGCGCCCCGGTCGAGGACGTCCGCGTGACCGCCCCCGACGGCACGACCGTACGGCTCCGGGACCGGCTCGGACAGGGCCGCCTCCTGGTCCTCCTCGTCGCGCCCGGCACCGGCGTGTGGGACCGCCGCCACTGGCGCACCGCGGGCGTGATGCCCCGGCTCGAAGAGGCCGTCCAGGCGCTCCCCATGAAGGCCGAGGTCCTGGTGACCGAGGCCTACCCGGGCGCCCCGGCCCACGCCGTCCTGCTCGTACGGCCCGACGGACACCTCGTCGCCGCCTTCTCCGGGGTCCGCCCGGAGGAGCTCTACGCTGCGGCCGACGCGGCCCGCGGCGGCCCGGCCACCGAGGGAACCGCGCCCGAGGGGACCACGACCGGGAGCCCCCACGGAGAAGGCTCCTTCGGGCAAGACCCCGCGAAGAAGGCCCCTTCGGAGAAGACCGCTGCGAAGAAGACCGCCACGGAGAAGGGCACTGCGGAGAAGGCCGCCACGGAGAAGGGCACTGCGGAGAAGCCCCCCTCGCAGAAGGCCTCCGAAGTGTCCGCCGTGTCCGTGCCGCGTGACCGCACGGCGGACACACATTGATTCCCGCAGGCGCACATGGTGTACTCCGGAACGTGACCGACACCGATGTGCGCCTGTGGCGGAGGGTCCATATGGACCTCGTCCGCTATGCGGGCTGCGTGTGTCGCCCGTCCTGCTGATCTCGCCCCTTTCCCCGCGCGCGCCCCGCAGCTGACGTACGCCCGTCGTACCTCCGTGTGCCGTGTGCCGTCGCGCGCTCTTCCGCGAACCCCAGGACGGTCACCCGTGCCCCTGCACGTCACCCCCCTTCCCCCTGCCCTCTCCTCCTCGCCCTCCCCGACCTCGGCGGAGCTCCTCGACTTCGTCCGGCGGACGGCGGCCGACAAGGAACTCGTCGACTCCCTGCCCCTCGACCCCGAGGGCCGCACCTGGGTGCGGCTCGACGGCCCCGGCGGCAGCGAGGCCTGGCTCATCGGCTGGCCGCCCGGCACCGGCACCGGCTGGCACGACCACGCCGAGTCGCTGGGTGCCTTCGCGACCGCGCGCGGCACCCTGACCGAGAACGCCCTCGCCGTCCGGCTGCCGGCCGGCGGCTGGAAGACCCTGGAACTGGCCGACGACCTCGACCGCTCCCGGCGCCTTCCGGAGGGCACCGGCCGGGCCTTCGGCCGCCACCACGTGCACGAGGTGCTCAACGAGTCCACGGACACCCACGCGGTGTCGGTGCACGCCTACTACCCGCCGCTCCCGCTGATCCGGCGCTTCAGCCGGACGGGTCCGGTGCTCCGTCTTGAGCAGGTCGAGCGTCCGGAGGAGTGGCAGTGAGCGAGGAACGGGTGGGCATCGACGAGCTTCTGGAGCGGGTCAGGTCGGGTCTCGACCGGATCGAGCCCCGGGACGCCTACGAGGCGTACGAGGCGGGTGACGCGCTCCTGGTGGACACGCGCTACGCGGCCCTGCGCGAGCGGGACGGCCTGATCCCGGGCGCGCTGATCGTGGAGCGCAACGAGCTGGAGTGGCGGCTCGACCCCCTGGGCAGCCACCGCGCGGTGGAGGCCGACAGCCACGACCTGCGGGTGGTGGTCCTCTGCAACGAGGGCTACGCCTCCTCCCTCGCGGCCGAGTCCCTGCGCCGCCTGGGCCTGCACCGGGCGACGGATCTCATCGGCGGCTTCCAGGCCTGGAAGGACGCCGGCCTCCCGGTCCTCCTCCCCGCCACCCGCCCCTGAGCGAACCCCCACCCGACCCGGACGAGCCCTTCTGTACCCCCGTACCAGAAGGACCCACCCCTGAAGGGCTCGTCTCAGAAGGGCCCACCGCCGACAGACCCGGCGCAGAAGGGCTTGCGTCAGGAAGGGCTTCCCTCAGGAAGAACTCGTCTCAGAAGGGCTCGTCCAGCCCCTCCGTGTCCTCGCCCTCGGCCTCCAGCGCCTGGCGGACGACACGGAGGGCCATGCCCTCGGGGTACCCCTTGCGGGCGAGCATCCCCGCGAGCCGTCTCAGGCGCCGGTCGCGGTCGAGGCCGCGGGTGGCGCGCAGCTTGCGGTCCACGAGCTCGCGCGCCGTGGCCTCCTCCCGCTCGGAGTCGAGCTGCTCCACCGCCTCCTGGATGAGGGCCTGCTCGACCCCCTTGGTGCGCAACTCCCGGGCGAGGGCCCGGCGGGCGAGCCCCCGGCCGTGGTGGCGGGACTCCACCCAGGCCCCCGCGAAGGCGGCGTCGTCGATGAGACCGACGTCCTCGAAGCGGGAGAGGACCTCCTCCGCCACCTCGTCGGGGATCTCCCGCTTGCGCAGCGCGTCGGCGAGCTGCTTGCGCGTGCGGGGGCTTCCGGTGAGCAGGCGCAGGCAGATCGCCCGCGCCCGCTCAGCCGGATCCTGGGGTGACAGCTCCTTCTCGGCCCTCGACGAGTCGGGGCTGTCACCCGGCCATTCGGTGCGCCCGGTCACCGCTTCAGCTCTTGACCGCGGTGGCCTTGGTCGCCTTCGCGGTCTTGCTCGCGGCGGCCGAGGCGCTCTTGGCCTCGTCCGTGCCGGCCGTGTCGGCGGTGCCCGCCGCGTCCGCGCCCGGCTCGGCCGACAGCGCCTCGGGCCGGACGCCGACGCCCAGCTTCTCCTTGATCTTCTTCTCGATCTCGTTGGCGAGGTCGGGGTTGTCCTTCAGGAAGTTGCGGGCGTTCTCCTTGCCCTGGCCGAGCTGGTCGCCCTCGTACGTGTACCAGGCGCCCGCCTTGCGCACGAAGCCGTGCTCCACGCCCATGTCGATCAGGCCGCCCTCGCGGCTGATGCCCTGGCCGTAGAGGATGTCGAACTCGGCCTGCTTGAAGGGGGGCGCGACCTTGTTCTTGACGACCTTGACACGGGTGCGGTTGCCGACCGCCTCCGTGCCGTCCTTGAGGGTCTCGATGCGACGGATGTCGAGGCGCACCGAGGCGTAGAACTTGAGGGCGCGGCCACCGGTCGTGGTCTCCGGCGAGCCGAACATCACGCCGATCTTCTCGCGGAGCTGGTTGATGAAGATCGCGGTGGTCTTGGACTGGTTGAGCGCGCTGGTGATCTTCCGGAGGGCCTGGCTCATCAGGCGGGCCTGGAGACCCACGTGCGAGTCGCCCATCTCGCCCTCGATCTCCGCGCGCGGGACGAGCGCGGCGACGGAGTCGATGACGATCAGGTCGAGGGCGCCGGAGCGGACCAGCATGTCGACGATCTCGAGGGCCTGCTCACCGTTGTCCGGCTGGGACAGGATGAGGTTGTCGATGTCGACGCCGAGCTTCTTGGCGTACTCGGGGTCGAGGGCGTGCTCGGCGTCCACGAAGGCGACCTGGCCGCCGGCCTTCTGGGCGTTGGCCACGGCGTGCAGGGTCAGGGTCGTCTTGCCGGAGGACTCCGGGCCGTAGATCTCCACGACACGGCCGCGCGGCAGGCCGCCGACACCGAGGGCGACGTCGAGGGCGGTCGATCCGGTGGAGATCACCTCGATCGGCTCCTGGGTGCGGTCGCCCATGCGCATCACGGCGCCCTTGCCGAATTGGCGTTCAATCTGTGCGAGCGCGGCGTCGAGCGCCTTCTCGCGGTCGGTTCCTGCCATGGGTTCCACCCGGTTTGCTTGAGTCGATCGCTTCATGTGAAAGACGCTAACCCCTGCCACTGACAACGGGCCCCGACGTCCCCTCCGGCCTGTGGAAAACTCGGCGACAAGCCCGTGTTTCCAAGGGTCGCGCCTCCATGAGAATGGATGTTCGATTTTAGTGTCAAGCGCACCACGCGGCCGTCGGCCGGGCGTTTCGCGGTGGGTGCCTAGGATCCCGGCATGACACCGCGACCGGTCCTGGTGAACATCAAGGCGCTCGACGACGTGGCGGTCGGCCGGTTCTGGGCGCAGGCCCTCGGCTGGGACGCCTCCAGCCCCGGACGGGGCGAGACCAACGTCAGACCCACCGGTTTCGACTGGGCGGCCCCGGCCACCGTCTGCGTGGACGTCGTCGCCGTCCCGGAGCCCAAGCCGCCGGTGAAGAACCGTGTGCACCTCGACCTCGCCACGCGCTCCCCCGCCCACCGGGCCGAGTTGGTCGCCCGTCTCCTGGAGCTCGGCGCAACGCCCGTCGACGTGGGCCAGGGCGACGTGCCGTGGACGGTCCTCGCCGACCCGGAGGGCAACGAGTTCTGCGTGCTCGAACCCCGGGAGGTCTACCGGGACACCGGCCCGATCGCCGCGGTCGTCGTCGACTGCGCGGATCCCCGGGACATGGCCCGGTTCTGGGGCGGGGCGCTGGACTGGACCCTGCGCGAGGTGGGCGAGGACAGCGCGGTGCTGCGCTCCGCCGAGGGCGTCGGCCCGTATCTGGAGTTCCTCCGGGGCGGCGACCCGAAGGCCTGGCCCGACCGCGTCCACCTCGATCTGCTGCGTCATCCCCGGGACGATCACGAGGCGGAGGCGGCCCGGCTGCGGGCCCTCGGCGCCACCGACCTCGACGTCGGTCAGGGCGACGTCCCGTGGATGTGCATGTGCGACCCGGAGGGGCACGAGTTCTGCGTCCTCGCCCGGTCGTCCTGACACGGGGCCCTCACCGGGCCGGGACGGCAGTCACGCGCTCCGGTCCACGAGCCATTCCAGGGCCGCCGGGCCGGCCCCAGGACGGAGACGTGCCCGTCGGCCGGGCCGAGCCGCAGTTCCGCGCCGGGGCAGCGGCCGGCCAGCCAGCGGCCGTGCGCGCTCGGCACGATCCGGTCCTCGGCCCCGTGCAGGAGGAGGACCGGGGCGGTGATCCGGGCGGGTCGCATCCCCACGGGGCGACGTAGGCGAGGTCGTCGTCGATCAGCCCGCCCGGTCCGCCCGCCACGGCCGGGCCGACGACCTCGTCGAACCAGGACCACTCCCGGCGAGCGCGGCGTGGTCGGCGGGGGTGAACATCTCCGGGTCGTACGCGGCGTCCGCCTCGTACGCCTCCTTCGCCGCGCGCCCTTCGGCGGCGGCCCGCAGCCCCGCCGCGCCGGACGGCGTCATGCCCGCGAACCAGTCGAGGCCTTCGGCGCCGAACGGGGCCGGCGCCGCCACGGCGACCACGGCGCGCACCCGGTCCGGCAGGAGGGCGCCGCAGGCCAGGGCGTGCGGGCCGCCGCCGGAATGCCCCATGACGGCGAACCGGCCGATCCCCAGGGCGTCGGCGACGGCCCTGACGTCCTCGGCCGCCGAGGCGACGTCCCGGCCCGGCCGCGGGGTCGATCCGCCGTAGCCGGGACGGTCGTACGACACCCAGCGGATCCCCAGTCGCGCGGAATCCGGGAGGAGCGGCCCCGGGGCGTGCCGACGTTCGGCGTCCCGTGGTGCCAGAAGACGGTCGTACGGGGCCCTCCCGGTGTCGTAGACGTGCAGCCTCCGCCCGTCCGCCAGCTCCAGATCGGTCTCGATCACGGTTCCGCCCGCCTCTCCGGCCCGTAGCCCGCACCCGCAGCCCGTACCCCGCAGTCCGCAGCCCGTCCTCCGGCGGAACGAACCTACCGGGGGTTCAGGAGAACCTGCCGGGGGTTCAGGACTCCTTCTTCGAGTGCAGCGCCTTCTGGAGCCGGGCCACGACGGCCTCCCCGTACCTCCGGTGGCCGTGGACGCGCGGGTCGTCCGTCACGTCGTACCGCTTCACGTACGCGCCCAGGAAGGCCTGGAGGGTGGCGACGGCCGGGATGGCGATCAGCGCGCCGACGGCCCCGAGGAGCGCCGTGCCCGCGATGACCGAGCCGAAGGCCACCGCCGGGTGGATGTCCACGGTCTTCGAGGTGAGCTTCGGCTGGAGGACGTAGTTCTCGAACTGCTGGTAGATCACGACGAAGCCGAGCACCCACAGCGCGTACCAGGGGTTGACCGTGAAGGCGATCAGCATCGGCAGGGCGCCGGCCAGGTAGGTGCCGATGGTCGGGATGAACTGCGAGACCAGGCCGACCCACACGGCGAGCGCCGGGGCGTACGGCACGCCCAGGATCTCGAAGACCACGAAGTGCGCGATGCCCGAGACGAGGGCCATCAGGCCTCGCGAGTAGAGGTAGCCGCCGGTCTTGTCGACGGCGATCTCCCACGCCCGCAGGACCTCGGTCTGCCGGGCCGGCGGCAGGACGGAGCAGAGCGCGCGCCGCAGCCGGGGCCCGTCGGCCGCGAAGTAGAACGAGAACAGGAAGATCGTGAGGAGCCGGAAGAGCCCGCCGAGGACGGTGGCGGAGACGTCGAGGACGCCGGACGCGCTGTTCTGCACGTACTTCTGCAGCCAGTCGGAGCTGAGCACGCTGTCCTGGACCTCGACGCGCGAGAGCTCCGTGTGGAAGTTCTGGTTGATCCAGTTGATCAGCGAGTCGAGGTACTTGGGGAAGTTCTCGACCATGTCCACGATCTGGCCGGCGAGCATCGAGCCGAGGAGGACGACGAAGCCGATGCCGAAGACCGCCACGGCGAAGAAGACGAGGAAGGTGGCGAGGCCGCGGCGCATCCCGCGCGCGGCCATGCGTCCGACCGCCGGTTCGATGGCGAGGGCGAGGAAGAAGGCGAGCAGGATGTTGACGAGGAGGCCGATGATCTGGTGGAAGGCCCAATTGCCGAGGAGGAAACAGGCGTAGAGCGCGAGGGCGAGCACGAGCGCGCGGGCAGCCAGCGCGGCATCCGCGCGGAAGCGGCCGCCGCCCGGCACCCGGGTCCGACGGCCCGGCACCCGGGTCCGACGGCCCGGCACTCAGGCCCGACGGCCCGGCATCCGGGTCCGACCGCAGGGCGGCCGCGTCCGGCGGCGGGGCGGCCGTGACGCTCTCCACGGCTCTCGCTCCCGCCCCGCCACGGCGACCTGAGCCGGGGCCGGGGCCGGCGCCGGGGAGACCGTCGCGTCGGTCACATCGGGCACGTCGTTCGGTTCGGTGTTCTCGGTGTCGTCAGTCGGGGCCACCCAGCCAGTCTCGCGCACCGCACGGACATTCCATCCGGGACCCCCGCACATCCCCGCCGGTCACCCCGCGGTTCGCCTTCCGGTCACCGCTTGTCGGCCGGGACGTCGACGGCCGCGCAGACGGCGCGCCACACGTCCTTCGCCTCCCAGCCGGCGTCCAGCGCCTCGCGCACCGTCCGGCCCCCGAGCTCCGCCATCACATGGTCGCGCGCGAAGGACTCGGCGTAGGAGCCGCCGAAGTGGTCCGCCATCCGTTCCCAGAAAATCGTCAACCGCATGACCCCAGTATCCCGCTCCCAAGAGTGCAGCCCGCTCCGCAGGCCTTGTCACCGCGCTTTTCCGCCCTACGGTCGGAGCATGGCCGAAAACCTCCTCCTCCCCGCCCTCGACTCCCTGGCGCGCGCCGAGCGCTTCGTCTGGCTGACGGCCCGTGTCCTCGAACAGCGCCGGTTCGCCTACCACTTCCTGCGCGGTGGCGCGGACCACGTCGAGACCGCGCTCGCGGCGTACCTCAACGAGGACGGCGGCTACGGGCACGCGCTCGAACCGGATCTCCGCGGCCCGGTGAGCCAGCCGCTGCACACCGCGCACGGGCTGCGCGTCCTGGACTCCGTCGGCCGCTGCGGCGGGCCGCGCGTGGAGCGGATCTGCCGCTACCTCACGGAGGTCTCCACGCACGACGGGGCGCTCCCGGCGATCCACCCGTCCCAGCGCGGCTATCCGTCGGCGCCCTTCGTGCCCGTCGTCGACTCCCCGCCGAGCGCGCTGCCTCGACCGGCCCGGTGGTCGGCCTGCTGCACCGCAACCAGGTGTGGCACGCGTGGCTGTTCCGGGCCACCGAGTTCTGCTGGTCGGCCGTGGAGTCGCTGGAGGAGTCCCATCCGTACGAGGTCCAGGCGGCCGTCGCCTTCCTGGACGGGGCCCCGACCGGCCGCGCGCGGAGGCGGCCGCCGACCGGCTCGGCCGGCTCGTCCGGGAGCAGCGGCTCGCCGTCCTGGATCCCGACCGCCCGGAGGACTTCGCGGTCCCGGAGGGTACGCGCCCGGTGAGCACCACTACCCGCACGACTACGCGCGCGTGCCGGACTCGCTGGCCGCGCGCTGGTTCACGGACAAGGAGATGGCCCGCTCGCTCGACCGCCTCGAAGCCGACCAGCAGGAGGACGGCGGCTGGCCGATCCGCTGGCGCGCCTGGGCGCCCGGCTCGGCCCTGAGTGGCGCCCGATCGTCACCATCGAGGCACTGCGCACCCTGCGGGCCCACGGCCGCGCCATCGCGTGACGCGCGCGTACGGGCACACGCCCGCGTACGGGGCCCCGCCGCCGCCGCCACCGTTCCCGTACCGCTCCCGCCGCCGCCACCGAGCCCGTACGGCTCCGGCCGTCGCCACCCGGTCCCGTACGGCTCCGCCGCCGTCACCCGGCCCCGTACGGCTCCCGCCGCCGCCACCCGGCCCCGTACCGGCTCCGGCCGTCGCCGTCACCAGCCCAGGGCCCGCACCCCCGCCGTGACGGCGACGGCGGCGCCCACGACGACCAGGAACGGTGCGCGCAGGACGAGCGCGACGGCGGCCGCGGCGAGCCCGGCGGACCGGGCGTCCAGGACGAGGTCGCCGCCCGCGCTGAAGGTCTGCTGCGCGGTGAGCGCGGCGAGCAGCGCCACGGGAGGAGGGCGGCGAGCCGCCGGACGAGCGGGCGTTCCAGCGCGCCGGCGGGGACGAGCAGGCCGACCAGCTTGACGAGGTAGCACCCGGCGGCGGTCAGGGCGATCGCGATCCAGACGTTCATCGGGGTCCTTCTCTCCTCCGGTGGGGCCGTGCGCCGCCCTGGGCCCAGAGCACGGCGGGCGCGGCGAGGGCGGCGGCGAGGACCGGGACGCCGGCGGGCAGCACGGGCAGCAGCCCCAGGCCCAGCAGGACGGCGATCCCGGCGGTGGCCCGCTCGGTGGCGGACTTCAGCATGGGGGCGAGCAGGGCCAGGAAGACGGCGGGTCCGGCGGCGTCGAGCCCCCAGGCCGCGGTGTCCCCGATCGCCTCGGCCCCGAGGGCCCCCAGGAACGTGGTCAGGTTCCACAGGACGTACAGGGTGACGCCGGTGACGGTGAAGCCGATCCGGACGGCCCTGCGGGACGGCTGGGCGAGCGCGACGGCCGTGGTCTCGTCGATGACCCAGTGCGCGGCGAAGGGCCTGATGGCCTTCGGCAGGGCGAGGAGCTGGGAGAGCCGTAGTCCGTAGAAGGCGTTGCGGGTGCCCAGGAAGAAGGCGCCGGCGGCGGCCGTGAAGGGGTTGCCGCCCGCGGCGAGCGCTCCGACCAGGGCGAACTGCGAGGCGCCGGTGAAGACCAGCAGGCTGAGGACGCAGGTCTGGAGGAGGCTGAGGCCGGAGCCCGCCGAGGTCACGCCGAAGGCGAAGCCGGAGAGCCCGACGGCGACGCCGACACCGAGCGCGTCGCGGACGACGGCCGCGTCGGGCTTGTCGGGGGTGCCGTCGCGTATGACGGGGGTTGCTGTCTGTTCTGCCACGTCAGGGACGTTACGGGGCCGGCGCCGACCCGGTCTTGTACGTTCTTGCGGCGACGCGGCGACGCGGCGACATGACGACACAACGGCACAGCAGCACAGCAGCACAACGGCACAACGGCACAGCGGCACAGCGGCACAGCAGCACAACGGCACAACGGCACAGCAACTACGGCGACACAGCCGCTACGGCGCCCGCCGTCCCGTCCCCCGCGCGCGCTGGTAGGCGCCCGGCGGCACCCCACGCTCCGGGTGAAGTGCCGGCTGAGGTGGGACTGGTCGGTGAAGCCGACGGCGGCGGCCGCCTCCGCCGGGGGTGTCCCCGCGTCGAGGAGCCGCCGGGCCCGCCGCACGCGCGCGTCGGTGAGCCAGGTGTGCGGCGGCATGCCGTACGCCTCGCGGAAGGCCCGGAGCAGGGCGAAGGGGCTGGTGCCGAGGTCGGTGGCGAGCCGCTCCAGGGTCGGCGGCCCGGCCATCCCGGCTTCCAGGACCTCGCGCGCGCGTGCCGCGTTCCGGGCGCCCGCCGAGCGCGGCGGGAGCGGGGTGGGCAGCCCGCCGTGGCTGCGCAGGAGCCGGGCGGTGACCAGGCGCAGGAGGCTGTCCGCGGCGAGCGCGTTGCCCTCCTCCGCGGCCCGGTGGACGCCGACGACGAGCCGGGCGGCGTACGGGTCGTCGACGACGGGCGAGGTGAAGCCGACCGCGCCGCGCAGGGCGAGGGTGTCGGCGGCGATGGAGCGGACGATCTCCGCGTCGGGGTAGATCGTCCGGTAGGTCCAGCCCTCGGGCACGCCCGCGTGCCCGGTGTGCGGGGTGTCCGGGTTGACGAGGGCGAGCTGTCCGGGACCGGCGTGGACGAGTTCGTCGCGGTGGTGGAAGGCCTCGACGCCCTCGGTGATCGCGGCGAAGACGAAGGTCTCGTGGGTGTGCCGGGCGAAGGCCTTGCGGATGTAGTGGGCGTGCAGCAGGTCGACCCCGGGCAGCTCGGCGAACCGCCAGTACCGTGCCCGCTCCTCCGCTCCCGTTCCGTCCCTCGCCATTCCCCCATTCTGCGCCCCGTCGGCGCCCCGCGACGAACGGGATCTCCCCAGGTCGGAGCGGTTGTCAGTGGTCGGGTGCACGATGGGGGGCATGGTCAGGTCCGCGCTCGACTCGTTCTCCCCGCGACCCGCGGCTGGTTCACCGGGCCTTCACCGCGCCCACGGCGGCGCAGGAGGGTGCCTGGCGGGCCATCGGCGCGGGCTCCGACGTGCTCGTCGTCGCGCCGACCGGCTCGGGCAAGACGCTCGCGGCGTTCCTCGCCTCCCTGGACCGGCTCGCGTCCGTCCCGCCGCCCGCCGAGGCGAAGCAGCTGCCGCGTGCTGTACGTGTCGCCGCTTAAGGCCCTCGCGGTGGACGTCGAGCGGAACCTGCGCTCGCCGCTGACCGGCATCCGCCAGGAGTCGGTGCGGCTCGGCCTGCCGGAGCCGGACGTGCGGGTCGGGATCCGGTCCGGGGACACCCCGGCGGCCGAGCGCCGGGCGCTCGCGACCAGGCCGCCGGACATCCTGATCACCACACCCGAGTCCCTGTTCCTGATGCTGACCTCCGCCGCGCGCGAGGCCCTGTCGGGCGTGGAGACGGTCATCCTGGACGAGGTCCACGCGGTCGCGGGCACGAAGCGGGGCGCGCACCTGGCGCTCTCCCTGGAGCGGCTCGACGAGCTGCTGACCCGCCCGGCGCGCCGGATCGGCCTGTCGGCCACGGTCCGCCCGGTCGACGAGGTGGCCCGCTATCTGTCCCCGGGGCGCGCGGTGGAGATCGTGCAGCCGCCCTCGGGCAAGGAGTTCGACCTCTCCGTCGTCGTCCCCGTCGAGGACATGGGCGAGCTGGGGGGCTCGCCCGCCTCCGAGGGCAAGGACGGCGGGGACAAGCCGTCGATCTGGCCGCACGTGGAGGAGCGGATCGCCGACCTGGTCCAGTCCCACCGCTCCACGATCGTCTTCGCGAACTCCCGGCGGCTCGCCGAGCGCCTGTGCAACCGGCTCAACGAGATCGCGTACGAGCGGGCGACGGGCGAGCCGCTCCCGGAGGGCGCTCCCCCGGCCGAGGTCATGGCCCAGTCGGGGGCGGCCCATGGCGCCCCGCCGCTGCTCGCCCGTGCCCACCACGGTTCGGTGTCGAAGGAGCAGCGCGCCCAGGTGGAGGAGGACCTGAAGGCGGGCCGGCTGCCCGCCGTGGTGGCCACCTCCAGCCTGGAGCTGGGCATCGACATGGGCGCGGTCGACCTGGTCGTGCAGGTCGAGTCGCCGCCCTCGGTGGCCTCCGGCCTCCAGCGGGTGGGCCGCGCGGGCCACCAGGTCGGGGCGGTCTCCACGGGCGTGGTGTTCCCCAAGTACCGGGGCGACCTGGTGCAGGCGGCCGTGGTCACCGAACGGATGCGGGCGGGCTCCATCGAGTCGATGCGGATCCCCGCCAACCCCCTGGACGTCCTCGCGCAGCAGCTGGTCGCCATGGTCGCGCTCGACACCTGGCAGGTGGACGACCTGCTCGCGGTGGTGCGCCGCGCCGCCCCGTTCTCCTCGCTGCCGGAGTCGGCGTTCACCGGCGTCCTGGACATGCTGGCCGGCCGCTACCCCTCGGACGCCTTCGCCGAGCTGCGCCCGCGCGTGGTCTGGGACCGGATCGCCGGGACGGTCACGGGACGGCCGGGGCGCAGCGGCTCGCCGTCACCTCGGGCGGCACGATCCCCGACCGCGGTCTGTTCGGCGTCTTCCTGGCGGGCGCGGACCCCAAGAAGGGCGGGGGCCGGGTCGGAGAGCTCGACGAGGAGATGGTGTACGAGTCGCGGGTCGGCGACGTCTTCACCCTCGGCACCACCTCCTGGCGGATCGAGGACATCACCCGGGACCGGGTGCTCGTCTCCCCGCGCCCGGGGCTCCGGGCCGGCTGCCGTTCTGGAAGGGCGACCAGCTGGGCCGCCCGCTCGAACTGGGGCGGGCAGTGGGCGCGTTCCTCCGCGAGGTCGGCGCCCTGGGGACGAGGACGCGCGGCTGCGGCTGCTCGCCGCGGGCCTGGACGCCTGGGCCGCGGAGAACGTCCTGGCGTACCTGAGGGAGCAGCGCGAGGCCTGCGGTCACGTGCCGGACGACCGGACGATCCTGGTCGAGCGCTTCCGGGACGAGCTCGGGGACTGGCGGGTCGTCATCCACTCCCCGTTCGGGGCGCAGGTGCACGCCCCGTGGGCGCTGGCGCTCGGCGCGCGGCTCGCCGAGCGGTACGGCATGGACGCGCAGGTGATGCACGCGGACGACGGCATCGTGCTGCGCCTGCCGGACGCCGACCTGATGGGCCTGGACATGGGCCTGGACCTCCTGGACCACGAGCCGGTCGATCCGGGCCGGCACCTGGACACGGCGTACGACGCGGACAAGGCGCCCGTGGGCGCGGCCGACGTCCTGTTCGACAAGGGCGAGATCGGGCAGATCGTCACCGACCAGGTGGGCGGCTCCGCGCTGTTCGCCTCCCGCTTCCGCGAGTGCGCCGCCCGTGCCCTGCTGCTGCCCAAGCGCGACCCGGGCAAGCGCACCCCGCTGTGGCAGCAGCGGCAGCGCGCGGCCCAGCTGCTCCAGGTGGCGAGCGAGTTCGGCTCGTTCCCGATCGTCCTGGAGGCCGTCCGCGAGTGCCTCCAGGACGTCTTCGACCTGCCGGGCCTCGAAGAGCTGATGGGGGACATCGAGTCCCGCCGGGTCCGCCTCGTCGAGGTCACCACCCCGAGCCCTCCCCCTTCGCCCGCTCGCTGCTCTTCGGTTACGTGGCGCAGTTCCTGTACGAGGGCGACTCCCGCTCGCCGAGCGGCGGGCGGCCGCGCTCTCCCTGGACTCCCGGCTGCTCGCGGAGCTCCTCGGCCGGGCCGAGCTGCGCGAGCTGCTCGACCCCGAGGTCCTGGCGGAGCTGGAGCGGGAGCTCCAGTGGCTGACGGAGGACCGCCGGATCAAGGACGTGGAGGGCGTCGCCGACCTGCTGCGGGTCCTGGGCCCGCTGACCGACGCGGAGCTGGCCGAGCGCGGCGCCGGGCCGGACTGGGCCGAGGGCTGTCCCGGCCCGCCGGGCGATCCGGGTGCGGATCGGCGGCCGCGAGCACTGGGCGGCGGTCGAGGACGCGGGGCGGCTCCGGGACGCCCTGGGCACGGCCCTGCCGGTCGGCGTGCCCGAGGCCTTCACCGAGCCGGTCAGGGACCCGCTGGGCGACCTCCTCGCGCGGTACGCGCGGACGCACGGCCCGTTCACCTCCTCCGGGCCGCCGCCCGCTTCGGCCTCGGCGCGGCCGTCACCGACGGCTCCCTCCAGCGCCTGGCGGCCTCGGGCCGGGTCGTCCAGGGCGAGTTCCACCCCTCGGGCATCGGCCAGGAGTGGTGCGACGCGACGGTGCTGCGCCGGCTGCGGCGCCGCTCCCTGGCGGCCCTGCGCCAGGAGCTGGAGCCGGTGCCGCCGGCGGCCCTCGCCACCTTCCTGCCGCAGTGGCAGCACCTGGGAGCAGCGGCCTGCGCGGCATCGACGGCCTCGCGCGCGCGATCGAGCAGCTCCAGGGCGCGCCGGTACCGGCCTCGGCCCTGGAGAAGCTGATCCTGCCGTCCCGGGTCCGCGACTACTCCCCGGCCCTCCTCGACGAGCTGACGACGACCGGCGAGGTCGTCTGGGCGGGCGCGGGCTCGCTGCCCGGCAAGGACGGCTGGGTCTCCCTCTACCTGGCGGACGCGGCCCCCCTGCTCCTCCCGCCCGCGCACCCCCTGGAGCCGTCCGCCCTGCACGAGTCCGTCCTCACGGCCCTCTCCGGCGGGTACGGCCTGTTCTTCCGGCAGATCGCCGACCAGATCCGGGCCACCACCCACCCGGACGCCACCGATCCGCAGCTCGCCGACGTCCTCTGGGACCTGGCCTGGTCGGGCCGGCTCACCAACGACACCCTGGCCCCGCTGCGCGCGCTCCTCGGCTCGGGCCGCACGGCGGGCTCCACCGCCCACCGGGCGCGGCGCACGGTCCCGCGCGGCCGGTACGGGACGCTGACGGCCTCGGCCCGCCCGGTGTCCCGCACGGGCCCGCCGACGGTCTCCGGCCGCTGGTCCCTGCTCCTCCCCCGAACCGGAGCCGACGCACCGGGCGCACGCCCTGGCCCGCACCCTCCTGGACCGGCACGGCGTGGTCACCCGGGGCGCGGTGGCCGCCGAGGGCGTGGAGGGCGGCTTCTCCGCCACGTACCGGATCCTGGCGGCCTTCGAGGACAGCGGGCAGGCCCGGCGGGGCTACGTGGTGGAGGGCTGGGCGCGGCCCAGTTCGCGATGGACGGGGCGGTGGACCGGCTGCGCGCGGCGGCGACCGCCCGCGACCGTGGCGCCGAGACGCGGCGGGCCCGCGCGCCCTGGTCCTGGCGGCGGCCGACCCGGCGAACGCGTACGGCGCGGCCCTCCCTGGCCGGAGCCCCGACCGGCGCCGGCCACAAGCCGGGCCGCAAGGCGGGCGCGCTGGTGGTCCTGGTCGACGGCGAGCTCACGCTCTACGTGGAGCGCGGCGGCAAGACGCTGCTCTCCTGGCCGACGGACCCGGAGGACCCGGCCCTGGGAGCGGCGGCGGCGGCCCTGGCCGAGGCGGCGAAGGCGGGCGCGCTGGGCACGGTCACGGTGGAGCGCGTCAACGGCACGACGTCCCTGACGTCCCCCTGTCCCGTCCCCTGGAGTCGGCCGGTTTCCTGGCCACCCCAGAGGCCTCCGCCTCCGCCCCTGAGTCCAGGGGCCCCACAATGGACCCATGCCCGAAGGAGACACCGTCTGGCAGGTCGCCCACCGGCTGCACGCCTCGCTCGCCGGGCGGGTTCTCACCCGTGCGGACCTCCGTGTGCCCCGGTTCGCGACCGTCGACCTCACCGGGCGGACGCTCCTCGACGTCACCCCGCGCGGCAAGCACCTGCTCGCCCGGATCGAGGGCGGGCTCACGCTGCACTCGCATCTGCGGATGGACGGCGCGTGGCGGGTGTACGCCACCGGGGAGCGCCCGCGCGGCGGCCCCGAGCACCAGATCCGGGCGGTCGTCGGGAACGCCGAGTCCACCGCGTACGGCTACCGCCTGCCCGTCCTGGAGCTGATCCGCACCGCCGGGGAGGCGGAGGTCGTGGGTCATCTCGGCCCGGACCTCCTGGGACCGGACTGGGATCCCGAGGAGGCCGTGCGCCGGCTCGCCGCCGACCCCGCCAGAACATTGGGCGAGGCCCTGCTCGACCAGCGCAACCTGGCGGCATCGGCAATGTGTACAAGTCGGAGCTGGCGTTCCTGGCCGCCGTCACCCCTGGCTCCCGGTCGGCGCGCTCGCCCGGAGGTCCCGGCCCGTCTGGTCGCCACGGCCCACCGCCTCCTGGAGGCGAACAAGGACCGTCCGGACCGGCGCACCACGACCACCCGCCGCCCCGGCACCCCGCTCCACGTCTACGGCCGCGAGGGCCGTCCCTGCCTGCGCTGCGGCACCGCGATCCGCAGGGCGGAGCTGGGCGACCGGGTCACGTACTGGTGCCCTGGCTGCCAGCGGGGCCCCGAGGGAACGACCACCGCCCCGACAATTGACGATCCGTCAGATCCGGTCGTACGGTCCGGACATGACGACGACTCTCCCGGCGTACGAGGCCTACGCCCTGACCGGCCGCACCGCGTTCGTCACGGGCGCCGCGAGCGGCATCGGCCGCGCCGCGGCGGCCCTGCTCGCCCGCGCCGGTGCCACCGTCCACTGCGCCGACCGCGACGAGGGCGGCCTCGAGGAGACCGTGGCGCTGATCTCCCGGCAGGGCGGCACCGCGCACACCCACCCCTGGACGTCACCGACCGGACCGCCCTGGCGGCGGCCGTCCGCGCCGCCGGTCCCCTGCACGTCATGGCCGCGATCGCCGGGATCATGCACACGAGCACGGTCCTGGAGACCCGGGACGAGGACCTCGACCGCGTCCTCGCCGTCAACTTCAAGGGCGTGCTGTACGCCTGCCAGGAGGCGGCCCGTTCGATGATCGCCGCCGGTGTCCCCGGGTCGATCGTGACGATGGCCTCGGGCGCGATGGACACCGCGAGTCCGGGCCTGCTCTGCTACAGCGTCACCAAGGCGGCCGTGGTCCAGCTGACGAAGACCCTGGCGACGGAGGCGGGCCCGCGCGGCATCCGGGTCAACGCGATCGCCCCGGGCTGGATCCGCACCCCGATGACGGACCGCCACGAGCCCGCCGCCCAGGAGCAGGCCGAGGCCGCGATGGTCCGTCACTCTCCGCTGGGGCGGGTCGGCGAGGCCGAGGACATCGCGCACGCGGTCCTGTACCTGGCCTCCGACGCCTCCGCGTTCACGACCGGCCAGATCCTCCGCCCCAACGGCGGCGTCGCGATGCCCTGGTGACCCCCGGAGCCGTCGCACCGGGGACCCGTCGTCCCGACGAAGCCGCCACGTGCACCGGCAGCAGGCTCAGCCCCCAGCCGCCGGCGGCCACCGCCCCTCGACCGGCCCGGTCTCCGCCGGTACGAGGAGCAGGCGCAGCACCGCCCACCACCAGAGCCCTCCGGCGGCGAGGCCGCACGCGAACAGCGCGAGCGTCACCAGCGGAACCCGTCGCCGTACCATGGCCGCCTCCTGCGGTCGACGCTAGACCGGCAGGATCACCCTGCGGGAGGGCGCACCGGTGGCAACACAGGCGCACACGGCCCAGTCGTACGTCCCTCCCACCATGGCACGCCACACCGGAACCCGGCATCTCAGGAAAACCGCCCCGAAGCCCCCGGAAAAGGAAAAAGCCCCGGTCAGCGCCTCACAAAGAGGCACCGACCGGGGCTTCGTCCCGCTTCGGTTCAGGCAGCGACGACGTCCACCGCTTCGGCGGGCGCCTTGATGGTCACCCGCCCGGTGGGCACACCGGCCACCGACGTCACCGACACCGAATTGAGCATCGGGCGCACCGGCGTCGGCACCGGTTCGCTCGCCGCTGCCGACTCGGCCAGTTCGGCCAGCGACAGTTCGTCACTCACTTCGCGCATGAGCTCGGACATCCGTACATCCAACGCGTCGCAGATCGCGGAGAGCAGCTCGGAGGAAGCCTCCTTCTGCCCCCGCTCCACCTCGGAGAGATAGCCGAGCGAGACTCGGGCGGACGAGGAGACTTCGCGCAGAGTACGGCCCTGGCGCTGGCGCTGCCGACGCAGCACGTCACCCAGCAGGCGACGGAGCAGGATCATCGGTGGCTCCCTCCTCGGACCGCGTAGCCGCATCCTTCACGCCCCACCGTACCGCCTCGCGCCGCGGCCGTGCGGGGAGCGATGTCGTGTTCACTCAGGGCTGCAAACATCAGATCCCCCCGTTGTGTTCCGTATCCTGTGCCCGCGCATTTCCCGAGAGTTCCTCATGGAGCAGTTCCAGCACGCTCCGTACGCTCTCTCTACGGATTTCCGTACGATCGCCGTTCAACCTCAACGACACCACTTTCCCGGCGCGGGCGCTCGTCGTGGCGGGGCCGGCGACCGCCACGTAGACGGTTCCGACGGGCTGGCCGTCCTGCGGGCGGGGCCCGCGACCCCGGTCGTCGAGATGCCCCAGTCGGCGCCGAGCCGGTCCCGCACACCGGCCGCCATCTGCAGCGCGACCTCCGGGTCCACCGCTCCGCGCTCCGCGAGCAGGGCCCCGTCGACGCCGAGGAGCTCGCGCTTGAGGGTCGTGGCGTAGGCCGTGACCGAGCCCAGGAAGGACACCGAGGCGCCGGGGACTCCGGTGAGCTCGGCGGCCACCAGACCACCCGTGAGCGACTCCGCGGCGGCCAGCGTCTGGTCACGCTCCGCGAGCAGCGTCAGCACCCGGGCGGCCTCGGTCATCGCGTCGCCGTCTCCGACCGCGCCGCCGCCCGCTCCACCGCGAGTCCCTTGCGCCTCAAGGCGACGGCCTGGCGTACGTAGTCCAGACCGGTGACGACCGTCAGCACGACGGCCACCGCCATCACCCAGAAGCGGAGGGTGGCCAGGGGACCGGTGAGCATGAGGACGTACATGCCGACGGCGGTGCCCTGGGCGAGCGTCTTCATCTTGCCGCCGCGGCTGGCGGGGATGACCCCGTGCCGGATGACCCAGAACCGCATCAGGGTGATCCCGAGCTCCCGGGCGAGGATGACCCCGGTGACCCACCAGGGCAGGTCCCCGAGCGAGGACAGCGAGACGAGTCCGGCCGCCATGATCGCCTTGTCGGCGATCGGGTCGGCGATCTTCCCGAAGTCGGTCACCAGGTTGTACGTACGGGCGAGGTGCCCGTCGAAGACGTCCGTGATCATGGCCACCGCGAACGCCGCCCAGGCCCAGGCCCGCCACACGGGGTCGTGCCCGCCGTCCTGGAGCAGCAGCACCACGAAGCCCGGCACGAGGACGAGCCGGATCATGGTGAGGATGTTCGCGATGTTCCACAGGCTGGCCTGGTTGACGGCCGCCGCGCCCAGCTTGCCGCGGGGCGCCGGCCTACCGGTCCCGCCCGTCGCGGATGCCGGGACTCCGGTCATCTGCCCGCCTCCTCGAAAAGACACTCGGCCACCAGGTCGACGCCCTCCGTGCCGACGACCTTCGCCCTGACCATACGGCCCGGGGCGAGCTCGGGGGCCGCACCCCCGTCCGTGGTGAGCAGGAGGACCTGTCCGTCGGTCTCGGGAGCCTGGTGGGCCGCGCGGCCGATCCAGCCGCCCGCCTCGTCCTCGTCGTCCGACTCGGACTCGACGAGTACTTCCAGGGTCTCTCCGATCCGCTCCTCCGCGCGCTGCGCGGTGAGCTCCTCGGCGAGGCGGGAGAGGTGGGCGAGGCGCTCGTCGACGACGTCCTGGTCGAGCTTGTTCTCGTACGTGGCGGCCTCGGTGCCGTCCTCGTCCGAGTAGCCGAAGACGCCGATGGCGTCGAGGCGCGCGTGGGTGATGAAGCGTTCCAGCTCGGCGAAGTCCGCCTCGGTCTCGCCGGGGAAGCCGACGATGAAGTTGGAGCGGGCACCGGCCGTGGGGGCCTTGGAGCGGATGGTCTCCAGGAGCTCCAGGAAGCGGTCGGTGTCGCCGAAGCGGCGCATGGCCCGCAGCACGTCGGGGGCGCTGTGCTGGAAGGACAGGTCGAAGTAGGGCACGACCTTCTCGGTCGACGTGAGGACGTCGATCAGGCCCGGACGCATCTCGGCGGGCTGGAGGTAGCTGACGCGGACGCGCTCGATGCCGTCCACGGCGGCCAGCTCGGGCAGCAGGGTCTCCAGGAGCCGGATGTCGCCGAGGTCCTTGCCGTAGGAGGTGTTGTTCTCGGAGACCAGCATGACCTCCTTCACCCCCTGCTCGGCGAGCCAGCGGGTCTCGTTCAGCACGTCCGAAGGACGGCGGGAGACGAAGGAGCCGCGGAAGGAGGGGATGGCGCAGAAGGAGCAGCGGCGGTCGCAGCCGGAGGCCAGCTTCACGGAGGCGACGGGGCTGGTGTCCAGGCGGCGGCGGAGCGGGGCGCGCGGCCCGGAGGCGGGCGCGAGGCCCTCGGGCAGGTCGCTCGGCACGTTCTCGGGGGCGTCCACGGTGCCGTGTCCCGGCAGGGCCACGGTCGCGGCGGCCTCCTGGCGCTCCACGGGGGACAGCGGCAGCAGCTTGCGGCGGTCGCGCGGGGTGTGGGCCTCGACGTTGCCGCCGCTGAGGATGGTCTGGAGGCGGTTGGAGATGTCGGCGTAGTCGTCGAAGCCGAGGACGCCGTCGGCCTCCGGGAGGGCTTCGGCGAGCTCCTTGCCGTACCGCTCGGCCATGCAGCCGACGGCGACCACGGCCTGGGTCTTGCCGTGGTCCTTCAGATCATTGGCTTCGAGGAGGGCGTCGACGGAGTCCTTCTTGGCGGCTTCGACGAATCCACAGGTGTTGACGACGGCGACATCCGCGTCCTCGGCGTTCTCGACGAGCTCCCAGCCGTCCGCTGCCAAGCGGCCTGCGAGCTCCTCCGAGTCCACCTCGTTACGGGCGCAGCCAAGAGTGACAAGGGCGACGGTACGGCGTTCGGGCATGGACTCAAGACTACTTCGTCCCGGCCGTTCCCCCGTCGCGCAGGGTTCACCTGCGCGACAGAGGTCACATCACACGCGGTACGGCGGGGCTCAGCCGCCTCGGGGTCGCCCTTGGTGTAGCTGAGCCGCTCGACCTGGCCGGATTCGAACTTGTCGTCGAGCTTCTTTCCGTTCACGTAGAGCTCGATCGCTCCGGCGTTGCCGAGGACGAGGTCGACGCGCTCGTCGTCCTGGAAGGTCTTGGACTCGCCCTTGAGGAGGAGGCCGTCGAAGAGGAGCTTGCCGTCGTGCGCCTTGGCCGAGATCCAGCTCTTGTCGTCGATCGCGGAGAGCTTGACCGTGACCTTGTCCTGCGGGACGGCGGCGATGGCGCTCTCGGTGGGCTTGGGCGCGGGCTTGGCCGGCTTCGGCTTGGCGGCGGAGGTCGCCTTCTCCGGGGCGGGCGCCGGGCCGCCGTCGGCCACGGTGGTCCCCGCCGTGGTGTCGTTCCCGTTGAACATCGTGAAGCCGACGAAACCGACGACGGCGACGATGGCCGCGACCATCGCGGCGGTCCAGTTGGGCCTGCGCGGCTCGGGGCGGATGCGTTCCGCCTCGAAGAGCGGGGCGGCGGGGGTGGGCGCGGGACGGCCACCGTGCTCGGCGTCGTACTGCTCGATCAGCGGAGCCGGGTCGAGGCCGACGGCGCGCGCGAGGGTACGGATGTGGCCGCGGGCGTAGACGTCGCCGCCACAGCGCGAGAAGTCGTCCTCCTCGATCGCGTGCACGATCGGAATCCGGACACGGGTGGAGGCACTGACCTCTTCGACGGTGAGACCGGCGGCGATTCGGGCCTGCTGGAGAGCGCGACCGATGGAATCCCGGTCGTCTGCCGGGAAGGTCCGGTCGTCTTCGGGGGAGTTGCCGATGGACACGAGAGCGCCTTTCGAGCGTGTAGCCACCTGCTGGACGTTCAGTCTATGGGTGGTACGAAAGGGTGGGGCAACCGGGCGGGTGCTGTTTGTACGCCATGAGGCTGGGACATCCTTCTGTCCCACCGTCCAACTTGACGTACGGCCAGGGGAAACGGTTGCCCTCCGTTCCCTTACGAGTGAGTCTCGGCCCGGTCTCGAACCGGGTACCCCGTCCCTCCGTCAGGACACCCGGACCGCTCCCGCTACTCCCCCGACTCCCCCCGGATGACGGCGAGGACCCCGTCCAGCTCGTCCGGCTTCACGAGCACGTCGCGCGCCTTCGACCCCTCGGAGGGTCCGACGATGTTCCGGGACTCCATCAGGTCCATCAGCCGGCCGGCCTTCGCGAAGCCCACGCGCAGCTTGCGCTGGAGCATCGAGGTGGAGCCGAACTGCGTCGAGACGACCAGCTCGGCGGCCTGGCACAGCAGGTCGAGGTCGTCGCCGATGTCCTCGTCGATCTCCTTCTTCTGCTTGGTGCCGACGGTGACGTCGTCCCGGAAGACGGGCGTCATCTGGTCCTTGCAGTGCTGCACGATCGCCGCGACCTCGGCCTCGGTGACGAACGCGCCCTGCATGCGGACGGGCTTGTTGGCGCCCATCGGCAGGAAGAGCCCGTCGCCCTTGCCGATGAGCTTCTCGGCACCGGGCTGGTCGAGGATGACCCGGCTGTCGGCGAGCGAGGAGGTGGCGAAGGCGAGACGCGAGGGCACGTTCGCCTTGATCAGACCGGTGACGACGTCCACGGACGGCCGCTGGGTGGCGAGCACGAGGTGGATGCCGGCGGCGCGGGCCAACTGGGTGATCCGGACGATGGAGTCCTCGACGTCGCGGGGCGCGACCATCATCAGGTCGGCGAGCTCGTCGACGATCACCAGGAGGTACGGGTACGGGTTGAGCTCGCGCTCGCTGCCCTCGGGCAGTTTGATCCTGCCGTCCCGGATGGCCTGGTTGAAGTCGTCGATGTGCCGGTAGCCGAAGGCGGCCAGGTCGTCGTAGCGCAGGTCCATCTCGCGCACGACCCACTGGAGCGCCTCGGCGGCCCGCTTGGGGTTGGTGATGATCGGGGTGATCAGGTGCGGGATGCCCTCGTAGGCGGTGAGCTCGACCCGCTTGGGGTCGACCAGCACCATCCGGACGTCCTCGGGGGTCGCTCTTATCATGATCGACGTGATCAGGCAGTTGATGCACGAGGACTTTCCGGAGCCCGTGGCGCCGGCGACCAGGACGTGCGGCATCTTCGCCAGGTTGGCCATCACGTAGCCGCCCTCGACGTCCTTGCCGAGCGCGACCAGCATCGGGTGCTCGTCCCCGGCCGCGTCGGCGAGCCGCAGCACGTCACCGAGGTTGACCATCTCGCGGTCGCTGTTCGGGATCTCGATGCCGACCGCGGACTTGCCGGGGATCGGCGAGATGATCCGCACGTCGGGCGAGGCCACGGCGTAGGCGATGTTCTTGGCCAGGGCCGTGATCTTCTCGACCTTCACGGCGGGGCCGAGCTCGACCTCGTACCGCGTGACCGTCGGACCGCGCGTGAAGCCGGTGACGCTCGCGTCGACCTTGAACTCGGTGAAGACGTTCGTCAGCGCGTCGACGACGGCGTCGTTGGCGGCACTGCGCGTCTTGCCCGGCCCGCCCCGCTCCAGGAGGTCGAGCGAGGGCAGGGAGTAGGTGATGTCGCCCGCGAGCTGGAGCTGCTCGGCCCGGGGCGGCAGGTCGGTCGGCTCGGGCGCCGGCTTCGTCAGATCGGGTACGCCCCCGCCGGGACGCTCTCCCCGCGCGCCGGCGGTACGGGCGCGGCCTTCTCCGCAGGCGCGGACGCCGCCACGGCGGCCTTCGCTCCGCGGTGACGTCCTTCGTCAGGTCGGCGACGATCGGCGAGGGCGGCATGCCGTTCAGCACGGCGCCGTCGAGCGCCGCGGCGGCGGCCGCGGCGACGTCCACCGGGTCCAGGCCGGGCTCGAAGTCCTCGCGCGCGGAGGCCCGGCGGGCCGGGCGGCCGCGCCGCTCCAGCATCTCCGCCTCGGCCCGGTCCACGTCGTACGGCTCCGCCGCCCGGCCGCGCGGCGCCGGACGGCCGCGCGGGCGCGGTCCCGCCTCCCGCCACTCCTCGTCGTACCGCTCGGAGTCCGGGCGGCCTGCGCGCCCTCGTCCTCCGCAGGGTCGTACGGGAGTTCAACGATGCCCAGCCTGGCGCCGAGCGCGCGCAGCCGCTGCGGGATCGCGTTGACCGGGGTGGCGGTGACCACGAGGAGCCCGAAGACGGTGAGCAGCACCAGCATCGGTACGGCGAGGACCTCGCCCATCATGAAGACGAGGGGCTGGGACGCGGCCCAGCCGATGAGCCCGCCGGCGTCCTGCATGGCCGCGCTGCCGTCACCGCGCCCCGGCGAACCGCAGGCGATGTGCACCTGGCCGAGGACGCCGACGACGAGCGCGGAGAGGCCGATGCTGATCCGGCCGTTGGCCTCGGGCCGCTCCGGATAGAGGATCAGCCGGATGCCCATCGCGCCCAGGAGCAGCGGTACGAGCAGGTCGAGCCGGCCGAAGGAGCCGGTGACCAGCATCTCGACGAGGTCGCCGACCGGGCCCCGCAGATTGGACCAGGTGCCGGCGGCGACGATCAGCGCGAGGCCGAGGAGGAGCAGCGCGAGCCCGTCCTTGCGGTGGGCGGGTCGAGACCCTTGGCACCGCGTCCTATCCCCGGAGCATCGCCCCGATCCCGTGGGCGAGACCGAGCCACGCGCCGCGCGCGAGCCGGTAGACGCCCCGGTCGGGGACGGGCGGGACGGGCGCCGCCTTCTTCGCGGCGGTCTTCCGCGCGGGCGCGCGCTTGGCGGGCGCGGCCTTCTTGGCCGGCGCCTTCTTCGCGGGCGGCTTGGCGGGGACTTCGCGGGCGCCGCTTCTTCGCGGCGCCCGTCGTCCGGCCGGCGCGCGGTTTTGCGGTGTTCGCCGTGCCCTGGGAACCCTTGCCGGACGTACGTGAAGCCATGATGCCGAGGTTACCGGTGTGGGGACCGGCTGTCCGCCTCACCCGTTCGTGTCGGCCGTGCCGGGGCGCCGTGCTGACGCCACGTCACGGCGCCCCCACCGTACGCGAGGAGGCGATGACGAGGCGTCAGCTCTGGGCGGGCAGCGTCGGCGTGGCGCCCGTGCCCGGCTCCAGCGCGTCCAGGGCCCTGCGCAGCCCGGTGAGCTTGCGCTCCAGGTGCGCGGCGGTGGCGACGGCGGCCGCGTCGGCGGAGTCGTCGTCGAGCTGCTTCGACAGGGCCTCGGCCTGCTCCTCGACGGCGGCGAGCCGCGCGGAGAGCTCGGCGAGCAGCCCCGCGGACTCCTTGCCGTGACCGCCCTCGCCGCCGCCCTCCAACTGCAGCCGCAGCAGGGCGGCCTGCTCGCGCAGCTTGCAGTTCTTCATGTAGAGCTCGACGAAGACGGAGACCTTGGCGCGCAGCACCCACGGGTCGAAGGGCTTCGAGATGTAGTCGACCGCTCCGGCCGCGTACCCCCGGAAGGTGTGGTGCGGGCCGTGGTTGATGGCGGTGAGGAAGATGATCGGGATGTCCCGGGTCCGCTCGCGACGCTTGATGTGGGCGGCGGTCTCGAAACCGTCCATGCCCGGCATCTGGACGTCCAGCAGGATGACCGCGAAGTCGTCCGTCAACAGCGCCTTGAGCGCTTCCTCCCCGGACGATGCCCGCACCAGCGTCTGATCGAGCGCGGAGAGAATGGCCTCCAGCGCCAGCAGATTCTCCGGCCGGTCATCGACCAGGAGGATCTTGGCCTTCTGCACCATGCCCCGTCCTCCTCGTCCCGGCAACGGCTCTCCCCGGACCCCCGAACCGGGGGAAGCACCGGGCGCCGCCCCAGAAGACGACTCCCTAGCGCCGTCCGTCCTTGTGCCGGTCATCGTAGCCGCACCCTGCCCGTCGCCACACCCTGTCACCGCGATGTCACTGTGCACGTACCGAGTGCACGTACCGACAAACGCGGTGGGAGACCAGAAGGTTCCCCGTATCCCGCCCTCTCACACGCTCCTGGCGACAGTCCGTCAGAGGGATCCGGCGGAGCCAGGGGTCCGCGCCGGGCGCGGCGCGGACCCCGGCGCGGAGTCACTCGCCCCGCATCCACTGCTCCATGACGGACAGCAGGTGGTCGGGGTCGACCGGCTTGGTCACGTAGTCCGAGGCGCCGGACTCGATCGCCTTCTCCCGGTCGCCCTTCATCGCCTTCGCCGTGAGCGCGATGATCGGCAGCCCGGCGAACTGCGGCATCCGCCGGATCGCGGTCGTCGTCGCGTACCCGTCCATCTCCGGCATCATGATGTCCATCAGCACGACCTTCACGTCGTCGTGCTGCTCCAGGACCTCGATGCCCTCCCGCCCGTTCTCGGCGTACAGCACCGCGAGCCCGTGCTGCTCCAGGACGCTGGTGAGCGCGAAGACGTTGCGGATGTCGTCGTCGACGATGAGCACCTTCTCGCCGGAGAAGCCGAACGTACGGCGCGGCTCGGCCTCCGGCTCCCCCCGGTCCGCCGCGGCCGGCTGCCCGGGGAACGCCTCCCGCACCCCGGTGGCCTCCGCCACGGCCTTCCGCCGGTGCCTGAACAGCGCCGCCCGGACCGCGCCTCGGTCCGTACGGCCGGCGGCGGGAAGTGCGGAACGCGTGGACGGCGCCGGCCGCCCTCCTCGGCCCCTGCTGCGGGTCCTCGGCGTCCTGCGCGCCCTGCCCGTGGCCGCCCGACGGCGGCTCCGTCGGGTTCAGCGGCAGATAGAGCGTGAACGTCGAACCGCGGCCCGGCTCGCTCGCCGCGAAGATCTCGCCGCCGAGCAGCCGCGCGATCTCCCGGCTGATCGAGAGCCCCAGGCCCGTGCCGCCGTACTTCCGGCTGGTCGTGCCGTCGGCCTGCTTGAACGCCTCGAAGATGACCCTCATCTTGCCGGCCGCGATCCCGATGCCGGTGTCGGTGACCGAGAACGCGATCAGGGCGGCCTCCGGGTCGCGCAGCGACCCGGCCTCCAGGAGCTGCTCGCGGATCGACTGCGGCACGTCCGCGGCGGCCGGCCGGATCACCAGCTCCACCGCGCCCGTGTCGGTGAACTTCACCGCGTTGGACAGGAGGTTGCGCAGGACCTGGAGCAGCCGCTGCTCGTCGGTGTGGAGGGTGGCCGGCAGCTCGGGCGAGACCCGCACCGAGAAGTCGAGCCCCTTCTCCGCCGTGAGCGGCCGGAAGGTGGCCTCCACGTAGTCGACGAGCTGGACGAGCGCGATGCGGGTCGGCGAGACGTCCATCTTGCCCGCCTCCACCTTGGACAGGTCGAGGATGTCGTTGATCAGCTGGAGCAGGTCCGAACCGGCGCCGTGGATGGTCTCCGCGAACTCGACCTGCTTCGGCGTCAGGTTGGTCTCGGCGTTGTCCGCGAGCAACTTGGCGAGGATCAGCAGCGAGTTGAGCGGCGTGCGCAGCTCGTGCGACATGTTGGCGAGGAACTCCGACTTGTACCGCATGGAGACGGCGAGCTGTTCGGCGCGCTCCTCCAGGACCTGCCGGGCCTCCTCGATCTCGGTGTTCTTCACCTCGATGTCGCGGTTCTGCCGGGCGAGCAGCTCCGCCTTCTCCTCCAGCTCCAGGTTCGAGCCCTGGAGCTCCTTCTGCCGGTGCTCCAGCTCGGCCGAGCGCTCCTTGAGCTGCTCGGTCAGCTTCTGCGACTGCTGGAGCAGCACCTCGGTCTTGGTGTTGACGCTGATGGTGTTGACCGTGGTCGCGATCAGCTCGGCGATCTGGTTGAGGAAGTCCCGCTGGATGTGCGTGAACGGCTGGAACGAGGCCAGCTCGATCACCCCGAGGACCTTGCCCTCGAAGAGGACCGGCAGCACGATCACATGGGCCGGCGAGGCCTCCCCGAGCCCCGAGGAGATCTTCAGATAGCCCGGCGGCACGTTGACCTGGATGGTCCGCTTCTCCTCGGCGGCCGTCCCGATGAGGGTCTCGCCGGGGCGGAACGAGGTCGGCATGGAGCCGGTGGAGTATCCGTAACTCCCGCGCATCCGCAGCTCGTACGAGCCGTCGCCCTCGCCGACGAGTTCGGCGTCGCCGTGGGCGGAGCCCGTCGGCATCGCGACGAAGAAGGCGCCGTGCTGGGCCGAGACCACCGGCGTCAGCTCGCTCATGATGAGCGAGGCCACGTCGTCGAGGTCCCGGCGGCCCTGCATGAGGCCGGAGATGCGGGCCAGGTTGCTCTTGAGCCAGTCCTGCTCGTCGTTGGCGAGGGTGGTGTCGCGCAGGTTGGCGATCATCGTGTTGATGTTGTCCTGGAGCGCCTGGATCTCACCGGCCGCGTCCACGCCGTCGATCTTGACGTTGAGGTCGCCGCGGGTCACCGCGGTGGCGACGGCCGCGATGGCCCGCACCTGCCGGGTGAGGTTCCCGGCCATCTCGTTCACGGACTCGGTGAGGTCGCTCCAGGTGCCCTCCACGTCCCTGACCCGGGCCTGGCCGCCGAGCTGCCCGTCGGTGCCCACCTCGCGGGCCACCCGGGTGACCTCCTCGGCGAAGTTCGACAGCTGGTCGACCATCGTGTTGATGGTGTTCTTCAGCTCCTGGATCTCACCGCGCGCGTCGATGTCGATCTTCTTGGTGAGGTCGCCCTTGGCGATGGCGGTGGTGACGGCGGCGATCTGCCGCACCTGACCGGTGAGGTTGTCGGCCATCGAGTTCACCGACTCGGTCAGGTCCTTCCACGTGCCGGAGACCCCCGGCACCCGGGCCTGGCCGCCCAGTTCGCCCTCCGTGCCCACCTCACGGGCCACACGCGTGACCTCGTCCGCGAAGGACGACAGGGTCGTCACCATCGTGTTGACGGTCTCGGCGAGCTCGGCGACCTCGCCGCGCGCCTCGACCGTCACCTTCTTCGTCAGGTCGCCGTTGGCGACGGCCGCCGAGACCCGGGAGATGTTCCGCACCTGGTTGGTCAGGTTGTTGGCCATCAGGTTGACGTTGTCGCTGAGGTCCTTCCACGTGCCGGTGACCCCGCGCACGCGTGCCTGGCCGCCGAGGATGCCCTCCGTGCCCACCTCGCGGGCCACGCGCGTGACCTCGTCCGCGAAGTTCGACAGCTGGTCCACCATCGTGTTGACGGTCGTCACCAGCTCCAGGATCTCGCCCCGGGCGTCGACGGTGATCTTCTTCGACAGGTCGCCCATGGCGACCGCCGTGGTGACCTCGGCGATGTTCCGCACCTGGATGGTGAGGTTGTTCGCCATGAAGTTCACCGACTGGGTGAGGTCCTTCCAGGTGCCGGAGACCCCCTGCACCTCGGCCTGACCGCCCAGACGCCCGTCGGTGCCCACCTCGCGGGCCACCCGGGTCACCTGGTCGGCGAAGGCGGAGAGCTGGTCGACCATCGTGTTGATGGTGTTCTTCAGCTCCAGGATCTCGCCCCGCGCGTCCACGTCGATCTTCTGCGACAGGTCACCGCGGGCCACCGCCGTCGTCACCTGCGCGATCTGCCGCACCTGCGAGGTCAGGTTGCCGGCCATGAAGTTCACGGAGTCCGTGAGCTCCCGCCAGCGCCCGGAGACACCGTCCACCCGCGCCTGACCGCCGAGCCGGCCCTCCGTGCCCACGTCCCGGGCCATCCGCGTCACCTGGTCCGCGAACGACGACAGCTGCGACACCATCGTGTTGACGGTGTTCTTCAGCTCCAGCATCTCGCCGGCCACGTCCACCGTGACCTTCTGCGACAGGTCACCGTTGGCCACCGCCGTCGTCACCTGCGCGATGTCCCGCACCTGGCCGGTCAGGTTGCGGAAGGCCGTGTTCACCGAGTCGGTGAGGTCCTTCCACGTGCCCGCCGCGCCCGGCACCTCGGCCTGACCGCCGAGCAGACCCTCGACGCCGACCTCCCGGGCCACCCGGGTCACCTCGGAACCGAACGCCGACAGCTGGTCCACCATCGTGTTGACGGTGTTCTTCAGCTCCAGCATCTCTCCGGCCACGTCCACCGTGACCTTCTGCGACAGGTCACCGTTGGCCACCGCCGTCGTCACCTGCGCGATGTCCCGCACCTGCGTGGTGATGTTCCGGAACACCGTGTTGACGGAGTCCGTGAGGTCCTTCCACGTCCCCGCCGCACCCGGCACCTGCGCCTGACCGCCGAGCAGACCCTGCGCGCCGACCTCGCCCGACACCCGGGTCACCTCGTCGGCGAACGTCCGCAGCGTCTCCGTCATCTGGTTGATGGTGTCCGCGAGTTGGGCGATCTCACCGCGCGCGGAGACCCGCACCTTCTGCGACAGGTCGCCGTTGGCGACCGCCGTCGTCACCTCGGCGATGCCCCGCACCTGATTGGTGAGGTTGCCCGCCATCGTGTTGACGGAATCGGTGAGGTCCTTCCACACGCCGGCGACCCCGGCCACCTCGGCCTGACCGCCGAGCTCGCCCTCCGTACCCACCTCGCGCGCGACCCGGGTCACCTCGGAGGAGAACGACGACAGCTGGTCCACCATCCGGTTGACGGTGTTCTTCAGCTCCAGCATCTCGCCGGCGACGTTCGCCGTGACCTTCTGCGACAGATCGCCGTCCGCGACCGCCGTCGTCACCAGCGCGATGTCCCGCACCTGCGCCGTCAGCCGGTTCGCCATCGTGTTGACGGAGTCCGTGAGGTCCTTCCACGAACCGGACACCCCGCGCACCTGCGCCTGCCCGCCCAGCTTGCCGTCCGTCCCCACCTCGACGGCGACCCTCGTCACCTCGGAGGCGAACACCGACAGCTGGTCGACCAGGTTGTTGGCGGTACGGGCGACCTTCAGGAACTCCCCGCGCAGCGGCCGGATGGTCCCGTCCGCACCCTCCGAACGCAGGTCCATCCGCTGGTCCAGATCCCCCTCGGCCACCGCCGACAGGACCCGCCCCACCTCGGACACCGGCCGGGCCAGCTCGTCGACGAGCGCGTTCGCGGCCTCGATCGCCGCCGCCCACGCCCCTTCGCTGGCCCCGCCTCCAGCCGCTCGGACAGCTTGCCCTCACGGCCGACCACCCGCCGGACCCGCGACAGCTCCCCGTCACGTGCAGCTGCCGGTCGGCTACCTCGTTGAACACGGCGGAGATCTCCGCCATGACCCCCTCGCCGGACACCGTGAGCCGCCTGCGGAAGTTCCCGTCCCGCATCGACACCAGCGCGGCCAGCAGCCGCTCCAGCGCCGCCGCGTCCACCTGGACCGTCCCCCACGGGGACGCCCGCCCCTCGCGCGCGTGCCACTGCCGCTGCCGCCGCCGCGTCGCGCCGCCGTGCCAGACTCCACCGTGTCCCTCCCGAAAGGGTCGACCGTACCGCTCCGGCTCTCACCGTCAGCCTGCCCAGTGTTTCACCGCGACCGAACCAGGCGATAACAGTTCGGCGGCTTCGCACCGCGCCCCTACCCCGAGGGACGGAATCAACAGTGACCGGCATCCGCTCGGACAGCGAAGGTAAGTAACCTGGCATCCGGCTGTCCAGCCGCCCCGGTCCGCCCGGCGGGGGCGGTGTGGTGCGCGCACGACCACCGGGCAGCGGGAGGGACAGACCGAGCATGGCAGAGCCGGGCGTCGAGACGCGTACGAGGAGTGCTGTGATCACCGCGCGGGCGACTGCCAGCTTCGAGCCCGAAGGGCGGTCCGTCGCGGCCGCCCGCGCGTTCGTCAGAGACACCCTCCAGGGCTGGGGACACCCCGAGCTCGTCGACGACGCCGTCGTCCTCACCAGCGAGCTCGTCACCAACGCCGTCATCCACGCCGGCACCTCGGCCGAGGTCCTCTGCCTCCGCTCCGACGACAGCGTCCGCATCGAGGTCGCCGACCGCTACCCCGAGCGCGAGATCCCCGTCCAGAGCGGCCGCTCCCTCGGCAGCCCGGACCGCGAGAACGGCCGCGGACTGCTGCTCTGCGCCGCCCTCGCCCACCGCTGGGGCGTCGACTACTCCCCCACCCGCAAGCACGTCTGGTTCCACCTCGACCTCCCCCAGCGCCCGGTGGGCACCCGCTCCGCCGGCCCCGTCCTGCCCGACGCCCTCCTCCCGGTCGCCGAGACCCGCGTCCGCGTCGCCGTCGTCCAGATCGACCTCGGCGGCACGATCACCGCGTGGAACGAGGACGCCGAGGAACTCTTCGGATACGACTCCGAGCAGGTCACCGGCAAACCCCTCGGCGACCTCGCCGCCTGGCCCCACACCCCGGCATCGGCACCGGCCTCGCCGAGGCCCTCCGCCTCTCCCGCTGGGAGGGCAGCTACGGCATCCGCTGCGCCGACGGCCGCGTCATCCCCGTCTACGCCTCCCACCTGAGGGTCCGCGACGTCCAGGGCGAACCCTCCACGGTCTGCCTCCTCGTACGGGAACACGAGCGCGCCGTCCTCCAGACCCCGCAGCGCCCCGTCGCCGACCCTGGCACCGAGAGCCGCGCCGCCGACCCCTTCGAGGTCTTCATCGGCTCCCCCGCCCCCGACGACCTCGACGGCCTCCTCCAGCGCACGGTCGAACGCGCCCGCGACATGCTCGACGGCGACGCCGCCTTCCTCCTCCTCGCCACCGACGACGAGACGGAACTCGAGGTACGGGCCACCACCGGACTCCCGGCCGCCCGCCAGCGCTTCGCCCGCGTCCCCGTGGAGACCGGCGCCAGCCGCTACGGCTCCGCCCGCATGCCCGCCGTCCACGAGGACCTGGCCGCCGTCCCCGGCGCCGTCCCCTCCTCGAAGGCACCGGCATGCGCTCGGTCGTGACGGTCCCCTGAAGGTCGAGGGCCGCCTCACCGGTTCCCTCGGCGTGGCCGCCGAGTCCGCGAACCGCTACTCCAACGAGGAGGCCCTGCGCCTCCAGTTCGCCGCCGACCGCATCGCCCTGGCCGTCGAATCGGCCCGCCTCGGCGAACTCGAACGGCTCCGCCGCGGCTCCCTCAGCTTCCTCGTCGAGGCCTCCGACCTGCTGGCGGCACCCTCGACCGCGACCAGACCCTGGCCCTCATGGCCCAGATGACGGTCCCCACCCTCGCCACCTGGTGCGCGGTCTACACGATCGCCGACCAGGCCTCCGACCCGTACCTCTCGTACGTGCTCCACGAGGACGAGGACCGCATCGACGGACTCAGGACCTGCTCTCCTCCATCGCCCCGCCCGACCCGGTGCCGACCCCGGCGCCCGCGTCTGGTCCGCCCCGGGCGACGCCGCGCACCGCGCCGCGCTGACCGCCTCGGTCCGCGCCCTCGACCACCCGGCGAGCCCGCTCTCCTCCGGCATCGACACCACCCTGGCCACCGCGAGCGCGGTCGCCGGCGAGACGGTCGTCCTGCCCCTGGTCGCCCGCAACCGGGTCATCGGCATGCTGACGCTCGGCAGGCCCTCGGAGGACCACTTCCGCCAGGAGATCCTGGAGCTCGCCGAGGACCTCTCCCGCCGGGCCGCCCTCGCCCTGGACAACGCCCGCCTCTACTCGGGCGCGTCGCGATCAGCCAGTCCCTGCAGCGCAGCCTCCTCCCGCCCGGCCTCCCCGAGGTCCCGGGCGTCGAGGTCGACGTCATCTACCGCGCGGCCGGCGAGGGCAACGAGGTCGGAGGCGACTTCTACGACCTCTTCCCCATCCGCGACGGCGCGTACGGATTCGCCATCGGCGACGTCTGCGGTACGGGCCCGGAGGCGGCCGCCGTCACCGGCCTGGCCCGTCACGCCCTGCGCCTCCTGGCCCGCGAGGGCTTCGGCGGCCCGGCCGTCCTGGAGCGGCTCAACGCGGCGATCCTCGACGAGGGCGCCCGCAGCCGCTTCCTGACCCTCCTCTACGGCGAGATGCGCCCGCAGCCGGACGGCTCGGCGATCCTCAAGGTCGTCTGCGCCGGCCACCCCCTCCCGCTGCGCCTGCGCCCGGACGGCACGGTGGAGCCCGCCGCCGAACCGCAGCCGCTCCTCGGCGTCATGGAGGACCTGGAGCTGTACGAGCAGACCATCACGCTCGACCCCGGCGACGTCCTCCTGTGCGTCACGGACGGCGTGACGGAACGCCGCGAGGGCACCCGCATGCTGGGCGACGACGGCCTCGCCGAGGTCCTCAGGACCTGTACGGGCCTGACGGCCGGCGCCGTCGCCTCCGTGTCCTCCGCGCCGTCGAACGCTTCGCCCAGGCCCCCGCCTCCGACGACATGGCCATCCTCGCGATGCGCCTCCGCGAGCCCGACCCCAGCTGACCCGCCCGGCGCCCCCTCACGAGGGGGCGCCGGCCTCATGCTCTTACTTGCTCCCGGCCGCACCGGAAACGCGAAAAGGCCCCCGCCAAGAGGCGGGGGCCTTTTCATTTCGGAGCCCTTTAACGGAATCGAACCGTTGACCTTCTCCTTACCATGGAGACGCTCTACCGACTGAGCTAAAAGGGCAGGTGTTCGGCGGTGTCCTACTCTCCCACAGGGTCCCCCCTGCAGTACCATCGGCGCTGAAAGGCTTAGCTTCCGGGTTCGGAATGTAACCGGGCGTTTCCCTAACGCTATGACCACCGAAACTCTATGAAGTTGAACTCAACCGGCAAGGGAGTTCATTGCTTCAGAACTAACACAGTGGACGCGAGCAACTGAGGACAAGCCCTCGGCCTATTAGTACCGGTCAGCTCCACCCATTACTGGGCTTCCACATCCGGCCTATCAACCCAGTCGTCTACTGGGGCCTTACCCTCTCAAGGAGGTGGGAATACTCATCTCGAAGCAGGCTTCCCGCTTAGATGCTTTCAGCGGTTATCCCTCCCGAACGTAGCCAACCAGCCATGCCCTTGGCAGGACAACTGGCACACCAGAGGTTCGTCCGTCCCGGTCCTCTCGTACTAGGGACAGCCCTTCTCAATATTCCTACGCGCACAGCGGATAGGGACCGAACTGTCTCACGACGTTCTAAACCCAGCTCGCGTACCGCTTTAATGGGCGAACAGCCCAACCCTTGGGACCGACTCCAGCCCCAGGATGCGACGAGCCGACATCGAGGTGCCAAACCATCCCGTCGATATGGACTCTTGGGGAAGATCAGCCTGTTATCCCCGGGGTACCTTTTATCCGTTGAGCGACGGCGCTTCCACAAGCCACCGCCGGATCACTAGTCCCGACTTTCGTCCCTGCTCGACCCGTCGGTCTCACAGTCAAGCTCCCTTGTGCACTTACACTCAACACCTGATTGCCAACCAGGCTGAGGGAACCTTTGGGCGCCTCCGTTACCCTTTGGGAGGCAACCGCCCCAGTTAAACTACCCATCAGACACTGTCCCTGATCCGGATCACGGACCGAGGTTAGACATCCAGCACGACCAGAGTGGTATTTCAACGGCGACTCCACCATGACTGGCGTCACGGTTTCACAGTCTCCCACCTATCCTACACAAGCCGAACCGAACACCAATATCAAACTGTAGTAAAGGTCCCGGGGTCTTTCCGTCCTGCTGCGCGAAACGAGCATCTTTACTCGTAGTGCAATTTCACCGGGCCTATGGTTGAGACAGTCGAGAAGTCGTTACGCCATTCGTGCAGGTCGGAACTTACCCGACAAGGAATTTCGCTACCTTAGGATGGTTATAGTTACCACCGCCGTTTACTGGCGCTTAAGTTCTCAGCTTCGCCTGGTCGAAACCAAGCTAACCGGTCCCCTTAACGTTCCAGCACCGGGCAGGCGTCAGTCCGTATACATCGCCTTACGGCTTCGCACGGACCTGTGTTTTAGTAAACAGTCGCTTCTCGCTGGTCTCTGCGGCCACCCCCAGCTCAGGAGGAAAACTCCCTCACCAGGCGTGGCCCCCCTTCTCCCGAAGTTACGGGGGCATTTTGCCGAGTTCCTTAACCATAGTTCACCCGAACGCCTCGGTATTCTCTACCTGACCACCTGAGTCGGTTTAGGGTACGGGCCGCCATGAAACTCGCTAGAGGCTTTTCTCGACAGCATAGGATCATCCACTTCACCACAATCGGCTCGGCATCAGGTCTCAGGCTTAATGTGTGACGGATTTGCCTATCACACGCCCTACACCCTTACCCCGGGACAACCACCGCCCGGGCTGGACTACCTTCCTGCGTCACCCCATCGCTTACCTACTACCACCTTGGGTCGACGGCTCCACCACTTTCCTTTCCCCGAAGGGTCCGGAACGGCTTCACGGCCTTAGCATTAATGGGCTCGATATTGGGCGTTTCAAAGCGGGTACCGGAATATCAACCGGTTGTCCATCGACTACGCCTGTCGGCCTCGCCTTAGGTCCCGACTTACCCTGGGCAGATCAGCTTGACCCAGGAACCCTTAGTCAATCGGCGCACACGTTTCTCACGTGTGTATCGCTACTCATGCCTGCATTCTCACTCGTGAACCGTCCACAACTCGCTTCCGCGGCTGCTTCACCCGGCACACGACGCTCCCTACCCATCACAGTCCCCGTTGGGGTATGTACTGCAATGACACGACTTCGGCGGTACGCTTGAGCCCCGCTACATTGTCGGCGCAGGATCACTTGACCAGTGAGCTATTACGCACTCTTTCAAGGGTGGCTGCTTCTAAGCCAACCTCCTGGTTGTCTATGCGACCCCACATCCTTTTCCACTTAGCACACGCTTAGGGGCCTTAGCTGGTGATCTGGGCTGTTTCCCTCTCGACTACGAAGCTTATCCCCCGCAGTCTCACTGCCGCGCTCTCACTTACCGGCATTCGGAGTTTGGCTAAGGTCAGTAACCCGGTAGGGCCCATCGCCTATCCAGTGCTCTACCTCCGGCAAGAAACACACGACGCTGCACCTAAATGCATTTCGGGGAGAACCAGCTATCACGGAGTTTGATTGGCCTTTCACCCTAACCACAGGTCATCCCCAGGTTTTCAACCCTGGTGGGTTCGGTCCTCCACGAAGTCTTACCTCCGCTTCAACCTGCCCATGGCTAGATCACTCCGCTTCGGGTCTTGAGCGTGCTACTAAAGCGCCCTGTTCGGACTCGCTTTCGCTACGGCTACCCCACACGGGTTAACCTCGCAACACACCGCAAACTCGCAGGCTCATTCTTCAAAAGGCACGCAGTCACGAGGATGTGCAAGCACATCCCGACGCTCCCACGGCTTGTAGGCACACGGTTTCAGGTACTATTTCACTCCGCTCCGCGGTACTTTTCACCATTCCCTCACGGTACTATCCGCTATCGGTCACCAGGGAATATTTGAGGCAGCGGGTGGTCCCGCCAGATTCACACGGGATTTCTCGGGCCCCGTGCTGCCTAGGTGTCTCTCAAACGAGCCGTACAGATTTCAGCTACGGGGTCTTACCCTCTACGCCGGACCTTTCGCATGTCCTTCGCCTATCCATACGGTTTCTGACTCGTCCCGCCGCCGGCAGACGACGGAAGAGAGATCCCACAACCCCGCATGCGCAACCCCTGCCGGGTATCACACGCATACGGTTTGGCCTCATCCGGTTTCGCTCGCCACTACTCCCGGAATCACGGTTGTTTTCTCTTCCTGAGGGTACTGAGATGTTTCACTTCCCCTCGTTCCCTCCACATGCCCTATGTGTTCAGGCATGGGTGACAGCCCATGACGACTGCCGGGTTTCCCCATTCGGAAACCCCCGGATCAAAGCCTGGTTGACGGCTCCCGGGGACTATCGTGGCCTCCACGTCCTTCATCGGTTCCTGGTGCCAAGGCATCCACCGTGCGCCCTTAAAAACTTGGCCACAGATGCTCGCGTCCACTGTGTAGTTCTCAAACAACGACCAGCCACCCATCACACACCACCAACGGCAGTGCTTCACTGGGGCCGGCATCCTCGAAGGCATGACCATACGGCCGTACCCTCAGACACCCAACAACGTGCCAGGCACGATCCCTTGATGTGATCCGTGTTCCACGCCGAAGCAGTACTAGCGGTCCATCTCGTGATCGTGCCAACTAATCAACGTTCCACCCATGAGCTGACCGTGCGAGACGTTCGCTCGCATCCGGTGCTGTGCTCCTTAGAAAGGAGGTGATCCAGCCGCACCTTCCGGTACGGCTACCTTGTTACGACTTCGTCCCAATCGCCAGTCCCACCTTCGACAGCTCCCTCCCACAAGGGGTTGGGCCACCGGCTTCGGGTGTTACCGACTTTCGTGACGTGACGGGCGGTGTGTACAAGGCCCGGGAACGTATTCACCGCAGCAATGCTGATCTGCGATTACTAGCAACTCCGACTTCATGGGGTCGAGTTGCAGACCCCAATCGAACTGAGACCGGCTTTTGAGATTCGCTCCGCCTCACGGCATCGCAGCTCTTTGTACCGGCCATTGTAGCACGTGTGCAGCCCAAGACATAAGGGGCATGATGACTTGACGTCGTCCCCACCTTCCTCCGAGTTGACCCCGGCGGTCTCCTGTGAGTCCCCATCACCCCGAAGGGCATGCTGGCAACACAGGACAAGGGTTGCGCTCGTTGCGGGACTTAACCCAACATCTCACGACACGAGCTGACGACAGCCATGCACCACCTGTATACCGACCACAAGGGGCACTATCTCTAATGCTTTCCGGTATATGTCAAGCCTTGGTAAGGTTCTTCGCGTTGCGTCGAATTAAGCCACATGCTCCGCTGCTTGTGCGGGCCCCGTCAATTCCTTTGAGTTTTAGCCTTGCGGCCGTACTCCCCAGGCGGGGAACTTAATGCGTTAGCTGCGGCACCGACGACGTGGAATGTCGCCAACACCTAGTTCCCAACGTTTACGGCGTGGACTACCAGGGTATCTAATCCTGTTCGCTCCCCACGCTTTCGCTCCTCAGCGTCAGTAATGGCCCAGAGATCCGCCTTCGCCACCGGTGTTCCTCCTGATATCTGCGCATTTCACCGCTACACCAGGAATTCCGATCTCCCCTACCACACTCTAGCCTGCCCGTATCGGATGCAGACCCGGGGTTAAGCCCGGGCTTTCACACCGACGTGACAAGCCGCCTACGAGCTCTTTACGCCCAATAATTCCGGACAACGCTTGCGCCCTACGTATTACCGCGGCTGCTGGCACGTAGTTAGCCGGCGCTTCTTCTGCAGGTACCGTCACTTTCGCTTCTTCCCTGCTGAAAGAGGTTTACAACCCGAAGGCCGTCATCCCTCACGCGGCGTCGCTGCATCAGGCTTTCGCCCATTGTGCAATATTCCCCACTGCTGCCTCCCGTAGGAGTCTGGGCCGTGTCTCAGTCCCAGTGTGGCCGGTCGCCCTCTCAGGCCGGCTACCCGTCGTCGCCTTGGTGGGCCGTTACCCCACCAACAAGCTGATAGGCCGCGGGCTCATCCTTCACCGCCGGAGCTTTCCACCCGCCAAGATGCCTCGGCAGGTCGTATCCGGTATTAGACCCCGTTTCCAGGGCTTGTCCCAGAGTGAAGGGCAGATTGCCCACGTGTTACTCACCCGTTCGCCACTAATCCACCCCGAAGGGCTTCATCGTTCGACTTGCATGTGTTAAGCACGCCGCCAGCGTTCGTCCTGAGCCAGGATCAAACTCTCCGTGAATGTTTACCCGTAATCGGGTGACACTCGCGTTGAGCGGGACGGTCACGCCGGAATATGGCAGACCGTCCACAGCGTCCTCGCTGTAGTGTTGCCACCCCAAAAATGGAGTGGACTTTTTCAAAGGAACCTCGACCATCCGAAGATGGACGGGGTATCAACTAATCTGGCGTTGATTTTTGGCACGCTGTTGAGTTCTCAAGGTGCGGACGCTTCCTTCGTTCCCGTTTCCGGGCCCTCCGGGCGCTTCCTTCGTTTCCGACTCTATCAGATCTTTCCGATCCGATTTCCTCGGTGCTTTCCGGTCTCGAATTTGTGTTTCTTCGAGGCCTTCCGGCGTGTTCCGACTTTATCAGAAGTTCTGAGTCGGATTTCCCGCCTCCCGGTCCGTCCTCCTGGCGCACGGTGGCGCCGGGGGCTTCCCGATCTGGCGGAGCCGTAAACGTACTGGAGCGGGGCGCCTCGATGCAAATCGAGGGCCCCGCTCCGGTGGTGCGCTGGTCAGGCGTCTCAGACCTCGACGACGACCGGGAGGATCATCGGGCGGCGGCGGTAGGTGTCGGAGACCCACTTGCCGACGGAGCGGCGGATCAGCTGCTGGAGCTGGTGGGGTTCGACGACGCCGTCCTGGGCCGACTTGTTGAGGGCCTGGTCGATCTTCGGGAGCACCGCGTCGAAGGCGGAGTCGTCGATGCCGGAGCCCCGGGCGTGGACGTGCGGGCCGCCCACGATCTTGCCGGTCGAGGAGTCCACGACGACGAAGACCGAGATGATGCCCTCCTCGCCGAGGATGCGGCGGTCCTTGAGGGAGGTCTCCGTGACGTCGCCGACCGAGAGGCCGTCCACGTACACGTAGCCCGCCTGGACCTTGCCGGTGATGCGGGCGCGGCCGTCGACCAGGTCGACGACGACGCCGTCCTCGGCGATGACGATGTGGTCCTTGGGGATGCCCGTCATCGCGCCGAGCTCGGCGTTGGCGCGCAGGTGGCGCCATTCGCCGTGGACCGGCATGAGGTTCTTCGGTCGGCAGATGTTGTAGAAGTACAGCAGCTCGCCGGCCGAGGCGTGGCCCGAGACGTGGACCTTGGCGTTGCCCTTGTGGACCACGTTCGCGCCCCAGCGGGTCAGGCCGTTGATCACGCGGTAGACCGCGTTCTCGTTGCCCGGGATGAGGGAGGACGCGAGGATCACCGTGTCGCCGGGGACGATGCGGATCTGGTGGTCGCGGTTGGCCATGCGGGACAGGGCCGCCATGGGCTCGCCCTGGGAGCCGGTGCAGACCAGCACGACCTCGTCGTCCGGCAGGTCGTCGAGCGTCTTCACGTCGACGACGAGGCCGGCCGGGACCCGGAGGTAGCCCAGGTCGCGGGCGATGCCCATGTTGCGGACCATCGAGCGGCCGACGAAGGCGACCCGGCGGCCGTACTCGTGGGCGGCGTCGATGATCTGCTGGATGCGGTGCACGTGGCTGGCGAAGCTGGCCACGATGATGCGCTTCGGGGCGTTCGCGAAGACGTTCCGCAGGACGTTGGAGATGTCCCGCTCCGGCGGGACGAAGCCCGGGACCTCGGCGTTCGTGGAGTCGGAGAGGAGGAGGTCGATGCCCTCCTCGCTCAGCCGCGCGAACGCGTGGAGGTCGGTGAGGCGACCGTCCATCGGGAGCTGGTCCATCTTGAAGTCGCCGGTGGCGACGGCCATGCCCGCGGGGGTGCGGATGGCGACGGCCAGGGCGTCCGGGATGGAGTGGTTGACCGCGACGAACTCGCAGTCGAAGGGGCCCAGCTGCTCGCGGTCGCCTTCCTTCACCTCGAGGGTGTAGGGGCGGATGCGGTGCTCCTGGAGCTTCGCCTCGATCAGGGCGAGGGTCAGCTTGGAGCCGATGAGCGGGATGTCCGGCTTCAGCCGGAGCAGGTAGGGGACGGCACCGATGTGGTCCTCATGGCCGTGCGTGAGCACGACGCCCTCGATGTCGTCGAGACGGTCCCGGATGATGGTGAAGTCCGGCAGGATCAGGTCGACGCCCGGCTGCTCCTCCTCGGGGAAGAGGACGCCGCAGTCGACGATCAGCAGACGGCCGTCGAACTCGAAGACCGTCATGTTGCGGCCGATCTCGCCGAGACCGCCGAGCGGAATGACGCGCAGGCCGCCCTTGGGCAGCTTCGGCGGGGCGCCGAGTTCAGGATGCGGATGACTCAAAAGACTCTCCTCACCATGCGCGCCACGTACCGATCGGGCACGTGGCGCGCATGACAATCGTGCACTTGCTGTTGTCAGTGTTCAGTTGTGAAGTCTGTTGTCAGAGTTCTACCCCGCCCGCGGCCAGGTCGACCTTGAGCTGGGCGGTCTCCTCGGGGGAGAGCTCGACGAGCGGCGGGCGCAGCGGGCCGGCGGGGAGGCCCTGGAGCGCGAGGGCGGCCTTGGTGGTCATGACGCCCTGGGTGCGGAACATGCCGGTGTAGACCGGGAGCAGCTTCTGGTGGATCTCGGTGGCCTTCTGGACCTCGCCGCCGAGGTGGGCGTCGAGGAGGGCGCGGAGTTCCGGGGTGACGAGGTGGCCGACGACGGAGACGAAGCCGCAGGCGCCGACGGAGAGCAGGGGGAGGTTGAGCATGTCGTCGCCGGAGTACCAGGCGAGGCCGGAGCGGGCGATGGCCCAGCTGGCGCGGCCGAGGTCGCCCTTGGCGTCCTTGTTGGCGACGATGCGGGGGTGCTCGGCGAGGCGGACGATCGTCTCGGTGTCGATCGGGACGCCGCTGCGGCCGGGGATGTCGTAGAGCATCACGGGGAGGCCGGTGGCGTCGGCGATGGCCGAGAAGTGCCGGTACAGGCCCTCCTGCGGGGGCTTGTTGTAGTAGGGCGTGACGGCGAGGAGGCCGTGGGCGCCGTCGCGCTCGGCGGTGCGGGCGAGTTCGATGGAGTGGTGGGTGTCGTTGGTGCCGATGCCGGCGACGACGTGGGCGCGGTCGCCGACCGCCTCCAGTACCGCTCGTACGAGCTCCGATTTCTCCGCGTCGCTGGTGGTCGGGGACTCGCCGGTGGTGCCGTTGATGACGAGGCCGTCGTTGCCTGCGTCCACCAGGTGGGTGGCGAGTCGCTGGGCACCGTCGAGGTCGAGTGCGCCGTCCGCCGTGAAGGGCGTGACCATGGCGGTGAGGACCCGCCCGAAGGGGGTCTGCGGAGTGGAGATCGGAGCCATGGGTAACACGCTACTCGCTGCTCAGCGCCGGGTGTCCCCTCGGGGGACAGGAGAAAGGGAGCCCGGCGCTGCCTGCTCGGGGGTTCAGGCAGCGCCGGGTCCGTTTGATCAGCCTAGATGAACTTCTCGAAACGTCGCAATACGGACACTTCCTCTCGTGCGTTCGGACATGTGTGCCACGCCGGGCTGGAGAGTCGTCCAGCTCTCGCGTCCGGCCGCCGCGGAGACGTCCTACCGGAGGATGAGATTCGGCCGCTTTGATGAAAAAGGGCACCAAAACGTCGGTTCCGTCGTCTGTACCTGTGACGCAGCACGACGAGGAGAAGGAGAGTGGCCCTGATGTTCCGCCGGAGAGAGGCCGTACCGTTCGCGTTCGTCGCGGAGGCCGACCACTTCCGCAGTAACGTCACTCCACCGCCCCGGGAGCGCCTCAGCGCCTCGCAGATCGTGGGCCGCACCCTGCTCGGGCTGACCGTCGTGGCCGGCCTCGTCGGGTCCCTCGTCTTCGGGATGCCCTCGCTCCAGTCGGGGGACTCGGCCACTCGTCAGCAGCAGTCCGAGGCCTCCGACAACCGCTGAGGTAGCCTCACCGGGCACCGCCCCTTCGAGCGTGCTTGTGAGTGAGGACCTGTCGTGCCCCTGCCCTTCCTGACGGCCGACCGTGCTTTTGACACGACCGACCATGTCGCCCTGCCGTTCGACGACCACGATGAGTGGCGCCGTCCGTACCGGCCGGGGTCGTGGCGGGTGGGGACGGCGGCGCTCGCGCTGCTGCTCGCCTCGTTCGTGCTGCTCGCCGCCGTGATCATCGCGGTGGCCGGAGCCTTCGGCGGCGCGGGCGTCACGCTCGGCGTCGCCGTGCTCGTCATCGCCGCCGCGCTGCGGATGCTGCGCGTCGGCGCCTGGTCAGCCGCGCCGGGGTGCGGCGCGTGGGCTTCTTCTCCACCGTCACCGTCCCTGGACCAGGGTGACGTCCGTACGGACCGCCCAGCAGCCGGTGCGCTGGCTGGGTCTCCCCGCACTGTCCAGGGCCAGGCCCTGGTGCTCGACCGGCAGGGCGGCGAGCAGCTGCTGCTGCTCACCACCCACAACGCCGACTTCCTCTCCCGGGTCGAGGCCTTCGACCGGGCGGCCGACACGGTCGAGGCCTGGAACGCCGAGTACGGCACGGCCCCGGCCGTCACGCGCTGACCGGACGCCCCTCGTGGAGCGCGATGGCCCGCTGCATCGCCTTGCGGGCCCGGGGGGTGTCCCGGGCGTCGTGGTAGGCCACCGCGAGCCGGAACCAGCAGCGCCAGTCCTCGGGTGAGTCCTCCGTCTCGGCCTTGCGCCGGGCGAAGACCTCGTCGGCCGAGTCCCGGTCGATCCGGCCGCCCTGCGTGCGCTGCAGCTCGTCGACCGGCAGGCCGCCCTCGGCCTCCAGCTCCGCGGCCAGGCGGTTGGCCCGGCGCGCGAAGCTGGTGTTCTTCCAGAGGAACCAGCCGCCGACGACGGGCAGCAGGAACGCGACGGCTCCCATGCCCATGGCGGCCGGCTCGCCCGTGAGGAGGAGCAGGACGCCCTCCATCGCCACCACGCCGAAGACGAGGACGAGCACGGTGGCCAGGAAGACGTACGTGATCTTTCCGCCCATGACCGTCAGCCCAGGTCCAGGAAGTGTTCCAGGCCGAAGGTGAGGCCCGGAGCGGAGACGACACGCCGGGCGCCCAGCAGGACGCCCGGCATGAAGCTGGAGTGGTGCAGGGAGTCGTGGCGGACGGTGAGGGTCTCGCCCTCGCCGCCGAGCAGGACCTCCTGGTGGGCGAGGAGGCCCGCCAGGCGCACCGAGTGGACGCGGACGCCGTCGACGTCCGCGCCGCGCGCGCCGTCGAGGGCGGTGGCCGTGGCGTCGGGCTGCGGGGCGCAGCCTGCCTTCGACCGGGCCTCGGCGATCAGCTGGGCGGTCCTCGTCGCCGTGCCGGAGGGCGCGTCGACCTTGTGCGGGTGGTGCAGCTCGACGACCTCGACCGACTCGAAGTACGGGGCGGCGATCTGCGCGAACTTCATGGTGAGGACGGCGCCGATGGAGAAGTTCGGCGCGATGAGGACGCCGGTCTCCGGGGAGGCGGCGAGCCAGGCGTTCAGCTGCGCGAGGCGGTCCTCGGTCCAGCCGGTGGTGCCGACCACCGCGTGGATGCCGTGGCGCACGCAGAAGTCGAGGTTCTCCATCACGGAGTCCGGGGTGGTCAGCTCGACGACGACCTGGGCGCCCGCTTCGGTGAGCGCCTCCAGGTCGTCGCCGCGGCCCAGGGCCGCGACCAGTTCCATGTCCTCGGCGGCCTCTACGGCCTTCACGGCCTCGGAGCCGATGCGGCCCTTGGCTCCGAGGACCGCCACACGCAGCTTGCTCATTGCTCTTCCTTACGGGACTCGTGGGTCAGGAGACCGCTTGGTGGAGGCGGTCCGCCTGCTTGTCCTTCAGCGGGCCGATCACCGACAGCGAGGGCCGCTGCTCCAGTACATCGCGGGCGACCTCGCGGACCTCGTCCGGGGTGACCGCCGCGATCCGGGCCAGCATGTCGTCGACCGACATCTGGGTGCCCCAGCACAGCTCGCTCTTGCCGATGCGGTTCATCAGCGCGCCGGTGTCCTCCAGGCCGAGCACGGTCGAGCCGGAGAGCTGGCCGACGGCGCGGTTGATCTCCTCGTCCGTGAGGCCGTCGGAGGCGACCTTGTCGAGCTCGTCGCGGCAGATCTTCAGGACGTCGTGGACCTGGCTGGGGCGGCAGCCCGCGTACACCCCGAAGAGGCCGCAGTCGGCGAAGCCCGAGGTGTACGAGTACACGCTGTAGGCCAGGCCGCGCTTCTCGCGGACCTCCTGGAAGAGGCGGGAGGACATGCCGCCGCCGAGGGCGGTGTTCAGCACGCCGAGCGCCCAGCGGCGCTCGTCGGTGCGGGCCAGGCCCGGCATGCCGAGGACCACGTGGGCCTGTTCGGTCTTGCGGTTGAGGAGCTCGACGCGGCCCGCCGTGCGGAGGGTCCGGGAGCCCTCGCGGGGGGCGACGGGGACGGCGTCCGTACGGGTCAGGGCGCCGGCCTTCTCGAAGGCGCGGCGGACCTGGCGCACCACCGTGGCGTGGTCGACGTTGCCCGCGGCGGCGACGACCAGGTGGGTCGGGTCGTAGTGCTTCTTGTAGAAGCGGGCGATCTGGCCGCGGCTGAGCGCGTTGATGGTGTCGACGGTGCCGAGGACCGGGCGGCCCAGCGGGGTGTCGCCGAACATCGTCTGCGCGAACAGCTCGTGCACGACGTCACCGGGGTCGTCCTCGGTCATCGCGATCTCTTCGAGGATGACGCCACGCTCGGCGTCCACGTCCTCGTCGAGGATGAGCGAGTCGGTGAGCATGTCGCAGACGACGTCGATCGCCAGCGGCAGGTCGGTGTCGAGGACCCGGGCGTAGTAGCAGGTGTACTCCTTCGCCGTGAAGGCGTTCATCTCGCCGCCGACCGCGTCGATCGCGGCGGAGATGTCGAGGGCGGACCGCTTGTGGGTGCCCTTGAAGAGGAGGTGCTCCAGGTAGTGGGTCGCGCCGTTGAGCGTCGGGGTCTCGTCGCGGGAGCCGACGTGCGCCCAGATGCCGAAGGTGGCGGAGCGCACGGAGGGGAGGGTCTCGGTGACGATCCGCAGGCCTCCGGGGAGGGTCGTGCGGCGGACCGTGCCGATGCCGTCCTTGCCGGGGAGAAGCGTTTGGGTACGGGCGACGGCCCGCCCTCCGAAGAGGGGCGGGCCGTCGCGCGGGAACTACGGGACGTCACTTGGCAGCGTCGTCCTTGTCACCCTCGGCGTCCTCGTCCGCGATCACGGGGATCAGGGAGAGCTTGCCGCGCTGGTCGATCTCGGCGATCTCGACCTGGACCTTGGAGCCGATCGCGAGCACGTCCTCGACGTTCTCCACGCGCTTGCCACCGGCGAGCTTGCGGATCTGCGAGATGTGCAGCAGGCCGTCCTTGCCCGGGAGCAGGGAGACGAAGGCACCGAAGGTGGTGGTCTTGACGACCGTGCCCAGGTAGCGCTCGCCGACCTCCGGCATGGTCGGGTTGGCGATGCCGTTGATCGTGGCGCGGGCGGCCTCGGCGGCCGGGCCGTCGGCGGCACCGATGTAGATGGTGCCGTCGTCCTCGATCGTGATCTCGGCGCCGGTGTCCTCCTGGATCTGGTTGATCATCTTGCCCTTGGGGCCGATGACCTCACCGATCTTGTCCACGGGGATCTTGACGGTGATGATCCGCGGGGCGTTCGGGGACATCTCGTCCGGCGTGTCGATCGCTTCCATCATCACGTCGAGGATGTGGAGGCGGGCGTCGCGGGCCTGCTTGAGGGCCGCGGCCAGGACGGAGGCCGGGATGCCGTCCAGCTTGGTGTCGAGCTGGAGGGCGGTGACGAACTCCTTCGTACCGGCGACCTTGAAGTCCATGTCGCCGAAGGCGTCCTCCGCACCGAGGATGTCGGTGAGGGCGACGTAGTGCGTCTGGCCGTCGATCTCCTCGGAGATCAGGCCCATGGCGATGCCGGCGACGGGGGCCTTGAGCGGCACACCGGCGTTCAGCAGGGACATGGTGGAGGCGCAGACCGAGCCCATGGACGTCGAACCGTTGGAGCCGAGGGCCTCGGACACCTGGCGGATCGCGTAGGGAACTCCTCGCGGGTCGGGAGGACCGGCACGAGGGCGCGCTCGGCGAGGGCGCCGTGGCCGATCTCGCGGCGCTTGGGCGAGCCCACGCGGCCGGTCTCGCCGACGGAGTACGGCGGGAAGTTGTAGTTGTGCATGTAGCGCTTGCGGGTCACCGGGGAGAGGGTGTCCAGCTGCTGCTCCATGCGGAGCATGTTGAGGGTGGTGACGCCCAGGATCTGGGTCTCGCCACGCTCGAACAGGGCGGAGCCGTGCACGCGCGGGATGGCCTCGACCTCGGCGGCGAGCGTACGGATGTCCGTGATGCCGCGGCCGTCGATGCGGACCTTGTCCTTGATGATGCGCTCGCGGACCAGCTTCTTGGTCAGCGCGCGGTAGGCGCCCGAGATCTCCTTCTCGCGGCCCTCGAAGGCCGGGAGGAGCTTCTCGGCGGCGAGCTCCTTGATGCGGTCGAGCTCGGCCTCGCGCTCCTGCTTGCCGGCGATGGTGAGCGCCTGGGCGAGCTCGCCCTTGACGGCGGCGGAGAGCGCCTCCAGGACGTCGTCCTGGTAGTCGAGGTAGACCGGGAACTCGCCGGTGGGCTTGGCGGCCTTGGCGGCGAGGTCCGACTGGGCCTTGCAGAGGACCTTGATGAAGGGCTTCGCGGCCTCGAGACCGGCGGCGACGACCTCCTCGGTCGGCGCCTCGGCGCCGCCCTTGACCAGCTGGATGGTCTTCTCGGTGGCCTCGGCCTCGACCATCATGATCGCGACGTCGCCGTCCTCCAGGACGCGACCGGCGACGACCATGTCGAAGACGGCGTCCTCGAGCTCGGTGTGCGTCGGGAAGGCGACCCACTGGCCCTTGATCAGGGCGACACGGGTGCCGCCGATCGGGCCGGAGAAGGGCAGGCCGGCCAGCTGCGTGGAGCAGGAGGCGGCGTTGATCGCGACCACGTCGTACAGGTGGTCGGGGTTGAGCGCCATGATCGTCTCGACGATCTGGATCTCGTTGCGCAGGCCCTTCTTGAAGGAGGGGCGCAGCGGGCGGTCGATCAGGCGACAGGTGAGGACGGCGTCCTCGGAGGGGCGGCCCTCACGGCGGAAGAAGGAGCCGGGGATCTTGCCGGCCGCGTACATCCGCTCCTCGACGTCCACCGTCAGGGGGAAGAAGTCGAGCTGGTCCTTGGGGCGCTTCGAGGCGGTGGTCGCGGAGAGGACCATCGTGTCGTCGTCCAGGTAGGCGACGGCGGAGCCGGCGGCCTGCTTGGCCAGACGGCCGGTCTCGAAGCGGATGGTGCGGGTACCGAAGGCGCCGTTGTCGATGACGGCCTCGGCGTAGTGGGTCTCGTTCTCCACTATGGGTTTCTCCTACGTGTTCGTCTTTGCGTCCTTCGGCCCGTGTGGCCGGGGACGGTGTGCGACGGGGGCGGAGAGCTCGCCTAGGGTGCGGGCCGGTCTTCGATCGAAGCACCCGGGCATGCGGTTCCGGGGGCCACTACCGAGGACCGGCGGCTGGCCGGCGGCTTCACGCTCGTCGTATGGGGTTGTGCGACCAGACTAAGTGGCGATGTGCACTTTGTGCACGTACAGCAAAGGGAGCGGCCCCCTGAAAGTGGGAACCGCTCCCTCCACGGCTGCTTACTTGGCGCCGCCGGCCGCACCGCGGCGGATGCCGAGGCGGTCGACCAGCGTACGGAAGCGCTGGATGTCCTTCTTGGCCAGGTACTGCAGCAGGCGGCGGCGCTGGCCGACCAGGATCAGCAGGCCACGACGGGAGTGGTGGTCGTGCTTGTGCTGCTTGAGGTGCTCGGTCAGGTCCGAGATGCGACGGGACAGCATGGCGACCTGGACCTCGGGGGAGCCGGTGTCGCCCTCCTTGGTGCCGAACTCGGCCATGATCTGCTTCTTGACAGCGGCGTCGAGAGCCACGCGGATCTCCTCTAGGTGTTCGTGCGCCCGCGAGTGCCCCTGGTCTAGGTCTCAGGGAAGCTTCCGTGACTCGACGGGCGAAGGTCCGATGGGCGCAGCTTCCAGAGGCGTCCGAGTGATCTCGGGGCATTCCGGGAGCGCGTACACAAACGGCCGTCACACAGCGTACCAGCTCGCCGGAGCGGGCCCGGGTCCCTTTTCCTACTTGCTGGTGAGGGAGCGGACCCGGGTGAAGACGTCGAGGACCGCGAGGGCGAGCGGGACGAGGGAGAGCAGGACGAAGCCCTCGGCCAGGTCGAGGAGCCGGCCCCAGAACGGGAGAGGCCCTTCCTCGGGATGATCAGGCCGATCGCGGTGGTCAGCGCGGCGCCGGCGGCGACGGCGGCGGTGAGCCAGATCGTCCGGATGTCGAGGCCGCCCCGGTCGCCGTACATGAGGAGGTCCCTGACCAGGTCGGCCGGCGGGTTGAGGGAGAGGCCGAGGACGAGCAGCGCGATGGCGGCGAGGCCGGCGACGAGGACGCAGACGACCTGCGAGGTGTACCGGAAGAGGCGGGCGCGCAGCAGCATCGCGAGGCCGCCGGCGAGGGCGAGGAGCTGGCCCCAGACGTTTCCGGCGAAGCCGAGGACGGCGGCGGAGCCGACGAGGACGGCCGCGCAGCCGCCGACCAGGCCGAGGAGCATCTCGTGGCGCGGCGGGCCTGGAGCGCGATGCGCTCCGCGTCGACGGGCTGGACCTCCTCGCCCTGCTGCGGGTCGGCGGAGAACTCGTCGTCGGCGGCGCTGCGCGGGGCGGCGTAGCCGATGGGGAGCCGGGCGAAGCGGGCGGAGAGGCCGGGAAGGAAGGCGATGAGGCCGATGGCGAGGGGGGCGCAGGCGGCCGCGGTCTCGGAGGCGGAGATCTCGGTGAGGATCGCCAGGAAGGTGGCGAGGGTGCCGACGCCGGCGAGGAAGGTGGCGGCCACGAAAGGGGCGTCGCCGCTGGGGGTGAGCGCGACGAGGGCCACGGAGGCGACGAGGACGGTGACGCAGCCGAGCAGGAACTGCAGGCGGCCGGGGCCCTGGCGGCGTCGGGGCGATGATGCCGGAGCCGGCGATGAGGAGCAGCGGCAGGGCGCCGAGGCCGAGGGCGACGGCGGTCGCCCGGTCCGCGTAGACGCGGGCGCGGACGCCGGCGAAGGCGGTGAGCAGGAAGCCTGCGGCGCCCGCGATGATCCCGGGAGGCTGTGCATGTCGTGGCGGACCGGGTCGGCGAACCAGAGGACGAAGCCCATGAGGACGAGGGCAGCACGCCGCCGAGGAGTCCGGCGCCGCGCAGCAGTTCGTCGCTCCACAGGTGCCGGTCGCGGGTGACGGCGGAGGCGACGGCGTCGGACACGTCGTCGTAGACGGCCGGCGGGAGGGACTGGGCGAAGGGCCGCAGGGAGAGCACCTCGCCGTCGAGGACCTGCTGGGCGGCGAGGGTGCGGGCGCCGTCGAGGACGGATCCGTCGCGGCGGACCAGGTGGTAGCCGGTCGGGGTGCCCGCGTCCTGGGTCTGCCCGGTGAGGCGCAGGATCTCGGGGTAGACGTCGGCGACGGCGATGTCCTCGGGGAGCGCGACGTCGATGCGGCTGTCCGGCGCCACGACGGTGACGCGGCAGAAGCCGGTCGCTGCGGTCGTACTCACGTGTGTGGACCCCCTGATTCGCGGTTGCGCCCGTCGGATTCGCGGTGACGCGCGTTCTGATTCGCGGTTGCGCACGATGCGCGCGCCACCCTACCGGGGACGGCAGGTGGGGGCTGCAAGTAGGATCGCCGTCCCATGGGGGAAGTCCGCGCGCTCGGCTGCCGACAGGGGTGGCGTACGGATGCTCCCGCCACGAGCCCACCTCCACCGAGGGATTGATGCGCCGGTGAGCCAGATCGTCGTCAAACGCCCGCCGAGGTCCCTTCCTCCGGAAGTGCCCGGTGAGGAACTGGTCCTGGAGCCTCCGCCGGAACTTCCGCGGGGGCAGCAGGAGTCGGCGCTGATGCAGCTCCTGCCGATGCTCGGCATGGGCTCGTCGGTCGTCTTCTTCTTCATGACGCCCTCGCCGATCATGCGGATCATGGGCACGCTGATGCTGGCGTCGACGGTCGCGATGGCGGTCGCCCAGTTCGTGAGATTCCGTCGCGGTACGCAGGGGCAAATGTCCGATGTCCGCCGCGACTACCTCAAATACCTCGCGCAGACCCGGCGTACGGTCCGGCGCACGGCGCGCAAGCAGCGGGACGCGCAGCTGTATCTGCACCCCTCCCCCGAGCAGCTGTGGTCGGTGGTGGCCGAGGGTTCCCGGGTGTGGGAGCGGCGGGTCGGCGACCACGACTTCGGGCAGGCGCGGATCGGTCTCGGGGCGCAGCAGCTGGCGACGCCGCTCGTGGCGCCGGACACGGCTCCGGTGGACGAGCTGGAGCCGCTGTGCGCGGGGGCGATGCAGCAGTTCCTGGCGGTGCACGGCACCTTGGACGGGCTGCCGATGGCGGTCTCGATGCGGGCGTTCTACCACGTGACGGTGTCGGGCGAGGCGGAGTCGGCGCAGGCGGCGGCGCGGGCGCTCGTGGCGCAGCTGGTGACGCTGCACTCCCCGACGACCTGATGCTCGCCGTGGTCGCGGCGCGGCGGCGCAGGAGCGCTGGGACTGGACGAAGTGGCTGCCCCACACGCAGGTGCCGGGGCAGGTCGACGGCGCCGGTACGAAGCGGCTGTTCGGCGACGACCTCGGTGAGCTGGAGCAGTTGGTCCGCTCGAAGCTGGACGGGCGGCCGCGGTTCTCCCGGGAGAACCAGCCGGTGCTCGACCAGCCGCACGTGGTGGTGGTCCTGGACTCCGATTCCACCCGCGGTGGTCTGGTGCCGCCGGACTCGCTGCTCGCGGCGGCGGAGGGCCTGCAGGGCGTGACGATCGTGGAGGTCGTCTCCGGTGAGCTCGACGAGCCGCGCGGTGGCCTCTCGGTCGTGGTGCGGCCGGGCGGCTGCGGCTGGAGTCGGGCGGCGGCTTCGCGTACGAGGGCTGCCGGACGGGATCTCGCTGCCGGCGGCCGAGGCGCTGGCCCGGCAGCTGGCGCCGCTGCGGATGGGCGGCGGGGACGACGACGAGCCGCTGCTCGCCAACCTGGACTTCACGGACCTGCTGAACCTGGGCGACGCGGCCTCGGTGGACGTGACGCGGACCTGGCGGCCCCGGTCGGTGGCCGAGCGGCTGCGCGTGCCGATCGGTGTCGGCGAGGACGGGCAGCCGGTCATGCTGGACCTGAAGGAGGCGGCGCAGGAGGGCATGGGCCCGCACGGTCTGTGCGTCGGCGCGACGGGTTCCGGCAAGTCGGAGCTGCTGCGGACGCTGGTGCTCGGTCTGGCGGTGACGCACTCCTCGGAGACGCTGAACTTCGTCCTCGCGGACTTCAAGGGCGGCGCGACCTTCGCGGGCATGTCGCAGATGCCGCACGTGGCGGCGGTCATCACCAACCTCGCCGACGACCTGACGCTCGTCGACCGCATGGGCGACGCGATCCGCGGCGAGCTCCAGCGGCGGCAGGAGCTGCTGCGCTCGGCGGGCAACTACGCGAACATCCACGACTACGAGAAGGCGCGGGCGGCGGGTGCCCCGCTGGAGCCGCTGGCCTCGCTGGTCCTGGTGATCGACGAGTTCTCCGAGCTCCTCACCGCCAAGCCCGACTTCATCGACATGTTCATCCAGATCGGCCGCATCGGCCGCTCCCTGGGCGTGCACCTGCTGCTCGCCTCGCAGCGCCTGGAGGAGGGCAAGCTGCGCGGCCTGGACACGTACCTCTCGTACCGGATCGGTCTGCGGACCTTCTCGGCGGCGGAGTCGCGGACGGCGATCGGCGTGCCGGACGCGTACCACCTGCCGTCGGTGCCCGGTTCGGGCTATCTGAAGTTCGGTACGGACGAGATGACCCGCTTCAAGGCGGCGTACGTCTCGGGGACGTACCGGACGGGCGGGCCGCGTCTGGAGATCGGGCAGATGCCGGTGGAGCGGCGGCCCGCGATCTTCACGGCGGCGCCGGTGCCGGTGGTGTACGCGGCGCCGGACCCGGCCTATCTGACGGAGCGGCGCGCGGAGGAGGACGACGCGCTCGCGGACACCGTCCTCGACGTGATCGTGCGGCGTCTGGAGGGCCAGGGGTGCCGGCGCACCAGGTGTGGCTGCCGCCGCTCGACCAGGCGCCCTCCCTCGACCAGCTGCTCCCGGGGCTCGCGCAGACCGCGGACCGGGGGCTGACGGCGACGGAGTACACGCGTCAGGGCGGGCTCACCGTGCCGCTCGGCCTCATCGACAAGCCCTTCGAGCAGCGCCGCGAGGTGCTGTACCGGGACTTCTCGGGCGCGGCCGGTCACATGATGGTGGTCGGCGGTCCGCAGTCCGGCAAGTCGACGATCATGCGGGCCCTCGTCTCCTCGTTCGCGCTCACGCACACCCCGGCCGAAGTGCAGTTCTACTGCCTGGACTTCGGCGGCGGCGGCATGGTCTCGCTGGCCGACCTGCCGCACGTCGGCGGGGTGGCGTCCCGGCTCGACCCGGAGCGGGTGCGCCGGACGGTCGCGGAGGTCCTGGGCGTCCTGAACCGGCGGGAGGAGTTCTTCCGCGCGCACGCCATCGACTCGATGGCGACCTACCGGCGCAAGCGGGCCGCGGGCGAACTGCCGGGCGAGGCCTGGGGCGACGTCTTCCTGGTCGTGGACGGCTGGGGCAGCTTCCGCAACGACTACGACATGCTGGAGCCGATCGTCTCCGACATCGCGGCCCGCGGTCTGGGCTACGGCATCCACGTGGTGATCACCGCCGCCCGGTACATGGAGGTGCGGGCGGCGCTCAAGGACCAGATGCTGGGCCGGCTCGAACTGCGGCTCGGTGACGTCATGGACTCCGAGTTCGACCGGAAGGTCGCGGCGAACGTGCCGACCGGTGTGCCGGGCCGCGGCCAGGTGCCGGAGAAGCTGCACTTCATGGGGCGCTGCCGCGGATCGACGGGTCGAGCTCCTCGGCCGACCTGGCGGACGGCACGGCGGCGTTCGTGCGGGCGGTGAAGGCGGCCTGGACCGGGGCGCCGGCCCCGGCGGTGCGGCTGCTGCCGCGCAGGCTGCCGGTGGAGCAGCTGCCGAAGGGCTTCGAGTACCCGCAGCACGGCATCGCGATCGGCATCGACGAGACGAACCTGGAGCCGGTGTTCGTCGACTTCGAGTCGGATCCGTTCTTCCTGATCTTCGGCGAGAGCGAGTCCGGCAAGACGGCGCTGCTGCGGCTGATCGCCAAGCAGCTGTGCGAGCGGTACTCGCCGGAGCAGGCGCGGATCGTGGTCGGTGACTACCGGCGGACGATGCTGGAGGCGGTGGCGCCCTCGCACCTCCTGGAGTACGCGCCGATGGCCTCGGCCATGCAGTTGCACATGGACGCGGTGAACACGGTGATGACGAAGCGGGCGCCGAAGCCCGACATCACGCCGCAGCAGCTGCGGGACCGCAGCTGGTGGACGGGTCCCCAGCTGTTCGTCCTGGTCGACGACTTCGAGCTGGTGGCCACCAACTCGGGGAACCCGCTCGCGGTCCTGGTGGAGAACCTGCCGTTCGCGCGGGACGTCGGCATCCGGTTCATCGTGGCCCGCAACCAGGCGGGCGCCTCCCGGGCGATGTACGAGCCGTTCATGCAGCGGATGCGGGAGCTGGGCGCGCAGGGCGTGCTCCTCTCCGGCGATCCGCAGGAGGGCGACATCCTCGGCGGCGTCCGGGCGCGTCCGATGCCTCCGGGCCGGGCGACGTTCGTCTCGCGGAAGCGCGGGACGCCGCTGGTGCAGCTGGGCTGGCTGCCCGAACAGCGCTGAGCTCGCGGAACGGCACTGAGCGGAGGGGTCCCTCCCACTACTGTGGGAGGGACCGCCGTACCACCGCGAAGGGAAAGCGCCGATGACCGACGCACACGAGAGCACCACCGAGAGCGCGGCCGCCGCCCTCGCCGCCGAGAAGGAGCGCCAGAAGGACGAGCTGTACGCGCTCGACATCTCCGGCGTCGTGTGGGAGGGCGCTCCGGGGACGAGCCCGGACGAGGAGCGCGTGGAGATCGCGCGGCTGCCCGAGGGCGCGGTGGCGATGCGCTCGTCCCTCGACAAGGACACGGTGCTGCGCTACACGAAGGCCGAGTGGGACGCGTTCGTCCTGGGGGCCCGTGACGGCGAGTTCGACCTGCGCTAGCGGATGCGCGTGAGGGGGTGGCCCGCCGGAACGGGCCACCCCCTCACGCGTCTCGGCAGGGGCTCACATCATGCGGAAGCGAGCCGCGTTGCCCTTGTCGGTGTCCTGGTAGCCGGCGACCGACTCGTCGAGGAGCTGGGCGATGCGCGCCAGGTCCTGGTTCATGCCGGCCATGTCGCGGGTCAGGCGGTCCTGGCTCTCGCGGTAGGCGATCTTCGCCTCGCCCTCCCAGTTGGAGGCGACGCGGTTGACCTCGGCCATGAGGTCGTCGAGCTTCTGCGTGAGGGTGCTGGAGGTGAGGCGGGTGTCGGCCGCCGCCTGCGTCACGGTGTCGTAATTGACCGCAGTGGTCATGGTGTTGACTCCTCGGGTGAGAGTGGCGCGGAGGACTGCTCGGGGCGGACGGCTCAGATGCCGAGGATGGCGCTCTGGCCGCCGGAGGCGCCGGCGCCGGAGCTGTTGTCCATCTGCCGGAAGGACCGCAGGCGGTCCTCCTCCTCCTGCGAGAACCCGTCGGCGCTCATGCGCATGATCTCCTCGAGGCGGGAGAGCTCGGCGCGCATGCTGCGCAGGCGCTGGTTCAGGTCGTTCTGGACCCGGTCGTACTCCTTGCTCGCGGCGCCCTGCCAGCCGGCCTGGACACGGTCCACCACGCCGTTGAGGGAGGTGATGCGGGCCTGAAGCTCGTCGGAGTAGTCCTGGATCCGGCCGGCGAGCTTGACTTGTTCGGCACTGGTTACGTTCAGGTCTTTCGACATCTTGCCCCTTCTTCCTTCGGTGGCGTCGACGGACGGGCCGTCGGGCCTTCCGGTCGTGATGCGGACGGGAATCTTCTGATGCCGCCCCCGTGCTGGGTTCGCACTACCGTGCCCCCAGCGGTCACTGTAGCCATTGACGGCGGCAGTTCCAACTGCAAAGGAAGGTCCCGATACTTGGCCGATACGGGCGTCATCGGGCCTCCTTCCCGCGGCGGCTGTCGCGGATCACGGTGGCGGTTCCGGCGACCACGGCCACCAGGACGCCACCGATCCCCAACGCGTAGGTGGCGAGCCGTTCGGAGCGCTCCTGGGGGTCTCCGCCAGCGTCAGCGCGGCCGGTTCGGGGGCGGCGGCTTGGGCGGGCCGGGTCGGCCACGGGCGTGGAGGCCGGCGTCCCGGGCTGGTCGGCGAGCGCCTTCACCGGGTCGACGACGCCCCAACCGACGTGGTCGTCACGGCCGTTGATCGAGCGGACGGCGGTCTGCTCGATGCGGGTGACGATCTGGGCCGCGGTCCACTCCGGGTACTTGGCGCGGAGCAGGGTGGCGACGCCCGCGACGTACGGGGCGGAGAAGCTGGTGCCGTTGTCGACGCACTGGCCGCCGCCGGGGACGGTGGAGACGATGTCGACGCCGGGCGCCGCGACGCCCACCATGGGGCCGGACTGGGAGAAGGCCGCGCGTTCGTTGTTGCGGTCGGAGGAGGCGACGGCGAGGACCCCGGGGAAGGCCGCCGGGTACGTCAGCTTGTTCTCGCCGTCCGCGCCGTCGTTGCCCGCGGAGGCGACGATCACGACGTCGTTCTTGATCGCCGCGGCCACCGACCGGCCCATGGGCGAGTCCGGGCTCATCGGCTGGGTGGTGTCCTGCGAGATGTTGATGACCTTGGCGCCCGCCTTCACGGCGTAGTCGATCGCCTGCGCCATGGTGTCGGACTTGCCGCTGTTCTTCTCGTCGTTCTGCCGGATCGGGATGATCGTGGCCTCGGGGGCGAGTCCGACGAAGCCGGTGCCCTTGGCGGGTTTGGCGGCGATGATGCCGGCGACCTTGGTGCCGTGGCCGACCTCGTCGACGGTGCCGTCGGTCTTGCCGCGCTTCTCGTCGCCGAAGGAGGGGTTCTTCGGGTCGGGCTTGAGGTAGTCCCTGCCCGCCTTGGCGTCGACGACCTTGCTCAGTTGCGGGTTGACGTCGTCGACGCCGGTGTCGATGACGGCGACGCGGACGCCCTTGCCCTTGGTGTCCTGCCACAGTTCGTCGAGGATGACCCGCTGGAGCGGCCAGGGGACGCCTTCGATCTGCTTCTTCATGGGGAAGGTGCACTCGCCGCTGCCGTCGAGGGCCGGGCCGTCGTCGCGCGGCTGGGCCGCAGCGGCGGGGGCGGCGAGCAGGGCCGTGAGGGTGCCCGCGGCGAGCAGGGCGGCCGTGCGGTACGTCGTCGTCACCGGTGCCACCCCTAGGAACCCTGCGGCTGACGCGCGCTGTTGGTGTCGAGCCGGGGCCCCTTCGACAGGAACTCCGACCATTCGATCGGTACGAGGGCCGGCGCGACGCTCTCGTACCCGAGACGCTTCTGGGCGTCGCTGGGTTCCGGCTTTCCGTCGGGCTGCTTCTGTGCGCCGGCACCGATCTTGGAGCGGGCGGCGCCGCTGTCGCCGTTGGACTGGACGGCGTACCGCAGGCCGGTGTCGGTGACGAGGAAGAGGGAGCCGCCGGACGGCTTCTGCCTGCCCTGGATCTGGGTGTAGAGGAGGCCGGTGCCGGGGGTGACGTACGTGCTGGTGCCGCCGGTCGTGATGTCGGCGGGGTAGTCGGTGCCGGCCCAGGTGGTGAGCGTGGTGCCGCCCTTCTCGTCGACGTCGACGAGGACGCTGCAGAGGGTGTCGCGGGCGCCCGCGCCGGTGGAGGCGTTGACCTGTCGGGGCTTCAGCATGGGCCAGTCGGCGTCACCGTGGAAGGGGGTGGGGTTCGGGACGAAGGAGCCGGCGTCGGCGGAGACCGCCCTGCCGTCCATGTCGAGGTCGGCGGCGGCCGGGGATCCCATGATCAGCTGGGCGGTGAAGGGGGTGACGGGCTGGATCCTGCCGGGGAGCACGACGTAGTGCTGGGGGCCAGAGGCGGTCTGGGTGACGAGGACCGTGCCGATCCGGTTCTCGGTCCCGTTGAGGTTGCTGCCGGGGATCTCGGTGGGGGTGCCGACCTTGCCCTCGAGCTCCGGGAAGTCGATCTCGTCGCCGGTCTTCAGGGTGGCGAGCCAGTCGTCGGTGACGGGCTGCGGCTCCTTGGGAAGACCCTTCTCGGTGAGACCGACGAGGGCGTTGAGAAGTGTGGGATCGTCGGCCTTCACCGGGTACTTGGTGCCGGTGCGGTCGACGATGAACTGGGCGTTTCCCTTCTGTCCCTTGACGTACAGCACCTCCCCGCCCTTGAGCTTCTCGGCGCCGTCGGTCCGCTTGGCGTCGCGCTCGGCGAAGAGGAAGGCCGCCTTCTGGACGCTGGCGCCCTTGCCGCCGCCGGGCTGCTCGCAGACCGCCCAGCGCTTCTTCGTGCCCGCCTCCTTGGGGTCGGGCAGCCGGTCGGGGGCGTACGGGATGCCGAGGACGGGGCCGCGCGGCGGCTTGCCCTCGTCGAGCGTCTTGTCGTCGACCTGGACGACCTGGAACTGGTCGGGGTTGAGCAGCAGCCGGGCGGAGGTGAGGTTGAGGACGGGGTGGAGCAGGGTCTTCTTGTCCTTGCCCTCGCCGGTCTGCAGGACGACGTAGCGGGTCGTCGACTGCTTGCCGATGATGACCCGGGTGCCGGGGGTGTCCCAGCCCTTGGGCGCGCTGGGTTTGAACATGCCGAAGGCGCCGAATCCGGCGACGACGAGCGCGGCGACGATCAGGCCGGGGACGACCGCCTTGAGGGGCTTCGGCGCCCCCTCCTCCGTACCGGAGGGCGAGGGTTGGAGGAATGCCGCCACCGTGCGCTTCTTCGCAAAGGTGTACGCGTTGAGCTCGTCCCGCCGCGATGCCATGAGTCCCCATTCTCGTCAGGCGCGATCTCCGCTCGGGGCCCCCGGGGTGGTGACACCCGGGCCCCGGCCTTCGGACCGGCCCCCTACTATGCCTGCTGTCCCGTGGGGTTCGTGGGGCGGGTAGGGTGATCCGGCCGCCAATGCCCTGGCGGGCCAGGGTCATCGGGACGAATTGAGGGGGATTCTCCATCATGGCTTCCGCGAGGCGGAGGCGGCCCGCCGCGGCCGCTGCCTCCATACCCCCGTCGACGGGCCCCGTCCCCTCGGTCTCGCCGAGGCTCCAGGCACGTCCCGGACACTTCGGTTCGTTCCGATTGCAACAGCTCGTACTGGTCGAGGTGGCGGCGGCGCTGCTGCTGCTCGCCTGGGTCGTCGAGCCGATGCTCCTGGTGCCCGCGGGCGTGGTCGCCGTGGTCCTCGTCCTGCTCGCCGTGGTGCGCCGGCACCGGCGTTCGCTGCCCGAGTGGCTCGGCACCTTCCTCGCCCTGCGCGCCCGTTCGCGCCGGGCCTCCTCGTTCACCGTGCCGGAGGGCACCGAGCCGGGATTCGCACCGCTCGTGGAGTGCGATCCGGCGCTGCGGACCTACGCGTACAGCGACCGCGACCGGCGCCCGGTCGGGATGGTCGGCGACGGCACCTTCCTGACGGCCGTCCTGCGGGTCGAGTCGGAGGGCACGGCGCTGCGCCCGGACCGCGCGGCGAAGCCGCTGCCCGTCGGCCTCGTACGGGACGTGCTGAGCGTGGACGGCATCCGGCTGGAGTCGGCGCAGATCGTGCAGCACACGCAGCCGGCGCCCGCCCCGCACCTGCCCGCGCAGTCGATGGCCGCCCGCAACTACGTGCCGCTCCAGGCGCAGACGGGTTCGCCCGCCGTGCGGATCACCTGGATCGCGCTCAAGCTCGACCCCGAGCTCTGCCCGGAGGCGGTCGCCGCGCGGCGGCGGCATGACGGGCGCGCAGAAGTGCGTGGTGCGGGCGGCGGACCAGCTGGCGAGCCGGCTCGCGGGCGCCGGGTTCCGGGCGAGCGTGCTGACGGAGCAGGAGCTGACCTCGGCGCTCGCCACGTCGAGCTGCGCCAGCCCGATGGCGATCGCGCAGGCGGGCCGGGGGCAGGCGCAGGGCGCCGCACCCAGGAGACCGCGCGGACCTGGCGGGTGGACGACCGGCGGCACACGACGTACTGGGTGGGGCGCTGGCCCCAGTTGGGCGGCCGGGGCGGCGGCGCGGGCGCGTCGATGCCGCAGCTGGTGGCCCTGCTGACCTCGCTGCCCGCGCTCGCGACGACGTTCAGCCTGACGCTGAGCGGCGGGGACCGGCAGGAGGTGACGGTGACCGGGCACGTGCGGATCACCGGGCGCAGCGACGAGGAACTGGTGGCCGCGCGGCACGAACTGGAACGCGCCGCGCGCGGAGTGAGGACGGGTCTGGTGCGTCTCGACCGGGAACAGGTGCCCGGCGTCCTGGCGACGCTTCCGCTGGGAGGTGCGCGCTGATGTCCACCGCCTCCTTCGGTACGTCGCAGGGCTCGGGCGCCGCCTACCCGGGGGCCTCCTCCCTGGGCGCCCCCTCCCCGGGCGCTCCTTCCGTCCGGCGTACGGGGCGGGCCTCCCGGCCCCGGTTCGGTTTCGGGCTCGTCGGGCCGCGCCGCGACCGGCACTCCGTACCCCTGGAGCAGCTGGACGCGCTGGCCCTGCCGGTCGGCGACGACGGCATGGTGATCGGCGTGGACGCCGAGGGCCGGCCGGCCGTGCTCGGCGTCAACCAGCCCGTTCCGTACGACATCACCCTCATCGGCGGCCTGTGGACCGCGCAGGTGCTCGCCCTGCGGGCGGCCGCGACAGGCGCCCGGGTGGCGGTCGAGACCGGCCGCGCGCAGGCGTGGACGGCCCTCGCGCAGGCCGCGGGCGGCGGGCAGCCGTGCATCACGCTGCACGACGTGGGCCGGGTGCCGCCGCAGGGCGCCTCGGCGGGCAGCCCGGTGGTCGTGGTGCGCGACTGCGGCATGCGGCCGCCGCGCGGCCGTGTCGTGTCGGCGCCCTGGCAGTCGGTGGTGACGCTGCTGCCCTATCTGAGCCCGGTCGCGCCCCGGCTCCTGGAGAAGTCCTCCCTGGTCGGGGTCCAGCGGGTGTCCCCCGACGAGGCGGCCCAGATCGGCCGCATCATGGGCCTGCCGCGGCAGGAGCACGAGGCGCTGTCCACGCTCGCCGACGGCGTGACCCTCTGGTGCACGCCGAACGACCGCCAGTTCGTGATGACGCAGGCGACGGACGCCGAGACCGGATTGTTGGGCGGCGCGCGCCGGATGGACTGAGCGGCGACTCCCCGGCATGAAGTCGTTCAAGTACGTCCGTTTTTGCATCGTTTTGAACGGTGGGGTTCTCACTCTGCGGCGCGGACGGGTCACTTGGGGCCCGGACCGGACCGCGGAGGCGGGCGCGGAGGGGCCGTCGGCCCTGCCCGGGGGCGGCCCTCGGCGATTAGGCTGGAAGAGCCCCGCCCACAACGGCACAAGGGTGCTCGACCACACCAGGAGGCAAAGTGAACGGCGATCGCGACGAGATCCACGGGGGTTGGAATCCACCCGCCGACGATCAGTCCGACGCGGATCCCGCCGAGATGACGGGTGAGTTCACCATCGACTACACCCCGCCCGCCTGGTACACGCAGAACGCGTCGGGCGGTACGGGGCGGGCGGTGCCACTCCCCGCCGCCGAGCGGAGCACCGGTCGCCGTGCCGGGCCTCCCGGCGGGCGGCGGCTTCGAGCCCAGCTGGAACATCGCCCCGCCGACCCCGCCCGCGCCCGCCCCTGCGGCGCCGCCGGTCGCCCCGCACCCGCTCCGACCGCCCCGCCGGTCGCACCCGCCCCGCCCGTCGCACCCGTCGCACCCGCCCCGGCGCAGCCCGCCGCCGCGGTGCCGCCGGTGACTCCCGTTCGGTGCGCCCGTGCCTGGTGCGCCTGTGCCTGGTGCACCCGTGCCTGGTGCCCCTATGCCTGGCACCCCTGCGCCCGGTGCGCCCGTGCCCGGTGCCCCTATGCCCGGTGCCCCTGTGCCCGGTGTGCCCGCGCACGACGGCTCGCTGCCGTCCGCTTCCGTGCCGTCCGTCCCGGCGCCCGCGCCGGAGCCGGTCGCGCCCGCGCCCCGTACGGGGGTGGAGACGTCGAGAGCGGCGCCACCATGCGCTTCTCCCCCGCCGCCCTGGAGCGCGAGATCGCCGAGCGCGCGGCGGAGAACGCGGAGAAGTCGGCGGGCACGGACGCCTCCTCCGAGCCGTCGAGCGGTGCGGCCGCCGAGGCCGACGGTGCGGCGGACGCCGCCCAGACCGCCTCCACGGAAGCCACAGAAGCCACGGACGTCGCAGACGCCGCGAAAGCCACGGACCCCGTGACGGCGGTGGAAGCCGCGGAGGCCGAGAGCACCGACGAGGCCGTGACCGACGAGGTGCCCGACGGCGTGACCGACACGACGGGTACGGGCGACGGCGAGGCCCCGGCAGAGGCCTCCGGCGACGCCGCGAACACCGAGGACGCGCCGGCCGCTCCCGTGGCGGACGCGGAGCCGGAGACCGGCGCCGAAGCGGAGCCCGGGGCGGCCGTCGCCGCCCCGGCGCACTCCCCGCCGCGCACCCGGTCGCCGACGCGCCGCAGGGCTTCGGTCCCAGGGCGGCTCCGGGTCCGTACGACCCGCCCCTCAGCAGCCGGGCGCCGCTCGGGGCCCTTCCCCGGCGCGCCTCACCCGGGCGCCCCTGCCGCTCCCGGCCCGTACGGCGCGCCGTACCCGGGTCAGCAGGCCGGGCCTGGACTCCCGCCGCTGCCCCCGTCGTTCCAGCCGGCCGCCCCGAGCCCGCGCAGCAGTGGCCCGCGCAGCCCGGCGCCCCTGGCGCGCAGCCGCTGCCGCCCACCGCCGCCTGGCCGGCCCCGCGGGGCCCGTGCCCGGCGCGCCCGGTCCCGTACCGCCGCAGGTCCAGCCCCAGGCGCCCGGAGCCTACGGCTACCCGCAGGCTCCGCAGGGCCCGCAGGAACCTCCGGCTCCCCAGCCCCGCAGGTGCCCCAGCCCCGGTCCCGCAGCCCGGGACGCCTCCGCAGCAGGCGGGGTACGGCTACCCGCAGCAGCCCGGGGTTCCCGGTGGGGTGCCGCCGCAGGCGCAGGGCGGTTACGGCTACCCGTACCCCGGAGCCGTACCGCCGCAGGCCCCGCAGCCGGTGTACGACGGTCAGCCGCCGGTGGATCCGCGGACCGGCGGCGCCTGGCCCTCGCCGGTGACGCACGACCAGCGGGAGCGTTCCGTGCCGGGCGCCCCGCTCGGGTACAACGCGGCCGTCGAGCTCTCCTCCGACCGGCTCCTGCGCAACAACAAGCAGAAGCCCAAGTCCAGCCGCAATCCCGGCGCCGCCAACCGCTTCAAGCTCGGCGGCAAGAAGGAGGAGGCGGAGCGGCAGCGGAAGCTGGACCTGATCCGGACGCCGGTGCTCTCCTGCTACCGGATCGCGGTCATCTCGCTCAAGGGCGGCGTCGGCAAGACCACGACGACCACCGCGCTCGGCGCGACCCTCGCCACCGAGCGGCAGGACAAGATCCTGGCGATCGACGCCAACCCGGACGCGGGCACGCTCGGCCGCCGGGTGCGGCGCGAGACCGGGGCGACCATCCGCGACCTGGTGCAGGCGATCCCGTACCTCAACTCGTACATGGACATCCGCCGGTTCACCTCGCAGGCGCCGTCCGGCCTGGAGATCCTCGCCAACGACGTGGACCCGGCCGTCTCGACGACCTTCAACGACGAGGACTACCGGCGCGCGATCGACGTCCTCGGCAAGCAGTACCCGATCATCCTCACCGACTCGGGCACGGGCCTGCTGTACAGCGCCATGCGCGGGGTCCTCGACCTCGCCGACCAGCTGATCATCATCTCCACGCCCTCCGTGGACGGCGCCTCCAGCGCCTCGACGACCCTCGACTGGCTGTCGGCCCACGGCTACGCGGACCTGGTGCAGCGCTCCATCACCGTCATCTCGGGCGTCCGCGAGACCGGCAAGATGATCAAGGTCGAGGACATCGTGCAGCACTTCCAGACCCGCTGCCGCGGTGTCGTGGTCGTGCCCTTCGACGAGCACCTGGCGGCCGGTGCCGAGGTGGACCTCGACATGATGCGGCCGAAGACCCGGAGGCGTACTTCCACCTCTCGGCGATGGTGGCCGAGGACTTCGTACGGGCGCAGCAGGCGCAGGGGCTGTGGACCGGTGACGGCCAGGGCGCGATGCCTCCGCACATGGCCCCGCCGATGCCCGGACAGCCGATGCCCGGACAGCCCATGCCTGGTCAGCCGATGCCCGGACAGCCCGTGCCCGGTCAGCCCGTGCCGGGGCAGTTCGCGCCGGGGCAGCCGATGCCGGGGCAGGTGCCCGGACAGCCGATGCCCGGCCCGATGCCGGGCCAGCCCGTGCCCGGACAGCCGATGCCCGGTCAGTTCGCGCCCGGCCAGCCCGCACCGGGCCAGCCGTACGGACCCCGGCCGGTCAGCCCTACCCGCCGCAGGCGTACCCGCAGCCCGGACAGCCGATGCCGGGCCAGCCGATGCCGGGCCAGCCGGCGCCCGGTCAGCCGATGCCCGGTCAGCCGATGCCCGGTCAGTTCGCTCCGGGTCAGCCCGCACCGGGCCAGCCGTACGGACCCCCGGCCGGTCAGCCCTACCCGCCGCAGCCGGGGCAGCCGCTGCCCCGCAGGAGGAGCCGCAGGGTCCTCCGCAGGCGCCGCCAGCCCTCAACAGTAGGGCGTCAGAGGACGAGACCAATGAGGCTCCGTATCGGCTCACCGATACGGAGCCTCTTGGCGTTCCCGCAGTCCACAGGGGGTTTGAGGGATCGTTGACGACGGCAGACCACCGCTGATACACCTTCGCTTCACCGCTCGTCAGCCCAAGATCCACGACAGAAACCCCGACGCGAGGTCACGTCCCATGGTCATGGTCACGAAGGTTCCACCCCGTCCCTCCCCCGCCCGCGGGGCCCTGCGGGTGCTGCTCGCCACCGGCCTCGCCGCCGGTTCCCTCGCCGTCGTCCCCGGCACCGCGCGGGCGGAGGACGCGAAGCCCGGCGGCACCACCCTGACGGTCGCCGTCTCGCAGAGCATCGACTCGCTGAGCCCGTTCCTGGCCCAGAAGCTCACCTCGACCAGCATCCACCGGCTGGCGTACGAGTACCTCACGAACTACGACCCGAAGGACGCCCACACGGTCCCGGGCCTGGCGACCTCCTGGAAGTCCTCGCCGGACAAGCTGACGTGGACGTACACGATCCGCAAGGACTCGACCTGGTCCGACGGGCAGCGGGCCACCGCCGAGGACGCGGCCTGGACCTTCACCAAGATGATGACCGACCCCAACGCCGCCACCGCCAACGGCAGCTTCACGGCCAACTTCGCCGAGGTCACCGCGCCCGACCCGCAGACGCTCGTCATCCGGCTGAAGAAGCCGCAGGCGACGATGACGGCCCTCGACGTGCCGATCGTGCCGAAGCACGTCTGGGAGAAGGTCACCGACTTCTCGAAGTTCAACAACGACAAGACCTTCCCCATCGTCGGGAACGGCCCCTTCGTCATCACGGACTTCAAGGTCGACCAGTACATCAAGCTCAAGCCGAACAAGAAGTTCTGGCGGGGCGCACCCAAGTTCGACGAGCTGGTGTTCAAGTACTACAAGGACGGGGACGCCGCCGTCGCCGCCCTGCAGAAGGGCGAGGTGTCCTTCGTACCGAACCTGACGCCCGCCCAGGCGGCGGCGCTGAAGACCCAGAAGAACATCAAGGTCAACGACGCCCCCGGCCGCCGCTTCTACGCCCTCGCCACCAACCCGGGCGCGAAGGCCCAGGACGGGAAGACCTTCGGCAACGGGAACAAGGCGCTGCTCGACCCGGAGGTGCGCAAGGCGCTCTTCCTCGCCGTCGACCGCGCCACCCTCGTCGACAAGGTCTTCCAGGGGCACGCCGTCGAGGGCGAGGGCTACATCCCGCCGCGCTTCGGCTCGTACTTCTGGAAGCCGGAGGCGCGCAGCTGCGGGCGTACGACCCGGCGCGGGCGGAGAAGGTCCTCGACGCCGCCGGATACCGGAAGAACGCGGCCGGCAAGCGGCTCGGCAAGGACGGCAGACCGCTGGAGTTCCGGATCCTGTGTCACGCCACCGACCCGAACGACAAGGCGGTCGGCAAGTACCTCCAGGAGTGGTGGGGCAAGCTCGGCATCGGTCTGAAGGTCGAGTGCCTGGACAGCGTCTCCGACCCCTGGGTCAAGGGCGACTACGACCTCGCCTTCGACGGCTGGTCGGTCAACCCCGACCCGGACTACGTCCTCTCCATCCACACCTGCGGCGCGCTCCCGGCGACCCCGAAGGACTCCGGCGCCACCGACAACTTCATCTGCGACAAGGAGTTCGACGGGCTCTACGCGCAGCAGGCGGTGGAGTACGACGCCGCCAAGCGGGCGGATCTGGTGAAGCGGATGCAGTCCCGGCTGTACGACACGGGGTACATGAACGTCATGGCCTACCCGAACGCCCTGGAGGCGTACCGCACGGACCAGATCAAGTCCATCACGACCATGCCCGAGGCCGCCGGGAACCTGTGGGGCCAGGACGGCTACTGGAGCTGGTGGTCGGCCGTGCCCGCGGCGCGGGCCGAGGACTCCGACGGCGGCTCGTCCACCGGCGTGGTCATCGGCATCGTCGCCGCCGTGGTCGTCGTGGTCGGCCTCGGCGCCTTCCTCGGGATGCGCCGCCGCTCCACCGCCGACGACCGCGAGTAGTACGTGACGACGGCAAGCACCCCCGCCGACGTGGCGCGGGCCGAGAAGGCCCGCGCCGCGGACGGCGCGTCCCGCACCGGTTCCTCCCTCGGCTATCTCCGCCACGCGGCGGGGAAGCTGGGCGGCGCGCTCGTCTCGCTCCTCGCGGTCCTGGTCACCAGCTTCTTCCTCTTCCGGATCATCCCCGGTGACCCGGTGAAGGCGATGACCCACGGTCTGCCCACCTCCGCCGAACAACTCGCCACGCTGCGGCATCAGTTCGGGCTCGACCTGCCGCTGTGGCAGCAGTTCACCGACTACTGCGCGAAGGCGCTGAGCGGCGACCTCGGCACCTCGTTCCAGTTCCGGGCCCCCGTCGGGGACCTCATCGCGGAGAAGCTCCCGGCGACGCTGCTGCTCACCGGGGTCGCCGTGGTGATCTACTCGGCGCTCGGGCTGTGGCTGGGCACCCGCTCGGCCTGGCGGCACGGCGGCCTCGGCGACAAGCTGAACACCGGACTCGCGCTGACCCTGTGGTCGGTGCCGTCCTTCTGGCTCGGACTGCTCCTCATCATCGTCTTCTCGGTGGGCATGGGGCCGGTCCCGGGGCTCTTCCCGACCGGCGGCATGGAGTCCGGGACGGGCGAGACCGGTTTCGCGTACGCGCTCGACGTCGCCCACCACCTGGTCCTGCCGGTGGTCACGCTCGTCGCGGTCGGCTACGCGCAGACCCTGCTCGTGATGCGGTCCTCGCTCCTCGACGAGATGGGCGGCGACTATCTGACGACGGCGCGGGCGAAGGGGCTGCGGGACGACGCCGTGCGCCGCCGGCACGCCGTGCCGAACGCGCTCCTGCCGACCGTGACCATGGTCTTCATCAATCTGGGCCATGTGGCGGCCGGTTCGATCCTGGTGGAGACGGTGTTCTCCTGGCCGGGCCTCGGCGGGCTCTTCTACCAGGCGCTGAGCGTGCCCGATCTGCCGCTCGTGCAGGGCCTGTTCGTGGTCTTCGCCGGAGCGATGATCCTGATGAACCTGATCGCCGACCTGCTCTATCCGCTGCTCGACCCCCGGGTGGGCCGATGACCTCTCTCGCATGGGAGCGCCGCAAGGGTTCGGTCGCGCGCTTCTGGACCTCGTACCGGACCCATCGGGCCGGTCTGTACGGTCTCGTCGGCCTCGCCCTGATCGCCCTGGTCGCGCTCGCCGCCCCGCTGATCGTCGGCTCCGACGTGCAGTCGGTGACGGAGGCGCCGGGCACGGCCCTGGAGCCGCCGAGCGCCGAGTTCCCGCTCGGCACCGACCAGTTCGGGCGCTCGCTGCTCGGGCTGCTGGTCTGGGGCGCCCGGGTCTCGCTGCTCGTCGGGCTGCTCGCGGCGGCCCTCTCGGTCGCCATCGGAACCCTGGTGGGCATCGTCGCCGGGCACTACGGCGGCTGGTTCTCCACCGTCGTCATGCGGATCACCGACTGGTTCCTGGTGATGCCGACGCTGGTCCTCGCGATCGTCCTCGCCACGGTCATGTCCCGGTCGATGTGGACGGTGGTCCTGGCGATCGGCGTGACCTCCTGGCCGACCACCGCCCGCCTGGTGCGGGCGCAGACGATCGCCGTGGAGTCCCGCCCGTACATCGAGCGGGCGACCGCGCTCGGCGGCGGCCACCGGCACGTCATGACCCGGCACGTGCTGCCGAACGTGATGCCGCTGGTCCTCGCGCAGACCACCCTCGGCATCTCGACGGCCATCCTCACCGAGGCGACCCTCGCCTTCCTCGGCCTCGGCGACCCGACGGTGGTGTCCTGGGGCGGGATGCTCCAAGACGCCCGGGAGGCGGGCGCCGTCTCCTCCGGGCACTGGTGGTACCTGGCCCCGCCCGGGATCGCGATCGCCCTGGTCGCGCTCGCGTTCACGCTGTGCGGCCGGGCCGTGGAGTCCGTGCTGAACCCGAAGCTGGGGGTGGGGCGATGAGCCTCCTGGAAGTACGGGACCTCAAGGTGACGTACGGGTCGGGCACGGCCGCCGTGCCCGCCGTGCGCGGGGTCGACCTGACCCTGGAGCCGGGGACCAAACTGGGCGTCGCCGGCGAGTCGGGCTGCGGCAAGTCCACGCTCGCGCTCGCCCTGCTCCGGCTCCTCCCGGCCTCGGCCCGGATCGAGGGCGAGGTCCTCCTCGACGGCGAGGACGTCCTCGCCATGTCCTGGGGACGCCTCCGGGCCGTGCGCTGGGCGGGCGCGTCGATCGTCTTCCAGGGCGCGATGCACTCGCTGAACGCCGTGCACCGGATCGGCGACCAGATCGCCGAACCCCTGCTCGTGCACGGCCGGGCCACCCCGGCGGCGGCCCGCAAACGGGTCGGCGAGCTGCTCGAACACGTCGGGCTTCCCGCGACCCGGGCCTCGGCCTATCCGCACGAGCTGTCCGGCGGCCAGCGACAGCGCGTCATGATCGCGATGGCACTCGCCTGCGACCCGCGCCTGATCGTCGCGGACGAACCGACGACCGCGCTCGACGTGATGATCCAAGCGCAGATCCTGCGACTGATCGAGCGGCTCGTCGCCGAGCAGTCCATCAGCCTCCTGATGATCAGCCACGACCTCGCCGTCCTCGCCGACACCTGCGACCGACTCGCCGTCATGTACGCGGGCCGCATCGTCGAAGAAGGCCCCGCACGGGCAGTGTACGAAGCAGCCGCACACCCCTACGGACGGGCACTCTCCTCCGCGTTCCCCCGCATCGGCGACCCCTCCTCCCGACGCGCCCCACGCGGCCTCCCCGGCGACCCACCCGACCCGGCCGACCTGCCCGGCGGCTGCACCTTCCATCCCCGCTGCCCGGTGGCGGTGGACACCTGCGCGGAGCTCGATCAGGAACTGCGGGAGGCGGGCGCGGGACACCGGGCCGCCTGCGTACATGTGGGGAGCACGTCATGAGCACCGAGGCCCCCGCGCGCCCTCTCCTGTCGGCGCGCGGCCTGCACGTCACCTTTCCCGGTCGCCGGGGCGCGCCGCCCGCGCGCGCGGTGGACGGCGTGGACCTGGACATCGGCGCGGGCGAGATCGTGGCCCTGGTCGGCGAGTCGGGCTGCGGCAAGACGACCCTGGCCCGGTCCCTGCTCGGCCTGGTCCGCCCCACCTCGGGACGGTCGCCTTCGACGGGCAGCCCTCGCGTACTCCTCCGGGGCGCTCAGGGCCTACCGCAAGCGGGCGCAGCTGGTCCTCCAGGACCCCAGCGGGTCGCTGAACCCCCGGCACACCGTGTACGAGGCGGTGGCGGAGGGCCTGCGGATCCACGGGTACGCCGGGGACGAGCGCGCGGCCGTGGCGGAGGCCCTGTCGCGGGCCGGCCTGCGCCCCCCGGAGCGCTTCTTCCTCCGCTACCCGCACGAGCTGTCGGGCGGCCAGCGGCAGCGCGTGGTCATCGCCGGCGCCCTCGTCCTGGAACCCGAACTCATCGTCGCCGACGAGCCGGTGGCCTCCTGGACGCCTCCGTACGGGGCGAGATCCTCGCGCTCCTCCTGCGCCTCCGCGACGAACTGGGCCTGTCCGCCCTGGTCGTGACCCACGACCTGGGCCTCGCCTGGAACATCGCGGACCGGGTGGCCGTGATGTACCTGGGCCGGGTCGTCGAGACCGGCACCGTCGAGTCCGTCCTGACAAACCCTCAACACCCGTACACCCAAGCCCTCTTGTCCGTCCTCCCCGAATCCGACGCCACCCCCGTCCTCCTCACCGGCGAACCCCCGACCCTCCCGCATCCCCCCGGCTGCCGCTTCCACGCCCGCTGCCAACTCCTCGCCTCGGGCGAGGCCTCCCCGGTCGCCGACCTCTGCCGCTCCCAGGACCTGCCGGTCCTGGGGGCGGGGGAACAGGCGGCGGCGTGCCACTGGGTGACGACGGCCTGAACACCGCCGGCACCCCCGCCGCGAGCCGCCCCGGCCGGTGCGGCGCCCGCTGGGGCGGTGCCCACCCCGTGGCGGGCCGCGCCCCGCTGGGCCCGTGCCCGCCCCGCCGCCCCGTTGTGGGGCCGCACCCACCGGGCGGTGCCCGCCCCGCTGCCCCGTTGTGGGCAATCGTTCCGCTGGGGCAAGGGGTGCCCCTGCTCGAGCGAAGCCGAGAGCTTGGGGAGGGTGGGCACACGGACCCGCGCCCTGCCGGGCGCCAGAGGCATGCGCCTGGACCCGCACCCCGTGCAAGCTGTGCACAGGGGTGCGGGTCCAGGCTTCGGAACGCGGAGGCGCCGCTAAGGGCGCCGTCCCGTGTGCCCACCCGTCCCGCCCAGCGGGACGATTGCCCACACGGAGGTGAGCGGAAGGGCACCGCCCCACCGGGCACGGGCCCCACACGGCAGGGGGACGGGAGCGGGGCACCGCCCCGCCGAGCGCGGGCCCCGGAAGGGCAGCGGGGCGGACTGGTGCCGTCAGGCCCGGTCGTATTCCTCCGTCAGTTCGCGGCAGCGCTTCACGTCGGCCGCCATCGCCTGGAGCAGGTCGTCCAGGGTGTCGAACTTGAGCATGCCGCGCACGTAGGCGAGGAAGTCCACGGACACGTGCAGGCCGTAGAGGTCGAGGCCCTCGCGGTCGATGGCGTAGGCCTCGACGGTGCGTTCCGTGCCGTCGAACTGGGGGTTCGTGCCGACGGAGATGGCCGCGGGCATGCGCTCCCCGCGGCGGTCAGCCAGCCGGCGTAGACGCCGTCGGCCGGGATCGCCGTGTGGGGCAGGGTCTCGACGTTGGCCGTGGGAAGCCGAGCTCGCGGCCGCGCTGCTGCCGCGGACGACGATGCCCTCGACGCGGTGCGGGCGGCCGAGGATCTCGGCGGCGCCGGCCATGTCGCCCTCGGCGACGAGGCGGCAGGTGAGGGTGGAGGAGAAGGGTCGCCGCCGCCGGCGGCCCCGCTGACGTACAGGTCGATGACCTCGACCTCGTAGTCGTAGGTGGCGCCGAGCTCGGCGAGGAAGGCCACGTTGCCCGCGGCCCGGTGCCCGAAGCGGAAGTTGGGGCCCTCGATGACGGCCTTCGCGTGCAGCTTGTCGACGAGCACCTTCACGATGAAGTCCGCCGGGGACAGCTGCGAGAACTCGGCGGTGAACGGCAGCACGAGCACCGCGTCCACGCCCAGCTCCGCGATCAGTTCCGCGCGGCGGTGGTGCGGGGCGAGCAGCGGCGGGTGGCTGCCGGGACGCACGACCTCGGAGGGGTGCGGGTCGAAGGTGACGACGACGGAGGGGACGCCCAGCTCACGGGCGCGCTCGACGGCACGCCCGATGATCAGCTGGTGTCCGCGGTGCACCCCGTCGTACGAGCCGATGGTGACGACGCTGCGCCCCCAGTCCTGGGGGATGTCCTCCAAGCCACGCCAGCGCTGCACTGTGACCGCCCTCGTCCGCCTGTTCGCCCTGTTCGCCTTTACGCAGGTCTAAGACTGCCATGTCCACGGCCGTCGGTACGCATCGGCATGGCAGTGCCGGGGCTCCGCAGCGCCCGCAGGGTCTCCGGGCCGAGCAGCGGGGCCCAGTCCCCGGGGCGGCGACCGTCCAGGCGGCGAGGAGCACGGCGAAGGCGCCGCGCTCGCGGACGGCCCCGGCCAGGGCCCGGTCGAACCGCCAGGCGCCCTCGGGGTACGGACGCACAGCGCGCCGACCCGGTGGGTCAGCTCCCGGCTGCGGGGCGCGCTGCGCCGCCCGCGCCTTCCGCGGCGGCCCGCAGCAGGGCCTCCAGGACGGTCAGCTCCCGGCCTCGGCCTCGTACCGCTCGTGCTCCAGGAGTACGTCGAGCAGCTCGGCCCGCAGGTGCCGGGAGGCCCCGCTGCCGGGGGCGGCGAGGACGGTGCGAGGGCCCGCCGGAGGCGGCGGGGCGGCCCCGGATCAGGCCCGTGACCAGTGGGAAGAGGATCGCCCTGGCCGCCGGTCCGTCCTCGAACCGGCGGTCGACGAAGGCGGCGACGAGCGGGGCGCCCTCGGGGTGGCGGGCGGCGTAGTCGCGGACGAGGGCGGCGATCCGGCGGGCGAGGGCGGGCGTGTCGACCTCGGCGAGGGCCCGCAGGGCGGCGGGTGCCTCGCCGGTGCCGATCAGGCGGGCCCGGAAGGCCGTGAGGACCTCCTCGGGGTGGGTGGGGAGGGCCTCGGCGAGGGCGGTGGGGGCACCCGGAGCTCGGCCACGGCGCGGGGCAGGTGGCGGGCCCGGCTGTGCGGGTCGCGGACGAGGAGGCCGAGGGCGGCGCCGTGGAGGCTCTGGTCGCCGGGGCGGGCGAGCAGGGCGAGGGCGGCGTAGCGGAGGAGTTCGCGGTCGGCGGAGGTGGTGGCGTGTCCGGCGACCAGCTGTCCGTACGCGGCGGCCGCGACGCGCCGCTCCGGGCGTCCGTCGTCGTGGGCCCAGCGGTCGACGGCCCGGCAGAGCGCGGAGGGCTCGTCCCGGGCGAGGGCGGCGAGGAGGCCGTCGGCGAGCGGGTGGGCGGTGGCGACGAGCGCCTCGCACAGGTCGTCGACGGCGAGCCCTCGGTGGGTGTGCAGGAGGGTCTGGGCGGCGGTGGCGACGGCGGGCCGTTCGTCGCCGAACCAGCGGCACAGGAGCGGCTGCACGCCCCGGGGTCGGCGACGAGCCGCGCCGCGACGGCGTCGAGGCCGCTGCGGTCGCTATCGCCCCCGTCGGCCGGGACGAGCCTGCGCAGCAGGTCGATCCGCTCGTCCTCGCCCAGCGGCAGGCCCAGCCAGAACGCGGTCCCGAAGGGGCGAAGACCGGGTGCGGCTCCGGGCGGGCCCCGATGAGATCGGCGAGCAGCCGCAGCACCGGCAAGTACGGCCTCGGGTCCGGCACCCGCAGCACGCTCTCCCGCAGCAGCCGCGCGGCCCACCAGGCCCCGTCCCGCCGCCCCTCCCTGCGAACCGCCCCAACGCCTCGGCCAGCCCGACGAGCCGCGGCACGAGCCCCGCGGGCCCCTCTCCCGGTGCAGAAGCAGCAGTGCCTGCAACACGGGCCCGATCCGGTGCCTGGGCACCGGCAGCTGCCCTCCCACCGCCCGTTCCCCGGCCGACCGCTGCCGGGGAAGGTCGAGGAGGGGGCCCCCGGCAGGTCCGGCGGCCGCACCAGGCCCCACAGGCCCGCCCAGACCACCCAGCCCAGCAGCAGCACCAGGCCCCCAGTCCCGCCCAGGTCGCCCCGTGCCCCCGGTCGCGGGGGCTCGTGGCGGCTGTGCACCAGCGTGTGCAGTGCCGTGTCAAGGTCGAGGTGGGAGGCCTGGACCCAGTCGGCGAGTTCCTCGTGGGCGAAGCGGTAGCCGGAGCCCGCCGGGACGAGGAGGCCCTCGGTGAGGACGGCGGGGCCCAGCCTTCGCGCCAGGGGAAGAGTTCCTCGAAGGAGGAGCGGTCGAGGACGCCGTGTCCGGGGCCGAGGCAGCGGCGGGCCGCCTCGTGGACCCGGCCGGTGACGCGCGCGGCGAGGCGGCGGACGGCCGTCCCCGGATCAGGGGCGCGAGCCGGCGGCGATCCGGACGGCGGCCCGCAGGCACATCAGGTCCAGGTGGGCGGTGAAGATCTCCTCGCGTCCGGGCCGTCCCGGCACCTCGCCGGGCAGCGCCGCCCGCACCTCGGCGAGCAGCCGCAGGGCGAGCGGGTGCCGGGCGTCCTCCGGGCGAGGTCCGTCTCCCCGAGCCCGTAGCCCTCCTGTACGGCGCGCGCCTCCGCCGCCGAGGCGGCCTGAGGACGAGGGCGGCGGAGCCGGGTCCGTCGCCGGGCGGTGCAGGGCGCCGGGAGTGTAGAGCGCGCCGGCCTGTTCCCAGTGCTCGGGGCGGCAGGCGGTGACGAGGTGGACCCCGTGGGCGCGGAGCCACCCTCGGTGGCCCTCGTCCAGTCGGCGAGCCGGTGGGCGAGGAGCGGCGGCATCTCCTCGGGGCCGTCGAGGACGACGAGCAGCGGGCGGCCCGCGTCGCGGGCGAGGGCGGCGGCCCGCTCCGGGGTGGCGGTGGTGGTGTCGCCGAGCGCCCCGGAGGCGGCGACGATCCGGCCGGCCTGGTGCAGGGCGCGGCCGACGGCGTCGGCGAGCGAGCGGTCCTCGGCGCGCAGGTCGGCGCCGCGGAGCCGGACGGTGGGGGCGGGGCGACGCCCCGGCGCGGCGGGCGCAGAGCGCGGCGAGGGCGGTGGTGCGTCCGGTGCCGGGGGCGCCGACGAGGGCGAGGACGGGGTGTCCCCGGCGGTGAAGCGGGCGAACTCGCGGACGCAGTCGGGCCGTTCGACGGGTTCGGGCCAGGGTCCGGGGTCCCGTACGGGCCCGGTGGAGGTGGCGGTGAGCTCCAGGATCGCGGCGAGGTTGAGGTCGGGGCCGTAGGCGGGGACGGTGGCCGCGTTGCGCCGGAGGAGGGAGGTGAGCGGGCCGGCGGGGCGGAGCGGCACGGCGTACCCGGCGGCCCGGCGGTCGCCGCGCAGGGCGGTGCCGAGGACGGCGAGGACGGTGCCGGTGACGGTGTCGAGGACGGGGCCGCCGGCGGCCTGGCCGCCGCGCCGGAGCGCCTCGGCGCCCTCGGTGCCGATGGCCAGTTCGAGGGCGTCGGCGAGGGCGTGGAAGCGGTCGGCGGCGGTGTACGTGACGGCGGCGGGGCCGAGGACGCGGGCCTCGCGCCAGCCCTGGGCGGCGATCCGCACGTAGGTGCCGGGTTCGATCTCGGGCCGGGTCGCGAGGGGCAGCGGGCGGCCGCCGAGCCCTTCGGTCCGCACGAGCGCGAGGCCGCTCTCGGGCAGCGGGGTGACGGCCTCGGCCTCGGCGAGCCAGCTCCGGTCGCCGGGGGCGTGCAGGACGACGCGGCTGAGTCCGTCGACGGCTTCGTGGCTGGTGACGACCGTTCCGTCGTGGTCGGCGAGGAAACCGGTGCCGCGTGGCCGGCCCGCCGTATCGCAGATGCGCACCAGCGTCGCCAGGTCCCCGCGTCCCATGGTGTCGACGGTAGGCGGCCCGTGATCACCCGGAGGCACTCACGGGGAAACGCGCCCCTCACACCCCTGGTTCACTCCGAGCGCCTCCCTGATGGGGTGAATTTCGGCGGCTCCGCGGGACAGATCCCTTCCGGGGAAACGGGGAAAAGTGTGGGGCGGGCACGCGCGCGTGCCGCCCCACACCGAAGAGGTCGGCTCAGCCGAAGACGGCCAGGCTCTTTGCCTTGCCCCGCTGGTCCTCGACGAGCGCGAGCAGCGTGCCCCGGTCCGTAGACCGCGACGGGCCCCTTCGGGTACTCCGGCATCTCCAGGCGGACGCCGTTGAGCAGCAGCCTGGCCCGCTTCTCGTCGACGTCCCAGCGCGGGAACGCCGCCGCGGCCGCGTCGGCGACCGGCATGACCGTGAGGTCCTCCTGGAGCTGGTCCAGGGTGCGGGCGCTGTCCAGCTTGTACGGGCCGACCCGGGTGCGGCGCAGCGCGGTCAGGTGACCGCCCACGCCGAGTCCGGCGCCGAGGTCCCGGGCGAGCGCCCGGATGTACGTGCCGGAGGAGCAGACCACCGAGACGACCAGGTCGACGACGGGCGTGCCGTCCTCGGCGGTCGCCTCGCGGACGTCGTACACCCGGAAGGAGGAGACGGTGACCGGGCGGGCCGGGATCTCGAACTCCTCGCCGCCGCGCACGCGCGCGTACGACCGCTTGCCGTCGATCTTGATCGCGGAGACCTTCGACGGGACCTGCATGATGTCACCGCTCAGCTCGGCGACTCCGGCGTCGATCTGCTCGCGGGTGACCTTCGAAGCGTCGACCGACGCCGTGATCTCGCCCTCGGCGTCGTCGGTGATCGTCGTCTGACCCAGGCGGATGGTGCCCAGGTACTCCTTCTCGGTCAGCGCGAGGTGACCGAGGAGCTTGGTGGCCCGCTCCACGCCGAGGACGAGGACGCCCGTGGCCATGGGGTCGAGCGTGCGGCGTGGCCGACGCGGCGGGTCTTGGCGATCCCCGCATCTTGGCCACGACGTCGTGCGAAGTGAAGCCCGACGGCTTGTCGACGATGACAAGCCCGTCGGGCGTCTTTCCCGAGGTGCTCATTCGGCGGCTTCGTCCTCGCCCTGCTTCTTGTAGGGGTCGGCGTCGCCCGCGAAGGTGGCGCCCGAGGAGGCCTGGCGCACCTGGGCGTCCGAGGCCCGCGCCTTGTCGAGGAGGTCCTCGATCGTGCGCGCGTTCTCCGGGAGGGCGTCGGCCACGAAGGCCAGGGTGGGGGTGAACTTGGTCCCCGCCGCCCGGCCCACGGCCGAACGGAGGATGCCCTTGGCGCTCTCCAGGCCGGCCGCGGCGCTCGCGCGCTCCTCGTCGTCGCCGTAGACCGTGTAGAAGACCGTGGCCTCCCGCAGGTCACCGGTGACGCGGGTGTCCGTGATGGTCACGTGCGTGCCCAGGCGGGGGTCCTTGATGCCGCGCTGCAGCTTCTCGGCGACCACCTCCCGGATGAGGTCTGCCAGCTTCTTCGCCCGCGCGTTGTCGGCCACTGGTCCTTCTCCTTCTTTGCCTTGCTCAGATCAGTCTTCATCAGTGTGGAGCCTTCGGCGCACCGAGAGGAGTTCCACCTCGGGACGTGCGGCGACGAGCCGCTCACAGCGGTCGAGCACGTCCGATACGAACCGTGAGTCCCCGGACACCAGCGCGACGCCCAGCCGGGCCCTGCGGTGAAGGTCCTGGTCGCCCACTTCCGCCGCGCTCACGGAGAACTTGCGCTGGAGCTCGGCGACGATGGGCCGGACGACGGAGCGTTTCTCCTTCAACGAGTGGACGTCGCCGAGGAGCAGGTCGAAGGACAGAGTCCCCACGTACATGTGGTGCCGGATGTCCCGCCGGTTCGGGTTCGGTGGCCTGCCACGCCGTCGCTTGGCAGGGACACCAGAACCGTACACGCAACGGCCGGGGCCGATCGACGGAAATACTTCCCGCCGACCGGCCCCGGACGCAGCCCTGCGCGTTACGCGCGCGGCTTCTCGCGCATCTCGTACGTCGCGATGACGTCGTCGATCTTGATGTCGTTGTAGTTTCCGAGGTTGATACCGCCCTCGAAGCCTTCACGAATCTCGGTGACGTCGTCCTTGAAGCGGCGCAGACCGTGGATGGTGAGGTCCTCGGCGATGACCTTGCCGTCGCGGAGGAGGCGCGCCTTGGTGTTGCGCTTGACCTCGCCGGAGCGGATGAGGACACCGGCGATGTTGCCCAGCTTGGACGAGCGGAAGACCTCGCGGATCTCCGCCGTACCGAGCTCGACCTCTTCGTACTCCGGCTTGAGGAGGCCCTTGAGCGCCGCCTCGATCTCCTCGATCGCCTGGTAGATGACCGAGTAGTACCGGACGTCGACGCCCTCGCGCTCCGCCATCTGCGCGGCACGGCCGGCCGCACGGACGTTGTAGCCGATGACGATGGCGTCGGAGCCCATGGCCAGGTCGATGTCGGACTCGGTGACCGCACCCACACCGCGGTGCAGGACGCGGATGTCGACCTCTTCGCCGACGTCGAGCTGGAGCAGCGAGGCTTCGAGGGCCTCGACCGCACCGGACGCGTCGCCCTTGATGATGAGGTTGAGTTCCTGCACCAGACCGGCCTTGAGCACCTTGTCGAGGTCCTCGAGGGACACCCGGCGAACGCGCTTGGCGAAGGCGGCGTTGCGCTCACGCGCGGCGCGCTTCTCGGCGATCTGACGGGCCGTACGGTCCTCGTCGACAACGATGAGGTTGTCGCCGGCACCCGGCACGTTGGTGAGACCGAGCACCAGGACGGAGTCGACGGGGTCGCCTCCTCGACGTTGTTGCCCTTGTCGTCGAGCATCGCCCGGACGCGGCCGTACGCGTCGCCGACCACCACGGTGTCGCCGATGCGCAGCGTTCCGCGCTGGACGAGGACGGTGGAGACGGCACCGCGACCACGGTCGAGGTGGGACTCGATCGCAATGCCCTGCGCGTCCTGGTTCGGGTTGGCCCGCAGGTCGAGCGAGGCGTCGGCGGTGAGGACGACGGCCTCCAGCAGGGAGTCGATGTGCAGACCCTGCTTGGCGGAGATGTCGACGAACATCGTGTCGCCGCCGTACTCCTCGGCCACCAGACCGAACTCGGTCAGCTGACCACGGACCTTGACCGGGTCCGCGCCCTCGACGTCGATCTTGTTGACCGCGACGACGATCGGGACGCCGGCGGCCTTGGCGTGGTTGAGCGCCTCGATCGTCTGCGGCATGACGCCGTCGTTGGCCGCGACCACGAGGATCGCGATGTCGGTCGACTTCGCACCACGGGCACGCATGGCGGTGAACGCCTCGTGACCCGGGGTGTCGATGAAGGTGATCTTGCGGTCCTCGCCGTTGACCTCGGTGCCCACCTGGTAGGCACCGATGCCCTGCGTGATGCCACCGGCCTCGCCCGCGACGACGTTCGTCTTGCGGATCGCGTCGAGCAGTCGGGTCTTACCGTGGTCGACGTGACCCATGACGGTGACGACCGGCGGACGGGAGACCAGAGCCTCTTCGCCGCCCTCGTCCTCGCCGAACTCGATGTCGAAGGACTCGAGGAGCTCGCGGTCCTCCTCCTCCGGGCTGACGATCTGAACGGTGTAGTTCATCTCGTCACCGAGCATCTGCAGGGTGTCGTCGGAGACCGACTGCGTGGCCGTGACCATCTCGCCGAGGTTCATCATCACCGCGACGAGCGACGCCGGGTTGGCGCCGATCTTCTCGGCGAAGTCGGTGAGGGAGGCACCGCGCGACAGGCGAATGGTGTCGCCGTTGCCGCGGGAAGCATCACGCCGCCCACGGACGGGGCCTGCATGGCCTCGTACTCCTGGCGCCTCTGACGCTTCGACTTGCGACCGCGACGCGCGGGACCGCCGGGACGACCGAAGGCGCCCTGCGTGCCACCACGGCCACCCGGACCGCCGGGACGGCCGCCGAAGCCGCCGGGACGACCGCCGAAGCCGCCGCCACCGCCGCCGGGACCACCTGGACGACCGCCGCCGCCACCGGGACCGCCGGGACGACCGGCGAAGCCGCCGCCGCCACCGCCGGGACCGGCCGGACGACCGGCGAAGCCGGACGACCGCCGCCGCCGGGACCGCCCGGACGACCGCCGGGGCCACTGGGACCACGACCGCCGGGGCCGGGACGCGGGCGGCAGCGGGACGCTGCGGCATCATGCCCGGGTTCGGACGGTTACCGCCGGCGCGCCGCCCGGACGGGGAGCCTGCGGACGGGGCATGCCACCGGGGTCGGACGCGGAGCGCCGCCCTGGGGACGCGGGGCGCCACCGGGGCCGCCCTGCGGACGCGGGGCGCCCGGAACGGCACCGGGGCCGCCGGGACGGGAGCGCCGCCACCCGGACGGGCGCCTGCGGGCGCGCCATTCCGGTGGAGCCACCCGAGGTGAAGGGGTTGTTGCCCGGACGGGGACCGGCCGGACGGGCACCGCCCGGACGGGGGCCTGCTGGCCGCCGGGGCGCGGAGCGCCCTGGCCCTGCGGGCGGGGGCACCCTGACCCGGGCGGGCGGGACGCTCGCCGGTGGGACGGGGACCCGGGGTGGCGCCACCGGGACGCGGACCGGCGGCGGGAGCCGACGGGGCGCGGTGAACTCGGGGCGGCCGGAGCCGGCGTGACCGGCTTGGGGCGGGCTTCGGGCCCGGGCGGGGCCCGGAGCGGCCGGAGCCGGAGAGGGGTGCTGCTCGCGGGCGCGGCCGGAGTGACCGGCGCCGGCGCCGCGGGCGCGGCGGGGGCCGGCTTGGGGGCCGGGGCGCCGGGCTTCGAGCAGCGGGACGTGCCGCGGCGGCCGGAGACGGCGCCGCGGGGAGGGCGCCGCCTTGCGGGGCGCGCCGGGCTTGGCAGCGGTCTTGCCGGCGTTGCCGCCGGGACCCTGCAAAGCGTCAGTCAACTTGCGCACGACCGGCGCCTCGATCGTCGAGGACGCTGAACGGACGAATTCACCGAGTTCTTGGAGCTTGGCCATGACGACCTTGCTCTCCACACCGAACTCCTTGGCGAGTTCGTATACCCGGACCTTAGCCACTTCGCTCCTTTATAGGTCCGGTTACCGCCGGACCGTCGCTACTTCATGGGCGTACTCATCGCGTACTCATCGAGTGCTCATCGCAATCTCGACCTACTTCCAACTCGCGAGGTACCTGACCGCACGGTGTTCCGTGCCGTACTTCTTGTTCACTGCGGTGCCGTCTGCCCGACGTGGTGGCGGAGTGCCTCCGTGTCGAGCGGTCCCTGGACCTTGAAGGCCCTCGGGAAGGCCCGGCGGCGGACCGCCAGGTCGAGACAGACCACGGCGGGGTGCAGGTACGCACCCCGGCCGGGCAGCGTACCGCGATGATCGGGAACGCACTCGTCCTTATTCATCACGATCCGCAGCAGATCGCTCTTGGCCGCTCGCTCCCGGCATCCCACACAGGTTCGCTCAGGGCACACGCGGGCATGCGTCCGGCCAGACACGATTAAGTCTACCTCCCCGTACCGACCTCACCTGTTTGGGGCAAGAATCGAACAGTTGTTGGCCAAAAACTGGCTCAGTCCTGCGGCTCCGCCGGCTCGGTGTCCGGACGGATGTCGATGCGCCAGCCGGTCAGACGCGCGGCGAGACGGGCGTTCTGCCCCTCCTTGCCGATCGCCAGGGACAGCTGGTAGTCCGGCACCGTCACCCGGGCGGAGCGGGCGGCGAGGTCCACGATCTCGACCTTGGAGACCCGCGCCGGCGAGAGCGCGTTCGCCACCATCTCGGCCGGGTCGTCCGACCAGTCGACGATGTCGATCTTCTCGCCGTGCAGCTCCGCCATCACGTTGCGGACGCGGCTGCCCATCGGGCCGATGCAGGCGCCCTTGGGGTTCAGGCCCGAACGGGTGGAACGGACGGCGATCTTGGTGCGGTGACCGGCCTCACGGGCGATGGCCGCGATCTCGACCGAGCCGTCGGCGATCTCCGGCACCTCCAGGGCGAAGAGCTTCTTCACCAGGCTGGGGTGCGTCCGCGAAAGGGTGACGGACGGACCGCGCACGCCCTTCGCCACCCGGACGACGTACGTGCGCAGCCGCAGGCCGTGCGTGTACTCCTCGCCCGGCACCTGCTCCTGCACCGGAAGGATGGCCTCCAGCTTGTCGTCCAGCTTGACGAGGACGTTCTTCGGGTCCTTGCCCTGCTGTACCACACCGGCGACGACATCGCCCTCGCGGCGGGCGTACTCGCCGAAGGTCACGTCGTTCTCGGCGTCCCGCAGCCGCTGCTGGATGACCTGGCGGGCGGTGCTCGCCGCGATCCGGCCGAAGTCCGACGGGGTGTCGTCGAAGTCCTTGGGCTCCTGGCCCTCCTCCAGGTCGGAGGGGTCCTCCTTCGCCCACACCGTCACGTGGCCGGTGGCCCGGTTCAGCTCCACGCGCGCGTGGCGGCGGGCGTCGGGGGTGCGGTGGTACGCGATGAGGAGGGCCGACTCGATCGCCTCGACCAGCATCTCGAAGGAGATTTCCTTCTCCTGTGCCAAGCCCTTCAGGAGCTTCACGTCGATGTCCACGGCTACGCCTCCTCTTCCTTCTTGTCCTTGCGGTTGAACTCGATCTCGACACGCGCCTTGGCGATCTCGGCGAACTCGACCCGGCGGGCGGTGGGCTTGCGCCCCTTCACGCCCGGAACCTCCGTGTCGATGCCGTCCTCGTCCACCGCGAGGATGCGCGCGACCAGCTCCCCGCCCTCGGCCAGCTGGAGCCTGGCCAGGCGGCCGGTGGCGCGCACGTAGTGGCGGTGCTCGGTGAGGGGGCGCTCGGCGCCGGGGGAGCTGACTTCGAGGACGTACTCGCCGTCGCCCATCGCGTCGGTCTCGTCGAGCTTCTCGGAGATCTCGCGGCTCAGCTCGGCGCAGACGTCGAGCTCCACGCCCTCCTCCGAGTCGACGACGATCCGCAGCAGTCCGCGGCGGCCGGCCCGGGACACCTCGATCTCTTCCAGATCCAGGTCCTTCGCGGCGACGAGCGGCTCCACGAGTCCGCGCAGCCTGTCGCTCTGGGTGGTGCTCATCCGGGTGACTCCTCGGCCGCGTGTGCTGTTGTGGGTTCGTCGCGTGTCAGCACAAAGGGTATCCGGTCCGGGAGGGTGTTGCCGTCCATCGCCCCGGGGCCCGCGGGTACGCTCGCCTGCGGTGATCTCGACGATCTACGACCACGGACGGCGGACGGGGAGAGCAGGCGTGACGACGACGGGCAGACGCGCACTCCTCCTGGCGGGTGCGGCGGCGGGAGCGGCGGCCCTCACGGCCTGCGACTCCGCGGACGGGCGGCCCCGCCGCCCGAGCGCCGCCGAGCTGGAGGCCGAACGGGTGGCGCGCGCCGAGGCGGCCCTGCGGCTGCGGTCGGTCACCGCCGCCCACGACCTGCTGGAACGTTACGACGCGGCGCTCGCCGCGCACCCCGTCCTGGCCCCCGGCTGACCCCGCTGCGGCACGCGGTGGCGGCGCACGCGAAGGCCCTCGGCGAGGGCGGCCCGGCCCCGAGGCCGACGGCGTCCGCCTCCCCGGCCCCTCCTCGTCCGCCTCCCGGAACCCGCCCCTCCCCTCGTCCGTACGGGTGGCGACGGACCCCGGACCGCCCTCCGGGAGCTCGCCGCCGCCGAGCGCACGGCCTCCGACGGGCACGCGGCCGCCCTGCTCGCCGCCCCGCCCGAGTACGCCCGGCTGCTCGCCTCCGTGGCGGCCTCCGGCGCCGCCCACGCCTACCTGCTGACCGAAGGAGCCCGTGCATGAGCGCCCTCGACGCGACCCAGGCCGCGCTGGCCGCCGAGCACGCCGCGGTGTACGGGTACGGAATCGTCGGCGCCCGGATCGACGCCGGGCGGCGGGCCGAGGCCACCGCCGCGTACGAGGCGCACCGGGCGCGGCGGGACGCGCTGCGCCGCGCGGTCCGGGACCTCGGCGGGACGCCGGTGGCGGCGGAGGCCGCGTACGCGCTGCCGTTCCCGGTCGCGGACCGGGCCGGCGCGCTGCGGCTCGCGGCCGTCCTGGAGGACCGGGTGGCCGGGTGTACTCCGACCTCGTCCGGGCCGCCGAGGGCCGCGCGCGGGCGAGGCGGCCGCCGCGCTGCGGGAGGCGGCCGTACGCGCCGTCCGCTGGCGCGGCAGCGACGTAACCTTTCCTGGGCTCGCCGAGCGGGTGTAGTCCCGCCCCGACCGAGTCCCCGACCGAAGGAACAACGTACGCATGGGTTTCGAACCGCCGCAGCGACTGGCCAGGACGCTCGGCGAGACGTACGGGGACGCCGCGGCGGCCGAGTGGCTCGGGAAGCTGCCCGAGCTGACCGAGCGGGCGCTCGGGCAGGCCTCCCTGGACGCCGAGCGGGTGGTGGCCCCGGCGGACGCGGCAGTCTGGTCGTGCTCGTCCGGCGCTCCGACGGCTCCCCGCCGCGCTCAAGATCGCGCCCCGCCCGCCCGGCCGGAGCGCGAACGGGACGCGCTGGCGCACTGGAACGGCTGGGGCGCGGTCCAGCTCCTCGACGGGGCCGGGAGGGCGCTCTCGTCCTCGAACGGCTCCACCCCGAGGTCTCGCTGCGCTCCTGCCGGAGGCGAAGTCGCTCCTGGAGGCGGCGGGCACCGTGCGCAAGCTGTGGGTCGAGCCCCGGCCGGGCACGGTTTCGAGACGGTGGCGGAGCGGACGGCCGGGCAGGCCTCCGCCATGGCCCCCTACCGGGCCGGCGCGGCGACCGCCGAACTGACGGCGGCGGCGCTCGCGGCCCGCGAGGAGCTGGTGGCCTCCGCCGCCGAGTCCCTGCTGCTGCACGGCAACTTCCGGCAGGGCAAGGTCCTCGCCGGCGACCGGACGCCCTGGCTGGCCGTGGGCCCCGAGCCGCTGGTGGGCGAGCGGGCCTACGACCTCGCCCGGCTCGTACGGGACAGGGTCGAGGACCTCGTGGCCGCCTCCTCCGGCGCCTCGGCGGCCCGGCGGCGGGTCAACAAGCTGGCGGACTCCTGGACCTGGACCGGGAGCGGCTGCGCGGCTGGACCCTCTTCCGCGCGGTCGAGTCGGGGACGCGGGCGCTGACGGTGGGGCGGCGGCAGGACGCGGAGCTGCTCCTGGAGTTCGCGAGCTGGCTGTAGGGGAATACCCTTTTTGTAGCTTTCGGCTCGATTCCAGGGGGCCGTGATGATCCAAGAGCTGCTGATGGCGGTGGCCGGCGCGGGTGCGGCGGTCGCGGTGTACGCGGGCGCGGCGGCGCGGGTCGTGAAGCAGTACGAGCGGGGCGTCGTCTTCCGCTTCGGCCGGCTGCGCGAGGACGTGCGGGCGCCGGGCTTCACCATGATCGTGCCGTTCGTCGACCGCCTCCACAAGGTGAACATGCAGATCGTCACGATGCCCGTGCCCGCCCAGGAGGGCATCACCCGGGACAACGTGACGGTGCGGGTGGACGCGGTCGTGTACTTCAAGGTCGTCGACGCGGCGGACGCGGTGGTGCGGGTCGAGGACTACAAGTTCGCGGTCTCGCAGATGGCGCAGACCTCGCTGCGGTCGATCATCGGCAAGAGCGACCTCGACGACCTGCTGTCCAACCGCGAGAAGCTCAACCAGGGTCTGGAGCTGATGCTCGACAGCCCGGCGATGGGCTGGGGCGTCGCCATCGACCGGGTCGAGATCAAGGACGTCTCCCTGCCCGAGACGATGAAGCGCTCCATGGCCCGGCAGGCGGAGGCGGACCGCGAGCGGCGGGCCCGGGTCATCAACGCGGACGCCGAGCTCCAGGCCTCGAAGAAGCTGGCGGAGGCGGCGGGCGTGATGTCCGCGGAGCCGGCCGCCCTCCAGCTCCGGCTGCTGCAGACCGTGATGGCGGTGTCCGCCGAGAAGAACTCGACGCTGGTCCTCCCGATCCCGGTGGAACTGCTCCGCTTCCTGGAACGGGCGACCCCCACGGCCGAGGCCTCGGCTCCGGAGCCTTCGGTGTCGGAGCCTTCGCCGCCGGAGCCGGTGCCGCCGCTCCGCTCGGCCGGGCCTATCTGAAGGGCCGGGCGGCGGCCCAGGACGCCATCGAGGACCTGACGGGCCCCTCGGTCGAACCGGCCCCCCACGAGAAGGGGGCCTGAGGGCCCAGGAGACGGGGGCCGGAACCCCGTACGGGTTCCGGCCCCCTCCTCGTTCCTTACGCCGTCAGACGGGCGAGGGCCTCGTCGACGGTGACCTCCTCGCGCTCGCCCGTGCGGCGGTCCTTGAGCTCCACGACGCCCTCGCCGGCCCGGCGGCCCGCGACGAGGATCTTCGGGACGCCCATGAGCTCGGCGTCGGTGAACTTGACGCCCGGGGAGACGCCCGCGCGGTCGTCGACCAGGACGCGCAGACCGGCGGCGGAGAGCTTCTCGGAGACCTCCAGGGCCAGCTCGATCTGGAGCGCCTTGCCGGCGGCGACGACGTGGACGTCGGCCGGGGCGACCTCGGCGGGCCAGCACAGGCCCTTCTCGTCGGCGGTCTGCTCGGCGAGGGCCGCGACCGCGCGGGAGACGCCGATGCCGTAGGAGCCCATGGTCACGCGGACCGGCTTGCCGTTCTGGCCGAGGACGTCGAGCTTGAGGGCGTCGGCGTACTTGCGGCCCAGCTGGAAGATGTGGCCGATCTCGATGGCGCGGTCCAGCTTCAGGCCGGTGCCGCACTTGGGGCACGGGTCGCCGTCCTGGACGACGACGACGTCGACGTACTCGGAGACCTCGAAGTCACGGCCCGCGACGACGTTCTTCGTGTGCGTGCCCTCCTTGTTGGCGCCCGTGATCCAGGCCGTGCCGGGCGCGACGCGCGGGTCGGCGATGTAGGTGACCTTCTCCAGGCCCTGCGGGCCGACGTAGCCGCGGACGAGGTCGGTGCGGGCCGCGAAGTCCTCCTCCGTCACCAGCTCGACCGTGGCCGTCGGGCCGAAGTGCGCCTCGACCTTGTCCATGTCGACCTCGCGGTCGCCGGGGACGCCGATGGCGACGATCTCGCCGTCGACCTTCACGAGGAGGTTCTTGAGCGTGGCGGAGGCCGGGACGCCGAGGGAGGCGGCGAGGGTCTCGATCGTCGGGGTGTCGGGGGTCGGGATCTCCTCGGCCGCCGGCACGCCGGAGCCGTCGACCGGCTTCACGACCTGGTACACCGCTTCGGTGTTCGCGGCGAAGTCGCAGTTCGGGCAGTCGGCGAAGGTGTCCTCGCCGGCCTCGGCCGGGGCGAGGAACTCCTCGGACTTCGAGCCGCCCATCGCGCCGGCGGTGGCGGCGCAGATGCGGTAGTCGAGGCCGAGGCGCTCGAAGACCCGCTGGTAGGCCTGGCGGTGCAGGGCGTAGGAACGGGCGAGGCCCTCGTCCTCCGTGTCGAAGGAGTACGAGTCCTTCATGAGGAACTCGCGGCCGCGCAGGATGCCGGCGCGGGGGCGGGCCTCGTCGCGGAACTTCGTCTGGATCTGGTAGAGGATCACCGGCAGGTCCTTGTAGGACGAGCACTGGTCCTTGACCAGGAGGGTGAAGATCTCCTCGTGGGTGGGGCCGAGGAGGTAGTCGCCGCCCTTGCGGTCCTGGAGGCGGAAGAGCTCGGCGCCGTACTCGTCCCAGCGGCCGGTGGCCTCGTAGGGCTCGCGGGGCAGCAGGGCCGGGAGGCTGACCTCCTGCGCGCCGATGGCGTCCATCTCCTCGCGGACGATCCGCTCGACGTTGGAGAGGACCTTCTTGCCCAGCGGCAGCCAGCTCCAGATGCCGGCGGCGGTGCGGCGGACGTAGCCGGCGCGGACGAGGAGCTTGTGGCTGAGGACCTCGGCGTCCGCCGGGTCGTCGCGCAGCGTCTTCGCCATCAACTGGGACATGCGCTGGACCGGTGCGTTGGCCATGGTTCTCGTACTCCTGCCGGGACTGTAGGTGATGGCCCCGAGGTTAGCCGGGTGGTACCGGCGACGAGAAATCAGTTCCGGCGCCGGAGCGGCAGCGGGGCGCCCATCACCGCGTAGGGGCGGGGGGCGCTCGGGAAGTGCACCTGGCGGGCGAGGTCGACGTAGCCGAGGGAGCGGTAGAGGCCGCGGGCGGGGCTGTCGGTGTCGATCGCGGAGAGGATCGAGCGCGGTTCGGCGGCGGTGCCGGTGATGGTGGTGATCAGCTCGCGGCCGACGCCCCGGCCCTGGAAGTCGGGGTGGACGTGGAGTTCGGTGATGACGAAGGAGTCGTCGAGCCAGTCGGCGGTGCCGGTGGCGCGCAGGTACGTCTCGACGACGGTGGACCACCAGTGGGTGCGGTCGTTGGGCATCCCGTACACGAAGCCGACGAGCCGCCCCTCGGGGGTGGTGGCCCCGTAGGCGCGGGCGCCGGGGCTGAGGAGGTGGCGCAGCACGATGTGGCGGCGGACGGCGACCTCGCCCGCGTCCAGGCCGAAGGCGACCGCCTGCACGGCGAGGGCCTCGTCCACCCGGGCGGCGAGATTGACCGGACCGATCACGACCTCTGCGTCATCCATGCGGCGCACCCTACAAGTGCCCGCCCGCCTCGGACAGCACGTTCAGAACAGCACGCTCATGAACGCGCCGGTCTCGCGGAAGCCGACGCGGCGGTACGCGGCCCTCGCCGGGGTGTTGAAGTCGTTGACGTACAGGCTGACGACGGGGGCGACGTCGGCCAGGGCGTACTGGAGGACGGCGGCCATGCCCGTCTCGGAGAGGCCCTTGCCGCGGTGCTCGGGGGCGACCCAGACGCCCTGGATCTGGCAGGCCTGGCGGGTGGCGGCGCCGATCTCGGCCTTGAAGACGACCTTGCCGTCCTCGATGCGGGCGAAGGAGCGGCCGGAGCCGACGAGCTCGGCGACGCGGGCCTGGTAGAGCAGTCCGCCGTCGTTGGCGAGCGGGGAGACGCCGACCTCCTCGGTGAACATGGCCACGCAGGCGGGCATGATCACCTCCATCTCGTCCTTGCGGACGCGGCGCACCAGCGGATCGGGCGTGACGGTGGCGGAGGGCTCCTCGGCGACCATCAGCGGCTGGTGGGCGCGGACGTCCCTCGCGGGGCCCCAGCTGGGCTCCAGGAGCCTCCACAGCTCGCCGGTGGCCTCGGCGGGGCCGACGATCGAGGAGCAGCGGCGGCCGATCCTGCGGGCCCGGTCGGCGAAGGCGCGGACGGCCTCGGGGGTGGCGCAGATGGGGACGAGGTTGGCGCCGGAGTAGCAGAGGGAGCGCAGTCTGCCCTCGATGTACCAGCCCCACATCTCGCCGCCGAGGCGCCAGGGGTCGAGCCCGGCGATCTGGACGCGGGCGGTCACGAAGGCGTTCTCGACGGGGGCGCTCTCCAGGACGGCGAGTGCGGCGCCGAGGTCGGCGGGTTCGAGGACCCGAGTGGTGGTCTCTGTCAGCACGAGGGGGCCTCACGGGACGGATCTGCTGGTCTCCGCACTGTACCTCCGCGCCCTGTGGTGGGGCCCGTCATGCGGGAGAAGCCCCTCCGCCGGGTGGGGCGGAGGGGCTTCTCGTGCGGGAGGGGTCAGCCGGCGACGGCGACGGTCGGCTCGCCGCTGGCGATGCCGTCCTTCTCCATCTGCTCGGCGATCTTGAGCGCCTCTTCGATGAGGGTCTCGACGATCTTCGACTCGGGGACGGTCTTGATGACCTCGCCCTTGACGAAGATCTGGCCCTTGCCGTTGCCGGAGGCGACGCCGAGGTCGGCCTCGCGGGCCTCGCCGGGGCCGTTGACGACGCAGCCCATGACGGCGACGCGCAGCGGGACGGTCATGCCGTCGAGGCCGGCGGTGACCTCCTCGGCGAGCTTGTAGACGTCGACCTGGGCGCGGCCGCAGGACGGGCAGGAGACGATCTCCAGGCGGCGCTGGCGCAGGTTCAGCGACTCCAGGATCTGCATGCCGACCTTGATCTCCTCGGCCGGCGGCGCGGAGAGGGAGACGCGGATGGTGTCGCCGATGCCCTGGGAGAGCAGGGCGCCGAAGGCGACGGCCGACTTGATGGTGCCCTGGAAGGCGGGGCCGGCCTCGGTGACGCCGAGGTGCAGCGGGTAGTCGCACTGGGCGGCGAGCTGGCGGTAGGCCTCGACCATGATGACCGGGTCGTTGTGCTTGACCGAGATCTTGATGTCGCGGAAGCCGTGCTCCTCGAAGAGGGAGGCCTCCCAGAGGGCGGACTCGACGAGCGCCTCGGGGGTGGCCCTGCCGTACTTCTTGAGGAGGCGGGCGTCGAGCGAGCCGGCGTTGACGCCGATCCGGATCGGGGTGCCGGCGTCGGAGGCCGCCTTGGCGATCTCCTTGACCTTGTCGTCGAACTGCTTGATGTTGCCCGGGTTGACGCGGACGGCCGCGCAGCCGGCGTCGATCGCGGCGAAGACGTACTTCGGCTGGAAGTGGATGTCGGCGATGACCGGGATGGAGGACTTCCGGGCGATCGTGGCGAGCGCGTCGGCGTCGTCCTGGGTCGGGCAGGCCACGCGGACGATCTGGCAGCCGGAGGCGGTGAGCTCGGCGATCTGCTGGAGCGTGGCGCCGATGTCGGAGGTGCGGGTCGTCGTCATCGACTGGACGGAGACGGGCGCGTCACCGCCGACGGCCACGCTGCCGACCTGGATCTGGCGGCTCTTGCGCCGCTCGGCGAGCCGGGTCGGAACGGTCGGGATACCGAGAGAAATCGCGGTCATCTGAAGTGCAACCTCAAGGTTGTGCGTCGGCGGGCTCAGGTCTCCGAGGTTACCGCCCCGGGGGCGGGGGGCCGGACACCACCGGGTCCGGCCCCCCTGTGGGCTACGTGATCTTCACCGGGTTGACGATGTCGGCGGCGAGGACGAGCAGCGTGAAACAGACGAAGACGCCGGCCACCACGTAGGCGGCGGGCATCAGCTTGGCCACGTCGAACGGGCCGGGGTCGGGGCGCTTGAAGATCCGTGCGACCTGACGGCGCAGGGACTCCCACAGGGCGCCCGCGATGTGACCGCCGTCGAGCGGCAGCAGCGGGAGCATGTTGAACAGGAACAGCGAGACGTTGAAGTACACGAGCAGGTTCATGAACATCACGAGGATCGTCGTCGGCGGGGCCTCGACGGTCATGAGTTCGCCGGTGATGCGGGCGGCGCCGACGACGCCGACCGGGGAGTCCTCGGCGCGCTTGCCGTCGCCGAAGGTGGCGTCCCACAGGCCGGGGATCTTGCCCGGGAGGGCGATGACCGAGTGGACGCCGTTCTGCATGAGCTCGGTCATGCGCTCGGTGGTCTCGCCGAAGGTGAGCGGCGCGACCTCGGTCTTGGAGGCGAAGCCGAGGTAACCGGCCTTGATGTACTGCGCGGGCTGGACGACCCTGCCGTCCGCGTCCTTCTTCGGCACCACGTTGGGGACGAGGACGGGGTGCAGGTCGAGGCGCTGTCCGGCCCGCTCCACGGTGACCGTCGCGGGGCCGACGGTGTCGCGGATGTGGTCGGAGAGGGTGTCCCAGTCGGACACCGGCGTGCCGTTGAAGGCGACGATCCTGTCGCCCTCCTTCAGACCGGCCTTGTACGCCGGGGAGACCGGGTCGCCCGTCTTGCAGGTGTCGCGCTTCTCGCTCTGCTGGATGACGCACTTCTGGACGCCGGCGACCTGGGTCGTCTGGCCCGCGGTGCCGATCGTCATCATCGAGCCGAAGAACAGCACCGCCGCCAGGATCAGGTTCATGAAGGGTCCGGCGAACATCACGATCACGCGCTTCCACGGCTTGCGCGTGTAGAACAGCCGCGTCTCGTCGCCGGGCTCCAGCTCCTCGTACGAGGCCTCGCGGGCGTCCTCGATCATCGAGCGCCAGGGCGAGGTGGAGCGGGCCTCGATCTTGCCGTCCTCGCCGGGCGGGAACATGCCGATCATGCGGATGTAGCCGCCGGCGGGGATGGCCTTGATGCCGTACTCGGTGTCGCCGCGCTTCCTCGACCAGATCGTGGGGCCGAAGCCGACCATGTACTGCGGCACGCGGATGCCGAAGAGCTTGGCCGTGGAGAGGTGGCCCAGCTCGTGCCACGCGATGGAGACGAGGAGGCCGAGGGCGAACAGCACGATGCCCAGGGCGTACAGGAGCATTTCGGTCATGCGCGGGCCTCCGCTGTTGCCTTCGCTGCGAGCTCTCGGGCCCGGGCGCGCGCCCAGGTCTCCGCTTCGAGGACGTCCGACACCGTCAGCGAGGTTCCCCCGCCGGGCTTTCCGTGCTCGGTGACGACAGCGGTGACCGTATCCATGATTCCGTTGAACGGCAGCCTTCCGGCGAGAAACGCCTCGACGCACTCCTCGTTCGCCGCGTTGAAGACGGCCGGGGCGGTGCCGCCGAGGCCGCCCACGTGCCGGGCCAGGCCGACGGAGGGGAAGGCCTCGGTGTCGAGCGGGAAGAACTCCCAGGTGGAGGCCTTGGTCCAGTCGAAGGCGGGGGCCGCGTCCGGGACCCGCTCGGGCCAGCCGATGCCGATGGCGATCGGGCCGCGCATGTCCGGCGGGGTGGCCTGGGCGAGCGTGGAGCCGTCCGTGAACTCGACCATCGAGTGGACGTACGACTGGGGGTGGACGACGACCTCGATGCGGTCGAAGGGGATGTCGTAGAGCAGGTGGGCCTCGATGACCTCCAGGCCCTTGTTCACCAGGGTCGCGCTGTTGACCGTGATCACCGGGCCCATCGCCCAGGTCGGGTGGGCGAGCGCGTCCTCCCGGGTGACGTGGGCCAGCTGCTCGCGCGTACGGCCGCGGAAGGGGCCGCCGGAGGCCGTGACGACCAGCTTGCGGACGTCGGCGCGGGTGCCGGCGGCGAGCGCCTGGAAGAGGGCCGCGTGCTCGGAGTCGACCGGGATGATCTGGCCCGGCTTGGCGAGCGCCTTCACCAGGGGCCGCCGACGATCAGCGACTCCTTGTTGGCGAGGGCGAGGGTGCGGCCCGCTTCGAGGGCGGCGAGGGTGGGCGCGAGGCCGATGGAGCCGGTGATGCCGTTGAGCACGGTGTGGCACGGGGAGGCGGCCAGCCGGGTCGCGGCGTCCGGCCCCGCCAGGAGCTCGGGCAGGGGCTCGGAGCCGTACAGCGCCTTCAGCGCCTCGCGCAGCTCGGGCAGTGCCTCCTCCCGGGCCACGGCGACCGCGGCGACCTTCAGCCGGTGCGCCTGCTCGGCCAGCAGTCCGATCCGGCCGCCGGAGGCGGCCAGGGCGGTGACCCGGAAGCGGTCGGGGTTGCGCAGCACCAGGTCGATGGCCTGGGTGCCGATGGACCCGGTCGAGCCGAGGACGACGATGTCCCGGCGTCCTTCGGACACGTCGAAGGCGATGTGCGGATCGGCGAGAGGAGAGGGGCGGTCGCTCATGCCCCCATTCTTGCCGCAAAGCCTGTGCGGTCTTCACGCGGTCCGGGCGTACCTGTGGAAAACCTGGTGGAAGTCGGGAAGGTCTTCTTCACGCAGCCGGGGTCGTCGAAGGTGATCCCGGGGTGCGCAGCGCCGTGACCGCGAAGGACATGACGATCCGGTGGTCGCCGTGGGTGGCGATCTCGACGGGTCCGGCCGGGGTGCCGGGGTGGATCTCGATCCAGTCGGGTCCGGTCGCGACGGTGACGCCGAGGCGGCGGAGGTTCTCGGCGCAGGCGTCGAGCCGGTCGCACTCCTTGACCCGGGTGTTGGCGACGTCCTCGATGCGGACGGGCCCGTCGGCGAAGGGCGCGATCGCGGCGAGGGTCGGCATGGTGTCGGAGATGTCCCGCATGTTGACGGTGAGTCCGCGCAGGGTGCCGGTGGAGCGGACGGTCGTCCCGGTCTCCGTGACCTCCACGTCGGCGCCCATGCGGCGCAGCACGTCGACGAAGGCCAGGTCGCCCTGGAGGGCGCCGGTGCCGAGGCCGGGGACGGTGACGGAGCGGCCCGGTTCGAGGGCCGCGGCGGCGAAGAAGTAGCTGGCGGTGGAGGCGTCGGGCTCGATGCCGTACGTCCGCGCCCGGTAGCCGGTGGGGGCGACGCGGTACGTGCGGCCCTCCTGGACGACCTCGGCGCCGAAGGCCCGCATCATCGCGAGCGTGATCTCCACGTACGGCTCCGAGACCAGGTCCGTGACGGTGATGTCGAGGCCCTCGGCGGTGAGCGGGCCCAGCATCAGCAGGGCCGTCAGGTACTGGGAGGACTGTCCGGCGTCGAGGGTGAGCGCGCCGCCCTTCACCCCGGCGGCGTGGACGCTGAGCGGGTGGTGGCCCTCCTTCTCGCCGTGCCGCAGGTCGACCCCGAGGTCGCGCAGGGCGGTGCTGAGCGGGCCGAGGGCCGGCGGCGCATCTGCGCGGAGGCGTCGAAGCGGTACGTGCCGTGGCCCGCGGCCGCCAGGGTCGGCAGGAAGCGGGCGGTGGTGGCGCCGTCCCGGCAGTACACCTCGGCGTCGGCGGCCCCGGGCGGCGGGACGGCCCTCGATGTGCCAGGCCCCGGGCTCGCGCCGCACGCCGTAGCCGAGGGCGGCGAGGCCCTCGGCGAAGCCCTCGGTGTCGTCGGAGACGAGCGGGCGCAGGAGGGTGGTGGTGCCCTCCGCGGCGGCGGCGAGGAAGAGCGCGCGGGCGGTGACGGACTTGGAGCCGGGGATGTCTATGACGGTCACGGGGTCATTGTGGCGGGCCCCGCCGCCCGTGCGGGAGGTCGTTCCGCATGGCGGAACGCGTCAGGGGACCTTGCGGTGGACGTTCTCCCGCGCGGACGGGCCCGGGGTGGCGTCCGCGATCCAGGGGCCGTCGCCGCTCGGGTCCACGATGCCCGCCTCCAGCCAGGTGTAGCGGCCCGCGAGGACGCCCTCGACGATCCGGCGGTCCGCGTCGTCCGTGTTGGACCAGAGGCGGGTGAAGAGTTCCTCGACGCGCAGGCGGGCCTGGTGGCAGAAGGCGTCCGCGAGCTGTCCGGCCTCGCGGCCGTGGTCCGTGGTGGTGCGGAGGAGTTCGGCCCGTACGCAGGCCGCGCTCATCGCGAAGAGTTCCGCGCCGATGTCCACGATCCGCCCGAGGAAGGCCTGCTTGAGCTCCATGCGGCCCTGCCAGCGGGACATGGCGTAGAAGGTGGAGCGGGCGAGCTTGCGGGAGGTCCGCTCGACGTAGCGGAGGTGGGTCGCGAGGGGGCCGAACTCGCCGTACGAGCCGGGGAGCTGCCCGGCTCCGGCGACCAGGCCCGGGAGCCAGCGGGCGTAGAAGCCGCCCGCGCGGGCGCCGGCCTTCGCCTTGTCGGCGAGGGACTTCTCGGGGTCGATGAGGTCCCCGGCGACGGAGAGGTGGGCGTCGACGGCCTCGCGGGCGATCAGCAGGTGCATGATCTCGGTCGAGCCCTCGAAGATGCGGTTGATGCGGAGGTCGCGGAGCAACTGCTCGGCGGGGACGGCCCGTTCGCCGCGGGCGGCGAGCGAGTCGGCGGTCTCGTAGCCGCGTCCGCCGCGGATCTGGACGAGTTCGTCGGCGATCAGCCAGGCCTTCTCGGAGCCGTACAGCTTGGCGAGGGCGGCCTCGATGCGGATGTCGTTGCGGTCCTCGTCGGCCAGCTGGGAGGCGAGGTCGACGACGGCCTCCAGGGCGAAGGCGGTGGCCGCGATGAAGGAGATCTTGGTCGCGACCGCTTCGTGGCGGGCGATCGGCCTGCCCCACTGCTCGCGCTCCCCCGACCACTCGCGGGCGATCTTCAGGCACCACTTGGCGGCGCCCGCGCAGGCGGCGGGGAGGGAGAGGCGGCCGGTGTTGAGGGTGGTGAGGGCGATCTTCAGGCCGGCGCCCTCGGGGCCGATGCGGTGCGCGGCGGGGACCCGTACGCCGTGGAAGCGGGTGACGCCGTTCTCCAGGCCGCGCAGGCCCATGAAGGCGTTGCGGTGCTCGACGGTGACGCCGGGCGCGTCGGCCTCGACGACGAAGGCGGTGATGCCGCCGGGGTGGCCTTCGGAGGCGGGGACGCGGGCCATGACGACGAGCAGGTCGGCGACGACGCCGTTGGTGGTCCACAGCTTCACGCCGTCGAGGACGTACGCCTCGTCCCCGTCGGGCACGGCGCTGGTGGCGAGCCGGGCCGGGTCCGATCCGACGTCCGGCTCGGTGAGCAGAAAGGCGGAGAGGTCGGTGCGGGCGAGCCGGGGCAGGAAGGCGTCCTTCTGCTCCTGGGTGCCGAAGAGCTTCAGGGGCTGCGGTACGCCGATCGACTGGTGCGCGGAGAGCAGGGCGCCGACGGCGGGGCTGGCGGAGCCGACGAGGGCGAGGGCGCGGTTGTAGTACAGCTGGGTGAGGCCGAGACCGCCGTACGCCGGGTCGATCTTCATCCCGAGGGCGCCGAGCTCCTTGAGTCCGGCGATCGTCTCGTCGGGGACGCGGGCCTCGCGTTCGATGCGGGCACCGTCGATCCGGGTCTCGCAGAACTCGCGCAGGACGGCGAGGAAGGCCTCGCCGCGGCGGACGTCCTCGGCGGCGGGGAGCGGGTGCGGGTGGACGAGGTCGAGGCGGAAGCGGCCGAGGAACAGCTCCTTCGCGAAGCTGGGCTTGCGCCAGTCCCGCTCGCGGGCGGCCTCGGCGACCTGCCGGGCCTCGCGCTCGGTGACCCTGGGCCGCTGGGCGGGTGCGGACATCTCCACCTCCTGGGGCTTCCTGTCCGTCGTACCCGATTCCGCCCGGTCCGGAAAGAGGAGGCGATCCCTCCGGGTATGTCCTCCTGCTGAGACGCCCCGACCGCCCCGCCGGGGCCGCGCGTAGGGTCCGCGGCATGTCTCAGCCGATCAAGATCGTCGTCCTCGTCACCACGCTGCCCGGCCGGGGCGCGGAACAGATCGCCGCCTTCGAGGCGCTCGCGCCGCTCGTACGGGCGGAGGAGGGCTGCCTGCGGTACGACCTGCACCGGGTGGCCGGCGATCCCGACCGCTTCGCCCTGATCGAGCGCTGGGCCTCGGCCGAGGCCCTCGCCGCGCACGACGCCGCCCCGCACATGGTCGCGGCCGACGCCGCGAACAAGGCCTTCCGCGCGGGCCCGGCGGAGGTCGTCCGGCTCGACGACTCCCCCGTGGCATGACGAAAAGACGGCCCGAGCCCCCGCACAGTGGGCTCGGACCGCCTGGTCTCGTGGGGCGTGCGCCTTAGAGGGCGAGGCCCGTCAGGACGAGCACGCGCTCGTAGGTGTAGTCATCCATGGCGTACTTGACGCCCTCTCGACCCACACCGGAGCGCTTGGCGCCGCCGTACGGCATCTGGTCGGCGCGGTACGAGGGGACGTCGCCGACGATCACGCCGCCGACCTCCAGGGCGCGGTGGGCGCGGAAGGCGGTCTGCAGGTCACGGGTGAAGACGCCCGCCTGGAGGCCGAAGTCCGAGTCGTTGACCGCGGCGAAGGCCTCGGCCTCGCCGTCGACCTTGGCGATGGTCAGGACCGGGCCGAAGACCTCGGCGCGGGCCAGGGTGACGTCGGCCGGGAGGTCGGTGAGGACGGTCGGGGCGTAGGTCGCGCCCTCGCGCTTGCCGCCGGCGAGGAGCTTGGCGCCGGCCGCGACGGCCTCGTCGACCCAGGACTCGACGCGCTGGGCGGCGGCCTCGTCGACGAGCGGGCCGACGTCGGTGGCGTCGTCCGCCGGGTCACCGGTGACCTGCGCCTCGACGGCGGCGACGATCTTCGGCACCAGGCGGTCGTAGACCGAGGCGTCGGCGATCACGCGCTGCACGGAGATGCAGGACTGGCCGCCCTGGTAGTTGGAGAAGGTCGCGATGCGGCTCGCGGCCCAGTCCAGGTCGGCCTCGGAGGACCAGTCGGGCAGGACGACGGCCGCGGCGTTGCCGCCGAGCTCCAGGGTGCAGTGCTTGTGCGGCACCGACTGCTGGATGGCGTAGCCGACCTTGTCGGAGCCGGTGAAGGAGATGACCGGGAGGCGCTCGTCCTGGACCAGGGCGGGCATGCGGTCGTTCGGCACGGTCAGGATCGACCAGGAGCCGGCCGGCAGGTCGGTCTCGGCCAGGATCTCGCCCAGGATCAGGGAGGAGATCGGGGTCGACGGGGCCGGCTTGAGGATGATCGGGGCGCCGACGGCGATGGCCGGGGCGACCTTGTGGGCGCTGAGGTTCAGCGGGAAGTTGAACGGCGCGATGCCGAGGACGACGCCCTTGGGGATGCGGCGGGTGAGGGCGAGGCGGCCCGCGCCGCCGGCCTCGGTGTCCAGGCGCTGGGCCTCGCCGGCGTTCCAGCGGCGGGCCTCCTCGGCGGCGAAACGGAAGACGGAGACGGCACGGCCGACCTCGCCGCGGGCCCACTTGATGGGCTTGCCGTTCTCGGCGGAGATCAGGAGGGCGATCTCCTCGGTGCGCTCGGCGAGCCGCTTCGACACGTGGTCGAGGGCGGCGGCGCGGACGTGCGCCGGGGTCGCGGCGAACTCGTCGACGACGGCGTGCGCGGCGGCGACGGCCTCCTCGACCTGGGCCTCGGTGGGCACGCTGACCTTGCCGACCAGACGTCCGTCGTACGAGTTCGTGACGTCGAAGGTGGCGTCGCCGGTGGCCTCGCGGCCGGCGAGCCAGAAGGCGTGGGTGGTCGTCATTGCGTCCCGGCCCTTTCCGTTTCGGGGGTGCGAGCGATTGCTCTGGTGACACGTTAGGGCCGGGGCGGCGGACGCGGGCTTGTCCGGTATGGAGTAGTGGGGGTGGCGGCTCTGTCCGCTTCGGCCGAAGCGGACGGAGCCGTCCCCGGCCGTACGGGCGGATCAGCCGCGCCGCTCGGTCGAGACGATCAGACAGACTCCGCCGACGACGATCGCGCCGCCGAGCAGGATCGGCCAGGTCAGGGCCTCGTTCAGGACGAGGGCGCCGAGGAGGACGGCGACGACCGGGTTGACGTAGGCGTAGGTGGCGGCGAGGGAGACCGGGGCGGTCTGGAGGAGCCAGGCGTACGCGGTGAAGGCGACGAGCGAGCCGAAGACGACGAGGTACGCGAGGGCGGCCCAGGAGCGGCCGGAGACGGCGCCGAGGTCGAGGCCGTGGTGTTCGCCGCGCACGAGACCGAGGGTGAGCGCGGCGAGGCCGCCGGCCAGCATCTCGTAGACGCTCGCCGTAAACGGGTTGGCGGGCATGGGCAGCCGGGCGGAGGAGACGGAGCCGGCCGACCAGCACAGGGCCGCGACGAGGACGAGCAGGACGCCGCCGATCTTCACCTCGCCGCTCAGACCCGGGACGGTGAGGACGCCGAGGCCCGCGAAGCCGAGCAGGACGCCGCCGAAGGCACCGAGGCCGGGGCGGTCGCCGAAGGCCGTGCGGAGCAGGACGACCCAGACGGGCACGGCGGCGACGAGGAGCGCGGCGAGGCCGGAGGGTATGGAGGTCTCGGCGAGGACGACCAGGCCGTTGCCGCCGAGGATGAGGAGCAGGCCGACGAGGACGGCGGACCCGAGCTCCCGGCGGGTGACCCTGAGCGCGGCGGGCCCCTGCCGCCAGGCGACGATCCCGGCGAGGAGCAGGCCCGCGGTGAGGAAGCGGGCACCTCCGGAGAGGAACGGCGGCAGGGTCTCGACGACGATCCGGATCCCGAGGTACGTGGACCCCAGACGACGTACACGATGCCCAGCGCGCCCCAGACGGCGCCGGTGATCCGGCGGGCGGGGCGCGGCCGCGGCGGGTGCGGCGGGTGCGGCGGTACGGGTTCCGGGGCGGCCGGGTGCGTCTCGGGGCCGGGTCGACGGCAGGGCTTGTCATGCTCAGGAGATTAGGGAGTACGGCACCCCAGGTCCAAGAAAATTGCCCGAATCCGGGCAGCCAAAGCGAAATACGAGCACCGTTCGGCCCTCCGGCGCCGCGCACAGGAGTGGGAGGATGACCGGGACCGCACGTTCCCAGGGGGAAAGCATGATCCTTACGTACTCGCCGGAATCCTGGCCCTCGCCGTCGCCGGCTGCGTCTGCGTGGTGTGGGCGGCCCGCGGCGGCCCCGCTGGGTCCACGCGGTGGCCACCGTGACCCTGCTGGTCAGCGACCTGGTCCGCGACGGACGGCGCCGGAGATCCCGCCGGTCCAGCGGGATCAACCTCGGCGGCAGCGGCGACGACGGCTGGGACTGAGCTGGGGGCGCTGGGGCGTCGGGGCGCTGGGACGCCGGGGTGCTGGGGCGCTGGAGGGGCCCGAGGGGAGCTGGGGCCGAGGAAAGCCAGGGGCCCGAGGAAAGCCAGGGGCCCGAGGGGAGCTGGGGGCCCGAGGGGAGCTGGGGCCCGAGGAAGGCCAGGGGGCCGAGGAAGGCCAGGGGGCCGAGGAAGGCCAGGGGCCGAGGAAGGCCAGGGGCGGCGGCTACTCCTCCCTCCCCGTCGCCTTCAGCGCCAGCCACAGCTCCATCCGTACGTCCGGATCGTCCAGGGAACGGCCGAGGATCTCCTCCACCCGGCGCATCCGGTAGCGCAGCGTGTGCCGGTGGACGCCCAGGTCCGCCGCCGCCGCGTCCCACTGGCCGTGCCGGGAGAGCCAGGCCCGCAGCGAGGCCACCAGGTCGCCGCGGCCGGTGGCGTCGTGCTCCCGCAGCGCGCGGAGCATCCCGTCGGCGAAGGCCCGTACGGCGTCGTCGGCGAGCAGCGGAAGCACCGAGCCCGCCGCCAGGTCCTCGTGCTCGACGAGCGCCCTGCCCCGCCGCCGGGCGACCGAGAGGGCCTGCTCGGCCTGCTTGTACGCGGCTGCCGCGGCGCTCGGGCCCGCCGGGGCCGAGAGGCCCACGACGACACCGGCGTCCTCCGCCTCCCGCTCCGCGTACCCCTCGCAGGCGGCGACGACCGCGCCCCGTCACCGGCGAGGACGACGAGCCGCCGCCCGCTCTCGGCGACGGTGAGCACCGCCTCGCCCGCGCGGGCGGCGGCCGCCTCCAGGGCCTCGGCGAGCACCGGCAGCGGCGGCTCCCCGGTCGGCTCTCCCCGGCGGGCTCGGCGACGAGCAGCCGGTAGGGGCGTCGAGCAGCCCGCCGTACACGTCCCCGCCACCGCGCGCGCGTGCTCCGCCTGTCCCGCGAGCATCATCCGCAGCACCGCCGCGCCGAGCCGCTGCTCCGCCGCCTGGAGCGTGCGGGAACGTTCCGTCGTGAGGGTGAGCAGGGCGATCGCCGAGTGCACCGCGTACCGCTCGGCCGTGCCCAGGGCGCGCCCGTACCCACCGCGAGGGCGCCGCGCACCCTGCGCCCCGTGCCGAGGGACTGGAGCTCGACGCGGTCCTCCGTGCCGCCCACGACCGCGCTGGTCGGCGCGGGCCGCTCGCGCAGCCGCTCCACGTCGGGGGTGAGCCGGGCGGCCCGGCGCGCCGCCCATTCGGGCGAGACCGCGACGACGGCGCCCGAGGCGTCGTACAGCGCGGCCCACCCGTCGACATGCGCCGCGAGCCGTGCGACGACGGCCTCGGGCCCTCCGCGAGCGCCGCCCTGGTCAGCTCCCGCTGCGCCTCGAAACCGGCCGTGACCGCCCGGTACTGATCGGCGGAGATCGCCGCCGACACGGCCTTGCTGATCGCCAGGAACGGGGTCCTGCGCGGCACTTCGAGCAGCGGCAGGTGCTCCTCCCGCGCCGCCGCCAGCAGCGCCGGCGGAATCTCCTCGTAGTTCACCCCCACGGCGAACCCCAGCCCCACCACCCCCGCCCCGAGCAGCCTCCGCACATAGCGGCGCATCGCCTCCAGGTCCTCCGCGTCCAGCGTGAGCGCGGTGGTCAGCAGCAGCTCCCCGCCCTCCATGTACGGAACCGGGTCGGCGAGCTCACTGACGTGCGCCCAGCGGACGGGTGTGTCGAGGCGGTCCTCACCCGCACGGACGATGAGCTTGAGGGCGGAGTGCTGCACGAGCGAGGCGAGGGTGGGCGGCATTGGGGACCGTCGGACCTTGAGCGAGGACCGCGCGCGGACGAAACCGCGCACGGCGGCGGGGAGGCGCCGCTCAGCTGAGCGGCGCCCCGATTGTGCCAGGGCCTCCGGAAGGCCGCGCGGGCGCGGCGAGGGGTGAGACGGGTCGGGCGCGCGGGGCGGGAGGTCGGGCTCGCGGAGCGGGCGGCGGGCAGGAGGTCGGGCTCGCAGGTCGGCGCGGCTCGTGGCGGGTCAGCCTCGCAGGTCGACCAGGACCGGTGGCGTGTGCGCGCCTCGGACCGTGGTCAGCGACACCACGGCGTGGCCGGGCGGCACGGAGTGCGCGAGCTCGGAGGCGGACCACCGCTCGCGCTCGACCTTCCGGGTCGTGACGGCGTCGGTGGTGACGGCCCGGCCGGTGATCTTCTTGCGCAGGAAGTGGATGAACCGGGTCATCGGCTGGGCGGCGAAGACCGTGTGGTGCGCCACCTCGGTGGTCTCCACCCACTCCTTGCCCCAGGTCTCGGCGAAGCCCCGGCCGTCCCAGGTGGTGATGCCCGAGAGCGCCACCCGGCATCCGACGGCGCCGAGCAGCGGGCCGTGCAGGGCCTCGGGCACCTCGCCGAGGGTCCGGAGCCCGAGGACGACGCCGGCGTTGTGCGGGCGCAGCCGCTGGAGGAGCGGACGGTTCCCGTGGTGAGCGCGCCGGTCGCGTCGTCGAGGACGAGCGCGACGAAGTGCGCGCGCCGGGTGCCAGTCCGGGCCGCCGCCGCGAACTGGGCGAGGAGCAGCCGGGCGAGCAGCCGCGACGCCTCCTCGTGGCCGCGCTCGGGCAGCTTGATCCGGACCCGCAGCGGGTGGTGGACGACGGACTTCAGCGAGAAGGGCCGTACGCCGCTCCCCTCGGCGCCGAAGAACTCGGCGAAGGCCGGGCGGTCGAGCAGCGACAGGCGGTCCGCGAGGACCGGCCCGGCGTCGGCGGCGGTGCCGGCCTGCCGGATGCGGGCCTCCAGCTCGCGGCGCATGCCGGACGCGCCGTCGGCGGGCAGCCGGTCCAGCAGCGCCGTCAGCGTCTCCGGGCCCGCTTCGAGGAGCTCGCGGAGGACCGGCACGGTCGGGAACCGGCCGTGCGCCGCCCGATAGGGGCCGATGAGCTGCGCGAGGACGGTGGCGGCCCGCCGGGTGTCGAGGTTCTCGACATCGCCCACGAGGCCCTCCGCGAGCAGCTCCGCCGCCTCGTCGGGGTCGGGGAGGCCGGCGTACAGGTCGAGGTCGTACGGCGAGGCCGGGTCGCCCGGCCGGATCACGACGTCGTACGCGCCGTCCGGGCCCAGCTGCGCGTCGGCCGTGCCCACGGCGACGACCGCGCAGGCGCCCGTGAGGGCCTGCAGGGTGAGCGACTCGACGATCGGGGCGGTCAGGCGCGCGGTCTTCCCGGCGCCGGAGGGGCCCACGACGAGCAGCGAGGTGGCGAGCGCCGCCGGTTCGAGGGCGAGGCCCACGCCCCGGTAGGCGGCCGGGTTCCGCTCCTCGGCCGCGCAGCGGCCGATGCGCACCTGTCCGAGGAGGAGGTCGTGGGTGGCGGCGCGGGACGGCAGGTCGCGGTCGCCGGAGGGTGCGCGCGGCCGCGGCGCCGTGGCGCAGCACGGTGTCGACGAAGGAGGCGAGGCCGCCGGCGGCCCTGCGCTCCTGCTCCAGGTTCCGGCGGAGCCTCGCGCAGTCCACGTCGTTCATGTGTCCGGCGCGCAGCTCGGCGGCGAGCAGGTCCGCCGCCGGCCACTCCCGGCCGCCCTGAGGTCGGGCCACTGCGAGAGGGGCAGGGGCGCCTCGGGGTCGAGCGGCGGCCGGGTGCCGTCCGCGGCGGGAGAGGTGCGGGACCTGAACCAGCTCCGGGCCAGGTCGAGCCAGCCGCCGAGGCGCGCGAAGGGCCACAGGACGGCGATGTCGATGAGGGCGTACAGGACGTACACCAGGGAGGGCGAACTGAGCACGTCGATGCCGCCGATCAGCACCACGAGGGAGAGCACCGGCTTGACGACCGGCAGTGCGTCCCAGCCGACGCCGGGGAAGGCGTCGGGCCAGACGAACGACAGGGCGAGCAGCGCGGCGCCGGCCGTGAACGCGGCCCGCGCGGCCGGACTGCGGCCGGCGAGGAGGTGGCGGGAGAGTTCGGCCCAGGCTCCGAGGCGGGCGATGGCGTAGAGGAGGGCGGCGAAGAAGACCCCGTCGTAGACGACGTGGGCGTGCGTGCCGTGCCAGTCGCGGGGCGAGGTGCCTCCGGCGTACCACCATGCGGAGGGGGTGAACGTGGCGAGCGGGATCCACTGGTAGGGGACCGCGCCGCGCCGCCAGGCCGTCCAGATCAGCAGCCCCGCCACCAGCGGGATCAGCAGCCCGGCCACGGTGACGGGCGCGAGCTTCCGCGCCTCCTTGGGCGGCGGCGGTGGCACGTGCCGGAACCGCCAGATGCCGGGCTCGGCCTCGGGGCGCGGGGCGTCGAGCCAGGTGACGGCGGGCGGGGTGACGGGCTGCACGGGGTCGGGAGCCGCCCCGGTGCCGCCAGTGGCCGCGGCGGCACGCGCGGCGGCGGCGGCACGTGCGGAGGTGGCGCATGCGGAGGGGCACGTGGGCGGGAGGAGCCTCGGGTGCGCGGCCAGTCCGTCGATCGGCGGCGTCGGGGCGGCACCGCGCCTCCCTGGTGTCGCGTGACTCGTACGTACCGTCGGTCTCCATGAACCCCTGCCCCCTGACCAGCCAGGTCGCCGTCTCTGTGCCATCGTCAATCTAGTGGGCCCGAAGCTCCCCGGAGGGGTTTCACCCACCCGTGCGGCCGGGCGGTGGCGGACGGGCGGAAGCGGAGCCGCCATGTCCATCCCGGACAACGGCATACCCGTCATCACTCCCGATCGGCGCATGCCGGACCCCCTCCACCGCGCCTAGCCTGCGGAGGAAACCCGCAAGTGCGTCCAGAACCACCCCAGGAGCCCCGCATGAACGCTGTCCCGCAGGAGCGGCGCGTCGTCACCGCCATCCCCGGTCCGAAGTCGCAGGAGCTTCAGGCCCGCCGTCTCGACACGGTCGCCGGTGGCGTCGGCTCGACGCTGCCCGTCTTCACGAAGCGGGCCGGCGGCGGCATCATCGAGGACGTCGACGGCAACCTGCTGATCGACTTCGGTTCCGGCATCGCCGTGACCTCGGTCGGCGCCTCCGCCGAGGCCGTCGTGCGCCGCGCCTCCGCGCAGCTCCAGGACTTCACCCACACCTGTTTCATGGTGACGCCGTACGAGGGTTACGTGGAGGTCTGCGAGGCGCTGGCCGAGCTGACCCCGGGCGACCACGCCAAGAAGTCCGCGCTGTTCAACTCGGGCGCCGAGGCCGTCGAGAACGCGGTGAAGATCGCCCGCTCGTACACCAAGCGCCAGGCCGTCGTCGTCTTCGACCACGGCTACCACGGCCGTACGAACCTCACCATGGGCATGACGGCGAAGAACATGCCGTACAAGCAGGGCTTCGGTCCGTTCGCCCCCGAGGTCTACCGCGTGCCGGTCGCCTACGGCTACCGCTGGCCCACCGGTGCCGAGAACGCCGCCCCGAGGCCGCCGCCCAGGCGATCGACAACATCACCAAGCAGATCGGCGCCGAGAACGTCGCCGCGATCGTCATCGAGCCGGTCCTCGGCGAGGGCGGCTTCATCGAGCCGGCCAAGGGCTTCCTGCCGGCGATCGTGAAGTTCGCCAACGACAACGGCATCGTCTTCGTCGCGGACGAGATCCAGGCCGGCTTCTGCCGCACCGGCCAGTGGTTCGCCTGCGAGGACGAGGGCATCGTCCCGGACCTCATCACCACCGCCAAGGGCATCGCGGGCGGTCTGCCGCTCGCCGCCGTCACCGGCCGCGCCGAGATCATGGACTCCGTCCACGGCGGCGGTCTGGGCGGCACCTACGGCGGCAACCCGGTGGCCTGCGCCGGTGCGCTCGGCGCCATCGAGACGATGAAGGAGCTCGACCTCAACGGCAAGGCCAAGCGCATCGAGGAGGTCATGAAGGGCCGCCTCACCGCGATGCAGGAGAAGTTCCCGGTCATCGGTGACATCCGTGGCCGCGGCGCCATGATCGCCATCGAGCTGGTGAAGGACCCGGCGACGAAGGAGCCGTTCGCCGAGGCCGCCGCCGCGCTCGCCAAGTACTGCCACAACGAGGGCGTGCTCGTCCTGACCTGCGGCACCTACGGCAACGTGCTGCGCTTCCTGCCGCCGCTGGTCATCGGCGAGGACCTGCTGAACGAGGGCCTGGACGTCATCGAGGCCGCGCTCGCGCAGATCTGAGCGCCGGTCCAGGTACGGACCTGAGCACGGATCCGACGCTCCGTGTGAAGACTCTGTGGGGGGCCGATGGTGGGATACGTTTCCCGCTGTCGGCCCCCTTTCGTGACGTACGGTTTCTGCAGATGAGAGAAACACCCCGGGCGGAGCCTCCCCAGCCCCGTCCGCACCGTGCCTTCGCGCACACCTCCGGGGCCTCGTGCCCCGGGACTCCTCACCGATCGGATGGCCGCCCGCCCCACACCCCCCGGGGCGTGCGGCAGCCCGATCCCCTCGGCCGCCCTGGAACCACCCCCCCTGTTCCAGGGCGGCCGGCTCTCTTCTCGGCGCTCGTCGCCCTCGCCGTCGTGACCTGGCAGGTGCTCGTCCACGGCCCCTTGGCCAGGCTCGACGAGCGGGTGTCCCGGGCCGTGGTGGACTCCGTCCCCCGGCGCCTCACCGAACTCGCCTCCGACCTCGGCAACATGACGGTCGCCCTCCCCGTCCTCGCCTGCGCGATGGCCTACGCCCTGTGGCGCGGCCGCCGGGCCGCCGCCCTCCACGCCGGCCTCGCCATGGCCTCCGTCCCCCTGCTCGTGATCCCCCTCAAGGAGTGGACCGCCCGCCCCGGCCCCCTGGAACCCTGGGCCCAGGGCTACTACCCCTCGGGCCACACGGCCACGGCGATGGTCGCCTACGTCAGCGCCGCGTACCTGGTGTCGCGCCGTCTCGTCCCCGTCGCCGTCCTGCTGACGGCGGTGACGGCCACGGGGCTGGTCCTGCGCGGCTTCCACTGGCCCCTGGACGTGCTGGCCTCCGTCGCCCTGTGCCTGCCGCTGCTGCGCTGGCCCGTCCTCGCATCGCGGTACGGTCGTGGCCGGATCCGGGGAGGGGACGCATGGCGGACAGGGAGCGGCGGTACGCCGTCACGGTCGACGGACGGGCGTACGAACTGAACCCGTCCCCGGGGAGGTCATCCTCCCGGGACAGGGCTTCAAGATCCATCACGCTCCGGACTGCCGGCACCTGACGGACTCCGGCAGTCTCCAGCGCCGCCCGGACCCCGACGGACTCACCTGGCGGCGCCTGCTCGACGCCGCGGAACCGGCCGTGTTCGCCGCCTCCGCCGGACTGCTCAACGGACGGGACCGGCCCGTCACCGGTGTCTGTTCCTGCGCCCTGCGGCCGGTCACCGACAGCCATGCCGAGACCCTGCCGTACTGGCCGGTCGACGAGGCGCTGCGAGTCTTCGACCCCGAGCGGCACCGCGCGGCCGTCGAGGCGGCGGACCGGGACGCCGAGCGCATCCGTACGGAGTTCCCGTGGGAGGAGTGGGCGGAGCTGCCGCTGGAGCGGTACGCGCTCGGGCAGCCGGACATGCCCGGCCACCAGGTGTTCAGCCATGCGCTGGAGTTCGGCAGCAAGTCGCTCGGCAGCATCACCGGCGGCACGGCGAAGAAGCACTTCGTCTATCGGACGAACCACGGCTCGTGGTGGTTCGACAAGCGGTACGCGGATGTCGCCGAGGCATGGCGGGAGGTCAGGGCGGGGCTCGTCGCCGCCGTGACGGCGGCCCAGGAGGGCCGGGTCCGGGACATCGACGAGATCACCTCGATCCGCTCCGGGATCATGGTCGTGGCGAAGACCCTGCGGATCTACGCTCCCGACGCCGTCCTTCCGGTCTACTCGGACAGCTTCACGCAGCACTATCTGAACCGGCTCGCCCCCGGGAGCGCGGCGGCGAAGCTCCAGCCGTTCAGGCGCAAGGAGCTGCTGAAGTCACTGATCGACGAGGATCCCCGGTTCGCGGGCTGGCCGCCTCAGCTCGTCTGGCACTTCCTCGACTGGTGGGCACCGGCCCGCCGGACCACCCCCCGTACCGTACGGATCGGAGTCTCCGAGCCTCGTGGCGACTGGGACCACTTCCTCGCCGGGGCCGTCGCGGCCGTCGACGCGGACCGGATCGGCGATCTGCGCCGGTACGCCGACGAGGAGGAGTACACCCAGGCGTACCTGGAGGCCTACGCGGACAGCGGCGCGTCCGTCCCGCAGCTCGTCGCCCGGGCCGGCGGGCTCTGGCGCCTGCTCGACCTGCGGGAAGGGGACCGGGTGGTGGCGACCCGGGGCCGCAGCGAGGTCCTGGGCGTCGGCAGGGTCAGGGGCGACGGATACAGCCGGCTGCCGCACCCCGCCGCGGACCGGCCGCCGTGGCACGCCGTGATGGTCGAGTGGGACACGGAGTACGCGGGCAAGCTGGACGAGCCCGTGGCCGAATGGGGCCACGGCCTCGTCTCCGACGTGCCCCGTCCTCTCTGGCTGAAGATCGGGGAGCTCATGATGTTCGGCAAGGTGGTGAACCTGCTGGAGCTGGAAGAGACCGCCAAGCCCGTCGAGATCCCGCCCCTCGACGCCGGTCTCCAGCAGATCGACGACGCCCTCGAACGGCGGGGCCAGGCCGTGCTGTTCGGTCCGCCCGGCACCGGCAAGACGTACCACGCGCTGCGCTACGCCGTCCGCCGGCTCGGTGAGCTCTCCGCCGACCTGCCGGGGGTCGAGCCGCTCGCCGAGCCGGGCAGCGCGGAGTTCGCCGCGACGATCGAGGCCCTGACCGAGGTCCGGCGGCTGACCCTGGTCACCTTCCATCCGAACTACGGGTACGAGGACTTCGTCGAGGGCCTGCGGCCCGTCAAGGGCGCGTCCGGCTTCGTCCTGGAGCCGGTGGACGGCGTCTTCAAGCGGGTGTGCGAGACCGCGGCCGCCGATCCGGGCCAGCTGTACCTGGTGGTCGTGGACGAGCTGAACCGGGGCAACCTCCCGCGCATCCTGGGCGAGTTGATCACCGTCGTGGAGAAGGACAAGAGGGGGCTTCCGGTCACGCTGCCGCTCACGGGAACGCCCTTCCGGGTGCCGTCGAACGTGCGTGTCCTGGGCACCATGAACACCGCCGACCGGTCCGTCCGGATGCTCGACTCGGCCATCCGCCGCCGCTTCGCTTTCATCGAACTCCTCCCCGATTCGGGTCCGTTGCGCGGCGCCCAGGTGGACCAGCTGGACCTCGCCGTCTTCCTCGACCGGCTCAACGAGCGGATCAGGACCCGTCTCGACCGCGAGAAGCAGATAGGACACGCCTTCTTCCTCCCCGAGGGCGCCCCCGTCTCCACCGCCGCCGAGTTCGCCGCGATCGTGCGGGGCGAGATCCTGCCGCTGCTCCAGGAGTACGCGTACGACGACTACGGGCTCTCGCCGCCTTCCTCGGCGAGGAGGTGGTCGACGTGGCCGCCCACGCCCTGCGGGAGCTCACCGACGAGGACCTCGTGAACCGTCTGTACGAGGAGCTCCAGGTCGGTTCCGGTGAGGAGTGACGCGCCGGCCGCCCTGGAGCTGACCGAGTACGCCACCCGGGTCTTCGACGGGATCCGGCTGACGGAGGCCGACCGGCGGCTGCTCGCCGACGGGTCCCTGGACGCGCGCCTGCGGCTGCGGCAGCTGTGGGGCGACCGGCTGGAGGTGACGGCCGCACAGTACGTGGGGACGGTGCGGCTGGAGGCCGTCGAGATCCGGGTCGTGCCGAAGTACCTGGGCGGAGACCTCGACGTGCTGCGCATGGTGGACCACGCCTGGGGCGGGGTGCGAGAGCTGCTGCCCACGGCGCAGGGCCTGGCGGGCGGGCGGCCCTCCCTCCGGGACCTGGTCTGCCTCATGGCCGTCGAGCACGGCGAGCGGCTGCTGCGGCACGGCGTGCGGCGCGACTACGTGCCGGTCGAGGACGATCTGCGGGTGGTGCGGGGCAGGCTGCTGCCCGTGCGGCAGCTGCTGGTCCACCACGGCCGGCCGGACCTGCTGGCCTGCCGGTTCGAGGAGCACGAGGCCGACGTCCTCGACAACCGGATCTGCTCGGAGGCCCTCGCGGTGGCCGCCCGGACGGCGCGCGACGGCGGGGTGCGGGCGCGGGCCCGGCGGGCGGCGGGACTGTTCGCGCGGCACGCCCCGACGCCACTGGGGACGTACGGGCGGCGCTGGCGTCGGTGACGTACCACCGGCACAACGAGCACTACCGGCCCGCGCACCGGTGGGCGGCGCTGCTTCTCACGGGCGGCGGCCTGGAGGGGCTGTTCACCCCGGGGCCGCTGGCCTCGCACGCCTTCCTGATCGACATGAATCGCCTGTTCGAGGCTTTCGTGACCCGGCTGCTGGAGGACGGGGCGAGGGGCTCCGGGCTGCGGGCGGAGGGCCAGACCTCGCGGTCGGGGGTGCTGTTCGACGAGCGGGCGGGGAAGTCCTACGGCACCGTACGGCCCGATGTGCTGGTGTCCGGAGTGCGGTCCGGGCGGCCGTACCGGCTGCCGGTGGACGTCAAGTACAAGCTGTACGGGGAGAAGAAGCTCTCGCCCGAGGACCTGTACCAGGCCTCGCTCTACGCCCATGCCCTCGGGCGGCGGGCGGACGGGGGCCGCCCGACTGCGTCCTGGTCCACCCGGGCCGCGCCGGCTCGGGCGGCCATCGGGTGGCGGTGCGGACGCTGGAGGGGTGGTGACGGGCCGGGTGCGGGCGGTGCCGCTGGATCTGCGGGCGGTGCTGGCGGAGCTGGGCGGGCCGGACCCCGTTCTGTTCCGACCCGCCTGTTCCGCGAGGTGACGGAGTGAGCCGCGACCGTCAGCTCCAGCCGTACGCGTCGAAGTTACGGCTGAACTCGCCCTGGTTGTAGCGGTCCCAGTTGATCGACCAGGTCATCAGGCCGCGCAGGGCGGGCCAGGTGCCGTGGGTCGGGTAGGTGCCGCAGTTGGTCTTCTTCGTGAGGCAGTCGAGGGCTTTGTTGACCTCGGTGGGGTGGTGTGGCCGTTGCCCGCCTGGGTGGAGGCAGGGAGGCCGATGGCGATCTGGTCGGGGCGGAGGGGCGGGAAGAAGCGGTCCGTGTTGCCGGCGACCGGGAAGCCGGTGAGGAGCATGTCGGTCATGGCGATGTGGAAGTCGGCGCCGCCCATGGAGTGGTACTGGTTGTCGAGGCCCATGATGGAGCCCGAGTTGTAGTCCTGGACGTGGAGCAGGGTGAGGTCGTCGCGCAGGGCGTGGATGACCGGCAGGTAGGCGCCGGCGCGCGGGTCCTGGCCGCCCCAGGGGCCGGAGCCGTAGTACTGGTAGCCGAGCTGGACGAAGAAGGTCTCGGGGGCCATGGTCAGGACGAACTTCGCGCCGTACTTGGCCTTGAGGGTCTTCACGGCGGAGATCAGGTTGACGATGACCGGGGTGGTGGGGTTGCGGAAGTCCGTGTCGCCGGTCTGGAGCGACAGGGAGTGGCCCTCGAAGTCGATGTCGAGGCCGTCGAGTCCGTACTCGTCGATGATCTTCGAGACGGAGGAGACGAAGGTGTCGCGGGCGGCGGTGGTGGCGAGCTGGACCTGGCCGTTCTGGCCGCCGATGGAGATGAGGACCTTCTTGCGGCGGCCTGCTTGGCCTTGATCGCGGCCTTGAAGTCGGCGGGGATTCGACGTTCGGGCACTCCGTGACCGGGCAGAGGTTGAAGCGGATGTCGCCGGAGGTGACCGAGGTCGGTTCGCCGAAGGCGAGGTCGATGACGTCCCAGGAGTCGGGGACGTCGGCCATCCGGTGTAGCCGGAGCCGTTGGCGAAGCTCGCGTGGAGGTAGCCGACGAGGGCGTGCGCGGGAGGCCCCGCCGCCGCCCCGCCGCCGGAGGTGGTGGTCGCGGTGACGGCGGCGGACTTCGGGGACTCGCCCGCGCCGTTCGCGGCGGTGACCTGGAAGGTGTACGGGGTGGAGGCGGTGAGGCCGGTCGCGGTGGCCGTCGTGCCGGTGACCGTCTGGATCCTCGTGGCGCCCTGGTAGACGTGGTACGAGGTGGCGCCGGGGACCGCCGACCAGCTCAGCGGCACGGTGGTGGAGGTCGGGGAGCCCGCCGTGAGGCCGGTGGGGGCGGCCGGGAGCTGGACGGGGTCGCCGCCGGGGCCGTAGAGGAGAGGTCGTCGGCCTGGTAGGCGGGGTGCCGTACCAGCCGTGGGTGGAGATCGTGACCGAGGTCGTCGAGGCGCCCGTGGTGAAGGTGGTGCTGAGCTTCTGCCAGTCGGGGGCGGAGGCCGTCCAGGTGGAGACGTCGGTGGTGCCGGTGCCGGAGGCGCCGAGGTAGACGTAGCTGCCGCGCACCCAGCCGCTCAGGGTGTAGGTGGAGTTGGGCTTCACCGTCACGGCCTGGGAGCAGGTGGCGTTGTCGCTGCCGGCCGGGGTGGCCTGGAGCGCCTTCGTCCCGCCGTGCACGGGCGACGGGACGACGGCCCCGCTGCCCGCCGTGCAGGTCCAGCCGTCGAGGCCGGCCTCGAAGCCGCCGTTGCGGGCGAGTTCGGCGTCGGCGGCCTGGGCCGCGGGGGTGAGGGCGAGGAGACCGCCGGCGGCGAGGGAGGCCGCCAGCAGCAGGGGGAGGGGTCTGGTGCGGTCCACAACTGCCTCCGGGAGTGGGGGAATCGGGGTGGAGCGCGCCACAGCATGGTCCAGACCAATCGAGTGGTCAAGACCTCTGTACGGTTCGGAGTCCCGTTCAGACCTCACCCCTCCGGCCAGTTGGCCCGCCGCCTCGTGCATCGCCAGCTCCAGGAGCGAGGCGTCGGTGAGGGTGCCCAGGCCGTCCGGCGCCACCAGCCAGCGCGCCGCGCCGGTCACCCGGCCCGGGTACGGGACGACGATCCAGGTGCCGGAGCCCGCGCCGCGCACTCCGGTGCCGAGCCAGCGGGCGGCGGTCCCCGGCGGGACGAAGAAGCCGATCCGGGCCTCGCCGAAGTCGGCCAGGACCGGGCCCGGCCGGTCCACGAGCCGGGTCAGCACGTCGAGCGTGGGGTGGCCGAGCCCGCCCGGCAGGATCAGCACGTCCCAGCGCCTGCCGGCGGGCAGCAGCGCGACCCGTGGGGGTTGCGCTCCCATTCCCACCGGCAGGCCTCCGGATCCGGCGCGACCGAGACCAGCCATTCCACCGCTGCCTTGGCGCCAGAAGCCCCGTACCAGTCATCGCGACGTTCTCCTTCCGCGTGGACGCCTTGTCCAGACGGAGAGAGCGGGTACGGGGGCTTCTCTACGCGGTTTCGAGCACCACGCGGCTGTGACCTGTGTCACAGGACATGGGTCAGCTGTCGAAGCCCAGGCCCAGTCGGTCCATGGTCTTCAGCCACAGGTTGCGCCGGCCGCCGTTCTCGTCGGCACGGGCGAGCGACCACTTGGTGATGCCGATGCCGGCCCAGGCCACCGGCTCAGGCGGGAAGGGCAGCGGCTTGGAGCGGACCATCGCCAGGTCGGTGCGCTCGGTGCGCTCCCCCGCGAGCAGGTCGAGCATGACGTCCCCGCCGAAGCGGGTGGCGCCGACGCCGAGGCCGGTGAACCCCGCCGCGTACGCCACCTTCCCCTGGTACGCGGTGCCGAAGAAGGCCGAGAAGCGCGAGCAGGTGTCGATCGCGCCGCCCCAGGCGTGGCTGAAGCGGAGCCCCTCCAGCTGCGGGAAGCAGCGGAAGAAGTGCTCGGCGAGCTTGAGGTACGTCTCCGGGCGGTGGTCCATCTCCGCCTGCACCTTGCCGCCGTAGCGGTAGATCGCGTCGTAGCCGCCCCACAGGATGCGGTGGTCGGCGGTGATCCGGAAGTAGTGGAACTGGTTGGCGGAGTCGCCGAGTCCCTGCCGGTTCTTCCAGCCGATCGAGGCGAGCTGCTCCGGGCTGAGCGGCTCGGTCACCAGGGCGTAGTCGTAGACCGGGACGGTGTACGGGCGGACGCGCTTGACCAGCGACGGGAAGACGTTGGTGCCGAGCGCGACCCGGCCCGCGAGCACCTTGCCGTACGGGGTGTGGACGCCCATCCCGGCGCCGACCGAGACCAGCCGGAGACCGGGGGTGTTCTCGTAGATCCGCACGCCCAGGTCGAGGCAGGCCTGCTTGAGGCCCCAGGCCAGCTTGGCGGGGTGGAGCATGGCGACGCCGCGCTTGTCCCACATGCCGCCGAGGAAGGTCGGCGAGTCGACCTCGGCCCGTACGGCGTCCCGGTCGAGGAGTTCGACGCCGTCCGCGAGCCCGAGCCGTTCGAGCTCCGCGTGGACCTCGGTCAGCTCCTCGACCTGGTACGGCTCGGTGGCGACGTCGATCTCGCCGGTGCGCTCGAACTCGCAGTCGAAGCCGTAGCGGGCGACGGTCTCCTCGATGCCGTCGAGGTTGCGCTCGCCCAGCTCCTCCAGCTTCGGCAGCTCGCCCGGCCAGCGGGCGAGCCCGTTGCCGAAGCCGTGGGTGAGGGAGGCCGCGCAGAAGCCTCCGTTGCGGCCCGAGGCGGCCCAGCCCACCTCGCGGCCTTCGATCAGTACGACATCCCGGGAGGGGGCGCGCTCCTTGGCGAGGAGCGCGGTCCACAGTCCGCTGTATCCGCCGCCGACCACGAGGAGATCGCACTTCTCGGTGCCGGTGAGGGCGGGCAGGGCTCCGGGCTTGCCGGGGTCTTCCAGCCAGAAGGGGACGGGCTGGGCGTCGGAGAGAGATTGTGCAGCGAGACGCATGGCGACTGGGGCCATGGTTTCCAACTCCTTCGGTGCCTGGGGCGGCTTTCGCTCAGGCTGTTGCTGTTTTCTTGCGCCGGTTCGCAATCATTTGCCCGGCCACGACCATCAGTACCGCGAGGACGAACATCGCGGTGCCGATGACATTGATCTGAACGGGGGTTCCGCGCTGCGCCGAGCCCCAGACGAACATGGGGAAGGTGACGGTGGAGCCCGCGTTGAAGTTGGTGATGATGAAGTCGTCGAACGAGAGCGCGAAGGCGAGCAGCGCGCCGGCGGCGATGCCGGGCGCGGCGATCGGCAGGGTCACGCGCAGGAAGGTCTGCACGGGGCCCGCGTAGAGGTCGTTCGCGGCCTCTTCCAGGCGCGGGTCCATGGACATGACCCGGGCCTTGACCGCCGTCACGACGAACGACAGACAGAACATGATGTGGGCGATCAGGACCGTCCAGAAGCCCAGCTCGATGCCCATGTTGAGGAAGAGCGTGAGCAGCGAGGCGGCCATGACGACCTCGGGCATCGCCATCGGCAGGAAGATCAGCGAGTTGATCGCGCCGCGCGCCCGGAAGCGGTAGCGGACCAGCGCGAAGGCGATCATCGTGCCGAGCAGGACCGCGCCGAGCGTCGCCCAGGCGGCGAGCTGGAGCGAGAGCGAGAGCGACTCGCACATGTCGGCGACGCCGCAGGGGTCCTTCCAGGCGTCGAGGGAGAACTCCTGCCAGGAGTAGTTGAAGCGGCCCTTCGGCTTGTTGAAGGAGAACGCCATCACCACGAGGTTCGGCAGGATCATGTACGCGAGCGTCAGCAGGCCCGCGATGACGACGAGGTTGCGTCGTACCCAGCGCATCAGACCAGGTCCTCCGTTCCCGCACGGCGGATGTAGACGGTGACCATGCCGAGCACGATCGCCATGAGGATGAAGGAGAGCGCGGCCGCCGTCGGGTAGTCGAGCACCCGGAGGAACTGCGACTGGATGACGTTGCCGACCATCTTGGTGTCGGTCGAGCCGAGCAGTTCGGCGTTGACGTAGTCGCCGCTCGCCGGGATGAAGGTGAGCAGGGTGCCGGAGACGACGCCGGGCATCGACAGCGGGAAGGTCACCTTGCGGAAGGTGGTCGCCGGGGAGGCGTACAGGTCCTGCGCGGCCTCGTGCAGCCGGCCGTCGATCCGCTCCAGGGAGGTGTAGAGGGCAGGATCATGAAGGGCAGGAAGTTGTACGTCAGACCGCAGACCACGGCCATCGGGGTGGCGAGGACGCGGTTGCCCTCGGTCCAGCCGAGCCAGTTGGTGACGTCCAGGAAGTGCAGGGCGTTGAGCGCCTGCACCACCACGCTGTCGTCGGCCAGGATCGTCTTCCACGCGAGCGTGCGGATGAGGAAGCTGGTGAAGAAGGGCGCGATGACGAGGACGAGGAGCAGATTGCGCCAGCGGCCGGCCTTGAAGGCGATCAGGTACGCCAGCGGGTAGCCGAGCAGCAGGCAGAGCAGGGTCGCGGTCCCGGCGTACAGCAGGGAGCGGACGAACTGCGGCCAGTACTCCTGGAAGGCGTCCCAGTAGGTCTGGAAGTGCCAGGTGACCTCGAAGCCCTTCTCCAGGGAGCCGGTCTGCACCGAGGTGGAGGCCTGGTAGACCATCGGCAGCGCGAAGAAGACGAGCAGCCAGATGATGCCGGGGAGCAGCAGCCAGTACGGGACGAGCCGCTTGCGGGTGGAGGGCTTGCGCGGAACCGGTTCCTCGGTGAGGGCCGTGTCCTTCGTGAGGGTCGCGGTCACGAGGCGTCCTCCACCGTCTCCACGCCCGCGTCGATGTCCTGGGCCGCGTCGAGGCCGAAGGTGTGGGCCGGGTTCCAGTGCAGGACGACCTCGGCGCCGGGGCGCAGGCGCGCGTCCCGCTCGATGTTCTGCTCGTAGACCTGGAGCTCCGCGCCGGCCGGCGAGTTCACCACGTACTGGGTGGAGACGCCAATGAAGGAGGAGTCGACGATCCGGCCGGTCACCCGGTTGCGGCCGTCGGCGATCGAGCCCGCGTCGTCGGCGTGCGCGAGCGAGATCTTCTCGGGGCGGACGCCCACGAGCACCTTGCCGCCCTGGCGGGCGGCGGAGGTACAGCGGTCGCCGGGGAGGCGGAGCTTGCCGCCGCCGGCCGTGACGATCACGTCGGAGCCGGTCTCCAGGACCTCGGCCTCGATCAGGTTCGAGGTGCCGAGGAAGTTGGCGACGAAGGTGGTCTGCGGGTTCTCGTACAGGTCGGCGGGGGCGCCGAGCTGCTCGACCCGGCCGCCGTTCATCACCGCGACCTGGTCGGCCATCGTCATGGCCTCCTCCTGGTCGTGGGTGACGTGCACGAAGGTGATGCCGACCTCGGTCTGGATCCGCTTGAGCTCCAGCTGCATCTGGCGGCGCAGCTTGAGGTCGAGGGCGCCGAGCGGCTCGTCGAGGAGCAGCACCTGCGGGTGGTTGATGAGCGCGCGGGCCACGGCGACGCGCTGCTGCTGGCCGCCGGAGAGCTGGTGCGGCTTCTTGTGGGCGTGCTCGCCGAGCTGGACCAGGTCGATCATCTCGTCGACCTGCTTCTTCACCGACTTGATGCCGCGGCGGCGCAGGCCGAAGGCGATGTTCTCGGAGATGTCCATGTGCGGGAAGAGCGCGTAGGACTGGAAGACGGTGTTGACCGGCCGCTTGTACGGCGGGAGGTCGGTGACGTCGCGGTCGCCGAGGAAGACGGTGCCGGTGGTCGGGTCCTCCAGGCCGGCGATCATGCGCAGCGTGGTGGTCTTGCCGCAGCCGGAGGCGCCGAGCAGGGCGAAGAAGGAGCCCTGCGGGACGGTCAGGTCGAGCGGCTTGACGGCGTGGAACGAGCCGTACGACTTGCTGATCCCGGTGAGACGGACGTCGCCGCCGGTGGTGTTGTCAGTCATGGGTTGCGGTCCCAGGGGGTGTAGAGAGGTGGACGAGGCCGGACTCAGGCGCCGATGAGCTTGGCGAACTTCTCCTCGTACGCCGTCTCCTCCGCGCTGGTGAGCGAGCGGAAGGCGTGCGACTTCTTGGCCGTGGCCTTGTCCGGGAGGATCAGCGTGTTGTTCGCGAGCTCGGGGTCGATCTTGGCGAGCTCGTCCTTGACCCCGTCGACGGGGCAGACGTAGTTGATGTACGCGGCGAGCCGGGCGGCGACGGGGAGCTCGTAGTAGTAGTCGATGAGCTTCTCGGCGTTGGTCTTGTGCCGGGCCTGCGCGGGGACGAGCAGGTTGTCGCTGGAGGTGATGTAACCGGCGGACGGGATGGCGTACTTGATGTCCGGGTTGTCCGCCTGGAGCTGGATGATGTCGCCGGCCCAGGCGAGGCAGGCCGCGATGTCGCCCTTGTCCAGGTCGGAGGTGTAGTCGTTGCCGGTGAAGCGGCGGATCTGCTTCTTGTCGACGCCCTTCTGGAGGCGTCCTATCGCCGCGTCGTAGTCGGCGTCCGTGAACTTCCCCGGGTCCTTGCCGAGGTCGAGCAGGGTCATGCCTATGGAGTCGCGCATCTCCGTGAGGAAGCCGACGCGGCCCTTGAGCGACGGGTCGTCGAGCAGCTGGCTGACCGAGTCGACCTTCTTCCCGCCGGTCGCCTTGACGTTGTAGGCGATGACGGTGGAGATGCCCGTCCAGGGGTACGAGTACGAGCGCCCCGGGTCCCAGTCCGGGCGGCGGAACTGGGCGGACAGGTTCGCGTACGCGTTGGGCAGGTTCGAGGGGTCGAGCTTCTGCGCCCAGCCGAGCCGGATGATGCGGGCGGCGAGCCAGTCGGTGACGCAGATCAGGTCGCGGCCGGTGTCCTGGCCGGCCGCGAGCTGCGGCTTGATCTTGCCGAAGAACTCGACGTTGTCGTTGATGTCCTCGGTGTACTTGACCTTGATCCCGGTGCGCTTGGCGAACGCCTCCAGGGTCGGGCGGGACTTCTCGTCCTCGCCGACGTCCATGTACTCGGTCCAGTTGGAGAAGGCGACGGTCTTCTCCTGGCCGAGAAGTCGGTGGACGCGGGCCCTGCCCTCCCGCTTGGCCGGCGGATGCCACAGGCGCTCAGGCCGGCGAGACCGCCGACCGTGAGCGCGCCGACGCCGCCCGCGCGCAGCATCGAACGGCGGCTGAGCGCGCCCCGGCCGCTCGTCATGCTGCGCCGTATCGCCGCCAGCTGCGCGGCGGACAGGCTGTCGGGCCTCGTACTGCTCCATGCGCTGTGCCCTTTCGGGATGGGTGGGCCGCTGGTCGGGCGGCGGTTGCTATCGGTCCCCGAAGATCGTGCGGTGCCAGTCCTTCGCCGCGACCGCAGTGTTGTCGAACATTACGTGCTTGACCTGCGTGTACTCCTCGAACGAGTACGCCGACATGTCCTTTCCGTACCCGGAGGCCTTGGTGCCGCCGTGGGGCATCTCGCTGATGATCGGGATGTGGTCGTTGACCCACACACAACCCGCCTTGATCTCCCGCGTGGCACGGTTGGCCCGGTAGACGTCACGGCTCCACGCGGAGGCCGCGAGGCCGTAGGGGGTGTCGTTGGCGAGCCGGATGCCCTCGTCGTCGCTGTCGAAGGGCAGGGCCACCAGGACCGGACCGAAGATCTCCGACTGCACGACCTCGCTGTCCTGTGCGGCGCCGGTGATCAGGGTGGGACGGTAGTATGCGCCGTTCTTCAGCTCTCCACCAGGGGCTTCGCCTCCGGTGACGACGGTCGCGTAGGCGCGGGCGCGCTCGACGAAGCCCGCGACGCTGTCGCGGTGGCGGTGGCTGACCAGCGGACCGAGGTCGGTGCCGGGCGCGAAGGGTCGCCGACGCGGACGGTCTCCATCAGCTCGGCGACCCGGGCGACGAAGGCGTCGAAGAGCGGGCGCTGGACGTACGCGCGCGTGGCGGCGGTGCAGTCCTGGCCGCTGTTGATGAGGGAGGCGGCGACGGCGCCGTGGGCGGCGGCCTCCAGGTCGGCGTCGTCGAAGACGAGGAACGGGGCCTTGCCGCCCAGTTCGAGGTGGAGCCGCTTCACGGTGGCGGTGGCGACCTCGGCGACCCGCTTGCCGACCGGGGTGGAGCCGGTGAAGGAGGTCATGACGACGTCGGGGTGGCCGACGAGGTGCTCGCCGACGACCCGCCCGGAGCCGCTGACGATGTTGATCACGCCGTCGGGGATCCCGGCCTCCTTCGCCGCCATCGCGAACATCAGCGAGGTCAGCGGGGTGATCTCGGCGGGCTTCAGGACGATCGTGTTGCCGGCGGCGATCGCCGGGAGGATCTTCCAGGCGGCCATCTGGAGCGGGTAGTTCCAGGGGCGATGGAGCCGACGACGCCGATCGCCTCGCGCCGGATGTACGAGGTGTGGTCGCCGGTGTACTCGGCGGCCGACTGGCCCTGGAGGTGGCGGGCGGCCCCCGCGAAGAAGGCCGTGTTGTCGATCGTGCCCGGCACGTCGAACTCGGTGGTGAGCTTGAGCGGCTTGCCGCACTGGAGCGACTCGACCCGGGCGATGTCCTCCGCCCAGTCGGCGAGGACGCCGGCGAGGCGGTGCAGCGCGTCGGAGCGCTCGCCCGGGGTGGCTCCCGCCCAGCCCGGGAAGGCGGCCTTGGCGGCGGCGACGGCCTCGTCCACGTCGGCGGTGGAGGCGAGCGCGTACGTGTAGACGCTCTCGCCGGTCGCCGGGTCGATCACGCTGTGTTCCCGATCCGAGGTTCCGGCACGGAGCCTTCCGCCGATGTACTGCGCGCCGTCCGCGAAGCGGTCCGTCACCTGGAAGCGGTTGGTCATGACGCTCTCCGTTGTCCCAGCTCGATTTGAGTGCCGATCCTGACATGGGGGCAGTAGTCCAACAAGTGATTCCGTAGTTGCCTTTTGGTTACGCGACGGAATCGGTCGACCATGTGTCGAGGCGGCCGGAAAATCTCCGTACGGAGTGTCCGTGGCGGATGCCACACTCGCATGTATGACCAAGATCGAAGAGCTGATGCAGCAGGTCACACGCGGTGACCGAGTGAAATGGCTGCACTTCTGGGGGCACCGTCCGCGGCCCGACGGACGGCTCTCGGCGAGCTGTCTCAGCCAGTGGTGGCCGGCACCCTTCGTGGTCGACGGCGTGTCCTACGCGACCGCCGAGCACTGGATGATGGCCGCCAAGGCCCGCCTCTTCGGGGACGCGGACGCCGAGCGGGCCGCGCTGGCCGCCCGTACCCCCGCGGAGGCCAAGAACGCGGGGCGGCTGGTGCGGGGCTTCGACGAGGCCGTCTGGGAGCGCGAGCGCTTCGGGATCGTCGTCGAGGGCAGCGTCCACAAGTTCTCCTCGGACGAGGCCCTGCGCGCGTATCTGGTGGGCACGGGCGGGCGCGTCCTCGTGGAGGCCAGCCCGCTGGACCGGGTCTGGGGCATCGGGCTCGCCGCCGACGACCCCCGCGCGGGCGACCCCGCCCGCTGGCGCGGCCTCAACCTCCTGGGCTTCGCCCTGATGGAGGCCCGGAGCGGCTGCGGGCCGCGTGACGCGCGAAGGGCCCCGCACCTCCTCGGAAGGGGTGCGGGGCCCGGGGCCTGAGGCGCTCAGCGCGGGGCGCTGAAGGACGTCTCGCTCACCCCCAGGTGTCGTCCGTCTTGCTCCACTCGTCCGCGTGCGTGGCGAGGAAGACGATGAGCGCGATGCCCGCGATGCCGAGGGCGATGCCGATGGAGCCGAGGGTGATGCCGGCGATGGCCTGCCCCGGTTGCTCGCCTCGCCCCGCTGGTGCCTCTTGCGGGCCACGATCCCGAGGGGCAGCGCGATGCCGCCCAGGACCAGGCCGAGGATGCCGTACGTGCAGAACGAGAGCGCGACGGCGAGGATGCCCAGCACCATCGCCGCGACGCCCATCCCGTTGTTCTGCGGCTGCTGCCAGCCGGGCTGTCCGGGCTGGCCGTATCCCGGGTAGGCCGGGTAGCCGTATCCCGAGGCGGCCGGCGGCGTCGGCGACGCCGGCGGGTAGCCGTAGCCGGGCGCGGCCGTCGGATAGCCGTATCCGGCGCCGACCGCCGGTCCGCCGGGCGCCACCGGCGGCGGCGGGACGTCCCCGCCGGGCGCGCCCGTGGCGCCCGGGAAGGACGTCATCGTCGGCTGGTCGTGCACCGGCGAGGGCGACGGCGTCGCCGGCTTGCTCAGTTCCACCCCGTCGCGGTTCGGCGGAGCCCACGGGTCCGTCGGGTCGTACCCGCCCGGCTGCTGGTCTCGATTGTCAGACATGGGCCTCCCCATCATGGTCACGCCATGCTACGGCCTCGCCCCGCGGGGGAACCGCCCGGCCTACGATGATTCGATGACTGACCTTCATGCCTTCATCGCGGGACTCCCCAAGGCCGAGCTGCACGTCCACCACGTGGGCTCCGCCTCGCCGCGGATCGTCGCCGAGCTCGCGGCCCGGCATCCGGACTCCAAGGTCCCCACGGACCCGGAGGCCCTGACCGACTACTTCACGTTCACGGACTTCGCCCACTTCATCGACGTCTACCTGTCGGTGGTCGACCTGGTCCGCACCCCCGAGGACGTCCGGCTGCTGACCTTCGAGGTCGCCCGGGACATGGCCCGGCAGAACATCCGCTACGCCGAGCTGACCATCACCCCGTACTCCTCCACCCGCCGCGGCATCGACGAGCGGGCCTTCATGGCGGCGATCGAGGACGCCCGCAAGGCGGCCGAGGCCGAGTTCGGCACGGTCCTGCGCTGGTGCTTCGACATCCCGGGCGAGGCCGGCCTCGTCTCCGCCGAGGAGACCGCGCGGCTCGCCACCACCGACGGGCTGCGCCCGGAGGGCCTGGTCTCCTTCGGTCTGGGCGGCCCGGAGATCGGGGTGCCGCGCCCGCAGTTCAAGCCGTACTTCGACCTGGCCCGCGCCGCCGGTCTGCACTCGGTCCCGCACGCGGGCGAGACGACCGGCCCGCAGACGGTCTGGGACGCGATCCGCGAGCTGGGCGCCGAGCGCATCGGCCACGGCACCAGCTCCGCCCAGGACCCCGAGCTCCTGGCGTACCTCGCCGAGCACCGGATCGCCCTGGAGGTCTGCCCGACCTCGAACATCGCGACCCGGGCCGTCGCCACCCTGGAGGAGCACCCGATCCGGCAGTTCGTCGACGCCGGGGTCCTCGTCACGATCAACAGCGACGACCCGCCGATGTTCGGCTCGGACCTCAACAACGAGTACGCCGTCGCCGCCCGTCTCCTCGGCCTCGACGAGCGCGGTCTCGCCGCCCTCGCCAAGAACGCGGTGGAGGCCTCCTTCCTCGACGCGGCCGGCAAGGCCGGGATCGCCGCCGAGATCGACACGTACACGAACGACTGGCTGGCGCGCTGACGCCGACGAGAATGGGCCCATGCGCTCTGTGACTGTCGTGGCCCATCGCGGCGACCCGTACCGCGTCCGTGAGAACACGCTCCCTTCGATCGCCTCGGCGATCGAGCGGGGGGCGGACGCGGTCGAGGTCGACGTCCGGCTGACGGAGGACGGGGTGCCCGTCCTCCTCCACGACGACACCCTGAAGCGCCTGTGGGGCCACGACCGTCCGCTCTCCGGCCTGCCGTACGAGCGGCTGGGCCTGCTGACGGACGGCGGGGTGCCGACCCTCCGGGACGCGCTGCTGGCCGCCGGGGACCACCGGCTGATGCTGGACCTGCCGGGCGGGAACGAGGACTCGGTCCGCGCGATCGTCCGCACGGTCCGCGAGTGCGGGGCCGGGAGCGCGTCTACTACTGCGCGGGCGCCGTCGCCATGCTCCAGGTGCGGGCCGCCGACCCGGCCGCCGAGATCGCCCTGACCTGGACCTCGCTCGCCCCGCCCCGCCGGGTCCTCCTCGACGCCGTGCGGCCGCGGTGGCTCAACTACCGCTTCGGCCTGGTGAGCCGGGAGCTGACCGAGCGGGTCCACCGCGAGGGGCTGCTCGTCTCGGCCTGGACGGCGGACACGAAACGCACCATGCGTAAGCTGATCAAGAACGGGGTCGACTCGGTCACCACGAACCGCGTCGACGCACTCGCCGCCGTGCTGCGAAAGGCTCGCGAATGAACGACCGCATCCGGACCGACATCGCCCACAACGCTCGGGTGTGGAACTACTGGCTGGGCGGCAAGGACAACTATCCGGTGGACCGCGCGGTCGGCGACCAGGTCACCGGCTTCTACCCGAGCATCGGCGAAGTGGCGCGCGCGGACCGGGCCTTCCTCGGCCGGGTGGTGACGCATCTGGCCGCCGAGGCGGACCTGCGCCAGTTCCTGGACATCGGTACGGGCCTGCCGACCGCCGACAACACCCACGAGGTGGCGCAGCGGGTCGCCCCCGACGCCCGGATCGTCTACGTCGACAACGACCCGATCGTCCTCACGCACGCGCGTGCGCTCCTGACGAGCGCGCCGGAGGGCGTCACGGAGTACGTGGACGCCGACGCCCACGACCCGGAGCGGATCGTGGCGGCGTCCCTCGGCACGCTCGACCTCTCCCGGCCGGTCGCGGTGATGATGCTCGGCATCCTCAACTTCGTCCTGGACACCGACGAGGCCGGGTCGATCGTGCGGACCCTGATGGCCGCCGTCCCCTCCGGCAGCCATCTGGTGCTGACCCACCCGACCCTGGAGCCGGAGCTCGGCGGCGAGGGCAACAAGGCCGCGATGGACTTCTGGAACGAGAACGCGACCCCGCCGATCACCGCCCGCACCCGGGAGGAGTTCACCTCCTTCTTCGACGGCCTCGACCTCCTGGAGCCGGGCATCGTGTCCTGCTCGCGGTGGCGCTCCGAGGAGGGCCCCGTGGTGGCGCAGTTCGGCGCGGTGGGCCGCAAGCCGTAATGGACATACGGGGGATGCGGGAGCTGCGCACCTGGGGGGCCGCGCATCCGTGGGCGGTGGACATCGGCCTCGCGCTGGTCGTGCAGGCGGCGATGACGATGCCGTTCGTGGTGCCGCGCGGGCCCGAGCTCGAACCGGCGACCTGGTCCGCGTACGGTCTGACGACGCTCACGGTGGTGCCGCTGGTGTGGCGGCGGCGGGCGCCGATGGCGGTGTTCCTCGCGATCCTGGTGACGAGCGCGCTGTACAAGCTGGCCGTCGAGGGGCCGGGGCAGCCGCTGCCGTACACGGGTCTGGTGAGCGTCTACACGATCGCGGTGCTCGCGCCCGCGTGGCAGCGGCTGGGGACGGCGGGGCTCCTGGTGGTCGCGGTGCCGGTCTCGGTGTGGCTCAACACCCAGTCGGTGCGCGAGCTCACCTTCTCCCTGTTCGTGTTCGGCGCGGCCTATGTCTTCGGGCGGCTCACGGACGCCCGGCAGCGGGCCCAGCGGGTGGAGGCCGAGCAGGCCGCCGCGCGCGAACGGGCCCAGATCGCCCGGGAGATGCACGACATCCTGTCGCACGCGGTGAGCCTGATGGTCGTGCAGGCGGAGGCGGGTCCGGTCGCGGTGCGGGCGGCCCCGGCGCGCGCGGAGGCCGCGTTCGAGGCGATCTCGGAGACGGGCCGGGAGGCGATGGTCCAGCTGCGGCAGATGCTGGGGCTCCTGCGCGAGGGCGGTGAGACGGCGGCTCCCGGGAGCCGCAGCCGGACCTCGCGGACCTCCCGCGCTCCTGGAGCGGGTGCGGGCCGGCGGTCTGGCCGTCGGGTACGCGACGGAGGGCGGGGTGCGGGCGCTGCCGGCGGCGACCGGCGCGAGCGTCTACCGGATCGTGCAGGAGGCGCTGACGAACGTGGTGAAGCACGCGCGGGCCCGCACGGTCGACGTGCGGCTCGCCCACGCGGGCGGGGTCCTGCGGGTCACGGTGACCGACGACGGGCGCGGCCCGCAGGGCGGTCCGGCGGGCACGGCCTGGTGGGCATCCGGGAGCGGGCCGCCGCGCACGGCGGGACGGCGGAGACGGGGCCCGGCCCGGACGGCCGGGGATTCGAGGTGCGGGTGCTGCTGCCCGTGGGCGGGGGGAAGAGATGACGATCCGGGTGGTGGTCGCGGACGACCAGGAGCTGGTCCGCAGCGGCTTCGCGATGATCCTGGACGTGCAGCCGGACATCGAGGTGGTGGCGGAGGCCGGGGACGGGGCGGAGGCCGTCGAGGCGGTGCGCCGGCTCGCGCCGGACGTGGCGCTGCTCGACATCCGGATGCCCCGGACGGACGGCATCGAGGCCTGCCGGACGATCAGCGCGGAGTCCGGCTGCCGGGTGGTGATGCTGACGACCTTCGACACCGACGCGTACGTGTACGAGGCGCTGCACGCGGGCGCGAGCGGTTTCCTCCTCAAGGACGTGCGGCGGGACGACCTGGTGCACGCGGTACGGGTGGTGGCGGCGGGCGACTCGCTCCTCGCGCCGTCCGTGGCGCGGCGCCTCGTGGAGCAGTACACGGCGGGCGGTCCGCGCAGGACGACCGACTCCCGTCTGGACGTGCTGACCGGCCGGGAGCGCGAGACGCTCCTCCTGCTCGCCCGGGGCCTGTCGAACGCGGAGATCGCGGCGGAGCTGGTGGTCAGCGACCACACGGTGAAGACGCACGTGGGGAACGTGCTCGCCAAGCTGGGGCTGCGGGACCGGATCCAGGCGGTGATCTGCGCGTACGAGACGGGCCTGGTCGCGGCGGGCTCTCCCCCGCCCGGGGGAGGCGCGGGCGTCGGCTCCTCCCCCGTGCCGGGGAGGAACTGACCTCCGGAAGACCGCCGGTGCGGGCGATCCGCGGATCGCCGCGGGTCAGCAGGATGGAGCCATCGAGAACGACGGCTCACACCACCGGAGTTGACCATGAGGAAGACCACCGCCCGCACCCTGTTCGCCGCCGCCCTGGTCCTGGGCGTGGCCGCCGCCCGGCGCTCACCCCGGCCTTCGCCGCCGCGCCGCCGGCGGCGTCCGCCACGCAGGTCTCCTCGCCCGACCTGTCGGCGGTGATCGCGGGCTCCCCGGCCGACGCGACGGCCGCGCTGGTCCGGGTCGGCGGCAGCGAGGGCTCCTGGCGGGGCAGCGCGGGCGTCCACGACCTGGAGACGAACGCCCCGGCGGACCCGGACGCCCGCTTCCGGGCCGGTTCGGTGACGAAGGTGTTCACGGCGGCGACCGTCCTCCAGCTCGCCGCCGAGGGCCGGATCGATCTGGACCGGACGGCCCGCTCGTACCTCCCGGAGCTGATCCCCGCCGCGTACGCCACGGTGACCGTGCGCCAGCTCCTGAACCACACGCACGGCATCCCGGCCGCGGACATGCCGGGCGAGACGGTCGAGGAGTGGTACGCGAACCGCTTCGACGTCCACACCCCGGAGGAGATGGTCCGCTCGGCGACGGCGCAGCCCCGCGAGTTCGCGCCGGGCACCCGTCAGCACTACCTGAACATCGGGTACACCATCGCCGGCCTGATCGTGGAGCGGGTCACGGGCGACTCGTACGAGCACCAGGTGGAGCGGCGCGTCCTGAGGCCGCTCGGCCTGCGGAACACGTACTTCCCGCGCGGGGCGGCCGCGATCACCGGCCCCTACAACCACGGCTACCAGACGATGCGGCTCGACGACGGCACGACGGGCCTGCGCGACGTCTCGGAGTGGGGCACCTCGGAGTCCTGGGCCGCCGGTGACCTCGTCTCGACCACCGCCGACCTGGAGCACTTCACGAAGGCCCTGTTCAAGGGCCGCGTGGTGCGCGGTCCCCTCCTGGAGGAGATGTTCACCCTCCCGAAGGTCCCCGACTTCCAGTCCGGCGACCCGGCCTCCTTCTCCGTCGGCCTCTCCATGAAGAAGCTCGGCGGCCGCGAGGTCTGGGGCAAGACCGGCGGCCGCTGGGGCTACAACACCGCCATCGCCTCCACCCGCGACGGCTCCCGCACCCTCGTCTACAGCGTCAACGCCACCGACGCCAAGGGCCAGGACATGAACAAGACGGCCCTGCGCCTGATGGTGGCGGCCTACGGCCTGCCGGAGTGAGCGGCTTCCAGCCGCTTGATCAGCCGGCGCACGTGGAGCAGCGGCAGGATGCCGAGGACGCCGAAGGACATGTCGATGACGGACCACCAGAAGGGGATGTCCCGGATCGGGCCGCAGACGAGGGCGAGGGGGATGATGCCGACGCAGGCGATCATGCCGAACTCGATGACCCAGATGTTGCGGACGGGGTCGCGGTAGGGGCCGTAGAAGGCGACGGCGATGACGAGGTGGGCGAAGGCCAGCCAGTCGGTGCCGTAGAGGAGGTAGGGGGCCTGGGTGTCGGCGGTCCGGATGCCGCTCTCGACGCGGTCGATCCACTCGGCGAGGCCGGGGAGGAGGTCGGCGACGGGGGACGCCCAGCCGTGCAGGGAGGCGTCGAGGAGCCGGAGTTCGGTCACGAGCGGGAACGCGGTGGCCCCGCTCAGGACCAGGCAGACGACGAAGAGGATCAGCCAGACGCGGATGCGCTTGAGGAGGGCTCTCGGCCCGTTCGTGTCGCTCACGGGAACAACGTACACCCCACTTGAACGCGTTCAGAAAAGCGGGGTGGTTGTTTTTGAGCGCGTTCAGAACCGGGCGGCGAACCTCCGCCCCACCCCGTGCGAGACCACCGTCGCCCCCGCCGCCACGGCGAGCCCCGCCAGCACTCCCCGGGAGTGGTCGGCCGCAGCACCCCGGCCTTCCGCAGCCGGCTCCGGGCCCACAGGGAGAAGGGGATGACGACGAGCGGCGAGGTGGGCGCGCCGGGGTCGCGTCCCGTACGACGGCGGCCTGGGCGAGGTGGACGAGGCCGTGCAGCCCGAAGCCGGTGACCGCGCCCTGGTAGAAGGCGGACCGGCCGCCGGAGCGGGCCCCCGCCACCGCCGCCGTGCCGACGATCACCGCCATCACGCCGACGGCGGCGGCGAATTCGCGCTCGTCGACGGACTCCATCGCCTTCCACACCCGCTCCGGGACTCCGGGGAACCGCTCACGGAGGCCCGGCAGGTTCTCCGGATCCAGCGCGGCCCGCGCGCGAGCTCCTCGGCGTCGTGCACGGCCCAGGCGAGGAACAGGCCATAGGTGACAAGGGGTTGAGTCGTGTATCGGTCATGATCGTGCAACTCACAGGCCGACGATCGAGTTCCACCTCTTCGTGAACCCCTGGCGCTCCTCGGAGGTGATGTCCCGGGCGATGGCGAGCCGGCCGCGCATGTCGGCGTCCGGGAAGATCAGCGGGTCCTCGGCGAGCGCGACGAGCTCCTCGTCGCCGGAGTCCGCCAGGACGTTCTGGGCGGCGGGCACCGGGCAGACGTAGTTGACCCAGGCGGCGAGTTCGGCGGCGACCTCGGGCTCGTAGTAGTAGTCGACGAGCTTCTCGGCGTTGGACTTGTGCTGGGCCAGGTTGGGGATCATGAGGGACTCGGCCCAGAGCTCGGCGCCCTCCTCGGGGACGACGAACTCGATGTCCGGGTTGTCGGCCTGGAGCTGGATGACGTCGCCGGAGTACGCCTGGCAGGCGAGGACGTCGCCGGTGGACAGGTCCTTGATGTAGTCGTTGCCGGTGAAGCGCCGGATGTGCTTCGTCCGGACGAGCCCCTCGATCTGGTCACAGAGACGGTGGAAGTCGTCGGCGGTCCACTTGGCCACGTCGACGCCGTTGCCGAGCAGGAGCAGCGCCATGGACTCGTCGAGGCCGGAGAGCAGGGTGACCTTGCCGCGCAGGTCGTCGGCCCAGAGTTCCTTGGTGGAGCGCAGTTCCCGGCCGAGCTTCTTGCGGTTGTACGCGATGCCGGTGATCCCGGACTGCCAGGGCACGGTGTGCAGCCGGCCGGGGTCGAAGGCGGGCTCGCGCAGCTGGGGGCTGAGGTTCTTCGCGACGTGCGGCTGGGCGGCGCGGTCCATCTCCTGGACCCAGCCGAGGCGGACGAAGCGGGCCGCCATCCAGTCGCTGACGACGATCAGATCGCGGCCGGTCTCCTGGTGGTTCATCAGGGACGGGCTGATCTTGCCGAAGAACTCGTCGTTGTCGTTGATCTCCTCGGTGTACCGCACGGAGATTCCGGTCCGCTTCCGGAAGGCGTCCAGGGTGGGCCGCTTCGACTTGTCGGCGTCGTCGGTGTCGATGTACAGCGGCCAGTTGGCGAATTCGAGCCTCCGGTCGCGCGCCGAGAGGTCGCGGCCGGCCCGGTCGCCCTCCTCGACGTAGGCGGCGGGGACCCCGCAGCCGGCGAGCAGGGACGCGGCTCCCACACCGCCGATGCCGCGCAGCAGGGACCGGCGGGACATGTGTTTCCTGGCTGTCGCTCTCACCCGAGCAGCATCCCGGCTGCCGCGACCTGCGGCAATGGACGGTCCGTCGAGCGACGGCGCGCCCCGACACCCTGTCGATCAGGGTGCCGGGGCCGCGCGGAGGTCTGGGGATTTAGCCCAGGGAGGTCATGACGTGCTTGATGCGCGTGTAGTCCTCGAAGCCGTAGGCGGAGAGGTCCTTGCCGTAGCCGGACTTCTTGTAGCCGCCGTGGGGCATCTCGGCGACGAGCGGGATGTGGGTGTTGATCCACACGCAGCCGAAGTCGAGGGACTTGGACATGCGCATCGCGCGCGCGTGGTCCTTGGTCCAGACGGAGGAGGCGAGGGCGTACTCGACGCCGTTCGCGAACTCCAGGGCCTGGGCCTCGTCCGTGAAGGACTGGACGGTGATGACCGGGCCGAAGACCTCGTTCTGGACGATCTCGTCGTCCTGGTTGAGGCCGGAGACGACGGTCGGGGCGTAGAAGTAGCCCTTGTCGCCGACGCGGTGACCGCCGGCCTCGACCTTGGCGTGGGCCGGGAGGCGCTCGATGAAGCCGGCGACCTGCTTCAGCTGGTTGGCGTTGTTCAGCGGGCCGTACAGCACGTCCTCGTCGTCCGGCTGGCCGGTCTTCGTCTCGGCGGCGGCCTTGGCGAGGGCGGCGACGAACTCGTCGTGGATGGACTCGTGCACCAGGACGCGGGTCGCGGCCGTGCAGTCCTGGCCGGCGTTGAAGAAGCCCGCGACCGCGATGTCGCCGACGGCGGCCTCGATGTCGGTGTCCTCGAAGACGACGACCGGGGCCTTGCCGCCCAGCTCCAGGTGGACGCGCTTGACGTCCTTGGCCGCCGACTCGGCGACCTGCATGCCGGCGCGGACCGAGCCGGTGATGGAGGCCATCGCCGGGGTCGGGTGCTCGACCATGGCCTTGCCCGTCTCGCGGTCGCCGCAGACGACGTTGAAGACGCCCTTGGGGACGATCTGACCGATGATCTCGGCCATCAGGACGGTCGACGCGGGGGTCGTGTCCGAGGGCTTGAGGACGACGGTGTTGCCCGCGGCGAGCGCCGGGGCGAACTTCCACACGGCCATCATCATCGGGTAGTTCCACGGCGCGACCTGCGCGCAGACGCCGACCGGCTCGCGGCGGATGATGGAGGTCATGCCCTCCATGTACTCGCCGGCGGACTTGCCCTCCAGCATCCGGGCGGCACCCGCGAAGAAGCGGATCTGGTCCACCATCGGCGGGATCTCCTCGCTCGCGGTGAGGGCGACCGGCTTGCCGGTGTTCTCGACCTCGGCGGCGATGAGCTCCTCGGCGCGCTCCTCGAACGCGTCGGCGATCTTGAGGAGCACCTTCTGGCGCTCGGACGGCGTGCTGTCACGCCAGGCGGGGAAGGCGGCCGCGGCGGCCTCCATGGCGGCGTCGACGTCGGCCTGCCCGGAGAGCGGGGAGGTGGCGTACACCTCGCCGGTGGCCGGGTTGACCACCTCGATGGTGCGGCCGTCGGCCGCGTCGCGGAACTCCCCGTTGATGTAGTTACGCAGCCGGCGCAGCTCGGTGGTCACTTGCCACCCCTCCTGTCACGTTCTGTCTTCGCACGTCCCTGTGCGGTGTCCCGATGGGCGAGACACCTTCAGCCTAATCGCTCGACAGACGCTTTCCATAGCCCCGACCCCCCGCAACTTCGGATTCAGTGAGATCCAGAGCCTTACGCAACGAATTTCATCGCTCTCGGGTTGCGCGACTGACAATCTCGGTGCACAGTGAAGTCGTGGCCAGTCGAAGCACAGACTCCAGAACCGGAACCGGTTCGTCCCCGACGATCGATGCCGTCTCCCTGGCGATCATCGAGCAGCTCCAGCAGGACGGACGCCGTCCCTACGCGGCGATCGGAAAGGCCGTCGGCCTCTCCGAAGCCGCCGTGAGGCAGCGCGTCCAGAAGCTGCTCGATCAGGGCGTCATGCAGATCGTCGCCGTCACCGACCCGCTCACCGTGGGATTCCGGCGGCAGGCGATGGTCGGCATCAACGTCGAGGGTGACCTGGATCCGGTTGCGGAAGCACTCACGGCCATGGCCGAATGCGAGTACGTGGTGATGACCGCGGGCTCCTTCGACCTCATGGTGGAGATCGTCTGCGAGGACGACGATCACCTGCTGGATGTGATCAACAAGCGCATCCGCACACTCCCCGGAGTGCGTTCCACCGAGAGCTTCGTCTACCTCAAGCTCAAGAAGCAGACCTACATGTGGGGAACTCGATAATCGTGACCCAGGACCTGTCCAAGACCGCGTACGACCACCTGTGGATGCACTTCACCCGCATGTCGTCCTACGAGAACAACCCCGTCCCCACCATCGTGCGTGGTGAGGGCACCTACATCTTCGACGACAAGGGCAAGCGCTACCTCGACGGTCTCGCGGGTCTCTTCGTGGTCAACGCCGGACACGGCCGCAAGGAGCTGGCCGAGGTCGCGTACAAGCAGGCCCAGGAGCTCGCGTTCTTCCCCGTGTGGTCGTACGCGCACCCCAAGGCCGTGGAGCTCGCCGAGCGCCTCGCGGACTACGCCCCGGGCGACCTCAACAAGGTCTTCTTCACCACCGGTGGCGGCGAGGCCGTCGAGACCGCCTGGAAGCTGGCCAAGCAGTACTTCAAGCTGCAGGGCAAGCACACCAAGTACAAGGTCATCTCGCGTGCGGTCGCCTACCACGGCACCCCGCAGGGCGCCCTGTCCATCACCGGCCTGCCGGCCCTGAAGGCCCCCTTCGAGCCGCTGGTCCCCGGCGCGCACAAGGTGCCGAACACCAACATCTACCGCGCCCCGATCCACGGCGACGACCCCGAGGCCTTCGGCCGCTGGGCCGCCGACCAGATCGAGCAGCAGATCCTCTTCGAGGGCCCCGACACCGTCGCGGCCGTCTTCCTGGAGCCGGTGCAGAACGCCGGTGGCTGCTTCCCGCCGCCGCCCGGCTACTTCCAGCGCGTCCGCGAGATCTGCGACCAGTACGACGTGCTGCTCGTCTCCGACGAGACGATCTGCGCCTTCGGCCGCCTCGGCACGATGTTCGCCTGTGACAAGTTCGGCTACGTGCCGGACATGATCACCTGCGCCAAGGGCATGACCTCGGGCTACTCCCCGATCGGTGCCTGCATCGTCTCGGACCGCATCGCGGAGCCGTTCTACAAGGGCGACAACACCTTCCTGCACGGCTACACCTTCGGTGGCCACCCGGTCTCCTCGGCGGTCGCGCTCGCCAACCTCGACATCTTCGACAAGGAAGGCCTCAACCAGCACGTGCTGGACAACGAGGGCGCCTTCTACTCGACGCTGTCGAAGCTGCACGACCTCCCGATCGTCGGCGACGTCCGCGGCAACGGCTTCTTCTACGGCATCGAGCTCGTCAGGACAAGGCCACCAAGGAGTCCTTCAACGACGAGGAGGTGGAGCGCGTCCTGTACGGCTTCCTCTCCAAGGCGCTGTACGACGCCGGCCTGTACTGCCGTGCCGACGACCGTGGCGACCCGGTCATCCAGCTGGCCCCGCCGCTGATCGCCGACCAGGGCACCTTCGACGAGATCGAGGGAATCCTGCGCAACGTGCTCACCGAGGCGTGGACCAAGCTGTAAGCACGACGCTGCGAGGACCGAACCACGGCGGTCCCCTTCGGCATCACGCCGCCCTCACGGCGTGACCCCGGCCTGGGCATGCCGCCATCCGAGTGGATGGCGACTGCCCGGGCCGTGTGCTGTCCGTACAAGCGGATCTGAATCCTTACGGTGCCGAGTGACCGACAGGCCCGTCCCTTCGTTCCCCCGGACGGGGGAAGGCGAGTATCGGATCCGACATCGAGGTGTACGCGATGGCCCCACCGGACAACGACGTGCTCTGGGCGCGTTCCCTGCACTGCGCCCTGGGCGGCACGGACGCCCTCAGCGGCGTCTCCCTCGGCGTCCGCGAAGGCGAGATCCTCGCCCTCGTCGGCCCGCGCGGCAGCGGCAAGACCACCCTCATGCGCTGCCTCTCCGGCCAGCTCGTCCCCCAGCAGGGCGAGGTCTGGTTCAACAGCGGCCCCGTCCACACCCTGAGCCCCGCCCAGCGCGAACGGCTCCGCCGCGACCGCTTCGGCTGGATCGACCCCGAACCCGGCCTCGTCCCCGAGCTCACCGGCTGGGAGAACACCGCCCTGCCGCTACTGCTCCACGGCGCCTCCCACCGGGCCGCCAAGACCGCCGCCCTGGAGTGGCTGGAGCGGCTCGACATCGGCGGCTGCGCCCGCAAACGGCCGCACGCCCTCACCCACTCCCAGCGCCAGCGGATCGCCATCGCCCGCGCCCTGATCACCACCCCGTCGGTCCTCTTCGCCGACGAACCCACCGCCACCCTGCACCGGGCCGACGGCGCCCAGGTCCTGCGCACCCTGACGGCGCGGCCCGCTCGCACGGCATCACCGTGCTCCTCGCCACCCACGACGGCGAGGTCGCGGCGCTCGCCGACCGCACGGTCACCCTGCTCGACGGCCGCCGGGTCGGCGCCGTACCCCGGCGTCAGGGGCGGAGGGCGTCGCCGCGTGCTCGCTCTCCGTCTAGCCCGCGGGACCCACCCGCTCGTCCTGACGCGCCGGCTCCTCGTCGCCGCGGCGGCCGCGGGGTGGGCTTCCTGCTGCTCTGCACCCTCGGATACGCCGTCGGGCACCCGGAACGGTCCTCGGCCTCGGTCCTGCGGCTGCTCTGGTGCGTCCTGCCGCTCGCCGCCACCGTCCAGTTCGCCGTCGCGGTGGCCCGCACCGACCCCAGCACCCGGCCGCGCCCCGGCTCTCCGCCGTCGGCCTCGGCCCCGCCCGGCTCACCGCCATCGCCGCCGCCTCGACGGCCGTCGCCTGCACGCTCGGCTCCGCGGTCGCCCTCCTGTTCTACCTGCACCTGCGCGGCGACATCACGGGCCTGCCCTTCGACGGGGCGGCGGCCGGACTCCTCGCCGCCGACCGGCCGGTCCCGCTCGCGGCCGCCCTCACGCTGCTCGCCGTCCTGCCGGTCGCCGCCGCCACGGCGGCCGGCCTGGCACTGCGCCCCGCACCGCGCCCGCGCCGCCGGAGGGCGCCGAGAGGACGATGCCGTCCGGGCTGCCCTGGGGCGTCGCCCTCGTCGCGGTCGGCCTCGCGGTCGAGACGTACGCGGGCCGGAGCGGCGCCGGAGACGGCCTCCCTCCCCGGCCGCTTCGACGGCAACCCGGCGGGCGTCCTCGTCGGCTGGGTCCTCACCGCCGTGGGCCTCGCCCTGGCCGGTCCTGGCCTCGTCCACGGCTGCGGCCGGCTCCTCCAGGCCGTCCGGCCGGGCGCCACCGGCTGCTCGCGGGCCGCGTCCTGACGGACGAGTCCCGCCGCATCGGCCGCCCGCTCGGCGTGGTCAGCGCGGTGGTCTCCGGCACCTTCGCGGCGGCCGCCCTGTACGACGCGGACACCGGCACCGGCGCCTTCGGCCCGCTCACCGGCCTCGGCGCGGCCCTCGTCCTGGCCTGCACCACCGCCACCCTCCTGACCGCCGCCCTCGAGATCCCGCCAGGGCCGCGCCCACACCACCGAGGCCCTCCTCCGCATCGGCGCCCCGCCCACCGTCCTGCGCACCGCGGCCCTCCTGCGCGCGGGCGCGCTGTTCGCCGTCTTCGCACCGCTGACCTGGGCGGTGGCGGAACTGGCGGCCCTGCCACTGACGAGCTGAGCGAACCGGGCCGACTGAGGGGCGCGGGCCGCCCGGGGCGGCGCGGGCCAGCCGAGCGGCGCGGACCAGCCGAGCGGCGCGGACCGACGGGGAGCGACGCAGGCCAACCGAGCGGCGCGGACCGACTGAGCGGCGCGGACCGACTGAGCGGCGCGGGCCGACCGGGGCGACGCAGGCCAACCGAGCGGCGCGGACCGACCAGGGGCGACGCAGGCCAACCGAGCGGCGCGGACCGACCAGGGGCGACGCAGGCCAACCGAGCGGCGCGGACCGACCAGGGCGACGCAGGCCAACCAGGGCGGCCCCGACCCGTCGAGCCGCCCGGGCGGCCCGGCCGCCGCCACGAGGGCCGCACGCCACGGCGGCCCCTATCGTGGGCCCATGGCGACGCTTCCCCGGCGCACCGCCCGCCCGGACCGCCCGGACCGCGCGGGCGAGGCGCGAGATCCACACCCTCGCCGAGTTCGACGCGGTGCTCGCCCGTCCGGGCTCGCTCGCCGGACACCGGATCCAGTCGATCGACCTCACCGGCCGGACCTTCGCCCTGCTCGCCGCCGTCACCACGGACGCCGTCTTCCTCGGCTGCCCCATGGAGCCGGAGGCCGCCGCCAAGGTCCGCGCCGACGGGGCGCTCGTCTTCCCGCCCGTCCCCGAGCTGCCCTTCGACCCCTACCGGGCCCGGCTCTACACCCCGGGGAGCTGTACGAGGGATCGCCGAGACCGGGTACGAGGCGACGCCCGACTTCCGCGCGTACGCGTGGTTCGGCCGGACCAGGGCCGACGGCGACATCCTCTCCTCGATGCTCCGCTCGCTCCACGACGACGCCGTCTCGGACGCGCTCGACGAGTTCCTCGACGGGGCCCGGGTGGTCGGCGTGATGGGCGGGCACGCGATGGGCCGGGGCACCGAGGCGTACGCGGGCGCCGCCCGGCTCGGCAGGTCCCTGGCCCGCGCCGGTCTGACCGTGGCGACCGGCGGCGGGCCGGGCGCGATGGAGGCCGCGAACCTCGGCGCGTACCTGGCGCCGTACGGGGACGAGGCCCTGGCCTCCGCGCTGGACCTGCTCTCCCGGGCCCCGTCGTTCACGCCCTCGGTGACGGACTGGGCCCGCGCCGCCTTCTCCGTACGGGCCCGGTGGCCGGACGGCGGGGACTCGGTCGGCATCCCCACCTGGTTCTACGGCCACGAGCCGCCGAACCCCTTCGCCGAGCGCATCGCCAAGTACTTCGTCAACGCCACCCGGGAGGACGGCCTCCTCGCCCGCTCGACGGCCGGCGTCGTCTTCCTCCCGGGCGCGGCGGGCACGGTCCAGGAGATCTTCGACAACGCGACCCCGAACTACTACGCCTCCCGGGGACCCCGACCCCGATGGTCCTGGTGAACCGCGCCCACTGGACCGCCCGCCTCCCGGCCTGGCCCCTGCTCCGGACCCTCGCCGCCGACCGCCCGATGGCCGCCCGGATCGCCCTGGTGGACTCGATCGACGAGGCACCGGGGGCGCTGGAGCGCCTCGGCGGCTGACCGGCCCGCGTCAGGGGGACGGCGGCGACGTCACTTCCGCCAGAACAGGTGGTGGGTCACCTTGCCGCCCGGACTCGGCACGACATCGCGGTGGAAGCGGTCGAGCAGCTCGTCGGGGGACTCCCAGAGCCGCGCCCCGGAGCCGAGCTTCACCGGCGAGACCGCGATGTGCAGCGTGTCGACGAGGTCGGCGTCGAGGAACTCCCGGATCGTGGTGGCCCCGCCGCCGAGGCGGACGTCCTTCCCGCCCGCAGCCTCCTTGGCCTGGGCGAGCACCGTCGCCGGATCGGCGTCGACGAAGTGGAACGTGGTGTCGGAGAGCGTGAACGAGGGGCGCGGGTGGTGGGTCAGGACGAACACCGGCGTACGGAACGGCGGCTCGTCGCCCCACCAGCCGCGCCAGTCCTCGTTCTCCCAGGGCCCGCGCAGCGGCGAGAACTTGTTGCGGCCCATGATCTCGGCGCCGATGTTCCGCGCGTAGTCCCGCGTCAGGTAGTCGTCGAGGCCACGGCTGCCGCCGGGATCGGTCCGCATCGGCCAGCTCGCCGTGGCGCCGGCCCAGGAGAACATCTCCCCGGGATTGGCGTGGCCGAACGGCCGCTCCAGGCTCTGGCCCTCACCGGCGCCGAACCCGTCGGCCGAGACGTTGAAGTTCTGGACTCTCAGCAGCTGCTGCCCCATGGCTGTCCTCCTGGTGGTCGACAAGAAACGACGAACAACCAGGAGACTCCCCCGGCCGGGAGAACTCATCGCACCCGCTACGGGATGTCGTCCCCCAGCACCACCACGTCCTCCGCCCGGAACTCCACTCCCACCCCGGCGCCCTCCTCGGGCGCCTCCCGCAGCAGGAGCTCCGCCTCCAGCGCCGGGCCCTCGGCCGGGCGGAGCCGTACGAGGACCTGGCTGCCCCGGAAGGTCCGGGACTCCACCGTCCAGACGGGGCGCTGCGCCACGAGCCGCACCCCGCCCGGGCGGACGAGGAGCCGCCGCTCGCCCTCGGGCGAGCCGTCCGGGACCGGGATCTTGCCCACACGGTCTGCGCGACCGCCCCGGTCACCCGCGCCGTCACCACGTTGTCGAAGCCGAGGAACCGCGCCACGAACTCCGAGGCGGGCCGCCGCCACACGTCGGCGGGAGCGCCCGACTGGGCGATCCGCCCGTCCCGCATGACCACCAGCCGGTCGGCGAGCGCGAAGGCCTCGCCCTGGTCGTGGGTGACGGCGAGGACCGTCGTGCCGAGCCGCCCGAAGAGCTGCCTCAGCTCCACGACGAGCCGCTCCCGCAGCCCCCGGTCGAGCTGGCCGAGCGGCTCGTCGAGCATCAGGAGCCGGGGCCGGGGGCCAGGGCGCGGGCGAGCGCCACGCGCTGCTGCTCGCCGCCGGAGAGCGCGGCGACGGACCGCCGCTCGGCGCCCGGGAGGCCGACGAGGTCCAGCAGCTCCCGTACGCGCTCGGCCTGCTCGGTCTTCCCGCGCCCCGCATCCGCAGCCCGAAGGCGACGTTCCCGCCGACGTCCCGCTGCGGGAACAGCTGGTGGTCCTGGAACATCAGGCCGACGCCCCGCCGGTGCACCGGCACCCCGGCCTGGTCGGCGCCGCCGAGCAGGACCCGGCCGCCGTCGAGGGCCTGGAGCCCGGCGACGGCCCGCAGCATCGTGGACTTGCCGCTGCCGCTGGGGCCGAGCACGCACACGATCTCGTGCTCGGCGACCTCCAGGTCCACGGCGTCGAGCACGGCCCGCTCCCGAACCGTACGGTCGCGTTCTCGATCGAAAGCATCAGAACTCCCCGGAGGTCCGGTCGGTGCGGAGCCGTTCGAGCAGCAGCAGGGACACCGCGCACACCACCATCAGAATCGTCGAGAGGGCCATCGCCTGGCCGTAGTTGAGGGCGCCGGGCGGCCGAGCAGCCGGGCCACCGCCACCGGGAGCGTCGGGCTCTCGGGCCGGGCGATGAAGACGGTCGCCCCGAACTCGCCGAGCGACACGGCGAACGCGAACCCGGCCGCGATGAGCAGCGCCCGCCGCACCAGCGGCAGGTCCACCTCGCGCCAGGCCCGCCACGGCGAGGCGCCGAGCACGGCCGCCGCCTCCCGCAGCCGCTCGTCCACCGCCCGCAGGACCGGCAGCATCGTCCGGACGACGAAGGGGACGCCGACCAGGGCCTGGGCGAGCGGTACGAGGATCCAGCTGGCCCGCAGGTCGAGCGGCGGCTCGTCGAGGGTGATGAGGAAGCCGAAGCCGACGGTGACGGCGGAGACCCCGAGCGGCAGCATGAGGAGCGCGTCGAAGCCCCGTACGAGCCGGCCGGCCCGCCGGGTGAGCGCCGCCGCCGCGAGTCCGCCGATCACCACGGCGATGGCGGTGGCGGCCACCGCGTACCGCAGCGAGTTCCCGATCGCCTCCAGGGGCGGGACGAGGAAGGTCCCGGCCTCGTCGAGCGAGCCGAGCGCCCGGTAGTAGCCGAGCCCGTACCCGCCCGGCTCCGCGAAGGAGCGCTCCACGAGCACGCCGAGCGGCAGCAGGATCAGCAGCGCCACCGAGAGGAGGACGCCCGCGAGCAGCGCCCACTGTCCGGCGCCGCGCGGCGGCGCGCGGTCGTCTCCGGCGGTACGAGCCGCAGCGCGGTCTCCCGCCGCCGTGCCGTCCAGGCGTGCACGCCGAGGATCGCGCCGACGGCCGCGAACTGGACGAGGGTCAGGACCGCCGCCGTCGGCAGGTCGAGCAGCCGGGCGGTCTGCCGGTAGATCTCGGCCTCCAGCGTCGTGTACGCGTTCCCGCCGAGGATCTGCACGACGCCGAAGGAGGTGAAGGTGAAGAGGAAGACCATCAGGGCGGCGGCCGCCACCGCCGGCACGAGCGCGGGCAGCGTCACCGTCCGCCAGGCCGTCCAGCGGGAGGCGCCGAGGACCCGGGCGGCCTCCTCCTGGCGCGGGTCGAGCTGCGACCAGAGGCCGCCGACGGTCCGGACGACGACCGCGTAGTTGAAGAAGACGTGCGCGAGGAGGATCGCCCAGACGCTGGTGTCGAGCCGCAGCCCCCACAGCTCGTCGGTGAGCCCGCCCCGGCCGACGAGCGCCAGGAACGCCGTGCCGACGAGGACCGTCGGCAGCACGAACGGCACCGTGACCACGGCCCGCAGCACGCTCTTGCCGGGGAAGTCGAAGCGGGCGAAGACGTACGCCCCGGGCAGCGCGAGCAGCAGGGTGAGCCCGGTGGAGGCGAGCGCCTGCCACACGGTGAAGCCGAGCACGTCGAGGATGTCCGGCCGGGTCAGCGTCTCGCCGATCCGGCCGAGGTCCCACGCGCCCGAGGGCCTGAGCCCCCGGTCCACGATGGACACGACGGGCCAGGCGAAGAAGACCCCGAAGAACGCGACGGGCAGGGCCATCAGCCCGAGCCGCGTCGCGCTCCCTTGAGGTCGCGGGTCACTTCAGGACGAGCGACGACCACTGCTGGATCCACGCGTCACGCTTCTGGGCGATCTTCTCGGGCGCCATGGTCTCCGGCTTCCCGATCACCACGCCGTGCTTGGTGAAGAGCTCCGGCAGGGCCGCGTCCTTCGCCACCGGGTTGACGAACATCTGGAGCGGCATGTCCTCCTGGAACTTCTTGGAGATCAGGAAGTCGATCAGCGCCTTGCCGCCCTCGGGGTTCTTCGCGCCGTTCAGCAGGCCCGCGAACTCGACCTGCCGGAAGCAGGTGCCGGTGGAGACGCCGGTGGGCGCCACCTTCGGCTGCGGCTCGCCGTACAGCACCTCGACCGGCGGGCTGGAGGCGTACGACACGACCAGCGGCCGGTCGCCCTTGGCCTGCTTGCCGCCGGCCGAGCCGGAGAACTCCTGGTTGTAGGCGAGCTCCCAGCTGTCGACGGTCTTCACGCCGTTGGCCCTGAGCTTCTTCCAGTAGTCCTGCCAGCCCTCGTCGCCGTACTTGGCGGCGGTGCCGAGGAGGAAGCCGAGGCCCGGGGAGGACCGCTCGGGGTTCTCCACCACCAGGAGGTCCTTGTACGCGGGCTTCGCCAGGTCGTCGAAGGTCACCGGCGGCGCCAGCTTCTTGTCGGCGAAGTACTTCTTGTCGTAGTTGACGCAGATGTCGCCGGAGTCGATCGGGGTGACCCGGTGCTCCTTGTCGAGCTGGTACGCGGCCGGGACCCGGTCCAGGCCCTTCGCCTCGTACGGGACGAAGATCCCGTTGTCGAGGGCGCGGGACAGCAGCGTGTTGTCGACGCCGAAGAAGACGTCACCCTGCGGGGAGCCCTTGGTGAGGATCTCCTTGTTGACGGCCTCGCCGGCGTCGCCGCTCTTCAGCACCTTGACCGTGAAGCCGGTCCGCTCGGTGAAGTCCGCGAGGACTTCCTTGGAGGCGTTGAACGAGTCGTGGCTGACCAGCGTCACGGTCTTCGGCGCGGGCCCGTCGGTCTTGCCGGCCGTGCTGCCGCCCTTGTCGGTGCCGCAGGCGGCGAGGCTGGTGACGCCGAGCGCCGCGACGAGCGCGACGGCGGCGGCCTTCTTGATGCTCACTGGATTTCCTCCTGGGTATGACCAGGAAGAGACGCGGCCCTGCCCACGACCGGCGGACCGGGCGCGGGCAGGGCGCAACAGCTTGAGTTACGACCGAACTTCCTACCCAGAATGACCTGGGCGAGGTTCAGAGGGTCTGCGGTCTACGGTTACCGCACTCTCAGCGCTGTGGCGCTCCCCTGTCGGAATATGGAGATGTGTTCGAGCTCAGACTACAAGGTCAGCGCTCGGAGGCCGCGAGCTGTCCACAGGCTCCGTCGATCTCCTGACCTCGGGTGTCCCGGACGGTCACCGGCACGCCGTGGCGGGCGATCGCCTCGACGAAGGCCTTCTCGTCCTCGGGGCGGGAGGCCGTCCACTTCGATCCGGGCGTCGGGTTCAGCGGGATCAGGTTGACGTGCACCCGCTTGCCCTTGAGGAGGCGGCCGAGGAGGTCGCCGCGCCAGGCCTGGTCGTTGATGTCCCGGATGAGGGCGTACTCGATGGAGATCCGGCGCCCGGACTTCTCCGCGTACTCCCAGGCCGCGTCGAGGACCTCGCGGACCTTCCAGCGCGTGTTGACGGGGACCAGGGTGTCGCGGAGCTCGTCGTCGGGCGCGTGCAGCGAGACGGCGAGGCGGCACTTGAAGCCCTCGTCGGCGAAGCGCAGCATCGCGGGCACGAGACCGACCGTGGAGACGGTGATGCCGCGCTGCGAGAGCCCGAGGCCGTCCGGCTCGGGGTCCGTCAGGCGGCGGATCGCGCCGACGACCCGCTTGTAGTTGGCGAGGGGCTCGCCCATGCCCATGAACACGATGTTGGAGAGCCGCGCCGGTCCCCCGGGCACCTCCCCGTCGCGCAGCGCCCGCATGCCGTCCACGATCTGGTGCACGATCTCGGCGGTCGACAGGTTCCGGTCGAGGCCCGCCTGCCCGGTCGCGCAGAACGGGCAGTTCATGCCACAGCCGGCCTGCGAGGAGATGCACATGGTCACCCGGTCGGGGTAGCGCATGAGCACCGACTCCACGAGCGTGCCGTCGTGCAGCTTCCACAGGGTCTTGCGGGTGGTGTCGTCGTCGCACGAGATGTGCCGCACCACGGACATCAGGTCGGGCAGCAGCTCCCCGGCCAGCTTCTCCCGCGAAGCGGCCGGGATGTCGGTCCACTCGGCGGGGTCGTGCGCGTACCGCGCGAAGTAGTGCGTGGACAGCTGCTTGGCGCGGAACGGCTTCTCGCCGATCGCGGCGACAGCCTCCTTCCGCTCGGCGGGCGTGAGGTCGGCCAGGTGCCGCGGCGGCTTCTTGGCTCCGCGGGGGGCGACGAAAGTGAGTTCTCCGGGCTTGGGCATGGTGCTACCAGTGTCGCAGAGATACGGGGAAGGGCCCGCCGTCCCTGTGGACAACGGGCCCTCTCGTACGAAACCCCTGATCAGGCGGTGCCGACGAACAAGGCCATCAGCAGCCACACCACCGGTGCCGTCGGCAGCAGGAGTCCAGGCGGTCCATGATGCCGCCGTGGCCCGGCAGCAGCGTGCCCATGTCCTTGATGCCGAGGTCGCGCTTGATCATGGACTCGCCGAGGTCGCCGAGCGTCGCGCTCGCCGCCACCGCGAGACCGAGGATCAGGCCCTGCCACCAGACGCCGTCGTCGATCATGAACTGCATGCACAGCGCGCCCGCCGCCATCGCGAACGTCACCGCGCCGACCAGACCCTCCCGGGTCTTGCCGGGGCTGATCCGCGGGGCCAGCTTGTGCTTGCCGAAGCGCCAGCCGATCGCGTACGCCCCGGTGTCGCTGACCACGGTCAGGATCAGGAAGGTCAGCACCCGCTGCGGCCCGTCGTCCGCGGTCAGCAGCAGCGCCACGAACGTCGCCAGGAACGGCACGTAGAACGCGGCGAAGACCCCCGCCGTGACGTCCTTGAGGTAGCCCTCGGGAGGCTCCGTCATCCGCCAGACGAGCACCGCGAGCGCCGTCAGGGCCATCGCCACCCAGGCGCCCTCGGCACCCCGGACGTAGCCGGCGACGACCATCGCCGCGCCGCCGACCGCGAGCGGGACCAGCGGCGCCTTGATCTCCTTGCGCTCCTGGAGGCGGGAGGTGAGCTCCCACAGGCCGACGACCACGGCGACCGCTATCACCCCGACGAACGCCGGCTTCCAGATGAACAGCGACGCGATGATGACGGCGCCGAGACCGACCCCGACGCCTATGGCCGCGCCCAGGTCGCGGCCCGCGCTCTTCTTCTGCCGTGGCGCCGGGGGCGCGGGCGGCGGAGGCGGGGTGGGGCTGGACATGGGCTCCTGCGGGTGCTCGTGCGGCGGCTCGTCACGGAACAGGGGACCGCTCTGGTGAGCGGCCCCCCGGCCGTGACCGTCCTGGAATCCGCCGGCGGGAACGTCGGGCACGATGGGCATGGGCCGAGTCTGCGCCGCCTGCTGCCGATCGTATGCGGGACCCGCCGGGGCAGGCCCCTGGTCGGGTCCCCCACGGCCGGAACCGGCCGGGGCCCCCCAGGAAGAGTCGTTCATCAGACCTCGAGCAGCTCGGCTTCCTTGTGCTTGAGCAGCTCGTCCACCTGCGCGACGTACTTCGCGGTGGTGTCGTCGAGCTCCTTCTCGGCGCGGCGGCCCTCGTCCTCGCCGACCTCGCCGTCCTTGACGAGCTTGTCGATGGTCTCCTTGGCCTTGCGGCGCACCGAACGGATCGAGATCTTCGAGTCCTCGGCCTTGCCCTTGGCGACCTTGATGTACTCCCGGCGGCGCTCCTCGGTCAGCTCGGGGAACACCACGCGGATGATGTTGCCGTCGTTGCTCGGGTTGACGCCGAGGTCCGAGTCCCGGATCGCCTGCTCGATGTTGCGCAGCGCGCTCTTGTCGAACGGCGTCACCACGGCCATGCGCGGCTCCGGGACGGAGAAGGACGCCAGCTGGTTGATGGGGGTGATGGCACCGTAGTAGTCGGCCACGATCTTGTTGAACATCGCCGGGTGCGCACGGCCGGTGCGGATCGCGGCGAAGTCCTCCTTGGCGACCACGACGGCCTTCTCCATCTTCTCCTCGGCCTCGAGGAGGGTCTCTTCGATCACCACTTGCTCCTGCGTGTCGTCGCGTTGTGTCCTGCACGGTGTACGACCGGCAGGGCTCTGTCCATCCCCTTGCGGGGCGGTTCCCCGGTTCGGGTCAGGCCCGGGTGCCCTGGTCGCTCACGAGCGTGCCGATCTTCTCACCCTTCACCGCGCGAGCGATATTGCCCTCGGTGAGCAGTTCGAAGACGAGGATCGGGAGGTTGTTGTCCCGGCACAGGGTGATGGCGGTGGCGTCGGCGACCTTGAGGTCGCGGGAGAGCACCTCGCCGTACTCCAGCGCGTCGAACTTGACCGCGTCGGGGTTCTTCTTCGGGTCGGAGTCGTAGACGCCGTCCACGCCGTTCTTGCCCATGAGCAGGGCCTCGGCGTCGATCTCCAGGGCGCGCTGGGCCGCGGTGGTGTCCGTGGAGAAGTACGGCATGCCCATGCCCGCGCCGAAGATGACCACACGGCCCTTCTCCAGGTGGCGCACGGCGCGCAGCGGGATGTACGGCTCGGCGACCTGGCCCATGGTGATGGCGGTCTGGACGCGGGAGTCGATGCCCTCCTTCTCCAGGAAGTCCTGGAGGGCGAGGCAGTTCATCACGGTGCCGAGCATGCCCATGTAGTCGGAGCGGGCCCGGTCCATGCCGCGCTGCTGGAGCTCGGCGCCGCGGAAGAAGTTGCCGCCGCCGATCACGATCGCGATCTCCGCGCCGTCGCGGACGACGGCCGCGATCTCGCGCGCGATGGCGTGCACGACGTCGGGGTCGACGCCCAGGCCGGTACCGCCGGAGAAGGCTTCTCCGGACAGCTTCAGCATGTAGCGGCCGGACTTCTTGCCGTTGTTGTCGTCGCCCTGTACGGCGCCCTGATTCATGGAGATCTCCTCGTGCACATACGAAGGAGGCCATTGCCTTGGGTCCTCGCGGTATCCCGTGCGGCAATGGCCTCCTCGTCAGATCTGCGGTCGTCCTGCGCGGGCGCGGACGACTGCCTCAGACCCTACCGGGGTCCGGTGTCCGTCGCGTTCGCGTACGGACTCAGATGCCGACCTTGATGCGCGTGAAGCGCTTCAGGGTGACACCGGCCTCGTCCAGGACCTTCTGGACGGACTTCTTGTTGTCCAGGGCGTACGGCTGGCCGAGCAGCGTGGCGTCCTTGAAGAAGCCGTTGACGCGACCCTCGACGATCTTGGCGATCGCGGCCTCGGGCTTGCCCTCGGCGCGGGTGGTCTCCTCGGCGATGCGACGCTCGGACTCGACGACCTCGGCCGGGACGTCTTCCTTGGTCAGGTACTTCGGCGCGAAGGCGGCGATGTGCTGGGCGACACCCTTGGCGACGTCGGCGTCGGCCTTGTCGAACTCGACGAGGACACCGATCTGCGGCGGGAGGTCCGGCATCGTGCGGTGCATGTACGCGTAGACGAAGCCGTCGGCGTACTGCGCGAAGCGGTCCAGGACGATCTTCTCGCCGAGGTTGGCGTTGGCCTCGTCGACGAACGCCTGCACGGTCTTGCCGGCCTCGATCTCGGAGGCGAGCAGGGCCTCGATGTCGGCCGGGGAGGTGGCGGCGACGTGCTCGGCCAGCTGGGCGGCGACGGCCTGGAACTTCTCGCCCTTGGCGACGAAGTCCGTCTCGCACTTCAGCTCGACGAGGACGCCGGAGGTGTTGTCGTCGGCGATGAGGGAGACAACGGCGCCGTTCTCGGCAGAGCGGCCCTCGCGCTTGGCGACGCCCTTCTGGCCCTTGATGCGGAGCGCCTCGACGGCCTTGTCGACGTTGCCGTCGGCCTCGTCCAGGGCCTTCTTGCAGTCCATCATGCCGGCGCCGGTGAGCTCGCGGAGCTTCTTGACGTCAGCGGCGGTGTAGTTCGCCATGAGTCTGTTTCTCTCTCGAAGTCTGAAAGATCGGGCGGGTCCACGGGTGGACGGCGGGGGCTTCGTGGGCCCCCGCCGTCGTCACCCGAAGGTCCTGGAGGGTCAGGCCTGCTCGGCGTCCGCGGCCGGAGCCTCGGCGGCGGCCTCGGCCGGGGCGGCCTCGGCGGCGGGGCCTCGGCGGCCTCGTCGGCCTTCTTCTCACCCTCGAGCAGGTCGCGCTCCCACTCGGCGAGGGGCTCGCCCTGGGCCTTCTCGCCCGGCTTCGAGTCACCGGTCGCGACGCCGGAGCGGGCGATGAGGCCCTCGGCGACGGCGTCGGCGATCACGCGGGTGAGCAGGGTGACGGAGCGGATCGCGTCGTCGTTGCCCGGGATCTTGTAGTCGACCTCGTCGGGGTCGCAGTTGGTGTCGAGGATCGCGACGACCGGGATGTGGAGCTTGCGCGCCTCACCGACGGCGATGTGCTCCTTCTTGGTGTCGACGATCCAGACGGCGCTCGGCACCTTCTGCATCTCGCGGATACCACCGAGGGTCTTCTCCAGCTTGGCCTTCTCGCGGGAGAGGACCAGGAGCTCCTTCTTGGTGAGACCCGAGGCGGCGACGTCCTCGAAGTCGATCTGCTCGAGCTCCTTGAGGCGCTGCAGACGCTTGTAGACGGTGGAGAAGTTGGTGAGCATGCCACCGAGCCAACGCTGGTTGACGTACGGCATGCCGACACGCGTCGCCTGCTCGGCGATGGCCTCCTGGGCCTGCTTCTTCGTACCGACGAACATGATGGAGCCGCCGTGCGCGACGGTCTCCTTGACGAACTCGTAGGCGCGGTCGATGTACGACAGCGACTGGAGCAGGTCGATGATGTAGATGCCGTTGCGCTCGGTGAAGATGAAGCGCTTCATCTTCGGGTTCCAGCGACGGGTCTGGTGACCGAAGTGGACGCCGCTCTCCAGCAGCTCCCGCATCGTGACGACGGCCATGGCCGTATCTCCTGGGTTTCTCGGTTGTTTTCCTGACGCCCCGGCGCGCCGTGCCGCGAAGGACCGAAAGGCGCTGCCACCCGCCTCAGAGACAAGTGGCGGGGCGTGCGAAGTCGACCCGGTGACCCGGGTCGCCATAGGAAGTGTACGGGACCCCGGGAGCGCCGGGTGACGGCGCTGTCCACAACCGGCCAGTAGTCCACAGATACCGTCCGTGACCGTCAGGAACCGGGCGTCCGGGAAACCCTTCTCCCATGCACCTGACGACGATCCTCCTCGTGACCCTGACCCTCCTCTGGCCGGTGGGCCCGCCCCGCCGGAGGTCCTCCGCGGCTGGCGGCCGCCGCCCGGCCCGTACGCGGCGGGTCACCGGGGCGTGGACCTCGCCGCGCCCCGGGCGCCCCGGTCCTCGCCCCGGCGGCGGGCACGGTGACCTTCGCGGGTCCGGTGGGCGGCCGCGGCGTGCTCACCCTCACCCTTCCGGGCGGGGCGTTCCCCGCTCCGTACGACCTTCACCCCGGTGACGCCTCTGGTGCCGCGCGGCACCCGGGTCTCGGCGGGCACCCCGATCGCCGAGGTGGCGGAGGGTTCCCACTGCCCGAGGCCCTGCCTCCACTGGGGCCTCCTCAGGGGCGAGGAGTATCTGGATCCCCTGCTGCTGACGGGCCCGGCGAGAAGGGTCCCTCGCGCCTGCTCCCGCTCTCCGGGGCTAGCCCGGGGCCGACCGCGCCGTGGAGGGCCATGGTGACGGCGGCTTCGGCGATGGTGGCGGGGTCTTCGGCCGCGCCGAGCTCGATGCGGCGGACGGCGGCGTCGACGACGCCCTGGAGGAGCATGGCGCCCAGGCGGGGCTGGGGCTGGCCGAGGGCGGCGAGGGCTTCGACGATCATGGCGACGAGGCCGCCGTGGGCGGCGCGGATCTTCTCGCGGGCGCCGTCCTCCAGCTCGCTCGCCGAGATGGCGACGACCGCCCGGTGGCGCCGGTCCCCGACGAGGTCCAGCTGGGTGCGGACGTACGCCTCGACCTTGCCGCGCGGCGTCCCGGCGCCGGCCATGGCCGCCTCGACCTCGGCGGCCCAGAGGGGGAAGTCGACGGCGCACAGCTCTTCGACGACGGCGGCGCGCGACCGGAAGTACTCGTAGACCGAGGAGCGGGCCAGGCCGGTGCGCTCGGCGAGGGCGGGGAAGGTCAGCGCCTCCGTACCCCCTCGGACAGCAGGGAACGCGCGGCGTCCAGGAGGGCGGCGCGCTGCATGGTCCGGTGCTCGGCCACCGAGGCCGCTCGAATCCTGGGCACGGCTCCACTTTACGACCGGCCCGCAAGGGGTCAGCGTCCGACGTCGGCCAGCTTGGCGCGGAGCTGGAGCACGGATTTGGTGTGGATCTGGCTGACCCGGCTCTCGGTGACGCCGAGGACGTGGCCGATCTCGGCGAGGGTCAGGCCCTCGTAGTAGTAGAGCGTGACGACGGTCTTCTCGCGCTCGGGGAGCGTGTTGATGGCGCGGGCGAGCAGCCGGCGCAGCTCGCGGTCCTCGGCGACCTCGACGGGGTTGTCGGCGGTGGTGTCCTCAAGGGTGTCCATGAGGGAGAGCCGGTCGCCGCCCTCGCCGCCGACGTGCAGCAGCTCCTCCAGGGCCACCACGTTCGCCAGGGACAACTGGCTGAAAACCGCGTGCAGTTCCTCCAGCGTGATCTCCATCTCCGCGGCGACCTCGCTCTCGGAGGGATCCTGCGGAGCTGCGCTTCGAGGGTGGCGTAGGCCCGCTCGACGTTGCGGGCCTTCTGGCGGACGGAGCGCGGGATCCAGTCGAGGGCGCGGAGTTCGTCGATCATGGCGCCGCGGATGCGGGTGATCGCGTACGTCTCGAACTTGATCGCCCGCTCGACGTCGAACTTCTCGATGGCGTCGATGAGGCCGAAGACCCCGGAGGAGACGAAGTCGGCCTGTTCCACATTGGACGGCAGCCCCACGCTGACCCGTCCGGCGACGTATTTGACGAGCGGCGAGTAGTGCAGGATCAGCTGCTCCCGCAGCCTCTCGTCGCCGGTGTCCTTGTACGAGCGCCACAGCTCGTCGAGTGAGGTCGGTGCGGGTGGTCGCACGGTGCCCCGGGCTGCTGGGGGCACCGCAGCGCGGTCAGACCCGGAGGTGTGCTGGGGCATGCGTTGCCTTGAGCCGTTCTGCTGTCGGGTGTGTCGGTACGGGTGTCCTGTGGGGAATCCTGGTGAGCGTAGCGTGAGTGCGCCGTCGCGGTGAGCGAACATCGGCGGATCGCGCCGCTCCGGGTGGACGCCGTCGGTCGCATCTTCGAACCGGGGCCGTGGCGCGTGTCGGCCCCTCGGGTGCGGCCGAGAGAACTCGGTTGTTCATCGGCATCACCTTTTCACCCGAATGCTCCAGGTCAAGTACCGCCTCGCCGCGCGTTCGACGCTTCTGTCGCGGTGTTCGTCAACCGCCAGCCCGCCCCGTGCCGCTCGACGAAGCCGAGCGAGTGGAGTTCGTACAGCTTGGCGAGGGTGTCGTCCGGGGTGGTTCCGGCCCGGTGGGCGATGGCGGTGGTGGGCGTGGGGCGCGGGCGGGGACCGCTTCGAGGACGTGCGCGGTGGCGGGGCGAGGAGGTCGCGGGGCAGGACGGGTCCCCTGCGCGCGGGGGCGAGCTGCCCGATGTCCCCGACGAGCTCGACGATCTCGTCGGCGTCGGTGACGAGGGTCGCGTCGCCGCGCAGCAGTTCGTGGACGCCCGCCGAGAGTGCGCTGGTGACGGGCCCCGGGACGCCCATGACATGCCGGCCGAGCCGCCCGGCGGCGCGGGCGGTGACGAGGGAGCCGCTGCGGTGCTGGGCCTCGACGACGACCGTTCCCCTCGTGAGGGCGGCGATGACGCGGTTGCGGAGGATGAAGCGACTGGGGGTGGGGTGGCTGTCGGGCGGCAGCTCCCCACGACGAGCCCTTGTTCCGCGACGCGCCGGATCAGCCGGTCGTGGCCCCGGGGATACGGCGTGTCCACACCACAGGCGAGGACCGCGACGGTGGCCCCACCGGCCGCGAGAGCGCCCCTGTGGGCCGCACCGTCGATGCCGTAGGCGGCCCCGGACACGACGACCCAGCCCTGCCGGCTGAGCCCGCGGCGAGCTCGGCGGCGGTGTGCGCACCGTACGGGGTGCAGGCGCGGGCCCCACGAGGGCGACCGAACGCAGCGCCCAGGTCCGCAGGTCGGCGGGGCCCCGGACCCACAGCCCCAGGGGCGCGCGTCCCCGAGGTCGTCGAGTTGACTCGGCCATTCACTGTCCCCGGGGACGAGGAAACGCCCCCCGAGCCCATGAATGGCGTCGAGGTCCCGCCCCGGCCGGGCCTCGACGGCCCGCCGCCGCCAGGAGGCGACCCGCTTCACCCCGGTGCCGGGGAAGAGCGAACCGTCCTCCCTGCCTGGAGCAGCCGATCGAGGAAACCCACGGCACCGTACCGACGGATCCACCGCCCGGCCTCTTCATCACCGGGTTCGACGGCACGACTGAGAGCCGCACGAGCCAGGCGCTCACCGGCGGGCCCGACCGTAAGCCCGGACCCAACCGTGGGCCCGGCCCCGACCGTAAGCCCGGACCCAACCGTGGGCCGGGACCCAACCGTGGGCTCGGCCCCGGCCGTGGGCTCGGGCGGAGCCCCGGCGCGGGCCGCCCGGTACTGGGCTCAGGCGCAGTGCCGGGCGCGCGCCGGCCAGGGGCTCGGGCACGGCAGTGGGCGGGTGCTGGGCACGGACCCTGCGTCGGACTCGGTCCCGGTGCCGGGCGCGGGCCCCGCGTTCGGCTCGGGTGTGGTGCAGGGCGCGGGCCCCGCGTTGGGCTCGGTCGGGACACCGGGCGCGGACCCCGCGTTCGGCTCGGGTGTGGTGCAAGGCGCGGGCCCCGCGTTCGGCTCGGTCGGGGTGGTCATGCGTACTCCCCCGCCGGTACGGGCACGCCGCGGGTGACGCCGGTGCGCAGTTCGAGGGCGAGGGCGATGTCGTCGCTGGTGGGGCGGTCGTGGCCGGTGAGGTCGGCGAGGGTCCAGGCGACGCGGAGGACGCGGTCGAGGCCGCGGGCGGTGAGCAGTCCGCGTTCGATGTCGCGTTCGGCGGCGGCGAGGGCGCCGGGTGCGGCGAGGTAGCGGGTGCGGAGCTCGTGTCCGGGGATCTCGCTGTTCACCTTCCAGGGGTGTCGGAGAGCCGTGCGGCGGCTCGGGTCCGGGCTTCGTGGACGCGGGCGGCGACGGTGGCGGTGGTCTCGCCCCGGCCGCCCTGTCCGAGGAGGTCGGAGCGGGTGACGGGTTCGACTTCGACGCGGAGGTCGACGCGGTCGAGCAGGGGTCCGGAGAGCCGTGCCTGGTAGCGGCGGATGACGGAGGCGGGGCATTCGCAGCCGGCGCCGTAGAGGGTGTGCCGGCCGCAGGGGCAGGGGTTGGCGGCGAGGGCGAGGAGGAAGCGGGCGGGGAGGCGGACGACTCCGGCGGCGCGGGCGATGACGACGTGCCCGGATTCGAGGGGCTGGCGGAGGGCGTCGAGGGCCTTGCCGGAGAACTCCGGGGCCTCGTCCAGGAAGAGGACTCCTCGGTGGGCGAGGGAGACGGCGCCGGGCCGGGGAAGGCCGTTCCCGCCGCCGACGAGGGACTGCATGGTGGCGGAGTGGTGGGGCGCGCAGTAGGGGGCGCGGCGGACGAGGGGTTCGCCGGGCGGGAGGATGCCGCCGACGGAGTGGACGGCGGTGACTTCGAGGGATTCCTGTCGGGTGAGGGGCGGGAGGATGCCGGGGAGCCGCTCGGCGAGCATGGTCTTGCCGGCGCCGGGCGGGCCGGAGAGCAGCAGGTGGTGGCTTCCGGCGGCGGCGATCTCCAGGGCGAGGCGGGCCCGGTGCTGGCCGGCGACGTCGGCGAGGTCGGGGCCCTCGGCGGGTCGGCGGCGAGTCCGGTGCCGAGGCCGGCGCCGGGGACGAGGAGTCCGGCGAGCATGGCGTCGGGCGGCCTTCTTCGGTGGCCTCCTCGTCGGGGACGGGTTCGTCGCTGAGGACGGCGATCAGCTGGCGGAGGCTGCGGACGCCGAGGACGGAGATCCCGGGACGAGGGAGGCCTCGCCGGCGGTCTGCTCGGGGACGACGACCTGGTCGTATCCGGCTTCGGCGGCGGCGAGGACGGCGGGCAGGACGCCGCGGACGGGCCGGACGCGGCCGTCCAGGCCGAGTTCGCCGATGAGGACGAGGTCGGCGATGGCCCGGGGGTCGATCCGCTCGGCGGCGCCGAGGACGGCGGCGGCGACGGCGAGGTCGAATCCCGAGCCGCCCTTCGGGACGGATGCCGGGCTGAGGCCGACGGTCAGCTTCTTCTGGGGCCATTCGGCGCCGGAGTTGACGACGGCGGCGCGGACCCGGTCGCGGCTCTCGCTGAGGCTCTTGTCGGGGAGGCCGACGAGGGTGAAGGCGGCGACGCCGGGTTCGAGGTCGGCCTGGACCTCGACGACGACGCCTTCGACGCCGACGAGGGCGACGGAGCAGGTGCGGGCGAATCCCATCAGGCCACCCCTGGGCGTGGGTGAGGACGGGGGCGCCCTTGCGCGGCAGGACGATGCCGACGAGGTCGATGCGGACGCCTCCGGCGGGCGCCGGGGTGTCGCTGCGGTCGAGCCAGCAGGCGGCGAGGCGGCGGAGCCGCTCGGCCTTGTGCGGTGTCACGGCGGCCATCGGGTGTTCGTAGCCGCCGTCGCGCCGGGTCTTGACCTCGCAGATGACGAGGGTGTCGCCGTGGCGGGCGACGATGTCGATCTCGCCGGTCCGGCCGCAGCGCCAGTTGCGGGCGAGGATGTGCATGCCGGTCGCGGTGAGCCGGCGGGTCGCCAGCTCCTCCCCGTACCGTCCGAGGGCTTGGGTCCTGTTCATGCGGTACCACCTCCGTCACCGACTGTGACGGAGTGCGGCGGACCGCGTGCGGCGCTGTGGACGCCTGTGGGGCTGTGGAGAACCTCGTCACCCCTGGGGGTGGTTTCAGCTGCCGGGCAGTTCGAGGTCGCTCTTGTTGAGCTCCTCGATGTTCACGTCCTTGAAGGTGAGGACGCGGACCTTCTTGACGAACCTGGCGGGCCTGTACATGTCCCAGACCCAGGCGTCGGCCATGCTGACCTCGAAGAAGACCTCGCCCTGCACCGAGTGCACTTCCATCTCGTAGTCGTTGGTGAGGTAGAAGCGCCGCTCGGTCTCGATCACGTATTTGAACAGCCCGACGACGTCGCGGTACTCCCGGTAGAGCTTCAGCTCCATCTCGGTCTCGTACTTCTCGAGGTCCTCGGCGCTCATGGCATGTTCCCCTTCAGCCGTGCGTCCCCCTATTGTGCGCCAGCCGTACGCGCCCCTAAACGATTTCCGGGGCGAGAACCAGCGGTGCACTCGGAGGTCCCTCGTCGAGCAGAGCCTGGAGCAGCTCGGCGAGCCTGGTCGGGTACACCGTCTCATGGGCCGCCGACAGTTCGGCGGAGGTCCACCATCTCAGGCCCGCGAGGCTGCGGGTCTCCAGTTCCGTGAGGGCCCGCGGCCGGGGCGCCTCCTCGGTCCCGCGGGTGCGGGCCAGGTAGTACCACTCGTCCTGGTTCCAGCGGCGCCCGTCGAAGGGGAAGGAGCAGTACCGCTTCCAGAGCACGGGGCCGAGGTCGACCTCGGTGATGCCGGTCTCCTCCGCGAGTTCGCGCAGCGCCGCCTCCTCCCGGCTCTCGTCGCCCTCCAGGCCGCCGCCCGGGGTGAACCACCAGCTCTCGGCCGGGTCGTCGGGCTCGAAGCCGTGCAGGAGCAGGACGCGGTCGTCGGGGTCGAGCAGGACGACCCGCGCGACCTGCCGCGCGACGGGCTCCGCGCCCGGAGCCGGGTCCGTCATGCCCCACCTTCTCCCGCGTGCCCGGCCGCGTCCCGTCGGGGCGGCGGCGGGTCAGGAGGCCGGCCACCGGGCCGTACGCGGCTCCCAGGAGGATCAGCGCGATGCCGGCCGTGATCGCCGTGAGGAGTGCCGTGAAGGGTCCCGGTCGCGAGGTGCCGCCCGGGAGGCCGGCGAAGCCCTCGGCGGGCTCCAGGAGGCCCTTGGCGGGCCAGACGACGGCGTCGACCCTGCCGACGACCGTGGAGCGGGGCACGGAGCCCTGTCCGGCCTCCTCCAGGTGCGTGCGGGAGTCGAGCGAGACGGTCCGGTCGTCGCCGAGCAGGAAGAGGTTGCCCGCGGGGACGGTCACCGAGAAGTCCTGGCCCGAGGCGACCGTCCGGCCGCCGATTCCGGGCCGCAGGTAGGGCTCGTCGACGGGCTTGCCGTTGACGGTGAGCTTCCCGTCCCGGTCGCAGCAGGCGACGGTGTCGCCGCCGACGGCGACGACCCGCTTGACCATGGGCGAGGAGCCCCAGAGCGGGTCGCTGAAGACGACGACGTCCCCGCGCCGCACCTCCTCGCCGTCGATCCGCTCGGCGAGGATCTTGGAGCCGACTTCGAGGGTGGGGGTCATGGAGTCGGTGGGGACGGTGTACGGCTGGTAGAGCAGCGCGCCCCAGCCGAATCCGCCGAGGAAGAGCACAGCCGACGGCCACGGCCAGCCCCGACAGCACGCTGCCGAGGCGGCCGTGGCCGCCCTGGTCCGTATGGTTCCGCTCATGTGCGCACCCCGTAGGTCTGTCGGCGGACCGTGGTCCTGTCGACGGTCCGGGACGGCACCCTACCCGCGGGTCGCTACTCGGCGGTATGCCGTGCGGCCTGCTTCTTCCGGCGCCACAGGACGAGCGGGAGCGCTCCGGCGAGACCGGCCGCGCCGAGGGGCGCGGCGCCCAGGGCCTTGTTGAGGGCCGGCTGGTCGAAGACGTCGGGCACGGGGAGCGTGGCCCAGCGGGTGACCGGCCAGGCGATCACGACGGCGCGGCCCACGACCTCGTCGTTGGAGACGGTGCCGCCGCCGGGGAGCTGCTGGTGGAAGCGGGAGTCCAGGGAGTTCTGGCGGTTGTCGCCCATGACCCAGATGCGGTCCTTGGGGACCTTGATCGGGCCGAAGGAGTCCTGGCAGGGCACCGCGCCGGGGGCGAGGTAGGCGCTCTCGTCCAGGGCCACGCCGTTGAGGACGACCTTGCCGCCCTCCTTGCAGGAGACGGTGTCGCCGCCGACCGCGATGACGCGCTTGATGAGGTCCTTCTCCTCGGCGGAGGGCATGAGGCCGATGAAGCTGAGGAACTTCTGCACGACGTTCGGCTTGGGGGTCTCCTGGCCCTCCAGCCAGCCGCCCGGGTCGTGGAAGACGACGACCTCGCCGCGCTCGGGCTCGGAGCCGAACCAGGGGGTCAGCTTGTCGACGAGGACCCGGTCGCCCTTCTGGAGGGTGTTCATCATCGATTCCGAGGGGATCGAGAACGCCTGCACCAGGAAGGTCTTGATCAGCAGCGCGAGCACCAGCGCGATGCCGACGAGGAGGGGCAGCTCCTTCCAGAAGGAACGCTGCTTCTTCGGGCCCCGTCCGGACCCGTCCGCCGCTTCGTCGCCGCCTTCGCCCGGCGTACCGCCGCCCGGCGGCCGCGCCTGCTCGTCACCCGTCACGTCGCCACCCGTCGTGTCATCGCCGAAGGCCCCGTCGGCCCTCTTCTCGGGCTCATCGTGTCCGGATCGTGCGCCGACGGCCAAATCCCCCACATCCACTCCTCAGTCCGTGCGAACGCCCGCCCCGGGTCAGGGACAGGCCCACCACTCCCATAACGAGCAGAAGTTCCGCAGGGGTCGGGAGCCCGGGCAATCCGTTCAGATTCCGCTGGGACACACTATGCGACAGATCGGATGCGGTCCCGGAACTCGCACGTGCGTCCGGTACGGAGGAGAAGGTCTCCCGCTGCTCCAGGGTGCGCCAGTGCCCGAAGGGCCAGGCGATCACCACGGCACGTCCGACGACCTGCTCCTCGGAGACGGTGCCGTGGCCCTCCTCGTCGAGGTGGAACCGGGAGTCGGCCGAGTCCGACCGGTGGTCGCCCATGACGAAGACGCGGCCCTCGGGGACCTTCACCTCGAAGGGGATCTTGGACGGCGGGTTCCCGGGATGCAGGTACGGCTCGTCCAGCGGCACGCCGTTGACGGTGATCCGCCCGTCCTCGCCGCAGCAGCGGACGGTGTCGCCGCCGACGGCGATCACCCGCTTGATGAGGTCCCGGTCGTCGGCCGAGGGCAGCAGTCCGATGAAGGTCAGGGCCTGTTTGGCCTGCTTGACGCCGATCGGGTCCTCGGCGGGCGGGGCGGCCTCCTGCTGGAGCCAGCCGCCGGGGTCCTTGAAGACGACGACGTCGCCGCGCTGCGGGCGGGAGCCGAACCAGGGCGTGAGCTTGTCGACGAGGACCCGGTCGGAGATCCGGATCGTCTGCTCCATCGAGCCGGAGGGATGACGAACGCCTGGACCAGGAAGGTCTTCAGGACGAGCGCGATGAACACGGCCACGATCACCAGGATCGGGATCTCCCGGACCGCGGAGCGCTGCGGCGCCGCTTGACCTTGCGGGCCAGCCTGCGGCGTTCCGCGCGCCCCGGCAGGGCGGCGGAGCCGTCGGCGGCCCGGTCGGAGGATCTGCCGCGGCCCCTGCTACCCATGGGCTCCTGCTCCGTGTCCGCCGGCCGGCGGGCCGGCACGGCGTGGAAGGCGTCGGTGCCGGGCAGGGTGGACCAGCGGCCGAAGGGCCATGCGATCCAGTCGGCGCGGCCGACGACCCGGTCGACGGGGACCATGCCGCCGCCGGGCTCGCCGAGGTGGTCGCGGGAGTCGCTGGACTGGCTGCGGTGGTCGCCCATGACCCAGAGCCTGTCCTGCGGGACGACGATGTCGAAGGGCACGCTGGAGGGCCGGTCGCCGAGCATCACGTACCGCTCCTCGACGGGAGCGCCGTTGACCGTGAGCCGGCCGTTCCTGTCGCAGCAGACGACCCGGTCGCCGCCGACGCCGACGACCCGCTTCACGAAGTCGGTCTCGTCAGGCTCGGCGAGTCCGAGGGCGGCCGCCCCGTCGTGCAGGAGTCCGGTGACCGGATTGCCGCCGGGCTGTTCCCGTACGAAGGAGCCGGTGCCGTCGAAGACGACGACGTCGCCCCGGGCCGGCTCGCTGCCGAAACGGTACGCCAGCTTGTTCACGAGGATCCGGTCGCCGACCCGGAGCGTGGGCTCCATGGAGCGGCTGGGGATCAGGAACGGCTGGATCACGAAGTGGCTCAGGAGCAGCAGGAAGACCACGCAGGCGCCGCCCACGAGGGCGGTGCGCCGCCAGGAGGGGCCGCGGCCGGGATCGTCCGCGACGGGCGCGGAGTCGTCGGAAACGCGCGCGGAGCGCGACCCTTCCTCCGGACCGGACGAATCCGTGTCGGAAGAGGGGTCGCGCTCCGTGTGCTGTGCTTCGGTGTCCATCGCCGGGAAAGCCTATCCGGCCTTCCTGTGCGAAGACTCCGAAGCGGGGAGCGTGCCGGGAGCCGGGGCTCAGCGGTCGCGCTTCTCCTTGATCTTGGCAGCCTTGCCGCGCAGCTCACGCAGGTAGTAGAGCTTGGCGCGACGGACGTCACCGCGGGTCACGAGCTCGATCTTCTCGAAGATCGGGGAGTTCACCGGGAAGGTGCGCTCGACGCCGACGGAGAAGGAGACCTTGCGGACCGTGAAGGTCTCGGAGACGCCCGAGCCCTGACGGCGGATGACGACACCCTTGAACTGCTGGATGCGGGAGCGGTTGCCCTCGATGACGCGGACGTGCACGTTGACGGTGTCGCCCGGACGGAAGGCGGGGAGGTCGGAGCGGAGCGAACCCGCGTTGACCTGGTCGAGCAGGGAGGCCATGGAGGTCTCTTTCCTCGCTGATGCCACAGGTCATCAGCGGTACGTTCGAATGATGGGGACGTCGTCCGTTTCTGGCGGCGTCGTTCCCCCTGTGGCAGGGGCGCGCGCCGGACGGACGACAGCGGCCTATTCTTCCACGCCCTCGACCCTGCGCCAAAATCGGCCGCCGGGCTCGGGTGCCCACCCCAGCATGGAGAGGATCTCGCGGTCCTTCTTGTCGAAGGCGGACGGGTCGCAGCGCTCGATGAGGTCGGGCCGGTGGGCGACCGTACGGCGGAAGGCCTCGTCGCGCCGCCAGCGGGCGATCTTGCCGTGGTGCCCGCTGAGGAGCACGTCGGGGATGCCCCGGCCGCGCCACTCCGGGGGCTTGGTGTAGACGGGGCCCTCCAGGAGGTTGGCCATGGCGCCGGGGGCGAAGGAGTCGTCCCGGTGGGACTCGGCGTTGCCGAGGACGCCGGGCAGCAGGCGGGCGACGGCCTCGGTGACGACGAGGACGGCCGCCTCCCCGCCGGCGAGGACGTAGTCGCCGATGGAGACCTCGTAGACCGGCATCCGGGTGGCGTACTCGTCCATGACGCGGCGGTCGATGCCCTCGTAGCGGGCCGGCGTGAAGATCAGCCAGGGGCGCTCGGAGAGCTCGACGGCGAGCTCCTGGGTGAAGGGGCGGCCGCTGGGGGTCGGGACGACGAGGACCGGTCCGTGCGCGCCCGCCTCGTAGCCGTCGGCGAGCGTCTGGTCGAGCGCGTCGCCCCAGGGCTCGGTCTTCATGACCATGCCGGGGCCGCCGCCGTAGGGGGTGTCGTCGACCGTGTTGTGCCGGTCGTAGGTCCAGTCGCGCAGGTGGTGCACGTGGACGTCGAGCTGTCCGCGCGCGCGTGCCTTGCCGACGAGGGAGACGTTCAGCGGTTCGAGGTACTCGGGGAAGATCGTGACGACGTCGAGCCTCATGCCTGCTCCCCGGCGGCCTCGTCGCCGTCGTCCCGGGAGGAGACGATCTCGGCGCGGTCGTCGATCAGACCGGGCGGCGGGTCGATCACGGCCCGCTGCTCCTCCAGGTCGATCTCGGTGACGATCTCCTCGACGAAGGGGATCATCAGCTCGGTGCCGTCGGGGCGCTCGACGATGAAGAGGTCCTGCGAGGGCAGGTGGGAGATCTCGGTGATCACGCCGATCTCGGTGCCGTCGGCGAGGACGACGTCGAGGTCGATCAGCTGGTGGTCGTAGTACTCGTCCTCCTCCTCGGGCATCTCCGTGGGGTCGACCTCGGCGATGAGGAGGGTGTTGCGGAGGGCCTCGGCGGCGTTGCGGTCGCGGACGCCCTCGAAGCGCAGCAGCAGCTTGCCGCTGTGGACCTTGCCGTACTCGATGGTCAGCGGCCCGGCGGAGGCCGGGTCGGTGAGCAGTACGGCACCGGGGCCGAGCCTCAGCTCGGGCTCGTCCGTCCGCACCTCGACGGTGACCTCGCCCCTGATGCCGTGGGCGCGGCCGACCCGCGCGACTACCAACTGCACTGCTCCACACTCTCCTGTCACACAGCTCGTACGTACGACAACGGGCCGGGGCGGGCTCTTCAGCCCTCCCCGGCCCGTGCCGGCACAACTAAGGTGATGCTGCCGACCTGCTCAGCGGACCTGGTCCACGTCGACGAGGTCGACGCGGATCCCCCGTCCGCCGATGGCACCCACGACGGTGCGCAGCGCACGCGCGGTGCGGCCGTTGCGGCCGATCACCTTGCCGAGGTCGTCGGGGTGGACCCGGACCTCCAGCACGCGGCCCCGGCGCAGGTTGCGCGAGGCGACCTGCACCTCGTCGGGGTTGTCGACGATGCCCTTCACGAGGTGCTCGAGAGCCTCCTCGAGCATGATCAGGCCTCGGTCGACTCGGTGGACGCGGCCTCGGCCTCGTCCGCCTTCTTGTCGGCCTTCTTGGCCTTCGGGGTGATGGCCTCACCCTTGTCGTCGCCGCCCTCGAGGGCCTTCGCGAACTCGTCGAACGAGGCGCGCTTGGCTTCCTTGGTGGCGGGGACGAGCAGAGCCTTCTCGGGGGCCGGCAGACCCTTGTGCTTCTGCCAGTCGCCGGTGAGCTTCAGGATGGCGAGAACCGGCTCGGTCGGCTGGGCGCCGACGGACAGCCAGTACTGCGCACGCTCGGAGTCGACCTCGATACGCGACGGGTTGTACGTCGGGTGGTAGAGGCCGATCTCCTCGATCGCGCGACCGTCACGACGGGTGCGCGAGTCGGCGACGACGATGCGGTAGTGCGGCTGGCGGATCTTACCGAGGCGCTTGAGCTTGATCTTGACTGCCACTGGAGTGGTGTCTCCTGGTCTTGACGTGGTTGGGCACTTGAGATGCCACGTGGGGTTGCGGTACTCGGATGCCCGATGGACGCGTCAGCCGGAGGAGAGAGGGTCCTGTGCGACTGTCGAGTACAGCTAGCCATTGTGCCACACGCCGCCGGATCAGTTGGCGGCGCCCACTGCCTCGGGGATGCGGAAGGGCTTGCCGCAGCCGCCGCAGACGATCGGGGCCTGGGCGAGCACCGACGGCACCACGCGCACGTTGCGCCCGCAGTCGCAGACGGCCTTGACGCGGACGCCGCCGCCCGAGGAGCCGTGCCGGGCGGCCGGTCCGCGGAAGGAGCGCTGGTGTCGGCGGCCGTGGCGACCGTGTGCGCCTTGAGGGCGCGCTGGAGCCGCTCGATGGTGGGCCGGTAGCGGCGCCTGGCCTCGGGGTTGAGCGTGACCAGGGAGAAGCCGCTGCTGGCGTGCGGCTCCTCGGGATGGTCGAGGCCCATCTCCTCGGCGATCGCGAGGAATCTGCGGTTGTGGTAGCGGCCGGCGCGGGAGGTGTCGCGGACACCTCGGGCGGCGGCGATGCCGTGGACTGCCTCGTGGAGCAGTCGCTCGAAGGAGAGCTCGGCGCCGCAGGCGGACGAGGACTCTCCGATCAGGGACTCGGGCGCGGCAAGATCGGGCAGCTCGGGGTGGTGCCGCTGAATGTCGGCCCACGCCTCTGCCAGCTCTGCGGCGAGAACAGGGGTGTCGTGCTCACGTCGCGTACAACGAGCCGAGGTGCCCCGGGTTCCATTCCGGGCATCCCAAATAATTTGCACGTACCCGTCAGTTGCCCTTGATGTGTGCCCGACGCGGGCCAGAGCCCCGATCTGCGGAGAAGTCACGCAGGAGGCGCCAAGCCGGGGTGTAGTGGCACATACGCCCCGGCGCGTGGCCGGGGTGCGCGCGCCCCCGGGGAGGCCGAGCGGCCCGGGGACTGTTGCGAGGACATTACCGGTTCCGGGTACGGGGCGGCGCACCGCCCCTCCCCCGGGTGAACCCGGGGGAATCGGTCCGGCGCGAGCACTGGACGCGACCCGGGATGCGCAGTTCCCTGGCTACGGGGGGCTGTCGTCCGAGCACGGATTGGGGCGCTTTTCATGACACCTACGCTCGTCCCGCACCACCCCGCGCGCGACTGGGCCGAGATCCAGGAACGCATGCTGGTCCCGCTGTACGAGGCGGTGTACGACCGCCTGGGCGTGGGCGCGGGTTCCCGGCTGCTCGGCCTGGGCTGCGGCTCGGGCCTGGCCCTCCTGATGGCGGCGGCGCGGGGCGCGCGGGTGGCCGGCGCGGACCGGGACCACGCGCGCGTGGAGCTGGCCAGGGAGCGGCTGCCGGAGGGCGTCACGGTCACCGAGGAGCCGCCGGAGTCCGTCACGTACGACGTGATCACGGCCTTCCACGCGACGGACGGGATCCTCCCCGAGCTCCGGGCCCTCACCCGTACGGCCCAACCGGGCGCGGCGGTCGTGCTCGCCGGGTGGGGGCCGCCGGAGCGGTGCGCCACGGAGCCGGTGCTGCGGGTCGCGGCCCGGCTCGCGGACCGCGGTCCCGTGCCGGGGCCCGACCTGGACGCGCTGGTGGCCGGGGCGGGGCTGCGGCCGTCCGGTTCGGGCCGGGTGGCCTGCCCCTTCGGGTACGCGGACGGGGCCAGCGCGGTGCGCGGGCTGCTGTCGACGGGCGTCTTCGACGAGGCGGTGCGGGCGACGGACCCCTCCCAGGTGGAGAAGGAGATCGAGGAGGCCCTCGCCCCGTACGTCCGTCCGGACGGGACGGTGTGGATGCCGAACGTCTTCCGGTACGTGGTCGCCCGGGTGGGGTGACGGCCCCTCAGGCCTCGGGTTCCTTGCGCAGGCGCGGGATGCCCGCCGCGCGGTAGGCCGCGTCCTCCTCCAGGGTCTCGTTGGCGAGGAGGGCCTCGGCGAGGGCGTCGAGCTTGTCGCGGTGCTCGCGGAGCTGCCGCACCGCGCTCTCGTAGCACTCGTCGACGATGCGGCGCATCTCCTCGTCGACGGTGTCGAGGGTCGCGGGGGCGGCCGAGAGCCCGTACGCCTGCTGGGCGTCGCTCGGGATGGCGGTGAGGCGGCCGACGCGCTCGCTCATGCCCCAGCGGCCCGCCATGCCCCGGGCGATGTTGGTGACCTGCTCCAGGTCGCTCTCGGCGCCGGTGGTGATGACGCCGAAGACGACCTGCTCGGCCGCCATCCCGCCGAGGGCGCCGATGATCCGGCCGCGCAGGTAGTCCTCGGTGTAGGCGTACTTGTCGGCGTCGGGGGTCGAGAGGGTGACGCCGAGGGCCCGGCCGCGCGGCACGATGGTGATCTTGCGGACCGGGTCGGCGCCGGGCTGGAGCATCCCGAGCAGGGCGTGTCCGCTCTCGTGGTACGCGGTGCGGCGCCGCTCCTCGAAGGGCATGACCAGGGGCCGTTCGGCGCCGAGCTGGACCTTCTCCAGGGCGTCGGACAGATCCGACTGGGTGACGGCCCGCTGCTGGCGCTTGACCGCGAGGAGGGCGGCCTCGTTGGCGAGGTTGGCGAGCTCGGCGCCGGTCATGCCGGGGGTGGTCCGGGCCACGTGCTCCAGGTCGACGTCCTGGGCGAGCGGGATCTCCCGGGTGTGGATCTTGAGGATGGCCTCGCGGCCGCCCCGGTCGGGCGGGTTGACGTGGACGATCCGGTCGAAGCGGCCCGGCCGGGTGAGGGCCGGGTCGAGGACGTCGGCGCGATTGGTGGCGGCGAGGACGATGACGCCCTCGGAGCCGGTGAAACCGTCCATCTCGGTGAGGATCTGGTTGAGGGTCTGCTCGCGCTCGTCGTGCCCGCCCATTCCGGAGCCGCCGCCCCGGGCCCGGCCGATGGTGTCGATCTCGTCGATGAAGATGATCGCGGGGGCGACCTTGCGGGCCTCGGCGAACAGCTCGCGGACCCGGGAGGCGCCGACGCCCACGATCATCTCGATGAACTCGGAGGCGGAGGCCGAGAAGAACGGCACGCCGGCCTCCCCCGCGACGGCCCGTGCCAGCAGGGTCTTGCCGGTGCCGGGAGGGCCCGCGAGGAGCACGCCGCGGGGCATCTTGGCGCCCATCTCCCGGTAGGCCTGCGGGTTCTTCAGGAAGTCGACGACGTCGTTGAGCTCGCCCTCGACCTCGTCGATGCCGGCGACGTCCTCGAAGGTGGTGCGCTTGCCGCCCTCCAGCTCGACCGGTTTCGGCGGCTGCTTGCGGCCGAGCATGCCGCCCGCGCCGCCCAGGCCCGCGCTCATCCGGCGGGCGATGAACAGCCACAGCACGACGAGCAGCAGCATCGGCGCGAGGGAGATCAGGAGGTTGGCGAGGAAGCTGCGCTCCTGGACGACGGGCTGGGCGGTGACGGTGACGTTCTGCTTGGTCAGCTGCGCCCACAGCTCGTCGTCGGCGAAGGCGGGCCGCTGGGTCCGGAACTTGGTGTAGTCGCCCTTGCCGTCGGGGACGGGCTGCTTGTTCTTCAGCTGCCCCTGGATCGCGTCGCCCTTGGAGTAGATCTTGGTGACGTTCCCGGCGGCGACCTGCTTGTCGAACTCGGTGTACGAGATCGTCGGCCCCTCACCCTCGTTGAAGAACGACAGCACGATGTTGGCGATCAGGTACACGACGAGCGCGGTGAGGATGAGGCTGCCCCAGCCTCCCGGCATCCTCTTCTTCGGCGACGGGGGCGGCGGGGTCCCTTCCGAGCGCCAGGGCTGGTCGGTCCGGTCGCGCGGGGGTACGGGGTTGGCCACGTGGCTCTCCTCGGGGCGGCAGTGGCCCCAGTATCGAAGAGCGGGATCGGTCCGGCATTACGGGCGGCCCGGAGGTGTGAAAAGGGGCCCGGGGCGGTTTCGCACCGCCCCGGGCCCCTTCTCGTACGGGCTGCGGGTGTCAGCCCATGAACTTCTTGAACTCGTCCGGGAGCTCGAAGTCCTTCGGGCTCTGCCCCGCCGCCGGCAGGCCGAAGGCGCCGCCCGCCTGGGCCTGCTCGCGGCGCTCGGCCGCGCCTGCTCCTCGGCCTTCCGCTTCATCGGGTTGCCGCTCTTGCGCTTGCCCTTGGCCTGCTTGATCTGCTTCTTCTGCCGGCCGGGGCCGCCGCCCATGCCCGGCATGCCCGGCATCCCGGGCAGGCCGCCGCCCTGGGCCATGCGGGACATCATCTTGCGGGCCTCGAAGAACCGCTCGACCAGGCCCTTCACGGCGCTGACCTCGACGCCGGAACCCTTGGCGATACGGGCGCGGCGCGAGCCGTTGATGATGGTCGGGTCCTGGCGCTCGGCCGGGGTCATCGACTTGATGATGGCGGCCGTGCGGTCGACGTCCCGCTCGTCGATGTTGGCGATCTGCTCCTTCATCTGGCCCATGCCGGGAGCATCCCGAGCAGCTTGGAGATGGAGCCCATCTTGCGGACCTGCTCCATCTGGGCCAGGAAGTCGTCGAGCGTGAAGCCCTCGCCCTTCTTCGAGGCGAGCTTCGAGGCCATCTTGGCGGCCTCTTCCTCGTCGAAGGTCTGCTGGGCCTTCTCGATGAGGGAGAGCATGTCGCCCATGCCGAGGATGCGCGACGCCATGCGGTCCGGGTGGAACGCGTCGAAGTCGTCGAGCTTCTCGCCGTTGGAGGCGAACATGATCTGCTTGCCGGTGACGTGCGCGATGGAGAGCGCGGCACCGCCGCGGGCGTCGCCGTCGAGCTTCGAGAGCACGACGCCGTCGAAGCCGACGCCGTCGCGGAAGGCCTCGGCGGTGTTGACCGCGTCCTGACCGATCATGGCGTCGACGACGAAGAGGACCTCGTCGGGGCTGACGGCGTCGCGGATGTCCGCGGCCTGCTGCATCAGCTCCTGGTCGATGCCGAGGCGGCCGGCGGTGTCGACGATGACGACGTCGTACAGCTTGGTCCGCGCGTACTCGATCGAGTCCTTCGCGACCTGGACCGGGTCACCGACGCCGTTGCCCGGCTGCGGGCCGTAGAAGGCCACGCCCGCGCGGTCGGCGACGACCGAGAGCTGGTTGACGGCGTTGGGGCGCTGGAGGTCGCAGGCGACGAGCAGCGGCGAGTGGCCCTGGCTCTTCAGCCAGACGCCGAGCTTTCCGGCGAGGGTGGTCTTACCGGCACCCTGGAGACCGGCGAGCATGATCACGGTCGGCGCGGTCTTGGCGAACCGCAGACGGCGGGTCTCGCCGCCGAGGATGGCGATCAGCTCGTCATTGACGATCTTGATGACCTGCTGGGCGGGGTTGAGGGCCTGGGAGACCTCCGCGCCCAGCGAGCGCTCCTTGACCTGCTTGATGAAGGCGCGGACGACCGGAAGGGCGACATCCGCTTCGAGCAGCGCGATGCGGATCTCGCGTGCGGTGGCGTCGATGTCCGCCTCGGACAGACGGCCCTTGCCGCGGAGGTTCTTGAAGGTCGCTGCAAGGCGGTCGGAGAGGGTATCGAACACGGCGGTCGCGGATCCTCGGTGTCGGGGGCGGTCGGATTGCCCTCCAGGGTATCGGGCCGCTCGAAGTGTGTGCCCCGCCCGCCGAATCATTGCCTTCCCTGGGTCACCTCAGCGCCTCCTCCAGCGCCCGGGCCAGGTCGATCGCCTCCTCGTCGGGCAGGAGGGAACCGTCCGGACGGGTCACGTACAGGGTGTCGACGGCGTTGGCGCCCAGGGTGGAGACGTGGGCGCTGCGCACCCGGACCGCCGCGCCCTCCAGGGCGCGGCCGATGCGGTGGAGGAGGCCGGGGCGTCCTGGGCGCGGACCTCGATGACGGTGGCGAGGCGGGAGTCGGCGGGGCGACGGTGACGCGGGGCGGCGGGCGGCCAGGCCGCGGCGGCGGGTAGGCCGCCTCGCGTTCGGCGAGGCGGGCGGGGATGTCGAGGAGCCGTCCAGGGCCCGGACGAGGTCGGCGCGGAGCCGGGCGGCCTCGGGCAGGGAGCCGTACTCGGCGGCGACGCGCCAGTCGAGGACGAGCACGGAGCCGGAGCCGAGGCCGCTGGGCAGGGCGACGGCCCGGAGGTCGGCGGCGCGGACGGTGAGCCGGTGGAGGGCGAGGACGCCGGCGACGGCGGGCAGGACGCCGGGCTGTTCGGGCAGGGCGATGAGGAGTTCGACGCCGACGGGCTCGGGTTCCTCCGGCTCGGCGACGACCGCTTGGGCACGCAGGGCCAGGACGGGTTCGCCGGTGCGCAGGGCCTCGATCGCGAGCCGTTCCTGCTCGGCGCTGGGCGCGGCGGCCTCGGGGTCGGGCAGGGGTGCGCCCGCGAGGACGCCGGCGACCCGTTTGACCAGGTCGGCGACGAGCGAGGCGCGCCAGGAGGACCAGGCGGCGGGGCCGGTGGCGAGGGCGTCGGCCTCGGTGAGGGCGTGCAGGAGCTCCAGGGCGCCGAGGGTGCCGACGGCCTGGGCGACGGACTGGACGGTGGCGGGGTCGTCGAGGTCGCGCCGGGTGGCGGTCTCGACGAGGAGCAGGTGGTGGCGGACGACGGTGGCGATGACGGCGGTGTCGGTGCGGTCGAAGCCGATGCGGGCGGCGAGGTCGCGGGCGATGGTCTCGCCGACGACGGAGTGGTCGCCGGGCCAGCCCTTGCCGATGTCGTGGAGGAGGGCGGCGACGAGGAGGAGGTCGGGGCGGCCGACGCGGCGGGTGAGCGAGGAGGCCCGTACGGCGGTCTCGACGAGGTGCCGGTCGACGGTCCAGGTGTGGACGGGGTTGCGCTGGGGCCGGCAGCGGACGCGCTCCCAGTCGGGGAGGAGGAGCGTGATGAGCCCCTCGGCCTCCAGGGCCTCCCAGACGGGGACGGTGGCCTCGCCCGCGCCGAGGAGGGTGACGAGTTCCTCGCGGGCCTCGGCGGGCCAGGGCGCCGGCAGGGGCTTGGCGGCGGCCGCGAGGCGGCGTACGGCGTGCGGGGAGATCGGCAGGGCGGACTGGGCGGCGCGGCGGCGACTCGCAGGGGCAGGACGGGGTCGCGTTCGGGCCGGGCGCCGAGGGCGAGGACGGCCTCGCCGTCCATCTCGACGACGCCCTCGGCGAGCGGGGTCCGTTCGACGGGCGGTTTCGCGCCGCCGCCCGGCCGGCGCCGCCCCGGCCGAGGAGGGAGCGGAGCCGGGCCGGGCGGGCGGAGCGGGCCTTGAGGACGCGGTTGACCTCGCGCCAGGTGACGTCGGTGGCGTACGAGATGGTCCGGGCGGCCTCGTACACCTCGCGGAGCAGGGTGTCGGCGTCGAGGAGGCCGAGTTCGGCGGCGACGGCGTCCTGTTCCTGGAGGGCGAGCCGGTCGGTGGCGCGACCGGTGGCGAGGTGGAGGGCGTCGCGGGCGTCGAGGAGGCGGCGGCGGGCGGTGTCGAGGCCCTCGCGGGGGCGTCGGCGAGCCAGGAGGCGGCGACGGCGCGCAGGACCTGGACGTCGCGGAGGCCGCCCCTGGCCTCCTTGAGGTCGGGTTCGAGGAGGTACTGCAGCTCCCCCGCGCGTTCGGCGCGTTCCCGGCAGAGCGCGTCGAGTTCGGGGAGGCGCCGGGGGGCCTGGTTGCGCCAGTCGGCGAGGACGGTGGTGCGCAGGGCGGCGACGAGTCCGGCGTCTCCGGCGAGCGGCCGGGCGTCGAGGAGGCCGAGGTGGGCCTTGAGGTCGTCGGCGGCGGTGGCGCGGGCCTCGGCGGGGGTGCGGACGGAGTGGTCGAGGGCGAGGCCGAGGTCCCAGACGGGGTACCAGATCCGGTCGGCGAGGGCGGCGACGGCGGCCTTGTCGGCGGTGCCGTCGTGGAGCAGGAGGAGGTCGAGGTCGCTGCGCGGGAGAGTTCGGCGCGCCCGTAGCCGCCGACGGCGACGAGGGCGGTCCCGCGGGGCGGTGCGGCGGCGGCGAAGAGGCCGGCCAGCCAGTCGTCGGTGAGCCGGGCGAGGGCGGCACGGCGCGGCGGCCCGGGCCGCTCCTTCCCCTGGAGGAGGAGCAGCCGAGCCGCCGCGTAACCGCCGGGTCCGGATCCTTCTGTCGTGTCGCTCGTGTCGAGGTTCGTCACCCGGCGGCTCCCATCCGTGCTTACAGTGCGTCCGGACCGCGCTCGCCGGTGCGGACCCGTACGGCGGTCTCGACCGGCACGCTCCACACCTTGCCGTCTCCGATCTTGCCGGTCCTGGCGGCCTTCACGACGACGTCGATGAGCTGTTCGGCGTCCTCGTCCTCGACGAGGACCTCGATGCGGATCTTGGGGACCAGGTCGACGGTGTACTCGGCGCCCCGGTAGACCTCGGTGTGACCGCGCTGGCGTCCGTACCCGCTGGCCTCGGTGACGGTGAGGCCGTGGACCCCGAAGGCCTGGAGGGCCTCCTTGATCTCGTCGAGCCGGTGCGGCTTCACGACCGCGGTGATGAGCTTCATGCGTCCACCTTCTTGTTCTCGCTCAGGACGGGCGTGGCGACGGAGGTGCCGCGTCCCGCGATGCCGCCGCCGGCTCCGCTGAAGTCGTACGCGGTCTCGGCGTGCTCGACCTGGTCGATGCCGGAGATCTCGTCGTCCTCGCTGACCCGCATCCCCATCGTCCTGTCGATGATCAGGGCGAGGAGGGCGGAGACGAGCAGAGAGTAGGCGAGGACGGAGAAGACGCCGACGGCCTGCTTGCCGAGCTGCTCCAGGCCGCCGCCGTAGAAGAGGCCCTTGGCCTCGGACTGGACGCCGCCGGTGGCGAAGAGGCCGACGAGGAGGGAGCCGACGACACCGCCGACGAGGTGGACGCCGACGACGTCGAGGGAGTCGTCGTAGCCGAACCTGTACTTGAGGCCGACGGCCATGGCGCACAGGAGACCGGCGATGGCGCCGATGGCGATGGCGCCGAGCGGGGAGCAGGAGCCGCCGGAGGGGGTGATGGCGACGAGGCCGGCGACCGCGCCGGAGGCGGCGCCGAGGGTGGTGAAGGAGCCGTGGCGGAGCTTCTCGTACGCGAGCCAGGCGAGCATGGCGGCGGCGGTGGCGACCTGGGTGTTGACGAACATCACGGCGCCGACGCCGTCGTCGTTGCCGAGCCAGGAGCCGGCGTTGAAGCCGAACCAGCCGAACCAGAGGAGACCGGCGCCGAGCATGACCAGCGGGAGGCTGTGCGGGCGCATCGGGTCCTTCTTGAAGCCGACGCGCTTGCCGATGACGAGGATGACGCCGAGGGCCGCCGCACCGGCGTTGATGTGGACGGCGGTGCCGCCCGCGAAGTCGATGACGCCCATGTCGAAGAGCCAGCCGCCGGTGCCCCAGACCCAGTGGGCGACGGGGAAGTAGACGATCGTGACCCAGAGGGTGATGAAGAGGGCCCAGGCGGTGAACTTGACGCGGTCGGCGAGGGCGCCGCTGATGAGCGCGGGCGTGATGATCGCGAACATCAGCTGGAAGACGGCGAAGACGTACACCGGGATGGTGTAGCCGTCCCAGAGTTCGGTGATGCCGATGCCGCTGAGGCCGAGGTAGTCGGAGGACCAGCCGACGAGGGAGCCGATGTCGGTGCCGAAGGCCATGCTGAAGCCGAAGAGGACCCACAGGACCGTGACGATCCCGAGGCTGATGAAGCTCATCATCAGCATGTTGAGGGTGGACTTGACGCGGACCATGCCTCCGTAGAAGAAGGCGAGCGCCGGGGTCATCAGCATGACCAGGGCTGAGCAGATGAGCATGAACCCGGTGTTGGCGGCGGACAGCGCGGGGGCGTCTGCGGCCAGGGTCGTGATGGCTGGTGCCATCGGCGTCTCCTCGTCGTCGAATGCGGCCTGTGCGGGGCGGGGCCGGGGAGCGTCCGGCCGCGAGAGGGAGTGGCCGGTTATGGGCCAGAGATTCGCGCAGCGCGGTTTCCGCCGATGCCGCTCGATGTTTCGCAGCGGTGACGAAGGGCCGGGGCGTGTTACGCAGCCGTGAACGCCCGCGCTCGGGCGAAGCCCCACCCGCGACGGCCGCGATCGTCCATGGGCGAGCCACGACGGCGATCAGCCACGTCCGCGAGAGCGGCGCCGGTTCAGGCGCGAAAAGGGGACCGGCCGCGCCGGGCGTCCGTGTGACCTTGCGGCGGGGGAGCCGAGTCGGGCTTTACGGGACGTCCGGCGCGGCCGGGTCGGTGCGGGCCCGCGGCGGGGCCCGGAGGGGTCAGACGGCTTCGGCGGACTCGGGGAGCAGCTGGGTGAGCCGGTCGGTGAGCTGGACGACCTCGGCGACGTCGCTGTAGTTGCGGGCGGCGTGGTCGACGGTCTTGCGGAGCCGGGTGTTGACCCGCTCGGAGCGGATGCTGCGGGCGACCCCGAGGGCCTTCTCGGCGAGGACGACGGACTGCTCGGGCTCGCGCTTGAGGAGGTGGACGGTGGCCATGCCGATGAGGTTCAGGGCGTAGGACCGCTGGTGGTCGGGGTCCTTCTCGAAGAGCTGGACGGCCCGCTCCATGACGGGCTCGGCGAGCGAGGCGTAGGTCGGGGAGCGGCCGGCGACGTAGGCGAGGTCGCGGTAGGAGTGGGAGTTCTCGCCGTTGAGCTCGGCCTCGGAGAAGAAGCCGATCCAGTCGGGCTCGGGCTCGCCGTCGAGGCCGGCGTCGGCGAAGGTGTCCTCGGCCATCCGGACGGCCCGCTTGCACTTGGAGGGCTGTCCCATGTTGGCGTAGGCGCGGGCCTCCATCGCATACAGCATGGCCTGGGTGCGGGCGGTGGCGCAGTCCCGACTGCCGTACTGGGCGAGGTGGATGAGTTCGAGGGCGTCGTCGGGCCGGCCGAGGTGGATCATCTGGCGGCTCATGGAGGAGAGGATGTACGAGCCGAGGGGCTTGTCGCCGGCCTCCTTCGCGGCGTGCAGGGCGAGCACGAAGTACTTCTGGGCGGTGGGCTGGAGGCCCACGTCGTAGCTCATCCAGCCGGCGAGTTCGGCGAGTTCGGCGGCGCAGGTGAAGAGGCGCTTGGCGGTGGCGGCGGGCTGGGACTCCTGGAGGAGGTCGGTGACCTCGTGGAGCTGGCCGACGACGGCCTTGCGGCGCAGTCCGCCGCCGCACTGGGCGTCCCACTTGCGGAACATGGCGGTGGTGGACTCCAGGAGGTCGAGCTCGACCTCGGAGAGCCGGTTGGGGCGGCGGGCGTCGACCAGGGACTCGGGGCGCTCGATGTCGGCGGCCGGGGTGGGGACGAGCCAGCGCTGCATCGGCTCGATGAGCGCGGGTCCCGCGGCGAGCTGGAGGGAGGAGCCGAGGAAGCCCCGGCGGGCCAGCATGAGGTCGCTGCGGGAGAACTCGCTGAGCAGGGCGACGGTCTGCGGTCCGGCCCAGGGCAGGTCCACGCCGGAGACGGAGGGCGACTGGTGGGCGGTGCGCAGTCCGAGGTCCTCGATGGCGACGACCGAGCCGAAGCGCTCGGAGAACAGCTCGGAGAGGATCCGCGGGATGGGCTCGCGGGGCTGCTCGCCGTCGAGCCAGCGGCGCACCCGCGAGGTGTCGGTGGAGATGTGGTGCGCGCCCATCTGGCGTGCCCTGCGGTTCACCTGGCGTGCCAGTTCGCCCTTCGACCAGCCGCTGCGCACGAACCACGAGCCCAGCTGCTCGTTCGGGCGCTTGCCGGCAGTCGTACCGTCTGCGCCGTTGCCGCTCACTGGAACGCCCCCATCCACCTGATTACCTGTCGTCCGAACCCCTATCAGAATGCCGCCTCTCGCGGCACCCGTCCGGCGTTCGTACTCCTTCGAACTGGAAACCGGGTTGCCTCCGGCATACCCACGCGTGCGAGAGGCCCTCGGGGTTCGAGTACCGAAAGTAATCCTACGATCACCCCTCCACGAGGGGGATTCAAGAAACGCCACCATTCGCCACCCCTTCGAATGAACTCGCCCCGGGCGGAACGCGATTCACTTGACATGCGACGAACCGGAGTCGGCGGACGGAAGCACGGAGAGGCGCGTGTCGAGGTCCGCACCACCCCCCGCACGACCGTGCGCCACCATCGGCGGCCAGGACGTGACGAAGGGTGACGACGGTGCTCCGGGTCGTAACCACCGGCGCGCTCGACCCGTTGGAGGGGGCATGGGTTTCACGATCGGCGGCATTCGTGAGATGCGGGTCGGCGCACGCCGCCGCGTACGCACCACGGAGTGCACAGCGGTGGCCGAGTACACGGGACTTTGGGGCTGGGACGTCGTCCCCGGCGCACGGGCCGTCTCCGGCCAGTGCTCCTGCGGGGATCCGGCGTGCGCGGCCCCCGGCGCGCATCCCTCTCCTTCGCGGAACCGGTCCCGGCGGGCGCCGGACTCGACGACGCCGTGAAGGCCTGGTCCGCGTACCCCGGCGCCTCCCTGCTGCTGCCGGTCGGCCGGGCCTTCGACGTGATCGAGGTCGCCGAGGCGGCGGGGCGGCGGGCGCTCGTGCGCCTGGAGCGCATGGGGCTGCCGCTCGGCCCGGTGTGCGCGACCCCGACCGGCCGGGCGCGGTTCTTCGTGGCCCCGGGCGCGGCGGCCGAGCTGCCGCAGCTGCTGTACCGGATGGGCTGGGACGACGCCGATCTGGACCTGCACGGCCTGGGCCCCGGCTCCCACATCACCGCTCCCCCGTCGGACCTGGGCGGGCTCGGGCCGGTGCGCTGGCTGCGGCCCCCGACCCTGGACACGGCGGGCTCTCCCCCGCAGGCCCGGCTGCTGCTCGGCACGCTGGCGTACATCTGCCACCGGACGCACTTCTAGACGTACGTGAGGGGCCCCCGCCATCGGATGGCGGGGGCCCCTCACGCGTGCGCGTGGAGCGCGGGTCAGTCGCCGATCAGGGCGTCGACGAAGGCGCCCGGCTCGAAGGGCGCCAGGTCGTCCGGCCCCTCGCCGAGGCCGATCAGCTTGACCGGGACGCCCAGCTCGCGCTGGACGGCGACGACGATGCCGCCCTTGGCGGTGCCGTCGAGCTTGGTCAGCACGATGCCGGTGATGTCGACCACCTCGGCGAAGACGCGGGCCTGGATGAGGCCGTTCTGCCCGGTGGTGGCGTCGAGGACGAGGAGGATCTCGTCGAGCGGGCCGTGCTTCTCGACGACGCGCTTGACCTTGCCGAGCTCGTCCATGAGGCCGGTCTTGGTGTGGAGCCGGCCGGCGGTGTCGATGAGGACGACGTCGGCCTTCTCGGCGATGCCCTCCTTGACCGCGTCGAAGGCGATCGACGCCGGGTCGCCGCCCTCCGGTCCGCGCACGGTCCGGGCGCCGACGCGCTCGCCCCAGGTCTGGAGCTGGTCGGCGGCGGCGGCGCGGAAGGTGTCGGCGGCGCCGAGGACGACGGACTTGCCGTCGGCGACCAGGACGCGGGCCAGCTTGCCGGTGGTGGTGGTCTTGCCGGTGCCGTTGACGCCGACGACCATGACCACGCCCGGGGTGTCCTCGGGGCTCTCGGTCCTCACCGAGCGGTCGTAGTCGCCGAGGAGGGCGACGAGCTCCTCGCGGAGCAGGCCGCGCAGCTCGTCGGGGGTGCGGGTGCCGAGCACCTTGACGCGCTCGCGCAGCCGGTCGACGAGCTCCTGGGTGGGGGCGACGCCGACGTCGGCGGTGAGGAGGGTCTCCTCGATCTCCTCCCAGGTGTCCTCGTCGAGGTGCTCGCGGGACAGGAGCGTGAGCAGCCCCTTGCCCAGCGAGTTCTGGGAGCGGGCGAGCCGGGCCCGGAGCCGCACGAGACGGCCGGCGGTGGGCTCGGGGACCTCGATCTCGGGAGCGGCGGGAGCCTCGGGCTCCTCGACGACGGGCTCCTCGGCGGTGACCGGGGCCTCGGGGGCCGCTTCGGTGGGGAGCTCGACCTCCTCGACCGTGCGGCGCGGTTCTTCCCGCAGCGTCTCCGCCTCGTCGCCGACGTGCGGCTCGGCGGGCGGAGCGGTGATGGTCGGCGTGGTGGACGGCGGCTCGGCGGCGGCAGCTGCTTCTTCTTGCGACCGCTGATCACGAGCCCGCTCGTCACGGCGACCGCGACGACCAGAGCGATGACTACAGCAAGGATGAGTTCCATAACCCCACCAGTATGGCGCGGCCCCCCTCGTGTTCCCGTAGGGAGACGGCGTGTGCGAGACCGTTTTCATCTGACGTCACGTCAGATAATCTCCCCCTTCCGCGCACCCGCGAAGGGGGACTTTCCCATGCCTTTCAGCGTCGTACGGTTCAACCTCGTCGATCCCCGCGCGACCCGGAGTCCCTCTCGGAGCGCTACCGGGCCGCGCTCGCCATGGCCGCGTACGCCGACGAGCACGGGGTCGACACCGTGCAGACCGAGGAGCACCACGGCGTCGGGAACAACTGGCTGCCCTCCCCTTCGCCTTCGCGGGCGCGGTCTTCGGGGCGACGGCGGGAGGGGCGGCGCGCAGCTCCTCGTCGGGGGGCGGTGGTCGGGCGACGGGTGGGCGGATCACCGTGACCGTCTCGGCGATCATCGGGCCGCTGCACGATCCGCTGCGGCTCGCGGAGGACATCGCGGTCCTGGACCTGCTGAGCGGGGGCCGGCTCGTGACGGTGGCCGGGATCGGCTACCGGCCGGAGGAGTACGAGGAGCGCGGGGTGGACTGGGGGCGGCGCGGCAAGCTCCAGGACCTGCTCCTGGAGACCCTGCTCACGGCCTGGACCGGGGAGCCCTTCACGTATCAGGGCCGTACGGTACGGGTCACCCGCGGCCGTTCACCCGGCCGCATCCGCTGCTCCTGGTCGGGGGGTCCTCGCGGGCGGCGGCGCGGCGGGCGGCCCGGCTCGGGCTGCCGTTCTTCCCGAGCGCGCACCTGCCGGAGCTGGACGCGTACTACAGGGAGAAGTGCGCGGAGTACGGCACGGAGGGCTGGACGATGATGCCGGCCGAGGAGACCCCGCTGCTGCACCTGTCGGAGGACCCGGACCGGACCTGGGCGGAGCACGGGGAGCACTTCCTGCACGAGGCGCGGACGTACGCCTCCTGGCAGTCGAAGGACATCCGCTCGGCGGTGCGGTCGACGGCGACGACGGTGGCGGAGCTGCGGGCGGAGGGGTGTACCGGGTGGTGACGCCGCAGGAGTGCCTGGCGCTCGGTCTGGAGAGCCTCGTCCTGCACCCGCTGTGCGGCGGGATGCCGGTCGAGGAGGGCTGGCGGAGCCTGCGGCTGTACTGCGAGGACGTGCTGCCCCGGCTCAAGGCGTAGCGCCTCGGGCCGGGGCAGTCCGTGGGTGAGGAGGGGGGCAGCGGGGTTTAGCCCATCTCCTCCAACGCCTTGCCCTTCGTCTCCTTGACGTACCGCAGCACGAAGGGGATCGAGAGCACGGCGAAGACCGTGTAGATGATGTAGGTGCCGGAGAGGTTCCAGTCCGCGAGGGACGGGAAGCTGGCGGTGATGGCCCAGTTGGCGATCCACTGGGCGGAGGCGGCGACGCCGAGGGCGGCGGCGCGGATCCGGTTGGGGAACATCTCGCCGAGGAAGACCCAGACCACGACGCCCCAGGAGAGGGCGAAGAAGAGCACGAAGACGTGGGCGGCGACGAGGGCCACGACGCCCTGGGCGTTGGGCAGCTTGCCGTCGACGAGGTCGGCGGAGAAGGCCCAGGCCTCGAAGGCGAGGGCGACGGCCATGCCGGCGGAGCCGACGAGGGCGAGCGGCTTGCGGCCGACCCGGTCGACCAGGACCATCGCGATCACGGTGCCGATGATGTTGATGATCGACGTGGTGAACGAGTAGAAGAACGAGCTGGACGGGTCGATGCCGACGGACTGCCAGAGGGTCGCGGAGTAGTAGAAGGCGACGTTGATGCCGACGAGCTGCTGGAAGACCGAGAGGCCGATGCCGACCCAGACGATCGGCAGGAGCTTGAACCTGCTGCCGGCCACGAGCAGGTCCCGGAAGGTGGACTTGTGCTCGCTGCGCATGGCCCGGTCGATCTCGGCGACGCGGTGGTCGAGGTCGACGCCCTGGCCCTCGACCTCGGCGAGGACCTCCTTGGCCCGCTCGATCCTCCCGGCGGAGATGAGGAAGCGGGGGGACTCGGGGATCGCGAAGGACAGCAGGCCGTAGAGGAGCGCGGGGACGACCATCACGCCGAGCATCCACTGCCAGGCCTCGATGCCGCCGATCTTGCCGCGCTGGTCGCCGTCGGCGAGCTGGAGGATGCCGTAGTTGACCAGCTGGGAGATGGCGATGCCGATGACGATCGCGGCCTGCTGGAAGGAGCCGAGGCGGCCGCGGTAGGCGGCGGGGCGACCTCGGCGATGTAGGCGGGGCCGATGACGGAGGCCATGCCGATGGCGAAGCCGCCGATGATCCGCCAGAGGGCGAGGTCCCAGAGGGCGAAGGGCAGCGCGGAGCCGACGGCGCTGACGGCGAAGAGCACCGCGGAGATCTGCATGCAGCGGATGCGGCCGATGCGGTCGGCGATCCGGCCCGCGGTGGCGGCGCCGATGGCGCAGCCGATCAGGGCGATGGCGATGACCTGCGCGAGGGTGCCGGAGCCGATGTCGTAGCGGTCGCGGATCGCCTCGACGGCGCCGTTGATGACGGAGCTGTCGTAGCCGAAGAGGAAGCCGCCCATCGCGGCGGAGGCCGTGATGAAGATGACGTGGCCGAGGTGGTCCGGGTGGGCTGCCCGGCCTTCGGAAGGTGGCGGCGTCGGCGCCTGCGCGGTGCTGGTCACATGGACTCCTCGGTGGGGGACGAGCCCTTCCAGTGGCGCACAACTTCGCGCCGCCCACCACGTGAAGGTAAAAGCAACGTTGCAGAGACTATGCCTTCAAGTTTCGAAGTCAATACTCGATGTCATGTGACTTTAGAGGCAGCACGACGCCACTTGAGTTCATGTCTTGAACGATTGCCTCAGCGCAGTCGCTGACTGATCACCTTCGAGACGCCGTCGCCCTGCATGGACACGCCGTACAGCGCGTCCGCGACCTCCATCGTCCGCTTCTGGTGCGTGATCACGATCAGCTGCGAGGACTCCTGGAGCTCCCGCATGAGTCCGATCAGCCGCTGGAGGTTGGTGTCGTCGAGGGCCGCCTCGACCTCGTCCATCACGTAGAACGGACTGGGCCTGGCCTTGAAGATCGAGACGAGCAGCGCCACGGCGGTCAGCGAGCGCTCCCCGCCGGAGAGCAGCGAGAGGCGCTTGACCTTCTTGCCCGGCGGGCGGGCCTCCACCTCGACGCCGGTGGTGAGCATGTTGTCCGGGTCGGTGAGGACCAGCCGGCCCTCGCCGCCCGGGAAGAGCCGCGAGAAGACGCCCTCGAACTCGCGGGCGGTGTCCCGGTACGCCTCGGTGAAGACCTGCTCGACGCGCAGGTCGACCTCCTTCACGACCTGAAGCAGATCGGTACGGGTCTTCTTGAGGTCCTCCAGCTGCTCCGAGAGGAACTTGTGCCGCTCCTCCAGGGCGGCGAACTCCTCCAGGGCCAGCGGGTTGACCTTGCCGAGCTGGTGGTACGCCCGTTCGGCGGCCTTCAGCCGCTTCTCCTGCTCCGAACGGACGAACGGCCTGGCTCCCCGTCCTCGGGAGCGGCTCGCCGTCGGCGGCCGGCGACGGGGGCACGGGCTGGTCCGGGCCGTACTCGGCGACCAGCGCGGCCGCCTCCACGCCGAACTCCTCCAGCGCCTTGGCCTCCAGCTGCTCGATCCGCAGCCGCTTCTCCGCGCCGAGCACCTCGCCCCGGTGCACGGAGTCGGTCAGCTTGTCGAGCTCCGCCTTCAGGTCCCGGCCCCGGGCCCGCGCGGCCGTCAGGCCCTGCTCCCGGTCGGTCCTCGCCGCCTCGGCCACCGCCCGCTCCCGCTCGGCGCGGCCGAGGGAGACCTCGACGTGCGCCAGGAGGGTGCGGGCGCCCGCGGCGACCGCGCCGGCGACGCGCGCCTCGTGGCGCAGCCGGGCCCGGCGCTGCTCGGCACGCGCGCGTGCCTCCCGTTCCGCGCGGGCGGCCCGGTCGAGCGAGTCGGCCCGTCCGGCGAGGCCCTTGACCCGCTCCTCGTGGGTACGGACCTGGAGCCGCGCCTCCATCTCGCTCTGGCGCGCCCGGGAGCCTTCGAGCGCGAGCCGGTCGCGGACGGAGGTGTCGGGCTCGTCCCCGGCCGGCATCTCCTCGGCCACCAGGAGCCGTTCGGCCAGCTCCTCGGCTTCGGCCGTGGCCTTCTCCAGGGCCTCCTGGGCGCGGGCGGCGGCCGCCGCGGTCCGCTCGGCCTCCCCGCCGCTCCCTGGCCTGCCCGGCGAGCCGCCCGAGCCGCTGCGCGACGGACGACTTCTCCCGGTCGGTCTCCCGGCGCCGCTCGTCGAGCTCCTCGACGAGCGCTCCGGCGGCACGGCGCCGTTCGGCGGCCTCGTGCTGCGCGGCGGCCGACTCCTCGCAGCGGACGGCCAGTTCGTCGAGCTCGGCGGCGGCCTCGGCGACGGAGGCCTGGACTTCGAGGAGGCTGGGCGCGCCGGCGGAGCCGCCTTGCGCGAAGTGCGCCCCGAGCAGGTCCCCTTCGGCGGTGACGGCGGTCAGTTCGGGCCGGGCCCTGACCAGTTCGGCGGCCTCGTCGAGGTCGCCGACGACCACGGTCCCGGCGAGCAACCGGCGGACGGAGCCCATGAGTTCGGCGGGGCCGCGGACCAGGTCGGCGGCGTACGTGCAGGCGGTGGCGGCCGTCGGGGCTGCGTCCCGGGGCTCCCGCCAGGATCAGGGAGGCGCGGCCCGCGTCCTGCTTGCGCAGCAGGCGCAGGGCTTCGGCGGCGGCGGAGGGGCCGTCGGCGGCGAGCGCGTCGGCGGCCGCGCCGAGGGCGGCGGCGACGGGGACCTCGTATCCCGGGGTGACGGTGAGGAGTTCGGCCGCCGGGCCGAGGAGTCCGCTGAGCCCGCGGAGAGCAGGGCGCCCGTGCCGTCCTTGCGGCGCAGGCCGAGGGCGAGGTGTCGTGCCGGGCCCTGGTGGCGGCGCGGCGGCGTTCGACGGCGGCGGCCGCCTCGCGGGCGGCGCTCAGCGTGGCCTCCGCGTCGGCGAGTTCGCGGCGGGCGGCCTCGTACCGCTCGCTCCGCTCGGTGTCCTCCGCGTCGAGGCCGTCGACCTCGGACTTGAGCTGCTCGTACTCCTCCTGGGCGGCGGCCGCGGCTCCGCGGCCTCGTCGCGGGCGGCGGCGAGCCGGTCGATCTCGGCCTGGGCGGAGGCGGCGCGCGAGCGGGCGGCGTCGGCCCGGCCGTGGAGCCGGGCGAGGCCCTCGCGCCGGTCGGCGAGGGCGCGGGTCAGGTCCTGAGGCGGCGCTCCTCGTCGGCGAGGGCCCGCTCCAGCTCGGCGCGGTGGGCGATGGTGCCCTCCAGGGCGTGCTCGGCGGCCTCCAGGGCGGCTTCGAGCTCGGCCTCCTGCTCGCGGACGCGGGCGGCCTCCCGCTCCAGGTCCTCCGGGTCGCGGCCGCGCCGTTCCTCGGCGGGGGCGGTGGTGGCGCTCTTCACGCGCGCGTCGGCCAGGGAGACGGTGCCGCGTACGCGTTCGGCGAGCTGGGAGAGGTCGTACCAGTTCTGCTGGGCGCGCTCCAGGCGGGGCACGAGGACGCGGGCCTCCGCTTCGAGATCGGCTTCCTCCGCGAGGGCGGCGCGCAGCCGGGTCTCGGTGGCCTCCTTGCGGGCGAGCAGGGCCGCCTCGTCGGCGACCTCGGCCGTCAGTGCCTCCCGGAGGCGGACGAGGTCGTCGGCGAGGAGGCGGAGCCGGGCGTCGCGCAGGTCGGCCTGGATGACGACGGCGCGGCGGGCGACGGCGGCCTGCCGCCCAGCGGCTTGAGCTGGCGGCGGAGTTCGTCGGCGAGGTCCTGCACGCGCGCGAGGTTGGCCTGCATCGCGTCCAGCTTCCGCAGCGCCTTCTCCTTGCGCTTGCGGTGCTTGAGGACGCCGGCGGCCTCCTCGATGAAGGCGCGGCGGCCCATGGGGTCGGCGTGCAGCACGGAGTCGAGCTGCCCCTGTCCGACGATGACGTGCATCTCGCGCCCGATGCCGGAGTCGGAGAGCAGGTCCTGGAAGTCGAGCAGCCGGCAGGTGTCGCCGTTGATCTGGTACTCGCTGCTGCCGCCGCGGAACATGATCCGGGTGAGGGTGACCTCGGCGTAGTCGATGGGCAGGGCGCCGTCGGAGTTGTCGATGGTCAGCGAGACCTCGGCGCGGCCGAGCGGGGGGCGCCCGGTCGTGCCGGCGAAGATGACGTCCTCCATCTTGCCGCCGCGCAGCGACTTGGCGCCCTGCTCGCCCATGACCCAGGACAGGGCGTCCACGACATTGGACTTGCCCGATCCGTTGGGGCCCACGACACAGGTGATTCCCGGTTCGAACCGCAACGTGGTGGCTGAGGCGAACGACTTGAATCCACGGAGCGTCAGGGCCTTGAGGTGCACTCCGGGGACTCTACCGGGGTCCGTGCGTTTCACCCGCGATGACGTGGGGCAGATCCTCGGATGAGGAGGGGTGGTACGCGGGGGAAACGACGGGTGAAAGAGGGAAGGGACGCCGAGGCGCCCCTTGCGTGTCCAGCTGTCGTGTGCGTGCGTCGTTCCGCACGATCAGCTGGATGTGGGTCCGGCTGCGCCGACGAGATCTCTTTCCACCTGGCCCCGGGGGCTGGGTTGTCAGGTGAGCGCAGGCTCTGCCTGGGGTACGTCGAGGTCGATGCTGTTCAGCAGCGACTCTCCCTGGTGCTGAGCGGCGGCAGCGGCGAGCGTGTCGTTCTCGGACTGGATCCGTACCAGCTCGGATTCGAGGTCCTGGACGCGCTGCTGAAGCCGTCGCATCTCGGCGAGGAGTCGCGGGTCGGAGCCGCCGACGTAACCGAGAAGCGCCTTTGCCATGATGGATGGTCCTCCACAATGAGTGACCGACCGAAGCGGTGTGGGTCGTGAGGGATTCGCACCCGCGGTGCTCGGCAGTACTGCTTGTCGTGCCGGTTCCACTGCCAAACAGCTAAGGTGCGCGGGGCTTCCAGAGTCTCACCAAAAAGTTTGACGGTCAACACGATCACGCCCCGTTTGAAGGGCTACCGAGGAGTCCACGGCCGCTCAGGGGGCGGCTGGGCCTTCGAACTCGGTGCCTCGGGGGCGTCGCGATCATCCTTACCGGGCAGCCTCGCACGCTCGGCGTCACTTGGCAACCATCAGGCGCTTCGCTGGTCACGCCCCTGTTACCGCACGTCCGCCCGGAGCCGCTCTCGGTCACCGGGCGGGGTTTCGGAGCGTGATCGTCAGCGGATGGCGAAGCCGTCGTAGCCGCCGCGCGGCGTGTCCCAGATCTCAGTGACGCCGTCCACACGTCCGGGTGTGTCGGCGGAGCGGAGCCAGTCGAGCAGACGGTGGCAATTCTCACGCGGCCCCTCGGCCACCACCTGCACCCGGCCGTCGTCGAGGTTCAGGGCGAAGCCCACCAGGCCGCCGATCTCCAAGGCGTTTGCCCTGGTGAACCAGCGGAAGCCCACTCCCTGTACCCGGCCGCGCACCCAGGCGGTCATCCGTGCGTCGTCACTCATGGCTGCACGCTAACGGGCGGATTGCCAGATGAGCACATCGCCCCTGCTTCTCATGGCGTAAGGTCCCGACCGAACGGGCCTCACCCGTTCGGGCGCGCGCTGTTCGACCGTCGATCCCGGAACGGCACCGACAGCAAAGATCAGCAAAGGCCTGCAAAGAACCAGCAGAGGAAGGCAGGGCAGATGGGACGCCACCGTCGCTCCGGCGCCGCACCCGCCGCAGAAGACTACGCGGCCGGTACGGGCAGCCCGCACCGGGTGCCCGCCGCCGGCGGCCCGTGCGCACCGGTCTGCTCGGCGCCTCCGCGGCGGTCGCGGTCGGCGCCGTCGCCGTCGCCTCGGGCCTGCTTCCCGGCGGGGACACCTTCACGGTCGGCAGCACCGCCGCCACGAGCGAGCGCCCGGTGCAGACCCGCCAGACCCCGGAGCTGACGACCCAGGGCGGCGCCACGCAGACCCCGACCGGCACGGGGACGAGCACGGGCGCGGGCGCGGGCAGGTCCGGCGCCTCCCCGCCCCTCGGCGACCCCGTCCGCGAAGCCGAGCCCGAAGGCCACCCCGAAGCCGAAGCCCACCCCGACGAGGACGGCCACCGCCACGGCGAAGCCCGTACCGACCGAGGCCGCGGCGGCGCCCACCACGAAGGCGCCCGCGCCGAAGCCGGACCCGACCACCGCCGCGCCGGCCACACAGGCCCCGGTCACCTCCACCGCCGACGCGGCGCGGCCGCCGAGGCCGAGGTCCTCCGCCTGGTCAACACCGAACGCGCCAAGGTCGGCTGCGTCGCGGTCCGCCCCAGCGCGCCGCTCGCCTCCCTGGCCGGCGCGTTCAGCGCGGACATGGCCGCCCGCGCTTCTTCGACCACACGGACCCGGACGGCGCCACCCCGTGGGTCCGGGCCCAGCAGGCGGGCATCACCGGCATGGGCGGCGAGAACATCGCGCGCGGCCAGGTCGACGCGGCGGCGGTCATGGCCTCCTGGATGAACAGCGACGGCCACCGCGCCAACATCCTGAACTGCGACTTCACCACGATGGGCGTCGGCGTGGTCTTCGGCGACGGCGGCCCCTGGTGGACCCAGGACTTCGGCTACTGAGGTCCCGTGGGGCGGGATCCCCAGGGTCCCGCCGACGAGGACTTACCGATCCACAGCGCAACCCACGGGAAGCGCCCGCGCGGTACCGTGGGGGCATGACTGACGACCTCGCCTATGACGTGTTCGCGCGTGCCTGCCCCTCGCGCGGCACGCTGGAGCACGTGACGGGACGCTGGGGCAGCCTGACGCTCGGTGCCCTGCACGAAGGGACGTTCCGGTTCAACGAGCTGCGGCGGCGGGTGGACGGCGTGAGCGAGAAGATGCTGTCGCAGACGCTGCACGCCCTGGAGCGCGACGGTCTCGTGCACCGCGAGGCGCAGCCCACGAACCCGCCGCGGGTCGACTACCGGCTGACCCCGCTCGGCCGCGAGGTCGCGGAGCGGCTGATCGGTCTGATCGAGCTGGTGGAGGGGCGGATGCCGCAGGTGGAGGCGGCGCGCGAGAGGTACGACGCGGAGCGCGCGGCCCCGTCACCGCCTGAGCGCTCAGAGGGTCGGGCGCGGCGGGCGCTGGCAGCGCGGGCAGAAGTAGCTGGACCGGTTCATCCACGCCCGTCGCCGCATCGGCGTGCCGCAGCGGCGGCAGGGCTCGTCCTCGCGGCCGTACGCGTCGAGCGAGCGGTCGAAGTAGCCGGATTCGCCGTTGACGTTCACGTACAGGCTGTCGAAGCTGGTGCCGCCGGCGTCGAGCGCCGCGTTCATCACGTCCCGGACGTGGCCGAGCAGCTCGGCCGAGCGCGGGCGGGTCAGGGTGGCGGTCGGCCGGTCGTAGTGCAGCTTCGTGCGCCAGAGCGCCTCGTCCGCGTAGATGTTCCCGACGCCGCTGATCAGCGACTGGTCGAGCAGCGCCCGCTTGATCGTCGTACGGCGCAGGCGCAGCGCGGCCTGGAACGCGGCGTCGTCGAACGCCGGGTCCAGCGGGTCGCGGGCGATGTGCGCGATGACGTCCGGGAGCCCGTCGGCCCCGTCCGCGACCTGGTCGTGGAGCGAGAGGCCGCCGAAGGTGCGCTGGTCGACGAAGCGGAGCTCGGTGCCGGCGGAATCGTCGAAGCGGACCCGGATCCGCAGGTGCTTCTCGTCCGGGGCGTCCTCCGGCTGGACGAGCAGCTGACCGCTCATGCCGAGGTGGCCCAGGACGGAGGTCCCGGTCTCCGCGAGCGGCAGCCAGAGGTACTTGCCGCGCCGCCGCGCCACCTCGAAGCGCTGCCCCTTCAGCCGGGCCGCGAAGTCCTCGCCGCCCGCCGGGTGGCGCCGTACGGCCCTCGGGTGCAGCACCTCGACCCCGGCCACGGTCCGTCCGGCGACCCAGCGCTCCAGACCGCGCCGTACGACCTCGACCTCGGGCAGCTCGGGCACGGGACTCCTCCGGAGGGGCTCAGGGATGTGGTCCGGCCAGCCTACCGCCCGGGGTTCCCGGAGCGGCTCCGCCCGCCCCTGGAGGGGCGGGCGGGAAGGCTCCGCTCGAAGGAGTGCGGGGTGCCGTCAGGCGGTGGCCGGAGCGGCCCCGTCCGTCCGGGCAGGCTCGCCGGCGTCGGCCGTGGCCTTCGCCGCGGCGCGCTCGTCGGCGGCCGCGCGGATCGCGCGCCAGGCGGACTCGGCCGCCTGCTGTTCCGCTTCCTTCTTGCTGCGGCCGGTGCCGGTGCCGTACGAGACACCACCGACGCGGGCGGCAGCGGTGAAGGTCTTCTCGTGGTCCGGACCCTCTTCGGAGACGAGGTACTCCGGGACCCCAGGCCCTCGGCCGCGGTGAGCTCCTGGAGGCTGGTCTTCCAGTCCAGGCCGGCACCGAGGTTCGAGGACTTCTCGATCAGCGGGTCGAAGAGCCGGTGCACCAGCTCGGACGCCGCGTCGAGGCCCTGGTCGAGATAGACCGCGCCGATCACCGCTTCGAGGGTGTCGGCGAGGATGGACGCCTTGTCCCGGCCGCCCGTGCCCTCTTCGCCCCGGCCGAGCCGGATGAAGGAGCCGAGTTCGAGGCCGCGCCCGACCTCCGCCAGCGCACGCGAGTTGACCACCGCGGCCCGGAGTTTGGCCAGCTGGCCTTCCGGCAGGTCGGGGTGGGTGCGGTACAGCGTGTCCGTGACCACCAGGCCGAGCACGGAGTCCCCGAGGAACTCCAGACGCTCGTTGGTGGGCAGACCGCCGTTCTCGTACGCGTACGAACGGTGGGTCAGCGCACGCACCAGAAGGGCGGACTCGAGCTGATACCCGAGCCGCCCTTCCAGAAGCGTGTGGGACGAGGCTGCGCTGATGTTCTCAGACATCGTGCCTCTCACCAGCCTCAGACCGAGAGGACCTGGCGCTTGTTGTAGGTGCCGCAGCTCGGGCACGCGATGTGCTGCAGCTTCGGCTCCTGGCAACGCTCACACGAAACCAGGGTGGGGACCGCAGCCTTCCACTGCGACCGGCGGTGGCGCGTGTTGCTGCGCGACATCTTCCGCTTCGGAACAGCCACGGCTACTTCTCCTGCTTCTCGGCGGCGCTTCGGACGTCCCCGTCAGAGGCTTTGCCGCTCATGTTGTCCTTCTCATCGGTTCCCAGCGAACCGGCGAGTCCCTGCAGTGCCGCCCAACGGATGTCGACGGCGTCATGGTGGTGGTCCGGGTTCTCGTTCAGGTTGACTCCGCAGTCGGAGCACAGACCCGCACAGTCCTCCCGGCACACCGGCTGCATCGGCAGTGCGAGCACCACCGCATCACGCAGCAAGGGTTCGAGGTCGAACATGCCGTCCTCGAGGGGGATCATGTCCTCGTCGTCCTCGGCTTCGTCGTCCGCGGCCGCCTTGGAGCGGCCCCGGTCGTCGGAGTCGGGGTACGAGAACATCTCCTGGAAGTCCACGTCGAGCTCGAGCTCGACGGGCTCCAGACACCTTACGCACTCCCCCTCGGCCGATGCACGGGCGGTGCCTGTGACAAGCACCCCTTCCATGACCGACTCAAGACGGAGATCGATGTCCACCGGAGAACCCTGGGGCACTCCGATGACTCCTTCGACGCCGAGGTCCGCGGGGGCTTCGACCGAACGCGAGAGCCGCTGGAGGGCACCAGGACGCCGCCCCAGCTCGTGCGTGTCGAACACGAGGGGGTTGCGGTGGTCGAGGCGCGTGCTCAGGGCTCTTCCTGCTTTCGGATCGTTCTGCGGCGTAGAGGAGGCTGCCAGACGGGGGCAGCAAGGATCGCGGACATAGCGCGACCGAAGAGCCAGGATACTGGACGCTTCGCTCAGGGCCCAATCCGGGCCCCCTGCCCCTTACTGTCCCTGTTCGTACCGGCGCAGCTGCTCCAGGTCGATCATGCTCGTGTCGAAGAAGCTGGTCTCGTCGAGCGCGGCGGCCTGCTGCGGCTGGGCGTGGGCCTGGCCGTGCGCCTGGCCGTGGGGGTCGTACTGCTGCTGCTCGTAGCCGTACTGCTGCTGGCCCTGGTACGCGTAGGGGTCCTGCTGCTGGTACCCGTAGGCGTCCTGCTGCTGGTAGCCGTAGGCGGGGTCCTGCGGGGGCTGCTGCGGGTAGCCGTACGGGTCGGGCTGCTGCGCGGGGATCTGCGGGGTCTGTACGGGCGCGGGGTCGGAGAGCTCCGCGAGCCCGGCCAGGTAGTCCGCGTCGCTGGTGTGCACCGCGCCGCCGAGGCCGTCCTGCGCGGCCATGTGCTCGCCGAGCGCGTCCGTGGCGATCCGGCCGTGCAGCTTCTGCCGGCCCCGTCCGACGGCCTCCAGGGTCTTGCTGAGGACGGCCTCGAAGGCGCCGAGCTTGGCGTCCACGTACGCGTCGGCCCGCTGGATCAGGGTCTGCGGATCGGCGCTGTACTCGGGGGCGTCCGCGTCGGCGTAGCCGTCCTGGTCGAGGCCCGGACCGCGGCCGAGGAGCTTCTCGCGCCCGCGGTCGACGGAGCCGATGGTCTTGTTGAGGACGACCTCGAAGTTGGCGAGCTTGGAGTCGACGTAGTCGTCGGCCTCGGCCTTGACCTCCTCGGCCTCGCGGCGGGCCTCGGAGAGGATCCGGTCGGCCTCCTCCTGCGACTCCCGGGCGACCTGGGTGTCGGAGACGATCGAGCCCCGCTCGGCGTGGGCGGCCTCGATGATCCGCTCGGCCTCCTGGCGGGCCTGCTCGACCATCTGCTCGCGGCCGCCGATCAGTTCCCGGGCCTGGGCGAGGGAGTCGGGCAGGGCCTGACGTACCTCTTCGAGCAGGGAGAGCAGCTCGGCGCGGTTGACCACGCAGGATGCCGACATCGGCATGGAGCGGGCGCCCTGCACGGTCGCGACGATCTCGTCGAGCTTCTTCTGCACGTCCACCTGGTGCTCGCCACTCTCTACAGCTGGATGGAGACGGACGGGACGACTGTAAGGGCAGTCGGAGCCCGTCCGACACCAGGTGACGGAGCGTCAGCGGCGGTGGCCGCGTGTCACTTCGCGTCTACTTCCGCGCGAGGCGTTCGGTCAGCCGGGGAAGGACCGTCGGCGGGACCAGGTGGGAGACGTCCCCGCCCCAGGCGGCCACTTCCTTGACCAGCGAGGAGGAGAGGAAGCTGTACGTCGGGTTGGTGGGGACGAACAGGGTCTCCACGCCCGAGAGCCCGATGTTCATCTGGGCCATCTGCAGCTCGTAGTCGAAGTCGCTGACCGCGCGCAGGCCCTTGACGATCGCGGGGATGTCGCGCTGCTTGCAGAAGTCGACGAGCAGTCCGTGGAAGGACTCCACCTCGACGTTGCCGAAGTCGGCGGTGACCTCGCGGATCAGCTCGATCCGCTCGTCGACCGTGAAGAGGCCCTTCTTCGACTGGTTGATCATCACCGCGACGTGTACGACGTCGTACAGCTTGGAGGCGCGGGCGATGATGTCGAGGTGTCCGTTGGTGATGGGGTCGAATGACCCCGGACAGACGGCGCGGCGCAACTTGGGTCCCTCGCTCTCCGGTCCGGTCATCGTGCGTCTTCGCACGTAGAGGCGGCGCGACCGTACCAAAACGTTCCCTCGCCGTAGCGACGGGACCTCAGGGGTTCGAAGCCCTCGGGCCAGCCGAACTCCCCGCCTCGGGTGCTGCGCTCCACCGTGACGAGGGCATCCTCGCTCAGCCAGCCCCCCGAGCGCAGTGTGAGGAGAATCTCGCGGAGATCGGCGTCCGTGACCGCGTACGGCGGGTCGAGGAAGACCAGGTCGTACGGGTCGGCCGGGGCCGGTCCCGTCACGATCTGCTCGGCCCTGCCGGTGCGGAGTTCGGCGCCGGGCAGGCCGATCGAGCGGATGTTGTCCCGGATCGTCTTCGCGGCGCGGGGTTCGGCCTCGACGAGGAGGGCGTGGTCGGCGCCCCGGGAGAGCGCTTCGAGTCCGACGGCGCCGGAGCCCGCGTACAGGTCGGCGACCCGGGCCCCTTCCAGGCCGTGGAACGACTCCCAGGTGGAGAAGAGGCCCTCCCGCGCCCGGTCGGAGGTGGGGCGGGTGCCGTTGCCGGGGGCACGGCCAGGCGCCGTCCGCCGGCGCTGCCGGCGATCACGCGGGTCATCGGTGTCCTCGTCCTGCGTCGTCCAATGCGTACGTCCCAGGATATGGCCGCCGGGGAGGCCCATCCCTTCTCAGCCCTTGTTCTCAGCCTTTGTTCTCAGCCCTTGTCGAGGTACTCCTCCCGCTCCTCGTTGAGGAGGGCGTCGAGCGCGGTGCGCAGGCCCGGGTGGGCTTCGAGGCCGGGGTCGGCGAGGACGAGGGCGGTGGCCTCCTCGCGGGCGGCGGCGATGACCTCCTCGTCCTCGATGACGGCGAGCACCCGCAGGAGGAGCGGACGCCGGACTGGGCCTGGCCGAGGACGTCGCCCTCGCGCCGCTGTTCGAGGTCGATGCGGGAGAGCTCGAAGCCGTCGAGGGTGGTGGCGACGGCGTTGAGCCGCTGCCGGGCGGGGCTGGCCTCGGGCATCTCGCTGACGAGGAGGCAGAGGCCGGGGGCGGAGCCCCGGCCGACGCGGCCGCGGAGCTGGTGGAGCTGGGAGACGCCGAAGCGGTCGGCGTCCATGATCACCATGGCGGTGGCGTTGGGCACGTTGACGCCGACCTCGATGACGGTGGTGGCGACCAGGACGTCGAGCTCGCCGGCGGCGAAGCGGCGCATCACGTCGTCCTTGTCGTCGGGGTGCATGCGGCCGTGCAGGACGGCGATCCGCAGGCCCGCGAGGGGCCCGCGCCGAGCTTCTCGGCGACGTCGAGGACGGCGAGCGGCGGGCGCTTCTCGGCCTCGTCCTCCGGGGAGGCCTTGGACTTCTTCTTCTGGTCCTCCTCGTCGCCGATGCGGGGGCAGACCACGTACGCCTGGTGGCCGTTCCCGACCTCCTCGCGGACCCGCTCCCAGGCGCGCGCGAGGAAGTGCGGCTTGTCGGCGGCGGGGACGACGTGGCTGGCGATCGGGGAGCGGCCGGCGGGCAGCTGGTCGAGGACGGAGGTCTCCAGGTCGCCGAAGACGGTCATGGCGACCGTGCGCGGGATGGGGGTGGCGGTCATGACCAGGAGGTGCGGGGGCTGCTTGCCCTTGCTCCGGAGGGCGTCGCGCTGCTCGACGCCGAAGCGGTGCTGCTCGTCGACGACGACGAGGCCGAGGTCGTGGAACTGGACCTTGTCCTCGATCAGCGCGTGCGTGCCGATGACGATGCCGGCCTCGCCGGTGACCAGGTCGAGCAGGGCCCGACGGCGGGCGGCGGCGCCCATGGAGCCGGTGAGCAGGACGACCTTGGTGGCGCGCTCGGCGCCGCCGAGCATCCCGCCCTCGGCGAGCTCGCCCATCATCTCGACGACGGAGCGGTGGTGCTGCTGGGCGAGGACCTCGGTGGGCGCGAGCATGGCGGCCTGCCCGCCGGAGTCGACGACGGCGAGCATGGCGCGCAGCGCGACCATCGTCTTGCCGCTGCCGACCTCGCCCTGGAGGAGGCGGTGCATGGGGTGCTCGGTGGCGAGGTCGTCGAAGATCTCCGCCGAGACCTTCGTCTGGCCGTCGGTGAGGGTGAAGGGCAGCTTGGCGTCGAAGGCGTCGAGGATGCCGCCGGGGGACGGTTTCCGGGCGACGGCGGACAGTTGGGTGTCGGCGTGCCGGCGGCGGGCCAGGGCGACCTGGAGGACGAAGGCCTCGTCCCACTTGAGCCGCTCGCGGGCGGCGGCGATGTCCGCCTTGGTGCGGGGGCGGTGGATGCGGTGCAGGGCGTCGGGGAGGTCGAGGAGGCCCCGGCCCTCGCGCAGGGCGGGCGGCAGCGGGTCGACGGCGTCGCCGGCGCTGGGCAGGACGGTGTCGACCGCCTTGGCGATCTTCCAGGACTCCATCTTGGTGGTGGCCGGGTAGATCGGGATGAGGGCGCCCGCCCAGGTGTCGACGGCCTCGTCGCTGTCGCCGCGGAGGAGTTCGTACGAGGGGTGGGCGAGCTGGAGGCGGCGGTTGAAGAGCGAGACCTTGCCGGCGAACATCGCGCGGGTGCCGGGCAGCAGGTCGTGGTGCGGCTTGTGCACGCCCTTGCCGAAGAAGACCAGCTGGAGGCGGCCGCTGCCGTCGGTGATGGTCACTTCGAGGCGCTGGCCGCGGCCCTTGGAGCCGTTGAAGGTGAGCACCCGGGCGTCGGCGACCTGCGCGACCACCGTGACGTGCTCGTCGAGCGGCAGGTCGGCGAGGGTGGTCAGCTCCCCGCGCTCGGCGTACCGGCGGGGGTAGTGGTGGAGCAGGTCCCCGACCGTGTGCAGGTCGAGGGCCTCGGCCAGGACCTTGGAGGTGGCGGGGCCGAGGGACTGCTTGCTGAGTGGTTCGTCGAGCGCGGGCACGCCTCCCATTGAAGACCACGGGACCGACAGCCGTGCCGAAGGCTGTGGACGACCGCCGGGACCGGGCCCTATTCCACCCCGATGAGCAGCGGCGGGGCCCCCGCGCCCGCGTGGTACGTGGTGGTGTCGACGGCCAGGTAGCCGCGCCGGACGTGGCGTTCCAGGTCGGGGGCGAGCTCGGGCGGGGTGTCGTCGGCGACGACGAGGGTGACGAGTTCGCCGCCCGCCGAGAGCATGCGGTCCAGGACGGTGCGGGCGGTCTCGGTCAGGTCCTTGCCGATGACGGCGACGTCGCCCTCGATGAGGCCGAGGACGTCGCCGGCCTGGCAGACGCCGGCCGAGGTGAAGGACTGGCGTTCGGCGACGGCGAGTTCGGCGTAGCGGGTGGCTCCGGCGGCGGCGGTCATGGCGACGACGTCCTCGTCGAAGCGCCGGTCGGGTTCGTGGACGGCGAGGGCGGCGATGCCCTGGACGGCGGCCCGGGTCGGGATGAGGGCGACGCGGATGCCCTCGGCCCTGGCGCGTTCGGCGGCGGCGGCCGCGGTCTGGCGCAGCTCGGTGTCGTTGGGCAGGAGGACCACCTCGCGCGCGTGGGCCCTGCGGATCGCCTCGACGAGCTCCTCGCCGGCGGGCGGTTCGCCGGGCCTGGCGCGGACCGTGGTCGCGCCGGCCTCGGCGCAGAGTCCGGCGAGGCCCTCGCCGGGGACGACGGCGACGACGGCGCGCTGGGCGCGTTCCCCGCGTACGGTCGCGGCCGCGGCGTCGGCCGCGAAGTGGGTGACCCGGATGCGGTGGGGCCGGCCGGCCTCGACGCCGGCCTCGATGGCGGCGCCCGCGTCGTCGACGTGGACGTGGACGTTCCACAGCCCGTCTCCGCCGACGACGACCAGGGAGTCGCCGAGCGCGTCGAGCCGGGCCCTCAGCAGGTCCACGGCCGCGTCCTCGGCCTCCAGGAGGTAGATCACCTCGTAGGCGGGCCCCGCCTCGGTGTCACAGGCCCCTGCGGAGCCGGCGGGAACGGCCCGGGGGTCCCCGAGGACCCGTACCGCGCCCGGAAGGGCCTCCGGGTGGTCCTGAGCCCGACCGGCCAAGGTCTCCGGGTGGTCCTGTGCCCGACTGGCCGAGGTCTCCGGGTGGCTCTGAGTCCGGTCGACCGAGGTCTCCGCGCGACCCTCGCCCCCACCGGCCGAGGCCCCGGCAGGGTCCTGCCCCCGGCCACTCGGGGTCTCCAGGTGGCCCTGGGCCCGACCGGTCCCGCTCCCCGTCCCGATCCCGATCCCGATCCCCGTCCCGGCCCCGGCGCCGTCCCGCGTCCGGCCGCTCGCAGTCCCCTCGCGGTCCTGGCCCCGACCGGCCGCGGTCCCCGCGCGGTCCTGACCGCGACCGGCCGTGGTCCCCTCCAGCCCCGGCCCGCCGTGTCCCCCGCGCGGTCCCAGTCCCATCCGCTCGTCGTCCACTCGCGGTCCGGTGCACGGCCCGTGACCGTTTCCAGGAGGGCGCCGAGGACGGTGACCAGGCGCGGCCGCCGGCGTCCACGACGCCGGCGCGGCCGAGGGCGTCCAGCTGGCCGGGGTCGCCGCCAGGGCGGCCCTGGCGGCCTCGTGGGCGCGTGCGGCGACGGCGGCGAGGGGCCGCCGTCCGCGCAGCCGTCCGCGGCGGCGGTGGCGACGGTGAGGACGGTGCCCTCCACGGGGTGGGCGACGGCCCGCCGCGCGGAGGCGGCGGCCTCGGCGAGGGCGCGGGCGAGGTGATCCCCGTCACGTCCTTCGGCGAGGACGGCGGCCATGCCGCGCAGGAGCTGGGCGAGGATCGTGCCGGAGTTGCCCCGGGCGCCGAGCAGGGCGCCGTGGGCCATGGCCCGTACGGTCTCGGCGGTGTCGGGCGCGGAGGCGGCGAAGACGGCCTCGACGGCCTGGTGGGCGGCCTCGGCCGTCAGGTACAGGTTGGTGCCGGTGTCCCCGTCCGCGACCGGGTAGACGTTGATCGCGTCGATCGCCTCGCGCTCCTGCCCGAGGGCGTCGAGGGCCCGCGCGCACCAGGTCCGGACCGCTGCGGCGTCGAGCTCGACGAGCTCCTCGTCAGGCTGAAGGGCTCGCGACAACGGGGGGTCCTCCTTCGGCGGTGAGCTCACCGCAGGGTAGACCGGAGGTCGGGCGCCCCTCACCAGGGCCCGGGGCGAGGTCCGCGGAGACCATGGTAGTTTCGTTCCACGGAAGCAGGCGTTGTATGCTGCTTCGGTTGCCCGGTTCAAACCGGGCCGTTCCCCGGCAAGCCACTTCAGACTCCTGATTCCGGTGCGCCGGATTTCACTGTAATTCTGAAGTCTTTGGAGTGACCCGTGGCTGCCAACTGCGACGTCTGCGGCAAGGGGCCGGGCTTCGGCAACAACATTTCGCACTCGCACCGCCGTACGTCCCGTCGCTGGAACCCGAACATCCAGCGCGTGCGTGCCGTGGTCGGTCGGACGCCGAAGCGGCTCAACGTCTGCACCTCGTGCATCAAGGCCGGCAAGGTCTCGCGCTAGTCGCGACGTTCTGTCGTAGCGCAGCCCCTGCGGTTGCCTTGAAAGGCCGGTTCACCTCGGTGAACCGGCCTTTTGCCATGCCCTGAGCCATGCCCCGGGAAGATCAGGCCCTGAACCGCCAGCCGTGGTCGACCGGGCCGATGCCCCCGCCCAGCGCGAACCCGGCGGCGATAGCCCCCGTCACGTACGCCTTGGCCTCCCGTACCGCCTCTGGCACCGGCAGGCCCTTGGCGAGCCCCGAGGCGACCGCCGAGGCCAGCGTGCAGCCCGTGCCGTGGGTGTGCCGGTTGTCGTACCTGGGCGCGTACAGCCAGTGTTCCTCGGTGCCGTCCGTGAGCAGGTCCACGACCTCGGCGAAGTCTCCGGGAAGGTGGCCGCCCTTGATCAGCGCCCAGCGCGGCCCGTACGCGAGGATCGCGTCGGCCGCCCGCAGCATTCCGGCCTTGTCCTCGACCACCACGCCCGTGAGCTGCGTCACCTCGTCCAGGTTCGGGGTGGCGACGGTCGCGACCGGCAGCAGCTTCGTACGGACGGAGTCGAGCGCGGCCTCGGCGAGCAGCGGGTCCCCGTGCTTGGAGACGCCGACCGGGTCCACGACGACGGGAGCCCCGGTAGCCGCGAGGAGCTCCGCCACGGTCTCCACGAGCGCGGCGGACGCCAGCATGCCCGTCTTGACCGCCTGGACGCCGATGTCGTCGACGACCGCCCGGTACTGGGCGCGCACGGCCTCCACGGGCAGCTCCCAGACGCCCTGGACGCCCCGCGAGTTCTGGGCGGTGACGGCGGTGAGCACGCTCATGCCGTGGACGCCGAGCGCGAGCATCGTCTTCAGGTCGGCCTGGATGCCGGCGCCGCCGCCGGAGTCGGATCCGGCGACGGTCAGCACGAGGGGCGGATTCACTCCGTCTCTCCGAAGTGGTCCCAGCCGCCCACGCTGTGCCAGGGCGCGCCGTCCACGGTGACCTGCGGCAGCGCCGAGGGGTGGAGGACCTCGCCGATGACCTTCCAGCGGGCGGGGAGCTTCACGTCCGGCGGGAAGGTGGCCACGATGGCGTGGTCCTCTCCCCCGGTGAGCACCCACTGCATGGGGTCGACGCCGACGGCCTGGCCGATGTCGTTCATCTGGGTGGGGATGTCGATGAGGCCGGAGCGCAGGTCGATGCGGACCTTGCTGGCCTCGGCGATGTGCCCGAGGTCGGCGATGAGGCCGTCGCTGACGTCGCACATGGCGGTGGCGCCGAGTCCCGCGGCGGCCGGGCCCGCGTGGTACGGCGGCTCGGGCCTGCGGTGGGCCTCGACGAAGGCGCGCGGGGAGCGGAAGCCCCGGAGAGGACCGCGTATCCGGCGGCGGACCAGCCGAGCCAGCCGGTGTAGGCGACGACGTCGCCGGGCTCGGCGCCGCCGCGGGTGACCGGGTCGTGGTTGCGGAGGTCGCCGAGGGCGGTGATGGAGACCATGATCGTGTCGCCGCGGACGACGTCGCCGCCGACCACCGCGGCGCCCGCGACCTGACATTCGTCGCGCAGGCCGTCCATCAGCTCCGTGGGCCATGTCACAGGCAGTTCGGCGGGGACGACGAGGCCGAGGAGGAGCGCGGTGGGGACCGCGCCCATGGCGGCGATGTCGGCGAGGTTCTGCGCGGCGGCCTTGCGGCCGACGTCGTACGCCGTCGACCAGTCCCGGCGGAAGTGACGTCCTTCGAGCAGGATGTCCGTGCTGGCCACCACGCGCCGGTCGGGGGCGGAGACGACCGCGGCGTCGTCACCTGGGCCGATCCGTACCGCCGGGGTGGAGGTGAGCCGGGACGTGAGCTCTCTGATGAGCCCGAACTCGCCCAGCTCTCCGACTGTGCCCTTCACCGCGTCTCACCTCGTGTCTTCGTGCCGGCGAGCGGGCGGGGGCGCGTCTGGGCGCGCCGCGGGTCGCGGGCCGTCACCGTGCTGGGTACCGTCAAGTAGACCGTCAACTTCTGTCCTGCGTACGCCACACCCCGAGCGCCTCCGGGCGCGCGGGTCTCCCCGTGGCCCGGGGCGACGCGGTACCGTGGCGTCCCTTTCTCCCACAAGATCCTCGTGGTCGCCCTGGAGGTTCCGTGGTTCAGGCGTACATCCTCATCCAGACCGAGGTGGGCAAGGCGTCGACCGTCGCCGACACCATCTCCAAGATCCCGGGGGTCATCCAGGCCGAAGACGTGACCGGTCCGTACGACGTCATCGTGCGCGCGCAGGCGGACACCGTCGATGAACTGGGCCGCATGGTGGTCGCCAAGGTCCAGCAAGTGGACGGCATCACGCGCACCCTCACCTGCCCGGTCGTTCATCTGTAGCCCCCGTCTACGCTTGGCCGGTGACCTCTTCCCACCGGCCCTTCGGCCTGCCCGCCGCCGTCGCGGCCGCCGTCCTGATGTCGGCCGCCGCCGGCTGCTCCTCTCCGGACGCCTCGGCGTCCGTCGTGGTGCCAAGTCCGCCGGCGGAGGAGGCGCCCTACTGCCAGGCCCTGGCGAAGGAGCTGCCCGACACCGTGGCGGGTCTTGAGCGGAGTGACCCGGAGCCCGGCTCCGATCTGACCGCCGGGTGGGGTGACGGTGCGATCGTACTGCGCTGCGGGGTCCCCCGGCCCGAAAAGATGAGCGACCCGAAGTCTCAGGGCGTCTCGGCGAACGGCGTGCGCTGGATGCTGGAGCAGCGCGAGGGCGACGGGCCGCGTTTCACCTCGGTGTACCGCAAGACGTACGTCGAGGTGACGCTGGACGAGCGGTTCGCGCACGACGCGGGCCCGCTCGCGGATCTCGCGGGTCCCGTGGAGCGGGCCGTTCCGTGCGGCCTGGAGCCGGAGTGCTCGTGATCGCACTCCGGCGCCCGGGGCCGCCGGCCGGTTAGCGCAGGCCCGTGGAACGGGTCAGCGCGGCCTGGATGAGCCGGTCGACGAGCTCGGGGTAGCCGACGCCGCTCTCCTGCCACATGCGCGGGTACATGGAGATGGGCGTGAAGCCCGGCATGGTGTTGATCTCGTTGATGACGAAGTCGCCGTCCTCGGTGAGGAAGAAGTCGGCGCGGACCAGGCCCTCGCAGGACACGGCCTCGTAGGCGAGGACGGCGAGGCGCTGGATCTCGGCGGTGGCCTCGTCCCCGATGGGGGCGGGCACGATGCCGGAGGCCGAGTCGATGTACTTGGCCTCGAAGTCGTAGAAGTCGTGGTTCGTGACCGGCGGGATCTCGGCCGGGACGCTGGCGCGCGGGCCGTCCTCGAACTCCAGGACGCCGCACTCGATCTCGCGGCCGCGCAGCAGCGACTCGACGAGGATCTTGGGGTCGTGGCGGCGGGCCTCCTCGATGGCCTCGTCCAGGCCGGAGAGGTCGTCGACCTTGGTGATGCCCATGGAGGAGCCGCCGCGGGCGGCTTCACGAAGAGCGGCCAGCCGTGGTCGGCGGCGAACTCGACGATCTTCTTGCGGGCGGCGGCGGGGTTCTGCTCCCACTCGCGCGGCCGGATGACCTCGTACGGGCCGACGGGCAGGCCGAAGGAGAGGAAGATCCGCTTCATGTACTCCTTGTCCTGGCCGACGGCGGAGGCGAGGACGCCCGCGCCGACGTAGGGGACGCCGGAGAGCTCCAGGAGGCCCTGGAGGGTGCCGTCCTCGCCGTACGGGCCGTGGAGCATGGGGAAGACCACGTCGACCTCGCCGAGGGCCGTGGGCACCTGGCCCGGCTCGGCGAGGACGACCTCGCGGTTGGCGGGGTCGACGGAGAGGACGACGCCGCCCTCCTCGGACTCGGCCAGTTCGGCCACGTTCGGCAGGGCGCGGTCGGTGATGGCCATCCGCTCGGGGGCGTCGGCGGTGAGCGCCCAGCGCCCGTCCGTCGTGATGCCGATGGGCAGCACGTCGTACTTGTCCCGGTCGATGGCGCTCAGGACGGCGCCCGCCGTGACGACGGAGATGGCGTGCTCGGAGCTGCGGCCGCCGAAGACGACGGCCACGCGCGGCTTGCGGGGGCTCTGGGTGTTCTCGCTCATATCGCGATGAGCGTACCTTGCGACTCCCGAACTCCTGAGCGCCCCGCACTCCCCGCGCGCGGATGGCTCAGCGGCGCTCGGGCTTGGCCGAGCGGGACATGAGTTCCTTGAGCGCGACGACCGGCGGCTTGCCGTCGTGGACGATCGAGACGACGGTCTCGGTGATGGGCATGTCGACGCCGTGGCGGCGGCCCAGATCGAGCACGGACTCGCAGGACTTGACGCCCTCGGCGGTCTGCTTGGTGGCCGCGATGGTCTCCTGGAGGGTCATCCCGCGGCCGAGGTTGGTGCCGAAGGTGTTGTTCCGGGAGAGCGGCGAGGAGCAGGTGGCGACGAGGTCGCCGAGGCCCGCGAGGCCGGAGAAGGTGAGCGGGTCGGCGCCCATGGCGAGGCCGAGGCGGGTGGTCTCGGCGAGGCCGCGGGTGATGAGCGTGGCCTTGGAGTTGTCGCCGAGGCCCATGCCGTTGGCGATGCCGACGGCGAGGCCGATGACGTTCTTCACGGCGCCGCCGAGCTCGCAGCCCACCACGTCGGTGTTGGTGTACGGGCGGAAGTACGGGGTCATGCAGGCGGCCTGGAGGCGCTGGGCGACCGTCTCGTCGGAGCAGGCGGCGACGGCGGCGGCGGGCTGCCGGGCGGCGATCTCCTTGGCCAGGTTGGGGCCGGTGAGGACGGCGACGCGGTCGGCGGGGACGTCGGCGACCTCGGTGATGACCTCGCTCATCCGCTTGGCGGTGCCGAGTTCGACGCCCTTCATGAGGGAGACGAGCACGGTGTCCGGGGCGAGCAGCGGCTTCCAGGCGGCGAGGTTGCCGCGCAGGGTCTGCGAGGGGACGACGAGGACGGTGAAGTCGGCGTCCGCGGCGGCCTCGGCCGGGTCGGCGGTGGCCGTGATGCCCTTGGGGAGTTCGACCCCGGGCAGGTAGTCGGGGTTGGTCCCGGTGGTGTTGATCGCCTCGGCGAGGGCGGCGCGGCGGCCCCAGAGGCTCACCTCGCAGCCCGCGTCGGCGAGCACCATGGCGAAGGCGGTGCCCCAGGACCCGTTGCCGAAGACGGCGGCCTTGGTCACTTGGAACCCTCCTCGGCGGCCCTGCGCCGCTGTTCCAGGCGGGCCTTGCGGTGGTCGTACGGCTCGGCGGGCGCCTTCTCGCCGCGGACCTCCTCCAGGAGGGCGGTGATGGCGGCCATGATGACCTCGGTGGCCTCGCGGAGCACCTCGGGCGTCGGCTCCAGGCCGTCGAAACGGGAGAGGTCGACGGGCGGTCCGGCCTGCACGATCAGCGTCTTGCGGGGGAACAGCCGGAACTTGTTCTCCTTGGCGTACGGCGGCATCGCGAGGTTGGCGCCCCACTGGGCCACCGGGATGACGGGGACCTTGGTGAGCAGCGCGACGCGGGCGGCGCCGGTCTTGCCGGCCATGGGCCACATCTCGGGGTCGCGGGTGAGGGTGCCCTCGGGGTAGAAGGCGACGCACTCGCCGCGCTCGATGGCGTCGACGGCGGCGCGGAAGGCGTCCAGCGCGTTGGTCGTCTCGCGGTACACGGGGATCTGGCCCGTGTTGCGGAGCATGGTGCCGACGAAGCCGCGCTTGAAGAGGCCCGCCTTGGCGAGGAAGCGCGGGACGCGGCCGGTGTTGTACTGGTAGTGCGCGTAGGACAGCGGGTCCAGGTAGGAGTTGTGGTTGACCGCGGTGATGAATCCGCCGTCGGCCGGCATGTGCTCCATGCCGCGCCAGTCCCGCTTGAACAGAACCACCAGGGGGGGTTTGGCGATGACCGCCGCGAGGCGGTACCAGAAGCCGATTCTGCGGCGGGGCACGCGTACACCTTTCTCCGGGGACTGGCTGGCAGGGGGCCAAGTGTCGCCCCGTGCTCCTGGTCTGTCGAGTGACACCGTACGCCCCGGAGCCTCCGGCGGACCGCGTGGGCGGGACAGAATGGGCCCCGATGAAGCCGCCGCAGCCGATGCACACCGACGCCGACGACGACTGGTCCCTGGTCGTCCCCCTGAAGCCCCTCTCCCTGGCGAAGAGCAGGCTCGCCGCCACCGCGGGGGCGCTGCTGCGGCCCCGGCTCGCGCTCGCGTTCGCCGAGGACACCGTGGCGGCGGTGCTGGCCTGCGCGCGCGTACGGGATGTGGCGGTCGTCACGGACGATCCCGCGGCGGGGCGGCGCTGGCGGCCCTGGGGGCGCGGATCGTGCCGGACTCCCCGGCGGCGGGGCTCAACGCGGCGCTCGCGCACGGGGTCCGTGCCGTACGGGCCGGGCGGCCGCACGCGCGCGTGGCGGCGCTCAACGCGGACCTTCCGGCGCTGCGGCGGCGGAGCTGACCCGGGTCCTGGACGTGGCCGGGAAATTTCCCAGGGCTTTTCTCGCGGATGCCGCCGAAATAGGTACGACATTCCTCTCGGCGGGTCCGGGGGTGGAATTGGAACCGGCATTCGGGGGCGCGTCGAGGCTGCGGCATTTGTCTTCGGGGCGGTGGAAATCCTGCTCGCCGGGGTGGATTCCGTGCGCCGGGACGTGGACACCGGGAGGATCTGGCGACGGCCCTGGCGCTGGGGCTCGGTCGCGGACGGCCGCCCGGTGGCCTGCGGTGGCCGGATAGGCTGCGGTCCATGCAGGCGACCGCGTTCACGTACGACCCCGAGACCCGCAGCGGCAGTGTGCTGCTCGACGACGGCACCCCCGTGGAGTTCGGGGCGGAGGCCTTCGAGGCGGGCGGGCTGCGGCTGCTGCGGCCCGGGCAGCGGGTGCGGATCGAGGCCGAGCCGGGCACCTCGGGCGCGGGGCTCCGGATCACCCTGGTGACGCTGCAGACGTTCTGATCCCGGGCGTTCCGCTCGGTTCCGGTCCGTTCCGGAAGACGCCGCGGGCCGGGCTCCCCGGAGGGAGCCCGGCCCGGCGGGTCGGTACCGCGCGTCCTACTTCTTGGCGGCGGTCTTCTTGGCGGTGGTCTTGCGCGCCGTCGTCTTCTTGGCGGGCGCCTTCGTCGCCGTGGCCTTCTTCGCGGCCGGGGCGGTCTTCTTCGCCGCGGCCTTGGTGACCTTCTTGGCGGCGGCCGTGGTGGCCTTCTTGGCCGGGGTCGCCTTCTTGGCGGCCGCCGTGGTGGCCTTCTTCGCCGGGGTCGCCTTCTTCGCGGCGGCCGTGGTGGTCTTCTTCGCCGGCGTCGCCTTCTTCGCGGCGGCGGCCGTGACCTTCTTCGCCGGGGTCGCCTTCTTCGCGGCGGCCTTCTTGGCGGTGGTGGCCTTCTTCGCGGCGGCCTTCTTCACGGTCGCGGAGGCGCCACCGGTGAGGCTGCCCTTGGGGGCCTTCTTGACGGAGACCTCGCCGCCCTTGGGGAGCTTCTTGGAGCCGCTGACCAGGTCCTTGAAGCCCTGACCTGCGCGGAAGCGCGGGACGGAGGTCTTCTTCACCCGGACGCGCTCACCCGTCTGCGGGTTGCGGGCGTAGCGGGCCGGGCGGTCGACCTTCTCGAACGAGCCGAAACCCGTGACCGAGACCCGGTCGCCGGCCACCACGGCACGCACGATGGCGTCGAGCACGTGGTCGACGGCGTCGGCGGCCTGCTGACGACCGCCCATCTTGTCGGCAATCGCTTCTACGAGCTGCGCCTTGTTCACGTCTTCCCCTTCGGAGACATTGCCAGAACGAAAGTGTTCAAGCTTTTTCGCACGTTAGGCATGTATATACCGCAAATCAAACACGAAACGGTCTAATCACCCTAGTGCCGCAACGTGGAAGTCCCGTTGCGGAGTTCCTGGTGTCAGTCGTCCTCTGGGAATCGGCCCTCGTCGAGGTCCTTCATCAACCGGTCCAGACGCATCGCCGCGTCCTTGAGATCGTGCTTCGCCGCGGCCGTCACGACCAGCAGCTTCCGGGACAGCGCCATCCTTACGCCCTCCGGGACTTGCAGTGAGCGCACCCTTGTGTGCGCTTCCTTCAATCGGGCGGCGACTGCCTCGTAGAGCTCGAGTTGGCTGTCGCGTTCCATGCACCGATTGTGCCATCTAGGGCGAGTTGTCGCCCGACAGGGTCTCAACAAGCGACTGCGCCCCCCACCGGTCGGTGGGGGGCGCAGTCTTGGAAAAGCGCTGCTCAGGCCGTAATTGTACGGGGCTTGAAGGCCGGTCGAGCCGCCTCGTAGGCCGCGATGTCGGCTTCGTTCTGAAGGGTGAGGCTGATGTCGTCGAGGCCGTTCAGCAGGCGCCAGCGGGCGTTCTCGTCGAGCTCGAAGTCGGCGTCGATCCCGGCGGCCAGGACCTTGCGGGCCTCCAGGTCGACGGTGATCTCGGCGGTCGGGTCGGCCTCGGTCAGCTCCCAGAGGGCGTCCACCGTCTCCTGCGGGAGGACGACGGTCAGCAGGCCGTTCTTCAGCGAGTTGCCCCGGAAGATGTCGGCGAAGCGGGAGGAGATGACGGCCTGGAAGCCGTAGTTCTGGAGCGCCCAGACGGCGTGCTCGCGGGAGGAGCCGGTGCCGAAGTCGGGGCCGGCGACCAGGACCGTGGCGCCCTGCCGCTCGGGGCGGTTGAGGACGAACTCGGAGTCCTTGCGCCAGGCCTCGAAGAGGCCGTCCTCGAAGCCGTCGCGGGTGACCTTCTTCAGCCAGTGCGCCGGGATGATCTGGTCGGTGTCGACGTTGCTGCGGCGCAGCGGGACGGCCCGGCCGGTGTGCGTGGTGAAAGCTTCCATGGTTCCTCAGACCCCCGCGGTGGTGGCGACGTCGGACAGATCGGCCGGGGAGGCCAGGTGGCCCAGGACGGCGGTGGCGGCGGCGACCTGGGGGGAGACCAGGTGGGTGCGGCCGCCCTTGCCCTGCCGGCCCTCGAAGTTGCGGTTGGAGGTGGACGCGGAGCGCTCACCGGGGGCCAGTTGGTCGGGGTTCATGCCCAGGCACATCGAGCAGCCCGCGTGCCGCCATTCGGCCCCGGCCTCCTTGAAGACCTTGTCCAGGCCCTCTTCGACGGCCTGCAGGGCGACCCGGACCGAGCCGGGGACGACCAGCATGCGGACGCCGTCGGCGACCTTGCGGCCCTCCAGGAGGGAGGCGGCGTTGCGCAGGTCCTCGATGCGGCCGTTGGTGCAGGAGCCTACGAAGACGGTGTCGACCTTGATGTCGCGCAGCGGCTGTCCGGCGGTCAACCCCATGTACTCCAGGGCCTTTTCGGCGGCCAGGCGCTCCGAAGCGTCTTCGTACGAAGCCGGGTCGGGGACGTTCGCCGAAAGCGGCGCGCCCTGGCCCGGGTTGGTGCCCCAGGTGACGAAGGGCGCCAGCGAGGGGCCGTCGATGACGACCTCGGCGTCGAAGACGGCGTCCTCGTCGGACTTCAGGGTCTTCCAGTACGCGACGGCGGCGTCCCAGTCCTCGCCCTCGGGGGCGTGGGCGCGGCCCTTCAGGTAGGCGAAGGTGGTCTCGTCGGGGGCGATCATGCCCGCGCGGGCGCCGGCCTCGATCGACATGTTGCAGATGGTCATCCGGGCCTCCATCGAGAGCTTCTCGATGGCGGAGCCGCGGTACTCCAGGATGTAGCCCTGGCCGCCGCCGGTGCCGATCTTGGCGATGATCGCCAGGATCAGGTCCTTGGCGGTGACGTCCGCGGGCAGCTCGCCGTCGACCGTGATCGCCATGGTCTTGGGGCGGGCCAGCGGCAGCGTCTGGGTGGCGAGCACGTGCTCGACCTGGCTGGTGCCGATGCCGAACGCCAGCGCGCCGAAGGCGCCGTGCGTGGAGGTGTGCGAGTCGCCGCAGACCACCGTGGTGCCCGGCTGGGTCAGGCCCAGCTGCGGTCCCACGACGTGGACGACGCCCTGCTCGACGTCGCCCAGCGGGTGCAGCCGGACGCCGAACTCGGCACAGTTCTTGCGGAGGGTCTCCAGCTGGGCGCGGGAGACCGGGTCCGCGATCGGCTTGTCGATGTCGAGGGTCGGGGTGTTGTGGTCCTCGGTGGCGATGGTGAGGTCCAGGCGCCGTACCTGCCGGCCGTTCTGCCGGAGGCCGTCGAAGGCCTGCGGGCTGGTCACCTCGTGCAGCAGGTGCAGATCGATGAAGAGGAGGTCGGGCTCGCCCTCGGCGCGCCGGACGACGTGGTCGTCCCAGACCTTCTCCGCGAGTGTCCTACCCATCGCTTTCCCTCCGGCCGACGTCTGCGCCGGCACAACTAGAGACCCGTTCCGCGGGCCGTTGTGCGGCCGCAACACCAGGGTCACAGGTTCCGAGAAAAATTGAACTTGCGTTTCACAGAGTGAGACGCGAATATCGTTGCATGGACAACTCTAGCGGCGTAGGCGTTCTCGACAAGGCAGCCCTTGTCCTGAGCGCCCTGGAGTCCGGTCCGGCCACCCTCGCAGGACTGGTCGCGGCGACGGGACTCGCACGACCCACGGCCCACCGACTGGCCGTGGCACTGGAACACCACCGGATGGTGGCGCGTGACATGCAGGGCCGGTTCATCCTCGGACCGCGCCTGGCGGAGCTCGCCGCCGCGGCCGGCGAGGACCGCCTGCTCGCGACCGCGGGCCCGGTGCTGACGCATCTGCGCGACGTCACCGGCGAGAGCGCCCAGCTCTACCGACGCCAGGGCGACATGCGCATCTGCGTGGCGGCGGCCGAGCGGCTCTCGGGCCTGCGGGACACGGTCCCGGTCGGCTCGACGCTGACCATGAAGGCCGGCTCGTCCGCGCAGATCCTGATGGCCTGGGAGGAGCCCGAGCGGCTGCACCGCGGCCTCCAGGGCGCCCGCTTCACGGCGACGGCCCTGTCGGGCGTACGGCGCCGCGGCTGGGCCCAGTCGATCGGCGAGCGGGAGCCCGGCGTGGCGTCCGTCTCCGCGCCCGTACGCGGCCCCTCGAACCGCGTGGTGGCCGCCGTGTCGGTCTCGGGTCCGATCGAGCGTCTGACGCGCCACCCGGGCCGTATGCACGCCCAGGCGGTCATCGACGCCGCCGCCCGTCTCTCCGAGGCGCTCCGCCGCAACGGCTGACCTCCTCCGCACCTCCCCGTTCGTACCGGCCCACCGCTCCAACGCCGCAGCGGTGGGCCGGAGTTGTGTGCCCGTGCACACGGGGAACGCGAACAGCGAAGAAGCCCTCCCCCGAAGGGAAGGGCTTCTTCGTCGAGTACCCCCGACCGGATTCGAACCGGCGCTACCGCCTTGAGAGGGCGGCGTGCTAGGCCGCTACACAACGGGGGCTTTGGATCACACGTCGCCGTGGATCCGAGCTGGTCTACCAGGACTCGAACCTAGACTAACTGAACCAGAATCAGTCGTGCTGCCAATTACACCATAGACCAATACGTGGTTAGACCAGCGTCGTACCCCCGACCGGATTCGAACCGGCGCTACCGCCTTGAGAGGGCGGCGTGCTAGGCCGCTACACAACGGGGGCCCTAGCGATCCTGCATCGGCATCATCGGGAGCTACCCAGATGATCCCGCGGGAAGGATCTGTACCCCCGACCGGATTCGAACCGGCGCTACCGCCTTGAGAGGGCGGCGTGCTAGGCCGCTACACAACGGGGGCTTTGTGGATGCCAATCCACGGTTGCAGATGAGCTCTGCGAGCTGGCCTACCTGGACTCGAACCAAGACTAACTGAACCAGAATCAGTCGTGCTGCCAATTACACCATAGGCCACCGGAACTTGATCACTTCGAGAAGGGATCTTGCTCGGCTTGCGCTTCCGGGGCTTTCCGGCCTTTCGGCCCGTTCCCCTCGGCGCAGAAAGAACATTACCCGAAGGTGGACGGTGCTCCAAAACGCGTATCCCCACGCAGCAGCGCGGGCAGCTGCCGGAGGTCGGTGATCCGGGTCAGCTCGGGCCTCCCGCCGGTCCCCGCGCGGTCCAGCCAGATGCCCCGCAGGCCCGCCTCCACGGCGCCCCGGGCGTCGATGTCCGGCTGGTCCCCGACGTACGCGACCTGGTGCGGGCGCAGGCCCAGGGCCGCGCAGGCGGCGTGGAAGGCCTCCGGGGCCGGCTTGGCCACCCTGAGCTCGGCGGCGCACACCACGGCCTCGAAGCGGTCCCGTACGCCGAGGGCGCGGAGCTTGTGGTCCTGGTTGTGGATGCTGGAGTTGGACAGCACTCCGTGACGGTAGTCACGGGCCAGCAGGTCGAGGACGGGCACGGTGTCGGGGAACAGCTCCCAGGCGGCCTCGTAATGGACCACGTACCGGTCGAACCAGCCGTCGGCCTCGGCGGCGGTGAGCGCCGGCCGCCCCAGGAAGTCCCGCACGCGCCCGCGCCGCTGCTCCCGGAAGTCCCCGCCCTCGGCCTCGTACCGGCGCCAGTGCAGCTCCGTGAGCTCCTTCCAGCGCCGCAGGGCCTCTTCGACGGAGCCGTACGCCCCGAGCAGCCCCTCGGCCGCGAGGTGCGCCCGCATCCCGGTCCGGTCGGCGCTCGCGTAGTCGAAGAGCGTGTCGTCGACGTCCCAGAGCACCGCGCGGATGGTCATGGAAACGACGGTACCCCCGTCCCGGGGCGCGGGACGGGGGTACCGGTGCGTACGGCGCGGGTCAGCCGGCGAGCTTCGCCAGGGCCGCGTCGACGCGGGCCAGGGTCTTCTCCTTGCCCAGGATCTCCAGGGACTCGAAGAGCGGCAGGCCGACCGTGCGGCCGGTGACGGCGACGCGGACCGGGGCCTGGGCCTTGCCGAGCTTGAGGCCGTGGGCCTCGCCGGCGGCCAGGACGGCGTTCTTGAGGGACTCGGGGTCGCTCCAGTCGGCCGACTCCAGCTTCTCGCGGGCGGTGGTGAGGAGGGCCGCGGGCTCGCCCTTCATCGCCTTGTCCCACGAGGGCTGGTCGAAGACCGGCTCGGGCAGGAAGAGGAAGTCCACGTTGGCCGTGATGTCCGAGAGGACGGTCAGGCGGGTCTGGGCGTGCGGGGCGATCCGCTCCCAGGCGTCCTGGTCGAAGTCCTCGGGCGCCCAGGGGGCGTGCGGGGCCTGGAGCCAGGGCTCGCAGGCCTCGGCGAAGGCCTTCACGTTCAGCATCCGGATGTGGTCGGCGTTGATCGACTCGGCCTTCTTGAGGTCGAAGCGCGCCGGGTTGGCGTTGACATCGGCGATGTCGAACTTCGCCACCATCTCGGGGATGGTGAAGAGGTCGCGGTCGGCCGAGAAGGACCAGCCGAGGAGCGACAGGTAGTTCAGCAGGCCCGAGGGGAGGAAGCCGCGCTCCCGGTAGAGGTTGAGGGAGGCCTGCGGGTCGCGCTTGGAGAGCTTCTTGTTGCCCTCGCCCATGACGTACGGCAGGTGACCGAAGGAGGGGATCTCCTTGGCGATGCCGAGCTCGATCAGCGCCTTGTAGAGCGCGATCTGGCGGGGGGTGGAGGAGAGCAGGTCCTCGCCGCGCAGGACGTGGGTGATCTCCATGAGGGCGTCGTCGACCGGGTTGACGAGGGTGTAGAGCGGGGCGCCGTTGGCCCGGAGGATGCCGTAGTCCGGCACGTTCTCCGGGGTGAAGGTGAGCTCGCCGCGGACCAGGTCGGTGAAGGTGATCGTCTCGTCGGGCATCCGGAAGCGGACGATCGACGCGCGGCCCTCGGCCTCGTACGCGGCCTTCTGCTCGGCGGTGAGGTCGCGGCAGTGGCCGTCGTAGCCGGAGGGGCGGCCGGCGGCGCGGGCGGCCTCGCGGCGCTCGTCGAGCTCCTCGGTGGTGCAGTAGCAGGGGTACGCGTACCCGCCGGCCAGCAGCTTGTCGGCGACGTCCTTGTAGATGTCCATCCGCTGGGACTGGCGGTACGGGGCGTGCGGGCCGCCGACCTCCGGGCCCTCGTCCCAGTCGAGGCCGAGCCACTTGAGGGAGTCGAGCAGCTGGTTGTACGACTCCTCGGAGTCGCGCGCCGCGTCGGTGTCCTCGATGCGGAAGACCATGGTGGCCTCGTTGTGCCGGGCGAAGGCCCAGTTGAAGAGAGCCGTGCGGACCAGGCCCACGTGGGGGTTGCCGGTCGGGGAGGGACAGAAACGGACGCGGATGTTCGCGTTAGCCACGCTTGATCACCTTGTTGGTGAGAGTGCCGATGCCTTCGATGGTGACGGCGACCTCGTCGCCGACGTTGAGGGGGCCGACCCCGGCGGGGGTGCCGGTGAGGATGACGTCGCCGGGGAGCAGCGTCATGGCCTCGGTGATGTGGACGACCAGGTCCTCGATGGAGCGGATCATGTCGCTCGTCCGACCCAGCTGGCGCTGTTCGCCGTTGACCGTGGCCTGGATGGTCAGGTCGCTCGGGTCGAGGTCGGTCTCCACCCAGGGGCCCAGGGGGCAGGAGGTGTCGAAGCCCTTGGCGCGGGCCCACTGCTTCTCGCGCTGCTGGGCGTCGCGGGCGGTGACGTCATTGGCACAGGTGTAGCCGAAGACGACGTCCTTCACGCGCTCGCGGGGCACCTCGCGGCACATGCGGCCGATGACCACGGCCAGTTCGGCCTCATGGTGCAGCTCGTTGGAGAAGGAGGGGTACTCGATGGCGTCGCCGGAGCCGATCACCGAGGTGGTGGGTTTGAAGAAGGCGACGGGGACGTCGGGGACCTCGTTGCCGAGTTCGGCGGCGTGCTCCGCGTAGTTGCGGCCGATGGCCACGACCTTGTTGGGGAGCACGGGCGGCAGGAGCCGTACCTTGCTCAGCGGGACCTTGGTGCCGCTGAGCTCGAAGTCGGTGTACGGGATGCCCTTGATGATGTCGAGGACGAGGCCGCCGGACTCGACGGTTCCCTCGCCCTCGACGGCGCCGAAGGCCACATTGCCGTCGATGGAGAATCTGGCGATGCGCACGAGTGCTGTCGCCCCTCACTTGGTACTGGCTGGAGTCTGACGCTCCAGGCTAACGCGACGAGGAGGCGGCCGACCGGCGATATCACCGGGGCGAATGAACGCGGGCGGGGCGAGTGCCTAGCGCGTCGCGGTGGCGTACGGCTGGGGCTCGTAGGGCGCGGGGGCCTGCATCAGGATGGTGCGGCGCGGGTTGGCCGTGTTCCCCGGGAGCTCGACCGCGTACTCCGACTGGGCGCCCCGGTCGAGCTCTGCGGCGTCCGAGAGGTGCACGAGGGTGGAACGGCGGGGGTTGGCCGTCTTGCGGAGCGTCGTCGTCTTCATCGCGGTGATCAGACCTTGTTCCGGTACGGGCGCCCGAACGGGCGCGAAGGGGTGTAAAGCGTCAGGCTAAACATGCGGCTCCCTTCGAATGCATGGCCAAGACACCGATTCGGGTGTGAGTTTGCTCACCACTCGCGTCACATTCCCGGCATTACGGACCGTCGTCGATGACCACGGAAAGGGACATTCCGCCACTGAATGAGCTATTCCGCTCCCGATCATGGCGACTGGGACACACGGGGATGCCCAACCATTGGGCCGGATAAGTCCGAATCCTCCGTGATCATCTTCTACATGCGGTGACACGCCGTGCACGCTTTGTCATGCCCTTCCCGACACGACACGCGGCCCTTGTTGGAGATCCGGCACTGTGCTGGAATTCCACGCACCGCCGCGGGTTTCAAGCCGGCGCGCAGGGGGCGCAACGCAGCGCCGGCCGAGTGGCGGGGAAGGGGGAGCTGCGCCGGTCACCGACGACCACCTGGGGCGCCCCACGCGCCCCGATCGACACCGACACCGTCCTCTCCGTTCATCCGGAAGGACGCCTGGTCCAGAGGTTGCGACGCTAGTGCAGGGACGTTTCAAGAGGGATGGCTCGGGGTCTTCCCAGGCCCGCCAGGGCCGAGCGGATGCTCCGGCGGAGCAGGAACCGCGTGCCGGGACCGACCGCGGTCCCTCGGCCTCGCACACCCCGAACCAGGGTCAGGGACCGTCCGGCGAGGGCGGTGACGGCGGACGGCGCGCGAGCACCGCGGCCAAGCCCGCCGAGCCGCCGCCGCCGCCCCAAGGCCCGCCCCGAGAACGAGGTCGGCCCGCGAATAGCCCTGCGCAACTGGCGCATCTCCACCCGCCTGGTCGCGCTCCTCACCCTCCCCGTGGTCGCGGCGACCACCCTGGGCGGCATCCGCATCAGCGACTCGCTCCAGGACATGGAGCAGCTCGACCACATGCAGCTGCTCACCAAGCTGACCCGTGAGGCGACCGGCCTCGCGCAGGCCCTCCAGGCCGAGCGCGACCTGTCCGCCGGTCCTCTGGCCAACGGCCGCCCGGTCAGCGACTACCAGGTCACCAACCCGCGCCGCAAGACGGACCGCGAGTACAAGGCCTTCCTCGACGCCACCAACGACATCCCGACCACCGACGGCGACGAGGCGCTGCGCAGCATCCGCCAGAACGTCAGCCAGATCGCCTCGCAGGTCACCGAGCTCCACGCCATCCGGAGCAGCGCCTACGAGAAGGGCGTGTCCCACTCGGTGACGGTCGAGGCGTACAGCCGCCTCATCCGCTCGCTCCTCAGCCTGTCCCAGGACATGGCGCAGGCGACCAGCAACCCCGAGATGATCAAGCGGACCCGCGCGCTCGCCGCGTTCTCGTCCGCCAAGGAGTACGCCTCCATCCAGCAGGCGATCATCGCGGCCGCGCTCCCCCAGAACGACCGGACCGCCGGCCACATCCAGCAGGGTGACCGGCTCTACGGCGAGGCCGCCCTCAACAGTGAGGGCGTCGAGCTCAAGTCGTTCCAGGCGATCTACGAGTCGACCGGTGGCGACGCCGCCGAGCGGACCGAGGCGCTGAACAGCGGCGACCCGTCGATCAACGCGGCCAACAAGTACGCCGAGCGCGTGCTGAACTCCGACGACGCGATGTCGAACGGCCCCAAGCGCGGCCACCTGAACTTCACCGACGAGTACAACACCAAGATCGCCGCCATGAACCGCATCGAGCTCGGTCTGCTCGGTGACATGGAGACGATGGCCCGTGAGCTGAAGCAGGAGTCGCAGCGCGACGCCATCATCAACGGTGCCCTGATCCTCCTCGTCCTCGGCGTCTCGCTCATCGGCGCCTTCGTCGTGGCCCGGTCCATGATCCGCTCGCTGCGCAGGCTCCAGGACACCGCGACCAAGGTCGCCCAGGACCGTCTGCCCGAGCTCGTCAAGCAGCTCTCCGAGTCCGACCCGCAGGACGTCGACACCTCCGTCGAGTCCGTCGGTGTGCACTCCCGGGACGAGATCGGCCAGGTGGCCGCGGCCTTCGACGACGTGCACCGCGAGGCCGTCCGCCTCGCCGCCGAGCAGGCCCTCCTCCGGGGCAACGTCAACGCGATGTTCACCAACCTCTCGCGCCGTTCCCAGGGCCTCATCCAGCGTCAGCTCTCGCTCATCTCCGAGCTGGAGTCCCGCGAGGCCGACCCGGACCAGCTCTCCTCGCTGTTCAAGCTCGACCACCTCGCGACGCGCATGCGCCGTAACGGTGAGAACCTCCTCGTCCTCGCGGGCGAGGAGCCCGGCCGCCGCTGGACCCGCCCGGTCCCGCTGGTCGACGTCCTGCGTGCCGCCGCCTCCGAGGTGGAGCAGTACGAGCGCATCGAACTGGCCGCGGTCCCGGCGACCGAGGTCGCCGGCCGGGTCGTCAACGACCTCGTGCACCTCCTCGCCGAGCTCCTGGAGAACGCCACCTCGTTCTCCTCCCCGCAGACCAAGGTCCGGGTCACCGGTCACGCGCTGCCCGACGGCCGCGTGCTCGTCGAGATCCACGACACCGGCATCGGCCTCTCCCCCGAGGACCTCGCCGCGATCAACGAGCGGCTCGCCTCGCCGCCCACCGTGGACGTCTCGGTCTCCCGCCGCATGGGTCTGTTCGTGGTCGGCCGCCTGTCCCTGCGACACGGCATCCGGATCCAGCTGCGCCCGTCCGACTCGGGCGGCACCACCGCGCTCGTCATGCTCCCGGTCGACGTCGCCCAGGGCGGCAAGAAGCCCATGCCCAAGCCGGGCCAGGGCGCGATGCCCCAGGTGCCCCGGCCCCCGGCCGCGGTCTCCCCGGCGGTCCCGGCGCGGCCGGTGGCCCCGGCGGGCGTCCGGGCCAGGGCGGTGCCCCGTCCTCGGCGGCCGGCCGTCTCGCCGCCGGTGCCGGTTCCGCGCGCGGTCAGGTCGGCGCGGGCGGTCCCCGGCCGCGCTGCCCGCCCGTGACGGCGGCCTGCTCGCGGGTGGCCCGCAGGGCGCTCCGCAGTCCCGCACCCCGCAGCCGCAGAACGCCCAGCTGGAGCAGACCGGCCAGCTGCCGCAGGTCCCCAGGCCCCGCAGGCGCCCGAGACGATGCGTCCGGGCCCCGGCGGAGGCGGCCTCATCGGCGGCGCCGCGAGCGCCATCCCGTCCCGTACGGACGTGTGGGGCAACCAGTCCGGGCCCGCCGCGCCGCAGCAGCAGCCTCAGCCGCAGCAGGCCCAGGCCCAGCAGGGCGGTTACGACTTCCCGCGCGCCGAGCTGCCCGGGGCACCCCCAGCCGCAGCGCCCGCAGGCGGCGAGCTGGGGCAACGACCCGCAGCAGCAGCCGGTCCGGCGCCCGCAGCAGGAGATGTCCCCGCTGGACGCCCCGCGCGGTCACGAGGAGCCGGAGTCGGCGGGCCTGTTCGGCGGGCCGGCGGCTCCGCAGGGCCCCGGTTCCACGGGCCAGTTCCCGCGTCCGGACTTCGGTGCCCCGCAGCAGCCCCAGCAGCCGCAGCACCAGGGCATGCCCCAGCAGCAGGCTCCGCAGGCGTACCAGGGCGGCATGCAGGACCCGACGTCGACGGCGCAGTTCCCGCGCCCCGACTTCGGTGCCCCGCAGGGTCCCGGTTCCACGGGTCAGTTCCCGCGCCCGGACTTCGGTGCCCCGCAGCAGCCCCAGCAGCCGCAGGCCCCGCAGCAGCACCAGGCGCCGCAGCAGCAGGCGTACCAGGGCGGCCAGCAGCAGTTCGGCCACCAGCCCTTCGTACCGCAGGCGCAGCAGGCCCCGCAGGCCCAGCCGCCGGCGCCGCGTCAGCGGACCGGTGACGACTTCGGTGCCCCGCGTCCGGCCGAGCCGGTCCGCCGCCCGCAGCCCCAGCAGCCGCAGCAGCCGCAGCTCCAGCAGCCGCGCCGTCCGGAGGCGCTGCCGCCGCCGGTGGCGCGGGCGACGCCCGTACCCCGCTGTACGACAACCTGGAGACCAACTGGTCCCACCAGGGTCAGCCGCAGCAGCAGGTGGACCTGACGCAGACGATGCCGACCCCGGTCGTGTCGCAGCCGTCCGCCCCGGCGCCCCGTCCGGCCGGCGACCCGGCCGCCGACGGCCGCCAGAACGGCGGGGCCGCCTGGCGGACCTCGCCCAACGACGAGCTGGTGCGCCAGGCGGAGCGGGTGCGCAAGCCCGCGGCCGGCGGCGTCACCACCTCCGGTCTTCCGCGCCGTGTGCCGAAGGCCAACCTCGTACCCGGGACCGCACAGGAGCAGGCCCACGCGGCCGGCCCCAGGTCTCGCGTGCACCCGACGACGTCCGCGGCCGGCTCACGAATCTGCGCCGCGGCATTCAGCAGGGCCGTCAGGCCGGCAACTCGACCACGGGTAGCCACCACCTCGGTCCGAACCATCAGCAGGAGCGTTAGTTGAACGCGATGAGCCAGGCGGCGCAGAATCTGAACTGGTTGATCACCAACTTCGTGGACAACACCCCCGGGGTGTCCCACACGGTGGTGGTCTCCGCCGACGGACTCCTGCTGGCCATGTCCGAGGATTCCCCGCGACCGCGCCGACCAGCTGGCGGCGGTCGCGTCCGACTGACCTCGCTGACCGCGGGGGCGTCCCGGATCTTCGAGGGCGGACCCGTCGCGCAGACCGTGGTGGAGATGGAGCGCGGCTTCCTCTTCCTGATGTCCGTCTCCGACGGCTCCTCGCTGGCCGTGCTCGCGCACCCCGAGTGCGACATCGGCCTCGTGGGCTACGAGATGGCGCTGCTGGTCGACCGGGCCGGCAGCGTCCTCACCCCGGATCTCCGTGCGGAGCTCCAGGGCAGCCTGCTCCACTAGCGGTCACGTTCACCGGACACCCACCGCACCGACCGACAGGGTGGTACGCCCCTCCGTACCGCCCTGAGTACCGTTCACCGTCCGGCCGCCCCACCCGGCCCCCCACCGGCCCCATCAGACGGCAGAAGTCTTGCTGTCACGCCCGGAGGATTCATGACCCCGCCCCCCGCCTCTCACGATCCGTACGGCTCCTCAGTCGACGAGTACGGACATGAGGGCGACCAGCCGCTGGTGCGTCCGTACGCGATGACCGGCGGCCGGACCCGGCCGCGCTACCAGCTCGCCATCGAGGCGCTGGTCAGCACCACGGCCGACCCGGCGCACCTCGCCACGCTCCTGCCGGAGCACCAGCGGATCTGCCACCTCTGCCGCGAGGTCAAGTCGGTGGCCGAGGTGTCGGCCCTCCTGTCGATGCCGCTCGGCGTCGCCCGGATCCTCGTGGCCGACCTGGCGGAGGCCGGCATGGTGGCGATCCACCAGCCGGGCAACGGAGAGACCGGCGGCACGCCGGACGTGACACTGCTCGAAAGGGTGCTCAGTGGACTTCGCAAGCTCTAACGGCGCGGCCAGATCGACCACCAGCGCGAAGATCGTGGTGGCGGGCGGCTTCGGCGTGGGCAAGACCACGTTCGTCGGCGCCGTCTCGGAGATCAACCCGCTGCGTACCGAAGCCGTCATGACCTCCGCGTCGGCCGGCATCGACGATCTGACGCACACCGGCGGCAAGACGACGACGACCGTCGCCATGGACTTCGGCCGCATCACGCTCGACCAGGACCTGATCCTGTACCTCTTCGGTACGCCGGGCCAGGACCGCTTCTGGTTCATGTGGGACGACCTGGTCCGCGGCGCCATCGGCGCCGTCGTCCTCGTCGACACCCGCCGCCTCGCCGACTGCTTCCCCGCCGTCGACTACTTCGAGAACAGCGGCCTGCCGTTCGTCATCGCCCTCAACGGCTTCGACGGCAACCAGCCCTACCAGCCCGAAGAAGTCCGCGAGGCCCTCCAGATCGGCCCCGACACCCCCATCATCACCACCGACGCCCGCCACCGCGCCGACGCCAAGAGCGCCCTCATCACGCTCGTCGAGCACGCCCTCATGGCGCGGCTCAAGTAGGCACGGCCCAAGTGGCGCGGCGGGTCAGGGCAGTTGTCATATGCCTCCGCCAGGGGCGGCCTGTGTCCTTCGACACGGCCGTCCGCGCGTTCATAACGTTTCGAAAGAGAATTGGGGCGCCCCGGACACCCGACGCATCCGATCGGTGTCACTGCGCTCACATGAGCCCCGCCATTTGGCGGGGCTCGCTCTTTATGCCCGTTTTAGGTGAGGCCTGGACCACTGAAAGAGGCCGCTTCCCACTGTTTGGAACGGACCCCCTTCACGTGCTGCAATTCATGAACTCCCGAGTAGTACGGCCCTGAACGAAACACCGGCACAACGTAGGTGCCGACGCCGAGAGGTTGTTGGTCGAGTGAGGCGAAGCAAGGAAGGCTCCGCGGAGCAGGAGACGCGGGGCAACTTCACGCCGCCGTCGCGCACGGCGGTGTCGCCCGCGGACGTGCCCGTCACGCCGCTTCCCACCGAGGCGCCCAAGGGAAGCTCCAGCAAGCTTTCGCCCCGCAACTGGCGGGTGCCGACCAGGCTGAACGCGATCCTCCTCATACCCGTGCTCGTCGGCCTCGTCATGGGCGGCTTCCAGGTCAAGGGAGCGATCGACACCTGGCAGGAGGCGCAGGACGCCGAGAAGACGGCGCTCATCGTGCGCGCCGCCTCGGAGTACAGCACCGCCCTGCTCAACGAGCGCGACCTCACCGCCGGCCCCCTGCTCGCCGCGAAGAGCCCCGAGGACCGCAAGGTCGACGAGGTCACGCGGGCGTACGCCGCGACGGACGCCGCCAAGGCGAAGTTCGACGAGGCCGTCAAGAACATGCCCTCGGGCCAGGGCCTGGAGCGCCGCCTGCGGCTGTTCCAGGACGAGGAGCCCAAGCTGGAGCAGCTGCGCAAGGTCGCGTACAGCGCCGGCCTGGACCCGGTGAACACCCAGCTCGGCTACACGGGCGTGCAGCACTACCTCATGGAGTTCTCCAACGAGCTCGGGCTCGGCACCGGCAACATCACCAGCTACGGCCGTACCGTCTACGCCATCCAGCTCTCCAAGGCCGCGGAGTCCCTCCAGCGCTCCATCGGCACCCAGCTGCTGGTCCGCCCCAGCGCGAAGGAGAAGGTCTTCGCGCAGCAGTCCGTGGCGTTCAACTCGTACAACTACCTGGAGCAGATCGCCCTCGGCGAGTTCAGCTCCGGCGGTCTGCCCGAGGACGTCGACCTGCTCAAGAAGGTCATGGCCGGCAAGGCCGCCGACGGCGAGAAGAAGATGGCCGCGGCCGGCGTCGAGCTCCCCAAGGGCAAGGACGGCTCCGTCTACTCGGGCGTCGCCTCCCAGATCGGCACCGCCAAGGGTCCCGAGGGCATCACGGAGCTGAAGGGCAAGGGCATCACGCCCGAGACCTGGATGGCCGTCGCCACCGCCAAGTTCGACGGCTACAGCGAGGTCGAGAAGACCCTCGTCGACAAGGCCGTGAACGAGGCCGCCGACATCTCCGACGAGGCCAAGACGGACGCCTGGGTCACCGGTGGCATCACCGTCGTCGCCCTGCTCGCCGCCTTCATCCTGGCCGGGATGATGGCCCGCCAGATGAGCCGCTCGATGCGCCGGCTGCGGTCCGCCGCCTTCGGCATCGCCGAGCAGCGCCTGCCGATGCTCGTCGACCAGCTCTCCCGCACGGAGCCGGGCCGGGTCGACACCCGCGTCCAGCCCATCCCGATCGACTCGCAGGACGAGATCGGCGAGGTCGCCCGCGCCTTCGACCAGGTCCACCGCGAGGCCGTCCGGCTCGCCGCCGAGCAGGCCATGCTCCGCGGCAACGTCAACGCGATCTTCACGAACCTCTCGCGCCGCAACCAGTCGCTGATCGAGGGCCAGCTGACCCTCATCACCGACCTGGAGAACAACGAGGCCGACCCGGACCAGCTGGAGAACCTCTTCAAGCTGGACCACCTGGCCACCCGCATGCGCCGCAACGGCGAGAACCTCCTCGTCCTCGCCGGCGAGGAGCCGGGCCGCCGCTGGGACCAGCCGGTCCCGCTGGTCGACGTCATGCGCGCCGCCTCCTCCGAGGTGGAGCAGTACGAGCGCATCGAGCTGGCGGGCGTGCCGGAGGCCGAGATCCACGGCCAGGCCGTGACCGACCTCGTGCACCTGCTCGCCGAGCTCCTGGAGAACGCCACCACGTTCTCCTCCCCGCAGACCAAGGTGCGCGTCACCGCGACGCGCCTGCCCGACGGCCGCGTGATGGTCGAGATCCACGACAAGGGCATCGGCCTCACCGCCGAGGACTTCGCGGACATCAACCACAAGCTGGCCAACCCGCCGACCGTGGACGCCGCCGTCTCGCAGCGCATGGGCCTCTTCGTGGTCGGCCGGCTCGCCGACCGGCACGGCATCCGGGTCCAGCTCCGCCCCTCGGGCGAGCAGGCCGGCACGACCTCGCTGATCATGCTGCCGGACGCGATCACGCACGGCGGTGGCGGCGAGCAGCCGCTCCAGGACGACTTCACCGTCTCGCAGATCATCCCGCAGCAACAGCAGCAGCAGAACGCCTTCGAGGCGGCCCCGCAGCAGCAGATGCTCACCGCGGCCGATCTCGGCTTCGACGACTCCCGCTACGAGCAGCCGGCCGAGGAGGAGCGCGAGCTCGACCCGGTCAACCGCTCGCTGCAGCGCGAGGGGCGGCGCGCCGCCCTGGAGGCCCAGGCGCAGGGCGGCGACCGTCCGCTCTTCCACGACGAGGCGGAGCAGCCGGCCGGGCAGTACGGCCAGGCCCAGGACTACCCGACGGAGCAGTACCCGGCGCAGGAGTACCCGGCCGAGCAGTACCCGGCTCAGGAGTACGAGCAGCCCCAGCAGCCCCAGCAGGCGCAGGGGTACGGCCAGGAGTACGCGGCCGGCTACCCGCAGCAGCAGGACGGCTACGGCTATCCGCAGCAGGGCTACGAGGCGTACCCGCAGCAGGGCTATGCGGAAGCCTCGTACGAGACGCCGGAAACCGAACACCAGCAGTACGACAATGCGTTCGATCCCCAGCCCCACCAGGCAGAGTGGTCGGATCAGAGCGCTTACCAGGGTGGCTACGGACAGGATTTCGGAGCGGAACCGGAATCTGCTCCGACCGCTCCCGAACAGGCCCCCGACCGCGTAGGCTTCGACCGTCCGGGTCCGACCCAGAGTCCCGCCCCGGACACCGGACACGCGCTGACCGACGCCGGTCTGCCGCGCCGCGCAGCGTCGGCCGGCAGACGCAGCAGGTGCCGCCGCAGGCGCCGCAGCAGCCGAAGCCCGCGCAGCCGGTGCAGCAGCAGGACGAAGCCGACGGCTCCGACGCATGGCGCTCGACCAACGACGAGCGCTGGCAGCGGGCCGGGAAGCTCAAGGACCCCAAGGCGGGCGGGGTCACCTCGTCCGGTCTCCCCGCCGGGTCCCGAAGGCCAACCTGGTCGAGGGCACGGCTGAGCAGACCCCGCAGGGCGGCCCCCAGGTCTCCCGCGCACCCGAGGACGTGCGGGGCAGGTTGAGCAACCTGCGCCGGGGCGTCACGCAGGGACGCAACGCGGGAACGGACACGAACGGATCGGGCTTCGGCCCGGGCAGTACCTACAACCAGGAGCGTTAGTGTGAGCATGAGCCAGGCGGCGCAGAATCTGAACTGGTTGATCACCAACTTCGTGGACAACACCCCGGGGTGTCCCACACGGTGGTGGTCTCCGCCGACGGACTCCTGCTGGCGATGTCCGAGGGGTTCCCCCGCGACCGCGCCGACCAGCTGGCGGCCGTCGCCTCCGGACTGACCTCGCTGACCGCGGGCGCGTCCCGGATCTTCGAGGGCGGTGCGGTCAACCAGACCGTGGTGGAGATGGAGCGCGGCTTCCTCTTCATCATGTCGATCTCGGACGGCTCCTCGCTGGCCGTGCTCGCCCACCCCGAGGCCGACATCGGTCTCGTGGGCTACGAGATGGCCCTGCTCGTGGACCGCGCGGGCACGGTCCTGACTCCTGACCTCCGGGCGGAACTTCAGGGAAGTCTTCTCAACTAACAGACGGACAGTGCGTTTCGTGCCACCGCACCGTAGGGTGCGGTGGCGCGGGTCCAAGGGACATGGACCGCGAGGCAGTCGGAGGAGGAGACGTGGGTACACCCCCGGGCGGGAGCCCTTACAACGGTTATGACGCGCATCAGGCGCCGCTGGGCGACACCGCGCAGAACCGGTACAACTTTCCCTCCGCCCCGAGCAGACAGGGCGTCTCCCAGCCCTACGCGCAGCCTCAGGCCCCGTCGGCGGCCGCGGGATCGCCGGCCGCGGGCGGTTCCGGCGGGCACAACCCGCTGGTGCGTCCGTACGCGATGACCGGCGGCCGGACCCGGCCGCGCTACCAGCTCGCCATCGAGGCGCTGGTCAGCACCACGGCCGACCCCGCCCGGCTGCAGGGGCAGTTGCCCGAGCACCAGCGGATCTGCCGGCTCTGCTTCGAGATCAAGTCGGTCGCGGAGATCTCGGCACTTCTCTCCATCCCCCTCGGCGTCGCCCGAATCCTCGTCGCCGACCTGGCCGAGGCCGGACTCGTCGCCATCCACCAGCCCGGCGGCGACGAGGCCGCCGGCGGTCAGCCAGACGTGACACTGCTCGAAAGGGTGCTCAGTGGACTTCGCAAGCTCTAGCGGCGGCGCGGCCCGTTCAACCACCAGCGCGAAGATCGTGGTGGCGGGCGGCTTCGGCGTGGGCAAGACCACGTTCGTCGGCGCCGTCTCGGAGATCAACCCGCTGCGTACCGAAGCCGTCATGACCTCCGCGTCCGCGGGCATCGACGACCTCACCCACACCGGCGACAAGACGACGACGACCGTCGCCATGGACTTCGGCCGCATCACCCTGGACCAGGACCTGATCCTGTACCTCTTCGGTACCCCCGGACAGGACCGCTTCTGGTTCATGTGGGACGACCTGGTCCGCGGCGCCATCGGCGCCGTCGTCCTCGTCGACACCCGCCGCCTCGCCGACTGCTTCCCCGCCGTCGACTACTTCGAGAACTCGGGCCTCCCCTTCGTCATCGCCCTCAACGGCTTCGACGGCAACCAGCCCTACCAGCCCGAAGAAGTCCGCGAGGCCCTCCAGATCGGCCCCGACACCCCCATCATCACCACCGACGCCCGCCACCGCGCCGACGCCAAGAGCGCCCTCATCACGCTCGTCGAGCACGCCCTCATGGCACGCCTGCGGTAGTTGTCCCCGGCGTTTCGGGCGGAAGGCCGCGTTCCCCAGGAGGGGACGCGGCCTTCCGCGTGAAACCGCCCCCGTGCCCCGTCACGTCCACTACGTTGTCGAGGGGACCTCGGGGGAGGCGGGATGAACACGTACGACCGCACGGACCGGATCGGCAACTTCACGGTCGTCCGGACACTCGGCAACGGCGGCATGGGCAAGGTCTACCTCTGCCGGACCCCGGCGGGGCAGCGGCTCGCGGTCAAGGTGATCCGCCGGGAACTGGCCGACTTCGACGAGATCAGACAGCGCTTCGCCCGCGAGGTGAAGGCCCTCCTCGACGTCCACAGCCCCTACACCGTGCCCGTCTACGCGGCCGAGACCCTCCGGCCGCCCCTCTGGCTCGCCACCCGCTACGTGGCGGGGCCCACCCTGCAGGCCAGGGTCTCCGGCGAAGGGCCGCTGCCCGAGCCGCAGGTGGCCGCGCTCGGCTGCATGCTCGCGGAGGCGCTCTCCGAGGTGCACGCGCGGGGGGTGATCCACCGCGACGTCAAGCCGAGCAACATCATCCTGGAGGGCGGCGAACCCCGCCTCATCGACTTCGGGATCGCCCGCACGGCGGCGGCGAAGGGGCTGACCCTCCCCGGGACGCCCCTCGGCACCCACGGCTACATGGCGCCCGAACAACTCCTCGGGCGCGAACCGACCCCGGCCGTCGACGTCTTCGCCCTCGGCGCCGTCCTCGCGTACGCGGCCACCGGACAGCCCGCCTTCGGTACCGGAGAGCCCGCGAGCAGACGGATCCTCGAAGGCCGGCCGCCCTACCTGACCGGGGTGTCCACGCCGCTCGCCGGGCTGATCACCGCCTGTCTGGCCACCGCCGCCGCCGACCGTCCGATGCCCCACCTCCTCATGGCCGCGCTCTCCGGCCTCCTCGGGACCGAACCCGGGACCGGGCCCGGTCCCGACCGCGCCCCGGACCCGACCGCGGCCCCGGACCCGGACCCGGTCCTGGTGGAGGCGGCCGGGAGCGCACCGAGCCCGTGCCCGATCCCCCGCACCGCTGCCATCTCCCCGCGCGGAGCGGCGCCGACGACCCGTGCGCGCTGCGTCCGATCGCCTCCCGGCTCCTCGCCTCGGGGCTCTCCCGGTCCCTCGTCCAGAAGGCGGTTCTGCGTCATGCCCGCTGAACACGCCGTCGAACTGCGCGACGGCTGGGAGCCCCTGGTCCGCGCATGGGCGCGCCGCATCGGCGAACCCGTGGCGAGCGAGGACGGCGCCCTCTTCCTGGAGGCCAGGGCCGGCGGCCCGACCGGGCCCCGGCTGACCGTGGACGTCAGCCGCGCCGCCGAATCCCTCGTGGTGGCCGTCACCGACGGGACGCTGATCTCCCCGACCGGCTCGCGCCCACGGCAGCGGCGGCGACCGCGTGGAACTCCCGCGAGGTGACCCCGACCGCGGTCCTCGGCGACGTCCGCAGCGAGGCGCCGCTGCTGTCCGCCGTACTCGCCCTGCCGCTCGCCGCGCACCTGACCGCCACGGGGTTCGCGTCGACGCTCGACTCCCTGCTCGAAGCGGCGGTGCGGCTGCTCCGCGAGTGCCACGACCTCGGATTCGTCCTGCGGAGCGCCGATGACCTCGCGACCCGGGAGTGACCGGATGGAATGGGCCGTCGTCCTGCTGACGATCCTGGTGGTGCCGCTGGCGGCGGCACTCGCCGTCCTGTGGGCCAGCACGGGTTCATGGCGCACGGGACCGCGCCGCGGGTACGACCGGAGGCGGGAGATCCCCCGCACTCCCGAGCCCGCCCGGCACCCGGAGGACCCGCGGAACGCCGGGACCCCCCGGAAGCCGGAGCCCGAACGCGAGCCGGAGGAGAACCGGCACCCGGAGGAGCGCCGACGCCCGGAGAACACGGGCCTCGACGGCCGGCCCGTCCCCGACGGGCGGCCGGTGCACGACGGCCGGCCCACCCCGGCAGTCGGCCCTCGACGGCCGGCACCCGACGGCCTGCCCGTCCCCGACGGCAGGCACTTCGACGGGCGGCCGGTGCACGACGGGCAGTCGGGGCCCCACGTGCCGCAGGTCCCCATGGGCAGCAGGTCCCCGACGGGCGGCAGAGCCCCGACGGGCGGCAGGACCCGACAGGCAGCAGAGCCCCACGGGCAGCAGGACCCCCACGGGCAGCAGGGCCCCGACAGGACATCCGGGCCCGGCGTACGGCGCGAGCCCGGTGTACGGCGTGAGCCCGAGCCGTGGCGGGCGGGTGAGGTGGCCGGGGCCGAGCGCCCGGAGGTGCGGCCGACGCGCGGGTTCTGGGACCGTCTCAACCGGGTGGTGGAGGTCGGGATCGCCCTGCTGGACACGGCGGGCCTGGTGCACGAGCGGGACGGCGCCGACGACCGCGTGCCCCGGCCGCGACCGGTGGACCGGGCGCGCGGCCCACCGCCGCGCCACCGGGGACCGCCCCGGCCGACCGCCCGGGAGTACCCGCCGCCGGAGACCACCGCGCCCGTGCACCCCGGGACCGCCCCGCCGCAGCAGACCGCTCCGGCCGTCTCCCCGCAGGCACCCGCGCCCGGCTCTCCCGGGGCCTTCCGTCCGCCCGTTCCGGGACCGGCCCGTCCGCCGACCCCGCCTCGCCCCGCGCCCCGGAGCCCCGCCGGTGGTGTCCGGCCCGGGGTCCCGGGCGGTGACGGCGGCGACCTCGACACGCTCGCGCCGCAGGGCGGCGGGCGGGACGTCGCGACCGTGGCGACCTGGCTGCGCCCGCACGGATACGTGGAGTGGGAGGGGCCCTGTGCCGGGCCCATTGGCAGGGTTCCGCGTCCGCGTACCCGCACCCCGGTGAACGGGTCCTCGTGACCCGCGTCCCGGAGTCGGACCCGCCGGTGTTCCGGGCCGGTCCGCTCCGCTGAACCCCCGTACGTCCGACGAACCACCGTCCCGCCCCGCACCCGCTCGTCCCCGCCCTGACCGCCCACCGCTCCACGGAGTAGCCGTGACCGCCATGCCCCAGCCCGACGAAGCCCCGCTCCCCGTGCCGTACATGGGCTTCGAGTTCGACAGCGCCCAGCGTCTGCCGCTGCTGCTCTGTCTGGACACCTCGACCTCCCTGACCCGGATGGACGCCATCTCCTCGCTCAACACCGCCCTCGGTTCATGGGCGGAGAGCCTCGCCGAGGACATGGCGCTGAGCGCCGCCGTGGACGTCGCCGTGATCACCTTCGGCGGCAGCGAGGGCATCACGGTCTGGCAGGGGTCCACCCCGCTCGGCGCCACCGCCCCCGCGTGGCCGCACAGCCCCTTCGTACCGGCCCACGAGTTCCGGCCGCCGGTGCTGGAGGCGCACGGCGTGACGCTCCTCGACCGGGCGCTGCGCCTGGCGATGGAGGTGGTCGCCGACTACAAGGCGGGACTGCGGGCGGAGGGCCTGACCTACTACCGTCCGCAGATCTGCGTCGTCACGGACGGCTACCCGAGCGACGAACAGGGCAGGTTCTCGCACGCGTACCGCGAACTCCTGCCCGATCTGCGCAAGGCGGAGGAGGAGCGCCGCTTCCGGCTCTTCGCGGTGGGGGTCGGCGAGCGGCACGCGGGCGCCGAGGAAGTGCTCCGGGAGCTCGCGCCGCACTACCACGCGTGGCTGGACGGCTTCCCGTTCGCGGAGCTGCTGACGGCGATGTCGCACAGCGCCAAGGCAACCCAGGGCGGTGCGGCGGAGGCCGAGTTCCAGGAGATCTTCGCCCGTCTGAAGCGGCGGCGGGGCGGCGGGCAGGTCCCGGCGTGAGGCCGGCGGACGGGTCGCCCCGGGCTGGCGAGTGCACGGCATCAGCGCCATCGGCTACCGGCACCTGCGGGAGCGGATGCCCTGTCAGGACACGTGGCTGGCCGTCAAGAGACCGTCGGGGCTCGTCCTCGCGGTGGCGGACGGCGCGGGAGCGCGGCGCGTTCCGAGGAGGGCGCCGAGCAGGCCGTACGGCTGGCGACCAGGGCGTTCGAACCCCTGATGACGCCCTGGGAGCGGCTTCCGGACGCGCACGCGCGCAAGGAGGCGCTGGTCGGGGCGTTCGGTGAGGTGCGCACGGCGTTCCTGGAATGGTGCGGCGGCTCCCCCGGCGCGTACGCGACGACGCTGACGGTGGTGGTCCTCGCCCCGGGCTGGCTGGGGCAGTTGTCGGTCGGTGACGGTCTCGTGGTCGTCCGGTCGGACGTCGGCGATCCCGCGCGCCCCGCGTACGACCTGCTGCCCCGCGCGCACACGGACAGCGAGTACGCGAACGAGACCGTGTTCGTGGGCTCGCCCGCCGCGCTGCGTCATCTCCGGGTGGACTGCGTCCGCGACGACGGCATCGACGGGTGCTGCTGTCCACGGACGGGCTGACCCAGGCCCTGCTCCGGCGGGCGCCGGGCGGGCGGCCCCCGGTGCCGCACGACGCGTTCCTCGGGCACCTCTTCGACCGGCTCGCCCGCCCCGACTACGACCGCGACGAGGAGCATCGGCGGCTCTCCGAGTTCCTCGGATCGGACCAGATCACCCGGGTGACCGGGGACGACAAGACTCTCCTGTGGGCGATACGGACATGACTACCGCTGACGAGAACCGCGACGACCACGTCTCCCTCGACGGCGTCTCCCTGGCGCTCGGGGACGGCACCCGCGTCACCCGTGCGGCGAAGCCGCTGGGGACGGGCGGGCAGGGCAGTGTGTGGCGGCTGAACGAGCGCGACGACCTCGCCGCCAAGATCTACAACCGCGTCCCCGACGGCGCCCAGCTGCGCCGGCTCACGGCGATGCTGCGGGCCGATCCGCTCGCCGGGGAGCGGCTGGCGCCCGGTCAGCCGCCGATGCTGGTGTGGCCGGTGGACCTGATCGAGGCGGGCGGGAGTCCCGTCGGCTACGGCATGCCGTACCTGGATCCGGCGGCGCACACCCAGCTGAGCGGGCTGCTGCAGAAGCCGGTGCGGCTGCGCCGGTTCGGGGGCCGGGCGCACTGGAAGTTCCTGTTGGCGGTGGCCTCGAACCTGGCGTACATGACGGCCGAGCTGCATCAGCAGGGCTTCGTCGTGGGCGATCTGTCGAGCGCCAACGCGGTCGTCGACCGGAACGGGTTCGTCACGTTCCTGGACTGCGATTCGTTCGCCTTCACGGACACGCTGACCGGCGAGTCCTTCGGCTGTGAGGTGTTCACGGACGACTACGCGAGCCCCGAGCGGCAGCGGGGAGCCGCCGACCCGGCACGCGGACGACTTCGCCCTGGCCGTCCTCGTCTACCAGCTGCTCACCGGCGGGAACCACCCCTTCGACGGGGCTCCGCTGTACGGCGCGGCGGAGGCGACCCGCAAGGACAACATCGTGAGCGGCACCTCGTTCCTGGTCGACCCGGGCCGGGTGCGGGTGCCGGCTCAGCTGCTGGCGCCCGAGGTGCTGCCGCCCCGGCTGGTGGAGCTGGCGCGGCGGACCTTCGGTCCGGGGATGCGCGATCCCCGGCGCCGGCCGTCGTCGGCGGTCTGGCTGGACGCGCTGGACGAGGCGCGGGAGGAGGTCGTGCAGTGCGCGGACGTGCCGGACCACCACTACGGCGGTCATCTGACGGCGTGCCCGTGGTGCGGGCGCCGGTCGGCCGGACAGCCGGACCCGTTCGTGTCGGGCCCGGGGCGGAACTCCGGTGCGGGAGGGGCCGCGGGGGCCTCGGCGAGTACGAAGCAGTCGGCGTCCGGCGCGGCGGGCCCGTCCCGTGCCCCGGGGCCAAGCAGTCGGCATCCGGCACGGCGGGCCCGTCCCCTACTCCGGGAGCCAAGCAGTCGGCGTCCGGCACGGCGGGCCCGTCCCCTACCCCGGGGGCTTCGGCCGGTGTTCCCCGACCGCGCCGAAGGCGTCCGGCACCGCGTCCTCGGGGGACGGGCCCGCCGCCCCCGGGACGAAGCCGCTGCCCAAGGGGGAGGTCGCGCTGGGCTGCGGGGCCGTGCTGATCCTGGTCGGCATCGTGGTCGCCGTGGTCTGGGGCATCGTCGCGCTGGTCCAGGCGATCTGGCCGTAGGACACTTCCGGACGTGGCGGAGGGCCGGAGCCCGGTGTCACCGGGTTCCGGCCCTCCGTCACGCGGACCGCCGTGAGCTCAGCGCCAGCTGTGCGGCGCGCGGAAGCCGTGCTCGCGCTCCAGGCGGCGCCAGCCGGCCGTGGTGCGGCCGTGGGTGGTGGTCTCGGCGGGCTGGGAGGCAGCGCGGGCGAGCAGCACCGCGGTGATGGCGGCGAGCTCCTCGGGGTCGGCGGTGCCCTTCTCGACGCGGAGGAGGTTGGCAGGGTGGTCACGTGGATGACTCCTCTTACTGAGGCGGGTTGCCGTGCTTGCGGGACGGCAGGTCGGCGTGCTTGGTGCGGAGCATCGCGAGGGACCTGATGAGCACCTGGCGGGTGTCGGCGGGGTCGATGACGTCGTCGACCAGGCCGCGCTCCGCCGCGTAGTACGGGTGCATCAGCTCGGCCTTGTACTCCTTGACCATGCGGGCCCGCATGGCCTCGGGGTCCTCGGCCTCCGCGATCTGCTTGCGGAAGATGACGTTGGCGGCGCCCTCGGCGCCCATGACCGCGATTTCGTTGGTGGGCCAGGCGTACGTCAGGTCGGCGCCGATGGACTGGGAGTCCATCACGATGTAGGCGCCGCCGTAGGCCTTGCGCAGGATCAGGGAGATCCGGGGCACGGTCGCGTTGCAGTACGCGTACAGCAGCTTCGCGCCGTGCCTGATGATTCCACCGTGCTCCTGGTCGACGCCGGGCAGGAAGCCGGGTACGTCCAGAAGGGTGATGATCGGGATGTTGAAGGCGTCGCACATCTGCACGAAGCGCGCGGCCTTCTCGGAGGCCTCGATGTCGAGGACGCCGGCCAGCGACTGGGGCTGGTTGGCGACGATGCCGACGACCTGGCCGTCGAGCCGGGCCAGGGCGCAGATGATGTTGCGGGCCCAGCGCTCGTGGATCTCCAGGTAGTCGCCCTCGTCGACGAGCTCCTCGATGACCTTGTGCATGTCGTACGGGCGGTTGCCGTCCGCGGGCACGAGGTCGAGGAGGACGTCGGAGCGGCGGTCGGCCGGGTCCTCGGAGGCGACGGTGGGCGGGTTCTCGCGGTTGTTCTGCGGGAGCATCGACAGGAGGTAGCGCACCTCGGCGATGCAGGTCTCCTCGTCGTCGTACGCGAAGTGCGCGACGCCCGAGGTCTCGGCGTGCACGTCGGCGCCGCCGAGGCCGTTCTGGGTGATCTCCTCGCCGGTGACCGCCTTGACGACGTCCGGGCCGGTGATGAACATCTGCGAGGTCTCGCGGACCATGAAGACGAAGTCCGTGAGGGCCGGGCTGTAGGCCGCGCCGCCGGCGCAGGGGCCGAGCATCACCGAGATCTGCGGGATGACGCCCGAGGCCCTGGTGTTGCGCTGGAAGATGCCGCCGTAGCCGGCGAGGGCGGAGACGCCCTCCTGGATGCGGGCGCCGGCGCCGTCGTTCAGGGAGACCAGCGGGGCACCGGCCGCGATGGCCATGTCCATGATCTTGTGGATCTTGGTGGCGTGGGCCTCGCCGAGGGCGCCGCCGAAGATCCGGAAGTCGTGGGCGTAGACGAAGACCGTGCGGCCCTCGACCGTGCCCCAGCCGGTGATGACGCCGTCGGTGTAGGGCTTCTTGGCCTCCAGGCCGAAGCCCTGCGCGCGGTGCCGGCGCAGCTGCTCGACCTCGTTGAAGGAACCAGCGTCGAGCAGCAGCTCGATGCGCTCGCGGGCGGTCAGCTTGCCCTTGGCGTGCTGGGCCTCGGTGGCCCGCTCGCTCGGGCCGCGCAGGGCCTGCTCGCGCAGGACGTGCAGCTCGGCCACTCGGCCTCGGGCGTCAGCGGGCTCGCTCGGGATCTGGTCCACAACGGTCATGTACCGACCCTACGAAGTCACCCGAGAAAACCACGCCGTCGACTCCGTACAGTCTCGCGTGTCGAATCCTGGTGGGGCTGCACAGAACCCATGCCCGTGCAGCCCGAGTCAACAGCCAGACACCCCCGTGTTTGTGGGGTTCTCACATAGACCTAGACGAGCACTTCGCAACCGTGGGTCGCGCCGCCGGTACCGGGGGTGATCCGCAGCCGCAGCGCGGAGCCGGTGGCGAGGACCTCCACCGAGGGGTCGCGGCGGACCACCCGGCGGACCGGGAGGTTCCAGGTCAGCTCCAGGGGCTGCCCGGTGCGGAGGGGCTCGGAGACCCTCAGGTCGAGGACCTGGCGGCGGCGCCGGACGAGGACGCTCGCGGGCGCGGTGACCGTGAGGGTCCCACCGTACCGGCCTGCCAGAAGTTCGCGGCGGTCAGCCCGAGGGAGGGGACGGCGATCGCCTGCCGCTCGGCGGTGTTGTCGAGAACGTGCAGCCAGCCGGGGTCGGCGGCGCGGGCGGCGAGCGCCCGCGGGGTGGCGCCCGGCATCAGGAGGTACGCGTACGAGGCGGCGACCGGGTCGGTGCCGTGGTCCAGCCAGAGGGTCTGGTAGCGGCGGGTGCGGCGCTCCGTGGAGCTGGTGGTGTTGATGTCGCTCCAGGCGCCGGTGCGGTCCTCGCGGAGGGTGCGGAGGTTCCCGGCGCCCCGCGGGAAGACCCAGCCGCCGTGGCCCTCCAGGTGCGCCCAGCCCTCGCCGGTGGTGAGGGCCTGGGTCCCGGCCTCCCAGGAGGCGGTTGTCGACGACCGTCTCGACGGGCACGCCGTCGGTCGCGGTGATCCCGGCGCCCAGGCAGACGACCGCGTCCGCCGCGCAGAACCAGGACTTGCGGGCCTCCAGGGTGGAGCCGAGGCCCTTGAGGTGCTGGCCGACGGCCGCGTACTCGCCGTCGGTGGTCCCGCCGACCCAGCGGACGGTCGGCCGGGCGCGCCCCACTCGCCGCCCGCCCGGTCGGCGAGGCGCCGGGTGGAGACGGTGGTGCCGGGGAGGCGGTACGGGTCGACGGTGGGCCAGAACCAGTCGGTGTACTGGTCGCCGAGGCCCGGGGCCCACCAGGAGAGCATCCCGGCACCGGTGTGCCAGCCGCGCGGGTTCTCGCCGTTGCCGCACTCGTAGTGCGTGATCCGGTTCGAGGCCATGGAGATGTTCGCGGCCCAGCCGGGGCGGCGGTGGACGGCCCGGTCCATGGCGGCGAAGAGCCGGTGGCCGGTGGGTTCGGGGCGGCGGGGACAGGGAGGCGGCCACGGCGTGCAGCCGGGCGAGGTCGGCGACGCCGAACTGGCGGGCGGCGAGGACCGGGGAGACGGTGTCGCGCTCGATCCACCCCTTCACGCGCGCGTGCCACCGGTCGCGCTCGGCGGCGGACGCCCGCCCGCGAGGAGGGCGATGGCCGCGATGACGCCCTGGCCGTGGAAGTGGTCGGAGCGCATGATCCGCCGGTCGTCGTTCTTCAGGTAACCGCGGCTGATGGCACGCCCGTTGACGCTGTCCATCATCAGCCCGTCGTAGAGGAAGGGCGCGTAGGCCCGCTCGACGCTGTCGAGGACGATCTGCCGGTTCGGGTCGGTGACGGCCCAGGTGGAGCCGGCGAGGAGCGAGAAGAGCCGGCCGAGGCCGTCGAGCATGACCTGCCCGTAGGTGCCGGAGTAGGCGACCCAGGTGTGCTGGACGAAGGAGCCGTCGGCGTAGAGGCCGTCGCCCTGGGTGACGTACGGGAAGACGGGCGAGAGGGCGTCGCGGGCGAGGGCGATCTTGGCGGGGTTCGCGCCGAGGACCCCGCGCAGGGCGACGGAGCGGCACAGGTCGACGCGGTTGGCGCCGGTGGAGGTGCCGGAGTAGTTCGTGAGGACCGCGTCGGGCACGAAGTGGTCGACGGCGGCGCAGGCGGCGGCGACGCGCTCGGCGCCGAGGCGGGGGTGGAGCGCGGCCACGATGTCCATGAGGAGGCGGGGGCTGCCGATCTGCCACTCCCACCAGTTGCCGGGGCGCGGGGCGCCCGCCCTGTAGACCGTGGCGGAGAGGTGGTCGAGGCCGCGCAGCACGTCGGCGAGCAGGCTCTCGTCGCCGGTGAGGCCGGTGCCGGGCTGCGCGTACGCCTGGGTCATGGTCCACAGGCGGCCGTAGCTCTGGGTGATGCCGGCCGGCGGGTCGAAGGGGGCGTCGGGCCAGAGCGAGGTGGCGGTGGCGGCCATGCTCGCGCGGAAGCCACGCGCGAGCGTGCCCGTCTCGGCGAGCCGGCGGCGTAGGGCTCGGCCCCGGCGTCGAAGCCGGAGCCGAGCTGGAGGTCGAGCCAGCGCAGCCTCAGCGCCTCGAACTCCCCGGCCGGGTCGGCCGGGTCCGCCGCGCGGGCGGACGGGGTGAGTGCGAGGGCGGTCGCGGCGGCGGCCGTCGTGCTCAGGAAGGTGCGGCGGGACCAGAGGGGCAGGGACACGGGAGCCTCCGGGGAAGTGGTGGAGACCGGTCGGCGCCCGGTGTAACACCCTGTTTCCGACGCAATCAATGAGCACGACGGCAAGCGCTTGCCGTCCGCCGTGGGGCGTCAGCTCCCGCAGTGGAAGCGGGCGCTCCCCAGTCCGCGTGGTCGTTGCCGTTCCCGTCGCCGCCGTCGCCGACGACCAGGTCGACGTAGGAGGCGCCGGTGACGTCGGCGGTGAGCGGCCAGGCCGGGTCGACGGCCTTGAGGACCGGGGACTTCACCTTCTCGGCGCCGTCCGCGAGGACGCTGAACTGGACGCTGCCGCGGCTGGTCTGGACGTCGTCCACGCCGACCTCGGCGGTGAAGGAGGTGCAGCGGCCGCCGAGGTAGTAGCGGACCTTGGCCGGGGCGTGGGTGCCCAGGCCCTTCGCGTACGCCACTCCGCCGATGCGCAGCGGGGTGCCGTCGCCGGTGCCGGTCTCGCCGTTGGAGAGGTCCCGCTCGACGGGTCCCCAGCCGTTGGCGGCCGAGGTCCAGTCGAGGTCGCTGGCCCAGCTGTCGGCGGCGGGCGGCGGGGGCAGGGTGCGGACGGTGGTGGCGGCGGTCAGCTTCCGCTGTCCTCCCCCGATGCCGTACGCGACGGAGGCGCCCAGCGGGTACGGCCGGTAGGCCGCGTCCACCGGCGGCGTCACCTGCCAGGTGGCGGTGGCCTTCGCGCCCGGGGCGACCGTGCCGAGGGCGACGGGCGCGGCGGGTTCGGCGGTCCAGCCCTCGGGGAGGTCGAGGACGGCCTGGGCTCCGGTGACGTCGGCGGCCTCGTCGTTGCCGAAGGTGGCCGTGACCTGGTTCGGGCGGCCGGGCTCCAGGGTCTCGGGCGCGTCGACGGCGAGGGTGCCGCAGGCGGCGCGCTCGGCGGCCGGGCCGAGGTCGGTGACGGTGAAGCCGTCGAGGACGAAGTCGGCGCCCTCCGGGGCGTCCTCGCGCTTGCGCAGACCAGTCCAGGTGTCGCCGCAGCCGGCGGTGACGGTCTCGGTGAAGTGGCCGGTGGTCCGCTGCTGTCCGATCGGGGTGCGGCGGGTCTCGACGGCCGGTCCGTCGCCGGTCGTGCGGTCGTAGCCGGTGACCCACTCGTACGCGCCCGCGTGGCTGGACTGGTAGTCGTACGCGACGCGGTAGCTGTGGCCGTCCTTCATCGGGACGGTCCAGGGCGCGGTCCGGTAGACGAGTCCGCTGTTCTCGTCGTGGGACTTGAGGCTCTCGGCGCCGCCGATGACGTCGTCGATCAGCTTTCCGTTCCAGCCGGCCCGGGTGTACGGGGCGTGCGGCTGGGCGATGTGGGTGCGCGGGTCGGTGGTGCCGCCGGCGTCGCCCTTGAGGAAGGGGCCCCAGCCCTGGTCGACGGCCTCGAAGTCCTCGTACGCGACCGTGCCGGGCTTGGTCGCCGGGTCGTTGGCGACGATCCGGACGTCGTCGACGCGGACGGTCGCCGGGCTGCCGCTCGCGGCCTCGATCCGCAGCGGGGCGGAGCCGTCGGCGGGGGCGGTGAAGGTGACCTTGGCGCGCTGGAGGCGGGTGCCGTTCCAGTCGGAGGCGGCGACCCGGTTCTCCAGGGGAGCGCTCGACGGTGACGGAGGCGCCGCCGGCGGAGAGGGTGGTGGGCCGGGTCTTGCCGGGTTCGACCTCGATGAGCGCGGAGGCGGTGTACCGCGCGCCGGGGGTGAGGCCGGTGATCCGCTGGCGGACCGAGGCGGTGGCGGTGCCGGAGAGCTCGGCGCTGTTGCGGCCCTGGCCGTCGGTGTCACGGGCGACGGTGCCGGCCTTGGTCCAGGCGCCGAGCTTGGCGTCGTTGAAGCCGGGGTCCTTCACCGGGTGCCCTGGCCCCACTGCGGGGCGGGCTGCGCGGGGCGCTGTCGGGGTAGAGGACGTAGGGCTGTCCGGCGGCGGCGTCGAGGGTGATCCGCCCGCCGGAGGGGCGCACGGTGGCGGTCTTCACGCGCCCGTTGTCGGTGAGCTTGTACACGGTGTACGCGCGCGTGGCGCCGGAGACGGCCCAGCTGCTCTTCCCGCCCGTCCTGCTGTAGTGGTAGAGCTTCTTGCCGCCGTCCCAGGGGAGCAGGTAGCTGTCGCCGTCGAGGACCTTGCGGCCGTTGTCGTAGAAGGTGCGGCGGCCGTTCTCGACGGTGCCGCGGAGGCCGCCGGTGAAGGTGATGTCGTCGCCGTTCCAGCGGGTGATCCTCTGCTGCTGGAGGTACTTGGCGGGCAGGTCGCGCTGCCAGATGTTGGCGGAGAAGGCGTTCCAGTCGGTCTCGCCGGTCCAGCCCTCGAAGTCGACCAGGGCGGTCTGGCCGAGGACCGGGTCGTTGTTCCAGACGTCCTTCTCGCTGTTGCGGATGAAGCGGATGATCTTCGAGTTGAGGCCCTTGTTGGTGGCGCCGCCGTAGTCGAGGTCGTTGGCCCAGTGGGACCAGAGGGAGGCCCGCTCGAACTTGTCGGCCCACTCGGTGGCGACGTTCCAGCCCTGCGCCCGGACGGCCTGCATCGTCTTGTCGGCGATCCAGCCGTGCGTGTAGTAGACGTCGATGTACAGCATCGACAGGTTGGGGTCGGTCTCGTCGCGCAGCTGCTGGAAGCGGCGGGCGAGGTCGCCGCTGTTGATGTCCCGGCGCTGGTCGATGTAGTAGCTCTGGCCCAGCCAGTTCCAGCCGGGCTTGGTCTTGTCGACGAGGGTCTCGCTGAAGTTGTGGGCCTCGGGGTACGACTCGGTGGCGTTCACGTGGACGCCGAAGCCCGCGCCCCACTTCTTGCCCTCGCGCAGGAGGGTGTTGAGGTCGGCGAGGCCGCCGGCGCGCTTGTTGTAGTTGCCGCCGTAGTCGGGGTGGGCGGAGTCGTGGCCCTCGGAGGCGTACCCCTTGAGCAGGGCGAACTGGCCGAGTCCGTCCGTGGCGAGCGAGATCCGCTTGACGTCGTCGAGGGTGCGCAGGAAGGGGTGGGTGGCCTGGGAGGCGAAGTTGAACGGGATGTGGGCGACGACCCGGTTCGGGGTCTGCTCGCTGCCGGGGGCCTTGACGCCGATCGTACGGAAGGCGACGGCGCCGTCCTGCCAGTCGACGGCTCCGTCGGCGTTGGCGTCGGGGGTGACGACGACCTTCGCCCAGGGCAGGTCGTCGCCGGTCTCGGGCGCGGGGCGCCGGCGCCGCGGTAGGTCCACTGGCCGGACCAGACGCCGACGCGGGTCTCGGTGCCGTTCTTGCGGGCCTGGTGCCAGAAGCGGGCGCCGTCGCGGGCGGAGGCGCCGGAGGGCTTGTCGTAGCTGGAGTTGGACTCGACGGCGGCGGCCAGCCGGCCGGTGTTGACGATCGCGTAGCTGGCGCCGACCGGGTTCGCCTCGGCGGCGGTGCCGTCGGTGACCTGGGCGAAGACGTCGGCGGTACGGGTGGAGTCCGGGTCCAGCCGGGTGAAGGCGGTCGCGGCGCCGGGGTCCGCGGAGCCGACGGAGACGAGGTCGTGGCCGGGGACGTCGATCGTGCCGACGCGGAAGGCCTCGGTGTCGCGGACGGCGGTGACCTTGAAGGTGGTGGTCCTGCCCTCGACGCTCAGGACGGCGTCGATCTCGACGCCGGGCAGGTCGGGGAAGGTGAGGTGTACGCGGCGGAGGCCGCGGTCAGGACGGGGGCGCCCTCGGCCTGGACGGCGTGGGCGGTGCCGTTGAGCACGACCTGCGTGACCGGGGCCGTGCTCCCGAGGAGACGGGCGCCGCTCGCGCGGTCGGTGTACGACAGGACGCGGGGAAGTCCTCGGCGACGGCGACGGAGAGCTGGTCGGAGCCGATGAGGGCGTCGGCGGTGGCGGCGGGTTCTCGGCGGGCGTGCCCGCGCGGGCCGGTCCGGCCAGCGCGAGCACGGCGGAGGTGGCGGCGGCCAGCGCACAGGCCGTGCGCAGCCGCCGCGCCGCGGAGGAGCGGAGGAGTATGGGTGCGACATGCGCACTAGTTGGCCTGTGTGACGGAGCACCGTCAACGAGATCGTCCACGGACGGCCCCGCCAGTCCAACAACCCCTTCCGGTTAGTCCAAGTCGCTCAGCAGCCGCCGCAGTTGTAGAAGGTCACGTCCCAGTGACTGCCCTCGTCGGCGTAGACGTTGCCCGCGCCGGACTGCCACTGCGGGGCGCCGTCGCCGCGCAGGCCGATGTAGGTGAACGTGTTCTTGATGTAGCTCCCGATGCAGGTGTACTTGCTGAGGTCGAGCTTGTAGCCGTTCCAGTGCGAGTAGGTGCCGCTCGCGTGGCCGGTCTCGGTGCCGCCGGTGATGTTGAGGGCGCAGCCGCTGGCGCTCTTGAGGGTCTGGGCGCCCTGGGCGGTGGGGAGGTTGAGCTGCTCGAAGGACGTACAGGTGGAGTTGTTGCGGTCCGAGCAGTTGCCGGACGAGGACCAGGTGATTCCGGAGGACCGGAACATCGAGGTCGCGGTGGCGTGGCTGATCTTGGTGACCGCGTGGGCGTCGGTGGCGGTGGAGAGGGCGCCGAATCCGGGGGCGAACAGGGCGCCGAGGACGAGGCCGAGCGCGGTGAGCACGGAGCGGATCTTCACGGGGGTTGCCTCCTGCTGGTGACCGTGACGGGTGGGGACGGCTGTGCAGGTGGTGCCGGTGGCGCGGGCGGAGTCGGTGCATCCGGTCGCGCAGGGAGATGGTGCCGCAGTTCTACGCGCGTCCGCCAGAGGGCGTCGGTGGCGTCGTGACGCCGTCCGGGTGAACATCTCCCCGATCTGTTGAAAGTTGAACGGAATAGGGCTACAGTCGTTCTCGTTGAAGGTTCAACAAACACCGACAAGGAGCACGTCATGGGTCTCTTCAGCCGCAAGAACAACGAGTCCGCCGTCGCCACCGCCACCCTCCCGGTGGACCCGGCCCTGGCCGCCCTGACCGGCGAGTACACCATCGACCCGGCGCACAGCAGCATCGGCTTCACCGTCCGTCACGCGATGGTCACCAACGTCCGCGGCTCCTTCGCCGAGCACGAGGGCTCGCTGAAGCTCGACGGCTCGAACCCGGGCGCCTCCACCGCCTCCATCGACGTCAAGATCGCCTCCGTCGACACCGGCATCGCCGACCGCGACGGCCACCTGCGCAGCGGCGACTTCTTCGACGCCGAGCAGTTCCCGCTGATGAGCTTCCGCTCCACCAGCGCCGAGCAGCTGGGCGGCGACAAGTACCGCGTCACCGGCGACCTGACCATCAAGGACGTCACCAAGCCGCTCTCCATCGACCTGGAGTTCAACGGCACCGCCACGGACGTCTACGGCAACGAGCGCGTCGGCTTCGAGGGCTCCGCCGAGATCCTCCGCTCCGCCTGGGGCCTGACCTGGAACGCGGCCCTGGAGACCGGTGGCGTCATGGTCAGCGACAAGGTCAAGCTGAACTTCGACATCTCCGCCATCAAGAACGCCGCCTGACCCCTTCCGGGAACCTCCGGACACACGAGCGCGCCCGCCCTCCGCAGCAGCGGAAGGCGGGCGCTCGGCTCCCGGGACGGCCGGGCACGCGGCCCGGCCGGGGCCGGACGATCCGGCCGGGGCCAGGCGACCTCGGCCCGTCAGGCGACCTCGGCCCGTCAGGCGGCCCGGCTCGTCAGGCGGCCCAGCTCGTCAGGCGGCCCAGCTCGTCAGGCGGCCCCAGCTCGTCAGGCGGCCCCAGCTCGTCAGGCGGCCCCAGCTCGTCAGGCGGCCCGGCCCGTCAGGCGGCCTTGGCCGCCGCCTCGACGACCGCCGGGATCAGGCGGGCGTTCTCGGGCGCGCCCGGACCGGACATGAAGCCGAAGCGGCGGCGGGCGTAGCTGTAGGCGAGGCCGGCCGCCGGGTCGGCGAAGGCCTGGGAGCCGGGGCCCCGCTGTGGCCGACGGCGCCGGGGCCGAGCGAGGGGTAGCGGGTGGCCAGCGGGACGAAACCGAGGCCGAAGGCGTTGTCCCCGCCGGTCACCAGGTCGGTGCCCCGGAGTGGATCCGGGCGAACTCGGCCAGGGTCCCGGGGTCGAGGAGCGGCGGCCGGCCGTCGAGCTCGCCCGCCATCGCCGCGTACATCCGGGAGAGGCCGCGCGCGGTGCCGACGCCGCCGCCGGAGAGCGGGGCCTTCTCCGCACGGCGCGGGAGTTGCCGTAGGCCGAATCGTCCGACGGCGGGTCGGCGTGGAGGTTGAAGGCGATGCCCATGAGGCTGTCGGGGGCGATCGGGTGCGCCGTGAGGAACTCCTGCTCGGCGGGGGTGGGCAGCATCGGCAGGACCGTGCGGAACCGGGGTTCGAGCTCCTCGGGCAGGCCGAGGTAGTAGTCGAGCCCGTACGGCACGCGGACCCGCTCCTCGTAGATCTCCTGGATCGTCCGGCCGGTGGCCCGCCGGACCACCTCGCCGACGAGGGCCCCGATCACCAGGGCGTGGTAGCCGTGGCCGGTGCCCGGCTCCCAGAAGGGGCGCTGCCCCGCGAGACGGGCGGCGATCCGGCGGTCGTCGGCGAGCTCCTCCAGCGAGAAGCCCCCGTCCACGCCGATCACGCCCGAGCGGTGGGCGAGCAGCTGCCGGAGGGTGAGCCCGCCCTTGCCCTCGGCGGCGAACTCGGGCCACCAGGAGGCGACCGTGCGGTCCAGGTCCAGGACGCCGTCCTGCACGAGGAGCGCGGTGACCAGGGCCATGGCCCCCTTGGACGAGGAGTAGAGCGGGAGCAGGGAGTCGCCGTCGACGCCGTCACCGCCCCAGAGGTCCACGACGAGCCGGCCGTGGTGGTGGACGGCGAGCTGGGCGCCGCCGTCCCGTGCCTCGTTCGCGGCGATCTCCGCGAACACCTCGCGCACGGACTCGAATCCGGGCTCCACCGTGCCGTGGACTTCGGTCATGGCTCTGCTCCCCCTGCGTGTCGCTCTCACGGACGTATCACCGTCACGGACGTATCACCGTCACAGACGTATCACTGTCACGGACGGAGAGAAGAACGATCATGGGCGCGGTTTCCTTCCCGCTTACGGAAGTCCGCTGCGAAGTCACCCGAAACCGCAGGTAGACGGCGTTGTCAGTGGCGGCCGCTAGCGTCGTCGGCATGGAATTCCGCATCGACAGCGCCGTGTTGACCGACGCCGTGGCCTGGGCCGCGCGCGTCCTGCCCGCCCGCTCCCCCTGCCCGTCCTCGGCGGGCTGCTCCTGGAGGCGGCGGACGGCCGGCTGCGCGTCTCGGGCCTCGACCACGAGGCCTCGGCCCGCGTCGAGGTCGAGGCGGACACCGCCGTCGACGGCCGGGCGCTGGTCCTCGGCGGCGCCTGCTCGACATCTGCAAGGTGCTCCCCCGGGGCGTCACCGAGCTCGCCGTGGAGGGCGCCCGCCTCTCGGTGACCTCGGGCGGCGCCCGCTTCGGCCTCTCCCTGCTGCCGCTCGACGACTACCCCGCCGCGCCCGCGCTGCCCGAGGTGCGGGGGCTCGTGGACGGGGACGCCTTCGCGGCGGCGGTCGGCCAGGTCGCCGTGGCGGCGGGCCGCGACGACTCGCTGCCGGTGCTGACCGGGATACGGCTCGCCCTGGACGGCGGCACCATGACGCTGGCCGCCACCGACCGCTACCGGTACGCCGTCCGCACCCTGGAGTGGAAGCCCGAGGCCGGTGCCCCGCGGAGGGCGCCGACGTGGTCGTCCCGGCCCGCCGCCTCACCGAGATCGCCCGCTCCCTCGTCGGCACGGGCCCGGCCCGTCTCGCCCTCGACTCCGGCTCCCTCGGCTTCGAGGCGGCGGCACCCGCACCACCACCCGGCTGCTCGACGGCCGCCTCCCCCGCCACGACAAGCTCTTCGCCCTCGGCGAGCACGCCCTCGCGGTCACCGACCCGGCCCCGCTGACGGAGGCCGTCAAGCGGGTCGCGGTGGTCGCGGAGGGCGACAGCCCGGTCCAGCTGACCTTCTCCCCCACCGGGCTCCACCTCCAGGCGGGATACGAGGACGACGTGGCCTCCCAGCGCCTGCCCGCCACCCTCACGGGCTCAGAGTCCCTGACGGTCGCCTTCAACCCGCGCTACCTCCTGGACGCCCTCGGCTCCCTGGAGGCCCCCGAGGTCCACTTCCACCTCCTGGGCCCCGGCCAGCGCGCCCTCCTCACCGACGGCCCGGACGGCACCCACCGCCACCTGCTGATGTCGGTGAAGCCGCTGGTCTGACCGGAGTCCCTCAGAACCCGCCGCCGCCGTCGAAGCCGCCTCCGCCGCCGAGGTCCCCGCCGCCCCCGAAGTCCCCGCCGCCGAAGTCGCCCGAACCGAAGTCCCCGGCGCTGAAGTCGCCGCCCTGGAAGCCACCGAAGTCCCCGCCGCCGTACTCGGCGGCGTAGGCCGGGGTGGAGAGCATGGAGCCGAGCACGGTGCCCACGAGGAGGCCGGGGAGCATCCCGCCGCCGAAGTAGCCGCCGGCCCAGGGGCCGTAGGCGGGCCCGCCTCCCAGTAGGGGCGGCGGCCGGCGTCGGTGTCGACGGTGCGGGCGCGGGTCGAGGCCGTCGTCGAGGCGGGCCGCGTCGGCGGCGCAAACCGGGACCTCGCGGGCGGAGCCGCCGGGCGGGACCCAGGTGCGGTCCGCGGTGGAGGGCCGTGGCGGGGGTCGAAGAAGCAGGGCGGCCGGCGGTCGGGCAGCGGGCGGGACTCGCGGCGGGCGGCCAGGACGGCGAGGAGAAGCGGCCGTCCTCCAGGGCCTGGGTGACGGCGCGGACCTCGTGCGGCCGGGTGACCGCGCCCATGCGGGACTTGGCGCTGTCGTACGAGTCGAGGGCGCGCTCGTAGTCGGCGCGCATGGCGTCGTCGGCGCCGGGCTCGGCGGGGTGGAAGTCGAGGCGTTCGAGTTCCTCGCCGAAGGCGGTGATGTCCTCGTCGACGACGACCCGGAGCCGGTCGAGGGCGGCGCGCTCCTCGGCCTCCTTGCGGAGCCGGTTGCGGCGGACGACCGCGTAGGCGCCCGCGCCGCCGGCGACGACGACCGCGCCCAGGGCGACGAGCCCGGCGACGGGGACCCCGGAGTCCGGGCGGCGGAGCCCAGGACGCGGGGGCGGAGCCGCGCATCGCGGGCAGGGCCTGGTCGACGAAGTCGTTCAGCTCGGCGGCCGCGCCGACGCCGGGGGCGCGTACGGAGGCGACGAGGTTGCGCACGGCGGCCGGGGACATGACCGAGGGTCGACGCCCGCGTCGAAGCGGTCGCCGAGGCGCACCGCGTACAGGCCGGCGATGCCGGTCTGGGCGCGCAGGTTGTCGATGAGGCCCTGGGGCGGGAACTGCGCGTTCGCGGGGAGCACCGCCACGAAGAGCGGCTTGCCCGCGTCCTCGATCTTCCGCGCGAGGCTCTTCGCGTCGGCCGTGGAGAGCTGGCGGCGGCGCCCGGGTCGACGTGGACCGGGCCCCGTTTCAGGGCGGCGGCCGCGTCGGACGCCCGTGGCCCTGGCGCTCGCGAGGGCGCCAGGACCAGCAGCAGGAGCAGGAGCAGCCCGCCGAGGGCCGATCCGTGGACATCGCCCTGGTCCTCATGGTTCGAAGCTACCTGAACCGGACCGAAGCGAACATATGGGACTATTCGGCGGGGTCGATCCCGGCCCGCAGGAGGCCGTAGGTGAAGGCGTCCTCCAGGGCCTGCCAGGAGGCGGCGATGACGTTCTCGCCGACGCCGACCGTGGCCCACTCGCCGTTGCCGTCGCTGGTGGTGATCAGGACGCGGGTCGTGGACTCGGTGCCGTGGCGGCCCTCCAGGATGCGGACCTTGTAGTCGATCAGCTCGAACTTGGCGAGCTGCGGGTAGATCCGCTCCAGGCCGGTGCGGATCGCCCGGTCGAGGGCGTTGACCGGGCCGTTGCCCTCGGCGGTGGCGACGATCCGCTCGCCCTTGGCCCAGAGCTTCACGGTCGCCTCGTTGGCGTGGGTGCCGTCGGGACGGTCCTCGACGATCGCGCGCCAGGACTCCGTACGGAAGTAGCGGCGGGCCCGGCCCTCGGCCTCCTCGCGGAGCAGCAGCTCGAAGGAGGCGTCGGCGGCCTCGTAGGTGTAGCCCTTGAGCTCGCGCTCCTTGACCCGCTCGACGACCCGGCCGACGAGCTCGCGGTCGCCGCCCAGGTCGACGCCGAGCTCCTTGCCCTTGAGCTCGATGGAGGCGCGGCCGGCCATGTCGGAGACCAGCATCCGCATGGTGTTGCCGACCAGCTCGGGGTCGATGTGCTGGTAGAGGTCGGGGTCCACCTTGATCGCGGAGGCGTGCAGGCCCGCCTTGTGCGCGAAGGCGGAGACGCCGACGTACGGCTGGTGGGTGGAGGGGGTGAGGTTGACGACCTCGGCGATGGCGTGCGAGATCCGGGTCATCTCGGCGAGGGCGCCCTCGGGGAGGACCCTCTTGCCGTACTTGAGCTCCAGGGCCGCGACGACGGGGAAGAGGTTGGCGTTGCCGACCCGCTCGCCGTAGCCGTTGGCGGTGCACTGGACGTGGGTGGCGCCCGCGTCGACGGCGGCGAGGGTGTTGGCGACGGCGCAGCCGGTGTCGTCCTGGGCGTGGATGCCGAGGCGGGCGCCGGTGTCGGCGAGGACGGTGGCGACGACGGCCTGGATCTGGGCGGGGAGCATGCCGCCGTTGGTGTCGCAGAGGATGACGACGTCGGCGCCGGCCTCGTGGGCGGCGCGGACGACGGCCTTGGCGTAGTCCGGGTTCGCCTTGTAGCCGTCGAAGAAGTGCTCGCAGTCGACGAAGACGCGGCGCCCCTGGGAGACCAGGTGGGCGACGGTGTCGCGGACCATCTCCAGGTTCTCGTCGAGGGTGGTGCGCAGGGCCAGTTCGACGTGCCGGTCGTGGGACTTGGCGACCAGGGTGATCACCGGGGCGCCGGAGTCGAGGAGCGCCTTGACCTGCGGGTCCTCGGCGGCGTTCCCGCCGGCCCGGCGGGTGGCGCCGAAGGCGACGAGCTGCGCGTTCTTGAACGCGATCTCCTGCCGGGCGCGGGCGAAGAACTCCGTGTCGCGCGGGTTGGCGCCGGGCCAGCCGCCCTCGATGAAGCCCACGCCGAACTCGTCGAGGTGCCGGGCGATGGTCAGCTTGTCCGCGACGGTGAGGTTGATGCCTTCACGCTGCGCTCCGTCGCGCAGGGTCGTGTCGAAGACATGGAAGCTGTCGTCGAGGCGCGAGCCCTCGGCGTTCTCCGTGGTCATGGCTGTGATGGCTCCTGTCGGATGTGGCTCCGGAAGGTATGGATCCACTTGCCCCCATTCTCACGCGTCGTCCGTTCCCGGCGTGGGTGGGGCCGGAAAACGAAAAAACCCCTCGCGGGTGCGAGAGGTCTGCGCGCGGGTCTGGGGCACGGTGTCCACTGCCGCGGGGGTCGTACCGCGTCTCAGTGGCCACTGCGGACCGGCGCGCCGCTGCCGATAATCATCGTGGTAGCAAGCACGCCGGAAGTCTGACACAGGTCCCGTTCCCGGGGGACGGGGGTCTCACGATACGGGCAGTCGATCTCGTTTCGGGCCGGTCGGAGCGGTGCCGACGCGGCCCAGGTCGATGTCGCGGGTCTCCCGCATCGTGAGGTAGACGACCAGCGAGACGGCCGCGCAGCCCGCCACGTACCAGGAGAAGCCCGCCTCGATCCCGGCGTCCTTGAACCAGAGCGCCACGTACTCGGCGGTGCCGCCGAACAGGGCGTTGGCGATCGCGTACGGCAGGGCGACGCCGAGGGCGCGGATGCCGGTGGGGAAGAGCTCGGCCTTCACGCAGGCGTTGATGGAGGTGTAGCCGGTGACGACGACCAGGGCGAGGAGCGAGAGGCCGAGGGCGGGCCAGAAGGAGCCCGCGTGCCGCAGCATCGTCAGGATCGGGACGGTGAGGAGGGTGGAGCCGACCGCGAAGGTGATGAGCAGCGGGCGGCGGCCGATGCGGTCGGAGAGCCGGCCGGCGAGCGGCTGGAGGCAGGCGAAGACGACGAGGGCGCAGAGGGAGACCAGGGTGGCGGTCGGCTTGGGCAGCCCGGCGGAGTTCGACAGGTACTTGGTGAGGTAGGTGGTGTACGTGTAGTACGCCACGGTCCCGCCCATGGTGAGCGCGACGACGAGGAAGGCCTCCCGCCTGTGCGCCCACAGGGCCCTGAGGGTGCCGCGGTCGGCCCGGTCGGCGCCGGTCTCCTCGTACACCTCGGTCTCCAGCATGTTCCGCCGCAGGTAGAAGACGACGGCCGCGCCGAGGGCGCCGACGACGAAGGGGACGCGCCAGCCCCAGGCGTGCAGGGCCCGGTCGGACAGGGTGTGCTGGAGGCCGAGCAGCAGGCCGAGGCCGAGGATCTGCCCGGCGGTCATCGACACGTACTGGAAGCTGGAGGCGAAGCCCCGGTGCTCCGGCGCGGAGGCCTCGGTGAGGTAGGTGGCGCTGGCCGCGTACTCGCCGCCGACGGAGAGGCCCTGGAGGAGCCGGGCGAGCAGGAGGACGACGGCGCCGCCGTATCCGGCGACGGCGTACGTGGGCGCGACCGCGATCAGGACGGCGGAGGCGGACATCAGCGTCACCGTGAGGGTGAGCGCGGCCTTCCGTCCCCTCCGGTCGCCGACCCGGCCGAGGAGCCAGCCGCCGACCGGGCGCATGAAGAAGCCGACGGCGAAGATGCCGGCGGTGTTCATGAGCTTGGCGGTGTCGTCGCCCTCCGGGAAGAAGGCCCCCGCGAAGTAGGGGGCGAAGCTCGCGTACACGAACCAGTCGAACCACTCGACCATGTTGCCCGCCGAACCGACCCAGATCTTCTTCCAGTGCTCTCGTCCCATGGGCAGGAACCGTGCCGGAGGAAGCCCGGCAGCAACAAGGGCGCACCCCGCAACGATCGGGTGTACTACGTGCCTTACGGTCGCGCCAGCAGCTCCTGCTCGATGAACTCCCGTACATGTGCGAGGACTTGCTCCCGCCCCGTGCCCGGGATCCCGACGGCGACGTGCACGCTGAAGCCGTCGAGCAGGGCCCTCATCCGGGTGGCGAACCGGTCCGGGTCGACGGCCCGGAACTCCCCCCGCGAGACCCCCTCGGCGAGGATCGCGGCCAGGTCCCGGTGCCAGGCCCCCTCGATGGCCGCCTGCCGGGCACGGGCGTCCTCGTCCGCGTTCTGCGACCGGTTCCAGACCTCCAGCCAGAGGGTCCAGTGCGGATCCCTCGGCCCGTCCGGCACGTACACGTCCACGTACCCGTCCAGCCGCTCCCGCACCGTCCCCGGCCGCGACAGCAACGCACTGCGCTCCGCCCCGAGCCTCCCCTCGCTCCACTCCAGCGTCTGCAGCAGCAGCTCGTCCTTGGTCCGGAAGTAGTACAGGAGATGCCCACTGCTCATCCCCACCTGCCGCCCGAGCCCGGCCATCGTGAGCCCGTCGAGCCCGCGCTCGGCGATGGTGTCCATGGCGGCGGCGAGAACGTCCTCGCGGGGAGGGGCGGCCTGGTTGCGGCGGCGGGGCTGGGAGGGGTCGGGTTGCTGCTCTGACTCACCCTTATGTTCTACCCCACCCCCCGCCGGCGCCTTCGGGCCGCCTCAGACCGCCGGCTGCTGCTGCGTGATGCAGTGGATGCCGCCGCCGCTCGCGAAGATCGTGCGGGCGTCGGTCAGGACGACCTCGCGCTCGGGGAAGAGGCGGCGGAAGATCTCGGCGGCGACCTCGTCGTGGGGGTCGTCGAAGGAGCAGAGGACGACGCCGTCGTTGCAGAGGTAGTGGTTGATGTAGGAGTAGTCGACCCAGTCGCCCTCCTCGTCCTTGAGGACGGTGGGGGCGGGGACCTCGATGACCTCCAGGGGGCGGCCCTGGGCGTCGGTCTGGCCTCGGAGGATGCTCACGTACATCTTGGAGCGCTCGTAGTCGGGGTGGGCCGGGTCCTGCTGGCTGTGGACGAGGACCGTGCCGGGGCGGGCGAAGGCGGCGACGATGTCGACGTGGCCCTGGGTGCCGTAGAGGCCGTAGTCGCCGGCGAGGCCGTGGGGCAGCCAGATGGCCTTGGTGGTGCCGAGCCGGGCGTGGATCTCCTCCTCGACCTGCTGGCGGGTCCACTCGGGGTTCCGGCCGGAGCCGAGCTGGACGGTGTCGGTGAGGAGGACCGTGCCCTCGCCGTCGACGTGGATCGCGCCGCCCTCGTTGACGAGGGGGGAGGAGTGCACGGGGACTCCCGCGACGTCCGCGACGTGGCGGGCGATCTTGGAGTCGTGCTCCCAGCGGGCCCAGTCCTGGGCGCCCCAGCCGTTGAAGACCCAGTCCACGGCGGCGAGTTCGGTGCCGTCGGTGACGAAGGTCGGGCCGATGTCCCGCATCCAGGCGTCGTCGAGCTCGCGCTCGACCAGGTCGATGTCCGGGCCGAGGAGCGCGCGGGCCGAGTCGGCGTCGCCGGGGGCGACGACCACGGTCACCGGCTCGAAGCGGCGGACGGTGCGGGCCACCGCCGCCCAGGCCTCGCGGGCCTCGGTGAGCTCCCGCTCGTCGGTGAAGGTGGGGTTGGGGCCGGGCCAGGCCATCCAGGTGCGCTCGTGCGGCGTCCACTCGGCGGGCATGCGGAAGGTCATGGTGGGTCCTAGAGGAAGTAGAGGCGGTTGAGGGAGACGGACTGGGCCGCCTCGGAGCGGATCGGGGAGCCGTCGAGCGAGACGAGGCCGGTCCGGCCGTCGACCCGCACGTCGCCGATGCGGGAGTTGAACCGCAGGTCGGCCGGGCCGATGCCACGGGTGTTCCGTACGGCCACCCGGCGGCGGCGGGTCGGCAGGACGTCGGAGCCGAGGTCCACGGCGGCCCGCGCGACGAACGCGACGGAGAGGTCCGCGGGCGCGGCGCCGTGCGCGCCGAACAGCGGCCCGAGCACGAGCGGTTGGCAGGTGTCGGTGGCGGCGTTCGGATCGCCCACGACCCCCCACGCGGGGAAGCCGTTCTTGATGACCATCTGCGGCTTGGCGCCGAAGTACTCCGGTCGCCAGAGCACGATGTCGGCCATCTTCCCGACCTCGATCGAGCCGATCTCGTGCGCGAGGCCGTGGGCGATCGCCGGGTTGATGGTGAGCTTGGCGATGTAGCGCAGCACGCGCGCGTTGTCGTCGTGCGCGCCGTCGCCCTCCATCGGGCCCAGCTCGGCCTTCATCTTCCCGGCCATGGCGAAGGTCCGGCGTACGGTCTCGCCGGCCCTTCCCATCCCCTGCGCGTCGGAGGAGGTGATCCCGATCGCGCCGAGGTCGTGCAGGACGTCCTCCGCGCCCATCGTCCCGGCCCGGATCCGGTCGCGCGCCATGGCGGCGTCGCCCGGGAGGTCGGTCTTCAGGTCGTGGACGGAGACGATCATCCCGTAGTGCTCGGCGACCGCGTCGCGGCCGAAGGGCAGGGTGGGGTTGGTGGAGGAGCCGATGACGTTCGGCACGCCCGCCATCTTCAGGACGTTGGGGACGTGCCCGCCGCCGCAGCCCTCGATGTGGAAGGCGTGGATCGTGCGGCCGTCCAGCACCTTCAGGGTGTCCTCGACGGAGAGGCACTCGTTCAGGCCGTCCGAGTGCAGGGCGACCTGGACGTCGTGCTCCTCGGCGACCCGCAGGGCCGTGTCGAGGGCCCTCGTGTGGGCGCCCATGTCCTCGTGGACCTTGAAGCCGGAGGCGCCGCCCTCGGCGAGGGCCTCGACCAGCGGTGCCGGGTCCGAGGAGGAGCCGCGGGCCAGGAAGCCGATGTTGACCGGCCAGGCGTCGAAGGCGCCGAAGGCGTGCTTGAGGGCCCAGGGCGAGTTGACGCCGACGCCCCAGACGGGGCCGAACTCCTGGCCGATGATCGTGGTGACGCCGCTCGCGAGCGAGGCCTCCATGATGCGGGGCGAGAGCAGGTGGACGTGGGTGTCGACGGCTCCGGCGGTGGCGATGAGGCCCTCGCCGGAGACGATCGAGGTGCCGGTGCCGACGACGACGTCGACGCCGTCGAGGGTGTCGGGGTTCCCGGCCCGCCCGATCGCGTGGATCCGGCCCTCGCGGATGCCGATGGACACCTTGCGGATGCCCTGCACGGCGTCGATGACCAGCACGTTGCTGATGACGACGTCGCAGGTCTCGCGGACGGCGGCGGCCTTGAGGTGGAGGCCGTCGCGGGCGGTCTTGCCGAAGCCGGCCAGGAACTCGTCGCCGGGCTTCTGCGCGTCCGACTCCACGCGGACGACGAGCCCGGAGTCGCCCAGGACGACCCGGTCGCCGGCGCGGGGGCCGTGCACGGACGCGTACTCGTACGGATCCATCAGTCGTCCTTCTCGTCGGACGGAACTCCCAGGTAGCCGCAGGCGGCGGCGCGGCGCAGGGCCTCTTCCTTCGCGCCGGGCGCGTCCAGCGGGCCGTCGACCAGGCCGGCGAAGCCGATGGCGACGCGGGCGCCGCCGATCGGCACGAGCCCGACCTCGGCCTCGCCGCCCGGGTCGAAGCGGAAGGAGGCTCCGGCGGGGATGGCGAGCCGCATGCCGTAGGCGGCGGCCCGGTCGAAGTCCAGGCGCGGGTTGACCTCGAAGAAGTGGAAGTGGGAGGTGACGCTCACGGGGACCGTCGCCGTGTTCCGCACGGTCAGCCGGACGGCGGGTTCCCGCTCGGGTGGCCGGGGCCGGGCAGCAGCGCGCCCGGCGCCTCGGCGCCCAGGCCGCCCCGCCGATCGGGGCGGAGACGACCGCGAGGCGGGAGCCGTCGTCGAAGACGGCCTCGACGTGGACCTCGGTGACCACGTCGGCGACGCCGGGCAGGACGTCGTCGGGGCCGAGGACGGAGCGGGCCGCCTCGATCGCCTCGGCGAGTCGCTTGCCGTCACGGGCCGCCTCGCAGACGGTGTCCGCGATGAGCGCGGTCGCCTCGGGCACGTTGAGCCGCAGTCCCCTGGCCCGGCGGGCCCGGGCGAGCTCGGCGGCACCGAAGAGAAGCAGCCGGTCGCGTTCCGTGGGGTCAGTCTCACGCCCCAAACACCTCCTGCAATTGCGGCACGTTTGAGTGACACTCTAAATGTTGAGGCGCTCGCTTCCAAGCATTGACGCCACCGACAGGCTTAGGTCACATTGAGCGGCGCTCTAAAACAGTCCCGCCCGCCCCCGCAGGAGTCCCCATGGCGATAGAACAGCGCGGAGTCGACACCATCCCCGAGGCCGAACGCACCAGCGGCCCCCGTGACCTCGTGTCGATCCTGCTCGGATCCAACCTCTGTCTGGGGGTGATCGTCTTCGGCTGGCTGCCGGTCTCCTTCGGACTCGGCTTCTGGGCCTCGGTGACCTCGGTCGTCACCGGCACCCTCGTCGGCGTCGCGGTCACCTCCCCGCTCGCGCTCGTGTCCCTCCGGACCGCGACCAACCTCTCCACCTCCTCCGGCGCCTTCTTCGGCGTCCGCGGCGGCTCGTCGGCTCCGTGGTCGGGCTGCTGCTCTCCCTCGGCTACACCGCGCTGACCCTCTGGATCGGCGGCGACGTGATGGTGGGCACGCTCGCCCGCCTGATCGGCCTGCCGACCGGCGGCGCGGCCCATGCCGTCGTCTACGCGGTCCTGGCCGCCTGCACCGTGGTGGGCGCGGTGTACGGCTACCGGCTGCTGCTCAAGCTGAGCAAGGCGCTCGCGATCGGCATGACGGTGCTCCTCGCGATCGGCGTGGCCGCCTACGCGGGGGACTTCACGACGGCGGCGGTGCCGCACACCCGTACCTGCTCGGCTCCTTCTGGCCGACCTGGCTGCTCTCGGCCGTCGCGGCGGGGCTCAGCGGACCGGTCGCCTTCATCACCCTGCTGGGCGACTACACCCGGTACGTCTCCCCCGAGCGGCACAGCCCGAAGACCGTGTGGCGGGCCACCTGCCTGGGCCTGACCGTGGGCCTGCTGGTCCCGCAGCTCTTCGGCACCTTCACCGCCCTGGCGGCGCGCGGCGGCCTGGAGTACGCGGGCCCGCTCGTCGCCGCGTCGCCCGTCTGGTACCTCGTACCGCTGCTGATCGCGGCCACCGCCGGCTCCGTCGGCAACGCGGGTCTGATGCTGTACTCGATGGGGCTCGACCTCGACGCGATCCTGCCGAAGGCCACGCGCGCGCGTGCCACCCTCGTGGTCGCGGCGGTGGCGACGGCCTTCGTCTTCGCCGGCCACTTCGCCTCGGACGCCCAGACGGCGATGACCTCGTTCGTGCTGCTGCTCACCGCGATCGGCACCCCGTGGGCGGTGATCACCCTGATCGGGCACGCGCGCTGCGGCGGCGTGTACGACCCGGAGGCGCTCCAGGTCTTCAACAACCGCTCGCGCGGCGGGATCTACTGGTTCTCGGCGGGCTGGCACCCGCGCGCCACCGTCTCCTGGGCGGTCGGTGCGGCGGTCGGCCTGGCCGCGGTGTCGACGCCGCTCTACGAGGGGCCGCTGCTCGCCCTGACGGGCGGGATCGACTGCAGCTTCGTGTTCTCGGGGATCGTGGGCGGCGCGCTGTACGCCGTCCTGACGCCGAACAGGGCTCCCGCGACCGCGACGACGGTCCCGGAAGCCCTGAGGGAAGCGACGACTCCGACGGTGCGGTGACGACTAGCCGAGCTTATGCATCCAGCCGTGGACGTCCTCGGACTTCCCGGTCTGGATGGCGAGCAGCGCCTCGCGCAGCTTCATCGTGACCTCGCCGGGCTCGCCGCCCGACTGCTGCCACTCGCCCCGGGCGGACTTGACCGTGCCGACCGGGGTGATGACGGCGGCGGTGCCGCAGGCGAAGACCTCGGTGAGGGTGCCGTTCGCGCTGTCGGCCTGCCACTGGTCGATGGAGACGCGGCCCTCCTCGGGCTCGTAGCCGAGGTCCTTGGCGAGCTGGAGGAGGGAGTCGCGGGTGATGCCCTCCAGGATGGAGCCGGTGAGGGTGGGGGTGACGATCTTGTTCCCGTACACGAAGTACAGGTTCATGCCGCCGAGCTCCTCGACCCACTTGTGCTCGACCGCGTCGAGGTAGCAGACCTGGTCGCAGCCCTTGGCCGCCGCCTCGGCCTGCGCGAGCAGGGAGGCCGCGTAGTTGCCGCCGGTCTTGGCGTCGCCCATGCCGCCGGGGACGGCACGGACGCGGTCCTCGGAGGCCCAGATGGAGACGGGCTTCACGCCGCCGGGGAAGTACGGGCCGGCCGGGGAGGCGATGACGACGAAGAGGTACTCGTTGGCCGGGCGGACGCCGAGGCCGACCTCGGTCGCGATCATGAACGGGCGCAGGTAGAGCGAGGACTCGCCGCCGTGCGCCGGGACCCAGGCCTCGTCGTGCCGGACGAGCACGTCGCAGGCCTCGACGAAGGTCTCGACGGGCAGCTCGGGCATGCCGAGGCGGTGCGCGGAGCGCTGGAAGCGGCGGGCGTTGGCGTCGGGGCGGAAGGTGGCGACCGAGCCGTCGGGGCGGCGGTAGGCCTTCAGGCCCTCGAAGATCTCCTGCGCGTAGTGCAGGACGTTCGTGGCGGGGTCCAGGGAGAGCGGGCCGTACGGCACGAGCTGGGCGTCGTGCCAGCCGCGGCCCTCGGTCCACCGGATGGTGACCATGTGGTCGGTGAAGTGGCGGCCGAATCCCGGGTTGGTCAGGATGGCCTCGCGCTCCGCGGCGGACAGCGGGCTGGAGGAGGGCTTGAGCTCGATCGTGGGCGTCGTCATGAGTGCGTGTCCTTCACCGGTTGTGATGGGGAGGACCGCGCGCGCACGTCGCCGTCGGGGACGGCTGTCCCCGGCGAGGCGGCGTACGGGCGTGCCCGTATGCCGCGGCCCCACGTTCGATTATCGCCCGTGGGGACCGGTGCGGGAAACAAATGGGCGCGGTCCGGAGTTCGGGGGGAGCGCCCCGGGGCCGCGCGAAGGACAGCCGCCGGGCGCTGTGTGCGACCCGGCGGCTGCTGGTGGTGTCAGTCGGCGCGGGTCAGCTCGCTACTCGCGCGGCGAGCGCGTCGCCGATCTCGTCCGTGGTGCGGACGCTGTCGCCGCGCTCGGTGAGGTCGGCCGCGACGGCCTCCTCGACCCGGGCGGCCTCGGTCTCGTAGCCGAGGTGGCGCAGCAGGAGGGCGACGGAGAGGACGGTGGCCGTGGGGTCGGCCTTGCCCTGGCCCGCGATGTCCGGCGCGGAGCCGTGGACCGGCTCGAACATGGACGGGAACTCGCCGCTCGGGTTGATGTTGCCGGAGGCGGCGACGCCGATGCCGCCGGAGACGGCAGCGGCGAGGTCGGTGATGATGTCGCCGAAGAGGTTGTCTGTGACGATCACGTCGAAGCGGGCCGGGTCGGTGACGAGGAAGATCGTCGCGGCGTCGACGTGCAGGTAGTCGGTGGTGACCTCGGGGAACTCGGCCGCCACCTTGGTGAAGATGTTCGTCCAGAGGTGGCCGGCGAAGGTCAGCACGTTGTTCTTGTGGACCAGCGTCAGCTTCTTGCGCGGGCGGGCCTGGGCGCGGGCGAAGGCGTCCCGGACCACGCGCTCGACGCCGAAGGCGGTGTTGACCGAGACCTCGGTGGCGACCTCGTGCTCGGTGCCCTTGCGGATGGTGCCGCCGTTGCCCGTGTACGGGCCCTCGGTGCCCTCGCGGACCACGACGAAGTCGATCTCGGGCTGCCCGGCGAGCGGGGTGGCGACGCCGGGGAGCAGCTTCGAGGGCCGCAGGTTCACGTGGTGGTCGAAGGCGAAGCGGAGCTTCAGCAGGAAGCCTCGCTCCAGGACGCCGGACGGCACCGACGGGTCGCCGATGGCGCCGAGCAGGATGGCGTCGTGCTTCTTGAGCGAGTCGAGGTCGGCGTCGGTGAGGGTCTCACCGGTGGCGTGGTAGCGCTTGGCGCCGAAGTCGTACTCCTCGGTCTCCAGCTTCACGTCCTGGGGAAGGACGGCCGCGAGGACCTTGAGGCCCTGGGCCACGACCTCCTGGCCGATGCCGTCGCCGGGAATGACTGCGAGATTGATGCTGTGAGACATGTCGGCACCCTACTCTTCGTCCCATCGTCTGACACGTGACGTCCACCATGTGGACGAACGGACAGCGGACGAGCTGGACGTCAGTGGCCGGTGGAGCCGCCGTTGTCACGGCGGTCGAGGGCGCGCTGGAGGGCGGCGGCGGCGTTCTGGCGGGCCTCGTCGCTGGGACGGTTGGCGGAGTGGCGGACGCGGCGGGCGGTCTGAGTGGCCATGGGGGATCGACTCCTTGAGATCAATTGGTGATCCGGACGTGCGGAGATCAGCTTGTGATCGAAGGCGCCGGAAGGGGCGGGGAGCGCCGCCGCAGGGGTTGCCTGCACGGGGCGTCGCGCTCTCGACCGCCCTTCGCTTGATGAAGCGAGACGTTCGGCTCCTACAAAGCTAGGGCAGGCCTCCTCATCTGTCTCCACAATTACTCGGACTTCCTACTATCTGAGACGGCGCTTCACCCTCCCGACTCCTCAGCTCACGGATCAGTGACCGCACGGCGAGGGATTTCGCCAGCTCAGGGGTGGTGACGTAGCCCACGGCCCGGGTGGGGCGCGCCGCTCCGAGATCGGTGACCTCCACCGAGGGCGGTGCTCCGACCAGTGACAGTTCGGGCATCACGGCCATCCCGAAGCCGCTGCCCACCATCGCGAGCACCGCCCCGTCGTCCTCGGCCTCCACGGTCGCCGCGGGCAGCCACTCCTGGGCGGCCCACCACTCCCGGGTGTACGAGGTGCAGTTCTCCGCCCAGTCGACCAGCGGGAGCGTGCGCGGCGCCGGGTGGCCGGTCGGATGGACGAGCGCGTACCCCTCCCGGAGCAGGACGCCCCGACCAGCTCCGGCGGCACGGGCGAGGTGGTCCCGAGGGTCGCGATGCCGATGTCGGCCCGCCCGTCGAGGACTTCGCCCGCCGTCCCGCGCCCCACCTCGCGCACGATCCGGACCTCGGGCACGATCTCCGGGTGACGGGCGGTCAGCCGCTCCAGGGCCCGCGGCAGCAGGCGCAGGGCCGCGCTGCGGAAGGCGGCGATCCGCAGCGGGCCCGCGACCGTCCCGCTCCCGGCGCCCCGGACCTCCGTGCCCATCACCTCCAGGAGCCGCAGCACCCGCCGGGCGTGGCGGAGGGCCCGCTCCCCGGCCTCGGTCGGGCGCGCGCCGTGGCGGCCCCGGTCGAAGAGGACGGCGCCGAGCCTGCGTTCGCTCGTGCGGACGGAGTGCGAGACGGCGGACTGGGTCATGCCGAGCAGGGTGGCGGCGGCCGAGAAGCCGCCCTCGCTCCCGACGGCGACGAGGACGCGCAGTTCGCGGGGCGCGAGATCGGTCATACGGGGCTCCCACCTCGGAGTATGAGCGGCGTTCATGGATCGGCCGGTTGCATGAGGGCAACCCCCTGCCCGGACTCCGGATTCCTTCCTACGGTCTGCCGCATGACGAACGACACCATGATCACCGTCCAGCAGACCGCCCGCCCCGACGGCTTCCCCGCTCCCGGCCACTTCGCCTTCGTCGAGGCCCCGGTCCCCTCCCCCGGGCCGGGCACCGCCCTCGTGGAGAACCTCCAGTGGTCCGTCGACCCGTACCACCGCGAGGCGATGGACTCCGACGAGCTGTGGACCCTGGACTCCCCATGGAGGGCCGCACCCTGGGCCGGGTGCTCGACTCCCGCACCCCGTCCCTGCGTGCGGGCGACCTCGTCCTGCACCGCAAGGGCTGGCGCACCCACGCCCTGGTCGCGCCGGGCGAGACGCGCCCGGTGCCGGACTTCGGCCCCGGCGTCCCGCTCGCGGCCCATCTGAGCCTGCTCGGCGGTACGGGCCTGTCGGCCTTCGTGGGGCTCACCCGGATCGCGCGGCTCCAGCCGGGCGAGGACCTCTTCGTGTCGGCGGCGGCCGGCGGGGTGGGCACGGCGGCGGGGCGGCTCGCCCGTCTCCTCGGCGCGGGGCGCCTGGTGGGCAGCGCGGGTTCGGCGCGCAAGGTGGCGCACCTGACGGAGGAGGTCGGCTTCGACGCGGCCTTCGACTATCACGACGGGCCCGTGCCGGAGCTGCTGGCGAAGGCGGCCCCGGAGGGGCTGGACGTGGCCCTGGAGGGGTCGGCGGCGCGCACCTGGAGGCCGCGATCGCCTCGATGCGCGACCACGGCCGGATCGCCTGGGTGGGCGCGGTGGGCCAGTACCACTCGCTCTCCGCTCCCCCGCCGGCCCCGCGCAACCTCTTCGAGCTGGTCGGCCGGAGCATCCGGCTCGAAGGCTTCCTGGTGCGCCACCACATGGACGCCCTGGAGGAGCTGTACGACCTCGCGGTCCCGCACCTGCGGAGCGGGGCGCTGCCGCTGGACGTGACGGTGGTGGAGGGCTTCGAGCACATCGTGGACGCCTTCCTGGGGATGCTGCGCGGCGAGAACCTCGGGAAGATGCTCGTGACCTCGTAGCCCTACCTAGGTTGCGTTCCTACCTAGGTAGTGATCAGATGTGCGCATGGCAGCAGACCGCAGATCCAGCTGGCTCAAGGGAGTCCTCGACCTGCTCGTCCTCTCCCGCCTGACCGACGGGGAGAGCTACGGGTACGAGATCGCCAAGGCGCTCGCCGAGGCGGGGCTCGGCGAGATCAAGGGCGGGACGCTCTATCCCGTCCTGAACCGCCTGGAGGAGGCCGGTCTGGTGGAGGCCGAGTTCCGGGCCGCCGAGCGCGGCCCGGGGCGGCGCTACTACCGGCTCACGGAGCCCGGCCGCGAGCTGCTCGCCGCCGAGACCGGGGCCTGGCTCGCCTTCCACCGTGCCGTACGGACCACGCTCAGCCCAGGGGGAACGACACCATGACCACCGACGCCTACTTCACCGAACTCGCCGCCTCGCTGCGCGCCGCCCGGGTGCCCGGGGAGCAGATCGACGCGACCGTCGAGGACCTGCGGGCCCACCTCGCGGAGACGGGGACGGCCCCGGAGGAGGAGTTCGGGCCCGCCGCCGCGTTCGCCGCGCAGCTCGGCGGTCTCGCGCCCGCGCCCGGCGAGCCGGACGAGCGGGCCGAGTCCTGGACGTGGACCGCCGACCTCTTCAACGACCGCCGGATGCTGGCCGTCCACGGCGACCAGGGCTGGGAGGTGGAGTCGCTGGACGCGATCGGCCGGTTCGTCTGCCGCCGGACGCCCGGCTCGGCGCTGCGCTGGGAGTACCGCCGCGAGGTCATCGCCGGGCGGCGGCGCGGCCGCGTCTTCGACGAGCTCACGCCGGAGGGCTGGGAGCTGTGCGGGGAGTGGCTGGTGTACGGCTACTTCAAGCGGCCGCGCGCGGCGACCGCGGGCCCGGCGGGCACGGTGGGGCGCCGCCGCCGCCCCGCAGCGGTGGCTGTTCCTGAGCCTCCCGGGCAAGGCGGTGCTCGCGGTCTGGGGCGCCCTGGTCGGCGGCGCGGTGGCGGCGTTCTTCGTCGGGGTGCTCGGCACGGGCGGCCTCGCGATCACGATCGCCCTCGCGTCCGCGCTCTCGGCCGCCTGGACCTCCCGGCTGGAGACGGCCACGGGCCGGGCCCGGCAGAAGGCCGACCGCGGCTGACGTCCCTCACATCACGTCGCCGTCCCGCCAGTCGAAGACCAGCGGGGCGGCGGAGTCCGGCAGGGCCCGGCCGGTCGCGGGGCGCAGGAAGACGTGCCCTCCTCCTCGGCGAGGCGGACGGTCCCCGGGTCCGAGCGCTTCGAGGCGCCCCGCCCAGAGCCGCCAGCCGCGCGCCCGGTAGAGCGCGGCCCCTCGTCGGAGGCGCCGAGCGCGCCGAAGGGTAGGCCCCGTCGATCACCCGCTCCAGGCCGGCCATGACCGCCCCGCCGAGCCCCCGCCGCCTGAGGTCGTCCCGTACGGCGACCCCTTCGACGTATCCGACGCGGTACGAGCGGCCCCGGTGGAGGGCGCGCCGCTGCACGACGGCGCCGTGGGCGGCGATGCCCCGCCCGTCCTCGATCCAGGCGTGGACGCCGCCGAGGGTGTGGTCCCAGTCGTCCTCGGAGAAGTCTCCGTCGAAGGCGGTGTCGAGCAGTTCGCGGACGGAGCGGAGCCGGGCGGCTCCGAGTTCATGGGTGGGCGCGATCCTGACATCCATACCCCCAGACTAACCCCCATCGATCCATTGACAGGTTAATCCCGCCCTGATTGAGTCCCCTCATAACCACTGACGAAGACTTGAGGGGTTAGACCGATGTCCGTGCTGCCGACCCGCCACCGCACCGTCACCGTCCGGGGCCACGAGATCGCCTACCGCGAGGCCGGTCCCGCCGACGCCCCCGTCCTGCTCCTGCTGCACGGCTTCCCCACCAGCTCGCACATGTTCCGCGACCTGATCCCCCCGCTCGCCGGCCGGTACCGCCTGATCGCCCCCGACCACCTGGGCTTCGGCCGCAGCGCCGCGCCCGCCGGCTTCCCGTACACCTTCGCCGGGCTGGCCGCGCTCACCGCCGAGTTCACCGAGGCCCTCGGCCTCGACCGCTTCGCGCTCTACATCCAGGACTACGGCGCCCCCATCGGCCTGCGCCTCGCCCTCGCCCACCCCGAGCGGATCACCGCGATCGTCACCCAGAACGGCAACGCCTACGAGGAGGGCCTCGGCGCCGAGGCCTGGGCGCCCGTCCTCGCCCTCATCGAGGAGCGCACCCCCGAGACCGAGGAGCCGGTCCGCGCCATCCGCTCCCTGGACGGCATCCGGTGGCAGTACGAGACGGGCGTCCCCGCCGAGTACCGCGAGCTCCTCAGCCCGGACGCCTGGCACCACGACGCCGCCCTGATGGCCCGCGCGGGCCAGGACGCCATCCAGCTGGACCTGATCGCCGACTACGGCTCCAACTTCGCCCTCTACCCGGCCTTCCAGGAGTACTTCCGCACCTCCCGGGTCCCGCTCCTCGCCGTCTGGGGCGAGGGCGACCAGATCTTCGTCCCGGCGGGTGCCGAGGCCTTCCGCCGCGACCTCCCGGACGCCGAGATCCACCTCCTGCCCACGGGCCACTTCGCCCTGGAGACCCACGCGCCGGCGATCGCCGCCCTGATCGACGACTTCCTCCGGCGGCGCGTCCTCCTCAGGCCGTAGCCTTCTCCAGGTCGCGGGCGACCCGCTCCACCCAGGCGGTGAGCTCCTCCCGGGAGCGGCCCTCGCCGCCTGCCAGGGCCACGGCCTGGGCGTCCGTGATCCGGTCGGGTCCCGACGCGGTCAGCAGCCGGTGCAGCTCCCTCATCAGGGACAGCGTCCGCAGCGCGTCGATGTGCTCGATCGCGTCGACCCCGTGTCCGGGGCCGAGTGTCGTCGAACCGGGCATGTCCTGCCTCCTCGCCGAGCCCCCTCCCAGCAGCGTAAGCCCCGCGCATGAGAACCGCCCCCGTCCTCGATTGGGGGAAGAGGAGGGGGGCGGTGTCAGGGGGCCTCTACGAGGCGGGCGGGCGTCAGCCCATGTGCGGGTAGCCGTACTCGGTCGGCGGGACCAGCGTCTCCTTGATGGCGCGGGTCAGCGTCCAGCGCATCAGGTTCTGCGGGGCGCCGGCCTTGTCGTTGGTGCCGGAGGCGCGGCCGCCGCCGAAGGGCTGCTGGCCGACGACGGCGCCGGTCGACTTGTCGTTGATGTAGAAGTTGCCCGCGGCGAAGCGGAGCTTCTCCATCGTGTACGCGGCGGCGGCGCGGTCGCCGGAGATGACCGAGCCGGTGAGGGCGTAGTCCGAGACCGACTCCATCTGGGTCAGCATCTCGTCGTACTTGTCGTCCTCGTAGACGTGGATCGCGAGGATCGGGCCGAAGTACTCGGCCTTGAAGACCTCGTTCTCCGGGTCGGTGCACTCGATGACGGTCGGGCGGACGAAGTAGCCCACCGAGTCGTCGTAGGTGCCACCGGCGATGATCGTGCAGCTCGGGTCGGCCGCGGCACGGTCGATCGCCGCCTTGTTCTTGGCGAACGAACGCTCGTCGATGACGGCGCCGATGTAGTTCGACAGGTCGGTGACGTCACCCATCTTGATGCCGTCGATCTCGGCCGCGAACTCCTCCTTGAAGCCGTCGTTCCAGATCGAGGCCGGGATGTACGCGCGGGAGGACGCGGAGCACTTCTGGCCCTGGAACTCGAAGGAGCCGCGGTTCAGCGCGGTCTTCAGGACGGCGCGGTCGGCGCTGGGGTGGGCGACGACGAAGTCCTTGCCGCCGGTCTCGCCGACGATCCGCGGGTACGAGCGGTACTTCTCGATGTTGTTGCCGACCGTCTTCCACAGGTGCTGGAAGGTCTTGGTCGAGCCGGTGAAGTGGATGCCGGCCAGGTCGCGGTGGTTCAGGGCCACCTCGGAGACGGCGATGCCGTCGCCGGTCACCAGGTTGATGACGCCCTTGGGCAGGCCGGCCTCCTCCAGGAGCTCCATGAGGAGCACGGCGGAGTGGGTCTGCGTCGGGGACGGCTTCCAGACCACCACGTTGCCCATGAGGGCGGGGGCGGTGGGCAGGTTGCCCGCGATGGCCGTGAAGTTGAACGGCGTGATCGCGTAGACGAAGCCCTCGAGGGGGCGGTGGTCCAGACGGTTCCAGACGCCCGGGGAGTTCGCCGGGGCTGCTCGGCGAGGATCTGGCGGGCGTACGCCACGTTGAAGCGCCAGAAGTCGACGAGCTCGCACGGGGTGTCGATCTCGGCCTGCTGGGCGGTCTTCGACTGGCCGAGCATCGTGGACGCGGCCAGCGTCTCGCGCCACGGGCCGGCGAGCAGCTCGGCGGCGCGCAGGATGATCGCGGCGCGGTCGTCGAAGGACATCGCGCGCCAGGCCGGGGCCGCGGCCAGGGCGGCGTCGATGGCGTCCTGGGCGTCCTGCTCGGTGGCGCCGCGGAAGGTGCCGATGACGGCCTTGTGGTTGTGCGGCTGGACGACCTTGAACTCCTCGCCGCCGCCGAGGCGCTTCACGCCGCCGATGGTCATCGGCAGCTCGCGCGGGTTCTCGGCCAGCTCCTTGAGCTTGACCTCGAGGCGGGCGCGCTCCGGGGAACCGGGGGCGTAGCTGTGCACCGGCTCGTTGACCGGAGCGGGGACCTGGGTGACAGCGTCCATGAGTCGCGTAACTCCTTGTGAGAGGTGGGCTCAGCCCTTGGTGAGGATGGAGCGGACGAAGAAGAGGAGGTTGGCCGGCTTCTCCGCGAGGCGGCGCATGAAGTAGCCGTACCAGTCGGTGCCGTACGCGGTGTAGACGCGCATGCGGTGGCCCTCGGCGGCGAGACGGTTCTGCTCCTCGGAGCGGATGCCGTACAGCATCTGGAACTCGTACTCGTCCAGCTTGCGCCCGGCGCGGCGGGCCAGCTCCTGGCCGATGGAGATCAGGCGCGGGTCGTGCGAGCCGATCATCGGGTAGCCCTCGCCGTCCATCAGGATCTTCATGATCCGGACGTAGGCCTTGTCGATCTCGGGCTTGTCCTGGATGGCGACCTCGGCGGGCTCCTTGTAGGCGCCCTTCACGATCCGGACGCGGGAGCCGTTCGCGGCGAGGCGGCGGGCGTCCTCCTCCGTGCGGAAGAGGTAGGCCTGGATGACGCAGCCGGTCTGCGGGAAGTCCTTCCGCAGCTCCTCGTGGATGGCGAACATCGAGTCGAGGGTGGTGTGGTCCTCGGCGTCCAGGGTGACGGTGGTGCCGATCTCTGCGGCGGCGGCGACGACCGGGCGGACGTTCGCGAGGGCCAGCTCGTGGCCGTTCTCCAGCGACTGGCCGAACATCGACAGCTTCACGGACATCTCGGCGCGCTCGCCGAGGCCCAGCTCCTTGAGCCGGCCGATGAGCTCCAGGTAGGCGTCCCGGGCGGCGTACGACTGCTCGACGGTGGTGATGTCCTCACCGACGACGTCGAGGGTGACCTCCAGGCCGCGGCCGCTCAGCTCGGAGACGATCGGGACGACGTCCTCGACCGTCTCGCCGGCGATGAAGCGGGCGACGACCTGCTTGGTCCCGGGGGCGGCCGAAACGAGACGGCGCATCTTGTCGCTGCGCGACGCGGCGAGGATCACGGGACCCAGCACGGGGACCTCCAGAAGGACAGGGTGACGAAAGGTGCGGTACCCGATCTTTCGTAAGAAACAGGTAACAGCACGAAGAACCACCGTGAAACCTACGGATCGCTCCGATCGTCCGCCATCTACAGCTGTCACGCATCCGTGCCGGGCATCTCATACAGATGTCTGAGGGGGGTGCGAGAATGGCGCCGTGAAGGGCGATTACCAAGAACTGGTGGACGAGATCTCCGCGCTCCTGGGCGCGCCGGCGACGCTGGAGAACCGCGATTTCGGGCTGATCGCCTTCGGCGCCCACGACAGCGACGACGACACCGCCATGGACCCCGTCCGGACGCGCTCGATCCTGACCCGGAAGTCGACCCCGGCGGTCCGCGCCTGGTTCGAGGGCTTCGGCATCACCCGGGCGACGGGCCCGGTACGCATCCCGGCCGCCCCGGACGCCGGGGTCTTCCGGGACCGCATCTGCCTCCCCGTACGCCATCGGGGCGTCGTCCTCGGGTACGTCTGGCTGCTCGACGCCGAGCCCGGCCCCACGCCCGCCCAGCTCGCGGCCGCGATGGAGGTCGCCACCCGGATCGGCGGCCTCCTCGCCGACGAGGAGCGGGCGGACGCCGACCTCTCGCGCGAGTTCGCCGCCGTCCTGACCGCCGGGCGCGGCTGGCAGAGCGACATGGCCGTCGCGGCGCTCCGGGTCGCCCTCGGGCCCAGCGCGGACGGTCTGCACACCGTCGTCTGCGTGACGCCCTGGCGGGGCGAGGCCCCGTCGATCCGGGCGGTCCCCGGCGCGGCGGCGGTCACCGTGCTCCCCGAGGGCGAGTCCCTCGCCGTCCTCGTGCGGCTGCGCACGGCCGAGGACCTCTCCCCGCCCACACGGCCGCCGACCGGCTGCGCGGCGCCGCCCCGGCCGGCATCGCGAACCCCGCCGGGGCCTCGCGGAGCTCCCGGCGGCCTGGCGCGAGGCCAACACGGCGGCCCGCGCCGCCACGGCGCAGCCGACCCTCGGCCCGGTCGCGGAGTGGGCCGGGATCGGCCCGTACCGGCTGCTCGCGGCGCTCTACCACCCGAGATCGACCCGGTCGTCGCCCCGCTGCTCGCCCCCGCCCACACCGAACTGGCCCGCACCGCCGAGGCGTTCCTCGACAACGCGGGCCAGGCGGGCCGCACGGCCGCGCCCTGGGCATCCACCGCCAGACCCTCTACTACCGGCTGTCCCGGGTCGAGCAGCTCACCGGCCTCGACCTGGACGACGGCGAGGACCGCCTCCTGCTGCACATGTCCCTGAAGTCGGCCCGGCTCTGAGGGTCCTCCCCCTACGCGCCCTCCATCAGGACCCGCAGTCCCGCGGTGAGGTCGTCGGCGCTCGGCGCGGTCTCCGGGTCGACCATCCACTGGATCATGACGCCGGTCGCGAGGGCCTGGCAGAGCAGTCCGGCGACCCGGGCCTTCTCGGGGTCCCGCTCCGGGTCGATGCCGAGGAAGCCCTGCGCCATGCCGAGGCGGCCCTCGCGCTGGGGCTCCTTGATGGCCTCGCGGAGCTTCTCGTCGTCGTCGATGCGGGTGACGACCTCGGTCTGGAGCTTCCAGACCGGGCGGCTCGGGCCGGCCGCGGCGACGACCTGCTCCCAGACGGCATGGAAACGCTCGTACGGGTCGGCCGGCAGCGCCTTCTCGCCCTCGGCCCCGGCGGCGCCCGCCCGGTCGCCCCACTCCTCGGTCAGCGCCAGGAAGGCCTGCTGGAGCAGGGCGTCCTTGGAGCCGTAGTGGTAGCCGATGGAGGCGAGGTTGGTGCCCGAGGCGGCGACGATGTCGCGCGCGGTGGTGCGCCCGTAGCCCTTCTCCAGGAGGCAGCGCTTGGCGCCTTCGAGGAGGTCTTCCTTGTGTCCCATGACAGCACTGTACCCGGCCGATAGACGCTTGTGTAAGACAGTCGTCTATCAACCGGGTACGGGAGGCCCCGGGAGCGTCAGATCAGGTTGACCGAGCGGGCCGAGGCCGCGCCGATCTCCTCCGCGATCTCCGCGAGGACGCCGGCCGGGACGGTGTCGTCCACGGTGAGGACGACGAGCGCCTCGCCGCCCTCCTCCGCGCGCGCCACCTGCATGCCCGCGATGTTCAGACCGGCCTCGCCGAGGATCCGGCCGACGGTGCCGACGACGCCCGGACGGTCCTCGTAGCGCAGCACGACCATGTGGTCGGCGAGCGCCACGTCCACGTCGTAGTCGCCGACCGCGACGATCTTCTGGAGGTGCTTGGGACCGGCCAGCGTGCCGGAGACCGCGACCTCCTCGCCGTTCGCCAGGGTGCCGCGCACGGTGACCACGTTGCGGTGGTCGGGCGACTCGGAGCTCGTCGTCAGGCGCACCTCGACACCGCGCTCCTGCGCGAACAGCGGGGCGTTGACGTACGACACGGTCTCGTCGACCACGTCCTCGAACACGCCCTTGAGCGCGGAGAGTTCGAGCACCTTCACGTCGTGCTGGGTGATCTCGCCGTAGACCTCGACGTCGAGACGGGACGCGACCTCGCCCGCGAGGGCGGTGAAGATCCGGCCGAGCTTCTCGGCGAGCGGCAGACCCGGCTTCACGTCCTCGGCGATGACGCCGCCCTGGACGTTGACCGCGTCCGGGACCAGCTCGCCGGCGAGCGCCAGGCGCACCGACTTGGCGACCGCGATGCCGGCCTTCTCCTGGGCCTCGTCCGTGGAGGCGCCGAGGTGCGGGGTGCAGACGACCTGGTCGAGCTCGAAGAGCGGGGAGTCCGTGCAGGGCTCCTTCGCGTACACGTCGAGGCCCGCGCCGGCGACCCGGCCCTCCTTGAGCGCCGAGTACAGCGCGGCCTCGTCCACGATCCGCCGCGCGCGGCGTTGACGATGCGGACGGAGGGCTTGACCTTGTGCAGCGCCTCGTCGCCGATGAGACCGAGGGTCTCCGGGGTCTTCGGCAGGTGGACGGTGATGAAGTCGGCGACTTCGAGGAGCTCGTCCAGGGACAGCAGCTTCACGCCCATCTGGGCGGCGCGGGCCGGCTGCACGTAGGGGTCGTACGCGACGATCTTCATGCCGAAGGCGGACATGCGCTGGGCGACCAGGACGCCGATGCGGCCGAGGCCGACGACGCCGAGGGTCTTCTCGCTCAGCTCGACGCCGGTGTACTTGCTGCGCTTCCACTCGCCGTTCTTCAGGGCGGTGTTGGCCTGCGGGATGTTGCGCGCGGTGGCGACGAGCAGACCGCACGCGAGCTCGGCGGCGGTGACGATGTTCGAGGTCGGGGCGTTCACGACCATGACGCCGGCCTTGGTGGCGGCGGAGACGTCGACGTTGTCCAGACCGACGCCGGCACGGGCGACGACCCGGAGCTTGTTCGCCGCGGCGAGGGCCTCGGCGTCGACCTTGGTCGCGGAGCGGACCAGGATCGCGTCCACATCGGCGATGGCGGGGAGCAGCTCGGCCCGGTCGGCACCGTTGCAGTGCCGGATCTCGAAGTCCGGGCCCAGGGCGTCCACGGTGGCGGGCGACAGCTCTTCAGCGATGAGTACGACAGGTTTCGAGCTCACGTGAGTCCTCACAGAGGCAGTGCGGACGGCCGTCCCGACGGCCGCAGGCGGTGGAGGGGGCTTGCCGCGTGAAAGCGCACGACGCTGTGGGCCAGACGCGATGTTGTTGAGAAGTGTAGTGGTGCGTCGGCGCAGTTCATGCGCCTCGTTGGAAGGATCACCCGTCCGTGGTTGGACGGGGTGTCCAACGATGTGACGAGGGGCCGGACACCCTGTCCGGCCCCTCGTCCGAAGGCTTACGCCTCCTCGTCGTTCACCCAGCTCATGAGCTTGCGCAGCTCCTTGCCGGTGGTCTCCAGGAGGTGGTTGGAGTCCTGGGACTTGTACTCGTTGTACTTCTTCAGGCCGCCGTGGTACTCGGCCATCCACTCCTTGGCGAAGGTGCCGTCCTGGATCTCCGCGAGGACCTTCTTCATCTCGGCCTTGGTGGCCTCGGTGATGATCCGCGGGCCGGTGACGTAGTCGCCCCACTCGGCGGTCTCGGAGACCGACCAGCGCATCTTCTCCAGGCCGCCCTCGTACATGAGGTCGACGATGAGCTTCAGCTCGTGGAGGCACTCGAAGTAGGCGATCTCCGGCTGGTAGCCGGCCTCGGTCAGGGTCTCGAAGCCCGCCTTGACCAGGGCCGCGGTGCCACCGCAGAGGACGGCCTGCTCACCGAACAGGTCGGTCTCGGTCTCCTCGGTGAAGGTCGTCTTGATGACGCCGGCGCGGGTGCCGCCGATGCCCTTGGCGTACGAGAGCGCCAGGTCGAAGGCCTTGCCGGTGGCGTCCTGCTCGACGGCCGCGATGCACGGAACGCCGCGGCCCTCCTCGTACTGACGGCGGACCAGGTGGCCCGGGCCCTTCGGGGCGACCAGGGCGACGTCGATGCCCTCGGGCACCTTGATGAAGCCGTAACGGACGTTCAGACCGTGGCCGAAGAAGAGCGCGTCGCCCTCCTTCAGGTGGTCCTTGATGGACTCCTCGTAGACCTGGGCCTGGATCGGGTCCGGCGTCAGGATCATGATGAGGTCGGCCTCTTCCGCCGCCTGGGCGACGGAGACGACGCGCAGACCCTGCTCCTCGGCCTTGGCCTTGGACTTCGAGCCCTCCTGGAGACCGACGCGGACGTCGACACCGGAGTCACGGAGCGACAGCGCGTGGGCGTGCCCCTGGCTGCCGTAGCCGATCACCGCGACCTTGCGGCCCTGGATGATGGACAGGTCGGCGTCTGCGTCGTAGAACAGCTCGGCCACTGGGATTCTCCTTGAGGTGCTGGTGTTGCGTCCCACCGTACGGCGGGGAGCGGGAGGAAAGTTTTCGGGTCTCGTCAATCGGACCGCGGGGCGGACCCGCGGCCGGGCGTCGAGGACTCTCAGGCGCTGCGGTCGAGGGCCCGCAGGGACCGGTCCGTGATGGACCGGGCGCCACGCCCTATGGCGATCGTGCCGGACTGCACGAGCTCCTTGATGCCGAACTGCTCCAGCATCTTGAGCATCGCTTCGAGCTTGTCACTCGAACCGGTGGCCTCGATGGTGACCGCCTCGGGGGAGACGTCCACGGTCTTGGCGCGGAACAGCTGCACGATCTCGACGATCTGGGAGCGGGTCTCGTTGTCGGCGCGGACCTTCACCAGGACGAGCTCGCGCTGGATCGCAGCGCTGGGCTCGAGTTCGACGATCTTCAGGACGTTGACCAGCTTGTTGAGCTGCTTGGTCACCTGCTCCAGGGGCAGGTCCTCGACACCGACCACGATGGTGATGCGGGAGATGTCGGGGTGCTCGGTGACGCCCACGGCGAGGGAGTCGATGTTGAAGCCGCGGCGGGAGAACAGGGCGGCGATCCGGGCGAGGATGCCGGGCGTGTTCTCGACGAGAACGGAGAGCGTGTGCTTGGTGGACATGTCTGGGTCTCTTCCTTTTCGCTCTGCTCGCTCAGTCGTCTTCGCCGTCGCCGAAGTCGGGGCGGACGCCCCGCGCGGCCATGACCTCGTCGTTCGAGGTGCCGGCGGCGACCATCGGCCAGACCTGGGCGTCCTCGTGGACGATGAAGTCGATCACGACCGGGCGGTCGTTGATGGCGTTGGCCTCGGCGATGACCTTGTCCAGGTCGGCCGGGTCCTCACAGCGCAGGGCGACACAGCCCATGGCCTCGGAGAGCTTGACGAAGTCGGGGACGCGGGTGCCCTTGTTCGCCTGGACGTCGTCCGGGCCGGAGTGCAGGACGGTGTTCGAGTAGCGCTGGTTGTAGAAGAGCGTCTGCCACTGACGGACCATGCCGAGGGCGCCGTTGTTGATGATGGCGACCTTGATCGGGATGTTGTTCAGGGCGCAGGTGGTGAGCTCCTGGTTGGTCATCTGGAAGCAGCCGTCGCCGTCGACCGCCCAGACCGTGCGGTCCGGCATGCCGGCCTTGGCGCCCATCGCGGCGGGGACCGCGTAGCCCATCGTCCCGGCGCCGCCGGAGTTCAGCCAGGTGGCGGGCTGCTCGTAGTCGATGAAGTGGGCGGCCCACATCTGGTGCTGGCCGACGCCCGCGGCGAAGATCGTGCCCTCGGGGGCGAGCCGGCCGATGCGCTGGATGACCTGCTGCGGCGAGAGGCTGCCGTCCTCCGGCAGGTCGTAGCCGAGCGGGTAGGTCTCGCGCCAGCGGCTCAGGTCGCTCCACCAGGCGGTGTAGTCGCCCTTGTTGCCCTCGCTGTGCTCGGCCTGGACGGCCTGGACCAGGTCGGCGATGACCTCGCGGGCGTCACCGACGATCGGGACGTCGGCGGCGCGGTTCTTGCCGATCTCGGCCGGGTCGATGTCCGCGTGGACGATCTTGGCGTACGGGGCGAAGCTGTCGAGCTTGCCGGTGACGCGGTCGTCGAAGCGGGCGCCGAGGGCGACGATCAGGTCGGCCTTCTGGAGCGCGGTGACGGCCGTGACGGCGCCGTGCATGCCGGGCATGCCGACGTGCAGCGGGTGGCTGTCGGGGAACGCGCCGAGCGCCATCAGGGTGGTGGTGACCGGGGCGCCGGTGAGCTCGGCGAGGATCTTCAGCTCGGCGGTGGCGCCGGCCTTGATGACGCCGCCGCCGACGTACAGCACGGGCCGCTTGGCGGCGCTGATCAGCTTGGCGGCCTCGCGGATCTGCTTGGCGTGCGGCTTGGTGACCGGGCGGTAGCCGGGCAGGTCGGTCTGCGGCGGCCAGCTGAAGGTGGTCTTCGCCTGGAGCGCGTCCTTGGCGATGTCGACCAGGACCGGGCCCGGACGGCCGGTGGAGGCGATGTGGAAGGCCTCGGCGATCGTCCGCGGGATGTCCTCGGCCTTGGTGACGAGGAAGTTGTGCTTGGTGATCGGCATCGTGATGCCGCAGATGTCCGCCTCCTGGAAGGCGTCCGTGCCGATCGCCTTCGAGGAGACCTGACCGGTGATCGCGACGAGCGGGACCGAGTCCATGTGCGCGTCGGCGATCGGGGTGACGAGGTTGGTCGCACCGGGGCCCGAGGTCGCCATGCAGACGCCGACCTTGCCGGTGGCCTGCGCGTAACCGGTGGCGGCGTGGCCCGCCCCCTGCTCGTGGCGGACGAGGATGTGGCGCACCCGCTTCGAGTCCATCATCGGGTCGTAGGCGGGGAGGATCGCGCCGCCGGGGATGCCGAAGACGGTGTCGGCGCCCACTTCCTCGAGAGAACGGATGAGGGACTGCGCACCCGTGACGTGCTCGACGGTGGTGGGCTGCGCGCCGTTACGGGGCGCGGCTGCGGATGGTGCCCGGTGGCCTGCTCGGTCATCAGCATCTCTTCTCGAAGCAGAGGGTTTTTGCGAGGTGTTTTGCAGGGGTTTGCGTCGTTTTTGGGGTGAGCCGGTGCAACAAAAAACCCCTCGTGCCGTGAGGCAAGCGAGGGGAGCGCGTCGGGTGCGTTCTCAGCGGGACCTAAGGGGACCCTGCTTCAGCCGACGCGCTTTCCAAGTACGAGAATTCGGGTGCGCATGGCACTGACCCTCCCTCTCCGCCCTCACCACTGTCAAGTGGGTGGGACGGGCGTCTCAGAATGTGAGCCGATCGGGGGGTGGTTTCCGACACGCACGGGGACCGCTCCGGGCAGCGGGTACTCGTCCCGTACGAGGGCCCTGCGCAGGCGGTATTCGTCGAGCGGGCCCGAGAAGGCCATGCCCTGGGCGTGGCTGCAGCCCATCGCGCGCAGGGCGACGACCTGCTCCGGGACGTCGACGCCCTCGGCCAGGGTCTGCAGGCCGAGCTCGCCGGCGATGCGGAGCACCCCGCTGGTGATCTTGCGGAGGCGGGCCGATTCGACGACACCCTCGACGAGTCCCCGGTCCAGCTTCAGTATGTCGACGGGAAGCCTGCGCAGGGCGTTGATCGCCATGTGTCCGCTGCCGAATCCGTCGAGCACGATCCGCACCCCGAGGCGGCGCAGGGCGACCAGGCGCTGTTCCAGCTCGTCGAGCGGGGTCCGGGGGTCGCTGTCGGCGAGCTCGACGATCAGCGAGCCGGAGGGCAGCCCGTAGCGGGTGAGCAGCGACTCGACCGAGCCGAGGGGCAGTGAGCGGTCCAGGAGGCGGCCGGCGGAGAGCCGGATGGACACGGGCGTGCGGTGGCCGATTCCCGCCCGCTCGGCGGCCTGCTCGACGGCCTCTTCGAGGAGCCAGCGGCCGAGCTCGGCGGTGCGCTCGCCGTCGTCGGTGGCCCGGAGGTACTCGGCGGGGGTGAAGAGGATGCCCTGGGTGGAGCGCCAGCGGGCCTGGGCGCTGACGGCGGAGATCCGGCCGGTGGCGAGGTCGACGACGGGCTGGTGGAGCAGGGCGAACTCGCCGTCGTGGAGGGCGGTGCGCAGCCGGGCGGCCAGTTCGGTGCGGCGGACCACCTCGGCCTGCATCTGCGGGGCGTAGAGCTCGACGCGGTCCTTGCCGGCGGCCTTGGCCCGGTACATGGCCAGGTCGGCGTTGCGCAGGAGGTCGCCGGCCTCGATGCCGGGTTCGGCGAAGGCGACGCCGATGGAGGCGGCGACCCGCACCTCGTTGCCCCCGTCCACGCGGTAGGGCTGGGAGAGCGTGAGCCGGAGCCGGTCGGCGATCTCCTGGACCTGGTTGCGGCGGGCCGTCCGGTCGCGGCCGCCGTCGCCGAGGATGAGGGCGGCGAACTCGTCGCCGCCGAGCCGGGCGGCGGTGTCCCCGGCCCGTACGGAGTCGTGGAGGCGGCGGGCGGCCTGGACGAGGAGGTCGTCGCCCGCCTGGTGGCCGAGGCGGTCGTTGACCCCCTTGAAGCCGTCGAGGTCGATGAAGAGCACGGCGGTGCCGGGGTCGGAGGCGCGGCGGCCGCCGAGGGCCTGCCGGACGCGCCGGGTGAAGAGGGCGCGGTTGGGCAGGTCGGTGAGCGGGTCGTGCTCGGCGTTGTGCTGCAACTGGGCCTGGAGGCGGACGCGTTCGGTGACGTCCCGGCTGTTGAAGATCAGGCCGCCCTGGTGGCGGTTGACGGTCGACTCGACGTTGAGCCAGTCGCCGCGGCCGGAGCGGAAGCGGCATTCGATGCGGGTGGTGGGCTCCTCGGCGGGCGAGACGGCCAGGAAGCGGCGCACCTCGTGGACGACGGCGCCGAGGTCCTCGGGGTGGATCAGGGAGGCGAGCTCGGAGCCGACGAGCTCCTCGGCGTCGCGCCCGTAGACCCCGGTGGCGGCGGGGCTGACGTAGCGCAGGGTCCCGGTGGGCGCGGCGATCATGATGACGTCGCTGGAGCCCTGCACGAGCGACCTGAAGTGGTTCTCCTTCTGGGCCAGTTCGTGGGTGAGGGCGATGTTGTCCAGGAGCATGATGCCCTGGCGGACGACGAGGGCGAGCACGACCGTGCAGCCGGTGAGGACGACGACGCGGTCGACCCGGCGGCCCTCGACGACGTTGTACAGGATGCCGAGGGTGCAGACGGCCGCGGCGAGGTACGGGGTGAGGGCGGCGAGCGAGCCGGCGACGGGGCGGCTGTGGAGCGAGGGGCGCGGGCGGTGTCCGGCGGGCGGCGCACGCCCCAGGGGCGTAGGCGAGGAGCAGCGAGCCGGCGAACCAGCCGGCGTCGAGGAGCTGGCCGGAGGCGTAGCTCGCGCGGAGCAGCGGCGAGGTGAAGAGGGCGTCGCACAGCACGGTCAGGGCGAGTGCGGCGATCGCGGTGTTCGTCGCGGAGCGGTTGGCCTGCGAGCGGCGGAAGTGCAGGGCGAGGACCATGCTGACGAGCACGATGTCGAGCAGCGGGTAGGCCAGCGACAGCGCGGCCTGGGTGACGGACTCGCCCTCGACGTGCGCGGTGCGGGCGAGGGCGAGGCTCCAGGAGAGCGTGAGCAGGGAGCCGCCGATGAGCCAGGCGTCGAGCCCGAGGCAGACCCAGCCGGCGCGGGTGACGGGTTTCTTGGCGAGGACGAGGAGGCCCACGATGGCGGGTGGGGCGAAGAGTAAGAAGCAGAGGTCGGCGGCGGAGGATTCGGGCACCGTGGTGAAGGCGATTCGGCCAGCGAAAAGGAGCGAAAGCGCCGGAGCAGGAAGCCGGGCTCGTTTGCCGAGCCCGTAAGCAGAGCCAGAAGGAGCAGCTGTTTAGGCGGGGTCAGCCAAATGGATGAGACGCAGCACGGTGCCGCCAGTCACCGGGGGCCCCATGCACTGGCCGTGTTTGCAGGTTGGGCGGCCTGGTGGGGTGGCCGGTGGGGCGGGTGGTCTGGGTGGCCTGGCTGCGTCCGGTCGCGGGAAGCTTGGCCGCGTCGCCGTCGCCTCTGAATCGATGATCCGTTCTCCAGTCAGTCCGTTCGACGCATGATGGAGAGTCACTCAGGGACAGGCGGTACTCCGTGACGGCCAGGGGCTTGTGCACAGCGCGTGTCGGGCGCTGTCACCCGACCGGCCGAGCGGGGTCCTCCGGTCGGCCCAGGGGTCAGCCGGTGGTGAGGAGGACGTTGGCCAGTTCCCCGCCCTCCGCGAACCTCCGCAGCTGTCCCGCGATCAGCCGCTTCGCCCTCGGCATGAAGGCCGAAGTGGAACCTCCCACATGGGGGCTGATCAGGACACCGGGAGCGTGCCACAGGGGGTGCCCGGCCGGCAGCGGTTCGGGGTCGGTGACGTCGAGCGCCGCCGTGATCCGACCGTTCTCGACCTCCTTGAGCAGCGCGGCCGTGTCGACGACCGGGCCCCGGGCGACGTTCACCAGGAGCGCCCCGTCCTTCATCCGCGCGAGGAACCCGGCGTCGGCCAGACGGGTGGTCTCCGGCGTGAGCGGAGTGGACAGCACGACCACGTCCGCCTCCGGGAGCAGCGCCGGCAGGTCCGCCAGGGCGTGCACCGGGCCGCGCCCTGTGGTGCGCGCGGAGCGTGCGACGCGCCACCCGCGCGCACTCGAAGGGTGCGAGCCGGTCCTCGATGGCGGCGCCGATCGATCCGTAGCCGACGATCAGGACGGTCTTGTCGGCGAGCGCCGGGTAGAAGCCCGCCCGCCACTCCTCGGCGTCCTGGCCGCGCACGAAGCCCGGGATGCCGCGCAGCGAGGCGAGGATCAGGGCGAGCGTCAGCTCGGCGGTGCTGGCCTCGTGGACGCCCTTCGCGTTGCAGAGGGCGACCCCCGGCCGCAGCGAGCCGATGCCCGGGGTGACGTGGTCGATGCCGGCGGACAGGGTCTGCACGACCCGGAGGGAGGTCATCCCGGCCAGCGGCCGTACGGCGATCTCCGAGCCCTTCATGTACGGGACGACGTAGAAGGCGCAGTGCGCCGGATCGGCGGGAAATCGGGACCGCCGTCCCAGAAGCGGTAGTTCAGGCCCGCCGCGCCCGGCTCGGGGAGTCCCTCGATCTCGTCCGCCGGAATCGGAAGCCACACGTCAGCGGTCGTGTCTTCGAATCTCATGACCGGGAGGCTATGCGAAGAATCCCGCGCTCCATTGGTTACTTTGGGGGACGGCACAGGGAGGGGTACCGGCAGGTGGAGCGCAGGACTATCGGGGCGACGGCGCTCGGCGTGGGTGCGATCGGCCTGGGGTGCATGCCGATGAGCTGGGCGTACAGCCGTTCGGAACAGCGGGGGGACCGCTCGCTGCGGACCGTGCACGCGGCGCTCGACGCCGGGGTGAGCCTGCTCGACACCGCCGACATGTACGGACCGTTCACCAACGAGCTGCTCGTGGGACGGGCGTTGAAGGAGCGGCGGTCCGAGGCCTTCGTCTCGACGAAGTGCGGGCTGCTCGTCGGCGACGGCGGCGAGCGGCGCCACGTGGTCGCCAACGGCCGCCCGGGGTACGTGCGCCGGGCCTGCGACGCCTCGCTGCGCCGGCTCCAGACCGATGTCATCGACCTCTACCAGCTCCACCGGGCGGACCCCGAGGTGCCGGTCGAGGAGACCTGGGGCGCCATGGCCGAACTGGTGTCGGCGGGCAAGGTGCGGGCGCTCGGCCTCTGCGCCGTGGGGCCCGCCCGGTCCGGCGCGGGACCGATCCGTACGAGGGAACGATCCGCCAACTGGACCGGATCCAGCAGGTCTTCCCGGTGGCGGCGGTGGAGGCGGAGCTGTCGGTGTGGTCCCAGGAGTCGCTGGCGCGGCTCCTCCCTGGTGCGCGGCGCGGGGCGTCGGCTTCCTCGCGGCCATGCCGCTGGGGAACGGCTTCCTCACCGGGACGCTGACCCCGGGCGGCGGCTTCGAGCCGGACGACCCGCGGGCCCGGCACCCCGCTTCACGGCCGAGATGATGGCGGCGAACCAGCCGATCGTCGCGGGCCTGCGCCGCGTGGCCGCCCGGCACGGCGCGGGCGTCACCCCGGCACAGGTGGCGCTCGCGTGGGTGCTCGGCCTCGGCCGGCACGTCGTGCCGGTGCCGGGGGCGAAGCGGGAGCGGTGGGCCGTCGAGAACGCCCGCGCCGCCTCCCTGCGGCTCACGGCGGAGGACCTGGCGGAGATCGCGGCGCTCCCGGCGCCGCGCGGCTCCTGGGACTGAGCGCCGGACGGGACCGGGCGCCGGACAGGACCGAGCGCCGGACCGGACCGAGCGCCGCGCGGGGCGGGCGGGGTATCAGGAGGGGTACCGCTCGACTCGTCGAAGGGCACCGGACCGTGAGCCGTCCTGTTGTGGTGAAGGCCCTGTGGGGCGCCGCCGTGCTCGTGCTGGTGGCCGGGTGCTCCTCGGGCGGCACGGGAGGAGGCACGGCCCCACCGACGACGTCCTCCGCGTCCCCCTCCTCCGCGTCCCCGTCCTCCGCCGCCCGGGTCTCGGTCGCGGGCACCCTCACGGAGGGCCTGAAGTCGCCCTGGGGCCTCGCGGAGCTGCCCGGCGGGGACCTGCTGGTCTCCTCCCGGGACGAGCGGACGATCACCCGGATCGACGGGCGGACCGGCGCGAAGACCCCGCTCGGCGAGGTGCCGGGGGTGGTCCCGGGCGGTGAGGGCGGGCTCCTGGGGCTCGCGGTGCGGGACGGCTGGGTGTACGCGTATCTGACGGCCGCCTCGGACAACCGCGTCGTGCGCATGCGGTACGGCGGCGGAGAGGGCGACCGGCTCGGCCCGCCGGAGCCGGTGCTCACCGGCATCCCGAAGGGGTCCGTCCACAACGGCGGCCGGATCGCGTTCGGGCCGGACGGGATGCTGTACGCGGGGACGGGCGAGACGGGCCGGACCGGCCTCGCCCAGGACCGGTCCTCGCTCGGCGGGAAGATCCTGCGGATGACGCCGGAGGGCCGCCCGCGCCGGGCAACCCTTCCCGGGCTCGGTGGTGTACTCGTACGGGCACCGCAACGTGCAGGGCTCGCCTGGGACCCGGCGGGCCGGCTGTGGGCGTCGGAGTTCGGGCAGAACACCTGGGACGAGCTGAACCTGATCGAGCCGGGGCGGAACTACGGCTGGCCGCTGGCCGAGGGCCGGGCCGGGAAGCCCGGCCTCGTGGACCCGGTGGCCCAGTGGCCGACCTCGGAGGCCTCCCCAGCGGCATCGCCTACGCCCGGGGCGCGATCTGGATGGCCGCGCTCCGGGGCGAGCGGCTGTGGCGCGTCCCGCTCTCCGGGGCGAAGCGCTCCGGAGAGCCCGAGGCCTCCTCACGGGCACGTACGGACGCCTGCGCACGGTCCTCGCGGCGGGCGACGGGCGGCTCTGGCTGGTGACCAGCGAGACCGACACCCGGGGCACGCCCGGCCCGGGGACGACCGGATCCTCCGCCTCGACGTGAAGTAGCGCCGGGGCTCAGAGCGGCGTGTCGAGCAGGTGCAGCCGGTGGGCCAGGGCGGCGGCCTCCCCCCGGCCCGCGACGCCGAGCTTGGCGAGGATGTTGGAGACGTGGACGCTGGCCGTCTTCGGCGAGATGAACAGCTCCTCGGCGATCTGACGGTTGGTGCGGCCGTCCGCGACCAGGCGCAGCACGTCCTGCTCCCGGGGCGTGAGGCCGAAGCTGTCGTCCCCAGGCTCCGCCGGTGCCGGGGCCTGCCGCTCCGGGGCGAGGAGAGGCGGGCGCGGGCGGCGAGGAGTTCGACGTCCTCGCGGAGCGGGCGGGCACCGAGCCGTACGGCGGTGGCGTGGGCCTCGCGGAGCAGGGCCGTGGCCTCCTCGCGGCGGCCTCCCTCGACGAGCAGCGCGTCGGCGAGGCGGTGCCGGGCGCGGGCCAGCTGGTGCGGGCGTTCGAGCGGCTCCCAGGCGGCGGTGACCTCGGCCCAGCGGGCGGCGGTCTCGCGGCCCTCGGCGCGGGCGAGTTCCTCGGAGACCTGCCGGAGTAGGCCTCCCAGACGGGGGCCGGGGTGGCGAGGGCGCGGACGCAGCGGCGGACCCGGTCGATCGCGGCGGCGCGCCCCTCGTCGGCGGCGGGCAGTCCGCGGCTGTCGGCCTCGGCGGTGATCGCGGTGAGGACGAGCGGCCAGCCGTAGCGGTGGGTGCCGGGCGGGAAGCCGGTCTCCGCGAGGCCGGCGAGCTGGTCCCGCACGTCCGCGAGGCGGCCCTCGGCGGCGGCGATGGAGATCTCGGCCTGGGCCATGGGCAGGGTGTACTGCGGGATCGGGTCGCGGGTGCCGTAGCGGGCGCGGGCCTCGGCGAGGTGCGCGGCGGCCTTGGCGGGTTCGCCGCGGTCGACGGCGAGGTGGGCGAGCTGGAGCAGGGCCGTGCCGCCGGGCTTGGTGCTGCCGGCCCCGGAGCGGAGCAGTTCCTCGGCCTCCTCCTTGCTGCGGTCCCATTCGCCGAGCGCGAGGAGGGATTCGGCGAGGTTGGCGCGGATCCAGCCCGCGCTGTCGACGAGGCCGCGGGAGCGGGCCAGTTCGATGCCGGTGACGGCGGTGTCGACGGCCTCGCGGGAGCGGCCGAGCGCCTCCATGGAGGAGGAGAGGTTCACATGGGCGCGGGCGGCCTCGTGGAACTGGCCGAGGGCGACGGTCCGTTCGCGTGCCGCGTGGATCGTGGCGAGTCCGCCCTCGGTGTCGCCGGCGGAGACCATGATGGTGCCGAGGGTGATCCGGGCGTTCAGCTCGATGGGTTCGGCCTTGACGAACCGGGCGTACTCGACGGCGCGTTCGGCGGCGGCGAGCGCCTCGGGGCCGGGGTTGCGCAGCATGCCCCAGCCGGCCGCGCCGACGAGGACGGTGGCGTGGACGGCGGACGGCGGGAGGCCCTTGACGAGTTCCTGGGCGCGGGCGATCTCGGCCCAGCCGTCGCCCTTGCCGAGGTTGGACTGGAGCCGGGCCATCTCGGTCCAGAACCAGGCGGCGCGCAGCGGGTCGTTCTCGGCGTCGTCGAGGATCCGCAGGGCCGTGCGGCAGATCTTCGAGGCCCGTTCCCGTTCGCCGCTGAGCCGGGCGGCGACGGCGGCCTCGGCGAGCAGGTCGAGGAAGCGCAGCGAGCCGGTGTCGGGGTCGCAGCCGCAGGCGGGGTACGCGTCGGCGTAGTCCATGGGGCGCAGGGAGTCGCGCGTCCCGGCGGGGACCTTGTCCCACAGTTCCATGGCCCGTTCGAGGAGGCTGAGCTGCTCGGCGTAGGCGTGGCGCTTGCGGGTCTCGACGGAGGCCCGGAGGACGGCGGGGAGGGCCTTCTCGGGGTCGTGCGCGTGGTACCAGTACGTGGCGAGGCGGGTGGTCCGCTCGTGGGCGCGGACGAGTCCGGGGTCGGCTTCGAGGGCCTCGGCGTAGCGGCGGTTGAGGCGGGAGCGTTCGCCGGGCAGCAGGTCGTCGCTGACGGCCTCGCGGACGAGGGAGTGGCGGAAGCGGTAGCCGTCGCCGTCGGGGACGGCGAGGAGGATGTTCTTGCCGACGCAGGCGCGCAGGGCCTCGATGAGTTCGTCCTCGGGGAGCCGGGCGACGGCGGCGAGGAGTCCGTACTCGACGGTGGAGCCGCCCTCGGCGACGATCCTGGCGACCCGCTGGGCGGCTTCGGGGAGCGTCTCGACCCGGACGAGCAGGAGGTCGCGCAGGGAGTCGCTGAGCTGGCCCGCGGCGCAGCCGGCCTCGTGGGAGACGACGAGCTCCTCGACGAAGAAGGCGTTGCCGTCGGAGCGTTCGAAGACCTCTTCGACGAGTCCGGGGTCGGGTTCGGCGGCGAGGATGCCGGTGAGCTGGCGGTGCACCTCGGTGCGGGTGAAGCGGGCGAGTTCGATGCGGCGGATGGTGCGGAGCCGGTCGAGTTCGGCGAGGAGGGGGCGCAGCGGGTGGCGGCGGTGGATGTCGTCGGCGCGGTAGCTGGCGACGACCACGATCCGGCCGCGGCGCAGGGTGCGCAGGAGGTACGTGAACAGGTGCCGGGTGGAGGTGTCGGCCCAGTGCAGGTCTTCCAGGACGAGCACGATCGTGCGGTCGGCGGCGAGCCGTTCCAGGAGCCGCACGGTCAGTTCGAAGAGGCGGGCGGTGGAGTCCTCGTCGGCGGGCTCGTGGCTGCCGGGGTCGCCCAGTTCGGGCAGCAGGCGGGCGAGTTCGCCCTCGTGGCCGTCGGCGGCGGCGGTGAGTTCTTCGGGGAGGCGGCGGCGCAGGGCGCGCAGGGCGGAGGCGAAGGGGCGAAGGGGAGTCCGTCGGCGCCGAGTTCGACGCAGCCGCCGAGGGCGACGACGGCGTCCCGCTCGCAGGCCGTGTCGAGGAACTCCTCGATGAGCCGGGTCTTGCCGACGCCCGCCTCACCGCCGATGAGCAGGGCCTGGGGCTCTCCCGCTGTCGCGCGGGAGAGCGCCTCGGTGAGGGCGGTGAGTTCGCCGGCGCGGCCGACGAAGACGGGGCTGACTGACCTGGTCTCCACGGCGCCGAGCATCGCACAGACTTCCTTGCCGTCGCTCATAAGGGGTCACGCGGCCTTGGTGAAGCGACCGCGGCCGCCGTCGGCCGGCTGCGCCTGCGCGTGGTGGCCCCGAGCCGGATGCCGAAGAGGCGCAGGCCCTTGTGGGTGGCGGGGGCCTCGTGGGCCAAGCGGTGGGCGGCGGCCTCGGCGACGAGCTCGGCGTGGTGCATGGTGTGGAGTTCGTACTCGAACATCGTGTGCTCCCTGGGTTTCTTCGGTTTCGGTATCGCTCTCTTGCGATGCCTCTACTTTCGTTTCCCAGGGGGTGTCGTCACATCGGGCGAGTGCCGCATGTTCGGGGTACGGGGGTCCTTAGGAGGGCCCTAGGGGGTCCTTAGGCGGGTCCCCAGGCACCTCAGGTGCCCCTGCGACCCGCCCGGGGAGGGGCTCAGGACGTCTTCGCCGCGCGCCATTCGGGGGCGAGGACGGCCCAGATCGCGGTGTCGCTGCGGTGGCCGCGGTACAGGTAGTTCTCCCGTACGACGCCCTCCTGGGTCATGCCGAGGCGGCGGGCGACGGCGATGCTGGGTTCGTTCTTCGTGGAGGCGTGCCACTCGACGCGGTGGATGCCGCGCTCCTCGATCGCCCAGTCGATGATGACCCGGCAGGCCCGGGTGATCAGGCCCTTTCCGGCGGCGGAGGGCTCCAGCCAGCAGCCCGCCTCGGCGGTGCCGTTCGCGACGTCGAAGGTCCGGAAGAGGACGCCGCCGACGAGGGTGCCCTCGCTCCAGATGCCATAGAGGCGGCCGGTGTCGTTGGCGGCCTTCTCGGCGTACGAGGTGAGGTAGGCGCGGGCGGAGTCGAGGTCCGTGACGATGTCGGGGAGGCCGATGTGCTGCCCGACGAACTCCCGGCCCCGGTCCATGTGGGTGAGGAATTCCTCGGCCTGCCAGGGCTCCAGGGGCCTCAGCTCGGCGCCGTCGTCACCCAGCGATATCGCGAACATCGTCGTTCCTCTCCTCCGCGGCCGCAGCCGTCACGCGCTGTACGGGGATCTTCGCACGGGTGTCGGCGGCCTCCCGGCACTCGGGCGGTTCGATGCTGATCCGGGGCAGCAGCCGGTCGAGCCACTTCGGCAGCCACCAGTTCGCGCTGCCGAGCATGTGCATGAGCGCGGGGACGAGGAGGGTGCGCAGGATGAAGGCGTCGAGGGCGACGGCGGCCGCGAGGGCGATGCCGAACATCGCGATGACCCGGTCGCCGCTGAGGACGAAGGCGAGGAAGACGGAGATCATGATGACCGCCGCGGAGTTGATCACGCGGCTGGTCTCGGCGAGGCCGACCCGGACCGCCCGCCGGTTGTCGCCGGTCTCCAGCCACTCCTCGTACATCCGGCTGACCAGGAAGACCTGGTAGTCCATGGAGAGCCCGAAGAGGACCGAGACCATGATCACGGGGAGGAAGGGTTCGATCGGTCCGGCGCTGCCGAGGCCGAGGAGTTCGCTCCCCCAGCCCCACTGGAAGATCGCGACGACGATGCCGAAGGCTCCGGCGACGGCGGCGACGTTCATGGCGGCGGCCTTGAGCGGGATGCCGATCGAGCGGAAGGCGAGCAGGAGCAGCAGGCAGCCGAGCGCGATGACGACGCCGATGAAGAGCGGCAGCTTGCCGATGATGATCCCGGCGAAGTCGTCGTACGAGGCGGTGACGCCGCCCACGTGGACCTCCAGGAGGTCCCTGCCCCGGCCTTCGGCAGGACGTCGGAACGGAGCCGGTCGACGAGCTCGCTGGTCTGCTGGGACTGCGGCGAGGAGGCGGGCACGACGGTGAGGAAGGCGGTGTCGCCCGCGCTGTTGTACGTGACCGGGGAGACGGAGGCGACGCCCTTGGTGGCGTCGAGCGCGGCCGGCAGCTGGTCGAGGGCGAGCCGGTCGTCGGCGCCGTCGAGGCCCGCGACGAGGGTGAGCGGGCCGTTGACGCCGGGGCCGAAGCCGTCGGCGAGCAGGTCGTAGGCCTTGCGCGTGGTCGCGGTGGCCGGGTTGTTGCCCTGGTCGGAGGTGCCGAGGTGGAGCGAGAGCGTGGGCAGCGCCAGGACGCCCATGACGAGGACGGCGACGCCGCCGAGGAGCTTGGGGTGGCGCTCGACGAAGGCGGACCAGCGGGCGGCGAAGCCGGTGGGCAGCTCGGGCTGCGGTCCGCGCTCGGCGAGCGTCCGGCGTTCGCGCCGGGACAGTGCCCGCGGGCCGATGAGGGAGAGCAGCGCGGGCAGCAGGGTGACGGAGGCGGCGACCGTGAGGAGCACGGTGAGCGAGGCGGCGATGGCGACGCCGTTGAGGAAGCTGAGCCGCAGGATCAGCATGCCGAGCAGGGCGATGCAGACGGTGGCGCCGGCGAAGACGACGGCGCGGCCGGTGGTGGCGACGGCGGTCTCGGCGGCCTCGGCGACGGAGAGGCCGCGTTTGAGGCCCCTGCGGTGCCGGGTGACGATGAAGAGGGCGTAGTCGATGCCGACGCCGAGGCCGACGAGCATGCCCAGCATGGGGGCGAAGTCGGCGACGGTCATCAGGTGGCCGAGGAGCACGATCCCGGAGTACGCGATGCCGACGCTGACGAGCGCGGTCGCGATCGGGAGCACGGAGGCGGCGAGCGAGCCGAAGGCCAGGAAGAGGACGACGGCCGCGACGGCGACGCCGACGACCTCGGCAATGTGCCCGCCGGGGGCCTCGGTGAGGGCGACGGCGCTGCCGCCCAGTTCGATCTGGAGGTCGTCCGTGGCGGCGGCCTTGGCGGTGGCGACGAGGGCCTTGGCCTGGGCCTCGGGGATGTCGTCGGACTGCGCGTCGAAGGTGACGGTCGCGTAGGCGGTGTGCCCGTCCTCGCTGATCCGGCCGCGCGCGTCCTCGTAGGGGGAGCTGACGGCGGCGATGCCGGGCAGTGCGGCGACCTCGTCGAGCATGTCGCCGACGCGTTCCTGGACGGCGTCGGCGCGGACGCTGCCCCGGTCGCTGTGCCAGACGATGGTGTCGCTGTCGCCGCCGAGGCCGTGGAAGCCCCGGTCGAGGAGGGCGGTGGCCCGGCCGGACTCGGTGCCGGGGGCCTCGTAGTCGTTGGAGTACGCGCTGCCCGCGAGGGTCGCGCCGGCGGCGGTCCCGCCGAGTGCGAGGAGCCACAGGAGAACGACGACGAGACGGTGACGGACACACCACCGTGCGATTGCTGCCAAGGACGTACTCCTGACTGGATCTGTGCTCGCGCCCACTGTTACAGCCAAACGTGATCGTTTGCCCGTTTCGTGGCGATCCTCACAGGGTGCGTCGCGGGGCCGGGAATCCTGCTACCCGGCCCCGCGCGGGCCTCAGCCGGAGACGCTCGGCCGGCCGTTCTCGATGTGGCCCATGAGCCGTCGGCGGAAGCCGCCCGGTGCGGTCACCTCGACGTCGTACCAGCCGTGCGCGTCGGCGGCGGAGTGGACGACGGTACGGGTCTTCCCGGGCTTCACGGTGACGGTGCGGGTCCAGTCGGCGGGGGCGCCGAGATCCTCGGGGTCCACGTACCCGAGCGGCCGGACGGTGAAGGAGACCGCGGCCGGTCCGGTGTTCCGCACGGTGAGGTGCAGGTCACGGTCCTCGTGGTCGATCCGGGAGACGAGCTCGGCGCCGCCGGTCGCGGGGCCCTCGAACTCGCGCCGGAAGCCGTTGGGGCCGGTGACCGTGAACCGGTAGCGGTCACCCGGAACGGGGACGGTCCACTTCCCCTCGCCCCTGACGTCCTGGTGCTGCGGGACGGCGTACTCCCCCGCGTACGGGTAGAGCGCGAAGTGCGCGCTCGCCCTCCCCCGGTTGCTCAGCGCGACCGTGACGGCACCGGCACCGGTCGTCGCGGAGGCGTCCGGCTGGTACGGCAGCGGGCGGGCGGGGCGGGTGCCGGGCTCCTGGACGGGCATCGACTGCACGGCCGGCGGCTGGGGCCGCCAGCGCCCGGTGAAGGGCGGGACCGGGCCGGGCTGCTCGACGGACGGCTGCCGCCGGGTCCGCTTGAAGTCGAAGGCGGAGGTGAGGTCGCCGGTGACGGCCCGGCGCCACGGGGTGATGTTGGGCTCCTCGATGCCGGTGAGCCGCTCCAGGAAGCGGATCACCGAGGTGTGGTCGAAGGTCTCGGAGCAGACGTAGCCGCCGACCGACCACGGGGAGACGACGAGCAGCGGGACGCGGACGCCGAGGCCGGTCGGCAGGCCCTTCCACCGCTCGTCCGTGTCGTCGGCGGGCGGGACCGGCGGCGGCACGTGGTCGAAGAAGCCGTCGTTCTCGTCGTAGTTGATCAGGACGACGGTGTGGCGCCAGACGTCCGGGTGCGCGCCGAGGGCGTCGAGCACCTTGTAGACGAGGGTCGCGGAGGCGATCGGCGAGGAGGAGCCGGGGTGCTCGGAGTCGATCGCGGAGGGCACGAGGTAGGAGACCTCGGGGAGGGTGCCGGCGGCGACGTCCGCGCGGAAGGCGTCGGCGAGGGTGCCGGACTCGACGCGGCGGAGCCCGCGCTCGAAGAGGGAGCGCTCGGCCTCGGTGAGGGTCGCGACGCCCTCCTCCAGGAGCCCGAGGAGCCTCGCCCGCTCGGTGGGGTCCTCGGTGTCGCGGACGGCGGCGTAGAAGGACTCCATGAAGGTGTGCGCCGCCGTCCCGGGCCCGCCGGTGAGGGCGAGCGCCTTGCGGGCGATCTTCTTGAAGGAGGTGAAGAACTCGATGTTGTTGTCCGTGAAGTTCTCCCACTCGGTGTACGTCTTCCAGCTCCGCCCGGCGGCTTCGAGCCGCTCGGCGTAGGTGGACCAGCCGTAGCCGGGGTGGGTGTCCTCCGCGTAGGCGGCGTTGCTGACGGCACGGCTGCCGTCGGCCTCGAAGCCGGTCCAGCCGGACCAGAGGTGGTTCCGGTTGGGGCTCGTCGAGGTGTGGATGGACGAGTGGTAGGCGTCGCAGATGGTGAAGGTGTCGGCGAGCTCATAGTGGAGCGGGATGTCCTGCCGGTCGTAGTACGCCATGGTGGCGGCGGTCTTCGCCGGGACCCAGCCGTCCATCCAGCCGCCCCGCCAGGCCTTGCCGCCGCCGCTCCAGGAGTGGTCGAGGGCGCCGATGTACTGGAGGTCCTTCTGCTGCGCCTCGGCGGCGCCGCGGATCGGGAAGGGCAGCACGGTCCGGCCGGGCGCGGCGGGCTGCTCGAAGACGGACTTGCCCGAGGGGAGTTCCACGGCGTTGCGGTCGCCGAATCCGCGGACGCCGCGGAGGGTGCCGAAGTAGTGGTCGAAGGAACGGTTCTCCTGCATCAGGATCACCACGTGCCGGACCGCCGACATCCCCCGGCGGGCGGCTCCGCGGCCATCGCCGCCTGCAACGACGGCGGCAGCAACGACCCTGCCGCGGCGACGCCGAGGGCGCCTCCGCCCAGCGCGAGGAGCCTTCTGCGGGACAGCTCGGGGACTTCTCGGGGACAAGACACCGACCTCCAGTCGACGGCCAATGGTTCGCCTTCGAGCCATTGGGTGGTACGCCGGGGACGGTAATGAGCCGGGGTGTCCGAGAGAAGACCCGGCGGGGGCGCGGTGGTGAACGTCCAACAGAACTCGACACAAATCCAAGCGATTTCCGGCCACGAACGCCCGCCGTCCACCGCCCCCCTCCCCGACGGCGGAGGCCGTCCGCCGGCTCCTCACCCCGCCGGGCCGCTGAGCCACTAGGGGTACGGGACGGCGAACTCACACCAGACGATCTTGCCGGGATTGCGCGCGCCCACCCCCCACCGGTCCGCGAGCGCCTCGACGAGGAGCAGGCCCCGGCCCGACTCCCCGGACGGCTCCCGGACGGCCGGGGTGCCGTCCCCGCTGTCGTGCACCTCGATACGGAGCGGGCCGGGCCGCTCCAGGTAGAGGTGCAGGCGGTAGCCCCGACCGGGCGGAACCCCGTGCAGGAGGGCGTTGGTCGCGAGCTCGCTCACGCACACCAGTACGTCGTCCGCACGCGCGTCCAGCCCCCAGTCGGCCAGCGCCTTGCGCGTGAAGTCGCGGGCGAGGGGCACGGAACGGCGCTCACGGCGGTAGAAAACCTCGCGGAACAGGGGAAGTCGGTCGCTCATGGCGACCACGGTGACGCCTCACGCCCCATCCGCCCCAGGGAGCCGATCCGTACAAATTCTTTGTACGGGTCCTGAGCGCGTCGAGTACGTACGCGGCGGGAAAGCACCGCTCATGCAACGTGGCACGAACTCCAAGAAGAAGGTCCCGTCATGGGAAGTGGTCGGCGCCCTGCTGGCGCTCTACCGGAAACAGGCGGGATGACCCAGCCCCAGTTGGCCACGGAGGTGGCCGTGGCCCTGGAGACACTGGGCTCCATCGAACAGGGCCGCAGACCACTGCGGCTCGGGCTCGCGAGCGAGCTGGACGGCGTCCTGAACACGGGCGGGGCACTGGCGGTGGCCGTCGGGAAGGCGCCGAAGAAGGAGCGGTATCCGGCGTTCGTGCAGGATTTCATCGAGCTGGAGGCGCAGGCGCTCAGCATCTGCTCGTACGAGAACGCGGTGGTCCTGGACTGCTCCAGACCCCGAGTACGCCCGCGCGGTCTTCAACTGCCTGTACCCGCCGATCACTCCGCAGGAAGTGGAGGACCGGATGCTCGACCGGATCGACCGCCAGCGGATCTTCGAGCAGAAGCCGTGGCCGCCGATGATGTCCTTCCTGCTGGACGAATCCATCCTGGAAAGGCCGATCGGCGGGCGGGAGGTACTGCGGGGGCAGATCCTCCATCTGCGCGAGATGGCCGAACTCCCCTTCCTCGCCCTCCAGATCATCCCGAAGGCACGGACCAAGCACGCGGGGCTCAACGGGCCCCTGGTACTCCTGGAAACACCTGATCACGAACACGTCGCCTACATCGAGGGGCAGCGGGTCAGCTTCCTCATCGACGCCCCCGACGAGGTCGGCATCCTCCAGGCCAAGTATGGAATGCTGCGGTCACAGGCCCTGACACCCGAGGACACCATGGGCCTGCTGGAACACCTGGCAGGAGTGACATGAGCGCAGCAGCACTTTCGTGGTTCAAGTCCAGCTACAGCGGCAGCGAGGGTGGGAACTGCCTCGAAGTCGCCTACGACTGGCGCAAGTCCAGCTACAGCGGCGACGAGGGCGGCAACTGCGTCGAGGTGGCCGCCCACCCCGCCGCCGTGCACGTCCGGGACTCCAAGTTCGGCGAGACCGGCCCGGTCTTCACCGTCTCTCCGGCCGCGTGGGGTGCCTTCGTCGGGGCGACGGACTGACGGGCGGCCCCCAGGACGCCTGCGGCGATCAGCTCGGTTGACCCCGTCTCCACGGGGAAGGCAAGCTGATCGTCTGTCAACTCACGCTCCTGGGGATCTGTTGAGCGGAACGACGCATCACATCGGACCCGACTCCGCGCCCGACCGGTACCGGCTGCTCCGGTCCATCGGGCGCGGCGGCGAGGCCGTGCTCTACCTCGCGGAGATCGATCTGGCGGGCGGCACCGAGCCCGTCGTCGTCAAGGTCCTGGACTCCAAGACGACGATCACGCCCGAGATGTTCGAGCGGATCAGCGGCAAGTGGAACGAGCAGGCCGAGCTGCTGCGCTTCGTCAGCCGGCCCGGCGTCGTCGGCGTGCGCGAGCACTTCCAGGGCGCTCCCCTCCACCGGCCCGGCGAGTCCGGGACCCTGACCGGCCGGGCGCTCGTCCTCGTCATGAACCACGTCGACGGGCTCGACCTGCGGGACTGGCGGGCCGAGCGGACGCTGGACACCCCTGCCGAGCGGCGCGAGGTCATGCGGACCCTCGAACAGCTCGCGGACGTCCTCGACTGGCTGCACTCCGGGAAGGCCACCCCCTCCGGGCGCACGGTCGTCCACGGCGACCTCTCCCCCGGCAACGTCATGGTCGACGGGCACGGGCAGGCGACCCTCGTCGACTTCGGCCTCAGCAAGCTGACCGCCGACCACCTGACGGCCGAGGTGTGGTTCACCCCCGGTTACGCGGCACCCGAGATCTTCGAGGGCAAGCGCACCCCGGCCACCGACCGCTACGCCTTCGGCGCCATCGCGTACTTCCTCCTCAGCGGCCAGTCCCCGCCGGCCGTCCCCGAGCAGCTGGTCGCCGCGCTCGCCGCCCTGCCGCACGTCGCCGGGCTGCCGGCCGAGCAGCGCGCCCGGGTGCTGAGCATCGCGGCGGCCGACCCCGGACAGCGGCCGGTCTCCCTGTCGGCCTGGGTGAAGGACGTACGGCACGGAGTCGTGTCCACGACGACGACCTCGCGCCGTGGGACCGTCCACGACGCGGTCCCGCCACGCCCGGTCACTCCCCTGCCGACGGCCCCCTCCCCGGCGGAGCCCGTACGGCGAGGCGGTAAGGGCCGAATGATCGGCGCCGTCGCCGGGGGCGTCGCGATCACGGTCCTGGCCGTCCTCGGCATCAGGGCGCTCGGCGACAAGGGCGACGAGGGGGGCGAGGGCAACGGGGCGGCGCCGCCCGTCACCACGACCTCGGCGCCGGTGACGACCGAACCGCCCACCGGGCAGCCGACCGACACCGACTCCGCGGATCCGTCCGCGTCGGAGACGGCCACTCCCTCGGCCGAGACCTCACCGGAGAAGGCGTCGCTCACGTCCTACCCGGCGGTCTCTCTGGAGGGCTTCGAGCCGGGCACCGCCGCGCTCGGCCGTGAATACGTTCCGGACGCCCTCCGGGGAGTGGACTTCTGCCAGGGCAAGGCCGTGTTCAACCTCGCCAAGGAATGGTCGAAGCTCAGCCTGCTGGTCGGCATCGACAACGACGCCCAGACCACCGAGGGCCGCGTGGACATCGTGGTCGACGGCAAGTCCCTCTTCGGACGCTCGGTCTTCCTCGGTGCCCACGAGAAGCTGGACCTCGACGTCAAGGACGGGCTGCGCCTGGAGATCTCCTACGACCAGGGGGCCTGCAAGGACTCCGGCGTGGTGATCGGCAATCCCGTGCTCACCCAGTGACCCCCGCGCACGCGCGAAAGCGGCCCCGCACCGGAAATCCGGTGCGGGGCCGCCCCCTTGAGCCGTACGGGATCAGCCTTCGCTGACGCCCAGCTTCTCCAGGATCAGGTCCTTGACCTTCGCCGCGTCGGCCTGGCCGCGGGTGGCCTTCATGACCGCGCCGACCAGGGCGCCGACCGCCTGGACCTTGCCGTTGCGGATCTTGGCCTCGATCGCCGGGTTGGCGATGATGGCCTCGTCCACGGCCGCGCCGAGCGCGCCGTCGTCGGAGACGACCTGAGGCCGCGCTTCTCGACGACCTCGTCCGGGGTGCCCTCGCCGGCGAGGACGCCCTCGATGACCTGACGGGCCAGCTTGTCGTTGAGGTCACCGCCGGCGACCAGGGCCGAGACCCGGGCCACGTCCGCCGGCGTGATGGGCAGCTCCTCCAGGGAGACGCCCTTCTCGTTGGCGTTGCGGGCGAGCTCGCCCATCCACCACTTGCGGGCCGACGCCGCGTCGGCGCCCGCCTCGGTGGTGGCGACGATCGCGTCGACCGCGCCCGCGTTGAGGATGGACTGCATCTCGTGCTCGGAGACGCCCCACTCCTCACGGAGGCGGTTGCGGCGCACGCGCGGCAGCTCGGGCAGACCGGCGCGCAGCTCCTCGACCCACTCGCGGGCCGGGGCGACGGGGACGAGGTCGGGCTCCGGGAAGTACCGGTAGTCCTCGGCGTTGTCCTTGATGCGGCCGGAGGTGGTGGAGCCGTCGTCCTCGTGGAAGTGACGGGTCTCCTGCACGATCGTCCCGCCGGAGGAGAGGACGGCCGCGTGGCGCTGGATCTCGAAGCGCGCCGCCCGCTCCACCGAACGGAGCGAGTTGACGTTCTTCGTCTCCGAGCGGGTGCCGAAGGTCTTGGTGCCGTGCGGGCGCAGCGACAGGTTCACGTCGCAGCGCATCTGGCCCTTGTCCATCCGGGCCTCGGAGACGCCCAGCGCGAGGATGAGCGCGCGCAGCTCGGCGACGTACGCCTTGGCGACCTCGGGGGCCCGCTCGCCCGCGCCCTCGATCGGCTTGGTGACGATCTCGATGAGCGGGATGCCGGCGCGGTTGTAGTCGAGCAGCGAGTGCGAGGCGCCGTGGATGCGGCCGGTCGCGCCACCGATGTGGGTGGACTTGCCGGTGTCCTCCTCCATGTGGGCGCGCTCGATCTCCACGCGGAAGACCTCGCCGTCCTCCAGCTGGACGTCCAGGTAGCCGTTGAAGGCGATCGGCTCGTCGTACTGGGAGGTCTGGAAGTTCTTCGGCATGTCCGGATAGAAGTAGTTCTTCCGGGCGAAGCGGCACCACTCGGCGATCTCGCAGTTCAGCGCGAGGCCGATCTTGATCGCGGACTCGACGCCGATCGCGTTGACCACCGGCAGGGAGCCGGGCAGGCCGAGGCAGGTCGGGCAGGTCTGCGAGTTCGGCTCGGCGCCCAGCTCGGTCGAGCAGCCGCAGAACATCTTCGTCCTGGTGCCGAGCTCGACATGGACCTCCAGGCCCATGACGGGGTCGTACTCGGCGAGCGCCGCTTCGTACGACAGCAGTTCAGTGACAGTCACGGTGAAGAACTTCCTTCTCAGCCCAGCAGGACGTCGTCGTCGCCGAGCCGCTTCAGCTCGCGGTACAGGATGGCGAGGCCGGTGACGATGGCGGCGGCGGACACGACCGCGTCGACGAGCTTGAGCGTGTCGTGCTCGGTGCGGGCCTTCTTGATCTGCTTCGACACGGCGATGGCGCCGAAAGCGGTGGTACCCATGGACAGGTACGTACCGGTCTTGGACTTCTTGAAGCCCTTGGCCTTCTGCAGTGCACTGGTGGAACTCACAGCGACGGAGCCTCCTCAAGCAGTGGGTGACCCCACTTTTCCACGAAGGCGGCCTCGACGGCGGCGCCGACCTTGTACAGCCGGTCGTCCTTCATGGCGGGGGCGATGATCTGCAGACCGACCGGGAGACCGTCCTCGGGCGCGAGGCCGCAGGGCAGCGACATGGCGGCGTTGCCCGCCAGGTTGGTCGGAATGGTGCACAGGTCCGCGAGGTACATCGCCATCGGGTCGTCGGCGCGCTCGCCGATCGGGAAGGCGGTGGTCGGGGTCGTCGGGGAGACGATCACGTCGACCTGCTCGAAGGCCTGCTCGAACTCGCGGGTGATGAGGGTGCGGACCTTCTGCGCCGAGCCGTAGTACGCGTCGTAGTAGCCGGAGCTGAGCGCGTACGTGCCGAGGATGATGCGGCGCTTGACCTCGTCACCGAAGCCGGCCTCACGGGTGAGGGCGGTGACGTCCTCGGCCGAACGGGTGCCGTCGTCGCCGACGCGCAGGCCGTAGCGCATGGCGTCGAAGCGGGCCAGGTTGGAGGAGCACTCCGACGGCGCGATCAGGTAGTACGCGGAGAGCGCGAGGTCGAAGGTCGGGCAGTCCAGCTCGACGATCTCGGCGCCCAGCGACTTCAGCAGCTCGACGGACTCGTCGAAGCGCTGCACGACGCCGGCCTGGTAGCCCTCGCCGCGGAACTGCTTGACGACGCCGACGCGCATCCCGGCCACCGAGCCGTTGCGCGCGGCCTCGACGACCGGCGGGACCGGGGCGTCGATGGAGGTGGAGTCGAGCGGGTCGTGCCCGGCGATCGCCTCGTGGAGGAGGGCCGCGTCCAGGACCGTACGGGCGCAGGGGCCGCCCTGGTCGAGGGAGGAGGAGAAGGCCACCATGCCGTAGCGGGAGACGCCGCCGTAGGTCGGCTTGACGCCGACGGTGCCGGTGACGGCCGCGGGCTGGCGGATGGAGCCGCCGGTGTCCGTGCCGATGGCGAGCGGGGCCTCGTACGCCGCGAGGGCGGCCGAGGAGCCGCCGCCGGAGCCGCCGGGGATCCGGGTGAGGTCCCAGGGGTTGCCGGTCGGGCCGTAGGCGCTGTTCTCCGTGGAGGAGCCCATCGCGAACTCGTCCATGTTGGTCTTGCCGAGGATGACGACGTCGGCGGCCTTGAGGTTCTTGACCAGGGTCGCGTCGTACGGCGGCATCCAGCCCTCGAGCATCTTCGAGCCCACGGTGGTCGGCATGCCGACGGTGGTGAAGATGTCCTGAGCGCGAGCGGCACACCCGCGAGCGGGCCGAGCTTCTCGCCCCGGGCGCGCTTCTCGTCGACGGCACGGGCCTGCGCGAGGGCGCCCTCGCGGTCGACGTGCAGGAAGGCGTGGACCTTCTCGTCGACGGCCTCGATGCGGGCGAGGTGGGCCTCGGTGACCTCGACGGCGGTCAGCTCGCCGGCGGCGATCTTCCCGGCGATCTCGGCCGCGGTGAGCTTGATGATGATGTTGTCCGTCATGACTTCTTAGTCCTCCCCCAGGATCTGCGGCACCTTGAAACGCTGCTGCTCCTGGGCCGGGGCGCCGGAGAGCGCCTGCTCGGGGGTGAGCGACGGACGGACCTCGTCCGCGCGCATGACATTGGTCAGCGGCAGCGGGTGGGAGGTCGGCGGTACGTCTTGGTCGGCGACCTCGGCGACGCGGGCGACCGCGCCGATGATGTCGTCCAGCTGACCGGCGAAGTGATCGAGTTCTTCGCCCTTCAGCTCCAGACGCGCCAGCCGTGCGAGGTGGGCGACCTCCTCGCGCGTGATGCCAGGCATGCGGTTCCTCACGGGGTGAGCTTGATGGTGTCGGACCATCCTATGGCGCCGGTGCCGCTGCCCGTTAAACGGTTTGCCCCGGAGGGCGAGGCTCACTGCACGACCTGGCCCGAAGGGTGGTCCAGGTCGACCTGGGCGGCGATGTCGGCGGGGCGGCGCCAGCCGTGCTCGCCGCGGGCGAGGAGCCAGGCGGTGGCCTCGCCGGGCGGCATGGCGGCGGCGACCAGCCAGCCCTGGACGGCGTCGCAGCCCAGGTCGCGCAGGCGCTCCCAGGTCTCGTCGTCCTCGACGCCCTCGGCGACGACGAGGAGGCCGAGGGAGTGGGCGAGGTCGACGGTGCAGCGGACGATCTCGGCGTCCTCGGTGTCGACGGCGAGCCGCGCCACGAACGAGCGGTCGATCTTCAGCTCGCTGACGGGCAGGCGGCGCAGGTGGACGAGGGAGGAGTAGCCGGTGCCGAAGTCGTCCAGGGACATCTTGACGCCGTGGCCGGTGAGGCCGTTCAGCGTGTCGGCGGCCCGCTGGGGGTCCTCCAGGAGCACGTGCTCCGTTATCTCCAGCTGGAGGGCGCCGGCCGGGACGCCGTGGCGGGCGAGGCGGGCGGCGACGGCTCCGGCGAAGCCGGGGTGTGGACGTCGCGCGGCGAGACGTTGACGGCGACCGGGACGTTGAGGCCCTGGGCGCGCCAGCGGGCGACCTGGGCGAGGGCGGTCTCCAGGACGTACTCGGTGAGGTGGGGCATGAGGCCGGAGGACTCGGCGATGGCGATGAACTCGTCCGGCGGGACCTTGCCGCGCTCGGGGTGGACCCAGCGGACGAGGGCTTCGAGGCCGGCGACCTGGCCGTCGAAGCGGACCTTGGGCTGGTAGTGGAGTTCGACCTCGCCGGCGTCGAGGGCGCGGCGGAGGTCGCCGAGGAGGCCGAGCCGGTCGGGGGTGTTGGAGTCGCGCTTGGACTCGTAGACCTCGACGCCGGTGCGGTCGCGCTTGGCCTGGTACATGGCGACGTCGGCGCGGCGCAGCAGGCCCTCGGCGTCGAGGGCGTGGTCGGGGAAGACGGCGACGCCGGCGCTGGCCTCCAGGACGAGGGTGAGCCCGTCGAGGTCGAGCGGGAGGACAGCTCGGCGACGAGGTGGCGGGCGACGCGCTGGGCGCTGGTGGTGGAGTCGCAGGTGGGCAGCAGGACGGCGAACTCGTCGCCGCCGAGCCGGGCGGCCTCGGCGCCGCGGGGCAGGGCGAGGCGGAGCCGGTCGGCGATCTGGAGGAGCAGCCGGTCGCCGGCGAGGTGGCCGAGGGTGTCGTTGACCGAGCGGAAGCGGTCGAGGTCGATGAGGACGAGGGCGGCGCGGGCGCCTTCGCCCTCGGCCTCCTCCAGGGCGGTCCAGGCCCGCTCCAGGAGCCACTGGCGGTTGGGGAGCCCGGTGAGCGGGTCGCGGAGCTGTTCCTCGGCGCGGGCGCGGGCGATCCAGAGGGTGGAGTCGAGGGCGATGAGGGGGACCGCGAAGAGCGGCAGGAGGACCGGCCGGGTGGCGGCGACGACGCAGATGAGCGGGGCGATGCCGAGCAGGGCGACGGCGACGAGGCCCTGCCGCAGGAGGGCGGTGCGGGCGATCGTGGGCAGTCCGCGGCCCTGGGGGCGAGCGTGTACCAGAGGAGGAGGCGGGTGACCGCGAGGTAGGTGCCGGCGGCGAGGACGACCTCGGGAGGTCGCCGAGCGTCCAGCCGAGGGGGTGCCAGGGCTGCTCGACGGTCGGCACGTCGCCGAAGAGGGCGAGGAGGAGGGCGGCGGCGCCGACCCCGAGGACGTCGGCGGCGCCGTGCAGCAGGCTCTGGCGCCAGCGGTGCCGGCGGGCGGCGCCGACGAGGGCGACGACGGTCAGCGAGACGAGTCCTGCGGGCACCCAGCCGTACAGCAGGAGGACGGCGAGGGTGAGGGCGGCGCCGGAGCCGGTGCCGCCCCACCAGCGGTCCCGGCCGAGGGCCACCAGATGGCCGACGATGAGGCCGGTGAGGACGGCGAGGGACCAGCCGGCGGCGCCGCCGGGAAGAGGCCGTGGCCGCCGCTCAGGGCTCGCTGGAGCCCTGCGGCGAGCACGACGGCGGCGATGCCCACCACGGCTGCGGGCAGCCGGGAGGAGGAGCCCAGGGGACCACACGGCCCTGCGGCCGTGGGACCGGGGCGGCGTCTCGGTCGGTTCCATTCCCGTCCCTCTCACAGGCGGCGGTGCCGTCGGTGTGCGATGGGCCGCGTCCGGCGCGGCCGTACCGTCGTCCGGCCCCGTCCGTCGTCCGGCGCGCGGCCGCCGGCGGGCGGCCGTCCCGGAGGCACGGGTCCGTTGTCCTGACGCCACGACCGGCAGAGCCCTCGTGCGGGCGTGCAGGACTGGACGCACGGTCACCACACTAGGCCGCCGAGGGCCCCGACGGGCAGCGCTCTCCTCTCTTGCCCGAATGCGACCAGCCCACCCGTAACGATCTGGTATGCGCCGAACGGGTGAGCTTCCGCAGGGGTCCGGGGGGCTACTCGGCGACGGGCACCGCGGCCTCACGAGCCGCCTCGGGCCCCTGTTCGAGCAGGACGGAGAAGCCCTCCTCGTCGAGAACCGGAACCTTCAGCTGCATCGCCTTGTCGTACTTCGAACCAGGGTTTTCACCCACCACGACGAAGGAGGTCTTCTTCGAAACGGAACCGGTCACCTTCGCTCCGAGCCGCTGGAGCGACTCTTTTGCGCCATCCCTGGTGAACTTCTCCAGGGTGCCGGTCACCACGACCGTCAGCCCTTCCAGCGGACGCGGCCCCTCGTCCTCTCCGGCCCCCTCGTCCTCCAGGCTCACTCCGGCCTCGCGCCACTTGCGCACGATCTCGCGGTGCCACTCCTCCGAGAACCACTGCTTCACGGCGGCCGCGATGATCCCGCCGACGCCGTCGACGGCCGCGAGCTCCTCCTCGCTCGCCTGCTCGATCCGCTCCAGGGAGCGGAACTCACGGGCCAGCGCCTCGGCCGCGACCGGCCCCACGTGCCGGATGGAGAGCCCGTTGAGGAAGCGGGCGAGCGGGCGGGTCTTCGCCGCCGCGATGTTCTCCAGCATCGCGAGCGCGTTCTTCTTCGGCTCGCCCTTCTGGTTGGCGAAGACCGTGACGATCTTCTCCTCGCCGGTCTTCGGGTCCCGCTTGGGCAGCCCGCTGTCCGCGTCGAGGACGTACGCCTTGATCGGCAGCAGCTGCTCGATGGTGAGGTCGAAGAGGTCGCCCTCGTCCACGAGCGGCGGCTCGGCCGGCTCCAGGGGGCGGGTCAGGGCCGCCGCCGCCACCGCGCCGAAGTTCTCGATGTCCAGGCACTGCCGTCCGGCCAGGAAGAACAGCCGCTCGCGCAGCTGCGCCGGGCAGGTCCGGGCGTTCGGGCAGCGGAGGTCGATGTCGCCCTCCTTCATGGCCTTCAGCGGCGTCCCGCACTCCGGGCACTCGGCGGGCATCACGAACTCCCGCTCGGTGCCGTCCCGCAGGTCGGCGACCGGCCCGAGGATCTCCGGGATCACGTCACCGGCCTTGCGCAGCACGACCGTGTCGCCGATCAGCACGCCCTTGGCCTTCACGACCTCCTGGTTGTGCAGGGTCGCGAACTCGACCTCGGAGCCCGCCACCGTCACCGGCTCGACCTGGGCGTACGGCGTGACGCGCCCGGTGCGGCCGACGCCGACCTTGATGTCGACCAGCTTGGTGTTGACCTCCTCCGGCGCGTACTTCCAGGCGATCGCCCAGCGCGGGGCGCGCGCGGTGGAGCCCAGCCGGCCCTGGAGCGGGATCTCGTCGAGCTTGACGACGACGCCGTCGATCTCGTGCTCCACGGAGTGCCGGTTCTCCCCGAAGTACGCGATGAACTCCCGCACCCCGTCGAGGGAGTCGACGACCTTGTTGTGCCGGGCGGTGGGCAGGCCCCACTCGCGCAGCAGCTCGTACGCGTGCGACAGGCAGTCGATGTCGAAGCCCTCGCGGGCGCCGATGCCGTGCACCACCATGTGGAGCGGGCGGGAGGCGGTGACCTTCGGGTCCTTCTGCCGCAGCGAACCGGCCGCCGCGTTCCTCGGGTTGGCGAAGGGCTTGTCGCCGGCCTCCACCAGACGGGCGTTGAGCCCCTCGAAGGCCTCCATCGGGAAGTAGACCTCGCCCCGGATCTCCACCAGGTCCGGGACGCGGTCGCCCTTGAGGCGCTCCGGGATGTCGGCGATCGTCCGGACGTTGGGCGTGATGTCCTCGCCGGTGCGGCCGTCGCCCCGGGTGGCGGCGCGGGTCAGCCGCCCGTGCTCGTACGTGAGGTTCACGGCGAGGCCGTCGACCTTGAGCTCGCACAGGTAGTGGAAGTCGGGCGTGCCGACGTCCCGCGCGACGCGCTCGGCCCAGGTGGCGAGCTCCTCCTCGTCGAAGGCGTTGTCCAGGGAGAGCATCCGCTCCCGGTGCTGGACGGCCGTGAACTCGGTCGCGTACTGCCCGGCGACCTTCTGGGTCGGCGAGTCCGGCGTCCGCAGCTCCGGATACTCCTCCTCCAGCGCTTCCAGCGCGCGCAGGAGCTTGTCGAACTCGCCGTCGCTGATGACCGGCTGGTCCTTCACGTAGTACCGGAAGCGGTGCTCCTCGACCTGCTCGGCCAGCTCGGCGTGCTTCTCCCGTGCCTGGGCGGGCAGGGCCCCCTGTTCGACTGCCACCGTTTCGTCCTCCCGTTACTCAGGGTTGTCCGCGAGCGACCGTGCCGCTCTGACGCAGTGGGCGAGCGCCGCACGGGCATGGGCGGGCGAAGCACCCGCGAGCCCGCACGTGGGCGTGACGACCACGGACTCCGCGAGAGCCCCCGGATTCAGCCCCAGCCTGCGCCACAGCGTCCTGACACCCATGACGCTACCGCCCGGGTCCGACAATGCCGTGTCGGTGGACGGCACCACACCGGCGAAGAGCTTCGTGCCGGCCTCCACGGCCTCGCCGATCGGCTCCTCGTCACGTTCGGTGAGAAGCGAGAAATCGAACGAGATGCCCGCGGCCCCGGCGCGACGCAGCAGGGCGAACGGCACGTCGGGCGCGCAGGAATGGACGATCACCGGCCCGTCGTGCACGGCCATGACGTCCCGCAGGGCGCTCTCCACGACCTGCCGGTCGACGGCCCGGTGGGTGCGGTAGCCGCTGGCGGTGCGGATCTGCCCGCGCAGGACGGCGATGAGCGAGGGCTCGTCGAGCTGGAGCACGATCCGGGCCCCGGGAACCCTCTTGGAGACGTCCGCGAGGTGCTCGCGCAGCCCCTCGGCGAGGGACGCGGCCAGGTCCCGGCACGCGCCCGCGTCGCCGAGGGCGGCCTCGCCGCCGCGCAGCTCCAGGGCGGCGGCGAGCGTCCACGGCCCCACCGCCTGGACCTTGAGCGGGCCCTCGTACCCCTGGGTGAACTCCTCCAGGGCGTCGAGGTCCTCCCCAGCCAGGAGCGGGCCCGCTTGGTGTCGCGGCCCGGCCGGTCGCTGATCCGCCAGCCGCTCGGCTCCACGTGCGCGTACAGGTCGACGAGCATCCCGAGGGTCCGGCCGATCATGTCGGCGCCGGGGCCGCGCGCGGGCAGCTCCGCGAGGAACGGGAAGTCCTCGAAGGACCCGGTGACGGTCTTGGCGGCCTCGCGGGCGTCGCCCCCGGGCAGGGACCCGACCCCGGTGGCCGGGCCGAAGAGCTTCGTGTCGTCCACGTCTACCGCCCCGGGCGCACGGTGAGGTCGTTGATCTCCGCGTCGCGCGGCAGGTCGATCGCGGTGATGATCGCCGTCGCGACGGACTCGGGGTCGATCCAGCGGGACGGGTCGTACTCCTTGCCCTCCTGCTGGTGCACCTTCGCCTGCATGGGGCTGGCGGTGCGGCCCGGGTACACGGAGGTGACCCGCACGCCGTTCCCGTGCTCCTCGTGGCGCAGCGAGTCCGCCAGGGCCTTCAGCCCGTGCTTGGAGGCGGCGTACGCGCCCCACTCCGCGTGCGCGTTGAGCCCGGCGCCCGAGTTCACGAAGACGACGTGGCCCTGCGCGACCCGCAGCTGCGGCAGGAAGTGCCGGGTCAGCTCGGCCGGCGCGACCAGGTTGACGTTCAGCTGGTGGTGCCAGGTCTTCGGGGTGAGCTCCCCCACCGGCCCGAGGTCGACGACCCCCGCGATGTGCAGCAGGCCGTCCACCCGGTCGGGCAGGCTCTGGTGCGAGAAGGCCCAGGACAGCCGGTCCGGATCGGCCAGGTCCCCGACGAGCGTCCGGGCCCCGGGGAACTGCGCCGCGAGCTCCTTCGCCCGCCCCGCGTCGCGCGCGTGCAGCACGAGCTCGTCCCCGCGCGCGTGCAGGCGGCGCGCGACGGCCGCGCCGATGCCGGAACCGGCTCCGGTGATCACATGAGTTGCCATGGTCACCATGCTCGCATCAGCGGGCGGCGATCTCCGCCTCCAGGTGGGCGAGGGCCGTCGGGCCGTCCTCGGCGAAGAAGACGAGGTCGGCGAGGGGGAGCGGGAGGAAGCCCTCGGCCTCCATGCGGTGGAACTGGGCCTTGAGGCCGTCGTAGAAGCCCGCCGTGTTGAGGAGGACGACCGGCTTGGAGTGCTTGCCGTGCTTCTTCAGCTCCAGGATCTCGGTGGCCTCGTCGAGGGTGCCGGTGCCGCCGACCATGACCACGATCGCGTCGGACTTGGCGAGGAGCAGCGCCTTGCGCTCGGCCAGGTCGCCGGCGACGACCATCTGGTCGGCGTTCGGGCGGGCCTTGTGGGCGAGGAAGTCGACGGAGACGCCGACGAGCCGGCCGCCGGCCTCCTGGACGCCGTCCGCGACGACCTTCATGAGGCCGGTGTCGGAGCCGCCCCAGACGAGGGTGTGGCCGGCCTTGCCGAGGCGGGTGGCGAAGTCGCGGGCGGCGGAGGTGTAGCGCTCGTCGAGGTCGGCGGCGGAGAGGAAGACGCAGATGTTCATGGCCCCACCGTAGGACGTCGCGAAAGAAGTCCGGCGGGCGGCGATGAGTTTTCGTGACGGCCCCGGTCTGCCCTGCCATGGACGAGGTGCGCAGGGGTCGTGTGGTGTCGCGGGACGGTACGGAGATCGCGTACGAGCGGTACGGGGACGGGCCGCCCGTCGTGCTGGTGGGCGGCGCGGACGGCGGCGGGCGGGTCCTCGCCGGGCTGCTCGCCCGGCGGTTCTCCGTCGTGACGTACGAGCGGCGCGGGCCGGCCCTCATGGAGCGGGAGATCGAGGACCTGGCGGCCGTCCTGGAGGCGGCGGGACCGGGCGCGGCCGTGCACGGCACGGAGACGGGCGGGGCCCTCGCGCTGGCGGGGGCGGCGGCCGGGCTGCCGGTGGGCGCGGTGTCCGTGTACGAGCCGGAGCCGCTCGCGGCCGGGCTCGTACGGGCGGTCCACGCGCGCGTGCTGGTCGTCGACGGGGTTCGAGCCCGGTGGCGACCCGGCAGACCGCCCGCGCCCTGTCGGCGGCCCTCCCCGGGCCCGCCACCGCACCCTGACGGGCCAGACGCACGAGGTGGCCCCGCACGTGCTGGCCCCGGTCCTGGAGGACTTCCTCGACGAGTACTAGGCCCGGGGCGAGTACTGCCCTGGGGCGAGTACTGGCCCCGGGGCGAGTACTAGCCCTGGGCGGGCGCGGTCGTGCGGCGGGTCGTCGTCGCGATCGTCGCCGAGCCCACCACGCGCGTGCCGTCGTAGAGGACGATCGCCTGGCCGGGGCCACGCCGCGGACGGGCGCGTCGAAGGTGACCTGGAGCTCGCCGTCCGCCATGGAGGCGCTCACCGGGGTCTCGTCGCCGTGGGCGCGGAGCTGGGCGGTGTAGCGGCCGGGGCCCTCGGGGCGGTGCCGCACCAGCGGGGCTTGATGGCGGTGAGGGCGGTGACGTCGAGGGCCTCGGCGGGGCCGACGGTGACGGTGTTGTTCACGGGCGAGATGTCGAGGACGTAGCGGGGCTTGCCGTCCGCGGCCGGGTGGCCGATCCGCAGGCCCTTGCGCTGGCCGATGGTGAAGCCGTACGCGCCCTCGTGGCTGCCGATCTTCGTCCCGGACTCGTCGACGATGTCGCCCTCCGCCTTGCCCAGGCGGGCGGCGAGGAAGCCCTGCGTGTCGCCGTCGGCGATGAAGCAGATGTCGTGGCTGTCGGGCTTCTTCGCGACCGCGAGCCCGCGCCGCTCGGCCTCGGCCCGGATCTCGTCCTTGGTGGTGAGGGTGTCGCCGAGCGGGAACATCGCGTGCGCGAGCTGCTTCTCGTCGAGCACGCCGAGGACGTACGACTGGTCCTTGGCCATGTCGGAGGCCCGGTGCAGTTCGCGGGTGCCGTCCTCGTTGAGGACGACGGTCGCGTAGTGGCCGGTGCAGACCGCGTCGAAGCCGAGGGCGAGCGCCTTGTCGAGGAGCGCCGCGAACTTGATCTTCTCGTTGCAGCGCAGGCACGGGTTGGGCGTGCGGCCCGCCTCGTACTCGGCGACGAAGTCGTCGACGACGTCCTCGCGGAACCGCTCGGCGAGGTCCCACACGTAGAAGGGGATGCCGATGACGTCGGCCGCCCGGCGGGCGTCGCGCGAGTCCTCGATCGTGCAACAGCCGCGGGCTCCCGTACGGAAGGACTGCGGGTTCGCGGAGAGGGCCAGGTGCACGCCGGTGACGTCGTGACCGGCTTCGGCGGCGCGGGCGGCGGCGACGGCGGAGTCCACTCCGCCCGACATGGCGGCGAGGACGCGGAGAGGAGTCTTAGTCATAGCGGTACCAGGGTACGGGGCTCCGGGAACCGCGGTCGCGCGAGTGAGCGTTCTCCCAGGCATGGGGAGCACGTCGAAGGACACGGGGAACGGGGCGGGCGGGCGGCGGATGGGGCGCCGGGCCGTGCTGATCGGCGGCGCGGCCGCCGCGGTGGGCACGGTCGCGCTGGCGAAGGACGAGCTGGGCCGGCTCTGGTGGCGGCTGCCGGGGATGGAGAAGAAGCGGGTCGAGGGCGAGCTCGACCACAAGGGCGCCGAGTGGACGGCGGCGTCGCGGGCGAACTGGCGGCGGGCCGACCGGCCGGACGACTACCCGATCGACCGGGTCGTGATCCACGTCGTCCAGGGCGGCTACGCCTCGGCGCTGAAGGTCTTCAAGGACCCGGCGCACGGGGCCGCCGCGCACTACGTGGTCCGCAAGGACGGTCACGTGGCGCAGATGATCCGGGAGCTCGACGTCGCCTTCCACGCCGGGAACCGCGACATGAACGAGCGGAGCGTCGGCATCGAGCACGAGGGCTTCGTCGACCGGCCGCAGGACTTCACGACGGCGATGTACGAGGGCTCGGCGCGGCTGACGGCCGACATATGCGCCCGGTACGGGATACCCGTGGACCGGGAGCACATCATCGGGCACGTCGAGGTCGAGGGCACCGACCACACCGATCCCGGTCCGCACTGGGACTGGGACCGGTACATGAGGCTGGTGCGGGCGGCCCGCGCGCGGCTCAGCTGAGGCCGGCGGTCCTGGCCCGCTCCACGGCCGGGCCGATCGCCTCCGCGACCGCCGCCACGTCCTCCTTGGTGGAGGTGTGGCCGAGGGAGAAGCGCAGGGTGCCCCGGGCGAGGTCCGGGTCGGTGCCGGTGGCGAGCAGGACGTGGCTGGGCTGGGCGATGCCGGCGGTGCAGGCGGAGCCGGTGGAGCAGGCGATGCCGGCGGCGTCGAGCAGCAGGAGCAGGGAGTCGCCCTCGCAGCCGGGGAAGGTGAAGTGGGCGTTGGCGGGAGCCGGCCGCCGGGTCGCCGCCGAGGATCGCGTCGGGGACGACCGCCCGGACGGCGGTGACCAGCTCGTCGCGCAGGGCGCCGACCTCGCGGGCGAACTCCTCCTGCCGCTCGGCGGCGAGCCGGGCGGCCACCGCGAAGGCCGCGACGGCCGGCACGTCGAGGGTGCCGGAGCGGACGTGCCGCTCCTGGCCGCCGCCGTGCAGCACGGGTACGGGGTGTGCTCGCGGCCCAGGAGCAGGGCGCCGATGCCGTACGGGCCGCCGATCTTGTGGCCGGACACGGTCATCGCGGCGAGGCCGGAGGCCGCGAAGTCGACTGGAACCTGACCGACGGCCTGGACGGCGTCGGCGTGCAGGGGGACGCCGAACTCGGCGGCGACGTCGGCCAGTTCACGGACCGGCATGATCGTGCCGATCTCGTTGTTCGCCCACATGACGGTGGCCAGCGCGACGGATTCGGGAGCGCGCCCGATCGCCTCGCGCAGCGCGTCCGGGTGGACGCGGCCGTGGCGGTCGACGGGCAGGTACTCCACGACCGCGCCCTCGTGCGTCGCGAGCCAGTCGACCGCGTCGAGGACCGCGTGGTGCTCGACCGGGCTGGCCAGGACACGGGTGCGGCGGGGTCGGCGTCGCGCCGGGCCCAGTACAGGCCCTTCACGGCGAGGTTGTCCGCCTCCGTCCCCCGGAGGTGAACACGACCTCGCTCGGCCGCGCGCCGAGCGCGGCCGCGAGCGTCTCGCGCCCTCCTCGACGGTCCGCCGGGCACGCCGTCCGGCGGCGTGCAGGGACGAGGCGTTGCCCGTGACGGCGAGCTGGGCGGTCATCGCCTCGATCGCCTCGGGCAGCATGGGCGTGGTCGCGGCGTGGTCGAGGTAAGCCATGGTGCGTCGATTCTACGAGCCCGACACCCGCCCCGGCGCCCGGCCTGTTCCCACCGGCCGGCGACGGCTGTTCTCGGCCGCGCGGCGGATCAGTCGCGGGCGCGCGGGCCAGCTGGCGGGACTGGGCCACCAGGCGGTCGGCGCTGTCCCAGACCTCGGCGTCCTCCTCCAGGAAGCCGCCCGCGAGGTTGCGGGTGGTGATGGAGACGCGGAGGGGCCGGGGCGGGCGGCAGCGGATGTGGGTGGTGAGTTCGACGGTGGGGGTCCAGCCCTTGAGGCCCAGCTCGAAGGAGGTGGGCGGGAGGGCGTCCACGGCGAGGAGGAGGGACAGGGCGTCGGGCTCGCGGCCGTCGGCGAGGCCGAACCAGGCGCGCATCTCGCCCTTGCCGGACGGTGCGCCGACCGCCCAGCCCACGCAGGCCGGGTCGAGGCGGAGGTCGAGGCGGTCCGCGATCGCCGAGGAGCCGGGGATCCTCGGGGCCGGGGCGTCCGCCGCGCTGAAGCAGTTCTCGATCGCGGCGATCGCCGGGGCGTCGCGGAGGTGCGGACGTCGTCCGTGAGGGCGTCGAGGTCCCCGTACGAGGCGAGGACGCGAATGCGCTCGACCTCGGTGCCGTCCTCGGCGTACTGGAAGAGCGAGGCCTGTCCGGTGGAGAGGGTGCGGCCGGTGCGGACCGTCTCCGTGCGGATGACCGCCGGGCCCGGCACGGACGGCGTCAGGTAGTGCGCCGAGATCGTGAACGGGTCCGGGTGCGGGAGGTGGTCGCCGAGGGCGCGGCCGAGCAGGGCGAGGAGGTAGCCGCCGTTGACGGCGTGGATGATCGTCCAGCCGGCGGAGAGCTCGGCGTCGTAGACCCCGGGCTCCCGGAGGGTGACGGCGGTGTCGCGGTCGAACTCGCTCGTGAGGGCGACGGCGTTCTCGGTGCTCGTGCTCATGTTTCCGACGGTACCGCAGCCTGCTACTGAGCGGTAGCTTTTTCCGGTTCCTCGCTCGCGGAGGAGCGGCGGTTCCAGGCCCGGGGCGCCCGCCAGTGGTACCGCATCGCGAGCAGGCGCAGCGTGAAGGCGGTCACGACGGCGGCCCCGCTCGTGAACCCGTTGAGCACGTCGAACCGGATGCACAGCACGACCATCGTCGCGCCCACGATCGCCGGCACGGCGTACAGGTCCCGGTCCCAGCGCAGCAGCGACGGCACCTCGTTCGCCAGCACGTCCCGCAGCACACCGCCGCCGACGGCCGTCGCGAGGCCGAGCGCGGCGGAGGAGGTGAGGCCGAGGCCGTAGTCGTACGCCTTCGTCGTCCCCGTCACGCAGAAGAGCCCCAGACCGGCCGCGTCGAAGACGTTCACCGCGGTCTGGGTCCGCTCCACCTCCGGGTGGAGGAAGAAGACGAGGACCGTCGCGATCAGCGGCATCAGGAAGTAGCCGAGATCGGTGAAGGCGGCGGGGGGCACGGCGCCGATGACCAGGTCGCGGAAGAGACCGCCTCCCAGGGCGGTGACCTCGGCGAGGACGGCGATCCCGAAGACGTCGAAGTTCTTGCGGACGGCGAGGAGCGCGCCGGAGATGGCGAAGACGAAGATGCCGACGAGGTCGAGGGCGTGTTGGACGGAGGGGGTGAACAGATCGTGGAGCACGGGCCCATTGTCCCGGTTGTTCCGTCCGTCCCCGACATGGACATGGGGAGGCCCCCGCCGCCGTACAGCGGCAGGGGCCCCTCGGGGATCACTCCCCGGGCGCGTCGTCCTTCTTCACCTCGGCCTCGGCCTTCGCGTCGGCCGTCGCCTCGGCCTCCGGCTCCGGCTCCGTCGCCTCCGGCTCCGCCGGCTCCGGCTTCTTCGTGATCGTGACGTCGACCGACTGGCGGGCCTCCGGGACCGTCACGCCCTCCGCGTTCTCCGGGTGGTGGCAGGCCACGCGCTGGCCGGGACGGAGCTCCAGGAGCGGGGGCTCCTGGGTGCGGCAGAGGTCGGTGGCCTTCCAGCAGCGGGTGTGGAAGCGGCAGCCCGGCGGCGGGGCGATCGGGGACGGGACGTCGCCCTGGAGCAGGATGCGCTCGCTCTTGGCGCCCCGGCGGCGCGGGTCCGGGACCGGGACCGCGGACATCAGGGCCTTGGTGTACGGGTGCATCGGGGACTCGTAGAGGGACTTGCGGTCCGCGAGCTCCACGATCTTGCCCAGGTACATCACCGCGATGCGGTCCGAGACGTGCCGGACGACCGACAGGTCGTGCGCGATGAACACGTAGGTGAGGCCCAGCTCGTCCTGGAGGTCGTCCAGGAGGTTCACCACCTGCGCCTGGATCGACACGTCGAGCGCCGAGACCGGCTCGTCCGCGACGACGAGCTTCGGCTTGAGGGCGAGCGCGCGGGCGATGCCGATGCGCTGGCGCTGGCCGCCGGAGAACTCGTGCGGGTAGCGGTTGTAGTGCTCCGGGTTCAGGCCGACCAGGCCGAGCAGGCGCTGGACCTCCTTCTTCACGCCGCCCTCGGGCTCGACGCCCTGGAGCTTGAAGGGGGCCGAGACGATCGAGCCGACCGTGTGGCGCGGGTTCAGCGAGCCGTACGGGTCCTGGAAGATCATCTGGACGTCCCGGCGCAGCGGACGCATGCCCGCCACGCCGAGGTGCGAGATGTCCGTGCCCTGGAACTCGATCTTCCCGCCGGTCGGTTCGAGGAGGCGGGTGATCAGCCGGCCCATCGTCGACTTGCCGCAGCCGGACTCGCCGACGACGCCGAGGGTCTCACCGGGGTAGACCTCGAAGTCGAGCCCGTCGACCGCCTTGACCGCGCCGGTCTGGCGCTGGAGCAGGCCCTTCCGGATGGGGAAGTGCTTCTGCAGGCCGGTGACCTTCAGCAAGGGTTCCATCGTGTCGCTCACAGCTTCGGCGCAATCTCTTCGGTCCAGATGCGGGTGCGCTCCTCCTGCGGCATGTGGCAGGCCGAGTGGTGGCGCTCTCCGACGAGGGCCAGCTCGGGGCGCTGGGTGCGCGTGACGCCGCCCTTGGGGACGTCGGCGTACGGACAGCGGGGGTTGAAGGCGCAGCCGCTCGGGACGTTGATGAGGCTGGGCGGGTTGCCCTTGACCGGGATGAGCCGCTCGGTCTGCTCGCGGTCGATCCGCGGCATCGAGCCGAGCAGGCCCCAGGTGTAGGGGTGCTGCGGCTCGTAGAAGACGGACTCGGCCGGTCCGCGCTCGACGCAGCGCCCGCCGTACATCACGAGGATGTCGTCGGCGAGCTCGGCGACGACGCCGAGGTCGTGCGTGATGATGATGACCGCGGAGCCGAACTCCTTCTGGAGGTCGCGCATGAGGTCGAGGATCTGGGCCTGGACCGTCACGTCGAGCGCCGTGGTGGGCTCGTCGGCGATGAGGAGCTCGGGGTTGTTGACGAGCGCCATGGCGATCATCGCGCGCTGGCGCATGCCGCCGGAGAACTCGTGCGGGTAGTTGTCGAACCGCTTGGCGGGCTCGGGGATGCCGACCCGGTCGAGGAGTTCGACGGCCCGCTTCTTCGCCGTCTTCTTGTCCACGGGGTGGTGGACGCGGTACGCCTCCACGATCTGGTGGCCGACCGTGTAGTACGGGTGCATCGCGGACAGCGGGTCCTGGAAGATCATCGCCATCTCGCGGCCGCGCATCTTGCGGACCTCTTCCGGGTCGCCGGAGAGGAGCTCGCGCCCGTTCAGCCAGATCTCGCCGGAGATCCGGGCCTTCTGCCGGCCGTACTGGCCGACCGTGTGCAGGCCCATGATGCCGAGCGAGGTGACCGACTTGCCGGAGCCGGACTCGCCCACGATGCCGAGGGTCTTGCCCTTCTCCAGCTGGAAGCTGAGGCCGTCGACCGACTTGACCAGACCGTCGTCGGTCGGGAAGTGGATCTTCAGGTCGCGGACGTCGAGGAAGGCGTCGGAGGGGGCGGACTTCCCGGTGTCGACGGGCTCTCCCACCGCCGCGCCGGTCTTCGTCAGCTTGTCCGTCATGCGAGCCTCACTCGGGGGTCGATCACCGCGTACAGCAGGTCCACCACGAGGTTCGCGATGACCACGCAGGCGGCGGTGATGAGGGTGACGGCCAGGATCAGCGGCAGGTCACGCTCGCTCACGCCCTTGATGGCGAGGCCGCCGAGTCCGTGGAGGCTGAACGCGGTCTCGGTCAGGATCGCGCCGCCGATGAGGGCGCCGAGGTCCATGCCGAAGATGGTCAGGATGGGGGTCATGGTGGAGCGCATGGCGTGCTTGCCCAGCACCACCGACTCCGGCAGGCCCTTGGCCCGCGCGGTGCGGATGTAGTCCTCGCCGAGGACCTCCAGCATGGTGGCGCGGGTGAGCCGCGCGTACATCGCCGCGTACAGGAAGGCGAGGGTGACCCAGGGAAGGAGGAGTCCGCCGAACCAGCCGGTGAACGACTCGGTGATCGGCACGTACGAGGCGTCGACCCAGCCGAGCTGCGTGCGGAAGACGAGCATCGCCAGCATGGCGGTGAAGAAGATGGGGAGCGAGACACCGGCGAGCGCGGTGATCATCGCGACGCGGTCGATGACCGTGCCCCGCTTGAGCGCGGAGACCACGCCCGTGGTGACGCCCATGAGCAGCCACAGCACGGCGGCGCCGATGACCATGGACAGGGTGACCGGGAAGGCGTCGGCGAGCATCGTCGACACGTCCTGCTCGGTACGGAACGAGTAGCCGAAGCAGGGCGCGGCACAGTGGATCGTGTCGCCGCCGCCGGTGTAGTCCCGGCCGACGAAGATGCCCGAGACGAAGTGCCAGAACTGCACCAGGATCGGATCGCCCAGGCCCAGCTTCTGCCGGATGGCCTCGATGGAAGCCGGATCCGCCTGCTTGCCGACGAACATCGCGGCAGGATCACTGCCGGTCATCTTGGGGATGAGGAAGAAGATGCTGAGCGTCACGAGCGTGACGACGAGCAGCATCACGACGACTGCGAAGAGCCGTCGGATTATGTATGCAAGCATGCGGTCGGCCGGTCGGCGGCCGGGGAATCCGGTCGGATTCCCCGGCCGCCGGGGCGGCCATCACCTGCCCTTCGGACCTGGCGGCGGGTGGTGCGCCGGTGAAGCGGGTCGGATTACTTGACGACGCCGAGCGACGCGTAGTCGTAGCGGCCGTTGTAGGCGTCCGCCGTGTAGACGTTGGTCAGCCGGGAGCTGCGCCAGATGATGTTCTTCTCGTTGGTGAAGGGCAGGTAGACCGCGGCCTCCGACACCTTCGTGTTGATCTGCTTGTAGAGCTCGCCGGCCTTGGCCGGGTCGGTCTCCTTGAGCGCCTGGTCGAACAGGCCGTTGATGGCCTTGTCGTTCAGCTCGGCGAAGTTGTTGTTGCCGCTCTGGAGGATGAAGCGGCCGTCGACCAGCGGCTGGAGGAAGCCCTGGCCGGTCGGGAAGTCGGCGCCCCAGCCCATGATGATGATGCCGTAGCCCTTCTCCTTGACCACCTTCGGCGAACCGATGATGCCCGAGGTCTGGGCGCCGTCGAACTGGTCGATCTGGGCGTCGATGCCGACGGCCTTCAGCGACTGCTGGAGGGACTCGGCGGTCGCGATCTCGATCTTCTTGTTGTTGCGGACCGCGATCGTGGTCTTGAAGCCGTTCGGCTTGCCGCACTTCTTCAGCGCGTCCTTGGCCTTGGCCAGGTCCGGGGTGCCGGCGAGCTTGCCGTACGGGTCGGCCTGCGGGTCGGCGCCCTTGATGCCCGGCGGCAGCATGTTGGGGGCGATGTCGCCACCGGCCTGCGGGCCGCCACGGGCGGTCTGGAGGGACTTCGAGTCGGCGGCGTAGATGATCGCCTTGCGGCACTCGATGTTGGGGATCACCGTCTGCGGGAAGACCGCGTAGCGGATGAAGCCCGTCTGCGGGTTGTCGACGTTGCCCTTGTGCTGCTGGAGCACCTTCTGGCGGGCGGCGGCGCCGACACCGGTCGCGTTGAGGTCGAGGTCGTACTCGCCCTCGACCAGGCGGTTGTCCATGTCGTCGGCGTTCGTGGTGAACGTGACCGAGATGCTGTCCGGCAGGGCCTTGCGGACGGTGTCGGTCTTGGCGTCCCACTTGTCGTTGCGGACGAGCTTGATGGACTTGTTCGGCGTGTACGACTGCCACTTGTACGGGCCGGAGGAGAAGGGCTTCAGGCCGTACTGGGCCTTGGTGTCCTTGTCCTGGCGGACCGGGGAGGCGGCGGGCATGGCCAGCATCTGCAGGAAGTCGCCGTTGGCGACCGGCAGCTTGAAGATGATGGTCTTGTCGTCCGGGGTCTCGATCGCCTTCAGGCCGAGCTTGTCCGCGGAGGTGTCCTTGTACGGGCCCTTGTACTCGCCCTTGGGGTCGAGGACCTGCTGCAGGTAGATCGGGCCGCCGGAGATGACGTCCTGGGCCCAGATGCGCTCGATGCCGTACTTGATGTCCTTGGAGGTGATCGGCTTGCCGTCCTCCCAGGTGATCCCGTCCTTCAGCGTGAAGGTGTAGGTGAGGCCGTCGGCCGAGACCTTGCCGGCGTCGGTGGCGAGGTCGGGGACCAGCTCGGTGGAGGCGGTGCCCGGCGCGGCCTTGAAGGTGACGAGCTGGCGCGTGTAGTAGCGGGCGAAGTCCCACACGAAGCCGTAGTAGCCGCGCTGCGGGTCCCAGTTGTCGGCCTCCTGCGAGCCGATGAACTTCAGCTCGCCGCCCTTCTTGTCGGAGGCGTTGGCGACCTTGTTCACACCGGCGTTGAAGCCGGCCGCACCCGCGCTGTCCTTGCCGCCGTCCTTGTCTCCGCCGCCGCCACAGGCGGTGGTGACGACCATCGTGGCCGCCGCAAGCAGCGCGCCCGCGGCGATTCTGCGCTGAGAGCTTTTCAGCATGGGTCCAGCAACCTCCGGGATAGTGGCGGCCGTTGACGGCGGTCCGCCGATGGGGATGGGCCTCCTGTCGCCAGCGGCAGGGGCGGGTCTTGCGGGTCGTCGGCGGACGGTCAGCGGGAGCCCTTCGGGTCGAGCGCGTCACGCACGCCGTCGCCGAAGAGGTTGAACGCCAGGACGGTGATGAAGATCGCGAGGCCGGGAATCACCATGAACAGGGGATCCGACTCGTAGGTGGTGATGGCCGTCGACAGCATCTGGCCCCAGGAAGCCGTGGGAGGCTTCACGCCCGCGCCGAGGAAGCTGAGCGCCGCTTCGGTGAGGATGTTGGTGGGGATCATGAGGGTCGCGTAGACCGTGATCGGGGCGATCAGGTTGGGCAGCAGCTCGCGGCGCAGGATGTAGAACCGGCCGGCGCCCAGGCTCTGGGCGGCCTCGACGTACTCGCGGTTGCGGAGCGAGAGGGTCTGGCCGCGGACGATGCGTCCGACGTACGGCCAGCCGAAGAAGCCGATGACCAGGACGAGGGCGGCGATGCGCACCCCCGAACCGTCCAGTCCGAGCAGCTCGTTGGGCAGCACCGAGACCAGGGCGATCGTGAAGAGCAGCTGCGGGAAGGCGAGCATGACGTCCATGACCCGGCTGAGGGCCGCGTCGATCCAGCCGCCGAAGTAGCCCGCGATGATGCCGAGGATCGTGCCGAGGAAGACCGCGAAGACAGCCGCCAGGAAGGCGACGAGCAGCGAGATCCGGGCGCCGTAGACGATCCGGCTGAAGACGTCGCGGCCGTTGACGGGCTCGACGCCGAGGAGGAAGTCGCCGTTGATGCCGCCCCAGGACCCGATCGGCGTGCCGAACAGCGGGTCGATCTGGTCCTCGTGGAACTCGTCCGGCGGGTGGCCGAGGAGTCCGACGATGACCGGCGCGAAGATCGCGACGAGGATGAGGAAGATGACGACGAAGGCGCCCGCGAGGGCCAGCTTGTCGCGCTTGAGGCGGGTCCAGGCGATCTTCCAGGGCGAGCGCCCCTCGATCGCCTTGCCGCCCGAGCCGGACTTGTCCGGAGTGCCGGGAGCGTCGGGCGCGCCGTCGACGGTGGCGGTCGCCTCGCCCGCACTCGTCTCGTGCAGTGGTGCCGTCATCGTGGTGAGGACCCCTCTCGGCCGCGGATAGCCGGCCCTTGCCCGCCGCGGGTAGCGGCTCGGTGGAACAACCTGCTGGGCATCGGCTCGAAAGGAGCAGAACGCCCGGTGTTCCGGGGAGTCTTCAATGCGCTCGTGATCACCCGCCAGACCTGAAGGTGAATGTTTGCTCAAACGTGATGCGGTGCTGCGACTTCCGTTATCCGGACGTCGCGATCACCTGAGCGGACCAACCGGGGCTCTCTTGTGCGCAATCGGACATGCCGCTCAACTGGTGTCGTGACCTACGGAATGGGGTGAACGAAGGCCTCCGGAGCGGACTCCGGAGGCCTTTGCCGACAAGTGGGACACGAGGGACGTCTCAGTATCCGGACGGAGCCGGTGGCGGATATCCGTACCCCGGGACGGGCGCGGAACCGTGTCCGGCGTGCGCCTCGCGGTCGTAGAAGGGGCGCGCGTTCGCCCGCAGCCAGAGGGCCACCGGGTCGTACGCGTCGGAGAGCGCGACCGTGGAGACGGGCAGGCCGTCGGGGACGGAGCCGATCGACTGGCGCATCATCGAGCGGACCGTGTCGACGGCCGCCGGGGAGGTGTCGTACAGGTCGAGACCGATGACGAGGTACGCGGAGCCGAGCGCGGCTGCACCCAGCCGCGGCGCAGCGCCCGGACGGCCGGGGTGCGGTGCGCGTTCTGCGTGAGCAGGGCGTAGAACTGCGGGATCTCCAGGGCGGGCTCGGTGACCCGCAGCGGCCCCGCGGGCATCCGGTCGAGACCGGTGGCGATCCGGCGCAGATCGGGCCAGGGATGCCGACGCCGCCGCCGGGGGCGTGCGGATTCAGCCAGACGCCCCAGCGGTCGGGGTAGAGGGCGCGGGCGATCTCGCGGCCGGTGACGAGCTCGTGGGCGCGGTTCCAGCCGGAGGCGGAGAGCTCCTGGGCGGAGGTGACGCAGGGCGCGTACCCGAAGCCGTCGACCTCCATGTTCCCGTACTGGGCGTCGGGCGCGCCGGGGCCGCCCTGCCAGAGCAGCATGAAGAGCTCGCCGTCGGCGAGGGCGTGCAGCAACTGCTCGTACGCGTCGTAGCGTCCGGGTGCCACCTGGCGCAGTCTGTGCTCGACCTCTCCGGCCGCTGCCGTGCCCGACGCGCTCACCCTGGGTCCCGCCCTCTTCCGTCCACCGAGTCAGTTCAGCTTAAACAGGGTGCGCCTACACGGCGGCGCGCTGGTAGAAGGGCCGCACCCGCTCCAGCATCCAGTCCCCGACCGGGTCCTGCGCCATGTCCAGCAGGATGAGGTTGACGGGCCAGGCGACCTCGACGCGGCCGAGGGCGCGCCCGAGGGCGTCCAGGGGCGCGTTCCGGTCGACGCCGTCCCAGCCGCCGAGCTGGACGCCGATGAAGAGGGCCGGTTCGGTGCCCTCGACGCTGGCGAGGGCGCGGCGGGCGGTGGTGACGACCCCGGTGGCCTCGAACTCTGCGGAGGCGGCGGCGAGGAAGTCGACCGGGTCGTCCTGCCAGTCGGGCTCGAAGAGCCGGACGCGGCCGCCGCTGGCGGGGCCGTCGAGCGGGGTCCGGCCGGCGCGGCAGAGCTCGGCGACGGCGGGCGGGGCAGCGGGACGCCGACGGTGCCGCCGGGGTTCACGGCGATGCCGAGCTGCGGGGCAGACCGCGGGCGAAGTCACGGGCGGGGGCGACCGTGAAGGACATGTGGGTGCCGACGCAGGCGAGGAACTGCTGCTCGGAGCTGAAGACGGGGACGAAGGCCGCGCCGTCGAGCTCGATGGTGGGGAGGTCCAGGTCGGAGCTGTCGGGGCCGCCGCCGTTGGGCAGGGGCACCCAGACGGGGCTGCGGCCGAGCACCTCGATCAGGCGCCCTCCCGCTCCGGGGTTGCCGAGTGAGGCGGCAAGGACCTCTTCGAGCTCGTTGCCCGGCCACGTCACGTCCACGGTCGCGTTTCCCCTTCTCGCACGGCCTGCCGCCACCGGCCGCCCGGCAGCACCCTAATGCCGCCCCGGTGCCGCCGTGGCCCGAAAGGAAGGGTACGGGCGTCCCGGGACGGAGGGGACGCCGGCCGGGCCCTCAGGCCGCCTCCCGGAAGCCGATCCTGCGCAGGGAGTCGGCGGCGTCGCGGTCGAGGAGGGTGACCGAGGCGCAGCCGTGCGGCAGGCTGCCGGACTCGGCCGCCCGCAGGAGCCGGCCGACGGACCGCCGGTGGCGCCCGAAGGCGTACGCGGAGACGCCCCGGCCCCGGGCGTCCTGGCCGCCCGCGCGGTGTCCGGGGTGACGTCGAGGAGGACCAGGTGCAGGGCGCGGCGCGGCGCCCGGCCTCGCGGGCGAGCCAGGCCCGTACCCAGGACTGGGTGCCGCAGTCGTGGACGACGACGCTCGCGCCGGAGCGCAGGACGCGGCGCAGTCCCGCGTAGTGCGCGATCCGGACGAGGGGGCGGTAGAGGGCGTACGGCAGGAGGCGGGGCATGCGGGCCTCCCAGCGCTCGCGGGCGTCCTGGGAGTCGATGCCGCCCCCTTCGGCGGTGCGCTTCATCAGGGTGGACTTGCCGCTGCCGGGCAGCCCGGAGACGACGACGAGGTCGCCCGCGGCGAAGGTGAGGGCGCGGGGGCGCGGCCGCCGCGCTCGCGCAGGTCCCGCAGGAGACGGCCGCGGCGGCGGCTCCTGGCGCGGGCCCGCTGGGACGGTATGCCGGTACCCGTCGCATATGCGCCGGTGTGCTGGATCCTCATCGCTCCCCTGGCCGGGTCTCCGGAGACCTCGGGAGACCCTTGCCCACGAAGTGTAAAGAATCGGTAATGCGACACAAGCGATTTGCCCCGCCGACACCGCGTGCAATGATGTGCGCGCCAGGCGCGCACAGTCGCCGTACAACCGCATACCGGCCGCTCGAATCCGCGCGGGAGAGTTCCGGACCGCCGAGCGTGTCCGGGCGCCGAAGGAGCAAGACCCTCCCTTGAATCTCTCAGGCCCCGTACCGCGTGGATGAGGCAGATCTGAAAAGCGGGACGCCTCGCGTGTCCCCACCCAAGGTGCAAGCCGATCTCTCGGTGACGAGATGCTCTCGGTGAACCTCTCAGGTTCCATGACAGATGGGGAGGACGTCCTCGCCCGTCATGTGTTTTCGTCACCGATCACGCCCTTGGGACCCGGGAGCCACCCCATGAGCACTGCCCCCCGTCTGACCGCCCTCGATGCCCTGCATCGTTCGCTGGGCGCGACCATGACCGACTTCGCCGGCTGGGACATGCCGCTGCGGTACGGCAGCGAGCGCGACGAGCACAACGCCGTCCGCACCAGGGCCGGCCTCTTCGACCTCTCCCACATGGGCGAGATCACGGTGGCCGGCCCGCAGGCCGTGGAGCTCCTCGACCACGCCCTCGTCGGCAACATCTCGACCGTGGGCAACGGCCGCGCCCGCTACACGATGATCTGCCAGGAGGACGGCGGCATCCTCGACGACCTGATCGTCTACCGCCTCGGCGAGACGGAGTACATGGTCGTCGCCAACGCCTCCAACGCCCAGGTCGTCCTGGACGCCCTGACCGCCCGCGCGGAGGGCTTCGACGCCGAGGTCCGCGACGACCGCGACGCCTACGCCCTGCTCGCCGTCCAGGGCCCGGAGTCCCCCGGCATCCTGAAGTCGCTCACCGACGCCGACCTGGACGGTCTGAAGTACTACGCCGGCCTGCCCGGCACGGTCGCCGGCGTCCCCGCGCTGATCGCCCGCACCGGCTACACCGGCGAGGACGGCTTCGAGCTGTTCCTGAAGCCCGAGCACGCCGAGGGCGTCTGGAAGGCGCTGACCGAGGCGGGCGAGGGCGTCGGCCTGATCCCCTGCGGCCTGTCCTGCCGCGACACGCTCCGCCTGGAGGCGGGCATGCCGCTGTACGGCCACGAGCTGACCACCGCCCTCACCCCCTTCGACGCCGGCCTGGGCCGCGTCGTGAAGTTCGAGAAGACGACCAACGAGGGCCGCTTCGTCGGCCGCGAGGCGCTGGAGAAGGCCGCCGAGCGCGCCGAGACCGCCCCGCCGCGCAAGCTCGTCGGCCTGATCGCCGAGGGCCGCCGCGTCCCGCGCGCCGGCATGTCCGTCGTCAAGGACGGCGTGGTCGTCGGCGAGGTCACCTCCGGTGCTCCGTCCCCGACCCTCGGAAAGCCGATCGCGATGGCGTACGTGGACGCGGCGCACGCCGAGCCCGGCACCCAGGGTGTAGGTGTGGACATCCGCGGCACCCACGAGCCGTACGAGGTCGTGGCACTGCCGTTCTACAAGCGCCAGAAGTGACGAACTCGTCTCACTCCTCATCTCACCCCGCAAGACCCACGTTCATCAGTACTCCCCGATCCAGGAGAATCAGGTCATGAGCAACCCCAACGAGCTGCGCTACACCAAGGAGCACGAGTGGCTGTCGGCCGCCGAGGACGGCGTCTCGACGGTCGGCATCACGGAGTTCGCGGCCAACGCGCTCGGTGACGTCGTCTACGCCGACCTCCCCGCCGTCGGCTCCACCGTCACCGCGGGCGAGACCTGCGGCGAGCTGGAGTCGACGAAGTCGGTCAGCGACCTGTACTCCCCCGTCACGGGCGAGGTCGTCGAGGCCAACCAGGACGTCGTGGACGACCCCTCCCTGGTGAACTCGGCTCCGTTCGAGGGTGGCTGGCTGTTCAAGGTGCGCGTCACCGGCGAGCCGGAGGACCTGCTCTCCGCCGACGAGTACACCGCGTTCGCCGGGAACTGAGACCGGGCCCGAGACCCCCTAGGGATCGATTCATGTCGCTTCTGAACACTCCCTCCACGAGCTGGACCCCGACGTCGCCGCCGCCGTCGACGCCGAGCTCCTTCGTCAGCAGTCCACCCTCGAAATGATCGCCTCGGAGAACTTCGCTCCGGTCGCGGTCATGGAGGCCCAGGGCTCCGTCCTCACCAACAAGTACGCCGAGGGCTACCCGGGCCGCCGCTACTACGGCGGCTGCGAGCACGTCGACGTGGCCGAGCAGATCGCGATCGACCGGGTCAAGGACCTGTTCGGCGCCGAGTACGCCAACGTGCAGCCGCACTCCGGCGCCTCCGCGAACCAGGCCGCCCTCTTCGCGATCGCCCAGCCCGGCGACACGATCCTGGGTCTGGACCTGGCGCACGGCGGCCACCTCACCCACGGCATGCGCCTGAACTTCTCCGGCAAGCAGTTCAACGTGGTCGCGTACCACGTGGACGACGCCGGTCTGGTCGACATGGCCGAGGTCGAGCGCCTCGCCAAGGAGCACCGCCCGAAGGTGATCATCGCGGGCTGGTCCGCCTACCCGCGCCAGCTGGACTTCGCCGAGTTCCGCCGGATCGCCGACGAGGTCGAGGCCTACCTGTGGGTCGACATGGCCCACTTCGCGGGCCTGGTCGCCGCCGGTCTGCACCCGAACCCGGTCCCGTACGCGGACGTGGTGACCTCCACCACGCACAAGACGCTCGGCGGCCCGCGCGGCGGCATCATCCTGGCCAAGAAGGACTTCGCGAAGAAGCTGAACTCCTCGGTCTTCCCCGGTTTCCAGGGCGGCCCGCTGGAGCACGTGATCGCGGCCAAGGCCGTCTCCTTCAAGGTCGCGGCCTCGGACGACTTCAAGCAGCGCCAGCAGCGCACGCTGGACGGCGCCCGGATCCTCGCCGAGCGCCTGGTCCAGGACGACGTCACCGCCCACGGCGTCTCCGTCCTGTCCGGCGGCACGGACGTGCACCTGGTCCTGGTCGACCTGCGGAACTCCGAGCTCGACGGCCAGCAGGCCGAGGACCGTCTCCACGAGGTCGGCATCACGGTCAACCGGAACGCCGTTCCGAACGACCCGCGCCCGCCGATGGTCACCTCCGGTCTGCGCATCGGCACGCCGGCCCTCGCGACCCGCGGCTTCCAGGCCGAGGACTTCGCCGAGGTCGCCGACGTCATCGCCGAGACCCTCAAGCCGGGCTTCGACGCCGACAAGGCCGCCTCCCTCAAGGCCCGGGTGACCGCCCTCGCGGACAAGCACCCGCTGTACCCCGGCCTGAAGTAATTTCGTACCCTTTTGTTCGTACGGAATCTCCGGGGCACCCCGCACACTGGACAGTGAGCGCGGTGCCCCGGCCCATGCTCAGCCCCTCCGCGCTTCTCTGCTCCACCCCGGCAGACAACGGCGTCTAGCCCCCACAAGGAGTCCTTCCGTGGCCATCTCGGTCTTCGACCTGTTCTCGATCGGCATCGGTCCGTCGAGCTCCCACACGGTGGGCCCCATGAGGGCGGCCCGGATGTTCGCCCGCCGCCTGAAGAACGAGGGCCTGCTCGCCCACACGGCGAAGATACGGGCGGAGCTGTACGGCTCCCTGGGCGCCACCGGCCACGGCCACGGCACCCCGAAGGCCGTCCTGCTGGGCCTGGAGGGCAACTCGCCGCGCACGGTGAACGTGGAGACCGCCGACGACGAGTTCGAGCGGATCAAGGCCGGCGGGAAGATCAACCTGCTCGGCGCCCACGAGATCCCCTTCGACTTCGACGCCGACCTGATCCTGCACCGGCGCAAGGCGCTGCCGTACCACGCCAACGGCATGACGGTCTTCGCGTACGACGCGCAGGGCGGCCTCGTCCTGGAGAAGACGTACTACTCGGTCGGCGGCGGCTTCGTCGTGGACGAGGACGCGGTGGCCGGCGAGGACCCGATCATCCCCGACGACACCGTCCTGAAGTACCCCTTCCGCACCGGTGACGAGCTGCTCCGCCTCGCCAAGGAGACCGGTCTGTCGATCTCCTCGATGATGCTGGAGAACGAGAAGGCCTGGCGCACCGAGGAGGAGATCCGCGCGGGTCTCCTGGAGATCTGGCGGGTCATGCAGGCCTGCGTCTCGCGCGGCATGTCCCGCGAGGGCATCCTGCCCGGCGGCCTGAAGGTCCGCCGCCGCGCCGCGACCTCCGCCCGCAAGCTGCGCTCCGAGGGCGACCCGGCCGCGCACGCCATGGAGTGGATCACCCTCTACGCGATGGCCGTGAACGAGGAGAACGCGGCGGGCGGCCGGGTGGTCACCGCCCCGACGAACGGCGCGGCCGGCATCATCCCCGCCGTCCTGCACTACTACATGAACTTCGTCCCGGGCGCCGACGAGGACGGCATCGTCCGCTTCATGCTGGCGGCCGGCGCGGTCGGCATGCTCTTCAAGGAGAACGCCTCGATCTCCGGCGCCGAGGTCGGCTGCCAGGGCGAGGTCGGCTCGGCCTGCTCGATGGCGGCCGGCGCGCTGGCCGAGGTCCTCGGCGGCTCCCCCGAGCAGGTCGAGAACGCGGCCGAGATCGGCATGGAGCACAACCTCGGACTGACCTGCGACCCGGTCGGCGGCCTGGTCCAGATCCCCTGCATCGAACGCAACGGCATGGCGGCGGTCAAGGCCGTCACGGCCGCGAAGATGTCGATGCGCGGCGACGGCAGCCACCTGGTCTCCCTCGACAAGGTCATCAAGACCATGAAGGAGACGGGCGCCGACATGAGCGTCAAGTACAAGGAGACCGCGCGCGGCGGTCTCGCGGTGAACATCATCGAGTGCTGAATCGTTCACGCGGACGGCCGGCCCCGGGGAGCTCCCGGGGCCGGCCGTTCTCGTCAGGCGCGGACCCAGAGGACGATGACGTCCTGGCGGTCGGCGCTGAAGGGCTCGCAGGTGAAGATCGGGCCCCAGACCTTGTAGCCGGCCTTCCCGCGGCCTGGCAGTCGGCGTACGAGGAGTAGGAGCTGTTCGCGTAGTAGCCGGGGCCCGGGTTGGCCTGGGCGGCCCCGGCGGCACCGAGCGCGAGCGCCCCGGCGGTGGCGGCGGTCGCGAGCGCGGCTGCTGTGCGGCGGTACATGGCATTGCCTCCTGAAAACGCCGGGATGCCCCGGCGGAGTGCGTGACGATGCGATGTGGTGCGGTGCGTTGCGGTACGTCCGGCTGCGCAGCCGGGGACGAACGTACCGGCACGGAAAGAGCGGCACAATAGGTCTAGGCCAATCCGCCGGGGGTTCGCGGAAACCGGCGTCGCGGACCGTCGCGCGCTGTAGTGTCCGCGTCATGACCACCGGGACCACCGACGCGGAATGCCTCGACCTCACGCGCGCCCTGCGCCGCCGCGGCGCGCTCGTCCTCGCGGTGTTCGCCCTCGTCTGGGCGCTCGCGGGCGGTTCGGGGATCGCGGCGAAGGCGGCCACGGTCGCCGTCGGCGTCGTCGCGGTGCTCGTGACGGCCGGTGCGGCGGTGGCGGCCTTCCGCGGCACCGCCGGGCCCGTGACCCGGACCGTGCGGCTGCCCGAGAAGTGGAACCGGGAGGTGGGTCTGGTCAACGCGGGCGAGCTGGTGGCGATCTTCGCGGTGATCGCGGCGTCGAACGCCTCGGGGCACGCGGAGCTGATCCCGGTCGGGATCTGTCTCGTCGTGGGGCTGCACTTCTTCCGCTGGCCCGCCTCTTCGACCAGGGGCAGTACCGGTGGACCGGGGTCCTGCTCACGGCGGTCTCACTGGCGGGGGCGCGGTCCTCGCGGCCGGGGCCCCGGCGGAGGCGGTCCGGGCGGTCGTGGGACTCGGCGCGGCGGCCGTGCTGTGGGGCTCGTCGTTCCACGTGGCCCTGCGCGGCTGACCGGGCCCCGGACGGGCGGCGACCGGTGTCGCTCCGCCCGTCCGGGCGGGCGGGTCAGGCCTTGGTGTAGTGCGCCCAGAACTCGTCCCAGGACAGGACGCCGTCGCCGTTGTCGTCGCGCTTGTTGATGATCGCCTCGGCGACCGTCTCGGTGACGTTGAAGTCGCCGAGCTCCGCCATGACGTGCTTGTACTCCGCGGCGGTGATGAAGCCGTCGCCGTTCACGTCGAACTTGTTGAATGCCCTGCGTGCCGACTCGATGTCCGCCACTGCGTCCGCCCCTTCATGGTGCTTGTCTGACGGGGCCCAGATTAGCTGGCCACCCGGTGTCCGATGATGGGGGCATGAACAACGAGGTGGCACGGATGCTCACGGCGGCCGCGCGCGGGGAGTTCCCGCCCCCGGACGGTTCCACCACGGTGGTGCCTCAGCCGAACCCCCGTGACGCGGGAGTGCTGGCCTTCACCGCCCACTCGGTGGTCTTCACGGACGCCGACCCGGAGTGGGTGCGGGCCGAGCTGGCGGCCGCGTCGGGCGACCCGCTCGCGGCGAGCATGAACCCGGGCTTCCTGACCGCCCTGATGGCCCGCACCGGCCGGCACATGAACACGATCGACCTGCTCACGGTGGCGGACGCGCTGCCCGGCCCGCCCCGCTGGAGCTCCGCGAGATCGACGACCCCGCGCACCCCGGGTGGCGCGGGCCCTGAAGTTCCGCGACGAGGTCCGGGTCTGGGCCGCCGACGGCGGCGTCCTGATCCTGGGCCGGGGCGTCGCGGGCCGCTGGGAGGCGGCGATCGAGGTGGACGAGGAGGTGCGCCACCGGGGCCTGGGCCGGGCCCTGGCGACGGCGGCCCGCCACCTCGTCCCGGGCGGGTGGTGTGGGCCCAGCAGTCCCCGGCAACGCCCGCAGCGTCCGCGTCTTCCAGGCGGCCGGCTACCGCCCGGTGGCCTCGGAGGCGCTCCTGATCGCCGGCTGAGCCGCTACCGGAAGATGCCGGTGTGGCCGAGGGAGTAGCGGCCCGGCTGCGGGTAGACCGCGAGTCCGTGCGGGCCGCTGCCGACCGGGATGCGGGCGAGCTGCTTCCCGGTCGTGGTGTCGATCGCGTAGACCTCGGAGTCGTAGCGTCCGGAGAGCCACAGGACCTTGCCGTCGGCGGAGACGCCGCCCATGTCGGGGGAGCCGCCGTTCGGCAGCTTCCACTTCTTGGTGAGCCGGTTCTGCTGGAAGTCGAAGACGGAGACCGAGCCCTCGCCCCGGTTGGAGACGTACATCTCGCGCGAGTCCCGGCTGATGTAGAGGCCGTGGCAGCCCTTGCCGGTGGGGAGCAGGGTGGGGTGGTGAACTTCTCGCCGTCCAGGACCCACATGCCGTGGGCCATCATGTCGGCGATGTAGAAGGTCCTGCCGTCCGGGGAGATCTTGACGTCCTGCGGCATGGCGCCCTGGAAGGGCAGTTTCTGCTGGCCGATGACCTCCATCTTCTCGGTGTCGACCTTGAGCAGCTCGCCGGAGAACTCGCAGGAGACGATGAAGTAGCGCCCGTCGGCGGAGAAGTCGGCGTGGTTGACGCCGTAGCAGCTGACCGGGACGGTCTTCTTCCGCTCCATGGTGTGGGGGTCGCGGAAGACGAGTTCGCGGTCGAGCGAGGCCATCACGATGGCGTACTTGCCGTTCGGCGTGAAGTACAGGTTGTACGGGTCGTGGACCTCGACGGGCTTGCCGGCGACGCCGGTGGCGGGGTCGATGGGGGTGAGGGTGTGGCCCCGGTCGTTGTTGACCCAGAGGGTCTTCATGTCCCAGGAGGGGACGACGTGCTGGGGCTGGACGCCGACCGGGATGGTCTCGACGACCTGGTAGGTCGCGGGGTCGATGACCGAGACGGTGTTGGAGTTGGTGTTGGGGACGTAGACCCGGGAGGAAGCCCTTCACGACCGGGGAGAGCTGGTTCGGCCGGTCGGCGGCGTAGACGTCGTGCGGGTCGAGCAGGGGCGGCATGCCGGGGAGCCCGGCGGGGCGCGGCCCGCTGGGGCACGGCGGCGGCCTTCTTCACGGGGCGGCGCCCTCGGGTGGTTCGCGGTGCCGCAGCCGGCGAGTGCGGCGAGCAGGGCGGCGGCGAGGAGGGCCCTGGTCCTTCGGGTGAGGTGTGCCATCAGCTCAGCAGCTCCGTGGTGGTGACCGCGCTCAGGCCGCGGCGGTCGAGGTCGGCGAGGAGAAGGGGCAGCGCGGCGGCGGTGTCCGGGTAGCCGAAGTGCAGGCTGACGACGGATCCGGCGCGGACGGGCCCTATGACGTTGCGGACGACGGCCGGCGCGCCGGGCGAGGTGAAGTCGAGGGAGTCGACGTCGTACGAGAGGACGTGCGGGTATCCGGCGCGCCGGGCGGCGCGCAGGACGTGGGGGCGGCGTGCTGGGTGCGGGAGGGCCGGAACCAGGTGCCGACGGAGCCGGTGAGGCGGCGCAACCGGCGGCGCAGGCCTCGATCTCGGCGAGGGCCTCGGCCTCGGTCATCGCGTTGATGTCGATGTGCCGCTGGGTGTGGTTGCCGAGGTCGTGGCCGCCGTCGAGGACGCGGCGGGCCATCTCAGGGTGTTCGTCGAGCCAGCCGCCGACGGCGAGGACGGTGACGCGGGCGCCGGCCTTCTCGGCCTGGTCGAGGAGCCGCCGGGCGAGGGCAGGATCGCCCTGGCCGTGGAAGGTGAGGGCGACCCGGGGCCGGTCGCGGGGCCCGTGGGCGATCTCGTCCGGCTGCCCGGGAAACGGCGGGGGCCGGGGCGGCGACGGGCGCGGGGCGGGGGCCGGGCGCGGCGGGGGCCGGGCTGCGGCGGGGGCGGGGCGGGGGTCCGTGCCGCAGGCGGTGGCGAGGGCTCCCGCGAGGGCGGCGGCCGCGCCCGCCCGGAGGGCTCCTCGGCGGTCGGTCGGCTTCACGCGACCATTTAAGAGGGATGTCGCCCGATTGGTCATGATTAGGCCAATTCAGGACGTTTGCTGTCCTGCGTCAGGCGTCCAGCATGCGGACGAGCCCCGGAAACACCCGATGAACCGCATAGTCATTCACCGTTTACAAGGCGAGTGCCACACGTCACCAACGATTCATAATTGAACTGTCCACTTTTGCCCGACCTTGCCCCAGTAGGGACTTTTGGCGACAAGGCCCCCCGTCTGCCATAGTCGGAGACACGACCCCCATTGACCCGGGCCAGGTCGACATAGCGGCCGTGGATACACCCCCGTCCACGGCGCACCACACGGAAGCCCCACGCACCTCACCACGGCGCACGGGGCTTCCGTGCGTCCGAGGCCGGGAGCTCAGGGCCGGTCCACGACCCGCATCTCGAACCAGGTCGTCTTGCCGCGCGGCGCCAGGTCCACGCCCCAGCGGTCGGCGAGCTTGTCGACGAGGAAGAGCCCGCGGCCGCTGATGTCCAGCTCGTGCACCGGCATCAGACAGGGCAGTCCGCGCGAGGATCGCGCACCTCGATCCGGATCCAGCCGCGGCGCCGCTGTAACCGCAGGGCGAAGACCCGGGCGCCGGTGTGCCGCACCGCGTTCCCCACGAGCTCCGAGACGAGGAGTATCGCGTGCTCGGCGACCGTCGGGCCCAGCCCCACTGCCGCAGCACGACGTGCTGGGTGAGCCTGCGGGCCACCCACGCGGACTCGGGGCGGGACGGCAGCCGGATGTCCTCCTCGGCCGGATTGCCGTACAACTCCACTGCGTCGGCGGCCTGTTCGTCGTCCGCGGCCGGTGACCACCGCGGCGCGGCGGCGCTCGCGCGCTGCCGCGGCTGTTCCCTACCCTCCAGGCCCGCCATGCCCCCATCATGGCCGCACGGAGCCCTCCGCGGGGCCGTTCCGGCGGAATCGGCCCCCACCCGTGAAGGATCGTCACCCGACCCGTGAGGGAACGTCAGGCGAACTTCGCCTTGCCCGGACCCTCCTCGACGAAGCTGCGCATCCCGGTCTCCCGGTCCTGGGTGGCGAACAGGCCCGCGAACCAGGTGCGCTCGATGGCGAGACCGGTGTCGATGTCGGCCTCCAGGCCCTGGTCGACGGCCTCCTTCGCGGCCCGCAGGGCGACGGCAGGGCCCTGCGCCAGCTTCGCGGCCCAGGCGTGCGCCTGCTCGTACACCTCGGCGGCCGGGACGACCCGGTCGACCAGGCCGAGCGTCAGGGCCTCGTCGGCCTTCACCATGCGGCCGGTGAAGATGAGGTCCTTGGCCCTGGAGGGGCCGATCAGCCGGGACAGGCGCTGGGTGCCGCCCGCGCCGGGGATCAGGCCGAGCAGGATCTCCGGCTGGCCCAGCTTGGCGTTGTCGGCGGCGATCCGGTAGTCGGCGCAGAGCGCGAGCTCGCAGCCGCCGCCGAGGGCGTACCCGGTGATCGCGGCGACGACCGGCTTGGGGATGCGGGCGACGGCGGTGAAGGAGTCCTGGAGGGCGCGGGAGCGCTTGACCATGGCCACGTGGTCCATGACCTGCATCTCCTTGATGTCCGCGCCGGCCGCGAACACCTTCTCGCCGCCGTAGAGGACCACGGCCCGCACGTCGTCGCGGTCGGTGGCCTCCTGGGCCAGCTCGCGCAGCCGGTCCTGGGTGGCGACGTCCAGGGCGTTCATCGGGGGCGGTCGAGGCGGATCGTGCCGACGCCTTCGGCGACTTCGAGGTTCACAGTCATGGGAGGAAGGTTAGTGTCCGTTAACGCCGAGGGGCCCGGTGCTGTTGCTCACAGCACCGGGCCCCGCTCCGTCGCGTACGACTAGGCGATCCACTCCGACCAGTCCATGTTCCAGCCGTTGAGGCCGTTGTCCGGCTGGATCTGCTTGTCCTTGGAGTTCTTCACGACGACCACGTCGCCGATGAGCGAGCGGTCGAAGAACCAGGCCGCCGGCATCGAGCTGTCGCCCGCGCCGCGGGCGTCCTGCAGACCGACACAGCCGTGGCTGGTGTTGGTGGTGCCGAAGATGCCCGGGGAGCCCCAGTAGTTGCCGTGCACGAAGGTGCCCGAGTTGGACAGGCGCATCGCGTGCGGCACGTCCTTGATGTCGTACTCGCCGCCGAAGCCCACGGTGGCGCCGTTCATGCGGGTCACCTTGTACTTCTCGCTGATGACCATCTGGCCGTTGTACGTCGTCGTGGACGGCGCGCCCGCGCTGATCGGGATGGTCTTGATGATCTTGCCGTCGCGCTCGACCTTCATGGTGTGCGCGGAGGCGTCCACCGTGGAGACCTGACGGCGGCCGATGGTGAAGGAGATCGTCTTCTTCTGCTTGCCGTAGACGCCCGGTCGGCCCTCGACGCCGTCCAGGTTGAGCTGCACCGTCACCTTGGTGCCGGCGGCCCAGTAGTCCTTGGGGCGGAAGTCGAGGCGGTCGTTGCCGAACCAGTGGCCCTCGACCCGCACGGCCGGGACGGCCGTCACCTTGATGGCCTTCTCGACGGCCTCGGGGTCGGTGATGCCCCGGGAGAAGTTGATGGAGACCGGCATGCCGACGCCGACGGTCGAACCGTCCTCCGGCGTGTACTGGCCGATGAAGGTGTTCTTCGGGACGAGCGTGGTGAAGGTCGTGTCCTTCGCCGACTCGCGGCCGTCGGCGTCCTTCGCGATCGCGTGGACCTTGTACTGGGTGGCCGCCGCCAGGTGCGCGGTCGGCGTCCAGCTGGCGCCGTCGGCGGCGATCCTGCCCTCGATCTCGGTGCCCTTGGAGTCGGCGACCGTGACCGTGGTCAGCTTGCCCTGCTCGGCGCTGACCTTGAGGGCCCCGCTGGTGGCGACCGAGTCGGCGCCGTCCTTCGGAAGGACCGTCACGACCGCCTGCGAGGCCGCGTTCCCCTGGTTGCCGCCGCCCTGGGCGGCCGGGTTCTGGTCCCCCGCACCGCCGCCGGTGGCGGTCTCACCACCGCCGCAGGCGGTCAGGACCAGGAGCAGCGCTCCCGCCGCCAGGGCCTGCAGCTTGACGCCCCCGCGCCGCCGCTTGCTCCCGACCGATGCCCCCGATATCGGCTGCCCGTTCACTGTGGTTCTCTCCCCTCGCACGGCCCGGCATCGCCACGGCCCCACCCCCGTGCGCATCCACTCGCGCACACAGCGCTAGATAATCACACCGCAGGACACGAAAGTTCTTCGCGCATGTCACCGTTCAGTCCCAGTCGGCGTGATACGGGGGGCGGTCGGGGTCAGCTCAGCGCGGAGCCCGCCTTCCACCGGCGCCAGTCCAGGTTCCAGCCGCCGAGACCGTTGTCGGGGGCCACCTCCTTGTCCCGCGAGTTGACCACCTCCACCACGTCCCCGATGAGCGTCCGGTCGAAGAACCAGCCCGCCGGCGAGTCCGGACTGCCGCCCTTCTTGTCCCGCAGCCCCACACAGCCGTGGCTGACGTTGGCCGAGCCGAAGGTGGAGGGGTCGGCCCAGTAGTTGCCGTGCAGGAAGGTCCCCGAGTCGGTCAGCCGGATCGCGTGCGGCACGTCCTTGATGTCGTACTCGCCGCCGAACCCGACCGTCCTGCCGTCCATCCGGGTCACGTCGTACAGCTCGGTGACGACCATCCTCCCGTTGTACGTGGTGGTCTTCGGCGCGCCCGCGGTCACCGGCAGCGTGGCGAGGACCCGGCCGTCCCGCCGGACCTCCATCGTGTGCGCGGCGGCGTCCACCAGGGAGACCTGGGAGCGGCCGACGGTGAAGCCGATCGTCCTGCGCTGGGCGCCGTACACCCCGGGCGCCCCCTCGACGTCCCGCAGGCCGATCTCCACGGTGACCTTCGTGCCCGGCCGCCAGTACGCGGCGGGCCGGAAGTCGAGCCGCTCCTTGCCGAACCAGTGGCCGACGACCTCCACCGGCGGCTCCGAGGTGACGCGGACGGCCCGCTCGACCTCGGCCCGGTTCTCGATCGGCAGGTTGAAGCCGAAGGAGACGATCATGCCGGTGCCGACCGTGGAACGGTTCTCCGGCTTGAAGTAGCCGATGAAGCGGGACTCGGGGACCACGGTGGTGAAGGTGGTGTGCCGGGCCGAGCGGCGCCCGTGCCCGTCGAGCGCGACCGCGTCCACGCTGTACTTGGCGGCCGGCGCGAGACGGGCGTCCGGCCGGGCCGCCAGCGCAGCCCGTCCGCCGAGATCTCCCCGCGACCTCGGCCCGCCGGCCGTCCTCGACCCGGGCGACCGTCACCCGTTCGAGCCGCCCGCTGTCCACCTTCACCTCGACGGGCCCCCGGCCGGCACCGCCCGGCTGCCGTCCTCCGGGCTCACCCGGATGACGTCGCCCGGGGCCCGCGCCTTCCCGGCAGGCCGAGGCCGACGCCGTCGCCGTCCGCTCCGGTGCAGCCCGCAAGCCCCGCCACCAGTCCCGCCACCGCGAGGGCGTGCCCCGCCCGCTTCCACACAAAGGTCACGCCCGGCCCAACGACGGCCACCCTCCAGGGAAACGTCCGTACGGGTCATGTTGGGAGCACGGCCGCGCGGGCAGAACAGGGGAGAACCACCGCGGAGCGGCGGCCGGGACGCCGCCGCTCCCGGGTGCGGGCCCGACGAGCCGCGGGAGGCCGGGACGGTGGCGAGCGCAGCCGAGCAGGAGGCGGTACAGCGGCGTGCCCTGGAGCGGGCCGCGCCACCGGTGTGGCCGGGGCGCCGACCCGCTGGGGCCCGCTGCCGGGTCGGCCCCGGCGGGGCGGCGGGCACCAACTTCGCCCTGTGGGCGGGCGGAGCGGAGGCGGTGGAGCTGTGCCTCTTCGACGCGGACGGGACGGAGACCCGCCTCCCGCTGACCGAACTCACCCACGAGATCTGGCACGGCTTCGTGCCGGGCGTCGGCCCCGGGCAGCGGTACGGCTACCGGGTGCACGGCCGCTGGGACCCGTGGACCGGCGCCCGCTGGAACCCGGCGAAGCTGCTCCTCGACCCGTACGCGCGGGCCGTCGACGGCGACTTCGCGGCGCTGCCCCCGGAGGCGTACGGACACGTCAGGGACTGGCCGCAGCAGCACGTCGCCGACACCGTCCGCGACGAGCGGGACTCCGCCCCGCACGTCCCCAAGGGCGTCGTCGTCCATGACGACGACGACTGGTCCGACGACCGCAGGCCCAAGACGCCCTGGCAGGACTCGGTCATCTACGAGCTCCACGTCAAGGGCTTCACCAAGCGGCACCCGGGCATCCCGGAACACCTCCGGGGCACCTACGCGGGCCTCGCGCACCCGGCCGCGATCGACCACCTCGTCCGCCTCGGGGTGACGGCCGTCGAGCTCCTCCCCGTCCACCAGTTCGCCCACGAGGACCACCTCCTGCGGCGCGGCCTGCGCAACTACTGGGGCTACAACTCCGTCGGCTACTTCGCCCCGCACGCCGGCTACTCCTCCTCCGGGACGGCCGGACAGCAGGTCGGCGAGTTCAAGCGGATGGTGCGGGCGCTGCACGCGGCCGGGATCGAGGTCATCCTCGACGTCGTCTACAACCACACCGCGGAAGCCGGCGAACTGGGCCCCACCCTCTCCTCAAGGGCATCGACAACCGCGGCTACTACCGCCTCCAGTCCGACGCCCGCCGGTACGCCGACTACACCGGCTGCGGCAACACCCTCCACGTCGTCCAGCCGCAGGTGCTGCGCCTCATCACCGACTCCCTGCGCTACTGGGTCACCGAGATGGGCGTCGACGGCTTCCGCTTCGACCTGGCGGCGGCCCTCGCCCGCTCGATGCACGACGTCGACATGCTCTCCCCTTCCTGGCGGTCATCGCCCAGGACCCGGTCCTGCGCCGGGTGAAACTCATCGCCGAACCCTGGGACGTCGGCAACGGCGGCTACCAGGTCGGCGCCTTCCCGCCGCTGTGGACCGAGTGGAACGACCGCTACCGCGACGCCGTGCGGGACTTCTGGCGCGGGGCGCTGCCCGACGTGCGGGACCTCGGCTACCGGCTGTCCGGCTCCAGCGACCTCTACGCCTGGGGTGGGCGCCGCCCGTACGCCTCGGTCAACTTCGTCACCGCCCACGACGGCTTCACCCTCCGGGACCTCGTCACGTACGAGCGGAAGCACAACGAGGCGAACGGCGAGGGCAACCGGGACGGCACCCACGACAACCGCTCCTGGAACTGCGGCACGGAAGGCGAGACCGACGACCCCGCCATCGGCTCCCTCCGCCTCCGCCAGCAGCGCAACCTCCTCACCACCCTCCTCCTCTCCACCGGCGTCCCGATGCTCGTCGCCGGCGACGAGATGGGCCGCACCCAGGGCGGCAACAACAACGCGTACTGCCAGGACAACGAACTCGGCTGGCTCGACTGGTCGCTCCCCGACGACCCCGGCCGGGCCGGCCTCCTCGCCCTCACCCGCCGCCTGCTCGCCCTGCGCCACCACCACCCGGTCCTGCGCCGCCGCGCCTTCTTCTCCGGCCGGGCCCAGGGCGCGGACGGGCTGCGGGACCTCGCCTGGTTCACCGCCGACGGCACCGAGATGACCGAACCCGACTGGTACGCGCCGACGGCCACGCTCGGGCTCTACCTGTCGGGCCGCGACATCCCCGGCCGCGACGCGCGGGGCGAGCAGATCACCGACGACAGCTTCCTCGCCGTCCTGCACGCCGGCCCCCGCCCCCTGGACTTCCGCCTCCCCGGCCCCCGTGGGCCGCGACGTACGAACTCGTCGTGGACACGGCCCGGGAGGACCAGTCAGGGCCGCCGGGCACGCTCCACGGGGCGGCGGGACGATCACGGTGGAGGGCCGGTCGACGGTGCTGCTACGGGTGCGGGAGTGAGGGACCGGACGGGTCAGCGGAGGGTGACGTAGCAGGTGTAGTCGCCGCTGACGGTGGCGTCGGGGCCGGTGTAGTCGGAGCTGATGCGCGTACCGCCGTAGATCGTGTACGAGCCCGCGGGCCTGGCTCCCGCGGTCCAGGCGGAGGGCGCCGAGCGGAAGCGGGCGCGGCACTCTCGCCGGCCGCGTTCTCCCCACGCCGCTCGGATCGCTCCGCACCACCTCGTCGACCCGCACGTGGGCGAAGACGCGCAGGTCCGCGTCCTTGCCGCAGCGGACCGGCAGGACCCGGGCCATGGACCCGAGGCCGGTGTCCCCGGAGGCGCAGGCACCGGGCTTCAGCGCCTCCAGGGTGGTGGTGGCCCGCTCGGCGTCCGGGACCGTTCCCCCGCGGGTACGGGCGGCACCGTGGTCCTTCCGTGGTCGGTCAGGACGTACTCCGCGCGCAGCGAGGTGACGCCGCCGAGGGCGCCGTTGGCGTGCAGGGTGCCGAGGACCGGGCGGAAGTCGGCGGCGGCCCGGACCAGGCGCCCGTCCTTGTCCAGGTCCACGGTGAGCGTGACCTCGTCGGCGGAGCGCGGGTCCAGGTGGAGCGCGACCCCGTTCGGCAGGGCCCCGGCCGCCGACGAGGCGCGGACCGGCACTTCGTAGCGGCGTCCTCCGTCGCCCTTCTTCTCGGGGTTCCGCTCCGGATCCGTGTGCCGCACCACCTCGGCCAGGGTGTGGCCCCAGGGGTCGTTCTCGCCCGCGTACTCCAGGACGTCGGAGACGGTGTCCGTGAACTCCTTGGAGCCGGAGGCGGAGTAGCGGAGCCAGGTGCCGCCCGGAGTCCGGTAGCTGACGTCGTTCTCGTCGACCGCGTACTGCTCGCGGGCGGTGGCGCCCGGGACCCGGCCGAGGTCCTGGGTCGCCGCCTTCTCGGGGAAGCCGCGCGGGACGGTGACGGTCCGCTCGACGCGGGCGGTGTCCTTCGCGTAGTCGAGGACGCCCGTGGTCCGCTCGACGGCGTCGCCCGCGGCCGAACCGTAGGTGAGGGTGGCGGTGAAGCGGGCCGAGCCGCTCGCGACGGTCGCCCGGGAGGCGGCGTTCAGCTGGTCGCGCAGCCGCTCCGCGAAGACCGGCTTACCGGTCGGCGATGCCGTTCTCGCGTCCGGTTCCGCCGCCGGGCCGGCCGCCTGGCAGCCGACGGCCGCGAGGAGCAGCGGCAGCGTCACGGCCGCCGCGCGGAATCTTCCGGAAGGTCTCATCGTCGTTCTCCCACCCCTGGTCGTTCTTCAGGGCCGGGATCTTACGGAGCGGCTTCTTCCGGTCAGGGGGCGGGCTCGATCAGTTCCGCCCGAGGATCCCCCGGTCGTATCCGGCCGCGACCGCCGCCGCGCGGTCGTTCACGCCCAGCTTGGCGTAGATGTGGGTGAGGTGGGTCTTCACCGTCGCCTCGCTGATGAACAGCTCCGCGGCGATGGCGCGGTTCGCGGTGCCCCGGGCGACGAGGGCGAGGATCTCGTTCTCCCGGGCGGAGAGCCCGGTGTCGGCGGGGCCGGGGTGCGGACGGCGGTCACCAGGCGGGAGGCGACGGCAGGGAGAGGACCGTACGGCCCTCGGCGGCGGCGCGCACCGCCGCGAACAGCTCCCGCGGGGCGCGTCCTTCAGGAGGTAGCCGGTCGCGCCCGCCTCGATCGCCGGGAGGGTGTCGGTGTCCGTGTCGTACGTGGTGAGGACGAGGACCCGGGAGCGGGCCCCGCGCCGGGTGAGCTCGGCGATGGCGTCGACCCCGCCGCCGCCCGGCATCCGCAGGTCCATCAGGACCACGTCCGGGTCGAGTTCCAGGGCGAGTTCGACGCCCCGGACTCCGTCGGGGGCCTCGCCGAGGACGTGGAAGCCGGAGGCCTCGGCGGCGAACATGCCGCGCAGGCCGTCCCGTACGACGGGATGGTCGTCGACGATCAGGAGCGTGATATCAGTCATGGCGCGCCCAACGGTACGCGAGCGGAGATCGCCGTGCCCTCCCCGGTGCGGTCTCCACGGTGACCGTGCCGGCGAGGCGCTCGGCGCGGGCCCGCATCCCGTCGAGCCCGAACCCGCCGCCGTCACCGCCGCGTTCGGGCCGGGCGAGCGGGTCGAAGCCGCGCCCGTCGTCCCGTACGTCGAGGGTGATCTCGTCGCCCATGTAGGAGAGGGTGACGCCGGCCCGGCCGGCGCCGGAGTGGCGGGCCGCGTTGGACAGGGCCTCCTGGGCGATCCGCAGCAGGGTCGCGGCGACCTCGTCGTGCAGCGGCGCCTCGGTGCCGGTGACGGTGAACCGGGTGTCGACGCCGGTGCGTTCGGCCCAGTCGGCGACCGTCTTGCGGAGGGCCTCCGGCAGGTCGTCGTGCTCCAGGGCGACCGGGCTGAGGTCGCGCACGGACCGGCGGGCCTCGCCGAGGCTGTGCCGGGCGAGGTCGGCGGCCCGGCCCAGGTGGACCCGGGCGACCTCGGGATCGGTGGTCATGGAGACGACCTGGAGCTGGGCGATGACGCCGGTGAGCCCCTGCGCGATGGTGTCGTGGATCTCGGCGGCGAGCCGCCGCCGCTCGTCGGCGACGCCCGCCTCGCGGGCCTGCACGAGGAGCTGCGCCTGGAGCGCCGCGTTCTCGGCGAGGGCCTGTTCCAGGCGGGCGTTGGTGCGGGCGAGGGTGGCGGCCCTCTCGATCTCCTTGCCGCCGAGGTGGGCGAGGCCGAGGGCGAGGCAGGCGTTGAGCGCGAACAGCCCGCCGAACGCCGCCCACTGGACGGTGGACCGCGGCGGCAGCCCGCCCGACTGCGAGCCGCCGAGCGTCAGCGCCACGGCGAGGAGTCCGACGCGGGCGTACACCGGGCGGGGCGGCAGCAGGTGGACCGCGTCGAAGTACCCGACGCAGGCGAAGACCGCGAAGAACGGGCTCACCCAGGTGAGCGCGAACCCGAGCGCGGTGCGCAGCACGAAGTACGCGACGGAGGCGGGACCGGGAGCGCCGGGGATGCGGACGAGGCCGGGGATCTCCGGCGCGGGCGGCTCGCTCGCGGCGAAGGCGTGCTCGCGGCGGGTCCACCAGAGCTGGAGGGCGAGGGTCGCGGCGAGGAGGACGGCGAGGGCCGCGACGGGACCGAAGTCGATCCGGTCGGCGGTGGCGAAGGCGAGGACCGTGGCGACGGCGAGCAGCCCGTACGGCGTCCAGCGGAAGAACTGCAGCCGGCGTTCCTCGACGGTGGTCACGGTCCTCGTGGTCACTTCGCCCTCATGTCCGTCACGTGCGTCACTCCCAGCGGAACCAGCGCACGGAGGCGCCGATCAGCGCGACCGTCCACAGGGCCATCACCCCGAGCGAGAACCAGCCGGGCCAGCCGCCCGAGGCGGTCGCGTCGAGCGCCTCGGAGGCGGCGCCGAAGGGGCTGAACTCGACGATCCGCTGCAGCGTATCCGGCATGGACTGGACGGGCACCCAGACCCCGGCCGTGAACATGGAGGGGAAGAACACGGCCCCGCCGACGGCGGCGGCGATCTTCTGGGTCCGCGACACCGCGCACACGGCCGCACCGAGGGACAGGGTGCAGGCGACGGCGAGCAGCAGGGCGAGCGCGTATCCCACGAGGTTCACCGGCAGGGCGACGCCGAAGCCGAGCCGCCCCACCGTGATCACGAGCAGCGAGGAGAGGAGCGCGGAGGTTCCGTGCAGGGTCAGCTGGGCGGTGAGCAGCGTCCCCGGCCGCACGGGAGTCGTGGACATCCGGCGGAGGATGCCGCGTTCGCGGTAGGCGGAGAGGACGGGCGGCATGGCCTGGAGCCCGGCCATGATCAGGGCGAACAGGACGGAGACCGGCACGTACACGTCGATGACGCGGCGTCCTCCGAGGTCGTCGGAGGCCTCCCTGAACGAGGGGATCAGGCCGAGGATCACGAGCAGCACCGTGGGCGACAGCATCACCCAGAACAGGGCGGCGGGTTCGCGGCCGAAGAGGCGGGCCTCGGTGCGCAGGACGGTCACGGCAGGGCTGGAGGTGCTCATCGGTCGGTTCCCGTCAGGTCGAGGTAGGCGTCGTCGAGGGTGGCGTCGGTGACCCGGAGCTGTCCGGCCATGACGCCCTCGCGGGCGAGCAGGGAGACGAAGGCGGCGACGGTCTCCTCCGTGCCGGCGACGACCGTCCGGCCGTCCGCCGTCGCGACGGACACGGCGCCGGGCAGGGCCCGCAGCGCCTCCGGGTCGAGCGGGGCTCCGGCGTCGAAGGAGATCTCCTTGGCGGCCGACGTGCGTCCGATCAGCCCGCCCGGGGTGTCGAGGGCGGAGATCCGCCCCCGGTCGAGGACGGCGATCCGGTCGCAGAGCCGCTGCGCCTCCTCCATGAAGTGGGTGACCAGCAGCACGGTCACCCCGGCGTCCCGCAGGGACTCCACGAGCGACCACACCTCCCGGCGGGCCCGCGGGTCGAGCCCGGTGGTGAGCTCGTCGAGCACGACGACCCGGGGGCTGCCGAGGAGCGCGAGGGCGATGAACAGCCGCTGCTTCTGCCCGCCGGACAGCTGCGCGAACCGGGCCCGCAGGTGCGGGGTCAGTCCGAGCCGCTCCGCGATCTCCTTCCGGTCCGCGGGCCGCTCGTAGAAGGAGGCGTACAGGTCGAGCGCCTCCCGCACGGTCAGCTTCGCCTGCAGCTCACTCTCCTGGAGCTGCACCCCGAGCACCCGGGTGAGCTCGTCCCGCTGCGTGGCGGGGTCGTACCCGCACACCCGCACCGAACCCCCGTCGGGAATCCGCAGCCCCTCCACGCACTCCACGGTGGTGGTCTTCCCGGCCCCGTTGGGGCCGAGGATCCCGAAGATCTCCCCCTCCCCGACCTCGAAGGAAACCCCGTCGACGACCTTCCGGCCGTCGTAGCTCTTGTGCAGTCCCCGCACCTCGATCGCTGTCATGCCCCCAGCCTGCCGAGCGCGCGGAACCCGGACCATCGGCCATCGCGCTCGAACCGGCATCAGCCGATCGGTTGATGCCGGGGTACGACCCGGCGGCCGGAAAACCGGATGAGCCGTGTCAGCCGCGAACCGTATGGTCGGACCTGATGCCCGAGAAACCACACACCCCGCCCCCGGACCGCTCAGACCGGTCGACGATTCGCGTCCTGCTCCGCCTCTGGCCGTACGTGAGGCCCGTGCGGGGACGGCTGGTCACGGCCGCGGTCGTCGCGGTCGTGGCGTCCTGTCTGTCGCTCGTCATCCCGCTCGTCCTGAAGTGGATGGTGGACGGGCCGGTCGCGGACCGGGATCCCGGGGGCGTGTGGCTCGGGGCGCTGTACCTGCTGCTGCTGGGGATCACCGAGGCGGGTCTCTTCGGTTACCGCCGCTGGCTGGTGGCGCGGCCGCTGTCCTCCGTGGAGGCCCGGATGCGGGCCGATCTGTACGGCAGGCTCCAGCGTCTCCCGATCGCCTTCCACGACCGCTGGGCGTCCGGGCAGCTGCTCTCGCGGGGGACGACGGACCTGATGCTGGTCCGGATGTTCCTGGCCTTCCCGCTGACCTTCCTGCTGGTCAACGGGGTGACGATCCTCGCCGGTTACGTCCTCCTGCTCGCCCAGGACTGGACCCTCGGCCTGGTGCTCCTCACGCCCGTGCTCCCCCTCGTGTTCGCCTCCCAGTTCTTCGAGCGCCGGTACGGGGCGGTGGCGCGCACGGCCCAGGACCAGGTCGGCGACCTGACGACGGTCGTCGAGGAGAGCGTCCTCGGGATCCGGATCGTGAAGGGCTTCGGCCGGCACCGCAGCCAGACGCGGGCGTTCCGCCGGCTCGCGGAGGAGCTGCGGGGCACGGAGCTGACCAAGGCGCGGCTGCTCGCCATGATCTGGGCGGTCGTCACCGCCCTGCCGGAACTGGCCATCGGCGCGGCCCTCGTGCTCGGCGCGGTGCGGGTCGCCGACGGGAACCTGTCGGCGGGCACCCTCGTCGCGTTCCTGTCGACGGCCCTGGCGCTGCGCTGGCCCGTGGAGTCGATCGGCTTCCTCCTCGCGATGAGCAAGGAGGCGGCGACCGCGACGGAACGCTACTTCGAGGTGATGGACACCCGGAGGAACCGGAGACGACCGCGGGCACGAAGCCCGGCACCACCCGGACGGGGTCCGCTTCGAGAACGTCACCTTCCGCTACCCCGACGCCCCCGAGGACACGCCCCCCGTCCTGGACGGCATCGACCTCCACATCCGCCCCGGCGAGACCCTGGCCCTGGTCGGCGGCACGGGCTCCGGCAAGACGACCCTCACCGCCCTGGTCCCCCGCCTGCACGAGGCGACCGGCGGCCGCATCCTCCTCGACGGCGCGGACATCGCCCTCATGGAACGGGAGGAGCTCCGCTCCCTCGTCTCCATGGCCTTCGAGGAACCGACGCTGTTCTCCGCGACCGTCGGCGAGAACGTCCTGATGGGCGCGGAAGCGGCCGGCGAGCCCGAACTGCGGCGCGCCCTGGCCGTCGCCCAGGCGGACGGCTTCGTCGACCGTCTCCCGGAGGGCACGGCGACCCAGGTCGGCGAGCAGGGCCTCAGCCTGTCGGGCGGCCAGCGCCAGCGCCTCGCCCTGGCCCGCGCGGTCGTCGGCAGGCCCCGCTTCCTGATCCTCGACGACCCGCTCTCGGCCCTCGACGTCCACACGGAGGCCCGGGTCGAGGCGGCCCTGCGGGAGGTCCTCAAGGAGACGACGGCCCTGGTCGTGGCCCACCGCCCGTCGACGGTGATGCTCGCCGACCGGGTCGCGCTGCTCTCCGGGGGCCGGATCACGGCCGTGGGCACCCATCAGGAACTGCTGCGCGGCAGCGCCGAGTACGCCTGGCTGATGTCCGGCGAAGGGAACGACAACCGATGACAGAGCCGTCCGACCCCTTCGACCGGGACGACCTCCGGCCCCGCCCGGAGCGACCGGAGCCCTGCTCCGCTCCTCCTCGCACCCCACCGCGCCGGCCTGGCGCTCATGGCCCTGGTCCTCCTCCTCAGGGAGGCGGCGCTCCAGGCGGGCCCGCTGCTCGTCGCGTACGCCATCGACCGGGGCGTCCCCGCCTTCCGTACGGGAGACCACGGCCCGGTCCTCGCCGTGGCGACGGGCTACCTCCTCTGCGCCGCCCTCTCGGGCGTCCTCCAGTACGGCTTCATCCGGGGGGCGGCCAGGATCAACCAGGCCGCGCTGCTCGACCTGCGCGGCCGGATCTTCCGGCACGCCCAGGTGCTGAGCGTCGACTTCCACGAGCGGTACACCTCGGGCCGCCTGATCTCCCGCTCGACCACGGACGTCGAGTCCCTGCGCGAACTCCTCTCGGAGGGCCTCCAGGAACTGATCGGCGTGGTCCTCTCCTTCCTCTCCATCTCCCTGGTCCTCCTCTGGCTGGACTGGGGCATCGGAGCGGTGGCGATCGCCTCCTTCCTCCCCCTCTACCTCCTCATCCGCCTCTACCAGGCACGCGCGGGCAGGGTGTACGCGGAGCGCTCCACGGCCATCGCGGGCGTGATCGTCAAGTTCGCGGAGACCATGAACGGCATCCGCCCGGTCCGCGCGTTCCGCCGCGAGAAGACCAACGACACGGAGTTCGCCCTCCTCAACCACCGCCACGAACGCAGCAACGGCGACGCCCTCCTCGAAATGGCCCGCTACGTAGTGGGCTCCCGCCTCGTGGCGAACACGGCGATCGCCGCCATGTGCCTGTGGGGCGCGTACCGCGTGGCCGCCGACACCCTGGAACTGGGCGTCCTGGCGGCGGCGGTCCTCTACATGCGCCGCCTGTACGACCCCATCGACCGCCTCGGCATGTTCCTGAACTCGTACGAGTCGGCAGCGGCCTCCCTCACCAAGATCGCCGGCCTCCTCGCCCAGGAACCGGGCGTCCCCGAAGCGAAAACGCCCAAGGAACTCCCCCACCGCGGCGAAACCCCCGGCCGGGAGATCACCTTCGACAACGTCCGCTTCGCCTACCGCACGGGCGGCGAGGTCCTCCCCGCTTCGACCTCACCATCCCCGCAGGCCAGACGGTCGCCGTCGTAGGAGCCACAGGCGCGGGCAAGTCCACCCTCGCGAAACTCCTGGCCCGCTTCTACGACCCCACGGAAGGCCACGTAAGGCTCGACAACACGGATCTCCGCGACCTGGCCACCCCACCCTCCGCCAAGGCGTGGTGATGGTCACCCAGGAGGCCTTCCTCTTCTCGGGCACGATCGCGGACAACATCGCCATCGGCCGCCCGGAGGCGACCCGCGCCGAGATCGAAGAAGCGGCGAAGGCCATCGGCGCCCACGACTTCATCACCTCCCTCCCCGACGGCTACGACACGGACGTCCGCAAACGGGGCGGCCGCATCTCCGCGGGCCAGCGCCAACTGGTCGCCTTCGCCCGCGCCCTGCTCGCGGACCCGGCGGTCCTGATCCTCGACGAGGCGACGAGCTCCCTGGACGTCCCGGGCGAACGCGCGGTGCAGCAGGCCATGGACACGGTCCTCGCGGGCCGTACGGCCGTCGTCATCGCCCACCGCCTGTCCACGGTCGAAGTGGCGGACCGGGTCCTCGTGATGGAACAGGGCCGCATCGTCGAGGACGGCCACCCCTCGACCCTGATGACGGCCCAGGGCCACTACGCGGGCCTGCACCAGGCCTGGCGGGACAGCCTGGTGGGTTGAGGGACAGCGGCAATCGGACAGAAGCGGGGGACGGGCGGGGGGTCGTGTTCGGGACGTAAGGCGTGATGTGTGGCGCGTACGAAACGCCAGGCCTCTGCCGACCCCGCAGGCGCCGTACATCATGCGGTCCCGAACGCGACCCCCTGCCCGTCCCCGACGACCCGGCTCAAACCCTCTGCCCCCGCAGCAGCACCAGCGACAGGACACCCGCGAGGAGCATCAGCACGGCGGCCCCCACGGCAGCCCCGGACATGGCCGAGACAAAGGCGTCACGCGCGGCTTCGACGACCCCGGGCGCGCCCCAGCGCGCCCCCAGCGTCTCCCGGGCGGCCGCCGGCGCCGAGGAGGGCATGGCCGCGGTGTAGACGGCGGCCCCACCGCCCCCAGCACGGCCATCCCGAGCGCCCCGCCCAGCTCCGAGCCGGATTCGAGCACGGCAGCGGCGGCCCCGGCCCGCTCGGGCGGCGCGGCACCGAGGGCGAGCTCGTTGGCGAGGGTCAGCGCGGAGACGAGCCCGGCGGCGTAGACGGCGCCACCGACCAGAACCACCCACAGGGGCGTGACGCGGTCAACCCCGGCAAGCCAAGCGAACCCCGAAGCGGACACGACGAACCCACCGCCCATGACGTACGCCCGGTCCACCCGCTGCGCGAGCCCCGCGGCGACAGGCGCGGCGACCATGACGCCCCCGGCGGGAACGAGACTCCAGAGCGCGGCTTCGAGCGGACTCTGCCCGAGCACGGACTGAAGGTACTGGGTGAGGAAAACGGCGAACCCGACCGTAGCGGCCATGGCGAGCAGGCTGACGAGAACGGCCCCGCCGTACGCCGGAGTACGAACGAGCCGCAGATCGACCATGGGATGCGCGAGCCGAGCCTGCCGCCCCACAAAGACGAACCCGAGCAGAACCCCGACGACGATGGCCACAGCGGGCACAACGGCCCACCCGCCCTTGGCGACCTCCTTGACCCCGTAGATCACGGGCAGCAGAGCGGCAAGCGAGAGCCCGGCACTGAGCACGTCGAAGCGCCCCGCGGCAGCCCCCCTGGACTCGCCGATCAGAAGCGGCGCGAGCACCAACAGCAGCACCATCGCGGGCAGGTTGACGAGGAAAACGGACCCCCACCAGAAACGCTCAAGAAGCGCGCCGCTGACGACGGGCCCCAGGGAGATGCCGCTCGCCATGACGGTGGTCCACAGGGTGACGGCCTTGGCGCGCTGCCCCGGATCCTGGAAGAGGGTGCGGATCAGGGCGAGGGTGGACGGCATGAGGCATGCACCGGCCACACCGAGAAGGGCGCGGGCGCCGATGAGCGCGCCGGGGCTGTGTGCGTAGGCGGCCGCAAGCGACGCGACACCGAAGAGGGCGGCACCGACGAGCAGAAGCCGGCGGCGCCCGACGCGGTCGCCGAGGGAGCCCATGGTGACGAGGAGCCCGGCGAGCACGAAGCCGTACATGTCGAGGATCCACAGCTGCTGGGTCGCCCCGGGCCGGAGGTCGGCGGCGATGGAGGGATCGCGAAGTACAGGACGGAGACGTCCATGGAGACGAGCAGAAGAGGAAGCATGAGGACGCCGAGGGCGGTCCATTCACGCCGCCCGGCACGCACGGCCGGGCGGACCTGAGAAGAAGGAGCAAGGGTCATGAGGGCAGCGAAGCAACACCGGGCGTACAGCGCCACGCTCGCCCTAGTACACCCCCACACAATCCCGAAAAGCCCCAGTTCAACCCCGCGTACACCTCCCCACCGCACTAGTACACTCCCGGTCCATGACGACCGAGCCGCCCTACCTGAAGATCGCCGCCGGGATCCGGCACCGCATCCACACGGGGGAGCTGGCCCCGGGCGACCGGACCCCGTCGACGCGGGCGATCACGCGCGAGTGGGGCGTGGCGATGGCGACGGCGACGAAGGCGCTGGCGGCGCTGCGCCAGGAGGGCCTGGTCCGGATGGAGCCGGGCGTCGGCACGGTGGTGGTGGACCGGGAAGGCCCGGAGGGCGGCGCCCTCACCAGGGACCGCATCGTCCGCGCGGCGATCGAACTCGCGGACGCGGAGGGCCTGAACGCCCTGACGATGCGCCGGCTCGCGACGCTCCTGGACACGTCGGCGATGGCGCTGTACCGGCACGTTCCGGGCAAGGCCGAGCTGGTGCGCCTGATGACGGACGAGGCCTGCGGGGAGGTACCGCTCGGACCGGTGCCGACGGGTCGGGCGCGCCAGACAGGCCAGGCGGGACCGGCGAGTCGGACAGACCACGCAGGACCGGCAGGGCCGGCAGGACAGACAGGACCGGCGAAGCAGGCGGAGTGGCGGGAGGGCCTGGAGCAGGCGGCACGCTGGATGCGCGGGGTGTTCGCCCGGCACCGCTGGATGGCGCAGGCGATGGCCACGCTCACGCGCCCGGTGGCCACGCCGAACGCGATGGCGTACACGGAGTGGGTGCTGGCGGCGCTGTGGGGGACGCCGCTGTCGTCGTCGCAGAAGCTGCACGCGCATCTGACGCTGTTCGCGTTCGTCCAGGGACTGGCGATGGCACACGACCTGGAGGAGCAGGCGCGGCTCGACACGGGCCTGTCGGACGACGAGTGGATGGAACAGAACGAGCCACGGTTCGACGCGCTGCAGGCGGGTGGTCCGTATCCCCTGCTCGACGCGATCGCCCATGACGGCGGGTTCGAACTGAGCCTGGAGACTCTCTTCGAATTCGGCCTCCGCAGAACGTTGGACGGCATCGCGGCCTTGATCGACGAAACGTCCGGTTAACGAACACGGCCTTACGGGCAGCGGACGATTTCCGGCCAACTTCCCGACGCGGTCCTGACAGGTCCCCGTCATCCCTGTCACTCTCTCCCCGGTTGTTCGCACCAGAGTTCACCGCTTCACCCGAACGACGTAAGCGTCACACGGTCGAAGCGTCACAAGTACGTGCTCCACAGCTCTCCTTGCTCAGCCCGGACGGACTCAACCCAAGCCCGCCGGTACCCCCCTCGTTTAAGGAGTCTGCGTGAGATCCACGCCCAGCCGTCGCGCCACCGCGACCGGCGCCCTGATCGCCGCCGCCGCCATGCTCACCCTCGGCGTACAGGCCGGCCCGGCCTCGGCCGGCACCTTCGGGGCCTCCGCCCCGCGGCGCAGCAGTCCCTCGGCAAGGTCAACCCGGGCAAGCTCCCGGCCGACCTCTCCCCGCCCAGCGCGCCGCGCTGATCAAGGCGGCGGACGCCGACAAGGCCGCCACGGCCAAGTCCCTCGGCCTCGGCGCCCAGGAGAAGCTCGTCGTCAGGACGTCGTCCAGGACCGCGACGGCTCGACCCACACGCGGTACGAGCGCACCTACGCCGGACTGCCCGTCCTCGGCGGCGACCTGATCGTCGACGAGACCAAGGCCGGCGCCACCGCGGGCGTCATCAAGGCCAACCGCGCCGAGCTCAAGAACGTCGACCTCAGCGCCTCCGTCGCCCCGGCCGCCGCCGAGAAGCAGGCCCTCGGCCTCGCCGCCGCGGACGGCTCGAAGAAGACCGCCGCCGACCGCGCCCCGCGCAAGGTCGTGTGGATGGCCCAGGGCGCGCCCGTCCTCGCGTACGAGACCGTCGTCGGCGGCCTCCAGCACGACGGCACCCCGAACCAGCTGCACGTCATCACGGACGCCAAGTCCGGTGCGAAGCTGTTCGAGTGGCAGGGCATCGAGACCGGTGTCGGCAACACGATGTACAGCGGCCAGGTGACCCTCGGCACCGCGCCCTCGTACTCGCTGACGGACACCACCCGCGGCAACCACAAGACGTACAACCTCAACGGCGGTACGTCGGGCACCGGGACGCTGTTCACCAACACCACGGACACGTGGGGCAACGGCCTCCCCTCCAACAAGGAGACCGCGGGCGCGGACGCGCACTACGGTGCCGCCCTCACGTGGGACTACTACAAGAACGTCCACGGCCGCTCCGGCATCCGCGGTGACGGCGTCGGCGCGTACTCCCGCGTCCACTACGGCAACGCGTACGTCAACGCGTTCTGGGACGACTCCTGCTTCTGCATGACCTACGGCGACGGCTCGGGCAACACCAAGCCGCTCACGTCCATCGACGTGGCCGCGCACGAGATGACGCACGGCGTCACCTCCAACACGGCCGGCCTGATCTACAGCGGCGAGTCCGGCGGCCTCAACGAGGCCACCTCGGACATCATGGCCGCGGCCGTCGAGTTCTACGCCAACAACCCGTCCGACCCGGGTGACTACCTGGTCGGCGAGAAGATCAACATCAACGGCAACGGCACCCCGCTGCGCTACATGGACAAGCCGAGCAAGGACGGCGCGTCCAAGGACTCGTGGTACTCGGGCATCGGCAACGTCGACGTCCACTACTCCTCGGGCCCGGCGAACCACTTCTTCTACCTGCTCTCCGAGGGCAGCGGCGCCAAGACCGTCAACGGCGTGAACTACGACTCGCCGACCTCCGACGGCCTCCCGGTCACCGGCATCGGCATCGACAAGGCCCGCCTGATCTGGTTCAAGGCGCTGACGACCAAGTTCAGCTCCTCGACCAACTACGCGGGTGCCCGCACGGGCGCCATCGCCGCGGCCACCGACCTGTACGGCGCGAGCAGCCCCGAGGTCGCGGCCGTCCAGGACGCCTTCGCGGCGATCAACGTGGGTCCGCGCTCCGGCGGCGGCAACCCCGGCGGCGGCACGGTCTTCAGCAACGACACGGACGTCGCCATCCCGGACTCCCCGGAGCCGCGGTGACCTCCTCGGTGACCGTCTCCGGCATCGCCGGGAACGCCCCGAGCAACCTCCAGGTCGGCGTGGACATCATCCACACCTGGAGCGGTGACCTGGTCGTCGACCTGATCGCCCCCGACGGCTCGGTCTACAACCTGGCCAACCGGGTCGGCGGCAGCGCCGACAACATCCAGCAGACCTTCACCGTGAACGCCTCCTCCGAGGTCGCCAACGGCGTCTGGAAGCTCCGCGTCCAGGACAAGGCCGCGGCCGACACCGGCTACATCAACAGCTTCAAGCTGACCTTCCCGTAAGCACCACCGCACGGAGCGGGCGCCCGGAGGAACGTTCCTCCGGGGCGCCCGCGCGTCTGCATACCCTGGACCGCATGATCAGGGTGCTCCTTGCGGACGACGAGGCGATGATCCGGGCCGGAGTGCGGGCGATCCTCGCCACCGACCCCGGGATCGAGGTGGTGGCCGAGGCAGGCGACGGACGCGAGGCCGTCGAGCTCGCCCGCGAGCACCGGCCCGACGTGGTCCTGCTCGACATCCGGATGCCCCGGCTCGACGGGCTCGGCGCGGCCGCCGAGCTGCGCGCGACGGTGCCGGACGCGGCCGTCGTCATGCTCACCACCTTCTCGGAGGACGCGTACATCGCGCGGGCGCTCGGCAGCGGCGTCAGCGGGTTCCTCCTCAAGGCCGGGGACCCGCGCGAGCTGATCGCCGGGGTCCGGGCCGTGGCCGGGGCGGCGCCGCCCTCTCCCCACGGTCGCGCGGCGGGTCATCGACACCCTCGGCGGCGGCGGGCGGTTCTCCCGCGCGGCCGAGGCACGGACCCGCCTGGAGCCCCTCACCGGCCGGGAGCGGAGGTCGTCGCACTCCTCGGCGCGGGACTCTCCAACCAGGAGATCGCCGACCGCATGTATGTGGTCGAGGGCACGGTCAAGGCACACGTGAGCGCCGTCCTCGGCAGGCTCGGCCTGCGCAACCGGGTCCAGCTCGCGGTCCTGGCGTACGAGGCGGGCCTGGTCGAAGATGCGTGAACCGCTCCGCGAACGCCTCTTCGACCTCGGCCTCTGGCTGCTCCTGTGCGTCCCCGTCCTGCTGAAGTCGGACCCGGACGACGGCGGGAGCTGGACCGGGGTCGCCGTCGGCGTGGCGCTCCTCGGCGGCTGCGTCGCGGCCGGCCGGCGGTGGCCGCTGGTGCCGGTCGCGGTCGTGGTCGCGGCGAGCCTGGCCTCCGCGCCGGAGCTGTTCACCGCCTCGTACAGCCTGGCCCTGATCGCCTTCGGCCATCTCGCCGGGCGGCGGCAGGAGCGGACCCGGGCGGCGCTGTGGCTGTTCGGGGCGGTCGCGGCGGCGGGGCTGCTCCTGACGGTGGTCACGCACGCCTCCCTCGGCCAGTGGTTCACGCTGCTGCTGACGCTGGCCCTGGCGGTCGTGGCGCCCTGGCTGATCGGCCGCTACATGCGCCAGTACGACCGGCTGGTGCGGAGCGGCTGGGAGCTGGCCGACCGGATGGAGCGGGAGCAGGCGGCCGTCGCCGACCGGGAGCGGCTGCGGGAGCGGTCCCGGATCGCGGGCGACATGCACGACTCCTCGGCCACGACCTGGCCCTGATCGCGATCCGCGCGGGCGCCCTGGAGGTCGATCCGGGGCTCGGTCCCGCCCAGCAGCACGCGGCCGGCGAGCTGCGGCGCGCGGCGGCGGACGCGACGGCCCGGCTGCGGGACATCATCGGCGTGCTCCGCGAGGACGACGCCGGGGCGCCGACGACCCCGTCCGGGGAGACCGTCGAGGAGCTGGTCTCCCGCGCCCGCGCCTCGGGCCTCTCCGTCTCCTCGCCCCGGCCCCCGTGCCGACGCTCCCCGGCATGTCGGGGCTCGCCCTGCACCGGGTCGTCCAGGAGGGCCTGACGAACGCGGCCAAGCACGCGCCGGGCGCGGCGGTCTCGGTCGCGGTCACGGGGACGGTCCGAACGTACGGGTCAGGGTGGCGAGCGGTCCGGGCAGCACCGCCCCTCCGGGCCTGGCCTCCGGGGCACCGGGCTCGTCGGGCTCGACGAGCGGGTGCGGCTCGCCGGGGTTCGCTGACGCGCCGGGGCGCCGGGGACGGCGGGTTCGTCCTGGAGGCAGTCCTGCCCTGGAACCCCCGGCGCCGCTGCCGCCGCGCCGACCTCGGCGCGGGAGCTGGACCGGCCCGCCGGGAGGTCCGCAAGGACCTGGCGCGGGCGATCTGGATCCCGCTGGCGCTCCTCGGCGCGCTCGGCCTGCTGATGGTCGGGGTGGCCGCGTGGACGCAGGCCCAGTCGTACCTGGAGCCGGAGGACTACGCCCGGCTGCGGATCGGGCAGTCGCTGAACGAGATCACCGAGGACGCCGAGGACTGGCCCGCCCACCCGCTGGACGGCCCGCCGCGGCGGATCCCGGCGGAGCCGTCCGGCATGGACGAGTGCCGGTACTACCGGTCCACGGTGCTGGCCGCGATCCCGGTGTACCGGCTCTGCTTCGTCGACGGGCACCTCGCCGACAGGGCGAAGGTCCCCTGAGGGCTCCGGCTACCTCAGGAGCACTCCCGCCCCCTCCCCCGTGGACTCCTCCGGCAGGGCCGCGAGGCCGAGCTCGGCCGGGTGGGCGAGCAGCGGGTGGGCGGGCAGGACGCGGACGGTGCAGCCGAAGGAGCCGGTCCGGTCGAGCTCCAGGGTGCCCGCGTAGGGCAGGCGTCCGTCCAGGTCGGGGCCGCCCGCGGGCTTGAGGGTGACGGTGCGGGTGGCGGTGAGGGTGTCCTCGGCGTCGACGCGGCCGGTGACGGCCTGCACCTCGACGTCGTCGGGGCCGAGCGCGCCGAGTGCGACCCGGACCCGGACGACGGGCGTCGCGCCGAGTTCGGCGTCCGCCTCGGCGAGGTCGTCGCCGATCTCCACGTGCTCCACGGCCACCGCCGCCAGGCCTCCCGGACCCGGGCCTTCCAGGCGGCGAGGTCCCGGCCCGGTCCGGGCCGAGGGCCCGGTGGGCGCCGGCTGCGGGCACGTACAGCTTCTCGACGTACTCGCGGACCATCCGGTCGGCGAGGACCTTCAGGCCGAGGTCGGCGAGGGTGCGGCGGACCATGGCGGTCCAGCCGGTGGGGACGCCGTCGGGGCCCCGGTCGTAGAAGCGGGGGCGACGCGGCGCTCGATGAGCTCGTAGAGGGCGGCGGCCTCCAGGTCGTCGCGGCGGTCCTCGTCGGCGGCGGCCGCGCCGTCGGCGGTGGGGATGGCCCAGCCGAAGTCGGGCTCGTACCACTCGTCCCACCAGCCGTCGAGGACGGAGAGGTTGAGGCAGCCGTTGAGCGCGGCCTTCATGCCGCTGGTGCCGCAGGCCTCCAGGGGGCGCAGGGGGTTGTTGAGCCAGACGTCGCAGCCGGGGTAGAGGCCGCGGGCCATCTCCATGCCGTAGTCGGGCAGGAAGACGATGCGGTGCCGGACCCGGGGGTCGTCGGCGAAGCGGACGAGTTCCTGCACGAGCCGCTTCCCGCCGTCGTCGGCGGGGTGGGCCTTGCCGGCGACGACGAGCTGCACGGGCCGCTCGGGGTGGAGGAGCAGCGCCCGCAGCCGGTCCTTGTCCCGGAGCATGAGGGTGAGCCGCTTGTACGAGGGGACGCGGCGGGCGAAGCCGATGGTGAGGACGTCGGGGTCGAGGACGGTCTCGGTCCAGCCGAGTTCGGCGGCGGCCGCGCCGCGCTGCCGCCAGGAGGCCCGCAGCCGGTCCCGCACGTCGTCGACGAGCCGTGCGCGCAGGGTGCGGCGCAGCTCCCACAGGTCCCGGTCGCTCGCGTCCGGCCCGAGCCGGGCGGCTTCGGGGCGACCCAGGTGGGGGCGTGGACGCCGTTGGTGATGGAGGTGATGGGCACCTCGTCGGCGTCGAGGCCCGGCCAGAGTCCGGCGAACATGGAGCGGCTGACGGCCCCGTGGAGGGTGGAGACGCCGTTGGCGCGCTGGGCGAGGCGCAGGCCCATGGCGGCCATGTTGAAGACGCCGGGTTCGCCGCCGAGGGGCGTCTCGTCGCCGAGGGCGAGGATCCGGCCGAGGTCGACGCCGGGGAGCGCGCCGTCCTCGCCGAGGTGGCGGGCGACGAGGGCCCGGTCGAAGCGGTCGATGCCGGCCGGGACGGGGTGTGGGTGGTGAACACGGTGCCGGCCCGGACGACCTCCAGGGCGGCGTCGAAGTCGAGTCCCTCGCCGCCGAGTTCACGGACGCGTTCGAGGCCGAGGAAGCCGGCGTGGCCCTCGTTGGTGTGGAAGACCTCGGGGGCGGGATGGCCGGTGAGCCGGGTGTACGTGCGGACGGCGCGGACGCCGCCGATGCCGAGGAGCATCTCCTGGAGGAGCCGGTGCTCGCTGCCGCCGCCGTACAGCCGGTCGGTGACGTTCCGTTCGCCGGGGGCGTTCTCCTCGACGTCGGAGTCGAGCATGAGGAGCGGGACGCGGCCGACCCGGGCGATCCAGATGTGGGCGTGCAGACTCCGCCCGCCGGGCAGGGCCAGGCTGATCCGGGCGGGATCACCGTCGGCCTCGCGGAGCAGCGTGACGGGCAGCTCGCCGGGGTCGAGGACGGGGTACTGCTCCTGCTGCCAGCCGTCCCGGCCGAGGGACTGCCGGAAGTAGCCGTGCCGGTAGAGCAGTCCGACCCCGATCAGCGGGACGCCGAGGTCGCTCGCGGACTTGAGGTGGTCGCCGGCGAGGATGCCCAGACCGCCGGAGTACTGCGGCAGGGCGGCCGCGACGCCGAACTCCGGCGAGAAGTAGGCGACGGCCGCCGGGGCGTCGCCGGGCCTGCCCTGGTACCAGCGGGGGGCGTTCAGATAGCGGTCGAGGTCCCCGGCCGCCTCGCGCAGCCGGGCCAGGAACTCCTGGTCTGCCGCGAGCGCGGCGAGCCGGGGCGCTTCGAGGGCCCCGAGGATCCGCACCGGATCGCCGCCGCCCGGACGGTCGGGAGCGAGGGAGTCGAAGAGCGCCCGGGTGGGCTCGTGCCAGGACCAGCGCAGATTCCGCGCGAGGTCGGCGAGGGGTCGAAGGGTGTCGGGGAGGACGGGACGCACGGTGAATCGACGGATTGCCTTCACGTTGTCCACCTTCGCAGGCCGTGACGGACCGGAGCGGAAGCACCACGCTGTGCGTCCGCGACTGTCGTCCCGGAAGGCTAGGCCAACCCGGCGGCCCCCACCAGAGCGCCCCCGTCCCGTCCCGGCCGGTTCGTGGGGTTGCCGACGGGCCTACGCCCGAGTAGTTAACAAAGCGCCGGATTGCCCACCCGAGAACCGGGGAAGGCTCCTCCGGTACGCCCCCGAACCCGTCTCCCCGAGCCTCCCGTTGATCCCGGTTCATCCCTGTGGACCCGCCATCCGAGTGAACGCGGACAGGAGCCGTCATGCCCGCAACCCGCCGGCCGCCGACGGAGCTAGAAAGAGCGCACCACCACCCGCACCCCCGTAACCCGTCAGGTGATGCCGTGAATCCGCTCATGGGACGCATTCCCGTACTGGACGTCCGCCCGTCGGTCGACTGTGGTCGACGCCCCGCGAAGGCGGTGGCCGGAGAGTCCTTCGAGGTGACGGCGACCGTCTTCCGCGAGGGGCACGACGCGGTCGCCGCCAATGTCGTGCTGTGCGGCCCGTCGGGCCGGCCCGGCCCGTGGACGCCGATGCGCGAACTGGCCCCGGGCACCGACCGGTGGGGGGCCGAGGTCACCCCGGACGCCGAGGGCCTGTGGACGTACGCCGTGGAGGCCTGGAGCGATCCGGTGGCCACCTGGCGCCACACGGCGCGGATCAAGATCCCGGCCGGGATCGACTCCGAACTGGTCCTCGCCGAGGGGCCGAGCTGCACGAGCGGGCCGCGAAGGGCGTCCCGAAGAAGGGCGGCGGCCGGGAGGCCGTGCTCGCGGCGGCGGACGCGCTGCGCGACGGGTCGCGCCCGGCGGCGGTGCGGCTCGCGGCGGCGCTCGCCCGCGGGTGGTCGACGCCCTGGACCGCCATCCGCTGCGCGAACTGCTGTCCTCCTCGCCCGCGTTGCCGCTCCGGGTGGAGCGGGAGCGGGCCCTGTTCGGCTCCTGGTACGAGTTCTTCCCGCGCTCGGAGGGCGTGCGGAAGGTGAAGGGCCGCACGGTCCCGGGGAACTTCCGGACCGCGGCCGAACGGCTTCCGGCGATCGCGGCGATGGGCTTCGACGTGGTCTATCTGCCGCCGGTGCACCCGATCGGCGAGACCCACCGCAAGGGACCGAACAACTCCCTGTCGGCGTCCCCGAGCGACGTGGGCGTGCCGTGGGCGATCGGCTCGCCGGAGGGCGGGCACGACGCGCTCCACCCGGACCTGGGGACCTTCGAGGACTTCGACGCGTTCGTGGCGCGGGCCCGGGAGCTGCGGATCGAGGTCGCGCTCGACTTCGCGCTGCAGTGCTCGCCGGACCACCCGTGGGTGGAGAAGCACCCGGAGTGGTTCCACCACCGGCCGGACGGCTCGATCGCGTACGCGGAGAACCCGCCGAAGAAGTACCAGGACATCTATCCGATCGCGTTCGACAGGGCCCCCGACAACATGGACGGGATCGTCGCGGAGACCGTGCGGATCCTGCGGTTCTGGATGGGCCACGGCGTCCGGATCTTCCGCGTGGACAATCCGCACACCAAGCCGGTGGTGTTCTGGGAGCGGGTGATCGGCGAGGTCAACCGGGCCGATCCGGACGTGATCTTCCTGGCGGAGGCGTTCACCCGGCCGGCGATGATGCGGACGCTCGGCGCGATCGGTTTCCAGCAGTCGTACACGTACTTCACCTGGCGCAACACCAAGGAGGAGCTGACGGAGTACCTCACCGAGCTGTCCGGGGAGACGGCCGCGCTGATGCGGCCGAACTTCTTCGTGAACACCCCCGACATCCTGCACGCCTATCTCCAGGAGGGCGGCCGGCCCGCTTTCGAGGCGCGGGCCGTGCTCGCCGCGACGCTCTCGCCGTCCTGGGGCATGTACGCCGGGTACGAGCTGTGCGAGAACACCGCCCTGCGGGAGGGCAGCGAGGAGTACCTCGACTCGGAGAAGTACGAACTGAGGCCGCGCGACTGGGAGTCGGCGGAGCGCGCGGGGCGACGATCACCCCGCTGATCACCGCCCTGAACCGGATCAGGCGCCGCCACCCGGCCCTCCGCCGGCTGCGGAACCTGACCTTCCACGACACCGACAACCCGCAGGTGATCGCGTACTCGAAGCGCTCGGGTTCGAACATCGTCCTGGTGGTCGTCAACCTCGACCCGCACCACACCCAGGAGGCTTCACTCTCGTTGAACATGCCGGAACTCGGCCTCGACTGGCACGAGACCGTGCCGGTGCGCGACGAGCTCACCGGCGAGACCTATCACTGGGGCAGGGCCGCTTACGTGCGCCTGGAACCGGGCGTCACGCCCGCGCACGTACTCGCCCTGCGACCGTCCCCGCAGACCGGAGGGTCACCCACCACATGACTGTCAACGAGCCCGTCCCCGACACCTTCGAGGACACCCCGCCAGGACCGCGATCCCGACTGGTTCAAGCGGGCGGTGTTCTACGAGGTCCTCGTCCGCTCCTTCCAGGACAGCAACGGCGACGGCGTCGGCGACCTGAAGGGCATCACGGCCAAGCTGGACTACCTCCAGTGGCTGGGCGTGGACTGCCTCTGGCTGCCACCGTTCTTCAAGTCCCCGCTGCGGGACGGCGGCTACGACGTCGCCGACTACACCTCGGTGCTCCCGGAGTTCGGCGACCTCGCCGACTTCGTGGAGTTCGTCGACGCGGCCCACCAGCGCGGCATGCGCGTGGTCATCGACTTCGTCATGAACCACACCAGCGACCAGCACGAGTGGTTCCAGGAGTCGCGGCGCGACCCGGACGGTCCGTACGGCGACTACTACGTCTGGGCGGACGACGACAAGCAGTACGCGGACGCCCGGATCATCTTCGTCGACACCGAGACCTCCAACTGGACCTTCGACCCGGTCCGCAAGCAGTACTACTGGCACCGGTTCTTCTCGCACCAGCCGGACCTCAACTACGAGAACCCGGCGGTGCAGGAGGAGATCCTCTCCGCGCTGAAGTTCTGGCTGGACCTGGGGATCGACGGCTTCCGGCTCGACGCGGTGCCGTACCTGTACCAGCGGGAGGGCACCAACTGCGAGAACCTCCCGGCCACGCACGCCTTCCTCAAGCGGGTCCGCAAGGAGATCGACGACCACTACCCGGACACGGTGCTGCTCGCCGAGGCCAACCAGTGGCCGGAGGACGTCGTCGACTACTTCGGCGACTTCCGCTCGGGCGGCGACGAGTGCCACATGGCCTTCCACTTCCCGGTCATGCCGCGCATCTTCATGGCCGTGCGGCGCGAGTCCCGCTACCCGGTCTCCGAGATCCTGGCGAAGACCCCGGAGATCCCCTCCGGCTGCCAGTGGGGCATCTTCCTGCGCAACCACGACGAGCTCACCCTCGAAATGGTCACGGACGAAGAGCGCGACTACATGTACGCCGAGTACGCCAAGGACCCGCGCATGCGGGCCAACATCGGCATCCGGCGGCGGCTCGCCCCGCTCCTCGACAACGACCGCAAGCAGATGGAGCTGTTCACCGCGCTGCTCTTCTCGCTGCCCGGCTCGCCGGTGCTGTACTACGGCGACGAGATCGGCATGGGCGACAACATCTGGCTGGGCGACCGGGACGGGGTGCGGACCCCGATGCAGTGGACCCCCGACCGGAACGCGGGATTCTCCTCCTGCGACCCGGGCCGGCTCTACCTGCCGGCCATCATGGACCCGGTCCACGGCTACCAGGTGACGAACGTCGAGGCGGGCATGGCCTCTCCGTCCTCACTGCTGCACTGGACGAAGCGGATGATCGAGATCCGCAAGCAGAACCGGGCCTTCGGGACGGGGACGTACACCGAACTCCCGGCCTCCAACCCGGCGGTGCTGGCGTTCCTGCGCGAGGACGGCGACGACCTCGTGCTGTGCGTGAACAACTTCTCGCGGCACGCGCAGCCGACCGAGCTCGACCTGCGCCGCTTCGACGGCATCCGGCCCGTGGAGCTGATCGGCGGGGTGCAGTTCCCGGCCATCGGCCAGCTGCCCTACCTCCTGACCCTTGCGGGACACGGCTTCTACTGGTTCCGTCTCAAGAAGGCCTGAGCAAGGGCAAGTTCCCGTAAGAACCCGGGTGGGGCGGTTTCCCCCGCCCCACTCCGGGCACTGTGAACGACACACGATCCACGCCACGATCCAGGTCCATCCGGGCCTTCTTGCCGGGCCCATACGGATCTTCCCTTTCCGACACGTCCCGCACATCCGGACAGCCACAGCCGCAATCCGGGACACTCTGCGCATTTGAACGCCTACGAAAGCCACGTGCGCACCCCGGGGAAAGGACGCGATGCCATGCCGGAGACCGCATCCACCACCCGGGCCCCGGACGCCCTCCTTCCGTCCCTCGCCCCCCTGCTCCACGAATGGCTGCCACGGCAGCGCTGGTTCGCGGGCAAGGGCCGCCGGGTCACCGGATTCACGCTGGACGCGGCCACCGAGCTGCTGCCCCTGGACGGCGCGGGACCCGGTCTCGTCCACCTTCTCGTACGGGTCGAACAGCCGGGCCGCCCGGCCGGGACGCCCGCCGACTGCTACCAACTCCTCCTGGGCGTACGGACCCAACTGCCGCCCCGCCTCGCCCCCGCCCTGATCGGGCGGATCCGGCAGGCCCGCTCGCCGGACGCGCCGTGTACGAGGGACTGCGCGATCCGCGCCTCGCCGGCCTCCTGTACGAGCGGCTGCGCACCCCGGGCCGCACGGGCCCGCTGCGCTTCCACGCCACGACGGCCCTCCCCCCGGCCCCGGCCCCCCGCATGCTGGACGCGGAACAGTCCAACTCCTCCCTGGTCTACGGGGATTCGTTCATCCTGAAGATCTTCCGGAGGGTCAGCCCGGGGCCAATCCGGACCTGGAGCTCCCCTCGCCCTGGCCGGGGCCGGCTGCGCGCGCGTCCCGGCGCCGGTGGCCTGGTTCGAATCGGGGCCTCCACCTCGGCGTCCTCCAGCCCTATCTGCGGGACTCCCGCGACGGCTGGCGGCTCGCGCTCGACGCGCTGGCCGACGGACGGAGTTCACGACGGAGGCGCGGGCGCTGGGCCGCGCGACGGCCGAGGTCCACCTCGCCCTCGCGTCCGCCCTGCCGACCCGGCGCCTGGCCCGCGCGGAGACCGAGCAGCTGGCGGCGGCGATGGACCGGCGCCTCCACGCGGCGGCGCAGGCCGTGCCGGCGCTGCTGCCGCACGTGCCGGGCCTGCGGGCCGTGTTCGCGGCGGCGAGCGGCGGGCCGCGGTGCAGCGCATCCACGGCGACCTGCACCTCGGCCAGACCCTGCGCGGCTCCGACGGCGGCTGGGCCGTCATCGACTTCGAGGGCGAACCGGCGAAGCCCCTCGACGAGCGGCGCAGTCCCCAGCCCACCGTCCGCGACATCGCCGGGATGCTCCGCTCCTTCGACTACGCCGCCCGCACCCACCGTCCCTGGAACGCCGACTGGGCCACCCGCTGCCGGGCCGCCTACTGCACCGGATACGCGGAGACGGCGGGCGTGGACCCGCGCGCCGACCCCGCCCTCCTCCGCGCCTACGAGACCGACAAGGCGGTCTACGAGGTCGTGTACGAGGCCCGCCACCGGCCGGACTGGCTCCCGGTCCCGATGTCCGCGATCGAACGCCTCGCGGCCCGGTGAACCGCGGCGTGTCGGGACCGCGGCGGGCGGGCCCGACACGTTCGGCGCAGTGCGGCCGCCCGCCGCACCACCTCCCGCCTGCGAAAGCCCGACGCGCCCCGTTCGGCCGAGTGTCCCGGCCCGCCGCCGCGCCGTTCCGTTCCCGTACTCCTTCCCTGCCCCCAGGAGGCACCCCCGTGACCGGCCGTCCCGCAGGCAAGAAGTCCAGCACCGTACGGAAGGCGCCCGTGCTCGACCCGGGCGACCGGGCCCGGCTGCTCGCCGGGGAGCACCACGATCCGCACGGTCTGCTCGGCGCGCACCCGGTGAAGGGCGGGGTCGTCATCAGGGCGCTGCGCCCCTGGGCGAAGGAGGTCGCCGTCCTCGCCAAGGGCAAGCGGTTCCTGATGGACGACGAGGGCGACGGGCTGTTCTCGGTGTTCGTGCCGCTGCTGCGGAAGGTGCCGGCGTACGAGTTCCGGGTGCGGTACGACGGGGACGAGCTGCCCGTCCAGGACCCGTACCGCTTCCTGCCCTCGCTCGGCGAGCTGGACCTGCACCTGATCGGCGAGGGGCGGCACGAGGAGCTGTGGACGGCGCTCGGCGCCCATCCCATGACCCACGAGGGCGTCGCGGGCACCCGGTTCGCCGTGTGGGCGCCGAACGCGCGGGGGGTGCGGGTCACGGGTGACTTCACGCACTGGGACGGCACGGCGCTGCCGATGCGTTCGCTGGGGTCGACGGGCGTGTGGGAGCTGTTCGTGCCGGGGGTCGGGGAGGGCGCCGTCTACAAGTACGACATCGCGCGGCCCGACGGCTCGCACACGGTCCGCGCGGACCCGATGGCCCGCCGGACCGAGTGCCCTCCGAACACGGCGTCGATCGTCACCGCGTCGCACTACGTCTGGGACGACGCGGAGTGGATGGAGCGGCGCGGGGCGCGTCCGCCGCACGAGGCGCCGATCTCGGTCTACGAGGTGCACCTGCCGTCCTGGCGGCCGGGGCTCACCTATCGCGAGCTGGCCGAGCAGCTGCCGGCGTACGTCCGCGATCTCGGCTTCACGCACGTGGAGCTGATGCCGGTCACCGAGCATCCCTTCGGCGGGTCCTGGGGCTACCAGGTGACGGGGTTCTACGCGCCGACGGCCCGCATGGGCACCCCGGACGACTTCCGGTTCCTCGTCGACGCGCTGCACCGGGCGGGGATCGGGGTGCTGATGGACTGGGTGCCGGCGCACTTCCCGAAGGACGACTGGGCGCTCGCGGAGTTCGACGGGCGGCCGCTGTACGAGCACGAGGACCCGCGCCGTTCGCACCATCCGGACTGGGGGACCCTGGAGTTCGACTACGGCCGCAAGGAGGTGCGGAACTTCCTGGTCGCGAACGCGGTGTACTGGTGCCAGGAGTTCCACGTGGACGGGCTGCGGGTGGACGCGGTGGCGTCGATGCTCTACCTGGACTACTCGCGGGAGCACGGCGAGTGGCTGCCGAACGAGTTCGGGGGCCGGGAGAACCTGGACGCGGTGCGCTTCCTCCAGGAGATGAACGCCACCGTGTACCGCCGCTGCCCCGGTGTCGTGACCTTCGCCGAGGAGTCGACGGCCTGGGACGGGGTGACGCGGGCGACGGACCAGGTGGGTCCGGGCGGCTTCGGCGGTCTGGGCTTCGGCATGAAGTGGAACATGGGCTGGATGCACGACTCGCTGGAGTACGTGCAGAAGGAGCCGGTGCACCGCAAGTACCACCACCACGAGATGACGTTCTCGATGGTGTACGCGTACAGCGAGAACTACATCCTGCCGATCTCGCACGACGAGGTGGTGCACGGCAAGCGGTCGCTGGTGTCGAAGATGCCGGGCGACTGGTGGCAGCAGCGGGCCAACCACCGCGCCTACCTGGGCTTCATGTGGGCGCACCCGGGCAAGCAGCTGCTGTACATGGGGCAGGAGTTCGCGCAGGGCGCGGAGTGGTCGGCGGACCACGGTCCCGACTGGTGGCTGCTCGATCCGGCGTACGGGGCGGAGGCGGACCACCGGGGGGTGCGGGACCTCGTCCGGGACCTGAACACGGTGTACGCGGGGACGCCCTCGCTGTGGGAGCGGGACACCGTCCCGGAGGGCTTCCAGTGGGTGGTGGGGGACGCGGCCGAGGACAACGTCTTCGCGTTCCTGCGCTTCGACGGCTTCGGTTCGCCGCTGCTCGCGGTGTGCAACTTCTCGCCGGTGGTGCGGCACGACTACCGGCTGGGGGTGCCGGACACGTTCGCGGCCTGGGCGGAGGTCCTGAACACGGACGCGGCCCGGTACGGCGGCTCGGACGTGGTGGGCACCGACCCGGTGAAGACCGAGTCGGTGCCGTGGCACGGCCGTGAGGCGAGCGTGCGGATGACGCTGCCGCCGCTGGCGACGGTGTGGCTCAGGCCGGCCTGATCACTCCGAGGCGCTGGGTGGCCCGGGTGAGCGCCACGTACAGGTCGTTGACCCCGTGCGTGGCGCCGTCCCGGATGCCGTCCGGGTCGACGACGAGGACGGTGTCGAATTCGAGGCCCTTCGCCTGCCGGGGGTCGAGGAGGACGACCGGGCGGGTGAGGTCGGGCTTCGGGCCGTGGGAGGCCTCGGGGAGGGCGGCGATCAGGCCGGGGTGCAGCTCCACCGGGGCGATGACGGCGATCCGGCCCTCCTCGCGGAGTTCGGCGGCGACCGAGTCCGCCGTCTCCTTCACCGGGTCCTCCACGGTCCGGTCCCAGGGCTCCACGCCGGTGGAGCGGACCGAGCGGGGCGGTTCGAAGCCGGGGTCGGCGGCCCGCCGGGCCTCGGCGGCGACGGCCATGATCTCGGCGGGCGTGCGGTAGTTGACGCCGAGGCGGACGTGGTCCCAGCGGTCCTCGACGTGGGGGCCGAGGATGGCCTGCCAGGCGCCGACGCCGGCCGGGTCGCCGGTCTGGGCGGGGTCGCCGACGAGGGTCATGGAGCGGCTGGGGCTGCGGCGCATGAGGAGCCGCCAGGCCATGGCGGAGAGCTCCTGGGCCTCGTCGACGATGATGTGGCCGAAGGCCCAGGTGCGGTCGGCGGCGGCCCGCTCGGCGGCGGTGCGGTGGTCGGCCTCCTCGTGGCGCTCGGCGAAGCGCTCGGCGTCGATGATGTCGTGGGCGGAGAGGACCTCGGAGGCGTCCTTGTCGAGCTCCTCCTTGTCCTCGAACTCGTAGGTGCGGGAGGCGAAGGAGACGTCGAGGACGCCCTGCGCGTACTGGATCTGCTTCTGGCGCTCGGCCTCCTCGGCGGCGCGGAGGGCGGAGTCGTCCTCGCCGAGGAGTTCGGCGGCCTCGTCGAGCAGGGGGACGTCGGCGGGGGTCCAGGGTCCGCCCTCGCGCCGGATCGCCCCGGCGTCCGCCTCGTCGCCCAGGTGCGTGGGCTCGGCGAGGTAGTCGGCGAGGAACTCCTGCGGGGTGAGGGCCGGCCAGAGGGTGTCGATCGCCGCGTGGACGTCGGGGTTGGCGGCGATGCCCTTGGCGAGCAGGGCGATGTCGTCGGGGCCGAGGAAGTTGGGGCCGCCGTAGGGGTCGGCGCCGATGCGGTCGGCGAGCTGTTCGGCGAGCGCGTCCAGGACGCGGAAGACGAAGTAGGGGCGGGCGAGGTTGTGCGGGAGGAGGGTCTCGCGGGCCTTGTGGCGGGCTTCGAGGGCCATGTCCCAGTCGATGACGAGGTCGCCGTCCTCGTGCGGGACGATCAGCGGTTCGCCGCGCTCGGGGACCTGCTGGCGGTCCCGTACGGCGGCGGCGAGGGCGTCGGCCATGGCGGCGGCGCCCTTGACGGCGGCGGCGCGCGGGGTGTCGGTGCCGGTGGCGCGGACGCCGGGAAGAGCTCGGCGGGGTGGCGAGGAGGACGCCGGTCTCGCCGAGGGAGGGCAGGACGTTGCCGATGTAGCCGAGGAAGGCGGGGTTGGGGCCGACGATGAGGACGGCCCGCTTGGCGAGCTGCTCGCGGTGCGCGTAGAGGAGGTACGCGGCCCGGTGCAGGGCGACGGCGGTCTTGCCGGTGCCGGGGCCGCCCTCGACGACGAGGACCCGCGGTGCGGGGAGCGGATGATGGCGTCCTGCTCGGCCTGGATGGTCTGCACGATGTCGTGCATGCGGCCGGTGCGGGCGGCGTCGAGCGCGGCGAGGAGGACCTCGTCGGCGTTCCGGCTCTCGTGGCCGGTGCGGGTGGCGTCGGCGAGGTCGAGGACCTCGTCGTGGAGGGAGACGACCTCGCGGCCCCGGGTGGTGATGTGCCGGCGGCGGGTGAGGCCCATGGGCTCGTACCCGGTGGCGAGGTAGAAGGGGCGGGCGATCTCGGCGCGCCAGTCGACGACGAGCGGGGTGCGGTTCGGGTCGTCCTCGCGGATGCCGAGGCGGCCGATGTGGTGGTCGCGGCCGTCCTTGAAGACGAGCCGGCCGAAGCAGAGCCCGCTCTCCCCGGCGTTGAGCGCGGAGAGCAGCCCGGACTGCTCGGCGACCATCACGTCCCGTTCGAGGCGTCCCTGGCTGCTGCCGACCCCGGGGGTGCGGAGCGCCCGCTCGACGGCGGCTTCGGCCTGGTCCCTGAGGTCGTCGAGTCGTGCGTAGAGATCGGTGATGAATTGCTGCTCATTCCGAAATTCCTCGGTTGACAATTCGACTCCCGGCGCGATACAGTGCGTTTATTGAACTTCTCCGCGTCTTCAGTGTGTCTGGACACGGAATCCATCAATATACGCGAGGCAATACCCCGACTGTCAATTCTAGTCGGGGTATTTCTGTATGCCCCGGCGGAGCCGGCCGCCCGGCGGAAAAACGGGTGCGCCGCGCGCCGGCCCCTTGCTACGGTCCCCGCATGAAGCGCGCCGCGATGAGGACGACGACGCCGGAGAGTGTCCCGGCGCGCTGACCGTTGTTCCAGTGACGAAGCCTCGGGGCGAGTGCCCCGGGGCTTCGCGCTGTGGTCACTCGCCCGATCCACGCGAGGAGACCACCGTGCACGACCACCGCAGGCTCGGCCGCGAGCTGAACATCTTCGACACCGACCCGCTGATCGGCTCCGGACTGCCGTACTGGCTGCCCGACGGCGCCGTCGTGCGCCACGCCCTGGAGGAGTACGTCCGCGAGGCCGAGCGCCGCGCCGGGTACCGGCACGTGTACTCCCGGTCCTCGGCAAACGCGAGCTGTACGAGATCTCCGGGCACTGGGCGCACTACGGCGACGACATGTTCCCGCCCATGGACCTCGGCGGCGAGCAGTTCCTCCTGCGGCCCAGCCTCTGTCCGCACCACGCGCTCATGTACCGCTCCCGTCCGCACAGCTACCGCGAGCTGCCGCTGCGCATGGCCGAGCTCGGCGGCATGTACCGCTCGGAACTCTCCGGCGTCCTCGGCGGGCTGACCCGGGTCCGGGCGATCCAGCTGAACGACGCGCACGTCTTCTGCACCCCGGAGCAGGCGGCCGAGGAGGCGCGGGCGCCCTGGAGCTGATCCGGCGGGCGTACGAGGCGCTCGGCGTCACCCCCGCCCGGTACCGGCTCGCTGCCCGGCCCCGGCGGCAAGTACGTCGCCGCCCCCGAGCTGTGGGAGCGGTCCACCGCCCTGCTGCGCGAGGTCCTCGACGCCTCCGGGCTGCCCTACGAGGCGGCGGAGGGCGAGGCGGCGTTCTACGGGCCGAAGATCGACGTCCAGGTCGCCGACGGCGCGGGCCGCGAGTCCACCCTGTCGACCGTGCAGATCGACTTCCACCAGCCCGAGCGGTTCGACCTGCACTACATCGGCGCGGACGGCGCCAGGCACCGGCCGGTGATGATCCACCGCGCCGTCATCGGCAGCGTCGAACGGGCCGTCGCCCACCTCCTGGAGCAGCACGGCGGCGCGTTCCCCGCCTGGCTCGCCCCCGTCCAGATGGTGGTCCTGCCGGTCTCGGAGGCCGAGCTCCCGCAGGCGGACGCGCTGGCCGCGCGGTGCGCCGAGCGGGGCCTGCGGGCCGAGGTCGCGGGCCCGGGCGGGGCAGCCTGGGCGCCCGCGTCCGGGAGTCCAGGCTCGTCCCCACCAGGCGGTCGTCGGCGCCCGGGAGGCCGCCGACGACCTGGTGGCCCTCCGGCTGCGCGACGGCCGCAGGCTCCCCGCCGCACCGGCCGAGGAGGTACTCGGCCGGATCGGGGCGCTGGTCGGGGCGCACAGCACCGTGCTGTGGCCCTAGCGCCCGACGCGAAGGGAACGGTCGGACGGGCCCTGGGCGAGCACGTCCTCCAGGTCCGCCAGGAGGCGGCGCTTCGGGCGGGCGCCGACGATCGACTTCACGGGCTCGCCCGCCCGGAAGACCATCAGGGTGGGGTGGCGAGCACCCCGTACGCCAGGGTGGTCTCCGGGTTGCGGTCGACGTCGATCTCGACGATCCGGAGGCGGTCGGCCTCCTCCGCGGCGATCGCGTCGAGCACCGGCGTCAGCTGCCGGCACGGGCCGCACCAGTCCGCGGTGAACTTCACCAGGACCGGCAGCTCCGCGCCGAGGACGTCCGTCGCGAAGTCCGCGTCCGTGGTGGGGTGGTGTGCGTGGCGTGCGTGGTCATTGCGTCTCCCTGTCCGTGACCGCTCCGAGTTCGCACCGGGGCTCCGGGCCGTGCGGCAGTTCCACCTCGGCCCGCAGCAGCTGGGCGCCCACCTGGGCGCGTACCGCCCGGAGCTGCTCGATGAGCCCGTCCAGCTCGGCGAGCTTCCGCCGGTAGACGGCGATCGACGCGGGACAGGAGTCCCCCGCCGGGTGCCCCGCGCGCAGGCAGTCGACGAACGGCCGCGTCTCCTCCAGCTCGAACCCGAAGTCCTGCAGGGTCCTGATCTGCTGGAGCAGCCGCAGGTCGTCCTCGTCGTACGTGCGGTGCCCCCGCTCCGTACGCCGGGCGGCGAGAAGACCGCGGGACTCGTAGTACCGCAGGGCCCGCGTGGTCGTTCCGGCCTTCTCGGCCAGCTCTCCGATGCGCATGTCCCCGACGGTAGGCCTTGACGCCGACGTCAGGGCAAGCGGCGAGGTCGGGCCGGCGGCAGGAGGGGTTTGCGGACCACCGGGGAGGACAGCACGATCGAGGTCGTGGTCCGGCCGAGCGCCGAGGTCTGCTCCAGGACCTCTTCCAGGTGGATCGTGTCGGTGACGGCGACCTTGAGGATCCAGCAGTCCTCGCCGACCACGTGGTGGACCTCCAGGACCTCGGGGCGGGCGGTGAGCTCCAGGGTGCGGGGGTGCTTGAGGGTGTAGCCGCCGTGCGGGTTCACCCGGATGAAGGCCTGGATGCCGTAGCCGAGCAGGGCCGGGGAGACGTGCGCGCCATAGCCGGTGACGGCCCCGCCCGCCTCCAGGCGGCGGACGCGCTCGGTGACGGCCGCGGGCTGAGCCGGACGCGGCGGCCGAGCTCGCTGAGCTTGATGCGGCCGTCGGTCTGCAGGAGGTCCAGGATCTGCCGGTCGATGGGGTCGAAAGCGGGCACCGAGGTTTCGTCGGTGGCGGCGCGTGAATGCCGTGGTTCCTTCGGCGGGACGGCCTGCACTCCCATGTTTCCCCTTCAATCGGCGAGCGCACAACGTAACACTTGTCTCATTGAGCAAGGGAGTTGGGATTCATGGACGTTCTGGTCATCGGCGGGAACCGCTATTTCGGAAAGCGGCTCATCGCGCTGCTCCGGGAATCCGGGCACCGCGTCACGGTGCTCAACCGGGGTTCTTCCGCCGCCCCGGAGGGAATCGAGCTACTGGTCGCCGACCGCGACGACGAGGACGCGCTCGCGTCCGTCCTCGCGGGCCGCTCCTTCGACGTCGTCGTGGACCAGGTCTGCTACACCCCGCGCCAGGCGGAGATCGCCCGGCGCGTCTTCGCGGCGCGGACGCGGCGCTATGTGATGACCTCGACCGTGGAGGTGTACGAGTACGAGGACTCGGCCGCGCCCGTCCCCGAGTCGGCCCTCGACCTGGCCGCGGTGACCGTCGACACGGGGCTGCCCTGGGAGGACCCGGAGTTCCGCGACGCGCACTACGGGGAGGGCAAGCGGCAGGCCGAGGCGGTCTTCGCGGCGGGCACGGAATTCGCCTGGGCCTCGGTGCGGGTGGCGCACGTCCTGGGCGGCGCCGACGACTTCACGGGCCGGCTCGACCACTACGCGCGGCGCATCCGGGCGGGCGAGCCGATCTCCGTGCCGGCGGTGAACCACCCGGCGACGTACATCCACGTGGAGGAGATCGCCGCGTTCCTCGCCTGGGCGGCCGGCGCGGAGTTCACCGGCCCGGTGAACGCGCACTCCCACGGCCCCCTCACCACCGCCGACCTCTGCGCGGAGATCGAGAGGCTGGTCGGCGGCCGGACGGTGTTCCGGGAGGTGGAGGTCGGCGAGGTCTCGCCGTTCTCCTTCGCCCGCTCGTACGGCATGGACAACTCCCGCGCCACTTCGCTGGGTTACGCGTTCGGCGACTCCGCCGCGTGGCTCGCGCAGGCGGTGGCGGAGACGATCGGAGCGGAGCGCTGATGCGGTACCGGATGCTGGGTGACGTACGGGTCGGGGCGATCGGCTTCGGCACCATGCCCCTCTCCATCGAGGGCCGGCCGGACGGGGCGCGGGCCGTCGCCACCGTGCACGCGGCCCTGGACGCGGGCGTGACCCTGCTCGACACCGCCGACTCCTACCACCCTCCGGGCGGGGCTCCGGGCGAGGGCGAACTCCTCGTGCGGCGCGCCCTCGCCTCGTACGGCGGCTCCACGGACGACGTGCTCGTGGCGACGAAGGGCGGCCGGGGCGCACCGCCGACGGCGGCTGGACCGTGGACGGCCGCCCGCGCACCTGCGGCGCGCGGCCGAGGACTCGGCGCGGCGGCTCGGCGGCGACGCGATCGGCCTGTACCAGCTGCACAAGCCGGATCCGGCCGTCCCGTACGCCGAATCCCTGGGCGCCGTACGCGCGTTGCTGGACGCGGGCACGGTCCGCCTGGCGGGCGTCTCGAACGTGGACACCGGGCAGATCCTCCTCGCCCGCGAGATCCTCGGCGACCGCCTGGTCTCCGTCCAGAACCGCTACTCCCCCGCGATCCGGGACAGCGACGCGGAACTGCGTCTCTGCGCTTCCTCGGCCTCGCCTTCCTCCCCTGGAGCCCTCTGGGCGGCATCTCCCGGAGCTCTCTCGACGGAACCTCCGCCCTGGAGGAGGACCCCCGGTTCGGCGCCTTCCACCGCGTGGCCCTGACCCACGGGGCCAGCCCCCAGCAAGTGGCCCTCGCCTGGCTCCTGACCCGCTCGGACACGGTCCTCCCGATCCCGGGCGCGAGCCGCCGGAGACGGTACGCGACTCGGCGGGGGCAGCGGACCTGCGGCTGTCACGGGAGGAGCTGGCGGACCTGGACGCGCCCTGACCCACGCGCCCGCCCCGGCGCCGCCCGGCCGCGCCGACGGCCTCAGGAGCCGTTCGGCATCGCCACCCAGGCGTATCCGAAGCGGTCCAGGCCCCGGGATTCGTCGACGGCCGTGAAGGCGCGGGTCAGGGCGGGGCCGTACTGCATCCGGCTCGGGGTCCTCTCGTCCGTCAGCAGCATGCGTTCCTGGTCCATGAGCTCGCGCGAGCAGGTCCGGTGGGTGGTCGGGGTGAGCCGGTCCATCTCCAGCGTGTCGTCGCCGAAGACGGCCCTGCCGGTGAAGTCGTTGCAGCCGGCCTTGCCGGTGACGGTCCCGTCCCGGTGGAAGACGTAGTACACCTCCTCGCCGCCGACGACCGGCGCGACGGAGTCGCCCACGACCATGTGGTCCAGCCGCCATCGGGATCCGAAGAGCCCTGGGGACGCATCAGTTTCACCGCGACGTAGTCGCCCTGCCCGTTCCTCAGGTCCATCGTGAGGTCGTCGACGCGCCGGTCGATACGGAGCGGCCCGCTGAAGAGCTTCGCAGCTCTTCCCCGAAGGCCCGGTAGGGCTTCGGGCAGGGTTCGGCCAAGGGGTCTCCGCCGGCCTTCCGGCCGACGGCGAGGGCCACTTCCGTGACGGTGGCCGCCGCCTTGAAGGGGACGCACCCGTCGTTGCCCTCGACCGTGTCGTCGGTGCCGAACTCGACCCATGCCGCGGCGCGGGGCGGGGCGGTGGTCACCCGCCCGCCGACGGTGATCCACTGCACGTACCAGCGCGCTCCCACCAGCAGTCCCCCGTTCCCGCCGGGGCCCTGGGGGGTGGGTGCGGCCGTGGCCCTTCCCGTGTCCGTCGGCCTCGCGTCCGTCGGCCTCGTGTCCGTCGACGCGCACCCGGCGAGGAGGCTCAGGACGGCGAGGACGGATCCGACGACGGTTGCGGCACGGATTCCACGCCCAGCGGTCTTCTGCATGAAGTGTGAGACGGACGAGACCCGCGCAGGGTTGCGGAGCTCCTCTCCGGTCGGGGGCAGCGCGGGTCGGGCCTCGGGGTCCGGGGTCAGACGCCCGCGCGGGCCTTCTCCTCGTCCTCGTCCGTGCGCTGGTCCGGCACCGGGGCCGGGGCGTGGTCGTCGACGAGGGTCGTCTCGTCGAAGGGGAGGCGGCCCGCGAGGACCTCCGCGGCGCGGGCCTTGTCGATCTCCTTGGTCCAGGTGCCGACGAGCACCGTCGCGACCGCGTTCCCGGCGAAGTTGGTGAGGGCGCGGGCCTCGCTCATGAAGCGGTCGATGCCGACGATGAGGCCGACGCCGTCGACGAGTTCGGGCCGGTGCGACTGGAGGCCGCCCGCGAGGGTGGCGAGGCCCGCCCCGGTGACGCCCGCCGCGCCCTTCGAGGCGATGATCATGAAAACGAGGAGGGAGATCTGCTCGCCGATCGAGAGCGGGTTCCCCATCGCCTCGGCGGTGAAGAGCGAGGTTATCGTCAGGTAGATCGCGGTGCCGTCGAGGTTGAAGGAGTAGCCGGTCGGGACGGTGATGCCGACGACCGGCTTGCTGACGCCCAGGTGCTCCATCTTCGCGATGAGCCGGGGCAGCGCGGACTCCGAGGAGGAGGTGGAGAGGATGAGGAGGAACTCGCGGCCCAGGTACTTCAGGAGGGACCAGACGCTGATGCCGGCGATCAGGCGGAGCAGCGTGCCGAGCACGACGAAGACGAAGAGGCCGCAGGTCACGTAGAAGCCGATCATGATGACGGCCAGGGACTTCAGAGCCGCGGCCCCCGTCGCGCCGACGACCGCCGCGATCGCGCCGAACGCGCCGACCGGCGCGGCCCACATGATCATCCCGAGGATGCGGAAGACGAGCTTCTGGATGTGCCCGATCCCCCGGAGGACGGGCTCCCCCGCCGTGCCCATGGCCTGGAGCGCGAAGCCGGCGAGCAGGGCCACCAGGAGGGTCTGGAGGACCTCGCCGCCGGTGAAGGCGGAGACGAGGGTCGTCGGGATGATCCCGAGCAGGAAGTCCGGGGTCGACTCGCTCGCGCCCTCCGCCTGCTTCGCGCCGGCCTCGGCGAGCTCCTTGGTGAGGTGGAGCCCGGAGCCGGGCTCCAGGAGGTTGCCGACGAGCAGACCGATCGCGAGTGCGACGGTCGACATCACGAGGAAGTAGCCGAGGGCGAGTCCGCCGACGGCGCCGACCTTCGCGGCCTTCCGGACCGAACCGACGCCGAGCACGATCGTGCAGAAGATGATCGGCGAGATCATCATCTTGATCAGGTTGACGAAGCCGGTGCCCAGCGGCTTGAGCTCGACGGCGACGCCCGGCGCCAGGAACCCGACCGCGATGCCGAGCAGGACGGCGCCGATGACGGCCAGATACAGATAGTGGGTACGGTCCCGGCGTGCGGCCACGGGGTCCTCCTCGTGCTGATGGGTGTCCACGTCCCGGTGGACCTCCGCGACTATCCATCAGCATGTGACCCGGGTCACGGTTGCGTTCCTTTCGTTCACGGCGGGACCGGAGCGGCCCGGTCGGGAAGGGCACGATTCGGGAACGCGGTGCCGTCCGCGACCGTTCCCACGTGCACACTTACCCGCATGCGTCTCCGCCTCCCCCGCCCCCGCAGCCTCGCCGGCCAGCTCTTCGCGATGCAGGTCGTGCTCGTGGCCGTCGTCGTGGCCGGATGCGCGGTCTTCGCGTACGTCACGGACCGGACGCAGGCCGAGGAGACCGCGCGGCGCCAGGCCACCGCGACCGCCGCCGCCGTCGCCGACTCCCCGTCCGTGGCCGCCGCCGTCCGCTCCGCCGACCCGACGGCCGTCCTCCAGCCGTACGCGGAAGCGCTGCGCCGCCACGCGGGCGTCGCCTTCGTGGTGATCATGTCCCCGGACGGCACCCGCTGGACGCATCCCGAACCGGCGCAGATCGGGCGCACCTACCTCGGCCACATCGAGGAGGCCCGGCGGGGCCGGCTCTACTCCGAGACGCACCTCGGGGTCCTCGGCCCCTCCGTGCGGACGGTGGCGCCCGTCCTCGACCACGGCCGGGTCGTCGCCCTGGTCAGCGCGGGCATCACCATCGACAGGATCAGCGAGCAGGTACGGCAGCAGGTGACCGCGCTGCTCGGCATGGCGGGCGCGGCGCTCGCGCTCGGCGGGGCGGGGACGTACGTCGTGAACGCCCGCCTGCGCCGCCACACGCACGGCATGAACGCCACCGAGCTGAGCCGGATGCACGACTACCACGAGGCCGCGCTGCACGCGGTCCGCGAAGGGCTCGTGATGCTCGACGGACAGCGGCGGATCGCCCTCATCAACGACGGCGCGCGGGAGCTGCTCGGCCTGGGCGAGGGGCCGTCGGCCGGTCCGCCGCCGAACTCGGCCTGCCCGCCCCGCTGACCGGGGCGCTGCTCTCCTCGGAGCCGCGCGTCGACGAGACGCACCTGACGGCGGACCGGGTCCTGGTCGTCAACACCCGCCCGGTGGTGGGCGGAGAGCGGCGCGGCACCGTCGTCACGCCCGGGACCGCACCGAACTCCAGGCGCTCTCCGGCGAGCTGGACTCCGAGCGGGGCTTCACGGAGGCGCTGCGCTCCCAGGCCCACGAGGCGGCGAACCGGCTGCACACGGTCGTGTCGCTGATCGAACTGGGCCGGGTGGCGGAGGCGGTGGAGTTCGCGACGGCCGAACTGGAGCTCGCGCAGGCCCTGACGGACCGGGTCGTCGACGCCGTCGGCGAGCCGGTCCTCGCGGCGCTGCTGCTCGGCAAGGCGGCGCAGGCCAACGAGCGGGGCGTGGAGCTGGTCCTCACCGAGGACAGCCGCATCGACGACGGCCGGATGCCGGCGGCCCTGCCCTCCCGGGACCTCGTGACGATCCTGGGCAACCTCATCGACAACGCGGTGGAGGCGGCGGCGGGACCCCGCAGGCGCGCGTGACGGTCACGGTCGCGGCCCGCGCGGGCGACGGCGAACTGCTGCTCCGGGTCGGCGACAACGGCCCCGGCGTCCGCCCGCCGACCGCGAGGCCGTCCTCGGCCGCGGCTGGTCCACCTGGGGCCCCGGCCGCGGCCTCGGCCTCGCCCTGGTGGGCCAGGCGGTCTCCGCGCCTCGGGCACCCTCGACCTCACGGAGGCGGCGGAGGGCGGCGCCCAGTTCACCGTACGGCTGCCGCTGCCGAGGGAAGACCGGGCCGGCACGGAAGAGGAGGCGTCCGCGTGAGCACGAGTCCCCTGCGGGTCCTCGTCGTCGAGGACGATCCCGTCGCCGCCGACGCCCACGCGCTCTACGCGGGGCGCGTCGAGGGCTTCCGGGTCGTCGGGGTGGCGCATTCGCGGGCGCGGCGGTGCGGATCCTGGACCGGACTCCGGTCGACCTGATCCTGCTCGACCTCTACCTGCCCGACGGGCACGGCCTCCAGCTGCTGCGCGCCCTGCGGGCCGCCGGGCACTCCGCCGACGTCATCGCGGTGACCTCGGCCCGTGATCTGGCGGTCGTGCGCGAGGGGTGTCCCTCGGGGTCGTCCAGTACGTCCTGAAGCCCTTCGCCTTCGCGACGCTCCGGGACCGGCTCGTCCGGTACGCCGAGTTCCGGGCGGCCGCCGGGGAGGCCTCCGGGCAGGACGAGGTGGACCGGGCCCTGGCCACGCTCCGGGCCCCGCAGCCCGCCACGCTCCCCAAGGGGCTGAGCGCCCCGACGCTGGAAGCGGTCACCCGGGCCCTCCGGGCCGCCCCGGCGGGCTCACCGCCGCCGAGGCGGGCACGGCCGTCGGGATCTCCCGGATCACCGCGCGCCGCTATCTGGAGCACCTCGTCACCGGCGGCCGGGCCGTGCGCGCCCCGCAGTACGGCCAGATAGGGCGGCCGGAGCTCCAGTACCGCTGGCTCGACGGCCCCGCGCGGGGGCACTGAGCGGCGGGATGGTTACCTTCCGGTTCCCACGTTCCTACGACGACGCACGTTGGGGGAACGCACCGTAGCCACCCGTCACTTCTCGTATCTACCGTGGCGGGGTGCACCAACCCTCCCCTCCCTTCGACGCCCAGGCCGCGCGCCGGCTCCGTGAAGCCCTCGGCATGGCCCCCGGGCACGTCGCCTACGGCCTGCGGGCGCAGTACGGCCTCCTCGTCCACCCCGACACCGTGGTCGCCTGGGAGCGCGGCCGGGCGATCCCGGGCGAGCAGGAGCTCACCGCCCTCGCGGGCGTCCTGTGGTGCTCCCCGTCGACCTGATCGCCGCCCCGCCACCCTGCGCGAGCACCGGGTCGCGCGCGGATCGCCGCCGAGGACCTCGCCCGGCGGACGGGCGTGTCGGCCGCCGCGTACCAGCGGATGGAGGACGAGGGCCGCTGGCACGGCAACGAACGCCAGACGGCCGCCCTCGCCGAGGCCCTCGGTCTCGGGCCGCGCGCCCTGATCACCGCGACCGGCGGCGACGAGGCCCTCGCGGAGCTGCTGCGCAGCGCGGTCACCACCCGCTGGCAGGCGTACGTGAAGCCGGTCGTGAAGATGGTGCCGCTGCCCAAGCGGGTCGTGGAGTCCGCGCTCCAGCGGCTCCACACGGAGTACCACGCGCGGATGGTCGCGGTCAGCAGCTGGGGCGCACCGGGGACGACCGGCGACGAGGGACGCGCCTACCTGGACGGGATCACCGACCACTTCTGGACGACGGTCGGCCCGTGACGGCGGGACCGGTCCTCGACCGGTGACGGCGGGACCGGCCCCGACCGGTGACGGCAGGACCGGCCCCCGACCGGTGACGGCAGGACCGGCCCCGACCGGTGACGGCAGGACCGGCCCCCGACCGGTGACGGCGGGACCGGCCCTCGGCCCGTGGCCGCGCGGCCTGTCCTCGGCCCATGACCGCGTGACCGGCCCGTACGTACATTGGCGCCGTGAAACGACACATACCGTTCGACCGACTGCACAACTTCCGTGACCTGGGCGGCTATCGGACCGCCGACGGCGGCACCGTCCGCTGGGAGACCCTCTACCGCTCCGACTCCCTCGGCAAGCTCGCGGGCGCCGGGCCCGCCGATCTGGAGCGCTTCCGCGCGCTGGGCGTGGGCACGGTGATCGACCTGCGCTATCCGTGGGAGATCGCGGGCAGGGCGCCTTCCGGAGACCGAGGGGGTCTCCTGGCACAACCTCTCCATCGAGCACCGCCCCTACGAACAGGAGGCGATCGACCCGGCCCTCGATCCCTGGCGCTACCTCGCCGACCGGTTCGCGGAGGTCGCCGAGGACGGGGCGGAGGAGCTGCGGGCGGCCCTGGAGCTGATCGCCGCCGCCGAGGGGCCGCTCGTCTTCCACTGCGCCTCCGGGAAGGACCGCACGGGTCTGCTCGCGGCCGTCGTCCTGGCCCTGCTGGACGTCCCGGACGAGGAGATCCTCGCGGACTTCGCGCTCACCGAGCTGGCCACGGAGCGGCTGATCGAGGACTGGCGGGCGGCGCATCCGGGCCGGGAGCCGCGCTGGCCGGGCTTCGGCCGGGCGCCCGCCGACGTCGTCCGGCTGTTCCTCGCGGACCTGCGCGAGCGGTACGGCTCGGTGTACGCGTACGTCACCGGGCACGTCGGACTGGACCCGGCGGTGGTGACGGCGCTCAGGAAGCGCCTCGTGGAGAACGTCTGAGGAACTCCCCTCGGGGCCCGGCCGCCGGTCGGCCCCGAGGGTCGACGCCACCCTCCTCCGGACGTCGCCCCGCTTTTGGGATACCAATCGGGACCCGCCGCACCGGCCCAACTCGCGTGCCTGATCAGGCTTCACGCCCCCAGCTGGAATCCCGCGGCCGGAACTCGTTGACCCGGACATGGCAGCGGTATACCGTACCGCATCGCGGAAGCCTTCTTCCGTACTCCGACAGTCCTGACGGATCCGGCCCGTCCGCCGAAATCCCATCCCCGTATCCAGAAGCGCACGACGAACGTCCGCACCACCGGAGGGATTTCCCATGAGCAGTCCCCGTGCCACCGAGGCCGAGACAGAGGCCGAAGAACTCAGAGGCGCCTACCGCAGGATCACGCTGAAGCTCATCCCGTTCCTCTTCGCCCTGTGGGTCCTGGCCTGGATCGACCGGGTGAACATCGGCTTCGTCAAGCTGACGATGCTCGACGACCTGCAGTGGAGCGAGACGGTGTACGGCCTCGGCGCCGGCATCTTCTTCCTGGGCTACTTCTTCTTCGAGGTGCCGAGCAATCTGCTGCTGCAGAAGATCGGCGCCAAGAAGACGATCATGCGGATCACCATCGGATGGGGTCTGACCAGCATCGCGATGATGTTCGTCTCGACTCCGGCGATGTTCTACTCCTCCGCTTCCTGCTCGGCGTCTTCGAGGCGGGCTTCTACCCCGGCATCATCCTGTTCCTGACCTACTGGTTCCCGAACAGTCGGCGCAGCAAGGCCTTCGGGATGTTCATGTCCGCCTCCGCCTTCGCCGGCGCGCTCGGCGGACCGGTCGCCGGCTGGATCATGACCTCGCTCGACGGCGTCAACGGCCTGGAGGGCTGGCAGTGGGTCTTCGTGATCGAGGGCATCCCCTCCGTCCTCGCCGGCCTCGTGACCTGGTTCTACCTGAGCGACAGGCCGGAGGACGCGAAGTGGCTGACCCCGCGTCAGCGGGAGCTCGTGCTCGCGGACATCGCCCGTGAGGACTCCGACCTGGGACCGCGCGAGCACAGCATGCTCGCGATCCTCAGGCAGGGCCGCATCTGGCAGTTCATCGCGATCTTCTTCTGCATCATCATGGCGAACTCGGCGCAGACCTTCTTCGCGCCGACGATCATCAAGGAGATCGGCTACGACAGCCCGGTCGCCATCGGCTGGATCATGGCCTTCGCCTACGTCCTCGGCGGCATCGGAATGATCTACAACGGCTTCCACTCGGACCGGCACCACGAGTCCCGCCGGCACTGCGCCCTCGCCGCCGCCCTCGGCTCGGCGTCGTTCGCGGCCATCGCCCTCACGATCGACGTCAGCCCGGTCCTCACCCTGGTCGCGCTGACCCTGGCGATCATCGGCACCATGAGCGCGATCCCGGTCTTCTGGCAGATGCCCAACCGGTTCCTCGCGGGGGCCGCCGCGGCCGGCGGCATCGCGCTCATCAACTCCCTGGGCAACCTGGCCGGGTTCAGCGCCCCCTACATGCTCGGCACGATCAAGGACTCCACCGGTTCCCTCGCCCCCGGCCTCGGGGTCGTCGCGGTCTTCGAGATCGCCGCGGCCGTCCTCGTCCTGCTGTGCGTCCCGAAGATCAAGAAGGCCGAGGCCCCGGCGCCGGCCCAGCAGAAGGCCGAGGCCACCCCCGCATGAGCGCATCCGGTTCCACGAACGCCCCGGCCCTCGACCTCGGGGCCGTCAACGCCCTGGACCGGGAGGACTTCGTCCGTCTGCTCGGCCCGGTCTTCGAGCACTCCCCGTGGGTCGCGGCCGGGGCCGCCGGGTCCCGCCCCTTCGACAGCGTCGAGGCCCTGCACACGGCGATGATGGACGTGGTCCGGGACTGCCGGAGGCGGAGCGGGTCGATTTCCTGTGCGCGCACCCCGAACTGGCGGGCAAGGAGGCGCGGTCCGGGAGCATGACCTCGGACTCCGTGACCGAGCAGGCGAGCGCCGGTCTGGACGCGCTGACCCCGGCCGAGCTGGAGCTGATCACCCGGCTGAACGCCGCGTACCGGCTGCGCCACGGCTTCCCGTTCATCATCTGCGTGCCCCGCCACACCAAGCGGGAGATCCTCGACGCGTTCCGGGACCGCACCGGGAACACGACCGGGGCGGAACTCGCCGAGGCGATCGCCCAGATCACCGTGATCACCGGACGGCGCCTCCGGGCGCTCGTCCACGACGGGACGCGGCCGTGACCCCGACGGCGCCCCGCCCCGGGGCGCGACGGCCTCAGCCGCCGGAGGGTCCTGGGCGCGGGCGTCGCCCTCGGCCCCTGACCGTCGCGCCGGTCGCCTTCGCCCCCGCGAGCGGCGCGGCGACCGGCGGCGCGGCGGACAGGCCGGGCAGGCCTCCGGTCCCGCCGGTCGAGCCCCGGCTGACCGTGCACGCGATCGACACCTACCGCGGGACGACGGAGGCCGGACTCCGCCTCGACCTCTCGTACGAGGAGAACGGCACCTACCGGCCGCTCGAAAGGTACGAGGCGCTGGCCGGCGGACGGACGAAGGACCCGCTCCTGGTCGGGGACGAGCTCAAGGAGGGCCGGTACGAGATCACGCTGCACCTCGCGGAGTACTTCGCGGGGATCGGCGCCCGCCTCCCGGAGCCCCCGTACCTCGACGAGGTCCCCCTCCGCTTCACGGTCGCGGACGCCGCGCAGCGCCACCACGTGGCGATCCTCTTCAGCCCGTGGAACTACTCCTACTACCGGGGCAGCTGACCCGCCCTCAGGAGGTGAGGCATGGCCGGAATATCGACGCACGTCCTGGACGTCGCCCACGGGCGACCGGGCGCCGGCATGCGCATCGACTTCTCGGTCCTCGACGACGGCGCGTACCGCCTCGTCAGGACCCTGCGGACCAACCAGGAGGGCCGGACCGACGAGCCGGTCCTGAAGCCCGAGGAGGCGAAGGCCGGGAAGTACGAACTGCTGTTCCACGTCGGCGAGTACTACGCCGGACTCCGGGGCGGACGGCCCGCCGCGCAGTTCGTCGAGCGCGTCCCCGTGCGCTTCACCGTCTTCGACGTGACGCAGCACTTCCACGTGCCGCTGCTGTGCACGCCGTCGAGCTGCACGACGTACCGCGGCAGCTGAGCCCAGGTGCTAGGGCCTGCGGTCGAAGTCGAAGAGCTGGCCCGCCGCGTCCGGGGCGCAGGGCGCCTGGGCGAGGCGGGCCCAGGCTGCCTCGCGGTCGCCGATGACGGTGACGCAGCTGCCGGGGGTCGCCGAGCCGGCCGGGACGATCCGGTAGCCCTCGACGGGGCGCCGTACGCCTCCAGGGTGAAGGCCTCCACCCGGGTCGGGTCGCCGCACGCCGCGTCCTCGTACGCGGCGTCGGGTATCCGGCCGCCGGAGGGTATGCCGGAGCAGCCGGGGCCGCGCTCGGGGTGGTCCGAAACGATCCTCCACCGGCCGCCGCCCAGCTCCGCGAGCGCATAGCGCGGGAGTCCCTCGGCGGCGCAGGGCAGCTGGTGGACCTGTCCGGTGCGGGCGCCGGGCCGCTCACCGAGGCAGAACCCGGTGCCCGCGACCCGGATGCGGACGTCCCCGGCGGCGGGCGCGGCGGGGACGTGGGGCGGTGTCCGGGCGGCCCGTCCCTCAGGAGGGCGACGACGCTGACGGCGGCGAGCACGAGCCCGGTGAGCGCGACCGCCGCGACCAGGCCGCGCCCTATCCGGGACCGGGGCCCCGGACGGGCCTCGCCGGGGTCCGGGGCTTCGGGGGCCGGGCCAGGCGGGGGTTCGTCGGGGGCGTCGGCGGCGGCCGGGCCGGGGGACGCCGGGCCGGATCCGTACGTCCCGGCCTCCGTGGGCCCCTCCCCCGCGGCCCGCGGATCAGGAGCGTGCTCCCCCGGCGTCATCCGCGCCTCCCCCTTCCGCCGGACAGGGTCGGACGTGTCCGGGACAGGGCCCCAGCCTTGTTGATCGCGCGCCGGGGCTCAAGGGGGGAATCCGGTATTTCCGGGGGAGGCCGGGGGCCGGGCCGTCCTGTTCTAGAAGACCGACTCGGCCTCGCGCATGCGGTCCTCCGGGACCGTCTTGAGCTGGGTCACGGCCTCGGCCAGCGGCACCATCTCGACGTTCGTGCCGCGCAGCGCCGTCATCTTGCCGAAGTCGCCGCGGTGCGCCGCCTCCACGGCGTGCCAGCCGAAGCGGGTCGCGAGGACGCGGTCGTACGCGGTGGGGTGCCGCCGCGCTGGACGTGGCCGAGGATGACCGGGCGGGCCTCCTTGCCGAGGCGCCGCTCCAGCTCGACGGCGAGCTGGTTGCCGATGCCCTGGAAGCGCTCGTGGCCGAACTGGTCGATCTCGCCCTTCTTGTAGTCCATCGAGCCCTCGGCCGGGTGGGCGCCCTCGGCGACGCAGATGACGGCGAACTTCTTGCCGCGGGCGAAGCGCTCCTCGACCATCTTCACGAGGTCGTCGACCTGGAAGGGGCGCTCGGGCAGGCAGATGCCGTGGGCGCCGCCGGCCATGCCGGACTCCAGGGCGATCCAGCCGGCGTGGCGGCCCATCACCTCGACGACCATCACCCGCTGGTGGGACTCGGCGGTGGTCTTCAGGCGGTCCATGGCCTCGGTGGCGACGCCGACGGCGGTGTCGAAGCCGAAGGTGCGGTCCGTGGAGGAGATGTCGTTGTCGATGGTCTTCGGGACGCCGACGACGGGCATGCCGGCGTCGGAGAGCATCCGGGCGGCGGTCAGGGTGCCCTCGCCGCCGATGGGGATGAGGACGTCGATGCCGTACTCGCGGGCCAGGTCGGAGGCGGAGTCGGCGGCCTCGCGGAGCCGGTTCCGCTCCAGGCGGGCCGAGCCGAGGATGGTGCCGCCACGGGCCAGAATGCCGCTGACGGCGTCGAGGTCGAGGGGGCGGTAGTGGCCGTCGAGGAGGCCCTTGAAACCGTCCTCGAAGCCGATGACCTCGTCTTCGTGACCGGTCAGCGCCCGGTGCACGACCGACCGGATCACTGCGTTCAGGCCGGGGCAGTCGCCGCCTGCGGTGAGAACTCCGATGCGCATCGTGCTGTGTCTCCTGCTCGGTCGCGGTCCGTTATGAGCCACCTCGATTCTCACACGCCGTTACCGGCGGGCGCGCTCGCCGGCCGTCCGCGCGTCCTTCCCGGTGGCCCCGGAAAGGCCCGGGAAGGCCTTTCGTCCCTGGTCCCCGGGCCCTTCGTCCGGCGGGCGGCCTAACCATCGCCGGGGGTATTGTCAAGGGGGTAATGCCGCCCTATCGGGGCTTTCTGAGCACTGTCGATTGACGCACGGGCCGCGGAGAAAGTGCCGCGAGGGCACCCTCCCGGCCCCTTCCGCAGGACTGGACAGGAGACCACGGCGTGACGCGCAGCGTGTACGTGACCGGGATCGACCGCGGTGACGGCCGCCAGGTCGTCGAGCTGGGAGTCATGGAGCTCCTCACCCGCCAGGTGGACCGGGTGGGGGTGTTCCGGCCCTCGTGCACCACCGTCCCGACCGGCTCTTCGACCTGCTGCGCGCCCGCTACCGGCTCACCCAGGACCCGTCGACGGTCTACGGCCTGGACTACCACGAGGCCTCCGCGCTCCAGGCCGAGCGGGGCACCGACGAGCTGGTGTCCCGGCTCGTCGACCGCTTCCACGCCGTCGCCCGCGACTACGAGGTCGTCCTCGTCCTCGGCACCGACTTCGCCGACACCCAGCTCCCCGACGAGCTCGCGCTCAACGCCCGCCTCGCCAACGAGTTCGGCGCCTCCGTCATCCCCGTGGTCGGCGGCAAGGGCCAGACCGCCGAGTCCGTGCGGGCCGAGGCGCGCAACGCCTTCCGGGCGTACGACGGACTCGGCTGCGACGTCCTCGCGATGGTCGTCAACCGGGTGTCCGGCGAGGACCGCGAGGCCATCGCCGAGCGGCTCGCGGCCCGGCTCCCCGTCCCCTGCTACGTCCTGCCGGACGAGCCCGCGCTCGCCGCGCCCACCGTCGCCCAGATCACCCAGGCGCTCGGCGCCACCGTCGTCCTCGGCGACGACGCGGGCTCGCCCGCGACGCGCTCGACTTCGTCTTCGGCGGCGCGATGCTGCCGAACTTCCTCCACGCCCTGACCCCGGGCTGTCTCGTCGTCACCCCCGGGGACCGGGCCGACCTGGTCGTCGGCGCGCTCGCCGCGCACTCGGCGGGCACCCCGCCGATCGCGGGCGTGCTGCTCACGCTGAACGAGCGGCCCGGCGAGGAGGTCCTGACCCTGGCGGCCCGCCTCGCGCCCGGCACCCCCGTCATCTCCGTGCCCGGCAACAGCTTCCCGACCGCCGCCGAGCTGTTCGCCCTCGAAGGCAAGCTGAACGCGGCCACCCCGCGCAAGGCCGAGACCGCCCTCGGCCTCTTCGAGCGGCACGTGGACACCGCCGACCTCCTCAAGCGGGTCTCCGTCGCGCGCAGCGGCCGGGTCACCCGATGATGTTCGAGCACGAGCTGCTCGAACAGGCGCGGGCCGACCGGCGCCGGGTGGTGCTCCCGGAGGGCACCGAGGAGCGGGTGCTGCGCGCCGCCGACGTGCTGATCCGCCGCGACGTCTGCGACCTGACGCTCCTCGGCGACGTCGAGGCCATCCGCAAGAAGGCCGCCGACCTGAGCGTGAACCTGGGCGACACCCAGCTGATCGACCCGCAGACCTCGGAGCTGCGCGACCTGTTCGCGGAGAAGTACGCGGCGCTGCGGGCCCACAAGGGCGTCACCGTGGAGCTCGCGTACGACGTCGTCTCGGACGTGAACTACTTCGGCACCCTGATGGTCCAGGAGGGCCTGGCCGACGGCATGGTGTCCGGCTCGGTGCACTCGACGGCGGCGACGATCCGCCCGGCCTTCGAGATCATCAAGACGAAGCCGGACGCCTCGATCGTCTCCTCGGTCTTCTTCATGTGCCTGGCCGACAAGGTCCTCGTGTACGGCGACTGCGCGGTCAACCCGGACCCGAACGCCGAGCAGCTCGCGGACATCGCCGCCCAGTCGGCGGCGACGGCGGCCCGCTTCGGCGTGGAGCCGCGGATCGCGATGCTCTCGTACTCGACGGGCACCTCCGGCTCCGGCGCCGACGTCGACAAGGTGCGGGAGGCGACGAAGCTGGTCCGCGAGGCCCACCCGGAGCTGCGGATCGAGGGCCCCATCCAGTACGACGCGGCCGTCGAGCCGTCCGTGGCGGCGACGAAGCTGCCGGACTCGGAGGTGGCGGGCCAGGCGACCGTGCTGATCTTCCCGGACCTCAACACGGGCAACAACACCTACAAGGCCGTGCAGCGTTCGGCCGGCGCCGTGGCCGTCGGGCCGGTGCTCCAGGGCCTGCGCAAGCCGGTGAACGACCTCTCGCGCGGCGCCCTCGTCAGCGACATCGTCAACACGGTCGCCATCACGGCGATCCAGTCCCAGACCCAGGAGCCGCCGGCATGACGACCCCTCCTTCCCGCGTACTCGTCCTCAACTCCGGCTCCTCGTCGGTGAAGTACCAACTGCTCGACATGAAGGACGACAGCCGGCTCGCGCAGGGCCTGGTCGAGCGGATCGGCGAGGAGACCTCCCGGATCGTGCACACCCCGCTCCAGGGCGGGGAGCGGCGCGAGCGGAACGGGCCGATCGCCGACCACGCGGCGGCCCTGAAGGCGGTCGCCGAGGAGCTGGCGGCGGACGGCCTGGGCCTGGACTCCCCCGAGCTCGCGGCGATCGGCCACCGGGTGGTGCACGGCGGACTGCGGTTCACCGAGCCGACGGTCATCGACGAGGAGGTGCTCGCGGAGATCGAGCGGCTCGTGCCGGTGGCGCCGCTGCACAACCCGGCGAACCTCACCGGCATCCGTACGGCGATGGCGCTGCGCCCCGACCTGCCGCAGGTGGCGGTCTTCGACACCGCCTTCCACACGACGATGCCGGAGTCGGCGGCGCGCTACGCGATCGACGTGGAGACCGCCGACAAGCACCGGATCCGCCGGTACGGCTTCCACGGCACCTCGCACGCGTACGTCTCCCGGGAGACGGCGCGGCTGCTCGGCAAGGAGCCGGAGGAGGTGAACGTGATCGTGCTGCACCTGGGGAACGGCGCCTCCGCCTCGGCGGTGCGGGGCGGCCGGTGCGTGGACACCTCGATGGGGCTGACGCCCCTGGAGGGCCTGGTCATGGGCACCCGCTCGGGCGACGTCGACCCCGCGGTGACCTTCCACCTCAAGCGGGTGGCGGGCATGTCGGCGGACGAGATCGACGTGCTCCTCAACAAGAGGTCCGGCCTGGTGGGGCTCTGCGGCGACAACGACATGCGGGAGATCCTCCGGCGGATCGGCGAGGGCGACGAGCGGGCGGCGCTCGCCTTCGACATCTACGTCCACCGGCTGAAGAAGTACATCGGGGCGTACTACGCGGTCCTCGGCCGGGTGGACGCGGTGGCGTTCACGGCGGGGGTCGGCGAGAACTCCGCGCCGGTCCGGGAGGCCGCGATCACGGGCCTGGAGGAGCTGGGGCTCGCGGTGGACTCCGACCTCAACGCCGTCCGGTCGGACGAGCCCCGGATCGTCTCGCCCGTGTACGCGCGGGTGGCGGTCGCCGTGGTGCCGACGGACGAGGAGCTGGAGATCGCCCGACAGAGCTACGCACTGGTGCACGGAGAAGTGAACGCCTGAGCGGACCCGCGCCCATTTGTACTTTCCGCCAGACGGAATATTCCGCAGTGAAACAAACCGATAGGATCCGCCTCATGCGCCGTTCCAAAATCGTCTGCACGCTGGGCCCCGCCGTCGACTCGTATGAGCAGCTGAAGGCTCTCATCGAGGCCGGTATGAACGTGGCCCGATTCAACTTCAGCCACGGTTCCCAGGCGGAACACCAGGAGCGGTACGACCGCCTCCGGCAGGTCTCCTCGGACATCGGGCGCGCCGTCGGCGTCCTCGCCGACCTCCAGGGCCCGAAGATCCGCCTGGAGACCTTCGCCGAGGGACCGGTCGAGCTGGTGCGCGGTGACGAGTTCACCATCACCACCGAGGACGTCCCCGGCGACAAGTCGATCTGCGGCACCACCTACAAGGGTCTGCCCGGCGACGTGGCCAAGGGCGACCAGGTCCTGATCAACGACGGCAACGTCGAACTGCGCGTCGTCGAGGTCGACGGCCCCCGCGTCAAGACCATCGTGGTCGAGGGCGGCGTCATCTCCGACCACAAGGGCATCAACCTGCCCGGCGCGGCGGTCAACGTCCCCGCCCTGTCGGAGAAGGACGTCGACGACCTCCGCTTCGCCCTGCGGATGGGCTGCGACATGGTCGCCCTGTCCTTCGTCCGCGACGCCAACGACGTCAAGGACGTCCACAAGGTGATGGACGAGGAGGGCCGCCGGGTCCCCGTCATCGCCAAGGTCGAGAAGCCGCAGGCCGTCGAGAACATGGCCGACGTCGTCGCCGCCTTCGACGCGGTCATGGTGGCCCGTGGCGACCTCGCGGTGGAGTACCCGCTGGAGAAGGTCCCGATGGTGCAGAAGCGCCTCGTGGAGATGTGCCGCCGCAACGCCAAGCCGGTCATCGTCGCCACCCAGATGATGGAGTCGATGATCACCAACTCGCGGCCGACCCGCGCCGAGGCGAGCGACGTCGCCAACGCGATCCTGGACGGCGCGGACGCGGTCATGCTGTCGGCCGAGTCCTCGGTCGGCGCCTACCCGATCGAGACCGTCAAGACGATGTCGAAGATCGTCGCCGCGGCCGAGGAGGAGCTCCTCTCCAAGGGCCTCCAGCCCCTGGTCCCCGGCAAGAAGCCCCGCACCCAGGGCGGCTCCGTCGCCCGCGCGGCCTGCGAGATCGCCGACTTCCTCGACGGCAAGGCCCTCATCGCCTTCACCCAGTCCGGCGACACCGCCCGCCGTCTGTCGCGCTACCGCACGCAGCAGCCGATCCTCGCCTTCACCACGGACGAGGGCACCCGCAACCAGCTCACCCTCAGCTGGGGCGTCGAGTCCTTCCTCGTCCCCTTCGTCGAGACCACCGACGCCATGGTCGACCTCGTCGACGCCGAGCTCCTCAAGCTCCAGCGCCACAACGCCGGCGACACCATGATCATCACCGCCGGCTCTCCCCCCGGCGTCCCCGGCACCACCAACATGGTCCGCGTCCACCACCTGGGCGGCGGCCAGCACGCCTGACGCCGTCCCGACGCGATGACGAGGGCCCCCGTCCTGATCGGACGGGGGCCCTCGTCATGATGCGGCTGCCGGAGCGGTACGGGGGTCAGCTGGGCTCGATCGTGTTGTGGAGGCCCTTGACCGTGAGGGTGCCGCCGAACTGGCCCGCCTGCTTGAGCTTGACGTTGGTGAAGAAGGCCCAGGGGACGTCGAGCGGCGGCGGGGACTCGGGGCCGAAGGTGATGGGGACGATGCCGAAGAGGTTGCCTTTGAGCTCCTCCGTGTACATGGTCACCGTGCCGTTGCGGATGGTCGAGGTCGAGCCCGGCGCCGAGCGGACGTGGGCGGTACGGCCCTCGGAGTGCTCCGTCAGCTGGTGGAGGTCCTTGATGTCCACCGAGGAGGCGGTGAACTTCAGGACCTTCTTGATCTTGCCGCTGCCGGTCTTCACCTCGACGATGCCGTGGTACTTCAGGCCGGTCAGGTTGAGCAGGGTGCTCTCCAGGCGCCAGGGCTCGTCCGGGAGGAGCGGGATGCCCGGTTCGAGGTCGGCGTCGGCGAGGGCCTGCGCGTCGAACTCGGGACAGGGGAAGCGGGGCTTGGCCCCGTCGGGTATGTCCGTGTCCTTCTTGACGTCGAGGCCCTGGGCGCTCTCGGGAGCTCCTCGACCTTCGCGCCGGTCTTCGCGGCGGCCTTCTCGATCGCCGTCCTCGTCCGCTCCGCGGCCGGGTCCTCCGCGGCCTTCGGCTCGGTGGATGCCGTGACGGTCGGGGCCGGAGCGTCGGTCGCCGGCGTCTTGTCGGCGGGGCCTGCGTCGGGGTGGGCGCGGCCGTGGTCGGCGCCGCCGTCGTGGGCGTGGCCGTCGGCGTCTTGTCCGCGCCGCCGAAGAGGTCCTTCAGGGCGTCGCCCACGCCCAGCGGGTCCAGGGGATTCCTGGACTTCGTCGGCGAGGGGTGGCGGCCGTGGGGTCACGGTGGGCGCGGGAGCGGTCGTCGCGTTCTGCCGCGTCTGCGGCACGGCGGTCTGTCCGCCCTGCGTGGCGGTGGGCGTCGGGGTCGCGTCCGGCGTCGCGGTGGCGGAGGGCGTGGCGGTCACCGTGGGGTGTCCGTCGGCGAGGCGGTGGCGGTGGGCTTCGCGCTCTCCGTGGGCTTCGCCGTCTCGCTCGCCTCGGGCGTCGGCTCGTCCGAGCGCGTCACACAGGGGCCGGGGGCGAAGGGGATCTCCTTGTCGTCCGCGAGGGCGAGCTTGGGCGTGAGGCCCATGCCCACGAACACCGCGGTCGGCATGGCCGCCAGTGCCATCGCCTTCCCGGCGGGGCCCTGGATCCTGTTCAGCAGCGACTTGCGCGGGGCCGCGTGCCGCGGGCCCTGCTTCGCGAGCGCCGGCTGATTCTCGTCACCCCGCACTGTTCCTCCCGCCCTTGGCGTCGGTCGTGGTTTCGGTCGCCATGTGCTCCGCCTCGCGCTGCTCCGGGAGCACAGCCGAGGGACGGCCTCCTCGGAGGAGGCCTCGGGGTGACCGTCGTGCTGTGCGTCCTCGGTCTCCTCGACCGGGGTGCGGGCGCCCAGGAGGCGGACATGGCGCCTCCGATGAGGGCGAACAGGAATCCGACGACGAGGCCGCCGAAGTTCGACACCGGGATGGAGACGAGGGCCAGGACGATCGCCGCGACACCCGCGAACACCCGAACGATGGGCTGGAACCACATCGTCAGTCCGAGCGTGATGAGCAGGACGCCGATGATCAGCGCGCCGGCTCCGGCGGTCGTCGCCAGGGCGAGCGTGATGTTGCCGAGCCGCATGTCTCCGTACGGGAGGTAGGCGATCGGTACGCCGCCCAGCATGGTGAACAGTCCCGCCCAGAAGGGCCGGGTCTGCCGCCAGACCTTGAACCGGTTCTCCTTCTTGGGGACTTCGCGGGAGGCGGGGATCTCGGCGCTCATGGAACAGCTCCCTGGAAGCGGTGTTGCTGAGAAAGATGAAGAGAAGGAACCTGGCGGGTGGGACCGCACGCGACGGCCCCACCCTCCGGAACGGATCGGCCCTCAGGGACCGGCCGGTCCTAGTAGCACTCGTCCGCCGTGCCCTTGGACAGGGAGAGGTGCAGGCCGGGGAGCTTGAAGGTGCCGGCCGTGGTGGCCCAGGCCTTCTGCTCCACGTTCCTCAGCGTCGCGACCCGGGCACGCTGACCGAAGCCGTACGGGTTGGCCGCGGTGTTCGGCTGGATGCCCGGCTTGCCGTCGACCACCTTGCCGCCGAACTCGTTGAGCTTGCCCGCCGCGACACCGAGGTCGAGGTCGCTGAACTCGGCGTCGGTCTTGAGGTCCGAGACATCGAGGTAGATGTCCTTCGCGTAGACCTTGTCCTCGTCCTTGCCGGACGTCGCGGCATCGGTGCCGGCCGTCAGGCGGAGGGTGACCGAGTCGTTGATGAAGGGCACCTTCGGCGTCACGACCGACTGGCACATCTTCGTGATGTAGGCCTCGGAGAAACCGGAGACCGCCACGGGGGCCGCGAAATCCTTGCCGTCGAGGCCCTTGCCGGTGTCCACGCTGCCGTACTGGACGAAGTTCTTGCCCTCAAGGCTCTGCGCCTTGACCTTGAACTCCTGGCCGGAAATGCTGAAGGACGCGGCGAGCGCGCCCTGGGCGAGGCCGACGCCGATCGCGGCCGTCGCGGCCACGCTGGGGACCATGACGACGGCGAACCGCTTCCATCTGGTTCCGCCACGAACCTGGGACTTCATGAAATTCCTCCTTCTCGGACGTACATCTCCGAAGGGGCCCGGGGCCGCCCTGGGATGGGAGAAGAGCTACGTCCTCGGGAAGGAGAGCGCCGAGGCATCAGGCGGCGCGATGCGCGTCCGAATCACCGGCGATCACCCCCGAGCGACAACCATGGGCGCGCCTTGGGGCGCGACCTGTTCGGACAGGCCCCGTTCGGTGAGAGCGGGAACCCCCCTGTCCGCGACCGGTGCCGGAACACCGGTCGGCTCGGTGGGGACCCTCGCCGCGATCCCGGTTGGTTGCCGGGGTGATGCGGTTCGGACCGAGCGTCGCCGATCGTGGTCCATTCCGGGCCCCCGCACAAGGGGGTTCATTACCGGCTAGTAACGGGGGGATAACCACGCCATGGCGGGGCGGGACCGAACGGGCACGCTGGGTGCGTTCGGGCGACGGGGAATGTCAGGAGATCATCGGATGAATGCGGACAGAACGCCGGGTTCGATTTACTACAAGTAACAGCGGCCGCGATTACCAAGTTTTGGTAAAGCGCGGCCGCGATTTGTCACCCTGCTGCCAAATCGTCAGACGATCCGGCGCGCGTGGAGAGCTAGAAAAGCACCCGGGCGAGGGCCTGCCGGGCCGCCGTCACGCGCGGGTCGTCCGTACCGATCACCTCGAACAGTTCGAGGAGGCGGACCCGCGCCGCGTTCCGGTCCTCGCCTGCCGTGCGGCGCACGGTCTCCACGAGGCGACCGAAGGCGTCCTGCACGTGACCGCCCACCAGATCGAGGTCGGCGGCGGCGATCTGCGCGGCGACATCGGCCGGATTGTCCGCCGCGTTCCTGCGGACGGCGGCGGGGTCCAGATCCTGTACGCGGGTGAGCAGTTCGGCCTGCGCCAGGCCGAGCTTGGCCTCGGGGTGGGCCGGGTCGTCGGCGAGCACGTTCTTGTAGGCCTGGACGGCGCCGGCCAGATCGCCCGCGTCGAGCGCGGACATGGCCGCTTCGAGGAGGGCGTCGTACGGGCCGGCCGGCCGCGCGGAGACGCCACCGGCTTCGGAGGCGTCGGCGTCCACGGCGATGCCGGTGAGGCCGAAGCGCTCCTCGCCGACCTGGATCAACTGGTCGAGGGTCTCCCGGATCTGCGCCTCGGGGACCGCACCCTGGAAGAGCGGCAGCGCCTGACCGGCGACCACCGCGAAAACGGCCGGAATTCCCTGGATGCCGAACTGCTGCATCAGCATCTGGTTGGCGTCGACGTCGATCTTGGCGAGCAGGACGCGGCCGTTGTACTCGACGGCGAGGCGCTCCAGAAGGGGGCCGAGCTGCTTGCACGGCTCGCACCACTCGGCCCAGAAGTCGAGGACGACCGGAACCTCGGCGGAGCGCTGGAGCACATCGCGCTCGAAGCCGGCCTCGTCGACGTCGATCACCAGGGCCGACGGGGGCACCGCGGCGGAACCACCCTGCCGCGCCGCCTCGGCGCGCGCCTGCTCCGCCTTCGCCTTGGCCTCTCCGGCCGCCTTCACCGCGGCGAGGTCGACGACGCCGCTCATGGACATGTTTCGGGGCTGCATGGATACATCCTCCCCTTCCGCGCGCGTAACCGGTAAGCCATGGCTGAACCGTGCCGTCCGCGCATCTCCCGCCGGTGTGTGCGAGACGCGTGGACGACACGGTTCTTCGTCTTCGGCGGCACCGGGTCCCCACCCGGCGCCTTCGCTCCGCACCGGATCCCCACCCGGTGCGCTGGTTGTCGCTCAGGCCGCTCAATTGCCTTTCGCTACGGGTCGTAGCGTAACTCCGCCGAGGGACCCGGCGGGAGGGCGCACACCCGATCCGTACGGTGAACTGCCTCACATCACCGACCCCTGGCGGTATACCTACCGGCGGGTATGGTCCCTTCTCATGTGTAGCCGCACCAACCGCAGCAGCCGTACCGGGCGCCCCCGCTCCACCGAGGCCGACACGGCCATCCTGGAGGCGACCCGCGCGGCCCTGGTCGACCTGGGCTGGTCGAAGCTCACGATGGGGGACGTGGCGGGCCGCGCCGGGGTGGCGAAGACGACGCTGTACCGCCGCTGGGCCAACAAGAACGAACTCGTGGTGGACGCCGTCGCCGTCCTCTTCGACGAACTCGAACTGCCCGACCTGGGTTCCCTCCAGGCCGACATCGAGCACGTGGTGCTGCAGTTCGCGACCCTTCTGGAGCGGCCCGAGACGAAGACGGCCCTGATGGCCGTCGTCGCCGAGTCGACCCGGGACGAACCGCTGCGCGAGCGCATACGCGCCTCGATCGTCGAACGCCAGAAGCGCCTGGTCCTGGCGGGCCGTCGGCGGGCGCAGCAGCGCGGCGAGCTCCCGGACGAGCACCCGCCGGCCACGGTCGCCGCCCTCGACGACCTGATCTTCGACGTGGTCGCCGGCGCGGTGGTGCACCGCGCCCTGGTGAGCGCGGAGCCGGTGGACGGGCCCTGGGCGGCCCGCCTCTCCGCCCTCCTCCTCGGCGGCCTGGGCGCGGCGGCCACCACCGGCTGATCCGGCCGAACGCGGCAGGGGCGGTACGGAGTTCCCGTACCGCCCCTGCCGCGTTCAGGTGAGCTCAGAGCCCGGGGCTCCGTGTAGACGCCCCACTCGTCGCGCAGGGCGTCGCAGATCTCGCCGAGCGTGGCCTCGGCGCGTACGGCCTCCAGCATGGGGACGATCATGTTGGAGCCGTCGCGGGCGGCCTTGAGCATCGCGTCGATCGAGGCGCGGACCTTGGCGTCGTCGCGGCGGCCCTTGCGCTCGCCGAGGACGCGGACCTGCTCCCACTCGACCTCGTGGCTGACGCGCAGGATCTCCAGGTCGCCGGTGACGGAGCCGTGGTGGACGTTGACGCCGACGACCCGCTTGTCGCCCTTCTCCAGGGAGCGCTGGTACTGGAAGGCGGACTCGGCGATCTCGCCGGTGAACCAGCCGTCCTCGATGCCGCGCAGGATGCCGGAGGTGATCGGGCCGATGGGGTGCTGCCCGTCCGGGCGGGCGCGGCGGCCGCGCTCCTTGATCTGGTCGAAGATCTTCTCGGCGTCGGCCTCGATGCGGTCGGTGAGCTGCTCGACGTACCAGGAGCCGCCCAGCGGGTCGGCGACGTTGGCGACGCCGGTCTCCTCCATCAGCACCTGCTGGGTGCGGAGCGCGATCTCGGCGGCCTGCTCGCTGGGGAGCGCGAGGGTCTCGTCGAGGGCGTTGGTGTGGAGGGAGTTGGTGCCGCCGAGGACGGCGGAGAGGGCCTCGACCGCGGTCCGCACGACGTTGTTGTACGGCTGCTGGGCGGTGAGGGAGACGCCGGCGGTCTGGGTGTGGAAGCGGAGCCACTGCGCCTTGTCGGTCTTCGCGCCGTAGACCTCCTTCATCCAGCGGGCCCAGATGCGGCGGGCGGCGCGGAACTTGGCGATCTCCTCGAAGAAGTCGAGGTGCGCGTCGAAGAAGAAGGAGAGGCCGGGGGCGAAGACGTCGACGTCGAGGCCGCGGGAGAGGCCGAGCTCCACGTAGCCGAAGCCGTCGGCGAGGGTGTAGGCGAGCTCCTGCGCGGCCGTCGCCCCGGCCTCGCGGATGTGGTAGCCGGAGACGGAGAGCGGCTTGTACGCGGGGATGTTCGCCGCGCAGTGCTCCATCAGGTCGCCGATGAGGCGCAGATGGGGCTCGGGCTCGAAGAGCCACTCCTTCTGCGCGATGTACTCCTTGAAGATGTCGGTCTGGAGCGTGCCGTTGAGGACGCCCGGGTCGACGCCCTGGCGCTCGGCGGCGACCAGGTACATGCAGAAGACGGGCACGGCGGGCCCGGAGATCGTCATCGAGGTCGTGACGTCGCCGAGCGGGATGTCCTTGAAGAGGACCTCCATGTCGGCGGCGGAGTCGATGGCGACGCCGCAGTGGCCGACCTCGCCGAGGGAGCGGGGGTCGTCGGAGTCGCGGCCCATGAGCGTGGGCATGTCGAAGGCGACGGAGAGGCCGCCGCCGCCGGCGGCCAGGATCATCTTGTACCGCTCGTTGGTCTGCTCGGCGTTGCCGAAGCCGGCGAACTGGCGGATGGTCCAGGTCCGGCCCCGGTAGCCGGTCGGGTGGAGGCCCCGGGTGAAGGGGTACTCACCGGGCCAGCCGATGCGCTCGAACCCCTCGTAGGTGTCGCCGGGCCGGGGCCCGTAGACCGGCTCGACGGCGTCGCCGGAGAGCGTGGTGAAGTCGGCGTCCCGCTTGCGGGCCTTGTCGTAACGGGCCTGCCAGCGACGGCGGCCTTCCTCGATGGCGTCAGCGTCCATGCTTCGAATTTACTAGGACGTCCTAGTAAATGTCGATGGCAAACCCCCGCACATCAGTGCGGGGGTGCATGCTCAGGCCTTGACCGGCTCCGGCCGCGCACCGCTGACCAGCGGAAGCGTCTCGGCGACGACCTTGCGCTCGACGAAGAACGCGGCGGTCGGGATGGTGCCGGAGACCAGCACCCAGATCAGCTTGCCGAACGGCCACTTCGCCTTGGAGCCCAGGTCGAAGGCGAAGACCAGGTAGATGATGTAGAGGACGCCGTGGAGCTGCGAGACCGCGAAGGTCAGGTCCTCGCCGACGCCGAAGCCGTACTTGGCGACCATGCACGCGCACAGGACGAGGAGCATGACGGCGGTCACGTAGGCCATGACGCGGTAGCGGGTCAGCACGCTGGATTTCATGCCGTCGAGCGTAACCGCCCGAAAAACCCCCGCTGACACGGGGACCACGCTGTCGACCGTAACCGCACAATCCGGGCGATCGGATCACCCCCGCGTCAGCGGGGAGCAGCGGGCCGACCCGGCACGAAGGCTACCCCTCGTCGAAGTCGTGCGCCGCGACCCGCAGCGGGCGCAGCATCGCGAAGATCTCCGCGCATTCCTCGGCGTCGTACGCGCCGAGGCCGAACTCCATCTCCATCAGGTCGCGGGTCGCGGCCTCGACCACCTCGCGGCCCTTGTCGGTGATGGAGGCGAGGGTTCCGCGTCCGTCGTTGGGGTTGGGCCGCTTGCTGACGAGACCCGACCTGACCAGCCGGTCCACCGTGTTCGTCACCGAGGTCGGGTGGACCTGGAGCCGCTCGCCGATCTTGGACATCGGCAGCTCGCCCGCCTTGGAGAAGGTGAGCAGGACCAGGGCCTCGTACCGCGCGAAGGTCAGCCCGTACGGCTTGACGACCGCGTCGACCTCCGCGAGGAGGATCTGGTGGGCGCGCATGATCGAGGTGATCGCGGCCATCGAGGGCACCGGGCCCCAGCGCTTCTGCCAGAGTTCGTCGGCTCGGGCGATGGGGTCGAAGGGGAGACTGAGCGGCTTGGACACCCGTCGACCTTATCGACTGGTCATATGCCGGTCAGCCCCGTCTCGCCTTTCGGTCGCGCGCAGCTCGACGGCGGCGACGAGCAGACAGAGCGTGCCGAGGACGCCCGTACCGGCCACGACCGTGTGCACGGGGACGAACTCGGCGGCGAGCCCGGCCCCGGCCATCCTGACGCCCTGGACGGTCATCATGCCCGCCGTCATCAGGGTCATGGCCCTCCCCCGCCGCTCCTCGGGGACGGCGGCGACGAACCAGGCGTCGAGGCCGAGGGTGTACGCCCCGGTGGCGCCCGCCAGGAGGAGCGCGACGGCCGCGAGGGCGACGCCGGGCCTCGGCGCGTACAGCAGGTACGGCAGGACACTCGCGACGGCGAGCGGCAGCACGATCCGGGAGCGGGTCGCGGCGGAGAGGAACGATCCGGCGAACAGCTCGCCCGCGATCGTGCCGACCGGCAGCGCGCACATGAGGAGGCCGAGGGCGGCCGTGGAGACGCCGATCTCGTCCGCGTAGGGGCGGCGAGGGCCTCGGGGACGACCGCGAACAGCGGCGGCACCCAGAACATCAGCATCAGCGCCCGCACCCGCCGGTTCCGCAGCACCCCGAAGGTCCCGGCGAGCCCGCTCGCCTCTCCGCCCGCCCGCGCGGGCCGCCGGGCGGTCCCGAGGCGCAGCAGCAGCGCGGAGGCCAGGAAGGTGGCGGCGGTGACGGCGAGCGCCCCGCGCGGCGGGACGACGGTCAGCAGGACGCCCCGGCGGCGAAACCGGTGAGCAGCGCGCTCTGCGACACGATCCGCAGCAGCGACCGCCCGAGCACGAACAGGTCCCCTCGCCCAGGATGTCGGCGAGGGTCGCCATCCAGGTGCCGTTGAACACCGGCGAGACGACCGCGATGGCGCACCGCAGCACCAGCAGCACCGCGACCGGCGTGGCCGGCACCACCATCACCGCGACGCAGCCCGCGCAGACGAGGTCGCAGACGACGAGGATCCGGCGGGGCGGAAGCCGGTCGGTCAGCCCCGCGAGCAGGGTGCCGCCCACGAGGTACGGCAGGAACCCGAGCGCGAACGTGAGCGAGGACAGCAGCGGCGACCTCGTCAGGTCGTACACGAGCACGGTGAGCGCGAGCTCGCTGACCACGACCCCGAGCAGCGAGAACAGATGCGCCGCGAACACGAACCGGAACTCGCGGACGGCGAAGACGGCGCGGTAGCCGGGAACGGGGCGGGGCGGGTGCGGGTGCCCCGGCGGGCGGGGCGACGGGCTCGGGCACGGTCGTGGTGACGGGCGCCGGACGTGCGGGGGCAGGGGTGGGTACGGGCGCCCGTGACGGCGCCCGGGTGTCGTTCTCGGGCATGGGCGCAGCGTGCCGGGCACGGGGGCCGGGCCCTAGACTTTCGGCTCCAGACGAATGTTCAGGCGTGTCCCCGGAGGGTCCCGTGGCGTACCACCTGCGGTTCGGCGAGGCCGATCCGCTGCGGATCCGGTTCGCGGTCTCGCCGCTCTGGGAGACGCACTCGGCCGTGCGGGTGCTGGCACGGCCGGACAAGCAGGGGTACCACCTGCCGTGGATGCGGCGGATCGCGGGAGCCGCGCGGGAGGTCGACCTCGGGCCGCTCCAGCTGCTGATGCCGCCCGCGGCACAACCCGGACTTCCTGTACCCGCCCCGCTGGGCCGGCGGCCGCCTTCGAGGAGGAGATCGCGGCCGTACGGGAGACCGATCCGGCGCTCGCCCTGGACGACTTCGCGCGCACGCTCGCGGAGACGCCGGGAGCGGCGGACACGCCGGAGGGACGGCGGCTGCTCGCCGATCCCGCCGGGGCGGTGGCGCGGCTGAGCGATCTGCTCCAGGCCGCCTGGGAGGTCCTGATCGCGCCCGACTGGCCCCGGCTGCGGGCGCTGCTGGAGGCGGACGTGGCGTACCACTCGCGGCGGCTCGCGGAGGGCGGGCTCGAACGGCTCCTGGGCGAGCTGCACCCGGCCTTCGACTGGGCGGCGGAGACGGCCACGCTGCGGGTGGACTACCCGGGGAGCACGACCGGCCGCTGGAGGGGCAGGGGCTCGTCCTGATGCCCTCGGTGTTCACCTGGCCGGAGGTGGTGAGCGGCTTCGATCCGCCCTGGCAGCCGACGGTGGTCTACCCGGCGCGCGGGATCGGCGGGCTCTGGACGGAGGCCGCGGACGCACGCCGGAGGCGCTGGCCCGGCTGCTCGGCCCGGTGCGCGCGAACGTCCTGTGCGCCCTGGCCGAGCCGATGGGCACGACGGCACTGGCCCACCTCCTCGGCCGGGCACCTCCTCCGTCTCCGCGCACCTGACGGTGCTGCGGGACGCGGGTCTGCTGACCTCGCGGCGGTACGGCCACCAGGTGCTGTACGAGCGGACGCCGCTGGGCATCACGCTGTCGCAGCCGGAGGCGGGCCCCTAGGGGGCGTCGAGGCGGCGGCGCAGCGTGTACGTGACGGCCTTCCGCGCCACCGGGTTCAGCTCCTCGACGGCGGCCATCAGGGCGCCGAGCTGTTCGAGCGCGGTGAGCGCGGCCTCGGCGCCCGCCGGGTCGACCCCTTCGTAGAGTTCGAGTCCGACGAAGGAGGCGGCGACCGCGCGGGCGAGCCCGGCGGGGTCGGTGAACCCGGCGAGCGGGGTCCCGGCGAGGACGCGGACGAGGACCTGTTCGATCTCGGCGATCCACAGGTCGAGCCCGGCGGCGGTGGCCGGTGCGAGCCGGGGTGGGTCTGGGCGCCGGCGAGCAGCTGCCCGAGGACGGCGACGTGCCCGGCGTCCCGCTCCTCGGTGTGCATCTCGCGTCCGAAGGCGAGCAGCTCGGAGAGGCTGGAGACGGAGCGCAGCCGCTCCCGGTGGCGGGCCACCCGCAGCTCGGCGCCGTGCCGGCAGGCGGCGGAGAGCAGTTCGTCGACGGAGCCGAAGTGGTAGAAGACGAGGGCCTGGTTGACCCCGGCGGTGGTCGCGATCGCGCGCGCGGAGGCCTTGGCGATGCCCTGCTCGACGAGGGTGCGCAGGGCGCCGTCGAGCAGCTTCTCCCGGGTCTCCTGGCTTCTGGCGTCCCGCGCCTTCACGTCCTGCGCGGTCCGCCCGCTCATGCCCGTACCTCCTCGCGCACCGGGCGCAGCCCCGCGCGCACCCCCCGGGAGCGTACGTCGGCATAGGTGGCGGTGAAGGACCCCCGGTAGCCGAAGAGCGGCCCGAAGTGGCGGTTGACCACCCGGACGTCGATGCGGAAGCGGCCGGTGCGCTCGTCGAAGGACTCCCGCACCTCGGCCCGGGCGCCCACGAGTTCCGGGACGCGGACGTCGAGCGGGCCCTCGCGGAAGCGGTGTTCGCCGGAGGTGATGAGGAGCGAGCCGTCGGGTTCGGCGGTCGGGTGCAGCTCGCTGGCGAGGTGCTGGTGGGTGCCGAGGTAGTCGAGGACGCAGTCGCGCTCGGGGCTGTGGACCATGGTGGCGTCGAAGCGGCGGGGGCCGCCGGGCAGGTCGAAGGTGCGGACGAAGGTGACGGTCTCCCGTCCGTACGAGTCGGCGTAGGGGACGTTCTCGATGGTGAAGGGGACGGCGCGGCCGGTGCGGGGCAGCAGGATGTTCCGCAGCCCGCCGAGGGCGAGGAAGGGCTTCACGAAGGCCCCGCCGTGCCAGATGTCGTCCATGACGCCCCGGCCGACGCACAGCTCGCCGCTCGCGAGCCCGACGGAGAAGCGCCGCTGGAGTTCGGGGTGCAGCCGCTCGAACTGGGCGTCCCCCATGACGGTGCGGAAGATCGAGGTCACGGCTGCTCCAGGGTGGCGAGGAGCCGGGGCTCCCGGTGGCGGGCGGGCGGGACGCGCAGACAGCGCCGGGCCGCGGGGTGCGCGAGGAGGGCGGCACGAGGACGGCGAGGGCCGCCCGAGGACGGTGAGCGGGAGGGCGGCGAGCGACACGAGCCCCAGCGGCAGGGTGGTGGCGGTCCACGGCACGGCCACGAGCAGGATTCGGGCGGCGAGTTCGAGGAGCCAGCGGTCGCGGGAGCGCTCGGGGTGATGCCCCGCTCGCACCAGAGCCGCAGCCGGTCGAAGGACCAGGCGGTGGCCCAGCCCATGAGGGGCCGGAGGAGGAGCCGGTCGGCGACGCGGCCGAAGCGGCCCCAGCGCGGCCGGTAGTCGTAGCCGGTGAGGAAGCGGACACCGTCCGGGGTGGGGACGTACCGCCAGTAGCCGCTGCCCTCGGCGAGGAGGGAGAGCGGGTGCGGCGAGGCGAAGCGGAGGGCGGAGACCCGGTCGCCGCCGCCCGGTGGCGCTCCCGCGGAGACACCGGTGCCGGCGACGGCCAGGAAGGGCAGGACGCGGGTCGCGTAGCGGAAGCGCCGGGGCTCGCCCTCGGCGCGCGGCAGGAAGGAGATCTCCGTGAACCGCAGGTCCCACCGCTGGTGGCGGTCGGGTTCCTGCGTGCGTTCCCAGAGCGTCTCCAGGTCCACGCGCACGCGTGTCTCGATGTAGAGACCCATGGATGCCCCCTGCTCATCCGGCTTTTTGAGCGACTGCTCAAAACTGCCTCGGGAGGAAGGTAGCGTGTTTTGAGCAGTCGCTCAACCATCGGGAAGACAGAAGCCCCGGTCCTGGAGCAGGACCGGGGCTTCTGTCGTACGGCGCGGGCGTCAGCCGCCCAGGTGGCGTTCCACCGTCTCGACCTTCGCGGTCAGGCCGTCCGTCACCCCCGGACGGATGTCGACCTTCATGACCACCGAGACGCGCGGCGCGCGGGCCTCGACGGCGGCGACGGCGCGCTTCACGACGTCCATGACCTCGTCCCAGCTGTCGCCCTCGATCGAGGTGAACATGGCGTCGGTGCGGTTCGGCAGGCCGGACTCGCGCACGACCCGGACGGCGTCGGCGACGTACTCGCCGACCTCCTCGCCCACGCCGAGGGGGTGACGGAAAAGGCGACGATCACGCCTTCACCGCGCTCTCCGCACGGACGCGGGAGGCGATGACGGCGTCCGCGGCCTCGCGCTTCAGCTTCCGCTCGGCGTAGAAGCCGCCCAGGGGCAGCACCGAGAGGACGAAGTAGAGGGCGGCGGTGCCGAAGCTCCACTTGGTCTTGTTCCAGGCGTCCAGCCAGAAGAGGACGTACAGGATGAAGAGGACGCCGTGGACCGCGCCCATGACCGGCACCGCGTTGAAGTCCGTCGTCCGCTTGAGCACCGAGCAGACCAGCAGGAGCAGGAACGACACGGCTTCCGGCGCGGAGACGAGCCGGAGTCGGTGGAGGGAGGAGGCGGTCTTGATGTCCACGGTGGGGGTCACCTTCGTTCGATCTTGTGAACGGATGCACAAGGGCCCGTCCATTGTGCACGGCGACTTTGCTGTCCCTTTGTCCGGGGGCCCAGTACCTTCCTCGGGTGGCAACGTTCCGACTCCAAGGCAGCAAAGTGCTCGCCGTCTCCATGGCCGGCGACGCCGTCAAGGCGAAGAACGGCTCGATGGTCGCCTACGACGGCCAGATGGCGTTCAAGAAGATGAGCGGTGGTGGTGAGGGCCTGCGCGGCATGGTGACCCGCCGGCTCACGGGTGAGCAGATGGAGGTGATGGAGGTGCGCGGCCAGGGGACCTGCTGGTTCGCCGACCGGGCCTCCGAGATCAACCTCGTCTCGCTGCACGGCGACAAGCTCTGGGTGGAGGCGAGCAATCTGCTCTGCACCGACGCGGGGCTGCGCACCGGCACGACCTTCACGGGGCTGCGCGGCGGCGCCACCGGCAACGGGCTGTTCACGACCACGGTCGAGGGCACGGGCCAGGCGGCGATCATGTCGGACGGTCCGGCGGTGGTGCTGCGGGTGACCCCGCAGTACCCGCTCCAGGTCGACCCCGGCGCGTACATCGCCCATCAGGGCAACCTCCAGCAGCACTTCCAGTCGGGTGTGACCTTCCGCACCCTCATGGGCGAGGGCGGCGGCGAGGCCTTCCAGATCCGCTTCGAGGGCGACGGGCTCGTCTACGTCCAGCCGAGCGAGCGGAACACGATCGGGGGTGACGTCTGATGCCGTTCCGCGAGATCAACTCGAAGATGGTCGAGGCGACCGTCGTCCCCGGGCAGCGGATGTTCAGTCAGCGCGGCGCGATGCTCGCGTACCGCGGCGACGTCACTTTCACGCCGAACATCGCGGGCGGTCAGGGCGGCCTGATGTCGATGATCGGCCGCCGGGTGGCCGGCGAGGCGACCCCGCTGATGACCGTCGAGGGCAGCGGCACGGTGATGTTCGGGCACGGCGGCCACCACATCCAGGTGATCGCACTGACGGGCGACACCCTGTACGTGGAGGCCGACCGTCTCCTCGCCTTCGACGGGACCCTGGAGCAGGGCACGATGTTCATGGGCTCGCAGGGCGGGGTCATGGGCATGGTGCGCGGCCAGGTGACCGGCCAGGGCCTGTTCACGACGACCCTGAAGGGCCACGGTTCGGTGGCCGTCATGGCGCACGGCGGGGTCATCGAGCTGCCGATCGCCCCGGGCCGCCCGGTGCACGTCGACCCGCAGGCGTACGTGGCGCACCACGGCGACGTGCGGAACAAGCTCTCCACGGCGCTGGGCTGGCGCGACATGGTGGGGCGCGGCTCGGGCGAGGCCTTCCAGCTGGAGCTGAGCGGCAGCGGCGCGGTGTACGTCCAGGCCTCGGAGGAGAAGCTGTGAGCACCCCTGTCATCCACGACCCGCACTCCCTGCCGTCGGACGACAACGTCAATCCGTACACCTTCTGCGTGGAGCTCAAGGGCTCCCAGTGGTTCCTGCAGAAGGGGAAGATGATCGCCTACTACGGGCGGATCGAGTTCAACGGCATCGGGCACGGGCGGCTCGACCGGCTGGTGCGGACCTCCTTCCACTCGCCGCTGCACGCGAGCGACTGGGTGGTGGCGGAGGGCAGCGGGAAGATGCTGCTCGCGGACCGGGCGTTCGACGTGAACTCGTACGACCTGGACGAGGGCAATCTGACGATCCGCTCGGGGAACCTGCTGGCCTACCAGCCGACGCTGGCGCTGAAGCAGTCGATCGTGCCGGGGTTCGTGACGCTGATCGGCACGGGCAAGTTCGTGGCGGCGTCGAACGGTCCGGTGGTCTTCATGGAGCCGCCGATGCGGGTGGACCCGCAGGCGCTGGTCGGCTGGGCGGACTGCCCTCGCCCTGCCACCATTACGACCACGGCTACATGACCGGGGTGATGGGCGGCGTACGGGCCCTGACGGGCATCGGCGGGAGCTCCGGGAGGAGCACCAGTTCGAGTTCGTGGGGGCGGGGACGGTGCTGCTCCAGTCGACGGAGCTGCTGATGCCGGAGCGGGCGATCGGCGGACCGCCGGCGCAGGCGGGGGTGCCCGGTGGGCACGGTTCCGGCCAGAGCGTGCCCGGTTCGGTACCGCGCCTTCCCGGCCAGCTCGGCGACCTCCAGCGGCGCTTCGGTCTGTGAGCGGTAGTCTGCGGAGTGTGACGTGATCGAACGCGCGCTCCCAGACTTCGTCAAGAATTCAACTTCTTAGGTAGAATCCATACATGGAGACCGAGACCGCCACCCCCTGGCTCACCGACGGCGAGCAGTGCGCCTGGCGCACCTTCCTGGACGTCCAGAGAATGCTGACGTACCAGCTGGAGAAGGACCTCCAGCCCTTCGGCCTGACGATGAACGACTACGAGATCCTGGTGAACCTCTCGGAGTCGGCGGACCGTCGGCTGCGCATGAGCGACCTCGCCGCCGCCACCCTCCAGTCGAAGAGCCGGCTCTCGCACCAGATCACCCGCATGGAGAACGCCGGGCTCGTCCGCCGCGAGAACTGCGAGTCCGACCGGCGCGGGCTCTACGCCGTCCTGACCGACGACGGCATGGAGACCATGCGCAAGGTCGCCCCGCACCACGTCGAGTCGGTGCGCAGGCACTTCATCGACCAGCTCAGCGGCGAGGCCCTCGGCGACCTCCACGAGTCCCTGAAGCCGGTCGCCGAGCAGCTCCGCGGCCGCCGCGGCAAGCCGTGACCTGACAGAGAACGGGAAGGGCCCCTCCGGCGACCGGAGGGGCCCTTCGCGCACGTCCCGGGGTCAGTTTCCGGTCAGGCTCGCGACCAGCTCGTCCGAGGCCGCGTACGGGTCGAGGGCGCCCGCCACGATCCGCTCCGCGAGGGCGTCCAGGCGCCGGTCGCCGTGCAGGTCGCCGATGCGCTCGCGCAGGGCCGTGACCGCGATGGTCTCCACCTCGCGCGCGGCACGGGCCCGGCGACGCTCCGCGAGGACCCCGTGCTCCTCCATCCAGGCGCGGTGCTTCTCCAGCGCCTCCACGACCTCGTCGACGCCCTCGCCGCGCGCCGCGACCGTCTTGACGATCGGCGGCCGCCAGTCGCCCGCGGCCCGCCTCGCCGAGGCCCAGCATGTGGTTGAGCTCCCGGGCGGTGGCGTCCGCGCCGTCCCGGTCGGCCTTGTTCACCACGTACACGTCGCCGATCTCCAGGATGCCCGCCTTCGCGGCCTGGATCCCGTCGCCCATGCCCGGCGCGAGGAGCACGACCGAGGTGTCGGCCTGGGAGGCGATCTCCACCTCCGACTGCCCGACGCCGACGGTCTCCACGAGGATCACCTCGCAGCCGGCCGCGTCCAGGACGCGGATGGCCTGCGGGGCGGACCAGGCGAGCCCGCCCAGATGGCCGCGGGTCGCCATGGAGCGGATGTAGACGCCCGGGTCGGAGGCGTGCTCCGACATCCGGACCCGGTCGCCGAGGAGCGCTCCCCGCTGAACGGGAGGACGGGTCGACGGCCAGGACGCCGACCCGCCTGCCCGCCCTGCGGTACGCGGAGACCAGCGCGGACGTCGACGTGGACTTGCCCACGCCCGGCGAGCCAGTCAGGCCCACCACGTACGCGCCGCCGGTGAGCGGCGCGAGCGCCGCCATCACCTCGCGCAGCTGCGGGACGCCCCTCCACGAGCGAGATCAGCCGGGCCACGGCCCGCGGCCGCCCTCCCGTGCCTGGGCGACGAGTTCGGGGACGTCCACCATGTGCGCTGCTCCTTGACCGAAGGACTTACTTGCCGGGGACCTTGACGATGAGGGCGTCGCCCTGACCGCCGCCGCCGCACAGGGCGGCCGCGCCGACGCCGCCGCCGCGCCGCTTGAGCTCCAGGGCCAGGTGCAGCACCAGACGGGCGCCGGACATGCCGATCGGGTGGCCGAGCGCGATGGCGCCGCCGTTGACGTTCACCTTTCGGGGTGACGCCGAGGTCCTTCATGGACTGGTGCGAGACGGCGGCGAAGGCCTCGTTGATCTCGATCAGGTCGAGGTCGGCGACCTCCAGGCCCTCCTTCTTGAGGGCGTGCAGGATCGCGTTGGACGGCTGCGACTGGAGCGAGTTGTCCGGGCCGGCCACGTTGCCGTGGGCACCGATCTCGGCGATCCACTCCAGGCCCAGCTCCTGCGCCTTGGCCTTGCTCATGACGACCACGGCGGCGGCGCCGTCGGAGATCTGCGAGGCGGTGCCGGCGGTGATGGTGCCGTCCCTGGTGAAGGCCGGGCGGAGCTTGCCGAGGGACTCGACGGTGGTCTCCGCGCGGATGCCCTCGTCCTTGGAGAAGACGACCGGCTCGCCCTTGCGCTGCGGGATCTCCACCGGGGTGATCTCGGCCTCGAAGATGCCGTTCTTCTGGGCGGCGGCGGCGCGCTGGTGGGAGAGGGCGGCGAGCTCGTCCTGCACCTCGCGGCCGATGCCCAGGCGGGTGTTGTGCTTCTCGGTGGACTCGCCCATGGCGATGCCCTCGAAGGAGTCGGTGAGACCGTCGTACGCCATCGCGTCGAGCATCTCGATGGCGCCGTACTTGAAGCCCTCGCGGGACTTCGGCAGCAGGTGCGGGGCGTTCGTCATGGACTCCTGGCCGCCGGCGACGACGATGTCGAACTCACCGGCGCGGATCAGCTGGTCGGCGAGCGCGATGGCGTCGAGACCGGACAGACACACCTTGTTGATGGTGAGCGCGGGGACGTTCATCGGGATGCCGGCCTTGACGGCCGCCTGACGGGCGGGGATCTGCCCGGCGCCCGCCTGGAGCACCTGGCCCATGATCACGTACTGCACCTGGTCGCCGCCGATGCCGGCCCGGTCGAGGGCCGCCTTGATGGCGAAGCCGCCGAGGTCGGCGCCCGAGAAGGACTTGAGCGAGCCGAGGAGGCGACCCATGGGCGTGCGGGCGCCCGCGACGATCACTGAGGTGGTACCGGTCGTTCCAGACATGAGGCACGGCCCCTAGGGATGAGAAGTGAACGAGGGTTTACCGCCAATGTACTGAGCGGCGCGGCGCCCGGTCACCGGCCCGATGGTGTGACGGCGCGCACGTTGCGTAACCATCCTTCCGGCGGTGCACTGGATCCATGCTGACGCGTATCGACCACATCGGGATCGCCTGCTTCGACCTGGCTAAAACTGTCGAGTTCTACCGTGCCACGTACGGTTTCGAGGTCTACCACTCCGAGGTCAACGAGGAGCAGGGCGTCCGCGAGGCCATGCTCCGGATCAACGCCACCGACGACGGCGGCGCCTCGTACCTCCAGCTCCTGGAGCCCACCCGGGAGGACTCCGCGGTGGGCAAGTGGCTCGCCAAGAACGGGGAGGGCGTGCACCACATCGCCTTCGGCACGGCGGACGTCGACGGCGACGCCGAGGCCATCCGTTCCAAGGGCGTACGGGTCCTCTACGACGAGCCGCGGATCGGCTCCATGGGCTCCCGGATCACCTTCCTCCACCCCAAGGACTGCCACGGCGTCCTCACGGAACTGGTCACTTCGGCGGAGCCGTCCGCTGACCACTCCTCAGCGGAGCACTGACCTCCGGATTCCTGGCCCGGTAGAGTGGGCGGCTCCGGGCCGGGGCCGGTCGGGGCCGCTCCGCGCGGCACCGAAGTCGGGATGTCGGGGTCGTCCGATCTGCCACGATTCCCCGGGGGTCCGTCCTCGGCCGTGAGGGCGTGCTCGTTGGAGTTGCGACCAGGGTTGGGGTCTCCCCTGCTCGAAGAGCTTCGGGAAGGATGGGACCGCGCAGTGCGGGCTACGAACGCCAGGAGAGCCACCGAGCTGAAGACGACCATCTCGCCAGGTTCGAAGCCGAGATGGACCGGCTGAAGACCGAACGCGAGAAGGCCGTCCAGCATGCCGAGGACCTGGGCTACCAGGTCGAGGTCTTGCGCGCCAAGCTCCACGAGGCGCGCCGCACCATCGCCTCCCGGCCGGCGTACGACAGCGCCGACATCGGCTACCAGGCCGAGCAGATGCTGCGGAACGCGCAGGCGCAGGCCGAGCAGCTCCGCCAGGACGCCGAGCGCGAGCTGCGCGAGGCCCGCGCCCAGACCCAGCGCATCCTCCAGGAGCACGCCGAGCACCAGGCCCGGCTCCAGGCCGAGCTGCACAACGAGGCCGTCCAGCGGCGCCAGCAGCTCGACCAGGAGCTCAACGAGCGCCGCCAGACCGTCGAGGCGCACGTCAACGAGAACGTCGCCTGGGCCGAACAGCTGCGCGCCCGCACGGAGTCCCAGGCCCGCCGCCTGATGGAGGAGTCCCGCGCGGAGGCCGAGCAGTCGCTCGCCGCCGCCCGCGCCGAGGCCACCCGGCTCGCCGAGGAGACCAGCCGCCGCGTCGGCGCCGAGGCGGAGGCCGCCCGTGCCGAGGCCGAAGCGATTCTGCTGCGCGCCCGCAAGGACGCCGAGCGGCTCATGGGCGCCGCCTCCAGTCAGGCGCAGGAGGCCACCGCCCACGCCGAGCAGCTCCGCTCCAGCACCGCCGCCGAGACCGACCAGGCCCGCCGGCAGGCCACCGAACTCTCCCGCGCCGCCGAGCAGCGCATGCAGGAGGCCGAGGAGCGGCTCCGGCTGGCCCGCGCCGAGGCCGAGAAGGCCCTCACCGAGGCCAAGGAGGCCGCCGCCCGGCAGCTCTCCTCCGCCGAGTCGGTCAACGAGCAGCGCACCCGCACCGCGAAGGCGGAGATCGCCCGGCTGGTCGGGGAGGCCACCAAGGAGGCCGAGGCGCTCAAGGCGGAGGCCGAGGAGAAGCTCCGCGAGGCGAGCGCCGAGGCGGAGAAGCTCGTCACGGAGGCCACCGAGAAGGCCGTCACGGCCGCCGCCGAGGACTCCGCCGCCGCGCTCGCCAAGGCCGCCCGCAGCGCCGAGGAGATCTCACCAAGGCGTCCGAGGACGCCCGGGAGACCACCCGCAAGGCCGCCGAGGAGGCCGAGCGGGTCCGCCGCGAGGCCGAGACCGAGGCCGACCGGCTGCGCGCCGAGGCCGGCGAGCAGGCCGACGAACTGCTCGGCTCGGCGAAGGACGACACCAAGGAGTACCGCGGCAAGACGGTCGAGCTCCAGGAGGAGGCCCGCCGGCTGCGCGGCGAGGCCGAGCAGCTGCGCGCCGAGGCCGTCGACGAGGGCGAGCGGATCCGCTCCGAGGCCCGCCGCGAGGCCCTCCAGCAGATCGAGGAGGCGGCCAGGACCGCCGAGGAGCTCCTCACCAAGGCCCGTACGGACGCCGAGGAGCAGCGCACCAAGGCCGGCGCCGAGAGCGAGCGCGTCAAGTCGGAGGCGATGGAGCGCGCCCAGACGCTCCGCGCCCAGGCCGAGGAGACCCTGGAGCGCACCCGCGCCGAGGCCGAGCGGCTGCGCACCGAGGCCGAGGAGCAGGCCGAGTCGGTGCGGGCGCGGCCGAGGCCGCCGCCGCCGCGCTGCGCGCGGACGCCGAGCGGGCCGCCGAGGCGCGCCGCGCGGAGGCCGCCGAGGAGCTGACCCGGCTGCACACCGACGCCGAGGCGAAGGTCGCGGCCGCCGGGGAGGAGCTCAGCGACGCGCGGGCCGAGGGCGAGCGGATCCGGCGCGAGGCCGCCGAGGAGACGGAGCGGCAGCGCACCGAGGCCGCCGAGCGGATCCGGTCCCTCCGGGAGCAGGCCGAGCAGGAGGCCGAGCGGCTGCGCGCCGAGGCCGCGTCGGACGCGTCCACCACGCGCACCGAGGCCGAGTCCGCGGCCGTACGGCTCCGCTCGGAGGCTTCCGAGGAGGCCGAGCGGCTGAAGTCGGAGGCCCAGGAGACCGCCGACCGGGTGCGGGCCGAGGCGGCGGCCGCCGCCGAGCGGGTGGCCGCCGAGGCCGCCGAGGCCCTGGCCGCCGCGCAGGAGGAGGCCGTCCGGCGCCGCAAGGAGGCCGAGTCGACCTCGAATCGGCCCGCTCCGAGGCCGCCGGGAGCGCGAGCACGCCCGGGAGCAGTCCGAGGAGCCTCGCCGCCGCCCGCAAGCGGGTCGAGGACGCCCAGGCCGAGGCGCAGCGCCTGGTCGAGGAGGCGGACGCGCGGGCGACCGAGATGGTCGCCGCGGCCGAACAGACCGCCCAGGAGGTGCGGGACTCGGTCGCCGGGCTGCGCGAGCAGGCCGACGAGGAGATCGCCGGGCTGCGCTCCGCCGCCGAGCACGCGGCCGAGCGGACCCGCACCGAGGCCCAGGAGGAGGCGGACCGGGTCCGCGCCGACGCCTACGAGGAGCGGAGCGCGCCTCCGAGGACGCCGCCGCCACGCGGGCGCGTGCCCAGGAGGAGTCCGAGGCCGCCAAGGCCCTGGCCGAGCGGACCGTCACGGACGCCCTCGCCGAGGCGGAGAAGCTCCGCGCGGACACCGCCGAGTACGCCCAGCGGGTACGGACCGAGGTCACGGACTCCCTCGCCTCCGCCGAGCAGGACGCCGCCCGCACCCGCGCCGACGCCCGCGACGACGCGAACCGCATCCGCTCCGAGGCCGCCGAACGCGCCGAGACCACGGTCGCCGAGGCCCGCACGGAGGCCGAGCGCATCGGCGCCGAGGCCGCCGCGCTGCTCGCCGAGGCCGAGCAGGTCAAGGCCGAGGGCGAAGCGCAGGCCGAGGAGCTGCGGGCCGAGGCCCGTACCGAGGGCGAGCAGATCCTCGACGAGGCACGCCAGGCCGCCGACAAGCGCCGCGCCGACGCCGCCGAGCAGGCCGACACCCTCATCACCGAAGCCACCACCGAGGCCGAGCGGATCGGCGCCGAGGCCGCCGCGCTGCTCGCCGAGACCGAGCAGCTCAAGATCGACGGCGAGGCGCACGCCGAGGCGCTGCGCGACGCGGCGATCGCCGAGGGCGAGCAGGTCCTCGACGAGGCACGCAAGGCCGCCGACAAGCGCCGAGCGGACGCCGCCGAGCAGGCGGACACCCTCATCGGCGAGGCCACCACCGAGGCCGAGCGGATCGGGGCCGAGGCGGCCGCGCTGCTCGTCGAGGCCGAGCGGGTCAAGGCCGAGGGCGAGGAGCAGGCGGAGGCCCTGCGGGCCGAGGCCCGTACCGAGGGCGAGCGCGTCCTCGACGAGGCCCGCCAGGCCGCCGACAAGCGGCGCGCCGACGCCGCCGAACAGGCGGACACCCTCATCACCGAAGCCACGGCCGAGGCCGAGCGGCTCACCGCCGAGGCGGTGGAGCTCATGGAGACGGCCGAGCAGGACGCCCGGCGTCTGCGGGCCGAGGCCGAGCAGGTCAAGGCCGAGGGCGAGGAGCAGGCGGAGGCCCTGCGGGCCGAGGCACGCGCCGAGGGCGAGCGCGTCCTCGACGAGGCCCGCCAGGCCGCCGACAAGCGCCGTGCGGACGCCGCCGAGCAGGCGGACACCCTCATCGGCGAGGCCACGGCCGAGGCCGAGCGGATCGCGGCCGAGGCCGCCGAGCTGCGGGAGACGACGGAACGGGACTCCGAGCGGCTGCGCACGGAGGCGGAGCAGGTCAAGGCCGACGGGGAGGCGCACGCCCAGGCCCTGCGGAACGCGGCGCTCGCCGATGCCGACCAGATCCTGGACGAGGCCCGCAAGGCCGCGGACAAGCGGCGCGCGGACGCGGCCGAGCAGGCGGACACCCTCATCGGCGAGGCCACCACCGAGGCCGAGCGGATCGTGAACGAGGCGGCCGAGCTGGCCGATTCGGTCGGCGCGGACGCCCGCGCCGAGGCGGAGCGGACCGTCGGCGCGGCTGCGGAGGAGGCCGAGCGGCTGCGGGCCGAGGGCGCCGAGGCGATCGCCGAGGCCCTCCAGGACGCCGAGCGGATCCGTACCGAGTCGGAGCGGGTGAAGGCCGACGCCGCGGCCGCCGGCGAGCAGATGCGCGCCGAGGCCCGCGAGGAGGCGGACCGGACGCTCGACGAGGCACGCGAGGCCGCGGCCCGCAAGCGCGCGGACGCCGCCGAGCAGGCGGACCAGCTCGTCGCCAAGGCCCAGGAGGAGGCGCTGCGCGCCACCACGGAGGCCGAGTCGCAGGCGGACACGATGGTCGGCGCGGCCCGCAAGGAGGCCGAGCGGATCGTCGCCGAGGCGACCGTCGAGGGCAACTCGCTGGTGGAGAAGGCCCGTACGGACGCGGACGAGCTCCTGGTCGGGGCGCGCAGCGACGCGACGGCCATAAGGGAGCGGGCGGAGGAGCTGCGGGGCCGCGTCGAGGGCGAGATCGAGGAGCTCCACGAGCGGGCGCGGCGCGAGTCGGCCGAGCAGATGAAGACGGCCGGCGAGCGCGTCGACAAGCTGGTGAAGGCGGCCGAGGAGCAGCGGGCCGAGGCGGAGGAGAAGGCCAAGGAGCTGGTCTCCGAGGCGAGTTCGGAGGCGAGCAAGGTCCGGATCGCCGCGGTCCGCAAGGCGGACACGCTGCTGAAGGAGGCCGCCCAGAAGAAGGCCTCGCTCATCGCGGAGGCCGAGGCCATCAAGGCCGAGGCCGAGCGGATCCGCGCCGAGGCCGCGGCCGAGGCCGAGAAGACGGTCGCGGAGGGGCAGCGCGAGCTGGAGACGCTGACGCGGCGTCGCAAGGACATCAATGCCGAGATCTCCCGTGTCCAGGACGTCCTGGAGGCGTTGGAGTCTTTCGAGACGCCGTCCGCCGGAAAGGACGGGGTCAAGGCGGGTGCGTCGTCGGGGTCCACTCGTACGAGTGGCAAGTCCCAGGACGGCTAGCCACTCAAAAGGCTGGACATTCTCCAGATCAAACGGGCATACGCTCGATGACACGCCGCTTCGGCCCCTAGGATTCCCTCTAACACCTCACCGGTCTCATTCGACAGGAAACCCATGAGCGACACATCCTCCCCCTTCGGCTTCGAGCTCGTGCGGCGCGGTTACGACCGCGGTCAGGTGGACGACCGCATTACCAAGCTCGTGTCCGACCGCGACAGCGCCCTGTCCCGCATCACCTCGCTGGAGAAGCGCATCGAGGAGCTCCACCTCGAGACGCAGAACGCCCAGGCGCAGGTCACCGACGCCGAGCCGTCGTACGCGGGGCTCGGCGCCCGGGTCGAGAAGATCCTCCGGCTCGCCGAGGAGGAGGCGAAGGACCTGCGTGAGGAGGCCCGTCGCGCGGCCGAGCAGCACCGCGAGCTGGCCGAGTCGGCCGCCCAGCAGGTGCGCAACGACGCGGAGGCGTTCGCGGCCGAGCGGAAGGCGAAGTCCGAGGACGAGGGCGTCCGGATCGTCGAGAAGGCGCAGGGCGAGGCCAACTCGCTGCGTGCCGAGGCGCAGAAGGACGCGCAGTCGAAGCGCGAGGAGGCGGACGCCCTCTTCGAGGAGACCCGCGCCAAGGCCGCCCAGGCCGCCGCGGACTTCGAGACGAACCTGGCGAAGCGCCGCGAGCAGTCGGAGCGGGACCTCGCCTCGCGCCAGGCGAAGGCCGAGAAGCGCCTCGCGGAGATCGAGCACCGCGCCGAGCAGCTCCGCCTGGAGGCCGAGAAGCTGCGGACGGACGCCGAGCGCCGGGCCCGCCAGACGGTGGAGACCGCGCAGCGCCAGGCCGAGGACATCGTGGCCGACGCGAACGCCAAGGCCGACCGGATCCGTTCGGAATCGGAGCGCGAGCTCGCGGCGCTGACGAACCGCCGCGACTCGATCAACGCGCAGCTGACCAACGTCCGCGAGATGCTGGCGACGCTGACCGGTGCCGCGGTGGCGGCGGCCGGCTCCCCGATCGACGACGAGCGCACGGCCGGCGTCCCGGCCCAGCAGTCGCGATGACCCAGCAGTCGCGATAAGCGGAAGCGGTCGGCGGCCCGGCGTACCCCGGCGCGGAAGACCCCCCGCCACTCCGGTGGCGGGGGGTTTTGCGTGCCTTTAGGTTGGTGCGCATGATCGAGCTTGAGGGGCTGACGAAGAGGTACGGGACGAAGACCGCGGTCGACCATCTCTCCTTCCAGGTCCGCCCCGGTGTGGTCACCGGCTTCCTCGGGCCGAACGGGGCGGGCAAGTCGACGACGATGCGGATGATGCTCGACCTGGACAACCCGACGAGCGGGACGGTCCGGATCGACGGCAGGCACTACCGGGAGCTGTCCGAGCCCCTGAAGTACATCGGGGCGCTGCTCGACGCGAAGGCGATGCACGGCGGCCGCTCCGCCTACAACAACCTGCTGTGCCTGGCGCAGTCGAACCGGATCCCGGCGGGCCGGGTGGACGAGGTGCTCGACCTGGTGGGGTTGACGGCGGTCGCGAGGAAGAAGTCGAAGGGTTTCTCCCTCGGCATGGGGCAGCGCCTCGGGATCGCGTCGGCGCTCCTCGGGGATCCCGAGATCCTGATGTTCGACGAGCCCGTCAATGGTCTGGACCCCGAGGGAATTCACTGGATCCGCAATCTGATGAAGGCGCTCGCGGCCGAGGGCCGGACGATCTTCGTTTCCAGCCATCTGATGAGTGAAATGGCGCTGACGGCCGATCATCTGATCGTGATCGGGCAGGGAAAGCTGCTGGCCGACACCTCGATGGCGGATTTCATCCAGCAGAATTCCCGGAGTTATGCGCGGATGCGTTCTCCGCAGCAGGAACGGCTGCGGGACGTGCTCCACGCCAACGGGTTCGTCGTGATCGAGGCGGGCAACGGGACGCTGGAGATCGACGGGGCGAGCACGGAGAAGCTGGGCGAGCTCGCGGCGGAGAACGGGCTCGTGCTGCACGAGCTGTCCGCCCAGCGCGCCTCCCTCGAAGAGGCGTTCATGCAGATGACGGCCGGTGCGGTGGAGTACCACGCGCACGGCACCGACGTACACGGCGGCGCCGAGGCGCCGGGCCCCCGGTGGGGCACGACCTCCGAGGGAGCCTGATCGATGGCAGCGGCAACGGCGGTCCTGCGGTCCGAGTGGACCAAGATCCGGACGGTCTCGTCGACCGTCTGGACGTTGGCGAGCGCCCTCATCGTCACGGTGGCGATGAGCGCGGCGCTGTGCGCCCTGTTCCGGTCGACCTTCGACGATCTCTCCGACGTCGAGCGGGCGACCTTCGACCCGACGTTCGCCAGCTTCACCGGGACGATCCTCGGCCAGCTGGCGATGGTGGTCTTCGGCGTCCTGGTGGTGGGGACCGAGTACTCCTCGGGCATGATCCGCACCTCGCTCGCGGCGGTCCCGCAGCGCGCCGCCTTCCTCTTCTCGAAGATCGCGGTGGCGGGGCGCTCGCCCTCGTGGTGGGCCTGGCGACCAGCTTCCTGTCGTTCTTCCTCGGTCAGGCGCTGCTCGGCGAGCACCGCACCACCATCGGCGCGGACAACGTGCTGCGCGCGGTGGTCGGCGGCGGCCTCTACATGGGGCTGATCGCGATCTTCTCGATGGGCGTCACGACGATGCTGCGGTCCTCGATGCTGTCGCTCGGCATCCTGGTGCCGTTCTTCTTCCTGATCTCGCGGATCCTTTCGAGCGTCCCGAAGGCCAAGGAGGTCGCCAAGTACTTCCCCGACCAGGCCGGCTCCAAGATCATGCAGGTGGTGCCGAACGCGCTGGGCTCGGACAAGGCGCCGTACGGCCCCTGGGGCGGGCTCGGGATCATGGTGCTGTGGGTGGTGGCCTCGCTGCTCGGCGGCTATCTCGTCCTGAAGGAGCGGGACGCCTGATCTCCCGCCCGGTTCTTCCGCCCGGTTCTTCCGCTCGCTTCTCCCGCTCGCTTCTCCCGCTCTCTTCTTCCTCTCTCTTCTTCCGCCCGGTTCTTCCGCTTGGCCGGAACCGTCAAGGGCTGGATAAGCTCCTCACTCATACGGGGCTCCGGCCTGCGGCCGCCACGCCCCGACATGGATGCGATCGACCTGTCGATGGGGCTGGAGAATGATCGAGGCAGTCGGCCTGACGAAGCGCTACGGCGCCAAGACGGCCGTGTACAACCTTTCCTTCCAGGTGAGGCCGGGTGTCGTCACCGGGTTCCTGGGTCCCAACGGCTCCGGCAAGTCGACGACCATGCGCATGATCCTGGGGCTCGACCAGCCCAGCGCGGGCCACGTCACGATCGGCGGCCACCCCTTCCGGCAGCTGCCGAACGCCCCCGCCAGGTCGGCGCGCTCCTCGACGCCAAGGCCGTGCACGGCGGCCGGAGCGCCCGCAGCCACCTCCTGTCGCTCGCGCAGCTGGCCGGCATCCCGGCCCAGCGCGTCGACGAGGTCCTCGGCGTGGTCGGCCTCCAGGACGTCGCGAAGCGGCGCTCGAAGGGCTTCTCGCTCGGCATGGGCCAGCGGCTCGGCATCGCGGCGGCGCTCCTCGGCGACCCTCAGGTGCTGCTCTTCGACGAGCCCGTCAACGGCCTGGACCCCGAGGGCATCCTCTGGGTGCGGAACCTGATGAAGAAGCTGGCCGCCGAGGGCCGCACGGTCTTCGTCTCCAGCCACCTCATGAGCGAGATGGCGCTGACCGCCGACCACCTGATCGTGATCGGCCGGGGCAGCTCCTCGCCGACATGCCGGTGAAGGACTTCATCTCGGCGAACTCCGCCGACTTCGCCCGGGTGCGGACCCTGGGGACCGAGCCCGCGCAGCGGGAGAAGCTGGCCTCGGTGCTCATGGAGGCCGGCGGGCAGGTGCTGTCCGAGCCGGACGGCGCGCTGCGCGTCACGGGCCTGCCGCTGCCGCGGATCAGCGATCTGGCGCACGGCGCGGACGTACGGCTCTGGGAGCTGTCCCCGCACCAGGCCTCGCTGGAGGAGGCGTACATGCGGCTGACGCAGGGCGCCGTCGACTACCGCTCCACCGACGACCGGCTCGCCCACCTCCAGCCGCCCGTGCAGCCGGGACAGCCGGGGTACGGGCTGCCGCCGCAGGCGCCGGTCCAGGAGGTGCCGCAGGAGGGCTGGTACGCCCGCCGCCGCCCGGACAGAACCCGTACGCGGGCGCGCCGCAGGCCCCGCGCCGGGCCCCTACGCCGGAGCGCCCCAGCCCCCGCGCCCGGTCCGTACGGCGGTGCCCCGCAGGCCCCGCGCCCGGTCCCTACGCCCTCCGGCCGCTTCGCAGCCGGGCCTCCCGCAGCCGAGCGAGACCCCGAAGGACGCCCGATGACCGCCCCCGTCCCCACCACGCCCCGGCGCCGCACGCCTACGTCTCCCCCATCCCGGTCCGCGCCGCGCACCTCGGTGACGCGCTCGCCTCCGAGTGGACGAAGATCCGCTCGGTGCGTTCGACGATGTGGACGCTCGGGGTCATGATCCTGCTGATGGTCTCCATCGGCCTGGGCGTCGCGGCCATCGCGTCGGGCGCCGACGTCTCGACGGGCGGGCAGTCCGCGCTCGCCTTCGGCTTCTTCGGGATGCTGCCGGCGTCGATCTGCGTGATCACGCTCGGTGTCCTGACGATCTCCTCCGAGTACGGCACGGGCATGATCCGTACGACGCTGACGGCCTGCCCGAGCCGGGGCCGGGTGCTGACGGCGAAGGCGATCGTCTTCTTCCTGCTGGTCTTCTCGGTCACCACGGTGGTCGCGACCCTGGTGGCGGTGGCGCAGGTCGCGCTCGTGGACACGGCGGCGACGCCGACGGGTGCCGAGTGGCTGCGGGCGACGGTCGGCGCGGGCGCCTACCTGGCCCTGCTCGGGCTGCTGTCGCTCGCGGTGGGGTCGCTCGTCCGGCACTCGGCCGGGGCGATCACGGTGATGATCGGCCTGCTCCTGCTGCCGCTGGTGGCGGCCATGTTCATGATGGCCGAGGCGCTGAAGTCGGTGCAGGAGTTCCTGTTCACCTACGCGATCCCCTCCCAGATGATCGCGCTCTACAACGCCACCCCGCAGTTCGGCGACTCGGGCCCGGCGGGCTGGGACACGCTGCTGATCATGGCCGTCGTCGCGGCGGCGGCCCTGGGCGGCGCGTACGCCGTGCTGAACAGCCGGGACGTGTGAGCCGCTAGTACCTCGGCGCGTTGCGGGACCGCTGCACCCTGCTGGTGCGGCGGTCCTTCGCGTTCCAGCAGGCCTTGTGCCAGTGGCGGCGGTCGTCCACGCCGCCCCACTCCGGCCAGGCGACGACGTGCGGGGCGCCGGGCGGGATCTCCTGGTCGCAGCCGGGGCAGCGGTAGCGCTTGCCGGGGAGCTCGCTCCGGCGACGAGGCGGACGTACCATTCCTCGCCCTGCCAGGTCTCGGTGCGCTGCGCGCCGCCGTACCGGTCGCCGTGGTCGCCCTGCTGCGCGGGCTTCTCGCCGCCTCGGGAGCGGTTGTGACGCGGGGACACGGGCACACCTCACGGGGTCTGGGAACACGGACCGTTCCCTCCAGCCTACGGGCCGCCACCCGGTGCCCCGGGCCCCGCCCGGAGCGGCTTAGCCGAAAATCGCAAGAACTTCATGAACGGCCGTTGCCTTTGGCACGTGTCAGACGTTGGTGCCAGTGCGAGGGGAGATGTACGCGTCGGCCGCAAGGAGGCAGAAGGCGATGCGCGTGGGTACGTTCGTTCTGGCAGCCCAGTTCCCGGGCCAGGGGCAGGGGGAGGCACTGCACCGGGCGGTGCGGACCGCCGAGGTGGCCGAGGAGGCGGGGCTCGACTCCGTCTGGCTCGCCGAGCACCACTTCGTGCCGTACGGGGTCTGTCCCTCGGCCGTGACCCTGGCCGCGCTGCTCCTGGGCCGCACCCGGCGGCTCCGGGTCGGCACGGCGGTGAGCGTGCTCCCCACCGTCCACCCGGTCGCCCTCGGCGAGCAGGCGGCGCTGCTGCACCTCACCTCGGGCGGCAGGTTCACCCTCGGGGTGGGCCGGGGCGGGCCCTGGGTCGACCTGGAGGTGTTCGGCGCGGGCCTGGAGGCGTACGAGAAGGGGTTCCCCGACTCGCTCGACCTGCTGCTGCGCTGGCTCACCGAGCCGCGCGTCGGCGCCGACGGGGAGCGGTTCGCCTTCCGCGAGGTGCCCGTGGTCCCCCGCCCCGACGAGCTGATCGACGGCCCGGCCTCCCCCGAGGTGGTCGTGGCCTGCACCTCGCCGAAGAGCGTGCGGCTCGCGGCGGAGCGCGGGCTGCCGATGCTGCTCGGCATGCACTGCGGCGACGAGGAGAAGGCCGAGATGGTCGCGGCCTGGGAGCGGTGCGCGCGGGAGGCCGGGCGGGACCCGGAGGAGACCGCGCGGATCGGGGCGCACCACGTCTCGGCGGGGGTGGCCCAGCTCGCGGACCGGGGCGCGGACGCGACGGAGGCGCTGGTGAAGGCGATGCCGGGCTGGCTGAAACAGGGGCTCGACGCGCATGTGACGGTGGACGGCCGGCACCGGGTGATGCGGGACCCCGTCGCGTACACGGAGCTGCTGTGCGGGCTGCACCCGGTGGGCACGCCCCGGCAGGCGGCGGACCGGCTGGCGGCGACGGCGGAGCGCACGGGCATCACCCGCTTCGCCCTGCTCGCGGAGGGCTCGGGCGACCTCGCGGCGACCGAGGAGAACGTCCGGCGGCTGGGCGCGGAGGTCCTGCCGCTCCTGGTGTGAGCGCGGCCACGTCCGGGACCGTGCCGGCGCTTCCGGGACTGTGCTGCCGCTCCCGCACCCGTCGGCGGCGATGCGCGTCGGCTCGCATCGGTCGCGTTCTCCGGCGGTGCCGAGCGGCAGCACCATGTCTCAGCAGTCGCGCAGTTCCGGCGACTGGTTCAGCAGCTGTCCCCGGATGGAAGTGAAACGGGCGAGCCGCTCGTCCACCGCCGGGTCCAGCGGGAAGACCGCCACGCGGTGGCAGTTCTGGAAGGCGAGACGCACCCCGAAGTGCCGCTGCAGCGCACCACGAATGGCGTCGCTCGCGAGCGCGCGCAGCAGCTGACCACGTGCCTGCTCATTCGGCGGCGGCGTCTGGTTGTCGGCGAACTCTCCGCCGTCGACCTTCAGCTGTGCCACCAGAGAACTGATCATCTCCCATGCGTAGGGCAGGGAGGTCCGGACGCAGTCGACGAAGTCGGCTTCGTCGACCTCGCCTCGCTCGGCCTGTTCCAACAGTGCCGGTGAGACGTCGAGCGACATGGGTTCTCCTCTCGCGACCCCGCGGACGGGGTCTTGCGGCCAGGGACGAAGGCCGGCCGTACGCCACGCAGAGTGCACGGACGACGACCTCCAGCTTCCACGGTAAGCGCGCGGTCCGGGCGACACCAGAAGAATGGGCGCACAACCGGCTGATAACCGACGGGTGTTCGGCTCATGACCGTGCTCCGGCGCATCCCGGGGGCCGCTCGGGGCGCGCCCGCCCGAGACCCGGGTGATGCCCGAATCGCGCGGAAGAGGGCCCGTCTTGTAGCGTTGCCGACCATGCGTCTCGTCATCGCCCGTTGCTCCGTGGACTACGCGGGCCGGCTCACGGCCCACCTGCCCTCCGCTCCCCGTCTGATCCTGGTCAAGGCAGACGGCAGCGTCTCCATCCACGCGGACGACCGCGCGTACAAACCGCTCAACTGGATGTCCCCGCCGTGCACCCTCAAGGAGGGCGTCGACGGCGAGGCGGGCATCTGGACCGTGATCAACAAGGCGGGCGAGAAACTCATCATCACGATGGAGGAGATCCTCCACGACTCCTCGCACGAACTGGGCGTGGACCCCGGTCTCATCAAGGACGGCGTCGAGGCGCACCTCCAGGAGCTGCTCGCCGACCGGATCGAGACCCTCGGCGAGGGCTACACCCTGATCCGCCGCGAGTACCCGACCGCGATCGGTCCCGTGGACATCCTGTGCCGGGACGCCGACGGCGCGACGGTCGCGGTGGAGATCAAGCGGCGCGGCGAGATCGACGGCGTCGAGCAGCTGACCCGCTACCTGGAGCTGCTCAACCGCGATCCGCACCTGGCGCCGGTCCGGGGCGTCTTCGCGGCCCAGGAGATCAAGCCGCAGGCGCGGGTCCTCGCGACGGACCGCGGCATCGGCTGCGTCGTCCTCGACTACGACGCGCTGCGCGGCATCGAGGACGACAAGCTGCGGCTGTTCTGACGGCGGCGGGAGTACGAGTACGGGGACGGCCCCGGGTGCGGTGAGCGCCGGGGCCGTCCCCGTGTCCGTACGGGCTCAGGCGGGGACTCCGAGCCGGCGGGGTGCCGGCGGAGGACGCGCCGAGGGTCGTGGCCTCGCCCGAGGACGGCGGCTCGGTCGTCACCGGGGGCGTGGTGGGCGGCTCGGTCGTCGGCGGCGGCGTGTCCGGGGTGGTCGTCGGGGTCTTCGTCGGCGTGCTCGTGGGCTTGGGCGAGGTCGTCGGCGGCTTCGGGCCGCCCGTCGTGGTGGGGGCCGTGGTCGTCGCTCCCCGGTGGGCGGCGTCGTCCCGCTGGGCGACGTCGTCGCCGACGGGCTGTCCGAGGGCGAGGCGGAGCCGGACGCGGAGGGTCCGTGGACGTGGACGCCGACGCGCTGCCGGAGCCCGAGGGGCTCGGGGAGTCCGCGCGGGTGGCTTCCCGGTGCGGGCCGGGGCGGTCCCGTCGCCGGTCGCCGGTTCCTCGCCGTCGAGGCCGTCGTCGGTGCCGCTCTCGCTGGCGGTGCTGTCGGAGGTGACGCGGTTGTCGGCGGGGGTCGTGCCGTCGCCGGAGGTGACGCCGAGGGTCACGACGGTGCCGAGGACGGCGACGAGCAGCGCGCCGGCGCCGACGGCGACGAGGTTGCGGCGGGCGCCGCTGAGGATGCCGCCCTTGAGGCCGGTGCGGCGGCCGTCGCTCCCGTCGGCGCCGGGGCGGGCGAGGAGCGTCGGGCCCTCGTCGGCGAAGCCGGGGAACGCGGGGCGGGGGCCGTCGTCGGGTCGCCGCCGGGGCCTTCGTCAGGGCCGCCGTCGGAGCCGTCGCCGGGGCCGTCGTCGGGGCCGTCGTCGGGGTCCGGAAGGGTCCGCCGGGCAGCGGGGCCGTGACGGCCTCCGGTCCGGGGAGGGTGGGGCGGGCGGGCGGCACGGGGTGCCGCGCGGCGGGGAGACGGGCTCCACGGCCGCGTGCTGTCCGGAGAGGTCGGCGACGAGGGCGAGGGCCCGGCGTCCGGCGACGGTGCCGCGCTTGTCGGCGAGCACCCCGCGCATGGCGATGGAGGCCTCCAGCTCGGCGCGGGCGCGCTCCAGGTTTCCGGCGCAGATCGCGAGGACGCCGAGTTCGTGGTGGAAGTAGGCCTCCTCGGCGACCTCGCCGGTGAGCCGGGCGGCCTCCTGTCCGGTGCGCAGGGCGCGCTCCCAGGCTCCCCAGTGCAGTCCGGCGGCGAAGGCGGGGCGGCGGCGCGGGCGAGGAGGACGGCGGTGGCGCGGTGTTCGGCGGCGGTGTCGCCGGCGCCGGGGACCAGCGCGGTGAGGGCGGCGAGCAGGGCGTCGGCCTCGGCGGCGGCCCGGTCGGGGGTGACGGAGGGTGGGACGCCCACCAGGCGTAGTGCTGGGCGGCGGTGTGGGCGCGCTCGGCGGCCTCGTGCTCGTACCCGTGGGCGAGGAGCTGGGTGAGGACTCCGGCGGCGAGGCGGTAGCGGGGGCCGACCGGGAGAGCAGTCCGCAGGCCACGAGTTCGCCGAGGGCGGCGTCGGCGTGGGTGTCGCCGACGAGGGCCGGGAGGTGGGCCTGGTGCGGGACCTCGCCGCCGAGGGCGACGGCGAAGCGCAGGGCGGTCTGGGCGGAGCGGCTGAGCCGGGAGGCGAGGAGGGCGGCGGGGCGGCGCCTTCGCCGAGGCTGGGCAGCGGTATGTCGCGGAGCTCGATGTCGGGGTCCTCGACGCCGTCGAAGGCGGCGGCAGCGGCGCGCCGCCGCGCGGGGTCGGTGGGGCCGAAGGCCTCTTCGAGGGCGCCGAAGGCGTCGAACTCGGCGGGGGTGACGCGGAGCCGGTCGCGCTGCCGGAGCAGGGCGCCGGCCTGGACGAAGCGGAGGGGGAGGCCTTCGGACTCGAACCAGAGGTCGCCGGCCCAGTTGGCCTCCTCCTCGGTGAGGGCGCGGCCGACGGCGCTCTCCAGGAGCCGCAGGGCGGCGGCGCGGCCGAGGCCGGCGAGGAGGACCTCCTCGACGGGGGCGTCGGCGGAGGGGCGGGCGCGTCGGGGGCCGAGGCGAGGAGGAAGGCGCACTCGGGGGCGGCGGCGAGGAACTCGTCGAGGGCGGCGCCGCCGAACTCCAGGTCGTCGACGACGACCACGGCGCCGATGCCGCCGAGCAGGTCGAGGAGGCCGGCCCGGTCGGGGCGGTGGTCGGGGGCGTACCGGACGGCGGTGAAGAGTTCGTGGAGGAGTTCGGTGGGGTGCGGTGGTGGCCGGAGAGGCGGACGACGCCGTCGGGGCGAGCCCGGCGCAGTCGGCGGCGACGGCGTCGAGGAGGGCGGTGCGGCCGGATCCGGGGACGCCGACGAGGCGGGCGCAGCGGCCGCCGCGGAGGATGCCGCCGAGCCGCTCGCGCTCCTCCTGGCGTTCGAGGAGGGCAGCTCGGGCGCGGCGGGGCCCGGCGGGACGGGCGGGGCGGCGGCGCGGACGGCCTCGGCGCGCTCCTCGGGGTGCGGGGCCGGGGCCGCCGGTTCCCGGCCGGGCGGGCAGGGTTCGATCTCGCTGCCGTCGACGGGGTTGACGGTGAGGAGCAGCTCGCCGGAGACGAGCCGGACGACGCGGGCGCGTGCGGGCGTCTGGGCGGGCGCCGGCGCGGGCGCGCCACGGCCCTGACGGGTCTCCTCGCCCTCGGTGTCGTGACCGTACTCCTCCGACCCAGGGTTGATCGGGTCCATGGTGCAAGCCCCCAAGAAGCGGTGTCCGGTGCCCGCCGGTGGTTCCGTCCATGCGCGGGCGGGGCCGTCATGGTGCGGGCGACCGAACCCTAGACCGTGGTCAGGGGCTCGGGAACAGCCGGGGTGCTCCCGAGACCAAGACGTCACGGTCTTGTGAGGATTGGGTGTGACGCCTGGTCCACACAGCTGCTTCACAGGCGACGGGCGTCCCGGGGGTCACACGCGGGGCAGGGACTCCAGGGCGAGGCCGCCCTCGATGGCGAGGATGCGGTGCAGCCGGGTGGCGACGAGGAGCCGCTGCATCTGGGGTGGCACCCCCCGCAGGACGAGGCGTCGGCCGCAGCGGCGGCCCTCCGGTGGGCGCCCATGATGACGCCGAGGCCGGTGGCGTCCCAGGAGTCGAGTCCGGTCAGGTCGAGCACCAGGTCGCCGACTCCGTCGTCGACGGCCGAGTGCAGGACCGTACGGGCGTCCGCCGCGCTGCGGACGTCGAGGCGGCCCCGACGACCAGCTCGACGTGGTCGCCCCTGATGTGCATATGCGCTCCCCGAGAGTGCTCCGTCTTCGCAACAACTGACTGCCGCATCGGCAGATACGTTGCGCCTTGTCAGCGATCCGATACCGAAATTCACCCCATGGAGTGAGGGCGGGGTGGCGGGTCCGGCTCAGTACTTGTAGAAGCCCTGCCCGCTCTTGCGGCCGATGTCACCCGCGTCCACCATCCGGCGCATCAGCTCCGGCGGCGCGAACTTCTCGTCCTGGGACTCGGTGTAGATGTTGTTGGCGGCGTTCACCAGGATGTCGATGCCGGTGAGGTCGGCGGTGGCGAGCGGGCCCATGGCGTGGCCGAAGCCGAGCTTGCAGGCGATGTCGATGTCCTCGGCGGTGGCGACGCCCGACTCGTGGAGCTTGGCGGCCTCGACGACGAGGGCCGAGATGAGGCGGGTGGTGACGAAGCCGGCGACGTCGCGGTTGACGACGATGCAGGTCTTGCCGACGGACTCGGCGAACTCCCGGGCGGTGGCGAGGGTCTCGTCGCTGGTCTTGTAGCCGCGGACGAGCTCGACGAGCTGCATCATCGGGACCGGCGAGAAGAAGTGGACGCCGACGACGGCCTCGGGGCGCTCCGTCACCGCGGCGATCTTGGTGATCGGGATCGCGGAGGTGTTGGAGGCGAGGACGGCGCCGTCCTTGGCGATCTTGTCGAGCGAGCGGAAGATCTCGTGCTTGACGTCGAGGTTCTCGAAGACGGCCTCGACGACGACGTCCGCGTCGGCGACGGCGTCGAGCTCGGTGGTGGCGGTGATCCGGCCGAGCGCGGCCTCGGCGTCCTCGGCGGCGAGCTTGCCCTTGGCGACGAACTTGTCGTACGACGCCTTGATGCCGTCGGTGCCGCGGGTCAGGGCGGCGTCGGTGACGTCACGCAGGACGACCTCCCAGCCCGCCTGTGCCGAGACCTGTGCGATGCCGGAACCCATGAGTCCGGCCCCGATGACGGCGAGCTTCCTGGCCACGATCTTCCACCCCTCTACGCCTGTTCACTTCTGGCTCTCCGGCGGAGATTAGCGGTCGCGGGGCCCCATGTGACCGCTAAGTAACGCGCGTCACGCCCTCTTTGACGGACGTCACACTCACGACACCCCTCAGCCCTCGCGCACCGCGTACGTCAGGACCTCCTCGCTCAGCAGCTCCTCGATCTCGTCGAGGAGGGCGAGGGCCTCGCGGGAGACCTCGCCCGCCCGGCCGCCCGCGGTCATCCGCTCGGAGACGAACTCGACGAGGGTGCCCTGGATCCAGGCGATCTGGCCGCCGACGAGCAGCGGCATCGGGTCGTCGGGCCCGGCACCGGCCTCCTCGCGCAGGGCGGCGACGGTGGTCCGGCGGACCTCCTGCTGGAGGACCATCAGCCGGGCCTGGAGGGTGGGGGCCTCGTCGATCACCCGCATGAAGTCGGCGTAGCCGTCCATCAGTCCGTACGCGGGCGAGACGGCGGTGACGTGGCCGCGGATCTCGCGGAGCACGGCCTCGGCGGCCGACTCCCCCGCGTCGCGGCCGCGGATCATCCGGGCGAGGCGGTGGGTGATGCCCTCCATCCGGTCGAGGAAGAGGTCCTCCTTGGCCGGGAAGTAGTTGTAGACGGTGTTGACGGAGACGTCGGCGGCCTCCGCGATCTCCGCCACCGTCACGGCCTGGAAGCCGCGCTCCAGGAAGAGCCCGGTCGCGATGTCCGAGATCCGCTGTTTCGTCTGGCGCTTCTTGCGCTCCCTGAGCCCTTCAGCCATGCCGCCATCCTAGGCGCCCTGAAATTTTGGAGGCATTGCAAAATTTCAGTGACTCTGTTTTTGTAGTCGCCATGCCCATCATCAGCACGGCCGGGCTCGCCCGGACCTTCGCGACGAAGACCGGCCCCGTGGAGGCCGTCCGCGGGATCGACCTCACCGTCCGGCCCGGCGAGATCCTCGGCCTCCTCGGCCCCAACGGCGCCGGCAAGACCACCACCCTCCAGATGCTCACGACGCTCCTGCCGCCCACCTCCGGCGCCGCCACCGTCGCCGGCCACGACCTGGTCGGGAACCCCGCCGCCGTACGCCGGCGCATCGGCTACGTCGCCCAGTCCGGCGGCCTCGACCCCAGGAGACCGTCCGCTCCGAACTCGTCACGCAGGGCAGGCTCTACGGCCTGGACCGGACGACCGCCGCCGCCCGCGCCGGGGAACTCGCCGCCGACCTCGGCCTCACCGGGCTCCTCGACCGGAGGACCCCGGCGCTCTCCGGCGGCCAGCGCCGCCGGCTCGACCTCGCTATGGGCCTCACCCACCGCCCCGAGGTCCTCTTCCTCGACGAGCCGACCACCGGCCTCGACCCCGGCAGCCGCGCCGACCTGTGGGCGCTCGTACGGCGCCTGCGCGACGAGCACGGCACCACCGTCGTCCTCACCACGCACTACCTCGACGAGGCCGACGCGCTCGCCGACCGGCTCGTGATCGTCGACGAGGGAACGGTCGTCACCGAGGACACCCCCGCCGGCCTCAAGGCCGCGCACGGCGTGACCACCCTCCAGGAGGCCTTCCTCGCCGTCACCGGCCGCGGCCCCGCCCCCGTCGACACCACCCCCGTAGCGGTCTAGGAGACCCGTGATGCTGTTCCGCGACACCGCGCTGCTCTTCGGGCGCTACGCCCGCCAGACCCTGCGCTCCCCGTTCCAGATCTTCTTCGGCACCCTGATGCCGCTGCTCTACCTGTTCTTCTTCGGACCGCTGCTCACCGGCCTCCCGCTGGGCCGCGAGGGCGACTCCTGGCAGATCCTGGTCCCCGGCCTGCTGCTCCAGCTCGGCCTCTTCGGCGCCTCGTTCGCCGGCTTCTCGCTCATCATGGAGAAGGGCTGGGGCGTGTTCGACCGGATGCGGGTCACCCCGGTCAGCCGGCTCGCCCTGCTGCTCGGCCGGGTCCTGCGGGACGCCGCGCTCTTCGTCTTCCAGGCGGTCCTGCTCGTCCTGGTCGCGATCCCGATGGGCCTGCGGGCGCCGCTCCCCGGGATCCTCCTCGGCTTCGGCTTCGTCGCCCTGCTCTCCGCCGCCCTCGCCTCGCTCTCGTACGCGCTCGCCCTGAAGCTGCGCACCCCGCAGGAGTTCGGCCCCGCGATCAACACGCTCGCGATGCCCTCGATGCTCCTCTCGGGCCTGATGCTGCCGATGGCCCTCGCCCCCGGCTGGCTCGACGTGATCTCGCACCTCATGCCGTTCCGCTATCTGGTGGACGCGGTCCGGGAGGCGTACACCGGCCACTACACGACGCCGACCATGCTGTACGGGGTGCTGGTCGCCCTCGCGCTCACGGCGCTCGCCGTGACGGTCGGCACACGCTCCTTCCGGAGGGCCGGTGCGTAACTAGGCTGGACCCATGGTCAATCTGACGCGCATCTACACCCGTACCGGCGACAAGGGCACCACGGCGCTCGGCGACATGAGCCGGACCGCCAAGACCGATCTGCGGATCTCGGCCTACGCCGACGCCAACGAGGCCAACGCCGCCATCGGGACGGCCATCGCCCTCGGGCAGCTGGACGAGGAGCTGGTGAAGGTCCTCACCCGCATCCAGAACGACCTCTTCGACGTGGGCGCCGACCTCTGCACGCCGGTGGTGGAGGACCCCGAGTACCCGCCGCTGCGCGTCGAGCAGGGCTACGTCGACAAGCTGGAGGCCGACTGCGACCGCTTCCTGGAGCGGCTCGACAAGCTGCGCTCCTTCATCCTGCCGGGCGGCACGCCCGGTGCGGCGCTGCTGCACCAGGCGTGCACGGTGGTCCGGCGGGCGGAGCGCTCCACCTGGGCGGCCCTGGAGGTGCACGGCGAGACGATGAACGCCCTGACCGCCACGTACCTCAACCGGCTGTCAGACCTGCTCTTCATCCTTGCGAGGACCGCGAACAAGGAGGTCGGGGACGTGCTCTGGGTGCCGGGCGGGGACCGCTGACCCGGCGGCCGGGTCCTTCTTCGGCCGGACGAAGTAGCTGAGCGCGATCAGTCCGTGGATGCCGACCGCCCGCCAGGCGGCGAACATCCAGTCGCGCAGGCCGTCGGTGTTCCCGTCGCCGCCGACGTACCGGATCGCCAGGAGCAGCAGGACGGTGGCGACGGCGCCGCCGATCAGCGTGCCCAGCCAGATCCGGCCCTCGTGGAGGGCGCGCGCCCGGCCGTACTTCGGGGGCTTCGGGGCGGCGGCGCGCCGCCCAGGCGGTGGGCGGCGTGGCCGTCGAGCCACTTCACGGTGCGGTGGCCGTGGCCGACGGTGTAGCCGAGGTACAGCGCGGCGAGGCCGTGCTCCCAGCCGGGGTCCGCGCCGTTCTTGAGGTCGATCGCGGTGACGACGAGGAGGACGAGCTCCAGGAGCGGTTCGCACAGCAGCAGCGCCATACCCGCCCGGGGCTTCTTCAGGAGGTAGCGGGTGGCGAGGCCGGCGGCCAGCAGGACCCAGAAGCCGACCTCGCAGACGACGATCAGCGTGACGATCACGGCGTTCCCCTTTCGGTGCCCCTTCAGCCTCCCGTGGGACCGGGCCCGGTTCGTCGTCGCCAGTGACGACGTGCGTCTACATCGTTCGGCGGAGGGACGGATCGGCCCGGACGAGGAGGCCACGGCCCGGTGCGGCATGTTGGATGAGTACGTGACGCTCCCCCGCCCGGCACTCCCCCGCCCGCACCGCCTCGACCTGCTCATCGCCGCCACAGGACTCGCCGGCGGCCTGGTCCTGTGGTGGTTCGGGCTGCACACCCAGGTGGACCGGCTGTTCACCGAGCGCTGGGCGACCCTGGTGCCGCTCGTGGTGATGTCCGGCTGCGAGGCGGTGCGCCGGACGACGCCGAGGGCCGCGCTGACCGTCGGCACGCTCGCGATCGTCGCGGACCAGTTCACGTACGGGAGCCTGGCCACCGTCCTGATGTTCACGGACGTCGTCTACGCGGCTGTCGTGTACGGGCCGGCCGCCCACGCCCGCCGCGTCCCCTACAGCACCGGGCTCGTCACGATCGGGGTGACGATCGGCTTCCTGGTCTGGTGGGGGAACGCGTACGCGCTGCTCGTCGGCGTCATCACCGGCATGATCTCCTTCCTCCCCGCGATCACCGGCGCGATCGTCCGCAACCACCGCGAGGCGGCCGACGCCGCCCGGCTGCGGGCCGAACAGACGGCGCTGCTCGCCGAGATGGACCGGGCGCAGGCGGTCGTGGCCGAGCGGGCGCGGATGGCGCGCGAGCTGCACGACGTGGTGGCGAACCACCTCTCGGCGATCGCGATCCACTCCACGGCCGCGCTCTCCTCGACGAACCGGCCACCACCCGGCAGGCGCTGACGGTGATCCGGGAGAACAGCGTGGCGGGCCTCGCCGAGATGCGGCGGCTGATCGGGCTGCTGCGGGACAGCGGCGGGGACGCCGAGCCGGGGGCGGTGCCGAGCCTCGACGGCCTGGACTCCTGCTCGACCGGGCCCGTGCGAACGGCTCGTCCGGCGGCCTGGAGTTCGTCCTCCAGGACTCCCGGCCCACCGGCGGGCCCGCCCTGCCGGCGCCCGTGGAGCTGGCGGCGTACCGGATCGTGCAGGAGTCGCTGACGAACGCGGTCAAGCACGCGTCCCCCGGTACGGTCACCGTACGGATCGGCCTCGGCGACGGGGTCCTGACCGTGGCCGTCGACTCGCCGTACGGCAAGCGCCCCGGGCCGTCGGCGCCCGGGACGGGATCGGGTCTGGTGGGGATGCGGGAGCGGACGGAGCTGCTCGGCGGGGAGTTCCGGGCGGCGGCCTCGGGCGCGGTCTGGCAGGTGCGGGCGGTGCTGCCCGCGGACGAGAAGGCGGGAAACGCATGACGATCCGGGTGGTCGTGGCCGAGGACCAGTCGGCGGTACGGGCGGGGCTCGTGCTGATCCTGGGCAGTGCGCCGGACATCGAGGTGGTCGGCGAGGCCGCGGACGGCGAGCGGGCGGTAAAGCTGGCGCGCGAACTGCGCCCGGACCTGGTCCTGATGGATGTGCAGATGCCCCGGATGGACGGGGTGACGGCGACCGGGATCGTCGTCGCGGAGAAGCTCGCCGACGTCCTCGTCCTGACCACCTTCGACCTGGACGAGTACGTCTTCGGGGCGCTGCGGGCCGGGGCCTCCGGTTTCCTGCTGAAGGACGCGGACGCGAAGGACCTGATCACGGCGGTGCGGACGGTGGGGCGCGGCGAGGGTCTGATCGCCCCGGCGGTGACGCGGCGGCTGATCGCGGAGTTCGCGGCCCCGAGCCGTCCGGTGGCGGATCCCGCCGTCCTGGAGGTGCTGACGCCCCGGGAGCGGGAGGTGCTGTCGGCGCTCGGTCTGGGTCTGTCGAACGCGGAGATCGCGGTGCGTCTGGACATGGCGGAGGCGACGGCGAAGACGCACGTGAGCAAGGTGCTGGGGAAGCTGGAGCTGCGGAGCCGGGTCCAAGCGGCGGTTCTCGCGCAGGAGTTGGGGGTTTAGAAGAACTTTGCCGACGATGGTCTGGACCTCTTGACGGTTGGTACAGACCTTTCTACGCTCGCGGGGCGCGCGCATCTCCACGGACCACCCCCACCTTGTCCGTCCGCAACTTGAGGAGCACCGTTGAGCACTCAAGCACCGACGCGCAGAGCAGGGTTCAGAAAGCGGACCGCCGCCGGACTGACCGCCCTGATCCTGCCCCTGGCCGCCCTGGTCGGCCTCGCCTCCCCCGCCGAGGCCGCCACCTCGGCCACCGCGACCTACACCAAGTCCTCCGACTGGGGCACCGGCTTCGGCGCCAACTGGACCATCAAGAACACCGGCACCACCACCATCAGCTCCTGGACCGTCGAGTGGGACTACCCCTCCGGCACCTCCGTCACCTCCGCCTGGGACGCCACCGTCACCAGCTCCGGCACCCACTGGACCGCCAAGAACGTCGGCTGGAACGGCACCCTCGCCCCCGGCGCCTCCGTCTCCTTCGGCTACAACGGCGCGGGATCCGGCGCGCCCACCGGCTGTAAGATCAACGGCGCTCCCTGCGACGGCACCACCGTGCCGGGCGACAACCCGCCCTCGGCCCCCGGCACCCCGGTCGCCTCGAACATCACCGACACCTCGGCCAAGCTCACCTGGACCGCGGCCACCGACGACAAGGGCGTCAAGAACTACGACGTCCTGCGCGACGGCACCAAGGTGACCACCACCACCGGCCTCACCTTCACCGACAGCGGCCTCACCGCCGGCACCGACTACGCGTACACCGTCGTCGCCCGCGACACCATCGACCAGACCGGCCCCGCCGCCGGCCCGGTCACCGTCCACACCACCGGCGGGGGCGGCGGCCAGCCCCTCCCGAACGCCGTGAAGATGGGCTACTTCACCAACTGGGGCGTCTACGGCCGCAACTACCACGTGAAGAACATCGTGACCTCGGGCTCCGCGTCCAAGATCACCCACATCAACTACGCCTTCGGCAACGTCACCGGCGGCAAGTGCACCATCGGCGACTCCTACGCCGACTACGACAAGGCCTACACCGCCGACCAGTCCGTCGACGGCGTCGCCGACACCTGGGACCAGCCGCTGCGCGGCAACTTCAACCAGCTGCGCAAGCTGAAGAAGCTCTACCCGAACATCAAGGTCATCTGGTCCTTCGGCGGCTGGACCTGGTCCGGCGGCTTCGGCCAGGCCGTGCAGAACCCGACCGCCTTCGCCCAGTCCTGCTACGACCTGGTCGAGGACCCGCGCTGGGCCGACGTCTTCGACGGCATCGACCTGGACTGGGAGTACCCCAACGCCTGCGGTCTGTCCTGCGACACCAGCGGCGCGGCCGCCTTCAAGAACATGATGCAGGCCATGCGCGCCAAGTTCGGCGCGAACGCCCTGGTCACCGCCGCCGTCACGGCCGACGCCTCCACCAACGGCAAGATCGACGCCACCGACTACGCGGGCGCAGCGCCGTACATGAACTGGTTCAACGTCATGACGTACGACTTCTTCGGCGCCTGGGAGGCCAAGGGACCGACGGCCCCGCACTCCCCGCTCACCGCCTACACCGGCATCCCGCAGCAGGGCTTCAACTCGGCCGAGGCCATCGCCAAGTACAAGGCCAAGGGCGTCCCCGCCAACAAGCTGCTGCTCGGCATCGGCTTCTACGGCCGCGGCTGGACCGGCGTCACCCAGGCCGCCCCCGGCGGCACGGCGACCGGCCCCGCGCAGGGCACGTACGAGCAGGGCATCGAGGACTACAAGGTCCTCAAGAACTCCTGCCCGGCCACCGGCACCGTCGCGGGCACCGCGTACGCCTACTGCGGCACCAACTGGTGGAGCTACGACACCCCCGCCACCGTGAACTCGAAGATGAGCTGGGCCAAGAACCAGGGCCTCGGCGGAGCGTTCTTCTGGGAGTTCAGCGGTGACACCAGCAACGGCGAGCTGGTCGGCGCCATCAACACCGGCCTGAGCTAGCACGCGAACGAAGAAGCGGGGACGGCGCAGCACGCCGCCCCCGCTTCTTCATATCTCACGCGACATTGACCCGCTGTCCCGGAGGCGCCGCCTCCAGCCAGGCCATGAAACCCGTCCGGGCGTCCTCGCTCATCGCGAGCTCCATGCGGACGCCCTCGTACATACAGGGCTGGATCACGGAGTCGGAGAGCAGCGCGAGCTCCTCCTCGCCCTCCGGCATCCGGCGCTCCAGGGCCACGATGGACGAGCGCTCCAGGGTGCGGCGCGGGCGGGGCGAGTACGAGAAGACACGGAACCAGGCGATCTCGTCACCGCTGTAGCGGGCGACGCCGTACACCCAGCCCTTGCCGGTCGGATCCGGCTCGTCGGGGACGTCCCAGCGCAGCGAACAGTCGAACGTGCCGCCGGCGCGCTGGATCAGTCTCCGGCGCGTGCCGAAGACGAAGAGCCCGATCACCACCAGTGCGACGACCAGGCCGCACACGAGCAGAGCGAGGAACATCTTCACCGACCTCCTCGCTGCGTCCCGTAGCCGGCACCGCCGGCAGAACCGAATACAACCTGCATCTGCATCGCCTCAGCCGCGACACGGTCCGGAAAATTCCGGACCGTGCCGCGGCTGAGGGCACTCTACTCGGTGCGGTCCGCTAGCGGACCGATACCGCGCGCAGCCGGACCTCGGCGCGCCGCTCGGCGGCGGCGTCGGAGTCCGTCTTCGCACGCTCCAGCGCGCGCTCGGCGCGCTGGGCGTCGATCTCGTCCGCCAGCTCGCAGATCTCCGCGAGCAGAGACAGCTTGTCGTCGGCGAACGAGATGAATCCTCCGTGGACGGCGGCGACGACGGTCGCGCCCTCGCTCGTACGGATGGTCACCGGGCCCGACTCCAGCACACCGAGCAGCGGCTGGTGGCCGGGCATGACGCCGATGTCGCCGGAGGTGGTACGCGCGATGACCAGGGTGGCCTCGCCGGACCAGACACTCCGGTCCGCGGCGACCAGCTCGACGTGCAGCTCAGCAGCCAAGGGTGGCTCCTCGGGTCACCACCCGGCGGTCGTGCCGGGTGTTGGGGTCAATTCTAGGGGGCGTGGAGAGGGGGACGGGACGGATCCCGTCCCCCTCGGACGAGCACGGGGCTCAGGAGACGCCGAGCTCCTTGGCGTTGTTCTTGAGGTCCTCAAGGCCACCGCACATGAAGAACGCCTGCTCCGGGAAGTGGTCGAACTCACCGTCGCAGATCGCGTTGAACGCGGCGATCGACTCGTCGAGCGGAACGTCCGAACCGTCCACGCCGGTGAACTGCTTCGCCGCGTGGGTGTTCTGGGACAGGAAGCGCTCGACACGACGCGCGCGGTGCACGACGAGCTTGTCTTCCTCGCTGAGCTCGTCGATGCCGAGGATCGCGATGATGTCCTGGAGGTCCTTGTACTTCTGCAGGATTCCCTTGACGCGCGTGGCGGCGTCGTAGTGGTCCTGCGCGATGTAGCGCGGGTCCAGGATCCGGGACGTGGAGTCCAGCGGGTCCACGGCCGGGTAGATGCCCTTCTCGGAGATCGGACGGGAGAGAACCGTCGTCGCGTCGAGGTGGGCGAAGGTGGTCGCCGGCGCCGGGTCGGTGAGGTCGTCGGCGGGGACGTAGATCGCCTGCATCGAGGTGATCGAGTGACCACGGGTCGAGGTGATGCGCTCCTGGAGGAGACCCATCTCGTCGGCCAGGTTCGGCTGGTAACCCACCGCGGAGGGCATGCGGCCGAGCAGGGTCGAGACCTCGGAACCGGCCTGCGTGAAGCGGAAGATGTTGTCGATGAAGAACAGCACGTCCTGCTTCTGCACATCGCGGAAGTACTCCGCCATGGTCAGACCGGCGAGGGCGACGCGGAGACGGGTGCCCGGGGGCTCGTCCATCTGGCCGAAGACCAGCGCGGTCTTGTCCAGAACGCCGGACTCTTCCATTTCCGCGATGAGGTCGTTGCCCTCACGGGTGCGCTCGCCGACGCCGGCGAAGACGGAAACGCCCTCGTGCAGCTTGGCCACACGCATGATCATTTCCTGGATCAGAACGGTCTTGCCGACACCGGCACCACCGAACAGACCGATCTTTCCACCCTTGACGTACGGGGTGAGAAGGTCGACGACCTTGAGGCCGGTCTCGAACATCTCGGTCTTCGACTCGAGGTCCGCGAAGGCCGGGGCCTTGCGGTGGATCGACCAGCGGTCGGTGACCTCGGCCTCGGCCTCGGGCTCGTTCAGGATCTGGCCCAGCGTGTTGAACACGCGACCCTTGGTGACGTCGCCGACGGGCACCGTGATGCCGTCGCCGGTGTCGACCACGGGGGCCTGGCGGACCAGACCGTCGGTGGGCTGCATCGAGATGGTGCGGACGATGCCGTCACCCAGGTGCTGCGCGACCTCGAGGGTCAGCGTCTTGAGCTTGCCCTCCTCGGCCGGGTCGGCGACCTGGACGTGCAGGGCGTTGTAGATCTCCGGCATCGCGTCGACGGGGAACTCCACGTCGACGACCGGGCCGATGACCCGGGCGACGCGGCCCGTGGCGGCGGCCGTCTCAACAGTGGTCGTCATTACTTGTCACTCCCCGCGGTCGCGTCGGCCAGGGCTGCGGTGCCACCGACGATCTCGCTGATTTCCTGGGTGATTTCGGCCTGGCGGGCCGCGTTGGCAAGTCGGGAGAGGTTGTTGATCAAGTCTCCCGCGTTGTCGGTGGCCGACTTCATCGCGCGGCGCGTGGCGGCGTGCTTGGAGGCAGCCGACTGGAGCAGCGCGTTGTAGATCCGGCTCTCGACGTAGCGCGGCAGCAGGGCGTCGAGGACGTCCTCCGCCGACGGCTCGAAGTCGTACAGCGGGCGGAGGGTGTCCGGCTCGCCGGCCTCCTTCGCCACCTCGTCGAGGCTGAGGGGCAGCAGCCGGGCCTCGACCGCCGTCTGGGTCATCATCGAGACGAACTCGGTGTAGATGATGTGGAGCTCGTCCACGCCACCCTCGGCCGTGTCCTTCTCGATCGCCTCGATCAGCGGTGCCGCGACCTTCTTGGCGTCCGCGTACGTGGGCTCGTCCGTGAAGCCGGTCCACGTGTCGCTGAGCTTCCGCTCACGGAAGTTGAAGTGCGCGACACCACGGCGGCCGACGACATAGATGTCGACCGCGCGGCCCTCGCCCTCCAGCTTCGCGATGAGCTTCTCCGCCGCCTTGATGGCGTTGGAGTTGAAGGCACCGGCCAGACCGCGGTCGCTCGAGAGGAGCAGGACCGCGGCGCGGCTCGGGTTCTCCGCCTCGGTGGTCAGCGGGTGCTTGTCGTTCGCACCCGTGGCCACCGCAGTGACCGCGCGCGTGAGCTCGGTCGCGTACGGAGTCGACGCCTGCACCTTGCGCTGCGCCTTGACGACACGCGAGGCGGCGATCATCTCCATCGCCTTGGTGATCTTCTTCGTCGCGGTGACGGATTTGATGCGACGCTTGTAGACCCGGAGCTGCGCTCCCATGAGTCAGGTCCCTTCCGTCGTCACTTCGAGACGTTGACGGCGGCAGGGGCGTCCGCGCCGAGCAGCTTGCCGTCAGAGGTCTCGAACTGCTGCTTGAACTCGGCGATGGCGTCGGCGACGGCCGTGAGGGTGTCGTTCGACATCTTCTTGCCCTCGCGGATGGAGGTCATCAGGCCGGAGTGGTTCTGGCGCAGGTACGCCAGGAGCTCGGCCTCGAAGCGACGGATGTCGGCGACCGGGACGTCGTCCATCTTGCCGGTGGTGCCGGCCCAGACGGAGACGACCTGGTTCTCGGTCGGCATCGGCTGGTACTGAGCCTGCTTGAGCAGCTCGACCATGCGCTGACCGCGCTCCAGCTGCGCCTTCGAAGCGGAGTCCAGGTCGGAACCGAAGGCCGCGAAGGCCTCCAGCTCACGGAACTGGGCCAGGTCGACACGGAGGCGACCGGCGATCTGCTTCATGGCGGGGTGCTGGGCGGAGCCACCGACACGGGAGACCGAGATACCGACGTTCAGGGCCGGACGCTGGCCGGCGTTGAACAGGTCGGACTCCAGGAAGCACTGGCCGTCGGTGATGGAGATGACGTTGGTCGGGATGAACGCCGAGACGTCGTTCGCCTTCGTCTCGACGATCGGCAGACCGGTCATCGAACCGGCACCGAGCTCGTCCGAGAGCTTCGCGCAGCGCTCGAGGAGACGCGAGTGCAGGTAGAAGACGTCACCCGGGTAGGCCTCACGGCCCGGCGGGCGGCGCAGCAGAAGCGACACGGCGCGGTAGGCGTCGGCCTGCTTCGACAGGTCGTCGAAGACGATCAGGACGTGCTTGCCCTGGTACATCCAGTGCTGACCGATGGCGGAACCGGTGTACGGCGCCAGGTACTTGAAGCCGGCCGGGTCGGACGCCGGGGCGGCGACGATCGTCGTGTACTCGAGCGCGCCGGCCTCTTCCAGGGCGCCGCGAACGGACGCGATGGTCGAGCCCTTCTGGCCGACGGCGACGTAGATGCAGCGGACCTGCTTGTTCACGTCGCCCGAGCGCCAGTTGTCGCGCTGGTTGATGATCGTGTCGACGCACAGAGCGGTCTTGCCGGTCTGACGGTCACCGATGATCAGCTGACGCTGACCACGGCCGACCGGCGTCATGGCGTCGACGGCCTTGTAGCCGGTCTCCATCGGCTCGTGCACCGACTTACGGGCCATAACGCCCGGGGCCTGCAGCTCGAGGGCGCGGCGGCCCTCGGTCGCGATCTCGCCGAGACCGTCGATCGGGTTACCGAGCGGGTCGACGACGCGACCCAGGTAGCCCTCACCGACACCGACGGAGAGGACCTCGCCGGTGCGCTGCACCGACTGACCCTCCTCGATGCCGCTGAACTCGCCGAGGACGATCGCACCGATCTCGCGCTCTTCGAGGTTCAGCGCGAGACCGAGGGTCCCGTCCTCGAACTTCAGCAGCTCGTTCGCCATGGCGGAGGGAAGACCCTCCACCTTCGCGATGCCGTCACCGGCCAGGCTGACCGTGCCGACCTCCTCGCGCGAGGCCGCGTCCGGCTGGTACGACTGGACGAAGTTCTCCAGTGCGTCCCGGATCTCCTCCGGCCGGATCGTGAGCTCCGCCATCTGGGTTCCCTGCTCTCCTTGTTGGGCCCGAAGTTTCTTAAGGGGTCTGGGGGCCGACCCCCAGGAATCTTCTGCAATCTCTGCACGGCCCAACCGGGCCGCTGGTGATGCTGTGTTGCTGTGCTGCCTTGGTGCTGTTGTGGTCGCGGCCGTCAGCCGGCCAGTCGACGGGTCGCCTCGCCGAGGCGCTCCGCGATGGAACCGTCGATGACCTCGTCGCCGACGCGCACCGTGATCCCGCCGAGGACCGCGGGGTCCACGTCCAGGTTCAGGTGCATCTCGCGGCCGTACAGCTTCGCCAGTACGGCACCGAGGCGCTGCTTCTGCCGGTCCGACAGCGGCACCGCCGAGGTGACGACGGCGACCATCCGGTCCCGGCGCGCCGCGGCGAGCTTGGACAGGGACTCGAGTCCCGCTTCCAGGCTACGTCCCCGGGGCTGGGTCACCAGACGGACGACCAGGCGCTCGGTGGTCGCGTGGGCCTTGCCGCCGAGCAGGCTGCGGAGCAGCGTGCCCTTCGCGGTGGCCGTGGCGGCCTTGTCCGTCAGCGCCGAGCGGAGCTCGGTGCTGGAGGACACGATCCGGCCGAACCGGAACAGCTCGTCCTCGACGTCGTCGAGGGCGCCCGCCTTCTGCGCCGCGGTGAGGTCGGCGGTGTTCGCCAGCTCCTCGGTCGCGTCGACGAGGTCGCGCGAGCGCGACCAGCGGGAGCGGACCATGCCCGAGACCAGGTCGACGGTCTCGCCGCCCACCTGTCCGCGGAGGAGTCGCTGCGCGAGCTCGGCCTTGGCCTCACCCGGCTGGGCGGGGTCGGTCAGGACCCGGCGCAGCGACACCTCGCGGTCGAGCAGAACGGTCACGGCGGCCAGCTCGTCCGCGAGCTTCGTCGCGTCGACCGGGGTGTTGTCGGTCAGCGCGTCGAGGGACTCACGGGCGGCGGACAGTGCCTCGCGGCTCGCTCCGTTCATCGGACAGCCTCGGCCTTCTCCTCGAGCTCGTCGAGGAAGCGGTCGATGGTGCGGCTCTGGCGGGCGGTGTCCTCGAGGGACTCGCCGACCAGCTTGCCGGCCAGGTCGGTGGCGAGCTTGCCCACGTCCTGGCGCAGCGACGCGGACGCGGCCTTGCGGTCGGCCTCGATCTGCGCGTGGCCGGCCGCGATGATCTCCTCGCGCTGGCGCTGGCCTTCCGCCTTCATCTCCTGGATGATCGCGGTGCCCTGCTCCGTCGCCTCCTGGCGAAGACGCGCGGCCTCGTGGCGGGCCTCGGCGAGCTGGGCCTTGTACTGCTCCAGCACACTCTGAGCCTCGATCTGGGCCGACTCGGCCTTCTCGATGCCACCCTCGATGGCCTCGCGACGCTGCTCCAGAACCTTGTTGATGTTCGGGAGGAGCTTCTTGGCGAGGAAGCCGAAGACGATGACGAAGGCGATCAGGCCGATGACGAGCTCGTCGAGATGCGGGATCAGAGGAGGCTGAGGCTCCTCCGCCGCCGCAAGAAGCAGAGCGTTCACATCAGTGCCTTCCGTAAAAAGAATCGGGCAGTCGGTCCGGCTTACTGGTAGACGAAGCCCATGACGATGCCGATGAGGGCGAGCGCCTCACAGAAGGCGAAGCCCATGATCTGGTTGGTACGGATGAGACCGGCGGCCTCGGGCTGGCGGGCGAGCGCCTGCGTACCGTTACCGAAGATGATGCCGACGCCGACGCCGGGGCCGATCGCGGCGAGGCCGTAACCGATCGAGGCGACGTTGCCGACGACGTTCTCCTTGGCGCCGGCGGCGAGGTTGACCATGTCGAGAGCAGCGGACATGCCGTTACTTCCTTCTCTTTCAATGACCCGGTGGGGGTTGGCCACCGGACGACTGATGGTTTCGGGGGTGGAGCTACGGGGCCTTGACGGCTCAGTGGTGCTCGGAGAGCGCGCCCTGGACGTAGCTGCAGGCCAGGAGGACGAAGACGTACGCCTGGACGGCCTGGATGAAGAGCTCGAAGGCGGTCATCACGAGGACCATGACGAACGAGGCGCCGGCGTAGACGAAGCCGAGGCCGTTCATGAGGTACCAGGTGGCCAGCGAGAACATCACGATCAGCAGGTGACCGGCGAACATGTTCGCGAACAGTCGCACCGCGTGCGTGAAGGGCCGGATCAGGAGGTTCGAGAAGAACTCGAGGACGACGACCATCGGGAGGATGGCACCGAGGGACTTGTCGTAACCGACGATGTTCTTCCAGCCGCCCACGAAGCCGTGCTTCTTGAAGGTGAGCGAGATCCACATGACGTACACGATCAGCGCGAGACCGGCCGGGAAGGCGATCAGCGAGGTGACCGGGAACTGGGCGAGCGGAATGATCGACCAGAGGTTCATGATCCAGACGAAGAAGAACAGCGACACCATGAAGGGGACGTACTTCTCGCCGTCCTTCTTGCCGATGATCTCGTAGACGATGCCGCGGCGCACGAAGTCGTAACCGGCCTCGCCGACCATCTGCATCTTGCCGGGGATCAGCTTGGGCTTGTTGAAAGCGGCCCAGAAGAACCCGACGACCACGATGGAGCCCAGGATGGCGAGCAGCATCGGCTTGGTGATGTCGATGCCGGCCACCGTGGCGATGGGCTCGTACATGAACGTGTGCAGGCCCGGCGCCGGGAAGCCACATCCAGAGAAGATGTGGCAATCCGGGTCGAAGGCAAGCGTCTGGTCAGCACTCACCGCGGGCTCCTTCAGCGTGGCGCATAGGTACGGCAACCTCGTTGTGTCGGCGCGGCGCGCAGCCGCGGGTCGGCACTGGACTGGTCTTACGGATAAGGGGGCGGCGGTTCGGCGTCGAGCCTCTCGCTGGGGCAGGCGCCGTTTCGGATGCCCGCGACCGCAGTGCCGCAGTTGGCACCGGACGATAGCAGGAAGCCGAACGCGGCTTTATCCCGGCCCTACCCTTCACGACTTCGACCCCGTGTTTCCGGGGTCGATGTACGTGATCTTGGCCTTCATGTAGGCCCGGGCCTGTGCGGCGACCCACACCACGGTCGTCGCGAGCAGCGTGAAGGCGAAGGCCTTGAAGTCGAACAGCGTCGTGTTCTTCAACAGGGCCAGGAAGATGAAGAGCACCAGCAGCTGGGCCACGTAGAGCATGAGCCCCATGGCCTGGAAGAGGTGCGGAAGCGACTTCGCCGTCCGCTGGAGAACCAGCTGCCCGATCCCCATGAAGAGGAGCACCACCAGGGTGCCGACGACGGCGCCGATCGCTCCCTTGCCACCGGCGACCACCCCGCTGATGACCGTGGCGACGGCGCCGACGGCTGCGGTGGGTACGGCGGTGTGCAGAAGGATGCGTGCGTCGTTCGACGGCATGGCGGTGTCTCCGCTTGCTCTTGGAGGGGGCGATGGTGTCGTCATGGACGAGCGTAATCCCGGTCCGAGGTGGGTCTCGGGGCCAACAGACCGTCGCACTACGGTCTTTCGGCACTGTCGCCGGGTCTCGTGAACCGTATCACAAACTATTTGAATAGGTCTTTACTCGTAAGGTGTGCCAACAGTCACACATGAGAGTGACCCTGCGCGTGTGTGCGCGACAGCGGGCGACTTGTCTGCTATAGCGCTCGAATGAGGCTTTTCGTCAACCGCGCGCCCCGGCCTTACTCCTGTCGGAGAAGCGCGAACGGTGACCGATGGCGGTCGCCCGTTGACCCGGCGGGCACGGGCTCCCGTTCCTCCTCGGCGGCCTCGTCCGTCCTTCCGACACCGAGGCCCCGGCCGTCACCGCGGCGGCTTGCGGCGGCGGTAGCGGGGCGGCACGACGGACTGCGCCCAGCGGGGCGCGCGGCGTGAAGCGCGGCAGCAGGAGCAGCACCAGGCCGATCGCGCTCAGCGCGACGACCCGAGGACGATCCACATCGAGGTCGAGTGGACCGAGTAGGCCAGTGTGCCGAAGGCGATGAGCGCCGACCAGAAGTACATGATCAGCACCGCGCGGCTGTGCGAATGCCCGATCTCCAGGAGCCGGTGGTGCAGGTGGCCGCGGTCGGCCGCGAACGGCGACTGGCCCTTCCACGTGCGGCGCACGATCGCGAGGACCAGGTCCGCCATCGGGATCGCGATGATCGTCAGCGGCAGCACGAGCGGGATGAAGACGGGCAGGGCGGCGTGCGTGGCCTGCCGGGTCGAGCCCTCGAAGATCTTCAGCGCGTCGGGGTCGACCTGGCCGGTGATCGAGATGGCCGAGGCCGCCAGGATCAGGCCGATCAGCATCGAGCCGGAGTCGCCCATGAAGATCCGCGCCGGGTGCATGTTGTGCGGGAGGAAGCCCAGGCACATGCCCATGAGGATGGCGGCGAAGAGCGTCGCGGGGGCGGCCGCCTCGATCGTGTAGCCGTACCAGAGGCGGTACGCGTACAGGAAGAAGGCCGCGGCGGCGATGCAGACCATGCCGGCGGCGAGGCCGTCGAGGCCGTCGACGAAGTTCACGGCGTTGATGGTGAGGACCACCAGGGCGACCGTCAGGAGCGTGCCCTGCCAGGGGGTCAGGGCGACCGTGCCGACGCCGGGGATCGGCAGCCACAGGATCGTCAGACCCTGCGCGACCATCACGCCCGCCGAGATCATCTGCGCGCCCAGCTTGATGAGCGCGTCCAGCTCGAACTTGTCGTCGAGGACGCCGATCAGCCAGATCAGCGCGGCGCCGGAGAGCAGCGCGCGGGGCTCGTTGGACTGCTCGAAGACGCTGTTCAGGTTCTGCAGGTGGTCGGCGACGAGGAGTCCCGCGCACAGCCCGAAGAACATGGCGATGCCACCGAGCCGCGGTGTCGGTTCTCGGTGTACGTCGCGGGCGCGGATCTCCGGCATCGCCCCGGTCGCGATGGCGAACTTCCGCACCGGACCGGTGAGCAGATAGGTCACCGCGGCCGTGACACAGAGCGTCAGCAGGTAATCACGCACGGGCTGCCCCACAGGAATAGCTGGCCATCTCAGCCCCACACCCTAGCCGTGCCGTCCATGTGCTTGGAGACACGCGTGCCTCCCGAACGGTTGCGCCCGCTCTTCCGTCAGGGCCCATACGGGGGAAATCGGGAGGTCAGCTCCCGTACCTCCGCGCGTACCCGGGCCGTTTCCCCGGGGTCATCGCGCAACGCCACGGTGAACAGTGCGGCAATTCTCGCCATCTCCGGGGAGCCCATCCCTGGGTGGTGACGGCGGCGGTGCCGAGGCGGATCCCGCGGCCCTCCCCGTACGGAAGGGCACAGGTTTCGAGCACCATGCCGGCGGCGGCGAGCCGGGCGCGCGCGGTCCGCCCGTCGACGCCGAGCGGCGTGGGGTCGGCGGTGATCAGGTGGGTGTCCGTCCCTCCCGTGGTCAGCGCGAAGCCCTCGGCGGCGAGCGCGGCCGCGAGGACCCCGGCGTGTTCGACCACCTGATGGGCGTACGTGGTGAACGCCGGGTGGACGCCTCGCCGAAGGCCACCGCCTTCGCCGCGATCGTGTGCATCTGGGCGCCGCCCTGCGTGAACGGGAACACCGCCCGGTCGATCCGGTCCGCCAGCTCCTCCCCGCACAGGACCATCCCGCCGCGCGGCCCGCGCAGCACCTTGTGCGTCGTCGCGCAGACCACGTCGGCGTACGGCACGGGGCTGGGGGCCGCTCCCCGGCGACGAGGCCGATCGGGTGGGCGGCGTCGGCGATCAGATAGGCCCCGACCTCGTCGGCGATCTCCCGGAAGACCGCGTAGTCGAGGTGGCGGGGGTACGAGATGGACCCGCAGACGATCGCCTTCGGGCGGTGGTGGCGGGCGAGCGCGGCGACCTGCTCGTAGTCGACGAGCCCGGTCTCGGCGTCGACGCCGTACGGCACGAAGTCGAACCACCGGCCGGAGAAATTGGCGGGCGATCCGTGCGTGAGGTGCCCGCCGTGGTCCAGCCCCATGGCCAGAACCGTGTCACCGGGCCTGAGAAGGGCCGCGTACGCGGCCAGGACGGCCGAGGAGCCCGAATGGGCCTGCACGTTCGCGTGGTCGGCTCCGAAGAGCGCGGTGGCCCGTTCCACGGCGATCCGCTCGACGGCGTCGGCGTACTCGCAGCCCCCGTGGTGCCGCGCGCCCGGATAGCCCTCGGCGTACTTGTTGGCGAGCGGCGAACCCAGCGCCGCGAGCACCGCCCGCGAGGTGAAGTTCTCCGCCGCGATCAGCTGCAGGCTGTCGGCCTGCCTCCGCACCTCGCCGAGCAGCACGTCGGCGACCTCGGGGTCCTGCCGGCGCAGGACGTCGAGTTCCTCATCGGGGGGCGCGGTGACCGACATGGCTGACTCCGGACGTGGAGGGGTGTCAGCACCAATGTAGGCAGCCCGTCCCACCCCGCCCGTCGAGCGTCAGCGGCGGGCCGAGACGCCCGTCAGGGCCGTCACCACCGGGTCCAGGGCCTGGTTGATCTCGTCGCCGATCGAGCGGAAGAAGGTGATCGGGGCGCCGTACGGGTCGTTGACCTCGTCGGCGTCCACCGAGGGAGCCAGGAGCCACCCGCGTAGAGCGGCGGCGGCGCGGACCAGGGCGCGGGCGCGTTCCACCATGCCCTCGTCGCGCGGGTCCGGGAGGGTGGCGGGGTCGATCGCGCGGACCAGGCGGGTGAACTCCTTCAGGGTGAAGGTGCGCAGGCCCGCCGAGTGGCCCATCGAGATGACCTGCGCGCGGTGGTCGCGGGTCGCGGTCAGGACGAGGTCGGCGCGGATGACGTGCTCGTCGAGGAGCTCGCGGCCGACGAAGCCGCTGTAGTCCGCGCCGAAGTCGGCGAGGACCAGTTCCGCGTTGGTCTCCATCGGGGCGCCCTCGTGGCCCCAGGTGCCCGCGCTCTCCACGATCAGGCCGCCGCCGAGGGGGTCCCCGAGGCGGACGCTCAGGGCATGGCGGGTCAGCCGCTCGGTGATCGGCGAGCGGCAGACGTTGCCGGTGCTGACGTGGAGTATGCGGAAGGTGTCGCTGTTCTCGTGCCCCGCTATGCCACGCCCCTCGGGCGCGGTCAACTGGCCACCTCGAGGTCGGGCACGACCTTCCGGAGCTCCTCCGGGGAGAGCGCGCCCTCGCGCAGCAGCACCGGCACCTTGCCCGTGACGTCGACGATGGACGAGGGGACGATGCCGGGGGTCGGGCCGCCGTCGAGGTAGACGGAGACCGCGTCGCCGAGCATCCGCTGCGCCGCGTCGCAGTCCTCCGGCGCCGGGTGGCCGGTGAGGTTGGCCGAGGTGACGGCCATCGGGCCGACCTCGGTGAGCAGTTCGATCGCGACCGGGTGCAGCGGCATCCGGATGGCGACGGTGCCCCGGCTGTCGCCCAGGTCCCACTGGAGGGACGGCTGGTGCCTGGCGACGAGGGTGAGCGCGCCGGGCCAGAAGGCGTCGACGAGCTCCCAGGCCTGCTCGGAGAAGTCGGTGACCAGGCCGTGGAGGGTGTTCGGGGAGCCGATGAGCACGGGCGTGGGCGTGTTGCGGCCGCGGCCCTTGGCGGCGAGCAGGTCGCCGACGGCCTCGCCGCTGAAGGCGTCCGCCCCGATCCCGTACACGGTGTCGGTGGGCAGCACGACCAGCTCGCCCCGGCGGACGGCGGACGCGGCCTCGCGCAGACCGGTCGCGCGGTCGGTCGCCTCGTTGCAGTCGTATCGCCGTGCCATCAGCTCCCGGCCTCCTCGTGTGCGTCGTGCGTGGTCATGGCATCGCCTTGCGGGCGGTCGCGAAGCGCGGTCGGTTGTTCAGGTCCGGGTGGTCGGCGGCGTCGGCCCAGCCGGCCTCCTCGTTGAAGATCCACGGCACCTGCCCGCCCTGCGTGTCCGCGTGCTCGATGACGACGAGGCCGCCGGGGCGCAGCAGCCGGTGGGCGGTGCGCTCGATGCCACGGATCGCGTCGAGGCCGTCCTCGCCGGAGAAGAGGGCCATCTCCGGGTCGTGGTCGCGGGCCTCGGGCGCCACGTACTCCCACTCGGTGAGGGGGATGTACGGCGGGTTGGAGATGACCAGGTCGACCTGGCCGTCCAGCTCGGGGAGCGCGCTGAGCGCGTCGCCCTCGTGCAGCGCCACCCGGGAGCCCTCGACGTTCTTGCGGGTCCACGCGAGCGCGTCCTCGGACAGCTCGACGGCGTGCACCCGCGAGCGCGGCACCTCCTGGGCGAGCGCGAGGGCGATCGCCCCGGAGCCGGTGCACAGGTCGACGATGAGCGGTTCGACGACGTCCATGGCGCGCACGGCGTCTATGGCCCAGCCGACGACCGACTCGGTCTCCGGGCGGGGCACGAAGACGCCGGGCCCCACCTGGAGCTCCAGGTAGCGGAAGAACGCCCGGCCGGTGATGTGCTGGAGCGGTTCGCGCGCCTCGCGGCGGGCGACGGCCTCCCAGTAGCGGGCGTCGAAGTCCGCGTCCTTGACGTTGTGCAGCTCCCCCCGCTTGACGCCGTGCACGAACGCGGCGAGCTCCTCGGCGTCGAAACGCGGTGAGGGAACGCCGGCGTCGGCCAGCCGCTGGGTGGCCTGGGCCACCTCGGCAAGCAGCAGGTTCACGCTGGTCCTCCGTGGTGCGGGGTGGGGCTTGAGGGGGCCTTACGCTGCGGCGAGCTTCGCCGCCGAGTCGGCGTCGACGCAGGCCTGGATCATGGCGTCCAGGTCGCCGTCGAGGACCTGGTCCAGGTTGTACGCCTTGAATCCGACGCGGTGGTCGGAGATCCGGTTCTCCGGGAAGTTGTACGTACGGATCTTCTCGGACCGGTCGACGGTGCGGACCTGGCTGCGGCGCGCGTCCGCGGCCTCGGCCTCGGCCTTCTCCTGGGCGGCGGCGAGGAGCCGGGAGCGCAGGATGCGCATGGCCTGCTCCTTGTTCTGGAGCTGGCTCTTCTCGTTCTGGCAGGAGGCGACGATGCCGGTCGGCAGGTGGGTGATGCGGACCGCGGAGTCGGTGGTGTTGACCGACTGGCCGCCGGGGCCGGACGAGCGGTAGACGTCGATGCGCAGGTCGTTGGCGTGGATCTCGACGTCGACCTCCTCGGCCTCGGGCGTGACGAGCACGCCGGCGGCGGAGGTGTGGATGCGGCCGGCGGACTCGGTGGCGGGCACGCGCTGGACGCGGTGCACCCCGCCCTCGTACTTGAGCCGGGCCCAGACGCCCTGGCCGGGCTCGGTGGCGCCGTTGCCGCCCTTGGTCTTCACGGCGACCTGGACGTCCTTGTAGCCGCCGAGCTCGGACTCGGTGGCGTCGATGATCTCGGTCTTCCAGCCGACGCGCTCGGCGTACCGCAGGTACATCCGGAGGAGGTCGCCGGCGAAGAGGGCGGACTCGTCGCCGCCCGCGCCCGCCTTGATCTCCAGGATGACGTCCTTGTCGTCGCTGGGGTCGCGCGGAACGAGGAGCAGGCGGAGCTTGTCGGTGAGCTCCTCGCGCTGCTTCTCCAGCTCCTTGACCTCGGCGGCGAAGTCGGGGTCGTCGTGCATCAGCTCGCGGGCCGTCTCGATGTCGTCACCGGTCTGCTTCCAGGAGCGGTAGGTGGCGACGATCGGGGTCAGCTCGGCGTAGCGCTTGTTGAGCTTGCGCGCGTTGGCCTGATCGGCGTGGACCGAAGGGTCCGCGAGCCTGGTCTCGAGGTCGGCGTGCTCGCCGACCAGTTCCTCGACCGCCTCGAACATCGGGGCTCCTGGGTTTCGTGGGTTGCTACGGGACGGCAAAGCGCCGGTCCCGGCCACCCCCGCACGGGGGCAGCCGAAGACCGGCGCAGTGGCTCGCTACTTGGCGGAGCCGGCAGCCTTGCCGAAGCGGGCCTCGAAGCGGGCCACGCGGCCGCCGGTGTCGAGGATCTTCTGCTTGCCCGTGTAGAACGGGTGGCACTCGGAGCAGACCTCGGCACGGATGGTGCCCTCGGTCAGGGTGCTGCGGGTGGTGAACGACGCGCCACAGGTGCAGCTGACCTGGGTCTCGACGTACTCGGGGTGGATCTCGCGCTTCAAGGTGTCTCCTAGTTTCGGGAGGGCTCCGGGTCGCCGCCGCGGTGTTGCGGACAGCGTGAACCGGGGCCGACGTACCAGTCTGCCAGGACCGGCCGCATCTCCCCAAACCGGGGTCGGACCGGAAGTATTCCCCCGGCTATCTGACCACGCCCCCGGCCTTGCCGGTGGCGGTGCCCTCGGTGGCCGACGCGGGGATCGGCAGGTCGCCCTTGAGGGCCTTCCAGACCTGTGCGGCCTGGGCTTCGAGGGGGACGACGCGGTTGGGGTCCCGGGGGTCGTACTCGACGGGCAGGGTGACCATGTGGACGTTCTGGGCGCCGATGCCGGCGAGGCCCTTGGCGAAGCCGGTCAGCTCCTGGACGGAGTCGAGCTCGGAGTCGGGCGTGATGGCCTTGGTGGCGGCGTCGGCGAGTCCGTACAGCTTGGCCGGGTTCGAGAAGACGCCGACGTCCTTGACCTGGTTCATGAAGGCCTTGATGAAGGCCTGCTGGAGCTGGATGCGGCCGAGGTCGCTGCCGTCGCCGACGCTCTTGCGGGTGCGGACGAGGCCGAGGGACTGCTCTCCGTCGAGGGTGTGCGTGCCCGGCGGGAGGTCGAGGTGGCTCTTGGGGTCCTTGATGGCCTGCGTGGTGGTGATCTCGACGCCGCCGAGTTCGTCGATGAGCTTCTTGAAGCCGGTGAAGTCGACCTCGATGTAGTGGTCCATGCGGATGCCGGACATCGATTCGACGGTCTTGACGGCGCAGGCGGGGCCGCCGACCTCGTACGCGGTGTTGAACATGGCGCGCCGCTCGGCGGGGACGGCGGTCCCCTTCGCGTCGGTGCAGGCGGGCCGGTCGACGAGGGTGTCGCGGGGTATGGAGACCACGCTGGCCTTCTTGTGGCCCTCGTAGACGTGCACGACCATCGCGGTGTCGGAGCGGGCGCCGCCCTCGTCCTTGCCGTAGGCGCCGTTGTCGCCGGAGCGGGAGTCGGAGCCGAGGACGAGGATGTCGAGGGAGCCGTTGTCGACGTTGTCGGGGCGTTCCTTGCCGAGCTGGGCGTTGATGTCGACGCCCTTGAGGTTGCCGTCGAGCTTCAGGTAGACGTAGCCGAGTCCGGCGCCGCCGAGGACGAGGAGCACGGCGGCTCCCGATATGAGGATCGGCGCCTTGCGCCGCTTGGCGGGCTGCTTGCGGCGTCGGCCGCTGCCCGCGCCGCGCGCGGCCGCTCTTGCTCTGCTCGGTCATCGTCTTTCCTCAGGCATCGGTTTCACCTGCTGTGACGGTGAAGCACCCGAAAGGGTTGCATATGACCCTGTGAGGTTTGGGTGAGGTCTACCCGGAAACAGCACTGCGCCCACCGTGCGGAACACGGTGGGCGCAGTGGTTTACGCAGGTCACGACAGGGTTACGGGCACGGTGCCCGCTTCTCGTCGTGTGACGCAGCTCTCGCGTCAGTCGTTGTTGCCGCCCGGCGTCGTCTTCTGGATCTGGAGCAGGAACTCGCCGTTCGACTTCGTCTGCTTGAGCTTGTCGAGCAGCAGCTCGATCGCCTGCTGCTGGTCGAGCGCGTGGAGCACGCGACGCAGCTTCCAGGTGATGGAGAGCTCGTCGCTGCCGAGGAGGATCTCCTCCTTGCGCGTGCCCGAGGCGTCGACGTCGACGGCCGGGAAGATGCGCTTGTCGGCGAGCTTCCGGTCGAGCTTGAGCTCCATGTTGCCGGTGCCCTTGAACTCCTCGAAGATCACCTCGTCCATCCGCGAGCCGGTGTCGACCAGCGCGGTGGCCAGGATGGTCAGCGAGCCGCCGTCCTCGATGTTGCGCGCGGCACCGAAGAAGCGCTTCGGCGGGTAGAGCGCGGTCGAGTCGACACCACCGGACAGGATGCGGCCGGAGGCGGGCGCCGCGAGGTTGTACGCGCGGCCCAGGCGGGTGATCGAGTCGAGCAGGACGACCACGTCGTGACCCAGCTCGACGAGGCGCTTGGCGCGCTCGATGGCCAGCTCGGCGACGGTGGTGTGGTCCTCCGCCGGACGGTCGAAGGTCGAGGAGATGACCTCGCCCTTGACCGACCGCTGCATGTCGGTGACCTCTTCCGGACGCTCGTCGACCAGGACGACCATCAGGTGGCACTCGGGGTTGTTGTGCGTGATCGCGTTGGCGATCGCCTGCATGATCATGGTCTTGCCGGTCTTCGGCGGGGCCACGATCAGACCGCGCTGGCCCTTGCCGATCGGCGACACGAGGTCGATGATCCGCGTGGTCAGCACGCCCGGGTCCGTCTCCAGGCGGAGGCGGTCCTGCGGGTAGAGCGGGGTCAGCTTGTTGAACTCGGGGCGGCCGCGGCCGGAGTCGGCGGCCATGCCGTTCGCGGAGTCCAGGCGCACCAGCGCGTTGAACTTCTCGCGGCGCTCGCCCTCCTTCGGCTGACGCACGGCGCCGGTGACGTGGTCACCCTTGCGCAGGCCGTTCTTGCGGACCTGGGCGAGGGAGACGTACACGTCGTTCGGGCCGGGCAGGTAGCCGGAGGTCCGGATGAACGCGTAGTTGTCGAGGATGTCGAGGATGCCCGCGACGGGGATCAGGACGTCGTCGTCCGCGACCTGCGGCTCGCCGGCCTGGAAGTCGTCACGGCCACGACGGCCGCGGCGGTCGCGGTAGCGGCCGCGACGACCACGACGGCCGCCCTCGAAGTCGTCCTCGTCCTGCGGGCCGGCCTGCTGGCCGCCCTGCTGGCCCTGGGCGCCCTGGCCCTGCTGGCCACCGCCGCCCTGACGCTGGCGCTGGCCGCCCTGGCCACCGCCCTGCTGCTCGTCGCCCTTGCGGTCGCGCTGGCGGTCACGGCGGTCACGGCGGTCGCCGCGCTCCCGCGGTCGCGGCGGCCACGGCCCTCGGCGCCGTCGGCGGCGCCCTCGGTCCTGGCGTCGGCCTGCGGCTCGGCCTTGACCTCACGGGTCTCGGCGCGGGCCTCGGTCTTGACGATCTGGGTGGCCTCGGCCTTGGCCTCGCCCTCCGGGGAACCGGCGGGGCGGTGGCACGGCGACGGCGGCGCTCACCGGCCGGGGCGTCGTCGGAGGGGCACCTCCCTGGTCGAGCGCAGCCGAGACCTTGGGGACGGCTGGCCCGGGATGTCGATCTGCTGCTGGGCGACGGCCTTCTCGGCCTTCTCCGCCTTCGGCGCGGCGGCCTCGGCGGTCTCGCCCGTACGGGCCTTGGAGGTGGCGCGGCGCTTCGGCTTGGCGTCGGCGTCGGCGGTCTTGGCGGGGCTGCGGAGCCTCCGGCCTGCGCCTCCTTGATGACCTCGATCAGCTGGCTCTTGCGCATCCGCGCGGTGCCCCTGATGCCGAGGCCGGACGCGACCTGCTGCAGCTCGGCCAGGACCATGCCGTCGAGGCCGGTGCCGGAGCGGCGGCGCCGTGCGGTGCCGGTGGCACCTGCGGCGGGCGCGGCGGTGTCGACACTGCTGTCGGCAGTCACGCCCATCAGATCGGTGGTGTCGCTCACGAAGGGTCCTTCCCTGGAGCGGACGTCGGCCATCTGGCTCGGCGACCGGTTGTGCTGTCCGGCAGGGTCCTGGTTCGTGGACCGTGTCCGGGGCGGTGGTCCCGCCGGGTACGGCGGAGAGAGAACGTGCTGTGGGTCCGGCCCGAGCGCCCCCTGCTCGGCCCTCGGCTCGAAGAAGAGCGAGGGGTGTCGTGCCGGTTCCGGAGCGTGCTCAAAACTGCTCAGGCAGGCTGCTCAGGCAGTTGGGGAGGCTCCCGGAAGAATGGGTGGTCCCTGATGGGGACACTCGCACCGCTCCACAAAGAGGTCGGGTGCAGACTTGAGGTTAACACTACCGGCTCCAACAAACATTCCCCTCTCCTCACCGGCAATCTCCTGTCCGGGGCGCTGCCCGGCGCCCCGGTCGCCACACGGCTTAGGGCGCCAGCGGCAGGACACTCGCTCCGGACGCGTCGAGGTCGAGCCGGTTCGCGGCTCAGCCCTCGCCCGCGAGGCGGGCGACCTTGTCGGCCGTCCCGTGTTCGGCCAGCGCGAGGACCGTGGGGCCCGCGCCGGAGATGACCGCGGGGACGCCGTCCGCGCGCAGCCGAGTTCACCAGGGCGATGCTCTCGGGCATCGCGGGGCCCGGTACTCCTGGTGCAGCCGGTCCTCGGTGGCCGCGAGCAGCAGCTCGGGGCGGCGGGTCAGGGCCTCGACGAGGAGGGCGGCACGGCCGGCGTTGGCGGCGGCGTCCACGTGCGGGACGGTGCGCGGCAGGAGTCCGCGGGCGGTCTCGGTCAGTACGGGCTTCCCGGGGACGAAAACCACCGGAACGATGGAATCCGAGGGGTCCATCCTGATCGCCTTCGCGGCGCCGGACTCGGTCCAGGCGAGCGTGAATCCGCCGAGCAGACAGGCGGCGACGTTGTCGGGGTGGCCCTCGATCTCGGTGGCCAGCTCCAGGAGGGCGGCCTCGTCGAGCTTGGCGTCCCCGCCTATGGTCACGGCGCGGGCGGCGACGATGCCGGCGCAGATGGCGGCGGAGGAGGAGCCGAGGCCGCGGCCGTGCGGGATGCGGTTGGCGCAGACGACCTCGAGCCCGCGCGGCTGTCCGCCGAGCAGGTCGAAGGCCGTGCGCAGGGAGCGGACGAGCAGGTGCCGCTCGTCGCGCGGGAGCGTCTCCGCGCCCTCGCCTGCGATGTCGATGTGCAGCCCGGAGTCGGCGACCCGGACGACGACGTCGTCGTAGAGCCCCAGCGACAGGCCGAAGGCGTCGAAGCCCGGGCCGAGGTTGGCGCTGGTGGCGGGGACGCGCACCCGTACGGCGGCGGCGCGGAACGCTGGACCGGCCATCGCTCGTTGACTCTCCTTGATCGCGAAAACGGTGTTTCAGACAACGGGTACTGCAAGAGAAGTACTCGGGGACCCGGGGGCCGTTTCGGCCGCGGAGGCGACAACGGCAACGACACCGCGCATATGCGACGGGGCGGGTTCGGTACAGCCTATCGAAGGAAGGTTCTGTGGCGACATAGGGCGCACAGGAGGCGCACGATGCGTGTCGCGAGCCATCCTGTGCGCCTATGTAGGTTCCTGATCGGGTTTCACCCGATCAGGAACCGGTGGGGCCGGGGTGTTTCAGGCCGTTCTCAGGCCAGGCCGAGGCGCTCGGCGGCGGCCGCGGCGTCGACCGGGACGGTGACCGGCTGCGGCGCGCCGGCGACGGCCCAGTCGGGGTCCTTGAGGCCGTTGCCGGTGACGGTGCAGACGATCCGCTGGCCGGGGTCGACCTTGCCCTGCGCGGCGGCCTTCAGCAGACCGGCGACCGAGGCGGCCGAGGCGGGCTCGACGAAGACGCCCTCCTGGGCGGCCAACAGGCGGTAGGCCTGGAGGATCTCACGGTCCGTCACCTCGTCGATGAAGCCGCCCGACTCGTCGCGCGCGGCGATCGCGTAGTCCCACGAGGCCGGGTTGCCGATGCGGATCGCGGTGGCGATCGTCGACGGGTCCTTGACGACCTCGCCGCGCACGAGCGGGGCGGAGCCGGAGGCCTGGAAGCCCCACATGCGCGGGCGGTGGGTGGCGAGGCCGTCGGTGGCGTACTCGCGGTACCCCTTCCAGTACGCCGTGATGTTGCCGGCGTTGCCCACGGGCAGGACGTGGATGTCGGGGGCGTCGCCCAGCATGTCCACGATCTCGAAGGCGGCGGTCTTCTGGCCCTCGATGCGGACCGGGTTGACCGAATTGACCAGCGCCACCGGGTAGTTCTCGGAGAGGCTGCGGGCCAGGGTCAGGCAGTCGTCGAAGTTGCCGTCGACCTGGAGGATCTTCGCGCCGTGCACGAGGGCCTGGCCCATCTTGCCGAGCGCGATCTTGCCCTGCGGGACGAGCACGGCCGACACCATGCCCGCGCGCACCGCGTAGGCGGCGGCGGAGGCGGAGGTGTTGCCGGTGGACGCGCAGATGACGGCCCGCGCGCCCTCCTCCTTGGCCTTGGAGATGGCCATGGTCATGCCCCGGTCCTTGAAGGAGCCGGTGGGGTTGGCGCCCTCGACCTTGAGGTGCACCTCGCAGCCCGTGCGCTCGGAGAGGACCTGAGCGGGGACGAGCGGCGTGCCGCCCTCACGGAGCGTGACGACCGGCGTCGTGTCCGTGACCGGAAGGCGGTCCCGGTACTCCTCGATGATGCCGCGCCACTGGTGGGTGCCCTTGTGGGTCATGGGTCCTTACTCCCCTTCAACACGCATGATGCTGGCGACACCGCGCACGGTGTCGAGCTTGCGCAGCGCCTCGACGGTCCCGGAGAGGGCGGCGTCGGGCGCGCGGTGGGTGACGACGACGAGGGAGGCCTCGCCGTCCTTGCCCTGCTGGCGCACCGTATCGATGGATACGCCGTGCTCGGCGAAGACCGTCGCGACCTGGGCGAGGACGCCCGGCTTGTCGGCCACGTCGAGACTGATGTGGTACCGCGTGACGACCTCGCCCATGGAGCTCACGGGCAGCTGGGTGTACGCGGACTCGCCGGGGCCCGTCGCCTCGTTGAGACGGTTGCGGCAGACGGCGACGACGTCGCCGAGAACGGCCGAGGCGGTCGGCGAGCCGCCCGCCCCGGGGCCGTAGAACATGAGCTGCCCGGCGGCGTCGGCCTCGACGAAGACCGCGTTGTACGCCTCGCGGACGGAGGCCAGCGGGTGGCTGAGCGGGATCATCGCGGGGTGCACGCGCGCGGTGACGGACCCGCCGTCGGCGGCCCGCTCGCAGATCGCGAGCAGCTTGATGGTGCAGCCCATCTGCTTGGCGGAGGCGAAGTCCGCGGCGGTGACCTCGGTCATGCCCTCGCGGTAGACGTCGTCGAGGCGCACGCGCGTGTGGAAGGCGATCCCGGCGAGGATGGCGGCCTTGGCGGCGGCGTCGAAGCCCTCGACGTCGGCGGTCGGGTCGGCCTCGGCGTACCCGAGGGCGGTGGCCTCGTCGAGCGCCTCGGAGTACCCGGCGCCGGACGTGTCCATCTTGTCGAGGATGAAGTTCGTCGTGCCGTTGACGATGCCCATCACCCGGTTGATCTTGTCGCCGGCGAGGGACTCGCGCAGCGGCCGGATCAGCGGGATGGCGCCGGCGACGGCGGCCTCGTAGTAGAGGTCCTGCCCGTGCTGCTGGGCGGCGGCGTACAGGCTCGCGCCGTCCTGGGCGAGCAGCGCCTTGTTCGCCGAGACGACGGAGGCGCCGTGCTCGAAGGCGGTGGTGATGAGGGTGCGGGCGGCTCGATGCCGCCGATGACCTCGACGACGACGTCGATGTCCCCGCGTTTGACGAGGGCGGTCGCGTCGGTGGTGATCAGCGCGGGGTCGATGCCGCCGCGGACCTTGTCGGGCGGCGGACGGCCACGCCGGCGAGCTCGACCGGCGCGCCGATGCGCGCGGCGAGGTCGTCGGCGTGCGTCGTCATGATGCGCGCCACCTCTGAGCCGACCACACCACAGCCCAGCAGCGCCACCTTCAGCGGACGCGTACGCATCATCCGACCTCGTTTCCTCGTACTACTTCGTATCTCTACGGTCTCGTAGTTCTACGGTTCTCTACGGAGAACCAGTCTCACTCACCGGACGGGGGATTCCGCCTCCCGTCCGGATCCTGAGACATCGATTTCATCACTCGACTATTTCACCACGCGACTATTTCATCAGCCGACGTCGAGACGCAGGAGATCTTCCTCCGTCTCGCGCCGGACGATGACCCGCGCCTCGCCGTCGCTCACGGCGACGACGGGCGGCCGGAGGGCGTGGTTGTAGTTGCTGGCCATGGAGCGGCAGTACGCACCGGTGGCCGGCACCGCGATGAGGTCGCCGGGCGCCAGGTCCGAGGGCAGGAAGGCGTCCCGTACGACGATGTCGCCGCTCTCGCAGTGCTTGCCGACGACGCGGGAGAGCATCGGCTCGGCCTCGCTGGTCCGCGAGACGAGGCTGACGCTGTACTCGGCGTCGTACAGGGCGGTGCGGATGTTGTCCGACATGCCGCCGTCGACGCTCACGTACGTCCGCAGCCCTTCGAGCGGCTTGACGGTGCCGACGCGGTAGAGGGTGAAGGCGGTGGGCCCGACGATGGCGCGTCCGGGCTCCACGGAGATCCGGGGCGTCCGCAGCCCGGCGGCCTCGCACTCCCGCGTGACGATCTCGCTCAGCGCCTTCGCGATCTCGTGCGGCTCGCGCGGGTCGTCCTCGGAGGTGTAGGCGATGCCGAGCCCGCCGCCGAGGTCGATCTCGGGCAGCTCGACCCCGTGCTCGTCCCGCACCTCGGCGAGCAGCTGCACCACGCGCCGCGCGGACACCTCGAAGCCGGCCATGTCGAAGATCTGCGACCCGATGTGCGAGTGGATGCCGATGAGCTCCAGACCGTCGAGCGTGAGGGCCCGCCGCACGGCCTCGGCGGCCTGCCCGCCGGCGAGCGCGATCCCGAACTTCTGGTCCTCGTGGGCGGTGGCGATGAACTCGTGCGTGTGCGCCTCGACTCCGACGGTCACGCGGATCTGCACGCGCTGCCGCTTGCCGAGGGACTGGGCGATGTGGGCGACCCGCACGATCTCCTGGAAGGAGTCGAGCACGATCCGCCCGACGCCGGCCTCGACGGCCCGCCGGATCTCGTCCTCGCTCTTGTTGTTCCCGTGGAAGGCGATGCGCTCGGCCGGCATCCCGGCGGAGAGCGCGGTGCTCAGCTCGCCCCCGGAGCACACGTCGAGGTTGAGCCCCTCCTCCTTCAGCCACCGCACGATGGCGCGGGAGAGGAAGGCCTTCCCGGCGTAGAACACGTCGGCGTCCTTGCCGAAGGCCTCGGCCCAGGCGCGGCAGCGGGCCCGGAAGTCGGTCTCGTCGAGGAAGTAGGCGGGCGTGCCGAACTCCTCGGCGAGGGCGTCGACGCCGAGACCGCCGACGGTGGCGACCCCCCGCTCGTCCCGGCGCACGGTCCGGGCCCACACCTTCGGGTCGAGGGCGTTGAGGTCGGTGGGCGGGGCGGAGTAGTGCCCCTCGGGAAGGACATCGGCGTGGCGGGGCCCGGCGGGGTGTGCGGAACGGCTCATGGTCTGCGTCTTTCAGATCTGGTCGGGTGCGCTGATGCCGAGCAGGGCGAGGCCACCGGCGAGCACCGTCCCGGCGGCTTCGGCGAGCGCGAGCCGGGATCGGTGGGCGGCCGAGGGTTTCTCGTCGCCGAGCGGCAGAACGGTGTGCTGGAACGCGAGCAGCGCGTCGGCGGTGGCTTCCAGATGCCGGGCGACCCGATCGGGGGCGCGGTGGCGGGCAGCGGCGAGGAGGACGACGGGGTGGTCGCCGAGCACGCCGAGAAGCTCGGAAGCGTGGGGGTCGGTCGCGTAATCGGCCGCGTACTGGGTCTCGTACTCGGTCGCGGTCGCTGTCTCGTACGCAGTCGCGGTCGCGTGCTCGGGCTCGGTCTCGTACGCAGTCGCGGTCGCGTACTCGGGCTCGGTCTCGGTCGCGTACTCGGGCTCGTACGAGGGGGCGAAGCCGAGCTGCCGCCCGTTGACGAGCAGCCGCCGGACCCGCGCGTGCGCGTACCGGACCCGAAAGAGGGAGTTGCGCTCGTGCTGGACGAGAAGGGGCGGCCCGTCGAGGACACGGTCATGCGGAGCGGCCCGCAGCAGCGCCCACCGCGCGGCGTCGACCCCGAGGGTCCCGGGCTCGTACGCCCCAGCCCTCACATGGATCCGCTCGTCCCCACCGAACCCGGCATCGGCCCCTTGGCTGAGAAGCAGCCGAAGAACGACGTCCGTGACGACCCCGGCCCGCTCCTCCGTCACCTCCCCGAACCGCACGACGGTCCCGGCGAGCGCGTCCCCGTGCCCGTACGCGGCCCCAGCGGCACGAATCGCCCGTACGAGGTCCCCGCCGGCGTCACGCCGAAGGGTGAAGTTCAAGAACCCGGGCCCGGTGATGTCCACGGCCAGGATCCCGGGGGCTCCCTGGAGCCGCTCCTTGATCACCCCGGCCACATCGCGCGCACTGCGCCCCGCCGACCGGGCGAGACCGAGCGCCACACTGCTGGCGTACTCCCCTGTCCCCCCGGGCCTCGCCCGCTCCACCTTCACCCGCGGAGGGACCTCGACCCGCAGCGCACCGTCATCGACCGCACGGCGCACGGCGTGCTGCACGGTGAGGGAGAGGTCCGCGGGGGTCACGGGACAAGCCTAGGGGAGGAGGGGGGTCACAACGCGAACCGGTTTCGCCATACGGGCACCTTCACTCCCCCACCCTCACCCCACCCCCCGCCCACTCCTCGCCCTCCGCACCCCCTGCTGCCGCACGTCCTTCGGCCGAGCCCCCTGCCCCCGGGACTCCTGCTGCTGCCGAACCCCTCCGGACCGGGAATCCTGCGGTCGGGGGTCTTGGGGACGCGGATCCTGAGATCGGGGGTCTTGAGGTCGAGGATCCTGAGATCCGAGATCTTGAGGGCGCGGATCCTGAGATCGGAGGTCTTGAGGACGAGGATCCCGAGATCCGGGATCTTGGGATCGAGGGTCTTCGTGACGGATGCCCTGGGACAGGGAGTCCTCATGCCGGACGTCCCGTGCTCGGGAACCCTCACGACGGGCGCCCTCCGATCCACACTCCCCTTGCTCCTGCGGCCCGTCGACTGCGGCCGGCTCCTCTCCCCCGTCCTGCCCGGCCGCGTCAGGACGCTCCCGCCGCTCACGGTGCATCAACTGCCGGACCACACGGACGAGGTCCGTGGGCTCGAAGGGCTTCGCGAGGAAGGCGTCGACCCCGGAGGAGACCCCGCCGACCTCGTGCTCACCACAGGCGCTGATGATCGCCACCGGCAGATGCCTGGTCCGCGGATCGGCCCTCAGCCGCTCGGCCGTCTTGATCCCGTCCAAGCGGGGCATGACGACGTCCAGGGTGACGACATCAGGACAGACCTGATGTACGACATCCAGACACTCGGCACCATCGGCCGCGGTCACGACCTCGAACCCCTCGAGTTCGAGATTGACCCTGATCAACTGGCGGATCACCTTGTTGTCATCGACAACGAGTACCCGACCGGACACCCCTGACACACGAACGAGAGTAGGACGCCCCCCAGCCCCCCGTCCGGGTTTTGCCCACTTCTGACCCGTGCGAGGGACCCACCCCCGGTGACACCCCGGAAATACCTGTTCACAGGCACCCCAGAGAGCTGGTAGGGTTCTACCCGTCGCCACCAAACGCGACGAAAGCCCCCGTAGCTCAGGGGATAGAGCAACGGCCTCCGGAGCCGTGTGCGCAGGTTCGAATCCTGCCGGGGGCACTTCGCGAGAAGTGCCAAACAGACCCCGTGATCAGCGGAAACGCTGAGCGCGGGGTCTTGCTGTATGTGTGGGCGGAGGCAGGCGCGTGCGGGCGCCGAGTGGCCGTACGAGAGGGCTGCGGCCTCCTCACGGCCTGTCTGGCGCCGGCGTGGTCCGTAGAGAGGCGACCTGGGCGTGATGGCGGGCCCGGGCGGCTCGGCGCTCCTCCGCTTCGGCGAGCACCGTGGCTGTGGATTCCCGGGGGTCGAACGTCGCCGGGGAGAAGCGGTGGTCGGCAGCGGTGTGGCGCTGCCAGTTGTCGTGCCAGAACTCGACCGTCCAGCCCGGCCAGGAGTCGGATACGCGGTGGGCCTGGGGGAGGAGGAGAGGGACCACCAGCTGAGGTGGCGGCGTGCCGGGGCGAGGTGGATGCCGGAGTTGACGTGCAGGTGGCAGGGGCCGTGGACGGGGGCGGTCGTCAGGCGGTCGAGCAGGGAGGGGCCTTCGTGGACGGGGTGGTCGAAGGCGTCGGAGGCGATGTGGCAGGGGCCGGTGTCGATCGTGATGACCACGCCGCCGGGGTCGGGGCCGGTCAAGTCCTCGTCGTCGGGGGCGAGGAAGGGAGCCCGAGAGAGGTCCACGGCGCGGGAGCGGGCGTGCTCCGGGTCCAGTCCGACGTACGCGCGCAGTTCGGCCGGGCCGTCGTACAGCCAGCGGATCTCCCAGCCCGGCCACGCGGCCCGGATCAGTTCGAAGGCGGCCGCGCGATGGCGGAGTTCGGTGCTGGGGCCCTCCCAGGCGAAGAAGAGGAGCACCTTGCGGCCGAGGTCGAGCAGTATCCCGCCCTGGGCCATGTCGTCGTCCAACCACCAGCCGTCCTGGCGGAGTCCGGGAAGCATGGCGAGAACCGGCGCCGGCCCTTCCAGCAGGTCGAGGTCGATCCCGACGGCCCAGCCGGTCCGGTACAGCTCGTGGGTGCCGTCCTCGCGGACCACGACGATGTTGGCTCTGTCTCCCATCGGGTCAGGATGACCGCGCGGGAGGCCGTCGGCCAGCCGTTTTCGGCGGTGCGGGCCGAGACCGGCGGAAGACCCCGACCGCGGTGGAGCACCGCGGGCGGGGTCTTCCTTCGGGGGCCTGGGGGTTACTTGACGTTGATCGCGGTCCAGGCGGCCGCGACGGCCTTGTACTGGGTGCTGGTGCTGCCGTAGAGGTCGGCGGCGGCCGAGAGGGTGGCGGTGCGGGCGCCGGAGTAGCCGGTGGTGGAGGTCATGTAGGTGGAGAGGGCCTTGTACCAGATCTTGTACGCGGCCTGGCGTCCGATGCCGGTGAGGGTGGAGTTGTTGTAGGTCGGCGAGTTGTAGGTGACGCCGTTGATGGTCTTCGTGCCGCTGCCCTCGGCCAGCAGGTAGAAGAAGTGGTTGGCCGGGCCCGAGGAGTAGTGGACGTTGAGGCGGCCGACCGTCTTCGACCAGTAGTCGGCGGAGCTGCCGTCCTTGCTGGGCTGGTCCATGTAGCGGAGCGGCGAGCCGTCGCCGTTGATGTCGATCTCCTCGCCGATGAGGTAGTCACCGGTGTCGGAGGCGTTGTTGGCGTACCACTCGACCGAGGTGCCGAGGATGTCGGACGTGGCCTCGTTCAGGCCGCCGGACTCGCCGCTGTAGCGGAGGTTCGCGGTGGAGGAGGTCAGGCCGTGGGACATCTCGTGGCCGGCCACGTCGAGGGACGTGAGCGGGTGGTTGTTGCCGATGCCGTCGCCGTACGTCATGCAGAAGCAGGAGTCGTCCCAGAAGGCGTTCACGTACGCGCTGCCGTAGTGGACGCGGGAGTACGCGGCGACGCCGTCGCCGCGGATGCCGCTGCGGCCGAGCTCGTTCTTGTAGAAGTCCCAGGTGACGGCCGCGCCGTAGTGGGCGTCGGCGGCCGCGGTCTCGCGGTTGGAGGCGAGGCCGTTGCCCCAGGTGTCCGTGGAGTTGGTGAAGAGGGTGCCGGTGCCGGACGTGCCGCCGTTCAGGTCGTACGTCTTGTGGCCGCCGCGCGCGGTGTCGTTCAGGGTGTACGAGGGGGCCGTACCGAGGGCGACCTGGCCGCTGTACATGGTGTTGCCGACACCGGTCTCGATCGTCTCGATCGAGGAGAGCTCCTTGCCGGTGGTGGCGTCGGTGACGACCTGGCGGCGGCTCGGGGTGCCGTCCTTCTGGACGCCGGTGACGTACGTCTCCCAGGCGAGGACCGGCTTGCCGGTGGCCGCCCAGATCACCTTGCGGGAGGAGGCGACGGACTCGTCGGCGTTGGCGGCGGAGGCCAGCGCGGCCTTCTTCGCCGCGGCGGGCGCGACGGCGGGCGTCGTGGTCGCCACGGATATGCGGGCCGAGATCGCCTTGGTGGTGGAGCGGGCGCCCGACTTCTTCTGGTGGACGACCAGGTCGCCGCCGAGGACCGGGAGGCCCTCGTAGGTGCGCTCGTAGCGGGTGTGGACCGTGCCGTCCGCGTCCTTGACGACGTCGCGGACGACCAGCTTCTCCTGAGCGGCCAGGCCGATGGAGCGGGCGGTGGCGGCGGCCTCGCCCTGCGCCTCGTGGATGGCGGCGGCGCGCTGGGCACCGGTCAGCTTGAGCGCCGTGGCGCCGGCCTCGCGCTGGGCGTCGGCGTTGGCGGATCCGGTCTGGACACCGACGACGACCATGGCGGCCGAGGCGAGCAGGGCGGCGGCGCGGGCGGTGGTACGGCGGTGCGAGGACTGCTGGCGGGTCACGCGGGCTCCTTCGCTGAAAAGCGTGGGGATTGTGGGGGTGGGTGGTGCGGCTGTGAGCGTGCCAGCGAAGAAGCCTGTTTGACAGGTCTGCAACAAGGATTTGACCAGCTGTTGTCCGAAGGACAGATAACTCTGTTCGTTATGCGGCGAGTTAAGGGAGGATCGCATTCCCTCTGCCCAGATTCGGGCAGCACCAAGCCCCTCGGAGGGGTCGGCGGGTCGTTTGGGGCATTTTCGGCTGGTTGGGTTATTTGCTGGCCCTTCAAGGGAGTTGGGGCTCCGGACGTGCGCTCGCGAGGCGTCCCCCTCCCGGGACTTCCCTCAGGGGTGACATCGCGCCACGTCTGGAGCGGTACGGGGCTTTGCTCCCCGTCGCGGACGGCGGCGGGGCGGAGGGCGGGCGACGGGCGAGGCGGCCTCCGGTCCCCGGAAGGCCGGGGCGGCGGCCCGGTGGGGGTCGTGGTCGCGGTCGGCGGGGTCGTGGTCGCGGCCGGCGAGGGGGCCGCGTGGGGCCGATGCCGGGAGCCGCGGGCGCGGGCGCCGGGAGGGCTTCCCGACGCCCTCGCCCCGACCACCTCGCCCGACCATCCCGCCCGGCCGTCCCGACCCGCCGCCCCCGGTCCAGTCGCGTCAGGTTGCGGGGCGGCCCCGTCCGGCCGGGTGCGGCCGGAGAGATGAAGGGGAGGGACGGGGGAGGCTGGGGTGCTCTGCGGGGCGCGGGGTGGCGGCCCTCACTACGTCCGGCGACGGTGCGCCGGGCGTTCGGGTACCGAGCGCAACTGCCTTGCTCCGTACCGTACATGGCGGAAAGAGGCCGCAACGGGCGCTCCTGGCGCGGCAGGTGTCGCCGGTTCGGCTTTGTTGCCCCTCGGGTGGTGCACACTTGCTGCCTGGCACAGCGCTCACGGGGAAGGCGGCCTGGCAATGCTGACGGGGATCGAGGAGGTCGACTGGGCCTCGCTGGGGCACGCGTACGGCCCCGCGGACGACGTGCCGGAGCTGCTCCGCGGACTCGCCTCCGCCGACCCCGCGGAGCGGGAGACCGCCCTCGACGGCATGTACGGCGCCGTGCACCACCAGGGCGACGTCTACGATTCGACGCTCGCCTGCATCCCCTTCCTCCTCGAACTCGTCGCCGACCCCGACGTCCAGGACCGCGGCTGCATCATCGAGCTGCTCACCAGCATCGGCGGCATCGAGCTCGATGACGACGACGAGGAACTGGACGAACTCGGCGCCGACGACGAGGAGTTCATCCCCGCCGCCAACTACGCGATGGCCGCCGCCGCCATCGCCGCCGGGGCCGACGTCTTCCTCGGGCTCGTCTCGGACCCCGACCCCGAGGTGCGGCTCGCCGCGCCCTGCGCGCTCGCCTCGCTGCACCCCGAGCCCGCCCGGGTGCTGACCCTGCTGCGGGAGCGGCTCACCGTCGAGCGGGACACCGAGGTGCGGCTCACCCTGGTGGCCTCCGTCGGGCGGATCGCCCTGCGGCACGCCTCGCTGCACGCCGAGACCGTCGAATGGCTCGACTGGCTCGCCCGCGCCGCCCACGACCCCGGGCTCCGGCTCGCGGCGCTCGTCCAGCGGGCGCGCTGCGCGCCCGCCGACATCCCGGACGACGTGGTGCCGTGGGTGACCGGGCTCCTGGAGGAGATCAGGACCTCGGCGCACCGGCCGGACGCCCCGGCGCCGAGCGGGCCGCGACGCCGACCCTCATCGGGCAGGTCCGCGAACTCCTGGAGGAGCACGCCGCCGGCCGGCCGGCCCCGTGGACCGAGGAGCTGCTGCGGACCCTGCACGCCGCGCTCGACGACCGGGTCGACGACCGGATCGCGCTGATCCTCGCGCAGCTGCGCAGCCCGGACTGGGGGCAGCGTTCGGACGCGATCTGGTTGTGCGGCGGTCTGATACGGGTCTGGCGCGGGCGGTACGAGGAGGTCGTCCGGCTCGTCGGCGCGCAGCTCCAGGACCCCGAGCCGCGCCTCCGGGACGCCGCCACCTCCTCCTCGAACGCCTCTTCGAGCTGGGCGCACCCGCCGCCGACGCGCTCGCGGCGCGCCTGGCCGTGCTGCCGGGGCCCGGCGCATCGGGGGCCGAGATGCCGGGATCCTGCGCCTCGGACGCCGAGGTGTCGGGGCCCGGGGCCTCGGACGCCGAGGCCTCGGGACTCTGCGCCTCGGACGCCGAAGCCTCGGGATCCTGCATCTCGGACACCGAAGCCCCGGACACCGAAGCCTCAGAGTCCGACGCCCCGGACTCCGACGCCCCGGAGCGCTGTGTCTCGGACTCCGGCGCCCCGGAGCGCTGCGTCTCGGACCTCGACGATTCGGAGCCCTGCGTCCCGGACGCCGACGCCTCCGCCCCGTACGCCTCCGTCGGTCCGTACGCCTCTGCCGGTCCGGGCGGCGCGGCCGGTCCCGGTGGGCCGGCGGCGGCCGGGCCCGCGGCCTCGGGCCTCAGCGCGACGCCCTGCTCCGGGCACGCCCTCGTCGGGCGGTCCGGGCGGGACGGGCGCTGCTCGCGCTCGCCCGCGCCGGGGACACGCGCGCGGTGCCGCTGCTCGCCCGCGCCCTGGAGGAGTCCGAGGTCCGGCGCGAGCTGCTGTACGCCATGGACGGCCTCGGCCCCTCGGCGGCGATGCTCGCCCTGCTGCTGCGGCGCCGGCTCGCCGAGGTCGAGCTCGACGAGCGGCTGTACGACCGGGCGGCGCCGCTGCTGTACGCCCTGGCGGCCGTACGGGGCGGCCAGGCCCTGCCGGAGGTGCTGCGGGTGCTGCGCGGAGCGCCCGCCAACCGGCGCGACTGGGTGCGGGAGGCCGCCCTGCGGACCCTGACGGCCTTCGGGCCCGCCGCCTCGGAAGCCGTACCGGACATGCGAAGACTGATGGCCGCCGAGTCGGCCGCGGTGGCCACGACGGCGGCGCGGGCCCTGTGGGCGGCCGAGGGGGACCGGGGACGTGCTGCCCGCCCTGGAGCGGTGGCTCCGGCCGGGCGTGTCGGGTGCGGACTGGTGCGCCGCCGCGCGGGCCCTCGGCGAGATCGGCCCGGCGGCGGCGCGGCGGCCCGGCCCTCCGGCCCGGTCTGGCCTCGCGGGACCTGTGGGTGCGGGTCCGCAGCGCCGCCGCCCTGTGGCGGGTGTCCGGCGAGGCGGCGGACTCGCTGCCGGTGCTGCTCGCGGCCTGGGAGGAGAACCGGCACGCGCGCGTGGACATCGCGGAGTGCCTGGCGGAGATGGGCCCGGCGGCCTCGGGCGCGCAGCTGGTGATCCTCACCGAGCTGACCCGCAGGCGCCGCCACAACGCGCGCGAGGACGGCTCGGGCAGCCATGACATCCACCTCGACGAGAAGCTGCTGACCCTGTGCCGGGCGGCGCTGGCGCGGATGGAGCGGGGAACGTTCTAGGGCCTGTCCGAGGCCCTGTCCGAGGCCTTGTCCAAGTCCAAGGCCCTGCCCAAGGCTCTGCCCGAGACCCTGCCCGAGACCCTGTTCAAGGCCCTGCCCGAGATCCTGTCCAAAGCGCTGCCCGAGCCCCTGTCCGAGCCCCTGTCAGGGCGCCTGTCCAGGTCTGCCCGAGGGTGGCGATCATCAGCCGATGAGACAAAAAGGACTTCACTCCGCATAAGGTCTACAGGAGCCCGACCCCACCGACCGACCGAGGAGCAGGAGCAGCGTGAGACCGCGCGGAGTCCGGAGCGCCGCCGGCGGCGCCCTGTGCGTCCTCGGCCTCGTGCTAGCGCTCACCGGCTGCGGCGGCCGCGAGGGCGCCCTCAAGAGCGCCGGGCCCACGCCCACCGCCGTGGGGCCCGTACGGCTCTGGCCCGACCTGCCGCCCGCCACGAACCCGCCGATCGACTACGGCGAGTCCGACACCCAGCGCGTGCCCGGCGTCGAGGTCCCCGACAACGACGTGCACTCCGTCGACGCGGTGGCGGTCGTCCAGGCCGAGGTGCGCGCCCACCCCGACACGCGCACCGGCACGGACGGCCTCTACGAGGTGACCGCCCGGGCGATCGAGGCCTGCGGCACGGCGCCGGCGGCCTGTCCCGTCCTGCGGCCGTACTACCGCGACCTCACCGGCAACGGCCGGGACGAGCTGATCGTCGGCATCCGGATGCCGGACCAGCAGGTCGGGGTGCGGGTCTACCTCGCCGAGAACGGCGGGCTGACCCGGATCATGTCCACCGTCGACCAGGTCATCAGCGTGGAGCTGGCGGGCCGGGACCTGATCCTGCGGGTCGGTTCGGCCGGCATCCCCGGCTACGAGTACCGGACCGCCTGGACCTGGGACGAGCAGCAGCGCAGCATGCTGCCCACCCGGGACGAGATCGTCCGGGTCAAACCGCCCGGCACCGGCCCCTCCACCGTGCCCGCCCCCGCCTGGTGAGCCCCACCCCGTCCCCGACGAACGCACCCGCGCCCGCACTCCCGGAGGCGACGCCGTGAGGCCCGTACCGCTCCCGCCGGAGGCGAACCCGGCGAGACCCGTACCACTTCCCCCGCAGGCGACCCCGGCGAGGCCCGTACCCCTTCCCCCGGAAGCGCCCCCAGCGAGCCCCGCACCGCTCCCTCCGGAAGCGCCCCCGGCAAGGCCCGTACCCCTTCCCCCGGAAGCGCCCCCGGCGAGCTCCGCACCGCTCCCCCCGGGAGCGACCCCGGGATGGCCCGTACGACTTCCCCTGAAGGCGACCCCGGTCAGCCCCGCACCACTCCCCGGAGGCGACCCCGGTCAGCCCCGCACCACTCCCCGGAGGCGACCCCGGCGAGCCCCGCACCACTCCCCGGCGGCGACCCCGTGAGGGCGCCCCGGCGGCCCGCCTGGACCGCGACGCTGACCTCGAAGGCCGGGTTGTTCATCGCGGTGATGTGCTGTGCGCTCGCCGCGCTGCTCGGCGCGCTCGTGCACGTGTCGGTGACCGGGCAGACGGTGAGCGACTCCGGGACAAGGCGCTGACGCGGCTCGGCGAGGTCACGGGCTGTACGAGGCGGGCGAGCCGCTGCCCCGGTTCGCCGGGGTGGATCCGCCGGGCTGCCGCCCTCGCTGCGGGCGCTCGCCCTGCGCGGGAGCGGGGCACGGTGGTCACGGAGTACCAGGGGCGGCCGACGATGTGGGCGGCGGGCCCGGCGGACGGCCACGCCCTCGCCGTACGCCTCGACTACACCCAGAGCGCCGAGACGATCGACGCGCTCGACCGCTCGATCCTCGGCTCCTCCGTCCTGGCGATCGGGGTGACCCTGCTCGTGGGCGCCTTCGCCGTCACCCGGGTGACCCGCCGGCTGCACCTCACCGCGCAGGTGGCCCGCCGGATCAGCGCCGGAGACCTGGACGCGCGCGTGGACGATCCCCGTACGAAGGACCCGACCCGGCCCCAGGACGAGGTGGCCACCGTCTCCGGGGCGCTCGACACGATGGCCTCCTCGCTCCAGCGCAAGCTGCAGACCGAGCAGCGGTTCACGGCCGACGTGGCGCACGAGCTGCGGACCCCGCTGACCGGGCTGTCGGCGGCGGCCGAACTGCTGCCGGAGGGGCGGCCCTCGGAGCTCGTACGGGACAGGGTGCGGGCGATGCGCGGGCTCACCGAGGACCTCCTGGAGATCTCGCGGCTCGACGCCCGCACCGAGACCGTGGACCTGGCGGTGCACGAGCTCGGACCGCTCGCCGAACGGGTGGTGCGCGCCTCGGGCACGGCCACGGAGGTGCGGATCGTCCGGGACGCCACGGTGGAGACGGACCGGCGGCGCGTGGAGCGGGTGCTCGGCAACCTGGTGGCCAACGCGCACCGGCACGGGGCGCCGCCGGTGGTGGTGACGGTGGACGGCCCCGTGGTGTCCGTACGCGATCACGGGCCGGGCTATCCGGCGTACCTCCTGGAGTCGGGACCGCAGCGGTTCCGCACCGAGAGCGGCGGCAAGGACACGGCCTCGGACTGACCATCGCGGTGGGCCAGGCGGAGGTGATCGGCGCCGAACTGGTCTTCGGGTCCGCCCCGGACGGCGGCGCCGAGGCCCTGCTGCGGCTGCCGGAGTACGTACGGCTCGACGCCCCCGAATCCGAGGAGTGACGGCACACCGTCACGCAAAAGGGACATAGGGCATACTGCTTGCTACGTTGCGGACCATGACCGCACCCGCACCACGGCCCCGGAGCCCGGACGCGCCCCCGCCCGGCATCCGTGTCCCGAAGCGGCGCGGCGTGGAGCTGTCGCTCCTGATCGGCGCGGTCCTGATCTCCGTCCTCGGCTACGCGGAGGTCGGCCTCGCCCGCAGCGGCGCCGTCCCTCCCGACGCCGCCCGCTACGGGGCGGGGCTCGGACTCCTCGCGCTCCTCGCCCATCTCGCGGTCCGCTTCCGCGCCCCCTACGCCGATCCCCTGCTGCTGCCGATCGCCGTCCTCCTCAACGGCCTCGGACTCGTGCTGATCTACCGCCTCGACCTGGAGACGCCGAGGGACCAGGCGGCGGCGACGCAGCTGGTCTGGTCGACGCTCGGGGTGGCGCTGTTCATCGTGGTCGTCCTGCTGCTCCGCGACCACCGGACGCTCCAGGGTACGCGTACGTGTCGGTGGCCGCCGCCCTCGGGCTGATGATCCTGCCGATCTTCTTCCCGGCGGTGAACGGCGCCAAGATCTGGATCAGGATCGGCGGGCTCTCCTTCCAGCCGGGCGAGTTCGCCAAGATCCTGCTCGCGGTCTTCTTCGCCGCGTACCTCGCCGCCAACCGCAACGCGCTCGCGTACACCGGCCGCCGGATCTGGAAGTTCCAGTTCCCCACCGGCCGCGTCCTCGGGCCGATCGTGGCGATCTGGCTGCTGAGCGTCGGCGTCCTCGTCCTGGAACGCGACCTGGGCACCTCGCTGCTCTTCTTCGGCCTCTTCGTGATCATGCTGTACGTGGCGACCGGCCGGACCGGCTGGATCGCGGTCGGTCTCGTCCTGGCCTCCGCCGGCGCCTTCCTCGTCGGCTCGCTCGAACCCCACGTGCACAGCAGGGTGCAGGACTGGCTCGACCCTTCGCCTCGATCCGGGCCGGGGACGGGCCGGGGCAACTCGCCCAGTCGCTCTTCGCCTTCGCCGCCGGGGGCATGCTCGGCACCGGCCTCGGCCTCGGCCACTCCGTCCTCATCGGCTTCGCCACCAAGTCCGACTTCATCCTGGCGACGGCCGGCGAGGAGCTGGGACTCGTCGGCCTCACCGCGCTCTTCCTGCTGTACGCCCTGCTCGTCGCCCGCGGCTACCGCGCCGGCCTCGCCCTGCGCGACCCCTTCGGACGGCTGCTCGCGATCGGCCTCGCCTCGATCGTGGCGCTCCAGGTCTTCGTGATCGCGGGCGGGGTGATGGGGCTCATCCCGCTGACCGGCATGGCGATGCCGTTCCTGGCGCAGGGCGGTTCGTCCGTGGTGACCAACTGGGTGATCGTCGCGCTCCTCATCCGGGTCAGCGACTCGGCCCGCGCCCCCCAGCCCGACGCCGCCGACACCGGTGAGCTCGCGAAGGTGGTCGGACAGTGATCCGCTACATCCGGAGGGCCGCCGCCCTCTGCCTGGTCCTCCTCGTCGCGCTGCTCGTCAACGCCGCCCGCGTGATGGTCTTCCAGGCCGACTCCCTCGACGACAACCCGGCCAACCGGCGGATCGCCATCGAGCGGTACGCGAAACCGCGCGGCGAGATCGTCGTCGACGGGAAGCCGGTGACCGGCTCCCGCGACAGCGGACAGCAGCTGCGCTGGGAACGGACCTACCTCCAGGGGCCGCTGTACGCGCCGCTGACCGGCTACGCCTCCCAGACCTACGGCACGACCCTCGTCGAGCACGCCGAGGACGGCATCCTCTCCGGCACCGACCCGAAACTGGCGCCGCTCCCCCTCTGGAACGACCTCACCCGCGGCCGGCAGCCCGGCGGCGACGTGGTGACCACCCTCCGCGCCCCCGTGCAGGAGGCCGCCTTCCGGGGGCTCGACGGCAAGCGGGGCGCGGTCGTCGCGATCGAGCCGTCGAGCGGCCGGATCCTCGCGCTCGTCAGCTCCCCCTCGTACGACCCGGGAGTGCTCTCCGGCACGGGTCCGGAGGTCAAGGACGCCTGGCGGCACCTCACCACCTCGCCGAACCAGCCGATGCTGAACCGGGCGCTGCGGCAGACCTACCCCCCGGGCTCCACCTTCAAGATCGTGACGGCCGCCGCGGCGCTGGACGCGGGAGTGGTACGGGACGTGGAGGCGCCGACCGACACCCCGGACCCGTTCGTCCTCCCCGGCACCCGACAGGTCCTCCCGAACGAGGCCACGGGCTGCGCCGACGCCTCCCTCGCCGCCGCGATCCAGTGGTCCTGCAACACCGTGATGGCCGGTCTCGGGGTCAAGGTGGGCCTGGACGGGATGGTCGAGACGGCGGAGAAGTTCGGCTTCAACGACACGGGGCTCCAGGTGCCGTCCTGGGTCGCCAAGTCCAACTTCGACCGCCGCATGAGCCCCGACCAGCTGGCCCTTTCCTCCATCGGCCAGTTCGACACGACCGCGACCCCCTCCAGATGGCCCTCGTCGCGGCCGCCGTCGCCAACAACGGGGAGATCGCGTACCCCTACCTCGTCGACCGCACCACCACCTCCGGCGGCACCACCGTGGACCGCACCGCCCGCCGCAGCTACCGCCAGGCCATGAACCCCTCGACCGCCCTGCAACTCCAGCGCCTCATGGTCCGCGCCGTCGAAGACGGCACCGGCACCAACGCGGCGATCCCCGGCGCCCGCGTCGGTGGCAAAACCGGCACCGCCCAACACGGCTTCGGCAACACCGGCACCCCCTACGCCTGGTTCATCGCCTGGGCCCAGGCCGACGACGCCGCCCAGCCTGCCGTCGCGGTCGCGGTCGTCGTCGAGGACGCGGAGGCCTCCCGTACGGACATCAGCGGGGGCGGGAGCGCGGCGCCGATCGCGAAGGCGGTGATGGAGGAGGCGCTGCGGCTGGAGGCGGAGGCGCGGAATCCGTAGCCCGGATCATGGATGTTGGGTCCTGGATCCAACATCCCGTATCCGTAGCTTGTGTCCCGGATCCAAAATTCGACTGTTGGATCCACCATCCCGTCACGACACCGCTTCCCCCTCCGCGATCGCCGCCTCCACCTCCGCGACCCTCTCGGCCTCCTCCGTCGCGAAGCGCTCGCGGTCCAGGGCCTCCGCGATCTCCTCGTCCTGGCTCATGAGCAGGTCGAGGTTGGAGTCGCCGAGGTCGAAGACGCCCATGTCGAGGTAGGCCTTCTGGAGGCGTTCGCCCCAGAGGCCGATGTCCTTGACGCAGGGGACGATGCGGCTGAAGAGGAGCTTGCGGAAGAGGTGCAGGAACTCGCTCTGTTCGCTGAGTTCCTCGGCCTCCTTCTTCGGGATGCCGAAGTTCTCCAGGACTTCGACGCCGCGCAGCCGGTCGCGCATCAGGTAGCAGCCCTCGATGACGAACTCCTCGCGTTCGCGGAGCTCGGCGTCGGTGAGCTGCTTGTAGTAGTCGCGGAGCGCCATCCGGCCGAAGGCGACGTGCCGGGCCTCGTCCTGCATGACGTAGGCGAGGATCTGCTTGGGCAGCGGCTTGTCGGTGGTGTCGCGGATCATGCCGAAGGCGGCGAGGGCGAGGCCTTCGATGAGGACCTGCATGCCGAGGTAGGGCATGTCCCAGCGGGAGTCGCGCAGGGTGTCGTCGAGGAGGCCCTTGAGGTTGTCGTTGATCGGATACAGCATCCCGATCTTCTCGTGGAGGAAGCGGCCGTAGATCTCGGCGTGGCGGGCCTCGTCCATGGTCTGGGTGGCCGAGTAGAACTTGGCGTCGAGGTCGGGGACGGACTCGACGATCCGGGCGGCGCAGATCATGGCGCCCTGCTCGCCGTGGAGGAACTGGCTGAACTGCCAGGAGGAGTAGTGCCGGCGCAGGTCGCCCTTGTCCTTCTCGGTCATCTTCGCCCAGTGGCGGGTGCCGTGGAGGGTGAGGACCTCGTCGGGGGTGCCGAGCGGGTCGTACGGGTCGACCTCGATGCCCCAGTCGATGCGGGTGGCGCCGTCCCACTGCTTGTCCTTGCCCTTCTGGTACAGGGCGAGGAGCCGCTCGCGGCCGTCGTCATAGTCCCAGGAGAAGCGGGCGGCTCCGGTGGCGGGCACCTGCCAGCCGGGTGCGGCGGGGGCGTTCACGTACAGGTCGTGCGTCGACACTGGCGACTCCTTACCGTCCGTTTTCAGCAGGCTCACACGGTGGTAGACGGATCGTCAACAAGTCGGACACGGTTACGCTGCGGTTCATGACGAGCGCCGCCACCCCGCGTACCGCAGGCTCACCGTCGAGGAGCGGCGCGGGCAGCTCCTCGACGTCGCCCTGGGGCTCTTCGCCCACCGGGCGCCCGAGGACGTCTCGCTCGACGACGTCGCCGAGGCGGCCGGCGTCTCGCGGCCCCTCGTCTACCGGTACTTCCCCGGTGGCAAGCAGCAGTTGTACGAGGCCGCCCTGCGCTCCAACGCCGACGCCCTGAACCGCTGTTTCGCCGAGCCGCCGGCGGGGCCGCCGACCGAGCGGCTCGGCCGGGTGCTCGACCGCTACCTGGCCTTCGTCGACGAGCACGGCACCGGGTTCAGCGCGCTGCTGCGGGCGGCAGCGTCGCCGAGACCTCCCGGACCTCCGCGATCGTGGACGAGGTGCGGCGGGCCGCCGCCGAGCAGATCCTCGTCCACCTCGGGGTGGAGCGGCCGGGGCCCCGGTTCGGCATGCTCGTCCGGACGTGGATCGCCGCCGTCGAGGCGGCCTCGCTCATCTGGCTCGACGAGGGGAAGCAGCCGCCGGCGCGGGAGCTGCGGGACTGGCTCGTCGACCACCTCGTCGCCCTGCTCGCGGCGACCGCGGCGAGCGACGGGGAGACGGCGGAGGTCGTGCAGCGGCTCCTCGCGCAGGAGACCCCGAGGGCCCGGTGGCGACGCTGGCCCGCCGGGTGGTGCCGCTGCTGGGCGGGGCGGCCCGCCTGCTGTGAGGCGGGTGCCGGGGAGACTGTGGGGTGAGAAGCGAGAACACCCCTTCCGCGGCGGCCCCTCGACGGCCGGGCCCTGCCGATCCTGCTCGGCCCGACCGGCCACCCTCCGAAGTGGTACGAGATCCCGGTCCCGGCGCACGACGGGCACCCGCCGACCCTGCACACGTACCGGCGCGAGCCCTCGGGCTACACGAAGCGGCTCGGGCTCCAGCGCGGTTGGGTGTACGTGTACGCGCCCGAGGGGCGGGAGCGGCGCGAGCTGAAGTGGCCGTGGTCGAAGCCGACACCGAAGCCGAATTCGAAGCCGAACGAGTGACACCCGAGACGCGCCTTGATTTGTACGGTAATCGGATGAAGTGACCCGTCATCATCCCCGTGGAGGTGATGACGTGTCGCGAAGGCTGCTGCGCACGGTCTGCACGGGGCGCTCGCCGCGATGACGGCGTTCACGGGGTGCTCCCTCGGCGAGCGCCGCCCGGACCCGCCCGCCGACCCTCCGGCGGAGGCCCCGATCGCCTGGGCCGACCCGACGGCGGAACCGGTGGGGCCGGTGGATCCGACGGCGGCCCAGGCGACCCCGGCGGAACCGGCCGGACCGGCGGACCCGACAGACCTGGTGGACCCGGCAGGCCTGGTGGACCCGGCAGGCCTGGTGGACCCGGCAGACCCGGCGACCCCAGCCACACCCCCGGCCGCTCCCCCGTCCACGAACCCCGCCGCGACCCCGGCCGGACCGCTGGAGCCCGGAATCCCTCATCCCCCGCCCAGGACGACGCCTCCGCCCTCCCGCCCCCGGGCGGTGACTCCGTCGGCGGGCTGCTCACCCGGCTCCGGACGCTCTACCAGCAGGCCGAGGAGGCGACCGAGCGGTACAACGCCGCCGAGGAGGCGCTGAAGCTCCAGGACGCCGACACGAAGAAGGTCACCGCCCGGCTCACCGCCGCCCGGACCGCGCTGGCGCAGGGCCGTGCCGCCGCCGGGCGGATCGCCCGGGAGCAGTACCAGGGCAGGTCCGACTCTCTTCTTACGTGGAACTGCTCTTCGCGCCGGACGCCCAGTCGGCCCTGGACGAGGGGCATCTGATGGACCGCGTGGCGCGTGACCGGGCCACCGCCGTCGCCCGGCTGGCGGACGCCGAGCGGCGGGCCGGGAGCCTCGCGAGCGCCTCCCGCAAGGCCCTGGACCGGCGGCAGGGCTCGCCGACGCGCAGCGCAAGCGGCGGGACGAGGTGCGGGCCAAGCTCCTGGAGGTGGAGAAGCTGCTCGCCGGGCTGTCGCCGGACCAGTTGTCCCGGCTGACCGCGCTCGAACACGTCCAGACCGCAGGCGCGCAGCGCGAACTGCTCGACTCCGGCGTCCTGGAGGCGCGCGCACCCCGTCCCGGGCGGGCGCGGAGGCGCTGCGCTTCGCGGTGGACCAGATCGGCAAGCCGTACGAGTGGGGGCGGAGGGCCCGGAGGCGTACGACTGCTCGGGTCTGACGCAGCAGGCGTGGGCGGCGGCGGCCGGGGCTGCCCAGGACCAGCCAGGAGCAGTGGGCGACCCTGCCCCGGGTGCCGCTGGCCGAGCTGCGCCCCGGCGACCTGGTGGTCTACTTCCCGGGCGCGACCCACGTGGCCCTCTATCTCGGCGCGGGCCTGGTGGTGCAGGCCCCGCGCCCCGGCGGGAAGGTGAAGGTCTCGCCGATCGCGGCGAACCCGCTGCTCGGTGCCGTACGGCCCGATCCGGGCGGGGCGGCCCTGGAGGCGTACACCCGCCCACGCTCCCGGCGGGCGCGAAGGACGGCGGGGACGAGGGCTACGACAGGAGCTGAACCACCGCTCCCGGCCCGCCTCTTGCCCCGACCCGTCCCTTGCCCCGGCCCCCACCCTTGCCCCCACGCGTAATATCCAACAAGCTTGACGGGTCCTTACTCATGGCCGGTCGCCGGTCCCGGACGCGGAGCCCCGTCATGCCCAGACTCTTACCGGACACCCGCCCCCGACGCGCGCTCGCCGCCTCGAACTTCGTCAACGCCGTCGGCAGCGGGCTCTTCCTGACCGCAGGCGTCCTGTACTTCACCCAGGCCGTGCGCCTCCCGGCCGCCACCGTGGGGCTCGGCCTCGGCATCGCCGGGCTGCTCTCGCTGGCCGTGGGCATCGCCGTCGGCCACCTCGCGGACCGGCGCGGCGCGCGCGGGTCTACGTGACCACCCTGGCGGTGCAGGCGCTCGCCACGGCGGCCTTCGTGCTCGCCGACAGCTTCTGGCCGTTCGTCCTCGCCGTCTCGGCGGCCACCGGCGCCAAGGCGGCCGGTCTCGCCGCCCGCGCGCCGCTCGTCCGGCACCACGGAGGGACAGGCCGCAGGAGTTTCGCGCCTGTCTGCGGGCCGTGACCAACGTCGGGATCTCCTCGGCGCGCTCCTCGCGGGATGGGCGGTGCAGGTCGGCACCCTCGGCGCGTACCAGGTCCTCGTCGCCGGGAACGCCTGCGCGTTCGCGGCCTCGGCCGCCCTCCTGTTCCTGCTGCCGCCGGTCGCGCCCGCGCCCGCCGCGCGCGGCCCCGGTGGATCGCGCTGCGGGACCGGCCGTACCTGGCGCTCACCGCGCTCGACGGCGTCATGGCGATCCAGTTCAAGGTGCTCACCGTCGCGATCCCGCTCTGGCTCGTGGGGTCCACCACCGCCCCGCACTGGCTCGTCTCGGGCACCATGCTCGCCAACACCGTCCTGGTCGTCGGCCTCCAGGTGCGGGCGAGCCGCGGCGTCGACTCGCCCCGGGCCGGCGGCCGCGCCTACCGGCGCGCCGGAGCGGCCTTCCTCGTCTCCTGCGCCCTCGTCCCGCTCTCCGCCGGGACGCCCGTCGCCGTCGCGGTCGTCCTGCTCCTGACGGCCGTGGTCGTCCACACGGTCGGCGAACTGTGGCACGCGGCGGGCGGCTTCGAGGTGTCGTACGCGCTCGCGCCGCCCCACGCCACCGGCCAGTACCTGGGCGTCTTCGGCCTGGGCGCCGGTCTCTCCGAGGCCCTCGGCCCCGGCCTCCTCATCGCGCTCTGCGTGGGCTGGGGCCGCCCCGGCTGGTTCGCCGTGGGCGCCCTCTTCGCCCTGACGGGTCTCCTGACCCCGCTCGCGGTCCGCCGCGCGGAATCGCGTCACTCGAAGAGGGCGACGATCCCGACCACCCAGACCGCCCCGAACGCGACCGTCCCGACCAGGCAGCCGAGCCCGATGAGGAACCCTCCGAGCGTCACGCCGCCGGTGTCCGGCACGTACTCCTCGTCCGCGTCCTCCGCGTAGGAGGCGGGATCGTCCCAGTCGACCGGCCTCCCCGCTCCCCGGCGCGGGCCGTACGGAGCGCCACGAGCCGCTCCTCGGCGCGGGCGGTCGCCGCCAGCGCCTCGGGCCCCGCCAGGCGAGGGCCTTCATCCGCCGGGCGGTGGACGCGTACCGCTCCTCGAAGGCGGCGGTCTCGGCCGGGTCCCGGTCCTCTTCGAGGTACATCCAGCGCCCCGCCTCCGCCGCGTCGCCGTACAGCCGGTACACCTCGGCGAGTCTGCGGCGCAGGGTCAGGTCGTACGGGAAGGAGGAGACGAGTCCGCGCAGACGCTGGCGCGCCATCGGCACACGGCCGGCGGCCAGGTCCGCGTCCACGCGGCCGAGGGTCACAGACGGGGGCATGCCCCATGATCGGGCACGGGAACGCGCCGTCACGACCTGATTCCGGCGGCCGGCCCCGGCGCGGGCACCGGCCGTCAGCCATCAGCCGTCGGTCGTCAGTCGCCGGTCACTGGCCACCGGGCACCGGTCACCGGTCACCGGCCACCGGCCACCGGCCACCAGTCACCGGCCATAGGTCCCCGGCCACAAGTCACCAGCCACCGGCCACCGGTCACCGGTCACCGGTCACCGGCCACCAGTCGTCGCCTCGGTCAGCTTCCGGAGACCTCGGCCAGGTACGCGGCCGTCTTCTCGGGCTCGAAGAAGAAGTTCTCGAAGTCCGCCGGGTCGTTGAAGCCGTTCGCGAAGCGGTCGGCGACGGGCTGGAGCTGTCCGGCCGCGCCGAGGAGGTTCAGGACGTGCTCCGGCGGGGGCGCCAGCATCGCGTTCGTCCACTTGGTGACGTGCTGGGCCGTCTTCCAGTAGCGGTCGAAGGCGCCCCGCATCCACGCCTCGTCGAAGGGCCCGTCGCCCTGCTCGACGATGGCGTCGAGGTACGCGGCGGCGCACTTGGAGGCCGAGTTGGAGCCCTGGCCGGTGATCGGGTCGTTGGCGACGACGACGTCGGCGACGCCGAGGACCAGGCCGCCGCCGGGAGGCGGCCGATGGGGTTGCGGACGGTCGGCGCGTACCGGCCGGCGAGGGTGCCGCCCGCGTCGGTCAGCTCGACCCGGGTCGCGCGCGCGTACTCCCAGGGCAGGAACTTCTCCATGAGCTCCAGCGTCAGGGCCAGGTGCTCGGAGGGGTCCTTGATGCCCTTGAAGGCATCGACGGGGCCACCGGGGACGCCCTCCCAGAAGAGGATGTCGGCGCGGCCGCCGGTGGTGAGGGTCGGCATGACGAAGAGCTCGCCGACGCCCGGGACGATGTTGCAGCGGACCGCGTCGAAGTCGGGGTGCTCCGGACGCGGGCCGAGACCGTGGACGTACGCCACGGCCAGGGCCCGCTGGGGCTCGCCGTACGGAGAACGGGCGGCGTCCCGGCCGAACATGGAGACCAGCTCGCCCTTGCCGGCCGCGACGAGCGTCAGGTCGTAGCGGCGGGAGAAGTAGTCCAGGTCGCCGACGGCCGCGCCGTGTATGACCAGCTGGCCGCCGCGCTGGGCGAAGGTGTCCATCCAGCCGGCCATCTTCACGCGCTGGTCCACGGACTGGGCGTATCCGTCGAGCCTGCCCACCCAGTCGATCGCGCGGGAGGAGTCGGGGGCGGCGACGGAGACGCCGAGGCCCTCGATCCTCGGGGCCTGGGACTCCCAGAAGTTGAGCGCGAGGTCCCGCTCGTGCTGGAGGGCGGTGTCGAACATGCACTGGGTGGACATGACCCGGCCGGTGCGGACCTCGTCCGCCGTCCGGTTCGACATGAGGGTGACCTCGTACCCCCGCGACTGGAGTCCGAGGGCGAGCTGCAGGCCGGACTGGCCTGCGCCGACTATGAGTATCTTCCGCATGGATGGTGCTCCTGGCGCTGTTCGGGACCGGCCGTTCGGGACCGGCTATTCGGGGGTGGCGTCGAGGGCGTGCGCGACCATCGCGAGCAGGGTCTCGACGACGCTGTACCGCTTGCGCGCGTCCATGACCACCACGGGCACGTGCGCGGGCACGGTGAGGGCCTCCCGCACGTCGTCCGCCTCGAACACCTCGGTGCCCTCGAAGTGGTTGACGGCCACGATGTACGGCAGCCCGCAGCTCTCGAAGTAGTCGAGCGCCGGGAAGCAGTCGGTGAGCCGCCGGGTGTCGGCGAGCACGATCGCCCCGATCGCCCCGCGCACCAGGTCGTCCCACATGAACCAGAAGCGCTGCTGTCCCGGCGTGCCGAAGACGTACAGCACCAGGTCGTTGTCGAGGGTGATCCGGCCGAAGTCCATCGCCACCGTGGTGGTGAGCTTGTCCGGGGTGGCGGTGAGGTCGTCGGTCTCCTCGCTCGCCTGGGTCATCAGCGCCTCGGTCTGGAGCGGGGTGATCTCCGAGACGGCGCGGACGAAGGTGGTCTTGCCGACGCCGAAGCCGCCCGCGACGACGATCTTCGTGGCGATGGGGGCGCGGGAATGGTCGAGCTGCCAGTCCTGCGCGCCCTCTTCCGCGTCGAGCACGGGATCCTGGGGCCCCGGCTGGGCGGGGATCCCGGCGACCGCCGGGGTTTCGGAGACGGCGGTGGCGTCAGAGACGACGGAGTCCACTCAGCACCCTTTCGAGGAGCGCGCGGTCGGGCTGGCCGGTGCCGTGACCGGTCCCGTACACACGGATCTTTCCCTGGTCGGCCAGGTCGCTGAGCAGCACCCGGACGACCCCCAACGGCATCTTCAGAAGCGCCGAGATCTCCGCGACCGTCCGCATCCGGCGGCAGATCTCGACGATGGCCCGCATCTCCGGCATCAGCCCGCGCGGGGCCGGACCGCCGTCCGTCAGGACCTTGCGGGCGGCGGGCGCTTCGAGCGCCGCCACGAAGGTCTCGACGAGCAGGACGTGACCGAAGCGGGTGCGGCCGCCGGTCAGCGAGTACGGGCGCACGCGCGCGGGGCGGCGGTTCTCCCCCCGTACCGGCAGCTTGAAGGCGTGATGAGCCGAGGACATGGCCGTCACTGGGTGCTCTCCATCGATTTACGCAGCTCGCTGCGGACTTCGGGGGTGAGTACGTGTCCGGCGCGGCCCACGAACAGCGCCATGTGGTATGCCACGACGCTCATGTCGCAGTCGGGCGTGGCGTGCACGCCGAGCAGCGAACCGTCGCTGATCGACATGACGAAGACGCTGCCCTCGTCCATCGCGACCATCGTCTGCTTGACCCCGCCGCCGTCCATCAGCCGGGCGGCGCCGACGGTGAGGCTGCCGATGCCGGAGACGATGGTCGCCAGATCGGCGCTGGAGCCGCGCGGCCCGCCGGGGCGGGGCGCCTCGGCGGCGCTCGTCGCGGCCTGCTGCGTGGCAGGGTCCGACGAGAGCAGCATCAGGCCGTCGGAGGAGACCACGGCCACCGAGCGGACGCCCGGGACCTCCTCCACCAGATTCCCCAGCAGCCATTGCAGGTTGCGGGCTTCCGTGCTCAGTCCGAACGTTCCCGTGGCAGTCAACTGCGTGCCTCCTCGACTGTGTCCCCGTCATCTCCTCTGTACGTGCAGTCCTCGCGGCTTCTATGCGTGCCGTGTCCAGCTCCGCCTCCACGTCCCGGCGCCCGGCCTTGGCTCCCTGGTGGAAGCCGCCGAGCCGACGGCGCAGGGCCTCCGCGTCCACACCGCCCTGGCGGGGCGCGGTGGGGGCTCCGGTCCTGCGGACCACCTGCGGGGTGCGCTTGGGCAGGCCCTTGTCGGTGACCCGCTCCCACTGCCCGGCCCTCGGTCCGGGGACCGGCGCGTCCTCGGCGGTCGGCGCCGGGGCCACGGCCGGAGCCGGAGCCGGGGCCGGGTCCGGCTCTCCGTCGGCGGCGCGCTCGTGGGTGTCAGGCTCCGGCGGCGGGTCGGGCAGCCGGACCTGGAGCGTGGTCTCGGAGACGGATTCGTACGGCTCGGGCGTCGGCTCGGGCGCCTGCTCGGGCGTCTCGTACGGCTCCGCAGGCGTCGGCTCGTAGGACCCTTCGGGCGTCGTCTCGTACGACTCCTCGGGCGCGGCTTCCGGCTCGTACGCGGCTTCGGGCGCCTGCTGGTGCTCCTGGGCCTGCTCGTACTCCTGGGCCTGCTCGTGCTCCTGGACCTGCGCCTGCTCCTGTTCCTGCTCTTGCGCCTGCTCCTGCGCCGTTTCCGTCTCCGCCGCCAGGAACGCGGCCTCCGCCGCCTCCACGAGCGGGTCGCGGTGCCGGGAGGGCAGGGTGTTGGAGTTGGCCTCGGCGGCGGAGCCGGGAGCTGGATCGCCGGCGTGGCGCCCGCGATCCGTACGGGCTCCGTCACGGCCGTCGGCGGGGCGGTGGGCAGCAGGGGCAGCGGGAGGACCACGACGGCGGCGGTACCGCCCGGCTTCTGCTCGCGCAGTTCGACGCGGACGCCGTGGCGGGCGGCGAGCAGGGCGATGACCCGCATGCCGAGTCCCTCGCCCTCGAAGGCCTCCGGGTCGGCCTCGGCGAGGCGCGCGTTGAGTTCGGCGGACCGGGCGGGGGTCATGCCGATGCCCGAGTCCTGCACGGAGAGCATCACCTCGCCGCTCTCCAGGAGCCAGCCGGAGAGCTGGACCTCCGCGTCGGGCGGCGAGAAGGAGGTGGCGTTCTCCAGGAGTTCCGCGACCAGGTGGCTCAGGTCGTCCGCGGCGAAGCCGGCGATCTGGGCGTGCGGCGGCAGGGACTGGATGGTGACCCGCTCGTACCGCTCGATCTCGCTGACGGCGGCGCGCAGCACGTCGACGAGCGGGACGGGCCCGGCGTGGCCGTGGACGTGCTCGTGGCCGGCGAGGACGAGGAGGTTCTCGCTGTGGCGGCGCATGACGGTCGCCATGTGGTCGAGCTTGAAGAGGGTCGCGAGGCGGTCCGGGTCCTGCTCGCGCTCCTCCAGCTTCTCGATGACGCCGAGCTGCCGCTCGACGAGCCCGAGGCTGCGCAGCGAGAGGTTGACGAAGGTGTGGTGGACGGTGGTCCTGAGCCGTTCGAGGTCGGCGGTGAGGAGGGCGACCCGGCCCTGGAGGTCGGCGCGCTGGGCGGCGAGCTCGGCGCCGACGGCGTCCTTCTCGGCGGCCAGGTCGGCGCGCTCGTCGGTGAGCCGCTCGGTCTGCGCGGCGAGGCCGGCGAGCTTGCCGTGCAGGGCGTTGAGGGAGCGGACGACCTGGGCGAACTCGTCGTTGCGGCCGGTGAAGCGGATCGCTTCCTCGGTGTGCGGCTCGGGCGCGGCGGAGAGCCGGGCGGCGCCGAGGCGGAGCACGGCGAGCGGCCGGGTGAGGGTGCGGGCGACGTAGGTGGAGATGCCGATCGCGACGAGGAGGCAGCCGCCGAGGAAGGCGAGGCGCAGTTCGAGGGCTTCGACGTCGTCGTCGCGGAGCGCGGCGAGGCGGTCGACCCGCTCGGTGGCGAGGGCGGACTCGACGCCGCGCATCTGCTCGATGCGGGCGGAGAGGGCGGAGTCCAGGGCGGTCGGGTCCGTGCCGCGCTCGGCCTCGGTCAGCTTGGGCTGGTCGGTGAGGGAGGCGAGCGCGAGTTCGGCGCTCTTGACGTCGGGGCCGGTGACGGTGGCCGCGAGGGAGTCGCGGGCGGTGGCGCCTGCGGCCTGGTCGAAGTCGCCGAGGGCGGCGAGTTCGCGGACGCGGGCCTGCTGGGCGGCGGCGGTGAGGCCGTCGCGGGCCCGGTCGGCGTCCGCGGCGCCCTCGGGCTCGTCGGCGACGTACGTGCCCGTCTGGGGTCGTAGTGGACGTTCCCGCTGGGCTCGGGCTGCGGCACGCTGAGCGCGGCGACGAGCAGCCCGCGGGTGGCGGAGGCCTGTTCGACGGCGCGGCCGAGGGCGGCGGGGGCGCGGGTGGCCTCGGTCAGGGCGGCGTCGGAGGCGCGGGCCGGGGTCTTGTCGGCGAGCTCGTCGGCGAGGGCCTGGAGCTTGGCGATGACGTCCGTGTACGCCTTGTGGGCCTCCAGGGCCGTGCCCTTGCCGGTGAGGGCGGTGCGGCGGACGGAGGGGACGCCGGCGAGGTCGCGGCGGAGTTCGGCGGGGGCGGCGGGACGGATCTCGTCGATCTGGCGGTCGACCCGGGTGGAGCGCGCGTCGGTGATCTGCCGCTTGTGCTTGGCGTCGCCGGTCTGCGCGTCGCGTCCGGCGGCGATGTACGCCACGACCTCGTCGCGCTCGTCGGCGAGGGAGTGCGCGAGGGTGACGGCCTGCCGGTCGAGTTCGGCGAGGGTGACCAGGCGCTGGGACTCGGTGAGCCCGGCGGAGGCGGTGAGGATCGCGGGGCTCCGGCGGCGAGGACGGTGATGCCGACGAGGGCGACGCCGGCGACCAGCCGGTTGCGGACGCGCTTGGGCCGGCCGGCGGGGGCCTGCGGCACACCGGGGGTCTCGCTCTGTGTGCCGTTCTTGCTCCGAGGCCGCTTCTTCTGCACCGGTGCTCGCATTCTTGATTCGTCCGCCGATGAAGCAGAGGTGACGGCCGGTCACATGGAGCGCGCCCCCACCCCTGGTACGGCTTCCGACCATTCCAGCGCTTCCGGCAAGGGGACGGGCATCGGCCGCTCCGCCACCCGAACGAGTGAACAACACTCAGTAGTTGGCGAACAACTTCCGGAGGCGGGTTCCGGGGGCCCGCGCGGAGTGCCGGTTGGATCTTCCGGGCGGGCTTTGACAGGATGCGCGCCCGCAGCTTCCCGGAGGTGTCAGTTCCGTCCCTCCCGCCGCTTCCGCAGGTTTGGTACAGGCCTTTTCCGGTCATTTGCAGGTCCGGTGAAGGAGTCCACCGGGGAATGCGCGGGGCGGGCACACTGGACGCCATGCGCAGCGAAGCCGCCTCTCTTCCCGGCAGCCCCGAACGCCCCAACGAGGACTGGGCGGCCGCAGCTCTGCCCGCGTCGGGGAGCGGGGGGACGGTCGTCCTGCTCGACGGCGTCACGCCTCCCGCCGGTGATGACGGTTGTGTGCACACGGTCCCGTGGTTCACGGCGCGGCTGGGCGGGGCTTTGACCGAACTGTCCGGTTCCCGACGGGACCTGTCCCTGTCCGAGATCCTGTCCCTGTCCATCTGGCGCACCGCGGACGCCCACCGCGACACCTGTGACCTTTCTCACGTGCGAACGCCTCAGGCGACGGTGGTGCTCGCGCGCTGGGACGAGACGTCGGTCGAGCATCTGGTCCTCTCCGACTCCGTCCTCCTCCTGGAGTCCCCGGACGGGGCGGTGCGGGCCGTGCTCGACGACCGGCTGGACCGGGTGCCGGACGAGGTGCGGCGTTCCCTGGCGGCGACGGACCGGCTGCGGAACCGGGAGGGCGGCTTCTTCACGGCGGCGGCCGACCCCGCGGTCGCGGGGCGGGCGGTGACCGGGACGAGCCCGCGCGCGGAGGTGCGGGCCCTGGCGGCGCTCACGGACGGGGCGAGCCGCTGGGTGGAGCTGTTCGGCGCGGGCGACTGGGCGGGCTGCTTCGGCGTCCTGCGCGAGGAGGGCCCGGCCGGTCTGCTGCGCAGGGTGCGGGCCCTGGAGGCGGCCGACGCGCGGGCGGCGGGGCGCACCGGTGGAAGCTCCACGACGACGCGACGGCGGTGTACGCGGAGCTGGCGGACCGCTGAGCCCTCGGGCCCCGCCGTCGAGCCCCTCGGATCCCACCGCCGAGCCCCTCGGGCCCCGCCGCCGAGCCCCTCGGACCCCACCGCCGAACCTCCGGTCGTTCAGCCCTCCGAGCGGACGTTGAAGTGGTGCAGGAGGCGGGCGAGTTCGGCGACCTCGGCGCGGTCCCAGTCGGCGAGTTTGCGGACGTAGCGTTCGCGCCGGGCGTCGCGGACGCTGCGGAAGCGGTCCCGGCCCTCCTCGGTGAGGCGGACGAGCGAGGCGCGGCCGTCGGCGGGGTCGGGGTCGCGGGCGACGAGTCCGAGGTCCTCCAGGGCGCGCAGCTGGCGGCTCATGGTGGCCTTGCCGACGCCGAAGTACCCGGCGAGTTCGGTGGCCCGCTGGGGTCCGGCGTCGTCGAGGCGTACGAAGAGGCCGTACGCGGCGGGCTCCAGTTCGGGGTGGACCTCGCGGGCCATCTCGCCGGACTGGGCGCGGGCGCGGCGGAGGAAGACCGCCAGCTCCCGTTCCAGGGCGAGGAACTCCTGGTCCACACCACCGCCGGTGGTGACCCGGCCTTCATGTCCCGTACCGCTTCCGTGCACGTCAGCACCTCCCGCGCGCTTTCCGGTCGCTGAAAGTTTCTTGCCGGGGCGTCCATCGCCGCAGCTCCTCCAGTATTTCGCAGGCGTAGACCAACGGCGGCGACCAGGCCCCCTTCCGCCGGTGGGTCTACGTGCGTAGCGTCTTTCCCGGAAGCCTGAATGACATGTCCATTCCAGGACGTGCCGACACCCCCACCAAGCCTTTCGGAGGCACGCAATGCGTGTGCACAATTCGGAACGACCCTCGCCGGCGCCGGCCTCGCGGCCCTGGCCCTCCTCCTCCCCCTCGGCCTCTCCAGCACCGCCACCGCCGCCCAGGACCCGGGCGCCCGGAAGGCGGCCCCCGCACGCGGCTCCGCCTACATGGGCATGGGCGTGATCGCGCACGACGGCCAGGGCCCCAAGTCCGCCCCCGCGTCGATCCTCGCCGCCCAGACGGAGGGCGTGGACGTCTCCAGCCACAACGGCAACGTGGACTGGTCCACCCTGTGGAACAGCGGGGTCAGATGGGCCTACGTCAAGGCGACGGAGGGCACCTACTACAAGAACACCTCGTTCAACCAGCAGTACACCGGCTCCTACAACGTCGGCATGATCCGGGGCACGTACCACTTCGCCACCCCGGACACCACGACCGGAGCCGCCCAGGCCGACTACTTCGTCAACAACGGCGGCGGCTGGTCGGGGGACGGCAAGACGCTGCCGGGCGTGCTCGACATCGAATGGAACCCGTACGGCGCGACCTGCTACGGCAAGACGGCGTCCGGGATGGTCGCGTGGATCCAGGACTTCGTGAACCGGTACAAGTACCGGACGGGCCGCGACCCAGTGATCTACACGGCCACGAGCTGGTGGAAGCAGTGCACCGGCAACTCCGCGGCCTTCTCCTCCACCAACCCGCTGTGGATCGCGCGGTACGCCTCCGACGTCGGCGAGCTCCCGGCCGGCTGGCCGTACTACACGATCTGGCAGTACACCTCCTCCGGCCCGACGGTCGGCGACCACAACCACTTCAACGGGGACTACTCGCGCGTGCAGGCGCTCGCGAACGGCTGACCCCGCGCTCCCGCTCCACGGCGGCCTCCCGGGCCCGCGGCACCCGGGGGCCGCCGCCGCTTCCGCGCACCCCTTGCCCATTGGTATGGACCAATGCGACGCTCTACCGCGGTCGCCCGGAAGCCAACTTCCGCGTGTCCAGCGCGCGTTGCTCGTCCCGTACTCCCCCACGCACGAGAGAGAGCCCCCGCATGGCCTCCTACCGCCGCACCGCCACCGTCTCCGCCGCCGCCCTGTCAGCCGCCGCCCTCGTCGGCCTCACCCCCACGGCGGCCGGTGCCCACGGAGCCGTCTTCAACCCCGTCAGCCGGATCGCGGCCTGCTACGCCGAGGGCCCCGAGACGCCCAAGTCGCAGGTGTGCAAGGACCTCGTCGCCGACTCCGGCACCCAGCCGCTCTACGACTGGAACGAGGTCAACATCGCCAACGCCGCGGGACAGCACCAGGCCCTCATCCCGGACGGCAAGCTCTGCTCGGCCAACCGCGAGAAGTACCGGGCCCTGGACTGGGCGCGCACCGACTGGCCCTCGACGGCCGTCGCCGCCGGCTCCTTCGACTTCAAGGTCCGGGTGACGGCCCCGCACTCGGGCACCATGACGATCTACATCACCAAGCCCGGCTTCGACCCGACCCGTCCCTGAAGTGGTCCGACCTGGACCCGGCCCCGTCGCCGTCTACAACACCACCCGCACCGCGACCGACGGCTACTACAACTTCACGGGACAGCTCCGGCCCGCACCGGCCGCCACGTCATCTACAAGATCTGGCAGCGCAACGACAGCCCCGAAGCCTTCTACAGCTGCTCGGACGTCACCTTCGGCGGGGCGGCGACGGCGGCCAGGACCCAGGCCCAGCCCCAGGCCCCGACCGAGGCGAAGATCGCGGCGGGCGCGGCGCTCTCCACCGTGAGCCACGCGGGCCACGGCGGCGACGAGCAGCCCCGGCCCTCTCCGCCGACACCGCCGGGACCTCCTCCTCGCCGCTCCCCTGGCCCTCGCGGGCGCGGGCGCCCTCGCCGCCTTCGCCGGCGGCAGCCTGCTCCTGGGCCGCCGCCGCAACTCCTCCGCCTCCTAGGGCCCGTCCGGCGCGTCAGGGCCGGACAGGCCCTGGGCGCCCCGCCTAGGAGCGGGAGGCACCGACGGGGAAGAGGGCGGTGAGCCGGGGCATCGCCAACCCCTCCGGCCGGGACCCCGGGACCGCTCGCCCTCTTCCCACTCCCCCGCCGCCTCCGCGGCGTCCTCCGCCTCCTCGACGGCGTCGAGGAACTCCTCGCCGTCGTCGCCCTCCTGGCCCGTCAGCTCGTCCCAGGCGTCCTGGGCGACGTAGTCGAGCTCCTCCCACTCGGGCCACTCGTCGTCGTCCCACTCGTCCTCGTGCCGGCCCACGAGCGCCCGCACCCCCGGCAGGTCGGCCAGCGCGTCCGGGTCGGCGAGGACCGACTCGTACGCCTTCCGGCCCTGGCCCACGAGCCAGAGCGTGAAGTAGTGGAAGCCGTCGTCGGTGCAGTGGCCGCCCTCGATCCGGTTCGCCGCCGCCCACACCGCGCGCGTGTCGGCGCGCTCGGTCGCCCGCTCCAGCCACACCTGGAACTCCACGCTCTCGGCCGCCGGACGCCGGAGCAACTCCTCCCGCAGCCACTCCAGTCGCTCGTCCCGGTCACCGGTCCGGCGGCTCAACTCGTCGATGAGAGCCCAGAAGGCGTCGTCGTTCATGCGTACGAGGATGCCAGCCCCGACCGACATCCGGGTAACGAGATCCGAACGCGCGGGAGCGGGGTGCCGGAATCGGCACCCCGCTCCTACGGAAGGGGAGTTACGCGGCCACGTCCACCGGCACCACCGCCGGGGCGAGGGCGATCTCCAGGACCTGGCGGACGTCCGTCACCGGGTGGACCTCCAGCTTCTCCAGGATCTCGGCCGGGACGTCGTCCAGGTCGGCCTCGTTCCGCTTGGGGATCACGACCGTCGTGATGCCCGCCCGGTGCGCGGCGAGGAGCTTCTGCTTCACGCCGCCGATCGGCAGCACCCGGCCGGTGAGGGAGACCTCGCCGGTCATGGCCACGTCCGTGCGGACGAGCCGGCCGCTCAGCAGGGAGGCGAGGGCGGTCGTCATGGTGACGCCCGCGCTCGGCCCGTCCTTGGGCACCGCGCCCGCCGGGAAGTGGATGTGCACGCCCCGGTCCTGAGGCCGGTGACGGGCAGCTCCAGCTCCGCGCCGTGCGAGCGGAGGAAGGAGAGCGCGATCTGCGCCGACTCCTTCATCACGTCGCCCAGCTGGCCCGTGAGGGTCAGCCCCGCGGCGCCCGTCTCCGGATCGGCGAGGGAGGCCTCCACGAAGAGGACGTCACCGCCCGCGCCGGTCACGGCGAGCCCGGTGGCGACACCCGGCACGGCCGTCCGCCGCTCCGCCGGGTCCTGGGCCGACTCCGGCACGTGGTGCGGGCGCCCGATGAGCTCCCGCAGGTCGTCCGGTCCGACCGCGAACGGCAGCTCGCGGTCGCCCAGTTCGTGCTGGGCCGCGACCTTCCGCAGCAGCCGGGCGATCGACCGCTCCAGGGTGCGGACGCCCGCCTCGCGGGTGTACTCGCCGGCCAGCTTCCGCAGCGCGGACTCCTCCAGGACGACCTCGCCGGCCTCCAGACCGGCCCGCTCCAGCTGGCGCGGGAGCAGGTGGTCACGGGCGATGACGACCTTCTCGTCCTCCGTGTAGCCGTCGAGGCGCACCAGCTCCATGCGGTCGAGGAGCGCCTCGGGGATGGCTTCGAGGACGTTCGCCGTGGCCAGGAAGACCACGTCGGAGAGGTCGAGTTCGACCTCCAGGTAGTGGTCGCGGAAGGTGTGGTTCTGCGCGGGGTCGAGGACTTCGAGCAGCGCCGCCGCGGGGTCGCCGCGGAAGTCGGAGCCGACCTTGTCGATCTCGTCGAGCAGGACCACCGGGTTCATGGACCCGGCCTCCTTGATGGCGCGGACGATCCGGCCGGGCAGGGCGCCGACGTACGTGCGCCGGTGACCGCGGATCTCCGCCTCGTCCCGTACGCCGCCGAGGGCGACCCGGACGAACTGCCGGCCCATCGCGTGGGCGACGGACTCGCCGAGCGAGGTCTTGCCGACGCCGGGCGGCCCGACGAGGGCGAGCACGGCGCCGCCGCGACGGCCGCCGACGACGCCGAGGCCGCGGTCGGAGCGCCGCTTGCGCACCGCCAGGTACTCGGTGATCCGCTCCTTCACGTCGTCCAGGCCGGCGTGCTCCGCGTCCAGGACCGCGCGGGCGCCCGGATGTCGTACCGGTCCTCGGTCCGCTCGTTCCACGGCAGTTCGAGGACGGTGTCGAGCCAGGTGCGGATCCAGGAGCCCTCGGGGACTGGTCGCTGGACCGCTCCAGCTTCTCGACCTCCTTGAGGGCGGCCTCCCGCACCTTCTCGGGCAGGTCGGCGGCCTCCACGCGGGCGCGGTAGTCGTCGGACTCGTCGCCCTCGGCCTCGCCGTTGAGGTCGCGGAGCTCCTTGCGGACGGCTTCGAGCTGGCGGCGGAGCAGGAACTCGCGCTGCTGCTTGTCGACGCCCTCCTGGACGTCCTTGGCGATGCTCTCGGCGACGTCCTGCTCGGCGAGGTGCTCGCGGAGCTGGGCGGTGGCGAGCTTGAGGCGGGCGACCGGGTCGGCGGTCTCCAGGAGCGCGACCTTCTGCTCGACGCTGAGGAAGGGCGAGTACCCGGAGTTGTCGGCGAGGGCGCCGACGCCGTCGATCTGCTGGACGCGGTCGACGACCTGCCAGGCACCGCGCTTCTTGAGCCAGCTGGTGGCCAGCGCCTTGTACTCCTTGACCAGTTCGGTCACGGAGCCGGGCAGCGGGTCGGGCAGGGCCTCCTCGACGGTGCTGCCCTCGACCCACAGGGCGGCGCCGGGGCCGGTCGTGCCGGCGCCGATGCGGACGCGGCCGAGGCCGCGGATGAGCGCGCCGGGGTCGCCGTCGGACAGGCGTCCGACCTGCTCGACGATGCCCAGGACGCCGGTCCCGGCGTAGGTCCCGTCGATCCGCGGCACGAGGAGCACGCGCGGCTTGCCCGCGCCGCCGCGTGCGGCGGCCTGCGCGGCCTCGACGGCGGCCCGTACGTCGTTCTCCGAGAGGTCCAGCGGCACCACCATTCCGGGCAGCACGACCTCGTCGTCGAGCGGCAGCACAGGCAGAGTGAGCGGCACGGACGGCTTGGACTCAGAAGCCATGATCTCCCCTTCGGCAGTCAAGTTGAGCTATACGCACTCAATGCTTGTGAGCCCGGGGATGTTCCCGGACGCGCGTTCGCTCTGAGCGATCACTCCCACACGCGCCCGCGTGGAGCCGATGTAATACCTCTATGGATATAGCAGCCATTACGCGCGCGTGGGTGGCGGGCTGGACCGCCTCCGGGGCACCCCGCCCGCCGTCGCCGAGCCCTGGGGCCACCGGATCGACGTCGGCCTGCCCCGGCACGTCGTGCGGCACGTCCTGCCCGCCCCCGACGCGGCCTCCGTCGGCGCGCTCTGCACCCGGCTGACCAGGCCGTACAGCTGGCTCAAGGTGATGGCGGGCCCGGAGGAGGCCGAGCCCTGGATCACCGAGGGCTGGACCGTCCCCGACGACCCGGGCTTCATGATGGTCAAGCCGCTGGACCCCGGCGCCCGCCCCGCGCCGCCCGAGGGGTACGCCAGGACCACCGAGGTCGAGAACGGCGTCATCCGGGTCCGGATCCTCGCCCCGGACGGCACCCTCGCCGCCCGCGGACAGATCGCCCCGACCGGCTCCACCGCCGTCGCCGACCAGATCGAGACCGACCCCGCGCACCGGCGCCGCGGCCTCGGCGCGAACGTCATGCGCACCCTGGAGGCCGCCGCCGCCCAGGCGGGCGCCGTCACCGGGGTGCTCGCGGCGACCACCGACGGCCTCGCCCTGTACGACGCGCTCGACTGGCGCTACCGGGGCCCGGTCACCGGGATCGTACGGACGGGCCCGGAGGGCCACTGAAGGGTGGAATCCCGGCCGTCCGGCTGCGCGCGGGGCCCGGGGCGGGGCATGCTCGGTCCATGGCGCGAGACGTACGGAGCACATGGACGTGGTGCGGGACCCTGCTGCTCGCGGGGGCCCTGGCCGGCGGCCTGAGCGGCTGCGGCCCCGGGTGCCGCCCGCGCCCGGCGGGTCGCCGTCGAGCGCGAGCGCCCCGGCCCTGCCGAACACCACGACGCGGCCCGCCACCCCGCCGCGGAGCCCCGGCCGACGGAGGTCCTCGTCGAGGTCGCCGTCAGCGGCGGCTTCGCCGGCGTCCACAACCGGCTCGTCGTCCACTACGACGGCGGCTGGACCACCGACTCGGGCACCAAACCGCCCTGGACCGGCCGGCAGAGCCCCGCCGAGACCGCCGAACTGCGGGCGGCCCTGGAGGACCCGCGTTCGCCCTCGTCCCGGAGCGCCCGACGGGCAGCCCGATCCCCGACGGCTTCCAGTACGAGGTGACCTACCGCGGCCGCACGGTCGTCGCGGACGACGGCGAACGCCCGCCCGCCCTCCAGCGCGTCTTCGCCGCCCTGCCGGGAGGCGGCCCGCCGACGGGGCGGTGAGCACGCGCATCAGGACGCACGGCGACCGGGCCGCGCGTCACCCCTTCGGTGCGGCGATCTCCGCGTACTGGCGCCGGAGGTACGCGCCCACCCGGGCCGGCATGTCCATCGAGGACGGGTCGAGGGCCCACTGGATCTGGAGGCCGTCCATGACGGCGAGGTGTTCCTGCGCGACGCCCAGGCAGTCGGTGCCGGGGCGGAGTTCGCCGCTCCGCACGGCCTGCTCCAGGAGCTCGACGGTGTTCCGGAGCACGCGCGCGTAGCGCTCCTTGAAGTACTGGTGGGCGGGGTGGTCGGCATTGCCGGACTCGCCCACCAGGACGTTGAACATCCGGACGATGCCGGGGCGCCGGGTGTTCTCCTCGATCAGGGCGACGAGGGTCTCCAGATAGGCGGCGTACGACTCGGGTTCGACGCCGAACAGCCGCTCCACGTCGTGCTGTTCGCTCTGCGCGAGGACCGAGAGGAGCAGGTCCTCCTTGCTGCGGAAGTGGTGCAGCAGACCGCCCTGGGTGATCCCGCAGTCGCGGGCGATGCGGGCGAGGGAGGAGGCGTTGAAGCCCCACTGCCCGAAGTGGTCGACAGCGGTGTCCAGGATCTTCTGGCGGCGCGCGTCGCCGACCGCGTAGCTGCCCTGCCCGCGCTCCCGCGGGCGCTCGGCCCGTGTTCTCCGGCATGCGGCCACCTTAGCCGGGCCCGGAACAGGGACTTCCGCCGTGTGATCCAGGACACAACACAGAAACCTAGTGGTCACTCGTTTTTCACGTCTAGCCTGTGGGCGCCCAGGCCGGCACCGCCGTCGGCCCCTGACCGACGGAGCCCTCCCCACGGCCTTCGGTCGAGTAGCCCCCGGAGCCGCCATGCACCCGTACCAGGACCCCTCCCTCCCCGTCGACGCGCGCGTGGAGGACCTCCTCGCGCGCATGACGCTGGAGGAGAAGGCCGGCCAGCTCTTCCACACCATGCTCACGATGAACGCCGACGGCACCCCGGTGACCGAGGCCGACGGGGAGAACCCGGAGCCCACCACCCCGCAGCTCGTCCAGGACCTGAAGCTCACCCACTTCAACCTGCTCGGCAGCTACGGCGCCCGCGAGATGGCCCTCTGGCACAACGCGGTCCAGGAGATGGCCGCGAGCACCCGGCTCGGCATCCCGGTCTCCCTCTCGACCGACCCCCGCCACTCCTTCACCGACAACATCGGCGCCTCCTTCAACGCCGGCGCCTTCTCCGCCTGGCCCGAGGCGCTCGGCCTGGCCGCGATCGGCGACCCCGAACTGGTCTTCCGCTTCGCCGACACCGTCCGCCGCGAATACCTCTCCGTCGGCTTCCGCACCGCGCTCCACCCGCAGATCGACCTCGCGACCGAACCCCGCTGGTCCCGCCAGAGCGGCACCTTCGGCTCCGACGCGAAGCTGACGGGCGAACTGGTCCAGGCGTACGTGCGCGGCCTCCAGGGCCCCGAGCTCGGCCCGAACTCGGTGGCCGCGATGGTCAAGCACTTCCCCGGCGGCGGCCCGCAGAAGGACGGCGAGGACCCGCACTTCCCGCACGGCAAGGAGCAGGTCTACCCGGGCGGGATGCGCGACCACCACCTGGAGCCCTTCAAGGCCGCCATCGCCGCCGGCTGCTCGCAGATGATGCCGTACTACGGGCAGCCCGTCGGCACCGACTGGGAGGAGGTCGGCTTCGGCTTCAACAAGGGCGTCATCACGGGCCTGCTCCGCGAGGAACTCGGCTTCACCGGCATCGTCTGCACCGACTGGGGCCTCCTCACGGACGCCCCCATCTTCGGCGAGACGCACGAGGCCCGCGCCTGGGGCGTCGAGCACCTCAGCGTGGCCGAACGGGCCGCCAAGGCCCTGGACGCGGGCGCGGACCAGTTCGGCGGCGAGGAGTGCCCCGAGGTGATCGTGGAGCTCGTCTCGGCGGGCCGGATCCCCGAGGCGCGGATCGACGCCTCCGTACGGCGCCTGCTGCGGAGAAGTTCCTCCTCGGCCTCTTCGACGAGCGCCGGTACGTCGACCCCGACGAGGCCGCCGAGACGGTCGGCCGCGCCGACTTCACCGCCGCGGGCGCCGCCGCCCAGCGCCGCTCGCTCACCGTGCTCACCGACGGCCCCTCCCTCTCCGGACGCCCTCGGCTGTACGTGGAGAACCTCGACCCGGCGGTCGCCGCGGCGTACGGCGAGCCCGCCGCCACCCCCGCCGACGCCGACCTCGCGGTCCTCCGGCTCCGCACCCCGTACGAAGAGCGCCCGAACAAGTTCGAGTCGTTCTTCCACTCCGGCAGCCTCGCCTTCGCCCCGGAGGAACTGGACCGCATCCTCGCCCTCCTCGCGGCCATCCCCACGGTCGTCTGCGTGAACCTGGAGCGGCCCGCCGTCCTCCCCGAGATCGCCGAACACGCGGCGGCGCTGATCGCCGACTACGGCGCCGGCGACGAGGCACTCCTCGACGTCGTCTTCGGCCGCGCGAAGCCCGAGGGCCGACTGCCCTTCGAGCTGCCGCGCTCGATGGCGGCGGTGGAGGCGTCCCGGCCGGACGTGCCGAACGACACGGTGGATCCGGTGTTCCCGCACGGCCACGGCCTGGAGATCTGACCCAGGGTCCCGGATCCCAGATCCCGCATTCGGATATTGGATCCGAAATCCACCCAAAGACCGCGGGGCACCTGACAGCCCCGCGCACGATCCGGGGCCCGCCCGTGGGGGGCCGGGCCCCGGATCCTCCCTCCCCACCCGCATGTCATGCTCATGAAGGGACCGCACGCATGCGCACGTACCTCGCGCTGTCCGCCGCAGCCGCCGTACTCACCGCCGCCGGCGCCACCGCGTACGCCACCACCTCCACCACCACCTCCCCTGCAACCTCCGGCAGCGCCACCAGCCCCCGCCCACTCGCGGGCATGCGGATCCTGATCTCCAACGACGACTCGATGCAGGCGGCGAAGGCGAGCAACTCCGACGGGCTGGGTCTGTACGAGCTCCGCCGGGCGATGTGCGCGGCGGGTGCCGACGTCGTCGTGATGGCGCCCTGGCAGGTCCAGTCGGGCAAGGGCACGGCCGTGACCAACGGCGGCGTCCTGACGGCCCAGCGCCGCACCGTCCTGCCCGCCGGGTACGAGGGCGACTGCACCCAGGCGCCTTCCGGAGGCGCGGTCTACGGGGTCTGTCTGGCCGACGGAGCCTGCGCCAAGGATTCGCCGTCGGCGACTCCCGCCGACACCGTCAAGCTCGCCCTGCGCGCCGGTCTGAAGGCCGAGGCGGGCTGGAGCGGGGCCCCGGACCTGGTGCTGACCGGCATCAATTCCGGGCCCAACGTCTCCGCCCAGGTCAACGACTCGGGAACGGTCGGCGCGGCCGTCGCCGCGATCGACCAGGACGTGCCCGCGATCGCGTTCTCCTCCTCCGGCGACGAGACGAACACGAGCTTCCCGCGGGTGAACTACCGGGCCAACGCCGAGTTCGGCGCGCGCTTCGTCGCCGGTCTCCGGAGTCGCGGCCTGCTGACCTCGGCCTTCGCCCTCAAGGTCGACTACCCCGACGTCAGCGCCGGCGGGCGGGCCGGAGCGCCGGTCTGGACGCGCGTCGGGGACGGGCAGGTGGTCTGGCACGCCTACGAGCGGACCGGCGAGGACTCCTTCGAGATCGGCCTCGGGGTCTGCGAGGAGACCCCGGGCGACCCCTGCACCGAGACGGCGGAGGACGCCGACTCCACCGCCCTGCTCCGCGACGGCCGGATCGCCGTGGCGCCGATCACCGCCGACCGCACCTACGGCGTCCCGGTCGGCGCCCGCCGCGAGCTGAAGGCGATCGAGCGGTACGTGGAGCGCGAAGCCCCGCGCCCGTAAGGCTCGTTATGCGTTTGTCCCGGCCGTCGCCGCTTCGCGAGGATGACCGGGACGAACCGTACGCACACGAGCAACGGAGTGATCATGACCAGCCCCGTCACCCTCGACCGCCGCGAAGGGCCGTACGGAGAAGTCGTTCTCCGCCGCCGTGCCGAGCACTACGAGATCATCGCCAACGGCACCTTCCTGATGGACACCTCCGACGGGCGTTCCGAGCGGCTGCTGGTCGACGCGGCCCTGGCCGCCCTCCCGGAGGGCTCCCGCGAGGGCGCCTCCGTCCTCGTCGGCGGCCTCGGCGTCGGTTTCTCCCTCGCCCACGCCGCCGCCGACCCCCGCTGGGGCCGGATCGCGGTCGCCGAGCGCGAGGAGGCGATCATCGACTGGCACCGTCAGGGGCCCCTCTCCGCGATCTCCGGGGCCGCGCTCGCCGATCCCCGGACCGTGATCCTGCACACGGACCTGGTGACCCACCTCCGCACCACGACCGACACCTACGACGCCCTCTGTCTCGACGTCGACAACGGCCCCGACTGGACGGTCACCGAGGACAACGAATCCCTTTACTCGGCCGAGGGATTGGCGGCCTGCGCGGCCCGGCTGAACCCGGGCGGGATCCTCGCCGTGTGGTCCGCCCGGCCGTCCGCGGATTTCGAAGGGTCGTTGCGGAATGCCGGATTCAGCGGGGTACGGACGGAAGAGATCCCCGTTGCCCGGGGCGTCCCCGACGTGGTCCACCTCGCCGTCCGTCCCGCGTAGCTCCTGGATAGCCGGGACGCCGTCGGTACCTCTAGGCTGCTGCACCGACATCGGCGACGCGAGGCGGGGCAATGGAGCAGACACACACCACTCACCACGGTGCGGCGGCCACTCCGGGGGCCCAGCGGCGCGTCCTGGTGGTCGAGGACGACGCCACGATCGTGGAGGCGATCTCGGCCCGGCTGCGCGCCGAGGGCTTCCTCGTGCAGACCGCGACCGACGGCCCGGCGGCCGTCGACGCGGCCGAGGCCTGGCAGCCCGACCTGATGGTCCTGGACGTGATGCTGCCCGGTTTCGACGGCCTGGAGGTGTGCCGCAGGGTCCAGGCCCAGCGCCCCGTCCCGGTCCTCATGCTGACCGCCCGCGACGACGAGACCGACATGCTGGTCGGCCTCGGCGTCGGCGCGGACGACTACATGACCAAGCCGTTCTCGATGCGCGAGCTGGCCGCCCGGGTGCACGTGCTGCTGCGCCGGGTGGAGCGGGCCGCGCTCGCGGCGGCCACCCCGCGCAGCGGGATCCTGCGCCTGGGCGAGCTGGAGATCGACCACGCGCAGCGCCGGGTCCGGGTCCGCGCGGAGGACGTGCACCTGACCCCGACCGAGTTCGACCTGCTCGTCTGTCTGGCGAGCACCCCGCGCGCGGTGCTCTCCCGCGAGCAGCTGCTCGCGGAGGTGTGGGACTGGGCGGACGCCTCGGGCACCCGGACCGTGGACAGCCACATCAAGGCGCTGCGCCGGAAGATCGGGGCCGAGCGGATCCGTACGGTCCACGGCGTCGGCTACGCGCTGGAGACCCCGGCGCCGTGAACCCGCCGGGGCCCGGGAGGCCGCACACGGGACAGGGACCGCGCCGGCCCCGCCGGATCGTGATCTCGATCAAGACGAAGCTGGGCGCCCTGGTCGTCGGGGCGGTGCTGCTGACCTCCGGACTGGCCCTGGTGGCGATCCGCACGTCCACGGAGTTCCGGTACATCACGATCTTCGCGATGATCGCGACCCTGCTGATCACCCAGTTCGTGGCGCAGTCCCTGACGGCCCCGCTCGACGAGATGAACACGGTGGCCGGGTCGATCTCGCGCGGCGACTTCAGCCGCCGGGTGCGGGGCGCGGACCGGCGGGACGAGCTGGGCGACCTCGCGTCGACGATCAACCGCATGGCGGACGACCTGGAGGCCGTCGACCGGCACCGCAAGGAGCTGGTGGCGAACGTCTCGCACGAGCTGCGCACGCCGATCGCCGCGCTCCGGGCCGTCCTGGAGAACGTGGTGGACGGCGTGTCCGAGGCCGATCCGGAGACCATGCGGTCGGCGCTGAAGCAGACGGAGCGGCTCGGCCGGCTGGTGGAGACGCTGCTCGACCTGTCCCGTCTTGACAACGGTGTCGTCGCGCTCAGGGCGAGCCGCTTCGAGGTCTGGCCGTATCTGTCGGGGGTCCTGCGGGAGGCGAACCTGGCGGCGTCCCAGCGCGGCCTGTCGTCCACCTCGGGCCTGCACCGCCGTACGGACGTGCACCTGCACCTGGACGTGTCGCCGCCCGAGCTGGTCGCGCACGCGGACGCGGAGCGGCTGCACCAGGTGATGGCGAACCTGATCGACAACGCGGTGAAGCACTCCCCGCCGCACGGCCGGGTCACGGTCCGGGCCCGGCGCGGCCCGTATCCGGACTCGCTGGAGCTGGAGGTCGAGGACGAGGGCCCCGGCATCCCGGAGTCGGAGCGGCACAAGGTCTTCGAGCGGTTCAACCGGGGCGCGGCCCCGGACCGGCAGGGGCCGGGCAGCGACGGCGGGACGGGGCTCGGGCTCGCGATCGCGCGGTGGGCGGTGGATCTGCACGGCGGCGGGATCGGAGTGGCCGAATCGTCACGTGGCTGCCGCATCAGAGTCACTCTTCCGGGCAGTCTCCCCTGCGAGATTGACGTAGGGTTCGAACCGGAAGCACGCGTTCTGCGTGTACGTGGGCAGAAGCTGCGTTCACGTGAGCGGGACGTGGTCAGGGTGCGGTCGAAGTGGGCCGTGCTCGCGCTTTCCGTACCCTCACACATGCGGAACCACGCTTGTTTCCCGCCATTCAAGGCGTCGAAACACGCTGTCAAGTGTGACTTGCGCAACGTTGGAGTGCCTGGCCTGCACCTCTCGGCCGGACAGGCGTAGCCTTTATTTCCGCTGTCCATCACCTTGCGAAGCGGAAGAGGGCGGTTGCCGCCGTGTCGTCTCAGTCCCCCAGTACCCCGAGCTCCCCGGCCGACCAAGACGGGCAGGGCGTGAGCCCCGCAGCCGCCTTCGGTGCCAATGAGTGGCTCGTCGACGAGATCTACCAGCAGTACCTCCAGGACCCGAATTCAGTCGATCGTGCCTGGTGGGACTTCTTCGCCGACTACAAGCCCGGAGCGTCGGAGACCCCGGCCGCCCCGGCCGCCACCACCACCCGAGCGCGCCCGTCGCGCCGCAGGCGGGCCCCGCACAGGCCGCGCCTTCGGCTCCGGCGGCCGTTCCGGCCCCCGCGCCCGCCCCGGTCGCGGCCCCTGCTCCGGCTCCCGTGAAGCCCGCCGCGCCCCCGCGCCGGTCGCCGCGAAGCCGGCCGCCGCCGCTCCGGCGCCGGTCAAGGCCAAGGAGCCCGTCGAGGCCCCCGCCGCCCCGAGCTGATCACGCTGCGCGGCCCGCCGCCGCGGTCGCGAAGAACATGAACGCCTCCCTGGAGGTGCCGACGGCCACGTCCGTCCGCGCCGTCCCGGTGAAGCTGCTCTTCGACAACCGGATCGTGATCAACAACCACCTGAAGCGCGCCCGGGGCGGGAAGATCTCCTTCACGCACCTGATCGGCTACGCGATGGTGCAGGCGATCAAGGCCATGCCGTCGATGAACTACTCCTTCGCGGAGAAGGACGGCAAGCCGACCCTGGTCAAGCCGGAGCACGTGAACTTCGGCCTCGCGATCGACCTGGTCAAGCCCAACGGCGACCGCCAGCTCGTCGTCGCGGGCATCAAGAAGGCCGAGACGCTCAACTTCTTCGAGTTCTGGCAGGCCTACGAGGACATCGTCAAGCGCGCCCGCGTGGGCAAGCTGACGATGGACGACTTCTCCGGCGTGACGGTCTCCCTGACCAACCCCGGCGGCCTCGGCACCGTCCACTCCGTGCCGCGTCTGATGCCCGGACAGTCGGTCATCATGGGCGTCGGCTCGATGGACTACCCGGCCGAGTTCCAGGGCACCTCCCAGGACACCCTGAACAAGCTGGGCATCTCGAAGGTCATGACCCTGACCTCGACGTACGACCACCGCGTCATCCAGGGCGCCGCCTCCGGCGAGTTCCTGCGGATCGTGGCGAACCTCCTCCTCGGCGAGGAGGGCTTCTACGACGAGATCTTCAAGGCCCTGCGCATCCCCTACGAGCCGGTCCGCTGGCTCAAGGACATCGACGCCTCGCACGACGACGACGTCACCAAGGCCGCGCGCGTCTTCGAGCTCATCCACTCCTACCGGGTCCGCGGCCACGTCATGGCCGACACCGACCCGCTGGAGTACAAGCAGCGCAAGCACCCCGACCTGGACATCACCGAGCACGGCCTCACCCTGTGGGACCTGGAGCGGGAGTTCGCGGTCGGCGGCTTCGCCGGCAAGTCGATGATGAAGCTCCGCGACATCCTCGGCGTGCTCCGCGACTCGTACTGCCGCACCACCGGCGTCGAGTTCATGCACATCCAGGACCCGAAGCAGCGCAAGTGGATCCAGGACCGCGTCGAGCGCCCGCACTCCCGCGTGGAGCGCGAGGAGCAGCTGCGGATCCTGCGCCGGCTGAACGCGGCGGAGGCCTTCGAGACCTTCCTGCAGACGAAGTACGTCGGCCAGAAGCGCTTCTCCCTGGAGGGCGGCGAGTCCGTCATCCCGCTGCTCGACGCGGTCATCGACTCGGCCGCCGAGTCGCGCCTCGACGAGGTCGTCATCGGCATGGCCCACCGCGGCCGCCTGAACGTCCTGGCGAACATCGTCGGCAAGTCGTACGCACAGATCTTCCGCGAGTTCGAGGGCAACCTCGACCCGAAGTCGATGCACGGCTCCGGCGACGTGAAGTACCACCTGGGCGCCACGGGCACCTTCACCGGTCTCGACGGCGAGCAGATCACGGTCTCCCTGGCCGCCAACCCCTCCCACCTGGAGGCGGTCGACCCGGTCCTGGAAGGCATCGTCCGCGCCAAGCAGGACGTCATCAACAAGGGCGGCACGGACTTCACCGTCCTGCCCGTCGCCCTCCACGGCGACGCGGCCTTCGCCGGCCAGGGCGTCGTCGCCGAGACGCTGAACATGTCGCAGCTGCGGGGCTACCGCACCGGCGGCACGGTCCACATCGTCATCAACAACCAGGTCGGCTTCACCGCCGCCCCGGAGTCCTCGCGTTCCTCGATGTACGCGACCGACGTGGCCCGCATGATCGAGGCGCCGATCTTCCACGTGAACGGCGACGACCCGGAGGCCGTGGTCCGCGTCGCGCGGCTCGCCTTCGAGTTCCGCCAGACGTTCAACAAGGACGTCGTGATCGACCTCATCTGCTACCGCCGCCGCGGTCACAACGAGGGCGACAACCCGCAGTTCACCAACCCGCAGATGTACAACCTGATCGACAAGAAGCGTTCGGTGCGCAAGCTGTACACCGAGTCGCTCATCGGTCGCGGCGACATCACCCTCGAAGAGGCGGAGCAGGCGCTCCAGGACTTCCAGGGCCAGCTGGAGAAGGTGTTCGCGGAGGTCCGCGAGGCCACCGCCGCCCCGGCGGCGACCACGGTGCCGGACGCGCGGGCCGAGTTCCCGGTCGGCGTCACCACCGCGGTCTCCCAGGAGGTCGTGAAGCGGATCGCCGAGTCGCAGGTCAGCATCCCGGAGCGGATCACGGTCCACCCGCGTCTGCTCCCGCAGATGCAGCGCCGCGCCGCCTCCATCGACGACGGCACCATCGACTGGGGCTTCGGCGAGACCCTCGCCATCGGCTCCCTGCTGATGGAGGGCACCCCGGTCCGCCTGTCGGGCCAGGACTCCCGCCGCGGCACCTTCGGCCAGCGCCACGCGGTGCTCGTCGACCAGGAGACCGGCGAGGACTACACCCCGCTGCTCTACCTGACCGAGGACCAGGCCCACTACAACGTCTACGACTCGCTGCTCAGCGAGTACGCGGCGATGGGCTTCGAGTACGGCTACTCGCTGGCCCGCCCGGACTCCCTGGTCATCTGGGAGGCCCAGTTCGGTGACTTCGTCAACGGCGCGCAGACCGTCGTCGACGAGTTCATCTCCTCGGCCGAGCAGAAGTGGGGCCAGACCTCCGGCGTCACGCTGCTCCTGCCGCACGGCTACGAGGGCCAGGGCCCGGACCACTCGTCCGCGCGCCCGGAGCGCTTCCTCCAGATGTGCGCCCAGGACAACATGACGGTCGCCATGCCGACGCTGCCGTCGAACTACTTCCACCTGCTGCGCTGGCAGGTCCACAACCCGCACCACAAGCCGCTCATCGTCTTCACCCCGAAGTCGATGCTGCGTCTGAAGGCCGCGGCGTCCAAGGTGGAGGAGTTCACCACCGGCGGCTTCCGCCCGGTGATCGGCGACACGACGGTCAACCCGGCCGACGTCCGCAAGGTCGTCTTCTGCGCCGGCAAGGTCTACTACGACCTGGAGGCCGAGCGTCAGAAGCGCGGCGACACGGAGACCGCGATCATCCGTCTGGAGCGCCTGTACCCGCTGCCGGGTGCCGAGCTCCAGGCCGAGATCGCCAAGTACCCGAACGCCGCGAAGTACATCTGGGCGCAGGAGGAGCCGGCGAACCAGGGTGCCTGGCCGTTCATCGCGCTCAACCTGATCGACCACCTGGACCTGGCGGTCGGCGCGGACATCCCGGCGGGCGAGCGCCTGCGCCGGATCTCGCGTCCGCACTCCTCCTCCCCGGCGGTCGGCTCGGCCAAGCGCCACCAGGCGGAGCAGCAGCAGCTGGTCAACGAGGTCTTCGACGCCTGATCGACCGTTCCGTACGCGTACGGAAGGAGGCCCGGCACCCCACTCGGGGTGCCGGGCCTCCGGCGTTTCCGGTGCTCGTACGGCCTTGTCAGGCGAGGTTGGCCTCGAAGTCCCAGTAGGGCCTGTTCCGCTGCCGTGCCGACAGGGTGTGCGGGTGCTGGGCGCCGAGCGTCCGGGTGAGGGTGAGCAGGGCGTCCTCCTCCAGCTTGCCCGCCTCCTCGTTCTCCCTGAGGCCGCGCAGGTCGGTGGCGAGGGCCACCTGGCTCGACAGGGTGAGCGGGTGCTCGTTGCCCAGGGTGTGCCGGGCGCGGCGCAGGGTGTCCCGGCTGAGTTCGGCGGCGTCCTGCACCCGGCCGTTGAAGTTGCGGGCGGCGCAGGTGTTGAGGGCGCAGCCGAGGACCCAGGGGTGGTCGGGTCCGAGCGAGGAGGTGAGTCCGGCGAGGGCTGCCTCCAGGATGGCCAGGGCGTCGGCGCGTTCGCCGGAGGCCTGGAGGACGAGGGCGGTGTTGGCGAGGACGCCGGTGGCGACCGGGTGGGCGGGGCCGAGGAGGGCGCGGTAGCCGGCCTCGGCCTCGTGGCTGAGTTCGCGGGCCTGGTCGAGGTCGCCGTGTTCGCGGAGGAAGTTGGCGTAGTTGTTGATGGACGAGAGGGTGATGTAGTGGTCGCGTCCGTGGACCTGCTGCATCTGTTCGAGCAGGCTCGCCATGGTGGCGCCGAGGTCCTGCTGGAAACTGCCCTCCCGCCTGCGGCACAGGGCGAGTTGCGCCCGCGCGTACAGGGTCTGGAGGTGCTGCGGCCCCATGACCCGGACGTGCACGCGGACGTTGGCCTCCTGGCGGGCCAGTGCCTCGCGGTACTGGCCGAGCAGGCGTTGGTCCTGGGCGACGTTGTTGCCGAGGATGAGGGTCTGCGAGTGCAGGGCGCCGAGAGAGCTCTCCGCGCGGGTGAAGGAGGCGATGTCCTGCTCGTACGCCTCCTTGTAGCGTCCGAGCATCCGCAGGGCGACTCCGAGGTCGTTCCCGGCGACGAGGGTGAGGAACTCGTTCTCGCCGAGCAGGCGCCGGGACTCGGCGACGACGTCGCGCTGCATCCGTTCCGCCTCCTGGTACTGGCCGAGGTGGCGGAGGTCGCTGGAGATGGAGATGGCCGAGCGGAGCAGGCCGAGCGGATCGGGGGTCGTCGCCTCGTCGAGGCGGGCGCGCAGCGCGAGGTCGAGTTGGTACGCGTCCCGGAAGCGTCCGTACCGGCGCAGGATGTTGCTCTCCTGGTTGGTGAGTTCCTGCATCTCGGAGCTCACCGGGTCCATGAAGGTGGACCAGTTCTCCCGGATCCTCTCCGCGAGGCGGACGCCCGCCTTGAACTCGCCGCTGCGGAAGCAGTAGCGCAGGCAGTTGAGCACGGCGGTCTGCACGCGCGGGTTCCGGCTGGCCAGGGCCCCGGAGGGGTCCAGGTGGGGCAGGAGTTCGGCGTACCGGGGCCAGTTCCGGCTGTCGAGGGGGTTGCCGGGGTCGGCCTCGGCGAGCAGGGTGCGGACCGCCTTGCGGTGGGCCGTGCGGTGTTCGCCGTCGGTGAGCCGGGCGACGATGTCGTGGACGAGCCGGTGCATGTGCACGGACTCCTGGTGGGGCCCCATCTCCCCGCTCGCGACCGGGCCGCGTGACTCGCGGCTGAGCACGGAGTAGTTGACCAGGGTGTCCAGGGCCCGGGACCAGGCGGCGAGGTCGGTGACCATCCAGCGCAGGTCCTCGGGGAGGTCGGCCTGCGGGTAGGCGCGGACGATGCCGAGCGGGATGCGGCCGGGGGCGAAGGAGGCGCACAGGCTGAGGACGTCGATGGCCTGCGGCTGGGTGCGTCGGAGCCGGTTGATCAGTATCGACCAGGAGGTCAGGGAGGCGTTGGGGATGCCGTCGCCGCCGGACGGCTCGTCCATGGCGGAGATGCGTCCTTCGCGGACCATGCGCAGGTACTCGGGGACCTCCATGCGCGACTCGCCCAGCCAGGCCGCGGCCTGGACGAGCGGCAGGGGTACGTCTCCGAACTCGGAGGCGACCTCGTCGGCCTCGGGCGCGGTGATGTGCGGGGCGCGGCGCATCAGGTAGCCCGTGGACTCGGCCCGGTCGAAGCTGGGGACTTCGAGGATGTCGGTGTAGTCGCCCCAGCCGCGGTTGCGGGAGGTGATGAGGACGTGGCCGGGGCCCTGGGGCAGCATCACGTTGGCGCCGTCGGTGTCGTCCCAGCCGTCGAAGACGACGAGCCAGCGGGAGTACGGATCGCCCCGGCGCAGGGCCTCGCGGACGGCGCGGATGCGTTCGCCGGGCTCGTTGCCGGTGGTCAGGCCGAGTTCGGCGGCGAGTTCGCCGAAGCGGTCGCGCTGGACGTTGCGGTCGTCGGAGTTGACCCACCAGACGACGTCGTAGTCGGGCCTGAAGCGGTGGGCGTACTCGGCGGCGAGCTGGGTCTTGCCGATGCCGGACATGCCGAGCAGGGTGCAGGCGGAGTTGCCCCGGTCGGCGTCCATGAGCCGCGCCTGGAGCTCGGTGAGGAGGTCGTCGCGGCCGGTGAACCGCGGGTTGCGGCGGGGATCTCGCCCCAGATCTCGGGGGCGTGTCCGGGAAGCGGACGAGGGCCCCGGCGGGCAGCCGGGTGCCGGCGGTGCGGCGCGGGTCGATGCCGAGCCGGCTGAGCAGCCGGGCCTCGGCCTCCTCCTCGCCGACGCCCCACAGGCTGACGGGTTCGAGGACGGCGGTGGCCGGGAGCAGGGGCCGGTTGGTGAGGTTGACCGCGGCGAACCGGTCGGCCTTGGCGGCGACGAAGCCGCGCAGCACGTCGTTCCACTCGCCGGCCGCGCGCGGGCCGAGCTGGAAGAACCAGTCGTCCAGGACGAGCAGCACCTGGCCCCGGGCGAGCAGCAGGTCGCCGAGCGAGTCTTCGAGGGGCACTTCGCGCGGAGGGTCCCAGCGCTGGAGGGTGGCGCGCACGCCGTGGGCGTCGAGCCGTTGGTTGACCCAGGTCGCCCACGGGCGGTGATAGCCGGGGAAGACCACGAGGACGTGCTCGGGTCCGCTCCTGCCCCCGTGATCCGCCGCACCGCCCGACCGCTGTTCCGCCATCTGTCGTGTCTCCCGTCCCGCTCCCGCGCAACGCAGTGTCATGTGCCGTGGGCACAGTGTTACCCAGCGGTGAGGGGGCCGCGCCGAGGCTCGCGTGGTGCTGCCTCATTTGATGCGCGAACTCCCGCCCTTCCGTGGTCAGTTCATCGGATTCAAGCAGGATCTCCAGCGCCTCACCCACCTGATCGTGGAGTTCGTCGAACTGTTGCCCGGCATCGGACCGCCAGGACTTCGACGCCCCGTCGACGGTGGCCGCGCGCCGCCACAGATCGGCGAGCGCCAGATGGGCGTAGGCCCCGTGCAGCACGCCGGCGATGGGCCTCGGATCGGGCCGCCAGCCGACCTGGTGCACGGCGTCCCGCCCGGGGCCGTACAGCGGCACGAGTTCGTGGAGGGTGGCCAGCTTGCTGTGGTGCAGCTCGTGGACGAGCGTCTCGGCCATCCCCCGCGCCCCGTCGGGCAGCGAGGTCAGTACGGCTCCGGGGCGGCGCTCAGGGTGGCGCCGCGGTGCCGGGGCCCGCGCGGGACGAGCGGGACGACCGCGCGGACCGAGCGGGTGACCTCGGCGGCCCGGCCGGGGTCGGTGCGCTCCAGCAGCTCCTGGGCCCCGCGCCAGCGGGCGGCCCAGACGGCGTGGTCGGTGTCGCCGTGACCGGCGGCGGTGCCGACGGCCGCGCCCGCCGGCACCCGGTACGGGTCGAGGTCGTCCAGACGCGCGGTGCCGCGGGGCAGCGGGCGCACCGGGCTCCAGTCGGGCCCGCGGCCCGCGAGCACGCCGTGGCGCCGGTCGACGAGGGTGAGGACGGCGGGCAGGGGTGTCGGGCCCCGTCCGGATGGAACCGTACGGTCCGGCCGTCCGTACGGATCCGGAGGCGGTCGGCGGGCACTCGCAGCCGGCCCACGCCCGGCAGGAGAGCAGGCCGTCCGGGACCCCGACGGTCAGGTCGAGCGGGCCGCCGCAGCGCAGGGCGGCGGTGAGCGCGACCGTGTCGAGGCGGGCCAGTAGCCGGTCGAAGCCCGGCCCGGCGGGCTCGGCCAGCACGGCGGCCAGCCAGACACCGGTGGTCGGGTAGTCGAGGACGTCACGGACCACGGCGGGTGGCGCCGCTCGATCCGTTCGAGCAGTTCCCAGGAGCGCTCGAAGCGGCCGAGGGCGCCCGGCTCGATGGCCGCGCGGTGTCCGTGGACCCGGACCAGGAGCGCCTTGAGGAGCAGCAGCCGCCGGGTGTGCAGGGCGGAGCGCAGCAGGGTCAGCCCGGCCGGGGCGGGGCTGGTCCGGGCCAGCTCGGCGAAGGCGGGCGCCGACAGGGGCGCGGCGTTCACGCCCGGCTCCCCGCGCGCCGTCGCACCGGGCCCCTGTCGGCCGGCCGGTATCTGGCCGGAAACGGCCGGTCGGCGCGGCCGCTCCGGCGGAGGTCAGTCGTGGACCCCGTCCCCGGCGCTCTCCATCCAGGAGTCGCCCAGGTCCTGCGTGTGCCAGAACACCCGCTCGACGGCGTCCGCCAGCTCGGGATCGTCCATGAAGCGCAAGGTCCGCAGGTCCACGCCGGTGAGATCGGGCAGGCGCCGGGGCCGTCCCCGGCCCGGTCGACGGCTGCGACCCGCTTCGTGTGCTCCAACACCCTCGGCTCCTCCTCACCGGCCCTTGCCCCCACGGTCGTAGCGGCGGAGCGGTTCTTCCCGACGCCCCAAAGACGGAAACCCGTTCGACTCAACTGCGCCCATGCGCGCCCCCGTTATCAAGCCGTTCCGCCTCGCCTTCGCGCCAGGCCCACCAGGGCGGCGCGATCCGGCGCCGTTCCTCGCGGGAGAGGAGGTCCGGGCGGGGGCGGGGGTCGGCGGTCACCTCGGCGAGCAGGGCCCTGGTCCGTTCCACGTCGGCCCAGTCCACCGGCACCAGCATGCCGTCGAGGCGGCGCCACTGCTCGGCGGCCTGCTCCAGGACGGTCGCGGCGTGGCCGACGCGGTCCATCAGGTACAGCACCGCCCCTGGGCGTGGAGCGCCCGCGCCAGGGTGACCGTGCCGGGGTGTCGCCGTGGGCGGCGCGGCTGTCCTCGGCGGCGCGCCGGAAGGCGGTGAGGGCGTCGACGAGCTGCCCGTCCCTCGCCGCCTCGCTCAGCTGCAGTTGCACCCGGCCCAGTTGGAGCCGGACCTCGGCCCGGACGGCGGGGTCGGGGGTGGCGCGGACGGCCTCGTCGAGGAGGTGGCGGCTCTCGTACAGGTCCGGCAGGAAGCCCGCGCGGTCGAAGCGCAGGGCGAGCACGCTGCCGATGAGGATCCGGGCCCGCTCGCGGGCGGCGTCCCCGGCGGGGAGGCAGGTGAGGGCCTCGCGCAGCACGGACTCGGCGCGGTCGACCGGCCGGGTCCCGGTGCCCGCGGCGGCGCGGCGCAGCAGGGACTCGCCCCAGGCGAGCAGCAGCCCGCCGCGCTGCGCGCTCCCGGCGGGGGCGAGCAGGACGGCCTCCTCGTACGCCCGGTCCACCCCTCGCCGTCGCCGGTGGCCTCGTACAGGCGGGCGCGGGCGACGGCGTGACGCAGCCTCAGGGCGCGGGCGTCGCCGAGGAGGGCCTCCGCCCGGTCGAGGACGGGGCGACGCGGTCCGGTCCGGCCTTGGCGAGGTGCAGGGCGTCGGCGAGGTCGAGCAGGACGGCGGCGCTCTCCCCAGGGCGAGGGCGACGGTGAGCTCCTCGGCCGCGGCGGCGCCGTCGCCGCGCGCCAGGAGCAGCCGTCCCCGGCGCAGGTGCAGGGTGGGCCGGGCGGCCGGGGGCCACTGGTCCGCGTCCCCGGCGAGGGCGGCGAGGGCGGTGTCGAGCTGCCGGGGTCCTCGGTCTCCTGCCACAGGGCGTGGTGGACGACGGCCCGTTCGAGGCGGGCCTCGGCCCACAGCTCGTCTCCGGGCCGGGCCAGCCTCCCGGCGTGGACGAGGGTGTCGGCGGCCCGGGTGAGGAGCTCGGGGCGGCGGCCCGCGCGCCGGACGGCCCCGGTGCCTGCTTCCGCGTACAGGATGCGGCCGAGGAGGATCCGGGCCTCGACGGGCGCGGTGGGCAGCGCCTCCTCGGCCCGCTCGCGGGCGGTGGCGAGGAGGGCGGGGTCGGACTGGGCGCGTCCCTGGTCGAGGAGGCGGCGGGCCTCGGTGAGGGGTCGGGGGTGACGAGGTCGGGGTGGTAGAAGCGGAGCACGCGCGCGGGGATGCGGGCGAACAGCTCCGCCTCGGCGTCCTCGGGGCCGTGGGGGTCGTCGGTCCCGTCGGCCGGGACGGCGAGGCCGGTTCCGCCCTCTCCTGCGCCGGTCCCGTCCTCTGCGGCTCCGGGACCGTGACCGGCGAGCCGGGCGGCGGCGAGCGCAGGGAAGTTCCGCGTGCCCTGCCCGAAGTTGCGTGCCACGTACTCCGAGCAGTGCTTGAGGACGAGGGCGGCGGCGCCGGGATCGAGCGAGCCGAGCAGCAGCTGCTGGATGCCCGGCGCATAGCTGAAGCGGGGGTACGCGGAGGGGCTGGGCAGTCGGCGCAGGAGCCCGCTGAGCAGGACCTCGGCCAGCTCCATGGGCCCGGTGTCGGGCAGCATCGCGCGCTGGACGAGCTGCATGACGGGGAGGGTGAGCGGGGCCGCCGCGAGGTGGACGGCGAGACGGAGCGCGCCGGGCGAGGCACCGGCCCGGAAGGCACGCAGGAGTTCCTCGTCCCCGCGGGGGGTGCGGGGCGCCCGGGGTGCCTGCGGCGTCTGGGAGGTCTGAGGTGTCTGGGACGCCTGAGGTGTCTGGGACGTCTGCGGCGTCTGGGAGGTCTGAGGCGTCTGTGGCCGGGGCGGCTCGGGGGCGAGCCAGGCGGCCCAGCCGCGGACGGTGTCGCCGCCGTGGCCGGTGTGGAGCCGGGCCCAGGAGGCGAAGGCCTCGGGGTGGGGGTGAGCACGGGCACGGCCCGCCGGGCCGGGTCGGGGGCCGCCCAGGGTTCGTCGTCGGAGCGGAAGACGGCGGGACCGCGGGAGGCGGCGGAACGCTGGAAGGTGCCCGGTTCGGCGGGGAGCGCGGTGCGCGGCCAGAGGCGCGGCGGCAGCGGCTGGACGAGGGCGAGCGGGGAGTGGCGGGGCCACCGGCGCAGGAAGCGCTGGGCGGCGCCGCGCTGCCAGAGCGGGCCGACGCAGTCGCTGACGATGAGGGTGAAGCGGCGTCCGGTGGGGTCGTGGAGCTGGTCGACGGGGCGCAGCCGCGGTCTGCCGTCGGTGCCGCTGGTGGTGGTGACGAGCGGCGGTCCCTCACCGGTGTCGTACAGCCGGTGCACCTGGACGTCACGGAAGGCGCCGGACTGCTGGCAGGCCTGGCGGAGCTCCTCGACCATGCGGTCCCAGACGACCATGGCGGGGCCGGTGTCCATGAGGAGCTGGATGTCGGGGCGGCGGCCGGCGGCGGGGCGCAGGACCGGGGTGAGGATGCCGCGGCGGCGCTGCGCTCGGCGGTGGCCTCCTCGTCGAGGGTTCCCTCGCCGGGGCGCGGCGGGGCGGGCGCGTACCCCGCAGCGGGCGCAGGGCCTTCTGGAGGCCGAGGAGTCCGGGCAGGGCGTTGGCTCCGGGCGCGCGTACGGGCAGGGTCGCGCCCTGCCCCGTACCCCGCCGACGCCGCCGCGCGCGCCGTCCGCCGGGGCGGTCGTGCCGCGCATGTGGATGCCGACGGACTCGCCGCTTCCGGTCCGCGCGGGCGTGCGTCCGGACGTCTCCTCGCGATTGGCCGGATCTCGCCCCTCGTCGGCGGGCCGGGCGGTCCCCGTACTCCCGCCGTCCGCGTTCCGGCCGTCCGCGTTCCCGGCGTCCGCGCGGGACGACGGAGCCGGATCGGGAGTCTCCGGTTCCGGCAGCCACTGGGACAGCCAGAGCGCGTCCGCGACGGCCTCGGCGGACGGGTCCACGCCGCCCGCCCGGAGTCTGCGGGTCAGCTCCTCCAGAGGCATCCGGGGCGTCCGGGGCATCCGGTCATCACCTCGGCTGATCGAGCGGCTGCATGAGCATCTCCGCGATGCGTTCCCTGGTCACCCGCTCGGCGCGGGAGGCGTGCTGGGTGAGGTAGAGCGCGTTGAGCAGCTGGTCGGTGGCGATGACCTCGCCCGGCTCCCGGTTCAGGAAGCGCTGGACGAGGCCCTGTTCGCCGTCGCCCGCGGCGGCGTCGGGTCCGAGGTGGGCCTCGATCATGGCGCCGAGCTGCTCCTCGCCGGGCGGTTCGAGCTCCAGGCGGATGCAGCGGCGCAACAGGGCGGCGGGGAAGTCCCGTTCGCCGTTGGAGGTGAGCACGATGAAGGGGAAGGTGGTGCAGCGGATCCGGCCGCCGTACACCGGCACCTTGCGGCCGTCGTCGCTGAGCACCTCGACGACGGGCTCCCGGTCGGCGAGCCTCTCCAGCTCGGGGATGGCGAACTCGCCCTCTTCCAGGGCGTTCAGGAGGTCGTTGGGCAGGTCGAGGTCGCTCTTGTCGAGCTCGTCGATGAGCAGCACGCGGGGCTGCTCGGAGGGGAGCAGCGCGGTGCCGAGCGGTCCGAGCCGGATGTACGAGCCGATGCCGGCCGGGGCCGCGGCGGCGGAACCGGTCACGCCGGTCTGGGCGCGCTCCAACTGGACGTCCTGCAGGCGGCCGATGGCGTCGTACCGGTAGAGACCGTCCTGGAGGGTGGAGCGGCTGACGATCGGCCAGCGCAGCACCCGGCCGAGCCGCAGCTCGTGCGCGACGGCGTGCGCGAGGGTCGACTTCCCCGTGCCCGGGTTGCCGGTGACCAGGAGCGGCCGCCGCAGGTACAGGGCGGCGTTCACCGCGTCGGTCTCCGCGGGCCGGGGATGGTGGTTCTGGACCAGCCTCCGCTTCACGCCGAGCCGCCGGTCCGAGCCGGCCAGGGTGTCGTCGGCACCCCCCGCCGAGAAGTCCCGCCAGGGCGGCGGGGCGGGCAGGCGCCGTATCTCGTCGTGCGGATGCCCGGCCCCACGGTAGATCCGCCAATCGTTCACGATGAACTCCTCCTGGCTGTGGTGTGCCGGCCGAGCCCGTCGAACGTACCGCCCCCGCCCCACCCCTGCCGACCCCCAATCCGGTCGTCCCCGACGAAGTCGCGAACTGCCGGACACACGGGGCGAAGGGGGGCGGACGGGGGGTGTGGCGGGGCCGTGCGTACGAGGCGGGCGGGGTGGGACGGGGGCGGTAACAGGGCCGTGCGCACGGGGCGGACGGGGTGGGACGGGCGCGGTGACGGGGCCGTACGCGTGGGGCGGACGAGGTGGGACGGGCGCGGTAGCGGGGCCGTACGCGTGGGACTGGACGGACCGCGTGCCGGGGCCTGGGCCGGGGCCGTGGAGCGGACCGGGGCCGTGGAGCGCACCGAGGCCGTGCGTACGAGGCGGGCAGGGTGGGACGGGCGCGGTGACAGGGCCGTGCGCGCGAGGCGGGCGGGCTCGGACGGATCGTGTTTCGGGGCCGGTGGCCGGTCCGAACGCGCGGGCGGGCCCGGGTGGACGGGCCCGATGGCGGGGGCGCGGGCGCGGTCGGGGCGCGCCGGGCGGCGTCACGGGTCCTCCTCGTCGAACAGCGGCGGGGCCTCCAGGCGGCCGGCGTACGGCGGGCGGTCGGGCGGGTCGTACAGGACGGCGAGGGTCTCGGCCCAGGCGAGGTCGGCCCGCTCCGGCACCAGGGCACGCAGGGAGCGGATGGGCTCGCCGAGTCCGTGGGCGGTGCGCGCGTCCGCGAGGAGCCAGTCCGCCTCCACGTGGAAGGCCGCGCAGTCGGTGTGGTCGTGGGCGCCGGTCCGCCAGAGGGCCAGCGGATGGCGGCGTCCAGGGCCGCGTTCATCGCCGTGAGCCCGTCGCCGCTGCCCACTGGCCCGCAGTAGACGGGAACGGTGCCGCCCTCGACCCCGCGGAGCCGCTCGCGCGTCTCCTCCGGGCTCTCCCGGCGCACGCGCGGGGTGTGGGCGTCCGGGCCCGCGCCGAGCACCTCGGCGCGCAGCGGGCCGCGCGCAGCGGGCCTCGCTCCCCGCCTCCCAGCGCGCCCGCCACTCGGGCGACGGTTCCTGCCCTGGCGCCGGGCGTCCCGGATGACCACGATGCGGCGCTGTCCGAGGGTGGTGGCCCCCACTCCTCGTCGGGGCCCTTCGGCGGGTCGAGCCGCCAGGTGTCGAGCGGTTCGTCGAAGAGCTCGTGCGGCAGCACGGCCTCCACGGAGGCCAGGTGCGGCCCGTTGTCGCCGAGCCGGAGGGCCTCGGCGAGCGGCCCGCGCAGGGTCTTCTTGAGCTGGGCCCGCTCGACGCCCTGGTCGTCGCCGTGGAGCAGGGTCACCATGTGCCCGTCGCGGAGCAGTTTCACGCGCCACGGGTAGCGCCGGCCCCAGCGGGGCGTGTCGATCTCCAGGAGCACGTCCGCGCGTGCGCGGCGCTCGCGGACGTGGGCGAGGACCGCCGAACCGCCGGAGCCGATCAGGTCGTCGATCTCGCGGCGGAGGTACGGGCCCGCGTCGGCGGCCCGGTCGATGATCCAGTCCCGGAAGGCGGTCGCGTCGCCCAGACCGCCGGGCCGGCCGGAGACCCGCCGGACGACGTGGGCGGCGTACAGGAGGACGGCGTCGAGGCCGGGATCGCCCGGATCGGCGCGGTCGGGCGCGCGCAGCCCGTACAGCAGGGCGGCGCCCTCGCACCACCGGCGCGGGTCGTCCTCGAACGCGTCCGGGAGGGAGCTGTTCCTGATCCAGGTCTTGACCTGGTCGACCAGGTCCATGATCTCGCCGGTGTTGATCGGGTCGGGCAGCGCGGCGAGCTGCCCCACAGCCGGGTGCGGAGCTGCGGGCTCAGCGGGCGCCGGTCGCCGAACTGCCGCTGCGCGCGCGTCCAGTCGGACCGGTCGTCCGTCGACTGGAGGTAGTGGTCGAGGTGGTGGCGGTCGTGGGCGCGCAGGGCCTCGGCCCAGTGCTCGCCCCCCGGCGCGTCGTGCAGGTCGCGCAGGTCGGTGAGGGGGACGAGGGCGCCCTGATGGGTCCAGCGTCCCTTGTTGAGGCCGATCACCGCGCCCGTGAGGTCGTCGACGACCGGGCCGCCGGAGGAGCCCTCGACGGGCATCGCCCCCTCCGTCACGAGGGCGCGGGCGTCCACCCCGCTCAGTTTGCCGTGGACCTGACGGATGCCCAGCTCCCCGGTCTCCCGGGACCAGCCGTGCAGACCGACCTCGGTGGTCCGGGCCGGCGGCCGGTCGGCGAGCAGGACGCAGGAGGCCTTGTGCGTACCGGGTACGCGCACGAGTGCGACATCCGGGAAGCCCCAGGGCTCGGGGCGCACGTCGGGGTCCTCGGGCCGGGGCAGGGCGAGCACCACCGTGCCGACGGACTGGCGCGTGCGCCTGCCGTCCTGCCAGGTGATGCCGACGGCCGGCTCATTCCTCCACACCGCTCCACCCCCCTCGGCCACGACATGGGCGCAGGTCAGCACCCAGCCGGGGGCGATGAAGAAGCCGGTGCCCCAGAACCGGTCGCCGTCCCGGTCATACCCGCCGTCGGGAGCCCCGATGCGTACGAGTGCGGGGCGCACGAGAGCGTCCAGCGCGCGCACGAGAGCGTCGGAGTCGCTCATGCGGCGCCATCGGCCGCCGGGCGCCGCTGCGGGCCGATGCCTGAGCGCGGTTCCGCGCCCTCGGGCCCGGCGGAGCCGGGAACGGGTCCGGCCGTGGGTCCGGCGGAGTCGGAGGCGGGTCCGGAGGCGGATCCGGCCGTGGCTCCAGCGGAGTCGGAGGCGGCTCCGGCCGTGGGCCCGGTCGTACGGCCCGGTTCGGTCCAGGTGAGGGAGACGTTCACGGAGGCCTTGCCCGCGCCGTCCGCGAGGACGCCGATCACCTGCCGGACTGCGCGGACAGTTCGATGCCGAAGCTGACGGCGACCTCCACCGACCCCTCCGGGTCGAGGCCGGCCCGCAGGAGCCGACGACCCCGCGCACCACGTCCGTGAGGCCGCCGGCCATCGAGACCACCCGGTCCCTGACTCCGGTGTCCTGGAAGCCGCCTCTGCCGAGTTCCTCCGCGTCGCTGACCCGTGCCCAGACGGGCGTGCCGTCGTCCAGTCGAATCCGAGCGATCCCGTGTGCCACAGCGGCCCCGCTCCCCGAAGCGATGTTGGATCCAGAAGGCTAATCGGTGGGGCTGACGGGCGACAGGGGATGGGAGGGTACGGCCTATCCTGATCGCATGTACTTCACCGACCGTGGCATCGAGGAACTGGAGAAGCGGCGCGGCGAGGAGGAGGTCACCTTCGAGTGGCTCGCCGAGCAGCTGCGGACCTTCGTCGACCTCAACCCCGACTTCGAGGTGCCGGTCGAGCGCCTCGCGACCTGGCTGGCCCGTCTGGACGACGACGAGGACGACGACGAGTAGAAATCCCCCGCCGCGCCCCGGGTAGGACCCTCCCCGGGGCGGATAGGACCCCTCTCCGGCTACGGTGTCACCGCTACCGCTCCCGCAGCCGGTCGTAGGCGAACCCGAGCGCGCCGTGCGCGACGAGCAGCGCCCCGGCCGTCGTCCAGCCGCCGCTGCGCCGCCGGCGCCCCAGAGCAGCAGCGGCACCCCACGAGGAGTTGCGCCCCGCTCAGCGCGCGCGCCTTGGGGCCGCGCAGGTACGGGCCGAGGGACCGCCCTCCACGACGTCGAGCTCGGCGCGCACGGCGTCCCGCCAACCCGACCATTCGAGCTGCTCGGCGCCCTGTGCGAGGGCGACGGAGCGGAGCCGGTCGGCGCTCTCGCCGGGGACGATTCCGGCGGGCAGGGCGAGTCCGGCGCGGGCGAGGACCGCGACGACGCCGAGGAGCCGGGTGTCGGCGTCGGCGTCCGGGTCGGGCGCGGTGAGCGGTTCGAGGGCCTGCACGTCGAGGACGGGGTCGAGGGCGAGCCGGGCGGCGAAGGTGCGCATGGCCTCGTCCTCGCCGACGGGGTGCCGTCCGCGAGCCAGGTGTAGCCGACCGTACGGCGGAAGCCGGCGGCGAGCGTGAGACCGGCCCGGTCGCGGTCCCACCAGAGCGCGACGACGGGCCAGCCGGCGGCCGAGACGGCGAGGGCGGTGGCCCAGCCGGTGACGACCTGTTCGACGGACTCCCCGCCGTGCAGCCAGGGCTTCCCTCCGGTACGAGCACGCTCCACTCGGCTCCCGCAGGGCGAGGAGCAGCTGTTCCCGCAGGAGGTGGGCGGGCGGCCGGACCGCCTGGGGTTCGGCACGGCAGAGCAGCAGGGCTCCGACGGGGTGCGGTCCGGATGTCGCGTTCATGGGCCTTACGCTAGGCCAATTTGTCCATGTACGTCACAGATCTCCCCTGCCCTGTCAGGGAAGAGTCAGGGTTGACTCCATCGAACCGAGATATATCGTGTCTATCGAGAAACGCGATATGTTGCGTTGCCGATACGGGAGGTCAGCACCATGACAGAGTGGTCCGTCACCGAGCCGACGAAGCTGGCTCCGGCCGAGCCGGTGACACGTCTCCAGGTCCGCATCGTCAACGGCGCGGTGAACGTGGTGGGGACGGACGAGGATTCCACCCGGCTGGAGATCTCCGAGATCGAGGGCCCGCCGCTGATCGTGACGCAGGACGGCTCCACCCTGACCGTGACCTACGAGGACCTTCACTGGAAGGGCATCCTCAAGTGGTTCGAGCGCAAGGAGTACCGGCGCCGGAAGGCCGTCGTCTCCGTCGCCGTCCCCGCGGGCGTCGACGTCGAGGTGGGGGTGGTCGGCGCCGAGGCGGTCGTCACCGGGATCAGAGGGCGTACGGAGGTGCGCGGGGTCACGGGCGACACCACCCTCCTCGGGCTCTCCGGCCCGGTCCGCGCCGAGAGCGTCTCGGGGAACCTGGAGGCCCAGTCGGTCACCGGAGCGCTGCGCGTCAACTCGGTGACCGGCGACGTGACGGTGATCGAGGGCTCGGGCTCCTCCGTGAAGGCCGACACGGTCAGCGGCGACATGGTCATCGACCTCGACCCGGCCCGGCTCGACGGGCCGCCCGCCGACATCCGGCTCACCAGCGTCTCCGGCGAGGTCGCCATCCGGCTGCCGCACCCGGCCGACGCCCGCGTCGAGGCCAGCACGACGAGCGGCGCCGTGTCGAACGCCTTCGAGGACCTGCGGGTGGGCGGCCAGTGGGGCGCCAAGTCCATCACCGGCACGCTCGGTTCGGGCCGGGGCACGCTCAAGGCGACCACCGTCTCCGGCTCCATCGCGCTGCTCCGCCGCCCCGAGCCCGAGGAGGACGGCGACACCGCCCCGTCCGCCTCCTCGTCCACCTCCCCGCGACCGGAAAGGTGCTCTGACATGCCGCCCGTCTTCGCCCACGGACGCCTCCGCCTCTACCTGCTCAAGCTGCTCGACGAGGCCCCCGCCACGGGTACGAGGTGATCAGACTCCTGGAGGAGCGCTTCCAGGGGCTGTACGCGCCCTCGGCCGGCACGGTCTACCCCCGCCTCGCCAAGCTGGAGGCCGAGGGCCTCGTCACCCACGCCAGCGAGGGGGGCCGCAAGGTCTACTCGATCACCGACGCCGGCCGGGCCGAGGTGGCCGCGCGCGGTGCCGAGCTGGAGGACCTGGAGCGGGAGATCCGCGAGTCGGTCTCGGAGCTGGCGGCGGAGATCCGCGACGACGTGCGGGGAGCGGCCGGGCGGGTGCGCAGCGAGATGCGCGCCGCGGCGGGACAGAGCCGCACGGTGGATCCCCCCTCGTTCGCCGAGGCCAAGGAGGAGATGCGCCGGTTCAAGCAGGAGTGGAAGCAGCAGGCCCGCGAGGCCCGCGAGGAGGCCAGATCGGCGCGGCGCCAGGCGAAGGAGTTCCAGCGGGTCGCCCAGCAGGTGCAGGAGGAGGTCCAGGACCGGTTCCTGCGGGGCGACTGGCCCAAGGGGGTCTGGGAGGGGATCTCGGGGATCACGGCCCAGCTCGGTGACCTCGTGGCGGGCACGACCCACCCCAAGGCCGCCGCGCAGGACTCGCCGTTCACGAAGGCCCCGGCCGACGGGGCGCCGGAGTGGGCGCGGGACACGGCCGGCACGGGCGACCCGGCCCGCGACCTCGACCGGCTCCTCGACCGCTTCCGCGACGAGATCCGCGACGCGGCCCGCGACCACGGAATCACCGAGGACCAGCTGACGGAGACCCGCCACCACCTCTCGACGGCGGCCCTCCGCATCACGGACCTGCTGAACTCCCACCGCAAGGCCTGACCGACCCGCCGGTCCGACCGGGCGCACCGGCCCGACCCCAGCAGCGACAGGGCTCTGCGCAGGCCCGTCAGTCGCGGGTCGCGGTGACCGTGACGCGGGTGTGCGGGGTCGCGAGGATCCAGGCCCTGGTGCGGTCCTTGCGGAGGACCAGGGCGCCGCCGCGGGCGGTCACGCGCCAGTCGCCGGGCGGCAGGGAGAGCTCGGTGACGCGGGAGCCGCGCGGGCGGCCGCGTCGTACGACAGGCGGTAGACCCCGGTCCCGGGGTCGTACGCGGCGGAGCGGACCGTGCCCGCGACCGCCTCCGCGTAGGGCTCGGCGGTCAGCTCCTTGTTGGCGCGGAAGGCCCCGGTGGCGTCCACGGCGCAGTAGCCGCCGCCGTAGCACCACTCCCAGCCGGTCCAGCCGGAGCTGTAGCGGGAGAGCGAGGCCATGGCCTCGCGGTAGAAGCGGTTCATGTTCGGAAGGGAGTTGTTGAGCGGACCCCACTCGCCCACGATCACGGGGACCTTGTACTCCTTGGGGTACTGGGTGACCGCCGCCTCGTAGTTCTCGATCCAGCGGGCCGACGGGTCGTAGTCGCCGCCCGCCTCCATCACGCCGTTGTAGAAGTGCGGGGCGTAGACCACCTTCGGGTCGTCGATCCTCCCCAGACCGGTGGGCACGCCCTCGCCCACGATCGGGGTCGGCTCGACGAAGATCCACCCGTCCTTGTCGACCGCGCGGATCTGGTCCGCGATCCGGTTGTACATCGGGGTGAGCTGGTCCCGTTCGATGCGCCGGGCGGCCGTCGCCAGGTCCTCGTCCTCGCGCAGCTCGCCCATCGGCTCGTTGATCGGGTCGTAGCCGAGCACGGCCGGGTGGTTCTTGAAGCGGTCGGCGAGCACCCGCCACATGCGGGCCTGGGCGCGCTGGAGGTCCTCGTCCTCGTAGAGGTGGGTGAAGGCGCGCTGGACGGCGGGCTCGAAGTACTGGGAGAACCAGTCGTCGGGGTGCGGGGTGAAGGGCAGCCCGTCGGTCCTGGTGGCCCAGGCGGGGATGCCCCGCGAGCCGAAGGCGGGTCCGAAGACGTCCTGGTGGGCGTCGAGGATGACCTTGACGTCGTACTTCGCGGCCCAGTCGAGGACCCGTCCGATCTTGCGGAGGTAGGACTGGCTGTACTGGCCGGGGCGGGGTTCCAGGTCGTCCCAGAAGACGAGGAGCCGGGCCGTGTTGTAGCCCTTGGCCCGCATGTCCCGGAAGTGCTTCTCGGTGATCGCGGAGAGGGCGGAGTCGCCGCTGTGCGACTTGTCCGCGAGGTTCCAGCCGCGGAGGGTGAGGGCCCGGCCGCGGGCGTCGGTGAGGGCGGGTATCGCGTCACCGCCGGTCTCCGCTCGGGCGGCGGTCGGGGCGAGCAGAGAGGCGACGACGACGGTCGCCGCGAGGGTGGTGCGCAACAAGGTGGACCTCCGGCACGACAAGGTGAGAGATGTTCACGTTTCGCGTGCCGGAGATCCCATCAGGTCGGCCGACCTACTTCAAGACGTCGGTCAGGAGGTCTTCAGAACGATCTTTCCGAAGAGCTCGCCGGAGGCCATCTTCTCGAAGCCCTCGCGCGCCCGGTCCAGCGGCAGGACCTCGTCGATCACCGGCCGCAGGCCCGTCGCCGCGCAGAAGGAGAGCAGGTCCTCCAGCTCGTCCTTGGAGCCCATCGTCGAGCCGACGACCTTCAGCTCCAGGAAGAAGATCCGGGTCAGTTCGGCGTGCGAGGGCCGGTCGCCGCTCGTGGCGCCCGAGATGACGATCGTGCCGCCGGGCCGCAGCGACTTGACCGAGTGCGACCAGGTGGCCGCGCCGACGGTCTCGATGACGGCGTCCACCCGCTGCGGGAGCCGCGCCCCCGGCTCGTACGCCTCGACGGCACCGAGCTCGACGGCCCGCTTGCGCTTGGCCTCGTCGCGGCTGGTGGCGAAGACCCGCAGGCCTGCCGCCTTGCCGAGGGCGATCGCGGCGGTGGCGACGCCGCCGCCCGCGCCCTGCACGAGCACGGAGTCACCGGGCCGCACGCCGGCGTTGGTGAAGAGCATGCGGTACGCGGTCAGCCAGGCGGTGGGGAGGCAGGCGGCCTCCTCGAAGGACAGCTCCTTCGGCTTGGGCAGCACGTTCCAGGAGGGCACGGTGACCCGCTCGGCGAAGGTGCCCTGGTAGCGCTCGGTGAGGATGGAGCGGGGCTCGTCCGGCCCCACGCCGTGACCCGTCTGGCCGATGACGGAGTGCAGGACGACCTCGTTGCCGTCCTGGTCGATGCCCGCGGCGTCGCAGCCGAGGATCATCGGCAGCTTCTCCTCGGGCAGTCCGACCCCGCGCAGCGACCACAGGTCGTGGTGGTTGAGCGAGGCGGCCTTGACGGTGACGGTGGTCCAGCCGGGACGCGCCTCGGGCTCGGGGCGTTCGCCCAACTCAAGGCCGTTCAAGGGCTGGTCGCGGTCGATTCGGGCAGCGTAGGCAGCGAACATGGCCCCGACCCTAGGGGCCCGCGGGTGCGCGACGGAACCGCACCTCACTGTGACGCATACCCCACCCGACGACACGCGCCCCGCCCGTACCACCGCCCCGCGACCCGTACCGCCGCGCCGCCGCGCCGCCCGCGACCCGTACCGCCGCCCCGCCTCGCCCCGCGACCCGTACCCGCACCCCGCAGCCCGTACCGCCAGCCGCACAGCCCGTACCGCCGCCCCACACGCCGAAGGGCCCGCCCCGTCCTTGCGGACGGGAGCAGGGCCCTTCGGCGTACGGAGAGCGCGTCAGCGGCGCGCGACGCCCTCGGCGCGGGCGGCGGCGGCGACCGCGCCGCGACGGCCGGGGCGACCCGCTCGTCGAACGGCGACGGGATCACGCAGTCGGCGGCCAGCTGGTCGCCGACCACGTCCGCGATGGCGTTGGCGCGGCGATCTTCATGCCCTCGGTGATCCGGGAGGCCCGGACCTGGAGCGCGCCGGCGAAGATGCCGGGGAACGCAAGGACGTTGTTGATCTGGTTCGGGTAGTCCGAACGGCCGGTCGCCACGACGGCCGCGTACTTGTGCGCGACGTCGGGGTGGACCTCGGGGTTCGGGTTGGCCATGGCGAACACGAAGGCGTTCGGCGCCATGGCGGCGACGGCCTCCTCGGGGACCGTACCGCCGGAGACGCCGATGAAGACGTCCGCGCCGGCCAGGGCGCTCTCCAGGGAGCCGCTGAGGCCCGCCTTGTTGGTGAGCTCCGCGATCTCGCGCTTGACGTCCGTGAGGTCCTCGCGGTCGCGGCTGACGATGCCCTTGCGGTCGGCGACGCAGACGTCGCCGAGGCCGGCCTCCAGGAGGAACTTCGCGATGGCCACACCGGCCGCGCCGGCGCCGGAGATGACGCCGCGCAGCTCGCCGAGGGTCCGCCCGGTCAGCTTCGCCGCGTTGCGGAGGGCCGCGAGGGTGACGATGGCCGTGCCGTGCTGGTCGTCGTGGAAGACCGGGATGTCGAGGCGCTCCTGGAGCTTGCGCTCGATCTCGAAGCACCGCGGGGCCGAGATGTCCTCCAGGTTCACTCCGCCGAAGGACGGGGCGAGGCGGACGACGGTCTCGACGATCTCGTCGGTGTCCGTGGTGGCCAGGGCGATCGGGACCGCGTCCACGCCGCCGAAGTTCTTGAAGAGGATGGCCTTCCCTCCATGACCGGGAGGGAGGCCTCCGGGCCGATGTCGCCGAGTCCGAGCACGGCCGTCCCGTCGGTCACGACCGCGACGACGTTCGACTTCCAGGTGTAGTCGTTGACCAGCTCGGGCTGCTCCGCGATCGCGGTGCACACCTTGGCGACGCCGGGCGTGTACGCGAGGGACAGGTCGTCCTTGTTCCGGACGGGAACGGTGGCCTGCACGGCCATCTTGCCGCCCCGGTGAAGGGCGAAGACAGGATCGAAGGGCTCCTCGGGAGCTCCTTCCGTACCACTGTCATTGCGAGGATTGACGATCTCCGCTGCCATTGGGTTGACCCCTTAAGTCTGCTTCAGTTGAGGGTTGGCCGCTCCTGATGCGGAGCGGTGGGCGGGTCCCGCGGCCGCCGTGTCTGGCAGCCGCGCGGGCGCGCCGCACAACGCGCCCTGAGCCCCGGATGAGGGGTGTAAGGATCCTTCTTACCGGACGGACGGCACCGCAGACGAGTCCATAACCGTTCGGTGACGCGACTCATACCGAGCGCATCCGGACGCGGACGGAGAACGACACGTCACCCGATGTCCCGATAGATGCTTTCCCCACCTGATTGGTGGCCTTCCCATCGTCCGAATGGCGAGATGAACCGCAGATTTTCCGGTTCCGGGGAAAGGATTCCGAAGAAGATCCGGCCTTGATGTACCGGCCTGTAGCGATTTCGGGGTCACCCGTTATCCGATTTTGACATCCGAGGCCGTCGGTTTGTGGCAGTCCGAATGGCAAGATGCCGTAATCACACGAGGTCGCGACACTCGAAGATGCGTACGCGACCACCTGGCAGCACTTCACACGCCGGAGGAACCCGACCATGACCGCACGCTCCACGCGTTGTACGACCGCCAAGACCCGCACGTCCCGTCTTGCCGCGGTCGCCGCCATCGCGGTCGCCGGCTCGATGCTTCTGACCGCCTGCGGCGACCAGACCGAGAGCGCGAACACCCCCCAGGAGACCGGCTCCGCCTCCGCCGGCAAGGCCCCGCTCTTCTCGAAGCTCCCCGCCGACATCCAGAAGTCGGGCGTCATCAAGGTCGGCACGGACGCCTCGTACGCCCCGATGGAGTACACCGACGGCGGCAAGATCGTCGGTATCGACCCCGACATCGCGCAGGCCCTCGGCAAGCAGCTCGGCGTCCGGCTCGAGTTCGTCTCCGGCACCTTCGACGGCCTGATCACCTCGATCTACTCCGGCCGCCAGCAGCTGATCATGTCCGCGATGACGGACAACAAGAAGCGCCAGGAGGGCCTGGACGACAACGGGAAGAAGATCGGCAAGGGCATCGACTTCGTCGACTACTTCAGCTCCGGCGTCTCCCTCCTGGTCAAGAAGGGCAACCCGCAGGGCGTCAACTCCCTCGACGACCTCTGCGGCAAGACCGTCGCCGTCCAGCGCGGCACGATCTACGAGGACACCTTCAAGGCGCAGGCCGCCAAGTGCGGCGACAAGAAGCTGACCATCCAGGCCTTCGACACCGACGCCGAGGCCCAGACCCGTGTGAAGGCGGGCGGCGCGGTCGCCGACCTGAACGACTACCCGGTCGCCTCGTACATCGCGAAGACCTCGGGCGGCGGCAAGGACTTCGAGGTCACCGGCAACCAGAGCGACGTCGGCCTCTTCGGCATCGGCGTCTCCAAGGAGAACACCCAGCTCCGCGACGCCGTCAAGGAAGCGCTCGACGCCATCATCAAGGACGGCTCGTACGCTGAGGTCCTGAAGAAGTGGAACGTCGAGGACAGCGCGGTCAAGTCGGCCACCGTCAACGCCGGCAAGTGACCTCTCCTCGTACCACTGAAGGGCAGTCGTCATGACTGACAAGATCAGCAAGGAACCGGCCGCCGCTCCGGCCGGTCCCACCCCCTCGGGAGTCCCGTACGAGGCGATCAAGGCCATCCCCGTGCGGCACTACGGCCGCTGGGTCAGCGCCGTGGTCGTCGTCGCCCTCCTCGGATGGCTCGTCTACGCCTTCTCGCAGGGCGACGTCGTCTGGGCCACGGTCCGGGACAAGGTGTTCGACCCGTCCGTGATCAGCGGCATGTGGAACACCATCATCATCAGCGTCTCGGCCATGGCGCTGGGCCTCGTCCTCGGCATCCTCTTCGCCGTGATGCGGCTCTCCAAGAACCCGGTGACCGGCGCGGTCGCCTGGCTCTACATCTGGTTCTTCCGCGGCACCCCGGTGTACGTGCAGCTGCTGGTGTGGTTCAACCTGTCGCTGATCTTCCACTACATCAACCTCGGTCCGATCTACAAGGACGAGACCGTGGACGTCATGACGCCGTTCATGGTGGCCCTGCTCGGCCTCGGCCTCAACGAGGGCGCCTACATGGCGGAGATCGTCCGCGCGGGCATCCAGTCGGTCGACGAGGGCCAGACCGAGGCGGCGCACGCGCTCGGCATGTCGCAGACGAAGACCATGTGGCGGATCGTCCTGCCGCAGGCCATGCGGGTGATCGTGCCCCCGACGGGCAACGAGTTCATCAACATGCTGAAGACCTCGTCGCTGGTCTCGGCCGTGCAGTACACCGAGTTGCTGCGCGCCTCGTCGAACATCGGCAACACGGCCGGCGCCGTGATGGAGATGCTCTTCGTGGCCTCCATCTGGTACCTCGCGCTCACCAGCGTGTTCAGCGTCGGCCAGTACTACCTGGAGCGCCGCTTCGCCGCGGTGCGACGCGCAACCTGCCTCCCACCCCGTTCCAGCGGGTCAAGGCGAACATCACCACCTTCAAGCGTTCCCCCGGGGGTATGGCATGACCGGCGCACCCATGGTCAAGGCCGAAGGCGTCCACAAGTCCTACGGCGCGGCCCACATCCTCCGCGGCATCGACCTGGAGGTGCAGAACGGCGAGGTCTTCTGCCTCGTCGGCCCCTCCGGCTCCGGCAAGTCGACCTTCCTGCGCTGCATCAACCACCTGGAGCGCATCGACGGCGGCCGGCTGTCCGTCGACGGCCAGCTGGTGGGCTACAAGCAGAAGGGCGACAAGCTCCACGAGCTGAAGGACAGCGAGGTCGCGGTCCAGCGCCGTGACATCGGCATGGTCTTCCAGCGGTTCAACCTCTTCCCGCACATGACGGCCCTGGGCAACGTCATGGAGGCGCCCATCCAGGTGAAGGGCGAGTCCAAGGCGGTGGCGCGCGAGCGGGCCGAGCGCCTGCTCGACCGGGTCGGCCTGCGGGACAAGATGGGGAACTACCCCTCGCAGCTCTCCGGCGGCCAGCAGCAGCGCGTGGCCATCGCCCGCGCGCTGGCGATGGAGCCGAAGCTGATGCTCTTCGACGAGCCGACCTCGGCGCTCGACCCGGAGCTCGTGGGCGACGTCCTCGACGTCATGCGGGACCTGGCCGAGTCGGGCATGACGATGGTCGTCGTCACGCACGAGATGGGCTTCGCCCGTGAGGTCGGCGACTCGCTGGTCTTCATGGACGGCGGCGTGGTGGTCGAGTCGGGCAACCCGCGGGACGTCCTGACGAACCCGCAGCACGACCGGACGAAGGCGTTCCTGTCGAAGGTGCTGTAACGCGGACGGAAAGGGGCGGTACGGGATCTCCCGTACCGCCCCTTCGTCCTTCCCGCCCGGCTACTTCACGGCGAGGAGGAGGGTGTCCGAGGGCGAGGCCCAGACCGGACGGGCCTCGCCGAAGCCGGCCGCGCGGAGCGTCTGGGCGTGCCAGCCGGCGGAGGGCATGTCGCCGTCGGCGTGCTCGCCGTAGATCTCGAAGCGGCGGGCGGTGGGCGCGGCGAGGACCGGGTCGGCGGCGGCGAGGGCCCACCAGTCGGCCCAGTCGAGGACCCCGGCGGCCTTCTCGCGGTCCATGCGCGCGTGCCGCTGGGCGCGTTCGGCGGCGTTGATGCGGGGCGTGCCCTCGTCGATCATGTGGTCGGCGTTCATGAGGACCCCGCCCTCGCGCACGAGACCGGCGAGCTGCCCGTAGAGGGCCTCCAGGGGGCCGCTGTGGAGCCAGTGGAGGGCGGTGGCGGTGAGGACGGCGTCGTACGTGTCGTACGGCAGGCTCGCGGCCCACGCGGGGTCCTTGAGGTCGGCGGTGACGAAGGTGACGCGCTCGTCGCCCGCGAAGGAGCCCTCGGCGATGGCGAGGAGGGCCGGGTCGAGGTCGACGCCGACACTGGTGGCGTCGGGGAACCTCCGGAGCAGCCGGCTCGTGATACTTCCCGTACCGCACGCGAGGTCGAGGACGCGGGGCTTCGGCCCCACCAGCGCCTCGACCATGTCGAGCATCACGCGGAACCGCTCCTCACGGTCCGGCATGTACCACTCCTGCTGACGGTCCCAGCTCTGCTGCCAGCCCGCCCAGTCGGTTCCGGTCATGGTCGTTCCTCCCCGCGTCGGTCCTACCATTCGTAATACCCTCGAAGGGGACACAGCCGTTACCCCCTCCGGTCGAGACACTAGCCCTCCGAAGTAAGGACTACAAGTGGAACTGGCCCATTACTCGGACTTCGCCGTACGCCTGGTCAACACCGAGGAGCCGGCCCGCGGCAAGGACACCCTGACCTCCGTCGAGGTGGTGCGGGAGCTCTTCGGCCCCGCCGCCCAGATGGCCCGCAGGGTCACCGAGGCCGATCTGCCGCGCTTCCGCACGGTGCGCGCCCGGCTGCGGGCGGTCTTCGCCGCGGCCGACGAGGGCGACCACACGGGAGCGGTCGACCTCCTCAACTCCCTGCTCCTGGAGTTCCCGGTCAGCCCGCAGATCTCCGGCCACGAAACCCTCGACGAGGAGGGTCGGCCCCGCTGGCACATGCACCTCGCCGACCACTCCTCGAACGCGACCACGGGCTACGCCGCCATCTCCGCGATGGGCCTCGCCTTCCACCTGACGGAGTTCGGCGCGGACCGGCTCGGCCTCTGCCAGGCCCCGCCCTGCCGCAACGCCTACCTGGACACCTCCACGAACCGCTCCCGCCGCTACTGCTCGGACCGCTGCGCGACCCGCGCCAACGTGGCCGCCTACCGGGCCCGCAAGCGCCAGGAGGCCGAGCGGACCGACCGGACCGGCCTCACCGCGGACAGCAGCCAGGAGATCACCACCCCCGCCGAACGCTGACGCCCCGGCGTCACCGGCCGGTACCGCGCCCGCACCCGCCCGAGGACCAACTCGGGCGGTACGGCCCCGAAGACCCGGCTGTCCCCTCGGCGTCCGGATTGTCGCCCAGCACCCACCAGCCGCCGTCACGTCGCTCGATCAGCCGCTTCACGATGAGCAGATCCTGCTGGAGCGGGTGCCGCAGCACGGCCACGCACCCGGCCCGCAACCGCGCCCCGTACTGCACGAGCAGCTGGTCCCCGTGCAACAGCGTGGGCACCATCGAGACGCCCGTCACCTCGGCGATCCCGAACGGCGCACCGGCCTCCCCCGCCCGCTCCCGCCCCGACCGCGCCATACGGCACCTCCCGATCCACTCGTCCACTCGTACACGCGTCCTATGCCGACCCTGGACTTTTGACCTAAGCCCCAGGGGGCGCCCGCGAAAACGCCCTTCTCACCGAGTAATCTCCCACCTGAGAAGACGATCACGAGGAAGGACGGCTCAATGCTCTCCCGCCTGTTTGCCCCCAAGGTCAAGGTCAGCGCCCACTGCGACCTCCCCTGCGGCGTGTACGACCCGGCCCAGGCCCGCATCGAGGCCGAGTCCGTCAAGGCTGTCCAGGAGAAGTACCTGGCCAACGAGGACCCGCACTTCCGTGCCCGCGCCACGGTCATCAAGGAGCAGCGCGCGGAGCTCGCCAAGCACCACGTCTCGGTGCTCTGGAGCGACTACTTCAAGGCCCCGCACTTCGAGAAGTACCCCGAGCTCAACCAGCTGGTCAACGACACCCTGAAGGCCCTCTCGGCCGCCAAGGCGTCCACCGACCCGAAGACGGGCGAGAAGGCGCTGGAGCTCATCGCCGAGATCGACCGCATTTTCTGGGAGACCAAGAAGGCTTGATCTCTGGTTAGGCGTTCTGACCTGCGGTTTCGCGGGTCATGTCGCCTACCTGTCCGCACCCGGTCCGCAGGCCGCCGAGCACGGCGTCCATGACGGCCCGGGTGCGGTCTTCCCCGGCCACAGGTGCGCGTAGATCCGCAGCGTGATGACGGCGGACGCGTGCCCGAGGACGAGCTGCACCTGCTTGACGCTCGCGCCGCCGGCGATGAGCGCGGAGGCGTAGAAGTGCCGCAGGTCGTGGGTCACCATGTGCGGCAGCCCGACGGCCTTACGGCCCTCCCGCTCGGCGGCCCCGTTCTCGGCCGCCTGGAGCGTCTTGCGAGCCCCGTTCCACTCGGTCTTCCACCGCCGGTAGTTGAGCGGCTCGCCCTCCTCCATGGTGAACAGCCACTCCTTGGAGGGCCGTGCGGCGAGATGCGCGAGGAGCGCGTCGGTGACGACCTCGCCGACCGGGACCGTGCGCCGGGACTTGGCGGTCTTCGGCGGGCCGATCTTCCCCGACTGGAGCCGCTGCCGCTCGACGCGGATGGTGCCGGCCTTGAAGTCAACGTCCGACACCCTCAGGCCGAGCAGCTCGCCTATGCGAAGCCCTGACCCGGCGAGGGTGACGACGGCCGCGCGGATGTACGGCGGCATCACCCGCGCCATCGACTCGACCTGCTCGACCGTGGGCGGGGTGACCTCCTCGTCCGGCATCGCCGGGAGAGCGATCCGGCGGCACGGGCTGGAGGCGATGACCTTGTCGTCCACGGCCGCCATCATCACGCGCACGAGGACGTCGTAGACGTTCCGCACACTGCCGGGGCCGAGCTGGTCGGAGAGGTGCTTGAAGAACACCTGGATGTCGTTGCGGCGTATCGCCGCCATGGAGCGGGCGCCCAGAGCCGGTACGAGGTGGAGCCGCAGCGCGTTGTCGGTGATGCGCTCGCCCGCCTCGCTCGCGATGAGCGAGCCTTCCCACTTCTCGGCGTACTTCTCGAACGTCACGCGGCCGGCGCGGGGATCAACGTACTGGCCGGTGACCATGCTGGCCGTGACCTCGTCGAGCCAGCGCTGGGCGTCGAGCTTCCGCTCGAAGTGGCGGGCGTGCTCCTTGCCATCAAGGTCGCGGTAGCGGGCCCGCCATTTGCCGTTGGGGCGCTTCTGGATGTTGGCCAAGTGGCCTCTCCTTCGTGTCGGTTGTCAGTAGTGGCCACCGTCCTCGATGTCGCCACTGAGGGTGCGAGCGTCCCGCTCGTCGCCCATGAGGCGGAGGCACTGCTCGTGGATCGCCCGCGAGCTGTCGGGATGGGCCTTGATGTGGTCGGCGATGGCGACCACGGCGCGGTGCAGGCGGTCGCGCGCGTCTCGGGCCTCGTAGAAGGCTTCAACGGCCTCCTGGACAAGGCGTCGGCTGTCGATGTCGAGCCCCTCCAGGGGCGGAGACATCAGCTCTTCGAGAGGGAGCTCGAAGACGCGGGAGAAGGCGAGGGCCTCGTCGAGGTTGATGCGCCGGCGAGGGGTGCCGTTCTCGATGCGCCAGACCGCTGTCTGGTTCATCTTCACACCGGCTCTGGTCACCCGATCCGCCAGCTCGGTCGTGCTCCACCCTCTGACCTCGCGCTCCAGGGCCACGCGCGCGGCCACGTTTCCCTCGCTGTAGAGGAGCGGCACCTCGCCACCGTCGGGCCTGTCGCCTGCCATCGAGCCTCCATCGCCGCCGTCGCTATCCCAATTGAAACATGAGCTTCCCGATTTGGTTAACCGCCGATCCCGGGGTACAACTCTATGCAGATCGAATCGCCACCTAGCCGAATGGGAATGCATGCGATACCTGACCACCGCCGAGGTCGCCGAGCGCTACCGCACAGCCGAGAGCACCGTCCGGTACTGGCGCCAGATCAAGAAGGGACCGCGCGGCATCAAGGTCGGCAAGCGGGTGCTCTACCCCGAGGCGGAGCTGCTGCGCTACGAGCGCACGCTGATCGACGGCCGAGACGAGTGGGGCCTGGCCTCATGAGCCGCCAGCAACCCCGGACACAGCAACGGCCCCCGGCGCGCCAACGCCGAGGGCCGGAGATTCCCCTGCCTGTCGCCCATCCCTGAACGAACGAACCGGTGAGAGAGCGGGACCTTGCCCGTCCCGCCCCTCACCTGAGAGGAACGCCAATGGAGGACTCTACGTCCCCGCCACCTCGAACACGTCCCCAAGGTCGTCTGGCCCACCCTGCGGTCCCCGGCCAGGGCATCCCGTGGCACCGCCCGGACCGAGCGGACGGACGGTCCACCTCTCCGGGGACCGGCCACCGACCGGACCGTGCCGCTGGTCCGGTCGGTCCGGAACCGGACCAACCGGCTACCGAAACCCGGACCGAGGTTCCGGTCAACTCGGACCAGGAACCCGGACCGACGGAGAACGCGCAGCTCAGCGGCCTATCGGGCCGGACCGGGAACCCGGACCATGGGCCCGGTCCGGAAGCCGAGGGTCGGGCAGAGCGTTCCGGTCGGTCGGCCAGCGAACCCGGACCGTCGGTCCCGGTGGATCACGGTGCTCCGGGGACGGTCCCCGAACCCGGACCGGGAACTGGGGACCGCGAGCGCGCCGGTCTCAAGGCGGACCGGGACGAGGACGGGACCGTCGTACTGGACGAGCTGCGCGCCGCGATCGGCCGCTACGTGGTGCTGCCGAGCGAGGAGGCCCTGACGGCGGTCACCCTGTGGGTGGCGGCCTCCCACATTCAGCCCGCGCTCCAGCACGCGCCGCGTCTGGCGGTGGTGGGGCCGACCAAGGGATGCGGCAAGTCCCGTGTCCTGGACGTGCTCCACGAGACTGTGTCCCGGCCGATGATGACGGTGAACACCTCGCCGGCGGTGGTCTTCCGCGTCATCGGCGAGGACCCGCCGACGCTGCTGGTGGACGAGGCCGACACCATCTTCGGCCCCAAAGCCGGCGACAAGGAGGACCTGCGCGGCCTGCTGAACGCGGGGCACCAGCGCAACCGGCCCGCCTGGCGAATCTCCGGCCCGGAGCACAAGGCGACGGCGTTTCCCACCTTCGCCATGGCGGCGCTTGCCGGGATCGGCGACCTGCCGGACACGATCATGGACCGGGCGGTCGTGCTCCGCATGCAGAAGCGCAAGCCGGGTGAGCGCATAGCCCCGTTCCGCTCGCGGTATTCCGTCCCGGAACTGAACGCGCTGCGCGACCGGCTGACCGCCTGGCTGGCCCCGCTGCGGAGCACCGCAGAGGGCTTGGTTCCGCAGATGCCGGTCGAAGACCGCGCAGCCGACACGTGGGAGCCACTGGTGATCGTCGCCGATCTGGCCGGCGGGCACTGGCCCTCGCGGGCCCGTGCGGCCTGTCTGGCGATGACGCGCAACGAGGTGGTCCAGGACGAGCAGACGACGCTGAAGACGCGGCTGCTGCGAGATGTCCGCCGCGTGTTCGAGCAGGAGGGCGAAACGGAGGCGCTGCGCAGCCAGGACCTGCTCGCTGCCCTCCTCCAGGACGCGGAGGCGCCGTGGGCCGAGTACGGGACGAAGGGCCTGAACGCCTACCACCTGGCCAACCTGCTGCGGGACTTCGGCATCAGCCCGGCCAACCACCGCTTCGAGAACGGCAGGCAGGCCAAGGCGTACGCCCGCAACCAGTTCCTCGACGCCTGGGCCCGCTACTGCCCCGACCCCGTCCAACCGGCCCCCGCAGCCAGCGAGACCGTGGTCGCACGTCGAGCCCAGGGCAAGCCACCGGCCCCTCCGTCGGGGACGCTGCCCATCGGCCCGCCTGGCGGGCCTGCCGGCCCCAGGCCCACTCGCTGACACCAGCTCCGTATCAATCCGTCGCATCCGTCCCCGCGCAGGTCAGCGCGGGGACGGAGTTCCTCGCCGATACGGATCACTCCGTACCTGCGACCGCCTCCGTACCTGTCCTGACCAGCTACGGGACGGATGCAACGGACGTGACGAAGCCCCACCCCACACGACTACCGGAGCACCACCATGCCCGAAACGAGCACCGACAACGCCCCCACCCGCCGCCGTAAGGCGTTCCTCGGCCTGACCCGCCGATCAGCAGCAAGCTGGAGCGAACGAGCCTCTAACGAGGCTTCGTCCGCGCTTGCCCCCGCCCCAGGGGTGGCGGAGGAGAAGGCCGAGCGCCAGGGGGCGCCCGAGCCGGAGGAGGGCATAGCCGAGACCAGCTGTCCGCCCGCACCCGACTCCGTCGACCCGAGCACTCAGCTGCCGACCGATGTCCAACCGCCCGTCGAGCAGCCGTCCTGGCGGGACCTCGACGCCCCCGTCCTGCCCGCGTTGATGAACCGCAAGCGCACGGTGGAGAAGCGCGACCAGGAGAAGACCATCCGCTTCACGCGGACCGCTGTGAGCGTGATCAGCGCCGCCGCCCACCAGCGCGGTCAGAAGTTCGCCGGATTCGTCGGCGACGCCGCCCTGGCCGTCGCCCTGGGCAAGGCAGGACTGGTCGGCAGCCCGGAGGACGACCCGGTCCGCCCGCTAGTCGAGGCTGTCGAGGCACACACGGTCGCGCTGAACCGCATCGGAGTCAACCTCAACCAGATCACCGCAGCCATCCACCGAGGAACGGTGCCCGAGCGCGCCGAGGCCGTGCTGGACCGCGTCGAGCAAGCCGCCGAGAGCGGCTACCGACTGATCGACCAGCTCCTGGCGGAAGGCACCGCGCATGGTTCCTGACGTCTCCACCGGCTCCGACACCCGCGGCCTGATCGTCTACCTCTTCGGCCCCGGCCGCCGCGACGAACACACCGACCCTCACATCGTCGCCGCCTGGGACATGGTCGGCGCCCCGGACCCGGGCCGCGACCCGGCAGCCACCTACTCCCAGCTGGCCAAGCGCCTCGACACCCACGTCGACCTGCGCACCCGCGAGCTGGGCGGCAAGAAACCACCTCAGCACGTCTGGCACTGCCCGGTCCGTACCGCGCTCGGCGACCGCTACCTCACCGACGCCGAGTGGGCCGAGGTCGCCCGCCGCATCGTGCACGCCACCGGCATCGCCCCCGAAGGCGACGAGAAGGCATGCCGGTGGATCGCGGTGCGCCACGCCGACGACCACATCCACATCATGGCCACCACCGTCCGCGCCGACGGACGCCGCCCCCGCACCCACCGCGACGGACAGCGGGCCCAAGCCGAATGCCGCAAGATCGAGGCCGAGTTCGGCCTGCGCCGCCTGAAGTCCGGCGACCTCACCGCGCCCCGCACCCCACCGGCGCGGAGCGCGCCAAGGCGGAACGCCAGGGCCAGCCGGTCACGGCACGGCACTGGCTGCGCGAGCAGGCGTACGCGGTCGCCGCCGCCGTACACAACGAAGCCGACTACTTCACCGTGCTGCAGTCCCTCGGCATCAAGGTCAAGACACGCCTCGGCCCCGAGACCGGTGACGTGATCGGCTACAGCCTCGCCGCACCCGGCGACACCAACGCGGCCGGCGAACCCGTCTGGTACGGCGGCTCCAAACTCGCCCCCGACCTCTCTATCAACCGCCTACGCGAACGCCTCCCCGATCAGGAGATGGCCGACCACCCCGGTACGTGGCGGACCCCACCGACCCATGGCGCCACACAACCACCGCCGTACACACAGCCCACATCGCCCTCGACTCCGATGACGATGCCGCCGCCCAGGGCCACCTGGCCGCCTTCGGTGACGCCCTGTACAACATCGCCAGCGCCACGACCGGCCCACACCGGGCGGAACTACGAGCGGCGGCGATGGCCTTCAACCGCGCCCGCCGCTCCGCCACCCGTGCCGATCACCAGGCCGCCACCGCCCTGCGCAAGGCCGCCAAGGAACTCGCCTACGCCTCCAACGAGCCGGGCGGGCTCGCCATCGCCCTGCTCTTCGTCACCGTGCACCTGGCCCGCGCCGCCGCCAAGTGGCACGAACAGCGCGGCCACGAACAGCAGGCGGCAGCAGCCGAAGAAGCTTTCCGCCACCTCCAGGCGGGCTACCAGCAGGTCGCCGCACCCGTCCTGGCGGACTTGGCCCGCCGCGCACCACGGGCCACAACCGCCAGCCGCTTCGAGCAGGACGTGCGCGCGGCCCTCCCCGACCACGCCGACCGGATCCTCGCCGACCCCACTTGGACTGCCCTGACCACCACCCTCGCCCACGCCGAGACCGCCGGCCACAACCCCCGACGTCTCCTGGCCGAGGTGGGCACCCAGCGGGAACTCGACAGCGCGGAGCGCCCCGCCGAGGTCCTCAACTGGCGCATCACCGCTCAGCCGAACCGGCGGACGCAAGCCGCTCACAGCCGAAGCACCATCAGCGGCACCTCGGCCAGGTCCGCCACACCGCACCCTCCGGCCACACCAGTGGCCACGAGGCCCGAAGAGCGCGGTCGGCACCGTTGAGCCGGGCCCGATGCCCCGCCACACTTCGTGGCAGGACATCGGGCCCGGCTCAACGGCAGAGCTTCATGATCGTGTCGTCGAAGTCAGGAAACTCCTGTGTGGCCTGCGCGATGATCGCCGTTGCCGACGCGCGGCGGTCCGGAGCGAATCGCTCCGCGATGGCCGCCAGGTCGCGATTGGCCCGGGGAGCCCAATCCGGCTCGGGCTCGTATGAGGTGGCTGCTTCCCACGGTCCGAAGCCGTCAGCCAGCAGCCACAAGAAGGCACCCAGGTCGCGAGCGACAACGCCTGTCTCCCCCTCGGAGCCCAGGAAGACAACGGGCTGCTCTACCAGTTCCCGACCTTCACGGACCAGCCACAACGCTGCGTTTCCGCCGGTGCCGTCTTGGCCAAACACGCGGAAGTCGTCGCCGTTCAGCTCGCCGTTGCCGGTCCACGCGCGGAACCACTCGGTGGTCTCATCGGCGGTCAGGAAGGACTCGTAGGGTTCGAAGTCGACACCGTCCTCGCCCATGCACTCGAGCCGGACCGCCATGGCAGCGGCAAGCGCGGCGGGGAACTGACGATCTCCGTTCGCAGTCATGCGAAGACAGTAGCGATCGGTTTGGGCTTGGCAGCACTGCCTGCTCCATATCCACCCCAGCCGAGACGGGGCCTTCCCCCGTGATGGTGGACACGCTTCGTTGATCACGCGGCGAGCGTGAGCTCAGCCGCGTGGTGTCGGCGTTCGTATTCGTTGGGGCTGAGGTAGCCGTTGGCGGAGTGCCGGCGGCGGGTGTTGTAGCGGGTCAACCAGGCGAAGACCTGGTTCCTGCAGGTGGCGGGGTCGCCGTAGTCGCGGGCTCCCTGAAGGGTTTCGCGTTTGAGGGACGCGTGGAAGCTCTCGCAGGCCGCATTGTCCGCGCTGCTGCCGACGGCGCCCATCGACCGGGTGACCTTGAGCTGGTCACAGAGGTCGACAAAGGTCCTGGCCCCGTATTGGGCCCCGTGATCGGAGTGGAACACGGCGCCGTGCAGGGTGCCGCGGGTGCGGGCGGCCATCCGCAGGGCATCGGCGACCAGGTCCGTGCGCATGTGGTCGGCGATGGACCAGCCGACGACCTTGCGGCTGAAGCAGTCCAGCGCTGTTGCGAGATAGAGGAACTCCCCGTTCGCGAGGGGCAAGTAGGTGATGTCGCCCATGTATTTGCGCCCTGGTTTCGGGGCGGTGAAGTCCCTCTGGAACAGGTCAGGGACCAGTGCGGCGGCCGGGTCGGGGACGGTGGTGCGGACGCGTCTTCGCAGGCGGATCCCGGTGATGGAGAACGCCCGCATCACCCGGGCGATCCGCTTCTCGTTGATCCGCAGGCCCTTCTCCCTCAGCTCGGCGGTGACCGCGCGGGAGCCGTAGGCGCCACCGGACTCTGCGCGGACCTTACGGATCTTCGTCGCCAGGCCCTGGTCGGCCCGCTGCCGGGCCGTTCTGGCCTCCCGGCCGGCCCGCCACTTGTAGTAGCTGGACCTGTTCACCTCCAGGATCTGGCAGAGCCGCTTCACCTCGAAGGTGTTCCGGTGGTCGTCGACGAACTGAAAGCGGCTCCTCACCAGTTCGTCTCTCCGGCGAAATACTTGGCCGCCTTGCGGAGTATGTCCCGCTCGGTGGCGAGCTTCCGCTCACTCGCCTCGAGCTCAGCCACCCGGGCCTCCAGCTGCCTGATCCTCTCGTCCGGATCAGCGGACGATGCCGCCTCCCGAGGTCGGGCGGCCGGCTTCGCAACCGCGGCGGCGACGCCACGGCGTTCGCGGTCCCGCAGCACCCACTCCCGCAAGGTCGCCCGGTTGACGCCCAGGTCAGCCGCGATGCCCTTGTACGTCGCACCGGGTGTGGACTCGTACAGGGCCACGGCATCGGCCTTGAACTCGTCCGAATAGTCCTTCATCGCCATCGGCGGTCTTCTCGCTTCCTCCGGATCAAGCAGATCCAGTATCAACGTGTCCACCACTCAGGGGGAGGCTCCACGAGGTTGAACGACAAGGTCAGCCACCGTCGTCCACACCTCCTTGTAGTCCCCACTCATCGAGGCCGGAGTAGATCACTGCGATGCGGCCCCTGGGGAAGTCGAATGACGTGGCCTCCCCGCTGTAGAGGGCTACCAGCGAATCGGACCCTCTCCACCAGGTGTCCGCCAGGCCCATCACCTCGCGCACTGGCTCATAGCCGTTCAGCTCGATTCCATCGACATCATCACCAACGAGCTTGGTGACCTGCCTTGCCCACATGGATGCGTGGTGAGCCAAAGCGAGCGACTCCACCCAGCCCTCGATGGTCGCGTGGAGGGTGCCCATTCATCTCCTGGATACCGAACTCACCAGACGGACTGATCATAAATGAGTAGGGGACTGCGGTCCGCTGCATTCCAGCTTCGAACCACCACCCCGCGGAGTCTGCTTCGGGCGAGTCCGGATCGAGGTACTTGGGGCCTCCGTCGTACTGCGATGCGGGTGGCAAGAGCAGACCGCCCCATCGCTCTTGGTAGGCCGCCATGCGATCGATCACCGCTGCTGGGATGTCCCGCTCAAGCCACCACTGCCTGTGCCCCTCGACGGGGCGAACGTCGACCTTGACGCCATGCGCGGCGACAAAGGATCGCGCTCGTCGGGTCAGGCCGTCGGGCACATCGTTGATGAGGTGAAGATTCACCCGAGGGACGCTACCCAGCAGCCGTGGGGAAGAGCATGCCGGGGGCCAACCTCCGTACCCAGAAGCGGCTCTCCCCGGACCATGGCCCTATCCCGCACGTCTGAACCTCCGAAGCTGCCGATAGACGCCAGCGGACAAGCCCCCGCGCTCCTCCACGATCGACCCACCACCACCTACCCGGTCGGGCACTGACACCAGCCGGTCTTCCGGTATCCGCACGCACTGCCACATCGCAGTGCAATAGTTCTGCGACCTGATCAACACACCCAAACCCGCCATACTTCGGAGCCATCATGCGTAAGCCCGCCCTGTCCGCTGCCGCCCTCGTCATCGCCTTCGCGGCCATGACGGCATGCGGGTCGGGGAGCGATCAGAAGGACGACCAGCCGAAGAACACCACCACTGCAACCGCTGGCGTCCCGACCAAACCTGCAGCAAAGGAGCTCACCGCGAGCGACGCCTTCAAGGTCATTTCCGGCAAGGTCGCGTCCGCCAAGCTCTCGGGCGTTGTCACCGAGGACGACGACCCGAACCATCTCCTCGGCCGCCCCAACCAGTACACCAGCAAGGTCACGTTCACGGACTCCCGTATCAAGGTCGACGAGGTCGCCGGCGCGGAGCCCGGCAGCGTCGGGCTCGGCGGAGCGATCGAGGTCTTCACAACCGCAGCCGACGCCCAGGCGCGCGCCGACTACATCCAGAACGTCACCAAGGGCATGCCCATGCTCTCTGAGTACGACTTTGTCAGCGGCACCGTGCTTATCCGCGTCAGCCACTACCTCACCCCGGCCCAGGCCGCCGATTACAAGGCCGCTGCCGCCGCCCTCGGGTAGACACCACCACGCCGGCAGACCTGCCAATCGCTCCACTCTGGGCGAACACTGCAGGGAGCCCGAACGGCGCCGAGGTCGTCGCAGTCCGTCGCAGCGAATGCGCGATGAGGCAGCGGACTGCCACAGCGTCCTGGCGTGTGCGGCCGTACCGCTCACTACGCTGGCAGACGTGAACACGCCGTCGACGCCCCGCCTGACCCTGGAAGCCGCCCGTGCCCTTCAGGGCATGCTCCGAACCGAGATCGGGCCAGGGCTCACCGAGCGAGAGCTCGACGCGGTCGAGACGCGGTTCGGCTTCACTTTCTCGGCCGACCACCGTGTCTTCCTCTCCGCCGGGCTCCCGCACGGCTCGTCACGGTGGCCGGACTGGCGCGACGGCGACCCCGAGGACCTGGCCGGGCGGCTGGCGTGGCCGGTGGAGGGCGTGCTCTTCGACGTGGAGCACAACGGGTTCTGGCATCCCGCCTGGCCGTCGAGGCCGGCGGAGACATCCGAGGCACTGCGCGTCGCAAGGACCGAGCTGGAGAGCGTGCCGCAGTTGGTGCCGGTCTACGGACACCGCTACCTGCCAGGCACGGCGGGCGAGTACGGGCACCCTGTCCTGTCTGTCTACCAGACCGACATCATCCTGTACGGGAACGACCTCGCCGATTACATCCACCACGAATTCGCCAGCCGATCGAGCGGCCTCCTCGCCCACGCGACCGTCGACTTCTGGTCGTACTTCGTCGAGGGCGGCCCAGGCATCGACGTCTCCCTGCCCACGCCCTTCACGCCGTACGCCAGGAGCGCGCAGGAGGCCGTCGACTGCATCAGGATGCTGGCCCTGGAACGCCTGATCGGCCGTCGGCACCACCCAAAGCAGCTCATCGAAGCTGGCCTCACGGCCCTGGTTCTCGACGTCGAGACGGAGGCCCTCCCTCTCCTAGCCGGCCTGTCACACTCCGAGCACGAGCAGGCCGACGTGCTGTTCGACCAGGTCATTGACGGACTGGGCCTGCTCCAGGACCTCCCGGCCGACACCACCGACCTCCCCTGGGAAGCGGCCCGCTGGGAACTCGCCCGCTGGTGGCTCCGGCTGATCGTGAACGGCAGCCTGGCCCCCGGCGCCGGCGGTGACCTGATCACGTACGAAGGGTGGGGCGCACTGGCCCGGCCGCAGACGCTCAGGCCGCTCGTCGACAAGACCGAGGCATACAACGACTGGGCGGCGATCCGACGCGGCGACCGGGAACCCCTGGCGGACTCGATCGTCGAGGAGGCACGGCGCCTGCTCGACGGACCCTGGCCTCCACAGGGGTGATCTCACCGGCGGCAGACGAGGATGCCGCCAAGGCAGGTGATCTCGTACGCCCCGTGCCGGGCAATGTGGTCGGCGACGAGGGTGCGGGCGCGGTCGATAGTCGCGTCGAAAGGCACGTCGTGCTGGTCCGCCCAGGCGCGGTACGAAGCGATGTGGGCGATGACAGGCTCGGGGTCGTAGACCGTGATGGTCCCCGGCAGTTCGACGACCTCCACGCGGCTGAACTCCTCGCCGAGGAACGCCGACGCCTTCTCCAGGGAGAAGCGAGCACTGAGCGAGATACGAGCCGGGCCCCGGTCGATCCCGAGGACGTCGCCAGCGGCCCGCTGCCAGAGGTCGTCGAGTTCGGCCTTGTCGCGGTCGCTGTTGGTGGAGGCGACCACCAGCCCGCTGCGGGCGACGACGCGGGCCAGCTCCCTGATCGCCTGGGGGATGTCGGGTACGTGGTAGAGCATGTGGAGCGCAAGGGCGGCATCGACGCTGCCCGACGCGAGCGGCAGCCTCGTGGCATCCGCCACGGCGACCGGGCCGGGGACGCCGGCGAGGATGCCGGGCGCGATGTCGAAGCCGAGCAGGGACAGGTCCGGGCGGTCCTGGCGGAGCCGCTGGATGAACTTGCCGTTGCCGCAGCCGATGTCGACGACCCGCCCACGTACGTCGCCCAGCTGCTCGGCCACGAGGCCGGGGAGGTCGTACCGCGGTGTCTGCCACTGGTAGAGCGACTGCCGGGCGGCCAGGTCCCGGTCTCCGTTGTAGGCGCTGCCCGCCAGGCGGGCCCGGTCTGTGACGGCGGCGTCGTGGGCGGCGGACAGGTCGGTCACGTCGGCAACTCCGGTGGGTGGGCGGCGGGCAGGGACGCACGGACGGCCGTGTGCTGGAGTCGTTCGCGCAGGTGCACCGCCTGCGCGGCTCCACCGTACTGCGGCCCTTCCAGCTCCCGCCCGAGAACGGTGAGCCGGCGCACGATACTGGCCGACATGCGCTCCGGCGCGGACTGGAGCACGAAGCTGAGCATCTCCTCCGTGCCGTCCAGGTCGCCCAGGAGCAGGTGCCCGCGTGCGAGGTCGAGGTGCGCGGCGAACAGGTCACCGACCGACTGGTCGTCTCCGTCCGCGCTGCGATAGAGGCGGATCGCCGTTTCCGCGCTGACGATGGCCCGGTGGACGTGCTCCTGCCCGCCCACGGCCAGGAGGGTCGTTCCGGCGTACGCGAACTGCTTCGCCGCGGGGAAGTCGAAGACTCCCAGTACCTTGTCCCGACCCGAGATCGCCTCGCGCGATCGTTCGGCATCCGACAGGGCAGCGAGCGCACCTGCCGAGTCGCCGACTATCGCCAACGCCCGCGCCTCCAAGCTCGCCAGCCGTGCGCCGATGCTGCCGCCCGCTCTGTGCCGCCGGCCAGCCTGCGCCAACCGGGCCGCCTGCTCGTACCGCCCTGTCCAGTACGCGATCAACGACTCCACGGCCCGCACCCAAGCCAGCATCCCCTCGTGCCCGGCCGCCTCGGCACATGCCCGTGCGGTGCGGGCGTGGGTTGCGGCGGAGTCGTAGGCGCCAAGGTCAAGACAGACGTGCGCGGACAGGCCACAAAGACGAGAAGCGGAGAGATAGAGATCAGTGGTCTGCCTTGGGTGCTGCCGCCCGCGCAGCAGCTCGAAGACCCCGTCCCGTAACCGCTTGATCTCGACGTACTGCTCCATCAGCGGGTGACTGACGTACGTACGGGCGAGTCGGCCGACGTCTGCCTCTAGCTGCTCCACTACTAACTCGTCGGCGTTCCGCTGCGCAATGAACCGGGCGAACTCGGCCGACCGCACCGCGTCCTCAGAGAGCGGGTCTCCACGGACGAGAGTGCCTTCGGACGGCAGCACCGACGGCACGATCTCGACCTCGGCGGCGTCGGCCCCGTCCCGCTGCCGCTTGCTGACGGCAACAGCTTGGTCGAGTACGGCGACATCGACACTGAAGACCTGCGCCAGGTATTTCCGGGTGTAGGGAACAGGGACTCGCGCTTCGCGCTCGTACCTCCCGATCTCCTTGCCGGTCTTGGCGGAACGCCCCTCCAGAGCGTTGTACTCGTCGGCAACTCTCTGCTGGCTCCAGCCGCGCGCGGTACGCAGCCGGACGAGCAAGGCGCCGATCCCGGTGTCGCCCATGCCGTCCCCCAGGAACACGTGACCTCTGGCCCCCATAGTGGCCCCCGCCTTGGCCCCCGTGCTGGCTCCCGACCCAAATGAGTTAAGTCGCTTTGCTGTTGACCATGGCAAGCAGACTCACCAACGAGGCAACCGACGCCACACCGGATCTCCTTACGGCCACGGGCCGGCACCGCACCATGCTCTTCCCCCGCCGCCGGACCACGCCGCGTACCGCTCGCAACTTCGTCGTCGCCACGCTGACCGAATGGGGCGAGACCAGTCGCCTCGACGACATGCGGCTGTGCGCCTCGGAGCTCGTCACCAACGCCGTGCTTCACGGGACGTCCGTGGGTCGGCTGGTCCTGGTGCGTATCGAGTCCCTCAACGAAGGACTGCGGATCGAGGTCCACGACAGCGGCGAGAGCAGGCCGACGCAGCGGGTTCCCGAGGAGTCCGCCGTCGACGGTCGCGGCCTGCTGATCGTCGCCGCGACCGCCGACAACTGGGGCGTGAAGGAGCGGACGGGCCCCGGAAAGTGCGTCTGGGCCGCATTCGACCGAGCCAAGAACGGGGCCGCGTCCATGCCGCCCCACACCACCGGCCCCCAGGGAGACACCTCGTGACCACACACCCCGTCTCTCCGAACACCGTTCTCGCCAACGCCCTCCACCACGCCGAGGACGTCCTGACCCCGCGCATCCTGGCTGCCCCGCCCGAGCGGATCGTGCTGGTCGTCGGCACCCAGATCAACGGCGCCCCGCACATCGGCACCTCGCTCGTGCAGTCCCTGGCCTTCGCCATGGCCGCCCGACTGCGCGACCGCTTCGGCCTCCCCACCGAGGTCCTCTTCAGCGCCCTCGACAACGCACCGTACGAGCTGACCACCGACCCCACCAGCGGCCACCGCTACCAACGCGCCTACGCCCAGGCCCTCGGCGAGCAGGCCCTGAACGATCTCGTCACAGCCCTCTACCAGCCCCTCTTCACCGCCCTGTCCCGGCGTCTCGGCATCCCGCACCACATCGAGACGTACACCCAGCAGCAGGCCGGCGAGCACTACCGCCGCACCTGGCTCCGCCTGCTCCCCGCATCGACGCCGCCCGCTGGTGGCTCGCCCCTCCACCGGCACCCCTCACCTCCGCGTCCCTGCCCGCGCCCCGCCTGCGGCTGGGCGGAGAAGCACGCCGAACGCACCCGGGTCCGCCTCACCGGGCCCGAGTCGGCGGTGGTCTCCGCCGTCTGCCTCCACCACGGCCCGTACGAGGCCGCGATCACGCCCACCGCCGGCGGCTACCTGGACCTGGCCACCCTGTACCGCAACCTGGTCAAGGAGCTCGCCCTGGCCGGTCCCCAGGGCCCGCTGCACGTCATGGTCAAGGGCGGCGACTGGGTCTTCGGCTCCCACCTCGTCGACGAGGCCCTCCAAGCTGTGGGCCTCGCCCGCGCCCAGCTCCCGGCCCGCCTGTTCTGCCCCCAGGTCGTCACCGACACCGGCGCCAAGCTGTCGAAATCCCTCATACGAGAAGGCCGTGCCCCCTTGCCCGGGGGCGCCGCCCCTGGATGCTCGACACCCGGCAGTGGCCCGGCACCGTCACCGAGTACGCCGATCAGCTGCTCGCCATGGCCGAGACCCTGCTCTCCGACCCCCGCCACTTCTTCCGCTCGTACTCGGCCGCCGAGATCGGTCGCCTGATCACCGCACCGTCCCCCAGGAGCGTTCCCTCCCGATGACCGACCGCACCGCCCGCGTCCGCGAGCTCAACCTCTACCGCCAGTACTTCGAGCTCGTCGCCGCAGGCACCAAGACCATCGAGGTGCGGGTTAAGTACCCGCACCTCGCGGACCTCGCCGCCGGCGACACCATCCGCTTCCGCATCAAGGGCACCGACGAGACCTGCGACGTCGAAGTCCTCCGCGTCACCGAGTACCCCAACTTCGAAGCCCTCCTCGACGGCGAAGGCCCTTCCAACGTCAACCCGACCGCCACCCGCGACCAGCAGCTCACCAACATCCGCACGATCTACGGTCCCGAGAAGGAGGCCCTCGGCACACTCGCCATCGAAATGAAGCTGACTCACTGAGCTTCTTCAGCGTTGCCGCTCCAGGGTGGACGGCTTTGGCGATAGACGTCATGCGGGTCGGACTGCATCGGGATCTGCGGAAGATCCGCCAGGACTTCACGCGGGCGACGCCGCGTTCGAGCGGTGCCCGTGGCGCGGCCAGGGCCCGGTTGACGGTCTTCTCGGTGGGTGCGAGTTCCTGCAGGGGCCTGCGTTTGATGCCCGTGGCCAGCCAGGGGCCTCCGGCCTGGTAGGCGAGATCGGCCAGGATGGGGATGCCCTGGCGCTCGCAGATGCGGATGATCCGGTGGGTGCGGGCGGCGGTCAGGTCGTGAGACCGGCCCGGCAGCGCGGGTGAGAGCCACAGCAGTCGGCCGTCCGGATCGGTGACCACCTGCACGTTCACTCCGTGCCGGCGATGCTTGTGGGAGTAGTCCGCACGTGAGCCGCCGCCCCGGTCGCACTCGGCGAGGGTGCCGTCCAGTCGGACGAAGTGGGGGTCGGCCTCGCGTAGAACTTTCAGCAGACCCGGCGCACGTTGGGCAAGCAGGTGGATGACCGCGCTGGTTTAGGCGTGGGCGGTGGACTCGCTGATCCCGAACCCGGCAGCGATCTTCGCCAGGGTGACGTGTTCGCGCAGGTACACCAGTGCCACCATCGCGCGCTGGGACGGGCGGAGCTTGCAGCGCCGGTCACCCTCACGGGTGACGATGAGCATGGTGACCCACTCCACGAGCGCATGTGGCAGGTCGAGTGCGGCAGGATAGATGACCAACGAGGCCCCCGAGCAGCGTGATTGAGACGTCAGACATCTCGATCAATAGCCCGGGGGCTTTGCCCGTTGCGGCCTCGCCGAGCGTCACCAGATCGGTGGCCACCTCGCAGAAGCTCACTGTAGACACGGAGGCACACCACAGTTTCCATGCCCCGACTATCCACAAGGGGCGCCACCCCGAACATGCCCCGATGGCGAACCGCACCCCTCCCGCAGCCTCCCACCCGCAGGGCGGGATCAGAGCGGGCTCGATCGGAAACGCCAGGCTAGACGCGCACCGAGAGCCTGCCATTCCGGCAGCCTCCGCCGAGGAAGCACCCCCCAACCGGACCCATCACGATTGATGACGTGCAGGTTTTCTGCAAAAATGGACCTGTGGACACACATGACAGCACGTACGGGGTGTCCGTCCTCCTCTCGTTCAAGGCGGAGAACACCCACTCCTTTAAAGATCAAGTCGAGCTGAGCTTGCTCGCAACGAGCATTGCCGATGATCGAGTGGTACGCGAGGTCCCCTGGCGTGCCGGAGGGAAGCTGATCAAGACGCTCCCCGTCGCAGGGCTTTTCGGGGCAAATGCCTCAGGGAAGTCGAACGTGCTCAAGGCGATGCACGACATGCGGGTTCTGGTCCTCAGCTCCTTCCGACACGGGGCGCCAGCTGGAGGAGTTTCCCGCACCCCGTTCCTCCTGAGCGCAGAGAGCAGGCAGGAGCCGACTTCCTTCGCGGTCGACATCATCCTCAATGGCGTTCGTCACGAGTACAGCTTCGCGGTGAATGACGATCGAGTCCTGACGGAGCGCGCAGTCCGCTACCCTCACGGCAAATCTGCCCTCCTGTTTGAGCGGCTGGGTGATGAAGTCACTTACGGATCGTCAAACCGCGCCCGAAGTAAGGCCGTTAAGGCCCTTCTGCGCCCGAATGCACTGTTCCTCTCCACTGCCGCATCGGCGGGCCATCCCGACCTTCTACCCCTGTACACGTGGTTCGCAAGAAACCTCTTGTTCGCAGACGCTCAATCAAGGATGTTCCGCCAGGGTGTGACTCATCGACTCCTCAATGATGACGAGGCACGCGAGAAGGTCTTGCAACTCCTACAAGCCGCAGATCTCGGGATTACAGGTGCCAAGCGGCAACCAATGGACCCCGATATGAAGAGGAAAATGGAGCGAGTATTCCAGATCCTCACGGACCAGGAGGGTGACTCGGAAGCGAGCAAGGAGGCCAGCTCAACATTCGAAGATCTGGAGATTCGACTTACCCATCAGGGAGAGGACGGCGAAGTCGAATTCTCGCACGGTGTCGAGTCTTTGGGAACATTGGTTTGGTTCGGCCTTATCGGGCCAATCATCGAGGCGCTTGCGGCTGGTGCGGTGTTCTTGGCCGACGAGCTAGACGCAAGTCTTCACCCTTCACTCGTCGCCGAAGTCGTCCGCCTCTTCCAGAATCCAGAAGCGAACCCTCATCAAGCCCAGCTGATCTTCAATTCGCATGATGCCACCCTGATGGGTGACTCTAGCGGAGATCGCCTCCTGGGCAGAGATCAAATCTGGTTTACGGAAAAGCATAGCGATGGCAGCACGCACCTCTACCCGCTGAGTGACCTCGACCCCCGAAAAGAGGAGGCGATCGGCCGTCGCTACCTCTCGGGTCGATACGGCGCCGTGCCGATCATTACCAAGCACGACTTCATGGAGGCAGCCCTGGCTATCACCAGTGGAGGCGACCGGTGAGCAAAGGCGGCTCGAACTCACCACGCCGTCGGGTAAAAACGACAGGTGACTCACGCCCAAATCTCCTGATTTTCTCCGAAGGGGAAAAAACAGAGATCCAATACCTCAACGACTGGTACAAGAGAAACCGCGGCCGCGTAACCATACAATTTCACGATTTCCACGGAACGCCACGATCGCTAGTCGAGCAGGCAGTGGAAGCGAAGAAAAAGGAGGAACGAGAAGAAAGAAGGGGACGAGGGCGTGCCCATAGTCACTACTGGTGCATTTTTGACCGAGACGAGCACCCGTACATCCCGGAGGCTTTCGAGCTCGCCGCGAGTAACAACATCCACACCGCTTACTCAAACCCCTGTATAGAAGTGTGGTTCATGCTGCATTTCCAGGACCAATCGGCTCACATTCACCGACATGACGCCCAGCGCAAGTCGAACGAATATCTCAACTGCAACAAGAGTCTTTCAGGCTCCGCGCTTGCTGAACTCGCCAAAATCGATAAGTTTGAGATCGCAAAATCCCGTGCGATTTCTCTCGACAGTAAGCACGCAGGAGATGGGTCGCCCGTCGCCAGCAACCCGAGCAGCAGTATCTGGAAACTCATGGATCTGATCAGAGGGGAAGCGAAGTAGCTCTCGGGAACTCTGGATAACCGCGAACGCAAACAACTTGGCCGTATCAAAGATCTCCCGGATGCGGAGATTGCGGTGGCGCGCCAGAATGACAGCGTCCTCTCGCGAGCGCACCGGCCTCTTCGCCAAGTTCTACACCGCCGGTCCTCGGCAGCCAGCCTTCGCCTCCAGGGCCCTGGGGATGGGATTGTCATCCCCAGGGCCCTGGAGCGGCAACGCTGAAGAAGCTCAGTTTCCCTCTGCCGACGGGCAATGCAACCGTCCCCGGCCAGTCCGCACACAGTCCGCAAGAGACCCGCTAAAGACCGTCGCACTCCATCGCCAGCCAACAGCAAAAGGCCAGGTCAGCGGCCCACGGAGAAGATCCCCGCAGGTCCCCGACCCGGCCCATTACTGGGAGACGAAGAAGGCCTGATCTCCGATCACGCCCTCCGACCCGCGATTTCATTGATCGACTGGTCCTCCTGACCGCACCCGGTCCACAGGCCGCCGAGCACGGCGTTCCTGTCGGGCCGGGTGCGGTCTTTTTTTTCCGCCCGCGGCCGTACCGCCGACCGCTTCGGTGCGAAGGGCGGCTGGAGCAGGTGGCCCGGGTCGGGCACAAAGGCTAGTGGGAACCTTCCAAACCTGGGTGGACAGCGTTGTGGCCGTCAAGATCACGGTGCTCGTCGGAGCGGTCGCAGACTTGCAGGGCGGGGCGGCCGGGGTGTCGTCGCGTTCTTGTCCGTGACGACATCTGGGGGAATCAACTCGTGAGCGAACGCGTCATCGCGCCCAAGAGCCGGGGCTTCCTGTTCCTCGACTCTCATCCTGGCGGCTGCCGGCGGCTGGTGGACGAGATGTGGGAGGCGGTGCCCGCCCCGGTGGCCGCCGGGGGTGAGGGGCCGGTGGCCCTGGTCATCGGCTCGTCCGCCGGGTACGGGCTGGCCGCCACGATCGCGGGCCTGGCCCGGGTCGGCATCCGCGGCATCGGGGTGTGCTTCGAGAAGGCGCCGGCGCGGCGCACCGGTACGGCCGGCTGGTACCGGACCGCCGCCACCGCCCGGCTCGCCCGGCAGCACGGGCGGGACATGGTCTTCCTCAATGGCGACGCGTTCGGTGACGCGGTGAAGGAGCAGGTCGCCGACCTCCTCGTGGAGCGGTTCGGGGGACGGCTCGACTACCTGATCTACTCGGTGGCCGCGCCCCGCCGCACCGACCCGGACACCGGCGAGGTGTACGCCTCGGTCCTCAAGCCGATCGGCTCGCCGCACACCACCAAGACGCTCGTCTTCGACGAGCAGGGCGGCCCGGAGGTGAAGGAGGTCACCACCGCGCCGGCCGAGGGCGACGACATCGAGCAGACCGTGGCGGTGATGGGCGGCACCGACTGGGAACGGTGGATCACGTTCCTGGCCGACCGGTCCCTGCTCGCCGACGGGTTCACCACCGCCGCCCTGTCCTACATCGGCTCGCCGCTCACCGCGGCGATCTACCGGCAGGGCACCATCGGCGCCGCGAAGTCCCATCTGGAAGCCACCGCCCGCACGTTGGACGAGCGCCTCGCCAAGACCCTGGGCGGCCGGGCCGTCACCTCGGTCAACGCCGCCGCCGTCACCCAGTCCTCCACCGCCGTCCCCGGCATCGCCCTGTACGCCGGGCTGCTGCGGGGCGTCCTCGGCGATGCCATGGTGGCCCCGATCGGCCAACTGGTGGAGCTGTGGGACCAGCTGACCGGCGCCCGCCCGCTCGACCTCGACGACGAGGGCCGGGTCCGCCTCGACACCTGGGAACTCGACCCCGCCGTACAGAACGCCGTCGCCGAACGCTGGACCACCGCCACCAGCGACTCCATCACCGAACTCGCCGACCTCGACTGGTTCGGCGACGAGGTCCGCCGCCTCTACGGCTTCTCCGTCCCCGGCGTCGACTACACCACCGCCGTCGAGACCGACATCCCCTGGCCCACCCCCATCGCCTGACCCGCCCGGGGACCCGGCCGCGGCCCGCACGTTCAGGGGGTGGGGGGCGTCTCCGTCGGGAGGGTGTAGCGGCGCTTCTCCTTGGAGGTGGCGCCCAGGCGGTCGTAGAAGCGGATCGCGTCCTCGTTCCAGATCGGGGTCTGCCACTGGAGTTCCGGGAGGCCGAGGGTGCGGGCCTGCGTGCGGAGGGCCGTGATCAGGAGGGGCCGAGGCCGTGGCCGCGGAGGCCTCCGTGAGGTAGAGGCAGTCCATGTGGAGGTACTCCGCGCCGTCCCAGGTGGAGAGCTCCGGGGCGCAGGTGGCGTAGCCCGCGAGGGTGCCGTCGGGGAGGGCGGCGACGAAGCAGCGGAGGCGGGCGCCGGGGGCGAAGAGGAGGCGGGCGAGGCGGTCCGCGAGGCCGGGGGCCGGGGGCGCGGCCTTCTCGTACGCGGCGTGCTCGGTGATGAGTTCGACGATCCTGGGCAGGTCGTCGGGGTGGGCGTGCCGTACCTCTGCCTCGCGTGCGCTCATACGGTCATCATGCACGGCCCCACCGACAGCGGGGCCGCCGTGCCCTGCCGGCGGAGCCACTCGCGGTACGGGGCCGCCCGCAGGGCCACCTCCCGGTAGGCCGCCGCGAGTTCGGCGTACGGGAGGTCCAGGGGCGTCCGGGGCGCGCGTAGAGCAGGAGGCGTACGCCGAGGGGGTCGCCGCGCAGGGGGCGGATGGCCATGTCCTCGCGGGGGCCCGAGGTGGGCTGGCAGGGGGCGACGGCCTCGCCGAGGGCGATGAGCGCGGCGGCCGTGTGGTAGTCGCCGTGCAGCAGGGGCGGGTCGATGCCGGCGGCGCCGAGGACCCTCCGGAGGCCGTCCCATTCGCCGTCGACGGTCGGGTCGACCATCCAGTGGTCGGCGGCGAGGTCGGCGAGGTCCACGACGGGCCGGGCGGCGGCGGGGTGGTCGGGGGCCATGGAGACGAACTGGGGTTCGCGGGCGACGAGGACCCGGCCCGCGAGTCCCTCGGGGACCCGCAACGGGCAGCCCTCGACCTCGTGCACGAAGGCCACGTCGAGCTGCCCGGCGGCGACCGTGCGCAGCAGCGCGTTCGCGGAGACCTCCACCCGGAGGCCGACGTCCGTGCCGGGCAGCCGCTTCCGGAGCCGGCGCAGCCAGCCGGGGAGCGCCCGGCTGGCGGTGGAGCCGACGCGGAGTCCGGGGCCGTCGGCGCGGGCGGCCGCGGCCCGGGTCTCGGTGACGAGCGCGGCCATGTCGGCGACGAGGGGCCGGGCCCGGCTGAGCAGGGAGCGGCCGAGCGGGGTGGGGCGGCAGCCGGTGCGGCCGCGGGAGAAGAGTTCGGCGCCGAGGGAGTTCTCGATGCGGCGCAGCTGGGTGGTCAGCGAGGGCTGGCTCATGCCCAGTTGGCGGGCCGCCTTGTGCAGGCTGCCCGTGTCCGCGATGGCGCAGAGCGCGCGCAGATGTCTCACCTCCAGCTCCATGCCCCCGAGGGTAGGGCGGCTCCTGGAGTCACACCAGACGCCCTGGAGCGGTCGATCGCCTTTGAATTCAAGGGAGTTGACGCTTCTCGCGGTGGTGATGCGGTGGGGTTATCGGGGGCTGACATCATCCCGGGGCGGGTCGGCTCCCCAGACTCTCTCGAAACCCAACAGGAGGAGCCCCCATGCCCCACCCCAGGTCCTCACCTCCGTGCTGACCGCCGCTCTCGGTCTCGGTCTCGCCGCCTCTCTCAGGACGTCCCCGGCGGCGGCGGTCGGCACGGGCACCGTCACGCACAAGTACGCCGGTTCGGCCGAGGAGGCCAAGGCCAACCAGGCCTTCTTCGAGGCCGTCGTGAAGTCGGTGGCGAAGAAGCGCGCCGCGACCCCGGGCGCGACCGCCGTCACCGTCGTCTACAGCACGGCCAACGCGCCGAGCTTCCGCACCCAGATCGCCCGTTCCGCGCAGATATGGAACAGCTCGGTGGCGAACGTCCGGCTCGTCGAGGGCGGCAACCCGGACTTCGCGTACTACGAGGGCAGCGACTCCCGTGGCTCGTACGCCAGCACCGACGGCCACGGCAGCGGCTACATCTTCCTCGACTACCAGCAGAACCAGCAGTACAACTCGACCCGGGTCACCGCCCACGAGACCGGGCACGTCCTCGGGCTGCCGGACCACTACAGCGGCCCGTGCAGCGAGTTGATGTCGGGCGGCGGCCCCGGCACGTCCTGCCAGAACGCCCAGCCGAACGCGCAGGAGCGGTCCCGCGTCGACCAGTTGTGGCGTTACGGCCTCGCCTCCGCCTTCAAGAACTGACGCGAGGTCCGGTACACGGCGGCGGCGCCCCTCCCGGGCGCCGCCGCGCCGGTCTCAGGCGGCCTGGAGGAGCCTGCGGCCGAAGTCCGCGCCGGCGGGGAGCTGGCTGCGCACCCGGGCGAGGGCCTCCTCGAAGTCGCCCCGGCGACGCACGCCTCGAAGGCGGCGCCGCCGTAGTGCAGGGTCAGGCTGAGGTCGGCGCGCTCACCGAGCGTCAGCAGGCAGGCCAGGGTGGCCTGCTGGGCGGTGTCGTCGACGACGACGGGGAGCGGCAGGTCCCACTCCAGGACGCAGCCCGTGAGGGCCGCCCGCCCCCGTCGGCGGCGGTGAGCGCGGCGAAGCTCTCGCCCGCGTACTCGATCCCCCTGATGCGGGTGGCGACGCGCCGCCCGTCGGCCGTGATGACGATCGCTTCCGCGCCGCTGCGGTCCCGGTACCAGCCGGTCCAGACTTCTGTCGACTCCGATGACATGCGCGGACTGTAGCGGCCCGACCGGCTCCGCCGCGCGTCCGGTCACCCTGTGGCCGGACTTCTCCCGATCTCGCCGTTCTTGCCGGTCACGTGCGTGGTAGCGGCTTCCGCCCCCTCGTGGAGCGGGCACCGCGGGTTGCGGCAGGGCTGCACCTCCCACTCCGGCACCCAGGCCCCGAGGACCTTGTGCCGGGTGGCCAGCACGCCGAGCGGTTCGCCGCAGGCCGGGCAGTGGCGCTCGGTCAGCGGGTCCCGCGTCGTGCGGGGCGCCTCGTCACCCATGCGTCCAGGGTAGGCCGCCCCGCGCGGCGCCGCTTGTCACCGCTTCCTGGTGTACGTACGGACGAGCACGCCGTTGTCGAAGGCGCGGACGTCGCCGAGCTCGAAGTCCCGGGGCTCGAAGCCGGCGCCGAACATCGGCATGCCGGTGCCGTAGACCTGCGGGTAGGTCTTGATGACGAGCTCGTCGATCTCCTCGATGAGCTCGCCGGCGATGGTGGAGCCGCCGCAGAGGTAGATGCCCAGCGGGCCGTCCTCGGCCTTGAGCTCGCGGATCCGGCCCACCAGGTCGTCGGCGATCAGCTCGACGTCGGGGTGGGGCGACTCGGTGAGCGAGCGGGTGGCGACGAACTCGCGCAGGTGGCCGTACGGGCTGGTGACGCCGATGTCGAGGGCGAGCTGGTACGACCGCCTGCCCTGGACGAGGGTGTCGAAGTGCTTGTTCTCGGCGTCGATGCCGAACATCTCGCGTGCGTGGGTCGGGACGGTCTCGGGGTACTCGGCGTTCATGGCCGCCATGTACTCCCCGGTGGAGAACTTGTACATGGAGGTGGCGTCGCCCTCGGGGTCGCCGATGAAGCCGTCGATGGTGCAGGCGATGTAGTACGTGAGCTTGCGCAAACCGGTCCTCTTGGTCTCAGGAGTGCGGCTGCGATCGCAACCACGACAGCTATAGTGCTTCATCTGTAGTGGTTGCGCAAGATCTTTGTTCGACATCGAAGGAGTTCGACGTGGTGAGGAATCCGGAACGCCGTACGAGCCTGCTCGACGCCGCGATCGAGGTGCTGGCGGACGAAGGTGCCCGTGGGCTGACCTTCCGGGCGGTCGACGCCCGGGCGGGGGTCCCCACGGGCACCTCGTCCAACTACTTCAGCGACCGGGACCAGCTGCTCTCGCAGGTCGCCGACCGGATCTTCGTCCGGCTGACCCCGGACCCGGAGGACGCGGCGGCCGCCATGCGGGCCGCTCCCAGCCGGGAGCTGGTGCTCGACCTCATGCGCTGGATCGCCCGGCGGCTCGCCGCCGAACGCACCTGCTACCTCGGGCTCTTCGAACTCCGCCTCGAAGCCGTCCGCCGGCCCGAGCTGAGGGCCCAGCTCACCAAGGTGCTCCGGTCCGATCTGGACGCGAACGTCGAGGGACATCTCGCCGCCGGGATGCCGGGCGACGCGGACACGGTCCGACTGCTGTACTTCGCCCTCACCGGACTGCTCCTCGACCACTTCACCGTCCCCGGGCTCCTCGGCGACCGGGAGCTGGACGACATGATCGAGACCGTGGTCACCCGGATCGTCCCCGACATGTGAGGACCGGACCGAGGGCCGGACCGGGAACCGAGACCGAGGACCGGGGCCGAGAACCGGGACCGGGACCAGACCGAGCACCGGGACCGAGACCGAGACCGAGACCGAGGGTCAGACCGAGCACCTGGATCAGCGCGTGCGCCGCGTGACGAACTCCGCGAGGGCGAGCAGGTCCTCCGCAGCCGCCAGGTCCGGCACCGCCTGGGCCAGGTGTTCGACGGCGCGGCCCATGCGCTCGGCCGCCTGGGCCTGCGCCCAGTCGCGGCCGCCGGCCCGCTCGACGGCGTCGGCCGCCGCCCGTACCGCCGCCGCGTCCAGCGTCGGACGGGAGTACAGCTCGGCCAGCTCCTCCCCGCGGGCGTGCCGGAGGTGAGGGCCGCCACCACGGGAAGCGACTTCTTGTGGGCGACGAGATCGGCGCCGGCCGGCTTGCCCGTGCGGTCCGGGTCGCCCCAGATGCCGATGAGGTCGTCGATCAGCTGGAAGGCGAGTCCCGCCTCCCGGCCGAAGGCGTCCATCGCCGCGACCTCCTCCTCCCCCGCGCCCGCGTAGAGCGCGCCGAGGGCGCAGGAGCAGCCGAGCAGGGCGCCGGTCTTGGCGGTGGCCATGGCCAGGCACTCGTCGAGGGAGACCGCGCGCGGATCGCGCTGCTCGAAGGCGCAGTCGGCCTGCTGGCGGCGCAGAGCTCGATGACGCAGGCGGCGAGGCGCGCGGAGGCCGACGCGGAGGCGGGGTGGGGGTCCTCGGCGAGCAGCCGCAGGGCCAGCGCGCTCATCGCGTCACCGGCCATGAGGGCGTCCGGGACGCCGAAGACGGTCCAGGCGGTGGGCCGGTGCCGTCGGGTCGTGTCCTCGTCGACGATGTCGTCGTGGAGCAGGGTGAAGTTGTGCGCGAGCTCCACCGCCGCCGCGGCGTTCACCGCCCGGGTCTCGTCGGCGCCGAGGGCGCGGGCCGCGGCGAGGACCAGGGCGGGCCGGATCGCCTTGCCCGGCTGCGCGGTGTCCGGGGTGCCGTCGGCGCGCTCCCAGCCGAAGTGGTACATCGCCACCCGCCGCATCGAGTCCGGCAGGGACTCGACGGTCGAGCGGAGGCGGGGGTTGACGGCCGCGCGCGTCCGGTCCAGGAGCGTCACGGCCCCTGGCCGTCGGCTACGGCGTCCACGCTGGTCATGGTCACGGTCATTTCCTTCGTCGTCCTTGGCGGTCGTCGGCGGCGGCGCGGGCGGCCGGGGAGCGCCCGGGGCGGGCGGGTCCGGCCCCGCCCCGGGCGTCGACGGCTCAGCGCCAGCGGCTGACCTCGACGTTCTCCAGGACGCCGAGGGCGTCGGGGACGAGGATCGCCGCCGAGTAGTAGGCCGTGACCAGGTAGGAGATGATCGCCTGCTCGTCGATGCCCATGAAGCGGACGGAGAGGCTGGGCTCGATCTCGTCGGGGAGGCCGGTCTGGTGCAGGCCGATCACGCCCTGGTCGGCCTCGCCGGTGCGCATGCAGATGATCGAGGTGGTGCGGGCGTCCGTGACCGGGATCTTGTTGCACGGGTAGATCGGCACGCCGCGCCAGGTCGGGATGCGGTTGCCGGCGATCTCGATGGTCTCGGGGACCAGTCCGCGCTTGTTGAGCTCGCGGCCGAAGGCGGCGATGGCGCGCGGGTGGGCGAGGAACATCTTGGAGCCCCGGCGGCGGGAGAGCAGCTCGTCCATGTCGTCCGGGCTGGGGGCGCCGTCGTGCGGCTGGATCCGCTGCCCGTAGTCGCAGTTGGCGAGGAGGCCGAACTCCTTGTTGTTGACGAGCTCGTGCTCCTGACGCTCGCGGAGCGCCTCGACCGTGAGCCGCAACTGCTGCTCGGTCTGGTTCATCGGCTGGTTGTAGAGGTCGGCGACGCGGCTGTGCACCTTCAGCACGGTCTGGGCGACGCTCAGCTCGTACTCGCGGGGCGCGCCCTCGTAGTCGACGTAGGTGTGCGGGATGACGGCCTCGCCGACGTGGCCGGCGGAGAGGTCGATGGCGGCCTCGCCGTAATGGTTGGTGCGCTGCTCGGGCGTCGAGGCCACGCCCGCGAGGTGGTCGGCGAGCGAGCCGACGCGGTCCGCGAGGTTCCGCACGTCGTCGCGGGTGAGCTCCAGGACCGTGCAGGCGGTGGCGGCGCGGGCGGTCCAGTCCCAGGTGGCGTCCTCGGCGAGCAGTGCGGCCTCGCCGAGGTAGGCGCCGTCGGCGAGGACGCCGAGGACGGCCTCGTCGCCGTAGGGGCCCTCGCCGATCTGCTCGATGCGGCCGTGCGCGAGGAGGTACGCCCGGTCGGTGGGGGCGCCCGCCACGGCGATGACCTCGCCCGCCGCGTACTCCCGCTGGGTGCAGCGGGCCGCGAGCTCGGTCAGCGCGGCCTCGTCCTCGTAACCGCGCAGGGCGGGGAGTTCGCCGAGTTCGGCGGGGATCACCGCGACCCGCTCTCCGGTCTGGACGAAGGTGACGCGGCCGTCGCCCACGGAGTAGCTGAGCCTCCGGTTCACCCGGTACGTGCCGCCCTGCACCTGGACCCACGGCAGCGTCCGCAGCAGCCACCGGGAGGTGATCTCCTGCATCTGCGGGGCCGACTTGGTGGTCGTGGCGAGGTTCCGCGCGGCGGCGGTGCCGAGACTCTGCTGCGGGGCCTGCTGCTCCGCGCGGACCTCGCCGTCAACCGAACCAACGGACATGGAACTCCCTCTCGTATGACTGAGTTGCGAATGAAGCCTTTCAGCACGGAACGTGTCGGCGCCATTACACATTCGGGTGGGACTGTTCGACGATCTTCGGGGCATGTCACGCGATTTCCATCCGAACAGCGCAGCCCCACCCGCCTCCCGGCCATCTGTCCGGATCCGCTCGTACACGGTCCGAACGGATGGCGGCGGAGGAGCGGAGTCCGGTACTCCGGAAGCTCCCCCCGTCCTCCGGAAGGAGATCGGTCATGAGCTCACCCATGTCGGCGAGCAGGTTCCTCGGCGCGCTGCGCGGCGAGGGCCTCGCGGTCGTCGAGGTCGGCGCCTGGTCCACCCACAACCGCAACCACAAGGGCCCCTGGGGCCCGGTGCACGGCGTGATGATCCACCACACCGCGACCCGGGGCACCGACGCCACCGTCCGGATCTGCCGGGACGGCTACGCGGGCCTGCCGGGGCCGCTCTGCCACGGCGTGATCGCCAAGGACGGCACGGTCCACCTCGTCGGCTACGGGCGGGCCAACCACGCGGGGCTCGGCGACGACGAGGTCCTGCGGGCGGTCATCGCCGAGCGGCGGCTGCCGCCGGACGACGAGGCCACCACGGACGGCAACCGGCACTTCTACGGCTTCGAGTGCGAGAACCTCGGCGACGGCCAGGACCCGTGGCCCAAGGTCCAGCTGGAGGCCATCGCGAAGGCGGCGGCCGCCGTGTGCCGGGTGCACGGCTGGACGCACCGCTCGGTCATCGGGCACCTGGAGTGGCAGCCGGGCAAGGTGGACCCGCGCGGGTTCACGATGGCGTCGATGCGGGAACGCGTCGCCGACCTGCTGCGCTGACCCCCGCCGGCCGGCCGGGCCCGTCCTCCGGGAGCGGCCGGACGCGTCCGACCGGCGAGAATGGCCGGGTGAACGCGTCCGACCCTCCCGTCTGCGGCCCCGGCTCCCCTCGCCCCTGGAGCCGGTGGAGGACGAGCGCTTCGCCCGGCACGGCCTCGCGCTGCTCCTGAAGCGCGAGGACCTCATCCACCCCGACCTGCCGGGCAACAAGTGGCGCAAGCTCGCGCTCAACCTGCGCGAGGCGGCCGGCCGGCCCGTGCTCACCTTCGGCGGGGCGTACTCCAACCACCTGCGGGCGACGGCCGCCGCCGGGCGGCTGCTCGGCTTCCCGACGGTCGGGGTGGTCCGGGGCGACGAGCTGGCCGGGCGCCCGCTCAACCCTCGCTGGCGCGGTGCGCGGCGGACGGGATGCGGCTGGAGTTCGTGGACCGGGCCACGTACCGCGCGAAGAACGACCCGGCCACGCTCGCGAAGCTCCTGGAACGGGCCCCGCGGCGCGTACGTGGTCCCGGAGGGCGGCAGCAACGCGCTCGCCGTCCACGGCTGCGTGGAGCTGGGCCGGAGCTCTCCGGCCTCGCCGACGTCGCCGCGGTCGCCTGCGGCACGGGCGGCACCCTGGCGGGGCTCGCGGCCGGATTCGAGGGCCGGACCCTCGGTGTCCCGGTGCTCAAGGGCGGCTTCCTGGGCGGGGAGGTCCGCGCCCTCCAGGAGACGGCCTTCGGCGGCCCGCGCGGCGACTGGGCCCTGGACGAGCGCTTCCACGGCGGGGCTACGCGCGCGTGCCCCCGCCCTGGAGGCCTTCGCACAGGACTTCGAGGCGCGGCACGGACTCGCCATCGAGCGGCTGTATGTGGCCAAAATGCTGTACGGCCTGACGGCCCTCGCGGAGGAGGGCGCCTTCCCGCCCGGCACCCGGCTGGCCGCCGTGGTCACGGGCGCGCCCTAGTCGGTCTCGCGGTACGCGGCCGCCTCCTCCAGGTCGAGGCGGCGGAGCAGGGTGCGCATCATCTCGTCGTCGATCCGGCGGGCGTCGCGCAGCTGGACGAAGACCTCGCGTTCGGCGTCGATCATCTCGCGCGAGAGGCGGCGGTAGGTGTCGTCCACGGTCTCCCCGGTGACCTCGTTGACGGCGCCGAGGCGTTCCCACACGGAGTTGCGGCGCCGCTCCATGACCGTGCGCAGCCGGTCGGCGAGGGGCTTCGGCAGGGCGTTGCGCTCGTCGGCGAGGAGCGCGTCGAGACGTTCCTCGGCGGCCCGCGAGGCCTCGCTCTGGGCCTGGGCCTCGGCGAGGGTCTCGGTGTACCGGTCGCGTCCGGGGAGCTTCAGGAGCCGGATGAGGGGCGGCAGGGTGAGGCCCTGCACCACGAGGGTGCCGATCACGGTGGTGAAGGTGAGGAACAGGACGAGGTTGCGGGCCGGGAAGTCCACCCCGCCGGTGGCGACGGGGATGGAGAAGGCGATGGCCAGCGAGACCACGCCGCGCATGCCGGCCCAGCCGACGACGAGCGGCGCCCGCCAGTCCACCTCCGGCTCCCGCTCCCGGATGCGCGAGGACATCCAGCGGGGCAGGAAGGTCGCCGGGTAGACCCAGACGAAGCGGACGACGACCACGGCGACGAAGACCCCGGCCGCGTACCAGGCGGCCTCGGCCATGCCGTACCGGCCGAGGCCCTTGACGACGTACGGCAGCTGGAGGCCGATCAGGGCGAAGACGCCGGACTCCAGGACGAAGGCGACCATCTTCCAGACGGCCTCCTCCTGGAGCCGGGTGGCGAAGTCGACCTTCCAGGCCTTGTGGCCGAGGAAGAGGCCGACCACGACGACGGCGAGGACCCCGGAGGCGCCGACCTCCTCGGCGGCGGCGTACGCGATGAAGGGGATGAGCAGGGACAGGGTGTTCTGGAGCAGGGCCTCGGTCAGATGGGTGCGGAGCCAGTGGATCGGCACCATGAGGACCAGGCCGACGCCGATGCCGCCGACCGCGGCGAGGGCGAACTCCCCCAGGCCGCCGGCCCAGCTGACGCCCTCGCCGACGGCGGCCGCGAGGGCGACCTTGTAGGCGGTGATCGCGGTGGCGTCGTTCACCAGGGACTCGCCCTGGAGGATCGTGGTGATCCGGTTCGGCAGGCCCAGCCTGCGGGCGATGGCGGTGGCGGCGACCGCGTCCGGCGGGGCGATCACGGCGCCGAGCACGAGCGCGGCGGTGAGCGGCAGGTCGGGCACGAGGACGTACGCGAGCCAGCCCACGGCCACGGTCGCGAAGAGGACGTACCCGACGGAGAGCAGCGCGACGGGCCTGATGTTGGCCCGCAGGTCGAGGTACGAGGAGTCGACGGCGGCCGTGTAGAGGAGCGGGGGCAGGATCAGCGGCAGCACGACGTGCGGGTCGAGGGTGTAGTCGGGGACCCCCGGCACGTACGAGGCGGCGAGGCCGACGGCGACCAGGAGCAGCGGGGCGGGCACAGGGCTCCGGCGGGCGAACCCCGCCACGGCGGCGCTCGCCGCCACCAGTGCCACCAGCTGAAGTGCGTCCATTCCCCGACCCCGTCCCGTGCCGCAACGTAACCTGGCCATCATGAGCGAGTGCCCCACGTAGCCGAAATGCCGCGCCCCGAACCGGTCCCGCTGGCCGACACCTGCCCCGAGTGCCTGGCCGACGGGACGCACCCGGTGCAGCTGCGGCTCTGTCTGACCTGCGGGCACGTGGGCTGCTGCGACTCCTCGGCGGGACGGCACGCGACGGGGCACTTCTCCACGACCGGACACCCGGTGATGCGGACCTTCGAGCCGGGCGAGGCCTGGCGCTGGTGCTTCGTCGACGGGTCGATCGTCTGACGGGCGGGGGCGTCCCGGACGGTTCGACCGTCCGAGGGGTGGGTACGTCACCCCTCCGCGGGTTCTCCGCGGCTGCCCGCGGCGGGGGATCACCTGGTCTTCAGGGCTCGCGGCGACAGGGCAGGATGGATCGCGATAGCGTCACGGCGGACCGCGCAGGCTCCCTGCGTACCGCCCGGTCCGGGGGTCTTCGCCCCCGGGCCCCGAATGAGCTTGTGCCACCTTGGAGGTGAGGGTGTCCCAGATCGCAGGCGAGCCCGGGACCCAGGACTTCGTGGAAGTCCGGCTGCCCGCTGCGGGTGCCTATCTGTCCGTGCTGCGTACGGCCACGGCCGGTCTCGCGGCGCGCTTGGACTTCACCCTCGACGAGATCGAGGACTTGCGGATCGCGGTCGACGAGGCCTGCGCCATCCTGCTCCAGCAGGCCGTGCCGGGGTCCGTCCTCAGCTGTGTCTTCCGGCTGGTCGACGACTCCCTCGACGTGACCGTCTCGGCCCCGACGACGGACGGCAGGGCGCCCGAGCGGGACACCTTCGCGTGGACCGTGCTGTCGGCGCTGGCCGGGAAGGTGGAGTCGTCGGTGGCCGATGACCGTACGGTCTCGATCAGCCTGTACAAACAGCGCGGCGCGGGGCCAGGCCCGGCGTGAGGGCGGGGACGCGACGGCCGGCATCCCTGAGCAGCAGGCGCGGCCGAACAGGGTCGCTACGGAGCAGGCGGACCAGATGAGCGAGCACGAGCAGCACCCCGAGGTTCCCGAGACACCAGGGGCCGCCGGGACCCCGAGGCGCCGACGCCCGAGGACGCCGGGGCGACCGGGGCGACCGGGGCCGCCGGGGCGGCGGAGAAGCCCGAGGACGGCGACGAGGACGACGCCGTCCCGGACCCGCACGACCGCAGCGGCGCCCGCGCCCTCTTCATCGAGCTGCGCGAGCTGCCCGAGGGCTCCCCGGAGAAGGCGGAGCTGCGCAACCGGCTGGTGCGCATGCACCTGCCGCTGGTGGAACACCTGGCCCGGCGCTTCCGCAACCGCGGCGAGCCGCTGGACGACCTGACACAGGTGGCGACGATCGGCCTGATCAAGTCGGTCGACCGCTTCGACCCGGAGCGCGGGGTGGAGTTCTCCACGTACGCGACGCCGACGGTCGTCGGCGAGATCAAGCGTCACTTCCGCGACAAGGGCTGGGCGGTCCGGGTGCCGCGCCGGCTCCAGGAGCTGAGGCTCTCGCTGACCACGGCGACGGCGGAGCTCTCCCAGCTGCACGGCCGCTCGCCGACGGTGCACGAGCTGGCGGAGCGGCTGGGGATCTCCGAGGAGGAGGTCCTGGAGGGCCTGGAGTCGGCCAACGCCTACTCGACGCTCTCCCTGGACGTCCCGGACACCGACGACGAGTCGCCGGCGGTGGCGGACACGCTGGGCGCGGAGGACGAGGCCCTGGAGGGGGTCGAGTACCGCGAGTCGCTCAAGCCGCTCCTGGAGGACCTGCCGCCCCGGGAGAAGCGGATCCTGCTGCTTCGCTTCTTCGGGAACATGACGCAGTCGCAGATCGCGCAGGAGGTGGGCATCTCCCAGATGCACGTCTCCCGGCTGCTGGCCCGGACGCTGGCGTCGCTGCGCGAGAAGCTGCTGGTGGAGGAGTAGTCCCTCAGGCACCTTGACCGGGGCGCCGGATGCCGAGCGCCTCGGTCGTGGCCGGGTTCACGAGGAGGACGAGGCCGGTCACGGCGAGGGCGGCGAGGACGATCCCGTACGGGATCACGCCGTCGGTCTGGAGCATCTGCCAGGCGACCGGCAGGGCGAGGATCTGGGTGATCACGGCCGGGCCGCGGCTCCAGGAGCGCTGCGTCCACAGGCCGCGGGCGGCGGCGAGCGGGATCAGTCCGAGTGCGATGACGGTCACACCGCCCGTCACCCCGCTGGTGACGTCGCCGCCGTCGACGAGGGTCCGCACCAGCATGTAGAGGCCTCCGGCGAGGAGCCCGAGGGCCTCGACGAGGGTCACGCCCGCTGCTGCGGCCAGGCGGGCGGGGCGGGGGTCTGCTCCGTACTGCTCATGCAGGGCAGCGTAACGGGGACGCCGGAGGCGCGGGGCCGGGGCCCGGCGCCGTCGGAGGTGTCCGGGGACCGGGCTGGACTGGGCCCGGTACCGTCGGGTAGGTACGCTGGCGGTCATGCGCGCACTCCTCGTGGTCAACCCGGCAGCCACCACCACGAGTGCCCGCACCCGTGACGTGCTCATCCACGCGCTGGCCAGCGAGATGAAGCTGGAGGCGGTCACCACCGAGTACCGCGGGCACGCCCGCGACCTGGGGCGGCGGGCCGCCGAGGCCGGGAACATCGACCTGGTCGTGGCCCTCGGCGGGGACGGCACGGTGAACGAGGTCGTCAACGGGCTGCTGCACGAGGGGCCCGATCCGGACCGGCTGCCGAGCCTCGCGGTCGTCCCCGGCGGCTCGACCAACGTCTTCGCCCGCGCCCTCGGGCTGCCGAACGACGCCGTGGAGGCGACCGGCGCCCTGCTCGACGCGCTGCGTGAGCGGCGGACACGGACGGTGAGCCTCGGGCTCGCGTCCGGGACGCCGGGCACGGAGGACGAATCCGTACCCGAACGCTGGTTCACTTTCTGTGCCGGTCTCGGTTTCGACGCGAGCGTCATCGGCCGGGTCGAACAGCAGCGCGAGCGCGGAAAGAGATCGACGCACGCCCTCTATCTGCGCCAGGTGGTGCGCCAGTTCCTGGAGGAGCCGAACCGCCGGCACGGCACGATCACCCTGGAGCGGCCCGGCGCGGAGCCGGTCGAGGATCTGGTCCTCTCCATAATCTGCAACACCTCCCCCTGGACCTACCTGGGCAATCGCCCGGTGTACGCGTCCCCGGAGGCGTCCTTCGAGACCGCGCTCGACGTGCTCGGGCTGCGCCGGCTCTCCACCCCGGCGGTGGCCCGTTACGCCACCCAGCTGCTCACTTCGACCCCGGAGCGGGGCCCCCGCGGCAAGCATGCCGTGTCTCTGCATGATCTGACCGACTTCACCTTGCATTCGAAGGTTCCCTCCCTCTGCAGATGGACGGAGACCACCTCGGACTGCGTACGAGCGTGACGTTCACAGGCGTACGCCGTGCACTGCGTGTGATTGTGTGAGTGGAAGGGCCCAAAGTCCTTTCACTCGAACGTTTAGGCGCGCATCCACCCCTTAGAAGTACGGCTGTGACCTAGCCGACACCGAGGAATCAAAAAACTTTCCGGAAGGGGTTGTATCCGCCCCTGGGGTTTGGGAGTCTCTTCTTGGCGATCGGGACGGCCCGCAACACCGGCCTCCACTGAGAGCCAGAACCCCACCCCAAGCAACAGGACCACACCAGTTCAACTGGCAGTCGGCCCTTCCCTTGCGGAGGGATTCGTGAAAGCGTTCACATTCACAAGCAACTCGCACGAAACACTGAGAGAGGTAGCAGCCATGGACTGGCGTCACAACGCCGTTTGTCGTGAGGAAGACCCCGAGCTGTTCTTCCCCATCGGCAACACCGGTCCTGCGCTGCTGCAGATCGAGGAAGCCAAGGCCGTCTGCCGCCGCTGCCCCGTCATGGAGCAGTGCCTGCAGTGGGCGCTCGAGTCCGGCCAGGACTCCGGCGTCTGGGGTGGCCTCAGCGAGGACGAGCGCCGCGCGATGAAGCGCCGTGCCGCTCGCAACCGGGCGCGTAACGCCAGCGCCTGAGCCACCTGCACAGCCTGAGGCAAGCGGCGCGTACACCGCGTACGCAATCACCGCCCCGAGCCGCAGCGCGCAGCAGTAACCCACAGCATTCGAGCCCCGGACCGAATTCCCTTCGGTCCGGGGCTCGCTGCTGTGAACTCGCTTTATTTCTGCGGCACTTTAGCGCTGTGGCGCTTCACTTCTCCGTGCCACTTCACTTCTGCGGCCGTACGGGAATGTCGAGGACCACCTTCGTGCCGCGCTCGGCGCCCGGCAGCATGTCGAAGGAACCGCCCAACTCCCCTTCCACCAGGGTCCGCACGATCTGCAGACCGAGATTTCCGGCCCGCTGCGGGTCGAAGCCCTCGGGGAGGCCGCGGCCGTCGTCCTGGACCGTGATGAGGAGCCGGGCGTCCGCCCGGGTCTCGCCGCGGACGGCACTGACCTCGACCGTGCCCTGCTCCCCCTGGGCGAAGGCGTGTTCCAGCGCGTTCTGCAGGACCTCGGTGAGGACCATGGAGAGCGGGGTGGCGACCTCGGCGTCGAGGATGCCGAAGCGGCCGTTGCGCCGGCAGGTGACCTTGCCCGGGGAGATCTCGGCGACCATCGCGATGACCCGGTCGGCGATCTCGTCGAACTGCACCCGCTCGTCCAGGTTCTGGGACAGCGTCTCGTGCACGATGGCGATCGAACCGACGCGCCGCACGGCCTCGTTGAGGGCCTCGCGGCCACGGTCGGAGTCCATCCGGCGGGCCTGGAGGCGGAGCAGGGCGGCCACCGTCTGGAGGTTGTTCTTCACCCGGTGGTGGATCTCCCGGATGGTGGCGTCCTTGGTGATCAACTCGCGCTCGCGGCGACGCAGTTCGGTGACGTCCCGGAGCAGGACGAGCGAACCGATGCGGGTGCCCTTGGGCTTGAGCGGGATCGCGCGGAGCTGGATCACCCCGCCGTTGCCCTCGACCTCGAACTCGCGGGGCGCGTAGCCGGAGGCCAGCTTGACCAGGGCCTCGTCCACCGGGCCCCGGGAGGGGGCGAGCTCGGCGGTGATCTGACCGAGGTCCTGGCCGACGAGATCGGCGGCGAGGCCGAGCCGGTGGTACGCGGAGAGGGCGTTCGGCGAGGCGTACTGGACGACGCCCTCGGCGTCGAGGCGGACCAGGCCGTCGCGGCGCGCGGCGAGGAGTCCATGTCGACCTGCTCACCGGCGAAGGGAAACGTTCCGGCGGCGATCATCTGGGCGAGGTCGGAGGCCGACTGGAGGTAGGTGAGCTCCAGGCGGGAGGGGGTGCGGACGGTCAGCAGGTTCGTGTTGCGGGCGATGACGCCGAGGACCCGGCCCTCGCGGCGCACGGGGATGGACTCCACCCGCACGGGGACCTCCTCGCGCCACTCCGGGTCGCCCTCGCGGACGATCCGGCCCTCGTCGAGGGCGGCGTCGAGCAGCGGGCGGCGGCCGCGCGGCACCAGGTGGCCGACCATGTCGTCCTGGTAGGAGGTGGGGCCGGTGTTGGGCCGCATCTGGGCGACGGAGACGTACCGCGTGCCGTCGAGGGTCGGGACCCAGAGCACGAGGTCGGCGAAGGAGAGGTCGGAGAGCAGCTGCCACTCCGACACCAGCAGATGGAGCCACTCGAGGTCGGAGTCGCTCAGGGCGGTGTGCTGGCGGACGAGGTCGTTCATGGAGGGCACGGTGCGAGCGTACCTGCGGAATTACAGGGGCGGTGAACCTGGATCTCCGGGGCTCCGTGTTGGAGGATGGGCCGGGAACGACCGCGTTCCCATGGATGGACAGACAAGAATGGTCTAGTCCACAATGAACACAACAGAGCCTCCATCCTCCCCGCACAGGAGGATGGACGAGGTACCCGGCGCTCTCTGCCCTGACTGCGCCGAGACCTCCCACACGGCCGCGGGACCGCACACCCTCGGCCGGGCAACTCCGGGCTGCGGTGCCGGGCGGGCTGAGGGTCCCGCCGGGCGCCGCGCCCGCGGTCTTCCGGGGCCTTTCGGGGCTCTTTTCGGGGGTCGCTCCAGGCGCCTTTCCGGGGCCCTTTCAGGGGCCGCCCCAGGCGCCTTCCGGGGCGTCCTCGGGCGAGTAACGGCCCGCGAGCGACCGCCCCACAGGCCCCCACGGACCCCGTCGCTCAGGCCTCCGGCCAGGCCCGCATCGCCGCCTCCGCCACCGCCGTCAGCTCCTCGGCCGTCGCCCCGTCGCGGGCCTGCTGGGACATGCCCTGGAGGACGGCGCCGCTGAAGCGGGCGAGCGCGCGGGGGTCGGTGCCGGCCGGCAGTCCACCCGACTCGACGTCGCGACGGATGCGGTCCTCGAACAGCGTCAGGTTCGCGTTCCGGCGGTCGCGCAGGGCCTCCTCGACCTCGGGGGTCGAGCAGTTGATCGCGGCGGAGATCATCAGGCAGCCGCGGGGGTGCCCCGCCTCCGTGAAGAGGTGGGCGGCCTCGCTCAGCATGCGCCCGACGGCCTCCCTGGCCGTCGCCTCCTCGGCGAGGGCCCTGCCCCCATAGGCGCCGTACGACAGCGCGTACGCCTCGACCACCTCTTCGAACAGCGTCTTCTTGTCGCCGAAGGCCGCGTAGAGGCTGGGCGCGCTGATGCCCATGACGCGGGTGAGGTCGGAGACCGAGGTCGTCTCGTAGCCGTGCTCCCAGAACGCCATCGTCGCCTGCTCCAGGGCCGTGAGCCGGTCGAAGGAGCGGGGGCGGCCGCGCTGTCTCGTCACCATGGAGTGAATTCTATAGCGCTCGCTACGGATCGTGGGGTACGGTCTTTACATAACGACCACTACAGAAAGAGGGGGGCGTCGCCATGGGCGTGCTCGAAGGACGGCTGACGGGGAAGACGGCACTGGTCACGGGCGGCAGCCGGGGCATCGGACGGGGATCGCCGAGCGGCTCGGCCGCGAGGGCGCCCGGGTCGGCGTGCACTACGGGACGAACAAGGAGGCGGCGAAGGAGACCGTCGCCGCGATCGAGGCGGCCGGCGGCTCCGCCTTCACGGTGGGCCAGGAGCTGGGCGTCCCGGGCGACGCGGCGGCGCTGTGGCAGGCCTTCGACGCCCACGCGGACGGCCTGGACATCCTGGTGAACAACGCCGGGATCGGGACGTCGCAGCCCTTCGCGGCGATCGGTGAGGAGGAGTACGACCGGGTCTTCGCGGTCAACTCGAAGGCGCCCTTCTTCCTGGCGCAGCTGGGCGCGGAGCGGCTGCGCGACGGCGGCCGGATCATCAACGTGTCCAGCGGACTGAGCAGGGCCGCGGCCATGCCGGACCTCGTCGCGTACGCGATGTCGAAGGGCGCGCTCGACGTCTTCACGCGCTATCTGTCGAAGGTGCTCGGACCGCGCCGGATCACGGTCAACTCGGTGGCGCCGGGGATCGTGGACACGGACATCAACGCCGGATGGCTGCGGGGGAACGAGGAGGCCTGGGCCGGGGCGGCGGCGATGTCGGCGCTGGGCGCGGTGGGGACGCCCGCGGACATAGCGGACGTGGTGGCCTTCCTGGCCTCGGACGAGGCGCGCTGGGTGACGGGCGACTGGATCGACGCGACGGGGGCTCGTTGGCCTGACGCGGGACGGGGCTCAGCGGCCCGACGCGGGGCGGGGGTCAGCGGCCCGACGCGGGGCGGGGGCCAGCAGCCCGACGCGGGGCGGGGCTCAGCGGCCTGACACGGGGCTTGGCGGGCCCGGGTGGGCGGGGTTCGAGTGGCTGGGGGGACAGGGGCGGCCGAGGATGGAGGAGGCGCCGTCCGCGGGGCGGAACGGCATGGGAGAAGGCCTCTCCTCTGCTAGATTTGGACCCTGATTGGTCTATACCACATGGTCCTTCTCCAGCCCCTCACCAGATCGGCAGGCACAGCGTGGAAGTTGTCATCGTCAAGGACGCCAAGGCCGGCGGCGAGCTCATCGCGGACGGCATCGCCGACCTCCTGCGCCGCAAGCCCGACGCGCTGCTCGGCGTGGCCACGGGCTCGACCCCGATCCCGATCTACGACGCCCTCGTCGCCCGGGTCTCCGCCGGCTCCGTGGACGCCTCCAGGGCGCGGATCGCCCAGCTGGACGAGTACGTCGGCCTGCCCGCGGGACACCCGGAGTCGTACCGCTCCACCGTGCTCCGCCAGGTCGTCGAGCCGCTCGGGCTCTCCCCGGAGGCCTTCATGGGCCCCGACGGCTCCGCCGAGGACGTCCAGGCGGCCTGCGAGGCGTACGACAGGGCGCTGAGCGAGGCCGGCGGCGTGGACCTGCAGATCCTCGGCATCGGCACCGACGGGCACATCGGCTTCAACGAGCCGTGCTCCTCGCTCGCCTCCCGCACCCGGATCAAGACGCTCACCGAGCAGACCCGGGTCGACAACGCCCGCTTCTTCGACGACGACATCGAGCAGGTCCCGCACCACGTCATCACCCAGGGCATCGGCACCATCCTGGAGGCCCGTCACCTGGTGCTGCTCGCCACCGGCGAGGGCAAGGCCGAGGCCGTGGCGCAGACCGTCGAGGGCCCGGTGGCGGCGCTCGTGCCGGCCTCCGCGCTCCAGCTGCACCCGCACGCCACGGTCGTCGTGGACGAGGCGGCCGCCTCCAAGCTGAAGCTCGCGGACTACTTCCGCCAGACGTTCGCCGCCAAGCCCGCCTGGCAGGGCATCTAGCGCGCGAAGAAGACACCAAGAGGAAGGGCCCCGCACCTGGTCAGGTGCGGGCCCTTCCTCTGGGCCTCAGGCGCCTCGTACGCCTCGTGCGGCAGCCCCTCAGGCGCCGGTGCCGACCACGGCCTCCGCCGCCGCGCGGCCGCAGACGCGGGCCGCGCCGTGCGTGGCGATGTGCAGGGCTCCGCGGGCTCCGCCTCGTTGAGGCCCATCTCGACCACGACGGTGTCGGGGCGGGCCGCGAGGAGGTCGTCCAGGGCCTGGATCATCCACGGGTGCCGGTGGGCGTCCCGTACGACCGCGACGATCCGCCGCTCCCCCGCGGCGGCCAGGACGGCGTCCACGGACGGCTCGTCGTACGAGCCGGTCTCCGTGCCGGGCAGCAGGCGCTCCAGCTCGGCCGCGATGCCCCAGGGCGTCTCGTCGCCGACCGCGAAGTTCGCGACCGGGGTGAAGGCGGCCACGTAGGGAGCGCTGGTCATCGGCGTGTACGGCCGCTCCCCGGGTCACCTTCAGGGCGCGGCGGGCCGCCACCAGTCCGATGTCGGCGCCGGGCGCGGTCCCTCCTGTGATGCCACGCCCGGCACCGCCACAGCCCCCTGGCCCGGTGCGCCTGGGTCCAGGCCGCCAGGGCGCGCACGCGCGCCGCGGCGTCGGCCAGCCGCTCCTCGGGCAGTTCACCGGTCCGTACCGCGTTCACCAGCGCGTCGCGCAGTTGCAGCACGGTGTCCTCGTCGCACAGCCCGCCGCCGACGCAGATGGCGTCGGCGCCCGCGGCGATGGCGAGGACGGATCCGCGCTCGATGCCGTACGTCGCCGCGACGGCCTGCATCTCCATGCCGTCGGTGACGATCAGCCCCTCGAAGCCCAGCTCCTGGCGCAGCAGACCGGTGAGGATCTGCGGGCTCAGGGTGGCCGGACGGTGGGGTCGAGCGCGGAGAGCAGAATATGCGCGCTCATGACCGCTTTGGTACCCGCGGCGACGGCCGCGCGGAAAGGTACCAGCTCACGGGCGTGCAGTGTGGCGAGGTCCACATCGATCCGGGGCAGGGCGTCGTGGGAGTCCACGTTGGTGTCGCCGTGTCCGGGGAAGTGCTTCGTGCAGGCCGCGACCCCGACGCCCTGGAGCCCGTCGACGTACGCGACGGTGTGCCGGGCGACCAGGTCCGGGTCCGGTCCGAAGGAGCGGACGCCGATGACCGGGTTCTCGGCGTTGGAGTTGACGTCCGCCGAGGGGGCCCAGTTCAGGTCGACGCCGCACTCCACGAGCCGGCGGCCGAGCTCGCGGGCGACGGCCCGGGTGAGCTCGACGTCGTCGACGCTGCCCAGCGCGTAGTTGCCGGGGAAGGACGAGCCCTGCCTGACCTCCAGGCGGGTGACGTCCCCGCCCTCCTCGTCGATGGCGACGAGGACGTCGTCCCGCTCGGCGCGCAGCTGCGCGGTGAGCGCGGCGAGTTGCGCGGGGTCGGCGATGTTCCGGCCGAAGAGTCCGACCGAGGACAGGCCCTCGCCGATGCGGCGGAGCAGCCAGTCGGGGGCGGTGGTGCCGACGAAGCCGGGCTGGAGGACCGTGAGCGCGTCACGGGTCAGAGTGTCCGAGCCGTGTACGAGTGTGGTCATGGGGAGTCGTTATCCCTTCACCGCGCCGGCGGTCAGGCCGGCGGCCATCTTGCGCTGGACGAGGAGGAAGAGGATCACGATGGGGACGGCCATCATGGTGGAGCCGGCCATCATCGGTGCGTACTCGGTGCCGTTCTTGGTGATGAAGTTGGAGAGCCAGACGGTGGCCGTCTGGTTCTGCTGGCTCATCAGCATCAGGGCGTAGAGGTACTCGTTCCACGCCTGGATGAAGGCGTAGACGGAGGTGGCCACCATGCCCGGGGCGAGCAGCGGGAAGACGACGCGGACGAAGGCGCCGGTGCGGGTGCAGCCGTCGACCATGGCCGCCTCCTCCAGCTCCTTCGGGATGTTGACGATGAAGCCGCGCAGCGTCCACACCGTGAAGGGGAGGATGAAGGTCAGATAGGTGATGATCAGGCCGCTGAGCCTGTCGTACTGACCGAGGTCGTTGAGCAGCAGGAAGACCGGGATGATCATCGCGACGAGCGGGACCATCTGGACGGCGAGGATGCCGACGATGACGGCCTTGCGTCCGCGGAAGGAGAAGCGGGAGATCGCGAGGGCGGCGAGCAGGCCGACCGCGATGCCGATGACGACCACGACGAGCGAGACGGTGAGGCTGCGGAGGACCGGGCCCCAGAAGTCCGCGATGTCGAGGGCACGCTTGAAGTTCTCCAGCGTGAAGGTCGACGGGAAGAAGTGCGGGTCCGGGTCGATGGCGTCCTTGGCCGGCTTGAACGCCGTGTTGATCATCCAGTAGACCGGGAAGCCGGCCGTGAGGACGACGAGCAGGCCGAGGACGTTCCAGCCGAGCTTGGACTTGCGGCGGCGGGTGACGGCGGGCGCCGGCGACGTGGCCGGGGTTGCCGTGGCGTTGGCTGCGCTCACTCCACGTCTCCGATCTTGAGCATCTGGCGCATGTAGACGGCGACGACGCCGAGCAGCAGCAGGACCGTGACGAGCGCGATCGCGGAGCCGGTGCCGTAGTCGTTGACGACGAACGCCCGGTCGAAGGAGTACGTGGTGAGGAGCTGGAACTCGGGCTCGGGGTGGCCGTTGCGCATCACGTAGACCTGCGGGAAGACGCCCATGTCCCAGATCACCGACAGCGTGGTCAGCATGACGATGATGGGCTTGAGGATGGGCAGCGTGACGAAGCGGAAGACGCCCCAGGCGCCGGCTCCGTCGAGGCGGGCGGCCTCTTCGAGCTCCTTGGGCACCTGCGTGAGGCCGGCGCTCAGGGTGATGACGACGAAGGGGACCGCGCCCCAGACGACGAGCAGCATGATCACGGCGAGGCCCTGCGGGCCGCTGGCGAACCAGTTGTGGCCGATCATGTCGACGCCGGGGATGCGGCTGAGCAGCCAGTTGAGCACGCCGTAGTCGGCGTCGAAGAGCCATTTGAAGATGGCGGTGGCGACGATGATGGGCATGCCCCAGCTCGCCACGAGCACGATGTTGATCAGCGTCTTGACCCAGCCCGAGACGCGCTGGAGCAGGAGGGCGATCATCATGCCGGCGACCATGGTGACGATCACGGCACCGGCCGCGAACAGCACGGTGCGCAGCACGACGGTCCAGAACTCGCCGTCACCGAGGATCTTGGTGAAGTTGTCGAAGCCGGCCCACTCCGCCTCCTGGAAGCCCCACAGCTGGGGCTGCCCGAAGTTCTGGAACGAGAGGATGACCAGCCGGGCCAGCGGATAGCCGAGCACCAGGAGGAGGACCAGGAGGCATGGCGCGAGCAGCAGCCATGGGACGCCTGCCCCGCCGTCCGACTTCTTGCCGGGCTTCCCCGGGCCACCGGCTGTGGAGCCGGAGGGTGGCGATTGCCGCACCGGCGGCACCTTCGCGGTGGTTGTGTCTGCGGCACTCATCCCGTGCTCCTCAGCGATCCCTCTCGTGGTGCGGGCAGCAGGGCCCCGCCGGCGCGGCGGGACCCTGCCCTAGGTCACTTGGTGTTGATGACCTTGTCGATCGCGGTGTCGGCGGCCTTGGCGGCCTCCTCCACGGACTTGCCCTTGGCGATGTCGATGAGCATCGTCTTGAGGATCTGGGCCTTCTCGACCTGGCCCCAGCCGGGGCGGTCGGGACGAAGTAGCTCAGCTCGGCCGCGGTCGCCGGGACGGCGGTGGCCGGGTCGTTCTTCAGCGGGGCGAGGTCCGCCTTGTTGTTGGGCAGGTTGCCCTTGGCGATGAGGCCCTTCTGGCCCTCGGCGCCGGTGAAGGCGGCGATCCACTCGCCGGCGACGCCCTGCGCCTTGGACTTGACCGGGATGGCCAGGTCCGAGCCGCCGAGGAAGACCGGGAGGGGCTTGCCGGACGGGCCGGGCATCACGAAGTTCTCGAGCTTGTCCTTCAGCCCGCCGACCTTGTCGCTCTTCGGGTCGGCCGCGGTGGCGCCCTCCCAGCCGGCGGCGAAGATCGTCGCGGACTTGCCCTGGCCGAAGACGACGGGACGGTCGGACTCGTCCTTCGTCTTGTCGCCGTGCATGTACTTGTCGAGGATGTTCTTGTACTCGTTGAGGCCCTTGAGGGACTCCGGCGAGGACAGGTTGGCCTTCCAGGTCTCGCCGTCCTGCTTGGCGATGGAGCCGCCGGCGTCGAAGACGAAGGACATCGCGGCGTACCAGTCGGGCGACGGCTGGTACCAGGCGCTGAACTTGTCGCCCTTCTTCTTCTGGATGGCGTCGAGGGCGGCGGTCAGCTCGGCCCAGGTCTTCGGGGCGGCCTTGACGCCCGCCTCGGCGGCGATGTCCTTGCGCCAGGTGCCGACGCGGCCACCGGCGTAGTAGGGGACGCCGTAGGTCTTGCCGTTGTAGGTGACCGAGTCCTTGAGGGCGTCGAGCCACTTGTCGGAGTTCTCGAACTTCGACGCGTCGACCTCGGCGAAGGCACCCTTGGCCATGTAGCTGATCATCTCGGTGTTGCCCATTTCGACAACATCCGGGGCCTTGTCCGTGGCGAGCACCGCGTCGAGCTTGGTGTTCTTGTCCGGCCAGCCGTAGTACTCGTGGTTGATCTTGATGCCCGGGTGCTTCTTGGTCACCGCGTCGTCGGCGGCCTTGACCAGCTCGGGCCAGTTGTTCTGGGCGTCGACCGTCAGCCAGACGGTGAGCTCCTTGGCGTCGTTGCCGCCGGCGGCCTTGTCGCCGCCCTTGTCGGAACCACCACACGCCGCGATGGAGACCATCATGCCCGCGACACCGATCGCCGCGATGAGCTTGCGCTTCACGCCACCCTCCTCAGGGATGCCTGCAACCCCCTGCCCACCGCGCGAAGACATACGTCGGGTAATGCTCGTGGGGCTGGGACCTGGTCTTTAATGGTTTAGACCAGTACCGGGAGCTTGGCCTAGACCTTTTGGGGTGTCAAGGGTGTGCAAGAGGGGTAACGGCGTCCGTTATCGGACCGACACCTCACCTCATCCAGCCACCCCCGGCAGCCCCGTACGCACCGTGAGGACCCGGTACTTCACCGTCCCGGCGACCCGCCCGGACGGCGGCGGCCGCACCCGGCGAATGGTCCACACCTCTCCCTCCGAATGGCCTAGACCAACGAGGGTTGTCTCGGTGTATAAGAAGCAGGAGGACGACTCCTCCTCGCCGAACCGGCACATATCGGCAGGAGAAGACGTGATGGCACACGAAGCGTGCCACCATGTGAGCCGCGACATTCGGAGGAGCCGGTGACGGCAGCAGCACAGGAGTCGGGAAGGCAGGCCATGACCACGGACGGGGCAGCACGGAGACAGAGGGCGGGGTCGCCACCCGTACCGCGCGCGTGCCCAAGTACTACCGACTGAAGCGGCACCTGCTCGACATGACGGAGACCCTGCCGCCCGGCACCCCGGTCCCGCCGGAGCGGACCCTCGCCGCCGAGTTCGACACCTCGCGCACCACCGTGCGCCAGGCGCTCCAGGAGCTGGTCGTCGAGGGCCGCCTCGAACGCATCCAGGGCAAGGGCACCTTCGTGGCCAAGCCCAAGGTCTCCCAGGCCCTCCAGCTCACCTCGTACACCGAGGACATGCGGGCCCAGGGCCTGGAGCCCACCTCCCAGCTCCTCGACATCGGGTACGTCACGGCCGACGACACCCTCGCCGGGCTGCTCGACATCTCGGCCGGCGGCCGGGTGCTCCGCATCGAGCGGCTGCGGCTCGCGAGCGGCGAGCCGATGGCGATCGAGACCACCCACCTGTCGGCGAAGCGCTTCCCCGCCCTGCGCCGCTCGCTGGTGAAGTACACCTCGCTGTACACGGCCCTCGCCGAGGTCTACGACGTGCACCTCGCCGAGGCCGAGGAGACCATCGAGACCTCCCTCGCCACCCCGCGCGAGGCCGGACTGCTCGGCACCGACGTCGGCCTGCCGATGCTGATGCTCTCCCGCCACTCGCTGGACGCCCAGGGCGAGCCGGTCGAGTGGGTCCGGTCCGTCTACCGGGGCGACCGCTACAAGTTCGTGGCCCGCCTCCAGCGCCCCCACGACTGAGCCGCGCGTACGGGGCTTCCCGTACGCCTTTCCGCACGACTTCCCGTACGGCCTCCCGTACGGCTTCCCGTACGGGACGAACGGCCGCACCCCACCGGTGCGGCCGTTCGGCATTTCCGGGTGAAAAAGGCCGGCTTCGAGGCCTGCCCTGACAAAGTCCCATCCGTTATGCGGACGGGGGTTCCCAGCACGAGAACCGTCCCCTAGATTTCCCCAGCATTACCGAGGTGATCAGCGAGGGGACGGAATCGCCATGCCAGAAGCGTCAGATGTGACACAAGGGAAACAACCGACCATCACTCCCCTGCGGGTGGTGATCGCGCTCTGCCTGTTCGCCCCGTTCGTGGCGATGCTCTGGGTGAGCTCGTACGCGAAGGTCGAACCGCTCTTCGCCGGAATCCCGTTCTTCTACTGGTACCAGATGCTCTGGGTGCTGATCTCCACGGCCCTCACGATGATCGCGTACAAGCTGTGGCAGCGGGACCAGCGTGCCCGCAAGGGAGGTGACGCGCGATGAAGGACGGCGTGAACGGCGTGGCGCTCGGCGTCTTCGTCTTCTTCTTCCTGGCCGTCACGGTCATGGGCTTCCTCGCCGCGCGCTGGCGCAAGCCCGAGAACGAGCACAGCCTCGACGAATGGGGCCTGGGCGGCCGGTCGTTCGGCACCTGGGTGACCTGGTTCCTGCTCGGCGGCGACCTCTACACGGCGTACACCTTCGTCGCCGTCCCCGCCGCCATCTACGCGGCGGGCGCGGCCGGCTTCTTCGCCGTCCCGTACACGATCCTCGTGTACCCGCTCATCTTCACCTTCCTGCCGCGCCTCTGGTCGGTCTCGCACAAGCACGGGTACGTCACCACCTCCGACTTCGTGCGCGGCCGCTTCGGCTCCAAGGGCCTGTCGCTCGCGGTGGCCGTCACCGGCATCCTCGCCACCATGCCGTACATCGCGCTCCAGCTCGTCGGCATCCAGGCCGTGCTGGACGTGATGGGCGTGGGCGGCGGCGAGGACACCAACTGGTTCGTGAAGGACCTGCCGCTGCTCATCGCCTTCGGCGTGCTCGCCGCGTACACCTACTCGTCCGGTCTGCGGGCGCCCGCGCTCATCGCCTTCGTCAAGGACACGCTGATCTACGTCGTCATCGCGGTGGCGATCATCTACATCCCGATCAAGCTGGGCGGCTTCGACGAGATCTTCTCCAAGGCGGGCGAGGCGTACGCCGCGGTCAACCCGGCCACCGGCAAGCCGAAGGGCGCGCTCGTGCCCGGCGAGGCCGGCCAGTGGACGTACGCGACACTGGCGCTCGGCTCGGCGCTCGCGCTCTTCATGTACCCGCACTCCATCACGGCGACCCTGTCGTCCCGGAGCCGGAACGTCATCCGCCGCAACACCACGATCCTGCCGCTGTACTCGCTGATGCTGGGTCTGCTCGCGCTGCTCGGCTTCATGGCGATCGCCGCCGGCATCAAGGTCAAGAACGGCCAGCTCGCCATCCCGCAGCTCTTCGAGGACATGTTCCCGGACTGGTTCGCGGGCGTCGCGTTCGCCGCGATCGGCATCGGCGCGCTCGTCCCGGCCGCCATCATGTCGATCGCCGCGGCCAACCTCTTCACCCGCAACATCTACAAGGACTTCATCAGGAAGGACGCGACCCCCGAGCAGGAGACCAAGGTCTCCAAGCTGGTCTCCCTCCTGGTGAAGGTCGGCGCGCTGGTCTTCGTCCTCACCATGGACAAGACGGTCGCGATCAACTTCCAGCTGCTCGGCGGCATCTGGATCCTGCAGACCTTCCCGGCGCTCGTCGGCGGCCTGTTCACCCGCTGGTTCCACCGCTGGGCGCTGCTCGCCGGCTGGGCCGTCGGCATGGTCTACGGCACGGCCGCCGCGTACGGCGTGGCCAGCCCGACGCAGAAGCACTTCGGCGGCTCGGCCGCCGAGATCCCGGGCATCGGCGAGATCGGCTACATCGGCCTCACCGCCTTCGTGCTCAACGTCCTCGTCACGGTCGTCCTGACCTTCGTCCTCAAGGCCGTCAAGGCCCCCGAGGGCGTCGACGAGACCTCCCCCGAGGACTACACGGCGGACGCGGGCGACGCCGGCGTCCACGACCTCCCGAAGGTCGGTGCCGGAGCGCACTGACCCACGGACGCGCCGAGGAGGGCCCGGGATCTCAGCAGGAGAAACCCGGGCCCCTCCGCATGAGCGCGCGCGGCAGACTGGGCCGCATGGACTTCACGATCAGGGCGGTACGGCCCGAGGAGTACGAGGAGCTCGGCGACCTCACCGGGTTCACCTATCTGAATGACGGGCTGCTGCTGCACGGCGAGGACGACTTCTACCTGGACGTGCTCCGCGACACGGCCCGGCGGGCGCGCGAGAGCGAGGTGCTCGTCGCCGTCGACACCGACGGCGGGATCATCGGCGGGGTCACCTTCGCCCCCGGCGGCACCCCCTGGGCGGACATCGCCGTCCCCGGCGAGGCCGAGTTCCGGATGCTCGTGGTCGCTCCGGCGGCGCGCGGCAGGGGCGTCGGAGAGGCCCTCGTCCGGGCCTGCGCGGACCGGGCGCGGGCCCTTCCCGGGTGTGCGCGGCTGGTGCTCTCCACGGCCGATCTGATGGTCTCCGCGCACCGGATCTACGAACGCCTGGGCTTCGTCCGCACCCCCGAGCGGGACTGGGAGCCGATCCCCGATCACTCGCTGCGCACATACGCCCTGGAGTTGTAACTCCCGGGACCGACACAACATGTGGGGGGTGCCACGAGCGGCGCCCCCCACATGTATGCTCGTCCTCGCTGTCGACGCAGGGAAATCCGGCGCGAATCCGGAACTGTCCCGCAACGGTGTGCTTCGTGCGGTTTCGTTCTTCGTACGGAGCGAGTCCGAGGACCTGCCGACAGCACGCCCGGTCCGTCCGTTCCGGGTGTCACAGACGTCCGGGCCTCGCGGAGTGGGCCGGTGGACGCGGCGCGCCCGCGCGTACGGGTGCCCGCCTGCCCGCCTCCCCGCCCTGGCCCCGAGCCGAGCGAGGAGAGCCCCACGTGACCATCGCGCCCGCCGATCCGGCCGCAGCGATCGAGACCGACGGCCCCGGGACCGTACTCCTGCGGACCCTGACCGATCTCACCGCCGACCTCCCGGACACCGACCCCGGCAAGGTCGCCGCCGCCGCGCTGCGCGGCCGCAGCGCCACGTCGGACGAGGCGGAGCTGCGCGAGCTGGCCACCGAGGCGGCCGCCGGCCTGATCGCCGAGGACCCCGCGTACTCCCGGCTCGCCGCCCGGCTCCTGACCATCACGATCGCCGACGAGGCGGCCGGCCAGGGCGCCGTGTCCTTCTCGGCCTCCGTCGCCGTCGGTCACCGCGAGGGCCTCATCGCCGACCGCACCGCCGAGCTCGTCGCGGCGCACGCGGCCCGGCTCGACGCCACGATCGACCCGGCCGGCGACGACCGCTTCGGCTACTTCGGTCTGCGCACCCTCTACTCGCGCTACCTGCTGCGCCACCCGATCACCCGCAAGGTGATCGAGACCCCGCAGCACTTCATGCTGCGCGTCGCCTGCGGCCTCGCCGAGGACGACAGCGCCCGCGCGCTGGACGAGGTGGCCGCCCTGTACGGCCTGATGAGCCGTCTGGACTACCTGCCGTCCTCCCCCACGCTCTTCAACTCCGGCACCCGCCACCCGCAGATGTCCTCCTGCTACCTCCTGGACTCCCCGCAGGACGAGCTGGACTCCATCTACGGCCGCTACCACCAGGTCGCGCGCCTCTCGAAGCACGCGGGCGGCATCGGCCTGTCGTACTCCCGCATCCGCGCCCGCGGTTCGCTGATCCGCGGCACCAACGGGCACTCCAACGGCATCGTGCCGTTCCTGAAGACGCTCGACGCCTCCGTCGCCGCCGTGAACCAGGGCGGCCGCCGCAAGGGCGCCGCCGCGGTCTACCTGGAGACCTGGCACGCGGACATCGAGGAGTTCCTGGAGCTCCGCGACAACACGGGCGAGGACCAGCGCCGCACGCACAACCTGAACCTGGCGCACTGGATCCCGGACGAGTTCATGCGCCGGGTCAACGCCGACGCCGAGTGGTCGCTGTTCTCCCCGGCGGACGTGCCCGAGCTCGTCGACCTGTACGGCGAGGAGTTCGACGCCGCCTACCGCAAGGCCGAGGCCGCCGGTCTGGCCCGCAAGACGATGCCGGCCCGCGACCTGTACGGCCGGATGATGCGGACCCTCGCGCAGACCGGCAACGGCTGGATGACCTTCAAGGACGCCTCCAACCGCACGGCCAACCAGACGGCCGAGCCGGGCACGGTCGTCCACTCCTCGAACCTCTGCACCGAGATCATCGAGGTCACCAACGACGACGAGACGGCCGTCTGCAACCTGGGTTCGGTCAACCTGGGCGCCTTCGTCACCGGCGGGGACATCGACTGGGCGCGCCTGGACGAGACCGTCCGCACGGCCGTCACCTTCCTCGACCGGGTCGTCGACATCAACTTCTACCCGACCGAGCAGGCGGGCCGTTCCAACGCCAAGTGGCGTCCGGTCGGCCTGGGCGCCATGGGCCTCCAGGACGTCTTCTTCCAGCTGAAGCTGCCGTTCGACTCGGCCGAGGCCCGTGCCCTGTCGACGAAGATCGCCGAGCGGATCATGCTCGCGGCGTACGAGGCCTCCGCCGACCTCGCCGAGCGCAGCGGCCCGCTCCCGGCCTGGGACAAGACCCGCACCGCCCGCGGCGTGCTGCACCCCGACCACTACGACGTGGAGCTCAACTGGCCGGAGCGCTGGACGGCCCTGCGCGCGCGCATCGCCTCCACCGGCATGCGCAACAGCCTCCTCCTCGCCATCGCGCCGACCGCGACGATCGCCTCGATCGCCGGCGTGTACGAGTGCATCGAGCCGCAGGTCTCCAACCTGTTCAAGCGCGAGACGCTGTCCGGCGAGTTCCTCCAGGTCAACTCGTACCTGGTCGACGAGCTGAAGAAGCTCGGCGTGTGGGACGCGCAGACCCGCGAGGCGCTGCGCGACGCCAACGGCTCGGTCGCCGGCTTCACCTGGGTCCCGGCCGAGGTCCGCGAGCTGTACCGCACGGCCTGGGAGATCCCGCAGCGCGGCCTCATCGACATGGCCGCCGCCCGGACCCCGTTCCTGGACCAGAGCCAGTCCCTGAACCTGTTCATGGAGACGCCGACGATCGGCAAGCTGTCGTCGATGTACGCGTACGCCTGGAAGCAGGGTCTGAAGACGACGTACTACCTGCGCTCCCGTCCCGCGACCCGGATCGCCCGCGCGGCCCAGGCCGCCGCCCCGATCCCCGTCCAGCAGGCGACCCCCGACGCCGACGCGATCGCCTGCTCCCTTGAGAACCCCGAGTCCTGCGAGGCCTGCCAGTAATGAGCTCCACCGAGAAGAAGAACCTGCTCGACCCGGGCTTCGAACTGACCCTGCGTCCGATGCGCTACCCGGACTTCTACGAGCGCTACCGGGACGCCATCAAGAACACCTGGACCGTCGAGGAGGTCGACCTCCACTCGGACGTCGCCGACCTCGCCAAGCTCACCCCGGTGAGCAGCACATGATCGGCCGTCTGGTCGCGTTCTTCGCGACGGGCGACTCGATCGTGGCGAACAACCTGGTCCTGACGCTGTACAAGCACATCAACTCCCCGGAGGCGCGCCTGTACCTGTCGCGCCAGCTCTTCGAGGAGGCCGTGCACGTCCAGTTCTATCTGACGCTGCTCGACACCTACCTCCCCGACCCGGACGACCGCGCCGCCGCGTTCGACGCCGTGGAGAACATCCCCTCCATCCGCGAGAAGGCGCAGTTCTGCTTCAAGTGGATGGACTCGGTCGAGAAGATCGAGAAGCTGGAGACGGCCGCCGACCGCCGCCGCTTCCTGCTGAACCTGATCTGCTTCGCGGCGTGCATCGAGGGCCTGTTCTTCTACGGCGCCTTCGCGTACGTCTACTGGTTCCGCTCGCGCGGCCTGCTGCACGGCCTGGCGACCGGCACCAACTGGGTGTTCCGCGACGAGACGATGCACATGAACTTCGCCTTCGAGGTCGTGGACACCGTCCGCAAGGAGGAGCCGGAGCTCTTCGACGACGCGCTCCAGCAGCAGGTCACGGACATGCTGAAGGAGGCCGTCGAGGCGGAGCTGCAGTTCGGCCGTGACCTGTGCGGCGAGGGCCTGCCGGGCATGAACACCGAGTCGATGCGCGAGTACCTCCAGTGCGTCGCCGACCAGCGCCTCCAGCGCCTCGGCTTCGCCCCGGTCTTCGGCTCCGAGAACCCGTTCGCGTTCATGGAGCTCCAGGGCGTCCAGGAGCTCACGAACTTCTTCGAGCGCCGTCCGTCCGCCTACCAGGTGGCGGTCGAGGGCTCGGTGGACCTCGACGAGGACTTCTAGCCGGTACGGCGAAGGGCCCGCACTCCTCGGAGTGCGGGCCCTTCGCCATGCGCTCAGTCGTTCGGGACGGTCTCGTAGCGCGGGGTGCCCTCGGCCATCTGGCGCAGGGCGTCCTTGCGGTCGCGCTTGGAGAGCTTGTCGATGTACAGGAAGCCGTACAGGTGGTCCGTCTCGTGCTGGAGGCAGCGGGCGAAGTAGCCGGTGCCGCGGACCTTGATCGGGTTGCCCTGGGCGTCCTGGCCGTGGACCTCCGCGTAGTCGGGGCGGGCCAGTTCGGCGTAGGCGGTCGGCACGGACAGGCAGCCCTCGTTGGACTCGTCCAGGACGCGCTGCTCGGCCGGGAGCTCCTGGAGGACCGGGTTGATCACGACGCCGGTGTGGCGGACGCCCTCGTCGTCGGGGCAGTCGTAGACGAAGACCTTGAGGTCGACGCCGATCTGGTTCGCGGCCAGGCCCACGCCCTCGGCGGCCTTCTGGCTGGCGAACATGTCGTCGATCAGCTGGGCGAGCTCGTCGTCGAACTCGGTGACGTCCTTGCACTCGCGGTGGAGCACGGGGTTGCCGACGACCGTGATCGGGCGGGCCGTGCCGCGCTCGCGGTGGGCGAGCTCGCGCGCCTCGCAGTCCTCCGTGTCGACGACGTAGCCGTCGTTGATCTGCGTCTGCTCGTCCGTGTCCTGCTGCGCCATGTCAGGCCGCGCCCTTCTGAAAACCCGATTCCGTCGAGGACAGCCTACGGGGCCGGGGCCGGACGCTCAGCAGACCTCTTCGAGATCACGCCACTCGCGTGAGTCCGGACTGTCCGCCACCCAGCCGTCCAGGAGCCCGCGCACCAGGCCCGGCGGGGCCGCGATGCCGCACTCCCGCTCGGGGACCCACAGCTCGCCGGGCGAGCGGTGGCCGAGCGGCCCGGGGTGGCCGGGCTCGCTGTGGTCGTGCGGGTCGGAGTGCTCGCCCTCGCCCTCGGCGCTCGGCATGGTCGATTCGGAGCAGGCGCGGCAGAGCAGCCGTACGGAGGACGACCAGTCCTCGGCGGCGAACCCGGCCTCGGCGGCGAGCTGCTCCAGGGCGTCCCGGTCGGCCTCGGTGGCGGCCTCCAGGAGGACGACCCAGGTGGGGACGGGGACGGGGCCCAGAGCTCGATCTCGTCGAAGACCGGGTAGGAGGGGCCCGCGGTGGTGGTCCGCTCGCCGTTCGGCACGCCGTCGTGGAGGACGACCTCGCCCCAGCGGCGGCCGGAGGACGGCAGCGGGATGGAGAGGACCTCGATCCGGGCGGGGTCGAGCCGGCGGCCCCACACGACCTCGGCCTCGCCCTCGGGCGAGAGGCGGACGGCGGCGCTGCCCAGCTCCATGCCGGCGGGCTCGCCGGTGCCGGCGGCGGCGCCGGGGACCTTCAGTCCGTACGCCTGCCAGGCGCGGCGGGCCAGCGGCCAGTCCTGGAGGGCGGTGGCGGCGATGCCCACGTTCCACCAGTCGGGGGCTCCGGTCTCCTTGTCGAGGAGCGCGACGGCGCGCAGCCCGGCGGCCCGCGCCTGCTCCCAGTCGTGCCGGAACTTGTGCAGCAGCGCCAGATTGAACCAGGACTCGGAGAGCCAGGGCTCCAGATCCGCCGCGCGCGTCAGGAGTGCGCCCGCGTCCTCGTACCGGCCGTCGCCGATCAGCGTGAACGCGCGGTCGGTGGCCTGCCGCCATGAGGCGGAGGGCCGATGCCGTACCTTCCCGAAGATCTTCACGATTCCCGCCTGCCGGTCGCTTCACCCTCTTGTTCGCATCCAACCATGCCCGGTCGGACGCGCGCTCATTACCCATGGGTTACCCTGGGATCCCCGAGGTCATCCCGGCACCTCCGCCCCGGGCCAGGACCCTGGCCAGGCTCTCGACGACGTCCGGGTGGTAGTCGCGGGCGGTGCCGAGCCGGAGCCGCTCCAGGGCGTCGAGGGCGGCGCCCGCCCCGCCGGCGGGCTCGCCCGCGAGGTCGTCGTAGGCGTTCACGGCGCGGACGATCCGGGCGGCCCTCGGCTGCTCGCGGTACGGGTCGGCCTGCCGCTCGACGACGACGGCGACGGCCTCGGGGACCCCGGTCCTGCGGACGACCTCGCCGCCCAGGAGCGCGATCCGGCGCTGTTCCTCGGCGGGCAGGAGGGCGGTGGCGCCGCCGGCGACCGGGTCGACGAGGGAGAGCTGCCCGATGTCGTGCATGAGCGCCGCGTGCTCCAGGACGGTCAGCTCGGTCCCGGAGAGGCCCAGCTCGCGCCCGACGGCCGTGCTGAGGGCGGCGACCCGGCGGGCGTGGCCGGGCGGGGTGCAGCCGGCGATCTCGGTGGCGCGGGCGAGGGAGGCGATGGTCTGCCCGTTGACGGTCCGCACGGCCGCGTACCGCCGGAAGGAGACCTGGGTGAGCAGGAGCGGGACGGCGAGGACGGGCAGGGCCCACAGTCCGGCGGCGGCGACGCCGAGCGCCATGACGGTGCCGGTGGCGCAGACGGCGGAGGAGATGCCGAGGCAGGCGCGGAGTTCCTCGCGGAGGAGGGAGCCGTACGGGAATCCCGTACGGGCGCGCAGGACGAGGGCGGCGAGGACGGCGTCGCAGAGGGCGGTCAGGACGAGCAGCAGCAGCAGGAAGAGGGCGTACGCGGGGCCCTGGCCGAGGTGCTCGGTGACGGCGCCCGAGTTGTAGAGGGGCTGGAAGCAGAGGGCGGCGAAGCCGGCGGTGAGGAGGCGGCGGGCGAGGTGGTCGGCGCCGGGGCCCCGGTCGCGGGCGAGGTGCGGGACGATCCCGGCGAGGCAGCCGGCGAGGACGACGGCGACGGTCTGGAGGACGCCGTGGTGGTGGCGGTGCCGGCGCTGGTGCCGAGCAGGGCGTACGCGAGGGCTCCGGCGGCGGCGAGCGGCGCGGGTTCGCGTTCGCCCGGGGCGGCGCCCCAGCGGGCGAGTTCGCCGAGGGCGACGAGGGTGCCGAAGGCGAGGGCGTTGCCGGGTTCGTCGATGCCGTGCCAGAGGGTGTGGACGAAGCCGGCGAGGCCGAGGAGGAGGGCGGCGCCGCGCACGGTGCCGACGGTGAGGACGCCGGGTCTCACGCGGGTTCCCTGGCGGCCGGGGCGGGGAGGGGCCGCGCGGCGGGGGACGGGCTGCGGGGCCGCGTCCGTCGTCTCGTCGGCGGTGACGGCGGGCTGCCAGCCGTGCCGGTCCAGGGCGTGGACGAGGGCGGTGACCATCCGGGGGTCGAACTGGGTGCCGGCGCAGCGCTCCAGTTCGGCGAGGGCGGTGGGCACGGGGCGGGCGCGGCTGTAGGAGCGCGTGGAGGTCATGGCGTCGAAGGCGTCGGCGACGGCGACGACCCGGGCGAACTCGGGGATCTGTTCGCCGTGGAGCCCGTAGGGGTAGCCGCTGCCGTCCATGCGTTCGTGGTGGTGGAGGATCGCGGACCGCGCCTCGCCGAGGAAGCCGATGCCCCGGACCATCTCGTGGCCGTACTCGGGGTGGAGTTCGATGATCCGGCGTTCCTCGGGGGTGAGGGGGCCGTCCTTGCGGAGGACCCGGGTGGGCACGCCGAGTTTGCCGACGTCGTGCAGGATGCCGGCGAAGCGGACGACGTCGAGGCGGTCCTCGGCCATGCCGAGCTCACGGGCGATCAGGACGGAGGCGTGGCCGACGCGTTCGCTGTGGCCCCGGGTGTACCGGTCCTTGATGTCGACGGCCTGGACGAGGGCGCGGATGGTGGCCTGGTGGGCGGCGCGCTCGCGGTGGTACTGGGCGAAGACCCAGCAGGAGATGTACATGGGGAGGAGCACGAAGAGCGCCGCGACCGGGCCGTACGCGCTGCGCCAGAGGACGGCCATCATCAGTCCGGCGAGGCCGTGGACGGTGTGCGGGGCGAGGGCCCGGCCGAGGAGTCCGCGCCAGGCGGCCCGCAGGGGCAGTCCGTCGGCGGTGGCGCGGATGCCGCCGTCGAGGGCGGTGAGGGCCAGGCAGAAGGCGAGGGCGGCGGCGCCGGCGGGCAGCAGGGCGTACGGCAGGTCAGGGGCGTCGGGGCCGTGGCCGAGGGCGGTGGGGCCGCCGAGGGCGCCGGCGGTGCGGGCGGCGGCCCAGACGGCGAGGGCGGTGGCGGCGGCCCGCCAGGCGCGGCGGGGTGCGGCGGGGGTTCCTCGACGCGGGCGAGGAGGCTGCCGGGGATCGCGGTGAGCGCGGCGGCGGCGGGCGGCAGGAGCAGCGCGGAGGCGAGGAGCACGGGGAAGAAGGAGCCGGTGCCCAGCGGGACGGAGCCGCCGAGGGCGCGGCCGACGAGCCGGCAGCGGGCGGGCAGCTCGCAGAGCGCGTACAGGGCGGCGAGGAGTGCGGTCGTGCCCCAGGGGACGGCGGCTCCGGGGCGCAGCGCGGGCAGGGCGCAGGCCCCGGCGCCGAGCAGGGCGCAGCCGATGTACACACGGGCCGCGCGGGGAATGACCTTCACGCCCATCACGCCTGCCACGCTAGCGAGTTGGGCGGCACGGGACGGCGCGGTCGGAGTGATTCGCACCATCGGGTGATACAAGCTGATATATGCGCGAGGCCGCCGCGAGCGGATCGCGGCGGCCGTTCGCCCTCCGAGAGGAGAGGTGCTACTCCTGCGGGGCCGGTGTCGTCGGGGCGCCCACCGCGAGGTCCTGCTCGGGCACCAGGTGTCCGGCGCGGATCAGGTCGATGCGGCCCATGACCTTGGCGCGCAGGTCGGTGGGGACGTCGTCACTGCCGCAGCAGCGCTTGACGAGCTTCTTCACCGCCTGCTCCAGGCCGTACTTCTCCAGGCACGGGGAGCACTCCTCGAAGTGCACCTCGAACTTGGTGCATTCGCCGTCGGGCATCTCTCGGTCGAGGAACTCGTAGAGATGGTCCAGGACCTCCGAGCAGTCCGTCTCGTGCGGATCTCCGCAGCTCATGAGCCCGAGCCTTTCAGATCGTGCGACGACTCTCCGGCACCCGCGGGTACGAGCCCGCGGTCGCGGGCGTAGTCCTCGAGCATGCCGCGCAGCTGGCGGCGGCCCCGGTGAAGTCGGGACATCACCGTACCGATGGGTGTCCCCATGATGTCCGCGATCTCCTTGTACGCAAAGCCCTCGACATCGGCGAGATAGACGGCGATGCGGAACTCCTCGGGAATCGCCTGGAGCGCTTCCTTCACGTCGGAGTCCGGGAGGTGGTCGAGCGCCTGCGACTCGGCGGAGCGCAGACCGGTCGACATGTGCGACTCGGCGCGGGCGAGCTGCCAGTCCTCGATCTCCTCGGCGGCGCTGCGCTGGGGTTCGCGCTGCTTCTTGCGGTACGAGTTGATGAAGGTGTTCGTGAGGATCCGGTACAGCCAGGCCTTGAGGTTGGTGCCCTCACGGAACTGGTGGAAGGAGCCGTACGCCTTGGCGTAGGTCTCCTGCACCAGGTCCTCGGCGTCCGCGGGGTTGCGCGTCATGCGCAGCGCGGCCGAGTACATCTGGTCGAGGTAGCCGAGGGCGTCCCGCTCGAAGCGCGCGTTGCGCTCCTCGGTCGTCTCCTCGGGGCCGTCGTCGGTCCCTGTGTCGGTCCCAGTGACCGGACCCACCTCCTCCAGCGCGGCGGCGAGCCCGAGGGCGGACCCGCTCGTTTCGGAGGATAGACGAGGAACCGCTCCGCCCGCCGCCCGAATCGTGGCGGTCCTGGGCGCGGGCAGCACTGTCCAGTCGAGGTCAGCGGCCTGCGGGCGCTGTGGGCAGATGGTCGAACCCATGCGACGGACTCCTCGTTCCTTGCTCTCACACCGACGCTCTCCACAACAGTGGTCACCGGCGTCGCATTCCCGGTGCACGCGGTGAAGTCAGCGGAGGGCGGTGATCCACTTCGTGACGCCGTCGACGAGTCCGGCGAGGGCCTCGTCCTGGGTCAGCGGCGCGCGCTTGGGGACGGCGAAGCCGTGGTCGCCGTACGGGACCTCGACGAGGCCGTACGGGCCTTCGGGGAACTCCTCCGGCCGCCCGAAGGGGTCGTTGCCGCCCTGGACGACGAGCGTCGGGAGTCCGGTGCCGAGGAGCTCGTCGGCGCGGGTCCTCTCGGGCCTGCCCGGCTGGTGGAGCAGGAAGGCCAGGGCGAGGACGGCGAGCGCGCCGAGCTCCCGGCCGGTCCGGCAGGCGACGCGGGCGCCGGCGCTGCGGCCGCCCGCGACCACCGGGAGGCCGGGCTTCGCGAGGTTCGGCCAGAGGCCGCGCCAGCCGGTGTCGAGGGTCTTCGGCGCGGGCGCGAGCTTCTTGCCGGCGACCCGCCAGGGCTGCTCGACGAGGGCGACGGTCACGCCGTGGGCGGGCAGTGCCCCGGCGAGGGCCTGGAGGTCGCGGGCCTCGACGCCGCCGCCGGCGCCGTGGCCGAGGGCGAGGACGGCCCACGGCTTCGTGCCCGGGTGCCAGGTGATGCGTGCCTCACCGGCGTCGGTGGGGACGGTCTCGTACTGTGTCACGTCCCCATCCTGCCGTCCCGCCGCCCCGAAACGTCAGAACAGCGTGCCGACTTCCGGTCCCGACAGCTCCTCCAGGAGCTCGGGGCCGTTGTTGCGGACGTTGCTGACGGTGGTGGCGACCGGGTAGGCGCGCATCAGGCCCTCGGGCGGCGGGGCGAGCAGCCCGCGGAGCTCCTCGGGGTCGGTGCGGGCCGGGTCGAGCCAGGCGTCCCAGCGGTCCTCGGTCAGCATCAGCGGCATCCGGGGGTGGATGTCGTGGAGCGTGCGGGGGCCTTCGGCGGGGGCGACGCCGAGGGGGCCGGTCTCGGCCTCGGTGGTGATCACCGAGCAGGTGACCCACCAGGCGGAGGGGTCCCCGTCGGGCAGGGTGCGGTCCCGCCAGAACTCGTAGAGTCCGGCCATCGCGAAGACGGAGCCGTCGGCGGGGTCACGAAGTACGGCTGCTTCCGGGGCCGCTTCTTCTTCCCCTCGACCTCCAGGTCGCGCTCGGAGACCCCGGTCACCCACTCGTAGTAACCGTCGGCGGGCAGGATGCACCGGCGCGAGCGGAAGGCGCGCTTGAAGGAGGGCTTCTCGTCGACGGTCTCCGCGCGCGCGTTGATCATCCGGGCGGCGCCCTCGGGCGTCTTCGCCCAGGAGGGCACGAGTCCCCATCTCAGCGCGCGCAGCTGGCGAACCGGCCGCGGGGTTCCGGCGTCTTTCAGAGGACGCTCCAGCACGGCCCAGACCTCTTTGGTGGGGGCCACGTTCCAGTCGGGGGCCAGGGTCTCCTCCGGCTCCCACTTCTCGATCCCGAAGGTCTCGACGAGGTCCTCGGGCCGCCGACTCGATGCATACCGTCCGCACATACGTGCCACACTGCCACGTTCCCGCCCGCCACCGAGGAGCCGTCCGCCAAATGACCCAGATCCTCGGCACCCAGCCCGCCCCCGACCAGTGGATCGTCTACGTCACGGGCGCCTGCGCGCTGGCCCTGGTCGCCTTCCGGCGGCTCTGGCTGCCGGCCCGCAACGCGATCACCATCGCCCACGAGGGCGGTCACGGACTCGTGGCCCTCGCCACCGGGCGCCGCCTGCAGGCGATCCGGCTGCACTCGGACACCAGCGGGCTGACCGTGTCCCGGGGCCGGGCCACCGGCCTCGGCGTGGTCCTCACCCTCGCGGCCGGCTATCCGGCGGCCTCCCTGCTCGGTCTCGGCGGCGCCGCCCTGCTCGGCACCGGACACGTCACCCTGCTGCTGTGGATCGCCACCGGGCTGCTGCTCGCGCTCCTGGTGATGGTCCGCAACGCGTACGGGATCCTCACCGTCGTCCTCACGGGCGCCGCCTTCGTCCTCGTCTCCCGGCTGACCGGCCCCGACGTCCAGTCCGTGTTCGCGTACGCGGCGGTCTGGTTCCTGCTGCTCGGCGGCGTCCGGCCGGCCTTCGAGCTCCAGGCGAAACGGCGCCACGGCGGCGCCCCCGACTCGGACGCGGACCAGCTCGCGCGGCTCACCCAGGTGCCCGCCGGGGTGTGGCTGCTCTTCTTCCACACGGTCGCGCTGTCCGCCCTGATCGGCGGCGGTCGCTGGCTCCTGGGCATCTGACTCCCCGTACAGTGAGTCCATGACCGCAGCTGCTTCCGCGCACACCGATCCGTCCACCGACCTCTGGCCCGCCCCGTACGCGAGCGGCGCCGTCGACGCGACCGTCACCGTGCCCGGATCGAAGTCGGTCACCAACCGCGCCCTGGTCCTCGCCGCGCTCGCCGCCGAGCCCGGCTGGCTGCGCCGCCCGCTGCGCTCCCGCGACACCCTCCTGATGGCCGAGGCGCTCCGCACCCTCGGCGTGAAGATCGAGGAAGGCGTGGGCCCGGACGGCTCCGGCGAGGCCTGGCGGATCATCCCTCCACGCTGCGCGGACCCGCCGCGGTCGACGTCGGCAACGCGGGCACGGTCATGCGCTTCCTGCCGCCGGTCGCGGCCCTCGCCGACGGCCCGGTCCGCTTCGACGGCGACCCCGCTCCCACGAGCGCCCGCTGCACGGCGTGATCGACGCGCTGCGCGCGCTCGGCGCCCGCATCGACGACGACGGCCGGGGCGCACTCCGATGACCGTGCACGGCGCCGGGGGCCTGGACGGCGGCACGGTCGAGATCGACGCCTCCTCGTCCTCCCAGTTCGTCAGCGCCCTGCTGCTCTCCGCGCCCCGCTTCAACCAGGGCGTCGAGGTGCGGCACGTGGGCGGCCGGCTCCCCTCGATGCCGCACATCCGGATGACGGTCGACATGCTGCGCGCGGTCGGCGCCCGGGTCGACGAGCCGGAGCACGGCGGCGAGCCGGACGTGTGGCGGTGACGCCCTCCGCGCTGCGCGGCCGCGACCTGGTCGTCGAGCCCGACCTGTCGAACGCGCAGCCGTTCCTGGCGGCGGCCCTGGTGACCGGCGGCCGGGTGACGATCCCGGACTGGCCCGAGCGGACCACCCAGCCGGGCGACGAGCTGCGCCGGATCTTCACCGAGATGGGTGGCTCCTGCGAGCTCACCGACGCGGGCCTGACCTTCACCGGCACGGGCCGGATCCACGGCATCGACGTGGACCTCGGCGAGGTCGGCGAGCTGACCCCGGCATCGCGGCGGTCGCGGCCCTCGCCGACTCCCCTCGACCCTGCGCGGGGTCGCCCATCTGCGGCTGCACGAGACGGACCGGCTCGCGGCGCTCACCAAGGAGATCAACGAGCTCGGCGGCGACGTCACCGAGACCGAGGACGGCCTCCACATCCGCCCGCGCCCGCTGCACGGCGGCGTCTTCCACACGTACCACGACCACCGCATGGCGACGGCGGGCGCGATCATCGGCCTCGCGGTCGAGGGCGTGGAGATCGAGGACGTGGCGACGACGGCCAAGACCTTGCCGGACTTCCCGACGATGTGGACCGAAATGCTCGGGGTCTGAACCATGCGGCGCTACGGCAAGCACACCGACGAGGACGACATCCGCCAGCGGCCCAACCGCAAGGGCACCCGTCCCCGCACCACCATCCGCCCGAAGCACGAGGACGCCGTCGAGGGCATGGTCCTCACCGTCGACCGGGGCCGGCTGACCGTGCTGGTCGACGACCGGGCCGTGACAGCGATGAAGGCCCGCGAGCTGGGCCGCAAGGCCGCCGTCGTCGGCGACCGGGTCTCCCTCGTCGGCGACCTCTCCGGCGAGAAGGACACCCTGGCCCGGATCGTGCGGATCGGCGAGCGCAGCTCGGTGCTCCGGCGCACGGCCGACGACGACGACCCGTACGAGCGGGTGGTCGTCGCCAATGCCGACCAGCTGGCGATCGTCACCGCGCTCGCCGACCCGGAGCCGCGCCCCCGGCTGATCGACCGCTGTCTGGTGGCGGCGTACGACGGCGGGCTCGAACCCTTCCTGGTGATGACGAAGTCGGACCTGGCCCCGCCCTCGACGCTGCTCGAACTGTACGGCGACCTGGACATCCCCATGTGGTGGTCAACCGCGAGGAGCTGTACGACGGCGGGGCGGCCGACCGGGTCCGGCAGTACCTGGACGGGCGGGTCACGGCCTTCGTCGGGCACTCCGGCGTCGGGAAGACGACGCTGGTCAACGCCCTGGTGCCGGAGGAGAAGCGGCGGATCACCGGCCATGTGAACGCGGTGACGGGCCGCGGCCGGCACACCACGACCTCGGCGCTCGCGCTGCCCCTGGACGCGGCCGACGGCTGGGTCATCGACACCCCGGGCGTGCGCTCCTTCGGCCTCCACCACGTCGACCCGTCCCGGGTCATCCACGCCTTCCCCGACCTGGAGCCGGGCACGGAGAACTGCCCGCGCGCCTGCAGCCACGACGAGCCGGACTGCGCGCTCGACGCGTACGTGGCGGAGGGCACGCCGATCCGGCACGGCTGTTCTCGCTGCGGCGGCTGCTCGCGACCCGGGAGCGACGCGAGGGCGACTGAGCCCCCGGGGTTTACGCCCGCTCACCGCCGGTAAGTGCATAATCGCACCAAGTGCGACGAAGCAGTCACCGACGGCGTGGGAGGCACTGACGATGGCGTGGCTGCTGGTGGTGATCGCGGGGATCCTGGAGACGGGGTTCGCGGTCTGCCTGAAGCTCTCGCACGGTTTCACCCGGCTGTGGCCGACGATCGCCTTCGCGGCCTTCGCCCTGGGCAGCTTCGGCCTCCTCACCCTCGCGCTGCGCAAGCTCGACGTGGGTCCGGCGTACGCCGTGTGGACGGGGATCGGCGCGGCCGGGACGGCGATCTACGGGATGGTCTTCCTCGGCGACCTGGTCTCCACGCTCAAGATCGTCTCGATCAGCCTGGTGATCGTGGGCGTCATCGGGCTCCAGCTCTCCGGCTCGGCGCACTGAGGCGTCGTCGGCAGCGCCGGTGCGACGACGTGGCTGAGGGCGACGCGGACGGCGAGCTCGCAGCCGCCGCCCACCGCTCCCCGCCGCGGCCGCCGCCTCCGCCACGAGCTCGCCGGGCGCGGGCGGTCCGGCGTCGGCGCGCCGCTGGGCGGGGACGGGGCGGGCCGGGCGCCGGGGCGGACCGGGCGGGGCTGGGGCAGCCGCTCGTTCCAGGCGCCGGTGAGCAGGGCCCGCAGTATCGGGCGGACGGCGGCGCGGGCGACGATCCACTCGGCGACGGCGACGAGGTTCCGCTCGGGCGGGGCGGGGCGGCGAGCAGGTTCCGGACGCCGTGGAGATAGGCGTCGGCCTCCCGCCGCACGAGGGCGCGGGCCAGGCCCTCCTTGGAGCCGAACTCGTTGTAGAGGGTCTGCCGGGAGACCCGGGCGCGGCGGCGAGGTCGGCCATCCGCACGGCGGACCAGGGTGGTGCACGAGCGCGGCGAGCGCGGCGTCGAGCAGGGCCTCGCGGGCGTTCGCCATCCTCACCTCCGGGAGGGAACGGTTCTCCGCTCAGCGTCGACAGGCGCCCCCGCCCTGTCAAGGGGCGGCGCGGGCCGGTGCCGGGCGCCGCGCGGACGGTGCCGGGGCTCCGTGGACGGTTCCGCGCGCGTTCTCGCCTCGGGGATAGAGTGCCGACCATGGCCGATTACCACGATGATCTGCGTCTCGCCCACGTCCTCGCGGATGCCGCCGACGCGGCCACCATGGACCGATTCCAGGCGCTCGACCTCCAGGTCGAGACGAAGCCGGACATGACTCCGGTGAGCGAGGCCGACAAGGCGGCGGAGGAGCTGATCCGCGGACAGCTCCAGCGCGCCAGGCCGCGCGACGCGATCCTCGGCGAGGAGTACGGCGTGGAGGGCTCGGGCCCGCGCCGCTGGGTGATCGACCCGATCGACGGCACGAAGAACTACGTGCGCGGGGTGCCCGTCTGGGCGACCCTGATCGCGCTGATGGAGGCCGGCGAGACCGGCTTCCAGCCGGTGGTGGGCGTGGTGTCCGCCCCGGCGCTGGGCCGGCGCTGGTGGGCGGCGAAGGGCCTCGGCGCGTACACCGGCCGCAGCCTGGCCTCGGCGAGCCGGATCGGCGTCTCGAAGGTCGCCTCCCTGTCGGACGCCTCCTTCGCGTACTCCTCGATCAGCGGCTGGGAGGAGCGGGGCAGCCTGAACGGCTTCCTCGACCTCACGCGCGCGTGCTGGCGGACCCGGGCGTACGGCGACTTCTGGCCGTACATGATGGTCGCCGAGGGTTCCGTGGACATCTGCGCGGAGCCGGAGCTCTCCCTGTGGGACATGGCCGCGGTCGCGATCGTGGTCCAGGAGGCCGGCGGCACGTACACGGGCCTGGACGGCCGGCACGGCCCGCACAGCGGGAACGCGGCGGCCTCGAACGGCCTGCTCCACGGCGAGCTGCTGAGCTACCTGAACCAGGAGGGCTGAGCGCGCCGTCGCACCACCGGGGGCGCCTCGCGCGCCCCCTTGTCGGACCCCTCCCCCGGTGCAACTCTAGGAGTCCCCCCGCTTGTGAACTTGTGAATCGTTTCTCGTGGGAAGCAGGAGCGGTTCACCAAGGAGGTGGCTCCGTCCATGCTCGTCCGTGACGCCATGAGCACCGTGGTCCTCACCATCGGCCCCGCACACACCCTCCGGCAGGCAGCCCGGCTGATGGCGGCGCGGCGCGTCGGCGCGGCCGTCGTCCTCGACGCCGACGCCGGCGGACTCGGGATCCTCACCGAGCGCGACGTCCTCAACTCCCTCGCCCGGGACCAGGACCCCGACCGGGAGACCGCCGGCTCCACACCACCCGTGACGTCGTCTTCGCCGCGCCGACCTGGACCCTGGCGGAGGCGGCCGAGGCGATGACCGCGGCGGCTTCCGCCACCTCGTCGTCCTCGACGACCGGGGCCCCGTCGGCATCGTCTCCGTGCGCGACATCATCCGCTGCTGGATCCCGGTGCACAGCGTGGCCGCGGGCTGACGCGAGCGGGCCGGACTTCGCACGAAGTCCGGCCCGCCCTCCCTACGGCAAGCGCCCTCAGCCGCGCAGGGCCTGGACCGCGGCCTCCAGCCGCTTGCCGAAGTCACCGTCCGCCTGACGGAAGTTGCCGATCGCCCGCTCGGCGATGTCCTCGCGCGAGACCTTGGCGAGGAAGCCCGCCAGGTTCGCGACGAGACGGCCCTTCTCGTCCTCGGACATCAGGCGGTAGAGGTCGCCCGCCTGCCTGAAGTCGTCGTCCTCGGCGTGCGAGGGGGCGGCGTGGTCGCCGGTCGCGCCGGTGACCGCGGAGCCGACCCACAGCGGCCGGTCCGTCTGGTGGGGGCCGCCGAAGCTGTTCGGCTCGTAGTTCTTGGCCCCGCCGTGGCGGCCGTCGTAGAGGAAGCCGTCCCGCGCGTGGGTGCGCGCCTCGGTGGCGTGCGGCCGGTTCACCGGCAGGTGGTCGGCGTTGATGCCGACGCGGTAGCGGTGGGCGTCGCCGTACGCGAAGAGGCGGCCCTGGAGCATCTTGTCCGGGGAGGGGCCGATGCCCGGCACGAAGTGCGCGGGGCTGAAGATCGACTGCTCGACCTCGGCGAAGATGTTCCGCGGGTTGCGGTTGAGCTCCAGCCTGCCGATCTCGATCGGCGGGTAGTCCTCGTGCGGCCACACCTTGGTGAGGTCGAACGGGTTGAAGCGGTAGGTCGCCGCGTCGGCCGCGGGCATGATCTGGACCTGCACGGTCCAGCTCGGGAAGTCGCCGCGCTCGATGGCCTCGCGCAGGTCGCGCTGGTGCGAGTCCGGGTCCTCGCCCGCGAGGCGGTTGGCCTCGTCCTGGGTGAGGTTCTTGATGCCCTGGTCGGTCTTGAAGTGGTACTTGACCCAGAAGACCTCGCCGGCCTCGTTGTTCCACTGGAACGTGTGCGAGCCGTAGCCGTTCATGTGGCGGTACGAGGCGGGGATGCCGCGGTCGCCGAAGAGCCAGGTGACCTGGTGGGTCGACTCCGGGGAGAGGCCCCAGAAGTCCCAGACGTTGTCCGCCTCCTGCGAGCCCGTGTAGGGGTCGCGCTTCTGGGTGTGGATGAAGTCGGGGAACTTGATGGCGTCCTTGATGAAGAACACCGGGGTGTTGTTGCCGACGAGGTCGTAGTTGCCCTCCTCGGTGTAGAACTTCAGCGCCCAGCCGCGGGGGTCGCGCACCGCGTCCGCCGCGCCGAGGTTGCCCGCGACGGTGGAGAAGCGCAGGAAGGTCTCGGTCTCCTTGCCGACCTCGGAGAGGAACGCGGCGCGCGTCCACGGGGTGACGTCGCGGGTGACCGTGAAGGTGCCGTAGGCGCCCGCACCACGCGCGTGGACCACGCGCTCCGGGATCCGCTCGCGGTTGAAGTGGGCGAGCTTCTCCAGGAGGTGCTGGTCCTGGACGAGCACCGGCCCGCCGACGCCCGCGGTCTCGCTGTTCTGGTTGTCGGCGACCGGAGCCCCGGCCTCCGTGGTGAGCGGTCCCTGCGTCACGTGCGCCTCCTGCATCCCGTACATCCTGTCGCGTTCTGGATCTGAGCCTACAATAGACTTAGTCCAAGTCAAGGTGGGATCCAAAGTCACACCCGTTCGGGATCTTCTCCCCGACTGTTAGGCTGGCCCTCATGAGTGACCTGTTGGAACGACTGCGCGGACGCGGCTGGCGAATGACCGCGCAGCGGCGCGTCGTGGCCGAGGTCCTCGACGGGGACCATGTGCACCTGACCGCCGACGAGGTGCACGCGCGCGCCGTGGCGAAGCTGCCCGAGATCTCGCGCGCGACCGTCTACAACACGCTGGGCGAGATGGTCACCCTCGGCGAGGTCATCGAGGTCGCGACCGACGGCCGCGCCAAGCGGTACGACCCCAACGCCCACCGGCCCCACCAGCACCTGGTCTGCGGCCGCTGCGGCGCCATCCGCGACGTGCACCCGGCCGGCGACCCGCTGGCGGACCTCCCGGCCACCGAGCGCTTCGGCTTCACCATCTCGAACGTCGAGGTCACGTACCGGGGCATCTGCCCGAACTGCGCCGCCACCGCCTGACCCCACGAAGAAGCCCCCGCTCCGGCGGGGGCTTTTCCGTAGGCCGTCGCCCTCGGGCACCGACGACGAAGGCCCGGATCCAGTGACTGGATCCGGGCCTTCGTGCTACTGAGTAGCGGGGACAGGATTTGAACCTGCGACCTCTGGGTTATGAGCCCAGCGAGCTACCGAGCTGCTCCACCCCGCGTCGGTGAACACCACCTTACGGGACCGTTCGGAGCAGGGCAAATTGGTTAGGCCGTGAGCTCCTGGTGCAGCGCCTCGCTCAGCCGGGCCGCCCGCTCGGCGACCTCCGCCGGGCCCAGCTCCACCGCGCGGTCGCACCAGCGGCGCCCCTCGGTGAGCTCGCCCCGGCGCGCCGCGAGCAGCGCGAGCCGGAGCGCGGCGCGGCCGTGGCCCGCCCGCGCCGCCCGGGTCCACCAGAGGGCGGCCTCCGCTCGCTGCCCTCGCGGGCGAGGAGCAGCCCGAGGTTGAAGGCGCCGTTGCGGCTGCCCGCCTCGGCGGCCTCGCGGTACCAGCGGTCGGCCTCGGCGAGGTCGCCGCGCCCGGCGGCGAGCATCCCGACCCGCACCTGGGCGCGCCGGTGGCCCTGCTGGGCGGCCCGCTCGTACCACTCCTCGCACTCGGACTTCTCCTCGCGCGGGGCGCCGAGCACGGCGGGGCCGGGCTCGGGGCGACGCGTCGAGCACCGAGGCGAGCCGGAAGGCGGCCTCGGCGCTGCCGCCGCCGGCCGCGCACCGCAGGTGCCGCTCGGCGGTCTGCTCGTCGCCGTCCCGGAGGGCGGCGATGCCGACCTGGAGGGCGGCCTCGGTGTGCCTGGCGGCCGCGCCCGCTCGTACCAGACGAGGGCCGTGCGGTCGTCGTCGCGGCCGGCGTGGAGGATGCCCAGGTTGAAGGCGGCGTCCACGCTGCCGGCCTCGGCGGCCTTGGAGAACCAGGGCTCGGCGCCGTTGGCGTCGCCGGCCTGGAGGAGCAGCACGGCGAGCGCGTTGGCGGCCTCGCGGTGGCCCGCGTAGGCGGCGCGGCGGTACCACTGCTCGGCCTGCGGGATGCGGTCCTGGGCGGCGCAGAGCAGCCCGAGGTTGTAGGCGCCGTTGACGTCGCCGGCGTCCATGGCGGCCCGGTACCAGCGCTCGGCGGTCTGCTGCTCGCCGCGGGCGGCGTGCAGGGCGCCGAGCGCGTTGGCCGCGTTGCCGTCGCCGTCCTGGGCGGCCCTCAGCCACCACACGGCGGCGCTCTCCTCGTCGCCCGCGTCGCGGAGCAGGAAGGCGAGCGCGCAGGCGGCCTTCGCCTCGCCCTCCCGGGCGGAGCTGAGGTACCAGCGGCCGGCCTCCTGAGCTCGCCGCGGTGCTCCAGGATCGCGCCGAGGTGGAACGCGGCCCGCCGGTGGCCGCGCGCGGCGGCCTGGCGGAACCACTGCTCGGCCTCGGCGGCCGCGCCCGTGCCCTCGCCGCCGGGCTGTCCGGGCACGGCGCCCGGGGCGGCGGTCGCGGGCGTGCCGGCGGGCACGATCGCGGCGGTGCCCGGGACCCGGAGCCGGGTGCCGGTCTCGTGCGGTCCGCGGGTGGTCTCGGTGGCGCGGCGCTCCAGGGCGAGGGCGAGGCGGTAGGCGGCCTCGCGGTGGCCCTGTTCGGCGGCGGCGCGCAGCCAGCGCTCGGCGCCGACGTCGCTGCGGTGCTCCAGGAGGTCGGCGAGGGCGTACGCGCCGAGGGCGTGGCCCTGCTCGGCCGCCTGGCGCAGCCAGTACTCGGCGGCCGGCTCGTCGCCGCGCTCGCGGTGGTGGCGTCCGAGCGCGTGGGCGGCGGGCGCGGAGCCGGCGACGGCGGCGACCCGCCACCAGCCGCCGCCTCGTCGGCGTATCCGCGCTGGTGGAGCAGGACGCCCAGGTTGTTGGCGGCGGCCCGGTCCCCTCGGCGGTGGCGCCCCGCAGGTACGGCTCGGCGCCGTCGAGGTCGCCGCGGCGCAGCAGCAGCGCGCCGAGCGCGCTCATCGAGGCGAGGTCACCGCGCTCGGCCGCCCGCCGGTGCCGGGCCTCGGTCTCGGTCTCGTTCTCGGCGTCGGTCTCGGTCTCGGCGGTGGTGTCGACGGCCGCATCGACGGCCCCTACTGCCTCGATGATCTCGTCTGCGGCGTTTCTGGCGTGCCGCTGCACAAACCGCCCTGTCTCCAACAGAGTTGCCCTGTCCCCCATAAATACCATCGTCGCACCACCCGCAACCCGAGCACACCTGGTATACCGCAGCCAGTGAGGTCACTCAGCGTTTTGTCGACATGCCCACAGAGAGACAAGTCAAACACGACTCACGCCAACTCGCCCCTTCCCTACCGCTCTTCGGCACCCCCCGGCACGACGACACACGACAAGGGCCCGGATCCTATGGATCCGGGCCCTGCCTCTGAGTAGCGGGGACAGGATTTGAACCTGCGACCTCTGGGTTATGAGCCCAGCGAGCTACCGAGCTGCTCCACCCCGCGTCGGTGAAACCACAGTATCACGACGCGGGGGTGGAAAAGCTCAGGTCAGCCGCCTGCCCCGGGCTTCTTGAGCTGCGCGCCGGCGTCCGCGGCCCGCTGGAGCGCCGCCTGGAGGTCCTCCTGGGCCTTGCCGTACGCGGTCCAGTCGCCCTTCTGCAGGGCGGTCTGGCCCGCGTCGTACGCCTTCTGGGCGTCGGCGATGGCCTGCTGGAGCGCCGCGTCGCCGGAGGCGGGCGGCTGGGTCGTGCCGGGCGGCTGCGTGGTGCCCGGCGGGGTCGTCGGCGCGGTGGGCGCCTCCACCCCGAAGACCGCGTTGAGCGCCTTGGTGAGGTTGTCCTCGAACACCGTGGTGTCCTTGGTCGTGTCACCGTCCGGCTGGTCCGCGTCCACGTACGACACGGCGACCTTCTTCAGGAGCGGGTAGAGCGCGTTGCGCCCCTGGGCGTACACCGGCTCCACGTACAGGAACCCGCCGTCGAGCGGCACGGTCAGCAGGTTGCCGTACTGGATGTCGGAGTCGGCGCCCTTCATGTCCCGGACGAAGGTGGCCACGGAGGGCAGACCGTTGAGCTTGCTCTGCACCTGGGCCGGTCCCGGCACGTCCTCGGTGACCCGCAGCAGTCTCAGCCGGCCGTACTCCTTGCTGGTGGCGTCGGCGTCGACCGCCATGAAGGCGCCCAGGTTGGGCCGCCCGTTCGGCGTGAACGTCGTCGTCAGCGAGAAGCGCTGTCCCGTGTCCCCGGGCATCTTCATGCTCAGGTAGTACGGCGGGACCGCGTTGCCGTCCTTGTTGGTCGGGTCGTCCGGCACCTGCCAGGCGTCCGAGCCACTGTAGAACTGCGCGGGGTCGGTGACGTGGTAGCGGGTCAGCAGCTCGCGCTGGACCTTGAACATGTCCTGCGGGTAGCGCAGGTGCGCCAGCAGGTCGGGCTTGATCTCGGACTTCGGCTGGACGGTGCCCGGGAAGGCCTTCATCCAGGTCTTGAGGACCGGGTCCTGGGTGTCCCACTCGTAGAGCTTCACCGTGCCGTCGTAGGCGTCGACGGTGGCCTTCACCGAGTTGCGGATGTAGTTGACCTGGTTCTGCTGGGCGACGACCGCGCGCTGCTGGTTGCCGACGGTCAGCGAGTCGGCCGTGGTGTCGCCGAGCGTGGTGCGCGAGGCGTACGGGTAGCCGTTGGTCGTCGTGTAGGCGTCGACGATCCACTGGATCCGGCCGTCGACGACCGCCGGGTAGGCGTCGCCGTCGATGGTCAGCCAGGGCGCGACGGCCTCGACGCGCTCCTTGGGCGTGCGGTTGTAGAGGATCCGCGAGCCCTCGCCGATGGCCCCCGAGTAGAGGATCTGCGGCTCGCTGAAGGCCACCGCGTACGCGGCGCGGTTGAAGGTGCTGGAGAGGCTGACGCCGCTCTTCTCCTTGTAGCTGGTGGTCTTCTCGCCGTTCTCCTCGTAGTCCAGCTCCTTCTGCGGGCCGCCCACGATCGAGTACTGGTCGGTCTTCTCGCCGTAGTAGATCCGCTGCTGGTAGGTGCCCAGCGTGCCGGTCGTCGGCAGTCCGGACTCGGTGAAGACCGGGGAGCCGTTGGCGTCCGTCTGCGTGCCCGCGGCCATGATCGCGCCGTAGCCGTGGGTGTAGGTGAAGTGGTCGTTGATCCAGTTCCGCTTCGGGATGCCCTTGATGTTGAGCTCGCGCAGACCGACGACGGTGTCCTTGCCCTGGTAGCGGTCCACGTCCAGGGTCGTCGGGAACTGGTAGTACTTCCGCTTCTGCTCCAGCTGCTGGAACGTCGGCGACACGATGTTCGGGTCGAGGAGGCGGTAGCTGGCCGCCGTGTCGGCGTCCGTCCGCAGCCGGTCCTTGGCCTTGACCGTCGACTTGCCCGAGTAGTTCTCGGCCTTCGTCCCGTCGATCGCGTACGCCTGGCGGGTCGCGTCGATGTTCTTCTGGATGTACGGCGCTTCCTTGGCCTGCTCGTTCGGCTGGACCTGGAACTTCTGCACGATCGCCGGGTACAGGCCGCCGATGAGGATCGCGGAGAGGACCATCAGGCCGAAGCCGATCACCGGCAGCTGCCAGGTGCGGCGCCAGATCGTCGCGAAGAACAGCAGCGCGCAGATGACGGCGATGCAGAACAGGATCGTCTTCGCCGGCAGGAACGCGTTGGCGTCGACGTACCGCAGGCCCGTCCAGTTGCCCGTGGCCTTGAAGTCACTGGACTTCACCGCCAGGCCGTACCGGTCGAGCCAGTACGCGACGGCCTTGAGCGCGACGAAGAGGCCGAGCAGCACCGAGAGGTGGCCGGTGGCCGCGCCGGTGGCGCGCGCACCCGGGCTGGTGATCCTGAGCCCGCCGTACAGGTAGTGCGTGAGCGCGGCGGCGATCAGCGACAGGACGGCGGCGGCGAAGCCGAACGCGAGGAGGAAGCGGTACCAGGGCAGGTCGAAGGCGTAGAACGACACGTCGAGGCCGAACTGCGGGTCCTTCTGGCCGAACTTCACCCCGTTGACCCACATGAGCCAGGTGCGCCACTGGCCGGACGCGGACGCGCCGGCGATCAGCGCCACCAGCGTGGTGACCGCGAGCAGCACCCACTTCCGGAACGGGGCCAGACCCATCCGGTACCGGTCGAGGCTCTGCTGCTCCAGGGACATCGCGCTGAGCGGCGGCCGCAGCCGGTGCGCCAGCCAGATGTTGAAGCCGACGGCGATCCCCATCAGCAGGCCGAAGACCAGGAAGAGGCCGATCTTGGTCCACAGGGTGGTGGTGAACACGGACGAGTACTCGACCGAGCGGTACCAGAGCCAGTCCGTCCAGAACCCGGCGAACATCACGAACGCCATGGCGAGGACGGCCAGCACCCCGAGTGTCATGAGCAGGGTGCGGGCCCGCCGGGACGGCCGGCCGACTCTCACCCTCGGCCCGGACGGGCCTTGGCCACGGTCCGGCATCTGGAAAGCCAACGTGCGCCCCTCGATGTTGATGCGTCTGAAAGCAGGCCCCGCGATCGTAGAGCCCACTGGTGCAACTTACTGAGGCTTTACCTAGTTCCCGACTTCCGGCGAAGAGGAGGCAGGATATTGCTCATGTCCAACCTTTCCCCTCCGGCCCGCCCATGGCGTCGAGCCCCCTCACCCGCGCCGTGCTCGAGATCGACGAGTACGCGTCGGGCCTCGGCTGGGACCAGCCCGCCCGCCTCTTCGCCCTGGTCGACACCGCACGGCTGCGCGCCCAGGAGCCCAAGCTCGCCTCCCAGCTCGGCCTGGGCGACGACGCCACCGCCTACACCCCCATCGAGCAGGACAAGCTGCCGCGCGGCAAGGCCCTCGACGAGTTCCTCGGCACGATCGCCTGGCCCGACGCCGTCGCCGGCTGCGCCCTGACCGTGGAGCGGCTCATGCTGCCCCTGTCGGCCGAGGCCCAGGTCCCGCAGGGCCTGACCGAGAAGCAGCTCGCCAAGTGGGTCGCCGGGCACCCGGACCGCCAGGAGGTCCGGATGACCGTGGCGGTGCTGCGGAACGGCACCCGCGAGGCCGCGATCCGGCTGCGCGAGAAGGACACCGCGACCGAGGTGCTGACCGGCCCCGACCTGGTGCCGGGCCTCGCCGAGGCGCTGGCGGCGACCTTCGAGAGCTGATCCGCTCCGGTACGAGGGAGGGGCGCCCGGTCGGTGACCGGGCGCCCCTCTCGCGTACGCGGGCGCGTGCTCAGCCCTTCGAGCAGCTCGGCAGGGCCTTCGTGTCGCCCGCGCGGAGCTTCTCCAGCGACTTCCTGGCGTCGCCGATGGTGTTCACCTTGATCAGCGTGAGGCCGTCGGGCGTGTCGGCGGCGGCCGCCGCGCAGTTGTCGGCCGGGGTGAGGAAGTACTCCGCGCCCGCGTTCCGCGCGCCGACCAGCTTCATCTCGATGCCGCCGATCGGGCCGACCTGGCCCTTGTCGTCGATGGTGCCGGTGCCGGCGATGAACCGGCCGCCGGTGAGGCTCTCCGGGTGAGCTTGTCGACGATGCCGAGGGCGAACATCAGACCGGCGCTGGGGCCGCCGACGCGGGCCAGGTTGATGTCGATCGTGAACGGGAAGACGTGGTCGGTGCCCGCCTGGATGCCGACGACGGCCCGGTCGCCCTCCTCGGACGTGGTGGTCCTGATGACCACCTTCCGGGTGACGGTGGGCTCCTTGTGGGCCTTCTCGGCGGCGGCCGCCTCCTTGGCGGGGACGACCGTGAACACGACGTCCTGGCCGGGCTTGTGCTGCGTCACCTGCTTGGCGACGTCCCCCTGGTCCTTGATCGGCACGCCGTCGACGGCCCTGATGACGTCCCCGGCGTGCAGCTTGCCCTCGGCCGGGGCGCCCTTGACGACGGTGGCGACGACGACCCGGGAGACCACCGGGACGCCCAGCTCCTTGAGGGCCGCCACCTTGGCGCTCTCCTGGGACTGGGTGAACTCCTCGGCGTTCTCCTGGCTCGACTGCTCCTCGGTCTTGCCGTCCGGGTAGAGGGTGTCGTGCGGCACCACCACGTTGTCGTGGGCGAGCCACCCGTAGACGGCCTCGACGGCGTTCATCTTGTAGTCCGCGCTGGTGACGCGGACCGTCGTCATGTTGAGGTGGCCGTCGGTCGGGTAGGTCTTGCGTCCCGAGATCTTGAGGACCGGCTCCCCGCCGGCCTCGCCGAGGGTGTTGACCGTGGGGCCCGGGCTCATCTCCGCGTACGGCACCGGGATCAGGACGCCCGCGATGAGCAGGCAGATCAGGACCAGGGTGGAGGCGAGCATCGTCGCGGTGCGGCGTGGCATGGAACGACAGTACGGGACTCGCCTGTGGGTGCACCCCTGGGGCGGTCCGTACGAGGCGGCCCGCGTCAGCCGGACGGCGAGGTGCTGACCGCGGAGGCCGTCGCGGCGGGCTCGCGCTCCGGGCGGACGGGTTCGGCGGCCGTGGTGTGGGTCCGCTCCATGGCGTCCCGGAAGCGCGCGTAGCCGGCGAGTTCGGCCACGTCACCTATGGTCTTGTTCCTCGAAGCCCAACTTCCCCATATCGCCGCGCCGACGACTGCGAAAAGCGGAATCAGCAACCAGGCCAGCGCTGCCATCCCGACCTCCCATCCCCAGTGAGTTGATCAGCAGACTGTGTCATCTGTGGGATCAACGCTGGCGCCTGGGGGGCGGTTACGCAAATCGGGCGTTCGGCTACGCCCCGTCGGCGCGCCGCCTTGCCGCCCTAGCAGGCGCCCACCCACTCCTCGGTGCCGTCCGAGAAGGTCTGGTGCTTCCAGATCGGGACCTCGTGCTTGAGGTCGTCGATGAGCTTGCGGCAGGCCTCGAAGGCCTCCCCGCGGTGGGGGCAGGAGACGGCGACGACGACCGCGATGTCGCCGACGCGCAGGTCGCCGACGCGGTGGACGGCGGCCAGGGCGCGGACCGGGTAGTTCGCGACGACCTTCTCGGCGACCCGGCGCAGCTCCGCCTCGGCGGTCGGATGGCAGGAGTACCCCAGCGCGTCGACGTCCGCGCCGCCGTCGTGGTTGCGCACGGTGCCGACGAAGAGGGTCGTGCCGCCCGAGGCATCGTCTCCGACGGCCCGGAAGACCTCGTCGACCGAGAGCGGGGTGTCACGGATCGCGAGCAGCTTGATCGGGTCGTCCGCGGCCTGCTCGCCGGGGTGGTCGTACGTCTGCGCCATGCGCTCCATGGTGCCGCACGGCTCCGACATCGGGTAAGGGACCTTTCGACCTGTGGACGAGACCCTCCGTAGGAGGTCCTACAAGTCGTCCGCGCGCCGCCCGTCCGTCGCCCGCTACAGCCCGCGCCGCTTCCGCATCTGCCGGACCAGGGCCGCCGTGCCGAGCAGCGCCACCGTGGCGCCGGCCGCGCCCGCCGCCGTCGCGTCCTTGCGGCCCAGGCGGCGCCCGGCGACCGTGTGGCGGCCCTCGACCTCCTCCAGGAGCGCGGCGAGGACCTCCTCGTTCGTCCACTTCGGGCGCCAGCCGGCGTCGTGCAGCCGCCCGACGCTCACCACCCAGGGGTGCATCGTGTAGGCGAGGTCGCCCGCCGGGGACGGGGTGAGGCCGATCCGGTGGAGGCGGGCCGCCGTGCCGAGGGCGACCGCCGAGGGCAGCTCCATGCGCCGGATCCCGGAGAGCTCCTCGACCTCCTCCTGTTCGAGCCAGCCCTCGCAGCCGACCGCGAACTCCCGTCGACCTTCTCCAGGGCCGCGTACTCCAGGGCGCTCACCAGGTCCTCGACGTGGCAGAACTGCCAGGTGGGCCGGGATCCGGCGACGACGAGCAGGCGCGGCGACTCGAAGTAGCGGGTCAGCGCCGTGTCCGTGCCGCCGACGAGGACGGCGGGGCGGACGACGGTGACGTTCAGGCCGGGGTGCGCGCGGGGGCGCGGCGGCCGAGGCGCTCGATCTCCAGCATGTCGCCGACGCCGGTGGCCTCGGCCGTCGCCCTGAGCTCGGCGTCCTCGGAGAGCGGGATGTCGTTGTCGGGCAGCGCCCCGTAGACCATGGCGGAGGTGCAGAGCACCACCCGGTGCACCCCGGCCGCGGCGGCGGCGGTCAGCACGGTCTGGGTGCCGCGCACGTTGTAGGCCGTCCGGGCGGCGGGGTCGGTCTCCAGGTCGAGGTCGACGGCGAGGTGCACGACGACGTCCGCGCCGCGCAGCTTCTCGGCGATGGCCGGGTCGCGGACGTCGAGGATGTGCCACTGCGCCTCGGCGACCTCGCCCCGGCGCTCGTCGATGGCGACGACCCGCTTGATCTCCTCGGAGGCGGCGAGGCGCCTGGTCAGCAGGTCACCGACGCCGGAGGCGGCGCCGGTGACCGCGACGACGGGGCCGCGCACGGCGGACCGGGTTGAGGGGTTTCGCGCTCCGCGAACCTGTGGATCTGGGGAACTCACCGGGCGTCTCCAGCGGTTGTCTTCAGTACGCACGCGCATGACGCGTACGGACCAGGTGGCGTCCATCCTGCCGCAGGGCACGGCCGGGCGGAGCACTGAGCCCGATTCCGGGCCCGGATGTCTACGCTGGTGGTGTGCGGGTCTGTCTGACAGGCCTGGTCGGGCAGTCGCCGTCGGCAGAAGGCCGGCGGCCCTACGAGCCGAGGAAACCTGTGAGTGACACCCCATTCGGATTCGGCCTTCCGCCGGAGGAGCCGGAGAACGGCGACGAGGGCAAGAAGAAGGACCCCGCCGGAGGTGGCCAGGGGTCCGGCGGCAACCCGTTCGGTGCGAACCCGTTCGGCTTCGGCGGGCTGCCCGGGATGGGCGGTCCCGGTGGCGCGGACAATCCCTTCGCCGCGATGTTCGGCAATCTGAACCCCAACGACCTGGGCGCGGCCTTCCAGCAGCTCGGGCAGATGCTGAGCTACGAGGGCGGTCCCGTGAACTGGGACATGGCCAAGCAGATCGCCCGCCAGGTGGTGGCCCAGGGCACCGCCGACGGCGTCAAGGACGCGAGCGTGGGCCCGGCCGAGAAGTCGGCGGTCGAGGAGGCCGTGCGCCTGGCCGACCTGTGGCTGGACCAGGTCACCTCGCTGCCCTCGGGCGCGGGCACGGCCGTGGCCTGGAGCCGCGCGGAGTGGGTCGAGGCGACCCTGCCGGCGTGGCAGCAGCTCGTGGACCCGGTCGCCGAGCGGGTCGGCTCGGCGATGGGCGACGTCCTGCCGCAGGAGATGCAGGCCATGGCCGGTCCGCTGATCGGCATGATGCGCTCGATGGGCGGCGCCATGTTCGGCCAGCAGATCGGGCAGGCCGTGGGCGCGCTGGCCGGTGAGGTCGTCGGCTCCACGGACGTCGGTCTGCCGCTGGGCCCGGCCGGGCGCGCCGCGCTGCTCCCGCTGAACATCGAGGCCTTCGGCAGGACCTGGGCGTGCCCTCGGACGAGGTGCGGCTCTACCTGGCCCTGCGCGAGGCCGCGCACCAGCGTCTCTTCGCGCACGTGCCGTGGCTGCGGGCGCACCTCTTCGGTGCGGTCGAGGGGTACGCGCGCGGGATCAAGGTCGACACCTCGAAGCTGGAGGAGGCGGTCGGTCAGCTCGACCCGACGCACCCGGAGCAGCTGCAGGAGGCGCTTCAGCAGGGCATGTTCCAGCCGGAGGACACCCCGGAGCAGAAGGCGGCCCTGGCCCGTCTGGAGACGGCGCTCGCGCTGGTCGAGGGCTGGGTGGACGCGGTGGTCCACGAGGCCGCCAAGTCGCGGCTGACCTCGGCGGACGCGCTGCGCGAGACGCTGCGCCGGCGCCGGGCCTCGGGCGGTCCCGCCGAGCAGACCTTCGCGACGCTGATCGGTCTGGAGCTGCGTCCGCGCCGGCTGCGGGACGCGGCGCGCCTGTGGGCCTCGCTCACCGACGCGCGCGGGGTCGACGGCCGGGACGGGCTGTGGGAGCACCCGGACATGCTGCCGACGGCGACCGACCTGGACGACCCTGACGGCTTCGTGCACCGCGAGCACCTGGACTTCTCCGAGCTGGACAAGATGCTCGGCGAGGCGGCCAGGGGCGAGGGCCCGGAGGACGGGGACGCCGAGAAGTGAGCCTGTACGACGACGCGGTCCTCGTGCTGAAGGGGTACGAGGACCAGCCGGAGCTGCGCGATGTCTATCTGGACCATCTCGCGGGGCATCCGGACGGCATGTACAAGCCGTGCGAGGCCGGGCACCTGACCTCCAGCGCGCTGGTGATCGACCCGTCGCGCGGGCGCGTGCTGCTGACCCTGCACAAGAAGCTGGGCATGTGGCTGCAGATGGGCGGTCACTGCGAGCCGGGTGACGCGACGGTGGAGGAGGCGGCGCTGCGCGAGGCGACCGAGGAGTCCGGCATCGCGGGTCTCACGCTGCTGCCGGGCGGTCCGGTGCGGCTCGACCGGCATCCGATCCCGGCGCCCTGTCACTGGCACCTGGACGTGCAGTACGCGGCGCTGGCCCCGGCGGACGCGGTGGCGGAGATCAGCGAGGAGTCGCTGGACCTGCGCTGGTTCGCGTACGAGGACGTGGCGGGTGTGGCCGACACGTCGGTGGTGGAGCTGTTGAAGGGCACGCTGGCGCGGCTGGCGTGAGGACAGCGGTGAGGGCCGGTCGCCGGGCGGCCGGCCCTCACCCGTGCTCAGTTCCAGGCGTTGTTCTGGTTCTGGGCGTGGGAGCCGTGCTGGCCGGCGCCGAACTGGGCGGCGATGCCCTGTCCGATGGCGGCGTTCTGCGGGGGCATGACCTCGCTGGGCTGGACGAGCGCGAAGCCCTGTCCGAGGAAGCTGAGCTCCCAGCCCTCGCCCGTGTTGCCGCGGCGGCGGCGGACGCTGGAGTTGGTGGTCTGCGCCTGCATCTGGACGCGGAGGCCGGTGGACCAGGCGACGATCGCGTCGGCGTCGACGCTCACGTACTTCTCGGGCGTGACCTGCATCATGAGCGGCTGCCCGGAGGTCATCAGGGCGACCTTGCCGCGGCCGGAGATGTTGAGCTGGTACTTGCCGGTGCCGGAGACGCCGTACTGGCTGTCGACGGCGATGACCTCGGTGTGGAGGGTCGAGTCGAGCGCCAGGACGTAGGCGCTGTCGACGGTCAGGCCGTCCTGCTCGACCTCCACGACGTGGACGTGCTGGGCGAGGTTGGCGAAGTAGACCGTGCCCTGGCCGGAGCAGCGCATCAGGTCCAGTCCCTCGCCGGTGCGGGCGCGGGCCCGGCGCTGGTTCGGGTTCTGGTACTCGCCGTCGAAGTCGATGAGTCCCTGGTACGCGACCATGGCGCCCTTGCGGGCGAGGACGTCGTCCTGCCCGGTGAGGCTGACCCGCAGGAGCTGCGGGTTCTGGATGACGTACCGCTCCTGGCTCTGCTGTTCGGCGTGGTTGAAAAGCGGGCTCTGCATGGTGTGTTCTCGCTCCCCCTCAGCCCCGGGCCCGCAGGCGGTCGGTGCTGTCCTCGCTCGGCTGTACGACGACGATGCCCTGGCCCGAGAAGGCCATCTGGTAGGCCTCGCCGCTGCCCCGCCCGATGAGGGAGGAGGCCTTGAAGCTGCGCTTGCCCTTGACCTTGAGCGCGGGCGACCAGGCGACGAGCGCGTCGGGGTCGACGTACGTCTCGTCCTCGCCGCGGCCGCAGTCGACGACGATCGGCGTGCCGCGCGAGGTGAGCGCGACCCAGCCGGTGCCGGAGATCTCCACGTTGAACAGGCCCTGGCCGGCGAACTTGGCGAGGCCCTTGACCCGCTCGACGCCCCACTGGAGGTGGGCGTCGAAGGCGAGCACGTTGGTGCCGTTGACCGAGATCGAGTCGTTCTGGAGGTTGATGACGACGACGTCGGCGCCGTAGTCGGCGAGGTAGAGCAGTCCGTCGCCGGAGCACTTCATGATCGGCGCGCCCTCGCCGGTCACCCACTGCTGGGCGTACTGGCGGACGGCGGGCGGGTTGGGCTCGTAGGTGATGAAGCCCTCGTAGGCGACCATCGAGCCGGTCCGGGCGTACAGGTCCTGGCCGGAGGCCATGGCGACCTTGAGCATGGTGTGGCCGTGGTTCTCCATGCGGGCCGCGACGGGGGTCGGGGCGTAGCCCGCGAGCTGCTGGTTCATGACGGGCTCCCTCAGACCTCGTAGGGCTGGACGACGATGAAGTTGCCGGGGGCTCCCCGGAACTGGAGGTTCACGGTCTCCCCGCTGTGGCCCGGGTAGGCGTTGCGGCGGAGCCGCACCTGGCTGGAGAGGACGACCTGCGACGCGGACGACCAGGCGACGACGGCGTTGCAGTCGGCGAAGGTCGTCGGTGTGACGGGCAGGACGACGGGGACGCCGTGGGTCTTCACGACGACGGTGCCGGTGCCCTGGAACTGCATGGTGAACAGGGCGCCGCCGGGGATGCCGTGGCCCTCGATGCGGCGGACCTCGTAGTGCAGGGACTCGTCGAACGCGAGGACGTTCTCGGCGGAGACGCAGATGCCGTCGCCCTGGAGCTCGATCGGGTGCAGATGGGCGCCGTTCTCGGCGAGGAAGACCTGGCCCCGGCCGCTGCAGCGCATGAGCTGCATCTCCTGGCCGGTGGCGTTGCCCACGATCCGGCCGGCGAAGCCCGCTCCCTTGTAGCCGAAGTCGACCTTGCCCTGGTACATGACCATGGAGCCCTGGCGGGCGAGGACGGGGGTGCCGCCCATGGCGAGGTCGACCCGCAGGAGCTGCTGGTTCTGCGGGGTCCAGCGGGCGCCGGTGGCGGTCTCCTTGTACGGCGCGAGCGCGGCGGCGAGCCCGCTCCGGTCGCCGGGACGCCCTGCGGGACGCCGGGCTGCTGCCCGTACGCCGGCGGCTGCTGCCCGTACGGGGCGGGGGCGGGCTGTCCGTAGGGGCCTGCGGCGGCTGGCCGTGCCCGGGGTACTGGCCGGGGACCTGCCCGGGGTACGGGCGGGGGCTGGCCCGGCACCTGGCCGTACGAGGGCTGCGGCGGCTGCCCGTAGGGCGCCGCGGGCTGGCCGTACGGCGGCGGGGTCGGGGTCGGCGGCGCCGGGGAGGGCGGCGGGACCGGGGCGGGCGCCAGCGGAGCGACCATCGTCGGCTGCGCGTGGACCGGCTGCACGGGCGCGGGCGGGGCGGGCGCGGGCGGGCCGGCGGCGCGCCGAAGGCGGGGGCCGGGGCGGGCGCGGCGGGGCGCCGAAGGCGGGCGCGGGGGTGCGCCGAAGGCCGGGGCGCGGCGGCCTGCGGCGGCGGGGCGAAGCCGGGGCCGCGGCCTGCTGCTGCGGGGCGGCGGGCTCCTCCTCGGCGACCTCGCCGCCGAAGTTCCGCAGGAGCGCCTCCAGGCCTCCGTCGAAGCCCTGGCCGACGGCGGCGAAGCGCCACACGTCCTTCAGGTAGAAGTCGCCGAGCATCACCGCGCGCTCGGTGGAGAACTCCGTGCCCGTGAACGCGTAGCGCGCGACCTCCTCGCCGCCCGCCACGATCCGCAGGTGGCCGGGGCCGATCTGGGACATCTGGCCGGCGCCGTCGATCGTCGCCGTGAACGACAGCTTGTGGATGTGCGCGGGGATGCGGTCGAGGGTGACGCGGAAGGACTCGGTGTCACCGGACTGGGCGCCGAGCAGCTGGATGGACTCCTCGGGCGACTTCGGCTGGTTGAAGAAGACGAAGTAGCGGTCGTCCGAGAGCCGCTCCTCGGCGTCGAGTCCGAAGCAGCTGATGTCGAAAGTCAGTCCGGGCGCAGCGATCTGCACACCGACGTACAGATCGGTTCCCGCGGTCAGATCACTGATCTTGGCCTTGTGGCCGCGTTGGAATTCCCTGGCCATGCGTAACGACCGTCCCCCATCCCGAATGGCGAATGCTCGCGCCAGGCTAACCGTTGCGTACGACATGAGACAGGCCAGGTCGTATTCGGTACGAAATCGGGAAACACGCGCGCGTGGCCGCGCCGTCACTCCTCGCGGGCCTCCGGAAGGTGCGGCAGGCGTGCCGCGGCGACCACGCCCTCCAGATAGCCGCGGGCCCGCTCGGTGCGCGGATAGGCCTCCAGGAGCCGCCAGAACCGCGGGCCGTGCCCGGGGACGAGGAGGTGGGCCAGCTCGTGCAGGAGGACGTAGTCGACGACGTACTCGGGCATGCCCTGGAGCCGGTGGGAGAGGCGGATGCTGCCCTCGGAGGGGGTGCAGGAGCCCCAGCGGGTGTTCTGGTTGGTCACCCAGCGGACGGAGCCGGGGCGGGCCCGGCCGCCGAAGTACTGCTCCGAGAGCCGCAGCGCGCGCTCGGTGAGCTCGCGGTCGCCGAGGACGCTCCGGCTCTCCTGGGCGGCGAGCTTGTCCAGCATGACGCCGACCCAGCGGCGCTCCTCCGCCTCCGACATGCGGGCCGGGATGAGCACGATGGTGCGGTCGCCCTCGCGGTAGGCGGAGACCGTTCTGCTCCGCCGGGGGCTTCTGCGGACCTCGACCGCGCTCGTCCCCGCCCGCGGGCGGTTCGCTGGTCACGCTGCGCTGGTGGTCGGCGGGCACGGCCCCGACGTTACCCGCTGTCGGCGGGGGAAGTCCCGCCCCGGGAGTGGTTTCGGGAACGATCCGGCCCGACCGCTCATCATTCGAATGACTAATCCCCCTGACCTGTGGACAACTTTCGGCGGCGGTCACGGCGGCGGGGCATTCTCCTCCCGGGACGACACGAATGGTGTTGTCGATCATGAAATGCGGGTCACGGGCGAGGACGGACACGGGACGGACGGGGCGGGGAAATGCATCCGATGGTGAAACCGGCGCTGCGGCGGGCATGGCGGAGTCTGCGGTCCGTCCAGTTCGGCGTCACCCCGGCGCACGCGGTGGTGCTCGGCCCGGTCGACCGGGAGACGGGGGCGGTGCTCGGGCTGCTCGACGGCACCCGCGGGACCGCGCTGCTGCGGGCCGAGGCGCGGGCGCTCGGCCTCCCGGACGGACGTCTGGACGCGCTCCTGGGGCGGCTCGAAGCGGCCGGTCTCCTCACGGACGCGGAGAGCGGGCGGCCCGGGAAGGCGGGGCCGGCCGCCGGTGCGGTGGACGTGGCCTCGATCCGCTCCGCGCCGATCTGGCCTCCCTCTCCGTGGTCCATCCCGCACCGGAGCGGGCGGCGCGGACCCTGGCGGCCCGGCGGGCGCTGCGCGTCCAGGTCCGGGGCGCGGGGCGGGTCGGGGCGACGGTGGCGGCCCTGCTCGCGGCGGCGGGGTGGGCTCGGTCGAGGTCCTCGACTCGGGCCGGGTCGACCCCTGGGAGACGGCCCCGGGCGGCCTGCCGGCCGAGGCCGTCGGCGAGCGCCGGGCGACGGCGGCCCGGCGCCTGGTCGGCCGCTGGACCCGGGCGCGCGGACCGGGTGAAGCCCTCGGGAGCCGGGGCTGTCACTCGTCGTGGTGACGCCCGGGACGGTCTCGGCGCGTACGTCCCCGATCCGGTCCCCGCCGAGCCGTGGATCGCCGCCGGCACCCCCATCTGTACGCGGGCGTCCTGGAGGCGACGGGGACGGTCGGGCCGCTCGTGCTGCCCGGCGGCACGGCCTGCGCGCGGTGCCTCCAGGAGGAGCGGACGGACCGGGACCCGTCGGCGCCCCGGCTGCTCGCCCAGTGGAGGTCCGGCGCCCCGCATCCGCTGCCCGCCTGTGACCTCGGTCTCGCCACGGCGGTGGCCGGACTGGCGGCCGCGCACGCGCTGGCCTTCCTGGACGGGGACCTGCCCGCGAGCACGGGCGCCCGCTGGGAGACGTCCCTACCGCTGCTCGAGTGGCGGGCGGAACGCTTGGGACCGCACCCGGCCTGCCCTGCGGGCGGCGCGCGGAGCGGAAGGGGAGCGGGCCTCGGCGGCCGGCGACCCGCACGACACAATGGCGGGGTAACGGCCCTGCGCGGCACTGCAGTCTGGGTTTTGGAGGGGCTTATGTCTGATCTTCCCCGGAAGGCGGTCACCCGGACCGCCAAGTTGGCCGCGTTGCCTTTGAGCTTCGCGGGCCGGGCCACCTGGGGTCTGGGCAAGCGGATCGGCGGCAGATCGGCGGAGCTCGTCGCCCGCGAGCTCCAGCAGCGCACGGCCGAGCAGCTGTTCAAGGTCCTCGGTGAGCTCAAGGGCGGTGCCATGAAGATGGGTCAGGCGCTGTCCGTCTTCGAGTCGGCCCTTCCGGAGGAGGTCGCCGGGCCGTACCGGGCGGCGCTGACGAAGCTCAGGAGGCGGCCCCGCCGCTGCCGACGCGCACGGTGCACGCGGTCCTGGAGGAGCGGCTCGGCGCCGAATGGCGGGCGCTGTTCCTGGAGTTCGAGGACAAGCCCGCGGCGGCGGCCTCGATCGGCCAGGTGCACCGGGCGGTGTGGCACGACGGGCGCGAGGTCGCGGTGAAGGTGCAGTACCCGGGCGCGGGGGAGGCACTGCTCTCGGACCTGACGCAGCTGAGCCGCTTCGCCCGGCTGCTCGGTCCGCTCGTCCCGGGCATGGACATCAAACCGCTGATCGCCGAGATGCGGGAGCGGGTCGCCGAGGAGCTGGACTACGCCCTGGAGGCGGAGGCCCAGCGGATCCACGCGGAGGAGTTCGCGGACGATCCCGACGTGGTGGTGCCCGCGGTGGTGCACCAGTCGGACCAGGTCCTCGTGACCGAGTGGATGGACGGGGTCCCGCTCTCGGAGGTGATCGCGGACGGCACCGAGGAGCAGCGGGACCGGGCCGGGCAGCTCCTCGCCCGGTTCCTCTTCTCCGGCCCCGCGCGCACGGGCCTGCTGCACGCCGATCCGCACCCGGGGAACTTCCGGCTGCTGCCCGGAACCGGCGAGGACGAGGGGCCGGAGAGCTGGCGGCTCGGCGTCCTCGACTTCGGCACCGTGGACCGGCTGCCGGGCGGGCTGCCGGAGACCATCGGCACCTGTCTGCGGATGGCCGTCACCGGGGAGGCCGACACGGTCTACGAGCTCCTGCGCGAGGAGGGCTTCGTCAAGGAGTCCGTCGTGCTCGACCCCGACGCGGTCCTGGAGTACCTGCTGCCGATCATCGAACCGGCCGAGGTGGAGGCGTTCGTCTTCACCCGCGCCTGGATGCGGACCCAGGCGGCCCGCATCGCCGACCCCGCTCCCCGCCCACCAGCTGGGCAAGCAGCTCAACCTGCCCCCGCCTACCTGCTGATACACCGCGTCACCCTGAGCACCATCGGCGTCCTGTGCCAGCTGAACGCGACGGTACGCCTCCGGGACGAGCTCGCCGAGTGGCTTCCCGGCTTCGAGGAACCGGGCCCCGCCTAGGCGGTCGTGGCGGGCTCGCGCCGGACGGGGGCGCGGGAAGGCGGGCGCGGCCCAGGCGGCACCGCCCAGGCGGGCGCGGCCCCTGGCGGGCGCGGCCCTCGGCGGGGGTCGGGGGTGGTGGGGTTCACCACCAGGAGGAGTCGAGGCGGCCTTCGATGGCGCGGAGGTTCTCGCGGGCGCAGGTGTCGCAGAAGTACTGGCGGCGGCCGTTCTCGACGGAGCAGGTCCAGGTCATCGGGAGGGGGTCGGCGGTCCTGCCGCAGCGGGCGCAGGAGACGGGCTCCTCGGGGACGGGTGCTTCGTTCACCCTGGTGACGATAGTCCGGCGGGGGGCCGGGGGTGGACAACGCACGCGGGGCCGGTCCGTTCGGACCGGCCCCGCGGAGGCATCACGGCGATGCTCAGTGCATGACGGCCATGGCGAGCGCGCGGCGGGCGCGCAGCGAGACGCGCTCGGCGCGGCGCTGCATGCGCCGGGCGGCGACCAGGCGCACGGCCTGGCGTTCCGCGTCGGCCTCACGCTGTCGTTCGTGCATATGGGCACGGGCCAGGGCTTCTGGGGCGAGTTGCATTTCACGGGTCCTGTTCTGACGCGCGGTGTGCGCGGCGGCGGGGGAGAAGACTGGGGTCGCGGAGCCTGCGGGCTCGCTGGCGGAAGAGGTCATCGGGGCCTGCTTCTGGGGATCGTGCGTGAGGGGACGGTCGATGGTTCCGGTGGCGTTCATGCCGCGACCGGGTTCTTGCGCGGACGGCCACGGGGCCGCTTGCGGGCGACGACCACACCCTGGACGAAGAGCTCGCCACCCCAGACGCCCCAGGGCTCGCGGCGCTCCTTGGCGCCGGCGAGGCAGGCGGCCACGAGCGGGCAGGTCTGGCAGAGGGACTTCGCGTACTCGACGTCGGCCGGGGACTCGGCGAAGAAGACCTCGGGGTCGTAGGCACGACAGGGGACGGGGACGCCGAGGTTCTCGATGGCGTCGTCGAGCGCGGTGAGCGCGGTGAGGGGGGTCAAAGCGGGGTCCTCCGTGGAGCGGCCGGGCAGGGGGATCGATTCGGAAGGCGGTACGGACGGGGCGTGCGCTTCGAGTTGCACGGTGGTCTTTCCTCGTCTGGTCGTTCCGGCCTGTTGGCCGGGGTTTCGGCTGGTACCGGGCGGTGTCTTTCCCGAGGCCCCTTCGCTCCGTCGTCCCCGTTCGGGGACAAACAGAAGGGCCGCGGATCCCGGGTGGGGTTCCGCGGCCCTGAAGGCGCCGGTCTGATCATGGATCAGACTGGATCACTCCAGGGTTCGAGCCCACGGAAGGCCCACATCGTGTGGTGGTGCGTCATCGTCTGCTGCTGGGTTCCGGCACCGGTCGCCGCAAAGTCATAGGCCTTGGCCTTGCCCGCGTCTCCTGCTTCCAGTGCCTTGGTCGGTCGCTCATTGCGCGGAGCCACGGCGGCCACACCGAGACCGGAAAGACCGGTGACGGGCAGGCCGGCGACGGGCAGACCGGTGCCAATGAGAACCGAGGCGGAGAGGCCGAGCGAGCAGGCGGAGACGACCGAGCGATCGGTCATTTTGGCCGTGCCGACGATGCTGACGGTGGTGCTGGCGGTGCGGGTCTGAATGGTGGTGCTGATCACTGGAATCGCCTCCTCTCGGCGTCTCGGAGGGCTCGGGTGCGAGCCGGACCCTCATGTTTATTTGGACAAGTACAGCACGAAGACAGGGCTTCGAAGAAGCGCTGTTTCCGTGGTTAAGAACCTATGGGGCTTGACGGGGCGGGCGCAAACTATTTTTCCGACGAGTTTTCCTCAGACCTCGCCGTCGCCCGTCAGACCCTCCTCACCTGCGCAGATGGCCAGGACCTCGGCTCCGAAGCGGTCGAGCTTGCGCGCCGTGACGCCGGAGATCGAGGAGAGCTCCCCGCCGGTGGCGGGGACGCGCTCGGCGATCGCCATGAGCGTCTTGTCGGTGAACACGCAATAGGCGGGCTGGCCGAGCTGCGTGGCCTGTTCCGATCGCCAGTCCCGGAGCCGCTCGTACAGGGCCTCGTCCATGTCCGAGGGCAGCCCTCGCAGCGCATCAGCTTCATCGCGCCGGCCTCGGTGAGGGTGGTGCCGCAGACCCGGCAGCGGACGGGGCCGCGCCGCTTGCGCCGGACGGGGCCGATGGCCCGCTCGACGGAGCGGCGCCGCCGCCGGAGCCGATGGTGCCGAGGGAGCCGGAGCCGGGCCGCAGCCCCTTGAGGAAGCGGCTGGGGCGCCGGCTGGGGCGGCCGCCCGGGGAGCGGGAGAGCGCCCAGGAGAGCGTCAGGTGGACCCGGGCCCGGGTGACGCCCACGTACAGCAGGCGCCGCTCCTCCTCGATCTGCTCGTCCGTCTTGGCGTAGGTGATCGGCATCATGCCCTCGGTGAGGCCGACCAGGAAGACGGCGTCCCATTCGAGGCCCTTGGCCGCGTGCAGCGAGGCGAGGGTGACGCCCTGGACGGTGGGGGCGTGCTGGGCGGCGGCCCGCTCGTCGAGCTCGGCGACCAGGTCGGAGAGGGTGGCCCCGGGCTTGGCGCGGTCGAAGTCCTCGGCGAGCCGGAAGAGGGCGGCGAGGGACTCCCAGCGGTCGCGGACGGAGCCGGACCCGGCGGGCGGGGTGCTGCTCCAGCCCTGCCCGGAGAGGACGGCGCGGACCTGGGCGGGCAGGCCGTCGGCGCCGTCGAGGAGGGAGTCGTTCGCTCCGAAGCGGGCCGCGCTGCGCAGGGCGGCGCCCGCCTTGCGCACCTCCTCCCGCTCGAAGAAGCGCTCGGCGCCGCGGAGCTGGTAGGGCACTCCGGCGTCGGCGAGGGCCTGCTCGTAGATCTCGGACTGGGCGTTGATCCGGTAGAGGACGGCGATCTCGCCGGCCGGGACGCCGGCGGCGATGAGGTCGCGGACGCGGCGGGCGGTGCCCTCGGCCTCGGTGGGCTCGTCGGCGTACTCCGTGTAGACCGGCTCGGGGCCCGGGTCGCGCTGGGAGATCAGCTCCAGGCGGTGCTCGGCGGCCCGGCCGGCGGCCTGGCTGAGCAGCCCGTTCGCCAGGTGGACGACCTGCGGGGTGGAGCGGTAGTCGCGGACCAGTTTCACGACCGTGGCGCCGGGGTGCCGGGTGCGGAAGTCCAGCAGGTGGTCGGGGGTGGCGCCGGTGAAGGAGTAGATCGTCTGGCTGGCGTCGCCGACGACGCAGAGGTTGTCGCGCTCGCCGAGCCACAGGTCGAGCAGCCGCTGCTGGAGCGGGAGACGTCCTGGTACTCGTCCACCACGAAGTGCTGGTACTGGCGGCGGATCTGCTCGGCGATGTCGTGCCGTTCCTGGAGGATGCCGACGGTGAGCAGCAGGACGTCCTCGAAGTCGATCACCGAGCGGTCGCGCTTCAGCTGCTCGTACATGGAATAGATCTGGCCGATCTCGGCCGGGTCGCGGGGGGCTTCCCTGAGGGACTTGGCGGCGGCGGCCGGATAGTCGGCGGGGACGGTCTGGGTGACCTTGGCCCACTCGATCTCGCCGGTCACGTCCCTGAGCTCGGTCCGGTCGAGCCTGAGCCCGCAGGCGGCCGCGGCCTCGGCGACGATCTGGACCTTCCGGTCCAGGAGCCGGGGCAGATCGCCACCGACCACTTTCGGCCAGAAGAACTGGAGCTGGCGGAGGGCGCGGAGTGGAACGTGCGGGCCTGGACGCCGCCCGCGCCGAGCTGCCGCAGCCGACCGCGCATCTCGCCCGCGGCGCGGTTGGTGAACGTGACGGCCAGCACACTGGCGGGCGCCAGGACGCCCGCCCGCACCCCGTACGCGATGCGGTGGGTGATCGCCCGCGTCTTGCCCGTACCGGCTCCGGCGAGGACGCACACCGGTCCGTTCAGGGCAGGGCGACCTCGCGCTGCTCGGGGTCGAGCCCGGCGAGCACCGCGTCGGCCGTCTCCGGGACCTGCGGGAAGAGAGTGGAGTGCGTTGCTGCTGTCACCCCGCCATGCTGCCAGGTCGGCCGGGGTCGGTGCGGAGGGCTGTCCACAGGCACGTGCCGCCGGTCATACGAATTCCGGGAATGGCACGGAGAGGACGTACGTTCTCCTCCTCGGCACCCGTCCGCGAACAAGAGGAGCGCCTGGCCATGCAGGGCACTGTGACGATGTACAGCACCACGTGGTGCGGCTACTGCCGTCGGCTGAAGAGCCAGATGGACCGAGAGGGCATCGCGTACACCGAGGTCAACATCGAGCTGGACCCTGATTCGGCCGCGTTCGTCGAGAAGGCCAACGGCGGCAACCAGACGGTGCCGACCGTCCTCTTCCCGGACGGCTCGACCCTGACGAACCCGAGCCTCGCGCAGGTCAAGCAGAAGATCGGCGTCTGACCCGCACGGGACACGACGAAGCCCCCGGCCGTTTCGGCCGGGGGCTTTCTCGTGCGGGGGCGTGCGGGGTCAGGCCGCGTCGCCCGGCTTCGGCAGGGGCTTGCCGTACCAGCGCTCGATGAGGCGGGAGGCGATGGAGATGCCGTACGGCGGGAGGACCTCGCCGGACTCGAAGGCGGCGGCCAGGTCCTCGCGGGAGAACCAGCGGGCCTCGTGGATCTCCTCGCCGTCCACGTTTATCTCGGAGGAGGTCGCGCGGGCGAAGAAGCCCAGCATCAGGCTGGACGGGAACGGCCAGGGCTGGCTGGCGATGTACTCGACCTCGCCGACCGTGACGCCGGCCTCCTCGAAGACCTCGCGGGCCACCGACGCCTCGATGGACTCGCCCGGCTCCACGAAGCCGGCGAGGGTCGAGAAGCGGCCCTCCGGCCAGTGCACCTGGCGGCCGAGGAGCGCCCGGTCCTGGTCGTCGGTGACCAGCATGATCACCGCGGGTCGGTGCGCGGGTAGTGCTCGGCGCCGCAGGCCTGGCAGCGGCGGACGTGGCCGGCGGCCGCGACGACCGTGCGCTCCCGCAGCGCGAGCAGAAGCGGTGGAGGCGCTGCCAGTTCTCCAGGGCGACGGCGTGGACCATCAGGCCCGCGTCCCGGTCGGACAGGAGCAGACCGGCCTCGCGCAGCCCGGCCGGGCGCGCCGACTGGTCCATGCGGCCCGGCAGGGAGTCCTTCTGGAGCGCGAAGTACGAGACGCCCTCGGCGTCCGTGCCCAGGAAGTAGCGGTGGGTCTCGGTGACCGGGGCCTCGAAGGCCGGGGTCATGACGATCTCCGTGCGCCCGTCGGGGTGTCGTCGATCAGCACCTGCCCGCCCGAGACCACGAAGACCCGGGTCGTGGGGTGGCTCCAGGCCGCCGCCAGCCACGCCTCGTCGAGGCGGTGGTGGGCGGCGCGGTCGATGCCGCTCGGGGCGGTGAGCGAGATCGGGCGGTCCGCTGACGCGTTCTTCAAGGTGCTCACAGGTGCTTCCAACTCCCCCGGATCGGTGTGTGGGTTCAGCGCGCGAGGGCGGCGGGCAGGTCGCCCCACAGGTACGCGGTCGTCTCGACGCCCTTCATGAGGAGATCGAGCTCGATCTTCTCGTTGGGGCGTGCCAGCCGTCGGACGGGACGGAGATGCCGAGGAACAGGACGGGCGCCTCCAGGACGTCCTGGAGGTCGGCGGCCGGTCCGGAGCCGCCCTCGCGGGTGTAGCGGACCTTGGCGCCGTCGAAGGCCCTGCTCATGGCCCCGGCCACCGCCGTGAGCGCGGGGTGGTCGAGCGGGGTGAGGCAGGGGCGGGTCGGGGCGCCGAAGACGATCTCGTACCGGATGCCGGCGGGGACGAGTCCGGCGAGCCAGTCCCGTACCGCGAGCTCGATCTTGGCCGGGTCCTGGCCCGCGACCAGCCGGAACGACAGCTTCAGCTGGGCGCCGGCGGGGACGATCGTCTTGCCGCCGGGGCCCTGGTAGCCGCCGCCGATGCCGTTGACCTCGGCGGTCGGCCGGGCCCACACCCGCTCCAGGGTGGTGAAGCCGGCCTCGCCGAGGGTGCCGTGCGACTTGGCCGTGCGCAGCCAGGCCTCCTCGTCGAAGGGCAGCTCGGCGACGAGGGCCCGCTCGGCCTCGGTGAGTTCCGTCACGCCGTCGTAGAAACCGGGGATCGCCACGTGCTCGTGCTCGTCGTGGAGGGCGGCGACGATCCGGCCCGCGACGGTCGCCGGGTTCGGCACGGCGCCGCCGAAGGAACCGGAGTGGATGTCCTGGTCGGGCCCGTACAGCTCGATCTCGCAGTCGGCGACCCCGCGCATGCCCGTGCACACGGTCGGGGTGGTCTCGGACCACATGCCGGTGTCGGAGACGATCACGGCGTCGGCGGCGAGGCGGTCCGCGCGCGCCTCCACGAGCTCCCGGAAGTGCGGGGAGCCGGACTCCTCCTCGCCCTCGATCAGCAGCTTGAGGGTGACGGCGGGCGCGGTGCGGCCGGTCGCGGCGAGGTGCGCGCGGACGCCGAGGGTGTGGAAGAACACCTGCCCCTTGTCGTCCGCGGCCCCGCGCGCGTACATCCGGCCGTCGACCACCGTCGGCTCGAACGGGTCCGTGTGCCAGCCGTCCTCGCGGGCCGCGGGCTGCACGTCGTGGTGACCGTAGACGAGGACCGTCGGGGCGTCCGGGTCCCCGGAGGGCCACTCCGCGAAGACCGCGGGGCGCCGTCCGTCTCCCAGACCTCGACCGTGGTGAAGCCGGTCTCCGTGAGCTTGGCCGCGAGCCACTCGGCACTGCGCCGCACGTCCGCCGCGTGGTCCGGCTGGGCCGACACGGAAGGGATCCGCAGCCACTCGGCCAGGTCGCCGAGGAAGGCGTCGCGGTGCTGCTCGACGTACGTGCGTACGGTGCGGACGGCGCTGTCCGGGGTCTCGCTCATGCCCCGAGCCTATCCGGCGTCCGGGGGTGCCCCGTCAAGCAGGATGGCTTCGAGCTCCGCCCGGCCCGGCAGGCGGGCGGGGCGGGCCACCTCACCCGTCCGGACGTACACGAACGCGGCCGCCACCTCCTCCGGCGCCAGGCCGTGCTGCTCGGCCCAGGCGAGCCGGTAGATCGCGAGCTGGAGCGGATCCGCCGAGCGTTCCCGGCTGGTCTTCCAGTCGACGATCTCGTACGCCCCGGAGTCCGGGTCCCGGTAGACGGCGTCGATCCTGCCCCTGACGACCCGGCCCGCGAGGGACAGGTGCACGGGGACCTCGACGCGGTACGGGGTGCGGTGGGCGTACGGGGTGCGGGCGAAGGCCTCCTTCAGCTCGTCGAGGTCCCGCTCGTCGAGGATCTCCGGCTCCCCCGCGAACTCCTCCCCGCCGGGCAGCTCCTCCGGGCCGAGCAGCGGCAGCGGGAGCTCCTCGAAGCGGGACTCCACCCACGCGTGGAACCGCGTGCCCCGCCGGGCCGCCGGCTGCGGCGCCTTCGGCATGGGCCGGGCCAGCTCCTGCGCGAAGCCGTCGGGGTCTGCGGCGAGGCGGAGGACCTGGGAGGCGGAGAGGTACGCGGGGAGGAGGACGTCTCGGGTGGTCGCGCGGGCGCGGCGGAGTTCGGTGGTGAGGGCGGTGAGGTCCCTGTCCCAGGAGGCGATGGTCTTCGTGTCCTCGGGGTGAGCGGTTGGGCCTCCCCCCGAGGACCCGGGACCGCATCCTTGTGGAGGTCCTCCGGGAGGGCTTCCTCGTCCCAGATGGGTTCGTCCTCTTCCGGCCAGAGGTCCTCGGGGTCGGGGTCCGGGAGGTCGGGCGCCGCGCTAGTGGGGTTGTGCCCACCCGTTCCGCCCTGCGGAACAATTGCCCACAACCGGTGACGAACGAGTTCCGCCGCCTCCTTGCGGCGTGCGAACGCCTCGTCGTCCAGCGGCAGCGGCCAGGCCTGGTCCTTCCCCGTCTCTGTCAGCGACGGGTTCTCCGCGTCCTTCTCCGGTTCCTCCGCCCAGGCCTCGATCTCGCCGTGGCCCGCCGCGCAGTGGTCGTACAGGGCCTGGAGGAAGTCCGAGGGGCCGCGGGGCTTCTTCTGGGAGGGGCCCCACCAGTGGGCGGAGCCGAGGAGGAGGGAGCGGGGGCGGGTGAAGGTGACGTAGCCGAGGCGGAGCTCCTCGGTGTGCTGGTGGTCGCGGAGGGAGTTCTTGAAGGAGGTGAGGGACTTGGCGTCCCAGGTGTCGAGGCCCGGAAGGGTGGCCGCGTCGCCGCGCAGGGCGTGCGGGAGGACCTGGGGCTGCGCGGTCCACGACTCGCGGGCGCGGGAGCTCGGGAACTGGCCGGTGACCAGGCCGGGGACGGCGACGACGTCCCATTCGAGGCCCTTGGACTTGTGGGCGGTGAGGACCTTCACGGTGTTCTCGCCGCCGGGCAGGGCGGTGTCGAGGCCCTTCTCGAACTGGACGGCCGTCCGCAGGAAGCCGAGGAAGGCGAGGAGGCTGGCCTCGCCGTCGAGGGAGGCGAAGCCGGCGGCGATGTCGAGGAAGGTGCCGAGGGTCTCGCGGCGGCGGGCCGCGAGCGCGTGCAGGGAGGCCGAGAGCTCGACCTCCAGGCCGGTCGCGCCGAGGACCCGGTGGAGCACGTCCATGAGGGGTCGGCGAGGGAGGTGCGCAGGGCGCGCAGTTCGGCGGCGAGGCGCGCGAAGCGGACCCGGGCCTCGGCGGAGAAGGGGAGGCCGTCGTCGGCGGCGCCGCCGGAGTCGAGGAAGGTGTCGAGCGCGTCGGCGAGGGAGACGACCTCGGCCGGGTCGACGCCCTCGACGGCGGCGGCGAGCCGCTGCTCGGGGTCGGTCTCCTCGCCGCCCCGGTGGACCAGGAGGCGGGCGCGGCGGCCGAGGAGGGCGAGGTCGCGGGGCCGATGCGCCAGCGGGGCCGGTGAGGAGGCGGACCAGGGCGGCGTTGGCCCCCGGGTCCTGGAGGACCTCGCAGACGGCGACGAGGTCGGCGATCTCGGGCAGGTGGAGGAGGCCGGAGAGTCCGACGACCTCGACGGGCACGTCGCGGGCGACGAGGGCCGCGTGGAGGGCGGGGAAGTCGGTGGCGGTGCGGCACAGGACGGCGATCTCGCCGGGCTCGCGGCCGGTCCGTACGAGGTGGGCGAGGGAGTCGGCGAGCCAGTCGATCTCCTCGGCGTGGGTGGGGAGGAGGGCGACGCGGACGGTGCCGTCCTGCTCGGCGCCGGGCGCGGGGCGCAGCGCCTCCACGCCCGCGTGCATGGCGCGCAGGGGGCGGCGAGCCCGTTGGCGAGGTCCAGGAGGCGGCCGCCGCTGCGCCGGTTCTCGGAGAGGAGTAGCGGCTCGCGGGGCTGCCGTCGGCGTGGGGGAAGTGCTCGGGGAAGTCGTCCAGGTTGGCGACGGAGGCGCCGCGCCAGCCGTAGATGGCCTGGCAGGGGTCGCCGACGGCGGTCACGGCGTGTCCGGTGCTCCGGCGGCGGGGCCCTGGCCGAAGAGTCCGGAGAGCAGCAGCCGCTGGGCGACGGAGGTGTCCTGGTACTCGTCGAGGAGGACGACCCTGAACTCCTCGCGCAGGATCGCGCCGACCTCGGGCCGGGTGGTGGCGAGCTCGGCGGAGCGGGCGATCTGGTCGCCGAAGTCGAGCAGGTCGCGGGAGCGTTTGGCGGCGCGGTAGCGGACGACGAGGTCGAGGAGTTCGCGGCGGGCGGCGGCGGCCTCGGGGATCTTGCGCAGTTCGGCGTTGCTGAGCCGGGCCCCGGCGAGGGCGTCGAGGAGCTCGGAGTCGTACGCGAGGAGCCGCTCGGGCGGGACGAGGTGCTCGGCGAGCTCGGCGTCGAGGGCGAGCAGGTCGGTGATGAGGGTGGGGAAGGAGCGGGTGAGCGCCGGGTACGGGCCGGGGGCTTCGCGCAGCACGCGCGCGGCGAGCTGGTAGCGGGTGGCGTCGGCGAGGAGCCGGGAGGTGGGCTCCAGGCCGATGCGGAGGCCGTGGTCGGTCAGGAGCTGTCCGGCGAAGGCGTGGTACGTGGAGATGCGGGGCTCGCCCGGGGGTTGTCGGGGTCGATGACGTCGGGGTCGGTGACGCCGGCGCGGACGAGGGCGGTGCGGACGCGCTCGGCGAGTTCGCCGGCCGCCTTGTTGGTGAAGGTGAGGCCGAGGACCTGCTCGGGGGCGACCTGGCCCGTGCCGACCAGCCAGACCACCCGGGCGGCCATCACCGTCGTCTTGCCGGAGCCGGCTCCGGCCACGACGACCTGCGGGGCGAGCGGCGCGGTGATGCAGGCCGTCTGCTCCGGGGTGAACGGGATGCCGAGGAGCTCCTTGAGCTGCTCGGGGTCGGTGAGGTGTGCGGTCACCCCGAAGAGGCTAATGGGGCCGACTGACATTCCGGTCCCGTACGTCCCTGACCTGGGGCGTTACGCGGGCTGGCCGCTGTCCAGTTTGGAGAGGTCGACCGTCTCGTCGGCCGGGGGGACCTTCACGTCGACCGGCTTGTCGTAGTCGGAGAGCACGAGCGCGCCGGGCTCGTCGCCGCCCGCCTTGACCATCTTCAGGATGTACGTCCTGCCCCGCTCGGAGACGGAGACGGTGGTCGTCTCGCCGTTCGGCTTCTTCTTCACGAGGGTCGCGACGGGGGTTCCGTCGACCTTGGCGTCCGGTCCCCGGGTCAGTCCCCTGCGCTGCGCCTTGTCCTTGTCCAGGTCGGAGAGGAGCGACTTCAGGTCGCAGACGCCGCCGAGGTCCTGGCTGCCCGCCTGTCCGGGGGCGATCTTCAGCCAGCGGCCCTTGATCAGTTCGATGGTGGCCGAGATCTGCGGCTCCGACATGCCCTGGGAGGTCATGGAGGCCCGCCAGAAGGCCTCGTCGCCCTTCAGATAGGTGATGTGGTCGAGCCGGCGCAGTTCGGCGGCGCCGTCCTCGATCTTGATCAGGCCGGTGCACTCGTCCTTGTCGTTGACGGCGAAGTCGATGCCGAGCGGCTGCCCCTCGCTGACGAGCTTCCCGGTCATGCGCAGGAGGTCGCGGACTGGGTGGCGGTCACGGCCCGCTCGCCGATCTCGTCGGGGGTGAGGCCCGCGAAGGGATCCGGGAGGGGTGGGGGCGGGGCGGGGCCGCCGCGCCGGGTGGGACGGTCGCCGCTCGGGCCGCGAGCGGCACGGCCCCGTGACGACGGCGGCGCAGACCACTGCCGCGGCGCGGAGCTTTCGGTGGGACGCCATGCGGGCCTCCTCGCGTTCCCGACACCCCTGCCCACCAGGGTCACCCGCGCGCGCGTGCCCGCTACTCCGCGCGGGTGAGGGGCGCGGGCTCAGTCGACGACCTGGCGGCCCTCCGGCTGGGCGCTGCACGAGGCCCGGAAGGCGCAGGTCGTGCAGTGCTGGCCGGTGCTCGGGGTGAACCGCTCGTCGAGGACCCGGCCCGCCGCGTTCGCGAGCAGTTCGCCGACCCACTCCCCGGTCAGCGGCTCCTGGGCCTGGACCTTCGGCAGGGCGTCGCCGCCCTCCTTCTTCGGGGCGGCCTGCCGCAGCTGGACGAGCTCGGCGCCGCCGGGCTCCGGGCGTTCGCCGCCGAAGACCTCGTCGAGGGCGCCCTCCCGCACCGCGAGCTGGTAGACGGCGAGCTGCGGGTGGTGGGCGACCTCGTCCTTGGTGGGGGCCGACTTCCCGGTCTTGAAGTCGACGACGTACGCGCGCCCGTGCTCGTCGGTCTCGACCCGGTCCATGGAGCCCCGGATGCGGACCTCGTACTCCCCGCCTCCAGGGTCACGTCGAAGCCGTGCTCGGAGGCGGCGGGGTGCGGCCGCCACGGTCCATGACGTGCCAGCTCAGGAAGCGTTCGAGGGCCACGCGCGCGTGCTGCTTCTCCTGCGCCGACTTCCAGGGCGCGTCGAAGGCGAGGGCGTCCCAGACGGAGTCCAGGCGCGCCATGAGGACGTCGAGGTCGGCCGGGGTGCGCCCGGAGGCGACCTCGTCGGCGAGGACGTGGACGACGTTCCCGAAGCCCTGGGCGGCGGTGGCGGGGGCCGCCGCCTTGACCTCGCGGCCCAGGAACCACTGGAGGGAGCACGTCCCGACGAGGTTCTCCAGGGAGCTCGGCGACAGCGCCACCGGCCGGTCGCGCTCGCGCAGCGGCTCCGGGCCGCGCGTCGGCTCGAACAGGCCCCACCAGCGGTCCGGGTGCGCGGCCGGCACCAGCGGCTGGCCCTCGTCGTCGGTCAGCGCGGCCAGCCGGGCGAGCCGGTCGGCGGCCGCCTCCCGGAGTGCGGGCGAGGCCTCCGGGTCGACGGTGGTGGCGCGGAGCTCGGCGACCAGGGCGGAGACGGCGAGCGGGCGGCGGGGCGGCCCGGGACGTCCTTCGGCTCGGCGCCGAGTTCGGTGAGGAACCGGGAGGGCTGGTCCCCGTCCTCGGCGGCGGCCTTCACGGCGGTGACGACGAGCCGGTCACGCGCGCGCGTGGCGGCCACGTAGAAGAGCCTGCGCTCCTCGGCGAGGAGGGCGCCGGGGGTGAGCGGTTCGGCGAGGCCGTCGCGGCCGATGCGGTCGGCTTCGAGGAGGGAGCCCCGGCGGCGCAGGTCGGGCCAGAGGCCCTCCTGGACGCCGGCGACGACGACGAAGCCCCACTCCAGGCCCTTGGAGCGGTGGGCGGTCATGAGGCGGACCGCGTCCGGGCGGGTGTGCCGCCGGGTGAGGGTGTCGGCCGCTATGTCCTGGGCGTCGAGCTCTTCGAGGAAGTTGAGGACGCCCCGGCCGCCGACGCGCTCCTCGGCGCGGGCGGCGGTCTCGAAGAGCGCGCAGACGGCGTCGAGGTCCCGGTCGGCATTGCGTCCTGCGGGACCGCCTCGGAGGCCGCACGCTCCAGGCGGCCGGGCCAGGGCGTGCCCTTCCAGAGCACCCACAGGGCCTCTTCTGCGGTGCCCCGGCATCGAGGAGCGCACGGGTCTCCTGAAGGAGCCTGCCGAGGCGCTGGGCGCCCTTGGCATAGGCGGGGTCGTGGACGGCGAGCCGCTCCGGCCGCGCCAGCGCTCGGGCGAGCAGCACATCGGAAGGCGGCGGCACCTTGTTCCCGGCGGCGCGCTCCTCGTCCCTCAGCGCCCGGCCCAGGCGACGGAGATCGGCGGGGTCCACCTGCCAGGGGCGAGGCGAGGAGTTCGAGGGCGGTCTCCACGGGAAGCCAGGCGTCGTCGGGCCCGGACTCGACGGGCACGACGGGCTCGGCGCCCGGCTGCACGTCGAGCCCGGCGTCCGGCTGCGCATCAGGCTCGGCATCCGGCTGGACATCGAGCCCGGCGTCCCGCTGCATGTCAGGCCTGGCACCCGGCTGCACGTCGAGCTCAGCGTCCCGCTGCACGCCAGGCCCCGCATCCGGCTGCACATCGAGCCCGGCACCCGGCTGCACGCCAGACTCGGCACCCGGCTGCACGTCGAGCCCGGCACCCCGCCGCATGTCGATCCCGGCACCCGGCCGCCCGTCGGGCCCGGCGGCCCGGGTGACCGTGGCCGGGGCCCGCAGCGCCCGCCACCGTCCTGAGGGCGAGCAGTAGGGGTGCCACGGCGGGCTCGTGGCGGAGGGGGTGTCCGCGGCGTCGGTCTCCACCGGGACTCCGGCCGAGGTGAGGGCGCGGCGGAGGGAGGGGAGGGAGGAGGAGGCGCGGGTGAGGACGGCCATGTCCTGCCAGGGGACGCCGTCCTCCAGGTGGGCGCGGCGCAGCAGGTCGGCGATGTTCTCGGCCTCCGCCGAGGCGGTGGGGTAGGTGTACGCCTCCGCGCGGCCGCCGGCCCGCACCGGGGCGAGTTCGCGGTGGGCGCGGACCTTGTCGGCGGGGAGCCGGGGCATCGGCATCCGCTGGGCGAGGAGGCGGGTCGCCCGAGGAGCGCGGCGCCGGAGCGGCGGGAGGTGCGGAGGACCCGGACGGCCGCGCCGCCGAAGGTGGCGGGGAAGTCGAGGATGCCGTTCACGTCGGCGCCTCGGAAGGCGTAGATGGACTGGTCGGGGTCGCCGAAGGCGACGACCGTGCCGCGGCCGCCGCCCGCGAGCGCGTGCAGCAGCCGGACCTGGGCGGGGTCGGTGTCCTGGTACTCGTCGACGTAGACGGCGTCGTACGCGGGCAGGCGGGAGTCCCGGGCGAGCGGGACGGCCCGGTGGACGAGCTCCGCGTAGTCGAGGACGCCCTGGAGGTCGAGGACGTCGAGGTACTCGGCGAGGAAGCCGGCCGCCGCCTTCCAGTCCGGGCGGCCGACCCGGTCCGCGAAGCGGGCGAGGGCGTCCGGTCCGAGGCCCAGCTCGCGGGAGCGGGCGAGGACGGCCCGCACCTCGTCGGCGAAGCCCCGGGTGGTGAGGCAGGCGCGGAGCTCGTCGGGCCAGCGGACGCCTCCGAGGCCCGCCTTCTCCAGGTCGATCTGGCCGGCGAGGAGCTCGCGGACGGCGAGGTCCTGCTCGGGTCCGGAGAGCAGCCGCAGGGGCTCGGCGAAGAGCTCGGCGTCCTGGTGGGCGCGGATCAGGGCGTAGCAGTACGAGTGGAAGGTGGTGGCCTGCGGCGGGCGGCGGCCGCCGAGCCGGGCGGCCATGCGGTCGCGGAGTTCGACGGCGGCCTTGCGGCTGAAGGTGAGGACGAGGAGGCGTTCGGGGTCGGCGCCGTTCTCCATGCGGGCGGCGACGGCCTCGACCAGGGTGGTCGTCTTGCCGGTGCCGGGTCCGGCGAGGACGAGGAGAGGTCCTCCGGTGTGGTCAACCACCTGTCGCTGGACTGCGTCCAGCTGAGGGGGATCCAGTGGGGCCGGCGTGGTGCGCACCAGTCGGTACGCGCCCGGGGTCCGCTGCCGTCCCGGCCCCGGGTACGGCTGTCCCTGGTGCGGCGGCGTACGCCGGGTGGTGGAGGAGGAGCTCACGTGGTTCGCCGGTCCTGGTGGGTGTGGTGGTGCGGGTGAGGCGGCCGTGTGCCGTGGCCGCCGCCTCGGGAGAAGCGAACGACGACGTTACGCGAAGCGGGCCGCCGACGAGCCGCACTCCGTACCGCGTCCACCCCACGGGACCGTCCCGGCCGGGCCGACCGGGGCGGGACCCTCAGATGTGAGTTCCCGCACCCTCGCCGGAGGCCGCGCCGCCGTCCCAGCGCGCCCGCCGCATGTCGATCCTCGGGACGTGCCCCTCGGCCGCCGGGCCCGCCGCGCGCAGCGGGTGCCCTCCTCGCGGTAGTGCCCGAGGGCCCGCGGCTCGTGGCCCGGGAGCAGCGTGCCGTCGGCGCGGACCACGCGCCACCAGGGGCCGTCCCGCCGTACAGGGCCATGACCCGGCCGACCTGACGCGGCCCGCCCTCGCCCAGCCACTCGGCCACGTCGCCGTAGGTCATGACGCGGCCGGGAGGGATCGCGTCGGCGACGTCGAGCACCCGCTCCGCGTACGCCGGCAGCTCTCCGGCCTCCCCGACGGCGTCCCCCGCGGTGCCCCCGGCGGTCTCCCCCACGGCTTCCTCCTCGCTCATCCGCCCCATCCTGCCTCACCGCACCGACATGGCCCTGATGCCTCCGCCCGACAGCTCTTCGTGCCACCATCGTCCGGGCGGTGACTGGTGATACGAGATCAAGAGCGACCCGTACGAGAACACGAACAAGAACAAGAACGAGATCGACACGACGCGCATGCAGAGACGGACATGGTGATGGGGCAGGACACGCAGCCTCCTGAGGGGGCCCGGCCCGACGTGCCCGAGAAGGTCTCCGGTGACGAGCCGCTGCTCGCCGCCCGCGTCCACCGGCCCTCCGACCTGATGCGGCTGCTCGGCGGTCTGCTCGCGATCGGGCTCGTCATCGCCGTCGCGGCGTTCGCCCACGGCACGACCTCGGGTCTGGAGCAGGACATCAACAAGGGCGCGGTCGGCGCCCCGGACGTCTTCGTCAAGATCGCCGGTCTCGTCTCCTCCATCGCCGTCCTGCTCGTGCCGGTCGCCTTCGCCATCGAGCGGCTGATCAAACGCGACGGGCTGCGCATCGCGGACGGCGTCCTCGCCGCCGTCCTGGCGCACGGCGTCACCCTCGCCACCGACCTCTGGGTCGCCCAGGCCGCGCCCGGCACGATCCAGGACGCGCTGACCCAGCCGCAGTCCGGCGGCGGCCTGACGGACCCGGTGCACAACTACCTCGCCCCGGTCATCGCGTACATGACCGCCGTCGGCATGGCCCGCAGGCCCCGCTGGCGGGTGTCGCTCTGGGTGGTGCTGCTGCTCGACGCCTTCACGATGCTGGTGGCGGGCTACACCACCGCCCTCTCGATCATCCTGACCGTCCTGATCGGCTGGACCGTGGCGTACGGCACGCTGTACGCCGTCGGCTCGCCGAACGTCCGGCCCACCGGGCAGACCCTCCTCGCCGGCCTGCGCCGGGTCGGCTTCCGGCCGGTGACCGCGCTGCGCGCCGAGGGCGTGCCCGACTCCGCGGACAGCGGGGACCGGGGCCGCCGGTACATCGTGACCCTGGAGGACGGGCCGCCGCTCGACGTCACCGTCGTCGACCGCGAGCAGCAGGCGCACGGCTTCTTCTACCGCGCGTGGCGGCGGATCACCCTGCGGACGATCACCACCCGCCGCTCGATCGTCTCGCTGCGCCAGGCCCTGGAGCAGGAGGCGCTCCTCGCGTACGCGGCGATCGCCGCCGGGGCCAACGCCCCGAAGCTGATCGCCACCTCGGAGCTCGGTCCGGACGCGGTGATACTCGTGTACGAGCACATCGGCGGCCGGAGCCTGGACGCGCTCGACGACGCCGAGATCACCGACGAACTGGTCCACGGCGCCTGGCGGCAGGTCCGGGCGCTGCAGTCGCGCCGGATCGCGCACCGCAGGCTCACGGGGGACGCGATCCTGGTGGATCGTTCCGGCAAGGTCATCCTCACCGATCTGCGGGGCGGCGAGATCGCGGCCGGCGACCTGGTCCTGCGGATGGACATCGCCCAGCTGCTCACCACCCTCGGTCTGCGGGTCGGGGCGGAGCGGGCGGTCGCCGCGGCCGTCGAGGTGCTCGGCCCGGACAGCGTCGCCGACTGTCTGCCGCTGCTCCAGCCGATCGCGCTGAGCCGCTCCACGCGCGCGACGCTGCGGAAACTGGCCCGGAGCGGTCCGCGCGGGAGCGCGAGGCCGTGCTCGCGGCCTCGGAGGCGGCCAAGCACGAGCGGGAGCTCGCCAAGGCCGAGGCGGCGGCGGACAAGAAGGCCGTGCGGGCGGAGACGAAGGCCGAGAAGAAGGCGGACAAGAAGGCCGAGAAGCGGGCCCTGGACACCGCCCTCGACGAGGCCCGCGAGGAGGACCTGCTCGCGCAGATCCGGCAGCAGGTGCTGCTGATCCGCCCGCAGGCCCCGGTGGAGCCGGTCCGCCTGGAGCGGATCAAGCCGCGGACCCTGGTCAGCCTGATCGCGGGCGCGGTCGCCGCGTACTTCCTGCTTCGCAGATCGCCCGCACGCCGCTGTCGACGGTCAGCGAGGCGGACTGGCGCTGGGTGGCGGCCGCCGTGCTGTTCTCGGCGCTCAGCTACGTGGCGGCGGCGATGAGCCTGCTGGGCTTCGTGCCCGAGCGGGTCGGGTTCTGGCGGACGGTGGTGGCGCAGGTCGCCGGCTCCTTCGTGAAGATCGTCGCCCCGGCGGCGGTCGGCGGCGTCGCCCTGAACACCCGCTTCCTCCAGCGTGCGGGCGTGCGCCCGGGTCTCGCCGTGGCGAGCGTCGGCGCCTCGCAGCTCTTCGGCCTCGGGGCGCACATCCTGCTCCTGCTCTCCTTCGGCTATCTGACGGGCACGGAGAAGTCGCAGTCCTTCACCCCGTCGAGGACCGTCATCGCGGGCCTGCTGACGGTCGCGGTCCTCGTCCTGGTGGTGACGGCGATCCCGTTCATGCGCAAGTTCGTGTCGACCCGGCTGCGCTCGCTCTTCGCCGGTGTCGTGCCGCGCATGCTGGACGTGCTCCAGCGGCCCATGAAGCTGGTGACCGGCATCGGCGGGATGCTGCTGCTGACCGGCGCGTTCGTGTTCTGTCTGGACGCCTCGATCCGGGCCTTCGGGCACGGGGACACGACGCTCAGCTACGCGAGCGTGGCCGTCGTCTTCCTCGCGGGCAACGCGCTCGGCTCGGCGGCGCCGACCCCGGCGGCGTCGGCGCGGTCGAGGGCGCCCTCACCCTCGGTCTGGTCGCGGTGGGCCTGCCGATCGAGGTCGCGACCCCGGCGGTGCTCCTGTACCGCCTGCTCACGCTGTGGATCCCGGTGCTGCCGGGGTGGATCTGCTTCAACTGGCTGACGAAACGGGAAGCCCTGTAGCCGACCACCCGCTTGGCCCCCCGTCCCGCGCGGGGGCGGGGGCGGCGGCCCACGATGGGCCTATGCCGATCTCCGCAGCCCAGCGCGCCGCCCTGCTCACCGCCACCACCGTGCTGCTCGCCGCCGGATGCTCCGACGGGGCGGACAAGGCGGCGGACGCGGTGACGCCGAGCGGTTCGGCCGAGCGCCCGGCGCTGACGGCGCAGAAGCTGTCCTGGGCCCCTGCCCGGCCCCGTCCGCGGCGGAGGGCGGCGGGGCCGCGCCCTCCCGCTGCCCGGCGGCGCCGTCTGGGAGTGCTCCTTCCTGCAGGCACCGCTCGACTGGTCGGCGCCGGAGGGCGAGACCATCGAGCTGGCCCTCATCCGGGCCAAGGCCCGCGACACCGCCAGGCGGATCGGCTCGCTCGTCTTCAACTTCGGCGGGCCCGGCGGCTCCGGCATCACCGGACTGCCCGGCTTCGCCGCCGACTACGAGAGCCTGCGCGGCCGCTACGACCTGGTCTCCTTCGACCCGCGCGGGGTCGGCCGCAGCGACCCCGTCGAGTGCGCCGACGACAAGGAGCTCGACGCCTACTACGCCCTGGACTTCACGCCCGACACGGTGGAGGAGGAGCGGACGCTGTCGGACGCGCAGAAGCGGTACGCGAAGGGCTGCCAGCGGGACGCGGGCGCGGCCCTGCCGCACGTCGGCACCGAGAACGCGGCCCGGGACATGGACCTGATGCGCCAGGTCCTCGGCGACGAGAAGCTGCACTACTTCGGCATCTCGTACGGCACCGAACTCGGCGGCGTCTACGCCCACATGTTCCCCAAGAACGTCGGCCGGGCCGTCTTCGACGGGGTCGTCGACCCGGACGCGGGCGTCGAGGACGGCGCCCTCGGCCAGGCGAAGGGCTTCCAGCTCGCACTGGACAACTTCGCCCAGGACTGCGTGGACCGCGGCGACCAGTGCGCCCTGCCCGGCAGCAGCGTCGCCGAGATCGAGGCGGGGATCACCAACCTCCTCACGGCCCTCGACAAGCAGCCGATCGCCGGCATCGGCGACCGCAAGCTCACCCAGACGCAGGCCACCAACGGCATCGCGCAGGCCCTGTACTCGAAGGAGTTCTGGCCGTATCTGGAGCAGGGCCTCGACGCGGCCGACGGCGGTGACGGGGCGCTGCTCCTCTCCCTGTCCGACTCGATGAACGGGCGCGGCGAGAACGGCTCGTACAGCAACATCCAGGCGGCGAACACGGCGATCAACTGCGTGGACTTCAAGGAGCGCTACACCCTGGGGCAGGCGAAGGAGCGGCTCGGCCAGTTCCGCGAGGCCTCCCCCGTCTTCGGCGACTTCATGGGCTGGGCGCTGGCGAGCTGCTCGCAGTGGCCGGTGCCCGGGGGCTGGGAGCACCCGGACGTCTCGGCCCCGGGCTCGGCGCCGATCGTGGTCGTCGGGAACACCGGCGACCCGGCGACGCCGTACGAGGGCGCCCGGTCGATGGTGAACGCGCTCGGCAAGGGGGTCGGCGTGGAGGTGACGTACGAGGGCGAGGGCCACGGCGCGTACAACAGCGGGAACAAGTGCGTGAAGAAGGCGGTGGACGACTACCTGCTGGTGGGGAAGGTCCCGGCCTCGGCCACGGTCTGCAAGTAGCCCGCCGTAGGCATGGGAAGGCCCGGACCTGAGGTCCGGGGCCTTCCGTCACACCGTTCTAGTAGACCGGCTTCTCGGGCTCGATCTGGTGGACCCAGCCGATCACGCCGCCGCCGACGTGGACCGCGTCCGCGAAGCCCGCGGACTTCAGCACCGCGAGGACTTCCGCACTGCGGACACCCGTCTTGCAGTGCAGGACGATCCGCTTGTCCTGCGGGAGGTCCTGGAGGGCGGTGCCCATCAGGAACTCGTTCTTCGGGATCAGACGCGCGCCCGGGATCGAGACGATCTCGTACTCGTTCGGCTCGCGGACGTCGATGATGTCGATGTTCTCGCCCTCGTCGATCCACTCCTTGAGCTGCTTGGGAGTGATCGTCGAGCCGAGCGCCGCCTCCTGGGCCTCCTCGGACACGACGCCGCAGAAGGCCTCGTAGTCGATGAGCTCGGTGACGGTCGGGTTCTCGCCGCAGACCGCGCAGTTGGGGTCCTTGCGGACCTTGACCTGGCGGTACTGCATCTCCAGGGCGTCGTAGATCATCAGGCGGCCGACCAGCGGGTCGCCCACGCCGGCCAGGACCTTGATGGCCTCGGTGACCTGGATGGAGCCGATGGACGCGCACAGCACGCCCAGGACGCCGCCCTCGGCGCAGGACGGGACCATGCCCGGCGGCGGGGGCTCCGGGTAGAGGCAGCGGTAGCAGGGGCCGTACTCGGACCAGAACACGGAGGCCTGGCCGTCGAAGCGGTAGATCGAGCCCCAGACGTACGGCTTGTTCAGCAGCACGCAGGCGTCGTTCACCAGGTAGCGCGTGGCGAAGTTGTCGGTGCCGTCGACGATCAGGTCGTACTGGCCGAAGATGTCCATCACGTTGTCGGCCTCGAGCCGCTCCTCGTGAAGGATCACGTTCACGTACGGGTTGATGCCGAGGACCGAGTCCTTCGCGGACTCCGCCTTGGAGCGGCCGATGTCGGCCTGGCTGTGGATGATCTGGCGCTGGAGGTTCGACTCGTCGACCTCGTCGAACTCCACGATGCCGAGCGTGCCCACGCCGGCGGCGGCCAGGTACATCAGCGCGGGGGAACCGAGGCCGCCGGCGCCGACACACAGCACCTTGGCGTTCTTCAGCCGCTTCTGCCCGTCCATCCCGACGTCCGGGATGATCAGGTGGCGGGAGTACCTGCGGACCTCGTCTACGGTGAGCTCGGCAGCCGGCTCGACCAGGGGTGGCAGCGACACGGGGACTCCGGTGGTCGGTATGTCAGTACGGTTGTTCTCCCCGTAACACTGCCACGCCCCTTCTCATTCCGAGACACCCGGTCCAATCCGCGAGACGATTTCGTCCCAGTAGCCGGGCAGGGTATGGAATTGGTCGTTTTGCCCCGACCGGCCGGCGCGGTCGGTGAAGAAGATCGTCCCGGCCCCCTGCCAGCGGGCGATCCGCAGGGCCTCGTCGAGGTGGGTGCGCGGGACGCCGTGGACGAGGTGGACGAACTTGGCCTCCGTGTACGCGGCGGTCCACTCCGCCACCTGCGACCAGCGGTAGTCCGCCCAGGAGCCGGCGAAGGTCACCAGCTGGTCGGCGGCCTCGGCGTATCCCGGGTGGGGGTGGGTGCCGTGGCCGAGGACGAGGTGGGCCTCGCCGTCGAGGACGGCCTCCAGGGTCGCGGTCAGCCGCCGCGTCCCGGCCAGGTCCGCCCGGTCGGCGGGGGCCCGGTCCAGGTAGAAGCCGCCGACCTTGTACCAGTCGAGGAAGCGGTGGGCGTCCGTGACGAGCTCCCCGAGGGGCCGGGAGCCGTACGCCAGGTCCAGGTGCCCGAGGACCCTGACCCCGGCGTCGCGGAGCTTCCCGGACGCCTCCAGGCAGTGCGGGTCCGGCCGGCTCCCCGGGCCCTCCGCCACGTTGAGCACCGCCCAGTGCAGCGGGGTCCCGGGGCGGGTCAGCTCGGCCCATTCGACGGGGCGAGCAGCGGATGGGCGTAGCCGGGGACGCCGAAGCCCAGCGACTGGACGGTCCCGGTGGCCGTGGGCGTCGTCAGATGCGACACGCCGCCTCCATCCAGATGTCGGCGAGGGACTCCTCCAGGTTGATCCGGGGCCGCCAGCCGAGCCGGTCGCGGGCGGTGCGGACGTCGGCCTGCTGCCAGGGCCCGCAGCCGTCGGGGTACGGGTACGGGGCGGAGGCCAGCTGGTCGGCGATGGTCCCCTCGGTGCGGGGGCGCCGATCATGGGCCGCTGCGGGATGCCGTGCGGGCCGTCCAGCTCGTGCAGGTTTCCCGCGTAGCCCGCGACCCGGGCGAGGACGGCGGCGGCGTCCCGGAGCCGGACGGCGCGGCCCGTGCCGATGTTGACGACGCCCTGGGCGGCGGAGAGGGAGGCGGCGTGGACGGCCCGCGCCACGTCCCGTACGTCGACGAAGTCCCGCTGCACCCCGAGGCCGCTGAGCTTGAGCTCGCCGTCCCCGGCCTGCATCGCGCGGCGCATCGCCTCGGCGAGGCGGCCGAGCGGGAGCCGGCGGGGTGCCGGGGCCGACCGGGAGAAGACGCGCAGGACGACGGCGTCGAGCCCGGAGCCGAGGACGAGTTCGGTCGCGGCGAGCTTGGACACGCCGTACGGGCCGCCGGGGCGCGGGATCGCGTCCTCGGCCGTGGAGGAGCCGGGCTGGCTGGGCCCGTACTCGGAGGCGCAGCCGACCTGGACGAGCCGGGCCCCGCAGCCGCTGCGGCGCAGGGCCTCGCAGACGGTGGCGACGGCGACGGTGTTGTGCCGGGTCAGCTCGCGGGCGCCGCCTCGGGTGGCTCCGGCGCAGTTGACGACGACCCGGGGTGGACGGCGTCCAGGAAGCGGGTGAGCGCGCCGGGGCTGCCGGAGGCGAGGTCGAAGCGGACGTCGGCGTCGTCGCCCCGGCCGAGCGCGGTGAGGTGGACGGCCGGGTCGGCGAGCAGCCGGTCGGCGACGAAGCGGCCGATGAAGCCGTTGGCTCCGAGCAGTAGCACCCTCATCGTGCGGCCCCTACGTGCCGACCGGCCGGTGCTTGGGCTTGAGGGGTCATGGTCTTCGGTCTCCTTGCGGGTGATGAGAGAGGTGACGGGCACGCCCGCGGCGTCGGCTCCGCGGGTGGGCGGGCAGGTGGTTCAGGGGGTGACGTGGGCGGAGGCCCGTGCGAGGGCGCCGGTCGCGTGGGCCAGCAGGCCGAGCGCGGCGGCGCCGCAGACGAGGGTGGGTACGGCCCTGGGTCCCCAGGCCTCGACGAGGGCGCGCACCGGGGTGGCGAGCGCGTCGAAGCCGGGGAGGGGGAGGCGGGCGGCGAGGACGCTCGCGGGGGCGAGGGCCTCGCCGGCACTGGCGGCGGCGAGGGCGGCGGAGGCCGTCTCGGGGAAGCCGTGGACGGTGAGGAGCCGGGCGAGCAGCAGGAGGGCGCCGAGGGCGAGGGCGCCGGGGCTGAACCCGGTGAGGGCGAGCAGGGCGGCGAGGGCGAGGAGCTGGAGGGTCAGGGTGCCGAGGAGCAGCGGCCGGGTGGCGGCGGCGAAGTCGGCGAGGCCCCGGCTGTCGGCGATCCGGCGGCGGGCCCGGCGGGCGAAGAGGTGGGCGCCCCAGGCGGCGGGGGCGACGGCGAGGGCGAGGGCCAGGAGGGGGCGGGGTGAGCGCCCAGGGCCCGTCGGGGCCACCCCCGAGGACCTCCTCCAGGAGTCCGTCGCCGCCGGCCGCGTACGCCAGGAGCCACAGGGTCCAGAGCCGGGCGGCGGGGACGGTTCCCCGTCGGGGCGCGCAGCGGGCCCCGGCGGACGGCGAGACCAGGGCCCCGCCGAGGGCGAGCGCCCGGCGGCCCCGACGGCGAGCCGCGCGGGTCCGTAGCCGAGGACGAGTCCGATCCCGGTCAGTCCGGCGACCCCGCCGGGAGCGAGCGAGGCGAGCACCCAGGGCGCCCGTGGCTCCTCCGGTTCCGGGTCGGGCGCGGGCTTCTCCTGCCCGCGCGGCACGCGCGCGTACAGCTCCTCGGCGAGCGAGAACACGTCCCGGTGCCGGAACCGCGCGGCGGTCCGGTCGGTGAAGCCCTGCGCCTCCAGGCCCGCGGCGATCTCCAGGGGTCGACGGCCCGCTCGCAGAGTTCCCGGTGCCGGTGCATGAGGACCTTCACGGGTCGGCGTTCCCGCGCCGGGGGCGGGGCGTGCGGGGCGCCGTCGGGGCCGGGGCGGTCGCCGCGGTCGCTTCCGGCGCACCGCCCGCGCCGGGCTCGGGCTCGGGCGGTACGGCACCGGACGCGGCGTCCGCCGGCCCGCCCGGCGCGTCCCCGGTCCGGTCCTCCGCCGGTTCCGGGGTGTCCAGGGCGGCCGGGTGGTCCACGCCGCGCCCGCCCCGGGGCCGTCGCGGCGGTCGGGGCTATCCCGGAGGGGCGGCGTCGGTGGGTTCCTCGGCGGCGGGGCGCGCAGGTCGAGGTGCCGGCCGCCACCAGGGCGGGGGTGCCGAGGAGGGCTTCGGAGCGGGCGTCCCAGGCTCCGGGGCTCGTCGGGGCGGCGGAGCCGCGCATGGGGGTGCCTCCTTCAGGCATCGGGGCTCCCGTCCCGCGGTCACGGCCTTGGGCGCCCAGCTGCCCGGCACATGGGCCTCGGCCGGGTGGGCGAAGGGACGCCGTCCCGGGGCGGTGGCGCACCGGCGCGCGGGAGAGGAGTTCGAGGTAGATGCCGCGGAAGGCGGCGAGGTTCTGTTCGACCGTGAAGAGTTCGAGCGCGCGGGCGCGGGCAGCGGCGCCGAGCCGGTGGCGCCGCTCGGGGTCGCGGAGCAGCGCGAGGCAGGCGTCGGCGAGTGCCCGGGGTTGCGCGGGGGACGACGAGGCCGGTGCCGCCGATGATCTCGACGACGGCGCCGACGTCGGTGGAGACGGTGGCGCGGGCGCAGAACATCGCTTCGACGAGGCTCGCGGGAAGCCCTCGACGAGGCTCGACAGGACGACGAGCGCGCCGGAGGCGTAGGTGTCCTCCAGGGTGGGCGCCTCCGGGCCGCCGAGCTCCTCGAAGGTGACGGGGTTCTCTCCGACGGCGTGCGCTCCGGCCGCCTCGTCGGGGAAGAGCTGGGCCGCGAGCCCTTGCAGTACGTGAGGTACGCGCCGGCGGCCGGTTCGCGGACGGGCACGGCGACGATCCGCAGCCGGGCGTCGGGCTGCCGGGACCGGATCTCGGCGAAGGCGTGGAGGAGGCCGACGAGGTCCTTGGCGGGTTCGACGCGGCCGACCCAGACGAGGGTGGCGGGGTCGCCGCTCTCCTCGTCCTCGCCGACCTCGGCGAAGCGGTCGGCGGGCATGCCGGGGTGGACGGTGCGGATGCGGGCCCGGTCGGCGCCGCACCGCTCCTGCCAGCGGCGGGCGTGGGCGTTGCCGGGGTGAGGAGGGCGGCCTGCCCGTAGGTCTCGGCGGCGAGCCGGCCGTGGAGGGCGGCGAGCAGGGTGCGGAGGGGGCGGAGCGGTCGGCGCCGGCCTCCGCGAGGTAGTGGGCGCGCAGCGGTACGCCGTACTCGGTGACGAGCAGCGGGGTGCCGAAGAAGCGTTTGGCCAGCAGCCCGGGGAGCGCGGTGGTGCCTCCGGCGGCGGCGTGGCAGAGGTCGGCGGCGCCGAGCGCGTCCTCCCGTACCAGTCGAGGAGAGCGGGCGCAGGGTCCGCTCCAGGTGCTCGGCGAAGGCGAGGTGGTCGCGGAGGCCGGCGGCGGCCGCGCCCGGCGTGCGCCGGGCGCGCGGCAGGCGGACTCCAGGGCGCGGACGGCGTCGTCGGAGCGGAGCGCCCGGGCAGCCCGCCGCGTTCGCGGGCGAGTTCGGCGAGGGCGTAGAGGCCGTCGGCGAAGGAGGCCCCAGGTCCGGCGGTGCCGGGGTCTCGTCGTCCTCGGCGCAGAGGCCGGTGGCGAGCCGGTGGTAGGCCTCGACGAAGCGGCGCCGCTCCTGGCGTCCGTAGGCCCGGCGGGAGGTGCGGTGCTCGCCGGGGCCCTGCCGCTCCGAGGCGGTGCGGGCGACGCGGGCGTTCGGCGGGAGGGGCGGCGGGGGCCGGCCGGGCCGGGGGCGTAGAGGTCGAACTGGTGCTGTCCGAGCCCGCGTACGAGCCGCTCGCACCAGCGTCCGGACTCACCGGTGGCGTACGGGTAGCCACCCTCCGTGAGCAGTCCGATCCGCACGCGCGCACCCCGATCTCCCTTGACGGCGGTCGCCGTCGGTCCGGCGACTCGCATCGGGAGGAACGTAAGCGGAGACACCGGTGGCGCGACGGACGGTTGTCCGTCGCACCACCGGAAGGGGTGAATGCACGTAACTTTCCCTCCCCGGTCGCGTTCTGTCGCGCTACGCGCCGGGGCGCTCACGGAGGGTCAGGCGACGGCCAACTCCTGGCGCCGTTCCCGGCGCTCCGCCGCGAGGACCGGATCGAGGGAGGGACGGCGGCGAGCAGCTGCCGGGTGTAGGGCTCCTGGGGCGCCCCGTACACCTCGCCGACGGTGCCCTGTTCGACGATCCGGCCCGCGCGCATGACCGCGACCCGGTCGCTGACCTGGCGGACGACCGCGAGGTCGTGGGCGATGAAGACGAGTCCGAGGCCGAGTTCCGCCTGGAGCTCGGCGAGCAGGGCGGTCACCTGGGCCTGGGTGGTGACGTCGAGCGCGGAGACGGGTTCGTCGCAGACGATGAGGCGCGGCGCGGCGGCGAGCGCGCGGGCGATGCCGACGCGCTGGCGCTGGCCGCCGCTGAACTCGTGCGGGTAGGCCTCGTACCGGTCGGGGTCGAGCCCCACCCGGTCGAGCAGTTCCCGCACCCGCCCCCGTATCCGGGTCTCGTCCCGCTCCCCCGCCACGCGCAGCGGGTCGGCGATCGACTCGCCGACGGAGCGGCGCGGGTTGAGGGAGGAGACCGGGTCCTGGAAGACCATCTGGAGCTCGTGGCGGTACGGGCGCAGCTCCCGCTCGGACAGGGCGCCGATCTCCGTGTCCCCGTAGCGGAGTTCGCCGCCGGTGGGGTCGAGGAGCCGGACGAGCATCCGGCCGAGGGTGGTCTTGCCGCTGCCGGACTCCCCGACGACGCCGAGGGTCTCGCCGGCGCGGACGGTCAGGAGACCCCGTCGACGGCGGTCACCCGGCCCTTGCCGCGCCCGAACTCCCGCCGCAGGCCGACCGCTTCGAGCAGGGTCTCCCCTTCTCGGCGGGGGCCGCTCCGGGCCGTCGAGCCGGGGCACGGCCGAGAGCAGCGCGCGCGTGTACGGCTCCGCGGGTGTGCCGAGCACTCCGGCGACGGGTCCGCGTTCGACCTCGCGGCCGTCGCGCATGACGAGCACCTCGTCGACGCTCTCGGCGGCCACGCCGACGTCGTGGGTGACGAGGAGCAGCGCGGTGCCGGTCTCGCGCCGCAGTTCGTGCAGCAGGTCGAGGATCTGGGCCTGCACGGTGACGTCGAGGGCGGTGGTGGGTTCGTCGGCGACGAGGAGCTTCGGCGCGCAGGCGAGGGCCATGGCGATGAGGGCGCGCTGCCGCATGCCGCCGCTGAACTCGTGGGGGCGGGAGCGGGCGCGGCGGGCGGCGTCGGGGATGCCGACCCGGTCGAGGACCTCGACGGCACGGGCCCGTGCGGCCTTCCTGGATCCGGGGTGGTGGATCCGGTAGACCTCGGCGATCTGGTCGCCGACGGCGTAGTACGGGTCCAGGGCGGACAGCGGGTCCTGGAAGACCATGGCGGCGACCCGCCGCGCAGCCGCCGCAGTTCGGCGGGGCCGGCGGCGGCGACGTCGATGCCGCCGACCCGCACGGTGCCGCCGACCCGCGCGCCGGTGCCCCGGTGGAGGCCGAGGAGGGCGCCGGCGACGGTGGACTTGCCGCTGCCGGACTCGCCGACCAGGGCGAGGGCGCCGCCCTCGTCGAGGGTGAAGGAGAGGCCGTCCACGGCCCGGGTGCCGCCGTCGAACTCGACGGTCAGCTCGCTGACTTCCACCAGCGGGGACGCGGTCACGTCAGGACCACCCTTCGGTCGGCGGCCGCGTACAGCAGGTCCGCGAGGACGTTGGCGAGGACGACGGTCGCGCCCATCACCAGGACGACGCCGACCACCACGGGCAGGTCGATCGTGCGGACCCCGTCGAGGAGGGTCTTGCCGAGCCCGGGGATGCCGAAGAGGGACTCGGTGAGCACGGCCCCGCCGAACATCGAGCCGAGGTCGACGGCGCTGACCGCGATGACCGGCGGGACGGCGCCGCGCAGCGCGTGGCGGGCGACGACGGACCGCTCCCCCACCCCGTAGGCGCGGAAGGTGCGGATGTGGTCCTCGGCGAGCGTCTCCAGGGTGGAACTCCGGGTCAGCCGGGCGTACTTGGCGGACTCGAAGAAGCCCAGGGTGAGCCAGGGCAGCAGCATGTTCCAGGCCCACTGCTCGGGGTCCTCGCCGAACGGCACGTACGAGGGGAAGGGCAGCCACTGGAGGTAGGCGCAGACGGCCATGAGGAGCAGCAGCCCGAGGATGAAGACGGGCGTGCCGGTCCCGGCGAGGGTGAGCACGGTCAGGGTGCGCTCGGTGACGCCGCCCCGGCGGAGCGCCGAGAGGAGTCCGGTGCCGACGCCGACGAGGAGCCAGACGACCATGGCGCCGAGGGCGAGGGACGCGGTGGCCGGGAGCCGCTCCAGGATCAGCTGGGTGACCTGCTGGTCGTTCTGGTACGAGAGGCCGAGGCAGGGCGCGTCGCAGGGGACGACGGCGGTGCCGGTGGAGTAGTCGCGGCCGGCGAACACGCCCTGGAGGAAGTGCAGGTACTGGGTGAACACGCTCTCGTTCAGGCCGAGTTGTTCGCGCACCTGGGCGATCTGCTGGGGTTGCAGCGCTCGCCGCAGGCCAGCCGGGCGGGATCGCCGGGCGCCAGGTAGAAGAGGGCGTACACGAGGACCGAGAGCGCCAGCAGGACGAGCGCGGCACCCGCGAGCCGCTTGAGGACGAAGCGGGTCATCGGGAGGACTCCTTACGGGTGCCCACGCGCAGCCGGCTCGCCTCGCGGGGGTCGAGGGCCGTGCGGACGGCGTCGCCGAGGACGGTGAAGGCGAGGACGGTGACGAAGAGCAGTCCGGCGGGGAGCAGGACGTACGCGGGGTCGGCCCGGAACCAGGTCTGGGCCGTCGACAGCATCTGCCCCCAGGAGGGGGTGGGCGGGGTGACGCCCACCCCGAGGAAGGAGAGGAGGCCTCGACGACGATGTTGGTGGGGAAGGAGATCGCCGCGTAGGTGATGACGGGCGCGGCGAGCGAGGGCAGCAGTTCCCTGCGGGCGGTCCGCCACCGCCCGGAGCCGGTGAGCCGGGAGGCGGCGACGAAGTCGAGGCTCCTGAGGGTGAGGGTCTGGGCGCGCACGATCCGGGAGACGTAGGACCAGCCGAGCAGCCCGATGACGAGGACGAGGAGCAGCGGCCGGGGGAAGTCGCGCGGGACGACGGCGGTCAGCGCGAGGGCGAGGATCAGCATCGGCAGGGCGACGAGCACGTCGGTGAGGCGGCTGAGGAGCCCGTCGAGCCACCGGCTGCCGAGCCCGGCGGCGAGGCCGACGAGGACGCCGATGAGGATCTGGACGGCGGTGGCGCCGACGGCGACGAGCAGCGAGATCCGGGCGCCGTACAGGAGCCGGACGAACAGGTCGCGGCCGGTGCCCGGTTCGACGCCGAGCCAGTGGTCGGCGCTCGCCCCGCCGAAGGAGCCGTACGGGACGCCGCCGCGCGCGGAGTCGACGAGGTCGTCGTGGTACGTGTGCGGGTCCTGGCCCTCCAGGGCGGCGAGCAGCGGCGCGGCGACGGCGAGGAGGACGAGCAGGGCGAGGACGGCGGCGGAGACGAGGGCGGCCGGCCGGGTGCGCAGCCGTCGCCACACCTGCCGGGCGGCGCCCGTGGCGGGAGGCCGCCACGGGCGCCGGTGCGTCGGTCAGCGAGGTCACTTGACCGCGACCAGCGAGACGTCGAGGACACCGGTCCAGTCGCTGATGACGACGTTCTTGATGTCCTTGCCGACGAGCCGCTTGTAGACCGGGTGGAAGAGCGGCACGTCGAGGGCCTGCTCGCCGAGCTTCTTGTCGAGGGCGCCCCAGCGGGCGGCGGCGGCCTTGAGGTCGGTCAGCTTGTTGATCTCGTCGATCTCCTTGTTGACCGCCGGGTCGTTCAGCTGCGCGTGGTTGTAGTTGGAGCCGTTGGTGACGATCTGGCGTCCGTCGAAGATCGGCGCGAGGAACGGGCCGCCGGCCGGCCAGTCGGCGCCCCAGCGGGAGAGGAAGAGGCCGGGGCGTCCTTGACGCTCCAGCGCTTCTCGTTGAAGGAGTTGGGCTCCTGCCCGTCGAGCTTGACGGTGATGCCGGCCTTGCCGAGGGCCTCCTGGACGGCGGTGGCGATCTCGGGGCTGGTGGTGCGGTTCTGGGCGGTGGAGTGCAGCAGGGTGACGGTCAGCCCGTTCGGGAAGCCGGCCTCCTTGAGCAGCTGCCTGGCCTTCTCCGGGTCGCCCGTCTTCCCGGCCGGGAAGTGGTCGTACGGCGTGAAGCCGAAGGCCTTCTGCTCGGGCAGGAAGGTGGTGGCGGGCTCGGCGAGCGCGGAGCCGCCGGCGGCGTTGACGACGCTGGTGCGGTTGACCGCGTACGAGATGGCCTGGCGGACCTTCGGGTTGTCGAAGGGCTTCACCTTCGGGTTGAAGGCGATGTAGTTGGTGAAGCCGAAGTGGCCGGTGCCGACGCGGGCGGCGAGCGCCTTGTCCGAGCCGATCTGGGCGAGTTCGGCGGGGCCGAGGTTGGTGTCGGTGGTGACGGCGGCGGAGTCGGCGCCGGAGGAGGTGGCGAGGCGCTGGTTGATGACGGCCTCGTCGAGCCCGGACTTGACGTCGATCCGGTCCGGGTAGGCCTTGCGCTCCTCATCGGTCTTCGGGTCCCAGTGCTCGTTGCGCTCCAGGACGAGGCGCTCGCCGTCGTTCTCGTTCTTCACGACCTTGTACGGGCCGGAGGAGATGGGGTGCTCCTCGTACTTCGCGCCGGTGTCCTTGGCCTTCGGGACGGGGGCGAACTGGGTCTGGGTGGCGAGGAAGGGGAACTCGCCCTCGGGCTTCTTCAGCTTGAAGACGATGGTCCGGGCGTCGGGGGTGACGATCGACGCGAGACCCTTCTTGTCCTTGTACGGGCCCTGGTAGGTGTCGCCGCCGACGAGCCAGTCGCGCAGGTAGGGGGCGCCGCCGGAGAGTTCGGCGGCGAAGGAGCGCTCGATGCCGTACTTGATGTCGGCGCTGGTGATGGGCGTGCCGTCCTCGAACTTCAGGCCCTCCTTCAGCGTGTACGTCCACTCGGTGGCGTCCTTGTTGGGGCGGCCGGTGTCGGTGGCGAGGTCGGGGACGACCTGGGTGCCGGCGGCGCCCGCCTCGCGGTTGCGGGTGGTGAGGGTGCGGAAGACGAGGGAGGGACGTTGCCGCCGCCGGAGGTGTAGAGGCGGGCGGGGTCGAAGTCGCTCTGGGCCTCGTTGTTGAGGACGGTGAGCGTGCCGCCCTTCTGCGGGCCCTCCGCGGCCTTGCCGGAGGTACCGCCCTTGGCGCCGGCGTCCTCGGGACCGCAGGCGGCGGCGCCCGAGGCCAGGACGACACTGACGGCGGCCGCTGCCACGCGGCGCGAGATGACGGACGAATGACGCATCGGAAGGAGACCTCTCGGGGTGAACTGCGGAAAGGGGAAAGAGAATTCCGCAGGCACGGGAAAAGCCCGAAAGGGGGGTGCCGGCGCCTGCGGGAACGAGAAAACCCGGGCGCGGCGAGATAAGGAGAAAGGCCGACGAGCGCTCGGGCTGCGTCAGCTACAGAGAATGTCGGCGACGGTGTGTCCGGTCACGCCGAAGAGCGCCAGCTCAAGGGCGGCGCTATCGGAAACGGCGTGACGGTGCGACATGCCGAGAAATATGGACGAACGCGTGAGCGATGTCAACGCGCATACCCGCCATTCCGAGACACCTGTCTCGGAATGTGGACATGAGCGTTTCGGACGGCCCGTCAACTCGTCGGATACACCCAGGGGTTGGGGCGGCACTTGATCCCGTCGATGTCCAGGGACTTCGTCTGCTGCTGCATCACGGGGGCGAGCGCGCCCTCGGTGCGACAGCTCACATGGCCGTGCCCGAGCCGGTGTCCGACCTCGTGATTGATGAGCATCTGGCGATAGGCGTGCATCGCCTTCGGACCGAAGGTGGCCGAGCCCTGCGCCCAGCGGAAGGCATTGATCATCACGCGTTCGGTGGAGGCCGAGTCGCAGGAGACGTTGTCGACGGTGGTGTCGAGCCCGGACTTCTTGCACCACTCGCCGGTCGTTCCCGGACTGGCGAGCGTGATCACGAACCACGGCTCGCCGCTGGAGATCCGCTCGAAGGTCATCTCGCCCCCGCCGGACCAGCTGCGTTTGTCGTTGAGGGTCTTCTGCACGGCGTCGGCGAACAGCTTCCCGTCGAGACCGAGCCCCTTCTCGACGTCGACCCGGTAGCGGATCACCTTCCCCTTGCCGGGCGCCTTCGCCAGGCCCGGCACGGCCTCGAACTCCCGGAGCCCTTCAGCTTCGGGTCGATCGGGAACTGCCGGGTCATCAGCTGCTCGTACGTCGGCGGCGTCACGGCGGGCGCCGGCTTCACCGGGACGACGGTCCGGTCGTCCGAGCGCGACGCGGACGTGTCGTCCGCCGGCCGCTCGGCCGTCCCCCGGCGGTCCGCGCGGCGGACGGCTCCTCCCGCCCGGTGACCTGCCCCGCGACGACCACGGCGAGCACCGTGGCGACGGCGGCGGCCGCGACCCCGGTCAACGTCCGCCCGAGCCCGCCCCGGCCGCGCGTGGCCCCGGCCCCGTCCCCTCGCCCTCCCGGCGGGGCGTCGGGACGAACGGCTCCCGGACACCGGCCCGTTCGGCCTCGACCCCGGCCTCGACCCCGGCCTCGGCTCCGCCCCGGAGCTGGGCTCCGGGTTCGGCTTCGGCTTCGGCGACCCCGGCCCGCCGCGCCGGGGCCCCGCCATCACGGGCCGCACCGCGAAACCTCCTCGTGCTGCGGATGCCCACCCGCACGGACGCCCCGTGAGCGGACACACCCCGCGCGGGAGCACCCACCGCCCGAGAGGCCCCGCCGACGTACGCGGGAGTGCCGTGCGCGGGCGTCCCGTACACCGGGGCCTCCTTCACCGGAGTCCCGTACTGCGGGACGCCGTGCGCGGAGTCCCGTACACCGGGGTCCCCTTCGCCGGAGTCCCGTACTGCGGCGCCCCGTGCGCGGGGGTCGCGTGGCGCGGCGGGCGGGACGCCGGGGCGCCTTGGCCCGGCGCGCCCTGCGCCGGGGCCCCGTACTGCGGGGTCCCGTGCGCGGGAGTGCCGTGCGCGGGAGTGCCGTGCGCGGGAGTGCCGTGCGCGGGAGTCCCATGCGCGGAGTGCCGTACAGCGGGACGCCGTGTGCGGGCGTCCCGTACCCCGTCGTCGACGTGGTCTCCTGGCCGGGAGCGGTCGGGGTCGGCGGCGGCGGCCCGTGCCGGGGGCGCGGGAGCCGGGGCGGGGGCTGCTGGGGCCCGGGTCGGGCGTCGGGGTGCGGAGCTCTTGCGGCTGTGTCGTCCCACGCGCCGGATCAGCTCCCGCCGTCGTCGGCGATCAGTTCCCGGACGGCCTGGGCGACCGTCTCCGGGTACTCCATCATCGCCACGTGCCCCGCCTCGGGGAGGGTCAGCAGGCGCGAGCCGCGGAAGGCGGCGGCCGCCCTGCGGGCCATCCGGTACGAGACGAGCCGGTCGCGCCGGCCGTAGACGAGCAGCGTCGGGGCGAGGACCCGCTCCGCCTGCCGCCACAGCCCGTGCTGCCCGCCGAGGGTGTACGCGTCGACGATGCCGCGCGAGGAGCGTGCCATGACGTCCCAGAAGTAGGGCAGCTCCAGGCGCCGCTCCATCTCCTCCACCGCGTGCCGCAGGCCCTCGTCGGTGACCAGGCCGGGGTTGCCGTAACAGAGGGCGAGGACGCCCCTGACCCGCTGCTCGGCCGTCCAGTCCTTGGTGAGCTTCGCGAAGAAGGAGGCGACGCCGGGCACGGCGAGCAGCGCGGTGGGCCAGGCGGTGCGCTGGGCGCGCAGCTCGGGCAGGGCCGGGGAGACGAGGGTGAGGGTGCGGACCAGGTCGGGCCGGACGGCGGCGACCCGGGTGGCGACCGCGCCGCCCATCGAGTTGCCGAGGAGGTGGACCGGTCCGCGTCCGGCGGCGTCCAGGAGCCGGATGACGGCGCGGGCCTGCCCGGTGACCGAGTAGCTGCCGTCGTCCGGCGGCGGGGAGTCCCCGAAGCCGGGCAGGTCGACCGCCTCGCCGTCCACGACGTCCGCGAGCAGCGGCATGAGGGCGGACCAGTTCTGCGAGGAGCCGCCGAGGCCGTGGACGTACAGCGCGGGCGGCAGTCCGGGCCGGTTCCCCGGCCGGGCGCGCACGGTGAGGGTGAGTCCGGGCAGCGCGACGGAGCGGAGCTCCTCGCCGTCGGCGACCCGTACGGTGCGGGTCCGCGACGCGGTCGGTGCGTCGGCGGTCCGGGTTTCCGGCAGCTCGGTCGAGGACATGGCCGCAATATTACGAGACGATCACGCACCGACGTGTGTGGGTGCGGTCACAGGTGCGTGTGCGGCATGGCGCGTTCGCTCCTAGGCTCGAAGAGAGGGCCATCGGGAGCACCGCGACCCGCGTCCCCGGAAGGAACCGCATGACTGTCGATCCGAGCGAGCCGGACACATTCACCGAGGAAGAGGTCGTCGTGCTGGAGCAGGAGATCCCGGAGGCCGACGCCGCCGAGCAGCACACCGAACTGCAGCAGCGCGAGGATGAGCAGCCCACCCATCTGGAGCGCGATTCGGCGAACGAGGCCGACGCGTCCGAGCAGGCGCGGGTGGTCGCCCTCGACGAGGACGACTACCGCTGAGCACGCGGCTCCCGCTGATTTGTTCGGTTTAATCTTGAAGTGACTGTCGACCAAGGCGTCCGGTCCGTGAAATTCTGCGTTCGCACCGCGCACAGCCGGGTTACCCAAAAGTACGATGGCGGCGCGTCGCGACAGTGCGCATGGATCGATTTGTGGGAGGCCGCGTGAGCGCCATCGAGCAGACAGAGGCAGCACGCCCTCGGGGCACGCGCCTGCCGCGACGTGCCCGACGGAACCAGCTGCTCGGCGCGGCCCAGGAGGTCTTCGTCGCCCAGGGGTACCACTCCGCCGCGATGGACGACATCGCCGAGCGGGCCGGCGTCAGCAAGCCGGTGCTGTACCAGCACTTCCCCGGGAAGCTGGAGCTCTACCTCGCCCTGCTCGACCAGCACTGCGAGTCCCTCCTGCTCGCCGTGCGCACGGCGCTGGCCTCCACCACGGACAACAAGCTCCGGGTCGCGGCGACGATGGACGCGTACTTCGCGTACGTCGAGGACGAGGGCGGCGCGTTCCGTCTCGTCTTCGAGTCCGACCTGACCAACGAGCCCGCCGTGCGCGAGCGCGTGGACCGGGTCAGCCTCCAGTGCGCCGAGGCCATCTCCGACGTGATCGCCGAGGACACCGGCCTGTCGAAGGACGAGTCGATGCTGCTCGCCGTCGGTCTCGGCGGCGTCTCGCAGGTCGTCGCCCGCTACTGGCTGTCGAGCGGCTCGGCCATCCCCCGCGACAAGGCGGTCGGCCTGCTCACCTCGCTCGCCTGGCGCGGCATCGCCGGTTTCCCGCTGCACCCGGTGGAGGGGCAGCTCAGCGCCGAGGGCCACTGAGCATTCCCGGAGGCTGTTCGCTCCTGGCGTGCGGCGGCTGACCCGTGCGGGTCCCCTCACCGGGCTAATGTGTGCAGCGTACGGCGCGGGAATTCGCGCAACGCTGACCGTTCGGAGGGACATAGCCGTGGAGGTCAAGATCGGCGTGCAGCACGCACCCCGGGAGATCGTTCTGGAGAGCGGGCAGTCCGCCGAGGAAATCGAGCGCGCGGTTGCCGACGCGCTGGGCGGCAAGACGGAGCTGCTGAGCCTCTCGGACGAGAAGGGCCGCAAGGTCCTCGTCCCGTCCGCGAAGATCGCGTACGTGGAGCTCGGCGAGCCCGCCGTGCGTCGCGTGGGTTTCGGCGCGCTCTGAGCCCGGGAGCTGACGCGAGAGGCCCGGTGGACCGCTTCGGTCCACCGGGCCTCGCGTGCTCGTCGTCCCGATAGTCCCACGTCAGGGCGTACGGGAGGATTGCGTTCCGGACGCCGGGGTAGGACGCCCATGACCGCACCACCCGCCCCGCACCCCTCGCGAGGTGATCCGCCGTGATCCTGGAAGCCCTCGGTTCCGCGCTGCTCGGTTTCGCCCTGGCCTGGGCCGCCGTCCAGCGGCTGGCCGACCGCCTCCCCGTCCGGGGAAGAGTCCTCGCCACCGGCGCGCTCGGCAGGGTGTTCGGCGCGCTCGTCACCCACGGGGCGCTCGGCCCCGGCCACTTCCTCGCCACCCTGATCGGTGCCGTGGCCGTGGCGGCGGTGCTGCTCGCTGCTGATCCGCCCGGCTCCGCGCCGGCTGCGCCGATCAGCCGCGGCGTGAACAGCGCCGCGCCCCCGTCCCCGGCTAGGCAGCCAGACCCAGCGCCGCCATGCGCTTGGTGTGCGCCTCGGTGATCCGGGAGAACATCCGGCCGACCTCCGCGAGGTCGAAGCCGTCCGCCACGCCGCCGACCAGCATCGTCGACAGCGCGTCGCGCTCGGCGACCACCCGCTGGGCCTGGGAGAGCGCCTCGCCCATCAGGCGGCGCGCCCAGAGCGCGAGCCGGCCGCCGACGCGCGGATCGGCCTCGATCGCCGCGCGGACCTTCTCCACCGCGAAGTTGCCGTGGCCGGTGTCGTCGAGGACCGCGAGGACGAGCGCGCGCGTGTCGCTGTCGAGCCGGGCCGCGACCTCCCGGTAGAAGTCACTGGCGATCGAGTCGCCCACGTACGCCTTGACCAGGCCCTCCAGCCAGTCCGAGGGCGCGGTCAGCCGGTGGAAGTCGTCGAGCGCCTTCGCGAAGGGCTCCATGGCCTCGGTGGGCTCGGCGTCGACGGCCGCGAGGCGGTCCCGGAGCCGCTCGAAGTGGTGGAACTCGGCCGAGGCCATCTTCGCCAGCTCCGCCTTGTCCGCGAGGCTCGGCGCCAGCTTGGCGTCCTCGGCGAGCCGCTCGAAGGCCGCGAGCTCTCCGTAGGCGAGGGCGCCGAGGAGGTCGATCACGGCGGCGCGGTACTGCGGCTCGGCGGAAGCCTCCGCCCAGTCCTTGGCGGCGATCCCGGTGGGTGTGGCGTTGTCAGGCGTCTCCATGAAGCGCACAATAGCCCGCTCGCGCGGCCCCGGAAGGCCCTGGTCAGTCACTGTGACCGTGCCCTCATCACGTTTTCTCCCAACACATGCGCGAATCCGGGGTACAGTGATAAAGCGCCTGCTGAGTATGCGGACATGCTTTCGCACGTTCAGACGTACCCGGTGGGCCGACTCATGAATGAGGATGCCCGGTCGGTGGCCCGATCGGCTCCGGCCCGACAGCCCTTCCGGCGGACCCGCGGAAGGGTCACCCTCAGCGGTACGACGCTCGAGCGACGGCAGTGGTCCCGTGCCACCCGGCGGTGATCTTTTCGATCCCCCGGAGGATCCCGGCACGGTGAGACCCCCTTCGTTCGCCTCGCGCCGCGTCTCACAGAAGAGGCAGCACCCTGACTACGACTTTCCGAGAACTCGGAATCCTCCCCGAGACGGCCGAGGCCCTGGAGGCCGTCGGCATCGTCACCCCTTCCCCATCCAGGAGATGACTCTCCCGGTCGCCCTCACCGGCACCGACGTCATCGGCCAGGCCAAGACCGGCACGGGCAAGACCCTCGGTTTCGGCCTCCCGATCCTGGAGCGCGTCACCGTCCCCACGGACGTCGAGGCCGGCCGGGCCAAGCCCGAGCAGCTGACCGACGCCCCGCAGGCGCTCGTCGTCGTCCCCACCCGCGAGCTGTGCCAGCAGGTCACCAACGACCTCCTGACCGCCGGCAAGGTCCGCAACGTCCGCGTGCTCGCCATCTACGGCGGCCGGGCGTACGAGCCGCAGGTCGAGGCGCTCCAGAAGGGCGTCGACGTCGTCGTCGGCACCCCCGGCCGTCTCCTCGACCTGGCCGGCCAGCGCAAGCTGGACCTGTCACACGTGAAGGTCCTCGTCCTCGACGAGGCCGACGAGATGCTCGACCTGGGCTTCCTGCCCGACGTCGAGAAGATCATGAACATGCTTCCGGCGAAGCGCCAGACCATGCTGTTCTCGGCCACCATGCCGGGCGCGGTCATCGGCCTGGCCCGCCGCTACATGTCGCAGCCCACGCACATCCGGGCCACCTCGCCCGACGGCGAGGGCGCGACCGTCGCCAACATCAAGCAGCACGTCTACCGCGCGCACAACATGGACAAGCCGGAGATGGTCTCCCGCATCCTGCAGGCCAACGGCCGCGGGCTCGCGATGATCTTCTGCCGCACCAAGCGCACGGCCGCCGACATCGCCGAGCAGCTGGAGCGCCGCGGCTTCGCCTCCGGCGCCGTCCACGGCGACCTCGGCCAGGGCGCCCGCGAGCAGGCGCTGCGCGCCTTCCGCAACGGCAAGGTCGACGTCCTCGTCTGCACCGACGTCGCCGCGCGCGGCATCGACGTCGAGGGCGTCACCCACGTCATCAACTACCAGTCGCCCGAGGACGAGAAGACCTTCCTCCACCGCGTCGGCCGCACCGGCCGCGCGGGCGCGAAGGGCACGGCGGTGACGCTGGTCGACTGGGACGACATCCCGCGCTGGCAGCTCATCAACAAGGCGCTCGGCCTGGACTTCCACGAGCCCGTCGAGACGTACTCCTCGTCCCCGCACCTCTACGAGGAGCTGGACATCCCCGCGGGCACCAGGGCATCCTGCCCCGCGCCGAGCGGACCCGCGCGGGTCTGAACGCGGAGGAGCTGGAGGACCTGGGCGAGCCCGGCGGTCGCCGTGGCCGCGGGCCGAAGGCCGCGGAGAAGACCGAGGAGCGCCCGAGCGCACCCGGACCCCGCGCCAGCGTCGCCGCACCCGCGGCGGCGGCGAGTCCGCCGTCGAGGCCCCGGCGGCCCCGGCCGTCGAGACCCCGCGGACGAGCCCCGCACCGAGGCCGGCCCGCGCACCCCGCGCCGCCGTCGCCGCACCCGCGTCGGCGTCCCGGGCGGCGTGCCCGTCGCGGCCCAGGCGACCCCGGCCGCCGAGGCGCCGGTGGCCGAAACCCCGGTCGTCGAGGCCCCGGCCGCCGTCAGGACGCAGGCCCCGTCAAGACGCAGACCGTCAAGGCGCAGGCCGTGAAGGCGCCGGTCTTCACGGAGCCGACCGCCACCGAGGCGCCCGCCGTCAAGGCGCCGGTCGTCGAGACCCCGGCCGCTCCGGCCCCGGCCGTCGAGGCCCCGGCCCCGGTCGTCGAGGAGCCGAAGGCCCCCGTCGCCGGACCCGCGCCGCCGCCCGTCCGGAGGCCGCCCCGGCCGGCCGGACCCCCGTGGCGCAGGCCGCCCCGGTCCAGGCCCAGGCTCCGGCCCGCGCCGCCGCCGTGCCGTGGCGCGTCGGGTCGAGGAGACCGTGACGTTCCAGACGCCCGAGTCGGCCGCGGTCGCGCTGATGGCCGAGCGCGCCGTCGAGGCGCCGGTCGTCGAGACCGCTCCGGCCGTCGCGGAGGAGGCCCCGAAGAAGGCCGCCCCGCGCCGCCGCACGGCGAAGAAGGCCGTCGCCGAACCGGTCGTGGAAGCCGCTCCCGTCGTGGAGCCCGCCCCCGTCGTGGAGGCCGCTCCCGTCGTGGAGGCCGCTCCCGTCGTGGAGCCCGCCCCGTGGCGGAGCCCGCCCCGTCGCCGAGACCCCGGTCGCCGAGGTCCCCGCGCCGCGCCGCCGCCGCACCGCCCGTCGGCCCGCCGGTTCGCCGGTGACCGCCGAGGCGCCGGTGGCCGAGGCCCCGGCCGCCGAGCCGGTCGCCGCTCCGGTCGCGGAGGCCCCGCGCCGCGCCGCCGCCGCGCGGCCAGCCGGCCCGCCGGTTCGCCGGTGGCCACCGAGGCGCCTGAGGTCATCGTCATCACCGCCCCGGCCGCCGCTCCGGTGGCCGAGCCCGTCGCGGCCGAGCCCGTCGTGGAGGAGGCCCCAAGAAGGCCGCCCCGCGTCGTCGCACCACGAAGAAGGCCGTGGCCGAGCCGGTCGCCGAGACCGTCGAGGCACCGGCGGCCGAGGAGGCCCCAAGGCTCCCCGTCGCCGCACGACCAAGAAGGCCGTCGCCGCCGAGGCCCCGGACGCCTCCGCGCCGAAGACCCCGGCGCGCCGTCGCACGACCAAGAAGGCCGCGGCCGCCGAGGTCGAGGCCCCGGCGGCGGAGGAGGCCCCAAGAAGGCCGCCCCGCGCCGCCGCACCACGAAGAAGGCGGCGGCCCAGCCCGAGGGCTGACCCGCACCGCACCGCCCGAGCGGCGGCCCCCACCCGGGGACCGGCCGCTCGGCCGTACCCGGGTGCCCTGTTACAGTCCAGATATGAGCAAGCCCCGTTCCTCGTCCTGCCGCCCCGCACCCGTGTCCGCCGGCTCGAAACCGCCCGTGGCCGGTTCGCCGTGCTCGACACGGAGCCCGTGGGCGGGCGGCGGGGACGGTGCTGCTGCGCCGGGTACACCGGCAGCAGGAGGACTTCCTCGCGCTGCTGGGGCCGCTGAGCGAGGCGGGGTACCGGGCGGTGGCCGTGGACGGGCGGGGCAGAACGACACGCCGGGGCCCCGGGGCGGGCCGGCTACCGGCGGAAGGCGCTCGCGCTCGACGCGGTGGCGCAGGCGGCGGCGCTCGGCGACGGGCCCGTGCACCTGGTCGGGCACTCCTTCGGGGCCTGGTGGCGCGCGCGGCGGCCGCCCTCGCGCCGGGCGCCTTCCGCTCGCTGACCCTGCTCTCCTCGGGCCCCGCCCGCGTGGCCCGGCCGCAGCGGATCCGGGTGCGGGTGCTGCGGGCCGCGCTCGCGGTGCTGTCGAAGGAGCGGGTGTGGCAGGCGATGTGCTGGCTGGACAGCCGGGGCGAGGAGCCGGACACGGGCGACACCCCGGAGCTGACGGCCTTCCTGCGGCGGCGCTGGACGCGCACCCGCATCGCCCAACTCGCGGGCGCCGGGCGCCTGCTGCTCGACCGTCAGGACGGTACGGAGCAGCTGGCCGCCCTGCCCTGCCGCTGCACTTCGCGTACGGGTCGGACGAGATGGTCTGGGCCCCGGCGGACCTCTCGCGGCGGCCGCCCGCACCGGCGCGCACCACACGGTGGTCGCGGGCGCCGCCACTCCCCGAACGTGTCGCACCCGCGGAGCTGACCGACGGCCTCGTCGGCTTCTGGGAGCGCGTGGACGCCCCGCCGGGGTCAGTACTGCGCCTTGAGGTGCTGCCAGAAGCCGTCGCAGCGCGCGCCGGAGCGAGGCGTGGCCGCGCAGCGAGCGGCTGAGCAGGCGCTCCGCCTCGACCAGCAGGTCCTGGTCGACCGGTCCGGGCAGATAGGGCGCGCCGGGCAGGAGCTCGGCCAGCCGGTCCCGGCCGCGCTCGCCGAGCCAGGCCGCGGCGATCTGGGCGCCGACGAAACGGACCTCCTCGCGGGAGGGCGGCGGCTCGCCCTCGTTCTCGTACGTGGTGACGGGGCGGCGCGTGACGTACGGGCGGCAGAAGTCGAGGTCGAAGGTGCGCTGGCTGTCGACCTCCCAGAGCAGCGCCTCGGCCTGGTTGCGCCCCTCGGCGGCCTCGATGCCCCAGAGGTGGACGCGGGCGCCGTAGCCCTGGGCGGCCTCGACGGCCGAGACGAGGTCCTCGTCGCCGCCGACGAGGGCGGCGTCGCTGATGGCGCGGTGGCGGGCGAGGGACTCCAGGTCGGTGCGGATGAGGGAGTCGACGCCCTTCTGCTGGTTGTTGGCGTTGAGGTTGCCGAGGCGGACCTTGACGTCGGGGAGCTCGGCGATGGCCTGCTGCTCGGGGGTGTGGATGCGGCGGCGGGCGCCGTCGTACCAGTAGACGCGGAGCAGTCTGCTGTCCGCGAAGATCGTGCGGGCCTTGTCGATGAAGGCCTCGATCAGGCCCTCGGCGTCGAGGTCGAAGGAGCGGCGGTCCTCGGTGCCGACGACCAGCAACCCGGCCGCAGCATGGACGTAACCCGCGTCGACGAAGATGGCGTGTGTGGACGGGGTCTTCGCCACCTCGGCCAGCATCCGCTGGAGGAGCTCGTTGGTGCGCTCCAGGCGGGTGTCCAGGGCTTCCAGGGCGTGCGGGCGGAGGTCGGTTCCGGTCACCGGTGTGGGGTGTCTGCGTCGTTCATACGGGGCTCATTGTCCGCCGCCCGGGAGCCGGCCGCCACACCCCTCCCCGTAAGTCGTTAGCCATCCAAAATTTTCTTTAGCGTAGGGAACATTTGCAGGGTGCACGTCGTTGGACCCCTATGCAACGCAGTTCTCCATGTGGAGGATCAACTCAGACGAAGGGAGAAGCCCATGCGCTTCGAAATCCTGCGACTCGACGACATCGACGGCACGCCCGTCGACCGGACCGTCGTGGACGCCGCCTCCGTCAATCGGATCGTGCAGCAGGCCGCCGCGATCGGCCAGCGCATCTGGATCCGCCCCGCCGAGACCTCGGCCTCGTAACAGGTCGGGTTCCCACACGCACCGCGCCCCCGCACGGACTTCGCAAGAGCGGAATCCGTACGGGGGCGCAGTGGTGTCCGGCCGGGTCTCAGGCGTTCTGGATGACCTGGGTGATGCCGTTGATGATCTGCTGCACGGCGATGGCGGAGAGCATCATGCCGGCGAGCCGGGTCACCAGGACGACGCCGCCGTCCTTGATGACGCGGATGATCAGCAGCGAGTACCGCATGGTCAGCCAGAGCACGAGGTGCATGGCGGCGATGGCGGTCCAGACGGAGACCTGCGAGGCCACGCTGTCGGCGTTCTGCACGGCGAGGATGACCGAGACGATCGCGCCCGGCCCGGCGAGCAGCGGCATGCCGAGCGGGACGAGGGCGACGTTGACGTCCTTGGTCTGCTTGGGCTCGTCGGTCTTGCCGGTGAGCAGGTCCAGCGCGATGAGCAGCAGCAGGAGACCGCCCGCGATCATCAGCGCGGGGACGGAGACGTGCAGGTACGCCAGGATCTGCTGGCCCATGATGCCGAAGACGGTGATGACGCCGAAGGCGACGGCGACGGCCTGCCAGGCCATCCGGCGCTGCACCTTGGCCGGGCGGCCGGAGGTGAGCGCGAGGAAGATCGGGGTGATCCCGGGGGGATCCATGATCACGAAGAGGGTGAGGAACAGCGAGCCGAAGACGGCGACGTCGAACACGGTGGGGTGCCTTGCGGGAGAGGTGGAACGGTGGGGTGTGTCCCTACGTACCGGAATGCGGGATTCCGGCGCGAGGGCAGGAGGAGTGCCGCCCGCGCACGGCACGGAGCCGTACGGGTGGCGTGACACCGGGGTGCGGGTGGGCACGCGCCGGCCGGGACGCGGCGGGCACGGCGGCGGCCGCCGTCACGGGGTCGGCGGTGAGGGCCCGGAAGGGCTCAGCAGCTCCGCCGGCGCCGGGGACGGGGAAGGCGCCCGAGGCGCGGCGGGTGATCTCGCCGTAGATCTCGGGGTCGGTGGTGTACTCGCCGAGGCGGCAGGTCTTGCGGCTGCCGTGGTAGTCGCTGGAGCCCGTGGTCAGCAGACCGAGCTCCTTCGCGAGGCCGCGCAGCCGGGCCCGGGTCGCCTCGTCGTGGTCCATGTGGTCGACCTCGATGCCGTCGAGTCCGGCCTCGGCCAGCCGGGCCATCGAGGCCTCCGGCAGCACCTGGCCGCGCTTGACGGCGAGCGGGTGGGCGAAGACGGTGACGCCGCCGGCCGCCTTGACCAGGCGGATCGCGTCGATCGGGTCCAGCTCGTGCTTCTCGACGTACGCCCGGCCGCCGTCGGCGAGCCACTCGGGCGTGAACGCGCCGGACACGTCCGGGACGACCCCGAGCTCGACGAGCGCCTCGGCGACGTGCGGGCGGCCGACGGAGCCGTCTCCGGCGATCCGGGCGACCTGCTCCCAGGTGACGGGGACGCCGAGCTCCTGGAGCTTGGCGACCATGCCGCGGCGCGCGGCACCCGGTCGTCGCGGACGAGTTCGCGCTCGGCGAGGAGCGCGGGCTCCGCCGGGTCGAAGAGGTAGGCGAGCATGTGCAGCCCGATGCCGTCCATCCGGCAGGACAGCTCGGCGCCGGTGACGAGGGTCAGCCCCTCGGGCAGGGCGGCGATCGCCTCGGCGTGGCCGCGGGTGGTGTCGTGGTCCGTGAGCGCGACGACGTCGAGCCCGGACGCGGCCGCGTTCCGGACGAGTTCGGCCGGGGAGTCCGTGCCGTCGGAGGCCGTGGAGTGGGTGTGCAGGTCGATGCGCACGACGCGGGACTCCAGGGGCTCGGCACGGACGAGGGACGCTCCAGCATAACGGGCGAATCGAACACCTGCGTACGGAACGTCACCGGACGGGACCTATCCGAGCAGCCTCGGGGTGAGCGCCCCGCAGGGCAGCAGGTCGACCTCGGAGCCCGCGTCGCGCAGGTCCGTCAGGACCAGCTCGTCGTACATGAGGAGGCCGGACTGCTCGGGCCAGACGATGGCCCACAGCCACAGGCCGCGCGCCTCGCCCGCGAAGACCGCGCGGTCCTGCGGGGCGCCGGTGACGTGCCAGAGCGGGGTGGGCCGCCCGGCGGCGAGCACCTTCGCCTGCGGGGGCTTGTCGATGGCCATGCCGGAGCCGGGATCGAGGCCGTCGATGCCGGCGTACCGGGCGCCGAGGCCGACGCCGAGCTCCTCGGCGACGAGCAGCAGCTCGCCGATCCCGCCGAGCGGGCCGGGTCCGGAGCAGGCGACGGCCGTGGCGCGTCCGCCGCTGCGGTCGTCCCCGGCGTACGCGACCCCGGTGAAGAGCCAGCCGACGGGGAGGGGCCACGGCATCCACACGGGGACGTGGGACCTGTGCACCACGACCCCGAGGCCCTCGACGCTGGGCGGGATCACGGGCTGGAGCGGGTGCACCGAGCCGTGCACGTCACACTGCCAGGAGTCGGCGAAGAGACCGGGCGCCCTGACCCGGCCACCGCACTTCGGACAACTGGGTTCGCCCCTCATAGGGCTCAACGGTCCTAGCTCTTCCGCCCCGCGTCAAGAACGGCCGCGCACGATCACCCGTCCGGCCGGGACCGTTCACCCAGGGTGGGCAGGCGCCGTTCCCGGAGCGCTCAGTCCAGGTTCACGGACCTGCGCAGGGGTCGCGCAGGTCCGTCCCCGCGCGAGCCAGCGCTCCTCCAGGGCCTTCGCCCCGTGCACCCGCTTCCACGCGGCCTCGTTCGAGGTCATGGGAGGAGCGGCAGGAAGCGGACCGGGTCCATGGGCGCGTCGAGGTCCAGGTCCTCCACCAGGCCGCCCGGCTCGGCGACGAGCACCGAGCTGAAGGCGGCGCCGGGCCAGAGCGGGTCGCCGACGTCGAGCGAGGCGCCCGGGGCCACGACGAGTCCCTCGACCTGCGGGGTGGCGGCGAGGACCGCGAGCGGGCGCAGCACCTTGTCGGTGTCGGCCAGTCCGCCCCGCACGGTCAGGACGAGCTCCGCGCGCGGGCCCTTCACCGGGTCGGCGAGCGCGGAGGTCGGATCGGCCATCGGCTGCGCGGACATGCCGAGGGTCGCGTACCGCACGAGGTCGCCGTCGACGAAGCGCAGCACCTCGATCCGGTCCGTGCCGAGGAAGGTCACCGCGGCCCGTGCGTCCGGTTCGCCGAGCGCCGTCCGCAGCCGGGCCTCGACCAGTGCAAGAACTTCTCCCATGGGGGGAGCATAGATCGCGTATGGAACGGGCAAAGGAAGGGATTGACCCTCTGTCGGCTGATAGTGTTGGCCACTGGTCGGGATTCCCGACTGCTCGTCACACGTCATCCCCGACAGGGGACCGGCCGGAGGAGGTGGGACTGCGATGGACCGAAGTCGATCGGGCAGTACCAGCCGCTCTTCCGCCGCCTCGCACCCCCGCCCGGTGCGCTTCTCCCGGTGACGTCCGGGTCCGGCACGGACCCGTCCCTCCGGCATCTCGCTCGACGGAAGAGCATCTCTCGCCTTTTCCCTGTCTGTAGCGACCGCCGTCACCGCGACCTTTTGGTGCTGCCCGCTTTGTGGACGACGTACCTCCACGTCCCCATTCCGGGCTGTGCCACGCTCGCCGACGGCCGATCCGTGAAGGAGCACGCCCATGTCGATGATCCGTGACCTCACCGCCGCCGTCCGCCCGAGCCTGCGGCACAGCCTGCGCAAGACCCCCACCACGTACACCTCGTACGACCCCACCCGCGACCACTCGGCCTCCAGCGCCGTGGTCGACTGCGCCGTCTACCGCGACGGGCGCCGGGTCGACGACCGCGCCTGCCTGACGCCGCGCGGCGCGATGCGCCAGGTGCGGGAGAGCGGCGGCTTCGCGTGGATCGGGCTCCACGAGCCGACCGAGGCCGAGTCGCCGGCATCGCCGCCGAGTTCGGGCTGCACCCGCTCGCCGTCGAGGACGCCGTCCACGCCCACCAGCGGCCCAAGCTGGAGCGGTACGACGACACCCTCTTCACCGTCTTCAAGACCATCCACTACGTCGAGCACGCCGAACTCACCGCCACCAGCGAGGTCGTCGAGACCGGCGAGGTGATGGTCTTCACCGGCCCCGACTTCGTCATCACCGTCCGGCACGGCGGCCAGGGCTCCCTGCGCAACCTCCGCCACCGCCTCCAGGGCGAGCCGGAGCTCCTCGCCAAGGGCCCCTCCTCGGTCCTGCACGCCATCGCCGACCACGTCGTCGACGGCTACATCGCGGTCGCCGACGCCGTCGAGCTGGACATCGACCAGCTGGAGATCGACGTCTTCTCGCCGGCCGCGAAGGGCTCCACGCGCGGCGCCGACACCGGCCGGATCTACCAGCTCAAGCGCGAGGTACTGGAGTTCAAGCGGGCCGTCACGCCGCTGCTCCGCCCGATGCAGCTGCTCTCCGAGCGCCCGATGCGGCTGGTCGACCCCGACATCCAGAAGTACTTCCGGGACGTCGCCGACCACCTCGCCCGCGTCCAGGAGCAGGTCGTCGGCTTCGACGAGCTCCTCAACTCCATCCTCCAGGCCAACCTGGCGCAGGCGACCGTCGCGCAGAACGAGGACATGCGCAAGATCACCTCGTGGGCGGCGATCGTCGCCGTCCCCACGGCGGTCTGCGGCGTCTACGGCATGAACTTCAGGTACATGCCGGAGCTGGAGTGGAAGTACGGCTACCCGATGGTGCTCGGCGCCATCGCCGTCATCTGCTTCACCATCCACCGCACCCTCAAGCGCAACGGCTGGCTGTAGATAGGCTTCGGCCATGACCGACACGCTGCTCACCGGCGCCCTCGTCGAGGAGGCCACCAAGAAGTCCGGCCTCGTCTGGGTGCGGGGCACCGGCCCCGCCCGCGCGCTCTGGCACGTCTGGCACGACGGCGCCGCGCACCTCGTCGGCGACGGACCCGGCGAGCAGCCGCTGCCGGGGCTGGTCGACGGCGGTACGGCCGAGGTGACCGTCCGCAGCAAGGACAAGGGCGGCGGCTCGTCGCCTGGACCGCCGCCGTCCGCGAACTCGCCCCCGGTACGGAGGAGTGGGACGCGGCGGTCGCCGAGCTGAAGGGCAAGCGGCTCAACGCCCCCGACGGCGAGGCCATGCCGGAGCGCTGGGCGCGCGAGTGCCGGGTGGTGCGGCTCGACCCCCGGTCCTCGACCACGGAGCTGCCGGACGGCTCCCTGGCCGCCGTACCGCTGCCGACGTCGGCGAACACCCGCCGGCCGATCCCGGCGGGCCTGCCGAAGCTGCTGTTCCGCAAGAAGAAGCGCTAGGCGCTAGGTGCGGGGCAGCTGCTTGCCGTAGTCGAGGGTCTCCTCGCGGGACGGCGCGGCGAGCGGGAAGTCCTTGTTCCACTCGGAGAGCACCACGACGCCCGCTCCCCGCCGCGCGCGAACTGCACGGGTACGGCTCGCCGTCCAGGGACACGTCGAGCGTGCCGCCCTCGCCGTCGGCGCCGCCCTTGACCGCGATCGTGCGGACCCCGCCGATCTGGCCCCGGTCGCCCTTGACCTTCTCGCCGTGCAGGCCGAGCAGCCCGTCGAGAAGCGGCCCCATGTCGGTGAAGCCGCGCAGCTGCTTGTACGAGGGGTCGCCCTGCGGGATCTTCACGTACTTGTCGTCGAGCGTGTCGGCGGCCTCGGCGCCCGACTCGGTGGGCGCGTGGGTCGCCTTGTCGTCGTGGGACCAGAAGCCCGCGTCGGCCTTCAGGTAGAGGGCGTCGCCGACCCGCAGCAGCTCGAAGGTGCTGTTCTTCGTCGTCACCGAGCCGGTGGCGCCGTTCTGCTTGAGCCGCATGTTCAGCTTGTAGGTGCCGCCCTTGCTGACCAGGGTGCCGGACAGCCGTACGGCCTTCGCCGCGTCCGCCGCCGTCTGCGCCTTGCCCTCGATCTCGGGCGCGGAGAGTCTCCCCACCCCGTTGGTCCCCTCGTCCGGATCGGCGGCGCAGGCCGTGAGTCCCACCGTCAGTCCGGCGCAGAGCGCCAGGGGCGTGACGGCCCTGCGGATACGCGATGACGGGGTACGGACGGTCATCTGCGCTGCCTCTCGTGTCGTGGGGGGGCGACGGGCGCGGGGCCCGTACGGAGTGCCGGGGGACGGCCGCGTTCCGGGCGGGCGGAAGGGCCGGGTCCGGTGCCGGGGCCGAGGGGGGGAACGGCAGACCGCAGCGTACCCGGGACAGGTGACGGGCCCCGCAGGCAGCCGTACGGAGTCGCTGCCGGAGCGGGGCGGAACGGCACGGGCTAGCCTGAACCCGGCAAAGCTCTGCAATCCCCGGCAAAGCTCTGCGACCGGATCGACGGCCCACATCGCCGACGCGCGTCGGCGACCCATCTCGACGACTCGAATCGTGCGGCACGGAGGAGGCGCGTGGCATGGCGGCAGGCGCCCCCCGGATCTTCGTCTCCCATCTCGCCGGAGTCCCCGTCTTCGACCCCGTCGGCGACCAGGTCGGCCGCGTCAGCGACCTCGTGGCCATGCTCCGCGTCGGCCGCAGGCCGCCCCGGCTGCTCGGCATGGTCGTGGAGGTGCTGAGCCGCCGCCGGGTCTTCGTCCCGATGACCCGCATCACCGGCGTCGCCTCCGGCCAGGTCATCACCACCGGCGTCGTCAACATGCGGCGCTTCGAACGGCGCCCCACCGAGCGGCTCGTCCTCGGCGAGCTCCTCGACCGGCGCGTCACCCTGGTCGAGTCGGGCGAGGAGGTCACCGTCCTCGACGTCGCCATCCAGCAGCTGCCCGCCCGCCGCGACTGGGAGATCGACAAGGTCTTCGTCCGCAAGGGGAAGGGCGGGGTGCTGAGCCGCAAGGGCGAGACGCTGACCGTCGAGTGGTCGGCCGTCACCGGCTTCTCCCTGGAGGAGCACGGGCAGGGCGCCGAGAGCCTGCTCGCCACCTTCGAGAAGCTGCGCCCCGCCGACCTGGCCAACGCCCTGCACCACCTCTCCCCCAAGCGGCGCGTCGAGGTCGCCGCCGCCCTCGACGACGACCGGCTCGCCGACGTCCTCGAAGAGCTGCCGGAGGACGACCAGGTCGAGATCCTCGGCAAGCTGAAGGAGGAGCGCGCCGCCGACGTCCTGGAGGCGATGGACCCGGACGACGCCGCCGACCTGCTGTCCGAGCTGCCCGAGGAGGACCAGGAGCGGCTGCTGACCCTGATGCAGCCGGACGACGCGGCCGACGTGCGCCGGCTCCTGGCGTACGAGGGCGCACGGCGGGCGGTCTGATGACGACCGAGCCGATCGTGCTGCGCCCGGACGCCACCGTCGCGGACGCGCTCGCCCGGGTCCGCCAGCAGGACCTGTCGCCGGCGCTGGCCGCGCAGGTGTACGTGTGCCGGCCGCCGGACGAGACGCCGACCGGGAAGTACCTGGGCACGGTGCACTTCCAGCGGCTCCTCCGCGACCCGCCGTTCACCCTGGTCGGCTCGCTCGTGGACAGCGATCTGCCGCCGCTCGGCCCGGACACCCCGCTGCCGGCCGTGACCAGCTACCTCGCCGCGTACAACATGGTCGCCGCGCCCGTGGTCGACGAGAGCGGCTCGCTGCTCGGCGCGGTCACCGTCGACGACGTGCTCGACCACCTGCTGCCGGACGACTGGCGGGAGACGGAGTTCCACGAGGAGGGGGCCCGGCATGGCCGCTGAGCGCACGCAGGACCGGGAGCGCGAGCGCGAGCGGTCCGTGCCCCGCATCCGGCTCGACCTGCCGCGCGAGCGGCGGACCCGGCTGCTCCCGGAGTACGACCCCGAGGCCTTCGGGCGGCTCTCGGAGCGGATCGCCCGCTTCCTGGGGACGGGCCGCTTCCTCGTCTGGATGACGCTGACGGTCGTCGTCTGGATCGGGTGGAACGTCTTCGCCCCGGCGTCGCTGCGGTTCGACGAGTACCCCTTCATCTTCCTGACGCTCGCCCTGTCCCTCCAGGCCTCGTACGCGGCTCCGCTGATCCTGCTCGCCCAGAACCGGCAGGACGACCGGGACCGGGTCAACCTCGAACAGGACCGGAAGCAGAACGAGCGGTCGATCGCGGACACCGAGTACCTGACGCGGGAGATCGCGGCGCTGCGGATGGGCCTCGGCGAGGTCGCCACCCGCGACTGGATCCGCTCGGAGCTCCAGGACCTCGTCAGGGAGCTGGAGGAGCGCCGGGATCTATTCCCGTCCGGCGAGGAGCGCGGAAGTGACGTACCCGACCGTTGACGGCCCTTTCATGGGCCCGTGGTCCGCGCCGTACCATCGTCGGTATGGCTACGGAAGACGCGGTGCTCGAAGCACTGGCGACGGTGAACGACCCTGAGATCAACAAGCCGATCACTGAGCTCGGCATGGTCAAGTCGGTGGAGATCGAACCGGACGGGAAGGTCGCCGTCACGGTCTACCTGACGGTCTCCGGCTGCCCGATGCGCGAGACCATCACGCAGCGGGTGACCGACGCCGTCTCCCGGGTCGAGGGCGTCACCGGCGTCGACGTCTCGCTGGACGTGATGAGCGACGAGCAGCGCAAGGAGCTGGCGGCCGCGCTGCGCGGCACGAGCGCCGAGCGCGAGGTCCCCTTCGCGAAGCCGGGCTCGCTGACCCGGGTGTACGCGGTGGCCTCCGGCAAGGGCGGCGTCGGCAAGTCCTCCGTGACCGTGAACCTGGCGGCGGCGATGGCCGCCGACGGCCTGAAGGTCGGTGTCGTCGACGCCGACATCTACGGCCACAGCGTGCCGCGGATGCTGGGCGCGGACGGCAAGCCCACCCAGGTCGAGAACATGATCATGCCGCCGTCGGCGAACGGCGTGAAGGTCATCTCCATCGGCATGTTCACCCCGGGCAACGCGCCCGTGGTGTGGCGCGGCCCGATGCTGCACCGCGCGCTCCAGCAGTTCCTGGCGGACGTGTACTGGGGCGACCTGGACGTTCTCCTGCTCGACCTGCCCCCGGGCACCGGCGACATCGCGATCTCGGTCGCGCAGCTCGTCCCGAACGCGGAGATCCTCGTCGTCACGACCCCGCAGCAGGCCGCCGCCGAGGTCGCCGAGCGCGCCGGCTCCATCGCCGTCCAGACCCACCAGAAGATCGTCGGCGTCGTGGAGAACATGGCGGGCCTGCCGTGTCCCCACTGCGACGAGATGGTCGACGTCTTCGGCACCGGCGGCGGCCAGAAGGTCGCCGACGGGCTGACGCAGACCACGGGCGCCACGGTCCCCGTCCTCGGCTCGATCCCGATCGACGTCCGCCTCCGCGAGGGCGGCGACGACGGCAGGCCCGTCGTCCTCTCCGACCCCGACTCCCCGCCGGCGCCGCCCTCCGCGCCATCGCGGGCAAGCTGGGCGGCCGCCAGCGCGGCCTGTCGGGCATGAGCCTGGGCATCACGCCGCGCAACAAGTTCTGAGACATGACGAAGGGCGCCCCGACGGGGCGCCCTTCGTCATGTCGTCAGGCGTACGCGCCGAGGTCCTGACCCGCGAGAACCCGAGCCCGTAGGCGCTCATCCCCCGCCCGTACGCCCCGATGTGCACGTCCCCCGCGGACCCGGCGAGGACCCACCCGAACTCGGACTCCCGGTAGTGGAACGGCACCGGCACCCCGTCCACCGGCAGCGACAGCGACGACCAGGCCGGCCCGTCGAGGTCGTCGGCGAGCTCGAAGGCCGTCTCCGTCTGCTGGTCCAGCCAGTGGTCCCGCAGCGCGTGGTCGAGCGAGGCGGGCCAGGTGTGGGCGAGGAGCCCGGAGCCGGCCAGCCAGGCGGCGGAGGAGACGGTGGTGGCGTCGAGGACGCCGGTGCCGTCCCCGGTGCGGCGCACGGGGTTCGCGGCGACCGTCACGACGACGGCGAAACGCTCCTTCTCCGCGCTGCCGGCCTCGGACTTTATCGACGGCTCGTCACCGTGGCCCATCGAGCCGTGCTGCACGGTGCCGTCCGCCGCCGTGCCGATCTGCATCAGCCGGCGCGGGCCGGTGAACGCCTCGTCGAGCCCGTACCAGGCGAAGGGTGCGCGCAGAAAGCCATCGGCTTCCACCCGACTCGTCGTCTTCATTCCGGCCGCCTCCTCGTCGCGTCAACAGAGGGAGGATAGCCACCGGGGAGCGGCGGTTCGGTGACAGGGCGTCGTCAGGTGGCGTCGGAGTCGTACGGAGGGCGCTCGCCGGCGTCCGGCTTGTCCTGCTTCTTCAGCAGGTCCGGGGAGCCGTTGACCGCCGCCGGAGCGGAGGCGGGCGCGGGCGTGGTCTCCCGGCCGTGGACGGCGTCGGCGACCTCGTTCATCTCCTTCTTGAGGTCGAACGTGCCGCGCAGCTCCTTGAGCTCCTTGAGGTCCTCGTTGTTCTCCAGCTGCTTGCGGAGGAACGTCTTCGGGTTGAGGTCCTCGAACTCGAAGTCCTTGAACTCCGGGCCCAGCTCGCTGCGGATGTCCGCCTTCGCGCTGTCGGAGAACTCGCGGATCTTCCGGATGAAGCGCGAGACGTCCTGGATGACCTTCGGGAGCTTGTCCGGTCCGAAGACCAGCACGGCGAGGACCACGAGCGTCACCAGCTCGAGTGCGCCTATGTCGCTGAACACCTAGTAGCTCCTTCACGCCGGTCCAGGGCCCGGTCCACGGTACCCGCCGAAACTGCCGGACGGGTACCTCCGGGGGTCCGCCGCATGGCGCTCAGGTGCCCTGCGAGGACCCGAGCGTCAAGGTCTTTGTCAGCTCTTTGCCGTTCCGGGTCAGGGTGAGCTCCAGCTTGTCGCCGGGACGGTGGGCGCGGATCTTCACGATGAGCTCCTCGCCGTTGTGCACGCGCTGGCCGTCGACGCGGGTGATGACGTCCCCGGGCCGGAGCCCCGCCTTGGCGGCCGGGCCGCCGGGGGTGACGGAGGAGGCGCCGTCCTTGCCCTTCTCGCCGACGCGGGCGCCGTCGCCCTGGTACTGCATGTCGAGGCTCACGCCGATGACGGGGTGGGTGGCCTTGCCGGTGTTGATGAGCTCCTCGGCGACGCGCTTGCCCTGGTTGATCGGGATGGCGAAGCCGAGACCGATGGAGCCGGGCTGGCTCGCGCCGCCGCCCTCGCCCTCGCCGGAGCCGCCGGCGGCGCGGATCGCGCTGTTGATGCCGATGACGGCGGCCTTGGAGTCGAGCAGCGGGCCGCCGGAGTTGCCGGGGTTGATGGGCGCGTCGGTCTGGAGCGCGTCGACGTAGCTGATGTCGCTGCCGTCGCCCTTCTCCCCGCCGGCGGTGATCGGGCGCTCCTTGGCGCTGATGATCCCGGAGGTGACGGTGTTCGAGAGGTCGAAGGGGGCGCCGATGGCGACGACGGGGTCGCCGACGCGGACGTTGTCGGAGTTCCCCAGCGGGAGCGGCTTGAGGCCGGAGACGCCGGTGACCTGGACGACGGCCAGGTCGTAGCCGGTGTCCTTGCCGATGAGCTTGGCGCGGGCCGTCTCGCCGCTGGAGAAGGTCACCGAGATGTCCTCGGAGGACGCGGCCCCGTCGACGACGTGGTTGTTGGTGAGGATGTGGCCCTGGGTGTCCAGGACGAAGCCGGTGCCGGTGCCGGAGGAGCCGTTGCCCTTGACGTGCAGGGTGACGACTCCGGGCAGGGCGCTGGCGGCGATCCCGGCGACGCTGTCGGGGGCGCGGCCGGTGTCCCCGGCCTCGGCCTGCGGCAGCTCGACGGTGGTGAGCCCGCCGTTCCGCTCGACGTACGCGCCGACGCCGCCGCCGATGACTCCGGTGATCAGCGCGAAGACCAGCGCGCCCGCGAGCGCGAGGCCCTTCCGCGACTTCTTGGCGGCCACCGGCGGCACCCCGCCTCGGCGGTCCCCAGGGGTCGTACTGCTCCCAGGGCGCGGGCCCGCCCTGCGGCTGCGGCTGCGGCTGCGGCTGCGGCTGCGGCTGCGGGGCAGGTGGGGCTGCTGGTGGTGCTGCTGAGGCTGGTGGGGCTGGTGGGGCACCTGCGGCGGTACGGCGGCGGGCGGCCGCTGCACGGGCGGCGCGGGCGCCCACGGCCCCGGCTCGCCGTACGGCGGCGTGCGGTACTCGTCGGGGGCGTGCAGGGCTGCGGCGCGGACGCCACCGGCGCCTCGACGGCCGCCTGGGCGGGGACCGCCGGGGGTACGGGGCGGGCTCGGCCACGGGGTGGGCCCGGCCACGGGCGCAGGTTCGGCCACAGGCGCGGGAACCGGCTCCGGCGCGGGCACGGACTTCGTCAGCTCGACGGCCGGCGCGGGCGCGGGCTCCGTCGCGGGAGGCGCGGGCGCAGGTGCCTCGGGCGCGGGCTCCGTCGCGGGAGGCGCGGGCACGGGTGCCCCGGGCTCGGGCTCCGTCGCGGAGGGCGCGGGCTCCGGCGCGGAGGGCGCGGGCACGGGTGCCCCGGGCTCGGCGGACGGCGCGACTGCCGGGCGCTCGGCGTCCCACGCGGGCGCGGCCGCCTCGGACTCAGCGACGGGCGCGGCCGCCTCGGGCTCAGCGGCGGGCGCGGGCGCCTCAGGCTCGGCGTCCCGCGCGGGCGCCGCTGCCAGGGGCTCAGCGACGGGCGCGGGCACCTCAGGCTCGGCGTCCCGCACGGCCGCCTCGGGCTCCGTGGCGCCGGTGGCCGCCGTCGGTGGCTGTTCCTGGCCCGGGGTCGGCTGGGGTGCGGGCGGGAAGTCGCCGTCGGCCTCGTCGGCCGACGGCGGGTGGGTATGCGCGCCGCCTCCGGTGCGCTCGAAGGCCGGCTCCACCAGTTCGGCTTCCGTTGTCCATGCTCTCCCGCAACCGCTGACCCGTCCGCGCCCCTGGGTCGGGCGCCCGTGTCCCTGGATTCAACCAGGTCGCGGGTCAGCGGTGGGAGCCGAGCGGTGCGGTCGTCGGGCTCGCCATCGGGCTGGGCCCGGGGGCGAAGGCCAGCTGCAGCGCCGGAGCCGTCGGCCGTATGAACGGCGAGAGGGCCAGGAGCGACTGCGGGGCCGGGTTCCGGAGGCGTACGGCCACCAGCGGCGAGGCGGCGGAGTGCACCTCGTCCGGCGGGACCGCGCCCGACGGGACCGTGCCCTGGGCGGCGGGCGCGACGGGCCCTGCGGGACGGCGACCGGGGTGACCGCGGTGAAGGGCTCGGCCTCGTCGACGGACTGGGCGCCCGTACGCTCGCCGGACCGCGTGCCGCGTCCGTACGCCGCGCCCGTGCCGCCGCCGCCGCGGTGGAGGTGCGCAGCGGGTGACGGCGCTGCCGGTGCCCTGGCCGCCGCGCGCGCTCGCGGTCACCGAGGCTTCGAGGGGCAGGGTGCCGCCGAGGGCGATCGCCGCGAACGAGACGGCGCTGGCCGCCGCGAAGGCGAAGCGCCGGCCGCGCCCGGAGGTCCCGGAGGGCGGTAGCCGACCTCGTGGATGCGGAAGCCGGCCGCGCCGGTGCCGGGGTGCGGGGTGACGACGGCGGCGGTGGCGAAGCCATCGGACTTCACTCCGCCCGCGCCGAGGAGCTCTTCGAGGGGGCCGCGCGGCCCGCCGCCGGGTCCCCCGGCTCGCCGGGTCCCCGGAAGGCCCTGGAGCCGGGCGAGGAAGCCCTCGGAGGGCGGTGGCGGGGCCGCCGAGGCGAAGACGCTCTTCAGGGTGCGCTGGGCGTCGGCCTCGGCCTTGCAGCGGGCGCAGGTCGCGAGGTGGGCGAGGACCCGCTCGCGGGCGTCGTGGCCGAGCTCGCCGTCGACGAGCGCGGCCAGCCGGTCCCCGAGGTGGTGCTCCGCGGGGTCGGCGACGTGGGACGTGTGCCGCTCACGCTGTCCCTGCCTCCCATCCGACGGAGGCGAGGGCACGCTCCGCCCGTGCCTCGGGCGAGCGGTGCTTGAGGGCCTTGCGCAGGTGGGAGCGGCCGCGGTGGATGCGGCTGCGGACGGTGCCGAGCTTCACCCCGAGGGTCGCGGCGATCTCCTCGTACGAGAGGCCCTCGATGTCGCAGAGGACGACCGCGGCGCGGAACTCGGGCGCGAGGGTGTCGAGGGCCTGCTGCACGTCGGCGTCGAAGTGCGTGTCGTTGAACGCCTGCTGCGGCGAGGGCTCGCGGCTCGGGAGCCGCTCGGCCGCGTCGTCGCCGAGCGCGTCGAAACGGATGCGCTGCTTGCGGCGGACCATGTCGAGGAAGAGGTTGGTGGTGATGCGGTGGAGCCAGCCCTCGAAGGTGCCCGGGGTGTACGTCGACAGCGAGCGGAAGACGCGGACGAAGACCTCCTGGGTCAGGTCCTCGGCGTCGTGCTGGTTGCCCGTCAGGCGGTAGGCGAGGCGGTAGACCCGGCCGCTGTGGGTGCTGACGATCTCCTCCCAGGTGGGAGGGGTCCACGCCTGCGATTCCGCATCCGATGCGAAGGTCGCGGTGGTGGGAGCGGAGTCGGTGGTGCGGAAACGGTCAGCTGTGTCGGTCACGGATTTCGGCTCACCCGCCGACCTGAGAAGACGCCGAAGCACTCCTCCCCGATCCACAGGCGCAGCCGCACCTCCCTGTCGGCTCTGGTGGTGTCCAGTGGAGCCCCTACCATAGCCACCTCGCCCGTTAGCTCCGGATAAGAATCTTTACGCGAATTTGGAACCGGGTCGCCCGGTCGCCTCCTGTCGCTTCCTTCCCCTGGTGAACGCCCGGTCCCATCTGCGGGTTCCCGCTGACAGCGGATACAGTCACCGTTGCGTCAACTACGGGGACAGGAGAGGCCATTACCGCCAACCGGCAGACGGGCTGGTCGTTCGCCGACGCCTACGTCGCCGAGGACGAAGCTCTGCGCTGGGCCCGGAGCGGGCCCGGGAGGCAGGGCTGCCCTCGGTGTCGCCGGGCACCGGCGGGGCGCTGCGCCTGCTCGCCGCGACGGCGGACGCCAAGGCGGTGGCGGAGATCGGCACCGGCACGGGCGTGTCGGGGATCTATCTGCTGCTCGGGATGCGGCCGGACGGCGTCCTGACGACGGTGGACCTCCAGCCGGAGCGGCAGCAGCTCGCGAAGACGGCGTTCCGGGCGGCGGGCTTCGCGGGCAACCGGGCCCGTTTCATCCCCGGCCGTGCCCTGGACGTGCTGCCGCGGCTCGCGGACGGCGGGTACGACCTGGTGTTCTGCGACGGCGACCGGCTGGAGTACCTGGACTACCTCGCTGAATCGTTGCGCCTGCTGCGACCTGGGGGCCTCGTCTGCTTCGAGGGGGTCTTCGCGGACGGCCGCACGATCGACTCGGGGGCCCAGCCGGCGGAGGTCCAGCGGGTCCGCGAGCTGCTGCGCGCGGTGCGGGAGAGCCAGGAGCTCCTCCCGTCGCTGCTGCCCGTGGGTGACGGGCTGCTCTGCGCGGTGCGGCGGGCTGACTGCCCCGGAAGGGCCGGCCGCCTGAGACACCGCTGCCCTGGGACGGCGGACCGTACCGGGGCAGCGCTCAGGAATCGTGGAGAAGAGGGTCAGCCGACGACCTTCTTGAGGGCGTCGCCCAGCGCCTCGGCCTCGTCCGGGGTCAGCTCGACGACAAGCCGACCGCCGCCTTCGAGCGGAACGCGCATGACGATGCCCCGCCCCTCCTTGGTCACCTCGAGCGGGCCGTCACCCGTCCGCGGCTTCATGGCCGCCATGCTTGTTCCCCTTCCTGAAACCAGCTCATTGTCAGCCGGGCAGCTCCATGACGTGGAGCACGCGTCACCGGCTTCGAACACATTGCTTCCAGGTCATTATCCCGCATGGCAGGACCCGATGACCAACATCGATCGGCATCGCTTGCGCAACGCGCTCCCGCAAAACCCCACATTTCGGCGATCGGCCTGCGATACTTCGCCGCTCGACGTCGCATCACGTCCCTTCAATCTTTGACGCAGCTCACATGGGCGGCACGGATGATCTCCGCCATGCTGGGCTGGTCAACCACGCAATGAGGCGAAGGGATCCCGATGGCCGACACGGTGCTGTACGAGGTGAGCGACGGACTCGCCACCATCACGCTCAACCGGCCCGAGGCGATGAACGCGATGAACATCGCGACGAAGGTCGCCCTCCGGGAGGCCGCGGAGACGGCCGCCGCCGACACCGCCGTACGGGCGGTGCTCCTCACGGCGGCGGGCGACCGGGCGTTCTGCGTGGGCCAGGACCTGAAGGAGCACGTCGGGCTGCTCGCGGCGGACCAGGAGTCCGGCACGAGCGAGACCATGAACACGGTCCGTGACCACTACAACCCGATCGTGCGCGCGCTCACCGGCATGCGGAAGCCGGTCGTCGCCGGGGTGAACGGCGTCGCCGCCGGGGCCGGCTTCGGCTTCGCGCTCGCCGCGGACTACCGGGTGGTCGCGGACACGGCCTCCTTCAACACCTCCTTCGCGGGCGTCGCCCTCACCGCCGACTCGGGCGTGTCGTGGACGCTGCCCCGGCTGATCGGCGCGAGCCGGGCCTCCGACCTGCTGCTCTTCCCGCGCTCGATCGGCGCCCAGGAGGCGTACGAGCTCGGCATCGTCAACCGTCTGGTCCCGGCCGCCGACCTGGCGGCCGAGGCGGAGAAGGTGGCCCGCAAGCTCGCGCAGGGCCCGACCGTCGCGTACGCGGCCCTGAAGGAGTCCCTCGCCTACGGCGCCGACCACTCCCTCACCGAGGCCCTCGACAAGGAGGAGGAGCTCCAGACCCTCGCGGGCGCCTCGGAGGACCACACGATCGCGGTCCGCGCCTTCATCGCGAAGGAGAAGCCGCGGTACCTGGGCCGCTGACCTCGGGCGGAACCCGTTCGTACGGCCGGTGGGCGGGTCTATAGGATCCGCTCACCTTCGTACGCACATACCTGGGGGGTTCCGTGCGTCCTTCTCCTTCCGCGCGCCTTCTTCGCGGCGCGCTCACGGCGGGTGCGGCCCTGGGCCTGTCCGCCACCGTCCTGTCCTCGCCGGCGCGGGCCGCCGACGGCTGGGAGCGGTGTCCCGCCAACGCCGTGTGCGGCTTCAGCAAGCCGCTGTACCAGGGCGACATGATCGTGATCCGGAAGCCGATGGCGTCCCTCGGCGCCTGGGACAACCGCATCCGGTCGTTCATCGTGACGCTCTCCGGGTACGCGGACGCGGTCTGCTTCTACCCGGAGCCCGGCCTCGCCCCGGAGGGCTCGACCCACTTCTACACGGTGGGGTCCTTCGACGAGAGCGCCTACCCGCAGCTCGACCGGGCGGTCAGCTCGGTGGACATCGGCCCGGAGGCGGACGACTTCTGCGGCAACGAGAGCCGTCTGCCGTTCCTGTACGACAACCCGCGTCCGCGTCCCGCCGCGCTCCCGGCGACCGGCGCCTTCGGCGACCTGAACCACGACGGGTACGCCGACGTCCTCGCGCGCAACCTGATCGGCCAGCTGTGGTCGTCCCACGCCTACACGAGCCCCGGCCGGAACGCGCTCGTCGGCGGCGGCTGGGACGGCATGACCAAGCTGGTCCGACACGGGGACTACGACGGTGACGGCTTCGAGGACGTCTACGCCCGCGACAGGGCCGGCGTCCTCTGGTTCTACCCCGGCAACGGCCGGGGCTGGTTCAAGCCCCGCCTGAAGGTCGGCGCCGGCTGGAACACCATGCGCGACCTGGCGGCCGCCAGCGATCTGACCGGTGACGGCAAGGGCGACCTGCTCGCCTCCGACGGCGACGGCGTCCTGTGGACGTATCCCGGCAACGGCCGGGGCTGGTTCGGCGCCCGCAAGAAGGTCGGCGGCGGCTGGAAGGCCATGAACGAGTTCGTCGGCGCCGGCGACATGAACTCCGACAAGAAGGCCGACCTGGTCGCCCGCGACACGGCGGGCAAGCTCTGGCTCTACCCGGGCAACGGCCGCGGCTGGTTCGGCACGCGCAAGCTCATCGGCACCGGCGGTTGGAACGGCCACGCCGAGCTGGCCGGTCTCGGCGACGTCACCGGCGACGGCCGCCCCGACCTGGTGGCACACGCTCCCGGCAGGGAGTCCCACCAGGGCCGGGTCCGGCTCCTGGTCTACCCCGGCACCGCCGACGGGCACCTCCTCGCGCCCCGGGACCTGGGCGACCTCCGGTCCACCAGCTTCGTCTTCTGACTCCTCCCTCCTCTCGAACGGATTCCGATCCATGATCCGCAGCAACCGGGGCCGGCGCGCCCTGGCCGCCACCGTGACCACGGCGGCCTCCCTGGCGACGCTGATGACGGCCGCTCCCTCGGCCTCGGCGGGAGAGGACCGCTGCCCTTCGGGGCGGCTGTGCGTCTTCCAGTACCGCGACTACCAGGGCGAGATGAAGATCATCACGTCCAGTCAGGCCACCCTGGGGGCCTGGGACGACAAGATCTCGTCCGTGGTCAACCACTCCGGCCTGTACGCCCTCCTCTGGGGCGACCCCGGATACGGCGGCGGCGAAACCCTGCAGGCCGACCCGCACAACGGCGGGGTCAGCTTCGAGGGCTCCATCCTGGGCCGGCTCGACAACAGGATCAGTTCCATCCGCCTGGCCACCACCTCCTGGGAGGTGTCCTCGGGCATCGCGTGGATGGACTGGTCGCCGATGCAGAAGCGTCCGGGCGGGCTGCCGGCCGCCGCCCGGTTCGGCGACCTCGACAACGACGCCGCCCCGGACGTCGTGGAGCGGGCCGACGACGGCCGCCTGTGGTACCTCGACGGTGCGCCGGGCGCCGCCTGGAAGGACAAGGGCGCCCTCATCGGCGGCGGCTGGAACGCCATGACCCAGATCGTCCGCCACGGCGACTACGACGGTGACGGCTTCGAGGACGTCTACGCCCGCGACAAGGCCGGCGTCCTCTGGTTCTACCCCGGCAACGGCCGGGGCTGGTTCAAGCCCCGCCTGAAGGTCGGCGCCGGCTGGAACACCATGAAGGAGATCGAGGCGGTCGGCGACCTCACCGGCGACGGCCGTCGCGACCTGGTCGCCCGGGACACCGCCGGTGTCCTGTGGATGTACCCCGGCAACGGCCGGGGCTGGTTCGGCGCCCGCAAGAAGGTCGGCGGCGGCTGGAACGCCATGAACAGCCTCACCGCGCCCGGTGACATGACCGGCGACGGCACGTCCGACCTCGTCGCGCGGGACGGCTCGCGCGGACTCTGGCTCTACCCGGGCAACGGCCGGGGCTGGTTCGGCACCCGCGTCAGGCTGCCGTACGCCTGGCCCTCGGACGCGCCCGTCTTCTCCGTCGGCGACGTGACGGGCGACGGCAAGTCGGACCTGCTGCGGCCGATCGGCCTGCAGGTGTTCGTCTACCCGGCAACGGCCGCGGCGGCATCGGCGGCCCGCAGGCCGACATGGGCTGGGACCCCGCCGAGCGCGTCCACGTCTTCTGACGGACGCGCGGCCCGGGCGGTGCCGGCGCCCGCCCGGGCTACTGGCCGCCCCGGGCCACGCAGCCCTTCAGGTGGTCGTCGACGAGGCCGCAGGCCTGCATCAGGGCGTACGCCGTGGTGGGGCCGATGAAGCGGAGGCCGCGCTTCTTGAGGGCCTTGGAGAGGCCGTCGACTCGTCGGTGACCGCGGGACGTCGGCGAGCGTGCGGGGTGCGGCGCGGCGGGTCGCCGGGGCGGGGGCGTGGGACCAGATCAGGGCGTCGAGCTCGCCCGGGGACCACGTGGCGAGCAGCCGCGCGTTGGCCAGGGTCGCGTCGATCTTGGCGCGGTTGCGAATGATGCCCTCGTCGGCGAGGAGCCGCTCGCGGTCGGCCTCGGTGAAGCGGGCCACGTCGGCGATCCGGAAGCCGGAGAACGCCTTGCGGAAGCCCTCGCGGCGGCGCAGGATCGTGATCCACGACAGGCCCGACTGGAAGGCCTCCAGGCAGAGCCGCTCGAACAGCGCGTCGTCGCCGTGGACCGGGCGGCCCCACTCCTCGTCGTGGTACGCGACGTAGTCCTCGGTCGACAGGCCCCAGGGGCAGCGCAGCCGCCCGTCGGGCCCGGGGATCGCCTCGCCCGTCACCGCTCCTCGCCCTCCGTGCCGGCGTCGCCCCGGGGCCGCGCCCGCGAGCGCCTCCTCCAGCTCGGCGATGCGGGCGTCGCGCTCCGCGAGCTCGGCGCCGAGCCGGACGAGGACGTCGTCCACGTCGGCCATCCGGTACCCGCGGGCGGCGACGGGGAGGCGGAGCGCCTCGACGTCGGCGCGGTCCACCGGCCGGGCGACCGGAAGCGGGTCGACGAGCTGCTCGGGCGCCACCTCGGGCAGCACCTCGCTGTCGCCGCCGCCGACCACGGCGAGGGTCACCGCGGCCACGACCACGACCATCGTGATGAGCAGAAACCAGAACACTGCGCGCCTCTCCCGGAGTGGAAAACGTCCCGTGCCGATCGTGCCATGCGCCACCGACGGTTAGGGTCACAGGCGAACGGACGCGAGGGAGGACAAAAGGGATGCTGCGCTTGGGACGGCGTGAATTCGGGCCGCACGAGCCGGTGATCATGGCGATCGTGAACCGGACCCCGGACTCCTTCTACGACCAGGGCGCGACCTTCCGCGACGAGCCGGCGCTCGCCCGGGTCGAGCGGGCCGTGGCCGAGGGGGCCGCGATCATCGACATCGGCGGGGTGAAGGCGGGCCCCGGCGAGGAGGTGACGGCCGAGGAGGAGGCGCGGCGCACGGTCGGTTTCGTCGCCGAGGTCCGCAGGCGCCACCCCGACGTGGTGATCAGCGTCGACACCTGGCGGGCGGACGTCGGCGAGGCGGTCTGCGAGGCCGGGGCGGACGTCCTCAACGACGCGTGGGGCGGGGTCGACCCGCGGCTCGCCGAGGTCGCCGCGAAGTACGGCGCGGGGCTCGTCTGCACGCACGCCGGCGGCGCGGAGCCGCGGACCCGGCCGCACCGGGTCGAGTACGAGGACGTGATGGCCGACGTCCTGCGGGTCACCGTGGGTCTCGCCGAGCGGGCGGTCGCGCTGGGCGTGCGGCGGGACGGGATCATGATCGATCCCGGCCATGACTTCGGGAAGAACACGCGGCACAGTCTTGAGGCGACGCGGCGGCTCGGGGAGATGGCGGCGACCGGGTGGCCGGTGCTGGTGTCCCTGTCCAACAAGGACTTCGTCGGGGAGACGCTCGACCGGCCGGTCAAGGAGCGGGTGCTCGGGACCTTGGCCACGACGGCGGTGTCGGCGTGGCTGGGCGCCCAGGTGTACCGGGTGCACGAGGTCGCCGAGACGCGGCAGGTGCTGGACATGGTGGCGTCCATCGCGGGGCACCGCGCGCCCGCCGTGGCCCGGCGCGGGCTGGCCTAGACCCGCGTCTGCGGGCCGGTGGTCGGTTGTGCCCACCCGTTCCGCCCGCGGAACGACTGCCCACAACCGACCGGCGCGGTCGGCCCTAGCGGCCGACCTCCTTCGTCACCAACGCCACCGCCTCCTCCACGTCGTCCGTGACGTGGAAGAGGAGGAGGTCGCGTTCGCTGGCCTTGCCGCCGGCGACGACCGAGTCGCGGAGCCAGTCGACGAGGCCCTTCCAGTACGCGGTGCCGAAGAGGACGATCGGGAACCGGGTGACCTTGCGGGTCTGGACCAGGGTGAGGGCCTCGAAGAGCTCGTCGAGGGTGCCGAGGCCGCCGGGGAGGACGACGAAGCCCTGCGCGTACTTCACGAACATCGTCTTGCGGACGAAGAAGTAGCGGAAGTTCACGCCGATGTCGACGTGCGGGTTGAGCCCCTGCTCGAAGGGGAGCTCGATGCCGAGGCCCACCGAGACGCCCTTGGCCTCCCTGGCCCCCTTGTTGGCCGCTTCCATGGCGCCCGGACCGCCGCCCGTGATGACCGCGAAGCCGGCCTCGACGAGCGCCTTGCCGATCCGTACGCCCGCCTCGTACTCCGGCGAGTCCGGCTTCGTGCGGGCCGAGCCGAAGACGCTGATCGCGCTCGGCAGTTCCGCGAGGGCGCCGAAGCCCTCGACGAACTCGGACTGGATGCGCATGACCCGCCAGGGGTCGGTGTGCACCCACTCCGAGTCGCCCTCGGTGTCGAGCAGCCTCTGGTCCGTGGTGCCCGGCTGGACCTGGTCCCTGCGCCTGAGCACCGGTCCCAGCCGCTGCTCCTCGGGCTTCGTCTCCCTTCGGGGATACCCATGGCCTGCTCCTCCGTCGAACCGACGATCTTCTGGTGGGGTCAGCGTAGGACCACGGGGGTGACGAAATCCGAAATTACGGGAGACGGGCGGTCAGCCAGTCGCGGAGCCGTGCCTCGCAGTGGTGGATGCGGTCGACGTGGACGTGCTCGTCGCGCTTGTGCGCGTACAGGGGGTCGCCGGGGCCGTAGTTCACGGCGGGCACGCCGAGGGCGCTGAAGCGGGCGACGTCGGTCCAGCCGAACTTGGGCTGCGCGCTGCCGCCGACGGCCTTCATGAAGGCCTCGGCCGCGGGGTGGGAGAGGCCGGGCAGGGCGCCGGGGCTCTCGTCGTCGACGACGAACTCGGAGATCGCGACGCCGTCGAAGAACTCCCGGACGTACGCCAGCGCCTCGGCCGGGGAGCGGTCGGGGGCGTAGCGGTAGTTGACGGTGACGGCGCAGGCGTCGGGGATGACGTTGGTGGCGACGCCGCCCTCGATCTTCACGGCGTTGAGGCCCTCGTGGTACTGGAGGCCGTCGATGATCGGCTTGCGCGGCTCGTAGGCGGCGAGGCGGTCGAGGATCGGGGCGGCGGTGTGGATGGCGTTGGAGCCCATCCACGCGCGCGCGGAGTGGGCGCGCTCGCCGGCGGTGTGCAGGATGACGCGCAGGGTGCCCTGGCAGCCGCCCTCGACCTGGCCGTCGGAGGGCTCCAGGAGGACGGCGAAGTCGCCCTCCAGCCATGCGGGGTGCGCGTCGGCGATCTTCCCGAGGCCGTTGAGGTGGGCGGCGACCTCCTCGTTGTCGTAGAAGACGAAGGTGAGGTCGCGGTTGGGCTCGGGGACGGTGGCGGCGACGCGCAGCTGGACGGCGACGCCGGACTTCATGTCGGAGGTGCCGCAGCCCCAGAGGATGCCGTCCTCGTCGAGCCGCGAGGGCACGTTGTCGGCGATCGGCACGGTGTCGATGTGGCCGGCGAGGACGACGCGCTCGTCGCGGCCGAGGTTCGTGCGGGCGACGATGTTGTTGCCGAGGCGGTCGACGGTGAGGTGCGGCAGGGCGCGCAGGGCCGCCTCGATCGCGTCGGCGAGCGGCTGCTCGGTCCCGCTGACGGAGGGAAGTCGACGAGGGCGGCGGTGAGCGCCGCCCGTCGAGGGAGAGGTCGAGGGGGCCGTCGAGCGGGGTGATGTCTGCCATGTGCCGACCCTAACGCGGCCTCCAGTACGGTGGGCCCCGTGTCCGAGCCCATCCGTCCCCGCCGTCGCGGCCGCCTCGCCCGTTCCGCGGCCGCCTTCGCCGCGCTCCTCGGCCTCGCCTCGTACGTCGCGTTCCACCAGATGACGGGCAGTACGGGCACGCCCCGGTGCAGTGTGGGCAGTGGGGACAACCGCTACGAGTTCACCCCGGAGCAGGCGTCCAACGCGGCGACGATCTCGGCGGTGGGCACCACCCGGGGGCTGCCGGAGCGGGCCGTGACGATCGCGCTCGCGACCGCGCTCCAGGAGTCGGGGCTGCGGAACATCGAGCACGGCGACCGGGACTCGCTCGGCCTCTTCCAGCAGCGGCCCTCGATGGGCTGGGGGACGCCGGCGCAGATCATGGACCCGGTGTACGCGTCGGGGAAGTTCTACGAGGGCCTGGAGAAGGTCCCGGGATATTCGCGGCTGCCGCTGACCGTGGCGGCGCAGCGGGTGCAGAAGAGCGGTTTCCCGCAGGCGTACGCGAAGCACGAGCCGGACGCCACGCTGCTCTCGGCCGCGCTGACCGGCCGGTCGCCGGCGGCGCTGATCTGTACGACGACCGTGGCGGAGGGCCGGCCGGGCGATCCGGCGCGGGTGCGCGAGGAGCTGGTGCGGGCCTTCGGCGAGAAGGCGGCGCCGACGGCGGTGACGGGCGGTCCGAGCGCGGGCCGTTCGGCCTCCGAGCCGCCGGTGCTCGTGGTGCCGGTCCGGGGGCGACGGGCGCGGGAGCGCGCCGGGCGCCGGTTCGGACGAGCGGCGCGGCTGGGAGCTGGCGCAGTGGGCGGTGGCGCGGGCGGACACGCTGCGGATCACCGAGGTCTCGTTCGGGGGCCGGGTGTGGCGCGCGGGCGAGGCCGACGGGGGCTGGTCGAAGCCCTCGGGCGAGGCCACCGGGAGCGTCGCCGGGGGCGGGGACTCCGTCCGGATGCGGCTCGCCCCGTAACTTCCGAGACATGGGACCCGTCCGGATGCGGCTCGCCCCGTAGCTTCCGAGGCACGGGACCCGTCCGGATGCGGCTCACCTCGTAACTTCCGAGACACGGGACCCGCCCGGATGCGGCTCACCCCGTAGCTTCCGCGGCGCGGGACCCGTCCGCATGCGGCTCGCGCCGTAGCTTCCGAGGCGCGGGGCCCGCCGGATGCGGCTCGCTCAGCGGCTTTTCGGGCCCGAGTGTCCGTGCGGTCGTTCACCCGGGCGTGGCACGGCGTCGGTGCCGGGCGGAGGAAATTCGGGAGGTGCGCGGGCCGTTTTCCCCGTAGGTCACCCTCCCCTCGCTTCCCTTGTGTCCCAAGGGAAGTGACGGTTCGGCAGGGCTCCCCACAATGACACGTTCGTCCGTTTTCCTCCCCACCCGACAATACGACGCATTGCCAACTCTTTACCTTCGGTCGCCGCAACCTCCCCCGCCCCAGGGCCGGTTGTCACCGCGTAATCGTCCTCTTCGCCGAAGGAGCACCATGTCCCTCCCCCTGACCCGTCGGATCGCCCGCGCCGCCCTCCTGCTCGCGGCCGGAGCAGCCCCGTGGTCGGTGCGGCCGGCTCCGCGAGCGCCCTCGACCAGGGCCTCGCGCCGACCGGCGCCCTCGGCGGCGTGACCGCCCTGGACGCCGCAGGCGCGGGAGCGCCCTCGACGGCGCCTCGCAGACCGCGACCGGCGTGGTCGGCGAGACCGGCAGCAAGGCCGTCGGCACCGCCGTCCCGGCCGCCGGGAAGACCGTCGGCACGGCGGCAAGACCGCCGCCCCGCCGCCCAGCAGGTCGTCGGCAAGACGGCCGGCAGCACGGGCGAGGTCGTCGGCCAGACCGCCGGCGCCGCCGCCGAGGCGCCGAGGGCCCGACCGGCGGCGCCCTGGGCGGTGGCCTGGGCGGCCTGCCCACCGGCCAGACCCTGGGCGGCCTGCCGATCGGCGGCTGACCCGCACCGCGACACGCGGAGGGCCCGGGGAGCGGATGCTCCCCGGGCCCTCCGGTCGTCCCACGGGCTCAGCCCAGGCGCTTGACCGCGGCCTCGACCCGCTCGTCCGTCGCCGTGAACGCCACCCGCACGAACCGCTCCCCGGCCTCGCCGTAGAAGTCGCCGGGCGCCACCAGGATGCCCTTCTCCGCCAGGTACGCCACGGTGTCCCAGCACGGCTCGTCGCGGGTCGCCCACAGGTAGAGGCTGGCCTCGCTGTGCTCGATCCGGAAGCCGTGCGCCTCAGGGCCGCCCGCAGGCCGCCCGGCGGGCCGCGTAGCGCTCCCGCTGCTCGGCCACGTGCGCGTCGTCGCCGAGCGCCGCGACCGTCGCCGCCTGCACCGGGGCCGCGGTCATCATGCCGCCGTGCTTGCGGATCTGGAGCAGCTCGCCCAGGACGGCCGCGTCGCCCGCGATGAACGCGGCCCGGTAGCCGGCCAGGTTGGAGCGCTTGGACAGCGAGTGGACCGCGACGATCCCCTCGTACGAACCGCCGCAGACGTCCGGGTGCAGGACCGAGACCGGGTCGGCCTCCCAGCCCAGCTCCAGGTAGCACTCGTCGGAGAAGACGAGGATGCCGTGCTCGCGCGCCCAGGCCACGATCCGGGTCAGCTCGTCCTTGGCGAGGACCTTGCCGGTCGGGTTGGACGGGGAGTTGAGCCAGAGCAGCTTCAGCCCCGCCGGGTCCAGCTCCGTCGGGTCGTCGTAGACCACGGGCGTCGCGCCGCAGAGCCGCGCCCCCACCTCGTACGTCGGGTACGCCAGCCGCGGGTAGGCGACGACGTCACCGGCGCCGAGGCCCAGCTGCGTCGGCAGCCAGGCCACCAGCTCCTTGGAGCCGACCACCGGCAGCACGTTCTCGTGGGCGAAGCCGACGGCGCCCAGACGCCGCTCGCACCAGCCGGTGAGCGCGTCCCGCAGCTCCTTCGTCCCCCACACCGTGGGATAGCCCGGCGAGTCCGCCGCCGCGACCAGGGCCTCCTGGATCAGCGCGGGGACCGGGTCCACGGGCGTGCCGACGGAGAGGTCCACGATCCCGTCCGGATGCGCCACGGCCGTCTTCTTGTACGGCTCCAGCTTGTCCCACGGGAAGACGGGAAGGCGCGAAGAGACTGCGCTCACGGGTTGGCTCACTTCCTCGTACGTACGGAAACGCTTCGGCCCCGTACAGCGGCGAGGCCGTACGGGACCGAGGGCGGATGGATCAGCCGTTCTGCGGCGGCAGGGCGGCGATGAAGGGGTGGTCGCGCTCGATCTCGCCGAGCTTGGAGGCACCACCGGGCGAACCGAGCTCGTCGAAGAACTCGACGTTCGCCTTGTAGTAGTCCTTCCACTCCTCCGGGTGTCGTCCTCGTAGAAGATCGCCTCGACCGGGCAGACCGGCTCACAGGCCCCGCAGTCGACGCATTCGTCCGGGTGGATGTACAAGGACCGCTTGCCCTCGTAGATGCAGTCGACGGGGCACTCCTCGATGCACGCCTTGTCCTTGACGTCGACACAAGGCTGCGCGATGACGTAGGTCACGCTGTCGTTCCTCCTCGATAGGGCTGGTCTGCGCGGGAGCGCGGCGTCGTCGATGCCCGCACCTAGTATCTCCGTTCTTGGGGGCGATCCGAACAGGAGGGGCGGAGAAGCTGTGGAAATCACCGGCGGAGGGCGCCTTGAGGTGCGAATTACCAGCGCTGACGTGGGAAAACGTGTCTCCGTTCGGTACGTGACGGAGTCGGCGGAACCGGGCGGGAAGTTCACCGACGCGGTCGGAGTTCTCACATCATGGGATGCCGGTGTGCTGCTGATCACACGAAAGAGCGGTGAGAGCGTCCGGATCGCGGAATCCGCGCTGGCCGCGGGAAGGTCGTCCCGGCCGCCCCGGCCCGCCGCCGGGGCCCCTCCGCCACCTTCGCGGAGCTCGCCCGCGCCACCGCGCGCGCGTGGCGGCCGGTGGAGAGCGAGGCCCTCGGGGAGTGGACGCTGCGGGCCGCCGACGGATTCACGCGGCGCGCCAACTCCGCGCTCCCGCTCGGCGATCCGGGGATGCCCGTCGCCGAGGCCCTGACGCACGTGCGCGCGTGGTACGCGGCCCGGAAGCTCCCGCGTACGTCCAGACCGCCACCGGCGCCGAGGGCACCCAGGAGCTGCTGTGCGCCGCCCTGGACCGGCACGGCTGGCGGCGCGAGGTCTCCGCCGAGGTGCGCACCGGGGCGCTCGCCCCGATCGGCGACCTGGACGCCGACGTCTCCGCCGTACGCCTCTCCGGACCCTCGACGAGGGCTGGCTGCGCCGCTACCGGCGCTTCTCCGGCGACGAGGAGGCGAGCCCGGCCGTCCGGTCCGTCCTCGCGTCGGGCCCGAGCGTGTGGTTCGCGTCCGTCGCGGGCACCGGAGGGGTACCGGCGGCGATCGGGCGCTGCGTGGTCGACGGCCGCTGGGCGGGCTTCATGGCGGTCGAGGTCGACCCGGAGCAGCGGCGCCGGGGCCTGGCGACGTCCGTCATGACGGCGCTCGCCCGGCAGGCGCTCGACGAGGGCGCGTCGGCGGCCTGGCTCCAGGTGGAGGCGGACAACGACGGCGCGCGGGCGCTGTACGACGGCATGGGCTTCGCGCCCCACCACCACTACCACCACTACCGGTGGGCGGAGGCGTGAGCGGGGACGAACCACCGGTCGACGTGCCCGACTGGCGGCGGGAGTTCGCCGAGGAGGCCCGCGCCGAGCGCCCCGACCTCGCCCGGCTCTGCCTGCTGATCGGGGCGGTGGCCGACCCCTCCGTCACCCGGCGCGAGATCGACGAGGCCGAGATCGAACTCGACCGGCTCGCCGGGCTCGTCCCGTACGCGACGCGGCTCACCGGCGACTGGGCGCGGAGCTCGCCGCGCTCCTCGGCCGCCGCGAGGGCTTCGAGGGCGTGGCCGCCGACTACCAGCGCCTGGAGTCCTCGCTGCTGCACGAGGTGCTGCGGCGCCGCCGGGGCCTGCCCATCCTGCTCTCCGTCGTCTGGATGGAGGTCGCCCGCCGGGCCGGCGCCCCCGTGTACGGGCTCGGGCTGCCCGGCCACTTCGTCGTCGGCTTCGGCGACCCGGCCGACCTGGATCTCGCCGACCCCTTCGCCGGCGGGCAGGCCATGACGGGCACCGACGCCGAGCTCCTGGTGGCGAGCGCGACGGGCGAGGCCCTCGACCGCTCGATGCTCCGGCCCGCCGAGCCGGGCGCGATCGTCCTGCGGATCCTCAACAACATCCGCGCCTGGGCGGCCCCCGCCCCGAGCGCTCCGAGGTGGCCCTGTGGGCGGTGGAGCTCGCCCTGCTGCTCCCTCCCACCCGGCGCGCCTCCGCTACGAGCGGGCCGAGCTGCTCGTCCAGCGCGGGGAGTTCCTGACGGGCGCGGTCGAGATGGAGGCGTACGCGCAGGTGATGGACGCGGTGGACCCGGAGTCGGCGACGGCGATCCGGCGGCGGGCACAGGCGGCGCGGGCGCTGCTCAACTAGCTGGACCCCGCCCGCGCGTGGCGCGCGGGCGTACCCACTAGGATCCCTTCCGCGTTCACGGGGGAAGGGGACGAGATGCAGGCACGCGGACCGAACGACCCCGAGTGGGTGGGGCCGTTCCGGGTGATCGGGGTGCTCGGGCAGGGCGGGATGGGCCGGGTGCTGCTCGGTGCGGCGGCGAACGGGCAGCTCGTCGCCGTCAAGCGGATCCACGCCGACCTGGCCGACGACGAGGGCTTCCGGGCCCGGTTCCGGCGCGAGGTGGACGCCTCCCGCCGGGTCTCCGGCGCCTATACGGCCCCGGTGGTCGACGCCGACGCGGACGCGCCGGAGCCCTGGCTCGCCTCCCTGTTCCTGGAGGGCCCCACGCTGAGCGAGGCCGTCGCCGGGGGCGTCCTGCCTGAGGAGGCGGTACGGCGGCTGGCGGCGGGGCTCGCGCAGGCGCTCGCCGACATCCACCGGGTGGGCCTCGTCCACCGGGACCTCAAGCCCTCGAACATCGTGCTCACGGCGGACGGCGTCCGGGTGATCGACTTCGGCGTCGCGCGCGCCGGGGACCAGCTGACGAAGCTGACGCACACGGGCGCGCTCGTCGGCTCCCCCGCGTTCATGGCGCCCGAGCAGATCCGGGGCGAGACCCGGGGCCCGCCGCCGACGTCTTCGCGCTCGGCTCGACCCTGGCCGTGGCCTGCACGGGGCGGGCGCCGTTCCACGGCGGCTCGGTCCCCGCGCTCATGTACGCCGTCGCCCACGAGGCGCCGGACCTCACCGCCGTACCGCCCGGCCTGCGGGGACTCATCGGCGCCTGCCTCGCCCCGGACCCCGGCCTGCGGCCCTCGCCCTCGGAACTCCTCGCCCTGCTCGGGCCGGTGGCGCCGTCGGCGCGCCCCTGGCCGGAGGGGTGCACGGGCTGATCGGGGAGCGGCGGGCGGAGACCGAGCGCCTCAGGGGCTCCCTCGGGGCGGCGTGGACGCCTCCGCCGCCCGCGCGGGGCGGACCGCCCGGCCCCGGCGGTCCGGTCACCGAGCCCGCCGTCCGGCGGCCCCGGAACCGGCGGCGCGGGCGGTGGATCGCGGCCGGGACCGCGGCCGGGATCCTCGCCGTCGGCGGCGCGGTGCTCGCCGTGACGGGCCTGCCGGACGACGTGCTCTACGCGATCACGGACGAGCCCGTGCCGACGCCCGGGAACGTGCCGCTGGACCAGGTGGCCGACGCGTACACGGGCACCGTCCCTCGTGCCGGGAGGCGGACCCGCGCCTGAAGGTGCCCGCCGGGTTCGGGCAGCAGATCGCGCGGGACGGCGGGCCCGCCCGGACCGACCCGAACGGCGGCCAGTTGACGAACCAGTGCGTCTGGAACAACCGCTCCGGCGACGAGATCACCGTCATCTGGGACCTCTACCGGTCGAAGAGCGGCGGCCCCACCGGCGCCGAACAGGCGAAGAAGCGGCACGAGAGCATGTACATCCGGGGCGCCACCCGCCGGGTCTTCACGCTCGGCTTCGCGGAGGAGGCCCTCTGGTACAAGCCCGACGGCAACCGCTGCGTGCTCTACTCCCGGGACGTGAACCTGGACCTGTTCGTCCTGGTCAGGGGCCCCCACTACCCCGTCGGGGCGTGCGAGTCCCTGACCGAGTCCACCACCCGGCAGGCCATCGGCCTGATCACGAAGAAGACGAAGAAGGCGGCGACCCCGTGACCCGGCCCCTGGGCCCCTCCGACCCGCGCGAGGCGGGCCCGTACCGGCTCCTCGCCGAACTCGGCCGCGGCGGCATGGGGCGCGTCTACCTCGGCGCCGGGCCCGACGGCCGGCTCGCCGCCGTGAAGCGGGTGCACGCCCGGCTCGCCGCCGACGAGGACTTCCGGGCCCGGTTCCGGCGCGAGGTCGAGGCCTCGCGGAAGGTGTCCGGGGCCTGCACGGCGGCCGTGCTGGCCGCCGACGCCGACGCGCCGACGCCCTGGCTCGCCTCCGTCTTCGTCGCCGGGCCCTCCCTCGGCGCGGCCGTCGAACGGTCCGGCACCCTGCCCGCCGAGACCGTGCGGCGGCTCGCCGTGCAGCTGGCGACGGCCCTCGACGAGATCCACCGGGCGGGGCTCATCCACCGCGACCTGAAGCCGGAGAACGTCCTGCTGTCGGAGGACGGCGCCCGCGTCATCGACTTCGGCATCGCGCGCGCGTCCGGGGCCGGGAGCGAGCTCACCGGCCTCACCCAGACCGGTCTGGTCGTCGGCTCCCCGGCCTTCATGTCGCCCGAGCAGGCCGAGGGAAGGAACTCACGCCGGCGAGCGACGTGTTCTCGCTGGGCTCGGTCCTGGCCCTCGCGTCGACCGGTACGAGCCCGTTCGCGGGCCCTCGACCTTCCAGGCGCTGTACAACGTCGTCCACACCGAACCCGCCCTCGACGCCGTACCGGACGGGCTGCGCGATCTCGTCGCCCGCTGCCTCGCGAAGGACCCCTCGGCCCGCCCGACCCCGCGCAGCTCCTCGCCGCGCTCGGCCCGGCGGCCCCGGCCGCCCGGCAGTGGCCGCCCGCCGTCCACGCGCTCATCGCCGGACAGCGGCAGGCCGTCGAGGCGCTCCTCCACCCGGCCGGGGACCCCGAGCGCACGGTGGTCGCACCGCCCGCCGTCACCGCCCCGACGGCCGTGCTCGCGCCGCCCGCCGCCGCCCCGACGGCCGTGGTCACCCAGGTCGACGCGCCCGCCCCCGGCAAGCGGCGGGGCCCGGTCGCCGTCGCCGCCGCGGTCGCCCTCTGCGTGCTCGGCGCGGGCGCCTGGTGGGCTCTGCGGGACGGCCCGGGGACGGGCCGCCCGACCTGTACGTGACGATGCCGGTCTGCGCGGAGGCGGCCGGCCGGCTGCCGCTGCCCGCGGCGGAGCGGCAGGCGAGCCGGGACTCCTACACCGAGAACACGGACCACGCCGAGACCACCTGCTTCTGGGTCGGCAAGGACGAGCCGCAGCAGGACGGCTGGAACTTCTACGCCCACGCGGTGGTCAGCTGGGACCTGCGCCGCAGCGCGGGCACCGACGAGAACGGCACCACGTTCCAGAAGACCGAGTTCGCGGACGACGCGGCGGACGGCCGCCCGGCCACCGGCATCGGCTTCGCCGACGAGGCCTTCTGGAGCACCCCCTCCGACCAGCACACCACCTGCACCCTGTACGTCCGCAAGGGAAACCTGGTGGTGGACGTGTCCCTCGGCGGCCCACAGCACCCGGCCGCCACCTGCGAACAGGAGGCGACCAGGATCTCCGAGGCCGCGGTCAAGGCGATGCCCCACAGCTGAGCACATCAACTCCCCCTGGAATGCGTGGACTTGGCGCCTCCAGGGAGAGTGACGAGTATGGATCAGTCCTTGGGGACGGTCGTGGTGCTCGCCTTGCTCTGCTGGGCGGTCCACGGCCTGGCCGTCTGGCTCCGCGACCTCGCGCACCGGTTCCGGCTGCCGCGCCCCTCGCTCGCCCCGGGCCAGTTGGAGAGGTGCCAGGGGCAGGCGTTCCGCGAGATCTGCCGGCGGGCCAGGCACACGGGCACGCGCGTGGTGATGACGCCCTACTTCGCCGAGCAGGGGTGGAACCGGGCGGACGCCCTGCTCATCCTGGCCGAGCCGCTCAAGCACCGGCTGATCAAGGTCACCGGCTGGCGGTTCGGCCGGTACAGCGTGACGCGCAAGGGCTGGACCGAGTACGAGACCAAGTTCATCTGGGCAGGAGGAGAAGGCGTGCACATCTCCGCGGCGTCGGGCGGCTTCCTCGTGGCGAACGTGAACAGCCCCGGGCGGTGGCCCACGGCGGCCACGGCAACCGGGCGGACGCCTCCGGCGTCCCCACCAGCGGCTCGTCGAGGCCCTGCGGACGGACGCGGCGGCCGCGCCGACCGACGAAGCGGTACGGGCCCGGGAGTACGCCGACGACCTGGACTCGGCCGTGGAGGCGGGGGACGCCGACCGGACGACCCGCGTCCTCGGACGGATCAACGCCCTCCTGACCACCGCCACGGCCGCCTTCGCCCTGACCCGCGAGCTGCTGCCGCCCGGCCCGTAAAACGCGCGGAAGAGCCCCCGTCCCGGGCGGGGACGGGGGCTCTTCGCGGCGGAAGGGAAGCGTCAGCCCTGGCCGCTGAGGTCGATCGTCTTCGTGCGCTCCGCGAGCGTCTTGCCCATCAGGGCGTCGCGCATCGCGAAGGCCACGTCGTCGGCGGAGACCTGGTGCTTGCTGCCGTCGCCCTTGGTGACCATGACGCCGTTGAAGGTTCCGTCGAGGAGCCGCTCGATCGCCTTCTTGTCGTAGACCTCGACCAGCCGGCCGTCGACGGCCTTCATGGAGAGGATCTGCGGCAGCGACCGGGCCGGGCCGAAGTCGATGTGCCGGCCGCCCGCCTGGATCCGGATCAGGCCGGACATGGCGGGCTCCGCGAACTCCTTCATCGCCCGGTCCAGCTCGGCCTTGGTGACCGTCGGCCGGACGGTGGTGACCGGCAGCTCGACCGGCTTGCCCCGGCCCGTCTCGACCTGGGCGCGGAAGGCGTCCTGCACGGAGATCATCGAGCGCTGGACGTCCAGGCCCTGTCCGGGCTTGCCCTCGACCGGGGTGACCTTGTTCGGGGCGAACAGGATCGTGCCCTCGGTCGCCGACGCCGAGGAACCGGCCAGGTCGGTCAGGGCGACGGCGAGCTTCTCCTTGTCGACCGGGAAGACCGGCTTGGCGACCCGCTCGCCGCCGAAGAGGGAGCCGATGACCGACACCGGGTTGTAGTCGCTGCCCGCGGCGGCGCGGACGGTCTCCTGGCTGTCGAGCGCCAGACCCGCCTTGTCCGGGGCCAGCTGGACCGTCTTGCCGCCGACGCTGAGCTGGAGCGGGGCGGTGGCCCGCTTGCCGAGCGCCGCGTCCAGCTTGCCGACGGCCTCCTCCTTCGTGCCGCCGCCGATGTCCACCCCGAGCACCGTGGTGCCCTTGGGGACGTCGGAGTGGTTGAGGAGGAGTCCGGCGCCGTAGGCGACGCCGGCGAGGCCGAGGACTCCGACGGCGGCGAGGACCAGCTGGAGCGGCCCTTCTTCGCCGGGGCCCGGTCCGCCTGCGCCTGGCGCGGCGCCGGCGCGGGGGCCGGGGCGGCCGCTCCTCGATGCGCGGGGTCAGGTCCGGGCGGGCCGCCTTCGGCGTGACCACGGGGATGCCGCTGGTGAGCGTGTCCCCGGAGATGTGGGCGCCGTTGTCGGCCGCCGCGCCCGGTCCGGGCTTCGGCGCCGGCTGCTGCGGCGTCAGGATCGCCGTGTCGTCCGACATGCGGGGCGCGCCGCCGGCGAACGGGAGCCCGCTCCCTGGCCGCCGCCGAAGGGCGCGGTCGCGGTGGCGCCGCCGAGGGAGGCCGTGCCGGTGACCGGGCCCGTGGTGGGGCCGTTCGGCGCCGCCAGGCCACCCAGGCGCCCGGGCCGCGGTACGCGGGCGTGCCGGCGGCCGGGGTGCCGGTGTACATCGGGGTGCCGGCGGCGGGCGTGCCGTCGTGCCGCGGGGTGCCGCCGCGGGGTCCCGTCGTACATCGGGGTGCCGGCGGAGGGGTCCCGTCGTACATCGGCGTACCGCCCGAAGGCGTGCCGTCGTACATCGGCGTGCCGCCCGAAGGCGTGCCGTCGTACATCGGGGTGCCGCCCGAGGGGTCCCCTCGTACGTCGGCGTGCCGCTCTCGTACAGCGGGTTGCCCGGCGGGGTCTGGGGCGTGGCGGTGACCGGGCGGCTCGACGGGGTGGTGCCGACCGTCAGGACGCCCGAGGTCGCCGAGCCGGCGAAGCCGGTGCCCGGGGCGTCCGGGCCGGGCTGGGCGGGCTTGGCGGGCGCGGGGGCAGCGCGGGCGCGGGGACGGGCTGGGGGCGCCGCCTTGCGGGGGCGAACCAGTCGCTCGTCTCCTTCGCCTTGGGCGGCTCCGGAGCGGCGGCCACCGGCTCCGGGGCCACGGCCACCGGCTCGGGTTCCGGCTCCACGGCGGGAGCGGGCTCGGGCTCGGGGTCCGGGGCGGACGCCTCGTTGACCGTCTTGCGGACCACGACCGGCGGAATCGGACGCGAACCCGGGATGTTGATCCGGATCCGGGTCGTCAGCGTGGTCTCGGTCTTGGGCTCCTCCGGCAGGGCGGGCGCGGCGGTCTCCTCCGGCGCGTCCTGCGTGGGGTGGAGCGACGGATACTGGCGGGAACCGTACGGCGGGGTACCCGAGGGGTAAGCGGCTCCACCGCGCCCCTGGGCGCCGGAGGACGAACTGTCAGTCTCTCGACCAGTTTCACGACTCAAAGCAGGATCTCCCGGTTGGCTCCACCGCCCGCTCTTGCTGATGCTCGTGTTGACCCGGGCGGTTCGGCGGCGCGCACCACCATACTGAACGCCGACGGCTCATACCCGACCCCGGGCTGCGGACGACGGGCAATCCGGCCGAAGTCGGGACGTCCCCGGTCTCAAGTCGCGCTGTTCACGGGGCCGGTCGCGGCAGCCTGGGCAGCGTGGCGCACATCACAGTGAGCGCCATGCCTCCGAAGAGGAAGAGCAGCTCGCCGCCGCCCCGCCGAACACCCCGTCGCCCTCAGGACGTCCGAGGCTGAGCAGGACGACGGAGACGAGCCAGCCGCCGCCCGCGGAGGCGACGCCGACCTGGGTGCCGGTGGCGCGGAGCGCCCGTAGCAGAGGCCGGCGGTGGCGAGGAGGGCGAGGAGCAGGCCGCCGGGGAACCAGGCGGCCTGGACGAGGGACCCGGCGGTGCCGACGAGGGCGCCGAGGACGAGCAGGACGACGTACCAGGCGTACCGGGCGCCCGGGGGCACGGGGGCGTCGCTCATGCCGTCACCCCGCGAAGAGGTCCGTCTGCGCTCGCCGTCCGGGGCGCCGGAGGTGCCCGGACGAGTTCGTAGTACTCGGTGGTGAAGATCGGCTGGCCGAGGTCGTTGGAGAGGGCGAAGAAGGGACCGTCGACGGCGACTTGGGTGGCGTGCGCGGCCATCGCGGCGGTCTTTCGGGCCGCGTACGCGGGATCGGCGGCGATCTCGGTGGTGATCCGGTCCTCGTCGACGACGCCGGGCACGTCGTCGATCTCGGCGACGGCGGGGAAGGCGGAGCCCTCGGCGCGGAGCCGGGCGAATCCGGCCTCGGCGACGGGGCGCGGGACGCGGTTCCAGTAGATCTTGGCGATCGTGTGGGCCGGGCCGAGGTCGGGGCGGTACGAGGGGTCCGCGGCGAGTTCGGCGGCGCGGGTGGCGACCCGGTGGGCCTGGATGTGGTCGGGGTGGCCGTAGCCGCCGTCGGGGTCGTAGGTGATCAGGACCTGCGGGCGGGTCTCGCGGATCACCTCGACCAGGTGGGGCGCGGCGGTGTCGACGTCGGTGTTCCAGAAGGCGCCGGGGCGCTCGTTCTGCTCGGCGCCCATCATTCCGGAGTCGCGGAAGCGTCCGGGGCCGCCGAGGAAGCGGTGGTCGGTGACGCCCAGCTCGGCCATCGCGGCGGCGAGTTCGCCGACGCGGTGCGGGCCGAGCCGGTCCTCCCGGTCGGGGGCCAGGTGGGCGAGGTCGGGCGGGATGACCTCGCCCTCCTCGCCGAGCGTGCAGGTGACCAGGGTGACGAGGGCGCCCTCGGCCGCGTACCTGGCCATGGTGGCGCCGTTGTTGATCGACTCGTCGTCCGGGTGCGCGTGCACGAGCAGCAGACGGCGGGCGGGGAGATCGGACATGCCCCCCACCCTACGAGGTCGGGCCGCTCAGAACTTGAGGCCGCCGATCATGCCCGCCACGTTCGTGGTGAGGGTGCTGATGGACGGGGCGATGGACGAGCTCGCCAGGTAGAAGCCCAGGAGCGCGCAGATCGCCGCATGTCCAGCCTTCAGCCCGGATTTCCGGATCAGCAGGAAGACGACGATCGCCAGCAGCACCACCACGGAGATCGAGAGTGCCACGGCGGTTCACCTCCACCTTCGGTCGGATATTCGAGCGGTTCGGTCGATCAGCATGTGCCAGAGGGCATGCCAGTCCGATGCATACCCACCTAGCGCTACGGATCATAACTATCCGTGCGGCCGCATCGATCGGCGGACGGAGGCACGAGGGGGGCGCACAGCGCTAGTTTCAGCCGCATGACCTTGCCTTCGCAGCAGCCGGCCACACCCTCGGCCGGACTCTCCTTCCCCCGCCAGCACGCCCGGACCCAGCGGTTCACCCTGGGGGTCCCGCGCGGTTTCTCGGTCTCCCCGGACGGGGAGCGCGTGGTGTTCGTCAGATCCGCTTCGGGGACGGACCGTTCCCACCGGCTCTGGGTGCTCGACCTGCCGCGGGACGGCGAGCCCGGGGAGCGGACGGCCGCCGACCCCGCGGTGCTGCTCGCGGGCGCGGAGGAGGTTGTCCCCGCAGGAGCGGGCCCGCCGGGAGCGGAGCCGGGAGGGCTCGGCCGGGATCGTGGCGTACGCGGTGGACGCGGCCGTGGAGGTGGCGGCGTTCGCGCTGTCCGGGCGGCTGTTCGCGGCGGAGCTGCGGGCGGGGACGGCGCGGGAGCTTCCGGTTCCGGGGCCGGTGATCGACCCCGTCCCTCGCCGGACGGGCGGTTCGTGGCGTACGTGGCGGAGGGCGCCCTGCGGGTGGTCGGCGCGGACGGCGCGGACGACCGCGCGCTGGCCGTCCCAGAGGACGAGCACGTCTCCTACGGATTGGCCGAATTCATCGCCTCGGAGGAGATGGGCCGGGAGCGCGGCCACTGGTGGTCGCCCGCCTCGGACCGGCTCCTCGTGGCGCGGGCGGACGACCGGGCGGTGACGCGCTGGTGGATCGCGGACCCGGCGCACCCGGAGCGGGAGCCGCAGCGGGTGGGGTATCCGGCGGCGGGCACGGCCAACGCGGAGGTGCGGCTCTACTGCTACGGCCTCGACGGCTCCCGCACGGAGGTGGTCTGGGACCGCGAGCGGTACCCGTACCTGGCGCGGGTGCACTGGTCGGCGGCCGGGGCGCCGCTGCTGCTCGTGCAGACGCGGGAGCAGCGGGAGCAGCTGGTCCTGGCGGTGGACCCGGAGTCGGGGAAGACCGCGACCGTACGGGCGGAGGCGGACCCGGCGTGGCTGGAGCTGCACCGCGGGGTGCCTGCCTGGGGCCGGGCGGCGGGCTCGTCCGGGTCACCGACGAGAGCGGGGCGCGGACCCTCGCCGTCGGGGAGGAGGCGTGGACGGACGCGGAGCTGCACGTCCGGGCGGTCCTCGACGTCGGGGCGGACGACGTCCTGGTGTCGGCCTCGGCGGGCGAGGCGGCCGCGGAGCCGGAGACCGGCGAGATCCATGTGTACCGGGTGACCGGGCGGGGCCCGGAGCGGCTGACGCGGCTGTCGGAGGGCGTGGGCGTGCACGGCGCGGTGCGCTCGGGGCGGTGACCGTCCTGGTGTCGGCGCGGCCGGAGGAGCCGGGGAGCGTGGCGCGGGTGCTGCGGGACGGCGAACAGGTCGCGGTGGTGGCCTCGTACGCCCAGCGGCCGGTGATCTCCGCGCGCGTGCGCCTGACGGAGGCGGGGCGCGGCGGATCCCGTGCGCGGTGCTGCTGCCCACGGGGTACGCGGAGGGGACGGGCCGCTGCCGGTCCTGATGGATCCGTACGGCGGTCCGCACGGGCAGCGGGTGCTCGCCGCGCACAACCCCCACCTGACCTCGCAGTGGTTCGCCGACCAGGGCTTCGCGGTGGTCGTGGCGGACGGCCGGGCATGCCGGGCCGCTCCCCGCCTGGGAGAAGTCGGTCCTGCGGGACCTCACGCCGACGCTCGACGACCAGGTGGAGGCGCTGCGGGCGCTGGCCGGGAGCTTCCCGCTCGACCTGGACCGGGTGGCGATCCGCGGCTGGTCGTACGGCGGCTACCTGGCGGCCCGGGCGGTGCTCCAGCGGCCCGACGTCTTCCACGCGGCCGTGGTCGGGGCGCCGGTGACGGACTGGCGGCTGTACGACACGCACTACACGGAGCGGTACCTCGGCACCCCGCAGGACGACCCCGGGGTCTACGCGGCGCAGTCGCTGCTGACCGACGACGGCCTGTCCGCGCCGGAGGAGCCGGCCCGGCCGATGATGGTCGTGCACGGCCTCGCCGACGACAACGTGGTGGTGGGGCACGCGCTGCGGCTCTCCTCGGCGCTCCTCGCGGCGGGCCGGCCGCACGAGGTGCTGCCGCTGTCCGGGGTGACGCACATGACGCCGCAGGAGCGGGTGGCGGAGAACCTGCTCCTGCTCCAGGTGGACTTCCTGAAGCGGGCGCTCGGCCTGGGCCGGTGAGTCACCAGCCGGGCGGCGTCGGGTAGGGCGGGGCCGGGGCCCGGGTCGGGGCAACGGTCCGGGCGCGGCGGCGGGGCGCCGCGCCCGGCGAGGAGCACGAGCAGCGCGAGGCCCGCGAGGAGTTCGAAGACGGAGGTGAGGGCGTCCGCCGCGTCCGTGACGGCGAGCTCGCCCAGGTGGGTGAGGGTCTCGTACCGGACGGCGCGGGCGACCCGCCGAGGCCGCCCGCCGTCAGGAGCAGGGCGGCGAGGAGCCCGAAGGCCCGGCTGTGGCGGGCCCGCGCGAAGCAGGAGACGGCGGCCGTGCCGTACAGCCCGAGGACCGTCACCGAGAGCCAGCCGGGCGGGGGCGCGAGGAGCGGTTTGGCGAGGGAGCGGCCCCGGGTGAACCGGTCGACGGTGAGGTCCAGGGCAGTTCCCCGGCCCAGTACAGCTCCCACAGGGTCACGACGAGCGCGGCGGCCCGAGGAGCAGCCCGGCGGTGACGGCGGGGCCGGTGCGCGGGCGGGTGGGCTCCTGCTCGTACGGGGCGTCCGCCGGGCGGCGGCCCACGGCGGCGGTGAGGACGAGGCCGGCGCCGAGGACGAGGCCGAGGAGGGCGGTGACGAGGGCGCCGGTCCCGGGCGCCCAGAGGCCGGGCAGGCGCAGCGCGAGGGTGACCGTGCCGACGGCGGCGAGCGCGGAGGCCGCGTGCCGCGAGCGGAGCGCGGCGACGGCTCCGGCGGCGTACGCGACGAGGAGGACGGGGTCGACCAGGAGGTGGTGGACCGCCCCGGGTCAGGAAGTGGTGGTCCCCGGCCCAGTACCAGGCGAGGTCGGCGGGCGAGCGGAGCGCGGCGAGGTCCTGGAGGATCCACACGGCGGCGCCGAGGGCGAGCGCGGCGCAGAGCGCGGCGCCGGTGAGACGTGCCGGTCGTGTCACAGTCACGGCCCCGATACTCACGGTCGCGACGCGGCGAAACAAGCGGTTCCGCATGAACGGGACGTGGCAGCCGGCCGGGGCGACATGGCGCGCCCCGGCCGGCTCACGGCACCCGCACGGCCGTACGACATCCAATATCCGATATCCGTATATCGGATCCAATTCCGCCGGGTTGCCTGCGAGTTACGGCTGCTCGGGCTCCTGGGGCTCCTGGGGCTCCTCCGGCGGCACCACCTGCTTCTCCTCCGCGAAGTGGCAGGCCGAGTCGTGCTTCGCGGGGCTGTCCGTGAGGCGGAAGACCGCCGGGACGGCGAGCAGCAGGACTTCCAGTTCGCAGCGCTCCTGCGCCTTCCAGCAGCGGGTGCGGAAGCGGCAGCCGGAGGGGATGTTGGCCGGGGAGGGGACGTCGCCGGTGAGGATGATCCGCTCGCGGTGCGCGCGCGCTTCGGGGTCGGGGACGGGCACGGCGGAGAGCAGCGCCTGCGTGTAGGGGTGGGTGGGGTGGTCGTAGATCTGGGCGTCGGTGCCGATCTCGATGATCCGGCCGAGGTACATGACGCCGACGCGGTCGGAGATGTGCCGGACGATCGACAGGTCGTGGGCGATGAAGACGTACGAGAGGGAGAACTCGGTCTGGAGGTTGTCGAGGAGGTTGACGACCTGCGCCTGGACGGAGACGTCGAGCGCCGAGACCGGCTCGTCGGCGACGATGATCTCGGGCTGGAGGGCGAGGCCCCGGGCGATGCCGATGCGCTGGCGCTGGCCGCCGGAGAACTGGTGCGGATAGCGGTTGATGTACTCGGGGTTGAGGCCGACGACGTCCAGGAGGTCCTGGACCTTGCGGCGCCGGTCGCCCTTGGGCGCGACCTCCGGGTGGATCTCGTACGGCTCCCCGATGATGTCGCCGACCGTCATGCGCGGATTCAGCGAGGTGTACGGGTCCTGGAAGACCATCTGGATGTTGCGGCGGACGGCCTTCAGGGCGCGCGGGGAGAGCTTGGTGATGTCCTCGCCCTTGTAGCGGATGGTCCCGGAGGTCGGCCTCTCCAGGTTGACCAGCATCTTCGCGACCGTCGACTTGCCGCAGCCGGACTCGCCGACGATGCCGAGGGTCTCGCCGGCGGCGAGGTCGAAGTCGACGCCGTCGACGGCCTTGACCGCGCCGACCTGCTTCTTGAAGAGGATGCCCTGCGTCAGCGGGTAGTGCTTGTGGAGGTCCCGGACTTCGAGAATCGCCTCAGCCATGGAGGCACTCCTTCCAGAAGTGGCAGGCGCTGGTGCGCGGCACCGGGGACTCGGTCACGTCGTACAGCGGGGGTTCGTCGGTCCGGCAGAGGTCCTGGGCCAGGGGGCAGCGCGGGTTGAAGGAGCAGCCGGGCGGGATGGCGAGGAGGTTGGGCGGCAGGCCCTTGATCGCGTAGAGCGCCTGTCCCTTCTGGTCCAGACGCGGGATGGAGTCGAGCAGGCCCCGGGTGTAGGGGTGGGCGGGCGCCTTGTAGATCTCGTGCACGGGCGCCTGTTCGACGATCTTCCCCGCGTACATGACGGCGATCTTGTCGGCGACGTCGGCGACGACGCCGAGGTCGTGGGTGATGAGGATGAGGCCCATGTTGAGCTCGCGCTGGAGCTCGGCGAGGAGGTCCATGACCTGGGCCTGGACGGTGACGTCGAGGGCGGTGGTCGGCTCGTCCGCGATGATCAGTTCGGGTTCGAGGGCGAGCGCCATCGCGATCATGATGCGCTGGCGCATGCCGCCGGAGAACTGGTGGGGGTACTGGCCGACGCGTTCCTTGGCGGCGGGGATGCGGACCCGGTCCATGAGTTCGACGGCCTTGGCGCGGGAGTCCTTCTTCGACATGCCGCGGTGGACGACGAACATCTCGCCGAGCTGTTCGCCGACGCTGAGGACGGGGTTCAGGGAGGACAGCGCGTCCTGGAAGATCATCGCCATCTTGGCGCCGCGGATCTTCCTGCGCTCGTCCTCCTTGAGCGTGAGCAGGTCCTGCCCCTGGAAGAGGATCTCGCCGCCGCTGATCCTCCCCGGCGGGATGTCGAGGATGCCCATGACGGCCTGGGCGGTGACGGACTTGCCGGAGCCGGACTCGCCGAGGACGGCGAGGGTCTCCCCCGCGTCCACGGAGTAGTTGACCCCGTTGACCGCCTTGGCCACCCCGTCCCGGGTGTGGAACTCCACGTGCAGGTCGCGCACTTCGAGCAGCATGGGCGGCTACCTCAGCTTCGGGTCGAGGGCGTCGCGCACCGCGTCGCCGAGCATGATGAACGCGAGCACGGTGATGGCGAGCGCGCCGGCCGGCCAGAGCAGCATGTGCGGGGCGTTGCGGATGTACTGCGAGGCGGAGGAGATGTCGATGCCCCAGGAGACGGTCGGGGGCTTCAGGCCGACGCCGAGGTACGACAGGGTCGCTTCGAGCGCGATGTACGTGCCGAGGGCGATGGTGGCGACGACGATGACCGGGGCGACGGCGTTCGGCGTGATGTGCCGGAGCAGCATCCGGGAGTTGGAGGCGCCGAGCGCGCGGGCGGCCTGCACGTAGTCGTTCTGTTTGGCGGTGATGACGGAGCCGCGGGCGATGCGGGCGATCTGCGGCCAGCCGAGCAGCACCATGAAGCCGATGACCGGCCAGACGGTGGCGCTGGTGACCACGGACAGCAGGACGAGGCCGCCGAGGACGACGGGGATCGCGAAGAAGATGTCGGTGATCCGGGAGAGGAAGCCGTCCCAGGCGCCGCCGAAGAAGCCGGCGAGGCCGCCGAGGACGGAGCCGAGGAGCGCCACGCCGAGGGTGGCGAAGACGCCGACCTGGATGGAGGCCCGCGCCCCGTAGACCGTACGGGTGTAGACGTCGCAGCCCTGGCCGTTGAAGCCGAAGGGGTGGCCGGGCTGGGAGCCCTCCTGGGCCTTGGACAGGTCGCAGTCGAGGGGTCGCCGGAGGCGATCAGGGACGGCCAGATGGCGATGACCACCAGGAAGAGGATGACCAGGCCGGAGACGATGAAGACCGGGTTGCGGCGCAGGTCGTGCCAGGCGTCGGACCACAGCGAGCGGGGCTTCTTGTCGGGGCCGGTGCCCTCGGGCCCGCCGGGGACCTTCTCCAGCGTCTCGCCCTCCTCCATGGCGAGGTCGGTCGCTCCGCCGGCGCCGGTGGCGGCGATGGCGGCGCCTTCGTCGTGGAACGGATCGAGCGGCTCAGGCATAGCGGATCCTCGGGTCAAGGACGGCGTACAGGAGGTCGACGATCAGGTTGGCCAGCAGGAAGACCAGGACGAGGACGGTCACGAAGCCGACGACGGTCTGGGTGCTCTGGCGCACGATGCCCTGGTAGAGCTGGTAGCCGACGCCGTGGATGTTGAAGATCCGCTCGGTGGCGATGGCGCCGCCCATGAGCGCGCCGACGTCGGCGCCGATGAACGTCACCACGGGGATCAGGCTGTTGCGCAGCAGGTGGCGGCTGATGACCCGGCGGCGGGGCAGGCCCTTGGCGACGGCGGTGCGGACGTAGTCGGCGCGCTTGTTCTCGGCGATCGAGGTCCGGGTGAGCCGGGTGACGTACGCGAGCGAGACGGAGGCCAGGACCAGGCCGGGGACGATGAGCTCGTCGAAGGTGGCCTCGGGCGAGACGGCCGGTTTGATCCAGCCCCATTTGACGCCGAGGAGGAGCTGGATGAGGAGACCGGTGACGAAGGTCGGGACGGAGAGGACGACCAGGGTCAGCAGGAGGACTGTGGTGTCGACGGGCCGGCCGCGCTTGAGACCGGTGACGACGCCGAGGCTGATGCCGATGACGATCTCGAAGAGGATCGCGACGACGGTGAGCCGGATGGTGACCGGGAAGGCGTTGGCCATCAGCTCGGTGACGGGCTGCCCGTTGAAGGCGGTGCCGAAGTCTCCGGTGAAGACGTTGCCCATGTAGGTCAGGTATTGCTGCCACACCGGCTTGTCGAGGCCGAACTCCTGCTTCAGCCGGGCGCGGTGGCCGGGTCGCAGGCCCGGTCCCCGCACAGTCCGGCGATGGGATCGCCCATCACGTTCACCATCAGGAAGATCAGCAGCGTGGCGCCGAAGAAGACCGGGATCATCTGCAGCAGCCGCCGGATCACGTATCGACCCACGGAGGCCTCCAGGGTGGGTGGGTTGCGGGACGGCGTACGGCCCGGCGCGGGGGTCCGCGGCCCGGGCCGTACGCCGCCGGACTGCTACGGCGTCACTTCACCTTGATCTGGTTGTAGACCGGCACGCTGAAGGGGTTCAGGGACACGTTCTCGACCCGGTCCGAGTAGCCCGCGCTGCCGTTCTGGTACCAGAGCGGGATGGCGCCCATGTCGTCGCGCAGGACGCCCTCGGCCTGCTGGAAGAGGCCGACGGCCTTCTTGATGTCGGTCTCGGCGTTGGCCTGGTTGACCAGCTTGTCGAACTCGGGGCTGGTGTACTTGCCGTCGTTGGACGAGGCGCCGGTGTAGTACAGCGGCTGGAGGAAGTTCTGGATGAGCGGGTAGTCCATCTGCCAGCCGGCCCGGAACGGGCCCTGCATCTTGGACTGGGTGACCTGGTTGCGGTAGTCGGCGAAGGTGCCGATCGGGTTGCCGACGCAGGCCTTGTTGTTGCCGAGGGCCCGGTTGATGGAGTTGCAGACGGCGTCCACCCACTCCTTGTGGGAGCCGGTGTCGGCGTTGTACGAGATCTTCATCGTGCCGCCGGGGATGCCGCCGCCCTCGGCGACCAGCTTCTTCGCCTGGGCGGCGTCGTACTTGCAGAACTGGCCGCAGACGTCCTTGTAGCCGCCGTCCGCGCCGAGCACCGGGGAGGTCCAGTCGACGGCGGGGGTGCGGGTCTTCTGGAAGATCGTCTCGGTGATCTGCTTGCGGTCGATGGCCATGGACAGGCCCTGGCGGAGCTTCTCCTGACCGGGCTTGTTCCAGTTGGCGTCGTAGAACGGGAACGACAGCGTCTGGATGATGCCGGCGGGGGTGTTGATGTACCGGTCGCCGAGGTCGGCGGAGACGTTCTTGAGCTGCGAGGCGGGCACGTCGTCGACGAGGTCGAGGTTGCCGGCCGTCAGGTCGGTGTAGGCGGTGTTGTTGTCGGTGTAGACCTTGAGGGTCACTCCGCCGTTCTGCGCCTTGTCGGTGCCGGGGTAGCCGTCCCAGCGCTTCAGCTGCATCTGGGAGCCCTTGGAGTACGACTCGACGGTGTACGGGCCGTTGCCGACGGGCTTCGAGAGCCAGGCCGCGTGGTCGTCGTAGAAGGCCTTGGGCAGCGGGGCGAAGGCCGCGTAGCCGAGGGTGTCGGGGAAGGTCGAGAACTTCTGGGTGAGCTTGATCGTGAAGGTGCGGTCACCCGTGACCTTGAGGCCGGACATGGTCTCGGCGGTGGGCTCGCCCTTGTCGGGGTGGACCTTGTCGTAGCCCTCGATGTAGCCGAAGAAGTAGGCGTTCTTCTGGTTGTTCTTCAGGTTCGCCGCGTAGTTCCAGGCGTCGACGAAGGACTTCGCGGTGACCTTCTCTCCGTTGGAGAAGGTCCAGCCGTCCTTGACCGTGACGGTGAAGTTCGTCGAGTCGGTGGTCTCGATCTTCTCGGCGAGCATGTCCTTGGCCGCGCCGGTCTTCGGGTCGTACTCCTTGAGCCCCCGGAAGATCATCGAGAGGACCTTGCCGCCCTGGACCTCGTTGGTGTTGGCGGGCTCCAGCGGGTTCTGCGGGTCGCCCCACGAGGAACTCACGATGCCGTCGGCCCCGCCGCCGCCACCACCGCTGTCGCCGCCGCCACAGGCCGTCGCCGCGAGGGCGACGACGGTGGCCAGTGCGGCCCACTTGGCGTGCGTGGCTCCGCGCATGGAGTGCCTCCCGTATCTCCTAAGTCTGACTTAGGCCCCAATATCACCCGATATTGACGGGGGTGCACTTTTACGGCGCCCGGACGGATGCCCCGGAGGGCGCCCCCGGAGAACGCCCGGGAGTACGAAGAAGGGCGCCCCGGTCCGCAACGGACCGGGGCGCCCCTCACGCTCGGCGGGTCAGCTCACCGGGACGACCTGCTTCTCCTCGGCGAAGTGGCACGCCGAGGAGTGGGCGGCCGGGATGTCCTGGCCCTGGAAGCGCTGCGGGATCGCGAGGACCGGGACCTCCTGCGAGCACTTCTCCTGCGCCTTCCAGCAGCGGGTGCGGAAGCTGCAGCCCGACGGCGGGTTGGCCGGCGAGGGGACGTCACCGGTGAGGATGATCCGCTCGCGGTGCGCGCGGGCCTCCGGGTCCGGCACCGGCACCGCGGAGAGCAGCGCCTGCGTGTACGGGTGCGTCGGGTGCTCGTAGATCTGCTCGTCCGTACCGATCTCGGCCATCTTGCCGAGGTACATGACGCCGACGCGGTCCGAGATGTGCCGGACGATCGACAGGTCGTGCGCGATGAAGATGTAGGAGAGGTTGAACTCGTCCTGGAGCTTCCCCATCAGGTTGATGACCTGCGCCTGGACGGAGACGTCCAGGGCCGAGACCGGCTCGTCGCAGATGATGATCTCCGGGTTGAGCGCGAGGCCGCGGGCGATGCCGATGCGCTGGCGCTGACCGCCGGAGAACTGGTGCGGGTACCGGTTGATGTACTCCGGGTTCAGACCGACGACGTCGAGGAGCTCCTGCACCTTGCGGCGCCGGTCGCCCTTCGGGGCCACCTCGGGGTGGATGTCGAAGGGCTCGCCGATGATGTCGCCGACCGTCATGCGCGGGTTCAGCGAGGTGTACGGGTCCTGGAAGACCATCTGGATGTTGCGGCGGACGGCCTTCAGCGCGCGCCCGGACAGCTTGGTGATGTCCTGGCCCTTGTAGAAGACCTCGCCGGCGGTGGCCCGCTCCAGGTTCATCAGGAGCTTGGCGACCGTGGACTTGCCACAGCCGGACTCGCCCACGATGCCGAGGGTCTCGCCCTGGAAGAGGTCGAAGGAGACCCCGTCCACGGCCTTGACCGCGCCGACCTGCTTCTTGAAGAGGATGCCCTGCGTCAGCGGGAAGTGCTTCTGCAGGTTGCGCACCTGGAGGATCGGCTCGCCGGCGGCCACGGGGGCCTCGATGGCGGCGGCCACGGCCTCGTCGTTGTTGCTGAGGTCAGCCATGGATCGTCTCCTTCCAGAAGTGGCAGGCGCTCTTACGGCCCGGGAGGTCCGCGCCGTCCTGCTCGGTGACCGGCACCAGGGCCGGGATCTCCGTGCGGCAGATGTCGTCGGCCTTGGGGCAGCGCGGGTTGAAGGCGCAGCCGGTGGGCACCTTGAGCAGGTTGGGCGGCAGGCCCTTGATCGCGTAGAGCTCCTGGCCCTTCTGGTCCAGGCGCGGGATCGAGTCGAGGAGGCCCCGGGTGTACGGGTGGGCCGGGCGCTTGTACAGCTCGTGCACCGGCGCCTGCTCGACGATCCGGCCGGCGTACATCACGGCGATCTTGTCCGCGACGTCGGCGACGACGCCGAGGTCGTGGGTGATCAGGATCAGGCCCATGTTGTATTCCTGCTGGAGCTCCGCGAGGAGGTCCATGACCTGGGCCTGGACGGTCACGTCGAGAGCTGTGGTGGGCTCGTCGGCGATGATCAGGTCCGGCTCCAGGGCGAGCGCCATGGCGATCATGATGCGCTGGCGCATGCCGCCGGAGAACTGGTGGGGGTAGTCGTCGACCCGGGCCTTGGCGGCGGGGATCTTGACCTTGTCCATCAGCTCGATGGCCTTGACCTTGGCGTCCTTCTTGGACATGCCGTGGTGCACCCGGAACATCTCGCCGAGCTGGTAGCCGACGTTGAGGACCGGGTTGAGGGAGGACAGCGCGTCCTGGAAGATCATCGCGATCTTCCGGCCGCGGATCTTCCGGCGCTCCTCCTCGGACATCTTCAGCATGTCCTCGCCGCGGAACAGGATCTCGCCCTGCGGGATCTTGCCGGGGGGCATGTCGAGGATGCCCATGATGGCCTGGGCGGTGACGGACTTGCCGGAGCCGGACTCGCCGAGGACGGCGAGGGTCTCGCCGGCGTTCACCGAGTAGTTGACGCCGTTGACCGCCTTGGCCACACCGTCACGGGTGTGGAACTCGACGTGCAGGTCCTTGACTTCGAGCAGCGGACCGGTGTGGTCGCCGCCGCGCGGCGCCGGGACGGCCGCGGTCTTGTCGATGATGCTCATCTGTTACGCCCTCCTCAGCGCAGCTTGGGGTCGAGGGCGTTGCGGACGGCTTCGCCGAGCATGATGAACGCCAGAACGGTGAGGCTCAGCATGATCGAGGGCCAGAGCAGGATGTGCGGGGCCACTCGGATCTGCGCGACACCGGCGGAGATGTCGACACCCCAGGAGACGGTCGGGGCGGCGAGGCCCAGTCCCAGGAAGGACAGGGTCGCCTCGGCCGAGATGTAGCCGCCGAGCGCGATGGTCGCGACGACGATCACGGGGGCCATGGCGTTCGGCAGGATGTGCTTGAACAGGATCCGGGTGGTGCCGGCGCCCAGGGCCTTGGCCGCGTGGACGTAGTCGGCCTGCTTGATGGTGATCACGGCACCGCGCATGACGCGGGTGATCTGCGTCCAGCCGAGGAACGCGAGGGCGAAGACGACGACCCAGACGGTCCGCTCGACGAACGACTGCAGGACGACCATGGCGCCGAGCAGGAACGGGATGCCGAAGAAGATGTCCGTGATCCGGGAGAGGACCGTGTCGACGATGCCGCCGAAGTAGCCGGCGATCATGCCCATGAAGCCGCCGACGATGGTGACGATCGCGGTGACGGCGATGCCGACGGTGACGGAGGCGCGGGTGCCGTGGATCAGGCGGGCGTAGACCGAGCGGCCCTGGCCGTCGTAGCCCAGCCACTCCGGCGAACCGACCTTGCTCAGCTCGGGCTTGCTCAGGAAGTGGTGGACCAGGTCACCGGCGGTCGGGGACGCGCTGGTGAAGAGGCCCGGCCACGCCGACACGAGGAGCAGCAGCGCGATCAGGATCGACGAGACGATGAAGTACGGGTTGCGGCGCAGGTCGGCCCAGGCGTCGCCCCAGAGGCTGCGGGCCTTCTCCTGCTTCGCCGACGGCTCGGACGCGTCCACCGAGGGGGTGGCGACGGCGTCCTCGACGGCCGTGGCGGTCTTGGTCACGTCAGGCATACCGGATCCTCGGGTCCAGGACCGCGTACAGCAGGTCGATGAGCAGGCTGGTGACGAGGTAGACGATCACCAGGATGGTGACGAGGCCCACCAGGGTCGAACCTTCGCGCCGGGAGATCGACTCGGCGATGACGCCGCCGATGCCGTGGATGTTGAAGATGAACTCGGTGACGACCGCACCGCCCATGATGGCGCCGATGTCGGTGCCGAGGAAGGTGACCACGGGGATCATCGAGTTGCGCATGAGGTGGACGCCGATGACGCGGCGGCGCGGCAGGCCCTTGGCGACGGCCGTGCGCATGTAGTCGGCGCGCAGGTTCTCCGCCATGGAGGTACGGGTCAGTCGGGCCACGTACGCGAGGGAGAGACCGCCGAGCACGACGGCGGGGGCGATCAGCTGGCTCCACTCGGGCTCGGTGGCGACGTTCGGCTCGATCCAGCCCAGGTTGAAGGCGAAGACCATCTTGATGATGTAGCCGAGGACGAAGACCGGGATCGAGATGATCAGCAGGGTGAAGATCAGGATCAGGTTGTCCGCCAGGCGGCCGGCACGCAGACCACCGACGATGCCCAGGCCGATGCCGAAGACGAGCTCGATGGCGAAGGCCAGGATGCCAAGCTGGAGGGTGATGGGGAACGCGTCTCCCAGCACCTCGGTGACCGGCCGTCCGTTGCGGATCTGGCTGCCGAAGTCCAGGTGCAGGATCATGTCCCGCATGTAGAACAAGTACTGCTGCCATGTGGGCTTGTCGAGCCCCAGCTCGTGGCGCTTCGCGGCGAGCGTCGCCGGGTCGGCGCCCTTGTCGCCGAACAACGCCAGCACGGGGTCACCGGGCAGCGCGTGCACCATGGCAAAGATCAGCAGGGTCGTCCCGAGGAAAACCGGGATCATCTGGAGCAGTCGTCGTGCGACATAACGCCCCATCATGCCTCCGTTGAGATGTGACAGCGCAACCGACGGGCCCTCCCTCGACAGCATGCCCGGATTCGGGCATGGCGATGTCGTGGAAGGGCCCCCCAGCCGCTGCGTAAGGCGCCGGGACGGGACTGACGTTCCGTCAGTCCCGTGACGGCGTGCGGACTACGCTTGGGTGATTACTTCTTGACCTCGACGCCGGTCAGGATCGGGTCGCCGTCCTGACCGTAGGCGACACCCGAAACCTTCTCGGAGAAGCCCGCGTTGACCTTGTAGTACCAGAGCGGGATGGACGGCATGTAGTTCTTGAGGTCCTTCTCGATCGCCTGGTAGGCCTTGACGGACTCGTCAAGGGTCTTGGCGGAGTCGGCCTTCGCGATCTTGGCGTCCAGCTCCTTGTTGGAGAAGTCGCCCTGGTTGCCGCCGGCACCCGTACGGAACAGGTCCGAGATGAAGTTGGCGTTCACCGGGTAGTCGAGCACCCAGCCGGAGCGGTAGAGCGACTTGACCTGCTTGGTCTTACGGGCCTGGAGGTCGGCCTGGAAGTCCGGCTTGCCGTCGCCGACGCACTGGACGCTGGTGGCCTGCTGGATGGAGTTGCAGACAGCGTCCACCCACTCCTTGTGGCCACCGTCGGCGTTGTACTGGATCGAGATCTTGTTGCCCGGGACGCCGCCGCCGGCCGCGATGAGCTTCTTGGCCTCGGCCGGGTCGTACTTGGTGACGCCGTTGCCGCCGTCCTCCTGGAAGCCCAGGACGCCCTTGGCGACCCAGCCGGTCGCGGGCTCACGCGTGCCGTTCAGCACCGTCTTGGTGATGGTGGCGCGGTCGATCGCCATGGACAGACCCTGGATGACGCGCGGGTCGACCTGCTTCGGCTTCTTCCACTGGTCGGCGTAGAAGGCGACGGCGATGGTCTGGATCGCGGAGTACGCCTGGTCCACGGCGCGGTCGCCGAGGTCCTGACGGTAGACCGGGAGGTCCTTCGGCGCGATCTGACGCAGGACGTCGACGTTGCCGGACTTCAGGTCCTCGTACGCGGCCTCGAGGGTGGTGTAGTTCTTGAAGACCACACCGCCGTTCTTCGCCTTGTTCGGGCCCTTGTAGCCGTCGTAGCGGACGATCTCGATCTTCTTCTTGTGGTCCCAGCTCTTGAACTTGTAGGGACCGTTGCCGATCGGGGCCTGGCCCCGGGCCTTGGTGTCCAGCTTGTAGAAGGACTCCGGGAGCGGCGCGAAGACGATGTACGCGAGCTTGTGGCCGAAGTACGGGACGGACTTCGAGAGCTCGATCGTGAAGGTGTTCTCGTCGACGACCTTCAGACCGTCCAGCTTGTCGGAGGTCTGCTTGGCGCCCTCGGCGTCCGGGTGGACCTTGTCGAAGCCCTTGATGTCCGCGAACCAGGACGCGAGGCCCTGGGCGTTCTTCAGGCTGGCGTTCCAGTTCCACGCGTCCACGTAGGACTTGGCGGTGACCGGGGTGCCGTCGTGGAAGGTCCAGCCCGGCTTGAGCTTGACGGTCCAGGTCTTCGAGTCCGTCGTGGTGACCGACTCGGCGTTGACCATCGTCAGCGAGCCGTCGGCCTTGTAGTCGACCAGGGTCGAGAACAGGCCGGACATGACGGCGGAGCCGTTGGACTCCATCGTGTCGCCGGTGAGCAGCGGCTTCTCCGGCTCGCCCAGCTCGATGGAGAAGATTCCGTTCGGGTCAACAGCCTTGGCGTCGCTGCCGCCGTCGCTCTTCCCCCCGCCACAGGCGGTCGCAGCAAGGGCGACGATGATCGCGCCCGTTACCCACTTGGCGCTCTTGGCACCGCGCATGGGTTCCTCCTCATGAGTCCACTTTGTCACTACAAGAGGGGCACTTCGAGTCTCGCCGACACCCCTGACGGCTTTGGACCCAAGTACCCCGAGTGTGCTCGTGAGTCGGCACTCCCACAGTGCGTGACCCATTGACCCGAGCTCAATGGAGCCAACTATTAAGTACGTCCGGGCTGTAAACCACACTTAAGTGGTCTCGTTTTGACAACATCGACGGGGCCCTGAAGACCGAAATCCGGACAAACTGAGCACAGACAGACACCCGCGAAACGGACCGTTAACACACGTACCGGAGAGCGATCACCGATATGCGGACGCCCGGCCCCCGAAATGGATTTGACGAAACTTGACGAAAAGCCCGGGCCCCCACAGTGCCTGTGGGGCCCGGGCTCAATGCTGACGTCCTGTCAGCCGAGAGCGGCGTAGATCACAGGAACGTGATCTACCCCGCCGTCAGCGGCCGTATGCGACCTTACTCAGCCGTTCTTGGCGCGGGAAGCGGAACGACCGCGCTCCTTCTGGTCCAGGACGACCTTGCGGATGCGCACGGCCTCCGGGGTGACCTCGACGCACTCGTCGTCGCGGCAGAACTCCAGGGACTGCTCCAGGGAGAGCTTCCGCGGCGGGACGATCGCCTCGAAGGAGTCGGCGGAGGAGGAGCGCATGTTGGTGAGCTTCTTCTCCTTGGTGATGTTCACGTCCATGTCGTCGGAGCGGGAGTTCTCGCCGACGATCATGCCCTCGTACACCTCGGTGCCGGGTTCGGTGAACAGGACGCCGCGCTCCTGGAGGTTGGTCATCGCGAAGGCGGTGACCGCGCCGGCGCGGTCGGCGACCAGCGAACCGTTGTTACGGGTCACCAGCTGGCCGAACCACGGCTCGTGGCCCTCGTGGATCGAGTGGGCGATGCCCGTACCGCGGGTGTTGGTGAGGAACTCCGTACGGAAGCCGATGAGGCCGCGGGACGGAACGACGAACTCCATGCGGACCCAGCCGGAGCCGTGGTTCGACATGTTGTCCATGCGGCCCTTGCGGACGCCCATGAGCTGCGTGACCGCGCCCATGTGCTCCTCGGGGACGTCGACCGTGAGGCGCTCGACGGGCTCGTGGATCTTGCCGTCGACCTCCTTGGTGACGACCTGCGGCTTGCCGATGGTGAGCTCGAAGCCCTCGCGGCGCATCTGCTCGACCAGGATGGCGAGCGCGAGCTCACCACGGCCCTGGACCTCCCAGGCGTCCGGACGCTCGGTGTCGAGGACGCGGAGCGAGACGTTGCCGATGAGCTCGCGGTCCAGACGGTCCTTGACCTGGCGGGCGGTGACCTTGCGGTCCTTGACGGCCGCCTTGGCGTCCGCGCCCTTGCCCGTGCCGCCACGGCCGACGAGCGGCGAGGTGTTGGTGCCGATGGTCATGGAGATGGCCGGCTGGTCCACCGTGATCAGCGGGAGCGCGATCGGGTTCTCCGGGTCGGCCAGGGTCTCGCCGATCATGATGTCCGGGATGCCGGCGACGGCGCAGATGTCACCGGGGCCGGCGACCTCGGCCGGCTTGCGGGTGAGCGCCTCGGTCATCATCAGCTCGGTGATGCGGACGTTGGAGATGGTGCCGTCCCGCTTGATCCACGCGACCGTCTGGCCCTTGCGCAGCTCGCCCTGCTCGACGCGGAGCAGCGCGATGCGGCCGAGGAAGTTGTCGGCGTCCAGGTTGGTGACGTGGGCCTGGAGGGGGGCGTCCTCGTCGTACGACGGGGCCGGGACGTGCTCCAGGATGGTGGAGAAGAAGGGCTCCAGGTTCTCGGAGTCCTGGGGGACCGTGCCGTCCTCCGGCTTGGTCAGCGAGGCGATGCCGTCGCGGCCGCAGGCGTAGACGATCGGGAACTCGATCTGGTCCTCGTCGGCGTCCAGGTCGAGGAAGAGGTCGTAGGTCTCGTTGACGACCTCGTCGATCCGGGAGTCCGGGCGGTCCGTCTTGTTGATGCAGAGGATGACGGGCTTGCGCTGCTGGAGGGCCTTGCGCAGCACGAAGCGGGTCTGCGGGAGCGGACCCTCGGAGGCGTCCACCAGGAGGACGACGGCGTCCACCATCGACAGACCGCGCTCGACCTCGCCACCGAAGTCGGCGTGGCCGGGGGTGTCGATGATGTTGATCGTGATCGGGGCCCCGCCGTCCTTGGGGTGGTACTTCACCGCCGTGTTCTTGGCGAGGATCGTGATGCCCTTCTCACGCTCCAGGTCGTTCGAGTCCATCATGCGGTCGTCGAGCTGCTGGTGGGCGGCGAAGGCACCGGCCTGCTTGAGCATGGCGTCGACGATGGTCGTCTTGCCGTGGTCGACGTGGGCGACGATGGCGACGTTACGGATGTCGTGGCGCGTGGGCATGGGTGGCTTGCGCTTCTCTCGGATCGTGGGATGCGGCGTCAGTTCCTCTTACGCCCGCCGGGCGGACGCGCCACGGCTATGTCCTATGGTACGGGGCTACCGCGCAAGGGGCTTCCCCGGCTGGATCCGAGAGGGTCTACTGGGGGGTTTCAGGGTGTGGGGAAAGTCATGCGGACCGGGTCAAGGGGCCGACGCGATCCTGCCCGCCGGGGTCTCCGGCGGGCAAGGAAATTGAGCTGCTTCTGAGGTTGTGACCTGCACTTTCAGTGGTTGCGCTCGGTACCATGGGTCGTTTCGGGCTTCTTGAACCCGATGTCCTGGTAGCGGGGCGCCGCGAGGCCCCAGGCGCCGGCGTTCACCAGGTCGGCCCTGGCGGCGACGAGCTGCGGGCGCTGGTAGAGGGGGATGGAGCCGGCCGCGGCCCAGATCCGGGCGTCGGCCTGGCGCACGAGATCACGGGCCTCCTCCTCGTCGAGCGTCCCCGCCGCCTGGTCGAAGAGCTGGTCGATGCGGTCGGTGCCGACCCGGGAGTAGTTCTGCTCGACCAGGAGCGAGCCGTCCGAGGCCGGCTCGGGCTTGGCGAAGATCGGCCGGGCGTCGGTCGCCGGGAAGGCGGAGGCGGGCCAGGAGTAGAGGGCCAGGTCGTAGTCGCCCGAGGCGATGTGGTCCTTGAAGAAGCTGTCGTCGGAGACCTTGGTGACCTCGGTGCGGATGCCCACGGCGTCGAGCATCCGGACGATCCGGTCCCCGACCGACCGCAGCGACTCCGAGCCCGGTCCGGACGGCAGGACGAAGCGGAGGCTGAGCGCCTTGCCGTCCTTGCCGAGGGCCTGGGCGCGGGCGGCGTCGGGGGCCGTCACGGGGCGGCGGTGCCGCGCGGGGCGTAGGCCCCGGCCACGCCCCGGTCGGGCTTGGCGGCCTGCTGGGCGGCGTGGGCGCCGGTGTCGAGCGCCTCGGCGCGGGCGAGGAGGGCGGCGCTCTGGCGGACGGCGGCGGGGGTGAGGGCGTCGCCGCCGTGGTCGGGGCCGTTCGCGCCGACGGTGGCGGGCGGTCGCCGGGCTTGTCGTCGCCGCCGTGGTCGGGGCCGTTCGCGCCGACGGTGGCGGGGCGGTCGCCGGGCTTGTCGTCGCCGACGATGTAGAGGCCCTCGTCGGAGGCGGTGTCGCTCTTCTTCTTGGCGTCGCTGGAGTCGCCGGTCTTCCCGGCCTTCTCCGCGGCCTCCTTCCGCGCCTTCTTCTCCGCCTCGCTGCCCGCCTTCGTGCCGGCGGGCTTCCGCAGCGCGCCGCCGGGGACCCAGCCCGCGTCGGCGAGGAGCGCCCGCGCCTCCTTGGTGTCCTGGCCGCCGAGCGCGTCGCTGCTGTCCGCGTAGGCGGCCTGGCCCGCGAGGGCGAGGTGGCTGCCGGGGGAGCGGCGGGGAGGCCGAGGGGCTTGAGCACGGACTCGGCCAGCTCCTGGCGGTTGATGGCGCGGGCCACCGCGCGCCGCACCCGCTCGTCGGCCAGCGGGCCGGACTCGCCGTTCAGCGAGAGCTGGGTGTAGGCGGGCTCCAGGGACTTGCGGACCACGTACTTCGCCAGGGCCTCCTGGGCGCTCGCGTAGGCGGCGACGGCCTCCTGGTTCTTCTTGCGGGCGGCGGTGACCTCGGCCGCCTTCTCGTCGTCGGAGCCGTGGGCGAGGGCCCAGGACTTCAGGGCCTTGGAGGGGTGATCGCGGAGCCGGGGCCGTGCGCGAGGGCGGCCTGCGCGCCGCTGCGTCCGGCCCGTGCGTCGCGGAGGGCGAGGGCGATCCGCTCGGCGGCGGGCCGGTCGATCTCGGCGAGGTCGAGGTCGCCGGCGGCGAGGGCGGCGGCCCGGTCGGCCCGGGGACGGCCTTGAGGACGAGGCTGTCGAGCTTGGGCTGCTGTCCCCACCAGTGGGGGTTGCGGACGAGGGTGACGTCGCCGCCCTTACGGTCGACCTCCTTCAGCAGGAACGGTCCTGCGGTGGCCTTGAGGGTGGTGCGCGCCCCGTCGTTGAAGGTGTTCGGGGAGCCCATCACCTGCTTGGGGTAGAGGGGGGTGAAGAGGGACTGCCAGTCGGCGTACGGCTTGGCGAAGGTGACCCGGACCTCCAGGTCGTCCTTGCCCCGCTCGATCTTCTCGATCCGCTCGTAGCCGGAGTTGCGGGCGGTCCAGTACGCGGTGTCGCGGCCGCTCAGCGCGCGCCACTGGGCGACGAAGTCGGCGGCCCCGATCTCGCGTCCGTCGCTCCACACCGCCTGCTGGTTGAGCTTGTAGAGGACGACCTGCCGGGGTTCGGTCTCGACGACCTGGGCGGACTCCAGGTAGTCGGGGTTCAGCCTGGGCCGGCCGCGCTCGTCCATCGTGTAGAGGGCGGGAGCACGGCTCCGGCGATGCGCGCGGTGGTGCCGTCGGCGTCGGCCTGGAAGGTGTTGAGCGTGGTGGGCAGCGCGTCGACGGCCCAGCGCAGGGTGCCCCGTCGGCGACCTTGTCCCGTGCCGCGGGCGCGTTGTCCTGGGCCGCGGCCGGGGTCTCGTCGGCCTCGTCGCCGGAGCTGCAGCCGGCGAGGACGGTGACGGCGAGGACCGCGCTGGTCAGGGCGGCGACGGAGCGGAGCGTGCGGGAGCGGGGGCTCCTGGAGCATGTCCTCCCGCGAGGGGCGCCGATCTGGGACATGACTTGTACCCCTTCGTCCAGATTTATTCCATTTGGAGATGATCAGACCTATTGCTCATACACTGAAAAGCACGGACCGGATGCGGCCACGACGACACGGCGGCGCGACCGGCAAACCCCACTCGTGCGGCCCAACCGCTCGTGCACACGGCTTCCCAAGCGGGATGTGACGCGCGACACTCACGAAGGTGAGGGCAACCATGTCCGTTCAGGACGATCTGGCGGCCGTCAAGCGCCGCTTGCAGGACCTGGAGCACACGGTCGAAGAGCTGGAACGCCGCGTCGGCACGGAGCGCGCCGCGTCTCCCGCGCCGGCCGCCGGCCGTGCGGAGAGCATGGTGACCATCCCCGACGCCCCGTACGACGCCGGGATGTGGACCGACGTCGACGACGAGGGCCTGGGAGCCCGCGACCACCACGCACCGTAGAGCCGTAGCGCCGAGGAGCCGAGGAGGCCCTGTTGGCCACAGGTACGGAACCGCCCCGGGAAGCCGCGACGGGGGTGCGCTCCCCGGGGCGCGCCTCCATCGCCGCCCGCCATCTGCGCACCGACCGCTGGTGGCTCTCCCCCGCCGCCACCGCCGCCGGACTGCTCGCCTTCGTCGCGTACTCGACGTGGCGGGCCTTCGCCAACGCCCACTACTACGCCGCGCCCTACGTCTCCCCGTTCTACTCGCCCTGCCTCGCGGACAACTGCGTCCCCATGCGGGGCGGCCCGAACTGGGCGCTCTTCGGCAGCTGGTGGGGCCTCTCCCCCGCCCTGCTGATCCTGGTCTTCCCGCTGGGGTTCCGGCTGACCTGCTACTACTACCGCAAGGCGTACTACCGGGGGTTCTGGGCGGCTCCCCGGCCTGCGCGGTGGCCGAGCCCCATCGCGCGTACACCGGCGAGACCCGCTTCCCGCTGCTCCTGCAGAACCTCCACCGGTACTTCTTCTACGCGGCGGTGCCGGTCGCCGGCATCCTCACGTACGACACCGCGCTGACCTTCCGGGACGGGCACTACGCCTGGGGCCACGCCGGGCTGGGGACGCTGCTGTTCCTCGTCAACATCGTCCTCATCTGGTCGTACACCCTCTCCTGCCACTCCTGCCGGCACATCGTCGGCGGCCGGCTGAAGCACTTCTCGAAGCACCCCGTCCGCTACCGGCTGTGGACCTGGGTGGGGCGCCTGAACCGGCGTCACACGCAACTCGCCTGGGCGTCGCTGATCAGCGTCGCCGTCTGCGACCTGTACGTGTACCTGCTCGCCACCGGCGCTTTCGACGACCCGAGGTTCTTCTGACATGAGTCCTGTGGAACGGCAGCAGTGGGACGTGATCGTGGTCGGCGCCGGGGGCGCCGGGCTGCGGGCCGCGATCGAGGCGCGCCGGGCGGCGCGCGCACCGCCGTCATCTGCAAGTCCCTCTTCGGCAAGGCGCACACGGTGATGGCCGAGGGCGGCATCGCCGCCTCCATGGCGAACGCCAACGCCCACGACACCTGGCAGACGCACTTCCGGGACACCATGCGCGGCGGGAAGTTCCTCAACCAGTGGCGGATGGCCGAGCTGCACGCCCGGGAGGCGCCCGAGCGGGTCTGGGAGCTGGAGACCTGGGGCGCGCTCTTCGACCGGACACCGGACGGGCGGATCTCCCAGCGGAACTTCGGCGGCCACGAGTACCCGCGGCTCGCGCACGTCGGCGACCGCACCGGTCTGGAGCTCCTGCGGACCCTCCAGCAGAAGGTGGTCGGCCTCCAGCAGGAGGACCACCGCGAGACCGGCGACCACGAGGCGCGCCTGAAGGTCTTCCAGGAGTTCACCGTCACCCGCATCCTCAAGGGCGGTGACGGGAGGGTCGCGGGGGTCTTCTGCTACGAGCGGGAGAGCGGGCGCTTCCTCGTCCTGGAGGCGCCCGCGGTGGTCCTCGCGACCGGCGGCATCGGCAAGTCCTTCAAGGTGACCTCGAACTCCTGGGAGTACACGGGCGACGGCCACGCGCTGGCCCTGCTCGCCGGGGCGCCCCTGGTGAACATGGAGTTCGTGCAGTTCCACCCCACCGGCATGGTCTGGCCGCCGTCGGTGAAGGGGATCCTGGTCACCGAGTCCGTCCGCGGCGACGGCGGGGTCCTGCGGAACTCCGAGGGCCGGCGCTTCATGTTCGACTACGTCCCCGAGGTCTTCAAGGAGAAGTACGCGGAGTCGGAGGAGGAGGGCGACCGCTGGTACGAGGACCCGGAGCACAACCGGCGCCCGCCCGAGCTGCTGCCGCGCGACGAGGTGGCGCGGGCCATCAACTCCGAGGTGAAGGCGGGGCGCGGCTCCCCGCACGGCGGGGTGTTCCTGGACGTGTCGACCCGGATGCCGGCGGAGACGATCCGGCGGCGGCTGCCCTCGATGTACCACCAGTTCAAGGAGCTGGCGGACGTGGACATCACGGCCGAGGCGATGGAGGTCGGGCCGACCTGCCACTACGTGATGGGCGGTGTCGCCGTCGACTCGGAGACGGCGGCCACGGCCGGGTGCCCGGACTCTTCGCGGCCGGTGAGGTCGCGGGCGGCATGCACGGCTCCAACCGGCTCGGCGGGAACTCGCTGTCCGACCTGCTCGTCTTCGGGCGGCGGGCCGGTCTGCACGCCGCGGAGTACGCGGGCTCGGAGGCGGGCGGCGGGGTCGCCGAGGAGGACGTGGCCGCCGCGCGGGCGGAGGCGCTGGCCCCGTTCGCCGGTTCCCCGGAGGACGACGGGCCTCGGAGAACCCGTACGCGCTCCACCAGGAGCTCCAGCAGACGATGAACGACCTCGTCGGGATCATCCGGCGGGAGGGCGAGATGACCGAGGCCCTGGAGCGGATCGCCGCCCTGCGGGAGCGGGCCGGGCGGATCGTGGTCGAGGGGCACCGGCAGTTCAACCCCGGCTGGCACCTCGCCCTCGACCTGCGGAACATGCTCCTGGTGAGCGAGTGCGTGGCCAGGGCCGCCCTGGAGCGCACCGAGTCCCGGGGCGGGCACACCCGCGAGGACCGGCCGGCGATGGAGCGGTCCTGGCGGCCGGTGAACCTGCTGTGCCGGGCCGGGGACGGCGGGATCGCCCTGGAACGGGTGCGGACCGAGCCCATCAGGGCCGATCTGCTCGCGCTCTTCGAGAAGGAGGAGCTGGCGAAGTACCTGGCGGAGGAGGAGCTGGACGCATGAGCACGTATCGGGCCCGCTTCCGGATCTGGCGCGGCGACCCCGGGGGCGGGGAGCTGACCGACTACACCGTGGAGGTCCACGACGGCGAGGTGGTCCTCGACATCGTGCACCGGCTCCAGGCCACCCAGGCCCCCGACCTGGCCGTCCGCTGGAACTGCAAGGCGGGCAAGTGCGGGTCGTGCTCGGCCGAGGTCAACGGCCGGCCCCGGCTGATGTGCATGACCCGGATGTCGGTCTTCGCGCGCGACGAGGTCGTCACCCTCACCCCGATGCGGGCCTTCCCCGTCGTCCGCGACCTCGTCACGGACGTCTCCTTCAACTACGCGAAGGCCCGGGAGATCCCCGCGTTCGTCCCGCCCGCCGGGCTCGGCCCCGGCGAGTACCGGATGAGGCAGGAGGACGTGGACCGCTCGCAGGAGTTCAGGAAGTGCATCGAGTGCTTCCTCTGCCAGGACACCTGCCACGTGGTGCGCGACCACGAGGAGAACAAGCCCGCCTTCGCCGGGCCCCGCTTCCTCATGCGGGTCGCGGAGCTCGACATGCACCCCCTGGACGCCGCGGAGGAGGTCGGCCTCGACCGGCGGAGGACCGCGCAGGAGGAGCACGGCCTCGGCTACTGCAACATCACCAAGTGCTGCACCGAGGTGTGCCCGGAGTCCATCCGGATCACCGACAACGCCCTGATCCCGCTGAAGGAGCGGGTCGTGGACCGGAAGTACGACCCGCTGGTCTGGCTGGGGAAGACGATCCGGCGGCGGAAGGACTGAGGTCAGGCCGCCGCGCCCGCGCTCCAGCGGCCGAGGAACGGTTCGGCGAGGGTGCGGGCGGGGCGGCACAGGGTCTGTCCGTGGAGGTCGAACAGCTCGTCGCGCGAGGAGAAGCGGCCGAGGTCCGTCCGGAGGTGGGCGGACAGGTCGCAGGAGGCGGAGCCGGCGCAGGCGGCCGGGGCGTCCCAGTCGACGGTGGTGCGGGCGACGGCCTCGAAGAGCGTCTCGGCACCGGAGTTGCTGAACCCGCCGCCGTGCGCGGAGGGGCCGAGGCCGGTGAACAGCTCGGCGAGGGGGACCCAGGTGTCGTCGAGGAGGAACTCCGGCCAGGCGAGGAGGACCTCCTCGGGCACGAAGGGGCGCAGCTTCGGGAACCTCGGGTACCAGAAGGTGCCGTCGACGAGCAGGCCGCGCACCCGGGTCGCCACGCCCAGGGACCGGGCCACGGCTTCCAGGGCCGCCATCCGCTGGCTGCACGAGCCGCGGCCCAGCCGCAGCGTGCGCGACACCCGGTGGCGGTCCTCGACCGAGTACACCGGCCGCACGGCGGTGACGAGGATGCCGTGGGCCACCTGGAGCCGGGCGCGGTCCGTGACCGCTCCCCGCTCCTCGGAGACCCGCCGCACCCGGGCCACGAGCTCCGTCACGAGCGGGTGTTCCAGGTCCAGGACCGGGGTGGGCCGGGTGGACCCGGGGACCTCCCGCGCGGGCGCCGTGAGGTCACGCGCGCGGACGGGCATCAGCAGACGGCTGGTCATGTCGTTCCCCTCACGGGCGGTCCGTCCGGGCCGCCCGGCACCATCCTCCTCCGCCCGTTCCGGCCCCGGCGCGCGGGGCCGCTCAGAGCCAGCCCTCCCGGTAGGCCGCCCAGTCCCCTCCTCCGCGGCGAAGTCGACGTAGAGCGCGAGGCCGAACCTCCCGCGGCCGGGGTCCGTGCGGCCCAGGCCGAGTCTCGCGCCCTCGATGGCGGCGGCGACGGTCTCCGCGTTCTCGTGGTGGCCGAGGTCGTCCTCGTGGAAGAAGGGGAGGCCGATGAGGAGGTCGGTGGTGTCGGGGGTCGCTTCGAGGGCGAGGGACGTCTGCTGGGCGACGTATCCGCCGTAGAGGCTCTCCAGCGGCATCCAGGTGTCGTACGACATGACGGCGATCTGGTCGACGCGCCGGGCGACCTCGCCGAAGAACTCCTGGGACCACCACTTCTCGCTGCCGTTGGCGCTGAGCGCGCCCAGCACGGTGTGGGCGCCCGGGAGCGGGTCGATCTGGTGGGCGGCGACGGAGAGGCGGGCCTTCCGGGGCCGGGTCAGCTTCCCGAGCTCGTCGAGGAGGAGAGGTAGTCGCGGTCGTCGGAGTGCAGCGGCTCCAGGTCGAAGTGGACGCCGTCGAAGCCGGCGTCGAGGACGCGGCGGGCCGAGCCCACGACGGCCCGGCGCGATCCGGCGTCCTCCAGGCGCAGCCCCACGGGCCCCTCCATGGCCAGGACGTCGCCCAGCCAGGCCTGGACCCGTATCCCGGGCATCGTCCGGTGCACCCCGTCGATGAGCCACCGGGCCCGGGGGTACTTCGCGGCGGACAGGGTGCCGTCGTGCTCCAGGGGTCCGGCGTGCACGTACAGATCGCGTATCCCGCTGCCCTTGAGGCGCGCGGCGAGGGCCGCGAGGTCGGCGTCCTCCTTCCGGCCGTCGACCCAGGCGTGCCCGATCCAGAAGGCGTCCTTGCCGCGGGTCCTCGCGTCGTCCCTGAGGTCGCCCGTGAAGCTGACCCACAGGGCCAGGGCGCCGAAGAGCGGGGCACCACGAGCAGCAGGACGAGGCCGAGGACCCACCAGCGCCCCGCCTCCACGCGCCTCAGCCGTCCGTCCACCCGAGCCCCCCAAGAGCCGTCGCGTCACTGGAACCACGAACCACCGTAGCGGCGGTCACTGACAGTGACGATCGGGCGGCGGGGGTGGTTCCGGGCGGCTCGGGTCCGGTCGCGGGCGGACATACCCGGACATAGCCTCGCCTTTGTGACGCGAATAGCCACCCGAGCCCTCCTCGCGATGCTGGTGGCGGCGTGGTGGCTCCTCGTGCCCGCCGTCCACGGTGCCCGCGCCGACGACCCCGTCGCCCTGTCCAGGGACGGGCAGGTCACCGACCGGGTCGGCGCCCTCGGCGACCGCCGCGCCGCCGTGACCCGGGCCCTCGACCGGCTCTACGACGACCGGCGCGTCCAGCTCTTCGTCGTCTACGTACGGGACTTCTCCGGGCGCTCGGGCCGGAGCTGGGCCGACGCCACCGCGGAGCGCAACGCCCTCGGCCTCGACGACGTCCTCCTCGCCGTCGCCACCCACGACCGGCAGTACGGCTACTCCGCCGACCCCGGCTCCCGCCTCACCCAGGCCCAGCTCGACGAGGTCGCGCGGACCGCGATCGAACCGGCCCTGCGGCAGAACGACTGGGCGGGGGCCGCCGTCGGCGCCGCGAACGGCTACGCCGCCGTCCTCGCCGGCCGCCCCGTCCCCGCCCGGCCCTCACCCGGGACCCGCCGACCCCGGCACCGCACCCGACGACGGCACCTCGGGGACCGACCTCGTCCTGCCCCTGGTGCTCGTCGGCGGCGCGGGGGCCGTGGCTGCGTACGCGTACGCCAAACGGCGCCGCAGGACCGAGACCCGCACCACCCCGGCAGGCGGCCAGGGCTGGGGCCCGCCGAAGGAGACCGCGCCGCCGTCCCTGGAGCAGCTCGACGCGGAGGCCCGGCGGACACTCGTCGCCACCGACGACGCCGTCCGCACCAGCAAGGAGGAACTCGGCTTCGCCTCCGCCCAGTTCGGCGAGGAGGCGGTCCGCCCCTTCACCGAGGCGGTCGACTTCGCCGGGGAGCAGCTGACGGCCTCCTTCCGGCTGCGGCAGAAGCTCGACGACTCCTTCCCCGAGGACGACGCGACCCGCCGGAGCATGCTGGACGAGATCCTCCGCCGCTGCGCCGGGGCGAACGCGCGCCTCGACGCCGAGACGGAGGACTTCGACCGGCTCCGGGCCCTGGAGCGCACGGCCCCGGAGGCGCTCGCCGCCGTGGAGGCGGCGTTCCGGGAGCAGACCGCGCGGATCGGGACGGGCGAGGCGACGCTGACCGCGATGCGCGAGCGGTACGCGGAGACGGCGGCCGCCCCGTCGCCGGCGACGTCGAGCAGGCGAAGGACCGGCTCGTCTTCGCGACGACCCACGTCGGCGAGGCCCGTCGGCGGATCGACTCCGGTGACAACGGCGGGGCCGCCGTGCACATCCAGGCCGCCGAGGGCGCCGTCGACCAGGCGGCCCGGCTGATCGAGGCGGTGGACCGGCGGGCGCGGGAGCTGGCCGAGGCCGTGGGGAAGCTGCCGGGCGCGCTCGCGGAGACGGACGCGGACCTGGCGGAGGCCCGCGGGCTGCTGAAGGGGACCGCCGAGGGCGTGTCCACGGCCGACCTCCAGGGCCGGATCGCCCGTGCCGACGCGGTGATCGCCGAGGTGCGGCGCGGGGTGGACGCCGGGCGGTACGACCCGATCGACGCCCTGCGCCGGGTCGAGGAGGCCGACGCGGCGCTCGACGAGACGCTTGAGGGCGCGCGGGAGCGCGCGTCGGGTGCGCGGCGGGCCAGGGCGCTCCTCGACCAGGTGATGCTGACGGCCCGTTCGGCGATCGGGGCGGCCTCCGACTACCTCACGACGCACCGGGGCGCGGTGGGCAGCGAGGCTCGTACGCGTCTCGCCGAGGCCCAGCGCCGCTGGGAGAAGGCACGGGCGCTCGCCGACGGCGGCGATCCGCAGGCGGCCCTGGCGGAGGCCAGGGAGGCGGACGCGCTGGCCCGGCGGGCCCAGGACCTCGCCGAGCAGGACGTCCGCACGTACGGCAACCCGAACGGCCTGGGCGGCGCGACGGGGACGGGCGGGAGCGGGGCGGCGGGCTCGGCGGCGCGGTGCTCGGCGGCATCGTCCTCGGCGGACTGTTCGGCGGACGGGGCGGAGGGGCGGGAGCGGCGGGGAAGGGGCGGTGGTCACGGCGGTTTCGGGGGCGGAGGTTTCGGCGGCGGGCCCGGCAGCTTCGGCGGCAGCGGCACGCGCGGCCGGCTGGGCGGCGGAGGCCGTTTCTGAGGTCCACGAGTTCCCCAAGGAGCAGAGCCATGAGCAGCAAGCAGACGATCCTCGGCCGGGTCACCCAGCTGGCGAAGGCGAACGTCAACGCCCTCCTCGACCAGGCGGAGGATCCGCAGAAGATGCTGGACCAGCTGATCCGCGACTACGCGAACAACATCGCGGAGGCGGAGGAGGCGGTGGCGGCGACCATCGGCAACCTCCGGCTGATGGAGCAGGACCACAAGGAGGACGTGGACGCGGCGGCGGAGTGGGGCGGCAAGGCGCTCGCCGCCAGCCGGAAGGCGGACGAGCTGCGGGCCGGCGGGCAGACGGCGGAGGCGGACCGCTTCGACAACCTGGCGAAGGTGGCGCTGGGCCGCCAGCTGCAGTCGGAGAAGGAGGCGAAGACCGCCGAGCCGACGATCGCCGCCCAGACCGAGGTCGTGCAGAAGCTCAGGACCGGGCTCGACCAGATGAAGGCCAAGCTCGGCGAGCTCCGGGCCAAGCGCGACGAACTGGTCGCCCGCGCGAAGTCGGCCCAGGCGCAGAACCGGATGATGGACGCCGTGCGGAGCGTCGACGTACTGGATCCGACGAGCGAGCTGAGCCGCTTCGAGGACAAGGTCCGCCGGGAGGAGGCGAAGGCCCTGGGCAAGCAGGAGCTCGCCGCCTCCTCGCTCGACGCCCAGTTCGAGCAACTGGACGCGCTCGGCGACAGCGCCGAGATCGAGGCCCGGCTGGCCGCGCTCAAGGGCTGACGGGCCGACAAGCCGAAGGACCGAAGGTGGAGGGCCGGCCGCTCAGAACATGCTGAGCAGCTGTTCCACCGTGGGCTCCGCCGCCCCCTCCCCGTCCGGCAGGTCCAGTTCGAACCAGACGGTCTTGCCGCGCGGGGTGCGGCGCGAGCCCCAGGAGGAGGAGAGCAGCCCGACGAGCTGGAGGCCGCGGCCTCCCTCGTCGGTGTCCCGGGCCCTGCGGCGCCGCGGCTGGACGAGTCCGGCGTCCCATACCTCGCAGACGAGGGTGCGGTCGCGGAGCAGGCGCAGCCGGATCTCCCCTCGCCGTAGCGCAGGGCGTTGGTGACGAGTTCGCTGACGAGGAGCTCGACGGTGTCGATGAGCGGTTCGAGGTCCCAGGCCGTCAGCTGGGCGCGGGCGAGCTCGCGGGCCCGGCCGACGGAGCGGGGCTCCCTGGGCAGCTGCCAGTCGCCGACGGCCTCGCTGGGCAGGCCCTGGATCCTGGCCATGAGGAGGGCGATGTCGTCCTCGCCGTGTCCGGTGTTCAGGCTGGTGAGGACCCGGTCGCAGACGTCCTCCAGGGGGCGGGCCGGGTCGGTGAGGGCGCGCCGGAAGGCCTGGAGGCCCTCGTCGAGCGGGTGGTCGCGGGATTCGACGAGGCCGTCGGTGTAGAGGGCGAGGAGGGCGCCCTCGGAGAGTTCGACCTCGACCTCCTCGAAGGGTTCGCCGCCGACGCCGAGCGGCATCCCGGGGGGCACGTCCAGGAGCAGGGCCTCCTCGCCGGGTTCGACGAGCACCGGCGGGAGGTGTCCGGCGTTGGCGAAGGTGCAGCGGCGGGTGACCGGGTCGTAGACGGCGTAGACGCAGGTGGCGAGGTAGACCTCGGAGAGTTCGGGGCCCCGGTTCTTGTGGGCGCGGGACTGCTGGGCGCCGATGGGGGCGCCCAGGCCGCGGGCGATCTCGTCGAGGTGGGAGAGGACTTCGGCGGGTTCCAGGTCGAGCTGGGCGAGGGTGCGGACGGCGGTGCGGAGTTCGCCCATGGCGACGGCGGCGCGCAGGCCGCGGCCCATGACGTCGCCGATGACGAGGGCGGTGCGGTGGCCGGGGAGCTCGATGACGTCGAACCAGTCGCCGCCGACCTCGGTGGCGGCGGTGCCGGGGAGGTAGCGGCAGGCGATGTCGAGTCCGGCGGCCTCGGGGTCGCCGGGCGGGAGCAGGCTGCGCTGGAGGATCAGGGCCCGCTCGTGCTCGCGGCGGTAGAGGCGGGCGTTGTCGATGCAGACGGCGGCGCGGGCGGCGAGCTCGACGGCGAGGGCCTGGTCGCGCTCCCCGAAGGGCTCGCTGCCCTTCGTGCGGGAGAACTGGACGAGTCCGACGACGGTGTCGTGGGCGACCATCGGGACGACCAGGGTGGACTGGACGAGGTCTCCGTCGGAGCCGGGGACGGTGCGGACGCGTCCGGTGCGCAGGGCTCCGGCGCAGGGCGAGTTGAAGGGGTAGCGGTGGACGGCGCCGACCTCGATGGGCACGGGTCCCGGGCAGCCGCTGCCGGGGCCGTGGCCCTCGTCGGTCCTGAGGGGGTGTCGGAGACGGCGCTCGCGAAGGCGACCCTGCGGAGTTCGGCGCTGCCCGCCCCGTAGCCGACGTCGTGGGAGTTCCCCCAGCGTCCCGGCGGTGCCTCGTCGCCGGTGAGGAGGCCCTGGTAGAGGTCGACGGAGGCGAGGTCGCAGAAGCCGGGGACGGCGACGTCGAGGAGCTCGCGGGCGGTGGCCTCCAGGTCGAGGGAGTTGCCGATGCGGGCGCCGGCCTCGTTGAGCAGGGCGAGGTTGCGGCGGGCGCTGGCGGCCTCCCGGGCCGCGTTGTGCCGGCGGGTGACGTCGATGCCGAGGCCGGCGACGCCGATCGGCCGGCCGGAGCCGCTGTGCACGCGGTAGAGGTTGATGGACCAGTGGCGGCGGTCCCTGGCGCCGGGCGCGGCACCGACGATCTCGAAGTCGGTGACGGACTCGCCGGTCTCCAGGACCCGCTTGAGGGCGGCGGTCATCCGGTCGGCCTCGGCGCGGCCCAGGTAGTCGTGGACGGTCCGGCCCCGGTGGTCGTCGGCCTGGCCGCCGAAGACGGTGGCGAAGCGCCGGTTGGCCCGCTTCACGGTGAGGTCGGTGCCGAAGAGGAGGAAGCCGAAGGGAGATTGGCCGAATATCGCCTGGGAGGCGGCGAGGTCGGTCTCGATGCGGCGCAGGGCGCGCACGTCGACGACGATGCACAGCGCGGCCCGCTCACCGGTCGGGGTCTCGCTCGGCATGACGTACATCTCGGCGATGCCGCGGGGCCGGTCCTCGCCGGGCATGCGGAACGGGACGAGGCCCGTCCACTCCTTGCCGTCGAGGATCTCCCTGACCCTCCGGTGGCCGCGCCCGCGCAGGTCGGCGGGCATGAAGGCCTCGACGGGGTCCTTGCCGACGGCCTCTTCCGCGGTCACCCCGAAGAGGTCCACGGCCCGCCGGCTCCACTGCTCGACGAGGCCGTCGGGCCCGATCGAGAAGGAGGCCACCCGGATGTAGTCATAGAGGGATCCGGGCGGGCTGCTCTGCCACACGACGCCGCCGCTCGTCGTCCCAGGTATCTCGCTCACGCGACCGTCCCCTCCAGCTCACCGCACCGGACCGGCCATGCCCGCAGTATTCAATACGGCAGGCCCCGACGGCACGACGTTCACGATCACAGGGTGGTCTCGTTCGTCCCTCGTCGAGTACCGGTGATCGTTGTCCCACCCTGTTTACTCACCAGGGAGAGCCAGCTCGAACCATACGGTTTTGCCCGTCGTTCCTCTACGGGTTCCCCAGCGGCGTGCGGAACAGGCCACGAGACCGAGGCCCCGGCCACCCTCGTCCTCGGGTCCGGGGGCCCGTTCGGTCGGCGGATCCGGAAGCGGATCGGAGACCTCCACCAGGAGCGCCGGCGGATGCGCCGGGTCGGCGCCGTCGGCGTGGGGACGGACGAGCCGGACCCCGATGGGCCCGGAGGCGTACCGCAGGGAGTTGGTCACCAGCTCGCTGACCAGCAGGACGGTCACATCGCCGAGGGCCTTGTCGAGCTCCCAGGCACGCAGGGTCTCGCGCACCGCGTGGCGGGCCGTGCGCACGGCGTTCGCCTCCGCCGGGAAGTTCCATTCCGCGCGCTCGCCGTCGGTGTCGATCACACCCGATCACTTCCCCAGCCGTGCGTCCGCAGGAAGGTCCATGCCCCCTCCCAAGGGGTCATTCTGGACATACCCGATATTTGGGGCGGGATATCCCGCCGGAGCGTCAGCGGGCGCACGGTGGCACGAACGGCGTAGGAACCCCGCCCGCACGCTCCGCCGGCAGGGGACGAGCGACGGGCCGCCTCAGCCGCGCGCCCCCGGCGGGAGTCGGCGGGAGTCCGCGCGCGGCCTCGGCGACGGCGGGGCGGTCCTGGTCGAGCCAGTCGACCGAGTCCAGCTCGTGGCGGGCGAGCCAGCGGAGCTCGTCGTGGTCCTCCAGGGGCGCGGTTCGCCGGAGAGCAGCCGGGCGGTCCACACCCGCAGGACGTATCCGGGCTTCAGCGGCCACTCGCCGGGGAGGCGCTCGCCCGGCTCGACCTCCACGCCGAGCTCCTCGCGGAGCTCGCGGACCAGGGCCTCCTCCCGCTCTCGCCCGGTTCGAGCTTGCCGCCGGGCAGTTCCCAGCGGCCGGCGAGCTCGGCGGGGCGCTGCGGCGCGCGGCGAGCAGCCGCCCCGGTCGTAGAGGGCGCCCGCGACGATGACCACGACGCCGCCCCGGGTCCGGGGTCGGCGTCGCGAGGGGCTCGTGGGGCGCGGCGGGTCGGTGGTGCGTTCCGTCATGGGCGCGAGCGTAGCCCGGCCCGGCCGGCGCCCGCCGGGGTCAGAGGGCGGGGTGCCGACGCGCTCGACCCAGTAGAGCTGCTTGTGCCCGCGGTCGTCGAGACTGTCCGCGATCTTCTGGGCTTCTTCCCTGGTCGCGTACCGCCCCACCCGGTAGCGGTTGCCGTTGTCGTCCTGCCGTATGACGAGCCAGGGAAGGACGGGGCCGCTGTCGGTCATCAGGCTTCTCCCTCCGCCGGTCCGGATGCCTCTGGGGATCTCCGGGAAACCGCAATCCGCATATGCCGGAGCTTACGCCTGACCTTCACTCAGCGGATACGGGTTTGCACAAAGAGGCACGGATCGGCCGGGAACCGACGGAGGGCGGCCGAAGGGTCACGTCCCGGGCACCGCCGCGGGACGGTCGGCACCGGCATCAGGACGGGCCGCCCCGGGGACTTGCGGCAGGCGTCCCCGCACGTGGCGTCGAGCGAGCAGCACAGGGAGCAGACCGGCCCCGACCGCACCGGGCAGTCGGCGATGTCCGGCAGTTCGTAGGCCGTCTCGCACTCCGCGCAGGTGTGGGTGGCGCGCTCGTCGGCGACCTCGGCGCCGGGTCCGTTCACGGTGTTGGGGCGGGCCAGGTAGTAGCGGCCCCGGGTCGCCCAGGCCAGGAGCGGGCAGAGGACGAGGGCGAGGCCGGCGGCGATGAAGGTGGAGAAGGCCTCGGCGTAGGTGCCGAAGAGGCCGAAGAAGGCGAGGATCGAGACGACGGAGGCGATGGCCATGGCGCCGAAGCCGGCCGGGTTCACGGCGTACAGGTAGGCGCGCTTGAACTCGATGTACGGGGGGCTCCAGCCGGCCCGCTTGTTGATGACGAGGTCGGCGGCGACGGCCGCGATCCAGGCGATGCCGACGTTGGAGTAGAACCCGAGCAGCTTGTTCAGGGCCGCGAACATGTTCATCTCCATCAGCGTCAGCGCGATGGCGAGGTTGAGGAAGATGTACCAGACGCGCCCGGGGTGCCGGTGGGTGACGCGGGAGAAGAAGTTCGACCAGGACAGCGAGCCGCTGTAGGCGTTGGTGACGTTGATCTTGATCTGGGAGACGATCACGAAGAGCGCGGCGGCGGGCAGCGCGAACGAGCCGAGCCAGGGCCTGAGCGCCTCGATCTGCGGGGCGATCGGCTCCAGGGCGTGGGTCTTGCCGACGGCCTCCAGGGCGACGAAGGCGAGGAAGGCGCCGCCGAGCTGCTTGGCCGCGCCGATGATCACCCAGCCGGGCCCGGCGGCCAGCACGGCGAGGTTCCAGCGGCGCTTGTTCGCCTCGGTCCTGGCGGGCATGAAGCGCAGGTAGTCGGCCTGCTCGCCGATCTGGGCGATGAGGAGAGCGCGACGCCGGTGCCGAGGCCGAAGCCGATCCACGAGAAGCCCGCACCGGCGCCCTCCGTGCCGCCGAAGGAGGCGAAGGCGCCCCAGGCGTCGGGAGCCTCGAAGGCGAGCACGACGAAGGGCAGCACCAGACCGACGAGCCAGATCGGCTGGGTCCAGGCCTGCACCTTGGCGAGGGCGCCCATGCCGCGGAAGACGATCGGGATGACGATCAGGGTCGTGACGAGATAGCCGACCTGCACCGGGAGGCCCACGGCCTGGTGCATGGCCTGGGCCATGATCGAGCCTTCGAGGGCGAAGAAGATGAAGGTGAAGGAGGCGTAGATGAGCGAGGTGAGCGTGGAGCCGAAGTAGCCGAAGCCGGCGCCCCGGGTGATGAGGTCCATGTCCAGGCCGTACTTCGCGCAGGCGCGGGCGATGGGGATGCCGGTGAGGAAGATGAGCGTGGCGGCGGTGAGGATCGAGGCGAGGCCGCTGCCGAAGCCGTAGGTGAAGACGATCGAGGCGCCGATCGCGAAGTCGGCGAGGTACGCGATGCCGCCGAGCGCCGTCCCGGCGACGGTCCCGGGCGACCAGCGCCGGAAGGAGTGCGGGGCGTACCGCAGGGAGTAGTCCTCGCGGCTCTCGTCCGCGGCCAGCCTGGCGTAGCTGCGGCGGGGTCCGGCGGGCGCCTCTCCGGCCGGTGTGGGTGGGGTGACCGTGTCCGTCATGGGGTTCCTGTCGTCCGACCGGGTGCGGGTACGGAGCAGGAAGGTAGGAGCCGCACGTGACGGCGGCGGGCGGCGCGCGATTGCCGGGCGGTTACGCGGCCTGACGCCCCGTTAACTCCCGGTCACGCCTCCCGGACGCCCGGCCCCGCTGAACGGTCACCGGCCCGCCGGGGGTTCATCTCACCGGCAGGTGGTACGTGATGCGGTACCGGTCGGCCGGGACGACGACGTCGGCCGTCTCGACGGCGCGGCCCGAGGCGTAGTACGTCCGCTCCACGACCATGACCACGTGCCCCGGCACCCCGCCGAGGGCCAGGAGTTCTCGGCGAGGCCGGGCCGGGCCCCGACCTCCTCCACCACGTTGTCCACGACCACGTCGATGGCCGCCATGCGCTCGACGACGCCGCAGCCGCCGAGGGGGCCCTCCTCGGGGAGCATGACCGGCGTCCGGCCGGTGACGGCGAGCGGCTCCCAGGAGGTGGAGACCATCATGGGCTCGCCCCCGTCCCGGTATACGTACCGCGTGCGCATCACCCGCTCCCCCGGCTCGATGCCGAGCCGCTCGGCCACCTCGGCGCTCGCCGGCTCCTGCTCGCTGCTCGACTCCCAGGTGCCGCGGGCCCCCTCGGAGGCCTGCTCCTGGCGGAAGGGGCTGGCGCCGGACGCGGGGCGGTAGCCGGAGCGGGCGATCCGGCGCGGCACGGGCCGCTCGCGCACATAGGTCCCCGAGCCCGAGCGCCCTCCACCAGTCCCTCGGCCATGAGCACCTTGCGGGCCTCCAGCGCGACGGTGTCCGACACCCCGTACTCCTCGCGGATGCGTGCCTGCGAGGGGAGGCGGGTATGCGGCGGAAGCGAGCCGTTGGCGATCTTCTCCCGCAGATCGCTCGCCACGCGGAGGTAGGCGGGCTGCTCACCGAACGTCACTGGACACTCCCCTCAGGTTGACTGACAGCTACAGCCTGACAACCGACGGTCGCGATCCGCAAGCATGGGCCAGAGTTTCACTCGAAGTGATGAAGCTCGGGGCTACCCGCGGTCACCCCGGAGGGCGGCCGCCTCAGGTCTCGGTTCCCTCGCCCGCCGGCGGCGTGCCCGTCAGACCGAGCGCGGTCCGCGCGTCCGCGCCGAGGTCCTCGGGCAGGGCGTCCCACGCGGGTCGTACCCTCCCAGTAGGCGTCCGCGTCGGCCGCCCCGGCCAGTGCGCGCCAGCGCTTCGAGGCCGCTTCGAGGTCCTTGCGGAGCTCCGCGACCGGCGCCGCGGAGTCCCCGGCCAGGAGCGCTGCCCCAGGCCCGCGCGGGCCGTGTCGATCGCCGCCAGGAGCTCCCCGGCCCACGCCTTGTTCGCGGCGAAGTCCTCGTCCGGGTCGTCCTCCGGCTCCCGGTAGCCGACCGTCTCGATCGGGTTCACGATCGACAGGAAGGAGCTCTGGTCGGCGGTCAGGCTCGACCTGTCGGAGCGCACCGAGCCCGAGAACGGGTTCTTCGCGCTGCCGAACCCGCAGATCACCGAGCGGTCGCCGAGGCGCCAGGTGTCCTCGCTGGGCAGGTAGTAGTGGATCCAGACGTCCTTCGGGATCGCCCAGGTGTCCATCGCGTACGCCGAGTTGATCGTCTCGCACCGCTTCTGGGCGAGCGCGTCGGCCGCCTCCTCGCCCGGCCACGCCTCGAAGCCGGTCATCTTGAAGACGCCGGTGACCTCGCCGTCGTGCGGGCGGTCGCAGTCGACGACCGTGACCTCCGTCGTGTACTTCTTCGACCCGCCCTCGTCGTCGAAGCACTGCCCCGTGCGCAGCGAGGACGGCGACTTGGAGCGGGAGGCCTCCTCCACGCCCTCGTTGAAGCTGTTCCAGGCCGAGCCGAAGCCGCCCGACACGAGCCCGACGACGAGCAGCAGACAGCTGACGGCGGAGAGCGCGATGCCCGCGACCGCGAGCCCCTTGCCCCCCTGCCCCCTCTTCCTGATCTGCGGGAGCGCGACGAGGCCCAGGATCAGCCCGAGCGGCGGCAGGCAGCAGACGATGCCCGAGACGAGGGAGCCGATCGCGAGACCGTTGGTGGTGCGCGGCGGCGCCCGTAGGGGCCGGCGCCGGGCGCGCCGTACGGGCGTACGGCATCCCCGGGGAGGTGTACGGGCCCGGGGCGGGCCATCCCCCGGGCGGCGGGGTCGGCTGGCTCGGCTGGATCGGATCCACGGGTGCGGGGCTCCTGTTTCGGGCGGGCGGCACGAACAAACGATCGGGCGCGCATCGTACGTAAGGGACGGCCGCCCGCAGGCGACCGCCCCCTCCTTCAGCCGTGGATCCTCGGGCGCGGACCTCCGGGCCAGGAATCGCTCCAGGGCCCGCGCAACTCCGCAACACCCGTACCGCACCGCTGACATGCTGACCCTCATGACCGCCTACGAGTGCCCCCGCTGCCGGATCCAGTCCCCCGCCGAAGCCCTCGCCTGGTGCTGCCCGAAGTGCCGCGGCCCCTGGGACCTCGCGTTCGCGAGTGCGCCGGTCTCCCTCCCGTCACTCGCGTCACGGGTGAACTCCTTGTGGCGTTACACGGAGGCGCTTCCCCCGCTCCCGTACGGGCCCGAGGTGAGCCTCGGCGAGGGCCGCACACCACTCGTCCACCTCAGCGGGCCGGCCACCGGCTCGGGTGGCGGCTCGACCACCGGCTCGGGCGACGCCTCCGTCTCGGCCAAGCTCGACTTCCTCATGCCGACCCTGTCCTTCAAGGACCGGGGCGCCGTGATGCTCGCCGCGCACGCCCGCCGGCTGGAACCCCGTACGGTCCTCGCCGACAGCAGCGGCAACGCCGGCACGGCCATCGCCGCGTACGGCGCGCGGGCCGGGCTCGACTGCGTCGTCTACGTCCCCGAGGGCACGTCCCCAAGAAGCTGGAGCAGATCCGGGCGCACGGGGCCCGGATCGTCGAGGTGCCCGGCGACCGCGAGGCGACGGCACGGGCGGCGCGCGAGGCGGCCGACGAACCGGGCGTGTTCTACGCCTCGCACGTCTACAACCCGTACTTCCTGCACGGCACCAAGACCTACGTCTACGAGCTGTGGGAGGAGCTCGGCGGACGGCTCCCGGACACCCTCGTCGTCCCCGTCGGCAACGGCACCCTGCTGCTCGGCGCCGCCCTCGCCGTCGAGGAGCTGTACGGCCACGGGCTCGTCGGGCGACGGCCCGCCCTCGTCGCCGTCCAGGCGGAGGCCGTGTCCCCGCTGGCCGCCGCCTTCCACGCGGGCGCGGAGGACCTCACCGGGCCGGCCGTCGCGCGCCCCACCTCGCCGAGGGCATCGCGATCCCGGCTCCGCCCCGCGCCCGCCAGATCCTGCGGGCGGTCCGCGCGAGCGGCGGCACGTTCCTGACGGTGACGGAGGAACAGATCCGCGCCGCCCAGCGGGACCTGGCCTGCCGGGGCCTCTTCGTCGAGGCGACGGGCACGGCCTGCTGGGCGGCGGTGAACGCGGCCCCGCCCCGCCCCGGGCTCACGGTGGTGCCGCTGTGCGGGGCGGGGCGAAGACCGGTCTCGTACCGTGACGCGTACGGCTCAGAACTCGTCGGCGCCGTTGCGGAGCTCGTACGTCCAGTAGCCCGTCTTCGCGGCGGCCTCGTCGACCGCGAGGCCGCCGGCGGGGGCCTTGACGACGATGCTGCCCTCGGCCGGGCCCTCGGGGGCGAAGAGGTTCACGTTGAACTCCTTCACGACTTTGTTGTCCTCGTGGACGCCGCCGAGCGAGATCCGCACGTTCGCGTAGGCGGGCGCGCCGGCCTTCAGGACGATCGGCGTGCCCGGCTTGCTCTTCGCGACGGCCGGGATGTCCTTGGCGGTCTGGATCGGGCCGAAGGCGATGAGCGGGTACTCCAGCAGGGTGCAGCTGCGGCCGGAGGTGTTGGTGGCGGTGAGGACGATGTGCTCGGTCGGGACCTCGTCCGCCTTCGCCGCCGTGACCTTGATGTCGCCGTAGGCACAGGCGGGGGCCGTGGCGGAGCTCTTGCCGCCGCCGGAGGAGCCGGTCGAGCCGGTCGAGCCGGTGGAGGAGCCCGTCTTCGAGCCGCCCGTGGAGGAGGCCTTCGAGCCGCCCGCCGTGGAGCCGCCGGCGGACGAGCCGCCCGTGGAGCCCGAGCCGCTCTTCGCGGCGGTCTGGTCGGCCGTGCCGCCGCCGGTCGCGGCGCCGACGGTGGTGGACTGGGCGGAGCTCGCGCTCCCGCGTCCTTGGCCGTGTCGTCCCCGCCGCCGCAGGCGGTGAGGCCCAGCGAGAGGGCGGCGATGGCGGCGGCGGCCAGGACGGTGTTCTTGCGGTGGTTGCGCATGGTGGTTCTCCCCCGTTGAAGCGGTCGGCCGGCGCGCGTGGTCCACGTGCGCCGCGCACCTCGTTCGGTGCTGTATCCAGCTTCCCGATCCGCGCTGCCGTCCCGCTTGCGCAGCGCTAACGATTCGCTGACAGCCGCGAAAGGTGCGCCGCGGCCCGCGCCGAACCCTCGGTGAAACCGGCCGCGTCGGCCGCGACGATCGCCCGTTCCAGCTGGTCAGTGGCCTCTTCGAGACGGCCGATGCCGGCCAGGGCCTCGCCCCGGGTGATCTGCAGCGAGGCCCGGACGACCACCGCGTCGGGCGCGACCAGTTCCCCGGCGCGAAGGGTGTGCGCGAGCGCCGCCTCGTACTCCCCCGCCTTCAGGCAGTGGCCCGCGAGGTGCTGGAGGGTCAGCACCTGGGTGGAGGGGTGGCCGGTGCGGTCGGCGAGGTCGACGGCGTGCAGCATGAGCAGCCCGGCCCGCTCGTGCTCCCCGGTGGCGTCGAGGACGGCGGCGTAGTTGACGTACGCGATGGCCTCGCTGATCGGGTCGCCGACCCGGGCGGCCAGACCGGGCGCCTTCTCCAGGTGGACCAGGGCCTCGGCGCTCCGGCCCTCCTCGTGCAGGATCCAGCCGAGCAGGGCACGCGCGCGCGACTGCGCGTCGAGGTCGCCGATCGCCTCGGCCGAGGCGAGCCCGGCCTCCAGGAGCGGGGTCCAGCCGTCCCCGATCCGCCTGAGCATCAGCGGCCACGGCACGAGCGCGAGCCGCCAGGCCCGGTCGTGCATCCCGAGGGCGGCCGCGGCGGCGACCGCGCCCTCCAGGGCGGGGCGCTCGGCGGCGTACCAGTCGAGCGCCGCCGTACGGTCCTCGAACTCCCTCGTCGCGGCGGGCCGTCGGGCGTCGGCGGGCAGCGAGTAGCAGGGCTGCGAGCCGGGTTCGGCGGCGGCGTCGGCCGCGAGGCCCGTGTACAGGTAGTGGTCGAGGAGCCGGGCAGGCCCTCGGGGTCGGCCTGCGGGGCGAGATGGCGGGCGTAGAGCCGCACCAGGTCGTGCGGCGTCCAGCGGCCGGGGACGGCCTCGGTGAGCAGGTGCGCGGCGGCGAGCCGGTCCAGGTCGGCGGAGGCCTGCCCGGGTGTCGTCCCGGCGAGCGCGCCCGCCGCGAACCGGTCCAGATCGGATCCCGTGTGCAGACCGACCGCGCGGAACATCCGGGCGGCGGACTCGGGCAGCTGCTGCACGGTCAGCCGGAGCGCAGCGGAGACGCCCCGGTCCTCCACGTCGAGCAGCGCCAGCCGGCCCTGCTCGTCGGCGAGCTCCCCGACCATCGCGTCGAGCGTCCACTGCGGCCGTTCGGCCAGCCGGGCCGCCGTCACCCGCAGGGCGAGCGGCAGACCGTCGCAGAGCCGGGCGAGCCGGGCGGCGGCGGCGGGTTCGGCGGCGACGCGCTCCTCGCCGAGCACGGTGGTGAGCAGCGCCGCCGAGGCGGCGGGCTGCAGGAGTCCGAGCGGTACGGGCCGGGCGGCGTCGGAGGCGATGAGCCCGCCGAGCCGGTCGCGGCTGGTGATGAGCGTCGCGCAGTGGTCGCCGCCGGGCAGCAGCGGCCGGACCTGCTCGGAGGAGCGGGCGTTGTCGAGGACGACGAGCAGCCGGCGCCCGCCGGTGAGCGAGCGGAACAGCGCACCGCGCGCGTCGACGGTCTCCGGGACCTTCTGCGGTGCGACGCCGAGCGCGAGCAGGAACTCCCGCAGCACGGCGGCGGTCTCGGGCTCCGCGGTGTCGCTGAAGCCGCGCAGGTCGGCGAAGAGCCGCCCGTCGGGGAAGTCGGCGCGCCGCTCGTAGGCCCAGTGCACGGCGAAGGCGGTCTTGCCGACGCCGGCGGGCCCGGTGACCAGGCAGACCGGGCCGTCCCCGGCGCGGACCGCGCGGTCGAGCGCGGCCAGCTCGGCCCCGCGCCCGGTGAAACCGCGCGGCGCCCGCGGCAGGCCCTCGGGCGCCGGGGCCCTGACCTCGACGGCGGGCCGGGGCACGGAGACGGGCTCGGCGGAACGGAGCAGCGTCGCGTACGCCTCGCTCAGCGTCTCACCGGGGTCGACGCCCAGCTCCTCGGCGAGCAGCCGCCGCGTCCGGTGGTACCAGTCGATCGCGTCCGACTGACGGCCCGAGCGGGCCAGCGCCAGCATCAGCGCGGCGGCCAGCGACTCCCTCAGCGGATGCGCCACCGCCTCGGTCCGCAGCACGGCGGCGGCCCTGCCGTGCTCCCCGAGCTGCCCGTACGCCTCCGCCAACGCCTCCACCGACGCCAGGCGCATCTCCTCGAGCCCCCGGCGGCAGCCTCCAGCGGCCTGCTGTGCACCGTCCCCGTCAGCGCCGGCCCCTGCCAGTACGACAGCGCCTCCCGCAGCATCCGCACCGCGTCGGCCGGCCTCCGCTGCACCCCCGCGAGCCCCACCAGCTCCTCGAACCGGTGCGCGTCGACCAGCGACTCCGGCATCCTCAGCACATACGCCGACCCCTGCGTCGCCAGCTCCACCCCGTACGCCTCCGCCCCGTGCTCCGCGAGCAGCGCCCTCAACCGCGACACATGCCCCTGCAGCACCGTCTTGGCATGCGTCGGCGGCTCCTCCTCCCACAGCGCGTCTATCAACTGCCCCACGTTCACCGCACTGTTGGGCCGCAACAGAAGCATCGCAAGCAGACTGGACCGCTTGGCGGGCCCCAAGGCTACGTCCCTGTCCTCCGTCACCAACGCAACGGAGCCGAGCAGCCGGAACTCCACCTGATATACCTCCGCGATCCCTTTCCCCCATTTCCCCCAGCAGTCGAGGATACGTGGGGTGAGGGGGTCGCCCGCGCCGAGGCGGGCATCACTCGGACACCGCGGACACGGTGCCGGGTCGGAGCGAAACAGATTGGCCGGATCCCATGAGACCTGATCCGGCCCTGCCGGTACGGGTAGGCCGTGGCACCGACGGGGACGAACGGGAAGGGAGCCGTTCACACGTTCACGAGCGTTTTGCCCCCATCTCGGGCGATCCCAGTCACCTCAAGGAACGGACGGGGAACGCCGGAGGACGAAAGAGGCAACAGGCAACACCGCCGAACCTCGATTCTCCGAGCACGCGCCATGTCAGACTCACTTCCGAACGCGAAGCGAAACGAAACCGTCACATTGGGTGATCACCATCGGGTTTCCCTGTCAGGCGATCGCCGGATGACGGCTTCCCGTGAGGGCGGACGGTTCTCACGGTCACTGTTCAAGGGGAGGCTGATGATGAGCATGGATTTACGTTTTGGCCCGGAACTTCGTCGTTTACGGCTGGAAGCGGGGCTTACTTTGACCGAGTTCTCCGTGGCCCTCAACTACGACAAGGGACACCTCAGCAAGGTCGAGCGCGGGGAGCGTTCCGCGTCCCCCGAGCTGGCCCGGCGGTGCGACGCCTTCCTCGGCGCGAACGGCGCGCTGCAGCGCTTGGTCGCCCCTACCGGGACGGACTCGGGCGCGGGCGCCGCCTCGTCCCCCACAGATCCGAGCCGCTGGCTGGTCGGGCGCCGGGAGGTCCTCTCGGCAGCCACAGGAGCGCTGATCGACCTCGGCCTGAAACTCGGTGGCCAGGCGGTGGCCTCCACCGACGACCCCCTCCTGCCCTCCTTCCGCATGCAGTTCGACCAGCTGCGGCAGCTCGGCCAGTCCACCGCGCCCAAGGTCCTGCTGCCCCTCCTGGAGACGCAGACCCGCATGATCACCGGGTTGGCCGCCGACGCCCGGTCCCCTCATCGGGCCGCCACGCTCCTGCTCGCCTCTCGGTTCGCGGAGTTCACCGGCTGGATGGCACAGGAGGCTGGGAACAGCGACGCGGCACTCGGCTGGACGGGAGAGGCTGCCGAACTGGCGCGCGCCGGAGGCGACCCGCACCTCGGCTCCTACTCACTGGTGCGACGCGCCCTGGTCACGATGTACGCGGGGGACGCCACCAGCACCATCGCCCTGGCCCGCCGCGCCCAGAGCAGCGGACTCCCGCCACGCATCCGGGGGCTCGCGGCCCAACGGGAGGCCCAAGGGCACGCGCTCGTCGGCGACGAAGCCGCGTGCCTCCGCAGCCTCGACAGGGCACGGAAACTTCTTGCCGACGACGACGCCCGCGACGATGCCGAGCCCGTGATCGGCACCTCCCATGTGAGCGATCCGGCTGCGATGTCGACCGGCTGGTGCCTGCACGACCTCGGCCGCCCCAAGGCCGCCGCCGAGGTGCTCGACCGGGAGTACCGCCGCCTCCCGCCGCACGCGCTGCGAACCCGCGCCCGGTACGGTTTCCGCAGGTCCTTGGCCCATGCCGCTTCCGGAGAGGTCGAGCACGCGTGCACGATCGCCGCAGAACTGCTCAGCGTGATGCCGGCCGTTCCGTCGGCGACGGTCAACAGCGACATCCGGCGTCTCTCACGGGAGCTCTCCCGGTTCCGGAGCAACCGCGCCGTACGTGATCTGCAGCCCGCGCTGGCGCGCGTGCTGGCCCCCTCGCACGACTGACACGCTCTCCACGACCGACACCGGCTCGAGCCACCCGGCTCGCCGGATTCCCTGATCCCGGTCGGTCAGGGCCCGCGCACCTTCTGCTCCCCGCCCCGCATCTCACACCGAGCGGCCCACGCTCCCTTCGGGCTGCCCGCGACCAGTGAGCCGCCGGGCGGCCCGCCTTCCCGTACGCCTCCGACGGCTTCGCCATGCCGCCACGAGGTCGTGCCTCTCTCCGTCCTCCGTTCCTCTCACGAAGGGAATCGGCATGTCCGACGTCTTCATCAACTACCGCACGGGCGACGAGGAGTCCGCCGCGACTCTGATCGCCCGGGAACTCGTCCGGCGCTTCGGCCGCGATCGTGTCTTCTTCGCCAGCAATTCGATCGAGCTCGGGCATCGCTTCCCGGCGGAACTGGACGGGGCGGCTGAGGAATGCGACGCGCTCATCGCGGTGATCGGCCCGCGCTGGGCGGAGGTCCCGGGGCCCGACGGCCGCCCCGCCCTCGAAGCCGAGCAGGACTGGACCCGTCGCGAGATCCGGACCGCGCTCGGCCGCGGAATCCTGGTCATCCCCGTGCTCGTCGGAAAGGCCACGCGGATCGACCGCGTCGTTCTCCCGGAAGATCTGCGTGAACTGGCTGACTGCCAGTACAAGCGCTTCGACCACCGCAACAGCGACGCGGACCTGGCGGTGCTCGGCGACGCCCTGGCCCGGCAACTGCCCGAGCTGCGCGGGTGGACCACGACGCCCCCGCGGCACGGGACAGGGCGAAGTCGAAGTCCCGCAAGGGGTCGGACAAGGACGCGGGGCACACCAGGATGCGGACGCGTGACGTCGAGCAGCGCGTACGTGGCGGCATCGGAAACCTCAACGGCGACCTCGGCACGTTCGTCAACGAGCCTCAGGGGCCGGTGAACACCGGGCCGGGTCCCCAGTACAACGCCCCCCACTTCGAGGGCGACAACACGGGGGTTCAGTTCACCGCGGGCGACAACAACAGCACGGTCCACCAGCGCTTCGAGCGCGAGCGCCGGCCCTCGGACGACCGACGATGACCGCACAGGACCACGTCACCGTCAACGATGCGCATGGCCCGGTGAACAACGGCACGGGGCCCCAGTACGTCTTCTACGGCGCCCGAACCACCTGGCGGAACCGTAGAAGCGCGGAACCCCTGCGCATCGTCCCCGAGGACCGGTTGCACCTGGCCGATCGGTTCGCCCCACCGGGGAACTACCGTGTCGCCGCCGAGCACCTGGAGAAACCCGGCTCGGTGGTGCTCCTCGACGCCCAGCCCGGCACCGGCCGTCGTGCCGCGGCGATCATGCTGCTGCACGAACTCGGCGAGGACGGCGACGCCCCTGAAGAAGACGTCCGGTTCGAGGAGCTTCCCGCTCCGCACAAGCCCTCGGACAAGGACGGGGACGGAGATGGGGAAGGGGACGCGAGACCTGCTGCTCCCGATGCGGGAGACCGCCTCCTCCTCGACCTCTCCCAGATCGCCGGCGAGGAGGAGTACGTCGACGCCCAGCGCCACTTGGCCGGTCTCCGATCACAGGTCCGTGCGGCCGGGGCCCACTTGGTCGTCGTCCTGCCCTCGGGCATGACACAAGCCCATCCGCCGGAGTTCGCACCGCACATGGTGACCCTGGAACGCCCGCGGGGCATCGCCGTCCTCACACGGCACCTCCGGATGGACCACATGCCCTTCCGCCCCGCGGACCTGGAGCGCCCCGATCTCCGGCCCTTGTACGACCGCTTCCCCATGCGGGAACTGGCACGGCTGGCGAGCCTGGTGAGGACCGCTCGCGACAGTCGCCGGTTCGGCACCGCTTTCACGGGCTGGCTCGACCAGGCCCTGCACGCGGTGAACGACCGCGCCCACGAGGTGAGCCGGCGAGTGGCCACTGCCTGCACCGTGCCCGAGCGGGCCCTGCTGCTCGCGGCGGCGATGTTCGAGGAAGCGCACGCCGACACCGTCCACGAGGCATGGCGCGGGCTGCTGACGACGGTGGGGCACGAGGAAGAGGCGGCCACCGAGCTCGCGCGAATGGATTTCGGGCAGCGGTTGACGGCCCTCGGGATCGAGCGGGACCCGGACGGACGGCTCCGCTTCGGGCAACTCGCCTACGCCGAAGCGGTACGGACGTACTTCTGGGCGAACTTCCCGGGCTGCGCGACAAGCTCGCGGAATGGATCGGTGCGGCCGTCGGGCTTTCCGGTCTGACCACCGACGACCAGGCGAACATCGTCGTCCGCTTCGGCGAGCGGTCGCTGGCCGCCGGGCGACCCGACGACCTCTTCGAGCTCGCGACCCTGTGGGCGGACGGCGCGACCGGGGCCTCCAGTGATCCACGCGCCGTGGCCGCCCTCGAACTCGGCCTCAGCCACGAGGGGTTCGGAGCCTGGTTCCGCAGCCGGATGTACGACTGTGTGAACTCCCCCTCCTTGTCGGACGGTCTCGTCCGCGCCCTGACCACCGTGTGCGTCCGGAGCCTCGCCTCGACCCACCCCCATCAGGCCGTGGTACGGCTGCGGCACCTGGCCGTACGGGAAGGAGAGGCGGCCCGCGCTGCCGAAGAGGCGCTCTTCGAGATCGTCCGCGATGACTGCCGGCTGTACCGACTGCTGATCGACCGCCTGAGGGACCCGGCACTCCGGGAGTCCCGGGCGTCCGAACCCCCGCTTCGGCTCCTCACCGAACTGTTGAGGAGCGATCGGGCACCGACCCCGCCACGGTGGGCGGACCTTCTCACGGGCTGGGAGACGGTGTTCTCCCGGCCGCCGACGAAGCTCTGGGACCCCCTGGTGAAGAGCTGGCTCGCCACCGCGGCGGGCGACCGTACGCAGGAGGGGGCGCTGGAGGTGATGGTGGAGGCCGCACACGGCCGCAAGACCGCCCTCCACCGCCTCTATGCCATCGCCTGCGGCTGGGCGGGCGAGGCACGTGACCCGGTCCGGACGGCCGTCGCTGGCCGCTTGTGGCAGCACATCGACCAGGCGCAGTACGCCCACATCGACCGTACGCGGCGTGCGGGCGACCCACCACGGACCACGGAAGAGGCACGATGAGACCCCGCTTTCCCAGCCTCCTGCTCGTCGCCCTCTGCGGCCTCGCGCCGGCCGTGCTCGGCAACCTCCTGCACTGGTCGGCGTGGTTGTGGGGCTTCATGTCCATGGGCACGGCCTCGGGCTCGCTCCTGCTCGTGCTGACGTTCTTCGACGGTGGCCATCCGCAGGCCGATCCGTACGGGACCGAGGAGCCCGAGCCGCCCGCAGCACCCACGGAGCAGCCGTATCAGGAGACGCGCGTGATCGACGCGGCACTGCCCAGCGCCGTGGACGGCTACGACTTCCTCTTCTCCGCCACCGTGTGGTGGCGGCCGGTCCCCGACCCCGACCGCACCGGTCGGTCCGACAGCGCCTCCCCGGCCCTCGCCGTGTCCGCGATCGTCAGCCGGGCCCTGGAGATCGCCCGTCGCGAGCAGCCGGACAGGGCGAGCTTCGCGCGGTTCTTCCTGGAGGGAGAGCTGAGCGTCCCGCTCCCCGACCGGAGCGGACGGGTGATGGCCATGGCGGCCGACGCGACGCTGACGCTCGCCCCCGCCGACCGCGAGCGCCTGCGAAAACTGAGCGACCTGCGTAAGGACGAGGAGATCTGGGAGTACGAACGCCAACACGAGCGCAACAAACGGCGCTACCTCGGTGGCGACGTGCTCCAGAGCGCGGGCAGTGCGGTGGTCTGGTGGCTGGCCCGCCACGAGAACGAGATCGAGAAAGCGGTCGACATGATCGGGCCGCTCGCGCAGATAGCCGCGGCCGCCAACAACGAGGACGTGCCCGAACTCTTCCGTCACCTGCTCGTCCCACCCGTGGGCGCGCGAAACCAAGCCGCCGGCGGCGGACCCCTGTGGGATGACCCCAGCCCGGGAGCAGGGCCGTTCGACCGCGAGGCGGAGGTCGGAGCCGCCGATCGGCTGGTCCTACTGCTCGCGGCAGCGGGCGTGAAGCCGGACATGGACGAGTACACGGTGCTCGTGCACCGTTTCGTCATGAGCTTGGAGGCAGCCGAGTTCTACGAAGCCGCCGACGAGATCAGACAGACCCTCCTCCCGACACCCGACCAGAGTGACGGCGCTGACGAGGACGAGGAAACCTGATCCGTCAGGCAGACACGCCCGTGGGGCCCGGCTCCGAAGAGCCGGGCCCCACGGGCGTGTCACGCGTCAGACGTTGAAGCGGAACTCCACCACGTCGCCGTCCTGCATGACGTACTCCTTGCCCTCCATGCGGGCCTTGCCGGCGGCGCGGGCGTCGGCGACCGAGCCGGTTTCGACGAGGTCGGCGAAGGAGATGACCTCGGCCTTGATGAAGCCCTTCTGGAAGTCGGTGTGGATGACACCGGCGGCCTCGGGGGCGGTGGCGCCCTGCTTGATGGTCCAGGCGCGGGATTCCTTCGGGCCGGCCGTGAGGTAGGTCTGGAGGCCGAGGGTGGCGAAGCCGACGCGGGCGAGGGTGGCGAGGCCGGGCTCCTCGGCGCCGACGGACTGGAGGAGCTCCATGGCGTCCTCCTCGTCGAGCTCGGCGAGGTCCTGCTCCAGCTTGGCGTTGAGGAAGATCGCCTCGGCGGGGGCGACCAGGGCGCTCTGCTCGGCCTTGAAGGCGTCGTCCGTCAGCTCGTCCTCGTCGACGTTGAAGACGTACAGGAACGGCTTGGTGGTGAGGAGGTGGAGGTCGTGGAGGAGCTCCGCCTTCTCCGAGCCCTGGACGATGCCCTGGGAGAAGAGCGTGTCGCCCTTCTCCAGGATCGCCTGGGCGGCCTCGACGGCGGCGACCTTGGGCGCCGTGTCCTTCTTGATCCGCATCTCCTTCTGGAGGCGCGGGAGGACCTTCTCGATCGTCTGGAGGTCCGCGAGGATCAGCTCCGTGTTGATCGTCTCGATGTCGTCCTTCGGCGAGACCTTGCCGTCGACGTGGACGACGTTCTCGTCCTTGAAGGCGCGGATGACCTGGCAGATCGCGTCCGACTCGCGGATGTTCGCGAGGAACTTGTTGCCCAGGCCCTCGCCCTCGCTCGCGCCGCGCACGATGCCGGCGATGTCGACGAAGTCGACCGTCGCCGGGAGGATGCGCTGGGAGCCGAAGATCTCCGCGAGCTTGGTCAGGCGGGGGTCCGGGACGCCGACGACGCCGACGTTGGGCTCGATCGTGGCGAACGGGTAGTTGGCCGCCAGCACGTCGTTCTTGGTCAGGGCGTTGAACAGGGTCGACTTGCCGACATTCGGCAGACCGACGATTCCGATCGTGAGCGACACGGTGGCGACTTCCTGAAGTGTGGATGGTGGGCCGATCCCCCAGTTTACGGGCGGGGCGAACCGGCCGGTGACGCCGACCTTCGGCCGATCTCGGGGGCAAGGTCACCCAAAGGGCGTGTCCGGACCCGGTTCCCGCCCCTTCCGACCTACGTTGGTGGTGTGGAGCAGCACAGGACAAGTCAGCCGCAACGCCGCCGAAGGCCGCAGACCACCGCCACGCCGCCGGTCGCACCGCCCGGCGCGCTCGTGGAGGGCGCGGCCGTCTACCGCGTGACCGGCAGGTCCGGGGCGCCCCGGACGCGCGCGCGTGGAGCGGGCCGGGACGGGCGGCGCGGGGCGGGTGCCGCCCAGGGGCCGCCCGGAGTGCCGCCGGGGCCGCTCCGGCCGGTCGTGGTGCCGGGCGGCCCGTCCGGCGCCGGCCCGTGCCGCCGGTCGTCCTCGCCCTGCGCCGGCTCCCTCGCCCCGCCTCACCGGGCTCGGCGCCGGGCTCTTCGCCTCGGCCGTCATGCTCGCCCTCGGTCTGCTCGACCAGCTGCTCCTGGACGGCTCCCCGTCGTCTACGGGCTGCTGTTCCTGCCGGTCAGCGCCCTGACCGCGCTCTGGGTCCGGACCGCCGACCTGGTCACCGCCCCGATCGGCGTCCCCATCGCCTTCGCCGTCGGCGTCGTCCCCATCGCGGGCGGCACCGGCGGCTTCGGCGGCCAGGCCATGGCCGTCGTGACCGCCCTCGCCGTGCACGCCGGCTGGCTCTACGGCGGCACCCTCGTCGCCGGTCTCATCGCGAGCGTCCGCAAGCTCCGGGACATGGGACGCCGCCAGCAGCGCGGCACACCCGCACCGGGGCGGGCGAGGGCCGGGCGGACGAACCCCCCGCGCGGGTCGCCGGCCCGTCGCGTAGCCCCTGGACCCGTCTGCCCCTGCGTGCGGGGTCAGGCTGGCCCGTCGCGTAGATGCTGGGACCCGCCTGGCCCGTCACGTAGCCCCTGGACCCGTCTGCCCCTGCCCATCGGATCAGGCCGACCCGCCGCACAGGCCCTAAGACCCGCCTGGCCCGCCACACAGACCCCATGACCCGTCTGTCCGCCCCGTCGCGTAGCCCTCCCGCCCCTCAGGCCGCCCCCGCCGCCATCCCCGCCCCCACGATGCCCGCGTTGTTCTGGAGCTCGGCCGGGACGATCTCCGCGCGGATGCCCTTGATCAGGGGCAGGAACTTGTCCGCCTTGCGGCTCACGCCGCCGCCGATGATGAACAGTTCCGGGAGAAGAGCATCTCCACGTGGGCGAGGTACTTGCTCAGCCGCCGGGTGGCCCAGTGCTCCCAGGTGAGGTCCTCGTCCTCCTTGGCCTTCGTGGAGGCGCGGGTCTCCGCGTCGTGGCCCTTGAGTTCCAGGTGGCCGAGTTCGGTGTTGGGGACGAGGCGGCCGTCGACGAAGAGGGCCGAGCCGATGCCCGTGCCGAGGGTCAGGAGGATGACGGTGCCCTTGCGGCCCCGGCCCGCGCCGAAGGTCGTCTCGGCGATCCCGGCCGCGTCCGCGTCGTTCAGGACGGTCACCGGGAGACCGCCGAGGCGGTCGCTGAGCAGGGTGCCGGCGTCGACGCCGATCCAGGACTTGTCGACGTTGGCGGCCGTGCGGACGGTGGAGCCGGTCACGACGCCGGGGAAGGTGACGCCCACCGGTCCCGTCCAGCCGAAGTGCGCCACGACCTCCGCGACACGGCCCGCCACACCGTCGGGTGTGGCGGGCCGCGGGGTCAGTACCTTGTGGCGCTCCTCGGCGAGCGTGCCGCGTTCCAGGTCCACGGGGGCGCCCTTGATGCCCGAGCCGCCGATGTCCACTCCGAAGACGTTCATGGACCCCACGGTAAGGGCTGGGGCGCCCGGCTACTCCTTGGCGGAAGCGGCCGGCGCGGCCGCCGTGAGCTTCTCCGCCTCGGCCCGCAGGTCCTTGTTGCGGAGCTCCTTGGGCAGCGAGAAGGTGAGGGACTCGTCGGCCGTCTTGACGATCTCCACGTCCGCGTAGCCGCGCTCGGCGAGCCACTCCAGGACCTCCTGCACCAGGACGTCCGGGACGGAGGCGCCGGAGGAGAGGCCGACGCTGGTCACGCCCTCCAGCCAGGCCTCGTCGATCTCGCTGGCGAAGTCGACCAGGTACGCGGCGGGGACGCCGGCCTGCTTGGCGACCTCGACCATGCGGATCGAGTTGGAGGAGTTCTTCGAGCCGACGACGATCACCAGCTCGGCCTGGCCGGCGAGCTCCTTGATGGCGGTCTGGCGGTTCTGCGTGGCGTAGCAGATGTCGTCGGACGGCGGGGAGATCAGCTGCGGGAACTTCTCCTTCAGCGCGTCGACCGTCTCCATCGTCTCGTCGACCGAGAGCGTGGTCTGGGAGAGCCAGACGACCCGGGAGGGGTCGCGGACCTCGACCTTGGCCACGTCCTCGGGGCCGTCGACCAGCTGGATGTGGTCGGGGGCCTCGCCGGAGGTGCCGATGACCTCCTCGTGGCCCTCGTGGCCGATGAGGAGGATGTCGAAGTCCTCGTTGGCGAAGCGGACGGCCTCCTTGTGGACCTTGGTGACCAGCGGGCAGGTCGCGTCGATCGTCTTGAGCCGGCCCTGGCGGGCCTCCTCGTGGACGGTCGGGGCGACGCCGTGCGCGGAGAACATCACGATGTTGCCCGGCGGCACCTCGGTCGCCTGGTCGACGAAGATCGCGCCCTTCCGCTCCAGGGTCTGGACGACGTACTTGTTGTGGACGATCTCGTGCCGGACGTAGATCGGCGCCCCGTACTGCTCCAGGGCCTTCTCCACGGCGATCACGGCACGGTCCACGCCCGCGCAGTAGCCGCGGGGGGCGGCGAGCAGGACACGCTTCGGGCGGTTCGTCGCGGGCGTTGCAGTCATGCGTCCCATCGTAAGGCCGCGTCGGTGAGCGCTTGGAGCGGCGCCGTGGCCGAGACTGGCGCCATGGCTCAGGAGACGCGGGTGGCGGACCACGAGGGGCTGCGACGGAATCTCGGATTCCGTGACCTTGTCGTGTACGGACTGCTGTTCATCGCCCCCATGGCGCCCGTCGGCGTCTTCGGCACGCTCGACGCGAAGTCGCACGGAGCGGTCGCACTGGTGTACGTCGTGGCCACGGTCGCCATGGCGTTCACGGCGTTCAGCTACGCCCAGATGGTGCGGGTCGCGCCGCAGGCCGGTTCCGTCTTCACGTACGCGCGCAAGGGCCTCGGCGAAGGACCCGGATTCATCGCCGGGTGGATGGCGATGCTCGACTACCTGCTGATCCCGGCCGTCGCCTACCTCTTCGCGGGCATCGCCATGGAGGCGCTGGTCCCGGAGGTGGACCGGTGGGTGTGGACGGGGATCGCCGTGGTGGTCACCACCCTGCTGAACCTGTGGGGCGTACGGGCGGCGGCCCGGGTGGGCTTCGCGGTGCTCGCGATGGAGATCGTCGTCCTGCTGGTCTTCGTGGTGTCCGCGGTGGTCGTGCTCGTACGGGACGGGGCCCTGCGCGACTGGTGGTCGCCGCTCACCGGCGACGTCGCCTTCTCGCTGTCCGCGGTGGTGGGCGCGGTCTCGGTGGCCGTCCTGTCGTACCTGGGATTCGACGCCATCGCCTCCTTCGCGGAGGAGGTCACGGGCGGCTCGCGGAAGGTGGCGCGGGCGGTGCTGTTCTGCCTGGCGCTCGCGGGCGTCCTGTTCGTGGCCCAGACCTGGCTGGTGGCGCTCCTCGAACCGGTCTCCTCGGCCGGGCTCGCCGCCGATCCGGCCAAGCAGGGCTCGGCCTTCTACGACGCCGTGGAGGCGTCGGTCGGCACCTGGCTGCACGACCTGGTGGCCGCCTCCAAGGCGATCGGCGCGGCCTTCGCGGCGCTCGCGGGGCAGGCGGCGGGCGGCCGGCTGCTGTTCGCGATGGGCCGCGACCGGCGCCTTCCGCACCTGCTCGCCCGCACCGACGGCGGCGTCCCGCGCGTGGCGCTGCTGGTGGCGGCGACGGTCACGATGATCGCCGCGCTGTGGGCGGCCCGCCGGGACGACGGCCTCGACCACCTGGTCTCGGTGGTCGACGTCGGCGCGCTCACCGCCTTCGTCCTGCTGCACGCGAGCGTGGTGGGCTGGTTCGCGGTACGGCGGGCGGAGGGGCCGCCGCACTGGCTGAAACACATCGTGCTCCCGGTGGTCGGCGCGGCGATCCTGATCGCCGTGATCGTCGAGGCCTCGGCCGCCGCGCAGGTGGTGGGCGTGATCTGGCTGGGGGTGGGCCTCGTCGTCCTCGCCGTCCAGGGCGCGACCCGTCCCTCCCCGCGCGCGTGAGGCCGCGGAGCGCCTGCCCCTGACGTTGTCGTACCGCGCGGTTACGCTCGGTCCATGGGTCTGACTACGTCCGCAGAGGCGCCGCTTCCCGTCGGTGAGGTCTCCCGGCTGATCGGGGGGTGGATCGACCGGCTCGGGGCGATCTGGGTGGAGGGGCAGATCACGCAGCTGTCGCGGCGCCCCGGCGCCGGGGTCGTCTTCCTGACGCTGCGGGATCCCTCGCACGACATCTCCATCGGCGTGACCTGCTACCGCCAGGTCTTCGACGCGGTCGCGGACCTCGTCTCGGAGGGCGCCCGGGTCGTCGTGCACGCCAAGCCCGAGTGGTACGCGCCGCGCGGGCAGCTGTCGCTGCGGGCGGTGGAGATCAAGCCGGTCGGGATCGGCGAGCTGCTGGCCCGCCTGGAGCAGCTGAAGCGGGGCCTGGCCTCGGAGGGCCTCTTCGCGCCCGACCGGAAGAAGCCGCTGCCGTTCCTGCCGCGGCTCATCGGCCTGGTCTGCGGCCGCGCCTCGGCGGCCGAGCGGGACGTCCTGGAGAACGCGCGCCGGCGCTGGCCGGCCGTCCGCTTCGAGGTGCGGAACGTGGCGGTGCAGGGCGTGAAGGCGGTCCCGCAGGTCGTCCAGGCGGTGAAGGAGCTGGACGCGCACGAGGACGTGGACGTGATCGTCGTGGCCCGGGGCGGCGGCAGCGTCGAGGACCTGCTGCCGTTCTCGGACGAGCAGCTGATCCGGACGGTGGCCGCGTGCCGCACGCCGGTGGTGTCCGCGATCGGGCACGAGCCGGACTCGCCGCTGCTCGACCTGGTGGCCGATCTGCGCGCCTCGACGCCGACGGACGCGGCCAAGAAGGTCGTCCCGGACGTCGGCGAGGAGCTGGACCGGGTGCGCGGGCTCCGGGACCGGGCGCTGCGGACCGTCCGCGGCCTCCTGGAGCGCGAGGAGCGCGGCTTGGCGAACGAGCTGGCGCGGCCCGTCATGGAGCATCCGCAGCGCATGGTCGAGGTCCGCGAGGACGAGGTCGCTCAGCTCCTCGCGCGGAGCCGGCGGGTCCTCGGCCATCTGCTCGACCGGGCGGATTCGGAGCTCTCGCACACGCGGGCGCGTGTCCGGGCGCTGTCGCCCGCCGCGACGCTGGAGCGGGGGTACGCGGTGCTCCAGCGTCCCGACGGGCGGTGGTCCGCTCTCCCGAGGAGGTCGCGGAGGGCGAGGAGCTGCGGGCCAGGGTCGCCGAGGGCGAGTTCACGGTGCGGCGCGCGGCCGACCCGGCCTGAGCGCGCGACAGGAATCGACACGAAGGATGGAACGGCAGATGGCAGCGGGTACGGACACGGGCGCGGAAGAGACGGCCCTCGGGTACGAGCAGGCGCGGGACGAGCTGATCGAGGTCGTCCGGCGCCTTGAGGCGGGCGGGACGTCCCTGGAGGAGTCCCTCGCCCTGTGGGAGCGCGGCGAGGAGCTGGCGAAGGTGTGCCGACGGCGCCTGGAGGGCCCGCGCCCGACTCGACGCCTCGCTGGCGGCGGAGCGCGCGGCCGAGGCGGGGACGGACGCGGAGGACGGGGACGAGTAGGCCCACGGGCGGAGGACGGGGCGCGGGGGCGAGTGGGCTGACGGCTGGAGGCGAGGGACGCGGGGCTAGTGGGCTCACGGCTGGAGGCGGGGAACGCGGGAACTAGTGGGCCCACGGCTGGAGGCGGGGAACGCGGGAACTAGTGGGCCCACGGGCGGAGACGGGGCACGGGGACGAGTACGCCCACGGGGACGAGTACGCCCACGGGCGCAGGCGGGGACGCACGGACACGGGGACGCGCGGACACGGGAACGAGTACGCCCGCGGGCACGGGTACGCCCGCGGGCGGAGACGGGGAACGCGGGAACGCGGGAACGCGGGAACGCGGGGACACGGGCGCGGGTGCGCCACGGCGGGGGCGCGGGGACGGATGACGCCGGGATGGGACGCCGGGACGGATGACGCCGGACGGCCCCGAGGGCAGGCGCGCGGGGCCGGGAAGTGGCGCCCCGGGGGGCCTCGCGGGTTCGCGCCGTCCTGACGTAGACTTCCAGCCGAAGCGGATCGTTATCCGGATGAGAGTGAAACGGATCACTATCCGGATAGATTAGTTGAAGTTTCACCAATTCTCGGCGTACTGTCGAGACATCGCTCGAACCCCCCGTACGAGCGCCCCCCTTTGCAGTCCGGAAGGTATCCACCATGTCTCTCGCCCTTGACGCCGTCGCCCAGGACCTCCTCTTCCGCGAGGCCCGCACCGCCAACACCTTCACCGACGAGCCGGTGACCGACGAGCAGATGCAGGCGATCTACGACCTGGTGAAGTACGGCCCGACCGCCTTCAACCAGACCCCGCTGCGCATCACCCTGGTCCGCTCCCCGAGGCCCGCGAGCGCCTGGTGAAGCACATGGCCGAGGGCAACGCCGCCAAGACCTCCACCGCTCCGCTGGTCGCGATCCTCTCGGCCGACAACGAGTTCCACGAGGACTTCGAGACCCTGCTCCCGCACTTCCCGCAGGTCAAGGACATGTTCTTCTCGGAGCGCCCGGTCCGCGAGGGCTCCGCGCTGCTGAACGCCGCCCTCCAGGCCGCGTACTTCATCATCGGCGTGCGCGCCGCCGGCCTGGCCGCCGGCCCGATGACCGGTGCGGACCTCGCCGGCATCCAGAAGGAGTTCCTGGACGACGACCACACCCCGCTGATGATCGTCAACATCGGCAAGCCGGGCGAGGACGCCTGGTTCCCGCGCAGCCCGCGCCTCGACTACGACGCGGTCGTCACCACCGTCTGAGCCTGACGGCACGAAAGGGCCCCGCACTCCACGAGTGCGGGGCCCTTCGCGTACGCATCGGACCGGACGTCTCAGACCTTCTTCGACTGGAGCGCGCCGGCCATCTCCGCCAGCCGCTCGAAGGAGGCCGTGCCGGTCACGACGGTCGTCGCGCCGTTCTCCGTGCGGACGAGCGCGTCGTACTTCGGGCCCTCCCAGCGCTGCCAGACCCGGCCGGCCACCGTCTCGGTCTTCCCGGTGTCCTTGGCCTTCTGGGTCACCTCGGGCACGAACGTGCCCGGCTCGGCCGTCGACTGGTTCACGGCCACGTACTGGGTGTCCGGGGAGAGGAAGCCGAGCTGCCAGGCGTTGGCCTTCTCCCGCTTGTACGAGACCACCGTCGCCTTCCAGCCCTCGCCGAGGCCCTCGGGGGCCAGCACCGGGTAGGGCGCCGCCCGCTGGGCCGTGAGGAGCTCGACCCGGTAGTCCTTCGCCTTGACCGGCTCCGCGTTGTCGTCGTGCGGGATGAAGAGATACATCACACCCGCGGCGACCATGATCACCCCGAGGGACTGGAACATCCCGCGTACCGTCTGCCTGCCTCGCATACCTGCCACGCCCCCCATGGTCGCATCATGGTGCCGTGCTCATACGTGGGCCCCTCTGCTCATTTTGTCGACGTACCGATAGAGTCGCAGCACCCTCTTTTTTCCGGCCGTCGCCGTACAGAAAGGTGCGTTCCGATGACCGAGCACCACCACCTTCCGCCCGAGCTTGTCGTTTCTCCCGAGGCCCCGACCGCAACCTCGCCCTTGAGCTGGTCCGCGTCACCGAGGCGGCCGCCATGGCCGCCGGCCGCTGGGTCGGCCGCGGCGACAAGATCGGCGCGGACGGGGCGGCGGTCAACGCCATGCGGACCCTGATCTCCACCGTCTCGATGAACGGCGTCGTCGTCATCGGCGAGGGCGAGAAGGACGAAGCCCCGATGCTCTTCAACGGCGAGCGGGTCGGCGACGGCACCGGCGCCGAGGTCGACATCGCGGTCGACCCGATCGACGGCACCACGCTCAACGCCAAGGGCATGCCGAACGCGATCGCCGTCCTCGCCGCCGCCGACCGCGGCACCATGTTCGACCCGTCCGCGGTCTTCTACATGGACAAGCTGGTCACCGGCCCCGAGGCCGCCGACTTCGTCGACATCAACGCCCCCGTCTCGGTCAACATCCGCCGGGTCGCCAAGGCGAAGAACTCCTCGCCCGAGGACATCACGGTCGTCATCCTGGACCGCCCGCGTCACGAGGGCATCGTCAAGGAGATCCGCGAGACGGGCGCCCGGATCAAGTTCATCTCGGACGGCGACGTCGCCGGCTCGATCATGGCCGTCCGCGAGGGCACCGGCGTCGACATGCTCATGGGCATCGGCGGCACGCCCGAGGGCATCATCTCCGCCTGCGCGATCAAGTGCCTCGGCGGTGTGATCCAGGGCAAGCTGTGGCCGAAGGACGACGCCGAGCGCCAGAAGGCGCTGGACGCGGGCCACGACCTGGACCGCGTGCTCTCCACGAACGACCTGGTCAGCGGCGACAACGTGTTCTTCGTCGCGACCGGCATCACCGACGGCGAGCTGCTGCGCGGGGTGCGCTACCGCGCCGAGACGGCGACCACGCAGTCGCTGGTCATGCGCTCGAAGTCCGGCACGATCCGCCAGATCGACTCGACGCACCGCCTCTCGAAGCTGCGCGCGTACAGCGCGATCGACTTCGACCGCGCGAAGTAGCGCGGAGCGGCACATCAGGCAGGACGCGGAGTAACGGTTCGGCGCGACGACGGTACGACGTACGAAGAGGGGCGCCCCATGTGCGGTGGGGGCGCCCCTTCTCGTACGGGACGGGGAAGGTCTCCGCGATCCCGTCAGCCCGCCTGGGCGATCCGCTCGGTCGCGGCCGCCTTCCGCAGCTCCACCTCGCGCCGCCGGCGCCGGGCGAGGACGACGCGCCGCTCGGCCGCCGTGAGCCCGCCCCACACCCCGTACGGCTCGGGCTGGAGCAGCGCGTGCTCCCGGCACTCGACCATCACCGGACAGCGCGAACAGACCCGCTTCGCCGCCTCCTCGCGGGCGAGCCGCGCGGCGGTCGGCTCCTTCGAGGGGCGAAGAAGAGCCCTGCTTCGTCCCGGCGGCACACCGCCTCCGCGTGCCATGGGCCGGCCTCGTCCTCCCGGGCAGGGGCGCGCTGAGGGGGTACGGCGGCGACCTGGAGGGGCTGATGCGGCAGTTGCAGCACGGTCTACTCCTGACGACGGCTACGCGAGCGAGCGGCGATGCACCAGCCCTACCCGCTGTGCGCGCGCCTATGCACTGCGTGCCCTGCCGTTCCGCACTGCGGATACCCGAGGGCGAATTCCGGTCACCTCCGGCCCGCGCCCCGCGTCACCTCCGGCGCCCGCCCCGCGTCAGCCCCGGCGCCCGCCCCGCGTCACCGCCCGAGGTCCTTCCTGAGCTTGCCCTGAAGGTCGGTGACCCACTTGCCGCGCTTGGGCTTGGCCTCGACGTTCCCGAAGACCGAGTAGCCGTTGATGACGACGACGGGGGCCTGGGGGTCGACCCCTTCCAGGGTCACGACCTCGAAGTTGCCGAAGATGCCGCTGCCGCTGCCGCGCATGCTGATGTTCTCCGGGACCCGCACCTCGACGTTGCCGAAAATGGACGTGGCGTTGATGGTGGTCAGCCGCTGGGCGAAGATCGCCTCGGTCAGGTCGATCTCGACGTTCCCGAAGAGCGCGAAGGCGTTCGTCCGGCGGCTCACCCGCCAGCGGCCCTTGCGGGTCGTGCTGGAGAAGATCGCCACGAGGTTGTCCGCGGCGCCCTCGGGGTCCTCCGGGCCGTACGCCACGGCCGGTTCGGGCGCCGGGGCGGTGGAGGCGCGCGGCAGGTCGCGGACGATCGGCTCCAGCTCGCCGACGGTCTTGGCCCGGTAGACCGCTTCGATCCGGTCCCCGTGCTCCTCGGCGTCGATCCGCCCCTCGGCCAGGGCGTCCCTGAGGATGTCCGCGATCCGGTCCCGGTCCGCGTCCGAGGCCCGCAGCGCGCCCTGCGGATCGGCGAAGGCGGGCTCGGGGAGCGCGGGCTCGGCGGGTGCGGCCGGCCGCTGCGGCGCGGCTGCTTCTCGGGTTCGGGCTGCTTTTCGAGGTCCACGGAGCCAGCGTAGCGAAACGCGATAGATCGCGACCAGAGGAGGAACCCCGGGCCTGTCCCCTAGGGGACGCCCCAGGGTTCCCCGCCCCGGCGCCGTACGGAAACACGCCATTCCGGTGCGGTCCGCGTCCCTACTGAGCCTTACCTCACAGGATCGGTGCCGTCCCCGCGGCATACGCTGGAGGGCGCGTCGCCAACGGAGGCGGCGCCGCTGTCTGCCGAGTGAGGAATGGCCGCCGTCATGCCTGAGTTTGCGTACTCCGATCTGCTCCCCCTGGGAGAGGACACCACGCCCTACCGCCTGGTGACCTCCGAAGGTGTCTCCACCTTCGAGGCCGACGGGCGTACGTTCCTCAAGGTCGAGCCGGAGGCGCTGCGCCTGCTGGCCGCCGAGGCCATCCGCGACATCCAGCACTTCCTGCGCCCGGCCCACCTGGCCCAGCTGCGCCGGATCATCGACGACCCGGAGGCCTCGGGCAACGACAAGTTCGTCGCGCTCGACCTCCTGAAGAACGCGAACATCGCCGCCGCCGGCGTGCTGCCGATGTGCCAGGACACCGGCACCGCGATCGTCATGGGCAAGCGCGGCCAGAACGTGCTGACCTCCGGCCGCGACGAGGAGGCCCTGTCCAAGGGCATCTACGACGCGTACACCAAGCTGAACCTGCGGTACTCGCAGATGGCCCCGGTGACCATGTGGGAGGAGAAGAACACCGGCTCGAACCTGCCCGCGCAGATCGAGCTGTACGCGACCGACGGCGGCGCGTACAAGTTCCTCTTCATGGCCAAGGGCGGCGGCTCGGCCAACAAGTCCTTCCTCTACCAGGAGACCAAGGCGGTCCTGAACGAGGCCTCCATGATGAAGTTCCTGGAGGAGAAGATCCGTTCGCTCGGCACGGCGGCCTGCCCGCCGTACCACCTGGCGATCGTCGTCGGCGGCACGAGCGCCGAGTTCGCGCTGAAGACCGCGAAGTACGCCTCCGCGCACTACCTGGACGAGCTGCCCACCGAGGGCGACGCCGCCACCGGCCACGGCTTCCGCGACAAGGAGCTGGAGGAGAAGGTCTTCGAGCTGACGCAGAAGATCGGCATCGGCGCGCAGTTCGGCGGCAAGTACTTCTGCCACGACGTCCGCGTCGTCCGCCTCCCCCGCCACGGCGCCTCGCTGCCCGTCGCGATCGCCGTCTCCTGCTCGGCCGACCGCCAGGCCGTCGCGAAGATCACCGCCGAGGGCGTCTTCCTGGAGCAGCTGGAGACCGACCCGGCGCGCTTCCTGCCGGAGACCGAGGACTCCCACCTGGACGAGGCGGGTGACGTCGTGAAGATCGACCTCAACCAGCCGATGGACGCGATCCGCGCGGAGCTGACCAAGTACCCGGTCAAGACCCGTCTGTCGCTGAGCGGTTCGCTGGTCGTGGCCCGCGACATCGCGCACGCCAGGATCAAGGCGCGGCTCGACGCCGGCGAGGACATGCCGCGGTACATGAAGGACCACCCGGTCTACTACGCGGGCCCGGCGAAGACCCCCGAGGGGTACGCGTCCGGTTCCTTCGGCCCGACGACGGCCGGCCGGATGGACTCGTACGTGGAGCAGTTCCAGGCGGCGGGCGGCTCGATGGTGATGCTCGCCAAGGGCAACCGCTCGCAGCAGGTCACCGACGCGTGCGGCACGCACGGCGGTTTCTACCTCGGCTCCATCGGCGGCCCGGCCGCCCGTCTCGCCCAGGACTGCATCAAGAAGATCGAGGTCCTGGACAACGAGGAGGACGGCATGGAGGCCGTCTGGAAGATCGAGGTCGAGGACTTCCCGGCGTTCATCGTCGTCGACGACAAGGGCAACGACTTCTTCCAGAACCCGGCGCCCGAGCCGACCTTCACGCACATCCCGGTGCGGGGTCCCGGTCTCGCCTGATCCGATTCCCCAGGGCTCTCGCGGCGCCCCTCGGTCCTTCCGGGCCGGGGGCGCCGTCGTTCCCGCGCGTCGGCCTCCCGTGTCGATCTTCGCTCAGAAAGTCGCTACCGACCGGTAGCCCTCTCGTCACCTACTGGCCAGTATGGGTCGCGAGCATGTCAACCACTGAGCCGGTTCGACCCCCTCGGGAGCCCCCATGCCCTCCGCCAAGACCACCGCCGCGGCCCTCGGCCTGACCGCCGTCCTCGTCGTCGGCGCCGCGCCCGCCGCCTCCGCCGCCGACCCGGACACCCACGTCACCTCGGCGCGGCCCTCGCGCACGTCGACTACACGACCTGGCGGCGGGACGTGGCGGCCGTCGTCGCCGAGGCCCGGCCGTACATCGAGGCGCGCGCCGAGAACGCCGGCCGCGAGAAGCAGGCCATCGTCCTCGACATCGACAACAGCTCCCTGGAGACGGACTTCCACCCGTTCTGGGAGCTGCCGACCCCGGCCATCCCCGAGGTCCGCGCCCTGGTCACCGACGCCCACGCACGCGGGGTGTCGGTCTTCTTCGTGACGGCCCGTCCGGGGATCATCCACTCCCTGACGGACTGGAACCTGAGGAAGGCCGGCTACCCGGTCGACGGCCTCTACGTGCGCTCGCTGCCCGATCTGTTCGCCGAGGTCAGCGCGTACAAGACCGAGAAGCGCGCCGAGATCGAGGCCAAGGGCTACACGATCATCGCGAACATCGGCAACAACACGACCGACCTCGTCGGCGGGCACGCCGAACGCGCCTTCAAGCTCCCGGACTACGGCGGCAAGCTCTCCTAGGGCCGGCTAGCGCGTGCTGATGTGGAAGTCCATCCGGCTGTAGTCCCCGTCGGGGGCCGTACGGATGTATCCGCGGGCGTCCTTGAAGTCGCCCGTGCCGCCGGTGACGGCGATGTCGGCCGCGGGCGTCGACTGCTGCGAGGTGTCGATGGTGGTGAGGGACTGGGCGGCGATCTGTCCGCCCGGTCCGCCGTTCAGGACGATCGTCCCGACGCAGTTGACGTCGGCGGAGGTCCCGGAGACGCGGACCACGGCGCAGGTCACGCCGTCGCGGCCGACCGTGTCGCCGCCCTTGGACCTGTAGTAGTCGTCGGCGAAGGTGAGGACGTCCCCGACCTTGGGCGCCGGGGCGCTCGCGCTCGCCCCGGAGGCCGGGACCTCCTTGGCGTAGAGCGTGAACTCGAAGCCGTCCCCGCTGTGGGCGGAGACGGGGGCGGCGGCGAAGGTGGTCGCCGCGACGGCGGCGACCGCGCAGACGCCGAGCGCGCCGGTCCTCCTGAAGCTGCGGATCATGTCCTGCCTCCCGTGGGATGGGGGTCCCCCTCGGCACGCTTCACATTGTCCGGCGATCATCGCGACTTCGCCCGTCCGGGTGAGGCCACCGCCCTCCGGGCATGACCGCGGCCCCGTCCCGCACCGGACGGAGGCCGCGGCGTTCCAGGGCCCTACGCGAACTTCTGGTTCGCGGAGCCGTCGCAGTTCTGGAGCCGGATCGGCTCCTTCGCCGCGCCCTGGGTGAGGCAGAGTCCGGTCGCGGCGGCGGGCCGGACGGTGGCGCCGTCACGGACGAACTTCTGGTTGGCCGCGCCGCTGCAGTTCCAGATGATGAGGGCCTTGCCGGTCTGGTAGACGGCTCCCGGCACGTCCAGGCAGCGGTCCTGGGTGAGCTGGGTGTGGAGGGTCTGCCGGGCGGAGTCGTACCACCAGCCCTGGTTGCGGCCGCCGTGGCAGTCCCAGCCGAGGACGGCGGTCCCGTTGGCCGACTCGGAGGCGTTGACGTCCAGGCAGTTGCCGGTGGCCTGGTTCCTCAGCGGCTGGTACGCGTCGTCCCAGGCGAGCGGGAAGAGCGTCGGGGTGCCGGAGGAGTTGACGTCGGCGCAGCCCGCCTCGCGCACGCCCGCGTTGTAGATCTGGGTCAGGCAGGAGGCGAAGGCGCCGTGGCCGCTCCTGTTGGGGTGGAAGGACTGGCGCACGGAGTTCTCGTCGATGCCGCCGGGCTTGGAGAGGTCGATGTAGAGGCCCCGGGCCCAGGTGTCCTCCATGCAGACCTCGTGGCCGTGGAAGAGGCGCGAGTTGTCGAGGAAGGTGGCCCCGGTGTCGGCCGCGATCTTCCGCATGCCGCGCTCGAAGGCGGGAACGGCGGTGTTGCGGCCCCACTTGGTGTCGGAGTCGTAGCCCATGCCGCCGCAGGAGAGCTTGCCGGGGAAGTTCGGGTTGTCGTAGAAGTCGGGGCCGATCGGGCTGGGGTAGCCCATGACGACGAGCTTGTAGTCGCCGTCGGCGTATCCGGCGCCCCGCATGACGGTCTTGAGGTCGGTGACCGTCTGCTCGACCTTGGGGACGAGCGCGTCGACGCGGGCCTGCCAGCCGGGGGCGTACTTGGGCTCGCAGGTGCCCTGGCTGAGGACGAAGCGCTGGACGCAGTCGGTCATGACCGGGCCGAACTGGAGGTCGTCGTTGGCTCCGGCGACGAGCAGCACCATCTTGATGCGGGTGTTGCGCGCCTTGATCGCGAGGTTGTCGCTCTGGACGAGCTCGTCGGCGTACTGCTTGCTGCCGCCGATCCGGATGTTGCCGGTGTACGCGCCGGAGCAGGCCACGTTGAACGTGAGGTCCGCGGGGATTCCGGTGCGGTGGATGGCGGCGTCGGGCGAGCGGTGGCACCAGTTGGTGGGCCCGTTGGTCGGCGATTCGTACGTGCCGACGCCCTCGCCGGAGATCTCGCTGTCGCCCAGCGAGATCAGACCGGTCTTGCGCTGCGCGAGCGGGCGCTCCTCGGGGCTGCCGTAGATCTTGGTGGCCTCGGCCGCCCGGATCGCCTCCAGCTCGGGAGAGAGCGGTACGGAGGTGATTCCGGCCGTCGTGCTCGTGTCGGCCGCGCCGGCGGGGCGGCGGCGGTCATGCTGCCGAGGGCCGCCGCCGCGTGCGACGACCGCGAGTGGCCAGCGGAGTTGGTACCTGGTGCGCTTCACTGCGCCTCCTGGAAGTGGGGTTACCCACGGTTTTTACTGGCCGGTAGGCGGCTTGGGAATACATCGAACAAGACAAGTGCTCATCTTTTTCAGGAGGTTGAAGAACATGCACGAGGACGACGGCTACCGGATCGAGCACGACTCCATGGGTGAGGTGCGGGTTCCCGCCCGCGCCAAGTGGCGGGCCCAGACCCAGCGGGCCGTGGAGAACTTCCCGGTCTCCGGGCAGCGCCTGGAGCGCGCCCACATCGAGGCCCTGGCCCGGATCAAGGCCGCGGCCGCCAAGGTCAACGCCGGGCTCGGGGTGATCGACGAGGACCGCGCCGGGGCCATCGCCTCGGCCGCCGAGGAGGTCGCGGAGGGGCGCTGGGACGAGCACTTCCCCGTGGACGTCTTCCAGACCGGCTCGGGCACCTCGTCCAACATGAACGCCAACGAGGTCATCGCCACCCTCGCCACCGAGCGGCTCCCCGAGGGCCGCGAGGTCCACCCCAACGACCACGTCAACGCCTCGCAGTCCTCGAACGACGTCTTCCCCTCGTCCATCCACATCGCGGCCACCGGCGCCGTCACCCGCGACCTGATCCCCGCGCTCGACCACCTGGCCACCGCGCTGGAGCGAAAATCAGCCGAATTCTCGACGGTGGTGAAGTCCGGTCGCACGCATCTGATGGACGCCACCCCGGTCACCCTCGGCCAGGAGTTCGGCGGCTACGCGGCCCAGGTCAGGTACGGCGCCGAGCGGCTGCGCGCGGCACTCCCCCGGCTCGCCGAACTCCCCCTCGGCGGTACGGCGGTGGGCACCGGCATCAACACCCCGGCGGGCTTCTCCGCGGCCGTCATCGCCGAGGTCGCCCGCGCCACCGGACTGCCGCTGACCGAGGCCCGCGACCACTTCGAGGCCCAGGGCGCCCGCGACGCCCTGGTGGAGACGTCCGGCCAGCTCAGGACCATCGCCGTCTCGCTCACCAAGATCGCCAACGATCTGCGCTGGATGGCCAGCGGCCCCCGCACCGGCCTCGCCGAGATCAACCTCCCCGACCTCCAGCCCGGCTCCTCGATCATGCCCGGCAAGGTCAACCCGGTGATCCCCGAGGCGGTCCTGATGGTCGCCGCGCAGGTGACCGGAAACGACACCACCGTGGCGGTGGCGGGCGCGGCCGGGAACTTCGAGCTCAACGTGATGCTGCCGGTGATGGCCAAGAACCTCCTGGAATCCGTACGGCTCCTCGCCAACGCCTCCCGGCTGCTCGCCGACCGCACGGTCGACGGCATCACGGCGAACGTGGAGCGCGCCCGCGAGTACGCCGAGTCCTCGCCGTCCGTCGTCACCCCGCTGAACAAGTACATCGGCTACGAGGAGGCCGCCAAGGTCGCGAAGAGGTCCCTCGCCGAGCGGCGGACCATCCGCGAGGTGGTCCTCGACTCCGGATACGTCGAGCGGGGCGACCTGACCGTCGAGCAGCTCGACGAGGCGCTGGACGTGCTGCGCATGACGCACCCGTAGGGGGACGCCCCCAGGTGACCGGCCGGTAGCGACCGGCCGGTAGCCGTCCCCTCCGTGATCTGCACCGCAGCGGTCGTGGGAGCGCGCCCCTAAGATCTGCGCATGACAGGATCGGACGGCTCTCAGCACTGGGCGCCGGGGGATCACATCCTCTGGCGCTACCGCGGCAACGGCACCGGCGCGGTGCACATCTGCCGGCCGGTGACGGTCGTGCAGGACACCCCGGACCTGCTCGCGGTCTGGATGGCGCCCGGCACCGAGTGCGTCCGGCCCGTGCTCGCCGACGGCACGCCCGTCCACGACGAGCCGCTCGCCACCCGCTACACCGCCCCGCGCACCACCGAGCGCGCGCGCTGGGCCGGCAGCGGGGTGCTGAAGCTGGCCCGGCCCGGCGAGCCCTGGTCGGTCTGGCTGTTCTGGGAGCGCGGCTGGCGCTTCCGCAGCTGGTACGTGAACCTGGAGGAGCCGCGGGTCCGCTGGTCCGGCGGCCTCGACTCCGAGGACCACTTCCTCGACATCTCCGTCTACCCCGACCGCAGCTGGCTGTGGCGGGACGAGGACGAGTTCGCACAGGCCCAGCGGTCCGGCCTGATGAGCCCCGAGCAGGCCGAGCGGGTGCGGGCGGCCGGGGAGCGGGCGGTGGAGCGGATCAAGACCTGGGGGGCTCCGTTCGCGGACGGCTGGGAGGACTGGCGGCCCGATCCGGAATGGCGAGTTCCCGAACTGCCGGCGGACTGGGACCGCACTCCGGCGCACACGGCGCCGTGAGACCCTTGATGCGCCCCCGGGGTTCAAACGTAGGATCGTCCTCCGCACGACACAGACGCATCGAACGCCACGTCAGACCGACCGAACAGCACGTCAACGACTGAGCACAGCACAGGACCTGACCAGAAGTCATCCACGAGGGGGAGAGCAGTGCCGGACGTGCGCCCGGGTGTTCCGACCCCTGCCGTTGCCGCAGCTCGCGGAACGTCCACATCCGCTGCATACGAGGGGTTTACCCCCGCCGAAGGCGCGGCATCGGCGAGAAGAGCGAGTGCATCGCACCACCGGCCCGGACGGACGGAACCCCACGCGTGACGGAGCATCCCACCTCCCACGAAGGCCGGCAGCCCCTGGCTGCCCGGTCGCAGGAACGCGCGCGCCCTCGCCAGGAGGCGGCGGCGGCCTGCCCTCCGAGCTGCCCGGTACGGCAGGCGGCCCGGCGGCCCCGCGTCCCCGGCCCCGGCGCCGACCCCGGACGTGCCCGCCCAGCCGACGGACCCGGACCCCTCGGCGGCCCCGGCACCACGGGCGCCACCGACCACCCGGCCACGCCCGAGGGCACCGGCCGGCCGGGCGTCCCCGGCGGCACGGACCACCCGGACACCGCCGGCACCGACCGCCCGAGCGGTGCCGGTCACCCCGGCGGCCCCGGGTCGTGGCCGTCGCCGTCTCCCCGCAGCACCCCGACGGCGGGGTGCGCGGCGGGGACACCACCGCGCGGCGGGAGGGCGACCGGCTGCGGTTCGTCGGGGCGGCGACCCGGCGGATCGCGCGCGGCATCGACCTGGACGAGATCGTCCTCGGTCTGTGCCGGGCCACCGTGCCGACCTTCTCCGACGAGATCCTGGTCTACCTGCGCGACCCGCTCCCGGTGGGCGACGAGCGTCCGGTGGCGCCCTTCGTGCTGCGGCTGCGCCGCACCGACCGGCTCCGGTTAAGCGATCTGGAGGGCGAGGAGCTGGTCCTCGTACCCGATCCGGATCCAACCCCGCGGCCGAACTCTGCGAGGTACGGAACGGCGGGGCGCTCGCCGAGGTGCTGCGCGGGGTGCGGCCGGTCTTCGGCGACTCCGCGGCCGCCAAGGCGGCGCTGACCGAGCTGCTCGGCCCCGAGCACCCGCTGCCCGGCGGGCTGCGCGCGGTGCTCGCGCCGCTGCGCGGCCGGCGCCGGGTGATCGGTGCCGCCGTGTTCCTGCGCCGCCCCGAGCAGCCCGGCTTCGAGCCGAACGACCTGCTCGTCGCGGCGCAGCTGGCCACGCACACCGCGCTCGGCATCGACAAGGCCGTCCTGTACGGCCGCGAGGCGTACATCGCGGACGAGCTCCAGCGGACGATGCTGCCGGACTCGCTGCCGCAGCCGACCGGCGTCAGGCTGGCCTCGCGCTACCTCCCGGCGGCGGAGACGGCGCGGGTCGGCGGCGACTGGTACGACGCGATCCCGCTGCCCGGCAGCCGGGTCGCCCTGGTCGTCGGCGACGTCATGGGCCACTCCATGACCTCGGCGGCGATCATGGGCCAGCTGCGCACCACCGCGCAGACCCTGGCCGGTCTCGACCTGCCGCCGCAGGAGGTCCTGCACCACCTGGACGAGCAGGCGCAGCGGCTCGGCCAGGACCGCATGGCGACCTGCATGTACGCGGTGTACGACCCGGTCTCGCACCGGATCACGGTCGCGAACGCGGGCCATCCGCCGCCGATACTGCTCCACCTGGGCGGCCGTGCCGAGGTGCTGCGGGTGCCGCCCGGCGCCCCGATCGGGGTCGGCGGGGTGGACTTCGAGGCGGTCGAGCTGGACGCCCCGGCGGGCGCCACGCTGCTGCTCTACACGGACGGTCTGGTCGAGTCCCGGCTGCGGGACGTGTGGACCGGGATCGAGCAGCTGCGGGAGCGCCTCGCGGCGACCGCGCAGCTGACGGGCCCGGACCACTCGCCGCCGCTGGAGGCGCTCTGCGACGACGTCCTGGACATGCTGGGTCCGGGCGACCGGGACGACGACATCGCGCTGCTCGCGGCCCGGTTCGACGGGATCGCGCCGAGCGACGTGGCGTACTGGTTCCTGGAGCCGGAGGACGCGGCCCCGGGCCGGGCCCGGCGGCTGGCCCGGCGGGCGCTCGCCCGCTGGGACCTGGAGGAGCTGACGGACTCGGTCGAGCTGCTGATCAGCGAGGTCGTGACGAACGCCGTGCGGTACGCGGAGCGGCCGGTGACCCTGCGGCTGCTCCGCACGGACGTGCTGCGCTGCGAGGTCGGCGACGACTCGCCGCAGCTGCCCCGGCAGCGGCGGGCGCGGGACACCGACGAGGGCGGGCGCGGGCTCTTCCTGGTGAACCGGCTGGCGCGGCGGTGGGGGCGACCCGTCTGTCGGGCGGCAAGGTCGTCTGGTTCGAGCTGGCGACCCGTACCTGAGCCGCCGTACGCGTACGACCGAAGGCCGGACCCCGTGCGGGGTCCGGCCTTCGGTCGTGCGTCAGCCGTTGTTAGGGCGGCCGGTGCTGTTCGCGTTCGGGTCGCCGCCGGCGTCCGGCGGCTGGACCGAGGTGGGCGGGGCCGTCGGGAAGGTGGGGGCGTCGTCGGCTCCTGGGTGGGATCCGGCGGCGTGGTGACGGGGTCCGTCGGCTGCGCCGGCGTGGTGGTGGGCGAGGTCGGCGGGGTGGTCGGGGCCGTGGTGGCCGTCGTCGGCGCCTCGGTCGGCTCCTCGGTCGCCGGGGCCTCGCTGGTGGCGGTGGGGTCCGGGAGCGTGCCGTCCGGGGCGGCGCCGTCGGTCTCCAGGTCGAAGGTGGCGTCCGAGCCGCCGTTCAGGGCGCGCTCGGTGTAGTCGCCCCAGATCTCGGCGGGCGTACGGCCACCGTTGGCGCGGCCGTCGTTGATGGTGTTGGTGAGGGTGACCTGGTTGCCCTTGGCGTCCTCGCCGAAGAGGCCGACGGCGGTGACGAGCTCGGGGGTGTAGCCGACGAACCAGGCGGAGCGGTTGTTCTCGGAGGTGCCGGTCTTGCCGGCGGCCTCGTAGTCACCGGCGGCGCGGGTGCCGGAGCCGCTGCGCACGACGCCCGTCATGGCCTGGGTGGCGGTGTCGGCGGCCTCGCGGCTGATGACCTGCTCGCCGATCCCCTGGGCGCCCTTGACCGTGCGGTCCTTGTGCTCGGCGGTCTTCACCACGGTCGGGGTGACCTTCTTGCCGTGGTTGTCGAGCGTGGCGTAGGCGCCGGCCATGTCCATGGTGGAGGCGCCCATGGTGCCGAGGGAGATGGCGGGGGTCTCGGGGAAGCCCGCGCCGTCCTTCATGCCGAGGGCGAGGGCGGTCTTCTTGGCCTTGGCCGGGGTGACGTCGACGATCATCTGGGCGAAGACCGAGTTGATCGAGCTGTTGGTGGCCCGCTGGACGGTGACGGGGCCGTAGCTGCGGTCGTCCTCGTTCTCCGGGGCGAAGGCGATGGGGCTGCCGACGACCGGCCGCCGGCTGTCGCCGTCGTAGATCGTGCCGAGGCCGATCTTCCGGCCGTCCTGGGTAAGGGCCTGGTTGTCGACGGCGGAGGCGAGGACGATCGGCTTGAAGGTGGAGGCGGGCTGGTAGTCGCGGCGGGTGGCGTTGGACATCCAGTGCTCGGTGGCGCCGACGCCGCCGTACAGCGCGACGACCGCGCCGGTCTTCGGGTCGACGGAGGTGGCGCCGGCCTGGACGGTGGCCTGCTTCTCGTTGCCCTTGCGGTCGAGCTTGGCCTCCAGCTCCTTGTCGACCGCCTTGACGAGGTCCTTCTGCTTCTTCTCGTCGATGTTGAGGGTGATCGTCCAGCCGCCGGCCTTGATGTCCTCCTCGCTGATGCCCTGGCGCACCAGCTCCTGGTTGGCGGCCTCGACGATGTAGCCGGTCTGGCCCTCCATGCCGGGGAGCGGCTTGGGCTTCTGCGGGACGGGGAACTTCATGCCCGCGCGCTCGGTCGGCGAGAGCCAGCCCTCGCCGACCATGTTGTCGAGGACGTAGTTCCAGCGCTCCTCGACGAGCTTGCGGCCGGTGGCGTTGGCGGAGGTCCAGTCGTACTGGTTGGGGGCCTGGAGCAGCGAGGCGAGGTAGGCGCCCTGGGCGGTGGTCAGCTTGGTGGCGTCGACGCCGTAGTACGAGCGGGCGGCGGCCTGTATGCCGTAGGCGCTGCGCCCGTAGTAGCTGGTGTTGATGTACCCGGCGAGGATCTCGCTCTTGGACGACCGCTGGTCGACCTTGATGGCGATGACCATCTCCTTGAGCTTGCGCGTCGCGGTCTGGTCCTGGCTCAGGTAGAAGTTCTTGACGTACTGCTGGGTGATCGTCGAGCCGCCCTGCTTGCCCTTGCCGGTGATGGTGTTCCAGGCGGCGCGGGTGGTGCCCTTGATGTCGACGCCGTGGTCCTTGTAGAAGGTCTTGTTCTCGGCGGCGACGAAGGCCCGCTGGACGGGCAGGGGGATCTTCTCCAGGCCGACGATCTCGCGGTTGATCTGGCCGGTGCGGGCGAGGATCTTGCCGTTGGAGTACTTGTAGATGTTGCTCTGCATGGTCGCCTCGGCGTTGGCCGTGGGGACCGGGACCAGCAGGTAGACCACGTAGAGGGCGCCCATGCCGAGCAGGCAGAACACGAAGAAGGTGCCCAGGATCTTCTTCCAGGTGAAGAGGCGGCGTATGCCGCGCTTCTTCGCCTTGCCCTTGTCCGGTCGGCCCATGTGTCCCGTCGCTCCTCGTCGTGTGTCCGGCGCCCTCGGTGCTGAGCCCGTTCGCGCCGGATCAGCTCAGACAGCTAACACCGGCGAGACGGACAAAGGACAACCGATCACGTCTTTTCAGGACGTGAGAATCAGCACCCACGCCCAGAGGAACCGACGCTCGGGCGGACCGGATGGTTGCGTGAAGACCTGATTCCTCTTGGCGGCCGCCCCGGCGGGTCCAGCTATACATCGTGCGTATACACCCCATGTACAGTGAGGACATGTCCATCGGTCACACCCTCCTCGGGCTCCTGGAGTCCGGACCGCGCCACGGCTACGACCTCAAGCGCGCCTTCGACGAGAAGTTCGGCCAGGACCGGCCGCTCCACTACGGCCAGGTCTACTCGACGATGTCCCGGCTCCTGAAGAACGGCCTGGTCGTCGTCGACGGCGTCGAGGCCGGCGGCGGCCCGGAGCGGAAGCGGTACGCGATCACCGAGGCCGGCATCACCGATGTCGCCCAGTGGCTCGCCACCCCCGAGAAGCCCGAGCCGTACCTCCAGTCCACGCTCTACACCAAGGTCGTCCTGGCCCTGCTCACCGGCCGCGGGGCCGCCGACATCCTCGACACCCAGCGCGCCGAGCACCTGCGCCTGATGCGCGAGCTCACCCGGCGCAAGCGGGACGGCGACCTCGCCGACCAGCTCATCTGCGACCACGCCCTCTTCCACCTGGAAGCGGACCTGCGCTGGCTGGAGCTGACCGCCGCCCGCCTCGACGCCCTCGCCGAGGAGATCCGCCGATGAGCACCACCCCCCTCCTGCGCGCCACCGCCCTCGACAAGGCCTACGGCCCGACCCCGGCGCTCGCGGGCGCCGACTTCGCCCTCCGGGCGGCGAGGTCGTCGCCGTCATGGGCCCCTCCGGCTCCGGCAAGTCGACGCTCCTGCACTGCCTGGCCGGCATCGTGCGCCCCGACGCGGGCACCATCACCTACGACGGACGCGAGCTCACCGCGCTCTCCGACGGCGCCCGCAGCTCCCTGCGCCGCACCGACTTCGGCTTCGTCTTCCAGTTCGGCCAGCTCGTCCCCGAGCTGACCTGCGTGGAGAACGTCGCCCTGCCGCTCCGCCTGAACGGCGAGAAGCGCAAGGCCGCCGAGGCCAGGGCCGCCGAGTGGCTCGCCCGCCTGGAGGTCGACGCCGTCGCCGCCAAGCGCCCCGGCGAGATATCCGGCGGCCAGGGCCAGCGCGTCGCCGTCGCCCGCGCCCTCGTCACCGCCCCGCGCGTGATCTTCGCCGACGAGCCGACCGGCGCGCTCGACTCCCTCAACGGCGAGCGGGTCATGCGGCTCCTCACCGACGCCTCCCGGGACACCGGCGCCGCCGTCGTCCTCGTCACCCACGAGGCCCGGGTCGCCGCGTACTCCGACCGCGAGGTCGTCGTCCGGGACGGTTCGGTACGGGACGCGGAGTGGGCCGTATGAGCCTCGCCACCTGGGCCCGCGACCTGACGCTCGGCGCCCGGTTCGCGGTCACCGGCGGCCGCTCCGGCCTGCTCCGCACCCTGCTGACCGCGACCGGCGTCGGCTTCGGCGTGGCCCTGCTGCTGCTCGCCGCCTCCTTCCCGAACATGCTCTTCCAGCGGGAGGTGCGCGAAGCGGTCCGCGCCGTCGACGGCAGCGAGCAGGTCGACTCCCCGCGCCCGACAGCTTCCTCCACCTCAGCCGGACCACCACCTACCGGGACGACGTCATCAGCGGCCTGCTGCTGCGCCCCGAGGGCGACGCTCCCCGGTCCCGCCGGGCGCCGCCACCTTCCCGGGACCGGCGAGATGCTCGTCTCCCCGCGCTGGGGAACTGCTCGACTCCCCGAGGGCGCCCTCCTCAAGAAGCGGCTCCCCTACAAGGCCGTCGGGACGATCGGACCGGCCGGACTCATCGGCCCGGCCGACCTGCGGTACGTCGCCCACGTCGACTTCCTCGACACCGAGAACTACGACGGGCGCGGCACGCGCTACGGCTGGTCGGTGCCCGAGGAGCCGATGAACGCCTTCCTCATCCTCCTCGTCGTCGTCGCCTGCGTCGTCATGCTCCTGCCGGTGCTCGTCTTCATCGCGACCGCCGTCCGCTTCGGCGGCGAGCAGCGCGACCGGCGGCTCGCGGCGCTCCGGCTGATCGGCGCGGACACCGCCATGACCCGGCGGATCGCGGCCGGCGAGTCCCTCGCGGGCGCGCTGCTCGGCCTCCTCGTGGGCCTCGGGCTCTTCGCGGCGGCCCGGCAGTTCGCGGGGCCTTCACCATCTGGGACGTCAACGCCTACCCCTCCGACGTCGTGCCGATGACCGCGCTCGCCGCGCTCGTCCTCGCCGTCGTCCCGGTCGCCTCGGTCGTGGTCACCCTCTTCGCGCTGCGCGGGGTGGCGATCGAACCGCTCGGCGTCGTGCGGACCTCCACCCCGCGCCGCCGCCGGCTGTGGTGGCGGCTGCTGCTCCTCGCGGCCGGCACCGCCTTCCTCGTACCGCTCATCGGCGACATCCAGGCGAACCAGACCAGCATCGACACCGTGGGGGTCGTGGCCGGCACCACGCTCGCCCTGATCGGCCTCACCTCGCTGCTCCCGTGGCTCGTCGAGGCGGGCGTGAAGCGGCTGCACGCCGGTCCCGTGGCCTGGCAGCTCGCGGTCCGCAGGCTCCAGCTGAGCAGCGGGACGGCGGCCCGCGCGGTCAGCGGGATCGTCGTCGCGGCGACCGGGGCCATCGCGCTCCAGATGCTGTTCCAGGCGATGGAGAACGACTTCACGCAGCTCACGGGCGAGGACACGACCCGCGCCCGGATCGCGATCGGCGCCGACGCGAAGGACGCCGGCGAGGCCCGCGGGATGATCGACCGCATCGGGCGGACCGAGGGCGTCGCCGGGGTCATCGGCATCGTCGAGTCGCGGGTGTGGCGGCCCGGCCCCCTGAAGGGCGGCGAGGAGTTCTCCCCCATGGCCTCGCTCCGGATCGGCGACTGCGCCTCCCTCCGGGAGTTCGCCACGCTCCCTCCTGCGCGGACGGCGACGTCTTCGTCCTCCTCGCGCACGGCAGGCAGGGCACCCGGGCGACTCCTTCGTCACCAGGGCGGCGCGGCCCGGCGCCACCGTCGCCCTGCGCGACCCGCATCCGCACCCGGACGCGCCGAAGCCCCGAAGGGACCGCTGCCGCAGTGGCGCATCCCCGCCACCGCCCGGACCGTGGACGCGCGCCCCGACCCGACGGGCACGTACCAGTACGGCGTCCTCGCCACCCCGAAGGCGATCGGCGCCGCCGTGCTCGACGAGCCGGACTCGACGGCCATGGTCCGGCTCGACCCGGCCGTGCCCGACGCCGCCGACCTCGTACGGAACGCGGCGGACGCCATCGATCCGACGTCCTGGGTGCGCGAGCTGAAGGACACCCAGCGCGACGCGGCGTTCTCCAGCGTCCGCACCGGCATCCTCGTCGGCTCGACCCTGACGATGCTCCTGGTGGCGGCCTCGCTCCTGGTCGCGACCCTGGAGCAGCTCAGGGACCGCAAGCGGCTGCTCTCCTCGCTGATCGCCTTCGGCACCCGGCGCTCGACCCTGAGCTGGTCGGTGCTGTGGCAGACGGCGGTGCCGATCCTCCTCGGCCTCGCCCTCTCCGTGGCGGGCGGCCTCGGCCTCGGCGTGATCCTGCTGGAGATGAGCGGGCAGCGGGTCATCGACTGGTGGGGCTTCCTGCCCGTCGTCGGGATCGGCCTCGGCCTGATCGCGGCCGTGACGCTGCTGAGCATGCCGGTGCTGTGGCGGCTGATGCGGGCGGACGGACTGCGCACGGAGTAACCCTCCGTCCGTGTGTACGAGTTCACGGGTACGACGGGCGGCGGCCCCTGGCACCGGGGGTGTCGGGGACCGCCGCCCTCACCCGTACGGGAGCACCCGTACCGGAAGTTCCTCCATCGCCCCGCGCAGGGCCCGGCCAGCTCCTCGAACTCGGCGTGCCGGGCCGCGCCCGTCCGCATCGCGAGGGCGATCCGCCGCGAGGGCGCCGGCTCGGCGAACCTCCCGGTCCACAGGGCGGTGTTACGGGCGGTCTCCACGGTCACGGCGGTGCGGGGCAGCAGGGTCACCCCGAGGCCGCCGGCGACCAGCTGGACCAGCGTGGCGAGCCCGGCGGCGGTCGTGGTGACCTCGGCGCCGTCGGTGCGCCCGGCCTCCCGGCAGACGTCGAGGGCCTGGTCGCGCAGGCAGTGCCCCTCGTCGAGGAGCAGCAGCCGGAGCTCCCTGAGGGCCTCGCGCGGGATGTCGTCCCGCCCGGCCAGCGGATGCCCCTCGGGGGCGACCAGGACGAAGTCCTCGTCGAAGAGCGGGAGTTCGGTGACGCCGGGCACGCCGAGCGGCACGGCGAGCAGCAGCAGGTCGAGCCGCCCGGCGGCGAGCCCCTCCAGGAGCGAGGAGGTCTGCTCCTCGTGGACCTGGAGGTCGAGCTCGGGGTAGCGGCGGTGGACCAGCCGCAGGACGGTGGGCAGCAGGTACGGCGCCACGGTGGGGATCACGCCGAGCCGGAGGACCCCGGTGAAGGGCGCGCGGGCCGCCTCCGCCTCCTCCATCAGCTCCGCGACCGCGTCGAGGACCGTCCGCGCGCGGACCGCGAGCCGCTCCCCGCGGGCGAGAGCAGCACCTTCCGGGTCGTACGCTCGAGGAGCTGGACACCGAGTGCCTCTTCGAGAGCCGAAACCGCGCCCGAGAGCGCGGGCTGACTCATGCCGATGGCGGCTGCCGCATCGCGGAAGTGCAGATGCTCGGCGACCGCCGCGAAGGCTCTGAGCTGGGAGAAGCTGGGCTGCTTCGCGCGCCGGACGGAAACCACTGATAACCACCTTCGATCAACACGACCGAGTCTAGCTATTTCACTGATCAATGCACCCCGTGCCAGTATGTGAGACGTCCAACCCCCACGGAAGCCCCCAAAAGGGAGCCTTCCACCCTGCAAGGAGAGCGCGTGCTCACTGTCGGTGACAAGTTCCCCACCTACGACCTGACCGCCTGCGTGTCGCTGGAGAGCGGCAAGGAGTTCGCGCAGATCGACCACAAGTCCTACGAGGGCAAGTGGCGCGTGGTGTTCTTCTGGCCGAAGGACTTCACCTTCGTCTGCCCGACCGAGATCGCCGCGTTCGGCAAGCTGAACGACGAGTTCGCCGACCGCGACGCCCAGATCCTCGGCGTCTCCGGCGACTCCGAGTTCGTCCACCACGCCTGGCGCAAGGACCACGCCGACCTGCGTGACCTGCCCTTCCCGATGCTGGCCGACTCGAAGCACGAGCTCATGAGCGACTGCGGCGTCCGCGGCGAGGACGGCTTCGCCCAGCGCGCCGTCTTCATCGTCGACCCGAACAACGAGATCCAGTTCACGATGGTGACCGCCGGTTCCGTGGGCCGCAACCCCAAGGAGGTCCTGCGGGTCCTCGACGCCCTGCAGACCGACGAGCTGTGCCCGTGCAACTGGAACAAGGGCGAGAGCACCCTCGACGCGGCCGCCCTCCTCTCCGGCGAGTAAGGGCGGATCCGACATGGCTCTCGACGAACTGAAGTCCGCCATACCGGACTTCGCCAAGGACCTGAAGCTGAACCTCGGTTCGGTCATCGGCAACAGCGACCTCCCGCAGCAGCAGCTGTGGGGCACCGTCCTCGCCTGCGCGATCGCCTCGCGCTCGCCGAAGGTGCTCAAGGAGCTGGAGCCCGAGGCCCAGGCCAACCTGAAGCCCGAGGCGTACCAGGCCGCCAAGTCCGCCGCCGCGATCATGGCGATGAACAACGTCTTCTACCGGACCCGGCACCTGCTGTCGGACCCCGAGTACGGGACGATGCGCGCCGGCCTGCGGATGAACGTCATCGGCAACCCGGGCGTCGAGAAGGTCGACTTCGAGCTGTGGTCGCTGGCCGTCTCCGCGATCAACGGCTGCGGCCAGTGCCTGGACTCGCACGAGCAGGTCCTGCGCCAGGCCGGTGTCGACCGCGCCACGATCCAGGAGGCGTTCAAGATCGCCGCGGTGATCCAGGCGGTCGGCGTCACGCTCGACGCGGAGGCCGTCCTCGCCGAGTAGGGCAGCGCCGTACGAGAAGGGCCCCGGGGTTTCGTACCCCGGGGCCCTTCCGTCACTTCTTGAGCGCCTCCATCAGGGCCAGCACGTCCTGGGTCATCGGGACGTCGATCCCGGAGAGGTCGACGGGATCGGCCTTCCCGAGCGGGTTCCCGTTCTCGTCGGTGTTGGTGTACCGGTAGAGGCGGAGCTCGATCTCGGTCTGGCCGTCGAGGACCCGGAGCTCTCCGCCCTCGCCGCCCGCGTCGTTGAAGAAGGCCCGCTCCCCCAGCCCGCCGATGGGCGTGGTGAGCTCGGCGTGCTTCGCCCGCGCCGTGAACTCGGGCTCCGGGTCCGCCACCTTGTGCAGGGTGTACCTGAGGTCGACGCTGTAGCCGGTGTCCGGGCCGCCGAAGCCGATCGAGCAGGACGCCTCGTACACGGACGGATCGTCGATCTGGTCCCCGTAGCCGTCCTCGCTCCGCCTGCCGAGGATCCCGCCGAGCGCCTTCAGCTCCGCCGTCTCGCAGAGCCCGCCCTCCTCGGCCGGCGTCCGGTACCCGCCCAGGTCGGGGCCCGGGTCCTTCCGCTGCCCGTACGCGTAGAGCCCGCCGCCCCACACCGCCGAGGCGAGCACCGCGCCGCCCAGCGCCCACAGCCAGGGCCGGCGGCGGGCGGGCGCGGCGGCGGGGCGTCGGTGAGGACCTCGGGGCCGTCGAACTCCACCCCGCCCACGAGCTCCGGCTCGGATATCACGCGCGGTCCCCTCGACGCTGCCCGGCGCCGGGACGGGCGCCACGGCGAAGGCCGTGGCGCCGCGCGGTTCCGGCGTGCTGCGGAGGGCCTGTTCGGTGCTGTACGCGCGCAGGTAGCCGACCACCGTGTTGGCGACGGCGACCAGCGGGACGGCGACGACGGCGCCGCCGATGCCGGCGGTGAGGCCGCCGGCGGCGACGGAGAGGACGACGGCGAGCGGATGCACGCGGACGGCCCGGCCGAGGATGAAGGGCTGGAGGACGTGGCCCTCGATCTGCTGCACGGCGAGGACGACGACGAGCACCATGAGGGCGGTGAACGCGCCGTTGGTGACGAGGGCGACGACGCAGGCGAGGGCCCCGGAGACGACCGCGCCGACCAGCGGGATGAAGGCGAAGAGGAAGATGAAGACGGCCAGCGGCACCGCCATCGGCACGTCCAGGAACCAGAGTCCGATGCCGATGAAGACGGCGTCGATGAGGGCGACGAGGACCGTGCCGCGCACATAGGCGGTGAGGGTGCGCCAGGCGCGCGGGCCGGCGCCGGCGACGCCGGGACGGGCCTGGGCGGGCACCAGCTTGAGCGTCCACTCCCAGACCTTCTTCCCGTCGTAGAGCAGGAAGAGCGTCGAGAACATGGCGAGCAGGATGCCGGTCATGGCCTCGACGACGACGGTGACGCCCTGGAGTCCGACCTGCGTTATCTGTTCGGCGTTGGCGCCGACGGAGTCGCTGAGGTTCTTCGCGATGCCGTTGATCTGCTGCTCGGTGACGTGGAAGGGGCTGTTGAGGAGTCCTCGCTTGAGCTCCTCGATGCCGTTCTTGATCTGGTCCGACAGGTTGTCGATGTTGTCCATCACCTGCCAGACCACGAACCAGCCGACCAGCCCCATGACGACGAAGCCGGAGACGGCGGTGACGGCGGTGGCGAGCCCGCGGGGCAGGCCCTTGCGGCGGAGCAGGGCCACGGTGGGCTGGAGCAGGGCGGTGACGAGGAGCGCGGCGACGAAGGCGAGGACGACCAGCTGCACGGAGCTGATCACCTTCATCAGCACCCAGACCGTGCCGGCGAGGACGAGCAGCCGCCAGCCCGCCTCGGCCGCCACGCGCATGCCCCAGGGGATGGCGGCGACGGGGTCGGGGCGGGCGGAGACCGCCGGGGCGTACGAGGGGCGCGGGCACGGAGCGGCCCGGCTCGGCGGTCCCGGCCGCCGGGAGGGGCGCGGCGGTGTCGGGGTCGACCTCCGGCGGCGCGGGGGCGGGCTCGGGCGGCGCCTCGCGCGGGACCTCGTAGGCGGGCTCGTACGAGGGTCCGAGCGGGTCGTCCCGTTCCGCCTCGGCCCGGCGCTCGTCGAGGCGTTCACCCATGCGGCTCAGGCTCTCGCCGAGCCCGGACAGCCACCCTGGCACTCTGGACATCGCTTTCGCCTTCTCCCCCGCAGGTCCTGCCCCGCCGTTTGCTCCTCGCGAACCTACACGCAAGAAGCCCCCCACCGTAGGACGGTGGGGGGTTCTCGGAGGTTGAGCGCGCTGGTACTAGTACCAGCGGTTGGCCTGCCAGAACGACCAGGCGCCGCAGGGGCTGCCGTAGCGGCCGTCCATGTAGCTGAGGCCCCACTTGATCTGGGTGGCCGGGTTGGTCTGCCAGTCGGCGCCGGCCGAGGCCATCTTGGAGCCCGGGAGGGCCTGCACGAGGCCGTAGGCGCCCGAAGAGGCGTTGGTCGCGCGGTAGTTCCAGCCGGACTCGTGGTTCACGATGTTGCTGAAGCACTGGAACTGGTCGGACGCCATCATCGACCGGGCCATGGCCTTGATGTCGGAGACGCTGTACGAGCCGCCGCCGCCCGAGGGAGCGGAGAAGGACGAGATGTCGCGGGCGGCGGAGCGGTTGGCGCGCTCCTCGGCCTCCTTGCGCTCCTTCTCGGCCTTGGCCTCGGCGGCCGCCTTGTCGGCGGCCTCCTTCTTCGCCTCGGCGTCCTTGGCGGCGCGGATGCGGGCCGTCTCCTCGGCGGACTTCTTCGCGGCGGCGTCGGCGGCGGCCGCCTGGACGTCGGCCTGCTCCGAGAGGGACGCGACCTGTACCTGGGCCTGCTCGCCCGCGGGGATGTCCGCGAGCAGCGTGGTGTCGGCCGCGGTGGCTTCGAAGTTGTCGCCCGAGGCCTGGGGGGCGTTGCCCGTGGCAACACCCGCGATGGCGCCGACAGTGGTGACCGCAGTGGCCGAAGCCACCGCGAATCCCCGGACCGAGATCCGGCTCACACGGTTTCCTTCCAGCACGCCCGCACAGGTGACCACGCGGACGAAATCGTGCCCCTGGCACTGGTCTCCGACGTACGGGGTCACAGAAGACACGGGCCCGTGGTGCTGTGGGCGGCATACGGCGACGGCTGTGGAGTTGTGTGGTGCGGTGCGCACCCCTGAGGGTGCACGTGTGCCGTATGCGGGGCCTGACGGAAGCAAGACTCTGCCGGACGGCGGCGGCGCAAGGCAATTCTGGGCCGCGTGTGAAAGCTCACACCTGAGTGGACGCAGGTGTTTTGACGGATACGAGGACAGCAGGACGCCGTCCGGCTAAGCTCCTCGGCTTCGCCGGACGGCGTCAACTGCCTTACCCATGCAGACGGGTACGAACCGGTCAGATCTGTCCGTCCTCCAGCATCTCCGTCACGAGCGCGGCGATCGGGGAGCGCTCGGAGCGGGTGAGGGTGACGTGGGCGAAGAGCGGATGCCCCTTCAGCTTCTCGACGACGGCGACGACTCCGTCGTACCGGCCGACCCTGAGGTTGTCCCGCTGGGCGACGTCATGGGTCAGGACGACCCGCGAATTCGCCCCGATACGGGACAGAACGGTCAACAGGACGTTCCGCTCCAGGGACTGGGCCTCGTCCACGATGACGAAGGCGTCGTGGAGGGAGCGGCCCCGGATGTGGGTGAGCGGCAGGACCTCCAGCATCCCGCGCCCGAGCACCTCCTCGATGACCTCGCGGCTCGCGACCGAGGACAGCGTGTCGAAGACCGCCTGGGCCCACGGGCTCATCTTCTCGGACTCGCTGCCCGGCAGGTATCCGAGCTCCTGGCCGCCGACCGCGTACAGCGGACGGAAGACCATCACCTTCTGGTGCTGCCGGCGCTCCAGGACCGCTTCCAGGCCCGCGCAGAGCGCGAGCGCGGACTTGCCGGTGCCGCCCGGCCGCCCATGGAGATGATGCCGACGTCCGGGTCGAGGAGCAGGTCGAGCGCGATCCGCTGCTCGGCGCTGCGGCCGTGCAGCCCGAAGGCCTCCCGGTCGCCGCGGACGAGGCGCACGTTCCCCTCGGGGTGACGCGGCCGAGCGCCTTGCCGCGCTCGGACTGGAGCACCAGGCCCGTGTGGACCGGGAGCTCGGCGGCCTCGGGGACGTACAGCGTGCTCTGCTCGAAGAGCAGGTCGACCTGCTCGCCGGAGAGCGCCAGCTCGGACATCCCGGTCCAGCCGTTGGTGTCCGTGATGGCGAGCTCGGCGCGGTACTCCTCGGCGAGCAGGCCCACCGAGGATGCCTTGATGCGCAGCGGCAGGTCCTGGAGACGACCGTGACGTCGTACCCCTCCGCCTGGAGGTTGCGCGCGACCGCGAGGATCCGTGAGTCGTTGTCCCCCAACCTGTAGCCGGCGGGCAGGACGCCGGGGTCGGAATGGTTGAGTTCGACACGCAGGGTGCCGCCCAGATCCCCGACGGGGAGGGGGGCGTCGAGGCGTCCGTACCGGACCCGGAAGTCGTCGAGCAGGCGCAGGGCCTGCCGGGCGAAGTAGCCGAGCTCGGGATGGTGCCGCTTGGCCTCCAGCTCCGTCACGACGACGATCGGGAGCACCACCTCGTGCTCCTCGAAGCGCGAGAAGGCGTTGGGGTCGGCCAGCAGGACGCTGGTGTCGAGAACATAGGTGCGCCGGTCGGAAAGGCGGCGCTTCGTGCTGGTCACCACGGAAGGACAGACCCCCTCGGAAGACCCCTGTGAGGTCGGGGTGCGACGGAACCGGTGTCGCTGCGGAATGGGACCGGGCTCAGGCCGCGATGCGCGGGCCGAACCACGGCCCTCCGCTTCTCCCGTACGTGTCCCGCACGGTCGTCCTGGTGCAAGGGGCCTCCCGGGTGGCGGTCTCCGTGCCGCTCACTTCACCAGGGATATGCCCTCGAACACCCCTTGCCATGCCATGGCATATGACGACGTGTTCATGAACACGAGGTGATCACTTCCGACCGGGAATGTCCGGATGGGGTCTCGGGGCGGGTCAGGTGCCGTAGCGCCGGTGCCGGGCCGCGTAGTCCCGCAGCGCCCGCAGGAAGTCGACCTTGCGGAAGGCCGGCCAGTGGACCTCGCAGAAGTAGTACTCGGAGTGGGCGCTCTGCCACAGCATGAAGCCCGAAAGACGCTGCTCACCGCTGGTGCGGATCACCAGGTCCGGGTCGGGCTGCCCGCGCGTGTACAGGTGCTCCGAGATGTGCTCGACGTCGACGATCTCGGCGAGCTCCTCGAAGCTCGTCCCCCGCTCCGCGTGCTCCAGGAGCAGCGAGCGGACCGCGTCCGCGATCTCCTGCCGGCCGCCGTAGCCCACGGCGACGTTCACGAGTATCCCGGGGTTGGCGCGGGTGGCCTCCTCGGCCTCCTTCAGCACCGTCTGGGTCCGGGCGGGCAGCAGGTCCATCGTGCCGACGTGGTGGACCCGCCAGCGGCCGTCGGCGGCCAGCGACCGCACGGCGTTCTCGATGATGCCGAGCAGCGGGACGAGCTGCTCCTCGGGGCGGTTCAGGTTGTCCGTGGAGAGCATCCAGAGCGTGACGACCTCGACGTCCGTCTCGGCGCACCAGCCCAGCAGCTCCTGGATCTTGTCCGCGCCGGCCTTGTGTCCCTGCTCGGGGGTCCCGCCGGACGCCTTCGCCCAGCGACGGTTCCCGTCGAGGATGACCCCGATGTGCTTGGGCACCTGGTTGTGGTCGAGGCGGCCTTCCACCCGGCGTGCGTAGAGCCCGTACACCAGGTCGCGCAGGTTCACTGTTCTTTACCCCTCCATGCAGTGTCGGCCCCCCGAAGCCGCCACATTACTGCGGACGGGTAACGAGCTCCCAGCCCGGGACTGTCACAAGTCCGTGATAAGCAGAGATACGTGACTGATTCCCCCCTCTACCGCGCCTCCGCCGACCGGTACGACGCCATGGAGTACCGCCGCAGCGGCCGCAGCGGCCTCAAGCTCCCGGCGATCTCCCTCGGCCTCTGGCACAACTTCGGCGACGACAAGGCGCTCACCACCCAGCGCGCGATCCTGCGCCGCGCCTTCGACCTCGGCGTCACCCACTTCGACCTGGCGAACAACTACGGGCCGCCGCCCGGCTCCGCCGAGCTGAACTTCGGCAAGATCTTCGCCCAGGACTTCGCGCCCTACCGCGACGAGCTGATCATCTCGACCAAGGCCGGTTACGAGATGCACCCCGGCCCGTACGGCGAGTGGGGCTCCCGCAAGTACCTGATGTCCTCGCTCGACGCCTCCCTGAAGCGGATGGGCCTCGACTACGTCGACATCTTCTACTCGCACCGCTTCGACCCCCACACCCCGCTCGAAGAGACGATGGGGGCCCTGGCCTCCGCCGTCCAGCAGGGCAAGGCGCTGTACGTCGGCGTCTCCTCGTACAACAGCGAGCAGACCGCCGAGGCCGCCCGGATCCTCCGGGACATGGGCGTCCGGCCGCTCATCCACCAGCCCTCGTACTCCATGATCAACCGGTGGACCGAGGAGGACGGCCTCCTCGACACCCTGGAGGCGGCCGGCATGGGCTGCATCTCCTTCGTGCCGCTGGCGCAGGGGCTGCTCACCAACAAGTACCTGAAGGGCATCCCGGAGGGCTCGCGGGCCACCCAGGGCAAGTCCCTCGACCCGAACCTGCTCTCCGACGAGGTGCTGCGGCGCCTGCGCGGCCTCGCGGACATCGCCGAGCGGCGCGGGCAGTCCCTCGCCCAGCTGGCGCTGTCGTGGGTGCTGCGGGACGAGCGGATGACCTCGGCGCTGATCGGCGCGTCCAGCGTCGCCCAGCTGGAGGAGAACGTGGCCGCGCTCGCGGGCGCGCCGCTGACGGCCGAGGAGCTCAAGGAGATCGACTCGTTCGCGGTCGACACCGCCGGCACGAACATCTGGGCCGGCCGGGGCTGACCCCTCCCGATCCGGAGGGAAAGAAAACGGGCCGGTCCGTGGGGGGGATACGGACCGGCCCGAGGGGGTTTCCACCATAACCCTTCGATAGTCGTGTTGCGTGCCACGCGCGCCGGCCAAAGCGTGTCGGAACCGCCGGATCCCAAGCGGCACAAGGGATCCGAGGCCCTGTGGCGGGTTTGCGCCCCGGCGTGGCGGCGGGGTTCCGTCCCTCCCACGGGGGACCGGTCCGCACGGGCGCGGCGTTGACGCCCGGGGCGTCCTTCCGGCAGGTCAGCCCTCGGACCGCCGGTGCAGCAGGGTGATGCCGTCACGCCGGGCGACGACCTCGTAGCCGTACGTCCGGGTCGCGGCCTCCAGCTCGGCCCGCTGCCGCTCGATCGGATAGGGCCAGTGGCCCGAGGGGTACGGCCAGGCCTCGGGCGCCTTCTCGTCGTGGACGATCCACGCGGCGGTCGGCGCCGGGATGCGCGGGACGTCGCGGCGGTAGAGCTCGCCGCCCACCGGGAACGTCGGGAAGAGGACGACCGTGCAGCGGGCGGTGAGCTGCGGCGCGAGCCGGTTGGAGGCGGCGACGGTGGCCCCGTCGGGGATCCGGGCGAGCAGCGCGCGGGCCGCCTCGACGTGCGGCGTGGTGCGCCAGGTGGCCCGCTGGGCGAGCTGGGCCAGCGGGAAGGACGGGAGCAGCACCACGGTCACGGCGAGGACGGTCGCGAGGACGGCCCGCAGCTCGCGCCGGTCCCTGCCGCCGAGCGCGTCGACGAGACCGGCGAAGACGACCGGCATGAGGATCGCGCTGTAGTGGAAGGCCGTGCCCCAGTGGAAGCCGTTCTCGGAGAGCAGCCGCCAGCCGAGGGTGGGCACGGCGATCAGTGCGAGCGGTGACCGGAGCGCCAGGAACGCCGACGGGGCGAAGACCAGGACCAGGGTGACCGCCTTGACCTCGGGGCGCAGCAGGTCGACCGGGGCGTGCGCGAGGGTGGAGAGCAGGGACCCCTGCGCGTCGGCGAGGTTGCCGCCGTGGGCGTATCCGCCGCCCGGGTTGAAGGCCGGCAGCAGCACCTCCACCTCCAGGAGCGACCCGAGGACACCGGCCGCCGCGGTGACGAGCCCGAGCCGGCGGGGCCCCTTCAGGGCGATGTACGCGCCGACGGCGGCGAGCGTGAACCCCAGGTCCTCCTTGACCAGCAGCAGCGGCGCCGCCCAGGCGACGGCCTGCCGCCAGCGCCGCCGGGCGAGCGCTTCGAGGGAGAAGGAGAGCAGCGGGACGGCGAGCGCGACCTCGTGGAAGTCGAAGGCGGCGGCGGAGGCGATCCCCAGCTCAGCCCGTACCCGGCGGCGACGGCGTGCGCGGCCGCCGTCCTGAGGACGGCCCCCGCCCGGCGCGCCAGCGGCACCACGGCGAGGGCGAGCAGCGCGGACTGGGCGAGGAGCAGGCAGAGCGGGGAGGGCCAGAGCCGGTAGAGGGGCGCGAGGGCGGCGAGCAGCGGGTGGAAGTGGTCGCCGAGGAGGTTGAACCCCTCGCCGCGCAAGGGGGCGACGGGCGCCCGGAGTTCGGCGTAGGCCCGGACGGCCTGCTCGAAGATCCCGAGGTCGTAGCCGGTGGTGCGGAGGAGCTGGTGGCGGCGCACGGCGACGGTCGCGTAGAGGAGGAAGAGCCCGGCGGCCCAGACCCAGGGGACGGGGAGCCGGCGGGCCGGGGGCGCGGACGCCGTGCCCGTTACGGGCGCTTCGCTCTCGATTGTCAGCATGTGCGGCGATGCTAGGGGCGGCCTTTCAGGGAATCGCGGTGAACGCGCCGAGGAGCAGGCCGAGCAGCGCGCCGACGAGCATGAAGGGGCCGAAGGGGATCGCCGAGGAGCGCCCCGCCCGCCGCAGCAGCATCAGACCGAGGCCGTACAGCGCGCCGAGGAGGAAACCGGCGAAGGCCCCCGCGAAGAGCACCCCCCAGCCGTACCAGCCGAGCGCCGCGCCCAGCGGGACCGCCAGCTTCACGTCGCCGAACCCCAGCTGGCTCGGGCTGATCAGGAACAGCACCAGATAGGACCCGCCGAGGACGAGCCCGCCGAGCACCGCGTGGAGCCAGGACCCCGCTTCGTACGGGAGGAGCTCGGCGACACCGAGGAGCAGCGGGACCGCGACGGCCAGCGGCAGCGTCAGACCGTCCGGAAGCCGGTGCACGCGCGCGTCCACCGTGGCCAGGAGGACCGCCGCCGGAGCGCCGAGCAGCCAGACCGCCAGCTCGGGCCGGGGCCCGCCGGTGGCGGCGGCGAGCACGGCACACACCAGGGCGGTGAGCAGCGGCGCGAGCAGCGGGCTCGCCGTGGTCGCGCACTCCGCCGCCCCGGCCCGCCGAGCCAGCCGCGCCCCGGCCCGGCGAGCACGTGCCCGGCGGGGCAGCGGTCCCGCCACGGCTCCTCCGGCTCCACGGAGAGCCGGTACGCGGCCCGGGGCACCAGCAGCCCGGCGGCGGCCCCACAGGGCGGCGACGGCGATCAGCGTGACGTACACGGACGAGACCCTAGGCGTCCCTGCCGCTACGGTCTGCCGCATGGGGAAATGGGCGGACGGCACAGGAACGTTGACGGTGGGCACCCTGCGGATCCCGCTGGAGGTGGCCGCCTCGTACCGGACCCGGCGGCGCGGGCTCCTCGGCCGCGACGGCATCACGGGAGCCCTGCTCATCGTCCGGACCAACAGCGTCCACACCTTCGGCATGCGCTTCCCCATCGACGTCGCCCACCTGGACGGCTCGCTCACGGTCCGCTCCGTGGTCACGATGCGCCCGGGACGGCTCGGCATGATCCGGCCGCGCGGCCGTCACGTGCTTGAGGCGGAGGCGGGGGCGATGGCGGGGTGGGGGGTGGAACCGGGGGTACGGGTGGGCGTGTGGACGTCGTGAGGGGACTGAAACCGGGAGTACGCGCGCGCGTGGACGGCGCGAGGGGACTGAAGCCAGGAGTACGCGCGCGCGTGTCGAGCGGAAAGCGTCCGCGGGCTGGTCACGGTGGGCCCGAGCCGAGGAGTGTGAAGGCGCCGTACGCGGCGGAGGCGAGCGCGAGGCCGGCGAGGACGGGTACGGCGGTACGGGTCCGCACGCGCGCGAGGGCCACGGCGGGCGGGAGGAGCAGCCCGAACGCGGGCATCATCAGGCGCGGCCGGGAGCCGAAGTACGCGGCGCCCACGAGCGACACGAACACCACCCCGATCGTGTACACGAGCAGCGGCAGCGGCTGCCGCTGCCGCACGCACAGCACGACCAGCCACCCGAGCAGCGCGAGCGCCGCGCACAGCCCGAGGGCGGCGGGCCACGGCAGGCCCGCGATGAACAGGGCGAGGGCGACGCCGAAGTCGATGGAGTTGCCCCAGGCGGCCTGGACGTCGAAGTAGGCGGTCGGGCTCCCCTCGCGGACCCCGACGTAGGCGACGTACGCGAGCCAGCCCAGCGGCGCGATCAGCACCCCGGCCACCGTCCGCGCGGGCAGCCGCCGTTCCCGTACGAGGGTGACGAGGGCCGTGACGCCGAGGGCGGCGATCAGCGCGGCGGCCGTCGGCCGGGTGAGCCCGGCGGCCGCGCACAGGACCCCGGCGAGGACCCAGCGCCCGCGCAGCACCGCGTACAGCGACCAGGCGGCGAGCGCGGTGAACAAGGTCTCGGTGTACGCCATCGACTGCACGAAGGCGGTCGGGTACACCCCAGAGGACGGCGAGGAGCACGCCCGCGCGTGGGCCGGCGACCTGGGCCCCGCACGCGTGGATGCCCCAGGCGGCGGCGAGCCCGGCGGTCCAGGAGACGAGCAGCCCGGCGGTGGCCGCGTCGACGGACAGGAGGGCGGAGAGGCCGCGCTCCAGGGCCGGGAGGAGCGGGAAGAAGGCGAGGTCGGCGTGGACGTCGCCGTTCGGCAGGGTGACCTGGTAGCCGTACCCGTGCTCGGCGATCCGCACGTACCAGACGGAGTCCCAGCGCCCCTTGAGCCGGTGGAACCCGTCCTCGCCGGTCGCCGCGGCGGCGACCGCGAGGACGAGGAGGCCGACGAGCCGGGCGGCGGCATAGCCGCCGAGAGCGGCGAGGGTGGGTCTGCTGGGCCTGGTCAGGGACATGCGCCCGATTATCCGGGGGCATGCCCGGGGATCACCCGAGGGGCCTTATCCGGACGAACTTCGCGGCCATGACGGGGCCCAGCTGCTCGACGATCGCGTGCCCGGGCTCCTGCGGCGAGGGCAGGTCGCCGAGGAACGACGTCACGATGACCTCGTCGACGCCGAGGACCCCGCGCGCGCTCTGCTCCTCCAGGAACGCGAGCGTCCGACGCCAGTCGGCCGCCCCGGGGGCCTCGCCGAGGAAGGACCGGACGGTGTCCTGGACGACGTCCCAGAAGAACACGTGCGGCAGGACACCGCCCTGATGGAAGACATGGGTCTCGTACGCCCCCCGGAACTCGGGGATGCGGGTGACGAGGTCACTGACCAGCTGCACGCTGGGAGTCGCACCGGGATTCGCGCTCGGAGCGGTGCTCGGGGTGGCGCTCGGAGTGGTGCTCGGGGTCGCGCTCGGGGTGGTGCTCGGGGTCGCGCTCGGGCTCGCCGTCATCTGTCCAGAATGCTCCTGCCCGGAGCGCACGTCTCGCCATATTTACGCTTTCCTGGCGACTGCTTTCGCCAGGTTTTCCACAGGGGGTGCGAAGTGTCCCTCTTCCGTGGATCGTTGCGCTTATGTACGAGTTGGCGATCCTCGCCAGGGGCGGGGTACTCCTGACGGTCTGGGCGCTCGCGGCCGGCTGGCCCCCGGGCCGCCTGTCCGGACGCCTCCGCCGTGACGGCTGGCAGCGGATCTGCCGGGGCGCCTGGGCCGCGCCGGGAAGGAGGTGGACTGGCGACTGCGGGCGACGGCCCTCCAGTTCCTCCGCCCCGAACTGGTGTGCAGCCACGGCACGGCGGCGCGCCTGCACCGCATCGAACGCCTGGGAACGGCGGACTCGGCCGGCCCGCTGAAGCCCCCCTTGGAGTTCACGGCCCCGGCACCGGCCCGGTCGGCCCTCGGCCCGACCGTACGGATCCACACCACCACCTCCCTGACGCCCCACGACCGCTCGATACGGCGCGGCCTGCGGACCACGACCCCCGCGCGCACCGTCGGCGACCTGATACGCGCCTCCGCCACCCGTGAGGAAGCCCTGGTCGTCGCGGACTCCGCCCTCGCCCACCGCGCCGTCGAAGGCGTACGCCGCGCCCCGTCGTCCGGTACGAGGACCTCGCCACGGAACTCTCCACACCCCGCCGAGGCGCCGCCCGCGCCCGCACCTGGCTCCGCCTGGCCGAACCCGCCTCCGGCTCCCCCGCCGAAACGGTCGCCCGCCTCCGCATGGGCGACGTCGGCCTCTTCGCGGAATCCCAGCCGGCGGTGCGCACACCGGAAGGCCGCGTCCTCCGCCCGGACTTCCTCTTCCGCACGGCACGCCTGGCGGTCGAGATCGAGGGCTACGCCTTCCACGGCACCCGCCGTGCCCACGAACGCGACATCGCCCGCTTCAACGCCCTCCAGTCCTGCCCGGAGATCCGCCGGGTGCTCCGCTTCACGGCACGGGAGGTGTTCCAGCACCCGGAGCGGATGGTGGCGACGGTGAGGGCGGCACTGAGCCTGTGAAAGCCCTGCCACGAGGGCGCACGTCCCGGTCGGCGCGGTCGGCGCGGTCGGCGCGGTCGGCGCGGTCGGCGCGGTCGGCGCCGGCGACCGGCAGGGAAGGGTCACCCGGGTCGCCGGCGACCAGCACGTCGCCGAGGCGGCCGGTCGACATGGTCCTGCCCCTGACCGCGTCACCCGGCAGGCCGACGCCTCCGACCACGACGTCCACGCGTACGAGCCGGGCGGCGGGCCCGCGCCGAGCGCCGCGCGCCGCGTGCTCACGCCGCCCGTGGAGCCACGCCCCTAGCCGGACGTGGTCCGAGGAAGGAGATCTCCACCCGCCGGTTCTTCTTCCGCCCCTCCTCGGAGCGGTTGTCAGCGATCGGATAGTCCTCGCTGTACCCCCGGATGTCGTACGTCGTCCCCGGATCGAGCTCCCGCGCCAGCACCTGCTGCACCGCCACCGCCCGCTCCTTCGACAGCTTCAGCCCGTGCTCGTACGTCCCCAGGTTGTCGGTGAACCCGAAGACCCGCACCCGCCCGGACCCCATCTTCTTGATCTCGGCGGCAATCGCGGCGATACGGGCCGTCGCATCGGCCGACAACTTCGCACTGTTCTTCGGGAACAGCACCTCGGCCTGCAACGCGAACGTCACATCCACATTCGTGTCCTGCCTCCGCTCCTGCCCTCCCTCCTCCTCGACGATCTGCTTGATGTCGAGCACCTTGGCCGGTGCGAGCGTGGCCCCGTCGGGCAGCATCAGCCCCGGCGAGGTCGGATCGATCACGGGCGCGGGCGAGGAAGTGCCGGCCGGCCCCGGCGGGTGTCGGCGTGCGCGGTCGGAGCGGCGACCGGCCAGAGCGCGACGGAGGCGAGAGCGAGGGCGGCGAGGCGGCGGTTTGTCGTCGTCTTCATGTCGTCGCCTCAGGAGAGCTTGAGGGTGGCGGGTTCGAAGGTGGGGAGTTGGAACGAGACTTCGGTGGTGGAGGCGGGGGGTGCGGGGAATTGCAGGAAGACGTCGATGGACTTGCCGGGCCCGATGCTGTCGAGCCCTGTGGTGGTCAAAGGTCGTCCGTCTGTGTCGCGCAGCACGTAGTACCGCTTCTTACCCACGGAGTCGACGAGAGTGGCACCGCCCAACGTCAAGCCGTGCTTGACGACTTCCGTCTCGTCTCCTCTCATCTCCACAGGAAGAAGGACTGAGGATCCAGAAGAGTTGGTCAGCTGCCCCTTGATGGTGAGGAAGCCACCCGCGTCGCGTTCCGCAGAGTGGATCGAAAGCTCCACGCCCTTCTGCCCCTTGAGGACCGCCAGCGTCTCCGTGGGCTTCTCAGTCTCAGGCGCCCCTGGGTGGCTGATGCTCCCTGCTGAGGCGCGGCACTCGTCGCTACGGGCTTGTTCTCGCTGGGCTTCTCCTCGGCACCGCACCCGGCCGCGAAGAGTGCCACGGATGCGATCGCGACAGCGACGACCCCTCTGCGGGTCTTCCTTGTGTGGCGCGCGTTCATGAAGCGTGCTTCCTTTGCTCGTCGCGGGTCAGTTCGACAGTCGAACTCTGAAGAGATCTGCGGCACTGGGGAGGGCTGAGCTTCGCGGGTCGATCGCCCACGGCTCACCATCACACACGAGGCCAACCACGGGATCCTCGTTATCAGGTTCGTCTTCGCCCTCATCGGGGCTCGGAGGCGGCGACTCCGGAGGCTCCGGCGCATCGAAAGTGCAACGCGGTTCGATTACGGCTTCCGCCGACGCCGTCGCCTCATGAGGCTCACTACCCGTCGTCCGTACGGTCACCTTGAAACCGTGCTCCCCAGCACCGAGAGGCACACATGGACTGCTGCCCGTAAACGTCGCCTCGTTACGAGCCGCAAATTCCTGCGCCTGCTGACACGGGGAGTCACCGGTAGGTGCCCTGCCCTGAAGGAACGTATTCCATTGCCCAGGATCGAGGATCACTCCGATCCAGCCGTCGCGCAGCTTTTCTCGGGCATCCTGGGCCGCCGCTAGGGCTGCTGCGTCCGCAGCAGTCTGGGCACTGTTCCGCGCCAGAGCGGCCTGGCCCACCAAGAAGTAAGCGAACGCCAGAAAGAGGAGCCCGGCAATGACCGCGATGTAGACGGGGAATGCCTGCCCCGCATCATTCCGCCCTCGGAGCGCGCCTACTAGCCACCCGTAATTTCGGAGATCTTCTGGCGAATCGCATTCATGATCGACGTACCGATGTCCGTGCCCGTGATCGCAATGACAATCGCCACCACCACCACAATGATCCCCAAATACTCCACCGCCGTCTGACCGCGGTCCCTCCCCCGCCCCTCCGTCCAGTCCGCAAGCCGCATGCGGACCTCGGTCAGGGCCTTGAGCATCGCGTCGTTCATCGTGGTCCCCTCCGCGTTCGGACGCCTGCGTGTGGGCACGGTACGCCGACGGGCGGGTCGGCGGACAGGGCCCGTGGGCCCCGGTGTGGGGCCCGGTCATCGGGTGGGCCGGGTGGCCTGCGAGGAGGCTATGGCCTCGGGGTGGGTGTGGGGTGGAGTTCGGCGAAGAAGGGGCCGATGGGGCGGGGGGCCGGCTTCGCGGGGAGGGCGCATGTCGCGGCGACCTGCCGGTTGTTCAGGCTCATGGCGATCAGGTTCATCACGGCACCCCTCTCACACTCGGTCCGCACTCTGTCACATGCGGTTGTGTGCGCGAAGGAGGATGCGCAAGATGGCGTGAGATTGAGACAGTTGTCGTGTCGTCCTGGGGCTCAGGGGCCGCCCGTCACCGAACCGAAGTCGGTTCCCGTGCCGAGGAAGAGGCCCGCGCCCAGGAGGATCATCGTGGCGGGGACCATGAGGGTCGTGATGATCATGGTCGCTTTGGGGACTGCCTTGGCGGCCTTGCGGCGGGCGTTCTGGGCGTCGGTGCGGCGCATGTCGTTGGCGATCTGTATGAGAGTGTCGACGATGGGGGCGCCCAGTTCCTCGCCCTGTTGGAGGGCCGTCACGAACTGGGCGACCTGTTCGGAGTCGTTGCGGCGGCGGAGTTCGTCGAAGGCCTGGCGGCGGCTGACGCCCATGTCCATCTGGCGGAGGGTGATGCGGAGTTCGTCGGCCCAGGGGCCCTCGTACTTCTCCGCGACCCGTTCGAGGGCCTGGCGGAAGCCCAGGCCGGCCGAGACGACGACGGCGAGGACGTCGAGGAAGTCCGGGAGGGTGCGTTCGATCTGGTCCTTGCGGATGCGGACCGCGGACCAGATGCCGACCTCCGTCCAGAAGGCGCCGAAGGCGAGGAGGAGCAGGGCCGTCAGGTACGAGCCCTTGCCGAGCATGACCAGGCCGCCGAGGCCGCCCAGGAAGCCGTAGACCGCCCGCCTCGCCCCGTACCGGTCGATGGTCAGGCCGCCGGGGTTGCCGGCCAGGTCGATGCGGCGGCGGACCGCGTTGACCCGCTTCGGGCCCATCAGGCGGAGGACGGTGGGGGACCAGCGCATGCCCAGGCGGTCGACGGCCGAGTCGACCGCGCCCGTGCGGGTGGCGCCGACCTCCAGGGCCAGTTTGAGGTCGTCGGGGATCTTCGCGTCGGCGCGGTAGAGGCGCAGGCCGTACGCGAAGCCCGTGACGGCGAGGCCGGCCAGGAGGGCGAGGAGGAGGTCCACTGCGGCGGTCCCTATACGTCGATCTTCGAGAAGCGGCGGATGGCGGCGAAGCCGACCACGTACAGCGCGAACGCGGCGACGACGGCGAACTGTCCGAGGCCCGTGCTGGTCATGCGGTCGAGGGCGCCCGGCTGCATGTTGTCGATGAGGAGGAGGGAGCCGACGCCGATGACCGGAACGGAGTACGCGGTCATGCTCACCTGGGAGAGCTGGGTGCGGACCTCGCGCCGGGTCTCCTTGCGCTCCTCCAGGGTCTCGGTGAGGTTGCGCAGGGAGGAAACGACCGTGCCGCCGGCGCGGTTGGCCAGGACGAGGGTCGTGACGAGGACGACGAGTTCGCGGGAGGGGAGCCGCTCGGCCAGTTCCCCCAGGGCGTCGTCCAGGGACGTGCCCACGGCCAGCTGCTGGGCCACCTTCTCCAGTTCGTCGCCCGCCGGGGCCTCCAGTTCGTCGGCGGCGAGGCTGAGGGCCATGCGGAGGGCGAGGCCGGCCTGGGTGGCGTTGGCCAGGATGCGGGAGAGCTCCGGGAGCTGGTTGATGAAGCGTTCGATGCGCTTCTGGCGCTGCCAGTTGAGGTAGCCGAGCGCCACCCAGATGCCGAGCAGTCCGCAGATCGGGCCGAAGAACGGCGACAGCGCCGCCTGCCCCACCACCCACAGGACCGCCACGGTCACCGCGAGCGCCACCGTGAACTCGCCGGGCGTGATGTCGAGGCCCGTCGCCGCGATCCGCAGCTCCAGCCTCCGGCCGAGCGCCGTCTTCCGTACGCGCTTGTCGACGCCCCGGAAGCGGCGCCTGCGGCGCCCGGCACGGCCTCCGGCTCGCCGCTCTCGTCCAGGCGGGCGACGAGGGCGGCGTGGCGGCGGGCCCCGCTCGCGTACGTCTGCACGCCGACGACGCCGAGGACGCAGGCGAGCAGCGTCACTCCGACCGTCAGCCAGAAGGGGTCCGTCATCGCTGTACCTCGGGGCTCCACGTCGGGTCCGTCAGCGCCGTCCGCCCCGTGCCCGGACGCCAGGTGGGATCGGTCATCATTCCGCCTCTCGGGTGGTCAGATGTGCGTCCGTCGCCGCCACCCCGAACGCCTGCGGGATGGGCTGCCCCGCCAGGTAGAGGCGTTCGGCGACGCGCCGGGGCAGTGGGTGGTACGTGAACCGGCCGTACACCCGCCCGTCGGCCGCGACCGGCTCGGCCTGGAAGCGGCAGACGGTGGCGAGCAGGAACCGTTCCCGGCCGTGCGAGGCCAGGACGGAGATCTCGGTGATGCGGCGGGTGCCGTCCGGGTGCCGGGTGAGCTGGACGAGGACGTCGACCGCGCTGTTGATCTGGTCCCGGAGCGCCTCGAACGGCACCTTCACCTCCGACATGGAGGCCAGGGTCTGGAGGCGCATCAGGGCGTCCTCGGCCGAGTTCGCGTGGACGGTCGCCAGCGAGCCGTCGTGGCCGGTGGACATCGCCTGGAGCATGTCGAGCGTCTCGCCGCCGCGGACCTCTCCGACGATGATGCGGTCGGGGCGCATGCGCAGGGAGTTGCGGACGAGGTCGCGGATGGAGATGGCCCCGCGGCCCTCGATGTTCGGCGGGCGAGCCTCCAGGCGGATCACGTGGGACTGCTGGAGCTGGAGTTCCGCCGAGTCCTCGATGGTGATGATCCGCTCGCCCTCCGGGACGAGTCCGGAGAGGGCGTTGAGGAGGGTGGTCTTCCCGGTGCCCGTGGCGCCGGAGACGATCAGGTTGAACTTGGCTTGAACCAGTCCCGACAGCAGGAGCAGCATCTGCTCGTCGAGGGAGCCGAGGCCGAGCATCTCGTGGAGCGTGTACGCGCGGGGGAAGCGGCGGATGGTGAGGGTCGCGCCGGTGAGCGAGAGCGGCGGGATGATCACGTTGACGCGCTCGCCGGAGGGGAGCCGGGCGTCGACCATCGGGTTCGACTCGTCCACGCGCCGGTTGACCGTCGACACGATCCGCTCGATCGTCTGCATCAGCTGCTCGTGGGAGGCGAAGCGGAGCGGGAGCAGTTCGACCCGTCCGCCGCGCTCGATGAAGATCTGGTCGGGGCCGTTGACCATGATCTCCGTGATGGAGGCGTCTTCGAGGAGCGGTTCCAGCACGCCGAGCCCGAGGGCCTCGTCGACGACCCGGCGGATCAGCTGGGACCGCTCGGCGGTGGAGAGGACCGGGCCCTCGCGGCTGATGATGTGCCCGAGGACGCGCTCCAGGCGGGCCCGCCGCTCGGCCGCCGCGAGCGCGGACATCTCGGTGAGGTCGATCTCCTCCAGGAGCTTGGCCCGGAAGGCGGCGACCAGATGGCCGTCCTCCCTGGCGGCCGCGCCGCCGCCCTTGTCCTCGGGGGCGTTGATCCGGGCGCGCAGGCTCATGGCAGGTCCTCCTCGTCGGACGTCTCGGGCAGGGGCATGGTGGCGGTCTTCCGGACGTCGTCGAAGTGCCAGAAGGGGACGACCGAGGGGATGCGTACGGTGACGGTGGCGACGACCTCGCCGCCGGCGGGGGCGACGCTCACCCGGTGACCCAGCCGGCGGCCGCGCGGGCCGCCGCATCGCCGTCGGGGCGTCCACGTCGCCGCTCTCCGCCCGGGCGCTCTCGGCCCGGGCGGCCGCACCGCCGCCGTGCCCGCCTGCTGGGCCGCGTACGCGGCGACTCCGAGCTGGAGGCCCGCGAGGCCGACGATGAGCAGGATGGGGAGGAAGCCGAGGTACTCGATGGCGGCCTGGCCCCGGTCGCGCCGACGCCTCCGCTGGTCGCCGGTCATGGCATGAGGCCCTTCTCGTCCACGGCGGCCGCCTTGCCGTCCACCCCGAAGAGGCCTCCCACGCCCGGGAACAGGACCGGCACCTGGAGCGTGACCACCGCGGTCACCAGCCCGCCGCCCGGCGAGCAGGTCACCCGGGCCCCGTCCAGCCAGGCCCCGTCGAGGTGCCGCTTCCCGGCCTCGTCGCAGTCATCGCCGACGGCACCGGCTCGCGCCGCCTCATCCGCCGCATTCCCCGCCAGCGTGTACGTGTACCCCACCAGGACCACCTGCCACAGCAGCGCCAGCGTCAGCAGGATCAGCGGCACCATGCCGAGGAACTCCACCGCCACCTGCCCCCTGTCGTCGTCCCGGTGGGTACGCATCGTTCAGCGCGCTCCGCCGCGGCGGCGCAGGCCCAGGGAGCCCCGGTCGCTCGCGCGGGTGAGTTCCTTGGCGGGCTGGCCGGGGGGCTGGAGGAGGCCGAGTTCTCCCGCCAGGGTCCACAGGGCCTGCTTCACGGTGGATTTGGCGTCGAGTTCGTGGAGGCGGCCGGCGTCGACGACCGCCGCGAGTTCCTTGAAGTGGGCGGGGACGGCGGTGTCGGCGATGCGGGTGCCGGTGATCTTCTGGACGAGGGGGGGCTGGATCTCGCTGGTGCGGTGGTGGCGGTTGACGAGGGTGACGATGTCCTCGGCCTTGCGGACCTGGAGGCGTTCCCACATGCGTACGGTCCGCTTGGCGGCGCGGACGGCGATGACGTCGGGGGTGGTGACGAGGAGCGCGGTGTCGGCCATCTCGATGGCGGCGGCGTTGGCGCTGTCGAGGCGGGAGCCGCAGTCGAGGACGACGACCTCGTGCCGGCCGCGCAGGGCGCTGACGACCTGGCGGGCGGAGCGGTCGGTGACCTCCTCGCCGCGTTCGCCCTCCGCCGGGGCGAGGAGCAGGGAGAGGCCGGTCTCGTGGACGTACACGGCGTCCTGGAGGACGCGCGGCGAGATGTCGGTGATCGAGGCGAGGTCGGCGACGGAGCGGCGGAACTGGACGTCGAGGTAGGAGGCGATGTCGCCGCTCTGGAGGTCCATGTCGACGAGGGCGACGGTCCGTCCGGAGGCGCGGGCGGCGAGGGCGAGGTGGACGGCGGTGACGGTGGCGCCGACGCCGCCCTTGGCGCCGCTGACGGTGACGACGGTGCCGCCGGGGCCGGTGATCCGCTCGGCGCCGGCGCCGAGGTGGCGGCGGACGCCCAGGGACCACTGGGCGGCGGCCTGGACGCGGCTGGCGAGTTCCTCGTAGCCGAGGGGAGGGTGACGAGGCCCCGGGCGCCGGAGTCCATGGCGGCGGAGAAGAGGACGGGGCTGGCGTCGGCGGTGATGAGGACGACGCCGACGGCGGGGAAGCGGAGGGCGACCTCGCGGACGAGTTCGAGCGCGGGGACGGGTCCGATCCGCTCGTGGACGAGGACGACCTCGGGGAGTTCGTCGAGGGAGGCGGCGGCGAGGCGCGCGAGGGTGTCGACGAGCTGGGTGGAGTCGGTGACCGGCTGGGCGGGTTCGGCGTCGGGCAGCTGGCTGAGCAGCGTACTGACGGACCGGGCCGCGTCGGGGTCGCCGACGGCCGGCAGGATCCTGGTGGTCATACCGGCCTCACTTGTCCTTTTCGAGCGTGTAGATGCGGTCGCCCCCCGGGGTGGCCGGGGTGCCGGCCGTGGTCGGGGCGACGAGGGCGAGGCGTACGTGCTCGGCGAAGGAGTCGGCGTACGCGACGCGCTGGGTGTCGAGGGCGGAGAGCGCGAAGGTGATGGGGACGGTGGTGGTGGCCCGGCCGGCGCGGTCGTTGCTCTCGGCGGCCGTGGTGAGCCGGCCGACGTCGAGGACGCGGGCGCCGGCGACGATCAGCCGGGACTGGTCGGGGTCGCCCTTCTTCTCGCCGGCGAAGGTCGCGTAGATGTTGACGGTGGCGCCGGGGTCGATCTTTCCGGCGACGCCGGTGGCGGCGTCGATCATGATGGCGATCTCCTGCTGGCCCGGCTGGAGTTCGGGCCGCGCGACGATCATGTCGCTCTGGAGCAGGGAGCCGGCCTTGAGCTCGGTGACGGCGGTCTTGCCCTCGATCTGGCGGAGGTCGGTGACGGCGGTGGACGGGAGCCAGCGCTTGGGCATGGAGACCTTCTCGAAGTCGCCCGCGCTCAGGGGCTTGTAGGGAAGCACCTTGTCCTTGACCCGGTACGCCGTGGTCTCCGGGCCGACCTTGGAGTTCACGTCGCTGATGACGGCGAGCACACCGGCGAAGGCGCCGAGGGCGCACAGGACGGAGAGCAGCAGCAGGATCACGCCGCGGCGCTGGCGGGAGTTCATGGCCGTACTTCCTCGGTCGGAGACATCGGAGACATCGGAGACGTGGGGCGGTGCCGGTCGCGAGGGCGGTGGCGAGGGCCAGGGCGGTGGCGAGGGCGGTGGGCGGGGCCGTTCACGGCAGTGCGGCTCGGGACGGGCGGGCGCCCGGCCCGAGCGCGCGGGCGTGCGCGCCGACCTGCGGTCCCGGACCCAGGGCCTGCGTGCCCGCGTACGCGTCCGTCCGCCCGTCCGTGCCGAGCGCGCGGCCCCGGGGTCCGGTGGCGGGCCCAGGGGGCGGCGCAGAAGCCGCAGCGGTCGCCGATGAGTTCCATCCCGCACCAGTGGCAGGTCTCCCGGCGTACGGAGGAGACGAGCTGGTGGAGGACGGCCAGGTCGGGCAGGTACGCGACGAACTCGACGAGCTTGCCGGTGCCCCACCAGCCGGGCGAGGACGCGGGCAGCGGCGCCTCGTGGACGGGGCCGGGGATCCGCCACCGGGGGACGAGGGTGGTGGCGGGCCAGTCGGTCTGGAGCTGGCCGCGGGCGAGGAGGAGTTCGGTGGCGAACTCCGGTCCGGCGAGCGCCGTCTCCCCGCGCCGATCCGCGCGATCTGCGGGGTCGGTCCGGCGAGGACGGCGAAGTGGGCGCCGGGGAGCCAGCTCTTGAGGTGGGAGCCGAGGCCGACGGGGACGCGGTCGAGGCGGGAGACGGAGCCGAGGACGGCGCCCGCGTAGATGTAGTGGGCGAGGAGCCGGGCGGCGGAGGCGAGGACTCCGGGGCTGAAGTCGCAGCCGGCGAGCTGCCGCAGCTGGCGGACGAGGACGGCCGCGCCGAGCGGCGGCAGGTCGGTCCTGACCAGGGCGATCCGGTCGCTCTCCAGGAGGGCGCGGACGGTGTGCAGGCGGTGTTCGACGGCGGTCGGCGCGGAGGTGGGGCAGACGACGACCACGTGTCCGTACCGGGCGAGGAGCTGCTGCATGTCGGCGAGGGAGGCGTCGAGCGGGCGGCTCCCGGGGGCGGGAGCACGGCGGCCTGCGGGGTCCCGGGGTCGGTCGGCGGCAGCACCAGGTCGGTGCTGGTGACGGCGATCGCTGTCGGCACGTCGGACCCCCCGTCCCCTCCGGCCTCCGGTGTCCCGGGGGCCGCGGATCACTTACCGCGTTCGCGGCGTCACCGCAGGGTGCCGCCGTCTCTGCACCTTATCCGCGTCCCCTGGGGTGGTGAACACACAATCCGCCAAGCTGCCCCCACTAATTCGGGCCCCTCGATCAGGTCCCGTGATCCGGTCCGCGCTCCGGGCCCGGCATCCGGCCCGCGATCCCGTTTCCGGGCGGCCCGGCCGAACGGCGTTCGCCGCGCGAGGTATTGACAACGCGATTGGTCTGGACCAACTTGTGCGACAGCGGTGGCCACCGCCGGTACCCCCGTACCCGCACCCCCTCCGTACGACGGCGTACGGCACCTCCACATCCCCACTCCCCGCTTTCCCCACTCCCCACCGGAGGATGCACGTGGACCGCACCACCACCCGCACCCGCCCGCACGGACGCCGCGCGCTCGGCGGAGCCCTCGCGCTCGCCCTCGGCTCCGGGCTCGTCCTCGTCGGCGGAGCCGGCACCGCGCAGGCGGCGGACGTCAACGTCGCCAAGAACGCCGGGTTCGAGAACGGCCTCGCCAACTGGACCTGCTCCGCCGGGAGCGGCGCCGCCGTCTCCTCGCCGGTCCGCACCGGGACCGGCGCGCTCAGGGCCGCCCCGGCCGGCCTCGACTACGCCCAGTGCGCGCAGACCGTGGCCGTCAAGCCCAACTCGACGTACACGCTGAGCGCCTGGGTCCAGGGCGGCTACGCCTACCTCGGCGCGAACAACACCGGGACCGGCACCGGCACCGTCTCCACCTGGACGCCCGACAGCCCCTCCTGGAAGCAGCTCACCACCACCTTCACCACCGGCGCGAGCACCACCTCCGTCGAGATCTGGACCCACGGCTGGTACGGCACCTCCCCTACCTCGTCGACGACGTCAGCGTCTTCGGGCCCGACGGGGCGGCGGCCAGGACCCGACCCGACCGCCCCGGCCACCCCCGCCGGTCTCGCCGCCGGCACGGTCACCAGCAGCTCCGTCGCCCTGAGCTGGGGCGCGGTCACCGGCGCCACGGCCTACAAGGTGTACCGGGACGGCGCCAACCCGCAGACCGTGACCGGCACGTCGGCCACCGTCACCGGGCTCACCGCCGACACCGCCTACCAGTTCCAGGTCTCCGCGACGAACTCCGCGGGCGAGTCCGCGAAGTCCGCCGCCGTGACGGCCCGCACCGCCAAGGCCACCGACCCGGGCCCCGGCCCGGCCGTGCCCAAGCACGCCGTCACCGGCTACTGGCAGAACTTCGACAACGGCGCCGCCAAGCAGAAACTGCGGGACGTCCAGGCCGCGTACGACATCATCGCCGTCTCGTTCGCCGACTCGACCGCCACGCCCGGCCAGATCACCTTCAACCTCGACCCGGCCGTCGGCTACGCCTCCACCGCCGACTTCAAGGCCGACATCGCGGCCAAGAAGGCGGCCGGCAAGTCCGTGATCCTCTCGGTCGGCGGCGAGAAGGGCAACGTCACCATCAACAGCGACGCCACCGCGACCGCCTTCGCCGACAGCGCGTACGCCCTGATGCAGGAGTACGGCTTCAACGGGATCGACATCGACCTGGAGCACGGCGTCAACGCCACCTACCTCACCAAGGCGCTGCGCCAGCTCTCCGCCAAGGCGGGCTCCTCCATGGTCCTGACGATGGCCCCGCAGACCATCGACATGCAGAACACGAGCTCCGAGTACTTCAAGACCGCGCTCGCCGTGAAGGACATCCTCACGGTCGTCAACACCCAGTACTACAACAGCGGTTCGATGCTCGGCTGCGACGGCAAGGTCTACAGCCAGGGCTCGGTGGACTTCCTCACCGCGCTCGCCTGCATCCAGCTCCAGGGCGGTCTCGCCCCCTCGCAGGTCGGCCTGGGCGTCCCCGCCTCCACCCGGGGCGCGGGCAGCGGCTACGTCGACCCGCAGATCGTGAACAACGCGCTGGACTGCCTCACCAAGGGCACCGGCTGCGGCACCTTCAAGCCCGCCCAGACCTGGCCGACGCTCCGCGGCGCCATGACCTGGTCGACCAACTGGGACGCGACGGCCGGCAACGCCTGGTCGAACGCGGTGGGCGCGCACGTCCACACCCTCCCGTAACCCCTCGGGAGCCCGTCCCGCAGCGCCGCCGCTCCCCGGCGGCGCTGCGCCGTCCCGTCAGGCGGGCAGGTAGTGGCGCAGCACCGGGTCGAGCAGCCGGATCCACTCGTCGACCCGGGCGGCCCTGCGGCCGTCGACCTCGCAGTCGTAGACCGAGCCGTCGTAGAGGGTGACGGCGACCCGCAGCACCCGGTCGCGCCGGACCCGCTCGTAGCGCACGGCCCCGATCTCGCTCCAGAGGAAGTCGACCTCCTCCCCGAAGAAGTTCAGGAACACGCCGGTCCCGTCGACGTCGACGCCGGAGTTCCGGTCGGCCGCGGTGAACTGCGGCGCGGGCCCCAGGGGCGCGAGGGAGGCGGGGCACGTACCGGTAGGCGGGATGCGGTACGGGGCGGGGGCGGGCGCCGGTATCGGCTGGGGCGCGAACGGCGGTACGGGCTGGGGCGCTCCCCACGGCGACGGCACGGCGTCGACGGGCCCGGAAGGGGTCGAGGGAGCCGAAGGCACGGCGTCGACGGGCGGCCCCGGCGCGACCCGGGGTCCGGCACCACCTCGGGCGCCGACACGGCCGACACTGCCGACACGGCCGGCCCGCCTCCGACACCACCGGCACCTCCGACACCTCCGAGGCCCCGCCCCGCCCCGCCCCCAGCCCCGTACGGCGTCCCCGCCAGCTCGTCCATCAGGGCGTCGGGGGTGGGCCGTTCGGACGGGTCCTTGGCGAGGCAGCGGCCCACGAGGTCGCGCAGGGGCTCCGGTACGGCGGCGAGGTCGGGGGCCTCGTGGACCGACCGGTACATGAGGCCCATCGGCGTGCCCTCACCGAAGGGGCGGCCGCCGGCGGCGGCGACGAGGACGGCGCCGAGGGCGAAGACGTCGGCGGCGCCGGTGACCCTCGCCGAGGGCCTGTTCGGGGGCGAGGTAGCCGGGGTGCCGAAGGCGTTGCCGGTGGCGGTGAGCCGGGTGGACTCCAGGGCGCGGGCGATCCCGAAGTCCAGGACGCGGGGCCCGTCGGGGCCATGACGATGTTGCCGGGCTTGAGGTCGCGGTGGACGAGCCCGCAGGCGTGGATCGCCTCCAGGGCCTCGGCGAGCGCGGCCCCGAGCGAGCGCAGCCGGGCCTCGTCCATGGGGCCCTGGGCGGTGAGGAGTCCGGAGAGGGTGGGGCCGGGGATGTAGGCGGTGGCGAGCCAGGGGGCCTCCGCCTCGGGGTCGGCGTCGACGACCTGCGCGGTGTGGAAGCCGCCGACCTGCCGGGCCGCGGCGACCTCGGCGCGGAAGCGGGCGCGGAAGGACGGATCGGCGGCGAGTTCCGGCCGGGCGACCTTGACGGCGACGGCGCGCCCGCCGCGCGATCGGGCCAGATAGACGGTGCCCATGCCGCCTTCGCCTAGCTTGTGCTCGATGACGTATCTACCGATGAGGGTCCCCACGCGGGACAGTATGGCCGAACTCCCCATCTTGACCGGTCCATGACATCACCGGACCATGTGGCCCTGCTACTGAAACGCCCGGACAGCTCCATGGGTCCGGGCACCCGCACGACTCGACCCGGTCGCACTCCCCACACTCCCACCCAGGAGACAGCATGCGACGTCCCTCCGCGGCAGAAGGTCCGCCACCCTCGCGGCCCTCGTGGCGTTCGCCCTCGCGGCGCCCCTCTCCGCCCTCACCACGCCCGCCGGGGCCGACCCGGCGCCGACCGCCGCCCGCATCGCGTCGGGCGCCGAGGAGGTGATCCGGCAGTACGAGATCGCCGGACCGTCCACCCCGGCCGCCCGCACCGCGCTGACCGCCACCGGCGTCTCGATCGACGAGGTCGACGCCCGCTCGGTCGTCGTCAGCGCCAACACCGAACAGCTCGCCCGCCTCAAGGCCCTCGGCTACCGGCCGGTCGCCCTGCCCGGCCCGCCGGACCGCAGGACCGAGGCCGACAAGAACCTCGGCCCGGCCGACTTCCCCTCCGCGGACGCGAAGTACCACAACTACGCGGAGATGACCGCGGAGATCGACCAGCGCCTCGCCGCCTACCCCTCGATCATGAGCAAGCGGGTCATCGGCAAGACGTACCAGGGCCGGGACATCGTCGCCATCAAGATCAGCGACAACGTCGCCACCGACGAGAACGAGCCCGAGGTCCTCTTCACCCACCACCAGCACGCCCGCGAGCACCTCACCGTCGAGATGGCGCTCTACCTGCTGCGCGAGTTCGGCGCGGGCTACGGCACGGACCCCCGCATCACGAACATGGTGAACAACCGCGAGATCTGGATCGTCCCCGACCTCAACCCGGACGGCGGCGAGTACGACATCGCCAGCGGCTCGTACCGCAGCTGGCGCAAGAACCGCCAGCCCAACTCGGGTTCCTCGTACATCGGCACGGACCTCAACCGGAACTGGGACTTCAAGTGGGGCTGCTGCGGCGGCTCCTCCGGCACGAAGAGCTCCGAGACCTACCGGGGCGCCGCCCCCGAGTCCGCCCCCGAGGTGAAGGTCGTCGCCGACTTCGTCCGCTCCCGCGTCGTCGGCGGCAAGCAGCAGATCACGGCCGCCATCGACTTCCACACGTACAGCGAGCTCGTCCTCTGGCCCTTCGGCTGGACCACCGCCGACACCGCCACCGGCATGACCCAGGACGACCGCGACGCCTTCGCGACCATCGGCAAGTCGATGGCCGCGAGCAACGGCTACACGCCCGAGCAGTCCAGCGACCTGTACATCACGGACGGCTCCATCGACGACTACCTCTGGGGCACCCAGAAGATCTTCGCCTACACCTTCGAGATGTACCCCTCGAACGGCGGCGGCGGCTTCTACCCGCCCGACGAGGTCATCGACCGCGAGACCGCCCGCAACCGCGACGCCGTCCTCCAGCTCCTGGAGAACGCCGACTGCATGTACCGCTCGATCGGCAAGCAGGCGCAGTACTGCGCGGCCTGACGGCCCGTACGTGAAAGGGGTGCCCCGGCGGACCACCGCCGGGGCACCCCCATCGCTACAGGACCGCCAGCGCGTCGATCTCGATGAGCAGCCCGCCGGGAGGCCGACGTAGACCGTCGTGCGGGCCGAGGCCGGGGCCTTGAGGTCCTGCTCCTCGAAGTACTGGTTGTAGATCTCGTTCATCTCGGCGAAGTGGTCGACGTCCGTGAGGTAGACGCGCATCATCATCACGTCGTCCCAGCTGGCGCCGCCCTCCTCCAGGATCGCCTTGACGTTGGCGAAGGTCTGGAGGGTCTGCTCGCGCAGGGTGGGGCCCGCGACCGTCGGGGCCTGGCCCTCGACGGCGGGGAGGAAGCCGACCTGGCCGGCGACCTGGAGGATGTTGCCCTTGCGGACGCCGTGCGAGAACTTCGCGGGCGGGGCGGTGTGGGTGGCGGGGGTGAGGGCGGTCTTCTCGGTCATGCGGTCGGTTCCTCTGTTTCCTTCGTGGGGGCGGTACCGGAGTACTCGCGGCTGATGGCGTCCGCGGTGCCGCGCACCTGCGGGAGGAGGGCGAGGAGTTCCTCGGCGGTGACGACCACGTTGGGCGCCGAGACCGACATCGCGGCGACGACCCGCCCGTCGGCCCCGCGGATGGGCGCGCCGACGCAGTTGATGGACTCCTCGTGGCCGCCGAGGTCGGTGGCCCAGCCCTGTTCGCGCACGGTCGCCAGCTCCTTGAGGAAGGCGGCGGCGTGGGGCGTCGAACGGGGCGTGTACGGGGGTAGTCCAGCCGCGCGGCGACCGCGCGCCGCTCCGGCTCGGGCAGGTCGGCGAGGAGCAGCTTGGCGACGGCGGCGACGGTGATCGCGACCGGCTTGCCGATGCGCGAGTACATGCGGACCGGGTAGCGGCTCTCGACCTTGTCGATGTAGACGACCTCGCCCTCCTCGTACACCGCGAGGTGGACCGTGTGCCCGGTCCGCTCGTTGAGGGCGGCGAGGTAGGGGTGGGCGATCTCGCGGACGTCGAGGTTCTCGACGGCCTCCTGCGCGAGCGCGAACAGCCGGGCGCCCAGGCGGTAGCGCTGGTCCTGCTGCCGGTGGACGAGGCCGTGCTCGTGGAGCGTGCGCAGCAGCCGCAGGGCCGTGGACTTGTGCACGCCGAGCCGCTCGGCGACCTGCCCGAGGTCGGCGGGGCCCTGGGCGAGCAGTGGCAGGATGCTGAGCGCCCGGTCGACGGTCTGGCTCATGGCGTGCGTACCTCCTGGTCGTCCCCCGTCCAGCCGGGGCCGAGGTGAAGTGTGCCCCAGGCCCCGTCGTCGAGCGCGGCCAGGCGGTCGGCGTGCGCGCGGCGGGGCGGGGCGGCGAAGTCCCCGGGGACGGTGAGCGCGGCGGCGGCGGCGAGGTGCCCGTGCCGGAGCCGGGTCCTCATGCCGAGGCCGCGGAGGGTCGCGGAGAGGAACCCGGCGGCGAAGGCGTCGCCGGCGCCGACGGGGAGACGAGGGCGACGCGGGGGCGGGGACGCGGGTGACGGTGTCGCCGCCCGGGGAAGCCGCGCGGCGCTCGAACGCCACCGCGCCTTCCCCGCCCGCTTCACCACCACCGCCCCGGCTCCGGCAGAACGCCCCGGATCGCGTCCGGATCGCCCACTCCCCACAGCCGCTCCGCCTCGTCCGCCCCGACGAAGACGACGTCCGCCCGGCGGGCCAGTTCGAGGAGCACCCCGGGGCGCGGCCGTCGCGCCACAGCCCCGGCCGGTGGTTCACGTCGAAGGACACCAGCGGGCGCCCGGGGCGCAGGGCCGTGAGTCCCGCAGCAGAGCGAGCAGTCCGCCGAGAGCGCGGCGGTGATGCCGGTGAGGTGGAGGATCCGGGCGCCGGCGACGGAGGCGTACAGGACGGTCGCGGGCGACATCGCGGAGGCGGCGGAGCCCGCCCGGTAGTAGACGACCTCGTGGGCGTCGGTGGCCCGGTCCTCGTCCGTACGGAAGTAGACGCCGGTCGGCCGGTGCGGGTCGCGGCCGACGGCGGTGACGTCGACGCCGTGCGCCGCGATCGTGTCGACGAGGTGGTCACCGAAGCCGTCACGGCCGACCCGCCCGACCCAGCGGACCCGGTGCCCGGCGGCGGCGAGCGCGCAGGCGACGTTGGACTCGGCACCGCCGACCGCCCGCGCGAAGGACGGGACGTCGGCGAGGCGGCCCGGCCGGGAGGGCAGGAAGGCGACCATGGACTCACCGAGACAGACGACGTCCGGGGCACGGATGACGTCCGGGGCCGGGACGACATCCGGGCTCAGGGTGACACCCGAGGCCGGGGCGACATCCGAGGCCGGGACGACATCCGGGCTCAGGGTGACATCCGGGGCCGGGACGACGTCCGGGCTCAGGGCGTCATCCGGGCTCGGGGTGACGCCCGAGGCCGGGGCGATGTCCGTGGTCGGAACGACGGGCGCTGGTCCGCTCACTCTCGCGCTCCCTCAGACTCGTCGTACCGGTCCGTCGACGGGGTCCATTGACCCCGCCTCGGCCCGGATGTTAGACAGCCCTGAGCACTATGCGCAATGCGCGTTGCACCACACGCAACGCCCCCGACGAGGAGGCCTCATGCCGCGAACGCCCGATCTGGCGAACGAGCGCGTCGACCACCGCTTCAAGGCCCTGCCGCCGGACGCCGAGGGCCTGACCGTCGGCGAGCTCTCCGCCCAGCGGCGCAGCCTCTTCACCGGCGGCTACACGACCCCGGTGCTCGCGCTCTCGGCCGAGTCCGTCGAGCACAACCTGCGGCTCCTGGAGACGTACGCCGAGCGGCACGGCCTGGCCTTCGCCCCGCACGGCAAGACCTCCATGGCCCCCCAGCTCTTCGACCGGCAGCTGGAGCACGGCGCCTGGGGCATCACCGCCGCCGTCCCGCACCAGGCCCGCGTCTACCGCGCCCACGGCATCGCCCGGATCTTCCTGGCGAACGAGGTCGTCGACCCGGTCGCGCTGCGCTGGCTCGCCGCCGAGCTGGACGCCGACCCGGCTTCCGCCTCATCTGCTACGTCGACTCCGTGCGCGGCGTCGAGCTGATGGACGAGGCCCTGCGGGCGGCGGCGCGGGCCGCCCCGTGGACGTCGTCGTCGAGCTGGCCGCCGGCGCGACCGGGCGGACGGGCGTACGGACCGAGGCGGAGTGCGCGGCCGTCGCCGACGCCGTCGCGGCCGCCTCCACCCTGCGGCTCGTCGGCGTCGCCGGGTACGAGGCACGATGCCCGGCGCGGACGCCGACGGCGTGCGGGAGTGGCTGCACCGGCTCGTCGGGCTCGCCGCCGACTTCGACGAGGCAGGCCGCTTCGACCCCGCCATCGGCGAGATCGTCGTGAGCGCGGGCGGCAGCGAGTGGTTCGACACGGTCGCCGAGGTCTTCGCGGAGATCCCCGGCTTCTCCCTCCCGGTCCTGAAGCTGCTGCGCTCCGGCGCGTACGTCTCCCACGACGACGGCCAGTACCGCAACCGCACCCCCTTCAACCGGATCCCCGAGGAGGGCGCGCTCCAGCCCGCGTTCCGCCTCTGGTCGCAGGTCGTCTCCCGGCCCACCGACGGGCAGGCCTTCACCAACGCGGGCAAGCGCGACGCCGCCCACGACCTGCACCTCCCGGAGGCGCAGGTGGTCCGCGACGCCCGCACGGGTGAGATCCGCCCCGCGGAGGGCATCACCGTCACGGGCCTCTCCGACCAGCACGCCTGGCTCGCCACCGGACCGGACGCGGCCCTGGAGGTCGGCGACTGGGTGGGGATGGGCCTGTCCCACCCCTGCACGATCTTCGACAAGTGGCAGCTGATCCCGGTCGTCGAGGCGGACGGCACGGTGGTCGACCACATCCGCACGTTCTTCTAGGAGCAGGGGGCAGGGACATGGACCTCGTCTTCCGTGACGCGGAGGTCGTCGACGGCAGCGGCGGCGACTCCTACCGGGCCGACGTCGGCGTCGAGGGCGGCCGGATCGTCTCGATCGTCAAGGAGGCCGCGGCCGCCGGCTGCCAGCGCCCGACGGCCCGCCGCGTCCTGGACGCCGAGGGCCTCGTCCTCTCCCCGGCTTCATCGACATGCACGCCCACAGCGACCTCGCGCTGCTCCGCGACCCGGACCACAGCGCGAAGGCCGCGCAGGGCGTGACCCTGGAGGTCCTGGGCCAGGACGGCCTGTCGTACGCCCCCGTCGACGACCGCACGCTCGCCGAGGTCCGCCGGGCGATCACCGGCTGGAACGGCGGTGCGCCCGGGGACACGACCGTCGACTTCGACTGGCGCACGGTCGGCGAGTACCTGGACCGCCTCGACCGGGCGCACGGGGGCCGGGGGATCGCGGTCAACGCCGCCTACCTCGTCCCCCAGGGCACGGTCCGGATGTACGCGATGGGCTGGGAGGACCGGCCGGCGACGGAGCCCGAGCTGGACCGGATGCGCCGGCTCGTCGCCGAAGGACTCGCACAGGGCGCGGTCGGCATGTCCTCCGGCCTCACCTACACCCCCGGCATGTACGCGCCGGACTCCGAGCTCACCGCGCTGTGCCGGGTCGTCGCGGAGTACGGCGGCTACTACTGCCCGCACCACCGCTCGTACGGGGCGGGGGCGCTGCGCGCGTACGAGGAGATGGTGGCCCTCACCCGGGAGGCGGGCTGCGCCCTGCACCTGGCCCACGCCACCATGAACTTCGGCGTGAACGAGGGCCGGGCCCCGGAGCTCCTGGCCCTCCTCGACGGGGCCCTCGACGCGGGCGCCGACATCAGCCTCGACACCTACCCCTACACCCCGGGCAGCACGACCCTGCTCGCGCTGCTCCCGAGCTGGGCGAGCGAGGGCGGCCCGGAGGCGGCCCTGGCCCGCCTGCGGGACGACGCGACGGCCGAGCGCGTCCGGCACCACCTGGAGGAGCTCGGCTCCGACGGCTGCCACGGCGTGCCGGTCGACTGGGCGACGATCGAGGTCTCGGGCGTCACGGACCCGGGCCTGACGGAGCACGTCGGCCGCCGCGTGGACGGCTGGGCCACCGCCCGCCGCCTCCTCCTCGACGACCGGCTGGGCACGACGATCCTCCAGCACGTCGGCCACGAGGAGAACGTCCGGACGATCATGCGCCACCGGGTGCACACGGGCGGCTCGGACGGCATCCTCCAGGGCCTCAAGCCGCACCCGCGCGCGTACGGCACGTTTCCCGAGTACCTGGGCCGGTACGTCCGCGAGCTCGGCGTCCTCTCCCTGGAGGAGTGCGTCGCCCACCTCACCTCCCGCCCCGCCGCCCGCCTCCGCCTCCCCGACCGGGGCCTCGTCCGCGAGGGCTACGTGGCGGACCTCGTCCTCTTCGACCCGACGACGGTCGCCTCGGGCGCCACGTACGAGAACCCCGCACCCTCCCGGTGGGCATCCCGCACGTCCTGGTCGACGGGAGGTTCGTCATGGAGGACGGGCAGAGGACGGACGTCCTGGCGGGCCGCTCAGTGCGGCGGACGGACCTCCGCTGAGTCACGGGCGGCGGTCTCCCCGTCGGGGGCGGTCGTTCGGCTGGGGCGGAACGGGCGGGCGCGACGGAACGGCGCCTTCGCGGGCGCCTCCGCCCCACCACCCGGCGCCCACTGGACCGGCACGTCCACGGTGCCGCCGGACCCGGAGGCCGTCCACGGCTCCCGCCGCGCCCACAGGACCCCGAGCCCCAGCACCAGACCCGCCAGCACGAACCCGTACCAAGGCGTGTGCCCCGACGGCTGCGTCTCGTACACGAGCGCGGCCGACAGCACGGCGAGGACCTGCCCCGCCCGCCCCCGCCAGGCGACCGCCGCGACCACGACCGTCCCCCACAGCAGGTACCACGGCTGCACCATCGGCGAGAGCGCGACGAGGGCCACCAACGAGAGCCCGAGGCCGAGGACGGGATCGATCCGCCCCCGGTACGCCCGCCAGGCGAGCGCCATGACGACCACGACGGCGAGCAGCAGCCCCAGCTTCTGGACGACGCCCTTCACGGGCTCGGCCTCGCCCCCGAAGAGCAGCCCGAGTCCGAGCCCGAGGTCGCTCGTCAGCGACAAGGGGGTGTGGATGGCGGCGGCCACGCTCTGGGTCCGCAGCCAGCCGAAACCGGTCCCGGCGAGGACCGACGCCCCCGCCGCCACCGCCCCCGCGACGGCCCCGGGCAGGACGAGCCCTTCAGCAGCGCCCGGACGCCGCCGCCGCGCGCGAGGAGGACGCCGATGAAGAGCAGGGCCACCGCCGCCGGGGACTTGATCATCATCGCGAGGCCGACGAGGACGCTGCCGAGGACCCATCGCCCGCGCGTGGCGAGGAGGACGCCGCCGAGCATGAGGCCGATCATCAGGCCGTCGTTGTGCATGCCGCCGACGACGTGGAGGAGGAGCAGCGGGTTGAGGGCGGCGAGCCAGAGCGCGCCACCGCCTCTGCCACTGCCACTGCCACTGCCACTGCCACTGTCTGCGTCTCCGCCCTCGCCTCCGCCGAACCCTCGGACCGCCCAGACGATCAGGGCGAGCGCGCCGAGGGCGATCAGCCGTATGCCGAGGACGGCGGGCAGGACCGCCCGCCGGTCAGTTTCACGACGCCGGCGGCGAGGAGGAGGAAGGCGGGTCCGTACGGGGCGGGGTGTGGGTCCAGTTGCCGCCGACGCTCGCCGCCGCGTCGGCGCCGAGGTCGCCGGGGCCGAGGACGGCGGGCCCGGCCCCGTAGACGTCGTGGCCTTCGAGGACCATCGCGCCCTGGGCGATGTAGCTGTAGACGTCGGCGCTGTGCAGCGGCGGGGCGAGGAGCAGCGGCGCGGTCCAGCAGGCGAGGGTGGCGAGGACGCCGTGCCGCAGGCCGCGGGCGAGGAGGACGCCGTAGCGCCACCAGGCGGCGACGAGGAGGGTCAGGCCGAGGTACGCGAGGACGGCTCCGGCGAGGGTGAGGGCGGAGCCGCGCGGCTCCCACAGCGGCCCGCCGCCGAGGACCGGCAGGGTGCCGGCCGCGTACCCGCCCACGGCGACGGCGAGCGACCCGCCCGCGCCCAGCCATCGGCATCCGGAAGCACTGAGAACCCACATGACGTGCCAACCTATCCCGACCGCCCGGGGTCCCCGATTCGAGACCGGGGCCCCTGCGCACGAGAGCTCCGGCGGCGGGCGGCGCGGGTTCGCGCCGGAGCCCCTCGGGCGGGAGCCCCGCTACCGGGGCTTCCTGCCGAGGCCCCGCCCCTGCCCGGCTTGGCGGGCCGGTCGCCGTCGCCCTGGGCGGTGGCGGTGGGGACGGCGGGGCGTCCGGGGCGGTGGTCGCGGCCCCGGACGGAGCAGCGGTGTCCTTGGTCTTCGCGGTGGGCGGCGCGGACGGGGTCGTACCGCCGGGCGCGGAGGTGGCGCCGCCCGAGGAGCCCGGGGAGGCGGAGGAGCCGGAGGAGTCCGCCGTGCCGTCCGAGGGGTCGGCCTGGATCATCGCGGGCGGTCCGTCCGCCCCGCCCTCGGCGGGGGCCGTGAGCCGCCGCTCTTGCCGGGGCCGCCCGCGAGCAGCGCGGCGACGAGCCCGAGGACGGCGACCCCTCCCCGGCGAGCAGCCACAGCGCTCCGCGGCCCCGGCGTGCGGGGCGTGGCGGCGGCGGTCGCGCCGGGGTCGGGCGGCTCCGGGGTCGTGGTGGCTCATGGGGCGGATTGTAGGGAGCACGTCACCGCCGATGCGATCCGGGTCACACGCCGGCGCGGCCGCCCCGCTGTCCGACGTGTCCCAAAACACGCCGCGTCGCGGACCTCACCGCCGTAAGCTCTCGTCATGCAGGTGATCCAGTCCACGAAGCTCGCCAACGTCTGTTACGAAATCCGGGGTCCGGTGCTCGAAGAGGCGATGCGGCTCGAAGCCGCGGGTCACCGCATCCTCAAGCTGAACACGGGCAATCCGGCCGCCTTCGGCTTCGAGTGCCCGCCCGCCATCCTGGAAGACGTGCTGCGCAACCTCTCCGAGGCGCACGGCTACGGCGACGCGAAGGGGCTGCTCTCGGCCCGCCGGGCGGTGATGAGCCACTACGAGACCAAGGGCATCCCGCTCTCCGTCGAGGACATCTACCTCGGCAACGGCGTCTCGGAGCTGATCCAGATGTCGATGCAGGCTCTGCTCGACGACGGCGACGAGGTGCTCGTCCCGGCCCCGGACTATCCGCTGTGGACGGCCTCGGTGTCGCTCGCGGGCGGTACGGCCGTGCACTACCGCTGCGACGAGCAGGCGGACTGGATGCCGGACCTCGCGGACATCGAGCGGAAGATCACGGACCGCACCAAGGCGATCGTGATCATCAACCCGAACAATCCGACGGGCGCCGTCTACGACGACGAGATGCTGCGGGGGCTGACGGAGATCGCCCGCCGGCACGGCCTGGTCGTCTGCTCGGACGAGATCTACGACAAGATCCTCTACGACGGCACCACGCACACGCCGACCGCCGCGATCGCCCCCGACCTCCTCGTCCTCACCTTCAACGGGATGAGCAAGAACTACCGGGTGGCGGGTTTCCGCTCCGGCTGGCTCGCGGTCTGCGGTCCGAAGCACCACGCGTCCTCGTACATCGAGGGCCTCACGATCCTCGCCAACATGCGCCTGTGCGCGAACATGCCGGCGCAGCACGCGGTGGCCGCCGCGCTCCAGGGCCGGCAGTCGATCGAGGACCTGGTGCTGCCGGGCGGGCGGCTGCTGGAGCAGCGGGACACGGCGTACGAGCTGCTTACGCAGATCCCGGGCGTGACGTGCGTGAAGCCGAAGGGCGCGCTGTACCTCTTCCCGCGCCTCGACCCGAACGTCTACAAGATCAAGGACGACCGGCAGATGGTCCTGGACCTGCTGCGGTCCGAGAAGATCATGGTGGTGCACGGACGGGCTTCAACTGGCACGAGCCCGACCACTTCCGGATCGTCACGCTGCCGGCGGCCGCGGACCTGGCGGACGCGGTGACGCGGATCGGCCGGTTCCTGGACGGCTACAGCCAGCCCTGACGCCCGTGCCGGCGGCTCCGGCCCGTCACTCCGGACAACACTCAACTTTAGACCGAATCTAAGCTAGGATGGCCGCAGAGCACCTCAGGAGGCCATCCCCATGTACGAACCGATCCGCTCCAAGTCGGTCCACCGGATGGCCGACGACGCCCAGGCCACGTACCCGCACCGCTCCCGCGAGGAGGAGCTGGACATCCAGCTCGCCGGACACCTCGCCGCCCTGCTCGCCGTCACCGACGAGCTGGGCGAGACGGAAGCCGGCGAGCTCATCGCCCGGCAGGTGGCGCGGCTGCGCGGCGCACCGCCCGCGCGGCACGCGGGACTGAGCGGTTCGCCCGCCCAGGACCTGCACCGCAGGGCGCACGCCCTCGCGGGCCGCGCACTGGTCGTCGCCGCCTCCCGGGCCGACACGGCCGCCGCGATCCTCGCCGCCGAGCGCATGGACGCGCACACCGCGGCGCTGACCGGGGACACCACCCTGGTCGCCGCCCCTGACGGCCCCGGCCCGCGTGGCACGAACCACGCGGGCCGGGCGCCCACCAACGCTCCACCCGAAGGCCCGAAGACCCGAACTCCCCCGCAGCGGCAAGGAATTCGGCGGACCCCGCTCCGGTTCGGTACCGGGATCGCTCCTTCACCCCCCGTACACCCAACTCCCCCTGGAATGTGGGTTTCCGCGAGCACGCTGCCCGCGTGAGACGCATCCTGGGAATCGTCCTGGCCGTCCTGCTCCTCGGCGGCGTGGCCGCCGTCCTCGTGACGGGCGGCGACAAGGACACGGGCACGGCAACGAAGACCGTGCGAGGAGTCATCGGATCGGAGAAGGCCGAGTTCTTCGCCGATCCGCAGGTGGTGAAGGCCCTGGCGGCCAAGGGCTTCACCGTGGCCACCGAGACCTCCGGGTCCTGGGACATGGAGGAACTGTCCCTCGACGGCTACGACTTCGCCTTCCCCTCCTCGAAGGGGCCGGCGGACGAGATCCGCGCCAAGGCGCAGACGAAGGCGAAGGACAAGGCGCTGTCGGCGCCGCTGCGGCCCTTCTACTCGCCGCTCGTCGTCGTCGCGCACAGCGCCGCCGCCCGGGTCCTCGCCGCCAACGGCCTGGCGACCCTGGGCCCGCGCGGCACCAGCGGCACCCTGAAGATGGACGCCTACCTCGCGGCGGCCCGCGCCGACCGGACCTGGCAGCAGCTCAAGGGCTCGGCCGGACACGCGGAGCTGAGCGGCACCCTCTTCATCACCTCCACCGACCCGGTCGCCTCCAGCTCCGGCGCCCTCTACCTCGCCGCCGCGAGCTACGTCGCCGACGGCGGGCGGGTCGCGGGCGACAAGGCCGCCGTCACCCGCACGGCCCCGCTCCTGCGCAAGCTCGTCCAGGTGCAGGGCGCCCAGCAGTCGAGTTCGGACGCGCCCTTCCGGGACTTCGTCAGCGGCGTCGGCAACCCGCTCGTCCTCGTGTACGAGTCGCAGGTCGCCGCCCAGCTGCTCGCCGGGCGCCCCATGGGCGACCTCGTCGTCCTCTACCCGGACACCACGGTCAACAGCGACCACACCTCGTACCGCTCACCGAGAACGGCCGGGCGCTCGGTGAACTCCTCTCCACCGACCCCGAGCTGCGCAAGCTCGCGGTCCGCCACGGCTTCCGGCCGCAGGGCGCGGCGAGCGAGTTCACCGCCGCGACCGAAGGCCACACCGCGTACCTCAACCAGACGCTGACCGGAGTCCGCCAGGCGCCCGTGCCCACCAGCGAGGTGCTGCACGAGATGGCGCTGCGGGCCCGCGACCAGGGGGACACCGCATGACGACGCCCGACGACCCGAGAAGGACGATGGCCCTGACATCGCCCGAGGACGACGCCCCGCTCGTCCTCACCCCGCCCGAGCCCGTGCCCGTCGTCCGCGCCGAGCAGGCCTCCGGCCTGGTGCCGCTGGACGACTCGGTCCGCACGGAGATGTCCCGCCGGGCCGAGGAGTACGTCGGCTCGCTGTCCGGACTCGACCCGCGCTCCCCGAGTTCGCCGGCCGCGTCGGCGAGATCACGGCGCTCGGCGCGGGCGAGATGCGCGCCGCCGCCCAGCAGTCGAACCGGATGCTGGACCGCACGGTCCGCTCCCTCGGCCGGGGCGGCGGCGACGCGCAGACCCGGGTCGGCTCCTCCCTCGTCGAACTCCGGCGCACGGTCGAGGACCTGGACCCCGCGACACCCCCGCCAAGGGCTTCAGGGCCTGCTCTCGAAGCTGCCCGGCGGCAACAAGCTGCGCGACCACGTCGCCAGGTACGCCTCCTCGCAGGACACCCTGAACCGGATCGTCGACGCGCTGCGCGGCGGCCGGGACGAACTGCGCCGCGACAACGCCGCCCTGCAGACCGAGCGGGCCCGGCTGTGGGAGACCATGGGCAAGCTCCAGGAGTACGCGGTGCTCACCGACGCCCTCGACGCGGCCGTGGAGGAGCGCATCGCCCTCGCCCCCGACCCGGCGCGGGCGGACGCCCTCCGCGCCGACGTCCTCTTCCCGGTCCGGCAGAAGCACCAGGACCTGCTGACCCAGCTCGCCGTCTGCGCCCAGGGATACCTGGCGATGGACGTGGTCCGCCGGAACAACGAGGAACTGATCAAGGGCGTGGAGCGGGCGGCGACGACGACCGTGTCGGCGCTGCAGATCGCGGTGATGCTCGCCTCCGCGCTGGAGAACCAGCGGAAGGTCACCGAGCAGGTGAAGGCGCTGCGCTCGACGACCGAGGACATCATCCGGCGCAACGCCGAGGCGCTCGAAGGGCAGGCGGGCGAGATCCAGCGGATCGCGGCGGACCCGGCGGTGAGCGCGGAGACGCTCCGCACCGCCTTCCAGCAGATCTACCGCACGCTCGACGCCATCGACACGTACAAGGCGCGGGCGACGGAGTCGATGGCGGCGACGGTCGAGTCGCTGACGGCCGAGCTCCAGGGGGCGAGCGCCCACCTGGAGCGCAGCCGCCGCACGAGTTCCCTGGAGGACGGCCCCGCATGAGAACCCGCACCCTGACCCGCGCGGCCGCGGCCTGGCCCTCGCCCTCCTCGCCACCGCCTGCTCCGGCGGCGACGGCGGCGACCGCCCCGAGGCCCGGAGCACGGAGTACAGGACCGGCACCCTGCGGGTCCTCGCCTCCTCCGAGCTCGCCGACATGGCCCCCGTCCTCGACGAGGCCGCCAAGGCGACCGGGATCACCGTCCGCCCCACCTACGCCGGCACCCTGGACGCCGTCGAGCGCATCGCCTCCGGCGAGGCGGACAAGGCGTACGACGCAATCTGGCTCTCCTCGAACGACTACCTCCGGCTCCGCCCGGACACCGCGAAGAAGATCACCAACGAGACGCCGGTCATGACCTCGCCGGTGGCCGTCGGCGTGCGGCCCGCGGCCGTCGCCCGGCTCGGCTGGGACCCGGCGAAGGTCACCTGGTCCCAGCTGCACCGGGCCGTCGCCGACGGGAAGCTGACGTACGGCATGACCGACCCGAAGCGCTCCAACTCCGGCTTCTCCGCGCTCGTCTCGGTCGCCTCCGGGCTCTCCGGCGCCCAGTCGGCCCTCACCGAGGAGGACGTCGCCAAGGCCACCCCGAAGCTCAAGGAGTTCTTCAGCGGACAGAAGCTGACCTCGGGCTCCTCCGGCTGGCTCGCCACGGCCTACGCCCGCCGCACCGACGTCGACGCGCTCGTGAACTACGAGTCCGTGCTGCTGTCCGCGCCCGAGAAGCTGACCGTGATCCGCCCGGCCGACGGCGTCGTGACCGCCGACTACCCGCTCACCCTGCTGACCTCCGCCCGCCCCGAGGCGAAGGAGGCGGCGGCCGGCTCACCACCTGGCTGCGCACCCCGGACGCCCAGCGGCGGATCACCGGGACGACCCTGCGCCGCCCGGTGGTCGCCGGGGTCCGCCCGGCCCCGGCGCTCGCCCGGGACCCGCGCCGCGAGCTCCCTTCCCGGCAGCCGGGCCGTCGCCGACGGGCTGCTCGACGCGTACGACAACACCCTGCGCCGCCCTCCCGCACGGTGTACGTGCTCGACACCTCGGGCTCCATGGGCGGCGAGCGGCTCGACCGGCTGAAGTCGGCGCTCGCCGAGCTGACCGAGGACTTCCGCGACCGGGAGGAGGTCACCCTGATGCCCTTCGGCTCCTCGGTGAAGCGGGCCGAGGTCCGTACGCACACGGTCGACCCGGCCTCCCCGAAGGCGGCGCTCGAAGCGATCCGCGCCGACGCCGGGAAGCTCTCGGCCTCCGGCGGCACGGCCGTCTACTCCAGCCTCCAGGAGGCCTACCGCTTCCTCGGCAAGGCCCCGGGCGACGACTCCTTCACCTCGGTCGTCCTCATGACGGACGGGGAGAACACCGACGGCGACCCGGCGAGCGCCTTCGACGCCTTCTACCGCGCCCTCCCGGCCGGGCAGCGGCGCACCCCGGTCTTCCCGATCCTCTTCGGGGACTCCGACCGGGGCGAGCTCGACCACATCGCGAGCCTGACCGGCGGCAAGCTCTTCGACGCCACCCGGGGTTCGCTCGACGGCGCCTTCGAGGAGATCCGTGGCTACCAGTAGCCGGCTGCTCCGGTACGCCGAGTCCCGCAAGAACCTCACCGGCAGCCTCCTCGGCCTGGTCGGCGTCGGGATCGCCCTGACCGGCGCGGCCGGCGGACTGTGGCCGCTGGTGGTCGGCGGGCTGTACGCGGCGGGGCGCTGATCGCCCCGCCCGAGCGCCCCGACACCCCGCGCTTCCCGGACGCGGGCGAGCAGCTCGACGCCCTGCGGGCCGACTTCGCGACCCTGCGCGCGTACCTCACCGAGGTGGAGCTGCCGCCGTCCGCCCGCGAGCGGCTGACCGGGCTCGCCACCCTCGTCGAGGCCCTGCTCGAACCGGGCTGGGTGAGCGACCCCGGCCATCTGCACGTCCTGGGCCGCGCGGTGCGGCAGGACATCCCGGAGGCCGTCGACACCTTCGTACGGACCCGGTGGTGGTCGCGGTTCACCCCGGGCGCCGAGCCGCCGGAGACCCACCTCGAACGCCAACTGGCCGCGCTCCACGAGGAGGCGACGGCCATCGCGGCCGCCCTGCGGGACGCGGAGGCCATCCGCCAGGAGATCCACACGCGGTACGTGGAGGAGCGGGGCGACTGAGGGGGGGGCACGGGCCGGGACGTGCGCCGGCCCCCGGGGCCTGAGGGGGCTCCGGGGGCCGGTTGCGTCGTGATGGACCGTCGTGACCCCACTGGTCAGGGCGGTGTTTCGGGGCAGCCCACCACGAGTTCGGGGGGACTAGCCGAGGCGCTCCACGAGCGCGTTGTACTGGTCCCACAGCTCCTTCGGCGTGTGGTCGCCGAAGGTGTTGAGGTGGTCGGGGACGAGGGCGGCCTCTTCGCGCCACACGTCACGGTCGACCGTGAGGAGGAACTCCAGGTCCTCGGCCGGGAGGTCCAGGCCGTCGGTGTCGAGGGAGCCGGCGGTCGGCAGGATGCCGATCGGGGTCTCGACGCCCTCGGCCTTGCCGTCGAGGCGCTCGACGATCCACTTGAGGACGCGGCTGTTCTCACCGAAGCCGGGCCAGACGAACTTGCCGGCGTCGTTCTTGCGGAACCAGTTCACGTAGTAGATCTTCGGGAGCTTCGCGGCGTCCGCGTTCGCGCCCACCTTGACCCAGTGGGCCATGTAGTCGCCCATGTTGTAGCCGCAGAACGGCAGCATGGCGAAGGGGTCGCGGCGCAGCTCGCCGACCTTGCCCTCGGCGGCGGCGGTCTTCTCGGAGGCGACGTTCGCGCCGAGGAAGACGCCGTGGTTCCAGTCGAAGGACTCGGTGACCAGCGGGACGGCGGAGGCGCGGCGGCCGCCGAAGAGGATCGCCGAGATCGGCACGCCCTTCGGGTCCTCCCACTCCGGCGCGATGATCGGGCACTGCCCGGCCGGGACGGTGAAGCGGGCGTTCGGGTGGGCGGCCGGGCTCTCCGAGTCCGGAGTCCAGTCGTTGCCCTTCCAGTCGATGAGGTGCTTGGGCGCCTCTTCGGTCATGCCCTCCCACCACACGTCGCCGTCGTCGGTGAGCGCGACGTTCGTGAAGACGGAGTTGCCCCACATGGTCTTCATGGCGTTGGCGTTGGTGTGCTCGCCGGTGCCGGGCGCGACGCCGAAGAAGCCGGCCTCGGGGTTGATCGCGTAGAGGCGGCCGTCCTCGCCGAAGCGCATCCAGGCGATGTCGTCGCCGATGGTCTCCACGGTCCAGCCGGGGACGGTCGGCTCCAGCATGGCGAGGTTGGTCTTGCCGCAGGCCGACGGGAAGGCGGCGGCCACGTACTTGGCCTCGCCCTGCGGCGGCGTGAGCTTGAGGATCAGCATGTGCTCGGCGAGCCAGCCCTCGTCGCGCGCCATGACGGAGGCGATGCGGAGCGCGTAGCACTTCTTGCCGAGCAGGGCGTTGCCGCCGTAGCCCGAGCCGTACGACCAGATCTCGCGGGTCTCCGGGAAGTGCGAGATGTACTTGGTGGAGTTGCACGGCCACGGCACGTCCGCCTCGCCCTCCGCGAGGGGGGCGCCGAGGGTGTGGACGGCCTTGACGAAGAAGCCGTCGGTGCCGAGCTCGTCGAGGACGGCCTGTCCCATGCGGGTCATGGTGCGCATGGAGACGGCGACGTACGCGGAGTCGGTGATCTCGACGCCGATGGCGGAGAGCGGGGAGCCGACCGGGCCCATGCAGAAGGGCACGACGTACATGGTGCGGCCGCGCATGGAGCCGCGGAAGATGCCCTTCTCGCCCGCGAAACTGTTCTCTTCCGCGGTAAAGATGGCCTTCATCTCCGCCGGGGCCTTCCAGTGGTTGGTCGGGCCCGCGTCCTCCTCCTTCTCGGAGCAGATGAAGGTCCGGTCCTCGACGCGCGCGACGTCGGACGGGTCGGAGGCGGCGTAGTACGAGTTCGGACGCTTGACCGGGTCGAGCTTCTTGAAGGTCCCCTTGGCGACGAGCTCCTCGCACAGGCGCTCGTACTCGGCCTCGGAGCCGTCGCACCAGACGATGTTGTCCGGCTGGGTGATCTCGGCGATCTCGTTCACCCAGGAGACGAGCTCCTGGTGCTGGGTGGGAAGGGGAGCCGCGTTGTCGCGCGCCACGATTGCTCCTTGTTGAGGGGTGTATTCCGCTGTATGCCCCGTGGGGGCTGCGACCCGGATGCGTCGTAGCTGCTCATCCGGTGCCGACCGCACTCATTTGATCATCCGACTGATTCGCCCATATGTCCAGGGGGGTGCACACGTGAGCATCGCCACTCATATCCGGTACCTACGGAGGCGTAGCTAGGATTCCGTTCCATGACTGCAGCCACGCCGGAAGCGCCCCCGATCGAGCTCACCCCGCCGCTCCCGGCGAAGCCCCGGCTGCGGGGATGGCTGCACGCGGGCATGTTCCCCGCCGTGATCGTCGCGGGCCTCGTCCTCGTCGCCCTCTCCGACTCGCCCCGCGCCCGCATCGCCTGCGGGATCTACGTCCTCACCGCCTGCCTGCTCTTCGGCATCAGCGCGCTCTACCACCGCGGCAACTGGGGCCCGCGCGGCGAGGCCGTGCTCCGGCGCCTCGACCACGCCAACATCTTCCTGATCATCGCGGGCACCTACACCCCGCTCACCCTGCTGCTGCTCCCCGACTCCACGGCGAAGCCGCTCATGTGGGCGGTCTGGGCCGCGGCCGCCGCCGGCATCGCCTTCCGCGTCTTCTGGGTCGGCGCCCCTCGCTGGCTGTACACGCCCTGCTACATCGCGATGGGCTGGGCCGCCGTCTTCTTCCTGCCCGACTTCATGCGCACCGGCGGCATCGCCGTCCTCGTCCTCGTCATCGTCGGCGGACTGCTCTACAGCGCGGGCGGCGTCATCTACGGCATCAAGCGCCCGAACCCCTCCCCCCGCTGGTTCGGCTTCCACGAGGTCTTCCACTCGCTGACCCTCGCCGCCTTCATCGTCCATTACGTCGGCATCTCACTGGTGGCCTACCAGCACGCCTGAGCTGGGACGATGGGGTCATGAACGACCGCCCCGGCCTCCGCGAACGCAAGAAGGCCAAGACCCGCGCGGCGATCCGGAAGGCCACCTACCGGCTCGCCGCCGAACACGGCTGGGACGCCGCCACCACCGACCGCATCGCCGCGGCCGCCGAGGTCTCCCCCTCCACCGTCGTCCGCTACTTCCCCGTCCGGGAGGACATCCTCCTCAGCGACGAGGACGACGACCTCCTCGAAGCCCGGCTGCGCGCCCGACCCGCCGCCGAGGAGCCGCTCGAATCGCTGCGGGCGGTCGTCCTCGAAGCCGTCCGCGCCGCCCTCGAAGCGGAGCCCGAGGAGACCCGGCTGCGCGCCCGGCTCATGGTGGAGATCCCCGCCGTCCGCGCCCGGCTCACCGAGACCACCGCCACCACCGGCCGCCGCCTCGCCCGCGCGATCGCCGACCGCACCGGCCGGGACGCCGACGGCCTGGAGGTGCGGATCTTCACGGCGGCGGTCCTCGGCGCGCTCCGCGAGGCGACCGTCCACTGGGCCGAGCACGGCCGCACCGACGACCTCGTCGCCCTCCTCGACCGCACGGTCGACACCCTCAAGACCGGCCTGACGGCGTCACCGCCGGCCTGAGGCCCCCAGCGCGCCCCTGACGATCCGCGCCGAGGCCGGGTTGTCCGCGCACCCCCACACCCCGTGCGGGCAGTAGTCGGTGACGGTCTGGTAGACCGGCCGGTGCGCCGCGAACCAGTCCAGCATCCCCCGCACGTACGCCGGGTCGTCCCCGTTCCGGAACAGCCCCCACTCCGGGTACGAGACGGGCTTGCCGTGCGCCGCGGCGAAGCGCACGTGGTGCGCGAGCCCGTACTCCTCGTCCACCTGCTCCTCGAAGGAGAGCCCGGCCGGCTGGTCGTACGCGTCCATCCCGATGATGTCGACGACGTCGTCCCCCGGGTAGCAGTGCGGCCACGGAATGGCGTCCAGGCCCCGGCTCGGCGTGAAGTCCAGCCGGAACCGCTGCCCCGGCACCCCCCGCAGCACCCCCGCCACCCGTCGCCAGTACGCCTTCCAGGCCGTCGGGTCCGGGCGGCAGCGGTGGCTGTACGTGGTGCCGTTCATCTCCCAGCCGAGCACCAGGACCGCGTCGCCGAGCCCGTGCGCCACGAGCCGCTCCCCAGGGTCCGGAAGTGCCCGTCGTACGCGCCGTCCGCGCCCCGCCGCAGCCCCGCCCGCACCTCGGCGTCCGGCAGCCCGGCCTCGTTCCGGTCGAGCAGCGGCACGTTCAGCACGAACAGGCGCCCCGGCCGCTCCGCCTTCCAGCGCGCCCAGGGCGTGAACAGCGCGGGATGCCCCTCGATGTTGGACCAGCGGTCGCCCGGCAGATACGTGTGACCGACGGTCAGGAGTCGCCGCCGAGCCACTCCTGCACCTGCGCGATCCGGCGCACCCCGGCCTCGTCGGAGCCGGTGAAGAAGCCCGAGGGGACGCCCCTCAGCGGCTCCGGCTCCCCCTCGGTCCCGGTCGGCGTCCCGCCCCGGTCGGGCACGAGCAGCCACACGGCGACGGCCGCGAGCAGCACGGTCAGTGCGGCCCGCGGCCAGGTGAACCGGGGGAGCCGGGGGAGCCGGGAGGAAGGTCTGCCCATGTCAGCCGGTCCAGAAGTCCCACCAGCGGGTCAGGATCAGCATCCCGATGATCCCGGCGTGCAGGACGGGCAGGGCGAAGGCGAACTCGCCGAAGAAGGTCCGCAGCCCCGCCGGGGCGGGCAGGACCCGCTCCCGGACGTTGTGCGCGGTGACGTACCAGAACATGACGAGCGTCGCGGTCCAGGCCAGGCAGCACCACAGGCACAGCGCGTTGATCTCGTACAGCGACTGGTACATCAGCCAGCTGCAGAAGCCGACCCCGAAGAGCATCCCCGCGTTGAGGCCGAGCCAGAACCAGCCCCGGTAGCGGGCCCCGGCGAGGAGCCCGGCACCGACGGCGACGACCACGGCGTACGTGACGAGCCCGAGCATCGGGTTCGGGAAGCCGAACACCGCCGCCTGCTCGCTCTTCATGACGCTGCCGCAGGACACGACCGGGTTCAGGCTGCACCCGGGCTGGAAGCCGGGGTCCTCCAGGAGCTTGAACTTGTCGATCGTGATCACCCAGCCGGCGAGGACGCCCGCCGCCCCGGTGACGATCAGCAGCCAGGCCAGGGCCCGGCCCGCGCCGACCGTCCCGTCGGTCTCCCGCCCGGCCCCGTCGCGCCGCTGCCCCGGCACCCTCCCCGTACGCCCACCGTCGCCATGGCCCGGCCCCTTCCCGCTCAGCCCTGGATGCGGCGGACCGGCAGCAGGACGTGGGCGCTGTCGGCGAGCATCTCCTCGTCCGAGACGAAGGCCCGCAGCCGCGCCTCGTCGACGGGCTGTCCGGGCACGCCCTCGGCCCAGGGGCGCACGGAGCAGATGAAGTACACCTTGCCCTGCTCGCGCGCCGCCGCCTGCCACTCGTCCGGCACTGGGCACTGCACCTTCAGGAAGGGCAGGGTGAGGACGGCCGAACCGGCCTCGACGAGCAGGGAGGCGTTGATCCCGGCGTCCTTCTCCAGATCGAAGAGCCGGTCGCCGACCGAGAGGTTCATCGACTCCAGGGCCGCCCGCATCGCCTGCTGACCGGCCTCCGGCCCGTCCCGGCCGTCGCCGAGCGAATACGCCATAAGGAACGGCGTTCCCGCCGATTCGGCGGAGGGCTCGCTGGACCACGGAATCACCGTGAGAGTTCCCAGCGGAGAGGCGCTGCGCGCCGAGGAAACGACGTTGGAAGTGGTCATGAATCGGGATGCTAGTGCTCCAACCACCCGTTCCCCGCGCCGAATTCACTCGAACGGCCGACATTCACGCCGCTGCCATGTCGGGCGCAACGAACGCGGGTTTTCATCGTTGTGCCCTGAGGGCATAAGCCGACCACCAGGAGATCACTGATGATCGTCCCGCGCCGCGTCGCACTGCGGTCCCTGTTCGCCCTGGCCGTCACCGCCTTCACCGGCGGTGCGCTCGGCCGCATCACGGCCCGGCCGGAATCGGGGTCGTGCGTGATCCGCACGCCTTCGACGAGATGTACCGGGGCCGCCGGCTGCTCGGCTTCTCCGGCCCCGGGGGCGAACCGACGGCCCTCGTCGACGGCCGGCCGCTGCACCTGATGCGCTGCGCCGACGGCGGCTGGGTCACCCCGATCGACCACTACGAGTCCTGCCCGACGCCCCTGGCGGCCACCCGCGCGGCCGTGGACGAGCTGGGCACCGCCCGGCTCTCCCCTCGCGGCCGCCCACGGCGTCCACACCGACCCGACGGGAGGGAGCCCGCGTGGTGTACACGCGTAAGAACCAGCGCGATCTGACCGGCGCCGAGCGCCGCAAGTTCGTCGCCGCCGTCCTGGAGCTCAAGCGCACCGGTGCGTACGACCGCTTCGTCCGCACCCACATCGACTACTACACGGCCGACGGCGAGGGGCGGCTCCGGATCGCCCACATGACGCCGAGCTTCCTGCCCTGGCACCGCAAGTTCCTGCTGGAGTTCGAGACGGCCCTGCGCCGGATCGACCCGACGGTCTCCGTCCCGTACTGGGACTGGACCCAGGACAACTCCCCCGCCTCCTCGATCTGGCGCGAGGACTTCATGGGCGGCAACGGCCGCCGCGCCGACCTCCAGGTGATGACGGGCCCCTTCGCGGCCTCCTCCGGACACTGGACGGTCACCCAGTCCATGACCGACGCCCGCTATCTGACCAGGGACTTCGGCCGTCCCCGCGACCCGATCACGCTCCCCACCCCGGCCCAGCTCGACGAGGTGATGCGCGAGCGGGTGTACGACGCGGCCCCCTGGAACTCGACGAGCTCCAGCGGCTTCCGCAACGCCCTGGAGGGCTGGGCGCCGGGCCGGGGCAACGAGCGCTTCCGCATCCACAACCGGGTGCACCGCTGGGTCGGCGGTCTGATGCTCGGCGGCGGCTCCGTGAACGACCCGGTCTTCTGGCTGCACCACTCCTTCGTCGACCTGATCTGGTCGCGCTGGCAGCAGCGGAACCCCGGGGCCGCCTACCTGCCGGCGGAACCGCCGCCGCTGGGGGACTCCCAGTACCGCAAGGTCGCCGCCCGGCACGAGCCGATGGCCCCCTGGGGCGTGACCCCGGCGTCGATGTTCGACCACAGCCGGATCTACCGGTACGCCTGACCCCCACATACGGATGTCCCCCCGGCCCAGCGGCCGGGGGGACATCCGTGTGGAGCGGGGGGATCAGTTGCCGTAGCCGCCGTAGCCACCGTCGCCGTGGCCACCGTCGACGTTGGCGCAGGTGTTGCCGAACGCCGGGTTCAGCAGACCGATGACGCTGACGGTGTTGCCGCAGAGGTTGACCGGAACGTGGACCGGGACCTGCACGACGTTGCCGGAGGCGACACCGGGCGAGTGGGCGGCGACGGCCTCCGCGCCCGAGTCGGCGACGGCCAGGCCGGCTCCGCTGAGGGCAACGGCACCCGTGCCTGCGAGAACAGCGGCAGCCTTCGCGATGCGAGACATCAAGAACTCCTTGGACGTGGAACGCGACCGCAGGAATCACGGCCGTCACTTCCGTTCAACGCCCGGCCCCGCGCCCGGTCACGGGCATTGGGCCGAACGGGAAGAAGGAAAACCGAAAAAATGGCCCGCGGCCCGGAGGACGTCCGCCGCCGGATACGACGGAACGCCTCCGGGCCGCGGACCGCGGCCATGCGACAAGCCTTCTCTTGCAACGACCGAAAGCCCTTGGGGTGGCGGGGAAGAATCGTGTCTTCACCCGCCCGGTCAAAGCTCGTACGCGTGAACGGAACGCGGGGGTGTCAGCCCGCTTCCGGCGCCAGCCCGAGCTGGGGGTCGAGGGCTCCGCTGAGCACCGGGGTGAGGAGGCCGAGCTGAGGCTTCGCCAGGTGCGGGATCCCGGCCAGCCCGTTGCCGCGCGGCGCCTCCACCGGCGTGCCGAGGATGGCGCCGGGGGTGGACGCCCTCATCTCCGAGTGCGGGCTGCTGAGTCCGGCGCTGCCGGGCTCGCTGCCCTTGAGGAGCTGGGGCAGCGGCGCGTCCACGACGGTCTCCGGCAGGGTGCCGGTGAGCGGCACGCTCGGCAGGGTGACGTCCGGGAGCGCGCCGACGCCCTTCTGGAAGCCGGTGGGCGCGCCGGGCATCGGGACGGGCACGCCGGTCGCCACGGTCGGCGCGTCCATCGGCAGGACCGGCTCCAGGCCCTGGAGCGGGACGATCACCGGCGCCTCGACGGCGGCGGCGGGAGAGGCCAGGGCGGCGGAGGCGATTGCGGTCATGAGGAGCCCCATGCCCGCGTGAGAACGCAGAGTCATGTGAGGAGAACGAGCCCCTCGGCCGAAACGTCGCGGTACTAACCCATGTGCAGCAACGCGCAGGGCCCTCACCGGTGACGGCGAGGGCCCTGGTTGACGTGGTGTCAGTGCCGGCGGGCGATCCGTCCGCCGCGGAGGTAGACGACGCCGCCCCCGATGATCAGGGCGGCGCTGACCGCGCCGCCCCCATCAGCATCGGCTCGCTACCGGTGTTCGGCAGCTCCCGCACCCGTGCGGCCCCTCACCGGCGCGGGCTGCTCACAGGTGGGCTTGCCGGTGGGGTGGTCCGTGGGGTGACCGGTCGGGTGGCCGGTGGGGTGCCCTGAGGATGACCACCGGGGTGCCCCGTGGGGTACCCGGTGGGTGGCCCGTGGGATGGCCGGTCGGGTGACCGGTGGGGTGACCCGTCGGGTGACCGGTGGGGTGACCCGTCGGATGACCGGTCGGGTGACCCGTCGGGTGGCCCGTCGGGTGGCCCGTGGGGTAACCGGTCGGGTGGCCCGTCGGATGACCGGTCGGGTGCCCCGTGGGATGACCCGTCGGATGACCGGTCGGGTGACCCGTCGGGTGACCGGTCGGGTGACCGGTCGGGTGACCCGTGGGATGACCGGTCGGGTGGCCCGTCGGGTGCTCGGTCGGATGTTCCGTGGGGTGGCCCGTCGGGTGACCCGTGGGGTGACCGGTCGGATGGCCCGTCGGGTGGTCCGTGGGATGGCCCGTCGGGTGATGGGTCGGGTGGCCCGTCGGCCCCTGACCGTTGTCGCCGTAGCCGTCGGGTTCCTCCGCCGGCTGACCGCAGAGGTCGCCGACGGCCGCCGCGACGTGGTCCATGCCGCAGACGCCGGGCGGCAGGGGTGCCTGGACATGGCCGGCCCTGCCGGAGCCCGGCCCGTCGCCCGCACCGGAGTGGGAGTTCGCGGCCAGGGCGAATCCGCCGCTCAGCGACAGGATGCCGGTCGCTGCCGCCGCGGTGAGTACTTTCCTGCTGATGATGGACCGCATACCGCTCTTCCTCTGGAGAAAGGGAGAGACCGGCGAGGATCCCCCTCGCTCCGACCGGCCTGATCCACACCGCCGTTCCTGTGGGATTGGCCAGAGGGTATGGGTCGGCACCCGGCGTGCGGCCGGGGCCACACGGCAGCTGATCAGAAAATCATTCGATCAGCCGACCGTGAGGAACAGCGGCCCGGAGGCCCGCCGTAAGTGCCCGTGGGGACAGGGGTGCTGAGGTGCTGTCAGCCGCCCAGCGGGAGACCGCCGGGGACCGGGAGGCCGCCGAGCAGCTGGGCGCCCTTGGTGGCGGTGTTCAGCTGGTCCGCCGCCTTGGTCACGGTCTGGACCGGGGAGCCGTCCGTGGTGCTGCTCAGCATGTCGCTCTTCAGCCCGTTGGCGGCGATCGCTTCGAGGCCACCGTTCAGGCTGGTGGGGGTCAGCGCCTCGGAGGCCATGGCGGGCGCGGCGGCGCCCAGGGCCATCAGCGAACCGGCGACGACCGCGGCGACCTTGGTGGGCTTCATGGAGTGAATCCTTCCTCTGTGCTTTCAAGTCACGTTCCGTACAGGGCCCTTGGCCGAATCCTGTACATCGTTCTGCTTCTGTAACGAGAAGTGGGCGTGCCGGAAACTCCGGGAGGAAGGATTTCTCGGTACTGCACCCGATCGGTGCGGGCCGGTGCTATTTGCCGATCGCACACGCCCGTGCCGGCCCGGTGGGACCGGACCGGCACGGGCGTGCGGGTGCTACGGGCGGGCAGCGGCAGCTCGGGCGCGGTGACCGGCGGGGCGACGGGCAGCTCGGGCGGGGCGACCGGGAGCGCCGGGAGCGTGGGCAGGTCGGCCGGGTCCGGCGCGGGCAGACCGCCGCCGAGGACCGTGGAGACGGCCAGGTTGACCAGCGAGGTCAGCGTGGAGGTGACCTGCGGCACGACTCCGCCGACGGTGCCGGAGGTGACGGTGGCGAGCAGGGCGGCGACCGCCTGCTGGACGCTCGCGAGGGCGTCGGACACGACGTCCGCGGGGCGGAGGGCGCCGCCGGGGCGGCGGCGTCCGGGAGGGCCGCGCGGTCGGCCGCGGCGGGGTGGTGTTCGCCGGCGAGGGCGGATCCCGCCGTGCCGAGGGTGAGGGCGGCGGATATCGCCAGGACGCTGAGACGGCGTGAGGCCAGGAGACGCATATGTGTTCCTTTTCCTTATGCGTCGGACAACTGCCCTCTCACGGTGCCTGCGGTTATAGCCCTCCGCAACCGCTGCGTCACGGAGCGCCACGCCTCCGTTCGAGTGAATCCCGTGCCGCGACCCCGCCCCCGGAGGGGCGTGCGCCGTTGCACCGGGCGGCGCACGACGGTGCGTCCGAACGAGTAACGGACCAGTGCGGGCAAGGGAAAAGCCGGTGCGCCCACCCCGGAGGGGCGGGCGCACCGGCTTCGGAAGGACCGATCAGGCGTGCCAGATCAGGCGTTGACGCAGGTGTTGCCGAAGGCCGGGTTCAGCAGACCGATGACGTTGACGGTGTTGCCGCAGACGTTGACCGGGACGTGGACCGGGACCTGGACGACGTTGCCGGAGGCGACACCGGGGGACTTCACGGCCGCGGCCTCGGCGCCGGCGTCGGCGGAGGCGACACCGGTGGCACCGGCGACGGCAGCGGCGGCACCCACGGTCAGGACGACGGCCTTGGCGATACGGGACATGGGGAGACGCTCCTCGATCGAATTCATCCAACTCGGACTGCGCGGACTGTTCGGCCCGGCTCCCTCAACAACGCCCGTGGTTTTCATCGGTTGCTCTCCCGAACGGGTGACGTTCAACCGATCTTTGGGCCATAGGAGGGCCATTCGAGCGACTGGGCGTGGAATGGCGCAACACGCTCAACGAGGAACCTGCCGCACAGATACGGGAGTTAGCGTTTCCGGGCATCTAATGCGTACTATCGCTCCGCATCGGGGTTATAACGTTCCCGAACGTTGCTTCCGGGCCCGCCGCGCGTTCACCCATTTCGTGCGGACGACACCTTCCCCTTCCCCGGCCTTCTCGGGTCTTCCCTCCCTTCTCTCATCAAAGCGGAGATCCTGTATGCGGAATTCAGCGGTTCTTGCTGTGCGTCGCAGCGTGGTGCGCGCCCTGCCGTGTGCGGCCCTCAATTCCGCGGACGACGTACGGAACTTCCTCACCACCGAATTCGGGGCCGGCCGGGCCGATCGTACGACCAGCCTCGGATACGACTCCGTCCGGCGCTGACGTGCGGTCACCACTCGATACGGACCTTTCGTCCGTCACCGTCCTGCACGCCGTCCAGCCCGGCGACGGCGGGTCGCCCGGGTCGTCGTCGACCTGGTCCGCGCCCAGCGCGCCGCCGGTCTGCGCGTCGCGGTCGCCTGCCCGCCCGGCACCGGGCTCTCCGCCGCCGTCCGCGCCGAGGGCGCCGAGACCCACGACTGGCGGGCCGGCCGCGACCCCGGTCCCGCCGTGCTGCGCGAGACGCGGGAACTGGCCCGGGTGATCCGCGCGGTCCGCCCCGGACTCGTCCACGCGCACAGCGCCAAGGCCGGGCTGTGCGCCCGACTCGCCGTGCGGGGAAGGATTCCGACGGTGTATCAGCCGCACGCCTGGTCCTTCGAGGCGGTCGAGGGGACGACGGCCGCGGTCGCCCGGGGCTGGGAGCGGTTCGGCGCCCGGTGGGCGGACCGGATCCTCTGCGTGAGCGAGGCCGAGCGGCGCACCGGCGAGGAGGCCGGGGTCGTGGCGGACTGGTCGGTCGTCCACAACGGCGTGGACACGGCCCGGTTCGCGACCGACGGACCGCCCGGCAATCCCGCCCCCACCGTCGTCTGCGTGGGCCGGCTCTGCCGCCAGAAGGGGCAGGACGTCCTGCTCGACGCCTGGCCGGCCGTCCTCGCGGAGGTGCCCGCGGCCCGGCTCGTACTGGTCGGCGACGGCCCCGACGAGGAGGCGCTGCGGGCGGCGCCGGTCCCTCGGTGCGGTTCACCGGGGCCGTCGCGGACACCGTGCCCTGGTACCGGGCCGCCGACGTGGTGGTCCTGCCGTCCCGCTGGGAGGGCATGGCCCTCGCGCCCCTGGAGGCCATGGCCGCCGGCCGGCCGGTCGTCGTCAGCGACGTGGACGGGGCCCGCGAGAGCCTGCCGTCCGCCCATGAACCCCTGTGCCTGGTCCCGCCCGAGGACCCGGCCGCGCTCGCCGCCGCCCTGGTCCGCCTCCTCGGCGGGCCTGAGCCCGGCACCGCCTGGGCCGCGAGGCCCAGGAGCACGTCCTCAGCAGATTCGATGTCCGGCGCACGGGCGCGGCCGTCGCGGACGTCTACCGCGAGCTGGCCGGAGTGCGGGGGCCGAGCACAGAGAGCCGATTGCGCAGTGACCACGGAAAGTACCAGCGTTCCTCCCTCTCCGGGCCCCTGGCCCACGGCCGGCCAGGCCCTCGGCCTCGCCTCCCTCGCGCCGCGCCGCGGGCGCCCGGTCGGCTCGCGCTGCCCCGCCACCGCCGGGTGCGGCAGCGGTCCGGCGTGGCGGCGCTCGTGGCGGTCGACGCCCTGGCCGTCCTCGCCGCCGCGTCGGTGCTGAGCGCGGCGCACCACGACCTCCGGCTCGTCCTGCCGGTCGTGGCGCTCGTCCTCGTCCTCGACGGGCAGGCGGGTCTCTACCGGCCGGCCCGCACGTCCGGGCCCTCGACGAGCTGCCCGCGCTGGGCTCCCGCGCCGGGTTCGCCTGGTGCCTGGCGGCGGCCTCGGTCGCCGCGTACTCCCCGCCCTGGCGATCGGGCCGCTGCGGCTCTGCGCCGCCTACCTCACGCACCTCGCCCTGGTGTGCCTGGTCCGTGCCGCGCTGCTCGGGCGGCGGCGCCGGATCGCCCGCGAGCGGCCCCGGTCGGCGCTCGTCATCGGCGGGACGGGGCCGCGCGCCGGTTCGCCGCGGCGGCCGCCCAGCACCCCGAGTACGGGATGCGGCCGGTCGGGATCGTGGGCGTCCCCGAGCAGGGCGGGATCCCCGGGCGGCCGGGAGGCCGGGCCCCGGTGCTCACCACGACCGAGGAGATCCACCGGGCGGTCATCCAGAACGCCGTGCGCGACGCGGTGTTCCTCGACGACGAGCCGGGGCTCGTGTCGCTCTTCCAGCAGTACGGCTGCGCCACCTGGCGGGCGGCGGCGGCAGCAGGACGGGCCGATGGGCGCGCACATGTGGGGTACGCGCTGCGGCGCGTCGTCCCGCTGCGCGAGCGGCCCGGACAGGGGCCAAGCGGGCCCTGGACATCGCGCTCGCCGCGCCCGCGCTCGCGCTCGCGCTGCCGGTGCTGCTGCTGTGCGCGCTCGCGGTGCGGCTCTCGGACGGTCCCGGGGTGCTCTTCCGGCAGGAGCGGGTGGGCCAGCACGGGCGCCACTTCACCCTGCTGAAGTTCCGTACGCTGCGCCCCTCCGACGACACCGAGTCGGCGACCCGGTGGAACGTGGCGGGCGACCGCCGGATGAGCGCGGCCGGGAGCTTCCTGCGGAAGTCCTCGCTCGACGAGCTGCCGCAGCTGTGGAACGTGCTGCGCGGGGACATGAGCCTGGTCGGGCCCCGGCCCGAACGCCCTTACTTCGTCGCCCAGTTCAGCAAGATCCACACGGGGTACGCGGCCCGGCACCGGATGCCGGTGGGGCTCACGGGCCTGGCGCAGGTGCACGGGCTGCGCGGCGACACCTCGATCGAGGACCGCTGCCGCTTCGACAACCACTACATCGACCACTGGTCGCTCTGGCAGGACGTCTGCATCCTGCTGCGCACGGCGGCCGGGCTCGTCCGACCCACGGGGAGCTGAGGATGGCCACGGCCGTGACGGTGCCGGCGGCGTCGGACGACGTACGGGACTGGGCCCGCCGGGCCGGGGCGCTGTCCCCGGTCCTCGCCGTGATCGCGCTGCTGCTCGTCCCGGGCGGCGGCGGCGCGCAGGGCGGCACCGGCGGCACGGGGACGGTCGCCGACGCGGCCTCCGGGCTCCTGGTCCTGATCTGTCTGGTGCGGGTGGTGCGCGGCGGGGCCCGGCCGCTGACCCGCGCGGCGGCCGTCGTCCTCGGTCTGCCGGTCCTCGGGATCTGTCTGTCCGCGATCACCTCGCACGACCCGGCGGCGAGCCTGCCGGGCGTCGCCCGTTACGTGCAGATCTTCGTCCTCGTCCCGGCGGCCGTGCTCCTGATGATCCGCGACCGTCGGGACTTCGCCGTGGTCGCCTGGGGTCTGGTCGCGTTCGCGCTGCTCCAGGGCGCGGTGGGCGTCGCCCAGTACCTGACGGGCACGGGGCCTCGTACCAGGGCGAGGACATCCGGGCCGTCGGCACCTTCGGCGCCACGGACGTGATGGGCATGGCGACGGTGGTGGCGTACGGGCTCGTCGTCGCCGTCGGGATCGCGCTCGGCAGCGGTCCGGGCCGGGTCCGCACGGCCGCCATGGTCTGCGCGGGGCTGCTCTTCGTCCCGCTCGTGCTGTCGTTCAGCCGGGGCGCGTGGATCGCGACCGTGCTCACCTGCGCGGTCCAGCTGCTGCTGGCCGGGGTGCGGCGGGCGGCGCGGGTGGCGCTCGTGGCGGCCGCGCTCGGGTGGTCCTCGTCGGCGGCCTCGGGATCGGTTCGGAGATGGTGAAGGAGCGGGCCGCCAGCATCACGCAGGTGGCGGCGGCGCCGGACCAGTCGGTGACGGACCGGTACACGATGTGGGCGGCGGCCGGGCGGATGTGGCGGACGGAGCCCGTCACGGGCGTCGGCCTCAAGGGCTTCCCCCAGTACCGCGACTCGAACGCCTCGCTCGCGCTGTCCTCCGGCAGCGACACCGCCGGGGCGGGCGCCGCCTTCGCGCGTCAGCCGCTGCTCTCCCGCACAACATGTACCTGCTCGTGCTGAGCGAGCAGGGCCTGCTCAGGCTCCTCGCCCTGGCGGGCGGCTGGGCGGCGCTGCTCGTCGGCGCGCTGCGGCGCCGGCGGCTCGGCGCGGACTGCGCGCTCGTCGCGACGGGGCTGCTCGTCTGGCAGCTCGTCGACTTCTTCTACGCGGACATCGGCGGCCCCTCGACCGTCCTGATGTCGGTCGTCCTCGGTCTGGCGGCCTGGTGGTCGCTGGCGGAGGTGAGGCGTGCGTGACCCGTGGGCCGGGGAACCGGAGCCCACGGACACGCCGTGGACCGACGGTTCGCCCCCCTCTCCCCGGCCGCCCTGCGGCACCCCCCTGACCGACCCCTGGCCGGCCTCGCCTCCGGGCCCCACGGACTCCCCGTGGGCCCCGGGGGCCGTCGTGCTGCCGGGACCGGGCCCCGCGAGGCCGCCCGGCCCGGCGCCGGGCCCGCCGGGGCGGACTCCGGGTCCTCCCGGGCCGGGGCGGGCGCCGGTGCGGCGGCCGACCGGGGCGGTGCGGCCTCCGGGCCGATCGCCGGTGCCCGGAGGGTGACGCGTCACCCGCCGGGCGGCCGGCGAAGGCACCGGCCGCCACGGACCCGCCCCGGGCGCCGGGCGCACGCCCGTGCGCGGGTCTCGCGCGCCGGGGCTCCCGGGGCGGCGGGTTCCTCGCGAAGGCGGCGGCCGTGACCGCCGGGCTGACGGCGGCCGGGGCGGTGCTCGGGCTGGTGCGGGACCAGATCATGGCCGGGTACTTCGGGGCCGGGGCCGGGACCGACGCGTTCCTGGTGGCGTGGACGGTGCCCGAGTTCGCCTCGACGCTGCTCATCGAGGACGCGATGGCGCTGATCATGGTGCCCGCCTTCTCCCGCGCCCTGGCCCGCCGTTCGGGCGCCCTGTCCGGCGAGGACCCGGTGCACGCCCTGGTGCGCGGCACCCTCCCCGGATCGTCCTCGCCCTCGGGATCGCCGCCGTCGTCCTGATCGTCGCCGCCCCGCTGCTCGTGGCCGCGCTCGCGCCGGGGCTGCCCGATCCGGCGCTCGCCGTGGACTGCACGCGGCTCACCGGGACCTGCGTGCTGTCCTTCTCGCTGGTCGGGTACTGCTCGGCGGCGCTGCGCGCGCACGGCCGGTTCCTGCCGCCGGCGGCGATCTACGTCGCGTACAACGTGGGGATCATCGGCACGATCCTGCTGCTCCGCGCGCCGTGGGGGTGCGCTCTGCCGCCGCCGGGGTCGCCGTCGGCGGGGTCCTGATGGTCCTCGTGCAGGCCCCTCGCTGCTGCGCGAGCTGCGGGCGCCACGGCAGCGGAAGCCGGCCGCGCCCGCCCCCACGGGCGAGGGCCGCGTCCTGGCCCTCGGGCTCGTCGCGCCCGTCGTCGCGTTCTCGCTGTGCCGCCAGTCCCAGACCCTGATCGAGCGGTTCCTCGCCTCGCCGCTGCCCGCGGGCGCGATCTCGCATCTGAACTACGCGCAGAAGGTCGCGCAGATGCCGATGATCCTCTCCCTGATGCTGTGCACGGTCAGCTTCCCGGTGGTCGCCCGCGCGCTCGCGGCGGGCGACCCGAGGCGGCCCGGCGCCGGGTCGAGCGGGACCTGCTGCTCGCCGCCGTCGTCGTGCTCGTCGGCTCCTCGACGGTGATCGCCACCGCCCCCGGATCGTCGAACTGCTCTTCGAGCGCGGCGAGTTCACCGGAGCGGACACCGCCGCCACCGCCGCCGTCATGCGGGTGTACGCGCTCGGCCTGCTCGGCCAGACGATGGTCGGCGCCCTCGTCCGCTGCTACTTCTCCGCCGCCCGCCCCTCTGGTACCCGGCCGCCGCCATGGCCGCCGGACTCGCCGCGACCGCCGCCGCCGGCGTGCCCGGCGCCCACTACTGGGGCGCGGTCGGCATCGCCGGCGCCAACGCCCTCGGCATCACCCTCAGCGCCGTCCTGCTGCTGCGGGGCGCGCACCGCCAGGCCGTCCCGGTCGACACCGGCCGGCTCGGCGAGGGCCTGCTCCGCCTCGCCACCGCGGGCGCCTGGGCCACCGGCGCCGGCTGGCTCTGCCAGCTGGCGATCGGCCCCGCCGTCCTCGCCGTCGCCGTCGCCGGCCTCGTCGTCGTCGGCGTCTTCCTGCTCTTCATCGCCTGCGCCGCCAAGGCGCCGAGATCCCGCCCTGTCCGGCTCCGCCTTCCGGAGGACCCCCATGCCCGCCGCCACCGCGCTGCGCCGCCTGCTGCCGAAGCCGCCCCTGTGGAAGCCGCCCCTGTGGGTGGCGATGTACCACTCGATCACGGACACCGCTGACGATCCGTACCGGGTGACCGTCTCCCCGTGCGCTTCGCCCGGCAGCTGCACTGGCTCGGCGACCGGGGCTGCGCGGGGTCTCGGTGCGGGAGCTGCTCGCCGCCACCGCCGAGGGCCGCGCCAAGGGGCTCGTGGGCCTGACCTTCGACGACGGGTACGCGGACTTCCTCGACTCGGCGCTGCCGCTGCTGCGCCGGCACGGCTTCACGGCGACGGTGTACGTCCTGCCGGGCCGCCTCGGCGGTGAGAACGGCTGGGACGCGGACGGGCCGCGCAAGCCGCTGCTCGACGAGTACGGCATCCGGCGGATCGCCGAGGCCGGCATGGAGATCGGCTCGCACGGACTGCGGCACGTCCCCCTCACCGAGGCCGACGACGCGGCGCTGGCCGCCGAGACCCGGCACAGCCGGGAGCTCCTGGAGGAGATGACGGGCCGTCCGGTGGACGGCTTCTGCTACCCGTACGGGCAGGTCGACCCGCGCGCGATCCGCGCCGTCCGCAAGGCCGGCTACCGGTACGCCTGCGCGATCGACCCGGGCGAGCACACCGGCGCGTACGCCCTGCCCCGCGTCCACATCGGCGAGAACGACACCCGTGGCGGCTCACCGCCAAGCGCGTCCTGCACCCGCTGCGCCGCCGCCACCCCGCCGACCTGCTCCCCGCCCCGCACGACCCGGCCGCGGTCGGTGCGCCGTGAAGGTCCTGCACGTCATCACCGGCCTCGGCATCGGCGGCGCCGAGCAGCAGCTGCGGCTCCTGCTCCGGCACCTGCCCGTGCGCGGCGAGGTCGTCACGCTCACCAACCCGGGCGCGGTCGCCCTGGGCATCGAGGCCGACGGCACGCCCGTCACCCACCTCGGCATGACCGGGAACCGCGACCTGGGGCGCTGCCCGGCTGGCCCGCCACGTCCGGCGGGGCGGCTACGACCTCGTGCACACGCACCTCTACCGGGCGTGCGTGTACGGCAGGACGGCGGCCCGGCTCGCCGGGGTCCGCCGGGTCATCGCCACCGAGCACTCCCTCGGCGAGACGCAGATCGAGGGCCGTCCGCTCTCCGCGGGCACCCGCGCCCTGTATCTGGCGTCCGAGCGGCTCGGCACCTCCACGGTCGCCGTCTCGCCCAGCGTCGCCCGCCGGCTCGCGGAGTGGGGCGTGCCCCGGAGCGCATCCGGGTCGTGCCGAACGGCATCGAGACCGGCCGGTTCGCCTTCGACGCGCGCGCCGGCGCCTCGCCCGGGGCGTGCTCGGCGTCCCCGAGGACGCGTACGTCGTCGGCGGGTCGGGCGGCTCGCCCCGGGAAGCGGTTCGACCGGCTCGTCCGTGCGGTGGCCTCGGTGCCGGAGGCCCGGCTGCTGCTCGTCGGCGAGGGCGAGCAGCGCGAGAGCTGCTGCGGATCGCCCGGGAGTGCGGGGCGGCCGACCGGATCCTGCTCTTCGGGGCCTGCGAGGACCCGCCGGCCGGCGGTCAGCTCGGGCCCACGCTGCCCGAACTGCTCTCCGCGATGGACGTGTTCGTGTCCACCTCCCCCGACGAGGCCTTCGGGCTCGCGGTCGTCGAGGCGCTCGCCGCGGGCCTTCCCGCGCTGTACGTGGCCTGCCCGGCGATCGACGACCTGACCCCGGACGCGGCACCGGGCGCGCGCCGGATCGGCGGGTCCGTGCCCGAGCTGATCTCCGCGCTGCGCGGCATCCGGGCGCCCGGCTCGCCCGGTTCCCGGTCCCGGCGGCCGCCCGCCGCTACGACATCGCGCACAGCGCACGGCAGTTGATGTCCCTCTACGACCAGGCCGTCCACGGCACCCCTCTCCCGCGAAGTGAGTGAGCCCGTCCCATGAACAGCACCCACCCCGTGCCCTCCTCCCCGCCGGCCTGCGCTCCCCGGGCCGCTGGGCGGTCCTCCCGGCGGCCGTCCTCGCCGGCGCGGCGCTCGGCGGCGGCTACGGGGCCCTGAAGGCCCCGGAGTACGCGGCGACCAGTTACGTCATCGTCGTGCCGGCCGAGAAGTCCGACCCCTCGGCGGTGGTCGGCTTCGCCCAGGCGTACGGGCGGGTCGCCACCGACATCGCGGTGACCGGCGACGCCCAGGTGTGGGCGGGGGTCAGCGCCGACACCCTGCGGAAGAACGTGCAGGCCGCGACCTCCCCGGACGCGCCGATGATCTCGATCACCGCGCGGTCGGCGAAGCCCTCCCAGGCGGTCTCGATGGCCGACGGGGTGGCCCGCGCGCTCGTCCTCGACAGCTCGCACGTCGCCGGGAACACCGGGGTGAAGGTCGTCCAGTTCTCCCGCGCCACCAAGCCCGTCACCCCTGTCTCCCCTCGGCGCCGCTCTCCGCGCTCGTCGGCGGCTGCGCGGGCGGCCTCCTCGGCGGTCTGGCGCTCCTGGTCCGGCCGAAGCGGGCCGCCGCGCGCGACGGGGCCCGGCACTCCCGGCAGACGACCGTCCCGGCCGCGACCGCCTCGGTGCCCGCCCCGGCGGTCGCCGCGCACCAGCCGGAGGCGGTGTGAGCCCGAGAGCCCTGCGGACCGAGGTCTGCCGTGACGAGGAGGAGTTCGGGCGGCTTTCGGCCGAGTGGACGGCGCTGTACGGGCGCTGCTCCTCCGCCACCCCTTCCAGTCCCACTCCTGGCTGCACTCCTGGTGGGTCTCGTACGGGCGGCCCGGTGCGCTGCGGGTGGTGCTCGTACGGCGGGAGGACGGCGGGCTCGTCGCCGCCGCGCCCCTGATGCGGGCCCGCGGTCCGCTGCCCGTCCTCACCCAGCTCGGCGGCGCCATCACCGACTTCACGGACGTCCTCCTCGACGACGACTGCCCCGAGGCGGCGCCCGCCCTGGCCGCCGCCCTCGCGCGGGCCGCCCGCGGCACCGTCCTCGACCTGCGGGAGGTCCGGCCCGGAGCGGCCGTCGAACGCGTCTTCGCCCACTGGCGCGGCCCGCGCCGCCGGCTGCCCGACTCGCTCTGCCTGGAGCTGCCCGCCGTCCCCATGGAGGGGCTCCTCGAACGGATCCCGTCCGGGAAGGCCCAGCGGGTCCGCGCCAAGCTGCGGAAGCTGGACGCCCTCGGCATCGACGCGCACGTGGTGTCCGGCGAGGAGGTCCCCGCCGCCCTCGACCGCCTCCTGGAGCTCCACCGGCTCCAGTGGCAGGGCCGGGGCGTGACCGCCGAGCACACCAGCGAGCGCTTCGCCCAGCACCTCACCCGGGCCGTCCGCCCGATGGTCGAGCGCGGCGACGCGATGGTCACCGAGTTCCGGCTCTCCGGGGACGTCGTCGCCGCCGACCTGACCCTGATGTCCCCCCGGCTCGCGGGCGGCTACCTGTACGGCGCCGACCCGGCGCTGCGCGCCCGCAAGGTCGACGTGGCCACGATGCTCCTGCGCCACGGGGCCCGCGAGACCAGCACCGGCGGGCGGGCCACCCTGAGCATGCTGCGGGGCAGCGAGCCGTACAAGCAACACTGGCGGCCCGAACCCGTCCGCAACCGCCGCCTCCTCCTCACCGGACGCGCCACCGCCCCCTCCTCTGGCTGCGCGCGGGCGCGGCCGACGCCCGCCGCTGGGCGGCCGCCCAGGCGCGGGAACGCCCTGGGTCGCCCGCGCGCTCGGCGCGGCGGCGACGGCGGATGACCTCCGCCCCGCCGCCGCGCCTCCCCTCAGAAGGGCCAGACCCCCTTCAGCGCGTCCTTCCAGCCGAGGTCGACCTCGTCCTTCCAGTTGCTCCTGGGGACACAGACGCTCCCCCCGATCCAACTGTCCACCCACGAACCGAGATCGACGGTCCAGCAGTCGGGCTTGGGTTCCGGCTTGGGCTCGGGCTTCGGTTCCGGCTTCGGCTCAGGCTTGGGCTCAGGCTTGGGCTCGGGCTTGGGTTCCGGCTTGGGCTCAGGCTTGGGCTCAGGCTTGGGTTCCGGCTTCGGCTCGGGCTTGGGCTCAGGCTTGGGCTCAGGCTTCGGTTCCGGCTTGGGCTCAGGCTTGGGCTCGGGCTTGGGTTCCGGCTTCGGCTCGGGCTTCGGCTCGGGCTTGGGTTCCGGCTTGGGCTCGGGCTTGGGTTCCGGCTTGGGCTCAGGCTTCGGCTCAGGCTTGGGCTCAGGCTTCGGTTCCGGCTTCGGCTCAGGCTTCGGCTCGGGGATCGTCGGGTCCGTCGGGTCCGTCGGGTCCGTCGGGAAGTCCGGTTCCTGCGCGCCGTACAGCATCTGCCGGAAGACCAGCGAGGACCGAGGGTTGTCGTCGCACTGCCAGACGCCGTGCGGACAGTAGTCGGTGATCGTGTGGTACAGCGGCTTGTGCTGCTTCATCCAGTCCAGCATGCGCCGCATGTATTCCGGGTTGTCGCCGTTCCGGAAGAGGCCCCATTCGGGATAGGAGATCTGCTTTCCGTGCTCGGCGGCGAAATCGACCTGCTTCTGGAGGCCGTACGGCTCGCTGACGTGCCGGTCGAAATCGACTCCGCGCGGCTGGTCGTACGAGTCCATGCCGATGATGTCGACGACGTCGTCGCCCGGGTAGCACTCGGTCCACGGAATCGCGTCGAGGCCGCGGCTCGGGTTGAAGTCGAAGCGGAACTTCTGGCCCGGGACGGAACGCATCGCGGTGACGATCCGGTGGAAGTACCGCTTCCAGGCGGCGGGGTCGGGGGCGCACCGGTGGGTGTAGGTGGTGCCGTTCATCTCCCAGCCGAGGACGATGACGGTGTCCCTGGCCCCGGTCTCGACGAGCCGTTCGGCGAGGGTCGTGAAGTGGTGGTCGAAGTAGCCGGCGGCGCCGAGCTGGAGCTGGCGGCGGACCTCCTGGTCGGGGACGCGGTCCTCGTTGCGCTCCAGCATGGGGACGTTGAGGACGAGCATGCGGTTGACGCGCTCGTTGCGCCAGTCGGCCCAGGCGTCGAGGAAGCCGGGGGGTCCCTCGATGTTCTTCCAGAGGTCGCCGGGCAGGTAGGTGTGACCGACCCGCAGTTCGTGGCCGCCGAGCCACCGTTCGAGCTGTCCGATGCGGGCGACGCCCCGGTCGCCCGAGTCGAGGAAGGCGCCCATGGCGGTGGAGAGGCCCGGTCCCGGGTCGTTCGCCGGGACGGATCCGGCGGCGTGGGCGGGAGACGAGAGCACGGCTGAACCCGTGACGAGGAGACCTGCGGTGAACACCCCCAGCCATCTTCTCGGGGCTTTTCTGTGTGCAGGTTCCATGGCCGCTCCTTCGCGCCGGACTCCGATTGACGAACCGTCAATCAGATGTTCCGAAAGTATTCCTAATGAGCCGATCGTGAACTCGACTTCCCTCCGCCCCTAGTCCATTAGAGGATTTCATCGCCCAGTTGGGGCACCCGAGATGAAGGGCATACCGTGCCGCGCCGTCAGTGTTTCGACACCAGCGTCCCCACCGTCCTCGTGCGGCTGGACCGGAATCCCTTCCACCACGGCACGCTCGGTGCCACGCGCTCGCTGGGCCGGGCCGGAATTCCGGTGCACGCCGTCATCGAATCGAGCGCCAGTCCGGTCGCCCGCTCCCGTTTCCTCCGCTCGGCCCGGGAGCGCCCCGGGACGGCCTCCTCCGCCGAGCTCTCCGCCCTCCTGAACCGCGTCGCCGACGAGATCACCGACGACCCGTCACATCCCGTCCTCGCCGTGCCCCTGGACGACGTCAGCGCCCTCGCCCTGGCCCGCCGCCGCGCCGAACTCGCCCCGCGCTTCCTGCTGCCCGAGCAGACCGAGGAGCAGCTGCTGCGGGTCGCCGACAAGGCGGAACTCGCCGAGACCTGCGCGGACCTGGGCCTGCCCCATCCCCGTACCGAACTCCCCGAGGGCGCCGACGAGGCCGCCGCCATGGCGTGGTCCCTCGGCCTCCCGGTGGTCGCCAAGTGGAGCCGGCCCTGGCTGCTCCCGGCCGGCGGCGGGCTGCGGAGCACCACGATCGTGCGGTCCCTGGCCGAGGTGCGGGAGCTGTACGCCCGCACCCCGGAGGCCGGCAGCCGGCTGCTGCTCCAGGAACTGCTGCCGGCGGGCCGCGACCTCGACTGGTTCTTCCACGGGTACGTGGACTCCGCGAGCCGCTGCTCGACCGGGGCCACCGGCCGCAAGGAGCGCTCCTGGCCGGACGGGGCCGGACTCACCGCCTCCGGCCGCTGGACGGCGAACCCGACCGTCGACCGGACCGCCCGCGAGCTCCTCCGCGCGCTGGACTACCGGGGCGTGTGCGACCTGGACTTCCGGCTGAACAAGGCGACCGGCGCGTACCACCTGCTCGACTTCAACCCCCGGCCCGGCGCGCAGTTCCGGCTCTTCACCGACCCGGACGGCCTGGACGTGGTCCGGGCGCTGCACCTGGACCTCACCGGCCGCCCCGTGCCGCCGCACTCCCCCGCGTACGGCCGCCGGTTCCTGGTCGAGAACTACGCGGCGCTCTCGCTGCTCGCCTCCCCGCGCCGCCGGTACGCGCCCGGTCCCGGCGCCGAGCGGGGCGGACCGAGTGCGCCTGGTTCGCCGCCGACGATCCGCTGCCCGCGCTCGCCATGGGCCGCGCCTGGCTCGCGCACCAGCTGCGCAAGGTGCCGGGCGCGCTGCGCCGCCCGCCGCGGACCCGCCGCCCGGACCCGGCCGTCGCCCCGGCCGCGCCCGCGCCCGCACCTCCCCGACCGGCTCACCCCCGATGACCGCGGAAGGCGCGAGGTCGCGGTCGGCGCACGACCTGGTGGTCGTGGGGGCCGGTCCCTACGGGCTGTCCGTGGCCGCCCACGCGGCGGCCCACGGGCTGGACCCGAGGACCTTCGGCCGCCCGATGGCGTCCTGGCACGCCATGCCCTCCGGCATGTTCCTCAAGTCGGAGCCCTGGGCCTCCCACCTCTCCGACCCGGCGGGGGCGTACGGCCTCGACGCCTACGCGGCGAGCCGGGGCGTGCGCGCGGAGCACGGCGTGCCGCTGCCGGTGGACCTCTTCGCCGCGTACGGCGACTGGTTCGCCCGGCAGGCCGTGCCCGCGCTCGACGAGCGGCTCATCGCCTCGGTCGCGCCCGCCGCCAGGGGCTTCGCGCTGCGCACCGAGGACGGCGAGACGCTGCGCGCCCGGACGGTGGCCCTCGCCGTCGGCGTCCTGCCCTTCCTGGAGATCCCCGGCCCCTGCGGGACTGCCCCGGCGGTACGTCACCCACTCCAGCCACCACGGTGAGCTCGACGGCTTCGCCGGCCGGGACGTGACCGTCGTCGGGTCCGGCCAGGCGGCCCTGGAGACCGCCGCGCTCCTCGTCGAGCGGGGCGCCGCAGCCGTACGGGTCGTGGCCCGCGCCGACCGGCTGTACTGGAACGCCCTCCCGCTCCCCTCGACCGCGGCCTCCTGCCCGCACTGCGCGCCCCGCACACGGGCCTCGGCAGCGGCTGGCGGAACAAGCTGTACGCGGACGCCCCGGGATCTTCCGGCGCCTTCCGGCCGCCGCCCGGCAGCGGATCCTCGGCTCGGCGCTCGGCCCGGCGGGCGCCTGGTGGCTCCGCGAGCGGTTCGCGGCGGTCGGCGACGTCCGGCTGCGGCAGCGGATCGCCTCGGCGGAGGTGACCGGGGACGAGCGGCTCCGGCTCGACGTGACGGGACCGGAGGGACGACGGTCCTGGAGACCGACCACGTGATCGCGGCCACCGGCTTCGTCCCGAGCCTGGACCGGGCCGGGGTCCTCTCCCCGCGCTGCGCGGGGCGCTCCGCCGGGTCGGCGCGGGCGGCGCCCCGAGGTCGGGGGCCTCTTCGAGTCCTCCTGGCCGGGCCTGTTCCTCGCGGGGCTGCTCACCGCCCCTTCGTACGGGCCGTCGATGCGGTTCGTCCTCGGCGCCGGGTACACGGCGGGGCGCCTGGTGAAGGGGGTCCGGCAGCGGCTGCGTTCGGGCGCCGGGGCGGGACGGCGGTCCGGCCCCGTACGGGCGGGAAGGCGCCGGTCGGGGCGTGACGGAGGGCCGGCCCGGGAAGCGGACGCTCCCGGAACCGGCCCTCCGTGCCTGCGGGCGCCGGGAATCAGGCGTTGATGCAGGTGTTGCCGACGGCCGGGTTCAGCAGACCGATGACGTTCACGCTGTTGCCGCAGACGTTGATCGGGATGTGGATCGGGACCTGCACGACGTTCCCGGAGAGGACGCCGGGCGAACCGATGGCCGCACCGGTCGCGTCCGCGTCCGCGAAGGCGGGCGACGCCACACCCATGGCCAGGACGATACCGGCGACGACGGCCGCGGCCTTCTTGCAGTTCATTTCGACTGGATCCTTTCCTCGGCGGAATGAATTTCCGCTGCACACCTCACAACGAACATCCCGCACAAAGGAAACCGGAATAACAGCGACACCTTCTCTTTCACCCCATTGCCCGACTCCGGCCCGCAACGCACAGGGCCGGAGGGAACGCGGACGTTCCCTCCGGCCCTGTGGCGCGCGGCGGATCAGCCGTTGCCGATGCCGTTCCCGGAGAGGACCGGGATGTCCTCGACGAGGTGCGACAGCGGCTCGTCACCCTTGGCCTGGGTGGAGTTGTCGGCGCACTGCTGGTTCTGCGGGGAGGACAGGACGTTGACGTCCTGGACCGCGACCGGGACGAGGACACCGATGAGCGAACCGGCGTTGGCCTTGACCGGGACACCGAGGCAGAGCTTGTTCAGCGAGCCCTGGACGGCCGTGACCTGGGGGCTCATGTCGCCGTGCGTCTTCGAGTTGCCGAACTCCTGGTGCGAGGCGTTCCCGCTCAGCGAGGTCGTGCCGCCGTCGTCGGCGATGGCGAGCGCCGGGGACGCCGCCGCAGCGGAAGCGCCGACAACAGAGGCCGTCACAGCCGCGGCCGCCATAATCTTCTTGATCACGGTGATTCCGTTCCTGTTCCCACCAATCGACCTGATTGATGCGACGGGATCAACTGCGGTCGCGGGCTTTGGTTCCGGCGCTTCACTCGTTCGACTGGGTCCGCGTTTCGCGCTGCCGCGCGCGCTCCGCCAAGGGGGTGACACAGCGGAACCCCGGCATCCGAGTGCCTGTTGATCAGGTCGCTCCCTGCACGGAGCCGGTTCTAGAAGGGAACTACCGTGATCAAGAAGGTTATGGCCACTGCGGCCGCAGCCGTCTCCATCGTCGGCGCCACCGCCGCCGTGGCCTCCCCGGCGCTCGCCATCGCCAACGACGGCGGCACCACGTCGCTCTCCGGCAACGGCGCCCACCAGGAGTTCGGCAACTCCGCCACCTACGGCAACATGAGCCCGCAGATGGCGCTCGTCCAGGGCTCCCTGAACAAGCCCTGCATCGGCCTCCCGGCCAAGGTCAACGCCGGTTCGCTGATCGGTGCCATCCCGATCGCCGTCCAGGACATCAACGTCCTGTCCTCCCCGCAGAACCAGCAGTGCACCGAGAACTCCACCCAGGCCAAGGGCGACGAGCCGCTGTCGCACATCCTGGACGACATCCCGGTCCTCTCGGGCAACGGCGTCGGCAACCACTGACGTTCCGCCCGAGCGCGACGACGTTCACGCGTCAGGGGCCGCCCTCCGGGGCGGCCCCTTTCGTCTTCCCCCTACCAGGTCGGCCAGACCGGCGTGGCCATCAGGCGCTCCCACTCCCGGTCGGGCATCCCCGGCACCGCCCGCCCCGCCTGCACCCACTGGGTGACCAGGGCGGAATAGACGGGGAACGGAGTGCGGTCGGCGGGGGGCGGGTCACTCACATATCGGCTCTTCGGAATGAAGGCCATCCGTTCCCATTTTCCGGGATCCGGCGCCATTTTCGCTCCTTCCGCTGCGATTCCCGCATCATTACACAGGCGCCGCAGGAGAGTGATTCGCCCTGATCATGTCGCGTCGCGTACCTGTGTACGAGCGGCTCGAAATACGGTGCGAAGATGAAATTCCCGCGTCTTCGGCCGGCCCGGCGTCCGCTGCTCGCCGCGGCGGCCCTCTCCGCTCGCCTCCCTCGCCCCCGGCGCCCTCGCCGTCGCCCCCACCGGCCTGCCCGCCCCGGAGAAGGGGCTGAACCTGCTGGTCGTCGGCCTCGACACCCGCGAGGGGGTCACCCCGGAGGAGAAGGAACGTTTCCACCTCGGAGGCCGGGCCTGCGACTGCACGGACGCGATCATGCTCGTGCACGTCTCGGCGGCGAACGACCGCGTCGAGGTCGTCAGCCTGCCGCGGGACTCCCTCGCCTCCTTCCCGGCGGGGCACCGCGACCGGCGCACCGGAGAGGTGCACCCGCCCACCCCGAGAAGATCAACAACGCCTGGGCGGAGGGCGGTTCCGCCTTCACGGTGCGGACCGTCGAGGCGATGACGGGGCTGCCCGTCCACCGCTATCTGGAGATCGACTTCCGGCGGTTCATGGACACCGTGGACCGGATCGACGGCGGCGTCCCGGTCTGTACGGCGCGGCCGCTCAAGGACCCGTCCACCGGCCTCGACCTCCAGCCCGGGACCAAGCGGGTCGCGGGCGGCGAGGCCCTCCAGTACGTGCGGTCGCGGAAGGCCGACGGACGGATGGACTTCGGCCGCATCCAGAAGCAGCAGGGATTCGTGGTGAACACCCTGCGCCGGCTCCACGACGGCGTCCTCGACGACCCCGACCGGCTCAGGGCCCTCGCCGCGACCCTGCGCGGGACGGCCGCGGCCGAGCGGGGCATCTCGACGGCGGAGCTGCTGACGCTCGCCGCCCGCCTGCGGAACCTGGACCCGGAGCACATGGAGTTCGCGACCGTACCCGTACGGGGCTTCAACCAGGACATCGCGGGCGTCGGGTCCACGCTCGCCTGGGACGAGAAGGGCGCCGCGGAGGTCTTCGGGCGACTGGCCGGGGACCGGCCGCTGCCCGCCGCCGGAGCGGTCGCGCCGAGCGAGATCCCGGTGGGCACGTACCGGCCCGCCCGGGGGTCTTCGCTCATCTGCCCGTAGGCCGTCCGGTGGACTTCCCGGAACCTCCCGCTCCCCGGGCAGTTGATCAGTGCGGTCCGGCACTCAGCGGGCCAGTATCCGAAAGGCCTGAACAATGAAGAAGCTCTTGGCGACGGCTGCTGTGGCCGCGTCCGTGCTCGGCGCGACGGCGGCGGGTGCCGGTCAGGCGCTCGCGATCGCCGACGACGGTGGCACCACCTCGCTGTCCGGCAACGGCGCCCACCAGGAGTTCGGCAACTCTGCCACCTACGGCAACATGAGCCCGCAGCTCGCGCTCGTCCAGGGCTCCCTGAACAAGCCCTGCGTCGGCCTCCCGGCCAAGGTCAACGCCGGTTCGCTGATCGGCCTGATCCCGATCTCGGTCCAGGACGTCAACGTCCTGTCCTCCCCGCAGAACCAGCAGTGCACCGAGAACTCCACCCAGGCCAAGGGCGACGAGCCGCTGTCGCACATCCTGGAGGACATCCCGGTCCTGTCGGGCAACGGCGCCGGCAACAGCTGATCGCCGACGCTCAGCCGGACGCGGCCCCGCCGCCCCTCTCCGGAGGGGTGGGCGGGGCCGTGTCCTTTCCCCGGGGGACCGGGGCTCAGAGCTTCTCGCGCAGCTCGGCCGGGTCGGTGACCGGCGCGTCACAGGTGAAGTGACGGCACACGTACGCGGCGGGCGACCCGGCCACGAGCGGACGGTCCCTCAGGAGCAGGAACTCCTCGCCGCCGGGGGCTCCGGTGGCGAGGACCGCTCCGGGGTGGTCGCCGCCAGGGCCGTACGGCGCAGCTCCCGGAAGGCCGGGTCGGCGGGGTCGCCGACGACGGCGATCTCGCGGGGCCCGTCGAGGAGGGCCTCCGCGACGGCCAGGCCCCAGCCGATGAAGCGGGCGCGCGCGGACCGAGGGCCTTGACCACGCCGAGGGCCGCTTCGGCGGCGGCGCGGTGGGCCTCCGAGCCGGTGTGCGCCGCGTACGACAGGAGCGCTCCGGCGGCGGCGGTCCAGCCCGAGGGCGTGGCGTTGTCGGTGGGGTCCTGCGGGCGCCGGATGAGGGTCTCGGCGTCGTGGGCCGTGTCGTACAGGGCCCCGCCCTCGGCGGTGAAGCGGTCGAGGACGATGTCCAGGAGGAAGCCGGCGAACTCCAGCCAGGCGCCCTCGCCGGTGACGGCGGCGAGGGCGAGGAACCCCTCGGCGACGTCGGCGTAGTCCTCCAGGACCCCCGCGTTCGTCCCGGCCCGGCCGTCCTTGGAGGTGCGGGTCAGCCGGGCCGACTCGTCCATGTGGACGCGGACGAGGAGGTCGGCGGCCTCGGTGGCGCGGTCGACCAGGTCGGGGCGGTCGAAGAGGGCGCCGGTCTCGGCGAGGGCGGCGATCGCCAGGCCGTTCCAGGCGGCGACGACCTTGTCGTCGCGTCCGGGGCGCTCGCGCTCCTCGCGGGCGGCGAGGAGCCGGGCCGCGATCGAGGCGATCCGGTCCGCGTCCGCCGGGCCCGCCTCCTGCGACAGCTGCAGGACGGAGCTGCCGTGCTCGAAGGTGCCGTCCTCGGTGACGCCGTAGTGGGCGGCGGCGAGGGCGGCGTCCTCCGCGCCGAGGACCTCGGTCAGCCGCGCGGGCGTCCACACGTAGTAGGCGCCCTCGACGTGCGTGCCGCTGCCGTCGTCGGAGTCCGCGTCCAGCGCCGAGGCGAAACCGCCCTCGGGCGTGCGGAGCTCACGGACCAGGAAGTCGGCCGTCTCCAGGGCGACCCGGCGGGCCAGGTCGCTGCCCGTGGCCTTCCACAGGTGCGCGTACACCCGGCAGAGCAGGGCGTTGTCGTAGAGCATCTTCTCGAAGTGCGGCACCACCCACGCCCGGTCCACCGCGTACCGCGCGAAACCGCCGCCGAGCTGGTCGTAGATGCCGCCGCGGGCCATCGCCTCACAGGTGTCGGCGGCCATCTGGAGGGCCCCCTCGGAGCCCGTACGGGCATGGTGGCGGAGCAGGAACTCCAGGACCATCGACGGCGGGAACTTGGGCGCGCCTCCGAAGCCGCCACGCGTCGCGTCGTACTCCCGGGTCAGCGCCAGAAGGGCCCCCGCGAGCTCCTCCTCCCCGGGAACACCGGCCCCCGTACGCCAGGGAGCGCCCCGCCAGGTCCTTCACGATCCGGTCCGCGACCTCGGCGACCTCCTCCCGACGACCGTCCCAGGCCTCCTTCACCCCGGTCAGGACCTCCGGAAGGAGGGCATCCCGTGCCGGGGCTCCGGCGGGAAGTACGTCCCGAAGTAGAAGGGCGCCGCCTCCGGCGTGAGGAAGACCGTCATCGGCCAGCCCCCCTGACCGGTCGCGGCCTGGACCGCCTCCATGTAGACCGCGTCGACGTCGGGGCGCTCCTCCCGGTCGACCTTCACCGCCACGAAGTTCTCGTTGACCAGGGCCGCGGTGGTCTCGTCCTCGAAGGACTCGTGGGCCATGACGTGGCACCAGTGGCAGGAGCTGTATCCGACGCTCAGCAGCACGGGGACGTCGCGGCGGCGGGCCTCCTCGAAGGCCTCGGGGGACCAGGGCCACCAGTCGACCGGGTTGTCGGCGTGCTGGAGGAGGTACGGGGAGGTCTCATGGGCCAGTCGGTTCGGCATGGGCCCATCCTGCCGCAGGCATGGCGGCGGGGCCCCGGAGGCGGGGCGTGGGTGTGCCGGGGCGGCCCGGACCCCGTGGGGGGCCGGGCCGTCCGGTGGCTACTTGGCGGGGGTGGCCTTGGGGGTGTCCGGGCCGGTGGTGGCCGGGTCCGGGGCCTCCTCGAAGGTGATCTTGCCCATGTGGCGGTTCATCGACTTCATCAGCATCCAGACCGCGAGGGCCAGGGCCGCGAAGACGACGAAGCCGAGGACGCCGGGGGTCACCTTGTTCTTGTCCAGCTCTTCGGCGGCGAAGGGGACAAGCTGGGTCAGTGCCAGGTGTGCGCTCATGTCAGGCATTGTCGCGGATGCCCGCGAAGAGATCTTCCTCGGGGAGGGAGGTCGGGACGAGCGCCTTGCTGAGCTCGTACTCCTCCGTCGGCCAGACCTCCTTCTGGATGTCCATCGGGACCCGGAACCAGCCGCCGTCGGGGTCGATCTGCGTGGCGTGCGCGATCAGCGCCTTGTCGCGGATCTCGAAGAACTCGGCGCAGGGCACGTGGGTGGTGAGGTTGCGGGGGGTGCCGCCGAACTCGTCCCAGCGCTTGAGCCAGTCGCCGTAGGGCGACTCCAGGCCGCGGGCCAGGAGGGCCTCGTGGAGGGCCACGGTGCGGGGGCGGTTGAAGCCCTGGTTGTAGTAGAGCTTCAGGGGCTGCCAGACCGGGCCGAACTCGGCCTCCGGGTACTTCTCGGCGTCGGCCGCGCCGTCGAAGGCCACCATCGTGATCTTGTGGGTCATGATGTGGTCGGGGTGCGGGTACCCGCCGTTCTCGTCGTAGGTCGTGATGACCTGCGGACGGAAGGAGCGGATCTCGCGGACCAGGGTGCCGGCCGCCGCGTCGACGTCCTCCAGGGCGAAGCAGCCCTCGGGGAGCGGGGGCAGCGGGTCGCCCTCGGGCAGGCCCGAGTCGACGAAGCCGAGCCAGTGCTGGGAGACGCCGAGGATCTCGCGGGCCTCGTCCATCTCCTTGCGGCGCACCTCGTGGATGTTCGCCTCGATGTAGGGGTCGCCCTGAAGCTTGGGGTTCAGGACCGAGCCGCGCTCGCCGCCCGTGCACGTCACCACCATGACGTCCACCCCCTCGGACACGTACTTGGCCATCGTGGCCGCACCCTTGCTCGACTCGTCGTCGGGGTGGGCGTGAACGGCCATCAGTCGCAGCTGCTCAGTCAAAGCTCGATCCTCAGTGATTCGACGCGGAGGGTGGTCTCTATAGTGACGGAATCGGGGGAGTGAAAATTCCGCCACCCCCGGCTTCGAGAGGATGTTCCATGAGCGCGGCGCGAGAGCAGCTGCCCGAGGGGCGCTACGGGCGCACCGCGGACGAGCGGGCGGACCGCAAGCTCAGGATCACCGGAGCGGTGCTCGGTGTCCTCTTCCTCGGCGTGATGGGCTGGTTCGGCTGGCACTACGTCGTCGACAACAAGATCAGCGCCGAATTGATCAAGTTCGACGTGGTGAGCGCCGACGAGGTGCAGGTGCACCTGGAGATCCGCAAGGACAAGGACGTCAAGGGCGTCTGCACGCTGCGCTCGCGCTCCGAGGACGGGGCCGAGGTGGCCCGCAAGGACGTCCGGATCGACGACGACGCCGCCCGCGTCGACCGCGTCTTCTCGCTCCGTACGACCGCCCGCGCGACGAGCGCCGAGCTGATCGGGTGTACGGCGCGGTAGCGGTGGGTAGGGACGGGGTGTCGAGTCCCGGCGGGTCACTGCGGTGACCTGGGATGACGCCATCTTGATGGTTTATGTCCTCCCGCTTTCCGCCACTCATTGTTAGGCTCGTGGTTTCGCCCGCCCGGGACAGCGCCGCTTTTCCGCGTAGGGCGATGCTTTGTATTCCCAGTACCTACGAGGAGCACCTGTGACCCAGACCAGCGACAACGTCACCTGGCTCACCCAGGAGGCGTACAACAAGCTCAAGGACGAGCTTGAGTACCTGTCTGGTCCCGCGCGTACCGAGATCGCGACGAAGATCGCCGCGGCGCGCGAAGAGGGGGACCTGCGCGAGAACGGCGGGTACCACGCGGCCAAGGAGGAGCAGGGCAAGCAGGAGCTCCGGGTCCGCCAGCTCACCCAGCTGCTCCAGCACGCCAAGGTCGGCGAGGCGCCGGCGGACGACGGCGTCGTCGAGCCGGGCATGGTCGTCACGATCGCCTTCGACGGCGACGAGGACGACACGATGACCTTCCTGCTCGCCTCCCGCGAGTACGCGAGCGGTGACATCGAGACCTACTCGCCGCAGTCGCCGCTCGGCGTCGGCGTCAACGGCAAGAAGGCCGGCGACGACGCGGAGTACGAGCTGCCGAACGGCAAGAAGGCCACGGTGAAGATCCTCAGCGCGAAGCCGTACACCGGCTGAGCCGCACTCCTCCGACGAAGGGCCGGCCCCGTGGGGCCGCCTCGTCCTGCATGCACATGCAATGATGCGGCCTGACGTCGCGTCATCAGGGGGAGGACGAGGTGCTGGGACCGCTGCGTGTGGACGCGCCGCGCCGGATCGGACCGTACGAGGTGCTCGCCCGGCTCGGGGCCGGAGGCATGGGCGAGGTGTTCCTCGCGCGGGCCGACGGGGAGACCGTGAGCGACTCCTTCGTCGCCGTGAAGACCGTGCGCCGTGACGTGGCGGGCGATCCGGCCTTCCGGGACCGGTTCCGGCGCGAGATCAAGGTCGCCGGGCTCGTCGACAGCGCGTACGCCGCCGCGCCCGTCGGCGGCGACGCCGACGCCGGGACGCCCTGGCTGGCCACCGCCTACGTCCCCGGGCCCAGCCTCTCGCAGGCCGTGCGGCGCGGCGGCCCGCTGCCCGTCGCCGCCGTCCGGGCGCTCGGCGCGGACGTCGCCCGCGCCCTCGCCGACCTGCACCGGGCCGGGGTCCTGCACCGCGACCTCAAGCCCGGCAACGTCATGCTCGCCGTCGACGGCCCCGGCTCATCGACTTCGGCATCGCCCGCAGCAACACCGCCACCACCATGACCGCGACCGGCATGATGGTCGGGACCCCCTCCTTCATGTCCCCCGAGCACGTGGCCGGCGCCCGCCGGGTCACGGCCGCCTCCGACGTCTTCTGCCTCGGCTCGCTGCTCTGCTACGCGGCGACCGGCGAGGACCCCTTCGGCGACGGGCCGCTCGCGGCCGTCCTCTACCGCGTCTCCCAGGCCGAGGCCGACCTGAGCCGGGTCCCCGAGGAACTGCGCGGGACGGTCGCCGCCTGCCTGGCCCTGGACCCGGCCGACCGGCCCACGCCGGAGGCCCTCGTCGGCTCCTCGGGACCGGGGCCCCGAAGGTCTTCCCTGGCCGGAGGGCGTACGGGACCACATCGGCGAGTACGGCAGGAGCTCGCCCGGCTCGTCGCCTCGGGCGGGCCGCTCCTGGAGGTCCCGTCCGCGCCGCCACCGGCCCCGTGGTCACCCCGGCCGTCCCCGGCCTGCACTCCGTCCCGACGCTGGCGCCGGTGTCCACGCCGACCGTGCCCGCCGGGGCCGCCGCCGGGGAGCCCCGGAAGCGGCGGGGCGGCTGCTCGCCGCCGTCCTCGCGCTCGCGGTCGTCGCCGGCGGCCTCGGCACCTATCTGCTGTGGCCCGAGCCCGCGCCGCCGAAGGCCCCGCGAAGGCAGCCCCGCCCGCCGGGCCCCGCGTCCCCGGCGTGGACGCCCACGGGCCCGCCGACGCCTCGGGCGTCGTCGCGCGGAACGCGGCGCAGCGCCCGGCCGGCTGGAAGCCCTGGCGGGCGAAGCTGACCGCCCCGCGTTCGGCTGCTCGGCTGGCGAGAAGGCGCTCGTGTGCCGGACGACGGACGGGCGGTACGAGGCGCTGGACCCGGCGGACGGGAAGCCGCTGTGGACCGCCGACCTGGTGGCGGACCCTCGGGACGACTCCAGCACCATCGGGCCCACGGGCGGGATCTTCGTCGCGGGCGGCACGAACGTCCCCGCCGTCCACGGCGACTCCGTCGTCCTGCTCTCCGGCAAGCGCCTCCAGGTGCGGGACGCCCGCAGCGGCGCCGTGCGCTGGGAGCAGAAGGATCCCGCGCAGGCCAAGCTGGACACCCGGCCGATCGTGGGCGACGGCACGGTCTTCGTCCGGTCCGGCGAGGAGAGCGACCAGGTGGCGGCCTACGCCCTGGCGGACGGCCGCCGGCTGTGGTCCGCGTCGCTGACCAACGCCGAGCTCTCGCGGGGCGCGTTCCGCGACTTCGAGCCCGTCGCCTACGCGAACGGCCTCGTGTACGCCCTGAGCGACGGCGGTCTCGTCGCGCTCGACGCGAAGACCGGACGGCAGCGCGGCCAGGTGCCGACGGAGGCCAAGGACTGCGGCACCCTCGGCGTCCAGGGCCGGTACGCCTACTGCGCGCAGTTCGACGCGACGACCACGGCCCCGCTCGCGCTGTACCGCCTGGACGCCACGACGCTCGCCCCGGTGGGCGACGGCAGGCTCCGCTGGCCTCCGACGTCACGCGGTCGGGCGCCTGGCCCGCCGCCGTGTCCGCCCGGACGGCCGTCGTCGTCGACCGGGGCCCGCTGCCCTGGGCGGCTGGGGCAACACGGGCGAGCCCGCCGGCGTGTTCGTCCTCGACCCCGCCACCGGCAGGACCCTCGGCCACTACCCGATCCCCCCGCTCACCGGCGCCGACGGGAAGAAGCAGTACGTCTCCGGCCCGCTGATCGCCGGGGACACCCTGGTCTACGCCGACTTCTCGGCCCTGCACCTGGTGCCGCTCGGCCGGAACGGCGCCCCGGCAAGGAACGCGTCGTACCCGTGCCCGGCGCCCCCGGGCCGCGCGCCAAGGACCCGTACGCGCGGGGAACGGCACCGACATCGGCCGGGAGGTCCGCCCGCCGGAGGTGCTGCCGCTCGGCGGTGTCGCCCACGTCGTGTACGACACCGGAGTCGTCGCCTCCGTCGCCCTGCCCGAGGTAGTCCCTTGCTGGAAGCCCTGCCGCCGGGACAGGCCCGCGGTTCCTCGGCCCCTACCGGCTGCTCGCCCGCCTCGGCGCCGGAGGCATGGGCGAGGTGCACCTCGCCTGCCGGGCGGACGCGCCGACGGCCGATCCGTACCGGATGGTCGCCGTGAAGACCGTACGGGAGGACCTGGAGGTCGACGGGGACTTCCGGACCCGCTTCCGGCGGGAGATCGCGGCCGCGCGGACCGTGGACGGGCCGGGCGTCGCGCGGCTCGTGGACGCGGACGCCGACGCGCCCTCGCCGTGGCTGGCGACCGAGTACGTGCCGGGGCCCTCGCTCGCGGAGGCCGTCGTACGGTCCGGGCCGCTGCCCGTCGGGTCCGTCCGGGCCCTCGGGACCGCCCTTGCGCGGGCCCTCGCGGGCGTGCACGCGGTGAAGGTGCTGCACCGGGACCTCAAGCCGGCGAACGTGCTGCTCGCCGCCGCCGGGCCCAAGCTGATCGACTTCGGCATCGCGCAGGCCTTCGAGGCGACCGCGCTGACCTCGACCGGTCTGGTGGTGGGCTCCCCCGGCTTCATGTCGCCGGAGCACCTGGTGGGCAGCCGGGCGGTGGTGCCCGCCTCGGACGTGTTCTGCCTGGGCGCGGTCCTCGCGTTCGCGGCGAGCGGCCGGGGGCCGTTCCACGACGACGAGATGGCGGCCGTGATCTACCGGATCAGCCGGGCCGAGGCCGACCTCGACGGCGTCCCGGAGGAGCTGCGGCCGGTCGTGGAGCGGTGTCTGCTGCTCGCCCCCGACCTGCGTCCTTCGGCGGCGGAGCTGGCGGAGCTGCTCGGCGGCGGTTTCGCGTCCGAGGTGTTCCCGTGGCCCGGCCCGGTGCTCTCTCTGCTCGCCGAGTACGGGGAGGCGGCCAGGAGCGCCGGGAGGCGGCGGCCTCCGGCGCGGGCGTGGCCGACCTGCCGACGCTCGGCCCGGTCGTGCCGTACTCCCCACGGCGATGGCCGCCCGGCCGGTGCTCCCCGCCGCCCCGTGGAGCGGCGCCGCCGCCCGTGGGGCGCGGTGGTCGCGGGCGCGGTGGCGGTGGCCCTGGTGGCGACGGTCGGCGTGGTGCTGCTGAACCGGGGCGGCGGGCAGGACGGTACGGCCACGGGCGGGGTCGCGGGGCCGACGAACGGCGGGCCGACGAGCGGCGGCCCCTCGACCGGTACGACGCCGCCGGTCGCCGCCCTGAGCCGAGTCGTCCTGCCGTACGGCGGCGGGGGCCACGGCAACGACTTCGGCACGGCCGCCACGGACCGCGCCATGCGTCCGGCGGGCTGGGCGCCCTGGACCGCCGAGGTCGAACAGGGCACCGGCAGCTGCGCGCTCTCCCGAAGGTGCTGGTCTGCCCGGGGTCCGGCGGTGCGGTCACCGCGCTGGGCGCGGGGGACGGCAAGGAGCTGTGGAAGGTGCCGGGCCGGGGCGAGGGGCTGCGCAGCGGGCCGCAGTACCCGGCGGTCGTCGGCGACACGGCGTACGTGACGGGGCCGGACGGGGTCGTCGCGTACGGCGTCGCGGACGGCAAGGAGCGCGGGCGGATCCCGGCGCCCGGGGCCGACTGGGCCGTGAAGGGCACCGACCTGCGGGACGGCGTCCTGTACTCGACGTACGTGAACGTGCGCGACGAGCGGACGGGCCTGGCGACCGCCGTGCGCCTCGCCGACGGCAAGCAGCTGTGGCGGAAGCCGCTCGACGCCCTGCCGGAGGAGCCGGTCGCGGCGGCGGGCCGGGTCCTGGTGCCGCTGGGGTCGTGCCGGTGGCGCTGGACGCCCGTACCGGCGAGGAGGTGGCGCGCGGGGCGGCGGGCTGCCAGCGGCCCGTGGTGCACGAGAAGAGCGGCAGCGTGCTGTGCACGGGCTCCCCGGACGGCTCCGTGACCGTCCTCGACGGGGCGACGCTGAAGCGGAAGCGGTCCTTCGGCGCCGGGGTGACGGCGGGGCCCGCTGTGAACGCGGACGGCCTGGTGGCGGTGGTGAGCGGCCAGCTCGTGAGCGCCTACGACCTGGCGAGCGGCGAGCGGCGCTGGTCCCTGCTGCCCACCCTGACCGAGGGCGCCGCGCAGGAGGTGTACTTCGCGGGGGACCGGGTCCTGGCCGCCGCCAAGAACGAGGTGGTGTCGATCCCGGCGGCGGGTCCCGCCTCCGACGAGGACTACGAGTCGTTCGAGGCGAAGCTCCCCGACGGCTTCGCGCTGGAGTCCGGCGGACGGCCGCTGGCCTCCGGAGGGGCGGCCTTCGTCTCGTTCCCCGACGGGTTCGTCTTCTCCGCCTACCTGCCCTGAGGCCTCGCGGTCCTCAGGCGGTCGCCGAGCGGTACTTCCGCACCGACAGGGTCCGGAAGACCACGACGATCAGGACCGACCACAGGAGCGAGGCCCACACCGGGTGCTGCATCGGCCAGGCGTCGGAGGTGGAGACGCCGGGGTTGCCGAAGAGTTCGCGGCAGGCCTGGACGGTCGCGCTGAAGGGGTTCCACTCGGCGACGGGCTGGAGCCAGCCGGGCAGCTTGCTGGAGTCCACGAACGCGTTCGAGATGAACGTGACCGGGAAGAGCCAGATCAGGCCGCCCGAGGTCGCCGCCTCGGGGGTGCGGACGGAGAGGCCGATGAGCGCCCCGATCCAGGAGAAGGCGTAGCCGAGGAGGAGGAGCAGGGCGAAGGCGCCGAGCGCCTTGGGGACGCCCTCGTGGATGCGCCAGCCGACGAGGAGGGCGACGATCGCGAGGACGACCAGGGTCAGCGTCGTCTGGACCAGGTCGGCGAGCGTGCGGCCGGTGAGGACCGCGCCGCGGGCCATCGGCAGGGAGCGGAAGCGGTCGATCAGGCCCTTGTGCATGTCGTCGGCGATGCCCGCGCCCGCTCCGGCGGTGGCGAAGGTGACGGTCTGGGCGAAGATGCCGGCCATCAGGAACTCGCGGTAGACGTTCGGCGAGGTGGAGTCGCCGATCTGCATCGAGCCGCCGAAGACGTAGCTGAACAGCACCACGAACATGATCGGCTGGATGAGCCCGAAGATGACCATCTCGGGGATCCTGGACATTCTGATCAGGTTGCGGCGTGCGATCACGAGCGAGTCGCCGACCGACCGGGCGACCGCCCCGCGCGGGCGCGGGTCGGCCGACCGTCCGGCCGTCCCCAGGACGGTGGTCACGTCACGTCCTCCTTCTTCCGGCCCTTCCCGCCCCCGGCGGCCCGCTCGCCCTCCTCCTCGCCCCGGTCGGCCACGTGGCCCGTGAGGGAGAGGAAGACGTCGTCGAGGGTGGGGCGGCGCAGGCCGATGTCGTCGATCTCGGCGCCGACGGCGTCCAGGTCGCGGATGACCTCGGCGAGGAGCTTGGCGCCGCCGGTGACGGGGACGGTGAGCCTGCGGGTGTGGTCCTCGACGGAGACCTCGCCGTGGCCGATCCCCGCGAGGCCGTAGCGGGCGAGGACGTCCCGGGCGTCGGCGATCATCTCCGGCTCGTGGACGACGACCTCGACGCGCTCGCCGCCGGTCTGGGCCTTGAGCTGGTCGGAGGTGCCGCGGGCGATGACCCTGCCGTGGTCGACGACGCAGATGTCGTGGGCGAGGTGGTCGGCCTCCTCCAGGTACTGGGTGGTGAGGAGCAGGGTCGTCCCGCCGGCGACGAGCTCCTTGATGACCTCCCAGAGCTCCTGCCGGTTGCGCGGGTCGAGGCCGGTGGTCGGCTCGTCCATGAACATGACCGGCGGGGAGACGACCAGGGCCGCCGCGAGGTCGAGGCGGCGGCGCATGCCGCCGGAGTACGTCTTGGCCGGCCGGTCGGCGGCGTCGGCGAGGTGGAACCGTTCCAGCAGCTCACCGGCCCGCGCCTTCGCCGCCTTCGCCCTCATCTGGTAGAGCTGCCCGACCATCGTGAGGTTCTCGCGGCCGGTGAGGTACTCGTCGACGGCCGCGAACTGGCCGGAGAGGCCGATCGAGCGGCGGACCTCGTCGGGGCGTCCGAGGACGTCGATCCCGGCGACGACCGCCCGTCCGCTGTCGGGTCTGATGAGGGTCGTCAGGACCCGCACGGCGGTCGTCTTGCCCGCGCCGTTCGGACCGAGCAGCCCCAGGACGGTGCCCTCCGGCACGTCGAGGTCGACCCCGTCCAGAGCTCGTACGTCGCCGAAGGTCTTCACCAGGCCCTCGGCGTGGATCGCGCCTGGCATGTGAGTGCTCCCGGGAGATTCGGGCGTTTCCTACCGATCCTAGGAGCGCGGAGCGGCTCGCGCCCGGCGAGCCCGGCGCCCCGCCCGGCTGCCCCTGGCGTCCCGGGCGTCCCGGGCGTCCCGGGCGTCCCGGGCCGGGGTGTGAGAGACCCGTTGGCGTGCTGTTGGCGGGCCGTTGGCCAGGGGGCGATGCTGGGGCCTCGTACGGAGCACGACGACGACGGGGAGCACGAGATGGCGGTCGGCACATACGGGACGGGCAGGGTCGACGGTGTGAGGGTGGCCGGTGGGACGCCCGGGACGGGGGATCACGCGTGTTCCGGCCGCACGGGGTGCGACACGGCGACGCCCTGGGCCGAGCTCGCCGCCGAGATGCGCCGGATCAAGGGCGCCACCGAGCTGAGCTACGGCAAGCTCGCGCAGCGCACCCACTACAGCCGCTCCTCCTGGGAACGGTTCCTCAACCAGAAGCAGCTGCCGACCCGCGTCGCCGTCGAGGAGTTCGCCGCGGCCGCCGGGACCGACCCGGGCCCCTGCTGCTCCGTCTGGAGCGCTCCCTCGCGCACGAGACGGCCGCCCGCGCCGCGGCCGCCCGCGACGCGGAGCGGGCGTCCGCCCCGCGCTCCCGACCGCCCGGCGCGCGTCCGGCCTGCCGGGCCTCGGCCGGCCCTGGGCCTGCTCGCGGCGGGCGCCCTGGTCGGCGGCGGCCTGGTGACCGTCCTCCACCGCGCGGCCCGGCTCCGTAAGGGCAGGTGAGGTACGGAGGAGGCGCACGCGCGCGCCGCGTTCCCCACGGACGCACGGACGCACGGACGCACGGGCGCGCGGACGCACGAGCGCACGGACGCACAGACGCACAGACGCACGGACGCGCGGACGTCAGCCGACGACCGTGTCCCGGCCGTCCCGGAGACGTCAGCCGATGACCGTGTACCCGGCGTCCCGCAGCGCCTCCTCCACCTCCCGGCAGTGCTCCGGGCCCTTCGTCTCCAGGTGCAGTTCGACCTCCGCCTCCGTCAGGCCGAGGCGCGGATCGGTCCGTACGTGGCCGACGTCCAGGACGTTCGCGTCGACCACCGTGAGGACCGCGAGCAGCGTCGCGAGCGCGCCCGGCCGGTCCGTGACGCGCAGCCGCAGGCTCAGGTAGCGCCCCCCGGCGGCCATGCCGTGGCGCAGGATCCGCTGGAGCAGCAGCGGGTCGACGTTCCCGCCGGAGAGGACGGCGACGACCGGTCCCCGGAAGGACCCGGGGTCGGTGAGGAGGGCGGCGACCGGGCTGGCGCCCGCCGGTTCGACCACCAGCTTCGCCCGCTCCAGGCAGAGCAGCAGCGCGGAGGAGAGGAGTCCTCGGAGACCGTGCGGACCTCGTCGACGTACTCCTGATCAGGGCGAACGGCACGTCGCCCGGACGCCCGACCTTGATCCCGTCGGCCATCGTCACCGGTGACTCGATCACCACCGGGTGTCCGGCGGCCAGCGAGGGCGGATAGGCGGCGGCGCCCTCCGCCTGGACGCCGATCACCTTGACGTCCGGGCGCAGCGACTTCACGGCGAGCCCGATGCCGGCCGCGAGACCGCCGCCGCCGATGCCGACGACGATCGTGCGGACCTCGGGGCACTGCTCCAGGATCTCCAGGCCGACCGTGCCCTGTCCGGCGATGATGTCGGGGTGGTCGAAGGGGTGGATGAAGACCGCGCCGGTCTCGTGGGCGTACTCCTCCGCCGCCGCGAGCGTCTCGTCGACGACGTGCCCGTGCAGGCGGACGTCCGCGCCGTAGTCGCGGGTCGCCGCGACCTTCGGCAGCGGGGCGCCGACCGGCATGAAGACGGTGGCGCGGACGCCGAGCAGTTTCGAGGCGAGCGCGACGCCCTGCGCGTGGTTGCCGGCGGAGGCCGCGACCACCCCGGCCGCCCGCTCCTCGGGCCGCAGCCCGGCGATCCGTACGTACGCCCCGCGGAGCTTGAAGGAGCCGGTCCGCTGGAGGTTCTCGCACTTGAGGTGGACGGGGGCTCCCACCAGCGAGGACAGGTGACGGCTGCCCTCCATGGCCGTCGTCCTGGCGACCCCGGCCAGCATCTTCTGCGCCCCCCGCACGTCGTCGAGCATCAGCCGGTGCAAGGGGTGTGGCATACGGAAGCTCATGACAGCAAGTCTCGCAGCTCACGGCCCTGGTGGCCGCCCGGCGGACAGGTCTCCGGACGGGTTTGCGCAGGGCCGGTACGGACCCCGGCGGGTCCGCGTACTCTGTCCCCCACCGACCGACCACCCCCGCACGAGAGAGACCCACAGCCATGCCCACATCTCAGGACATGACGACTGCGCTCGACCCCGGTCTCCTCGATGCCCTCCAGCACCAGGTGGCCGTCTTCGCCCGCCGGGCCGAGCAGACGCGCCTCGGCGGCACCGGCCAGCTCCGCAACTCCATGGACCGCGCGGCCTACCTGCTGCTCAACCGCCTGGACCAGGAAGGGCCGATGGGGGTGAAGGCGCTCGCGGCGGGCATGGGGATCGACTCGTCCACGGTGACCCGCCAGGTCGCCCCGCTCGTCGACACCGGTCTGGTGAAGCGGACCTCGCACCCGGAGGACGGGCGGGCGGTCGTCCTCCAGCTCTCGCCGCGCGGCCTCGCGCGCCTGGAGGAGGTCCGCGCCTCGCGCCGCCAGCTGATGGTGGAGGTCACGGAGGGCTGGACCCCGGACGAGCGGGAGTCCTTCTGCACCCTGCTCACCCGCTTCAACACCGCCCTGTCCGTACGGCAGTCGGCGCACACCGGGCACGCTCCGGCCGCCGGGGAGTCGACGCAGACCTCTTGACCCCGCACCCGCGCTGTCCTCAGATGAGGAGGTGCGAGAGCAGCGGAGCGGACGGGGAGACGAACACGCCCGTCGTGAGCGGGAGTTCGAGGCGTTCGTCGCGGGGGCGGCGGGCCGGCTGCTGCATGCCGCGACCCTGCTGACCGCCGAGACCCGCGCCCACCACCCGTACGCCCAGGCCCTGTTGACCGCCGCCCTCGCGCACGCGTACGCGGTGTGGGACCGGTTGCGCGACGAGGACCCGTACGACCTCGCGCGCCGCGAGCTCGCCGCCCGCTTCGCGCGCACCGCCTGGCGCCACCACGGCGGCCAGGGCGGTGGGGTGCTCGCCGCGCTCTCCCGCAGGAGCGGCTCGTCGTCGTGCTGCGGCTGTACGAGGGGTCGCGGAGGAGCAGGTCGCGGCGCTCCTCGGCCTGTCCGAGTCCCGCGTCCGCGCGGTGTGCGCCCGCTCGGTCGCCACGCTCAGGGCCACCGCGCGGAGAGCGGCATGAGCCGGTACGAGGACAAGGAGGCGGCGGTGCGGCGGCTGCTCGACACCCGCACCCGCCGGTCCCCGCGACCTCGCGCTGCGGGCCGCCGAGCGCGGCACCCGGCGGCGCCACCGGGCCCGCCGGGTGCGGCGGGTGTTATGGGCCCTGGGGCGCTGGCCGTGCTCGCCTTCGTGGTGTGGGCGTCGATGACGCGCCCGTGGGAGGTCCCGCCGGCGGGGACGACGCCGCCGCTCGACGGGCTGTGACGGCCGGGAGGCCCGGCCGTCACGGCGCGCGGGACTAGCCCAGGGCCTGGCGCAGGTCGGCGAGCAGGTCCTCGACGTTCTCGATGCCCACCGAGATGCGGACGAGGTCGGCCGGGACCTCCAGGGCGGAGCCCGCGACGGAGGCGTGGGTCATGCGGCCCGGGTGCTCGATGAGGGACTCGACGCCGCCGAGGGACTCGCCGAGGGTGAAGAGCTGGGCGCGGTTGCAGACCTCGACGGCCGCCTCCTCGCCGCCCTGGACGCGGAAGGAGATCATGCCGCCGAAGGAGCGCATCTGCTTGGCCGCGATCTCGTGCCCGGGGTGCTCCGGGAGGCCCGGGTAGAGGACCTGGGTGACCTTCGGGTGCTGGGTGAGCATCTCGGCGATCTTCTCGGCGTTCTCGCTGTGGCGGTCCATGCGCACGGCGAGGGTCTTGATGCCGCGCAGCACGATCCACGAGTCGAAGGGGCCGGCGACCGCGCCCATCGCGTTCTGGTGGTAGGCGAGTTCCTCGCCGAGGGCCTCGTCGGCCGTCACCAGGGCGCCGCCGACGACGTCGGAGTGGCCGCCCATGTACTTGGTGAGGGAGTGCACGACGACGTCCGCGCCGAGCGCCAGCGGCTGCTGGAGGTAGGGCGAGGCGAAGGTGTTGTCGACGACGAGCTTCACGCCGGCCTGGCGGGCGACGCCGGCGACGGCCTCGATGTCGGTGATGCCGAGGAGCGGGTTCGAGGGGGTCTCGACCCAGATCAGCTTCGTGCGGTCGTTGACCGCGGCGCGCACCGACTCGATGTCCGAGGTGTCCGCGACGGAGAAGTCGACGCCCCAGCGCTGCACGACCTTCGCGAAGAGCCGGAAGGTGCCGCCGTAGGCGTCGTTGGGGATGACCACGTGGTCGCCGGGCACGAGGAGCGTGCGCAGCAGGCAGTCCTCGGCGGCGAGGCCGGAGGCGAAGGCGAGGCCGCGCCGGCCGCCCTCCAGGGCCGCGAGGTTCTCCTCCAGGGCGGTACGGGTCGGGTTGGCGCTGCGGCTGTACTCGTAACCGCCGCGCAGCCCGCCCACGCCGTCCTGCTTGTAGGTGGACACCTGGTAGATGGGCGGGACGACCGCGCCGGTCAGCGGGTCGGCGGTGTTGCCCGCGTGGATCGCGCGGGTCTCGAAGCTCTGAGGGAGTGCTGGTCGCTCATGGGTCAGGAGCGTAGTCCCGTACGCCTCCCGCCGCTCAGATCGTCTCACCGGGTGTCCTGGACAATGGACACATGGACATTCTCTGGCTCCTGATCGCGCTCGGCCTCCTGTTCGGCGTCCTCGGTCCCTATGTGCTGCGCCGGCGCGGCGGCGCGGGGATCCGTCAGGTCGCGCCGGGGACGCCGGACGCGGCGGACCCGGAGGCGTACGGCTTCGTGCGCCAGGAGGACCAGGACGTGCGGCTGCCGGGCGCCGACGACGAGCTCCTGCACGTCCTCGACGTCGTCCAGGCCACCCAGGACTGGAAGCCGGCCTCGCGGCTGCTCGCCGCCACCGGCAAGGACGGCGAGGTGCGCTGGCAGCGCGTGCAGGCCTTCGCGGGCGCGGCCTCGCTGGAGCTCCAGGAGCGGCCGGGGGTCGGCGGGGCGTGGCTGCGGACCTGGCGGGCGGAGGCGCCGAAGGACGCGGGGGCGCGGCCGTGCACGCCGAGTTCCTGGTGCAGCAGGCGTGGCGGTCCTCGGCGGCCGGGACGGACGACTTCCGGATCATCCTGGAGGAGGCGCTGAAGGTCACCGAGGAGGCGGCGCTGCTGGCCCGGGCGACCCGGTGCCGTACGTCACGCGGCTCGCGGTGGCGCGCGGACTCGGGTACGGGCACGAGCAGTTCGACCAGGTGTGGGCGCAGGTGATCGACCGCGCGCCGGAGCACATGGGGGCGCATCTGGCGGCGCTGCACTACTGGTGCGAGAAGTGGCACGGTTCGCGCGAGGAGGCCGACCACTTCGCGACGACGGCCGCGGCGCGCGCGCCCGGGGTTCGCTGCTGGCCGCGCTGCCGCTGTTCGCGGTCTTCGAGCACGTGCCGGACGTGGTGCTCGTGCAGGACTTCTGGCGTACGGCGGTGGTGTCGAAGGCGGTGGACGGCGCGCTGTACGCGGTGCACTCGGCCCGCCCCGACGACCCGATGCTGGCGCACGTCCGCCATCTGCTGGTCTGGTTCCTCGTGCGTTCGCAGCGCTGGGCGGAGGCCATGCACCAGCTCGTGCGGGTCGACGGGCACGTGGGCGCGGTCCCGTGGACGCTGAGCGAGGACCCGGCGGCGGAGTACACGGTCTTCCGGAACCTGGCGGTCGCGGGGTACGAGGCGAACGGCGGCAGCCCGGCGACGCTGCCCCGCTGAGGCCGGCGGCGGGCGGCCCCTCCCCGGTGGCGGCGTCCTGACGGATCAGGGCGCCGCAAGCGGAATGGAGTGGACGCCGTACTCGCGCGTAGGTGATACTCCGCACTCCCCCCACGTTTCGAACAGTTGTTTTCGGCTTGCCGCCGATCATTCCCGTGGGGGGACTCTGCCCGATGGGCGCGACCCTGCGTGCCGTGCGCGCGCTCGTACTGCTGTCCGGTTTCTACGCCTTCTGCCTCGGCCTGCTCGCCCTGCTCGGCCTCGCCGACTGGGCCGCCGTGCTGTGGGCCCCGGCCGCCACCCGGATCAAGATCCTCGTCGTCTCCGTACTCCTCGCCGTCCCCGTCTTCCGGGGCATGCTCATGCTGCGCACCCCGCGCGACGAGGAGCCCGGCGGCGTCCTCGTCACCGAGGCCGAGGAGCCGCGGCTCTGGGAGACCGTGCGTGCCCTCGCCCACGAGGTCGGCACCCGCGCCCCGGACGAGATCCGGCTGACCGCCGACGTCAACGCCGCCGTCACCGAGGACGCCCGCCTCCTCGGCCTCCTCGGCGGCGTCCGCAGGCTGTACCTGGGCCTGCCCCTCATGGCCGGCCTCGACGAGGCCGGGCTGCGCGCCGTCCTCGCCCACGAGCTGGGCCACTACGTCAACTCCGACACCCGCCTCGCCGGGATCGGCGCACGCGGGCGCGTACAGGTCGCCCGCATCGTCGAACTGTTCCGGGCCAAGGCCGACGCGAAGGTCGAGAAGGAGCGGGCCCGCCAGGAGCGCAGGTCCGAGAAGCGGGTCGCGCGCGGCCGGAAGGCCAGGAGATCGACACCACCGGCGCCGGGATCACCTACCGGACGATGGCGCGGATCTACACCGCGTACGGCCGGCTCTACCTGCGCTCCACCCTGGCCGACGCCCGCCGCCAGGAGCTCGCCGCCGACCTCGCCGCGGCCCGGATCGCGGGCCGCGACGCCACCGCGCGCGCCCTGGGCGACATCCCGCGATCGACGCCCTGAACGACTTCTACCTCTCGTCCTACGCCACCCTCGGCACCGAGTACGGGCTCCTCCCGCGCGCGGGGAGGTGTTCGGCGGCGTACGGCACCTGCTCGCCGCCCGCGCGGACGGCTTCGCCGCACTGCGCGAGGAGCTCCCGGAGGAGCCCGCCTCCCCTACGACTCGCACCCGCCGACCGCCGAACGGGTCGCCCGCGTCGAGGCGCTCCCCGACGACGGCCGCGCGACGGAGGCCTCCGGCCCCGCGCTCGCCCTGCTCGCCTCCCCGACGCGGCGATGGCCGCGGTCGAGGACGTGACCCTCGCGCCCGAGGCCCTGCGGATGCGGCGCCTGGACTGGCCCGACCTCGTCCACGCGTCGATGAGCGCCCGCGTCGCCCAGGGCACCGAGGAACTCCGCACGGCGACCCACGAGGTCACCGGGGCCGCCCGGACGGCCGCGCTCCCCGCCCTCCTCGACGCGATCGACGCGGGCTCCGTCCGGACCATCACCGACCGCCTCCCGAAGTCCGGGAGGCGCGGCCGCCACCGGCCGCGCGGCCCGCGAATTCGCCCGCCCCGTCCTGCGGCGAGGCCTCTCCGCCCTCGTCACCGACGAACTCCTGCGCTCCGGCCGCGCCCGCTGGGAACTGTCCTGGACCGGCCCCGCCACCCTCCACCTGCCCGACGGCACGGCCGACGCCCTGGGCCCCGCCCTGGACGCCGCCACCGCCGACCTCCCGGACACGGCCCCGCTCCGCGCCCTGCTGACGCCGCTGTCCCCGCTGCCGCGCTGACCGGCGCCACGCCCCCTGGAGAGGAACGCCCGCCCCATGGCCCGTCTCATCCCCTGACCGTGCTCGCGGTCTGCCTCTACTTCTGGTTCAAGTCCCGCCGCGCCGCGAAGGCCGGCGGAACCTCCGCCGCCGGGTCCTCCCGGGCGAGAACGCCGAGGCCGCCGCGCGGCTCGGCCTGCTGCCCGCCGACCGGCTCGACATCGAGGAGTCCGGCCCGCCGTCGCCGGAGCGCACCGCCGTCGCCGCGACCGTGCGCGGCGGCGACTGGGCGGCCGGTGCCGCGTACGTGGAGGAGGCGGGCCGCGACTGGTACGAGCGCGACCGGCGGATCAGCCTCCTCGCGGAGGCGGCCGTCGAGGACGACGCCTGGCTGCTCGCCTGGCGCCGGGAGCGCCCGGAGGACCCGGCGGCGGCCGCGGTGCACGCCTGCTCGCTGGTGTACCTGGCGTGGGAGATCCGCGGCGACAAGCAGGCCCGGCACACCACCCAGGAGCAGTTCGCCTCCTTCCACCGGGTCCTGGAGGAGGCCCGCGAGGCCTTCGCGCGGGCGCAGGAGCTGGCGGGCGACGACCCGACGCCGTTCGTCGACGAGCTGCCGCTCGCCATGGGCCTCGGTTACTCGCACGAGGCGTTCGAGGCGATCTGGACCGAGATCGAGAAGCGCGACCCGGGTTCCTTCTCCGCGTACGGCAGCGGGGTGCAGTACTGGTGCCGCAAGTGGCGCGGTTCGCACGAGGAGGCGCTCGCGTTCGCCCGGCGCGGCGCGGAGGGGGCGCGGCCGGGGCAGCTGCTCAGCCTGTTCCCGCTGGAGGCGTACTTCGAGCAGGAGTCGTACGAGGGCGACGTCGAGCCGCAGGACTTCTACAACCGTCCCGAGGTCCTGGCCGCCACCGAGGCCGCCCTCGCCGACCTGGCGGCGGCGGAGCGGGTCCTCGACGCGCGGGACCAGCGGATCGTGCAGACCCGGCACCTGCTGGCCTGGATGCTGTACTGGCAGGACCGCTACGAGGAGGCGCTGGCCCAGTTCCGGCTGGTCGACGGGTACATCGGCTGCCGGCCCTGGACGTACGCGGGCGACCCGAAGGCCCGGTACACCAACGTGCGGGACTACACGGCGGCCCAGGTCCTGAAGGCGGGCGGGGCCTGACGGCCGGAGGCACGGGGGGCGGCCCGGGGGCCGTGGATGGCCGGGAATCGCTCCCGGCCCGGGACTGTTGACACTCCTGCCGACCGTCGAGGAGAGATGCAGCATGTTCCTGTCCCGCACCCCCGTCCTCCCCACCCCGAGCAGGCCCTGCGCGGCCGCCCCGAGCCGGAGTTCTCCGTGCCCGAGCGGCACACCGTCCTCGGCAACCCGCTCCTCGGCCCCTACCCGGAGGGCCTGGAGGTCGCCGACTTCGCGCTGGGCTGTTTCTGGGGCGCCGAGCGCAAGTTCTGGCAGACCGACGGCGTCTGGACGACCCTCGTCGGCTACCAGGGCGGCTACACGCCGAACCCGGCGTACGAGGAGGTCTGCTCCGGCCTCACCGGCCACACCGAGGTCGTCCGCGTCGTCTTCGACCCGTCGAAGGTCTCGTACGACGCCCTCCTCAAGCTCTTCTGGGAGTCCCACGACCCCACCCAGGGCTTCCGCCAGGGCAACGACGTGGGCACCCAGTACCGCTCCGCCGTCTACACCCACTCCCCCGCCCACACCGACCGCGCCGAAGCCTCCCGCCAGGCCTACCAGCAGGTCCTGACCTCCTCCGGCTACGGCGAGATCACCACCACGATCCTCCCCGCCGCCGACCGCCCCTTCTACCCCGCCGAGGCCTACCACCAGCAGTACCTCGACAAGAACCCCGCCGGCTACTGCGGCATCGGCGGCACGGGCCTCTCCTGCCCCATCGGGGTCGCCAAGGCCGATGGCTGACCCCTCCCGCCGGACGCGAAGGCGACACTCACTGCGCTGCTCTCCGGCCCCGACCCGGTGAGCGGCGCCCTGCGCGCCCAGATCCCGCACGCCCGGGTGACGGGCCACTGCGGCTGCGGCTGCGCGACGGTCGACCTGACGGTGGACCGCGCGGCGGCGCCCCGGCCCCCGAGCACGACAATCCGGCCGCGGACGCCGGTTACACCGTGCCTGACCCTCCCGGGGTCATGGTCCTCACCGAGGACGGCTACCTCGCGCGCCTGGAGATCTACTCGGCGTTCGGCGAGCCGGTCACCACGTGGCCGGAGCCCCGCTTCCTGGACCGCTGAGCGGGCGGCCGCAGACGGCCGTCCCGTCCGACGACGGACTCGCACGCGGCGCAGAGGGTCAGCTCGATCCACCGGGTCTCGCGCAGCGTTCCGGCTTCGCCGCAGCGCTCGCAGGTGCGCTCGCTGGCGGCCGTGAACCCGGCCACCAGCGTGCGGAGCCTGTCCGCCTCGCCCTGCGTCCAGTCCCCGCCCTGCTTCCACGGCCGGGGAGAGGCCTGGAAGGCCAGGGCCGCGAACTTCTGCTTCACCGCCCGGAGCTCGTACTCGGGAAACTCCGCGACGACCGCCTCATGGCACCGCAGCACGAGGGACCGCCACCCGGGCCCCACATCGCACTCCGACGACGGGTCGCGGAAGTGGCGCCTCAGCGCCTCCAGTTCAGCAGCGCTCATCCCGCCGCTCCCTTCGTATCGAACGCGTACACCAGTACCAGATCGAGGCGGGGCCCGTGCGGCATCGGCGGCACGGGCGTCTCCTGCCCGGTCGGGGCGCCGAGGCCGGGACGCGGCGCGGGGAGTGGACGGTTCGGGACCCGGTCGGGGAGGGCACGGATCCGGTCCGCGGCGGGGTCAGTCGGCCGTCGAGCGGAGACGGGCGGCGGTGGCGGCGGCCTCGTAGTCGGTCGGGACGCCGTCGATGAGGAGGACGTCGCCGGTCATGTGGCGGGTGCGGAGGGGAGGAGGGTTTGGTAGGGGGCGGAGTCGTACCAGGCGCGGGCGTCCTCGTAGGTGGGGAAGGCGATGATGACGAGGGCGGCGGGCCAGGTGCCTTCGCGGACTTCGCGGGTGGGGGCGCCGTGGACGAGGAAGCGGCCGCCGAAGGGGTCGAGGGTGGCTTGGATGCGCTCCATGTAGGTGAGGACCTCGTCGTCGAGGACGGGCTTCGGGCGGAGGTTTCCGATGGCGTATGCGGTCATGGGGACAGCGTGCCGGGGCAGGGCGGCGGGGGTCGATTACCCCGGACGTCATGCCCCGGCGGCGGGGTGGGTCAGATGGTGGCCGTGTCGATGACGAAGCGGTAGCGGACGTCGCTGGCGAGGACGCGGGCGTAGGCCTCGTTGATCTGGTCGGCGCGGATCAGTTCGATCTCGGCGCCCAGGCCGTGCTCGGCGCAGAAGTCGAGCATCTCCTGGGTCTCGGCGATGCCGCCGATCATCGAGCCGGCGAGGGTCTTGCGGCCGCCGATGAGGGAGAAGAGGCCGACCTTGACGGGCTCCTCGGGGGCGCCGACGTTCACCAGGGCGCCGTCCGTCTTGACGAGGCTCAGGTAGGCGTCGAAGTCGAGCGGCGCCGAGACCGTGGAGATCACCAGGTCGAAGGTGCCGCGGAGGGCGGCGAAGGTCTCCGGGTCGTTGGTGGCGTGGTAGTGGTCGGCGCCCAGCTTGAGGGCGTCCTCCCGCTTCTTCAGCGACTGGCTGAGGACGGTCACCTCGGCGCCGAGCGCGTGGGCGATCTTGACGCCCATGTGGCCGAGGCCGCCGAGGCCGACGATCGCGACCTTCTTGCCGGGGCCGGCCCCCCAGTGGGCGAGCGGGGAGTAGAGGGTGATGCCGGCGCAGAGCAGCGGGCGGCCTCGTCGAGGGCGATGCCCTCGGGGATGCGCAGGGTGTAGTTCTCGTCGACGACGATGTGGGTGGAGTAGCCGCCGTAGGTCGGCTCGCCGTTCTTGCCGAGGGCGTTGTACGTGCCGGTGCCGCCGGTGACGCAGTACTGCTCCAGGCCGCGCAGGCAGTACTCGCACGCGCGGCAGGAGTCGACGAAGCAGCCGACGCCGACCCGGTCGCCGACCCGGAACTTCGTGACCCCGGGGCCGACCTCGGCGACGATGCCGGCGATCTCGTGGCCGGGGACCATCGGGAAGATGCCCTCGCCCCAGCCGTTGGTGGCCTGGTGGATGTCGGAGTGGCAGATTCCGGCGTACTTGATCTCGATGAGGACGTCGTGCTCGCCGACGGGCCGGCGCGGCACGGTGGTGCGCTCCAGCGGGGCGTTGGCGGCGGGTGCGGCGTACGCGGGGACGGTGGTCACGTTCGTGGTCATGCCCTCCAGGCTGCCGGAGGGCGGGGGCCTCATCCAGCCACCTGTTCTGCCTACGTCCGGTGTGCCTACCACTGGCAGGGTCAGGAACGCACGTCCGCCCGCGCGGCCCGGCGGCGATAATGGGCCGGTATGGACCTCAGTACCGAACTCGGTGAATTCCTGCGCTCCCGCAGGGCCCGGCTGAAGCCCCAGGACGTGGGCCTGCCCGACTTCGGGCGGCACCGGCGGGTGCCGGGCCTGCGGCGCGAGGAGCTGGCGCAGCTGGCCGGGGTGTCCGTGGCGTACTACACCCGGCTCGAACAGGGCAACGGGCGGAACGTGTCCATGGAGGTGCTCGACGCCATCGCGCGGGCCCTGCGGCTGAGCGACACCGAGCGGGCCCATCTGACGCACCTGGCGAAGCCGACGGTGAAGAAGCGGCAGCGGGCGGCGATCGCGCGGCCGCAGCGGGTGCGCCCCGGGATCCAGCACCTGCTGGACGCGATGGACGGGTTCCCGGCCTTCGTGCTGGGCCGCCGGGGCGACATCCTGGCCTGGAACCGGATGGCGCGGGCCGTGATGGGCGATTTCGAGGCCTGGGAGCCGGAGGACCGGAACATGGCCCGGATGATCTTCCTCGATCCGAACACGCGCGACCTCTACGTCGACTGGGAGTGCAAGGCGGTCGAGGTCGTGAGCACGCTGCGGCTGTACGCGGGGTGCTATCCGGACGACAAGGAGCTGCTCTCCCTGGTCGGCGAGCTGTCCGTGCGCAGCGAGGAGTTCCGCTCGCTGTGGGCGGCGCACACGGTGACCGACAAGGGGCACGGGCAGAAGCGGATGCGGCATCCGCTGGTGGGCGAGATGACGCTGTCCTACGAGGCCCTGAAGGTGGCCGGCGACGATCCGGACCTGGTGCTCGTCACGTACCAGGCGGAGCCGGGCTCGGCGTCCGCGGACGCGCTGCGGCTGCTCGCGCAGTGGGGCGTGGACGAGCCCGTGGACGTGCGGAAATGACGCGAGGGCCCCTCCCGGTACCGGGAGGGGCCCTCGGGCGTGCGTCCGTGGATCAGACCGCCGAGCCGGCCTTCCACTCCGACCAGCTCATGTTCCAGCCGTTGAGGCCGTTGTCGGGCTTGATCGTCTTGTCGTTGGAGTTCTTGACGATGACGACGTCGCCGATGAGCGAGTGGTCGAAGAGCCAGGCGGCCGTCTGGTTCGGGTCGCCGGCGCCCTTGACGTCGGCGAGGCCGACGCAGCCGTGGCTGGTGTTCACGCTGCCGAAGATCGACCGCGCGCCCCAGTAGTTGCCGTGGATGAAGGTGCCGGAGGTGGACAGGCGCATGGCGTGCGGCACGTCCTTGATGTCGTACTCGCCCTTGCCGTCGTCGTCGGTGAAGCCGACGGTGGCGCCGTTCATCCGGGTCTCCTTGAACTTCTCGGAGATCACCATCTGACCGTTGTAGGTGGTGTTCTCCGGGGAGCCGGCGGAGATCGGGATGGTCTTGATCGTCTTGCCGTCCTGCTGGACCTTCATGGTCTTGGTGGCGACGTCGACGATGGAGACCTGGTTGCGGCCGATCTTGAAGGTGACCGTCTTCTGCTGGACGCCGAAGACGCCGTCCGCGCCCTCGACGCCGTCGAGGTCCAGCTTCAGGGTGACGGTCGAGCCCTCGGTCCAGTACGCGTCGGGGCGGAAGTCCAGGCGCGTCGAGTTGAACCAGTGGCCCACGACCTCCTGGCCGGAGCTGGAGGTGACCGTGATGCCGCTCTGGACGGCCTTCTGGTTGCTGATCGCCTTGTTGAAGTTGATCGAGACCGGCATGCCGACGCCGACGGTCGAACCGTCCTCGGGCGTGAAGTTGCCGATGAAGCTGTTGGCCTGCGAGACCGTGGTGAACGAGGAGTTCTCGTGGGCCTCCAGGCCCTCCGCGTCCGTGGCGGTGGCGGCGATCTTGTAGACCGTGGCCCGCTTGAGCGGCCCGCTGGGCTTCCAGCTGAGCCCGTCGGCCGCTATGTCGCCCTTGACCGCGTCACCCTCGGCGGAGGTCATGGTGACCTCGGTGAGCTTGCCCTCGGCGACGGTGACCTTGGCGTCGTTGTTGATGGAGGCGTTCTGCGCGCCGTTCTTCGGCGAGATGGTGATCTGCGCCTTGGAGGTCTTCTGCGCGGCCGCCTCGTCGACCTGGGCCTGTGACTGCGGCGAGGCGGAACCGGAGGCGCTGCCGCCCTTGTCCCCGTCGTTGCACGCCGAGAGCACGAGTACGCCACCGAGCACCGCGGCGGCTGCCGCCAGGCTCCTGCGGCGCTTGCCGACCGTCATCACACGCTTCTCCATCGTCGCCGGTTCCCTGCCAACTTCTTCTAATGAACGCCATGAGACCCCGTCCGGTTTCGTTACCGGAGGGTTTGTGGGGAACACCACTGATCCACACGCACGGGCGGGGCCTTCCGGTTCCCGATGCCGCGGAAAGGCCCCGGGACGGTGTCCCGGGGCCCGTGGAACCGTGCGGACGCCCGCCCTACGGCCGGTCGTCGTCTTCCTCGGCACCATCTTCCTCGCCGAGGTCCCACTCCAGTGCGTCGGGGTCGTATTCGATCTCCTCGCTGCTCCAGGAGGCCTGGACCATCTCGATGCCGGGGACGTCGCGGATCAGGTCGAAGGGCTCGACGAGGTAGGCGAGCGCCTCGGCGCTGTCCTCGCGCGCGGCCTCGCGGGCGTGCACCCGCTCCTCCTCGGGCATGAACTCGTCGCCGTCGATCCGGGCCTCGGCGGCCTCGGTCAGCTCGGCGGGACCGTCGATCTCCAGGACGACATCGACGCGAAGGCGGACATAGCGCGGGGACTCAGAAGTACTCATGGGTCGGAGCGTAGGGGTCCGGGGGGCCTCGGGTTTCCCGCGACCCGCTGTGTTCCGTAGCATCGGCCGCACCGACCAATTCGCGGTTTCCGCAAGGGGGATCGAAATTTCCGTGTCCGTCGCCCGACGCCCACTGCTGACCGCCGTCGCCTCGGGGACGCTGCTGTGCGCCCTGTGGTTCGTGCCGTCCGCGAACGCCACCGACGAGCGGGGCGGGGACCGGATCAGGGTGACCAGGGCGGCCCCGTCACGGACGGCGGCGACGGGGACCTCGCCGAGACCGGAAGCCGGGACAGCACGCCGTACCTGCTCGGCGGGACGGGGTTCCTGGGCGTCGGGGCGGGTTTCGTGGCGCTCGCGATGCGCCGCCGGGGGCGCGCGTTCTGACGGAGCGTCCGCACTTCCGGCCCCGTACGCGCGGAAGGGCCGCCCCGGGACCGGGGCGGCCCTTCCGTACCTCGTCGTTACGCCAGCGGGCCGGTGACCGGCTCCACGGCGGCGACCAGTCCGCCTTCGCGGACGAAGGCGTCGGCGGCCGCGAGGTCGGGGGCGAGGAAGCGGTCCGGGCCGGGGCCCTCGACGCCGGCCGCGCGCAGGGCCTCGATGGCGGCCCGCGAGGCGGGCGCCGGGGTCAGGCCCTCGCGGAGCTCGATGCCCCGGGTGGCGGCGTACAGCTCGACCGCGAGGACCCGGTTGAGGTTGCCGATCGCGGTGCGCAGCTTGCGGGCGGCGGACCAGCCCATGGAGACGTGGTCCTCCTGCATCGCGGAGGACGGGATGGAGTCGGCGGAGGCCGGGACGGCGAGCCGCTTCATCTCGCTGACCAGGGCGGCCTGCGTGTACTGGGCGATCATCAGGCCCGAGTCGACGCCGGCGTCGTCCGCGAGGAACGGCGGGAGGCCGTGCGAGCGGTTCCGGTCGAGGAGCCGGTCGGTGCGGCGCTCGGCGATGGAGCCGAGGTCGGCGGCGGCGATGGCGAGGAAGTCGAGGACGTACGCGACGGGGGCGCCGTGGAAGTTGCCGTTGGAGCGGACTTCTCCGCTGGGCAGGACGATCGGGTTGTCGACGGCGGCGGCGAGCTCGCGCTCGGCGACGAGCCGGGCGTGGGCCATGGTGTCGCGGCGGCGCCGGCGACCTGCGGGGCGCAGCGCACCGAGTAGGCGTCCTGGACGCGGGGGCCTCGCCCGCCTGGGCGTGGCCGGTGAGGCCGGAGCCCTTGAGCACGGCCAGCATGTTGGCGGCGGAGGCGGCCTGGCCGGGGTGCGGGCGGACGGTGTGCAGCTCGGGTTCGAGGACCTTCTCGGTGCCGAGGAGGGCTTCGAGGGAGAGCGCGGCGGTGATGTCGGCCGACTTGAAGAGGGTGTCGAGGTCGGCGAGGGCCATGATCAGCATGCCGAGCATGCCGTCGGTGCCGTTGAGGAGGGCGAGGCCCTCCTTCTCCTTGAGCTCGACGGGCGCGATGCCGGCGGCGGCGAGGAGCTCGCCGGCGGGCTTGACGACGCCGTCGGGGCCCTCGGCGTCGCCCTCGCCCATGAGCGCGAGGGCGCAGTGGGAGAGCGGGGCGAGGTCGCCGGAGCAGCCGAGGAGCCGTACTCGTGGACGACCGGGGTGATGCCGGCGTTGAGGACGTCGGCCATGGTCTGGGCGACCTCGGGGCGGACGCCGGTGTAGCCGGAGGCCACGGTCTTCAGGCGGAGGAACATCAGGGCGCGCACGACCTCGCGCTCGACGCGCGGGCCCATGCCGGCGGCGTGCGAGCGGACGATGTTGCGCTGGAGCTGGGCGCGGAGCTCGTGGCTGATGTGCCGGGTGGCGAGCGCGCCGAATCCGGTGGAGACCCCGTAGACGGGCTCGGGCTTGGCGGCGAGCGCGTCGACGATGCCACGGGCGGCGGCCAGGGCGGCCACGGCCTCGGTCGACAGCTCGACGCGGGCGCCGTGGCGGGCGACGTCGATGACGTCCTGCGGGGTCGTGCCGGACGTGCCGAGGACGACTGTCTGCATATCCATATTCAGCACCCTACGGATTGAAGACCGACATGTCACTAGGTGATTTCGTCACTGCCCCGCACGGGACGGCCCCTACGCGGACGACTCCCCGCCGGGCCGCGCGGACGGCTCCCCGCCGGTGACCCGGCCGGCGGCGGGCCCGCCGTCGGGGCGTCGCGGAAGCGGCGGCGGTCCCTGGCCCCCGGGGAGCGTCGGCGAGGCGGATGACCGTGCCGTCGCGGCCCGCGACGACGGGCTTCGAGGAGCGGTCGGCCTTGGCCTGGTACTGGGCGGCGTCGGCGAGCCGGAAGAGGCGGCGGGCCGATTTGAGCGGGCCGATGGGGTCGCCGGTGGACGCGACCCCGCAGGCCACGCCCTCGCCGAGCTCCAGCTCCGCCGCCCGTACGCACAGCTCCCCGGCGACCGCGACGACCTCGTCCGCCGTCGGGCCCACGGTGAGCAGGCAGAACTCGTCGCCGCCCAGGCGGGCCGCGAGGGCGCCGGGGAGCATGGCGCCACAGCGGGAGAGGACCGAGCCGAAGCGTTCGAGGAGGCGGTCGCCGACGGCGTGGCCGTGGGTGTCGTTGACGCGCTTGAGGCCGTTCAGGTCGCAGACCATCAGGCTCACCACGGAGCCGTCGGCCCGGTAGCGCTCGATGGCCTCGTCCAGGCGGGTGTCGACGGCCCGCCGGTTGGCCAGGCCGGTCAGGGGGTCGGTGAAGGCCAGCTTGCGGACCTCCTCCAGGCGCTCGGCCTGCGCGATGCCGGCGGCGACGACCGCCGCCAGGACGGTCGCGAAGTCGGCGTCCGCCCGGGTGAAAGGTTTCTTCCCCAGGGGGCGGGCCACGTACAGCTCGCCCCACGCGCGCCCGTGCAGCACGATCAGGGCGACCACGCAGCAGCCGCGCCCCGCCGCCGCAGACCGGTCACCCGGCCGGTCGGGACGGGGTCGGAGGCCGTCTCCACCCAGGCGTCCGGCTCGCCGCCGCCCGCCCACTGCTCGTGCAGGAACTCGGTGATCTCGGGGAACTGGTGCACCGGATACGTCTCCGAGTCCGGGAACTCCTCCTCGCCCACGGCCCGGTCCCCGGCGTTCACCAGGACCTTCAGGCGGCCGTGGTCCCGCTCCCAGACGGACAGCGCGGCGAAGGTCCCGTCGAGCCCCTCGCAGGCCCCGAGCGCCGCCGCCCGCCAGAACTCGCGCGGGGTGTGCGCCGCCGCGATCCCCTGCGCCAGCGCCACCACGGCCCGCAGCCGCACGTCCTCACCCATTCCTCCAGCTTAGGGAGGTTTGATCCGTTTTCCCTACCGAGACGTCACATTAAGTCACATTTGGTACAAAACGGTAGGAATACGGGTCACTCGCCGGGCCAGTTCGGCTTCCGCTTCTCGTTGAAGGCCGCCACGCCCTCCGCCCGGTCGCCCGAGAAGGCCACCGAACGCCAGGCCGCGTCCTCGACCTCCAGACCGGCCCGCAGGTCCAGGCCCTGGCCCAGGCGCATCGCCTTCTTCGCGGCGCGCAGGCCGACCGGGGAGTTCGCCGCGATCCGCCCGGCCAGCTCCAGGGCCGCCGTCCGCGCGTCCTCCTCCAGGAGGTCCACGAGGCCCAGCTCGCGGGCCTCGGCCGCCTCCACCCGGCGGGCCGTGAAGACCAGCTCGGCGGCGCGCGCCGCGCCACCCGGCGCGGGAGCAGCTGCGTACCGCCGCCGCCGGGGATGACGCCCACGGAGACCTCAGGGAGGCCGACGACGGCGGTCGCGTCGGCCACGATGACGTCGCAGGCGAGCGCCAGCTCGAAGCCGCCGCCGAGGGCGAAGCCGTGCACGGCGGCGACGGTCGGCATCGGCAGCTCCAGGACGCCGGTGTAGCAGGCGCGGGCCGTCGGGCGCTGGCGGACGAGCTCGGCGTCGGTGAAGGAGTTGCGCTCCTTCAGATCGGCGCCGACGCAGAACGCGCGGTCGTTCGAGGAGGTCAGCACGGTGACGCGGACCTCGGGGTCGGCGGCGAGGGCCTCGCAGGCGGCGCCGATGGAGCGGGCCATCTCGGAGGAGACCGCGTTCATGGCCTTGGGCCGGTCGAGGACCAGCTCCGCGACGTGACCGTCCTTCCGGACCACCACGAACTCACCAAAGCGCTGCTCGGACATGACCGCACACCCTCCCGGTTCAGGCCTGTTAACGGCTGTTAACAGGCGTTCACCGGGAGATCCTAAGTGGGGCGGCGGCCCAGGAGCCAGGGTTCGACCACACCGAGGCCGCGGACCGGGCGCTGCCACATCGGCTGGAGGGCGAAGCGGTACGTGGCGGGGTGCGGCCCTCCTTCTCGGCGCGGGCCGCCTCCTCGGCCGCCGCCGCCTCCGAGGCGGGCGCCTCGCCGGTGCGGGTCAGCTCCTCGGCGAGGGCGCCGTCGACGAGGACGGCGTCCTTCGGGGCTATCGAGGTGAGGCGGCTGGCCAGGTTCACGGTGGTGCCGAAGACGTCGCCCATCCGGGTCGTGACCTCGCCGAAGGCGATGCCGACGCGCAGCGCGGGCATCGTCTCGTCGTGGCTGAGGGTCTCGATGAGCCGGAGCGCGATCTCGGCGGCCGTGCCCGGGTCGTCGGCGCAGTACAGCACCTCGTCGCCGAGGGTCTTGATGAGCCGGCCGCCGTGCGCGGCGACCAGGTCGGCGCAGGTGGTCTCGAAGGCCTCGACGAGCTCGCCGAGCTCCTCCTCCTCCAGGCGGCGGGTCAGCCGGGTGAAGCCGACGAGGTCCGCGAAGCCGACGGCGAGCCGCCGGTCGACCATCTCCTCGTCGTCGGCGGCCTGGACGACCCGGCCGGTGGCGGCGGCCAGCTGCCGGCGCCACACGTAGATCAGGAACTCCTCCAGCTCCGGCAGGAGCAGCTCGACCAGCGGGTACGTGACCTCCGTGCGGGTCATGCCGGGCTCGGGCGGCTCGGTCAGGCCCTCCAGGAAGGAGTCGATCTGCCACTCGGCGAGGCGCGCGGTGGTCTGCCCGGTGGAGCGGGCCACCTGCACGGCCATCGGCTCGCTGAGCAGCCCGGCCTCCACGAGGCCGGCGAGCCGCCGCAGGGCGAGGACGTCGGCCTCGGTGAGCGCCTTGGCCTGGCCGATGTCGGCGAAGCCCATGGCCCGCCAGAAGCGGGAGGCGAGCTCCATGGAGACGCCGGCGGTGCGGGCCGCCTGGAAGGGGGTGTAGCGGCGGTCGGCGCCCAGGATGAGCTGTTCCAGCCGGATCGCCAGGGGGTCGTGGCTCGGCTCCGCCGTGTGGTCGACCTCGTGGTGGGGGTGGGATACGTGGGCGGCTCGGCCGGTTCGGCCCTGCCGCCCGCGTTCGCGTCGTCGACGGTCACCGGCCGCCTCCTGCCCGTTCCCTGCCGCTGCCCACTTGCCCTGCCGATCTGTCGCCTTCGATCGCGGTCCACGATACGGCAGCTGTGCGCTGGGTCACCCCGAACGCCGTCCCGCACCGGTCGCGCGCGCGGGCCCTCCGGGTGAACGGCCCGGAGGGCGCGGCGCGCGGGCCCGGTCAGGTCCGCAGGTGGACGATGTCGCCCGCCCCACCGCCTCCGTGCCGCCGCCCTCCGTCTCGACGACCAGGCGCCCGTCGCCGTCCAGGGCGACGGCCTCGCCCTCCAGCATCCGTTCCCGGGGAGTTCGGCGCGGACACGGCGGCCGAGGGTGGCGCAGCCGGCCGCGTAGGCCGCCTGGAGCCCCGAGGCGGCGGGGTCGCCGTCGGCCCGCACCCAGTCGCCGTACCACTGCTCCAGGGAGCGCAGGACGGCCCTCAGGAGCGTGTCGCGGTCGGTGGACGCCGCTCCGGCGAGCAGCAGGGAGCCGGCGGTGGGGACGGGCAGCTCCGCCTCGCGCAGGGTGACGTTGATGCCCAGGCCGACGACGATCCCGTCGGCACCGGCCCGCTCCGCGAGGATGCCCCCGGTCTTCCGCTCCTCACCCCCGACGGAAACCAGCAGGTCGTTGGGCCACTTGAGGGAGGTGTCGACCCGCGCGGCCTTCGCGAGGCCCGTCGCGGCCGCCACACCCGTGAGCAGCGGCAGCCAGCCCCAGCGGTGCACCGGCACATCGGGCTTGAGCAGCACCGACAGGAAGAGCCCCGACCTGGCGGGCGCGGTCCAGCTGCGGTCGAGCCTGCCCCGCCCCGAGGTCTGCTCCTCGGCGACGAGCACCGCCCCTTCGGGCAGTTCGTCGGCCCGTGCCGCGAGGTCGCTGTTGGTCGAGCCGGTACTGGTGACCACGTCGAACGAGCTCCACAGCCCATCGGGGAGCACGAGCGCGCGGCGCAGCGCGGGGGCGTTCAACGGGGGCCTGTCGAGGTCGGACCAGGGTCCGCCGGAGCCTTGAGAGGACGTCATGCAAGCCACACTAGGTGTGGCAAAGACCGCAGTGCCGAACCGTATCGCCGTCGATACGCTACGGGGCAGTAGGCGGGCAGTAGCCCATTCGTAGTCAACGAACCCCCCGTGACCAGGCAGGGAGCCGCATCCCGATGTCCGAGCCGGCAGAGCAGTACGAGATCGACATTCACACGACCGCGGGCAAGATCGCGGACCTCAAGCGCCGTATCGACGAGGCCACGCATGCCGGCTCGGAGCGGGCGGTGGAGAAGCAGCATGCGAAGGGCAAGCTGACCGCGCGCGAGCGGATCGGCCTGCTTCTCGACGAAGGGTCGTTCGTGGAGCTGGACGAGCTGGCCCGGCACCGTTCGACCAGCTTCGGGCTGGAGAAGAACCGGCCGTACGGGGACGGGGTCGTCACCGGGTACGGCACGGTGGACGGGCGTCCGGTGGCCGTGTTCTCGCAGGACTTCACGGTGTTCGGCGGGGCGCTGGGCGAGACGTACGGTCAGAAGATCATCAAGGTGATGGACTTCGCGCTGAAGACGGGCTGCCCGGTCATCGGCATCAACGACTCCGGCGGCGCGCGCATCCAGGAGGGCGTGAGCGCGCTCGGCATGTACGGCGAGATCTTCCGCCGGAACACGCACGCGTCGGGCGTGATCCCGCAGATCTCCCTGATCGTGGGGCCCTGCGCGGGCGGTGCGGTGTACTCGCCCGCGATCACCGACTTCACGGTGATGGTGGACCAGACCTCGCACATGTTCATCACCGGTCCTGACGTCATCAAGACGGTGACCGGCGAGGACGTGGGCTTCGAGGAGCTGGGCGGCGCCCGGACGCACAACTCGACCTCGGGCGTGGCGCACCACATGGCGGGGGACGAGAAGGACGCCATCGAGTACGTGAAGTCGCTGCTCTCGTACCTCCCTTCGAACAACCTGTCCGAGGCGCCCGCCTTCCCGGAGGTCGCGGAGACCGAGGTGACGGACGAGGACCGCGAGCTCGACGCGCTGATCCCGGACTCGGCGAACCAGCCGTACGACATGCACAAGGTCATCGAGCACGTCCTGGACGACGGGGAGTTCCTGGAGACGCAGGCGCTGTTCGCGCCGAACATCCTGACCGGCTTCGGCCGTGTCGAGGGCTTCCCGGTGGGCGTGGTCGCGAACCAGCCGATGCAGTTCGCGGGCTGCCTCGACATCAACGCCTCGGAGAAGGCGGCGCGGTTCGTGCGGACCTGCGACGCCTTCAACATCCCCGTGCTGACCTTCGTGGACGTGCCGGGCTTCCTGCCGGGCGTGGACCAGGAGTACGGCGGCATCATCCGGCGCGGCGCGAAGCTGATCTACGCGTACGCGGAGGCGACGGTCCCGCTGATCACGGTCATCACGCGGAAGGCCTTCGGCGGCGCGTACGACGTCATGGGCTCCAAGCACCTGGGCGCCGACCTGAACCTGGCGTGGCCGACGGCGCAGATCGCGGTCATGGGGGCGCAGGGCGCGGTGAACATCCTGCACCGGCGGACGATCGCCGAGGCGGAGGACCAGGAGGCGGAGCGGGCGCGGCTGATGCGGGAGTACGAGGACGCGCTGCTCAACCCGTACATCGCGGCCGAGCGCGGCTACATCGACGGTGTGGTCCTGCCGTCGGACACGCGTCCGCAGATCGTGAAGGGCCTGCGTCAGCTGCGGACGAAGCGGGAATCCCTTCCTCCGAAGAAGCACGGCAACATCCCGCTGTAGGACCCCGTACGCGCGCTGAAGGAGCCGTTGTGATCAAGGTCGTACGAGGCAATCCGACGCCCGAGGAGCTGGCCGCCGCACTGGCGGTCGTTCAAGCACGGGCCGCGGCCACGGCGGCGGCGTCCGCCGGGCGGGCGGCCCGGCGGCGCCGGAGGGTGGTCGGACCCTCCCGCATCGCGCGGTCGGTACGGCACCGGCCGGGCCCGCGGGCCTGGGCGCGGTCGTACTGGCCCGCCTAGTCGTCGCACGCCGAAAGGCCGGACCCTTGTGCGGGGGTCCGGCCTTTCGCGTGCCCGCGTGCCCGTCACGCACGGCGGAGGAAGAGGCCCGACAGGACGGCTCCGGCGGCGACGGTCGCGGCGTTGACGAGGACCGCGCGGCCGATGCCGTCGAGGAGGACGGGCGCGGTGACGACGACGGCGCTCATGACCGGGGTGCCCATGGTGATGCCGATCTGCTGGGTCATGGTCGCGAGCCCGGTGGCCGTGCCCTGCTCGCTGTCGGGGAGGCCCGAGGTGGCGGTGACCATGAAGCCGACGATCGCGAGCATGTTGCCGACGCCGCCGGCGAAGGTCGCGGCGAGGAGGAGGGCGAGGCTGCCGCGGTCGTCGCCGAGGCCGTACAGGGCGAGGGTGGCGAGGGCCTGGAGGAGTCCGCCGGAGACGAGGGCGGCGCGGGCGCCGAAGCGGCCGATGAAGCGGGAGGCGGTCACGCCGCCGAGGATCGTGCCGGCGCCGAGGACGCCGAAGGAGAGTCCGGCGGCGAGCGGGGAGAAGCCCAGGACGTCCTGGAGGTAGAGGGTCATCAGGAAGACCAGCGAGGTCTCGGTGACGAAGGCGACGAGCCCGGCGAGGTTGCCCCCGACGACGGTGCGGCGCCGCAGGACGTGGAGCGGGACGAGGGGCGAGGCGGCCCGCCGTTCGACGAGGACGAAGGCGGCGAGAGCGCGGCGCCTGCGGCGAGGGCGGTGAGCGCGGTGGGGTCGGTCCAGCCGTGTTCGCCGGTGGCGGTGAGGCCGTAGACGAGGGCGAGGAGTCCGCCGGTGACGGTGATCGCGCCGGGGACGTCGAGGCGGGGGCGGACGGCCGGGCGGCTCTCGGCGAGGACGGCGGGGGCGACGAGGAGGACGGCGAGGGCCACCGGCACGTTGACGAGGAAGGCCCAGCGCCAGGAGAGCAGGTCGGTGAGGACGCCGCCGAGGATGGCGCCGGTGGTGAAGCCCGCGGACATGAGGGCGCCGTTCAGGCCGAGCGCCTTGGCCCGCAGCGGGCCCTCGGGGAAGGAGGAGGTGAGCAGGGAGAGGCCCGCGGGGGTGACGGCGGCGGTGGCGAGGCCCTGGGCGACCCGGGCGGCCATGAGCGTCCCGGGGCCGGTGGCGAGGCCGCCGGCGAGGGAGGCGAGGCCGAGGACGGCCATGCCGCCGAGGAAGAGGCGGCGGCGGCCGATCAGGTCGGCGACGCGCCCGAAGAGGAGGGTGAATCCGGCGGCGGCGAGGGCGAAGGCGGTGGCGATCCACTGGAGGCCGCCGAGGGTGAAGCCGAGTCCCTGGCCGATGACGGGCAGGGCGACGTTCAGGATCGAGAAGTCGACGGCCAGCATGAACTGGGCGAGGAGGAGGACGGCGAGGACGAGCCGCATCCGGCCGGTCATCCGGCCGGGGCGGGTGGACGGGGTGGTGGGGAGATCGAGGGCGACCATGCGAAGAACCCCTTAATGGGAAGCCAGTTCCGTTAAGATGTCCCGTACCGTAGCAGAGTCGAAGCAGTTAATGGAACAGGAGTCCCGTTTGACTGAGAGCCGGCCGGCCACGCCCGGCACCACGCGCCCCGGCGGCCGCACCGCGAAGGTCCGCCGGGCGGTCCTCGACGCCACCCTGGAGGCCCTCGCCGACACCGGCTTCCACGCGCTGAACATGGACCGGATCGCCGCGGCCGCCGGCGTCGGCAAGACCACCGTGTACCGCCGCTGGGGCTCCCCCGTCGGCCTGGTCACCGACCTCCTGCACGACATGGCCGAGCAGTCGCTGCCCGCCTCCGACACCGGCAGCCTCCCGGGCGACCTGCGGGCCAACGCCGAACTCGTCCGGGCCACCCTCGTGGACCCCCGGATGGGCGCCGTCTTCCGCGCGGTCATCGCCGCGGCCGCCTGCGACGAGGAGTGCGCCCGCGCCCTCGCCGGCTTCTACCGGACCCGGCTCGCCGAATGGGCCCCGGTCGTCACCCGGGGCGCGGCCGCGGCGAGGTCCCGGCGGGGACCGACCCCTCGAACTCCTCCGCGCCGTCTCCGCCCCGCTCTACTACCGCTTCACCGTCACCCGCGAGGAGCTCGACGGGGCCGTCGCGGAGCGGGCGGTGACGGCGGCGCTGGCGGCGGCGCGGGACGGGTGTTCGTACGGCCGTGAGGCGGGCGCTCGCGCCGGCGGGACGCGCTCCGCGAATAGTCCTTCGGCACGGGGGCGCCTGAGTATCCGTACTCAGGCGCCGCTCAAGCCCGCCCCGGAGGATTTGGGCATGCTGTGGTCCGACCCGAAGAACCAGCCGCCGAAGTTCCTGCGCGACATGCAGGCGATGCTCCGCCGCACCGGTGTGCTCCTGGCGCTGGCGATGGTGGTGGCGATGTTCGTCGCCAGCGCGCGCTGACCACGCGCGCGCGTACGGGCGTCCGCACTGGCTACGCTGCCCCCATGACTGCTGATCCGCGCCGTGTCGTGCTCGCCTCCGCCTCCCCCGCCCGGCTCGGTCTGCTCCGGCAGGCCGGACTCTCCCCCGAGGTGATCGTGAGCGGCGTCGACGAGGACAAGGTCCACGCCCCGACCCCGGCCGAACTCGCGCTCGCCCTCGCGGAGGCGAAGGCCGCCCATGTGGCCGCCAGGCCCGAGGTGTTCGGCGCGCTCGTCATCGGCTGCGACTCGGTCCTGGAGCTGGACAGGCAGGCGCTCGGCAAGCCGGCCGACGCCGAGGAGGCCACCGCCCGCTGGAAGTCGATGCGGGGCCGGGTCGGCGTCCTGCAGACCGGCCACTGCGTCTACGACACGGCCGCCAAGCGCTACGAGTCGGCGACGGCCTCCACCGTGGTCCGCTTCGGCGAGCCGACGGACGAGGAGATCGCCGCGTACGTGGCGAGCGGCGAACCGCTGCACGTGGCGGGCGCGTTCACCCTGGACGGCCGCTCGGCCCCGTTCATCGACGGCATCGACGGCGACCCGGGCAATGTGATCGGCCTGTCCCTGCCGCTGCTGCGCCGGCTCCTGCGCAAGCTGGACGTCGAGATCACCGACCTCTGGGCCTGAGCTCAGCCGGCGGCCGGCGCCTCCGCGGGGGCGTCGGCGACCGGCTCGCGCTCCTTCCCGTACGCCACCAGGGTGAGGACGATCAGTCCGAGCACGGTCACCAGGAAGGCGAAGGCGGTCCAGCCGAGGAGGCCGACGGCGACCGCGCCGAGGACGCCGTGGACGATCGCGCAGCCGATGAGGAGCGCCCTGCCGAGGCGGCCCGGCCGGCGGTCGCGGACGCCCGCGACGAGGGCGACGAGGGCGCAGAGGACGAGGGCGACGCCGGAGCCGATGCCGAGCCCCCAGGTGCCGGTGACCATCGCGTCGGGGTCCATGCCGGCGAGGGACATCGACTGGGCCTCCAGGAAGCCCGCCATGACGGCGTTGATCGCGACGATGCCGGGTGCCTCCAGGAGGAGCACCGCGGCCGTCACGAGGGCTATCGGTCTGCGGGCCACCTCGGCCACCCCCTGGGTTCGTCTGTCACCGGGTTCGTCTGTTACCGGCAGTACGGTCGGCAGCGCGAACGCTACTGGCCGGTAAACATCTGGACAAGGGTGCGCACACGGCGGTCGACGGCGCGCCGACGCTTGAGGATCGGTCGAGTCCGACCGCAAAGAATGATCGAGTCATTCGTAGGGATTGCACAAAGAAACCCGAATGGCCCCTGGTCGCGAGAACAGAGACCTGCGCCACACCTCGGAGCTACTGTGCCGTCATGGAACCCTGCGTACCGTGGTGCGATAAGGGAATTCACGACCCGAGCAGGCCCGGCGTCACACTCCGTGTGGGCAAGCTCACTAGTGGGGACGGGTCGAACGAACGTGTCGGCAGTCCCTAAACTCGGCTTGTTTCAAGGAGGGAGCCATCGTGCGCAAGGTGCTCATCGCCAACCGTGGCGAAATCGCTGTCCGTGTGGCCCGGGCGTGCCGGGACGCGGGTATCGGCAGCGTTGCCGTGTACGCCGATCCGGATCGGGACGCCCTGCACGTCCGGGCGGCTGACGAGGCGTTCGCCCTGGGCGGTGACACTCCGGCCACCAGTTACCTGGACATGGCCAAGGTGCTCCAGGCCGCCAAGGACTCGGGTGCGGACGCGATCCACCCCGGATACGGATTCCTCTCCGAGAACGCGGAGTTCGCGCAGGCGGTGCTGGACGCGGGTCTGACGTGGATCGGCCCGCCGCCGCAGGCGATCCGCGACCTCGGTGACAAGGTCGCCGCCCGGCACATCGCGCAGCGCGCCGGCGCCCGCTCGTCGCGGGCACGCCGGACCCGGTCTCGGGTGCCGAGGAGGTCGTGGCCTTCGCGGAGGAGCACGGCCTGCCGATCGCGATCAAGGCCGCCTTCGGCGGTGGCGGTCGCGGCCTGAAGGTCGCCCGCACCCTCGAAGAGGTCCCGGAGCTGTACGACTCCGCCGTCCGTGAGGCCGTCGCGGCCTTCGGCCGGGGCGAGTGCTTCGTCGAGCGCTACCTCGACAAGCCGCGCCACGTCGAGACCCAGTGCCTCGCCGACCAGCACGGCAACGTGGTGGTCGTCTCCACCCGTGACTGCTCGCTCCAGCGCCGCCACCAGAAGCTGGTCGAGGAGGCCCCGGCGCCGTTCCTGACGGAGGCGCAGAACGCGGAGCTGTACGCGGCGTCGAAGGCGATCCTGAAGGAGGCCGGCTACGTCGGCGCCGGCACGGTCGAGTTCCTCGTCGCCGCGGACGGCACGATCTCCTTCCTGGAGGTCAACACCCGTCTGCAGGTCGAGCACCCGGTGACCGAGGAGGTCACGGGCCTGGACCTGGTCCGCGAGATGTTCCGCATCGCCGACGGCGAGGAGCTCGGCTACGGCGACCCGGAGATCCGCGGTCACTCCTTCGAGTTCCGGATCAACGGCGAGGACCCGGGCCGCAACTTCCTGCCGCCCCGGCACGGTCACCCTCTTCGACCCGCCGACCGGCCCCGGTGTCCGCCTCGACGCGGGCGTCGAGTCCGGCTCCGTGATCGGCCCGGCCTGGGACTCGCTCCTGGCCAAGCTGGTCGTCACGGGCGCGACCCGTGAGCAGGCGCTCCAGCGCGCGGCCCGCGCGCTGGCGGAGTTCAAGGTCGAGGGCATGGCGACGGCGATCCCGTTCCACCAGGCCGTCGTGGTCGACCCCGACTTCACCGCCGACCCGTTCCGGGTCCACACGCGCTGGATCGAGACGGAGTTCGTCAACGAGATCAAGCCGTTCGCCCCGGCCGGTGCCGAGGCGGACGAGGACGAGTCGGGCCGCGAGACGATCGTCGTCGAGGTCGGCGGCAAGCGTCTTGAGGTCTCCCTGCCGTCCTCGCTGGGCATGACGCTGGCGCGCACGGGCCTGGCGGCCGGTGCGAAGCCGAAGCGCCGCGCGGCGAAGAAGTCCGGCCCGACCGCCTCGGGCGACACCCTCGCGTCCCCGATGCAGGGCACGATCGTGAAGGTCGCGGTCGAGGAGGGCCAGGAGGTCAAGGAGGGCGATCTGATCGTCGTCCTGGAGGCCATGAAGATGGAGCAGCCGCTCAACGCCCACCGCTCCGGCACCGTCAAGGGCCTGAGCGCGGAGGTCGGCGCCTCCGTCACGTCCGGCGCCGCCATCTGCGACATCAAGGACTGACGTCGCGGTCACGTAGGTGACGAAGGGCCCGCAGGCAGCCGCCTGCGGGCCCTTCGCCGACAGGAGGGGTCGTACCCATGCGCGCCGACGCACGCCGCAACCACGAGCGACTGCTCGTCGAGGCCCGCGCCGCCTTCGCGGAACAGGGCGCGGACGCACCCCTGGAGGAGGTCGCGCGCCGCGCGGGCGTCGGGATCGGCACCCTCTACCGCCACTTCCCCACCCGGGCCGATCTGCTGAACGCGGTCTTCCAGGAGGCGCTGGCCGAACTCCTCGACCGCTCGCGGCGGCCGGAGTCCGACGAGCCGTGCCGGGCGCTCGTGGAGTGGCTGCGGGCGGTGATCGCCCACGCGGGCGAGTACCGGGGGCTCGCGCACGCGCTGATGTCCGCCTCGCACGACCGGAGTTCGGCCCTGGCGCGGTGCAGCGATCCGCTGCGCGCGGCGGGCGAGCGGCTGCTCGGACGGGCCCAGGAGGCGGGGCAGGTGCGCGCCGACGTGTCGATCGGCGATCTGATGCAGCTCACCAACGCGATCGCGCTGGCGGCGGAACAGTGCCCGGAGGACCCGGAGTTGGCCGACCGCCTGCTCGCGCTGACGCTGCGGGGACTGAAGGACTGAGACGGCACGGAGCGGCGTGGGACCCCTGGGGGAGGGTCCCTCGGGCACCTCGACCGACATACGGACGTACGGACGTGCTGACGCCTGACGTACGGGCTTACGGACGCGCGGGCTTACGGACGCGCGGGCTTACGGACGTACGGACGTGCGGGATTGCGGACGTACGGACGTACGGGCTTACGGACGTACGGGCTTACGGACGTACGGGCGTAGGGACGTGCGGGCGTGCGTCAGGTGTCAGCGGCGGCGCATGTCCGCGACCCGGGCCGTGCGCTCCAGTGTCTCCGCGGCCATGCCGCCGCCCGGGCCCTGAACTGACCGGCCGCCATCCGTCCGCGCTGGACGGGGAGCGGCATGTCACGGCGGGGCCGGGCGCCTGGGAGCTGTTCGCCGCCGGAGGGTCCGGCGGACGCGCCCGTACCGGCGACGGCGATCTGGACGCCCTGGTCGGCGAGGGCCTGGAGCTCGGTGGCGGCGCGCTCGTCGTGGGCCGGCGGCTCGTCGGTCACCAGGCGGGTGATGACGTCCGTCGGCACCGTCTGGAACATGGTGTCGGAGCCGAGCTTGGTGTGGTCGGCCAGGACCACGACCTCGGCCGCCGCTTGCACGAGCGCCCGGTCCACGCTCGCGGAGAGCATGTTGGACGTGGACAGGCCGCGCTCGGCGGTCAGTCCGCTCCCGGAGAGGAAGGCCCGGGAGACCCGGAGCCCCTGGAGCGACTGCTCGGCCCCGCTGCCCACGAGGGCGTAGTTGGAGCCGCGCAGGGTGCCGCCGGTCATGACGACCTCGACCCGGTTGGCGTGGGCGAGGGCCTGGGCGACGAGCAGGGAGTTGGTGACGACGGTCAGTCCGGGCACGCGGGCGAGCCGGCGGGCCAGCTCCTGCGTGGTCGTCCCGGCGCCGACGACGATGGCCTCGCCCTCTTCGACGAGGCTCGCGGCGACGTCGGCGATGGCCGTCTTCTCCGCTGTGGCGAGATGGGATTTCTGCGGGAAGCCGGATTCTCGCGTGAATCCGCCCGGCAACACCGCACCGCCGTGGCGGCGGTCGAGGAGTCCTTCTGCCTCCAGGGCCCGTACGTCTCTCCGTACGGTCACTTCGGAGGTCTGGACGACGCGGGCGAGCTCGCGGAGCGACACGGCCCCATTGGCTCGCACCATTTCGAGGATCAACTGGCGACGTTCTGCAGCGAACACGAAACTGACAGTAACGTGACTGGCCGATAGTTTTCAGCACTATGCGCCGAATTGCAGAAGATGCGCACGGACGGGGCCTCCAAGTGGTATGGGAGGCCCCGTCGTTGATCGTTCTATGTCCGGCCTTGCCGGGGGTTGTCCGAGTCGGCGAATCGTTCCCGCAGGCGGGAGGCGGGCCGAGCCGGGCCGGGGCGGACCGTCAGACCTCGCCCGTCGCCTTTCGGGTGTGCAACTGCCGTGCCACTTCCGCGATCGAGCCCGACAGGGAGGGGTACACGGTGAAAGCATTTGCGATCTGTTCGACCGTCAGATTGTTGTCGACCGCGATCGAGATCGGATGGATCAGTTCGCTCGCCTTCGGGGCGACGACGCAGCCGCCGACCACGATGCCGGTGCCCGGACGGCAGAAGATCTTCACGAAGCCGTCCCGGATGCCCTGCATCTTCGCGCGGGGGTTGCGGAGCAGCGGCAGCTTGACGACCTTGGCGTCGATCTTGCCCGCGTCCACGTCGGCCTGGGTGTAGCCGACGGTGGCGATCTCCGGGTCGGTGAAGACGTTCGAGGAGACCGTCTTGAGGTTGAGCGGGGCCACCGCGTCGCCGAGGAAGTGGTACATCGCGATCCGGCCCTGCATGGCGGCGACCGAGGCGAGCGCGAAGACGCCCGTGACGTCACCGGCCGCGTAGACGCCGGGGGCGCTCGTGCGGGAGACCTTGTCGGTCCAGATGTGACCGGAGTCCTTCAGCCGGACGCCGGCCTCCTCCAGGCCCATCCCGGCCGAGTTCGGGATCGCGCCGACGGCCATCAGGCAGTGGGTGCCGGAGATGACGCGGCCGTCCGCGAGGGTGACCTCGACGCGGTCGCCGACCCGCTTGGCGGACTCGGCGCGGGAGCGGGCCATGACGTTCATGCCGCGGCGCCGGAAGACGTCCTCCAGGACGGCGGCGGCGTCCGGGTCCTCGCCGGGCAGGACGCGGTCGCGGGAGGAGACCAGGGTGACCCGGGAGCCGAGCGCCTGGTAGGCGCCGGCGAACTCGGCGCCGGTGACGCCGGAGCCGACCACGATGAGCTCCTCCGGGAGCTCCTTGAGGTCGTAGACCTGGGTCCAGTTCAGGATGCGCTCGCCGTCGGGCTTGGCGTCGGGCACCTCGCGCGGGTGGGCGCCGGTGGCGATCAGCACCGCGTCCGCGGTCAGCGTCTCCTCGGTGCCGTCGGCGGCGGTGACGATCACCTGGCGGGAGCCGTCCATCGCCTGCCGCCCGTCGAGGCGGCCGCGGCCGCGCAGCACCCGGGCGCCGGCCCGGGTCACGGAGGCGGTGATGTCGTGGGACTGGGCGAGCGCGAGGCGCTTCACCCGTCGGTTCACCTTGCCGAGGTCCACGCCGACGACACGGGCGGCCTGCTCGATGTGCGGGGTGTCGTCCGCGACGATGATGCCCAGCTCCTCGTAGGAGGAGTCGAAGGTGGTCATCACCTCGGCGGTGGCGATCAGGGTCTTCGAGGGGACGCAGTCGGTCAGGACGGACGCGCCGCCGAGGCCGTCGCAGTCCACGACGGTCACCTCCGCGCCGAGTTGGGCGCCCACCAGGGCCGCCTCGTATCCGCCGGGTCCGCCGCCGATGATCACGATCCGGGTCACTGGGATCTACGCCTCGCGCTCTCGTTCTGCCGGGGGTCCCCCGCTGGGATGCAGTGCGTACGCCATTGTCCCGCACGCTTCAAGTGCGTAGCCCATTGTCCCGCACACCGGGCACTGCCTCGCGCCGGGGGCTCCGATGCCCCTCGTACGGCCCCCGGACGGCCGCCGTACGGCCGCCACCTCGGCGTTCGCCGGGCACCCCGTCCCCTCCCGTACCCTCGGTCCCATGTCGCTCTACGCCGCTTTCGCCGGCAACCTCGACGCACGGCTGATGAGCCGCCGCGCACCGCACTCCCCGCTGCGCGGCACCGGCTGGCTGAACGGCTGGCGGCTGACCTTCGGCGGCGAGCAGATGGGCTGGGAGGGGGCGCTGGCCACCATCGTGGAGGCCCCCCGCTCCCAGGTCTTCGTGGCGCTGTACGACATCGCGCCGATGGACGAGGACTCCATGGACCGCTGGGAGGGCGTGGGCCTCGACATCTACCGGCGGATGCGGGTGCGGGTGCACACCCTGGACGGCGAGGAGCCGGCCTGGGTGTACGTCCTCAACGCGTACGAGGGCGGGCTGCCGTCCGCGCGGTACCTCGGCGAGGTCGCCGACGCGGCCGAGTCGGCGGGCGCGCCGCACGACTACGTGATGGAGTTGCGCAAGCGCCCCTGCTGACCGGACCGGAGCGATCCGCCGGGCCGACCGGGCCGGGGCGGACCCGGCCGGGGCGATCCGACCGGGTGACCGGAATCGTCCGTTCGTCGGAAACGACAAGACAACGATCGCATGTCCGTCAGCATCGTCATCTACGCGCGTAGGAATTCTCCGGCTACGCTGCTCCGCGTACCAAATCCGTCCGGGGCTCCCCTCGGACCCCCCTCCCCGAGGCGAGAGAGTCAGTGAACGCAACTGCCACCCCGTACGAGGCCGCCGAGGCCGCTGCCGCACGCCTTCGCGAGCTGACCGGTGTCGAGAACCACGACGTCGCCCTGGTCATGGGCTCCGGCTGGGCCCCCGCCGTCGACGCCCTCGGCGCCCCCGAGGCCGAGTTCCCGGTGACCGAGCTCCCCGGCTTCCCGCCGCCGGCCGTCGAGGGCCACGGCGGCAAGGTCCGCTCGTACAAGATCGGCGAGAAGCGCGCGCTGGTCTTCCTCGGCCGCACCCACTTCTACGAGGGCCGGGGCGTCGCCTCCGTCGCCCACGGCGTCCGCACCGCCGTCGCCGCCGGCGTCAAGACCGTCGTCCTCACCAACGGCTGCGGCGGCCTCCGCGAGGGCATGCGCCCCGGCCAGCCGGTCCTGATCAGCGACCACATCAACCTCACGGCCGCCTCCCCGATCGTCGGCGCCAACTTCGTCGACCTCACCGACCTGTACTCGCCGCGCCTGCGCGCGCTGTGCAAGGAGGTCGACGAGACCCTTGAGGAGGGCGTGTACGTCCAGTTCCCCGGCCCGCACTACGAGACCCCGGCCGAGATCAACATGGTCCGCGTGATGGGCGGCGACCTCGTCGGCATGTCCACCGTCCTGGAGGCCATCGCGGCCCGCGAGGCCGGCGCCGAGGTCCTCGGCATCTCCCTCGTCACCAACCTGGCGGCGGGCCTCTCGGGCGAGCCGCTGAACCACGAGGAGGTGCTCCAGGCGGGGCGCGACTCGGCGGCGCGGATGGGTGAGCTGCTGACCCGGGTCCTCGACCGGATCTGACGAATCTGCCGGTGGGGGCGGTGCCGCCGCGCGGGCGGGAAGGCTCCGCGCGGCGGCCCGCCCACCCGCACCGCCCACTCCGCACACCCGAAAGGCACACCACCGTGACGCAGGACGACCTCCTCGGCCGGGCCCAGGCGTGGCTCGCCGAGGACCCCGACCAGGAGACCCGCGACGAGCTCGCCGCGCTCCTCGACCGCAACGCCACCGACGAGCTCGCCGCCCGTTTCAGCGGCACGCTGCAGTTCGGCACGGCCGGGCTGCGCGGTGAGCTGGGCGCCGGGCCGATGCGGATGAACCGCTCGGTCGTGATCCGGGCGGCGCGGGGCTGGCCGCGTACCTGAAGGCGAAGGGCCAGGAGGGCGGGCTCGTCGTCATCGGCTACGACGCCCGCTACAAGTCGGCCGACTTCGCCCGGGACACCGCCGCCGTGATGACGGGCGCGGGGCTGCGCGCGGCCGTGCTCCCGCGCCCGCTGCCGACGCCGGTCCTCGCGTACGCCATAAGGCACCTGGGCGCCGTCGCCGGCGTCGAGGTGACCGCGAGCCACAACCCGCCGCGCGACAACGGCTACAAGGTGTACCTGGGCGACGGCTCGCAGATCGTGCCGCCGGCCGACGCGGAGATCGCCGCCGAGATCGCGGCCGTGCGGTCGCTGCACGACGTGCCGCGCCCGGAGGACGGCTGGGAGACGCTCGGGGACGAGGTCCTGACGGCCTACCTGGAGCGCACGGACGCCGTCCTGACCCCCGGCTCCCCCCGCACCGCGCGGACCGTCTACACGGCCATGCACGGCGTCGGCAAGGAGGTCCTGACGGCCGCGTTCGGCAGGGCCGGCTTCCCGCCGCCCGCGCTCGTCGCCGAGCAGGCCGAGCCGGACCCCGCGTTCCCGACGGTCTCCTTCCCGAACCCGGAGGAGCCGGGCGCCATGGACCTGGCCTTCGAGGCCGCGCGGGCCGTGGACCCCGACATCGTCATCGCGAACGACCCGGACGCCGACCGCTGCGCCGTGGCCGTGCCCGACGCGGACGCCGAGGGCGGCTGGCGGATGCTCCGCGGCGACGAGGTCGGCGCGCTGCTCGCCGCGCACCTGGTGCACAAGGGCGCCACCGGCGTCTTCGCCGAGTCGATCGTGTCGTCCTCGCTGCTCGGCCGGATCGCCGAGGCGGCCGGGGTCGGCTACGAGGAGACGCTGACCGGCTTCAAGTGGATCGCCCGCGTCGACGGCCTGCGGTACGGCTACGAGGAGGCGCTCGGCTACTGCGTGGACCCCGAGGGCGTCCGCGACAAGGACGGCATCACGGCGGCGCTGCTCGTCACCGAGCTGGCCTCGGTGCTCAAGGAGCAGGGCCGGACGCTCACCGACCTCCTGGACGACCTGGCGGTGGCCCACGGGCTGCACGCCACGGACCAGCTGTCGGTGCGCGTCGAGGACCTGTCGATCATCGCGAACGCGATGGCCGCGCTCCGCGAGCGGCCCCCGGTCCGGCTCGCGGGTCTGACGGTCGTCTCGGCCGAGGACCTGACGAAGGGCACGGAGTCGCTGCCGCCGACGGACGGCCTGCGCTACCACCTGGAGGGCGCCTACAAGGCCCGGGTGATCGTCCGCCCCTCCGGCACCGAGCCCAAGCTCAAGTGCTACCTGGAGGTCGTCGTCCCGGTCGGCGACGCGAGCGAGCTGGCGGCGGCCCGCGCGACGGGCGCCGAGGTCCTCGCCGCGATCAAGCGGGACCTGTCCGAGGCCGCCGGGCTGTGATCCGGTGACGAGGGCCCGTACGGAAGCGATTCCGTACGGGCCCTCGCCCGTACGGGTGAACCCCGTACGACACGTGCCGTAAGCGCGGACCGCGCGCCGGGAGCGCGCGCCAGGGTGACCCGGTGTCCGTCACCCCCGTGCCGTACGTGCCCGCCCCCGTACGTCCGTCCCGCGGCCGCGGGCGCGGCGCGCTGCGGCACGCGGCCCCGGCGCTGCTGGGTTTCCTGGCGGTACGGCTCCTGGGGCTCGCGGTGCTCGCCCGCTGGGCGCATCTGCGGGGGCACGGGCTGTGGCCGCTGCTCGCCCGTTCGTGGGACTCGCTCTGGTACCTGGACATCGCGGGGCACGGATACGCGGCCCAGCCGGGCTACCCCCGGGACCTGGCCTTCTTCCCGCTCTTCCCCGGGCTCGTCCGGGCGCTGTCGGCGGTCCTGCCCGGCTCGCCCGCCTCGGTCGCGCTCGGGCTCGCCGTGGTGGGCTCGCTGGCCGCCGCCTGGGGTGTTCGCGGTCGGCGACCGGCTGCACGGGCGCCGGACCGGCACGGTCCTCGCGGTCCTGTGGGGCGCCTCGCCGGTGGCCGCCGTGCAGTGGACGGCGTACACGGAGTCGGTGTTCACGGCGTGCGCCGCCTGGGCCCTGTACGGGGTGCTCGCCGGGCGCTGGGCGTGGGCGGCGGGGCTCGCGGTGGCCGCCGGGCTGACCCGGCCGACCGGGCTCGCGGTCGCGGCGGCGGTCTGCGCGGCGGGCTGCTCGCCGCCGCCCGGGGCGAGCGGCGGGCGCTGGCCGCCGCCCTGACGGCGCCGCTGGGCTGGCTCGGGTACGTGGGGTGGGTGGCGCTCGTCCGGGGCGCTGGGACGGCTACTTCGAGGTGCAGCGGCGCTGGGGAACACCTGGGACGGGGCGCGGAGACCCTGCGGGAGCTGCGGCGGTACCTGGTCCACAGCCCGGCCCCGCCGTTCTTCCTGGCCGTCGTCTCGCTGGTGCTGCTGCTGTCCGCCGGGCTGTACGCGTGCTGTCTCGCGGACCGGCAGCCGGCGCCGCTGCTCGTGTTCACGGGGTGCTGCTGCTCGTCGTCCTCGGCGGCGACGGCGTCTGGTTCCCCGCGCCCGCTTCCTGCTTCCGGGCTTCCCGCTGCTGCTGCCGCTCGCCGTGGGGATCGCCCGTGCCCGCCGGCACGTCGCCGCCCTCGTCCTCACGGGGGCGGCGCTGTCCTCGGCGTGGCTGGGCGGCCACATGCTGCTGGTGTGGGGCGGGGCCCCGTGAACGGGCTCAGCCGAAGCGGCCGTTGACGTAGTCGGCGGTGCGTGGGTCGTTCGGGGAGCCGAACACCGTCTCCGTCGGGCCGTGTTCGACGATCACGCCCGGGGTCCCCTGCTCGGCGAGGAAGAAGGCGCAGGAGTCGGAGACGCGGGCCGCCTGCTGCATGTTGTGGGTGACGATCACGACGGTCACCTCGGCCTTCAGTTCGGCGATGGTCTCCTCGACGCGCCGGGTGGAGGTCGGGTCGAGCGCCGAGCAGGGCTCGTCCATGAGCAGGACGCGGGGGCGGACGGCGAGCGAGCGGGCGATGCAGAGGCGCTGCTGCTGGCCGCCGGAGAGCGCCCCGCCGGGCTGCCGCAGCCGGTCCTGACCTCGCGCCAGAGCCCCGCCTTGGTGAGGCACTCCTCGACGAGCTCGTCCTTCGTGGCCCTGTCCGCCCGGATGCCGCCGAGCTTCAGGCCGGCGAGGACGTTCTCGTACAGGGACATCGCGGGGAACGGGTTGGGCTTCTGGAAGACCATGCCGATCTCGCGGCGGGCGTGGGTGATGCGGCGGCCCCGGTCGTAGATGTCGGCGCCGTCGAGGAGGACCCGCCCGGCGAGGGAGGCGGTGCCGGTGAGTTCGTGCATCCGGTTGAGGATGCGCAGGAAGGTCGACTTGCCGCAGCCGGAGGGGCCGATGAGGGCGGTGACCTCGCGGGCGGGCATGGCGAGCGAGACCCGGTCGAGGACCTTGCGGTCGCCGAACCAGGCGGAGACGGCCTCGGCTTCGAGCGCGGCCGCCCGGGACGGGACCAGGGCGCCCGCCGGCACGGGCGGCAGGGTGACGGTGTCGGCGAGATCGGTCACGGGGTGACTCCCTTGCGGTCAGAGGAGGTTGGGGAGGAGCCGGGTCAACTGGCCCGAGACGGCGACGCCGAGGGCGACGAGGACGGGGACGGCCGTGACCCAGGTCTGCCGGCGGCCCCAGCGGCGCCGGGCGGCGACGGTGAGCAGGGCGGCGGCGAGCAGGCCCTGGACGCCGAGGAAGATCCCGGGCCAGACGTCGTCCTCCCCGGCGAGCGGTTCCTCCGCGGCGGTGATCCAGCCGGCCTTCAGCGGCCGGGGCGGGCTGGGCTGCGCGGCGGAGATCAGCTTCGCGTCGACCCGGACGACGCCCTCGGGGTGTACGCGCCGCCGCTCGCGGTCAGCAGGGTGAGCCGGCCCTCCCCGGGCCGAGGGGGCGGGCAGCGGGTCGCCGGCGCGGCGGACGGCCGTCACCTCGTACACGGCCTTCCCTGGCCGGTCCTCACCTCGACGCGGGCGCCGGGCGGGAGCCGGTGGACGTCGAGGAAGGGCTGCCGTAGCCCCACTGGCGGCCCATGATCACGCTGGCTCCGGGCTGGCCGGGCAGCGCCGTGTCCCGGCGGTGGCCGGGGCCCGACATGAGGACCCGGAGGTGGTGCCCTCGGCGACGACCTCGCGCAGGCCGAGCGCGGGGATGCGCAGGAGGGCGACGGGCGCGCCGGGGCGACCGGTTTCCCGTCGTAGGTGGACTGGCCCACGGGCGCGGTGCCGAGGGCGAGTTCCTCGCGCAGCTCGTCGTAGGCGGTGGACTGGTCGCGGGCGTGCTGGAGGTGTCCGACGACCGTCAGGTTGGCCGCGAAGCCGATGAGCAGGGCGGCGAGGACGCACAGGGCCGCCCCGGCCAGGGCGAGCCCGGCACGGGGGCGGCGGGGGCGGGGCGGTGGTCACGGGCGTGCGGCCTTGCGGCGGGTGCGGCGGGTCTGGATCACGGCGGCCGCGCCGAGGAGGCAGAGGGCGAGCGAGCCGAGCGCGGCGGAGGCGGCGGTGGTGCCGGTGGCGGCGAGGCTGCCGGAGCCGCCGTTGGCGGTGGTGCCCCGCCCGTACCGCCCGTACCGCTCGTACCGCTGTCACCGCCGGAGCCGGAGCCGGAGCCGTCACCGGTCGTGCCCGTGGCGCCGGTGGTGTCGGTGGAGGCGGTCGGGGTCGCGGTGGGCGTGGCCGTGTCGGTCGGTTCGTCGGTCGGCTCGTCCGTGGGCCCGTCGGTCGGCTCGTCGGTCGGGGTCCCCGTGGGCGTCGGGGTGCCGCTGGGGGTGTCGGTCGGGGTCGGCGTCGGGGTGCCGCCGGTCGGGGTGGGCGTGACGGCCGGGCCCGCGTAGAAGCTGGTGAGCTGCGACGAGGCGGTGTACGCGGCCGGGTCGGCGGGCGTGTACTGCGCCAGGACGGGGAACTCGGTGTTGACCGTGTCGCGCATGGTGGCGCCGATCTCCGCCTTGCCGTTGACCAGGTCCTTCGTGCCGAGCTCGACGACGTCGTCCTCGACGAGCGTGAGGAAGGTGACCGTGCCGGCGGCGGTGGCCGGCTGGACCTCGGCGGTGATCGTGAAGGGGCGGCCGGCGGGCGGGTTGGCGCTGTCGGCGGTGACGCTCAGGTTGGTCGCCTGCTGGTCGATGGCGGCCCAGTTGTCGCCGGTGACCTCGATCATCCGGGAGAAGTACTCGGCGCGCGCCTCGCCGTCCGCCGTCTCGCAGGAGAGCCGCAGTTCGTACCGGCCGTCGAGGGGCCCGGCGGGCACGAGTTCGCGCAGCCGGTCCTGGAGCGTGGCGTACCCGGCGGCGGTGCCGGTGAGCGGGCCGGATATCGGGGTGGTGCCGAGCGGGCCGCCGGGGACGACCTCGGCGACGGGCGCGGAGGCCGTCGGGTCGCCGGGGTTGACGAGGGCGAGGACGCCCTTGACGTACGGCTTGTCGGGCGCGGCGGGCGCCGGGCAGGCGGCGGCCGCGGTGACGGCCGTCGGTCCCGCGGAGACCGGGCCCGAGGCGGGGGTGAGGGTGAAGGTGCCGTGCCGGGTGGCGGCGCCGGCGGGCGTGGACACGGCGAGGACGACCGCCAGGGTGCCGCAGAGGAGGGCGAGTGCCGTGAGCAGGGCCACGGGCGATCTGAGCTGTGCGAGCCGGTTCATGGGGCGGGTTCCTCCGGGGCGGATGACGAAGAGGCGGGTGGCGGAGAAGCGGGTGGCGGAGAAGCGGATGGGGAGAGGCGGGTCGGGGCGGCGGGGTACGCCGCGGGCCGGGCACCACGGGGTGCCCGGCCGGTGTGCGGTCAGGAGGTGCTGGTGATCAGCGCTCGCCCTTGATGGTGGTGGCGCCGCAGGCGGTGCCGAGGGTGCCGAAGCCGTAGGCGGTGATGGTGGTGCCGGCGGCGCAGACCTTGGAGGAGGAGCCGACGAAGGTCGACGCGATCGTCGAGTTGGTCAGCTTGGCGGTCGGGACGACGTTGTAGACGTCGCGGGTGAAGGGGAAGGCGAGGTTGAGCGTCTTGTCGGCGTTGCGGGGCGCGACGGTACCGACGGAGCCGAGGACGGCGGCGCCGCGGCGGTCGGTGACGACGGCCTTCTCCTGCGCCGTGTACTGGGCGACGGAGTACGGGGCGATGTCGCCGGCGGTGTCGAGGACGGTGCCGTCGTTCTCCTGGACGCCCTGCTGGACGCAGGCGCCGGGCGCGGTCACGCCGATGGAGGCGAGGAAGAAGGCGCGGGTGCCGGAGTTGGACTGCGGCAGGATCGGGGTGAGCGCGACGCCGTTGAGGGACGTCGTGGTGCACTCGTAGATCGCCTTCAGCTGCGCGGCCGTCAGGTCGGACGGCAGGGCGCTGTCGGAGCGCTTCACCCAGGACACCGCGTCCTTGGCGAAGGGGATCCAGGTCAGGTCCGTGGTGCTGGTGTCGGCCGGGCCGCGCGAGGAGCGGGCGAAGTCGAGGCAGCCGGAGTTGGTGTCCACGGCGTTGCGCAGGGCGTCGATGCCGGCCGAGGAGCCGTTCGGGCGGTTGATGACACAGCCGGTCGCCTTGGTCTTGACGGTGGCGGTGCCGGTGGCGTCCCAGGAGGCGATGACCTTCTGGCCGAGGGCATTGACGACGACGTTGCCGAGGCCGTTCACGACGTCCTGGGTCGTGTCGGAGCCGACGCCGGCGAGCGTGCGGTACTGGGTGACCGGGCTGGGGTCGGCCTGCGCGGCGGGGGCGAGGGCGACTCCGAGGCCGAGGGCGGCCACACCGAGGGCGGCACCGATACGAGCGCGGGACTTGACGTTCACTTCTGATCTCCTCCGCGAAAACGGATGACATGGAATGGACGCACAAGCAGAATCCGGATTCTTTATCCGGCCGGTCCGTCGACCGGCCGGGAACAACAATTCCGTACGGGCCGCGTGGGCGACCACCACGTTCAGCCGCTCTTTAGGTGACTAATTCCTGTCCTAGGTGAATCCGAGGGATTCCGGCGGCGGCCCGCGATTCCGAGGAACGCGGGTCCGGCGAGGGCGGCGAGACCGCCGGCGACCAGGACGGAGAGCAGGACCCAGCGGATGACACCGAGGACCTGGGAGGGTGCTGCCGGTGGCGGCCAGCTGCTTGGCGGGAGACCCGCCGTTCGCTCCCCGCCGGAGGCCGGCGCCGGTCCCGCGGACGGCGAGGCCGTGCCCGTGGCTCCGGAGCCGGTGCTTCCGCCCGTACCGCCGGCCGCGCCCGCGCCGGTGGAGCCCGTACCGCCGGAGCCGGAGCCGGTCGCGGACCCGGGGCCCGAGTCCGTCCCGGACGCCGATCCCGCGCCCGTGCCCGCGCTCGTTCCGCCGTCGGATCCGGTGGCGCCGCCGGTTCCGGCCGGGGTGCCGCGTTCCAGGCGGTCGGCGCGGCGGCGGCCTGGGCCCAGAGCTTCACGGGCAGCGGGGCGTAGCCGAAGGGCAGTTCGCCGGGGCGGTGCCCTGTTTCTGGCCGGGTCCGGCCGCGTACCGGAGCACGCGCGCGTAGTCCTTGCGGGCGTCGGCCGGGAGGGCGGTGGAGGCGGCGGCGTAGGTCACGGTCGTCAGCGGGTAGGCGCCGTTCCTGGCGCGGGCCGGGTCGGAGGCGAGGACGCCGGGCACGGCGGAGTCCTTGAACTGCTCGACCGCCTTGAGCAGGGAGGTCGTGTTCGGCCGTACGTAGGCGCCGTCGGCGTTCCGCAGGGCGGCGATCTGGAGCTGGTAGCGGGACGCGGAGGCGGTGTCGGTGAGGCCGTAGGCGTGCCGCTGGCCGATCAGGACGTCCCGGCCCACGAGCTTCGGGCCGTTGGTCACGGGGTCGTACTGGGCCTGGTCCTTCGCGTTGTTGGTGCCCCGCCGCACCCAGCGGGCGGCGTCGTGCATGTCGAGCGCGTAGGGCGAGCGGTCGATCATGCCGTACTTGATGGTCTGGGCGTTCGAGACGAGCTCGGTCTCCGTGGGGTCCGCCTTCATGAATTCGTCGGCGCCGTTCGCGGCGAGCCCGAGCTCCTTGAAGTACGGGTTGATGCGCATCCCCCAGGGGTCTTTCTTTCCCTCCAGGAAATCCCGTGCTTCCTTGTCGGACCGCAGATAGTTCCAGACGATCCGGGCGCTGTCGGAGCGGTCGGCGGCGAGCAGGATTCCGCCGGGGTAGACCTGGGGCGCCTGCGGCGAGCGCTGGAATTCTGGATTCAGCTCCAGGAATTCCGGGTCGCGGACGATGGATTCCGGGTTCCCCTTCAGGTGGTCGGGGACGGGGGCGGTGTCGGTGAGGTACCGGACGTCGTACGGGTACGAGGCGGTGAGCAGCTTCGCGAGGAGGCGGGGGCTCAGCTTCAGGTCCTCGACGAGTCCGATGCCGCCGGCCTCCCAGAAGAAGCCCACGGTCAGTCCGTCGACGGCGACGGGCGCGTGCACGAAGCCGGTGCCCTCGACGGGCTCGACGGTGAAGGCGAGTCCGGGCGAGGTGGACGTCGGGTTCTGCAGGCCGCTCCGGGCCAGGTCCTCGCCGCGCTGGGTGAAGGTGAAGCGGCTGGTGCCGTCGGCGCAGAGCGCCGACTGCCAGGACGTGACGGCGTCGGTGACGAGTTCGGAGCCGGTCATGCGGCGCTCGGCCTTGTCCGTGGGGCAGGGCTCGCGGACCGGCAGGAAGTCGAGCGGGAAGACGATCCGCTGGTTCCAGTTGGTGGTGGAGAACGGGAGGTGTTCGGCCGGTGGTTGTTGCCGGTCGAGCCGTCGGGCTCGTGGGAGCCCGGGGCACCACGACGAGCCAGCAGCCCCGGCCGCGCGCCTGCGCGCCCGGACCGACCGGGTCGCCGCAGCCGAGGTGCGGGGCCTCCCTGGTGGTCTGGAGGTTGAAGGCGGCCTCGCCGGTGCCGTCGGGCTGGGTGGCGACGAAGAATTCCTCGTTGGTGTCGCCGGCGCTGAAGTACGTCCAGTCGGTGACCTTCTTCGTCGGCGGCCCCGACACGGGCGTGAACGGCACGAACGGGCTGGTCAGCTGCCCGGGGACGTCCGGGTCGGGGATCGGCTCGGCGTACTGCCTCTCCAGCGGGTCGGTGCCGGGCACGAGCTCCCGCCGGGCGATGTGGGTGCCGAAGTTGCCGCCGCTGGTGACCCCGGCGCCGAACTGGCACTGCTCGCGCTTCGGTCCGGCCGGGTCGTCGCCCCAGCACTGCATGATCTGGAGGTAGTCGGTGTTGAAGCCCTGGGTCGGCTTCCCGCCCTTCCAGGTGATCCGCAGGCCCTGCGCGCGCAGGTTCTTCGTCTGGTGGACGGTGACTTCGAGTCCCGAGAAGTCGTCGTACGGCCCCTGGAGCCGTGCTTGGTGACGGCCGAGCTCCCGCTCGGCGGCCGCCGCCTCGGGGCCCGGCACCGGCGGGAGCAGGGCGAGCAGGACGGCGGCCAGCAGGGCGCCGACGCCGACGGCCTTGCGGCGCGCGCCGGTTCGGGGCCGTCCGGCGCTGTCGCGGGCGCTCATCGGGTGCCTCCGGTGCGCTGGGCGCGGGCGGCGAGGGCGCGTCCGACGAGCGGGGGCCGACGACGGTCGCGAGGAGCAGGACGGCCGACAGGGCCATGAGCAGTCCGCGCAGTCCGCCGCCCGTGTCGGCGGCGAGGGTGACCGGGTGCCGGCGATCCCGGCGGCACCGGGGTCCCCGCCCGCGCCCTGGGCGCCGCCCGCGCCCGTGCCGCCTCCGGCCGCGCCGCCGGGCAGCACCTCGCCGGTGTCGGGGTCGACGGCCGCGCCGCCCCGGTCGCGGCGCCGGAAGCCGCCGCGCCTCCGCCGCTCGCGGAAGCACCGGAGGCGGAGGCGGCACCGGAGCCCGAGCCGGCGGCGGAGCCCGTACCGCCGCTCGCGGAGGAACCGCCGGAGGAGACCGAACCGTTCGAGGAGCCGCCCGCCGAACCGCCACCGGACGCGGATCCGTTGGCGGCTCCGGATGTCGAACCGCCCTGGTTCACCTGGGTGTTCGTGCCGCGTGCTCCGCCCGTGCCGTCGGCGCACTGGGTCGTGCCGCGCTTGTCGCAGTCCTTCGGCATCGGCGCGTTCCTGGCGAGGGTGTTGGTGCCGTCCGCCGAGAAGGTGGGGTTGCGGCAGTCGGAGAGGTCGACGGCGCCGGTGGGCGCCCCGGGTATCCGGCGGACCTGCTCGAAGCCCGCCTGGACGAGGTTCCTCGGCAGCGGCGAGTAGCCGAGCTCCTCGGCCTGCTGCTGGCCCTCGCAGAGGAAGTAGCGGGCGAAGGTGCCGAGCGAGCGGCCCTTCTCCGTGGTGTGCGGGGCGGCGGTGCTGGTGGGGACGATCATGTAGCTGTAGCTGGAGAGCGGGTAGCTGCGCCTGTCGGCGGAGCGGTAGACGCCGTCGAGGATCTGCGTGAGGTAGTCGGTGGAGTTCTTGTCGTCGTTGATCCGGGCCTTCAGCAGGGCGACGGCCACGCTGGAGGCGGTCGGTTCGACGTAGTACCCGGCGGCGTTGAGGACCTTGACGACCGGGAAGTGGGCGTTGACGGCGTACGAGTACTCGACGTAGGTGATGGCGCCCTCGCCCTGCGGCTGCCGGACGTGCGCGGAGACGCCGAGCGAGCCGGACTTGGCGACGGTGGTGGTGCCGGGGACGACGGGGAAGTACGAGGTCATCCCGCAGGGCGTCTGGCGGCCCGCGCGGCGGCAGTAGTCGTCCCAGACGGCGCCGTGCTCCTTGGCGAGCCAGGTGGTGAACTGGGCGGTGGTGCCCGAGCCGTCGGAGCGCACGACCGGGACGATGCGCCGGGCGGGGAGGGTCAGGCCGGGGTTGTCGGCCTTGATCTCGGGCGCGTTCCACATGGTCAGCTGCCCGGTGAAGATCTTCGCGAGGACGGGCCCGGAGAGCCGCAGGTTGGTGACCTGGCGGCCGCCGATGCGCAGGTTGTACATGAAGGAGGTGCCGCCCGCGACGATCGGCATGTAGGCGTAGCCGCGGCTCGGCGGGACGTCGGTGGCGCTGCCGTCCCGGAGGCCGTACGGGATCTCGGAGACGGCGAAGTCGACGGTGCCGTTCTTGAACTGCTCGCGGCCCTGCGAGGAGCCGTTGGCGTTGAAGTTGACCGTGAGGCCGACGTTGGCGCCGATGTTGCGGCGCCACTGCTCGACGGCGTTGGAACTCCAGGTGGAGCCCGAGCCGGTGATCTTGGTGTATCCGGCGGCCTGCGCGGCGGGCGGCCTGACGAGGAGGGCGAGCAGCGCGCACAGGACGGCGGCGAGGCCCAGGAGGGTGCGGGTGGCGGTCACGGGTCTCACGGCGTACTCCTCGGTGACGCGGGGCGGATCGCTCGGCGCGGGCGGCGTCCTGACGGGCGGTGTCGTGACGGGCGGCGTCCTGACGGGCGGCGTCGCGCTCGGACGCCTCGGCCCGGCGCCGCTCCTGGCGCTTCGTCAGCTGCCCGGGTCCGCGCCCGCCCACGATCCGGGCGAGGACGAAGAGGAGCAGGACGAGCAGCATGAGGACGGCGGCGGTGCCGAAGCCGCGGGCGATCATGTTCGGTTCGGGCGACTTGACGAGTTCGAAGGTGGCGAGCGGCAGGGAGACCTGGGCGCCGGAGGTCGGCAGGGCGTTCAGCTCGGCGGTGAAGCCCGCGGTCAGGAGCACCGGCGAGGTCTCCCCCACCCCGCGCGCGGTGCCGAGGATGACGGCCGTGGTCAGCCCGGAGCGGGCGGTCGGCAGGACGACGTGCCAGACCGTGCGCCAGCGCGAGGACCCCATGGCGTACGAGGCCTCCCGCAGCGTCCCGGGGACGAGCCGGATGACGACGTCGGCGGCGCGGATGATGATCGGCAGCATCATCACGGAGAGCGCGAGCGAGGCGGCGAGGCCGGAGCGCTCCATGCCCAGGCCCAGGATGACCGTCGCGTAGACGAAGAGGCCCGCGACGATCGAGGGCAGCGCGGTCATGGCCTCGACGACCGTACGGACCAGGCGCGCGAACGGTCCCGGCACCTCGGTGAGGAAGACCGCGCAGACGATCCCGGCGGGCACGGTCAGCGCGAGCGCGATGCCGACCTGTTCGAGGGTGCCGACGACGGCGTGCAGGATGCCGCCGACGTCGAGCGGTTCGAGCGGCCCGGCGAGCCCCATGTCCTCGGTGAAGAAGTTGAGGTGGGCGAGGGCCTCGCGCCCCTCCCAGAGGGTGAAGGCGACGACGAAGACGAGGACGGCCAGCAGGACGAGGCCCAGGGTCCGCACGACGACGCCGGCGAGCCGGTCGCGGACGGCGGGCCCGTCCTCGTCGAAGGAGACGAGCAGCGCGTACAGCCCGAGGAAGAGGGCGTAGGCGACGAGGACGAAGCCGACGGAGCCGCTGAAGGGCAGCAGGCGGGCGAAGAGCAGCCAGGTGAGGGCGAGCGAGGCGGCCGCGGCGCCGAGCACGGCGTACACGTCGGAGGCGCGCAGGGTGCCGGTGGCGCGCCGCCGCTCGGGTCCTGGCGGCGGGGCCTGCTGGGCGGGCGGTCGCAGCGCCGGCCGCTCCGGGGCGATGGTCATGGGTTTCCCCCTGTTACGCGTCGCTGGTGGCGCCGGAGCGGCTGCGGGCGACGATGGACGAGGCGGCGAAGTTGACGATCAGGGTCATGACGAAGAGGGCGAAGCCGGCCGCCATGAGGGCGGACATGCCGAAGGGGGTGGCCTCGCCGTAGCGCAGGGCGATGAGGGAGGACACCGAGCTGGTGCCGGTCTGCAGGACGTGCCACTGGATGGTGAAGACCTGCGAGATGACCATGTAGACGGCGATGGTCTCGCCGAGGGCCCGGCCGAGGCCGAGCATCGTGCCGCCGATCATGCCGCCCTTGCCGAAGGGCAGGACGACGCTGCGGATCATGCCCCAGCGGGTCGCGCCCAGCGCGTAGGCGCCCTCGCGTTCCCCGGCCGGGGCCTGGGAGAAGACCTCGCGCATGATCGAGCAGATGATCGGCGCGACCATCATCGCGACGACGAGCCCGGCGACGAAGGTCGACGAGGTGTAGACGGTCGGCGGGGCCAGCGGATCGTCCGGGTCCGCGCCGTCGACGCGGAGGAACGGGATCCAGCCGAGGTACGTGGCGATCCAGCGGGCGATCGGGAGGATCGACTCCTCCAGCCAGAAGACGCCCCAGAGCCCGTAGACCACGGACGGCACCGCGGCCATCAGGTCGACGGTGGAGATCAGGGTCCGGCGCAGCCTCGGCGGGGCGTACTCCGAGATGTAGAGCGCGGCTCCGGTGGCCAGCGGCACGGCCACGCTGATCGCGACGAGGGCGATGAGGACGGTGCCGAGCAGCACCGC